>NZ_CP100126.1:0-12500 GCF_024168045.1 Dorea longicatena
ATGATGAATACAGTAAAGGAAAAATGGCCTGAAATTATCGAACATCTCAGGGTAGAACACGAGTTATCCAATGTATCATTCAATACATGGATACAACCGTTGAAGGTCTACGATGTTGTAGACAATACCGTATTTATATTGGTAAATATGAATGCGAGTGTAGAATATATAGAGAAAAAATATCAGCTTCCATTAAAGGTATGCATTGCGGAGACTACCGGAACTGAATATGACGTTGTCTTCATTTCGGAAGATGATGACAGACTGAATGAGATCCAGAATATGGCCATTGAAGCGAATCAGAAGAAAAAAAGCAAAAGTGCTGCGGAGAAAGCCGGGCTGAATCCGAAGTATACATTTGATACCTTCGTTGTCGGCGGGAATAATAATTTCGCCCACGCAGCTTCCCTTGCTGTTGCCGAATCTCCGGGAGAAGTATACAATCCTCTCTTCTTATATGGAGGTGTTGGACTTGGAAAGACCCATTTGATGCACTCGATCGCGCATTTTATTCTGGACAAGAATCCAAAGAAAAAAGTACTCTATGTAACCAGTGAGACATTTACAAATGAGCTGATCGAAGCTCTGAAGAACGGTAAAACCGCCGGAAACGAGTCCGCAATGTCGAAATTCCGCGATAAATACCGTAATAATGATGTACTTTTGATTGATGATATCCAGTTCATTATAGGAAAAGAAAGTACACAGGAAGAGTTCTTCCATACATTTAACCATCTGCATACTTCCGGAAAGCAGATCATCATATCGTCTGATAAGCCGCCGAAAGATATTGAGACTTTGGAGGCCAGACTTCGTACGCGCTTTGAGTGGGGTCTGATCGCTGATATTTCATCACCTAACTATGAAACCCGTATGGCGATTCTTCAGAAGAAGATCGAACTGGATCATTTGGAAAAATATAACATTCCGAATGATGTACTCGAGTATATCGCAACGAACGTTAAGACAAATATCCGAGAACTTGAAGGCTCTCTTAATAAGCTGATCGCACTTTATAAGCTGAACAATAACGAATCCATCGATATTGCGCTCGCAGCAGAAGCATTAAAAGACATCATTTCTTCGGATAATAAGAGAGAAGTTACACCGGAACTGATCCTGGATATCGTTTCCGATCATTTTGGTGTGTCTATTGCCGACCTCAAAGGCGGCAAACGTAACGCCGAGATCGTCTTTCCGCGCCAGATTGCCATGTATCTGATCCGTAATATGACAGAAACTTCATTAAAAGCAGTCGGTGTCATCCTTGGGGGAAAAGATCATTCTACCATCAAACATGGAATCGAAAAAATCGAGAACGAATTACAGGCGGACGAGACTCTTTCTAACACTATTAATATCATAAAGAAGAAGATCAACCCGGCTTAGCCTTATTTTGCTGTTTTCAGCTGTGAATAACTATGTGGAAAATCTAATTATCATATGTGGATAACTATGGGATAGCCTTGGGAAAACCACAGGATTTCTGCAACTGTCTTTAGAAACGAAAAAGTTTTCAACAACAGTTCCACACATAATCCAGTCAGATTCCACAGAGTTTTCAAAGCCGATTTTCCTTGCAAACAGTGGGCTGGAGGCACTTTTCCTCTTTTCCACATCCCCTAAGACGGCTGAGGCGGAAACTATTTTATTTATTTATCCATTACACACGTGCGAAAGGAGTTATACACACATGAAAATTACCTGCAGTAAATCTAATCTGGTCAAAGGTGTCAGTATTGTTTCCAAAGCAGTTCCTTCTAAAACAACAATGCCAATCCTTGAATGTATCTTAATCGATGCAACAACAGATATTATCAAATTAACAGCTAATGATATGGAACTTGGTATCATGACAGAAATCTCCGGAGACATCATCGATCGTGGTATGATCGCAATCGATGCGAAAATTTTTTCAGAAATCGTTCGAAAACTTCCGGATAATGAAGTAACGATCGAAACGTTAGATAATCTTCAGACCGTGATCACCTGTGAAAAAGCAAAGTTTGATATTGCCGGCAAACCTGGTGATGAATTTGCCTACTTACCGATTATCGAAAAAGAAGATTCTATCGAAATCTCTCAATTCACATTGAAAGAAGTCATTCGTCAGACTATTTTCTCAATCTCTGACAGCGAGAGCAACAAGCTTATGACCGGTGAATTGTTTGATATCAGTGACAATATTCTGAAAGTTGTTTCGCTTGACGGACACAGAATTTCCATCCGTAAGGTTCCGCTGAAGAAAAGTGTTGCGGACAGAAAACTGGTTGTACCGGGAAAAACCCTGATTGAGATCAGTAAGATCCTTTCGGGAGAAGCTGAGAATGTGGTATCGATTTCATATACAAAGAACCATATCGTGTTCGAATTTGATAATACCATCGTGGTATCCCGCCTGATCGAAGGTGAATACTTCAGAATCGATCAGATGTTATCCAGTGATTACGAGACAAAAGTAAGAATTAACAAAAAAGAACTGCTCAGCTGTATCGACCGTGCAACACTTTTGGTAAAAGAAGGCGATAAAAAACCGATCATCATCAACATCGGCGATGAACTGATGGAATTAAAAATCAAATCCCAGATCGGATCCATGAATGAAGAGATCATGATCACGAAAGAAGGAAAAGATCTGCTGATCGGATTCAATCCGAAATTCCTGATCGATGCACTCCGTGTTATCGATGATGAGGAAGTGACGATCTATCTGATGAATGCAAAAGCACCTTGCTTTATCAAGGATGATGCGGAAAGTTATGTCTACCTGATCCTTCCGGTCAACTTTAACTCCGCAGCATAGGACTGTCCAGGAAGACCTGAAGAGAGCCTTTTCGGGTACGAAATAAAAAAACAAGATAAAATGCAGGAATGCTTGCAAAAGTATATAGCGATGAGTATAATAAAACAACGGCTAAAAGAAGAAAAATATGCATAAAAATACAAAGAAATGCATATCCGGGAGAGGATACAAGACGTATGGAGACAATTATATTACGAGGTGAATATATCAAGCTTGGACAGGCTTTAAAAGCTGCGGGAATGGTGGAATCCGGAGTAGAAGCAAAAGAAGTGATACAGGAAGGTCTGGTCATGGTAAATGGCGAGACAGATACACGCCGCGGACGTAAGTTATATGGCGGCGATATCGTATTATTTGACGGAGAAGAGATCAGAATTGAAGGTTAATTCCCTGAAATTAAAGAATTTTAGAAATTATGATCTTCTGAATGTGGAGTTTGACGGTTCTACGAATATTTTTTACGGGAACAATGCGCAGGGGAAGACGAATATTCTGGAGGCGGTGTATCTGTCCGGAACGACCAAATCCCACCGCGGGTCGAAAGACAGGGACATGATACGGTTCGGTGAGGATGAATCCCACATTGAGACTGTGGTGGAGAAGAATGGTATCAGTTATCAGATCGACATGCACCTGAAGAAGAACAGCCCGAAAGGGATTGCGATAAACAAGATGCCGATCCGGAAAGCAAGTGAACTTTTCGGGATCGTAAATCTTGTATTCTTCTCGCCGGAAGACCTCAATATCATCAAGAACGGACCTGCAGAGAGACGTAGATTTATCGATCTGGAACTTTCGCAGCTCGATAAGGTGTACCTGAATAACCTGTCGAACTATAACCGTATCGTGAACCAGCGAAACCGTCTGCTGAAAGAGTTAAGTTTCGGCGGTAAGAAAGAACTTTCAGATACACTGGAAATATGGGAGATGCAGATGGTACAATATGGGGAGAGGCTGATCGCCAGAAGGAAAGAATTTGTCGCACAGATCAATGAGATCATTGCGAAGATCCATCAGAAGCTGACCGGCGGCAAAGAAAGCCTGCAGATCATATATGAGCCAAGTACGGGGGATCTGCCGTTTGAACAGGCACTGAAACGGTATCGTGACAGAGATCTCAGAATGAAGAGCACAACGGTGGGACCACACAGAGATGACATCGGATTTCTGACCGGCGATATGGATATTCGCAGATATGGCTCCCAGGGACAGCAGAGAACGGCTGCCCTGTCTTTGAAGTTATCGGAGATTGAACTGGTCAGGCTGGCAACGCATGACACACCGATACTTTTACTTGACGATGTATTGTCTGAACTTGATAAACACAGGCAAAACTATCTGTTAGACAGCATACATGATATACAGACCCTGATCACCTGTACAGGAGTTGAGGATTTTGTAAATCACCGCTTTTCAATAAACAAAGTGTTCCATGTCCAAAACGGACAGGTAACGAAAGAAAACTAGGAGGACTGAGAATGGGTACAGAAAAAGTACAGCATGAATACGGCGCAGATGAAATTCAGATATTGGAAGGTCTTGAGGCAGTCCGCAAACGTCCTGGTATGTACATTGGAAGTACATCTTCCAGAGGTTTGCATCACCTTGTATACGAGATTGTCGATAATGCCGTAGATGAAGCTCTGGCAGGCTTCTGTGATACGATTTATGTAACAATCAATAAAGACAATTCGGTGACCGTTATCGATAATGGACGTGGAATTCCGGTTGGTATCAACCACAAAGCAGGGCTTCCTGCGGTAGAAGTCGTATTTACCGTACTGCATGCGGGAGGAAAGTTCGGCGGTGGAGGATACAAGGTATCCGGAGGACTTCACGGTGTTGGAGCATCTGTTGTAAATGCGCTCTCCAACTGGCTGGAAGTAGAGATCTTCCATGATGGAAAGATCTACCAGCAGCGTTATGAACGTGGAAAAGTTACGGAGAAACTGGCAGTGATCGGAGAATGTGAAGAAGGAAAATCAGGTACAAAAGTCACATTCCTGCCGGACGATACCATTTTCGAGACAACGATCTTTGATTTTAATGTCCTGAAACAGAGATTCCGTGAGATGGCCTTCCTGACAAAAGGTCTGAAGATCGTGCTCAGTGATGAACGTGAGGAAGAACCAAAAGAAAGAACATTCCACTACGAGGGCGGGATCAAAGAATTCGTTTCTTACCTGAACCGGAGTGCGACACCACTTTATGAGCAGATCATTTACTGTGAAGGCATGGTTAATAATGTGTCTGTAGAAGTGGCTATGCAGCACAACGATTCTTACAGCGATAATACGTATGGATTTGTCAATAACATTACGACTCCGGAAGGCGGAACACACGTTGTCGGATTCCGTAATGCAATCACAAAGACATTTAATGACTATGCAAGAAAGAATAAGCTTCTGCGTGAAAATGAGCCGAATTTAAGCGGTGAAGATATCCGTGAAGGTCTGACAGCGATCATCAGTGTCAAGATCGAAGACCCGCAGTTCGAGGGACAGACCAAGCAGAAACTTGGTAACAGTGAGGCGAGAGGTGCGGTTGATAATGTGGTCAGCAGGCAGCTTGAGATCTTCCTTGAGCAGAATCCGACCGTTGGTAAGATCATTGTGGAGAAATCTGTGATGTCCCAGCGTGCGAGAGAAGCCGCAAGAAAGGCAAGAGACCTGACACGTAGAAAATCAGCACTTGATAACATGGCACTTCCGGGAAAGCTTGCAGACTGTTCTGACAAGAATCCGGAGAATTGTGAGATCTACATCGTAGAGGGAGATTCCGCCGGTGGTTCTGCGAAGACTGCACGTGACCGTGCGACACAGGCAATCCTTCCGCTTCGTGGTAAGATCCTGAATGTAGAGAAGGCAAGACTGGATAAGATCTACGGCAATGCCGAGATCAAGGCGATGATCACAGCATTTGGTACCGGAATCCATGAGGATTTTGATATTTCCAAGCTGCGTTATCACAAGATCATCATCATGACCGATGCCGACGTGGACGGTGCACATATCAGTACACTGCTTCTGACATTCATTTACCGTTTCATGCCGGAACTGATCAAGCAGGGATATGTATATCTGGCACAACCGCCGCTCTACAAGCTTGAGAAGAATAAGAAGGTATGGTATGCATACAGTGACGAAGAATTAAGCAAGATCATCGAAGAAGTCGGACGTGACGGGAATAATAAGATCCAGCGTTACAAAGGTCTGGGAGAGATGGATGCCGAGCAGCTCTGGGATACCACCATGGATCCACAGCACCGTATCCTCTTACGTGTAACGATGGACGATGAGACAACGAGTGAACTGGACCTTACATTCACCACCCTGATGGGTGACAAAGTTGAACCGAGACGTGAGTTCATCGTTGAAAATGCAAAATATGTCAAGAACCTGGATGTATAATAACAGCGTGTAGAAGAAAGGAGGAACAGAGATACTTACATCTCTGAGAGATTGATGGAAGACAATATATTTGACAAAGTCCACGAAGTGGATCTGAAACAGACAATGGAAACCTCTTATATCGACTACGCGATGAGTGTTATTGCGTCCCGTGCACTGCCGGATGTAAGAGATGGTTTGAAACCGGTACAGAGAAGAATTCTGTACTCTATGATCGAACTGAATAACGGTCCCGACAAGCCGCACAGAAAGTGTGCACGTATCGTCGGTGATACGATGGGTAAATATCACCCGCACGGTGACAGTTCGATCTATGGCGCATTGGTTAATATGGCACAGGAATGGTCTACCAGATATCCGCTGGTAGACGGACATGGTAACTTTGGTTCTGTGGACGGTGACGGTGCTGCCGCCATGCGATACACAGAGGCAAGACTGAGTAAGATTTCCATGGAATTAACGGCGGATATTAATAAAAATACCGTTGATTTTATTCCTAACTTTGACGAGACGGAGAAAGAACCTACCGTTCTGCCGGCAAGATTCCCGAACCTTCTGGTTAACGGTACTTCCGGTATCGCTGTAGGTATGGCGACCAATATCCCGCCGCACAACCTGCGTGAAGTGATCAATGCGGTTGTACAGATCATCGATGACCAGATCGAGGATAAAGAAGAGACAACGATCGAAGAGATCTTAAAGATCATCAAAGGACCGGACTTCCCGACCGGAGGTATGATCCTTGGAACCAGAGGAATTGAAGAGGCATACAGAACCGGACGCGGCAAGATCCGTGTGCGTGCGGTGACAGATATCGAGGCGATGCCGAACGGCAAGAGCCGCATCATCGTAAGTGAGCTTCCTTACATGGTGAATAAAGCAAGACTGATCGAGAAGATCGCAGAACTGGTACGTGATAAGAAGATCGACGGCATCACAGACTTAAGTGACCAGTCAAGCCGTGAAGGAATGCGCGTAGTCATTGAACTCAGGAGAGATGCCAATGCAAATGTTATCCTGAACCAGTTATACAAACATACACAGCTTCAGGACACATTCGGTGTGATCATGCTGGCACTGGTCGGCAACGAGCCGAAGGTCATGAACCTGATGGAGATGCTCAACTACTATCTGAGACATCAGGAAGAAGTTGTGACACGCCGTACACAGTATGAGTTAAATAAAGCCGAAGAACGTGCGCATATCTTACAGGGATTACTGATCGCATTAGATAACATCGATGAAGTGATCAAGATCATCAGAGGTTCACAGACTGTCCAGATCGCAAAATCAGAATTGATGGAGCGTTTCGGACTGACAGATGTACAGGCGCAGGCAATCGTAGACATGAGACTGCGTGCCCTGACAGGTCTGGAAAGAGAAAAACTCGAAGCAGAATATAAAGCACTGATGGAGCAGATCGAACATTTACGTGCGATCCTCGCAGACAGAAAGTTATTACTTGGCGTGATCAAAGAAGAGATCCTTGTGATCCGTGATAAATACGGAGATGAGAGAAGAACATCCATCGGATTCGATGAGTTCGATATCTCCATGGAAGACCTGATCCCAAGGGAAGATGTTGTCATCACGATGACAAAGCTTGGATATATCAAGAGAATGTCTCACGATACATTCAAAGCCCAGAACCGTGGAGGCAAGGGAATCAAAGGTATGCAGAAGCTGGACGAGGATTATGTAGAAGAACTCTTCATGACCAATACACATCACTACCTGATGTTCTTTACGAACACCGGACGTGTATACCGCATGAAAGCATACGAGATCCCGGAAGCAAGCAGAACATCCAGAGGAACTGCAATCGTGAATCTGTTACAGTTAATGCCGGGCGAGAAGATCAGTGCGGTCATTCCAATCGAGAAATATAACGATGACGAATATCTGCTGATGGCTACCAAGAAAGGTCTCATCAAGAAGACCCCGATCAAAGAATATGCAAATGTCAGAAAGACAGGACTTGCAGCAATCACACTCCGTGAGGAAGATGAGCTGATCGAGGTAAAATATACAGACAGCGATCATGATGTATTCATGATTACAAAGTATGGACAGTGTATCCGCTTCAATGAAAGTGATGTACGTCCGACAGGAAGAACATCCATGGGTGTCCGTGGTATGAACCTGGTAGACAGTGATGAAGTGATCGGAATGCAGATCGATTCACAGGGAACAGACCTGCTGATCGTGTCAGAATATGGAATGGGCAAACGTACTTCCATCGATGAATTCACAGCCCAGAACCGCGGCGGTAAAGGTGTGAAGTGCTACAAGATCACAGAGAAGACCGGTAACGTTGTAGGTGTGAAAGCAGTAGATGAGGACAATGAGATCATGATCATCAACACGGAGGGAATCATCATCCGTATGAAGTGTGACGGAATCTCAGAACTCGGAAGAGTGACATCCGGAGTGAAGCTTATCAACCTGCCGGAAGGCGATAAAGTAGCTTGTATCGCAAAAGTACGTAGAGGCGATGAATCCGAAGATGATCTGGTAGAGCCGGAAGAAAGTACAGAAGATGCAGAGAACGTAGAGACAGAAGAATAAAGATATAAAACGAGGCGGAAGATTAAAAAATTTCCGCCTCGTTTTTTGAAAAAATATTTTTATTTTTCCGCCTCATCTGCAGCAAGTTCACGAAGAATGATCTCCGCAGTCTTCTTCACAGTAGCAGCTACAAAGTCTGTACACTGTGCTTTACGTTCCGGAGAATTCTTCTCTTTGCCTTTTGTCAGAACACGGCAGCATGTTGCACCACAGTATTCCTTGAAGAAATCGTGGATTTCGTTCGAAAGCTTGAAACAGCGGTTAATCTTAGGATCACCAGGTGTCTTACGTCCGAAGAAATATCCGATACACATCGTTGCTCCGGCGAGTGCACCACAGATACATCCGCCTCCGCCAAGCCCCCATGGGAATCCGGAACTCATAGCAATCGCATCATCCGACATGTCCAGTTCAAAATTCTCCTTGATTGCATAAATGACAGATTCTGAACAGGCAAAACCCTGATTAAAGATGTCTACGGCATCCTTTTGAAGTTTCTCTAAATCTACATTTGTTGTCATTATAATCCCTCCTGAAAAATGTGTTAAATCCATTATACCACGGCGAAAAAAACTTGTATATCATCTTGGAACAGGGTAAAATAAAAAAGGACAGGTTTTTTTGAGCAGGAACAGAAGGTTCCCAAAAATCCCATGTCCCCAGGAGGATATAGATGAGAACGATCAATGTAAATACAATCACAGAAAATATAAAAGACATGTGCATCCAGGCGAATCATTTCCTTGCCGATGACATGGACAAAGCAATGAAACACGCACTGGAGATAGAAGAAGCACCACTGGGCCGTCAGATTCTGGATCAGCTGCAGGATAATCTGAAGATCGCTGCAGAAGACATGATCCCAATCTGCCAGGATACAGGTATGGCCGTCATCTTCATGAAGATCGGTAGGACGTACACTTCGAAGGAGGCAGTCTGGAAGATGCCATCAACGAAGGTGTCCGTCAGGGATACGTAGAAGGATTCTTAAGAAAATCCGTCGTAGGAGATCCGATCATCCGCGAGAATACCAAAGACAACACACCGGCAGTGATCCACTACAGTATCGTGCCGGGAGATAAAGTAGAGATAAAGGTTGCGCCAAAAGGATTCGGCAGCGAGAATATGAGCCGCGTATTCATGTTAAAACCAGCCGACGGGATCGAAGGAGTAAAAGAAGCGATCCTTACAGCAGTCAGAGAAGCAGGACCGAATGCCTGTCCGCCGATGGTAGTCGGAGTAGGAATCGGCGGAACATTTGAAAAATGTGCACTGATGGCAAAAGAAGCCCTTACAAGAGAAGCCGGATCCCATTCCGGAACTGCCTGGGTAAAAGACCTGGAAGAAGAGATGCTTGAGACGATCAACAAGCTTGGAATCGGACCGGGCGGACTTGGAGGAACGACCACAGCTCTTGCAGTGAATGTCAATACATACCCGACACACATCGCAGGACTGCCGGTTGCAGTCAACATCTGCTGCCATGTGAACCGTCATATCATCAGGGAGGTGTAAGTATGGACAAGCATATCACAGCACCAATTACAAAAGAAACAGCCAGATCTCTTCACGCAGGAGATTATGTATATGTCACAGGAACCATCTACACGGCAAGAGATGCGGCACACAAGCGCATGGATGAAGCACTGGACCGCGGGGAATCACTTCCGATCGATATCAAAGACCAGGCAATCTACTACATGGGACCATCTCCGGCAAGAGAAGGACGCCCGATCGGATCAGCCGGACCGACAACCGCCAGCCGTATGGACAAGTATGCCCCACGTCTGCTGGATCTCGGTCAGACGGTCATGATCGGAAAAGGCAAGAGAAGCCAGGCAGTGATCGATGCGGTGGTACGTAACGGATGCGTATACCTTGCAGCCATCGGAGGAGCCGGTGCACTGTTATCCAAATGCATCAAATCCTCAGAAGTCATTGCGTACGAAGACCTCGGAACCGAAGCCATCCGTAAATTACAGGTCGAGAACCTTCCGCTCATCGTAGTCATCGACAGCGAAGGCAATAACCTGTACGAAACTGCGATCAAGGAGTATGCAAAGATATGAGAAGAATCCTTCTGATGGTACTCCGGAATATTTTCTTCGTGCCGGTCTACTGGTACAAGTTATGCTACCATGCCAGACACGTAGACAAATATACGGAAGAAGAACACTATAAATTATTAAAATACATCGATCACCGGGCAAATACATCCGGGAATATCCATATCGAGGTACACGGGCAGGAGAACATCCCTGAACAGGACGGATTCATGTTCTACCCGAATCACCAGGGACTCTACGACGTGCTCGCCATTATGGAAGCATGCCCGCGCCCGTTCGCGGTAGTCGCCAAAAAAGAAGTGGCCGACGTACCATTTCTCAAGCAGGTATTCACCTGCATGAAGGCATACATGATCGACCGCGAAGATGTGCGTCAGTCACTGCAGGTGATCGTAAATGTCAGCAATGACGTGAAGAACGGAAGAAACTTTCTGATCTTCCCGGAAGGAACAAGATCCAGACAGGGCAATCAGGTACAGGACTTCAAAGGCGGCAGCTTCAAAGCAGCGACCAGGGCAAGATGTCCGATCATTCCGGTAGCACTGATCAACTGTTTCGTGCCGTTCGACTCTAAGACAACAGAACATGTCAATGTACAGGTACATTTCTTAGAGCCGCTGCTTTACGAAGAATACAAAGACATGAAGACAACAGAGATTGCAGCAATTGTAAGAGAGAGAATCCAGCATACGATCAATGAAAATGTATAAAAGGATTACAGGGAAATGAGAGAAAAAATATTACAGGTTAAGACATTCGGCAGTTTTTCCATGATATATGACGGAAAATCCCTGTTCGGAAGAAAAGTAGGAGAGACACAGTTCGCTTCCATGATGCAGATGCTGATACATGAAAGGAAAAAAGGTGTCAGCAGGGACCGACTGGAACAGGAACTGTTCGGGGAACGGGAAGTGGAAAATGTACATCATGCCCTTCAGAGCGTCATTTACAACGCAAAGAAGAGACTGGAAAAAGCAGGACTTCCGGATGTAAACTATATAGAGATCAGAAACGGTGTCGTCTATTGGAATGACGAGATTAAAGTACAGGAAGATGCAACCGAATTTGACCAGATATACAACAGAATAAAACATGAGAAAAATCCGGATAAAAAGATAAAAGACCTCGAAAAAATATTCGAGATCTATACCGGAGAATTCCTTGTGAAACGGCAGAGTGTGATCTGGGTTGCCATTGAAGCAAGACGGTATGAGGACATGTTCCGGGAATGTGTAGAAGAAGCAGCCGGACTGTACCGGGAAAAGAAGAACTATACACAGCTCGAACATCTCGGAGTATATGCATCGAATATCGAACCATTCTCCGATTGGGAAGCATTGACCATGGAAGCAATGGTTGCACTGGGAAGATACGAAGAAGCCACCGATCTGTATGCCGATACGGCAGAACGATATTTTGAAGAACGGGGATTAAAACCGTCCAAACGTCTTCTGGATTCCATGAACCAGCTTGGTAACCAGGTGATGCATTCCTACGACGTACTGGACAACATCCAGCATAATCTGGAAGAAAAAGGAATCCCGAAAGGGGCATACCTGTGCAGTTATCCGACATTCCGCGGAATCTATCATCATCTGGTGAGGATGCTGGAACGGAGCGGACAGTCGATCTATCTTATGCTGTGTACCATTG
>NZ_CP100126.1:17500-2260000 GCF_024168045.1 Dorea longicatena
GCGTAATAGCTCACTAGTCGAGAGGTCCTGCGCCGAAAATGTCCGGGGCTGAAACACACTGCCGAAGCTCAGGAATGTACCTAGTACATTGGTAGAGGAGCATTGTATACGGGACGAAGCAGTACCGATAAGGAGCTGTGGACTGTATAGAAGAGAGAATGCCGGAATGAGTAGCGAGAGGAAGGTGAGAATCCTTCCGGCCGAATATCTAAGGTTTCCAGAGTAAAGCTGATCTGCTCTGGGTAAGTCGGGGCCTAAGGCCAGGTCGAAAGACGTAACCGATGGACAACAGGTTGAAATTCCTGTACCTTAAGTAAACAGAACTGTGGGGACACGTGTGGAGAGCACAAGCCGGAAATGGAAAAGCCGGTGCAAGCGGGGTAGGAGATGAATAGGCAAATCCGTTCATCAATCCGAAGACGTGATGCGGACCGAATTAAGAGTAGGGAAGTGTGTGAGCCATGCGTCAAGAAAAGCCGCTATTGTTTTACTTAAGCCCGTACCGTAAACCGACACAGGTGGATGAGGAGAGAATCCTAAGGCCGACGGGAGAAGCATTGTTAAGGAACTCGGCAAAATGACTCCGTAACTTCGGGAGAAGGAGTGCCAGCGAGAGCTGGCCGCAGAGAATTGGCCCAAGCAACTGTTTAGCAAAAACACAGGTCTATGCAAAACCGTAAGGTGAAGTATATGGGCTGACGCCTGCCCGGTGCTGGAAGGTTAAGAGGAGAGGTTAGCGGTAACGCGAAGCTTTGAATTTAAGCCCCAGTAAACGGCGGCCGTAACTATAACGGTCCTAAGGTAGCGAAATTCCTTGTCGGGTAAGTTCCGACCCGCACGAAAGGCGTAATGATTTGGGCACTGTCTCAACAATGCACCCGGTGAAATTGAAATACCAGTGAAGATGCTGGTTACCTGCGCCAGGACGGAAAGACCCCATGGAGCTTTACTCCAGCTTGATACTGGGATTCGGTATTGCATGTACAGGATAGGTGGGAGGCTAGGAAGTGATGACGCCAGTTGTCACGGAGCCGCTGTTGGGATACCACCCTTGCAGTATTGGATTTCTAACCAGCGACCATGAACTGGTCGGGGGACAATGTCAGGTGGGGAGTTTGACTGGGGCGGTCGCCTCCGAAAGGGTATCGGAGGCGCTCAAAGGTTCCCTCAGAATGGACGGAAACCATTCGAAGAGTGCAAAGGCAGAAGGGAGCTTGACTGCGACACCGACGGGTGGAGCAGGTACGAAAGTAGGACTTAGTGATCCGGTGGTATAAAGTGGGATTGCCATCGCTCAACGGATAAAAGCTACCCTGGGGATAACAGGCTTATCACTCCCAAGAGTTCACATCGACGGAGTGGTTTGGCACCTCGATGTCGGCTCATCGCATCCTGGGGCTGAAGTAGGTCCCAAGGGTTGGGCTGTTCGCCCATTAAAGCGGTACGCGAGCTGGGTTCAGAACGTCGTGAGACAGTTCGGTCCCTATCCGGCGTGGGCGTAGGATATTTGAGAGGAGCTGTCCTTAGTACGAGAGGACCGGGATGGACTGGCCGCTGGTGTATCTGTTGCATACCAAGTGCATGGCAGAGTAGCCAAGCCGGGACGGGATAAACGCTGAAGGCATCTAAGCGTGAAGCCCCCCTCAAGATGAGATATCCCTACGTAAGTAGTAAGACCCCTTGAAGACGACGAGGTAGATAGGTCAGAGGTGGAAGTGCAGTAATGCATGGAGCTGACTGATACTAATCGGTCGAGGGCATGACCAAGCAAGGTGATAGGTAGGATGAAAGGAAATATTTCTTGTATGCAGTTTTGAAGGTACATAGCTTCAATTGAAGATGGCCCAGTGGCTCAGTTGGTTAGAGCGCCGCCCTGTCACGGCGGAGGTCGAGAGTTCGAGTCTCTTCTGGGTCGTTTGTATGGGATCATAGCTCAGCTGGGAGAGCATCTGCCTTACAAGCAGAGGGTCATAGGTTCGAGCCCTATTGGTCCCATCAAATTAAATAATATGGATGGATTCCCGAGTGGCCAAAGGGGACAGACTGTAAATCTGCTGCAAATTGCTTCGGTGGTTCGAATCCACCTCCATCCATTAGCCGTAAGGCACTCGCCGATGTGGCTCAATTGGCAGAGCAGCTGATTTGTAATCAGCAGGTTATCGGTTCGAGTCCGATCATCGGCTTTAAGTCACAAGACTTAACTTAATATCGCGGGGTGGAGCAGTCTGGAAGCTCGTCGGGCTCATAACCCGAAGGTCGTAGGTTCAAATCCTGCCCCCGCAACTCACACATAATATTATGTGTATGCCCAGATAGCTCAGTCGGTAGAGCAGAGGATTGAAAATCCTCGTGTCACTGGTTCGATTCCGGTTCTGGGCATTTTCCTTGCAAAAGGAAATGAGGGCGTGTAGCTCAGGTGGTAGAGCACTTGACTTTTAATCAAGTTGTCCGGGGTTCGAATCCCCGCACGCTCATGGAATGAGAGTGAAGTAGTATATAAGTACTGCTTCTTTTTTTTGCTAAAAATGATTGACAGAAGTCAGAAAAATGTTTATATTATATTTTAATAAAAGGGAGTAATCGGCATCTATTTATTTTTAAGGATAGATGTTTACGATGACGTCAGTACGATGACAGACAGGTCATCCGTATCGTAATGAAATGGTGAGACTTTTATTGCATAGTTTTTGTGCAATAAAGGGCTCTTTTTTTATTATTAAGATTTACGCTTTATTTTGCACAACGGTTTTGTATAACTTTGCGCAACAGAAAGGAGAATAAGATGTTAACAAGTGAACAGGCAAAGAAGAATCAGGAAAAATATGGATTCAATGAATTGACGGAAGGAAAAAAGAAAAGTGTACTCCGGATATTTCTGGAACAATTCAAAGATTTTCTGGTTATTATATTGATCGTGTCGGCGGTCATATCAGGAATTCTCGGAGATGCGGAGAGTGCAATTGTTATCTTCGTCGTGATCACGATGAACGCGGTTCTTGGAACGATACAGACGGTAAAGGCGGAGCAGTCACTGGACAGTTTAAAGCAGTTATCGGCACCGGAAGCCAAGGTTGTGCGTGATGGCAGCGTGATCCAGATCCCGTCCAGGGAAGTCACGATCGGTGATGAAGTGATCCTCGAAGCAGGAGACTGTATCCCGGCAGACGGAAAGCTGATCGAATGTGCAAGTCTGAAAGTAGATGAAAGTGCTCTGACGGGAGAAAGCATTTCTATAGAGAAGAATCTGGATGAAGTGGAAGAAGCTGCGGCACTGGGAGATCAGACGAACCGAGTATTTTCCGGAAGCTTCGTCACATATGGAAGAGGAAGATATGAAGTAACTGCGATCGGTATGAAGACAGAAGTCGGAAAGATTGCAGATCTTATGAAGAATACTTCGGAAAAGAGGACACCGCTGCAGGTGAATCTGGATGATTTCGGAAAGAAATTATCGGTGCTGATCCTGGCATTTTCTGTAGTGATATTCGGAGTGAATGTATTTCAGGGTGAATCGTGGGGTTCGGCATTTATGTTCGCTGTTGCACTTGCAGTTGCGGCAATACCGGAGGCTTTAAGCTCGATCGTTACGATCGTGTTATCCTTCGGTACGCAGAAGATGGCAAAGGAACATGCAATCATACGTAAGCTGCAGGCAGTGGAAGGTCTGGGAAGTGTATCGATTGTCTGTTCGGATAAGACGGGAACGCTTACGCAGAATAAGATGACGGTCGAGGATTATTATGTAAATGGAAAGAGGATTCCGGCAGGAAAGATTGATCTGAAGAATGAAAATGAAAAATTACTTTTAAGATTCAGTATTCTTTGTAATGATTCTACGAATACGGACGGACAGGAGATCGGTGATCCGACAGAGACGGCGCTCATCAATCTTGGAACGAATCTTGGTATTGATGCGATGCAGGTAAGGGAGAGATACCCGAGATTGTCGGAAGTGCCGTTTGATAGTGACCGGAAGCTGATGTCGACTGCTCACAATATGAATGATGCACTCCTTCAGGAAGGACATATGATGATCGTAAAAGGTGCGGTAGATGTCCTGTTGGAGCGTATGGACAGAATACGGGTTGGGAATACTGTAAGGAAGATGAAAGATTCCGACCGGGAGGACATTGCCGTCCAGAACATGCAATTTTCCAAAGAAGGCTTAAGGGTTCTTGCATTTGCATATAAGCAGATGGAGGAAGAGAAAGAGATCGGTACGGAGGATGAGGACCAGCTGATATTTATCGGTCTGATCGCAATGATGGATCCGCCGAGAGAAGAATCGAGACTTGCGGTGGAGGAGTGCAGACGTGCGGGAATCCGTCCGATCATGATCACCGGTGACCATAAGATTACTGCAGCGGCTATTGCAAAGAGAATCGGCATCTTAAAAGAAGAATCGGAGGCCTGCGAGGGAGCCGTAATTGAAGATATGTCGGACGAAGAGCTGAAGGATTTCGTAGAAGGAATCTCTGTGTATGCGAGGGTTTCGCCGGAACATAAGATCCGAATTGTCCGTGCATGGCAGGAAAAAGGGAATATCGTAGCAATGACAGGTGACGGTGTGAATGATGCACCGGCGTTGAAACAGGCCGATATCGGTGTTGCGATGGGAGTGACCGGAAGTGAGGTTGCCAAGGATGCGGCAGCGATGGTCCTGACGGATGATAATTTCGCAACCATTGTAAAAGCTGTGGAAAATGGAAGAAATCTGTATCAGCATATTAAAAATGCGATTCAATTCCTGTTGTCCGGTAACTTCGGGGCAATTCTGGTTGTATTATGTGCATCCGTTGCCGGACTGCCGGTTCCATTTGCACCGGTGCATCTGCTGTTCATTAATCTGCTGACAGACAGTCTGCCGGCAATTGCACTGGGAGTAGAACCACATTCCAAAGCGGTTATGGAGCAGAGACCACGACCAATGAGCGAGTCAATCCTTACAAAGCCATATCTGCTGAGTATCGCAACGGAAGGAGTAAGCATCGGTGTAATGACGATGGCTGCATTCCTGATCGGATACACAAGCCAGAATGCAGCTCTTGCAAGTACGATGGCATTCGGAACCTTATGCATGAGCCGTCTGGTGCATGGATTTAACTGTAAAGATGATAAGCCGGTAATATTTACAAAGAGATTCTTTAATAATAAGTATCTGATCGGAGCATTTGTCCTGGGTATGATCCTGATCACAAGTGTTCTTATGATTCCGGGACTGCACGGAATGTTCAAAGTAGTTACGTTGAGCCTGAAGCAGCTGATGACAGTATACGGGCTTGCATTGTTGAATCTTCCTGTGATCCAGGGAATGAAATATTTGAAAGAGAGATAGAAACAGAGAATGGAATTGAGAAAAGAAACGGTAAAACAGATCAGGGGGCTGATCGTATTTACGGCATTATTGATCGTCTGTCTGTGGAAATATGATGTTGTGATGGATGCGTTTAGATTCGTATTGAATATTTTATATCCATTTCTGCTTGGCGGTGCGATTGCATTCGTCTTAAGCGTTCCGATGAATTTTGTGGAAAGAAAATTATTCACGGAGAGAAAGTTTCCTGAAAAATATAAAAGAAAATATGCCAGAGGGATCAGTCTTCTGATCGTTCTTTCCGGTGTGATCGGGCTTCTTGCAATTATCATGTTCGGGCTGATTCCGCAGCTTGCCGGGACATTTGCCAGTCTCGGCAAGAGTATCCAGGATTTTATCCCGCAGCTGCAGGAGTGGGCAGATCATTGGTTTCATAATAATAAGGAGATCATGAATGTAGTCAACAATCTGGAATTTGACTGGAACAAGGTGATGGAGGCTGCGATGGAGTTCCTGAAGAACGGAGCCGGAAGTATGCTGGAATCCACGATCAATACAGCGAAAAATATCATTGGTGCCGTGGGAACATTCTTTATCACTTTTGTATTTGCAATGTATATTTTGCTGCAGAAAGAAAAGCTGGGAAGACAGGCGAAAAAAGTGTTATTTGCATTTGTCAGAAAGGGAAGAGCAGAGGCTGCGTTGGAGGTTCTTGCATTGACATATAAGACATTCTCCAGTTTTCTGACGGGACAGTGTGTAGAGGCTCTGATCCTGGGATCCATGTTCGTGATTGCGATGACGCTGCTTAGGCTTCCGTATGCACTTCTTACGGGAATTGTGATCGCATTTACCGCATTGATCCCGATCTTTGGAGCATTCATCGGCTGTGCGGTCGGTGCGTTTCTGATATTTATGGTGAGTCCGGTCCAGGCATTGATATTTATCGTACTGTTCCTGGTACTCCAGCAGATAGAGGGCAATCTGATCTATCCGCATGTGGTGGGTAATTCGGTCGGCCTTCCGTCTATCTGGGTGCTGGCTGCGGTAAGTATAGGCGGAAGCCTGATGGGGATCGTTGGAATGTTGATCTTTATTCCGCTGATGTCAGTGTTCTATGCTTTGTTCCGGGAAGTTGTCTACATTAAACTGCGGCAGAAAAAGATTTATCCACAGGATATTGGGTGATTGTGGATAACTTTTGGGGATTAAGCATCGGTTTTATCTTTGCTGCCTTTGCTGTCCTTTCCATTCTGGCCTTTGCTCCAGATACGGAGGGCGGCGAGGATCCCGAATGTATACAGGATCGTCACGAGTATTACCGGATTATCCTTCAGAAAATAAATAACAAGGATAACGGATAACAGACAGACGGAGAGCTGGAATGTAGTCCAGAATCTTTTCTCACGTACTTCTTTTGCCTGCTGGAGAAGTTCCATACGTTTCTGTTCCATGCGGAGATACTCCATCAGATCTTCATCGCTGATGCGGGAGAGGATCTGTTCATCACGGTTCATCTCGATCTTGCGTTTGGAACGGAAATTGGAGAAAAATTCGCGGAACAGATGTTCGTCTTTGGAGCGGGATTTTTCCTGTTGTTCGTAGAAATCTTCTTCCAGGTCATCGTCGTCTTCTTCTTCTTCCGCATCTTTTGGTGAAGATTCTTTTGTATTTTGGGTGTCACTGAATTTGTTAGTGTTATCGGCAGTTTTACCGTCGGTAGCTTTGCTTTCAGTATCTGAAGTTTCCTGCGCAGCAGATACAGTTTTCTCCTCATCAGAAACAGGATAAAGCACAACGTTGTCAGTTCCTTTAGTCTCAGACGATTCTTCGGTCTGTACTGCTTTTTCTATATTTTCGGACATAATTTTACCTCCGTCTTCATTTCTATATTGTCTTTTATTTTATCTTTATTATTTTATCATATCAGCTATGAAGGCAAAAAACAAATAAAGAGTACATAAAATTCTGGAAAATAACTTGCAGTAGAAAAACTCCCCTAAAAATGGTAGAATTGTAAGGAATCATTTGGAGGAAAACAAGATGCAGTTAATGAATGAAATCCCGGATACGTTCTGGAGTCTGTTCCGTTCGGTCAACCGGGATATTTATATTGAAGCACTTTTATGTATTAATGAAGAATACGAATATAATAATTATTTCCTGACGAAAGAGGTGTGCATCCAGATCTTAAGTGATATGAATGCGAAGAAGCGCTTTGAGCTACAGCGGGAGGAAAATGATACAGACTTTGATATGTTGGAGACGCCTTCTTCGAGGATCTTAAACTGGCTGCTGCGGGCAGGATGGCTGAAGCGTATCGAGGATTATAATACACTGGTGACAAATATTGTCATTCCGGATTATGCGGCGGTGATGATCGATGCATTTGAAAAGCTGAATTCGGAAGATGCATCGGAGACGGACATTTATATTCAGAATGTGTATGCAACGCTGTATGCGTTCCGCAATGATCCGCGGGCAAGTGTCGGGCTCTTAAGGACGGCTCTGGTGAATACGAGGCGGCTGAATAAGGCAATGCAGGATATGCTTCATAATATGAATAAATTCTTTGCGAAGCTCTTGCAGCAGGATTCTTACAGTGGGATTCTGCGGGAACATCTAGACAGTTATGTGGAAGAGATCGTATGGAAGAAGTATCATATTCTGAAAACATCGGACAACTTTTATATCTATAAGATGGATATTAAGAAATGTCTGAGAGAGATCCGGGATGATGAAGCATTTATCATGAAGGTACAGGCACGGTCGAAGATGCTGGGAGATAACCAGGATGATGTGTTGGATCTGTTGGATCTGATCGAGCGTGGATTTGACGATATCGAGCACCGCATTGCCAATATGGACAAAGAACATACGAAATATGTCCGGGCAACGGTAACCAGAATGAATTATCTGTTAAGCGGTGAGACAGATACGAAGGGCCTGGTGGTACAGCTTCTGAATAAGATGTCGGAAGAAACGGAGCAGATGGAAGAGATCATCACAGAGACTGGAAAGCGCATGAATCTGTCACTTCTGGAGATCCTGTCAGAGAAGTCTTTATATAAGAGAAGAAAATCCAGAAAAGACTTCATCAGTCAGCTGCTTCCGGATGAGACGACGGGTGATCTGGATAAGGACGATATCTTAAGACTGAACCGGATACAGATGCGGTTCAGCAAGAAGCAGATTGAAGAATTCATCGAAAATAATATGGAAGATGAAGTGATGGATGCGTCGAAGATCAATATTGCTGACGAGGAAGAATTTGAAAAACTGATTCTTGCTTATGATTACAGTACGCGTAAGAACAGCAGATATATGGTGCTGGAAGAAGAACCGGAGATGGTGGAAAAGGACGGATACCGGTATCCGGCACTCAGGTTTGTGAAACGGCGAGTGTAATAGATAAAAGGAGTTCTGAAAATAAATGATAGATTACTACGAACAGTTAACCCAGGAAGAAAAAGAAGAGGTCACAGAGGTCATCCAGACACTGTACCGTCAGACATTTCTACTGGAAAGAAAATTTGATAAACGTGCGGGAAGGATGCAGTATACAAAAGAATACCGTACCTGTACGAAGCATCTGGAATTTTTTAAAGCATATTTTGAGGTGGCGGGGATCACACTGCGGGAAAATGTACATATGGGTGTGATCTATATCCAGGGAGAGCAGTTATGGGGTGAGAAGCTGCCGCGTCTGGCGACGATCTATTTACTGGTGCTGAAGCTTATCTATGACGAGCAGATGCAGACTGCATCGTCGAGCAGCCATGTGGTGACAACACTTGGTGCAGTAAACGGAAAAGCGGGAGAATTTCATGTATTGAAGAGTCTTCCGTCAATTACGGAAATGAGACGGACGATCGCACTTCTGAAGAAGTATCAGATCATCGAGCCGCTTGATGTTCTGGAAGAATTAAACGAGTCGACCCGCTTGGTCATCTACCCTTGTATCCATACGGTACTTTTAGGAGATGACATCAGGGAATTATTAGCAACATTCAGTGAGGAGGATCAAATTGGAGACGAAGCAGCCATTCAAAGCACTCTCGAAGATATGCCTGAATAACTGGCATTACATAGATAAAAAGATACTGACGCTTAATGAAGGAATCAACTTCTTCACCGGACATTCCGGAAGTGGTAAATCGACGGTTCTGGATGCGATCCAGATCGTGCTGTATGCCAATACGGACGGCCGTGGATTCTTCAACAAGGCGGCAGCAGATGATTCGGACCGTACACTGATCGAGTACTTAAGAGGTATGGTGAATATCAGTGAAAATAATGAATCACAGTATTTAAGAAATCGTAATTTTTCCAGTACGATCGTGCTGGAGCTGACACAGACGAATACCAGGGATAAACAGTGTGTCGGTGTTGTGTTTGACGTGGATACGTCGAATAATGACGTAAGCCGCCTGTTCTTCTGGCATACGGGAGAATTACTTCCGAATCATTACCGTTCGGAAGGCCGGTGCCTTACCACTGCGGAAATGCGTGAGTATCTGCAGCGTTCCTTTACGCCGGAACAGTTCTACTGCGGTCCGAGCAATGAAAGATTCCGGAGACAGCTATACGATATCTATCTTGGCGGTCTGGACATGGAAAAATTTCCAAAGCTATTCAAACGTGCGATCTCGTTCCGTATGAATATCAAACTGGAAGATTTCGTAAAGGAATATATCTGTATGGAGCAGGATATCCATATTGAGGATCTGCAGGAAAGTGTCATGCAGTATGGACGTATGCGCAGTAAGATCGAAGAGACGATGGAGGAGATCAGAAGACTGAAGCTGATCTGCGGAAAATATGAGCAGTATGCAGAAAAATCCGATGAGGAGAAGGTGTGCTCTTATCAGATCGACCGTCTGGAGATTATGAACCATGAGGTGAAGAGTCAGGAAGCCAGAGACCGGATCAAGGTAAGGCAGGAAGCCATCGAAGATCTGAAAAAGCAGCAACAGGTGCTGGAGCAGGAAGAAAAGGACCTGCAGAAAGAGTATGAAGAGATCATTCTGCGGATCGCAGACAGTGGGTATGCAAGGCTGGAATCAGATCTGGATACATTAAATGAGACGCTGGAGCGTCTGAATAACGGAAAAGTCCGCTGGGAGCAGACTGCAGAGCATCTGAAGGCATGGACGGAGAAAGACATTACGCCAAATCAGGTGATCTGGGATATCGAAAAATTCGCAGACGGAAACATTTCCGAAGAAGAGCTTGTGCGCCTGCAGGAAGGTTTAAAAGATCTGCAGGAGGAACTGGAAGACCAGAGACAGGAAGCGGATGCAGACCTTCGCCGGATCAAGAAAGAAGAGAAAGAGGCAAGAGCAGAGTTAAAAGAACTGAAGCAGGGAAAGAAGGCTTATCCGAGAGAGCTGGAAGAGGCGAGATTCGAACTGCGTAACCGCCTGCACGAGCGCTGCGGCAAGTTCGTGAATGTGCATATTCTTGCGGATCTTCTGGATGTGAAGGACGAGAGATGGCACAATGCAGTGGAGGGTTATCTTGGAAATAATAAATTGCAGCTGATCGTGGAACCAAAGTATGCCAGGGCTGCGATGGACATTTACCAGGAGATGGATACAAAACGTTTCTTCCGGGCAGCAGTCCTGGATACGGAGAAGCTTACGAAGGACAAGCATCAGGTACAGCCGGGGGCGCTGGCAGAAGTAGTAAAAGCGAAAGAAGCGTATGTGCAGGAATACATTAATTTCTTCCTTGGAAATGTAAAGAAATGCGAATCACTGGATGAACTGCGTGAGTGCAGGATCGGTGTGACACCGGATTGTATGCTGTACCAGAGCTACAAACTGCAGCACATGAATCCGGAGAATTACACCAGAAGAGCCTACATCGGTGAGACGAGTATGCGCCAGAGAATCCGCAAGTTGGAAGAAAAATGTGAGAAGTTAAATGGCGAGAGAATGCCGGTACAGGAGCTGTTAGAAGAGATCCGCCAGGCAATGCAGATGGAGATGTTGAAGCAGCCGGCAGAGGATTATCTCGGATGGCTGGCTGACAGCAAGGCAATCATTTCCAAAGAAAAGAAAAAGGCTCAGCTTCTGGAACAGATGAAGAAGTTAAAGGATGAATCCGTTGCTGCATGGGAAGGCAAGAAGAAAGAAGTGCAGGCGGCACAGGATGCGAAGAAAGAATCCGTATCCAAGGTGCAGGAAGCAATCTGGGAGAACAAGAAAGAAATCGAACGTCTGAATGCAGAAGTTCTCGAATCGGAAGAACAGATGAAGGACGTGAAGAGAAAAGTAGCAGATAAGCGTTACGAGAAGGAGCTCCAGGAATATCTGGCGAGTAGAAAATCCGAGAATTATGAGTATCTGAGACGTCAGATGGTTTCGCGGGTATATACGCTCAGGGAAGAAGAGGAAGACGCTTACCGGAAGCTGGTGGAAGAGAGAAGCAGTTATATCAGAGAATATCCGAACCGTACATTCTCAACTTCTATCCGGGACAACGCGCCGTATGAGAAGCTTTTGAATTCGCTGTCCTGCGATCATCTGGAGACTTACAGGGAGTCGGCGAAGACACAGGCGAAAGCGGCTGTGGAGCATTTCAAAGATGACTTCATCTTCAAGATCCGAAGTGCGATCTTGGAGGCTTATCAGAGAAGGGATGAGCTGAACCGGATCATCAGCAAACTGGACTTCGGTAAGGATAAGTATCAGTTCGTGATCACGAAGAACAAGGGTGCAGATGGAAAATATTATAAGATGTTCATGGATGATTCCCTGCAGATCCGTCCGTCTGACTTAGATGATACGATGGACAACCAGCTTGATATGTTCACGATGGAGCATGAGAACCAGTATGGGGAGATGATGAACGAGCTGATCAACATCTTCATCCCGCCGGAGAATGCGACAAAAGATGAGATGGATGAGGCGAAACGCAACATGGATAAGTATGCGGATTACCGGACCTATCTGTCATTCGATATGCAGCAGATCGTACATGGCGATAAGGAGATGACGATCGGACTGAGTAAGATGATCAAGAAGAACTCCGGCGGGGAGGGGCAGAACCCGCTGTACGTGGCACTTCTGGCAAGCTTTGCGCAGCTTTATAAGATCAATCTGTCGCCGAAGATGCACCGGTCACCGACACTGCGTCTGGTTGTGCTGGATGAGGCGTTCTCCAAGATGGATGCCGAGAAGGTGGCAAGCTGTATCTCGCTGATCCGCGGACTTGGCTTCCAGGCGATCATCAGCGCGACGAACGATAAGATCCAGAACTATCTGGAGAATGTAGATAAGACCTTCGTGTATGCGAACCCGAATAAGAGACATATTTCCATTCAGGAATTTGAGAAGACGGAGTTTGGGGAGTTGGCGGAGGAATAATAAAAGATACAAGAGAAAGTAAAAGATACGGAAGAAGCTGCCACCTGCGGGAAAGCACTTACAGGAAACTATAGTTGGTAAGTACTGTAAGTGCTTTTATATATAGTTTTTATTTGTAATTTCTATAACTTAGCAGAAAAATAAAATTGGAGTCAAGTGAAAATTCCTGGTAGAGTCAACGGGAACAATAAAAAAGCAAGGAATTAGCGTTTCTCGTGGCTTCTACAAATCATTCATCAATAGCCATTTCCAGATTGGAATCACTTCAACACGAATTCCTTCACAGTCAAGAACAGCCTCTTCACTATTTGTAATCAGAATACATTTGGAGTCCGGTATGAAATTATTTAATTTGACGAAAGCACGGGTTTCACGTTCTCGTGTATCTATATTATCTAATACCTGCATACTGACCTGGATAGCCAGATTTTCTGACGGAACATAGAAGTCGATTTCCACATTATTTTCAAAGAAGTAAACATTTTCTACTCCGTAACGCCGGATTAATTCGATGGCGACAAGATTTTCCAGTTGGGCAGATTTACAGTCTAGTAACATAAGTCCAAGAAGTCCTGTATCCATGAAATAATATTTGGGAGAAGTCTCTTTTTCTACCAGTTTTGCAGCATAGTTTTGCAGAGTAAAAAGTAAATAGGAGTCTGTCATGTAGCCAACATAATTGATTACAGTTTGTTTGCCAATAGATGTTCCTGTACTTTTTAATATATTAGTCAGTCTACTGAAAGATAAAGGTTTCGTAATAGATTCGGCAATCTTTTTTAAAATCAATCTCACAGCAAAGTCATTGGTAATTTTATTTCTTGTTATGATATCACCAAGATATACGGTCTGGT
Organism: Dorea longicatena; assembly: GCF_024168045.1. Taxonomy (GTDB): domain Bacteria; phylum Bacillota; class Clostridia; order Lachnospirales; family Lachnospiraceae; genus Dorea_A. The sequence goes on from NZ_CP100126.1 coordinate 31,042, forward strand.
AGATGCTATTCAAAAAAGCCCTTTTGTTATTTATTTCCGTTAATTCAGGGAAAGCTCCATATGTTACATATTGGTTATATTGGTTTTGCACATCAGCTTTATCTTTGGTGCTGATTACATCCAGATAATTCTTTTTCATATGATTGGCAATCAGGTATTCTGAGAAAGAATATGGATAAATATTCATAATCACAAAGCGACCGCCAAGAGTAGAGGCAATTTCACTACTTAACATTTTACTGTTACTGCCTGTTATATTGATCCGGTATTTCATATCAGCAATTCTACGGACAAATTTTTCCCATCCAGTGATATTTTGGATTTCATCTAAGAATAAATATGGTTTAACGTCAGTTCTGGATATCTCTAACCCGATTTCTAAAATAAGATTTAAGTCAGCGGCGGTCATTTCCAAAAGACGTTCATCTTCAAAGTTAACATAAACGATTTGTGATAATGGAATTCCATTTTCTTCCAATTGTTTTATCTGTTGATACATCATATAGGATTTTCCGGTTCTACGAATGCCAACAAAACAGTAATTGACATTTTCTTCCAGATAGTAATGTCTGGGAATAAGTGGATTATTAAGGTAGATTTCTTTTTGGTCAATCATGATTTGTTTTAAACTATCTCTATTCATAACATACCTCCAAAATATATAGAACAATTATATCCTATTTTTGTCTTATAAACAAGACAAAAATAGAATGTAATCGTTTTGTAATTAGAACAAATATGAAAAATCATTCCTGCAATCTACATGTCATACTTTGTGGTATGCTTTGCAGAAGGCATTTTTAAGACATACTTTAGAATATGAAACTAAGGATAATATATGAGAGGTAAGAAAAAAATATGAAAAAAATCAACAGCCGTTTCCAATCTTTGTGACTTGAAATGATACGGGAAATCATTTCTTCCAAAATCTTCTCATCCTGATTCTGAATCTTGGTTGTGCGTTTGGCTTTCTCAGGCTTAATAAATATTGTTCTGAAAATCAGTCGTGCAAGCGAACCAACAAAGATGAGCTGAAGTGGGAATGCCTGTCCCCGTGGATCACGCAACAGGCAGTTTCTATCTGTTGCATATTTTGCGCAGGTGGAAATATGCAGATGCAACAGTGGGAATCGGAAACTGCGAAGGGAATCTACACGAATTTATTCAAAAAAGGAGAAAGATATGGAAGCAAATGCTTCAACAAACGCTGAATTCGTTCTTGCAACGTTAGGTAATGATGCAGGAATGTATGGAGCTGTGAAGATGGTATTATAAATATTTCTCTTCCACAGAAGTGTTCCGTGACTGCCGGGGTGTCATCCCATAGATCTCTTTGAAGAGGCGGTTAAAAATCGTCTGATTGGTGAAGCCACTTTCGCTCATCACCTCAGAGATTGACATATCCGTATTCATAAGGAGACGCCCTGCATGAGAAATACGTACTTCATTCAGATAACGAAGAAACGTAATGCCCATATGCTGTTTGAAAAAACGGCAGAAATATTCCCTGCTGAATCCTATCTGATTAGCTACTTCTTTCAGCGAGAGTTTTTCGGTGTAATGTTCATTTACATAAGTAATAATCTCTCGCAAAGTATCATTAGACTGACTAGTGCCCGCAGTCGTTCCCGGCAGGGAATATACAGAAAAATAACGAATCAAATCAGCAAGCATCAGCAATGCCGTGCCGTCCGAACGCATGGCGCTGGTGCTTTCGTTTTCTACATTTAGACGTGTCAGATCATGGGCAAGCTGGCAGATATGGATGTACTGGGTGGATTTTGGATCATCCAGAGGAACCGGGCGGCACTTTATATGATACAGTTCCAGATCCGGGCAGTAGACAGAGAGCCGCTTCTTGTCGACGTGGATACAAAGGAACATATAGAGGTTGGAATCCGAATGTATGGAATGTACTTCTTTGGAATCAAAAACAATCAGTTGATTGTGCTGAAGAGTAAGATGTTCGTGTTCGACATGAATACGGACGGATCCGTTCAGGCAGAATAAGATCTCCATGGCTTCGTGCCAGTGTGCCGGAATGTGTGTATTTTCAAGAGCTGCCATTGATACCTGGATGCCTAGATTGCCGAGTGGGTGCAGGGCTTCGTGATATGCTTTTGCCATAATAATCTCCTTTTTATAAATGGTAAATATCAATATCGTTGTAAAACAAGATAATTATAGCACTGGTTTAAAAATAGAAACAAGGCTAAAATACAAGATGTAAACGGAAAACAAATGTAAATCATATATAGATAATAAAAAGGAGAGGTCAATATGAGCACAGTAGCAATTAAGAATACAATGGTAATGAATAACACAGAGAAAAAGGCTGGTTTAGTGGAGCGTTTCAAAAAATATCTTCTGGATAACGCAGAGTATTTTGCAGTAGCTTCAGCAGTGATGTCTGGAAATGGTTATGCAGCAGGACAGATCATGAGAGATGCAAGACGTGTTGCAGCATCTAACAGATAGGAAGAATTTGTGGGCCATTGGGGACGGGGAAAACGGATTTTCCTCCGTCCCCAATGGCTTTTTTTGTTATTGTTATATGGTTAAAATAAAATTAAATATATTAACTCTTGAATATACAAAACAAATGTGCTACAATGCAATTACTTCAAAAAAGCATTCGCTTTTTACTATGATTCTTTATCGTGAAATTAGATTGCCAAAACTGCTGACAGCAGATAAGAACAAAGCAACAGAAGCGCTGGGAGCATATCAGGTAAAGAAGCAGGGGGAATATACATTAGAGGATTACTATGCCCTGCCCGATGACCAGAGATATGAATTGATCGATGGCGTTTTATATGACATGGCAGCACCTGCCGTTACACATCAGGAGATTGCGGATGTGAAAAATCAGAAGGTAATTGTGTATGATCTGGGAGATGATTTTGGAGAAAATATGGATCTGATGATATATGGAATGGATGGGGAAGTGCCGGTTGGAATTTATGATGGGGAGTGTAGGATAGATTTTGAGGAAATTGTCAACAGTGTTGTAAATATTTAGCACATTTATATTATAAAAAGAAAAAATGAATATTATTTCAAAATCCAGTACATAACCAGTTGAAAAAAATATGCTATACTGCTGATAGAAGTACTACGAAAAAAGCGGTACAAAAACCAGAAATGGAGAAAAGCATATGAAATTAACAATATTAGGAACCGGAAATGCAACGGTAAGTGAATGTTATAATACTTGCTATGCAATCAGCGATGAAGGGAAACATTTCCTTGTAGATGCAGGCGGTGGCAACCGTATTCTGAAAGTATTAAAAGACACAGGAATCGACATGAATGATATCCACGATATCTTCGTTACACACGAGCATGTAGACCACGTGCTTGGAATTATCTGGCTGGTGCGTATGATCGGACAGAGAATGAACCAGGGAAAATATGAAGGTGATCTTCGCATTTACTGCCATGAGGAGCTGGCAGAGAAGATTCAGGCAATCGCAAATATGACGATCCAGCAGAAGGTCTGTAAGCATATGGGAGAGCGAATCCAGTTTGATGTCGTGAAAGACGGAGACAGCAGAACGATTCTCGGATGTCCAGTGACATTCTTCGACATTGGTTCGACAAAGGCGAAACAGTTCGGATTCACCATGCAGCTTAAGAGCGGTAAGAAATTCACCTGTGTTGGTGACGAGCCGTACAATGAGGTGGATTATAAATATGTGAAGGGCAGTGACTGGCTGCTTCATGAGGCATTCTGCCTGTTCGGTGAGGCGGATAAATTCAAGCCTTATGAGAAGCATCATAGTACAGTAAAAGAAGCATGCCAGCTTGCGGAAGAACTCGGTGTGCCGAATCTGTTGTTGTATCATACAGAAGAGACACATCTGGCGGAGAGAAAGAAGTTGTATACGGAGGAAGGACAGCAGTATTATCATGGCAATCTGTATGTGCCGGATGATCTGGAGACGTTTGAGATATAGAAAAGCAAAAGAAAATAAAAATAGATTAGAATGTAAGAAAACCTGCCGACGGGCAGGTTTTCTTGCGTTCATTTTTGATCCGGAAGGGACAATAAAAAAGTCAAAAACCCTGTCCCCATGGCTAAAAAAGATCGAGCATATTATCCAGATAAATCTCTTCCCTGACATGCAGTTGATATTCCGGCTTCGTCATATAATAAAGCAGAAATTCAAGAATCAGCGCACTTCCAAGCCCACGTCCTTCAATCTTAAAATTAGAAAATCCCATTGGCATGTAAATATTCTGTATATCATCTACACTGATGAATCCGGGATTTTCCATTGCCTTGGAAAAGCGGTAACCGTTACCACCATCCGGCGAAGAACAGTGAAACTCCGGGGCAGGATTTCCGAGATTCTTCCGGCTGACGGATTCATAACAAGTCTTTCTGTCCTTACAGCCGAACCAGCAGCATTCATTGCATAAGAATTCTACTTTATCTTTCTGGTGCTGCGACATCAGATCTAATTTATCGAATACTTTGTTTAACCGGAAGTCCGGTACAATATAACGGAAATCTTCTCGGTTTATTTCAGTTAAAAAATCCTGAAAATCTGTCAGAACTTTTGTGGTTGAAGAGATAAGGTAGAGATCAGGATAATTTTTTTGTAAATAGTTTAATAAAAGCTCGGAGTGCACGATCACGCCATTCTGGAGTTGGTGTGTATGTGGTGAATTATCGGCATCAGAGGCGTGTTCGAACATTTTACAAAGTTCGTTACATTTCTTATCTGTAAGATGTTCTTCCCGTAGCAACGAATTACTGAACGTCAGTCGGGCCGAGATGCCGTATTCCCGCACCAGATCAAGCACGTCTTCCGGATTAGAATATCCAAATGAAGTACGCCCGCCGCCCCAGATACAATCCGAAGGAGCGCCATAGATCGAGCCAATCTCACACCAGTCGTAAAAATATTCCCTGTGTTTCCGGAATAATGGAAGGAATATGCGGTACAATTCGTAAAATTCAAACAGGCCTGGGAGGTGGTAAAAGGCAGTAGGATTATTATTTTGAATATTTGCTGTAGTTGCTGTATTCATGTGGTTACCTCTGGAAAATTTTCTATGGTTAATGATAACACATTATCCCGGCAGTGAACACGTATATTTCCGCATATGATACGCCACATATACTGCGATCACAAGTTCCGTAAGCGGCATTGCGGACCACAGACTTCCGGGCAGGCAATGTCCTTATAGCATATTTTTAATTTATGTCAAGGTTTTACATGCATTTCACTTGCATTATCCACATACATGTGTATAATAAAGTTTGTTCGGTATTTTTGAAAAAAAAGTATAGTAATAGAAAACTTTTGAAAATATGGAGGTGAAAATGTGGATATCGGAAAGAAGCTGAGAGAGCTTAGAAAGCAGAACGATCTGACATTGGAAGATCTGGCTTCGCGCAGTGAGCTTACGAAAGGATTTCTGTCACAGGTGGAGCGTAACCTGACGGCACCGAGTATTGCGACATTGGAGGACATTCTGGAAGCACTTGGAAGTAATCTGTCGGAATTCTTTCACGAAGAGGAAGAAAAGCAGATCGTGTTCGGAACAGATGATTTCTTCGTTGATGAGAAAGAAGATTACCAGGTGGAATGGATCATTCCGAATGCGCAGAAGAACCAGATGGAGCCGATTCTTATGACACTCTATCCGCATAAAAAGAGTCATATCCAGACGTCGTATACGGGCGAGGAATTTGGCTATGTACTGAAGGGAAATATTACGATTATGCGCGGCGGTAAAAAATATAAAGTGAAGGCGCATGAGACGTTTTATATGGATGGTGCGAAGAGTCATTATCTTTATAATCACGGGAATAGCCCGGCAAAGATATTGTGGATCACGACACCGCCAATCTTTTAAAAATAAACCAGAGGGGACAGTAAAAAAGCCGGAAAACCCGTCCCCATGGAAAGGAGAACCATGGAAGAGAAAAAACTAATCGAATTTCGCAATATTGTGAAAAGCTTTGATTCGCAGGTTGTGTTAAAAGGGATCAACCTGGACATATATGAAAATGAATTCGTAACCCTGCTTGGACCAAGTGGATGTGGTAAGACTACACTGCTCCGAATCCTTGGAGGATTTCTGGATGCGGATGAAGGAAAGGTGATCTTTGACAATGAAGATATCACCGGAAAACCACCGTATGAAAGAGAACTGAATACCGTATTCCAGAAATATGCATTATTCCCACATCTGAGCGTATATGAAAATATCGCATTTGGATTAAAGCTTAAAAAAATGAGTAAAGATATTATTGAACAGAAGGTTATGAAGATGCTGAAACTGATCGGTCTGGAAGGCTATGAGGATAAGAATACGACCTTACTTTCCGGTGGTCAGCAGCAGCGTGTGGCAATCGCGAGAGCACTGGTCAATGAGCCGAAGGTACTGCTTCTGGATGAGCCTCTGGCAGCGCTGGACTTAAAGCTTCGGAAGGAAATGCAGTATGAACTGAAGCGCATCCAACAGGAGGTCGGCATCACATTTATCTTCGTAACACACGATCAGGAAGAGGCACTTACGATGTCGGATAAGATCGTCGTTATGCAGAAAGGTGAGATCCTTCAGATCGGAACCCCGCAGGAGATTTACAATGAGCCGACAAACCGTTTCGTTGCAAACTTCATCGGAGAGAGCAATATCATTTCCGGAAGAATGATTGAGGATTACAAAGTCCGTTTTGATGATATCACGTTCGACTGTGTGGATCAGGGCTTTAAGGAAAATGAGCCGGTGGATGTCGTGATCCGTCCGGAAGACATCGATATCGTAGATGTAAAAGACGGCAAGATGACAGGTGAGGTATTAAGTGTTCTGTTCAAGGGTGTGCACTATGAGATCATGGTGGAGACGGTTCCCGGAACGAGTGTTACGGTCAACATGCGTGTCATCCGTAATCACGATGTGACCAGCGAAGACGGAAGCGAGAAGATCAGTGCCAACAACTTCTATGTAGATCTGGAAGATGTGGAGAATCTGGATGATAAGGAAATTGTCGCACTGTCGAATGCACAGGCATGGGAGACGGAAAGTGATGAGTACATTTCCATTGCAAATATTGAATATGAACTGGAAGCAAAAGAAGGCCAGTATCCGGTAACATTCAGCACAGCAAACGGAACCAGCATCGAGAGAACCATCTTTGTAGTTAACCAGCCGTTCGTTAAGAATGAGAAGGCAAATGAAGGTGTTATGGCATTCAACTTCTTCAAGACGGTAGATGAGATTACAGAATCCCAGGCATTGGATACGGATCTTAAGACATGGGCAAATGCACAGGGTTGGAAACTGACGGATGAAGACCAGAGCGTGGACATCAGTGTAGACTATGATTTTGATCCGGAAGAAGTAACAGAAGGCGTGTATGAGATTACATTTTCCACTACGGGACGAGAGTTCAAGATCCATACAACGGATTATTCGGAGGAAGGACAGGAGGTCGGCCTGACATTCTTCCCGGAAGATATCCATGTTATGCCGAAGGTGGTATTCTAAGATGAAGAAATTTTCACAGTTAGCATTTCCGTATATTGTGTGGGCGGTACTGATGCTGGTGTTCCCGATGGTTCTGATCGCACTTTATTCAGTGACAGACCAGGGAAATACCATTCTGTCGTTCACATTTACACTGGAACATTATGCCAAATTTTTTACCGACCCGGATTTCTTATTAATCCTTTGGCGTTCCATTGTGATTGCGGTAAAGACAACCGTAATCTGCCTGTTGCTGGGCTATCCGATTGCATATTATATTGCGCGCAGTGAGCAGAAAAAGCAGAATGCGCTGATTCTTGTGATCACGATCCCGATGTGGATCAACATGCTGGTAAGAACATATGCATGGATCGGACTCTTAAGTGACGGCGGCCTGATCCAGAGAATCTTACAACTGGTGGGATTGGGAAAGGGGTCTCTTCTTTATACAGAAGAGGCAGTGCTTTTGGGAATGGTATATAACTTTCTGCCATTTATGATCCTGCAGATCCAGACGTCACTTAGTAAGATGGACAATTCCTTGCTGGAAGCGAGTGCAGACCTTGGGGCAAGCCCGGCGCAGACATTTAAGCGTGTGACACTGCCGCTTTCCGTGCCGGGAATCATCAACGGGATTACGCTGGTATTTCTTCCGGCAGTCAGTTCTTTCTTCATACCGAAGCTGCTCGGCGGCGGTCAGTATTTCCTCATCGGAAATATGATCGAGAACCAGTTCATTACGGTTGGAGAGTGGAACTTCGGAAGTGCCATTTCCATGATCATGGCGGTCATCATGATGGTACTTATGATGGTTGTCCGTAAGATCGAGATTCGTAACCAGGGTGGAAAGGGGGTATAATCGTTATGAATAATAAGGGAAAACGTCCGATAGGGAAGATCCTTATGATACTGGCGGTTGTGTTCTTCTATCTTCCGATCCTGTACATGATCATATTCTCATTTAACGATGGAAAATCACTGACGAGTTTTACAGGATTTTCACTCCGCTGGTACAAACATATGCTGGATTCATCAGATATGATGGATGCACTGTCGACAACATTCAGTATTGCATTGCTTGCGACCTTTATTTCAACGGTAACAGGAACAATTGCAGCAATCGGTATCAGTAAATCAAAGAAGATTGTGCGTGACCTGATGGAGCAGATCAACAACCTTCCGATCATGAATCCGGAGATTGTAACAGCAATCGGATTTATGTTATTATTTATTACATTTCATGTGGAAAAAGGTTATGTAACGATGCTTCTGGCACATATTGCATTCTGTATTCCATATGTTATGTTATCGGTCATGCCAAAGATCAAATCGCTGGATCCGAACCTTGCCGATGCGGCAATGGATCTTGGGGCAACACCGTGGCAGGCACTGACGAAAGTTGTTGTGCCACAGATCACGCCGGGAATCGTAGCCGGTGCATTGATCGCATTTACCATGTCAGTGGATGATTTTATTATCTCTTACTTCGTAACCGGACGTGGTGTGAAGAACTTAAGTATCATGGTGTATACGATGAGTAAACGTGTCAACCCGAGTATCAATGCAATCTCGACACTGGTGGTTGTGATCATCACGATCGTACTTGTGATCATCAATGCTGCACCGGCACTTTTTGCAAAACGTGCGAAGAGAAACAGCATCGGCAGACGAAATGTACTGGTACCGGCAGTTGCGGTTGTGTGTGTACTGGCGATCGTAGCCGGAGTTGTGACATATAATAACAAGAAAGAGCCATTGCCATTTGAGGGGCAGACGCTTCGTATCTATAACTGGGGCGAGTATGTAGGTGAACATATTATTCAGGATTTTCAGAAAGAAACAGGAGCAACGGTACTTCTTGAAAATTTTGATTCGAATGAACAGATGTATATTAAGGTCGCAAATGGAGAAGCTTATGATATTCTCGTACCAAGTGATTATATGATCCAGAGACTTATTTCTGAGGGATATTTACAGAAATTGGATAAGTCGAAACTGAACTGTATGGATAAATTAGATGATGCGATCAAAGGACTTCCGTATGATCCGGGGAATGAATATTCTGTTCCGTATTTCTGGGGAACAGCCGGAATCGTGTACGATAAGACAAAAGTCGATATCAAAGACCTGGAAAAAGAAGGCTATAACATTTTCCTGGATCAGAAATATAAAGGGGACATCTACCTGTATGACTCAGAGAGAGATTCCTTTATGATGGCATTGAAGGCATTGGGATATTCGATGAATACGTCCGACGAAAGCCAGATCCAGGAAGCTTATAACTGGCTGGTACAGTGTGTACAGACCATGAAGCCGGAGATCGTTACCGATGAGATCATTGATAACATGGCGCAGGGAAGAAAGGCACTTGGCCTGATCTATTCCGGAGATGCGACATATGTAATCAATGAGAATGAGAACATGGGATACTACCTGCCGGAAGGCGGAACAAACCAGTGGTCCGATGCCATGGTCATTCCGAAGAATGCGAAGAATCCGAAACTCGCACATGCATTTATCAATTATGCGAGCGATTATGACGGAGCTTATGACAATTCAAGTTATGTAGGTTATACATCAGCGAATAAGAAGGTTATGGAAGATCTGTATGGCAAGGGCGGAGAGTTCGAAGGAATTGATGCATATATACCAAGAACAGATAATAAGAATGATGAAGTCTTTGAATATAATGAGGAGACGAAGAAAGAGATCAGTAATCTTTGGAGTAAGGTGAAGATTGCGGCTAGTAATACGAATTAAGGGGCCAATGGGCCAATGGGGACGGGGAAAATGGAATTTTCCCCGTCCCTGTTTCTATTTAAACACATACTTCTGGATCACATCAAACGACGCCGGCCCCACATCCAGAACCGCCTTATGAAACCGCATCTGCGTAAAGTTATCACCCCATTTATTCACCGCATTTTTCTTAAGTTCCAGAAATTCCAGATACCCAATATAGTATTTCAGATAATTAGCCGGATCGGCAATGATCAGATCATAGATATCCTCAATGGTCGCATCATCCGTTATCCCATAAGTGTGGAAAAAAGCCGCCGCATCGGCAAGCTTCCAGCCATCGTAATGGATTCCCATATCGGCAAGTGCATATAGTCCCAGAATGACAGATGAGTTGCGTTGAAATAATGTAGCCTGCTCTTTCGTCAGTGTGGAAAAGTAGTAGCTCATCATCTCGCTGTAAGTGGCCCAGCCCTCGGTGTAGCCGCCATAGTTCAGTACACAGCGGATTGGATCGGGATGAAGGCTTGCATAATAGACATTCTGATATAAATGTCCGGGGTAGCCTTCGTGGGCGAGGGTGGTGAAGAGAGAGAGGTTGTCGGTGAGGTGCCCGTTGTTGATGTAGATTACATTTTCAGAAGTGTTGTCGATGGCCGGGATCATGTAGAAAGCCGGGCTTAAGTAGTCTTCCATGGATTTCTGGACGTATTTGATCTGTGTATGAATCTGTGGATATGGTGGAAAATCTTTCGTAATCTTGCCGGACAATGTGGATAAGATCTTTTCCGGGTCAGATTCGGTGAGTAGTGTACCCTGGGGGCTGAAAATATCAGAAGTTATGGAGGATGAGGCGGAAGAGGAATCACCAGTCAGCACCCGTTGCATAACTGTAAGATCCGAAAGTATCTGTGCATTTGCAAGATTTTGCAGCTCTGCAATACTGCGGGAGGAACCGGTCTCACTTCTTACCAGATATTCGTAATAAGTCCGGCCATTCGGAAGATAGCACAGCCCGTTATTGTTTTTGCCGGAACTGCGGAGTTCGGACAAGCCGGAAATAAGCTGTTCATAGGCCGGAAAAATATATTTTTTTATGTAAACGTTGTTCTGCCGGGTATAGGCTTCCCGCTGCTTTTCGGTAAGGACACCGTCTCTGGCAGAAGCAAGTTCTTCCAGTCGTTCCACGAAAGAAGAATAGAGATAATTGCTTTCTTTTAAATTAACAAAATCCCGGCATTCTTTGATGATGGAGTCAGCAGTGTAGGAGGCCATAAAAAGACCGGATTCGGATTTTGTGTGTTCAAAATTCAGGATAGAGCGGAAGTATTCCGGTGTTTTAGTAAGAAGCTGCAGATAGTTTTCAATATCGGAGATCTCATAAAAACGGTATTCTGATAAGATGACCGGAAGCTGTGACTGAGTTCCTGTGAGAGGTGCAAGTGGTTCGTCGTAGAGTGTATAAGGGGACAGATCATAGGCAGAATTCAGATAGTCATTCAGCACATCATAAGTAAGACGGTTGTCTTTGGAAAGAGATGTTCTGTTATAGGAGCGAAGTCTGGTCCGTTCCGCATCGACACTAGACCGGACCAGTTCGGGATCGGTGGTACATTGTCCATAAGAAATGGGCGCATTTTTTATGCCATATTTTTCGGGATTTTTTAAGGTGTAGTGGAGAGTAATTGTATTTCCACTGATTTCCTGTCGGAAAAGTTCAGAAGTATATTTCGAAAATGCCTGATCCGCATCCTGTTGAGAATGAAAGAACAGAAGAAAAAGGAGTAGAAGTACGGATGCAGACGGAAGCAAAAAGAGTAATGGCTTCCGTTTAAATTTTTCGAGAAATTTTTGCATAAAAATCCCCATATAAATCATTTGTATCATTTATATGGGGATTTCCCGCAAATATGTATTCATTGTTTATAACCGGAAGCCAATATCATAAACTTCCGGTAACTTATATGACTTATAATCCGGTAATCAGCTCAACAATAAAGACGCCGAGACATGCGAACAAGGATACCTTCAGCAGGCTCTTGCCACGGTAGGCCAGAAATACGGCGATGATAAATCCGGCAAGTGCAGACCAGATATTCGCAGTGGCACTGAGGATTGCCGGGAATGTCATAGCAGCAAGCGTCACATAAGGGACATAGTATAAAAATGATTTGATATACGTGCTTTTAATCTCTTTGCGGATCAGCGTCAGCGGAAGCATACGGATCAGGTAAGTAACTGCCGCCATCACAAATATGTAAATGTAAATATTATGATTCATGGTGTGCCTCCTTTGTACTGTCACTCAATTCGCCAGCTTCTTCCAGTTCATCGTACTCGTCCTCTTTCACCGGGAAGAAATAAGCCGCAATTCCTGCAATGATCAGAGTAATGATGATAATACGGAATCCGGATGAAATATTCCTAAGCCCGGGTGTTTTGTCAAATAAAAAGCTGGCTGCCATGGAAATGACAACAACACCTGCGAGTACACGGTTGTTACGAGCCGGCGGAATGATGATCGCCAGAAACATACCATAAAGTGCGACACTTAATGCACTGACAACACGAGCCGGTAATATATTACCGGACAGGATTCCAAGAAATGTACCGAATACCCATCCGAATACAGAGATAAATATAACCCCGTAAGAATAAAACGGACTCAGTTTTCCACCCTTGCAAACTGTGACGCCGAAGATCTCATCGGTCACACCGTAAGCAATGAGAAAACGGTGGAACAGCGGCGCTTCCGGATCAATCTTCTGCGAAAGTGCGCAGGACATCAGACAGTATCTTAAGTTGATGATAAGCTGTGTGATGGCCATCTCTATATAAGAAGCAGTCGATGCGATCAGCGACAGCCCTGCAAACTGTCCGGCGCTGGTCACATTTGTCAGAGAGATCAGAACCGCATCAAAGATCGAAATTCCGACTTTTTTTGCCATGATCCCAAATGTAAATGAAACCGCTATGTATCCAAGACAGATCGGTATTCCGTCCTTGAAACCGGCGGTGAAATATTGTCTTCTGGTCATAATAAATTCCCCAATCTTATGTGTAGTTTCTGTAAATAACGAGAATATTATAAGCGCTCTGATTGGTTGCGTCAATGATGTGAAAAGTGGAAGATGGGAGAGATTGAGAACAAAGATAACAGTATACTATGTAAACGAATAAAAAAATGAATAGAAATAATTCAAAATAGCTGCCGAATTAGTGGAAAACATATAAAACATACAAAACCTATTGACAAGGTAGGGTAAAAGCAGTATCATACGCATATCGAATCTGAGATACGAAAAATACACATAGATGGAGTGATGAGTATGATAAAAGTAGAACACGCAAACAAAACCTTTTCCGGAAAATACGGTAAGGTACATGCCTTGCAGGATGTAAGCATCCATGTAGAAAAGGGAGACATTTACGGAATCATCGGATTCTCCGGAGCCGGTAAATCCACATTGATTCGTCTTGTAAATGGACTTGAAACACTGGATAGCGGAACTGTAACGGTTCATGGAGAAGAACTTGGAAGTCTGAAGAAACCGCAGCTTCGTAAATTAAGAAGAAAAATTGGAATGGTATTCCAGCAGTTCAACCTTCTGGAATCCAAAACAGTTTATCATAATATAGCATTGCCGCTGATTCTTGAGAAAGTACCGAAGGCTGAGATTGACAAGAAAGTTAAAGAAGTTCTTCGGTTTGTAGAACTGGAAGACAAGAAAGACGTGTATGTCAGCCAGCTTTCCGGTGGACAGAAACAGAGAGTCGGAATTGCAAGAGCATTGACAACAACACCGGATATCCTGCTTTGTGATGAGGCAACCAGTGCCTTGGATCCACAGACAACAGAGGCAATTCTGAAACTGCTTAAGAAGATTAATCGTGAGATGGGAGTTACAATCCTTCTGATCACACATCAGATGCAGGTGGTTCAGATGATCTGTAATAAAGTAGCAGTCATGGAGAAAGGTCAGGTAGTCGAGGCGGGAAGTGTACTGGATGTATTCGGAAAACCGCAGGCACCAGTTACAAAGAGATTTGTTCAGACTGTTGTGAATGATCAGATCCCTGAAAGCATCATAAGTCTTGTAAAAGAGCAGAAAGAACATTTCCGTGTAGAACGACTGAAATTTATCGGAAGCAGCGTAAAACGCCCGGTTATCTCAGATATTTGTCATGTAGAAGGAATTGTAGTAAATATCTTAGGAGCAACCGTTCAAGAACTCCAGGACAACATAATGTGTGTGTTCATTTTACAGTTGCTAGGATCTGAAGAGAAGATTCTGAAAGCAGAGAAACAGATTGACGAAAACGGAGTAATCAGAGAAAGGGTAGAGGTGATTTAATGGATCAGCAGTATTTTGGAGTTTCACTGGAGAAATTACTGACCAGTGGAGGACAGACTTTATATATGGTGGCATGGTCATTGATCATCGGAACCATCATAGGAATCATTCTGGCATTGATCCTTGTGCTTTGTCGCAAGGGCGGACTTGCAGAGAATCGGATTCTCTACAATATCGTAAGTATCTACATTAACATTGTAAGAAGCATTCCATTTGTAATCCTTCTTGTAGCAATCATGCCACTGACAAGAACAATTGTTGGAACTACGATTGGAAGTACGGCATCGTTGGTACCACTTGTTATTTATATCAGTCCATATCTGGCACGATTGATGGAGAACAGTTTGTTGGAAATTAATCCGGGTATTCTGGAAGCAGCAGAAGCGATGGGAGCTACAACATGGCAGACTATTCGTTACTTCCTTCTTCCTGAGACACTGGGATCTATTGTTCTGGCACTGACAACTGGTACAATCGGACTTCTCGGAGCATCTGCGATGGCAGGATATGTAGGAGGAGGCGGTGTCGGAGATTTGGCACTGACTTATGGATACCAGAGAATGAATACACCACTGATGATTTTCACAGTTGTAGTACTGGTTATCTTTGTACAGATCCTTCAGTTTGCAGGAAATACAATTTCAAGAAAATTAAGACAGCATAAATAAATATCAGAGTTCTGTAAGAAACAAAAAAGACAGGACAACAAGCCTGGTAATAATAGTTGTGAGTGTTTACAGTCACTGTGTAACGACAGCCGGACATGAGATAGATAAAAAGAATAGGGAGATTTAGATTATGAAAATGAAAAAATTTATTGCAAGTGTATTAGTAGCGGCAACAGCATTTGGTCTTGTGGCATGCGGAAACTCAGGATCAGGCGATTCTGCAAAGAGTGATTCATCAGCAAAAAACACAGATAAGAAGGAAATCGTCTATGGAAAATCTCAGGGACCATATACAGAGCTTTTTGAAGATGCCATTGTTCCGATTCTTGAAAAAGAGGGATACACAGTAAAGGGCGTTGATCTTTCTGATCTTCAGACAGCAGACGTTGCATTAAATGACGGAGATGTTGATGTTAACGTTGAGCAGCATACAGCTTACATGGAAAATTTCAACAAGAGTTATAACGGAGATCTGGTAGCAATCAGCCTGATCCCGACAGTGCCGGCAGGTGTATATTCTAAGAAATATGATTCGATCGATGATATTCCGAACGGTGCAAAAGTGGCAGTTCCAAACGATGCATCTAACACAGCACGGTGTTATCTGATGCTTCAGAAGATCGGCTGGATCAAACTGGATGAGAATGCAGATCCATCCGCAATAACACAGGATGATATCACTGAGAACCCACATAACATTAAGTTTACAGAGATGAACAGTATGACAATCCCGGCTACAATGGCTGATTTTGATTATGTAGCAATTACAGGAAGTGTTGTATACAATGCAGGAATCGATGCTTCTACAGCACTTGCGAACGAAGATATCCAAGATTACCTTGTACTTCAGGTTGTAGTAAAAAAAGAGAACAAAGATGCAGCATGGGCACAGGCAATCGTAGATGCATATCATTCTGATGAATTCAAAGAATATATGAAAAAAAATAATGATGGATTATGGTGGATCCCAGAAGAACTTCAGTAAGTGGTTCTGAGCGGAGTTAAAGAAAGCGAGGTAGAAGCCATGGATCAGACGGAAAAGTTAATTATAGATATAATTGATCAACATAGAGATGAAGTTATTGAGTTTGCAAGAGATATTTATACACATGCGGAACTTGGATATAAAGAATTTCGTACCTCACAGAAATTTGTAAATAAGATGAAAGAATTAGGACTTCACACAGAAACAGGATTTGCCATCACAGGTGTAAAAGCATACCTGAATGAAGAGAAGAAGGAGAATGCATGTCTTGCACTTTTAGGAGAGTTGGATGCTCTGAGAATCCCGGAACATGCCTATGTAAATCCTGAAACAGATGCGGCTCACTGCTGCGGACATCATGCACAGATGGCAGGCATATTTGGTGCGGCACTTGCACTTACAGTACCTGAGATTGCAGAAAAACTGGGTGGACAGGTAGTATTTTTTGCCACACCTGCAGAAGAGTATGGTGAGATTGAATTTAAGAATCAGCTGCGTGAGCAGGGCAAGATTCGCTATGGAGGTGGAAAATGCGAATTGATCCGTACAGGAGCGTTTGATGATATTGATCTCTGCCTGGCGCATCATATTCAGCCGGGAGATGAAATTCAAGTCGGAAGCGGAACAGGAAATGGATTTGTATCAAAAGTAATCCGCTATTTAGGAAAAGCAGCTCATGCAGCCGGAGCTCCTGACAAGGGAGTGAATGCACTTTCCGCAGCTTCTCTTGGCCTTCAGGCATTAGGGCTCAACCGTGAGACTTTTCGTGACGAAGACTGCGTCCGTGTTCATCCGATCATTACGAAAGGTGGAAATCTGGTTAATGTTATTCCGGATGAAATTGTGATCGAGACACTGGTAAGAGCGAAAACAATTGAAGCATTTACGGATGCGGCAAAGAAAACAGATCGTTCTTTTCAGGCAGGTGCAGTGGCGATGGGAGCAAAAGTAGAGATTACTACACTGCCGGGATACCTTCCGACACTTGCAGAACAGGCTTTGCCGGAGTTGAAGAGAGCTGCAGAACTTGCAGCACCGGAAGTACCTGTAAGAGAGGCCGCGGGACATTCCGGCGGTTCTACAGATGTAGGTGATGTGCAGCATCTGATGCCTGTTTATACATTCAATACAGGCGGTGTAAAAGGCGGACTTCATCAGATTAACTTTGAAGTGACGAATGAAGAAGAGGCTTATATTGATACAGCGAAAATGTTTGCATTGGCAGCATATGGATTGCTGAAAGAGAAAGCTGCAAGAAGTAAAGAACTGGTTAAAAATTACAAACCAGTATTCAAAGATTCTGCAGAATATACAAAATTTATGGAGCAGTTTGATTCTAAGGAAGTACTTGATTGATAGTTAAGGAATTTAATTGCAGAAGATTGATACGTACAGCCTGTAGACCTTGACATCCCGCCCGCTTATATGCTACGATTTACATTACGAATGGATATATGACAAACGCATTGATGAAGAGAGTATGTAACAGGAAATCTTACAGAGAATCCCGTGAACTGTAGGTGAGAATACTGCAGTGTGATGCTGAGAGGGACAGGTGGAACGTTACAGAAGATGGCTTACTGAGCGGTGTGGATGAGCATGGAAAATGTAAGTTCACGAAGGGTTCCGCCCTTTACAGCGGAGAGGTGGAGTGGTGACTTCACCCGCAGAGACTGTCGGTTGCGAGACTGATAGTGAATGGAAGTGGTAACACGGATTTTCGTCTTCCCTGGGATTTACGAATTGTAACAGAAGTTATGAGGAGTGAATGCAGGGGAGATTTTTTATATAACAGGAAACTGAGTTTCCTGTTATATAAAAAGCCTCCGGCAGGATGCGCATTCGCGCGAAGAAGTAGGATGTCGCAAGCGACCGCGCTCAGCGCGAGAATGTGCCAGGGCACATTCTATATTTCATATATCCGGTAAACATAGAAGGAGAGAGAAAAAACATGTGTGAAAAATGTAATAAAGGAAAATATTATATTACAACAGCAATCGCTTATGCATCAGGCAAACCGCACATCGGTAACACGTATGAGATCGTGCTGGCAGATGCCATCGCAAGATATAAAAGAAGTCAGGGATACGATGTATTCTTCCAGACAGGAACAGATGAACATGGACAGAAGATCGAGCTGAAGGCAGACGAAGCAGGTGTTACACCAAAGGAATTCGTTGACAATGCAGCAGGCGAGATCAAGAGGATCTGGGATCTGATGAATACTTCTTATGACAAATTCATCCGTACAACAGACGAAGATCACGAAGCACAGGTTAAGAAGATTTTCAAAAAACTGTACGATCAGGGAGACATTTACAAAGGATCTTATGAAGGAATGTACTGTACTCCATGCGAGTCTTTCTGGACAGAGTCTCAGTTAGTAGACGGTAAATGTCCGGACTGCGGACGTGAGTGTAAGCCTGCGAAAGAAGAAGCATATTTCTTCAAGATGAGCAAATACGCAGACAGACTGATCAACCACATCAATGAGCATCCGGAATTCATTCAGCCGGTTTCACGTAAGAATGAAATGATGAACAACTTCCTGCTTCCGGGACTTCAGGATCTGTGTGTATCTAGAACATCCTTCAAATGGGGAATCCCGGTAGACTTCGATCCAAAACATGTCGTATACGTATGGCTCGATGCGCTGACCAACTATATCACAGGAATCGGATATGACTGCGACGGTAACAGCACAGAACTGTTTAATAAGAACTGGCCTGCAGACCTCCACCTGATCGGAAAAGATATTATCCGTTTCCATACCATTTACTGGCCAATCTTCCTGATGGCACTGGATCTGCCGCTTCCAAAGCAGGTATTCGGACATCCATGGCTTCTGCAGGGCGACGGTAAGATGAGTAAGTCCAAAGGAAATGTACTTTACGCAGATGAGCTGGTTGATTTCTTCGGAGTAGATGCCGTACGTTACTTCGTACTTCATGAGATGCCATTTGAAAATGATGGCGTGATCTCATGGGAGCTGATGGTAGAGCGTATGAACTCTGACCTTGCAAATACACTTGGAAACCTGGTAAACAGAACTATTTCCATGACAAATAAATACTTCGGCGGTGTTGTAACAGATAAGGGTGTTGCCGAGACAGAAGAAGAAAAGGCTGTCGATGCAGATCTTAAGGCTGTCACAGAAGATACTCCGAAGAGAGTCGATGCGAAGATGGATGAACTGCGTGTCGCAGATGCAATCACAGAGATCTTCGTACTGTTCAAACGCTGCAACAAATACATCGACGAGACAATGCCGTGGGCACTTGCAAAAGATGAGGCAAAGAAAGACCGTCTGGAGACCGTTCTCTACAACCTGATCGAGAGCATCAAAGCAGGAGCAAAACTTCTGGAATCCTTCATGCCGGAGACTTCAGAGAAGATCCTTGCTCAGCTTGGAGACGGAAAAGTAACAGAAAAACCGGAGATCCTTTTCGCAAGACTGGATGTCAATGAAGTAATGAAAAAAGTAGAAGAACTTCACCCACATGTAGAAGAGAAGGAAGAGGCAAAAGAAGAAGCTGACGAAGAAGTGATCGATATCGAAGCAAAGCCGGAGATCACATTCGATGACTTCGGAAAGATGCAGTTCCAGGTTGGTGAGATTATTGCCTGCGAAGAAGTGAAAAAATCCAAGAAACTTCTCTGTTCACAGGTTAAGATCGGAAGCGAAGTAAAACAGATCGTATCCGGAATTAAGAAACATTACTCTGCAGAAGAGATGGTAGGCAAGAAGGTTATGGTTCTTGTGAACTTAAAACCTGCAAAACTTGCCGGAGTATTATCTGAGGGTATGTTACTGTGCGCAGAAGACGCAGAAGGTAATCTGGCACTTATGACACCGGAGAAGAATATGCCGGCCGGTGCAGAGATCTGCTAATGCAAGTATAGAAAGATACAAAGAAACTGGTTGATAATAGTTGGCTTTGTATATGAAAGAATGAAAATGAGGACGGAGGATTTTTGGAATCACCGTCCTTGTTTGATATATATCTCCAATATCCGACATCTATATACAGTATCTGTCACACAAGTTATCCACATGATGTGGATAAGTATGTGGAAAACCTTGGGATAAGGGTGGGATAACCATGAAATTCCTTGGGATAACGTGTGGAAAAGATGGGATAAATATTGGGATACTGGGGACAGGACATTTTTGATTTGGGACGGAGGATTTAAGACATTATTTTTGAAAATCCTCCGTCCCCGGAGGGATATATGATATTTGATACACATGCACATTATGACGATGAGCAGTTTAATGAGGACAGAGTAGAATTGCTGAATTCTATGGAAGAGCAGGGCGTTGGCACAATTGTAAATGTCAGTGCAGCATATAATTCCTGCAGGAAGGTTATTGCACTTGCAAAGGAATATCCATTTGTATATGCGGCAGTCGGGATTCATCCGGATGAGGTCGGCTGCCTGAATGAAGAGAACTTTGCACAGATGAAAGAGCTGTTTAAAGAGGAGAAAGTGGTTGCGGTAGGCGAGATCGGTCTGGATTATTACTGGGACAATGAGCCGAGAGAAGTGCAGAAAAAATGGTTCATACGGCAGCTGGAACTGGCAAGAGAGTTGGATCTTCCGGTTCTGATCCACAGCCGGGAGGCAGCGGCAGATACCATGGAGATTATGAAAGAGCATGCGAAAGGACTAAGCGGTGTGATCCATTGTTATTCTTATTCCAAAGAAATGGCACAGGAATATATCAAGATGGGATTTTACATCGGCGTTGGCGGAGTGGTAACGTTCAAGAATGCGAAGAAGCTGAAAGAAGTAGTGGAAAATATTCCGCTGACATCAATTGTACTCGAGACGGACTGCCCGTATATGGCACCGGAACCGAATCGTGGAAAGCGCAACAATTCTGCTTATATCCGTTATGTGGCAGAGAAGATTGCGGAATTAAAGGGCATTACGTATGAAGAAGTAGTCGAACAGACGGAGAAAAATGCAAGAGAGATGTACCGGTTATAGCAAAAAGCAGGGGAGATATCGGAAAAACAACGATATCTTCCTTGTTTATTAATAAGAAAACCCTTATGCATAAATTTCCTATTGTCATATAAAACTACTTATGTTAACCTAATCTTACGCAGTCGTCAATCTGACAGACTGCAAAAGTATCTATCAACCAATCGGTAATTATTTCTTTCACTCTATATTCAGAGTAGATAATCCGATGAAAGCAAAAAAGAGGAAGATCGTTTGAAAAAATGTTTCAGGCAGCTCTGAGAATCTGAGGTATTTGCTGAGAACATTTGGTAAACTTCTGCTTTTCTAAGATATACTCCTGTGTTAAAATATGCTTAGGCAGAGAATTCTTTACTTCAAACGATACTTTATCTTACAAAAGAAGGGAGAATTCTATGAGAAGAAACCAGAAAAATGTAACAGAAGATGACTTTATTATGCTTCCGACGGTGGATTTTTGTTTCAAAGAATTGATGCAAAATGAAAATATCCGGAAAGGAATCGTAGCGGCTTTGCTAAAGCTTCACCCGGAAGACGTAGAAAAAACAGACCTCATGCCTACAATATTACAAAAACAGTATGAGGATGATAAATACGGAATTTTGGATGTTCGGGTGAAGTTAAAAAACGGTGTACAGATAGACTTTGAGATGCAAGTTGTCTACTACGACTACTGGGCTAACCGGTCGGCGTATTATCTTGGAAAAATGTATGTGGATCAGATCAGAGAAGGCGACAGTTATGACAGGCTGCAGAAGTGCATTCAGGTAAGCATTCTAGATCATACTTATTTTCAGGATGATGAAAAGTGCTATCGTCGGATTGCATTGTGTGACACAGAGACAGGGAAAGAGTATACAGATCTGTTAGAGATGCACATACTAGAACTGTCCAAGCTTCCGCCTGAGCAGAAAAATGAGACAGATCTGTTACAATGGATGCGCTTTCTAGGCGGAAAATGCAGGGAGGATTTCAAGAAGATGGCAGAGAATAATTCTACTTTTGAAGAGGCATATGATGTATTAGACAGACTGAGTGCGGATGAGAAGAAACGGCTGGAATACGAAGCAAGGCAGAAAGCAATCAGAGATCATGACATTATGATGAAGACAGCAAAAAGACTTGGACTCGAGGCTGGAATTGCAGAGGGAAGAGAAAAGGGAATTGCAGAGGGAAGAGAACAAGAAAAACGCAATATTATTCGTGAAATGCTGCAGGATCACATTCCCGATTATAAAATTAAACAATATACAGGAGCAACAGATAAAGAGATTTCCGAGGAAAAGAGCCGGTTGTTTTAAATGTCTGCGCCTATTATTGGAAGGTAGTGAAATATACAGATCGTACATGATAAAAATTCTCGATAATCTGTTCCGCATATGAAACAGCCAGAAAAGCCCGAAAAATGGGGAAAAGCAAGACCGTGGATTTTAATCAGTGCGCCGGCTATCTTGAAGAATAAATATTTTTACTTTGTAGCAGCATTGTTTATCTTGGCACTTAGCATTGCGTCAGGTAACGGATCTATGACCGTATATTATTGTGGAAATATCTTAAAAGATATGGATATGATGACACCACTTTCCATGGCACTGACACTTCCGGTTATTATTGGAAACTGTTTCGTACCTGCGATTGTTAAGAAAATAGGACATCAGAAAACGCTAATCCTCAGTTCGATTCTGATGCTGGTCGGATTCCTGATCGTAGCAATTAACCCTCACAGCGGAACATTTGCCATCGTCGGAATGGTCGTAAGAGGATTTGGAAATGGAGCAATCTTCGCTTGTGGATTCGCATTAGCAGCCATAGCAAGCTTACCGGGCATATGAGAATCTTCCATCCCCGTTTATATTTTCTTTATACATATTTCATTTTTTATCGCTGTCAATCCCGGCCAAATTATTGTATAATGAGGAATAATCGAGAAACCATATAACAGATACGGGAGGGTCTATGAAGGAACCAACGTTAGGAAATCCGCAGAATACCATCGAGGTTCTGCAGAAATATAATTTTTCATTTCAGAAAAAATTCGGTCAGAATTTCCTGATCGATACACATGTATTAGATAAGATCATACAGTCGGCGAATATCACGGAGGATGATATGGTACTGGAGATCGGACCAGGAATCGGTACGATGACGCAATATCTGGCACAGGCGGCAGGAAAGGTGATCGCAGTTGAGATCGATAAGAATCTGATCCCGATCCTGGAGGATACATTAAGCGGATATGACAATGTACGTGTCATCAATGAAGATGTATTGAAGTTGGATCTTAAGAAGATTGCAGACGAAGAGAACAACGGAAAGCCGGTCAAAGTGGTGGCGAACCTGCCATATTATATTACGACGCCGATCATCATGGGACTTTTTGAAAATGAGGTTCCGGTAGAGAGTATCACTGTCATGGTGCAGAAAGAAGTTGCGGATCGTATGCAGACCGGACCGGGTAATAAGGACTATGGCGCACTGTCATTAGCAGTACAGTATTATGCCGACCCGTATATTGTGGCAAATGTTCCGCCGAACTGTTTCATGCCGAGACCGAAGGTGGGATCAGCGGTTATACGTCTGACCTGTCATCAGGAGAAACCGGTACAGGTGCAGGATGAGAAGCTGATGTTCAACATTATCCGTGCATCTTTCAACCAGAGAAGGAAGACACTGGCGAACGGTCTGAAGAATGCGGCGACATTAGATTTTACAAAAGAAGAAGTGGAAGCAGCGATTGATGCACTTGGAAAGGGTGCAAGTGTGAGAGGTGAGACACTGACACTGGAAGAATTTGCAAGATTGAGTGATTTATTATCTCCATATAAGAAAGGATGATGACGATGGACAGAAAAGAAGGGCAGACACTATTTGAGGTAACACCGGAAATCAGCCATTTTGCAGAACTTTGCGAGAAGAACAATGCGATAGACAAAGAGCTGTATACGAAGTACGAAGTCAAACGGGGACTCCGTGACCTGAACGGAAAAGGTGTCCTTGCGGGACTTACGAACATTTCCGATGTATGTGCGAAGAAGATCGTGAACGGAGAGGAAGTGCCATGTGCAGGAAATCTTTACTATCGCGGCTATAATATCAAAGATCTGGTGCAGGGTTTTCTGAAAGATAAGCACTATGGATTTGAGGAAATCGCCTATCTGCTGTTATTCGGTGAACTTCCGGATAAGACGCAGCTGCAGACATTTCATGAGACACTGGTGGAAAGACGGACATTGCCGCCGACATTTGTCCGTGATGTGATCATGAAAGCGCCAAGCCGTGACATGATGAACAGCCTGTCGAGATCAATCTTAAGCCTGTACACGTATGATCCTCATGCAGACGATACGTCGATTCCAAATGTACTGCGTCAGTGCCTGAATCTGATCAGTCAGTTCCCGATGCTGATGATCTATGGCTATCATGCATATAATTACCGTATGGGAGAAGATCTCTTCATCTATGCACCGTCACCGGAATTATCAACAGCAGAGAATATACTGATGATGCTGCGTGAGAATAAGGAATATACGAAATTAGAGGCAAAGATCCTGGATATGGCACTTGTCCTTCATATGGATCACGGCGGCGGTAACAATTCTACATTTACAACGCATGTGGTAACATCATCCGGAACGGATACTTATTCGACGATCGTGGCTGCTATGGCATCCTTAAAAGGACCAAAGCACGGGGGAGCAAATGTCAAAGTAACCCAGATGTTTGACGATATGATGGAAAAAGTCAGTGACTGGGAAGATGATGATGAGGTACGCCGGTATCTGACCGATTTGTTGGATAAGAAGGCATTTGACCGGAAAGGACTGATCTACGGAATGGGGCATGCAATCTATTCCGTATCTGACCCGAGAGCCGATATTTTTAAGAAGTTCGTTAAGCAGCTTGCAAGAGAAAAGGGCTGTGAGAAGGAATATGCACTGTATGAAAAGGTAGAGCATATGGCACCGGAGGTCATCGCAGAAAAGCGTAAGATATACAAAGGTGTAAATGCGAATGTCGATTTCTACAGCGGACTTGTATATAGTATGCTGGATCTTCCACCGTCACTTTATACACCGATCTTTGCGGCAGCGCGTATCGTCGGATGGAGTGCACACCGTCTGGAAGAGCTTAAGAATGTAGATAAGATCATTCGTCCGGCGTACAAACCGCTGGCCGAATACAAAGAGTATGTCAGAATGGATGATAGATGATGAAGCATGAATTTTATTATACATCCAGAGATTCTGTGACAAAGATCCATGCGATCGAATGGCTTCCGGATAGAGAGATAAAAGGTGTCTTACAGATATGTCATGGAATGGTGGAGTATATTGATCGTTATGATGAATTTGCCGAATTTATGTCGGAGTACGGATATTATGTAGTCGGACATGATCATCTGGGACATGGGAAATCCATACAGACAGAAGCTGATCTGGGATATTTTGATGAACGGAAAGGTAATCAGTATGTGATCGGAGATATTTATCAGCTGCAGGAGATGACACGGAAAAAATATCCGGATGTGCCGTATTTTATGCTGGGGCACAGTATGGGGTCATTCCTGTTGAGACAGTATCTGACGATGTATGCGGGGGGCCTTGCGGGAGTTATCATTATGGGAACCGGTCATCAGGGAATGCTGACGCTTTGTGCGGGAAGGATGATCTGCAGGGTCATTGCAGCGTTCAAAGGATGGAAATACAGAAGCGCATTTGTGGATAGTCTGAGTTTTGGAGGTTTCAATAAGAAATTTGAACCTGGTGAGACATCGAAGGAATGGATCACATCCGATAAGAAAAAACGAGATGAATATGTGCGGGATCCGCTGTGTTCCTATACATTTACACTGGGAGCCTATTATCAGATGTTTACCGGTATGAAGGTTCTGGTACGGAAGGGAAGTATGAAACGGATTCCGAAGACGCTTCCGGTGCTCTTTACGGCAGGATCCGATGACCCGGTAGGGGCATTCGGAAAGAATGTGACCAGAGTCTATGAGAAATATAAAGATGCCGGGATCAAAGATGTGTCGATCCATCTGTATGAAGGCGACCGGCATGAGATCTTGAATGAGGTGGACCGGCAGAATGTGTATCGGGATATCCTTACGTGGATCGGAGAAAGAAATAAAACAAAAGCGGAGTCGTAAAGACATCCGCAGAAATTACCGGTAAAGTGGACCGCCAGAAGTAATCTTCTGGCGGCCTTTACTTTATGAGGGGGGCGATAGTTGTTATCCAACTATCTGAAAGTATTATAATCAAGAAATGTGAAAAAAGTATGTTCATTTTATAAAAAACGCAACAAAAAACTCTCCTTTCCGGAGAGCTTTTTGTTGTTGTTATAATTACTAAAGGAATGAGAGTAAAGTGTACACCGGAGAGTGATTCCGGTGTTTTACTTTATGAGGGGGGTGATAGTTGTTGCTTATCAACTATCTGATATATAGTATAGGCAAAAAATATGTCTAAAGTATGTTAAAAACATAAAAGAATTCGAAAAAATCTTAACTAAAAATGAAGAAGACAAAAACAGATTCTAAAGAGCGGAAAGTAAAGGACAGCATTCAGAGTATTTGCGTAAATGAGCAGTTACGATATCAAAGAATTCACCGGAGGTTGGTTTCAGAGTTAAAGGGCGTAATGCAATTTTTTCGAGAAGCGGTCTGTTTCCGTGCTCCCAACAGACCTTGATGACAGTGCGGATATCACGTTCAACACTATAACTTGTCGTATTATAGTGACGTGCGATGTCTGGATAAAGATACTTACTGACGAAAAGGAGGTAGTTTTCATCAGACAGACAAAGACGTATACCATAAATGAGATATTCATAGCCACGGTAAGTTGCACCAATACCAAGAGAGCGAATAAGATATTCTATTTCTGGTTCATGCATAATATGTCATCTTCTTTCTAAAAATTTTGTTTGGAAGAATCCGACAAGATGAAAATCCCACGGAGTATGAAAAAATAAAAAAGATTCTTAAATCACCAGGGATTATTATATAGAAAAAATATCTTTACGAAAATATGGTTTATTGTTTTTAGACATAATATTAGCAGTTTCTATTTTAGACGACAGAACGGATAAAGAGCATATTTTCATAATATCTTAAGAATTTACAAGACCAGGACTTAAAAATTAGTTGATATTCTTGTATAGTATAAGGGAGGTGATGAGAAATGTACAACGTACTTGTATGTGATGATGATAGAGAGATTGTAGAAGCAATAGAGATATACCTGTCGCAGGAAGGATATAAAGTGTTAAAAGCCTATGACGGTGAGGAAGCGTTAAAAGTGCTGGACAGGGAGAAGGTGGATCTTCTGATCATTGATGTGATGATGCCGAAGCTGGATGGGATCCGGGCAACGTTAAAGATCCGCGAGAAGAAGAATATGCCGATCATAATCCTGTCGGCAAAATCTGAGGATGCCGATAAGATCCTGGGACTGAATGTAGGAGCGGATGATTATATGACGAAGCCATTCAATCCGCTGGAGCTGACAGCGCGGGTAAAGTCCCAGCTTCGCAGATATACACAGCTTGGAAGCACGATCGATAAAAGTAATCAGGCTGTTTATGCGGTCGGTGGATTATCTATCGATGATGAACAGAAGGAGGTTACGGTTGACGGGGAACCGGTCAGACTGACACCGATCGAATATAATATTTTATTATTACTGGTGAAAAATCAGGGAAAAGTATTTTCTATCGATCAGATATATGAAAGTATCTGGAATGAGGATGCTATCGGAGTGGATAATACAGTGGCAGTACATATCCGCCATATCAGAGAGAAGATCGAGATCAATCCGAAGGAGCCGAGATACCTGAAGGTAGTCTGGGGTGTCGGGTATAAGATAGAGAAGCTTTAGGAAGGAGCATATATGAAGAAATGGTACCGAATGCCAAGAGTAAAATTCTTTTTGCTGGCAGTGGCACATATACTTGCAGCTGCAGGGGTGTTATGCATCCTGTGGGCTACGCGTTATCCGGTGCTGATACAGGAGCTGTGTTCTGCTGATGCTGCGAAGACGTATGAGGAAAGCAATGCATTTGCCAATGCTGTGGCCAATGCCAATTATCACATCCTGGACGAGATCCAATATCAGACCTTATATGATACAGATGGAAAATATGACCCGGATAAGATCGTAGATGTGGCAAAATATGAAGATACAGGCGGGATAACGGGTAAAGACGAGACCGGACTGTCCTTCCGGCTGGGGGACATGTATTCCTGGGGCAAATTAATCGCAGAAACGATGACAGATGATGGTTCCGTCTCAGATACCCGGGACGAACAGGACGATATCATTGTGTGTCAGCGGTCAGATGGAAACTACCACTATTTCCGTTATAAAGAATTTAAACAGATGATCGACAGAGGGGATCTGTCATTTGTCATTACAGGAAACAGTTCTGCAGATGATATTCTGGATGAGCTGAAACAGGGGGAATATCAGGAAAGCAGCAGCGGGAAATCCAGATTCAGGGGACTTCAGGATATCGATGGAAAGATTGCTTACATCAATTGCTGGAATTATGACGGGACAAAGATTCCCGGAGACTATAAGACGGTAAACGGAGAAACGGTACTTCAGCTTGTGAATAATTCCAAGACATGGAACGGCAGGCTGAGTGATGCCTACAGAATGATAAATGATGCGGCCGAGATCATCTATTCGGATGTTGACAATTATGTGCTAAACCAGAAGCAGTATCAGGAAGGAAATTCGAATATCACATACCTGTATGTGAACCGGGATAACGGAACGGTCATTACGAATAAAAAGAAATATCAGGACTATGATCATTACGAGGAGAGCCTGGAACAACTAAAAAAATCAGGGAAATATGTGATCGTAAGACCGAAGCTTGCAAACTATGAAAGTAATATTGAAAAAGCCGGCAAAGGAGATTCAATGGCACAGGAATGGCAGAAGACAGTAGCCGGTTATGTAAATGCGTCAGATTATGTATATGCATCGGTTGTGGATACAGCGTATCCTGTGAAAGATGATTTTTACGAGCAGAAACAGATCTTTACACAATATGCGGCCGGGGCAAAAGCGGCCGGTATAGGGGCAGTTCTGGCAGTCGCAGCCTATCTGGCGATTCTGGTGTTATTGACGATCGGAGCCGGAAGAAGTGCGGAAGATGAAGAAGTGCATCTGGTGAAGTTTGATCACATAAAGACAGAACCGGCAGCGGTTGGTGTAATATTGCTCTGGGCAGTAGTTATGCTGGTAGTAACAAAAGCCGGGATATTTACATGGCAAAGCGTAAATGGAGAGACTATCTATACAGAAAATAAACAGATATATCTGCAAGGAATGGTGGTGGGATGTCTGGGTGCGCTGTATAGCTGTGCGATGTTCCTTCTGGGGTATCTGAGCCTGGTGAGAAGAATCAAGGCGAAGACTGTATGGAAGAACAGTGTATTCAGATGGCTGTTACTCTTTTTGAAAGATATGCTTCAAAACATCCGGTATCTGTGGAAAATGATGATCGGATTAGCAGCATTTTTATTGTTCCACTGGCTGACCTATATATTTGCTGCAGATGGGAGTACTACCTGGGCGTGGGCATTCATCTTGCTGGTAACAGATGCCGCAGCATTCGTCTGGATGGTTCAAAAGGCAAAAGGAACCGGAAAGATCATGATAGGGATCGAGAAGATTGCCGGTGGCGAAGTGGAGTATCAGATTCCGGTAAATGGATTACTGGCAGAACAGAAAGAGATTGCAGAGAAAGTAAATTCTATTGGAGAAGGACTGGAAACAGCACTTGCAAAGAGTATGAAAAGCGAACGGCTGAAGACAGACCTCATTACGAATGTCTCGCATGATATCAAGACGCCGCTTACATCTATCATTAATTATGTAGAATTGTTAAAGCAGGAGGACTTTAAGGATCCGAAGATCCGGCGTTACATTGAAGTTCTGGAACAGAAATCACAGCGCCTGAAGACATTGACAGAAGACGTCGTAGAGGCTTCCAAGGTAAGTTCAGGGAATATTACGTTGGAATTCATGAACCTGAACCTGGTGGAAATGATCCAGCAGACGAGTGGAGAATTCGAGGAAAAATTCAAGGCAGGAGATCTGGAAGAGGTCATGAACCTTCCGAATGAGGAGATTGTGATCCGCGCAGATGGAAGACGGCTTTGGAGAGTGCTGTCTAATATATATAACAATGCGGCAAAATATGCGATGCAGGGAACAAGAGTTTATGCTGATCTCGAGAAGAAAGATGGCATGGCATGCTTCAGCCTGAAGAATATATCGGCACGGCCGCTGAACATCCCGGCTTCCGAGCTGACGGAACGATTCATCCGCGGGGATGTATCAAGAAGCACAGAAGGCAGTGGTCTGGGATTGTCGATTGCACAGTCGCTGACGGAAATGCAGGGCGGAACATTTGAATTATATCTGGATGGAGATTTGTTTAAAGTGACAATAAAATTCCCGGTTTCATAGTTGGGGACGGAGGATTGCATGCAATCCTCCGTCCTTAACTGCATTTTCTCGGTTCTGTCCGGTAAAATTGCTATCCATGATACTTGCGCTCTTGTCTAAAAAACAGTAAAATATAATATTATGAATGAATTAAGTAAATTATTACAGGAAAATTTAAATATAGAATTTATATCAGCAACGCTGAGTAATCCGAAGAAGAAAGATGATGTGCAGAAGGTAAAGATAAGACCTGTACTGAAAAAAGAGGTACTTTACTTCCAGTTTGAATCGTTCCGGAACAATCAGGCATTTCACGAGAATGTGGAGGAGAAAAAAGCTTGTGAAATACTTCTCGAATATATGGGAAATATGCGCCAGATGCAGATGGAGACACAGAGAGCGGATTATACGGTTCTTGTAAGTAAAAAAGGAAAAGTGACCATAAAAAGTAAGATAAAAAAGGGCGGGAAAAAGAAGATTGATATGAGCCATGACCGTAAGAAAAAGTATGTGTTGGAAGAGGGAGTCCCGGTACCGTTTCTTCAGGATCTTGGAGTTATGACGCAGGATGGAAAGATTGTGCGTGCAAAATCCGATAAGTTCCGCCAGATCAACCGTTTTCTGGAGTTTATCGAAGATATCCTTCCGGAGCTGGATAAGGGAAGAGAACTTACAATTCTGGATTTTGGCTGTGGAAAGTCTTATCTTACATTTGCCATGTATTATTACCTGCATGAATTGAAAGAATATGACATAAGAATCATAGGACTGGATCTGAAGAAAGAGGTGATCTGTCACTGTAATGAACTGAGTGAGAAATACGGCTATGAAAAGCTGAGATTTCTGGAAGGGGATATTGCAGATTATACCGGAGTCAACAAAGTAGATATGGTAGTAACTCTACATGCCTGTGATACGGCAACGGATTATGCACTGGCGAAAGCGGTCGGCTGGGATGCAAAAGTGATCCTGTCTGTACCATGCTGCCAGCATGAATTGAACCGACAGATCCGGAATGAGGTATTAGAACCGGTATTAAGATATGGACTGTTGAAGGAACGTATGGCGGCGCTGATCACGGACGGACTCCGGGCACAGTATCTGGAGCGCGAGGGGGATGAAGCACAGATACTGGAATTCATCGATATGGAACACACACCGAAGAATATCCTGATCCGGGCAGTAAAAAGGAATCAGAAAGCAGATCAGAAAGAATCTGTAAGGCGGCAGCAAATCGAAGCATCTATTCGGAAATGTGAAGCAGAACTCAGGGTGTCACCGACACTGGGGCGCCTGTTAGATAACCAGGGAAAAACGGAATAAAGAGGGAGTATAAATGACATTAACTTTAAAGAAACGTTTGATAAATGTGGGCGTTTTGTCTGCAGTATTTATCGTGGCTGTCATTATATTCAGCTACGTGACGAATAAGGGGAATGACAACATGACGGCTGATATGGGAGCCGCAACATTTCCACAGATCTCATTTTCATATGGAGATTATAAGATCAATACACTTACAGGCTATGCAAAGAGGATGGATGTGTCTTCTATGCATAATACCATCACTCCGGTAGCCGATCAGAGTCTGGATGTAAATATAGAAGCATATGGCAATAAATTTACAGGAGCCAGCTATAAAGTCTACACACTGGACGGGACAAGTGAACTGGAATCTAAGAAAATCAAAAAGGCAGGAAAGAACTTCAGTCTGGATCTGAGTGGAGATAAGGTACTGGATGAAGAAAGAATTCTGGAGGTTCGGCTGAACAGAAATGGTGCGGATCCGGTATATTTCTACACCAGAATTGTCAGTGATGAAGATGCCAATGTTGCACAGTGTCTGAATTATATCAGTGATTATCATGAAAATGCACTTGCAAAGGCAGAGAATGCAGGCGTAGGAGCAGCGCTTGAGCCGACGGATGATGCGGATAATACGACGCTTCAGCATGTAACGATCAATTCGAATTACGAACAGGTTACATGGGGCAGTCTGAAACCACAGGTAGAACAGGAAGAACGCTGGAGTATCAAAGAACTGAACAGTACCTGCATGTCGGTATTGTTACAATACAGGGTAAGCTGTAAAGGAGAGGAAAATGAATCCGACCGGTATGCGGTCAAAGAATTCTTCCGTGTCAGATACATCGCAGATGCACAAAAGACATACCTCTTAGATTATGACAGAACGATGGATCAGATATTTGATGCGACGAAGAAGGTTCTGAATGAGAAGGGAATTATCCTCGGAATTGCACCAACGAATCTGTCTTATAAGGTGAATAAAGACGGGACGATCGTATCATTTGTCGAGGCAAATGAACTTTGGAATTATAATAAAGATTCGGATGAGGTGTCACTTGTATTCGGATTTGCAGATGCGGAAAATACAGATGTGAGAAATCTGGTTCCGGATCACAAGATCAAGATTTTGAAAGTAGACGCAAAGGGCAACACGACCTTCCTTGTGTCGGGATATATGAATCGTGGTGAGCATGAAGGTGAAGTCGGAGTGGCCGTATATTATTACGATATAGAGAAAAATTCCGTGGAAGAGAAAGTCTTTATCTCTACCAATAAATCTTATGCACAGGCAGTCAGTGAACTGGGAGAAATGTCTTATTATGATGCGAAGACAGACATGCTCTACACCATGGTGGACGGTACACTATATCAGTATAGTATAGAGGATGATGAGAAAACAGTACTGGTCAAAGGTCTGGACGCACAGCAGTATGTCGTATCGGAAGATGGAAGTCTGATTGCATATCAGGCAGACGGAGAACTAGGAACTGCAACGAAAGTATCGATCCTGAATGTAGGGACAGGAAAGAAGCAGAAAATAACCTGCAGCGAAGGAGAATGCATCCGTCCACTGGGCTTCATCAGAAGTGATTTTGTATATGGAATTGCGAAGACGGAAGACATAGGAAATACCGTGTCCGGAGAAGCAACCGTCCCAATGTACAAATTGGAGATCCGGAATCAAAAAGGAAAAGTGATCAAAACCTATCAGACAGATGGCATTTACATTTTAAATGCAGCATTTGATGAAGATATGATCACGCTGGAGCGTGCATCAAAGGATGGGGACACTTATACTGCAACAGCTCCGGATTATATTACGAACAATGAACAGAAGACGAAAAGCAATATTACACTGGAGACATATGCGACAGATCTGAAGCAGACACAGGTACGACTGACATACAATGATGGGATATCGGATAAGGAACCAAAAGTACTGAAACCAAAACAGATCCTGTTCGAGACACCGCAGACGATCACATTTTCAGACAAAGACGCACCGGAGAAATATTATGTCTATGGACATGGTGAGATCCAGGGCGTGTATACAAAGGCAGGGGATGCGATCAAGAAAGCAAATGATTACAACGGAGTGGTAGTCGATTCCTCACAGGACTATGTATGGGAGCGTGGTAACCGTAACCTGCAGTATTCGATCACAGAGAAAGATGACGTATTAAATACAATCAAGGACCGTCTTAAAAACCAGGAGAAGCCAATTGATATTTTGAAGGATATAAATGATGGTGCTGCCTATGACCTGACCGGATGTACGACAGAAGAGATCCTGTACATTATCAATCAGGGCAGACCGGTCATTGCAATGCTGGATTCGCAGAATGCGGTTATTCTGGTGGGATATAGTGATACGAATGTTGTGTATGAAGACTTGAATGACAGTACAAGACACAGCGTGAAGTATGAAGAGATGGATCAGATGACATCCGGAAGCGGAAATGCGTATATTGGATAGTTGTGTATAGAAAATAAAAAAGAGCGGACATATAACTGTTATGAAATGAGTTATATGTCCGCTCTTTTTAATACCATTCAGATATAGATTAAGCTGTGCGGAAAAGTGTTCCTTTATATTTCTTCAATGCTCCGTACACGATCAGACCAAGAACAGTGCAGGAGATCACCTCACCAATTCCAACCGTCAGCATCATAAACGGAATCGGAAGTGTCACACCATAACCGTAACGCAGTACGAACGGAACGATGATGATATTCGAAATAATCGGTGGAAGTGTTGCGACAACCGGCTTCTGCTCACGCAGTTTCCATGTGAAAAATGCACCGATCAGAGTTGCAATACTGCCGAATACAATATCCGGAAGGATCGCACCGCCCAGAATATTACCGATCAGACATCCGACAAAGAGTCCCGGAATAGCGGCTGGTGTAAATATTGGTAAAATAGTAAGTGCTTCGGAGATACGAACCTGTACTTCTCCGAAAGAAAATGGTGCAAAGATGTAAGTCAGCACCACATAGATTGCAGCGATCATGGCTGCCTGGGTCATGAAACTAAGATTTTTGTTTTTCATTTTTCAATTCTCCTTTAGTTTTGTTTTACGTGTGGAAGGTCACGAACACACGCGCCGTAGCGGATAGGAAAGAAATCCGGTGGATGTCTTTTCTATCATCTTCTTTACGCCGGGAATCGGCGCAACCCTTGTAAGACCTTGGTTTTTCGGGTTTTGTAACGGGTGATAGTATAGCATGAAAAGACAAGAAAAGCAAGAACATACCCACTTTCTATTAAATTTACATATTGTATTGTTAAATTGCATATGCTATAATGCCAGTAGGCAAAAGATAATGCTATTCCATAGTGAACAGCAACGAAAAACCCTCGGAGTGCCATCCGAGGGTTTTTCTATTCCTGATTTTGGTGTGGAAAGGCTTAACTCCACAGGTTAGTTACCGGCTATTTGTCGCCATCTAACCATTTGATGATGTAGTGGCAAACTACACCAGCCGCAACAGCGACAATAAAAGATAATGCCAAATCCATAATGAACACCTCCTTCCTGTTGCCAGTATGGAGGCGGTAACATTGTCAGTATACCATACGGTGTTTTGAATTTATATATACGTTGAAATAAATTGGGGTTTAATTTATTAACTGGGGAAGCGGCCTCTCAGTCCTTGAAGGAAACAATAGATAAGGCTTCTTGTTCAGGTTCCATACCATAAGAAACACTAAGAGAGTCAGAATCACCTAAAAGCAAAGGAACTACGCTCAAACTCGGCGTTCGCCTCAAACACGTTCGCTTCGTTCCTTTAACGGTGCTTCTGACTCTCTAATTGTTTCTAACGGCATTCCACATTCACAATAATCCTTATCTATTGTTTCCTTCAAGTCGTGACTGGCAGCAAATGTTAATAAATGAAATGCCCGGAAGTGTAACCCGGTGGAGGCCACAACCGTTACGCAATTGCCATTAATTCGTAAGGCATTTGATACACACGGAATAAAGCTTGAAAAGGCGTTCCAGTGAATGTGAAAGAGGCGTTGGTAATTCTTAAGGGGTAAAATTCTGCGTTAGGTTTTCAAAATTTGACTGTTTGAGGCGTATGCCGAGTTTCAAATTTTGAAAGCCTGCTTTTAGCAGAATTTTACCCCTTTAGAATTGACCCGCCGATGGAACCTGAGCAGGAACGCCTTTCCAAGCTTTATTCCGGTTCGGGTATCCACAGCCTTCCTGAATTAAATCCCAATTTAATACAAATAAAGATACTTCGGAATCCCGTTCTCATACACCGTATTCATTTCCCCCTGAATCAACGGCGTCAGATAATCCACCATCTTTTCCGTCACATCATTTCCCGCATCATTAATATAATCCGCAGGCACACTCTTGATCGCATTGGCAATATCGCATACTGGAAGTGCCTTGAATTCTGTAGCATAAGGCTTATCAGAAGTACGGATCACAGCAGCCATCATACCGGTTGCCCCCCCGAGCGCATACTGGCAGGCGGTCTTTCCGAGCATTCTGGATTCCTGAATGTCGGTAGCACTTGCAAGATGTGCGGCGCAGCGCTGCATCAGGTTCAGTTCGATCGAACGTACCTTGCATCCGATCTCATTTCTGACAGCATCTTCCAGAACCTTTGCGGCACCGGCGATATAGCTGTGACCAAAGGAATCTACAGCAGAGCTCTGCACTTCTTCGGAAATGTAACGGCCGTCTTTGTTCTTCACGCCTTCGCTGACAGCGATGATCACGGCATCTTGTTCTTCCAGTTTTGCTTTTACATCTTTTAAGAATGTATCAATGCTGAATGGTACTTCGCAGAGATAGATGAAGTCAGGTCCTTTCGCACCATTTGCACGGGCAAGGCAGGAAGCGGCAGTCAGCCATCCGGCGTCACGGCCCATGACTTCTACGATAGTTACTGCTTTAGTTGCGTATACGTAGCAGTCGCGTTCCAGCTCGGCAAATGTAGTTCCGATATATTTTGCGGCAGAACCAAAACCAGGACAGTGATCCGTTCCGCAGAGATCATTGTCGATGGTCTTAGGAGCACCGACAACCGTAATATCTGTGATTCCCTTGGTGTTCAGATATTTGGAAAGCTTGTCCACTGTATCCATGGAATCATTTCCACCGATATAGATAAAGCAGTCAATATTGTATTTTCTAAGAACAGAGATAATGGTCTCATATTCATCTGCACACACAGCAGGATCTTTTAATTTCACACGGCAGGAGCCGAGTGCAGAAGCAGGGGTCTGACAAAGAAGATCCAGTTCGGATACATTTGTAATTTTAGTTTTCAGATCTATCAGGTTCTCAGTCAGCACTCCCTGGATTCCGTTGATCGATCCGTAAATCCTATCTACGGACGGGCTGGAAAGTGCGTTCTCAACTACTCCGGCAAGGGTTGCGTTGATTGCAGAAGTTGGTCCGCCGGACTGTGCAACTAGTAAGTTCTTCATATGATAATCTCCTAACTTTTTAAATTCAGTAAATATAGTATAACATAAACCAGGGGGATATGGTATAATAGAAATATATGTGAGTTTTTAAAAAAGGAGAAACATTGGTATGGAATTGACAACAATCAGAGAATTGTATAAAAACAGAGATTCATACATGGATCAGAAAGTAACAATCGGAGGATGGGTAAGAAGTATCCGTGGATCCAAAGCATTCGGATTTATCGTGGTAAATGACGGAACCTTCTTTGAGCCTTTACAGGTTGTATACCATGACAAGATGGATAACTTTGCAGAGATTTCCAAGTTAAATGTCGGGGCAGCAGTGATCGTTACAGGTACGCTGGTAGCAACACCGCAGGCAAAGCAACCATTTGAGATCCAGGCGGATACCGTAGAAGTTGAAGGAGCATCGGCACCGGATTATCCGCTTCAGAAGAAGCGCCACAGTTTTGAATATCTGAGAACGATCGCACATTTAAGACCTAGAACGAATACGTTCCAGGCAGTATTCCGTGTACGTTCTCTGACGGCATATGCGATTCACAAGTTCTTCCAGGAGAGAGGATTCGTATATGTGCATACACCACTGATCACAGGAAGTGATTGTGAGGGTGCGGGAGAGATGTTCCAGGTAACGACTATGGATCTGAATAATGTACCGAAGAATGAAGACGGAAGCGTAGATTATTCCAAAGATTTCTTCGGAAAAGAGACAAGCCTTACCGTAAGCGGACAGCTGAATGGAGAGACTTATGCACAGGCATTCCGTAACATTTACACATTCGGACCGACATTCCGTGCAGAAAACTCTAATACAACACGTCATGCGGCAGAGTTCTGGATGATCGAGCCTGAGATGGCATTTGCAGATCTGGACGACAATATGTTTGTTGCAGAAGCAATGTTAAAATATGTCATCAATTATGTACTGGAGAATGCACCGGAAGAGATGAATTTCTTCAATTCATTTGTGGATAAGGGACTTCTGGAGAGACTGCACAATGTAGTATCTTCTGATTTCGCAAGAGTGACATATACAGAGGCCGTTGAACTTCTTGAAAAACACAACGATAAATTTGAGTACAAAGTAACATGGGGAACAGATCTTCAGACAGAGCACGAAAGATATCTGACAGAAGAAGTCTTCAAACGTCCGGTGTTTGTGACGGACTATCCGAAGGAGATTAAAGCATTCTATATGAAGCTGAATGATGACGGCAAGACGGTTGCGGCAGTAGACTGTCTGGTGCCGGGAATCGGTGAGATTATCGGAGGAAGCCAGAGAGAGGATGACTACGATAAGCTGAAATCAAGAATGGACGAACTGGGACTGAAGGAAGAAGACTACAAGTTCTACATGGATCTTCGTAAATACGGTTCTACAAGACATGCAGGTTTCGGACTTGGATTTGAGAGATGCGTAATGTACCTGACAGGAATGGGTAATATCCGTGACGTGATTCCGTTCCCAAGAACTGTCAATAACTGCGAACTGTAATGGTGGATAACGACACTTGAAAAACTTATATAAAAATATATATGGGGACGGGGGATTTTTGGAAATCTCCCGTCCCTGTATAGAATCGAGGGCAGTATGAATATATTAGTAGTAGACGATGAAAAGGAAATCGCTGATGTAGTAGAGCTTTATCTTCAGAATGATCAGTACAAAGTATTCAAATTTTATAACGGCCAGGATGCACTGGATTGTATCAATAATATGAAGATCGACCTCGCGATCCTGGATATCATGCTTCCGGATATTGACGGTTTCCAGATACTGAAGCAGATTAGGCAGAAGTATACATTCCCGGTGATCATGCTGACGGCGAAGACGGAGTACATGGACAAGATCACAGGACTTACGCTGGGAGCGGATGATTACATTCCGAAGCCGTTCAATCCACTGGAATTAGTTGCGAGAGTGAAAGCGCAGCTTCGCAGATATACACAATACAACGAAGGAACCAAGGAAGAAGGCGATGTGCTGGACTTCGGAGGATTACTTTTGAACCGTACGTCTCATGAATGTGTATACAATGAAGTGCCGCTGACACTGACTCCGATAGAATTTGACATCCTTTGGCTTCTATGTGAGAACCGGGGAAAGGTCATAAGCTCGGAAGAGTTATTTGAGAAAGTATGGCATGAGAAATATTATAAGAACAGTAACAACACGGTGATGGTGCATATCCGTCATCTCCGCGAGAAGATGAGTGCACCGACAGGCAAGTCTGATTTTATCAAGACTGTGTGGGGAGTGGGCTATAAGGTTGAAGAATAATTATCGGAAATTGAAATTCAGTATCCTCCTGCAGACAGTGCTGGTTACAGCACTTACCGTTTTGGTAGGAGGGGTACTGCTCAAATTTGTGATCGATGGAATTTATAATGACAGTTTTGCCAGGTTTTTTGTAGATGCTCTGGTGTTTCTGAATGTAAATGAAAAGACGGCGATCCACCTCTATTGGAAACTGGTCGGAGATAACAAGACATTCTATATGATCGTTGGTTATCTGATTCTTTTTGCGCTTTTCTTTTATGTGGCACTTTCCCAGATGACTAAATATCTGGATCAGATCGATCACGGAATTGAAAATATCATCTCGGAATCGACAGATCCCATCCACCTGATCACAGAATTAAAGCCTATCGAGATCCGGTTAAATGAGATCAAAGCGACATTGAAACGGCAGGAGCTGGAAGCAACGGAAGGTGAAAAGAAGAAAAATGACCTGGTACTTTTTCTGGCACATGATCTGAAGACACCTCTGACTTCCATTGTGGCATATCTTACGATGCTGGAAGATCATCCGGACATGCCGGAAGAAGAACGAGAAGCATATACACATATTGCCCTGGAAAAA
This sequence comes from Dorea longicatena, assembly GCF_024168045.1. Classification (GTDB taxonomy): domain Bacteria; phylum Bacillota; class Clostridia; order Lachnospirales; family Lachnospiraceae; genus Dorea_A. The sequence goes on from NZ_CP100126.1 coordinate 71,372, forward strand.
TCCATCCGGCTGGGTGAACTGATCAACGAATTCTTTGACATCACCAGATATAATCTTCAGAACATTGAATTGGAACCGGTAGAGATTGATCTCACGATGATGCTGGAACAGCTGGCAGACGAGCTGTACGGAGTTCTGCAGGAGAAGAAACTGACCTGTGAAGTGGATGTAGAAGAAGATCTGATGATCTATGGAGATCCGGACAAGCTCGCAAGAGTATTTGATAATATCTTAAGAAACGCAATTGCTTACTGCTATGCAAATACGGAGATCCGGATTGAAGCAAAGATAAAGGACGGGGATATCGAGATCACATTTACCAATGCAGGAGATAAGATTCCGGGTGATATGCTTCAGACAATATTCGAAAAATTCTACCGTGTGGATGGTTCCAGATCAACGGGAACCGGCGGCGCAGGTCTCGGACTTGCAATCGCCAAACAGATTGTGGAGCTGCACGGGGGCAGAATTCTGGCAAAAAGTGATGACAATCAGACGCAGTTTGTCGTGACATTGCCATCGAAGGAAAAGACAGAACAGAAAGAAGGAAGCAAGGATGAAGTTCATACACATCGCAGACTTGCATTTAGGGGCAAAACCGGACGCGGGAAACGCCTACAGTCAAAATAGAGAACAGGAACTCTGGGACAGCTTTCGGGATATCATAACAATCTGTAACCAGAAGAAGACAGATCTGTTGCTGATTGCCGGAGATCTGTTTCACAGACAACCCCTGTTAAGAGAATTAAAAGAAATGAATTCCATACTGGAGATGCTGGAACATACGGAGGTGGTCATGATTGCCGGCAATCATGACTATATTAAGAAAAATTCTTATTACAGGACATTTTCCTGGGCACCGCATGTGCATATGATCTGTTCGCAGGAGATCGATTGTGTGGAACTTGACCGGATCCAGACGGCAGTCTATGGATGCAGTTATCATTCCAGAGAAATCCATGATCCGGTCTATGATCATGCAGTCCCGGAAAGACGGCAGAAATATGAGATATTGCTTGCACACGGCGGTGATGAGAAACACATTCCGATCAAGAGCAATCAGATTATAACACTTGGCTATGATTATGTGGCATTCGGTCATATTCATAAACCACAGCTGTTGGTGGAAAACAGGATGGCGTATGCCGGTTCGCTGGAACCGACGGATACAGGAGATATCGGGAGGCATGGCTATATAGAGGGAAGAATTACCGGAAAAGGCTGTCAGATCCGGTTTGTACCACATGCGTTGCGGGAATACAGAAACTGCGAGGTAAAGGTGGATAAATTTGTAACCGGTCATGTACTGAGGCAGAAAATTACAGATATGATAGCAGAGCAGGGAATGCAGCATATGTATAAGATCACATTAACCGGATATCGTGATCCGGATATCTGGTATGAGTTGGATTATATGGATCCTTATGGTAATGTAGTGGAGATTACGGATCATACAAAGCCGGCGTATGATTTTACAAAATTAAAAAATGAAAATAAAGGAAATATTCTTGGGCAATACATTGAAAGCCTGGAGGGGTATCCGGCAGACAGCCTGGAGTATCAGGCGCTCTGTGAGGGAGTACGGGCGTTGATGGAGACAAGAAGAGGCTAGAACCGAAAAATGCAGATTAATGAATTATTGTTAAAAAACTTTGGAAAATTTCATGACCGGCAGATCAATCTGGAAGAAGGGATCAATCTGATCCATGGGGAAAATGAATCGGGAAAATCTACGATCCATACCTTTATCAAAGGGATGCTCTTCGGAATCGAACGGGGAAGAGGCAGAGCGGCGCAGAATGATACATTCAGCATCTATGAACCGTGGGACAATCCTAATTATTATTCCGGAACACTGAAATTTGCAAGCGGAGGGAAACATTTCCGTATTGAAAGAAATTTTGATAAATATTCCAAAAAGGCAGAGCTTGTCTGTATAGAGGATGGAGAGGTCCTTTCTGTAGAGGACGGGGATCTGCGGATGCTGCTTGGAGAGATGAATGTTGACCGTTATGAGAATACGGTTTCCATGAGCCAGAGAAATGCACAGATGGGCGAAAGTATGGCGATGGAATTGAAAAATTACGCGACAAATTATTATACTTCAGGCAATGGAGAGATCGATCTGAATGGGGCGTTGGAACAGCTGAAAGGCAGGAAGAAGGTTCTGGAAAATGAGATTCGCATGGAGATGTCCAGAAAGCAGCAGAAGCGTGAAAAACTGGAACAGGAAGTCTCGTTTATCTGGCGTGATGTTCATCATCTGGAGGAGGAACTCGACCGGGTGGAGGAAGAACTGGAGTACAGAGCCGGAAAAGAGGAAGAAAAACGGAAGGAACGGCAGCTGGAAGGAGAACATGGAAAAGGTGTCATGGATGAGATACGTCCGGAAAAATGGAGGATCCATCCGATGGAGATACTGATATTCGCACTGGTTATCGTGACTGCAGTGCTCATACTTTCGAGACCATGGAATTATCTGGTGGCGATTGTACTGTTCCTTGCATTTGGCCTGTATGTATGGAACCGGATGAAAGTCGGAAAGAAACAGGTAAAGACGGAACCGGAGATCATTTTGGAAGAGATCACGCAGGAAGAAGAAAAGGTTCCGATCGAGAAGTTACGGTGGGAAAAGGCCCATATTACAGAAGAACTGAAAGAAAAAACAATTCAGTATGATAATCTTGGAGAGCAGCTGGCAGAATTGGATGAGATCAATGAACAATCCCGAGAATACGAAATGAAACGCCAGGCAGTTCAGATGGCAGCAGAGCATCTGGAGCAGCTGTCAGGAGCAATGCGCGGATATTTGAAAAGAGATCTGAATGAGAAGGCTTCTGCGATCATCCGTGAGATCACCGGGGGAAAATATACAAAGCTCGTCACAGATGAAAAACTTCATGTATCGCTTGTGACAGACGAAAAACTGGTGGAGATTGAACAGGTAAGCCGGGGAACAGTAGAACAGATCTATCTGGCATTGCGTATGGCGGTCGGAGAACTGTTGTGCGAAGAAGAGATGCCAGTGATTCTGGATGATGTGTTCGCATATTACGATGAAGAGAGAATGCTGCAGACACTTAAGTGGCTGAAAGCACATAAGAAACAGGTATTGTTGTTTACCTGTCAGAAGAGAGAAGAACAGGTGATGAAGGAAGCGGGAATTGCTTATCATAAAATAGAACTATAACGTGTTGAATTGAAGTAAGATAGAAAATAAAAATGCTGCCGGGAATTTCCAGGCAGCATTTTTAGTTTCTTAAACTTCTTCGCCGTTTTTATATTTAGTAACAACATTCTGAATTCTTTCAATCGGATTCAGGATGCTGCTGATAGAACCGTCATGGTTCAGTGTATCAATAACAAGTGCGATATATTTGCTCATGTCACAGTTGATATAATATGGACGTTCCAGAAGTTCCGGTGTCTGATAGATTAAGTTGGTAGTCAGAACAGCATCCAGGATACCTTCTTCATATGCCTGGTCAAATTTCTCCAGTCCGTTTGTGAACAGACCGAATGTAGCGGCACAGAAGATACGTTTTGCCTTGCGCTGTTTTAACTGGCGGGCAACATCTAACATACTGTCACCGGAAGAAATCATATCATCCAGAATGATTACATCTTTTCCTTCTACGGACGATCCGAGGAACTCATGGGCAACGATTGGGTTACGTCCGTCTACCACACGCGAGAAGTCACGACGTTTGTAGAACATACCCATATCAAGATTAAGTACGTTGGCAAGATAGATTGCACGTCCTGTAGCACCTTCATCCGGGCTGATCGCCATCATGTGTTCGCTGTCGATCTGAAGGTCTTTGAATGTACGGAGAAGACCTTTGATGAACTGGTAAGTCGGACGGATTGTCTCGAATCCATTTAATGGAATCGCATTCTGTACACGAGGGTCGTGTGCATCAAAAGTAATAATGTTGTCAACACCCATGCGGACAAGCTCCTGAAGAGCAAGTGCACAGTCCAGAGATTCACGGCTGCCTCTCTTGTGCTGACGGCTTTCATATAAGAATGGCATAATGACGTTGATACGACGTCCTTTTCCACCTACTGCAGCAATAATACGTTTCAAGTTCTGAAAATGATCGTCAGGGGACATATGATTTACATTTCCTGTCAGTGAATATGTCAGGCTATAGTTACATACATCGACCATAAGATAAAGGTCTTTACCACGAACAGATTCGTTGATGATACCCTTGGCTTCACCAGAACCAAAACGTGGAACTTTTGCATCAATTAAGTATGTGTCTTTCTCATAGCCTGTGAAAGCAACATCGTTCTTATGAACATGTCCATCTTCTTTTCTCCATTTTACGAGATAGTCATTAACCTTTGCTCCCATCTCTGTACAACCGTCAAGAGCGATCAGTCCAAGTGCTCCTACCGGTATATTCTCAAGATTACGATCGTTACGGCGTAACATCATTAGTACCTCCCAGGTTTAATAATTTTTTTTGGATACGGATATCATCACCGGTAATACGCAGAATGGTGTAATTACTGCTGATGCGTGAAAATGTCCGTTCCGAGTAAATAGTTTTTATATCATCCAATGCAAGGTTGGTAGATATTATGGTTGATTTCTGTCTCAATATACGTTCATTCAGACAAATGAACAGCTGGGATACAGTGAATGAATTCGGCAGTTCTGTTCCCAGATCATCAATGATCAGTAAGTCACAGTCGTAGATATGTTCGAATACATCAGAATCCTTGTTCTGCCGTTTCCCAAATGTGTTCTCTGCAAGGATATCAAAAAGTCCGGCTGCTGTAAAGTAGATAACGGAATAAGCTGAATCCATTAACTCCTTTGCAATGCAGTGGGAAAGAAAAGTCTTTCCCACACCGGTGTCTCCATACAATAGTATGTTATGAAATTCTTCAGAGAATGTATCTACGAAGTTGTGACAGACATTTAATGCGGTTTCCATGGATTCCAGAGAAGACCGTCCGGTAAGAGGATCGATATGATTTCTGGAATAATAGGTCAGAGAACAGGTTGAAAAGTTCTCTTTGTCAAGGATATCTTTGAGATTGGATTGTGTGTATAAATAGTCTACAATCGCTTTTTTGAAACAGTGACATTTGTGTGTGCCAATATAACCGGTATCCTTACAGTCGGGACACTGGTAATGCATTTCCAGATAATTGGCGGGCAGACCGTGTGATTTTAACAGTGCAGGTTTTTGGGCAGAGAGTTCTTCAATCTCTGACTTTAATGAAGATAAAGCAGTCTGGTCTCCGTCCAAAAGCAGCCTTGCCTTTTTTACACTTAAAGAAGAGATGGAATGATCCATTTCCTCCAATTCAGGAATGAGAGCGTATGCCTTCTCATAGCGTTTTCTGAGCTGAAATTCATTATCCAGTTGTTTTTGTTCATAAGTACGCATTAAGTGATCGTACTGAGAATTGGAAAGTGCCATGTAATGGAAACTCCTTCATACCTAAGTATGCAAGAAAAACTGTCAGTGACAGGCTCTCTTGCATTCATATAATAAAATCTGATATGTATAATTTATTGCTGAACCAGGCGGCGTTCCAGATCGTTCATATCATAGGAACGGCCATCGAAGTTATTGAACTTATTATTCTGGCTGCTTACAGGCTTCTGAGCCTGCTGTTGTCTCTTGCGTTCTTTTGCCAGTTCTTTTGCACGTTCTTTCTCTTTGCGGTAGTCAGCATCAACCGCATCGATATCTTTCAACTGACGGACGTTCTTGTCCTTCCAGCGCTTCAGAATGGAATCGGTGTAATCAAAGCTTGGCTGATGAATGGAATTCATCGTGCGGTCGCAGGCTTCAAGGATGACCTCCAAAGCGAATCCATATTCTTCTGACCACTTGCGGATATAAGCAATCTCAGAAGCAGCAGGACCGCGTCCTTTGATACCATATGCATTCAGGACACAATAACAATTTTTATTATAGAGAAATGAACTTGTCTTGGCAAGGTTCACAGTTGTTATGTTTTCTTCATGCCATGATAAGGCCACCTTATTAATATAATGCATACTCTTATGACCATTCTCGACACAATATTCAATCAGATATTCAATAAGTTCAGCTGACATATTCAGTGTATCATAAAAATAAGTAATCTGGTCAATATCAGTAGCAGAAAGTGTCTTTCCGAGGTACTGCTCTGCTACGAACAGTAATTCTTTGAACTCTGCACGTTCTTTGCGGCTGCGGTACTGTTGGATGTTCGTTGTAGACGCCAAAGCTGCAGAGTCAGAGACAGAGTCTGCAGGTATGGAAGATGTCATATAGCCGGACTGCACATCGTGTAATCCAGAAGAGGCTGCCGGTGAAGGAGCCGTGCTCTTTGGTGAGGGATCATCCGGAGTGTCATCCAGATAATCGAGCAGTCCTTCGCTTTTCCAGTATCTCAATGCACGAAGGATATCTTTCTCGGTGCATTCAAGAAGATCAGCCAGTTCGGAAACAGAAAGATATCCGGAGGAATGATTCATATGACGGAGAAGCAGGAGATATACTTTGACATACTCTCCATTCGCTCTGACCATATAATGGTCAATAAATTCATTATCCAGTACAGTTGCATTCGTCTGTACATATTTTGTGAGTTTTAATTCCTTCATAATAATTCCCCGTCCTCCCCGGAACCTTTGTATCGTTCGTTTCATTGTAGACACATTATAGCACCGGGAAGCCGGGGAAAAAAGGAATTTTTGAGCCGAAATCCGACTTTTTTGTGGATAAAATTGTGTGGATAATGTGGATAACTAGCGGTTAAGCAGGTTTTCCCCAATGTTTACAACGTTTCCAGCTCCCATAGTTATCAACACATCCCCTTTCTGGCATCTGTCCAGACAGAAAGATTCAATCTCTTCGAAGCTTGGGAAATAGTAAGCATCGCATCCTTTTTTCTTTAATTCTTCTGCGATCATCTCAGAGGACATGCCCAGAGTATCTGTCTCACGGGCTGCATAGATGTCTGCGAGGATCACATGGTCGGCATGTGTCAGGGCATCTACGAACTCAGGGAATAACGCTTTGGTACGTGTATAAGTATGCGGCTGGAAGATACACCAGACTTCTTTGTGCGGATATTCCTTTGCCGCTGTTAACGTAGCGTTGATCTCTGTCGGATGGTGTGCATAATCATCGATGATCGTAAATCCGTTGACTTCACCTTTGTATTCAAAACGACGGTCAGTGCCGTGGAAGGACTTCAGACCTTCTTTGATCTTGCTGAAAGGAACTCCGAGAAGATCAGCGACTGCGATTGCAGACAATGCATTGGATACATTGTGGTCTCCGTTGACAGATAAGGAGATTCGGTCGATAAATTCCCCGGATTTTATCAGGTCAAAGGAAGCTTCACCCTTCTTGTCGTGGAGAATGTTGGTTGCACTGTAGTCAAGGGAGCTGTCGTTGCCGTAACGGATCACACGGCAGTCAAGGTCTGCAGTGATCTCTTCCAGATCAGGAATGTTATCATTGATGACCAGGGTTCCGTCCTTCGGAAGTAATTTAGCGAAACGATGGAAGGAATTACGGATATCAGCCAGATCCTTGAAGAAATCCAGATGATCTTCGTCAATATTCAGGATCACACCGATCTTCGGGAAGAAATGCAGGAAACTGTTCGTGTATTCGCATGCTTCGGTAACAAAGTATTCAGAGTCGCCCACACGGATATTTCCGCCGATGGCTTTCAGGATTCCGCCTACGGAGATCGTAGGGTCCAATTCTCCGGCGAGGAGAATGTGTGAAAGCATCGAAGTTGTGGTTGTCTTTCCGTGAGTACCTGAGATTGCGATCGGCATATCATAGTTTGTCATCAACTGTCCGAGTAATTCCGCACGGGTCAGCATAGGAAGCTTCTGTCTTACTGCTTCGGCATATTCTTCGTTATCCGGATGGATAGCTGCTGTGTATACAACTACATCAATACCGGGAATGATATTAGAAGCTTTCTGTCCGTAGAATACCTTTGCACCCATCTGCTCAAGGTGATCTGTAAGGGCAGATTCTTTATTATCGGATCCGGAAATAGTAAAGTCTTCTTTTAAAAGAATCTCTGCAAGACCGCTCATGCTGATTCCGCCGATTCCGATAAAGTGTACGTGTATAGGGGTTTCAAAATTAATTTTATACATAATATACCATCCTTTATGTTCATTTTGGTAAAAATATCATCATAAAAACTACATGTTCTTCATATTATTATAAACATATATCAAAAAAAATCCAACCCGTAAGTTTTTGTAATAATTTAACAAAAAGATTGCGGAAATGTTTGAAAAATTGTAAAAATTGTTAGCAACATGGGAGGAAGTATGATATAATAAAAAAAGCAAGACTACTGAGAAGGGGTGATGACATGAGGAAAAAGGAAATGATAGCAATGTTGCTGGCAGGAGGACAAGGCAGCAGACTTGGAGTTCTCACAGCAAAAGTTGCAAAGCCTGCCGTTGCATTTGGTGGTAAGTACCGCATTATTGACTTTCCACTCAGCAACTGCATTAATTCGGGAATCGATACGGTAGGTGTATTGACACAGTACCAGCCATTAAGGTTGAATGCACATATAGGGATTGGTATTCCATGGGATCTTGACAGGAATTACGGAGGCGTAACAGTGCTTCCGCCATATGAGAGAAGTGGAAGCAGTGAATGGTACTCCGGAACTGCGAATGCGATCTATCAGAACCTGGATTATATGGAGCAGTTTGATCCGGATTATGTTCTGATCTTATCGGGAGATCATATTTATAAGATGGATTATGAGGTGATGCTGGATTATCATAAGGCACATAATGCCGATGTAACGATTGCGACAATGCCTGTACCGATGGAAGAGGCGAGCCGTTTTGGAATCGTTATCGCAGACGAGGATGGAAGAATTCAGGAGTTCCAGGAAAAGCCGGCAGAGCCGAAGAGTAACCTGGCATCCATGGGAATTTACATTTTCTCATGGAAAGCGTTGAAAGAAGCGCTTGAGACATTGAAGGACGAGCCGGGATGTGATTTTGGAAAACATATCATTCCGTATTGTCACAATAAAGGCGAGAGATTATTTGCATATGAATATAACGGATATTGGAAAGATGTAGGAACATTGGGATCATATTGGGAGGCCAATATGGAACTGATCGATATTATTCCGGAATTTAATTTGTATGAAGAATTCTGGAAGATATATACCAACAGTGAGATCCTGCCGCCACAGTATATTTCCGCACAGTCTGTGATAGAAAGAAGCATTATCTGTAACGGGGCAGAAGTGTATGGAGAGGTACATAACAGTATTATAGGATCCGGCGTTATTATAGGAGAAGGTTCTGTTATCAAGGATTCTATTATTATGAAAGACGCCAGAATTGGAAAGAATTGCGTGGTAGATAAGGCGATCATTGCTGAAAATTGTGTTGTCGGAGATAATGTTACATTTGGTATCGGAAGCGATGTGCCGAACAAATTAAAACCGGCGATCTATTCCTTTGGACTGGTTGCTGTGGGTGAAAAATCCGTGATACCGGATGGCGTACAGATTGGAAAGAATACTGCTGTCAGTGGCGTAACATCCAAAGAAGATTACCCGGATGGAGTACTGGAAAGTGGCGAAACATTGATAAAGGCAGGTGGACAGGCATGAGAGCAGTTGGAATTATTTTAGCAGGTGGTAACAGCAACAAGATGCGTGAACTGACACATAAGAGAGCAGTAGCGGCGATGCCGATCGCAGGAAGCTACAGAGCAATTGACTTTGCGCTCAGCAATATGTCAAACTCTCACATTCAGAAGGTGGCAGTTCTGACGCAGTACAATGCACGTTCACTGAATGAACATCTGAATTCCTCAAAATGGTGGGATTTCGGAAGAAAACAAGGGGGGCTTTATGTATTTACCCCGACGATCACAGCGGAGAACGGATACTGGTATCGCGGAACGGCAGATGCGATATACCAGAATCTGGATTTCTTAAAACGTTGTCATGAACCTTATGTTATTATTACATCAGGTGATGCAGTATATAAGATGGATTATAACAAAGTGCTGGAATATCATATTGCAAAGAAAGCAGATATTACAGTTGTTTGTAAAGAACTTGGTCCGAACGAAGATGCGAGCCGTTTCGGAACAATCAAAATGAATGATTCTATGCGCATTGAAGAATTCGAAGAGAAGCCGATGGTGGCACAGTCACAGATTGTATCAACGGGTATCTATGTAATCAGAAGACGCCAGCTGATCGATCTGATCGAACGTTGCGCAGAAGATGACAGACATGATTTTGTGACCGATATTCTCATCAGGTATAAGAATCTGAAGAAAATCTACGGTTATAAAATAAAAGATTACTGGAGCAACATTTCAACAGTGGATGCATATTATCAGACAAATATGGATTTCCTGAAGCCAGAAGTACGGGAGTATTTCTTCCGGACACAGCCGAGCATCTATTCCAAGGTCAGTGATCTGCCGCCGGCAAAGTATAATCCGGGAGCTATGGTTAAGAACAGTCTTGTGGCAAGCGGAAGCATTATTAATGGAACAGTCGAGAATTCGATTCTTTTCAAGAAGACATTCGTGGGGAACAACTGTGTCATTAAGAATTCCATTATTTTGAATGATGTCTATCTCGGAGATAATGTATATATTGAGAATTGCATTGTGGAAAGCAGAGATACGATTCGGGCAAATACACGTTATGTTGGTGAAAATGGTGTGAGAGTAGTCGTAGAAAAAAATGAGAGGTATGCACTTTAAGAGAAAATGGTGCAAAGGCTAGAAGAAAGGGGCTAGAAAAATGCAGATTACAGATGTACGCGTGCGTAAAGTAGCAAAGGAGGGCAAGCTGAAAGCTGTCGTTTCCATTACCATGGATGAGGAATTTGTGGTACATGACATTAAGGTGATTGAAGGAGAGAAGGGACTCTTTATTGCAATGCCTAGCAAGAAAGCTGTGGATGGGGAATATAGAGATATTGCACATCCGATCAATTCAAGAACAAGAGAGCGCATTCAGAATTTTATCCTTGAGAAATATGAAGAAGCACTGGCAGAGGATGCAGCAGAAGCATAGATGGTATATGTATCGGCGAAAAAAAGGAGCAGGAATTTCCTGTTCCTTTTTCAATAGTCATTATTCTGGATCATCTTCCAGTTGAAAATGCATCGCTTTGTGTGTGACCGGATGCTGGAAATCCAGCTTATAAGCACACAGCCGGATCGTCTGCCAGCCTTTTGTACCAGCAAGAGTCGGGTTATATTTTGTATCTCCAACAATCGGACAACCGACAGATGCGAGTTGTACACGGATCTGATGATGGCGGCCGGTATCCAGATGGATTTCCAGCTCAGTTCCGTGGAAAGCAGCAGGTGCGGTAAACAGCCAGTCCGTAACAGGAACTGTATCATAATGCAGCCGTGCAATTTTTGATCCGTTTTCCTTCGCAGAACAGATACGGGAAGTGTTTGTTCTGGCATCTTTGACCATATAATTCTCAAGTGTTCCTTCTTTTGTTGAAGGTGTATTGGCAACGAGTGCCCGGTAATATTTCCCGAATCCCTGATTCTGTAATTGTTTATTCAGATCTTTTGCAGCAGCCGGAGTCTTAGCAAAGACAAGGATTCCGGCGACCGGCTGGTCCAGTCTGTGGATGACGGCAAGGTAAGGCTCAGCTGAGCCGGGGTTCCTGGAACCACTGGATTTCGCCAGATGGTTTTTAATCAGGCTGACCATGTCCGGGTAACGGATGCTTTTGCTCTGGGTTGCGATGCCGTGTGGCTTGACACAGACTAAAATGTGCGGGTCTTCATATAATATATTTAAAGTAGTCATATACTTCTCCTTTGTTAAAACAAATGTTATACTTATTAAATCATGGAGGGGAAAAAACTGCAAGAAGCAGAGAAGAAAAAGAGGCGTCATATGACAGGGAAACAATCGGAAAGTAGAATGAAAAATATAATATAAGACGGATGCCGTAACCGACATCCGTCTTAAGAGATTTATGAAAATGATATGGGCACTTGTCTATTCTTCAATGGACTTAGGATTCTTTTTGATGATCACGTTCAGCAGAACTACCATTACGATACAAAGTACAGCAGCAACAGCAGCGTAGATCCATGTCATGTTGAATCCTGTTCTTCCATAGCTGTCCATCCAGCTTCCAACTAATGTGTACATGAATACATCTGGAAGATATCCGATTGCAGATGTGATACCTGATACACGTCCGCTTAATTCAATTGGAATACCTGCATCATCCTGAATTGCGAAGTACTGACTTCTTACGGCATAGATAAATACCAGTCCGATGAAGAAGTTTGCAATAACAACAGCGAGTGCGGATGTATTTCCTGGGATGAAGACATAAGCTACGAAAGAAACAGCAAGTCCGACACATCCTATGGCAATAACTTTCCCGCGTGAGAATTTATCAGCAAGGAATCCACCAATGATTCCGCCTGCGCCCTGAAGCAGGTAACGTACACCACCAAGAGTAGCAGCTGTAGCAGCAGTCATTCCGAAGAAACGCTGTGCAAATGTTGTAACATAACCAATTAATCCATATACACTGTAAGCGGTAAAGATGATACCGATCAGAACCCATACTCTAGGGATCAGTAAGCATTTGAACATACCTTTTGTTACAGTTGCGATAGACTCTGTCTTTTCTGATTTGGTATCTTCGATTACGATGTAGTGAAGAATACCAAGAACGATCAGTGTACCGGCACAGGTACGGATTGCAGCTGCGGCACCGGCAACTTCGTTTGTATAATGAGCAAATGCAGCAGACATTACAAATACAACCAATGCGTTGATAACTCCACGTAAGCCTTCCTGCAGACCAAACAGACGTCCCTGTTCACTGCTGTCACCAAGCAAACGTGTTGCTTTGATACAAGCTGACCAGTATGTAATAACAGTAGATACACCCATTAATACGAAGATCAGGCGGCTGATGTTATATCCCGGGAAGGTTGAGAACCATAATCCAAGGATACCAGTTGCAATGAATGAAAATGCAAGCAGCTTACGTGCAGAGAATTTATCTGCAACAATACCACCGACAAAGTAAGAGAAAGTTGCCATTGTTGCATATCCGGATGATAACATACCCATCTGAGCGTCTGTCAGATTCATTGCATTCTGAATAGGTACATAAAATGTCTCACGAATATAAGGAAGCTGGAAGATAATTCCGGCTCCGGCCGCCAGAAGTAACAGCGTGCCGTATTTTTTAATAAAAGATTTGTTCATGTTTTTCCTCCATATAAATAGCATTATGACATATGTTATAACGTGCGTATCTTCTGTTATAATCTTTCTGTTTATACATCTTATATAACGATCAGACATAACACAATATGATGCTGCAGTCATCATATGATATAGAATGTCATATAACAAAAAAAGAGAAAAGTAATGCCCGGAGGCGTTACTTCTCTCATACTCTTGTAACTGATTCGACTATACCGTTTTTTGTATAAAAAGTCAATTAAAAATAAGAAAAAAATAATAAAACGTACAATATGCACGAAAATGACGTGCCAAAAACATAAATACTGCACAATTGACAATCCGATACTCAAGGCATTATACTAAAACCAGTTACCGAAGAGATTTTAAGAGAAAAGTAACCTGAGAGACAGAGTATGTCTTCTGACAGGTTTCTTTTCTCTTTTTTTATTCCCAATTTTAATTTTAAAGATAGCGGAATAACTTCTATAAGATCAGAACAGGTGCGCACAAATCTGGTTTTATAGAGGCTCATCGGTCAGAAGGAAGAAAAACATCTATATAAAGGGAAGTTTGAAAGGAGTTTTATAAAATGGCAATTATTTCAAGAGAACAGATCGTAGAAGGATTAGTAAAGATTCTTGGTGAGGAACAGGTAATCACAGATGAACAGGTATTAAAAGACAGCAGTATTGACAGATATAGAAAATATGAACAGGTATGTGAAGTATACACACAGCCAATTCCAGCAGCAGTTGTATATGTAAAGACACCGGAGCAGGTATCAGAAGTTCTTACATTTGCAAATGACAATGAGATCAACGTTGTACCAAGAACAGGACACTCTGCAATTGAAGGCGGACTTGAGACAGCATTAAAAGATTCTGTAGTTATCGACGGATCTATGATGAACAAAGTATTAAAAGTAGATGAATATAACATGCAGGTAACATGCCAGTGTGGTGTACCGCTTCAGGATCTTGACGATATGTTAAGAGAAAGAGGACTGACAACAGGACACTCTCCGCAGTCAAAACCACTTGCACAGATCGGTGGACTGGTAGCTACAAGAAGTATCGGACAGTTTTCTACATTATATGGTGGAATCGAAGACATGATCGTTGGTATGGAAGCAGTATTCCCGAACGGAAAGATCTGCAGAATCAAAAATGTACCAAGACGTGCAGCAGGACCGGACATCAGACACATTATCTGTGGAAATGAAGGAGCTCTCTGCTTCATCACAGAAGTTACATTAAAACTCTTCAAATGGCAGCCGGAAAACAACCGTTACATTGGATTCAAACTGGACAATGACCAGATGAAACTTGGATTTGACTGTTTACGTGAAGTTATGGTTGCAGGATACAGACCATCATTCGCAAGACTTTATGATGCACCGGATGCTCAGCAGCACTTCAGCTCATGGCTGGAAGAAGACAAAGCAATCCTGATCTGGATGGCAGAAGGACCGGCTAACATCACAAAAGCAATCGAAGAAGGAATCAAGGAAATGATGTACAAACATCCTGAACTTGAAGAAGTTGATCCAAAACTCATCGAGAAATGGTATAGTGGACTGAACTGGGGACCAGAACAGATTGCACAGGAAAGAGAAGAAATCAAAGCTACACACAATATAGGTATCACAACAGAGGTATCCGGAAGCTGGGATAACATTTATGAGATCTACAAGACAGCTTGCGACAGAATCCTTGCAGAAGTACCTGATATGACATTGATGGGCGGACATTCTTCACACAGCTACATCAACGGAACAAATATGTATTTTGTGTATTACTACAATGTAGTCGACTGTGCGCCTGAAGAAGAGATTAATAAATACCATGACAGAATCAATCAGATTATTTGCGAACAGGTTATTAAATACGGCGGATCCATCGTACATCATCACGGACTTGGAAAAGCAAGAGCAAAATATGCTCCACAGGAGTACGGCTCATCATACTACATGCTGAAAACATTAAAACAGGCATTTGATCCAAATGGTATTATGAACATGGGAACACTGATTCCGTTGAGAAAATAATGGCTTATGAGAATATTAGGGTGTTTTAAAGTTGTATCAGATTATGATCTGGTGGCAGATGAAGACTGGATACCAGATGAACAGTTACATATAGATACTGGGTAT
This sequence comes from Dorea longicatena, assembly GCF_024168045.1. Taxonomy (GTDB): domain Bacteria; phylum Bacillota; class Clostridia; order Lachnospirales; family Lachnospiraceae; genus Dorea_A. The sequence continues at coordinate 86,772 of NZ_CP100126.1, forward strand.
GTAAAATTATTGTGGAATTGTTATGACGAAGGTGCCCTGGAGATGATGCTGAAGCTTTCTGATTTATCAGAAGGCTTCGGTGTCGTATATGAATTGAATGCATTGACGGTCGGAAAGAAAAAGCATGAAAATTTTCTGAAGATATTGTATGCACTTGGATTCGAACATGCAGCCAGGGCTGAATCGGAAGAAGACAAGGTGTTTGTGCCGGAAGAAATCGCGGGAATGATTGCATCATATGTACAGAAGGAACAGAATCAGGATGTGATCGTCATGGGAACTGGAAGCTCGGATGGAAATAATCGGAAGACACCGTATCTGACGGCAGAAAAACTAGGGTGGCCGTGTATTACGCAGGTAGTCGGAATGGAGCCGGTAGATGAAGCGCATCTGAAAGTCATCAGTGAGACGACAGACGGAAAGCGTATCTGGACGGTCAAGACACCGTGTGTACTTGCAGTAGGAAATGCACCATGTGTATACTTAAGAGTGCCGACGTTAAAAGACAAGATGAGTCGTGGAAAACGACCGATTGAATATGTGACAGAATTTCCAGAGGAAAAAGAAGATTCTGGAGTGGAACTCGTGGATCTGCATGTGGTAAAACACAACCGGGATGCGAAAGTAATAGAGGGAGAGACTCCGGAAGAAAAAGCGGCTACATTTTATGAAAATTATCTGAAAGGCAGGCTGGAAGAATTATGAGATATCACTTTGTATTGAATGGATACTTGCAGAACTGTCAGAAGTTAATGCAGGAGATGAAAGCGTTTAAGGAAATGTATCTTTCCGATGCGGAAGAAGGTATTACATATCTGTATTGCCAAAGTGAGGAGATTGCAAAGCAATTAAATGGACAGCTGACAAAGAATGTCAGTGTATTGGCGGCAGAAGAATATGTGCCGGAGACGGTATTGAAGGGGCTGGAAGAACTTGCAAAGCCGAAAGATATATATATATTTGGAAGTGATTATGCAGGAGAAGAACTTGCAGTCCGGCTGGGAGCGAGAATGGGAGGAAGCTCGCTTACGGCGGTCAGCAGCGTCGGTATAGAGAATGGAACAGAAGATAAAATAAAAGCCGGAAAGATGGTCTACTCCAATCATATGGAAGCAGTCTTTCAGATGAAAAAAGGACCATATTGCATCAGTCTGGCAAAAGGGTTTGCAAAGATGGAACTGCATCCAGGGCAGATGCAGATTACAGAAGTTCATAACTTTAATGACAAGGATGCAACTTCTTATATTATAGAAAGAAGTTTTGTACCGGAAGATCAGGAAGAAGGTCTGGAAGAAGCAAAAGTTCTAATCGCGGCGGGCCGAGGAATCGGTAAAAAAGAACATATCGCGCTTTTGCAGGAGCTGGCAGAAAGAATCGGTGGACAGGTAGGTGTGAGCCGTCCGGCAGCAATGAATGCATGGCTTCCGATGAATCATTTGATTGGTGTGTCGGGAGCAATGACCAATCCGGAAGTGTGTATCGCAGTTGGTGCATCGGGTGCAGCTGCATTTTATGCAGGAATTGAAAAGAGTAAGTTTATAGTGGCAGTTAATACAGATGAAAAGGCGCCAATTATGAAAAATGCCGATGTGGTGGTCGTAGAAGATTTTAAGCCATTCATCGAGGCATTAAATAAAATATTAGAAAAACATAAGATCAGAGAAGTATAAATTTAAGGATACAAGAAAACGTAAGGAGGCGGAAAATATGGCAGCAACAATTTATCAGATGGAAGAAAAATATGAAGAATATCTGATAGACGAGTCGAAATATAAAGGCCATGCGGACAGCATTTCGTTCCCGGAATCAGAAGATGAGATACTTGCTATATTAGAAGAGATGAAAGAAGAACAGATACCAGTGACGATTCAGGGGGCGAAGACAGGAATTACGGGAGCAGGTGTTCCGATGGGAGGCCATATTTTAAATCTGTCTCATATGAATCAGGTAATAGAACATTCGATAGAAGCGGATGGAACCGGACGGATCACAGTAGAACCGGGGATTAATCTTATAGAGCTTCGGAAAGAAATTACGGCAAGATTCCGAAAAGAGCAGTTGTTCTGGCCGCCGGATCCGACAGAAACGTCGGCTTCTATCGGAGGAATTGTGGCATCGGGGGCACAGGGAATCAGTCATATGTTATATGGAGAGACGGAGAATTATATAGAAAGTATTCGCCTGGTTGATGGATCAGGTAATGTAAGAGACATTTCCAGAGGCCAGAAAGAAGAAATCCTGCCGGGTGAGACAATGGATGCGCTGAATATGGTTCTCGGAAAAGAAGGAATTACGGGAATCATTACCAGAATCACATTGAAAGTAATTCCAAAACCGGAAGCTATCTGGGGAATCGTCTTCTTCTTTGAAGAAAAAGAAGGAGCCGCCGGATTTGTAGATATGCTTCGCAGTGAATTGCCGGAAGCGGAAGATGCAAAGATTGCGGCAGTAGAATATATGGATCGCAGAAGTATGGATCTGATCGAAGCCAGAAAAGAGACGATGACAAAAATCAAGGAACTGCCGGATATTGAAGAGAATATTCAGGCACTGGTTTACACGGAACTTCAGGGAAGTGAAGAAGGAATTGAGATAATTGCCGAAAGCCTGATGGAAGCTGCCATGGAGTGTGGAAGCGATCCGGATCAGGCATGGGCACTGTCCGGAGAGACAGAGGTGGAGAAGCTTCATGCATTCCGCCATGCGGCAGCCGAGACAGCGAACCTTTATATCGAAGAACAGAGAAGAAACGATGACCGGATCACGAAGCTGGGAACAGATATGGTGATCGGTGAGCAGACATTTAAAGATCTGCTGGAACAGTATGAAGAAGACATGAACCAGGCTGGCCTGGAAGGCTGTATCTTCGGACATGCACTGGAGAATCATCTGCATGTGAATATCCTGCCTGAGGATTATGAAGCATATGAAAAGGGCATCGAACTCATCAGAAACTGGGCGGAACGTACCAGAGCCTTACATGGAGTCCTGTCGGGAGAACATGGCGTTGGCAAGTTAAAACGTCAGATATTAGGTGCCTGCGTTCCGGAAGATTATCAGGAATTGTGCAGAAAGTTAAAGGCGCATCTGGATATAGAAGGCAGATTGAATCAGGGAAATATACTGGGATAGGAAGTGGAATACGTATGAAAATTGCGGTATGTATGAAACAGGTTCCGGCAACTTCGCAGGGAGATATGGATAAAAAGACCGGTGTAATGATCCGTTCGGGTCTGCAGGCAATTGTAAATGTATATGATCTTGCGGCATTGGAAGCAGCACTCCGTATCAGAGAACAATGTGGCGGGGAAGTGCATGTATTTACAATGGGACCAGATAAAGCAGAGATGGTTCTGCGGGAAGCTTTTGCAATGGGAGCAGATGAGGGATATCTGATCTGCGACAAAGCATTTGCCGGAGCGGATGTGCTTGCAACGTCTTATACACTGAAGCAGGCGATACAGTCGTCAGATGATTATGATATGATCTTATGCGGAAGACAGACAACGGATGGAGATACCGCTCAGGTAAGCGGTGCGATTGCGGAATGGATGCAGATACCGAGACTGAACTGGGTGACCGGGATAGATGTTCTGGATGAGCATACGTTAGGGGTTGAATATTGTATGGAACACAGAACAGTAATGGCGAAAGTAACACTTCCGTGTCTTATGTCCGTAGAACGTGACGGATTCCCACCGAGAATGCCATCTCTTAAGTTGAAGATCTGCGGAAGAAAAAAAGAGATCCATCGGATCTCTATGGCGGATCTGGAAGATCAGAATCCGGAACATTATGGACTGAAGGGATCTGCCACAAGAGTGAAGAAGATATATCCTCCGGAGCAGACAAGCAAACAGGAACTCTTGTGTATGGAAAAGGATGAGGCTGCGCTGTATATTGCGGAAGTCCTGAATGAATTACTGAAGGAGGATGGACAATGATAGAAGCAGATAAAAAAGAATGGTCCGGAATCCTTGTGTATCTGGAATGTTATAAAGGAGAACTTCATACAGCAAGTGAAGAACTAATCGGGGAAGCAGTCAGGTTGTCCGAAGTGTCAAAAGATCCGGTCTATGTGGCAGGAATCGGAAAGGATATGGATAGAATCCGGGAAGCACTGGATGGTTATCCGGTTGCAAAAGCATATCTGTATGAATCAGAAGACGAATATGAATCACCGTTATATACGAAGATCATGGCGGAATGCATAGAAGAGCTGAAGCCTGCGATTGTACTGGTGGGAGGTACATACGAAGGAAGATCGCTTGCACCGGGACTGGCAGTTAGATTCCAGACCGGTCTTACGGCAGACTGCACAGGACTTGCAATCAATGAGGAAGGAAATCTTGTTCAGTCGAGACCGGCATTTGGTGGAAATATTATGGCAGATATTGTGACACAGTTTAGCAGGCCGCAGTTTGCAACGGTAAGGCCAGGCGTCATGCAGAAGGTGGCTAAGAACGAGCAGAATGTCACAGAATATGTAAACAAAAAAGTAAAGAAAGAAAGTAAAGAAATAGAGATCATATCGTTGAAGGCAGAAAAGTCAGAAAAAGGAATTACCGAAGCGAAGATAGTGATAGTTGCCGGACGCGGTGTGAAGAAAAAAGAAGATCTGGAGATGTTAAAAGAACTGGCCGGACTTGTAGGAGGAAAGCTCGCATCCAGCCGTGCACTTGTCGAAAAAGGTTGGATGTTGCCGAAAGAGCAAATCGGCTTATCGGGGAATACCGTGAGTCCGGACTATATGATTACTTGTGGAGTATCGGGAACGGTACAGTTCATGGCAGGTATGAAGAATACAAAAAATATCATAGCGATCAATGAAGATCCGAAGGCGAGGATATTCGAGATCGCACATTATCCGATGGTCGGAGATCTGTACGAAATCGTACCGGAACTGATTCGGATTATAAAAGAGAGGAGAGGAGATCGCTGAGATTTCAATATCAACTTACCAGGGCTGAGATAGAGGAGGCACTTTTGTGTCTGGATTACAAAAAAGAAGGGAATTTCAGAGATATAAATGTAGGCGTGATTAGTCTGATCGGTGTGGGAGCATTGATCGCATATATACGCAATACACAGCAATTCTTCTGGATCGTGTTATTGGGTGGTGTGGTTCTGTTGCTTTTGTATATCATTTATGTGCCTGTGTTTAGCAGAAAGTGGAGAGCAAAAAAGATTGCAGGGGAAAAGGGAAGCTATAATGTCAGGTTACAAAATGACAAGATTAAGTATGGAGATAAGAATGAATCCATTGAAATGACTGGTAAAAATACGGAAGTATATATTTCCGAGAAGCTTTATGTATTACGGGTGAACCGGGAAATATTTACAATTCCGAAAAGAATCATGAAAGAAAAGGAGGAACAGGAACTGGAACGGATATTGAGAGAAACTGGTTCCAAGATAGTGCACATAATGATAGAGAGAGGAGAAAAGTTATGACAGCGGCAGTAAAAGAAAAGAATGTAGAGTTAAAGTTAAGAAAAGCAGTATTTTTTCCGCCGTGGTTATTATTGATCGCGATGGTAGTAGTTAGTCTGGTAAATGGAGATGCATTCCTGGCGGGGTTGAATGCAGTTACAAGCTGGATTTTAAGAAATTTTTCATGGGCATTTAATGTTGTTACGGTTATGTGTGTAGTTACCGTGATTGTTGTATATTTTTCACCGCTTGGAAAAGTCAGGATTGGGGGAAGTAAGGCGCATCCAAAGATGAAATTTCTGGATTTGGTATGGATTACACTTTGTACAACGATTGCAGCAGGAATTTTATTTTGGGCATGTGCCGAACCATTGTATCATTTATATGGACCACCGGCCTCCGAAGGTGTAAAGGCCGCTTCGCCGGGAGCAGCAATATTTGCAATGAAGACAATGTTTCTGGAATGGACATGGTCACCATATGCAATCTATACAGTAGCAACACTGGTATTTGCGTTTGTATTCTATAACATGAAAGAACCATATTCGATGGGTTCTGCACTTATACCTGCATTGGGTAACAGAATCAAAAAGTATAATGGAGTAGTCGATGTGATTTGTCTGGTGACACTGGTGGCAGGTATGTCTGCGTCACTTGGAACTGGAACACTCACAATTGCAGGAGGAATCCAGAATCTTACCGGGATAAAGAGTGGTGCGGTTATGTGGGGAATTGTTATTGTTGTAATCGTTACAACATTCATTATTTCCAGTGTATCCGGCGTTATGAAAGGAATCAAACTTCTTTCGTCGATCAATGCAAAAGTATACATGGTATTATTTGCGTTTCTTTTGGTGTTTGGACCGACAGCTTATATGTTAAATATGTCAGTAGAATCATGGGGAGCATATGTCAGGGATTTCCTTCCGATGAGTTTGATGTCCGGTGATGTATTTGGAGATACATGGGCAAGAAGCTGGCCGATTTTCTATTGGTGTAACTGGCTTTCATGGACACCGGTAACGGCAGTATTCCTTGGAAAGATTTTAAAAGGCTATACGATTAAAGATGCAATCAAATGTAACTTCATTATTCCAGCTATTTTCAGTACAATCTGGATGGGACTGTTCTCTACCGCAACAATTTATTATGAGTTGAACGGAGCCGGAATGTATGATACTCTATTGAGCAAAGGGACAGAAGCGGTTGTATATAAAGTGTTTGAACAGCTTCCATTAGCGGTAATTGTTATTCCGTTTTATTTGTTTATTGTATTTATTTCATTTGTTACAGCTTCGGATTCAAACACGAATGCGATGGCAGGACTTTGCACATATGGTATTACACAGGAAGAACAGGAAGCAGCACCATGGCTGAAGATCGTATGGGGAGTCACAGTTGGCGTTGTAACATGGATCCTGATCAGCTTTGCGGGAATTGATGGTATTAAAGCAGCATCGAACCTGGGAGGATTCCCGAATATGTTCATTATGATTTTGATGATCATAGGACTGTTGAAGATTGCGAAGAATCCGCAGAAGTATGATGTGCATAAAGAAGACTATGACAGCAATGGAAGGCCTATAGAGAGTCCGCGTCTGCCTGTGAAGGAGGAATAGAAGATGGAATCTTTGACAAAGGACTTTTTTATGGAAGCAACAGAGAACTGTCCGGTAATTCCGGAGATTATCAATGATGAATGGCTGGGGGCGCTTCCGGAATCAGACTGCGAGATTGTATATATTGTTTATGGAGATATCTGCACCATTCCGGAGATTGTAGAGAAAGTAAAAGCAGCAGGAAAGATGGCGATCGTACATATGGATTTAATCGTCGGACTTTCCTCAAAGGAAATCAGTGTAGATTTTCTTAAGAAATATACAAAAGTCGATGGAATCATCAGTATGAAGCCGGCAATGATCAAACGGGCAAACGATGTAGGACTGTTTACAATCCAGAGATTTTATTTGATGGACCGTTTTACGTATGCAAATATTGAAAAACATATCAAGAACTGCAATCCGGACATTGTAGAGTTTCTTCCAGCAGGCCTTTCAAAGGTTATGAGTTTTCTGATAGAAAAGATTGACAGGCCGGTAGTGGCAAGTGGCCTAACGCAGGATAAAGACGATGTAATGGGTGCGTTAAAAGCAGGTGCAATTGCAGTTGCAACGTCGAACCGCAGAGTGTGGGACTGTTAGAAAGCAGGTGAAAAAATGAATGCAGATACGGTATGTCTGGCATGTTGCAGGAACAAAGCAGAAGGACTTCTTGAGCAGTACGGGGTGTCGGAAGAGACCCGGGAGATACTCCTGAAGCGTATCGATAAATTCCTGAAGAAAGACAAAAGAACCGGAGATATGCCAGCACCGGTGATGATGGCGGAGATATTGTCCATAGTCGATGAAAAAGTAGGAATTATGGATGCATATGAAAAGCCGAAAAAGAAGTATAACCGAAAGCTTCTTGAGATGGAAGAAGCAGTGATTGCCGATATAGAGAAGGCAGAAGATGAATTCCTTGCAGCCATCCAGTATGCGGTAACAGGAAATTATATAGATTTCGGAGCAATGGATGATGTGAGTGAAGATATGCTTGGAAAATTGTTGGAGAACCGGGCTGATGTGGAACTGAACACAGATGAGCTGGCAAGACTTAAGAGAGAACTGGAAGAAGCAGGAACACTGGTATATATTACTGATAATGCCGGTGAAATTGTGTTGGATAAAGTGTTTATCAGAATCCTGAAGAAATTATATCCTCAGCTGGATATAACAGTAGTTGTAAGGGGATTTCCTACGTTGAACGATGCAACATATGAAGATGCAGAAGATATAGGACTGACGGATCTTGTGAATGTAATGCCAAATGGAACCGATGTGCCGGGAACACCGATTGATGAGATTAATCCAGAGGTGAGGCATCTGATCGATGAAGTGGATCTGTGTATTGCAAAAGGTCAGGGGAATTTTGAGACACTGCATGGAAGCGGAAGGAATATCTTTTATCTCTTCCTGTGTAAATGTGAATTATTTACAAGTAAATTTCAGACGGAACGTTTTACTCCTGTATTGAATAATGAACTTAGAATTGTGCAAAGTGCATAAAAAATAAAAACATTCTTTTGGTATTATCACGATATTGACATATTTAGGCGTTGGATTTACAATATAGACAGTTACTAAAAGAGCGGAAGAGAGAGTAACTTTTACCTACAGAAAGTGGGTAGAAGGAATTCTCTCTTTTTTTTGTTTCTTCATTGTGCGCAGATGGAGAAATACGTTTTAGAAAAACAAATGTTGGGACAAAATGGAGGTAAAAAATAATGTTAAATATTAATGATTTTTCAATGGATTTCTTTTCTTTAAAGGGTAAAAATGCAATTGTTACAGGTGGAAACAGTGGACTTGGACAGGCATTTGCACTGGCACTTGCAAAAGCAGGAGCAAACATCTTCACATTTGCTTATGTAGATGATGACGGAACAACAAAGAAATTAATCGAGGACTGCGGAGTGAAATATACATTCATGCAGGGAGATCTGACAGAAGATGGTATGTGTGACAAAGTTGCTGAGAAATGTGTAGAGACATACGGAAGCATCGATATTCTTGTAAACTGTGCAGGTATATGCAAGATCGCTGATGTTCTTGATTTCGGCAGAGCAGAATGGGATCCAATGATCGCAATCAACCTGACAGGTGCATTTGACTTAAGCCATGCAGTTGCTAAATATATGATTCCTCAGAAGAGCGGAAGAATCATTAACATCTGCTCACTCTTCTCATTCCTCGGAGGACTTGGATCTCCTGCATACGCAGCTATGAAAGCTGGTCTTATGGGACTTACAAAAGCATACGCAGATGAACTTGGAAAATATGGTATCACAGTAAATGGTATCGCTCCTGGATACTTCCAGACAGCTATGACAGCCGGAACAGGAAGCGGAAATGAAGACGATCCGAAATACGTTAAGATCAAAGAGCACATTCCTGCAGACCGTTGGGGAGAAAGACAGGATCTTATGGGAGCAATGGTGTTCCTTGCAAGTAAAGCAGCAGATTATGTAAATGGGACATTGCTGGTAGTAGACGGAGGATATCTGGTAAGATAATCAGACAGTAACTTCAGAGTAAGACAGGAGTAGATAACAATGAGTAAAAAATATTTGATGGGTATTGATGAAGGATCACAGAGCGCAAAGATTACGATCTTTGATATAGTCGGAAATATTGTATGTGAGGCAAGAGAGCCGCTCCGCCCATACGACCTTCCAAAACCGGGATATGTAGAACATCCGGATGATGACTGGTGGGATGCAATCTGTAAAGCGTCCAAAAAGTGTATGGATAAATTTGAAGGAGATCCAAAAGACATCCTTGGAATCGGACTTTGTACGATCCGTTGCTGCAGAGCATATCTGAAAGAAGATGGAACACTTGCACAGCCGGCGTTGAGTTGGATGGATATCCGTGTATCACAGCCATATGAGCATGTGAATCCAGATGTAAAATATATCGTAGCTTCTTCTGGATATATCACACACAGATTAACCGGAGAGCGTAAAGATACAGTTGCCAACTATGAATATGGATGGCCTGTAGATGTAGATAAATGGCAGTGGTCAGATGATCCGGAAGCATACAAGGCAACAGGAATGCCAAGAGAGATGCTCTTCGATCTGGTAATGCCAGGAGATGTTTTGGGATATGTAACAGAAGAGGCTGCCGAAGCAACAGGTCTTCCACGGGGAGTTCCGGTTGTTGCAACATCGAATGATAAAGCTGTTGAAGGTCTCGGAACCGGATGCATGGGTGATAAAACAGCATGCATTTCACTTGGAACTTACACAACTGCTATGATGGAAGGGAAAGAGAATTTAAAAGGCACATCTTATGCATGGCCGAAATTCTCTTGTGTACCGAATAAATATTTCTACGACAGCAACGGAATCCGCAGAGGTATGTGGACAGTAAGCTGGTTCAGAGATGTACTTGGTGACAGCTACATTCAGATGGCAAAAGAAAAAGGAATGTCTGCAGAAGAACTCCTGAGCGAGGAAGCTGAAAAAGTTCCTGCAGGAAGTGATGGACTGATGACAGTTCTTGACTGGCTGGCGCCTGTAGATGCCCGCTATAAGAAAGGTATTATGATCGGATTCGATGGAAGACATACCAGAGGACATATTTATCGTTCTATCCTGGAAGCTGTTGCGATGACGATCAAGGGACATACAGAAGACATGGTTAATGAAGTCGGCGTGACTCTGGATAAGATTATTATCACAGGCGGTGGATCTAACAGTGATCTGTTTATGCAGATTTTTGCTGATGTATTCAATCTTCCGGCAGTAAGAAATGTGGTTAACGGAGCAGCCGGACTTGGCTCTGCGATCTGTGCGGCAGTTGCTACAGATGTGTACGGAAGTTTCGAAGAAGCAGTAGAAGGAATGGTTAAGATTCAGGATACATTTGTTCCAAATCCGGAAAATGTAGAACTGTATAAGAAGATGATTCCTATTTATAAAGATATTACTGTACATACAGATGAAGTATTGAAGAAGACATACGAATTATTTGAATAGTATAGAATTCAGAAAGATATAGGTGATTATGAAGAACAGACCACTCATTTTGGTTACAAATGATGATGGGATTCATAGTCCGGGCTTGTATGCGGCAGCGCAGGCTGCTGCGAAGATAGGAGATGTGTTAATTGCAGCGCCTCATACCCAGCAGACTGGGATGGGGCGCTCTTTTCCTAGATGTCCGGATGACGGAATCATAGAGGAAATTGATGTACAGGAAAGAATGCGAGAGGAATTCTGGTATGAGGAAATGTATGATGGAGAAATTCGGGCGTATGCAGTGCATGGAAGTCCAGCACGTGCGGTGGCGCATGGTGTATTAGAACTTGCGGACAGGAAACCGGATCTCTGTGTCAGCGGGATTAATTATGGAGAGAATCTTGGGACTTGCCTGACTTGTAGTGGGACGATGGGAGCACTTTTTGAGGCGTCAAGTTATGGAATCCCAGGGATAGCAGTGTCTGTTGAAGCTGACCTTTCCAGACAGCATTCCGAAGACTTTGGAAAGAGAGACTGGAGTGCAGCACAGAGTATTTTGGAGAGGTACATTCGTCAGGTTCTGGAGAAAGGAATGTCAGGAAAAAGTAATTCGGATGAAACAACGATAGTGACAGCAGATGCATGGAATATTAATGTGCCGAATGGACTGCAGTTTCCGTATCCAGAACGAAGAACGGTATTAAGTCGACAGAATTATTTCTATTTTGTAAAGCCTGAGAAGAGGAATCGTAGTCAGCCATACCGGCTGAAGAGTGAGAAAATCGTGAATATAGAAAGCCTGGAAAGAGACAGCGATATCTATGCGGTCTATGTAGAACGGGTGGCATCAGTGACGTTGTTGAACTTTGATATAACGGCCAGACCGCGGAAGATGTATTGATAATAAATATGTGTAATTTTCGCAAAAAATTGTGAAAACACTTTCTTGACAAAACATACCTCATGGATTAAAATAATTGACAATTCAACATTTTTTATGGCGATGAAGGGAATTAGTACATGGGAATCCAGCTGCAGAGAGGATATCATATGGTGTGAGATATCTGCTGTTCATCACATGGAACCGGTCCTGGAGCCACTGTATGAAAGTGCAGCGTGTCAGCCGGCGTTAACGGCCAATGAAGAGAGCTGCGAAAGGGTCGCAGTTAACTAGGGTGGTACCGCCGAGCTTTTCGGTCCCTTTTTCGGGGAGTCGAAAGGCCCGGCGTTTTTTGTGCCAGGTTGCGGAACTCCCGGCAAAAAAATAACGTGGAATAAGGATTCCACCAAAATTGAAAAGGAGAAGAGAAACATGGCAAAGGAAAAATTAGTCAAAAACATTACATCTCGTGACGAAGATTTCGCACAGTGGTACACAGACGTTGTACGTGAAGCAAATCTTTGTGATTATTCAAGCGTAAAAGGATGCATGAACTACTTACCGAATGGTTATGCGATCTGGGAACTGATCCAGTCAGATCTGGACAGACGTTTTAAAGAAACAGGAGTTGAGAATGTATACCTGCCAGTACTGATTCCGGAATCACTTCTGGAAAAAGAAGCTGATCACGTAGAAGGATTCGCACCGGAAGTTGCATGGGTAACACATGGTGGAATGGAAAGACTGCAGGAAAGATTATGCGTACGCCCTACATCAGAGACATTGTTCTGTGACCTCTGGGCAAAGACTGTAAAATCATACAGAGATCTTCCAAAGGTATGGAACCAGTGGAACTCCGTTCTCCGTTGGGAGAAGACAACAAGACCATTCCTCCGTTCAAGAGAATTCTTATGGCAGGAAGGTCACACACTTCATGCAACATATGAAGAAGCTGAAGAAAGAACAATCCAGATGTGGGAAGTTTATAAGGATTGCTATAAAGAGACAATGGCTATCCCATTCGTAGCAGGAAGAAAGGCAGAACACGAGAAATTCGCCGGAGCAGAAGACACATACACGATCGAAGCACTGATGCATGACGGAAAAGCACTTCAGTCTGCGACAAGCCATTTCTTCGGAAACGGATTCCCGGATGCATTCGGAATCAAATATGTAGATAAGAACAATGAACTGCACAGTGCGTATGAGACATCATGGGGATGGTCAACAAGAAGTATCGGAGCCCTGATCATGGTTCACGGCGACGATGACGGACTGGTACTGCCACCACACGTAGCACCGGTTGAATGTAGAATCATTCCAATCGCCCAGCACAAAGAAGGTGTACTTGACAGATCTTATGCACTGCTTGACGAACTGAAAAAAGCAGGATACAGAGTGAAGATCGATGATTCTGATAAGAGTACAGGATGGAAATTCTCTGAGCAGGAGATCCTTGGTATCCCAACACGTATCGAGATCGGACCAAAGGATATCGAGAAGAACCAGGTTGTTGTGGTACGTCGTGACAACCGTGAGAAGATCGTTGTATCTCTCGATGAGATTGCAGTAAAACTGCGCGAGATCTTAGAGCAGGAACAGCAGGATATGTACAACAGAGCAGAAGAATTCCTGAACAGTCATATCGATACAGCTACAACAATGGATGAGATGGTTGAGAAGTTCAAAGCCAATCGCGGATTCGTAAAAGCATGCTGGTGTGGAGATCCGGAATGTGAAGGAGAAGTAAAATACAGCACAGGCGGAGCTGCTACAAGATGTCTGATCGAAGATGAAGAATTCATTTCCGATAAATGTATTTATTGCGGAAAACCTGCGAAACACATGGCTTACTGGGGTAAATCATATTAAGAATAAACGGATTATAAAGATGGACGGTGGATTAAAAAATCCACCGTCTATTTTCATCCACAGACACAGGCAAAAATATGGTATGATATAGAATGTTGATAACGTGGATAAACGGAGGAAATATTTGTGAATAACTTTAATATAAAATTACCGGATGATGTACAGTTTATCATTCATACCTTACAGTTGCATGGATTTGAAGCATATGCAGTCGGAGGATGTGTCAGAGATTCCATCCTTGGCAGAGAACCGGGCGACTGGGATATTACAACATCGGCGATGCCGGAAGAGACAAAGGCATTATTCGACAAAACATTTGATACCGGAATTGAACATGGGACGATAACTGTACTTCTGAATCATGAGGGTTACGAAGTTACGACGTACAGAATCGATGGAAAATATGAGGACAGCAGACATCCGAAAGAAGTGACATTTACAAGGAATCTGAAGGAAGACCTGCTCAGACGAGACTTTACGATCAATGCTATGGCATACAATGACAAGGATGGGATCGTAGATATCTTTGGAGGAATGCAGGATCTGGAAAAGCATATGATCCGCTGTGTGGGAAATGCCAGGGAACGTTTCTCGGAAGATGCACTCCGGATTTTAAGAGGCGTCAGATTTGCGGCACAGCTTGGATTTGAGATTGATGAGGAGACGAAAGAAGGAATGAAGCTTCTTGCGCCGACACTGGAAAATATCAGTGCGGAGAGGATACAGGTAGAGCTGGTGAAGATGCTGACATCTGACCGGCCGGAACTGATAAGAACTGCCTATGAACTTGGAATTACGAAGATATTTTTGCCGGAATTTGACCGGATGATGGAGACAGAGCAGGAGACACCGCATCATATGTATACCGTCGGGGAACATACCATTCATGCGATGATGAATGTCCGCAATGATAAGATCTTAAGATTGACAATGTTACTGCATGATACAGGAAAACCGGAATACAAAACTATGGATGAAGACGGCGTTGCGCATTTTAAAATGCATGCATTGGGAAGTGAGCGCATTGCGAAAGAAGTACTCCGGAGATTAAAATTCGATAATGATACGCTGCATAAGGTTACAAGACTTGTGCTGAATCATGATTACCGCATGCCGGCCGTGCCGAAGAATGTCAGAAGAGCAATGAATAAGATCGGCGAAGATATTTTCCCATATTATATGGAAGTCAGAAGAGCAGATGTTCTGGCGCAAAGTGAGTACCGGAGGGCAGAAAAATTAAAAAATCTGGATGAAGTAGAACAGACATATGCAGAGATTATAGAAAAAGGGCAGTGTGTATCGTTAAAAGAATTAGCTGTGACCGGCAGAGATCTGATCCGGGCAGGAATGAAGCCGGGAAAAGAGATCGGGGAAAAGTTAAACGAATTATTGAACCTTGTGATCGAGAATCCGGAAATGAATACGAGAGAGACGCTGTTGAATTATATTTCCACGGATAAAGAAGTATAACAGCAGTGAATATTTTTTATATTTCCCACATACATTTAAAAAGAATATCAAGTGTAAAGCGCGGGGAATATAAATGCAGGAATTTGAACAAAAAATACTGGAACAATATGATATAGAAGTAAACAGCACCCGTAAAGTCAGAGGTGCTGTTTTATGCGAAACGAACAAAGGGGTATTCCTTTTGAAGGAAGTTACAACATCCGAAAAAAGAATCCCTGCGTTATGCGAACTTTATACCTGGCTTTATGAACAAGGAGAGCATCAGATCGATTATATGATAGCGAACCGGAACGGTGAATATATCTCTTCGTTGGATAATGGTGACCGGTATATGCTGAAAAAATGGTATGCAGGCCGTGAATGCGACATAAAAAAGACCAGGGAAATATTAGAAGCGGCCGGGAATCTGGCGAAATTACATACTGTTATGAGGCATGAACTGGAGTATGGGATTACAGAAGGGATTAAGACCGGTGAAAAATACAGACGGCATAACCGGGAGTTAAAAAAAGTACGGCAGTTTGTCAGAAAAGCTGTCCCGAAAGGGGAATTTGAATTTGCATTTTTGCAGCAGTTTGAACTGATGTATCAGTGGGCAGAAGCAGCGGTATGCGAACTGGAACAGTCGGATTATGAACAATTGTATCAGGAAGAGATGAACCGTTCCGGTATGACGCACGGAGAGTATAATTACCATAATATCATCATGACAAGAGAAGGAATCGCGACAATGAATTTTGAAAAATTCCATCGGGATATCCAGGTAGAGGATCTGTACTATTTTCTCAGAAAAGTAATGGAGAAAAGCGGGTGGAAGCTCCGGCTCGGAGATGGCATGCTGAATGCGTATTCTGCAATCCACCCACTTACCAGAAGCGAAACAGAATATTTGAAAATCCGTCTGATTTATCCGGAAAAGTTCTGGAAAATTGCAAATTCATACTATTGCATGAATAAAGCGTGGATATCGGTAAAAAATACAGAGAAACTAAAGACTGCAATAAAGCAGACAGAAGAGAAAAAAATGTTTTTAAAAGAGCTGTTTGGATTTGAACTCTGAGGGCACCTGAAAATGCCGGAAAACCTTGAAAATACAGGGAAAACAGGGGATTTACCTTGACATTCCGTATGAAAACAGGTATAACAGTACATAAAGGCATGTCATATGACGGGGTATGGACAGTGACTTTGTATAAAAAGAATCGAAATTGTGAATTCTAAATGTAAATAAGAGGAGGATATATCCATGAACAAAACAGAACTGATCGCAGCAATCGCTGACCAGGCAGAATTATCAAAGAAAGATTCCGAGAAAGCTTTAAAAGCATTCGTTGATGTTGTAACAGATGAATTAAAGAAAGAGCATAAAGTACAGGTTGTTGGATTTGGTACTTTTGAAGTAAGCATGAGAGCTGAGAGAGAAGGAAGAAATCCTCAGACAGGCGAGACTATGAAGATTGCAGCTTGCAAAGCACCAAAGTTCAAAGCTGGTAAAGCATTAAAAGATGCTATCAACGAGTAGTCTGAATTTGTAATATTTATCCGAAAGGATTTATGCCGGAGAGTGTCCTGATACTCTTCGGTTTTTTAGCATTATGCGTTCGAAAGAACCGGCTGACAGTAAAGTATACAGGAGAACAGATAGATGAGATTAGACAAATTTTTAAAAGTATCCAGATTGATCAAACGCCGGACGGTTGCGAATGAAGCCTGCGATGCCGGCCGTGTACTGGTAAATGATAAACCGGCCAAGGCGTCTGTAAAAGTAAAACCAGGAGATATCATAGAGATCCAGTTCGGAACAAGAACCGTAAAAGTAGAAGTTCTTGATATTAAAGATACAACGAAAAAAGAAGAGGCAGGAGACCTTTTCAAATATTTATAAACCTTATTAATGGCCGGTGAAAAAGCGGCGGGGATCATCACAACCTTTCTTGCATAATTATGTGAAAAGTCATAATTTCGATTTCCTTTTCATATGATTAGTAAGAAAGGTTGTGATAGTTTTGGAGACGGTAGCAGCACAGAAAAACCATAAACTGATATTGAATAACCGGAAGGCAGGACTGGTGACAGGTGTTCTGGATGTGCTGTCTTTTAATCTGAATGAGATATTGCTGGAGACAGAGCAGGGAATGCTGATGGTGAGAGGAACGGATCTGCATGTGAACCGTGTGAATCTTGAAAAGGGAGAGATCGATCTGTCGGGAAACATTGACAGTATCTCATATTCGGATATCCATTCGACAGCAAAGCAGGCAGGAAGTCTTTTTGAAAAGTTATTCCGGTGATCTGCCGGAGAACCGGGAATGTCATGAGGAATAAGGAAAATAAGGTGAAATGTAAGATGGGGATAGGAAAAGAACTGTTCATATTTCTGCTGGCGATCCTGGCCGGAGCAATCGTACGTCTTGCATACCGTTGTATCAGCTGCCTGCGGGAAGTGGTACACCATGCTCATTGGGTTATTGAACTGGAGGATCTGATCTATTGGATCGGAACCGCGATTTTTTTGTTTGTGCAGATTTACTACACAAGCAGTGGTAGTGTGCGGTGGTATTTCATACTAGGTGTTGGAATCGGCGGGATCATTATGTCAGTTTTTCTTGCGATTACGGGGAAAATTTGTCGGAAAATTGTACGGCGGCATAGCAGATTTTTTACCGAAACACTTGAAAAACCCGGGGAAAAAAGATAGAATAAAAATAATTAACAGGTGAGTGAAACGGCAGGGCTGCCGGCAAGGGTGAGTAAATTAATATGAATGATGTAAAGCAGAGAAACCGCAGAAGACGGCAGCGCAAGCGCTCTCAGAATCATAAGAGAAGTGTGTTGGCGATCAGCGCAGTTGTTCTTATGTTGACAGTTATGGTGTCTGCAAACAGTATGACATTAAAGGCAAAGAACAGGGAGTATCAGGCGCAGGAGACGGAATTAAAAGAGCAGATCCAGGCGGAACACGATCGGGAAAAAGAGATTAAAGAACTGGAAAAATACGTTGGAACGGATAAATATGTAGAAGATGTAGCGAAAGAAAAGCTGGGTCTGGTACATGACAACGAGATTGTTTTTAAATCGAAATAAGACTATAAAAGACGAATGATAAGCTTCAGGAAGAGATTCCTGAAGCTTTTTTCCGTCATGTATTCAGAAGAAAGGGGAACGACAAAATTGGCAAAGATAAAGGAACAGGAAATATTTGTAAATCCATATGTGATACAGATGGACAAATTTGCCGATTCATTGCAGCATTTATCCAAAACATTTCTGAATATGGAGGCATACAAAGGAACCTTGTCCAGAGAAGAAATTGATGAAATGTTTGAAAAGGTGACAGGGAATGTCTGTGCAGGCTGTGAACGGCGGGGAGAATGTCTGGGAGAAAAGCACTCGGTGACTTATCAGATGATGTATGAGATCCTGTGTGCGGCAGAAGAATATGGTGCAGAACTGAATATGGAATTAAAACGCAGGCTGAAGAGACAGTGTCTGTTTGCACCACGTTTCTTAAGAGAAAGTCTGGAAGAATTCGAGAATGCCAAGCAGATCCTGATGTGGAATCACAGACTGGTGCAGGCAAGAGAGGGGTATGCAAGACAACTTACGAGCTTCGCTAAAATGATACAGTATACAACCAGGGAACTGGATGCCGGGATCTTCCAGGATGACCATTTGGAGAAGCGTATAAAGGCAGCGCTGAAAAAAGAAAATGTGAAGCTGCTTTCGGTTGTGTTTTACATGACACAGCAGGGAAAATACGAAGTCCATCTGACGGTAAAAGCCATGAAAGGACGGGTCGTCCTTGCAAAAGATGTTGCGTTTCTGGTGGGAAAATGTATAGGAAGAACGATGATTCCGAGACAGGGGGAAAGGCTTGTGATCGGAGAAGAATATGGCACCATTGCCTGTATGGAGGGAGCAAAGTTTCAGACACTGCAGGGTGTTGCGAGGATCGGAAAAGGACTGGAAGAGATATCGGGAGATACGTTTCTGATGAAGGATCTTCCGGGCGGACGCAAAGGAGTTGCGCTTTCGGATGGCATGGGTTCCGGAGAGGAAGCATTCCGGGACAGTACAATGGTGGTGGAGATGCTGGAAGAGTTGCTGGAAGCGGGATTTCCGGTAGAGACAGCGGTGCAGATGATGAATACGGCGCTGGTGACAGGACGGGAAGAAGTGAAGTTCTGTACATTGGATGTCTGCCTGTTTGATCTGTATCAGGGAAGTTGTGAATTTGTAAAGGCCGGAGCCTCGGCGACTTTTATTAAGAGGAAGAAAGAAGTTGAAAAAATCGAGTCGACGACACTTCCGATCGGTGTTGTACAGAATATAGAACTGGACAGGGAAGAGCGGAATCTGGAATCGGGAGAATATGTGATCATGGTGACAGATGGCGTGATGGATGCCCTGCCTGAAGGTGCACAGGAAGAAAAATTAGTGGAATTCATCCGGGAGACGGATATTGTCAATCCGACGGAATTTGCCCGCGGAATCTTAAGTCAGGTGTTGAAAAGTTCCGGCGGGATGCCGATGGATGATATGACGGTGCTGGTGATTGGAATATGGGGCTTAAGTTGACTTTCTATAAGAAATTTTATATATTTAATTTATATATAGCTTATATATTTGCCATACCGGTGAGTGGAAGATCAAGGACCGGGCAGGAAGAATTTATACAGACAGAATAAAGGAAAAGGAAGGCCGGAATGTATCAACGGGTGAAAGCATATGTGGAAAAATACCATATGTTACAGGAGAATGATCATGTAATCACAGGCGTATCTGGAGGCGCAGACTCCGTATGCCTTCTTTTCATGTTAAAAGAATTTAAAAATGAGATGCCATTGGAACTGACGGTGGTGCATATCCATCATGGGATCCGCGGTGACAGTGCAGATGCCGATGAGAGATATGTAAAGGCACTATGCAGACAACTCGGGGTCAGGTATCTGGCATTTCATGAGAATGTGGAGCAGTATGCAAAAGAACAGGGCCTGACGCTGGAAGAGGCGGGCAGGAATGTCAGGCGGCAGATATTTGAAAAGGTGTGCAAAGAGAAAAACGGTACAAAGATTGCGCTGGCGCATCACCAAAATGATAATGCGGAGACGCTTTTGTGGAACTTAAGCCGCGGATGCGGCCTGCGTGGACTTGGCGGTATCAGCCCGGCAGAAGGAGATACCGTCCGGTATATCCGTCCGCTTCTCTGTGTGCAGAGATGTGAGATTGAAGCATTTTTACAGGAAAAGGGAATCAGTTATTGTACGGATGAGACGAATCTGGAAGATCACTATACGAGAAACCGGATCCGGAATCATGTGATTCCCTATCTCGAACAAGAGGTCAATCCGCAGGCGGTCATGCATATGTCCGAGACGATGGAACAGATGCGTGCAGTGTGGGCGTTTATGGAACAGGAAGTGCAAAAATGCAGGGAGCGATATGTGGAAAAGCGGCTGTGTGGGAGTGCAGAAGATCTGCATGAAGAACGTGAAAACGTTCCGGAACTGCTGATCAAAGAGGAATTATTCCGGGATGTCGATAAGACTGTACGTTCGTTCCTGATTCATGCGCTGCTATGTGAACTGGCGGGGCGCAGAAAAGATATCGAGCAGGTGCATGTAAGACTGATCGAAGATCTGGCACTGCTTCAGACCGGAAGAAAGATCAGCCTTCCTTATAAAATGACTGCGGAAAAATGTTATGATGGAATCCTGCTTGACAGATCGGATCTCAAAACAGGAGAAAAAGAGGACGCCGGCAATGAACCGGGAGTGCATATGCGGATGTTTGAACAAACGGCGGAAACAGGCGCATTTCCTAAAAAAACCTACACGAAATGGTTTGACTATGATATAATTAAGAGCACTGTAAAAATAAGACATAAAGAGCCCGGTGACTATATCACAATCGACAGAAATGGCGGAACGCAGAGTCTGAAGAAGTATTTTATCAATGCGAAGATTCCGCGGGAAGACAGAGATAAGATCTGGCTGGCAGCAGATGGCAGTCACATTCTGTGGATTATCGGATACAGACAGAACCAGGCGTATCAGATTACAGATAAGACCAAAAGGATTTTGGAAATAGAATTTAACGGAGGAGAAGAAGATGGCAGAGACAGTTAAAGTATTAGTTCCTGAAGAGGATGTTGCAAAGAGGATCAAAGAACTTGGAGAACAGATCAGCAAAGATTATGCGGGAAAGCAGGTGCATCTGATCTGCGTGTTAAAGGGCGGAGTGTTCTTTATGTGTGAACTGGCAAAGAGAATCACCGTTCCGGTATCTATGGATTTTATGAGTGTCAGCAGCTACGGTGACGGAACAAAGTCAAGCGGTGTCGTTAAGATCGCCAAAGACTTAGATGAGACACTGGAAGGAAAAGATGTGCTGATCGTAGAGGATATCATTGATTCAGGAAGAACATTATATTATCTGATGGATATCCTGGCTAAGAGAAAACCAAAGAGTATGAAGCTTTGTACGCTTCTGGACAAACCGGAAAGAAGAGTAAAAGATGTAAAAGTAGATTATGTCGGATTCAATATCCCGGACGAATTTGTTGTGGGATATGGTCTGGATTACGCTCAGAGATATAGAAACCTTCCGTTTATCGGAGTAGTAGAGGGCGTAGAATAGGCGCGTCACAAGAAAGGAGCCTGAAAATTGGATAATAAGAAAGCGAGAGGACTGAACGGTGCTGTATTTCTGGTGTTTGTCATATTTTTGTTCGCAGCACTATGGTTTACCAATCAGTTCGATCAACGAGAAAAAGAGATTACCTGGAAGAATTTCCAACAGTTGGTTCAGAATGACAAGATCGAGTCGGTAGAAGTGAATCAGAATAAGAGTGTTCCGACAGGACGTGTAGAGATTACGTTGAAGGGAGACGACGATTCCGATAAGATCAGATATCTGTATGTTTCTGATGTTAACGAGATCCAGGATTATCTGAAAGAACAGAATGTGGAGTATACGATGCCGGATATCCCGCAGGACAGCTGGGCAGCAACCACATTTCTGCCGGTTATTCTTACACTGGGCGGAGTTTTCCTGCTCTTCGGTCTGATGAACCGGCAGGGCGGCGGTGCGAATTCGAAAGCAATGAATTTTGGAAAGAGCCGTGCAAGACTGAGTACAGACCGTGACAAGAAAGTGACATTTGCCCAGGTGGCAGGTCTGGAAGAAGAGAAAGAGGAACTGGAGGAGATTGTTGATTTCCTGAAATCTCCGAAGAAATATATCCAGGTGGGAGCAAGAATCCCGAAAGGCGTGTTGCTGGTAGGCCCTCCGGGAACCGGTAAGACACTGCTTGCGAAGGCAGTTGCCGGAGAAGCGGGAGTTCCGTTCTTTACGATCTCCGGTTCGGATTTTGTGGAAATGTTTGTCGGTGTCGGTGCATCCCGTGTCAGAGACCTGTTCGAGGAGGCTAAGAAGAATGCACCTTGTATCATCTTTATCGATGAGATCGATGCAGTTGCAAGACGCCGTGGAACCGGAATGGGCGGCGGACATGACGAGCGTGAGCAGACACTGAACCAGTTACTTGTAGAGATGGATGGTTTTGGTGTCAATGAAGGTATCATCGTGATGGCTGCAACCAACCGAGTAGACATCCTTGATCCGGCAATCCTTCGTCCGGGACGATTCGACCGCAAGGTTATGGTTGGAAGACCTGATATCAAAGGGCGTGAGGAGATCCTTAAGGTTCATGCGAAAGGCAAACCACTGAGTGAGGAGATCAATCTGCAGCAGATCGCACAGACAACAGCAGGATTTACAGGTGCAGATCTGGAAAATCTTCTGAACGAGGCAGCAATTCTTGCAGCGAAGGATAACAGAGTATTCTTAAAACAGGATGATATTAAGAAAGCATTTGTAAAAGTCGGAATCGGTGCAGAGAAGAAGAGCCGTGTCATTTCCGAAAAAGAGAAGAGAATCACAGCATTTCATGAAGCAGGGCATGCAATCCTGTTCCATGTACTCCCGGATGTGGGACCTGTATACAGTGTTTCGATCATCCCGACAGGAAGTGCGGGAGGATATACGATGCCGCTTCCGGAAAAGGATGAGATGTTTAATACAAAAGGAAAGATGCTTCAGGATATTACGGTATCACTCGGTGGACGTGTAGCCGAAGAAGAAGTATTTGATGATATCACAACCGGTGCATCCCAGGATATCAAACAGGCAACCGGTCTGGCAAAATCCATGGTTACAAAGTTCGGTATGTCGGAAGCAGTCGGGCTGATCAACTATGATGATGACAACAATGAGGTGTTCATCGGACGTGATCTGGCGCATACAGCAAGAGGCTACGGAGAGGGTGTGGCTACTGTAATCGACCAGGAAGTAAAGAGAATTATTGATGAATGTTATGACAGAGCAAGACATATCATTAGAAAATATGACGATGTTCTGCATACATGCGCAGACCTTCTGCTGGAAAAAGAAAAGATTTCCCGGGAAGAATTTGAAGCGCTGTTTCCGGAAGATGTATCGGAGGACTAGGAGGAAGAGCTTTCCTTTCCGGAAACAAAAAATGAGAGAGGTGTTAGTTATATGAATAAGGCGGCTTTATTTTGCGATGGAACAGAAGGGTATGTATATCCCCCTGAACCGAAGGAGAATGAACTGGTAACGTTCCGGTTCCGTACGGCGAAGGATGATGCAGACAGAGTAGGGCTTGTGACATCGGCTGACACATATGTAATGGAAAAAGAATGCACACAGGGAGAATTTGATTATTATACGTTTGAAGTGCGTCTAGGGGCAGAGCCTTTCAGATATTGTTTCGAAGTGCAGTCTGGAACAGAAAAATATTATTATGGACGATGTGGAATCTCTCGCGAGATCCTGGAGTATTATAACTTTGTTGTAGTACCCGGATTTTCCACACCGGACTGGGCAAAGGGAGCGGTTATGTATCAGATATTTACAGACCGCTTTTATAACGGAGATAAGTCAAATGATGTAGAGACGAACGAGTATTACTATATCGGAGATTATTCCCGGAGAGTAACGAACTGGGATAAATATCCGGCGAACATGGGTGTAAGAGAATTCTACGGCGGGGATCTGCAGGGAGTCATGGATAAACTTGATTATCTGCAGGAGCTGGGTGTAGAAGTTGTATATTTTAATCCATTATTTGTGTCACCGTCGAACCATAAATACGATATCCAGGATTATGATTATATTGATCCGCATTATGGGAAGATCGTAGATGACGGAGGTGAGGTGCTTCCGGATGGTGTGACGGACAACAGTCAGGCAACGAAGTATAAAAAACGCACGACAGGTCTTAAGAACCTGGAAGCAAGTAATGAGTTATTCATTAAGCTGGTAGAAGAATTACACCGTCGTGGTATGAAAGTGATTCTGGACGGCGTATTCAACCATTGCGGTTCTTTCAATAAGTGGATGGACCGTGAGAGAATATACGAAGGCGAAAAAGATTATGAACCGGGTGCTTATATATCGGCAGACAGTCCGTACAGAAGCTACTTCCGTTTCTTCAAAGAAGAACCAGAGAACTGGCCGTATAATGGTAATTATGATGGCTGGTGGGGACATGATACTTTGCCGAAACTGAATTATGAAGATTCTGTAAAGCTGGAAAATTATATCTTATATATCGGGCGGAAATGGGTATCACCGCCGTATAATGTAGATGGATGGCGTCTGGATGTGGCAGCAGATCTGGGACGCAGCAATGAATATAACCATGATTTCTGGAAGAAATTCAGAACAGCCGTGAAAGATGCGAATCCGAGTGCACTGATCCTTGCGGAACATTACGGGGATCCGAGCGACTGGCTTAAAGGTGACGAGTGGGATACCGTCATGAACTATGATGCATTCATGGAGCCGATCACATGGTTTCTGACAGGAATGGAAAAGCACAGTGATGAGGCCAGAGAAGAACTTCTCGGTAACATCGATAACTTTATCGGGTCGATGGCACATCATATGTCGAATATGCTGACCCCTTCACTGCAGGTAGCGATGAACGAACTTTCGAACCATGATCATTCGAGATTCCTTACGAGAACGAACCACATGGTTGGCCGTGTAGAACATCTGGGACCGGAAGCCGCAAATGAATATGTAAATAAAGCGGTTATGCGTGAAGCGGTTGTCATGCAGATGACATGGGTCGGAGCACCGACCATATATTATGGTGATGAGGCGGGTGTCTGTGGATTTACGGATCCGGATAACAGAAGGACCTATCCGTGGGGACGTGAAGACTATGAACTGATTGCGTTTCACAAAGAAGCGATCCGCATCCACAAAGAGCATCCGGCACTTAGAACCGGTTCTCTGAAGATTCTTGGCGGAGAAGAGAATGTCCTGTCTTATGCAAGGTTCAAAGGCAATGATCGGATCGTCATCGTGATCAATAACCGCAGCGAACGTACGGAAGTGAAAGTTCCTGTATGGGAGGCTGAGATTCCGGCGAAATGTCGTATGAAACGTCTGCTGTATTCTTACAAAGACGGATATACAACAGAGTATGAGGAATATCTGGTGGAAGATGGCGAAGTGGTTGCAAATATGGGACCGCATTCGGCATTGGTGCTGGGAATGCGGAATGAAGAGGAGCATGACTGGCTGTATATTCTGTAAAGTGGAGATAAAAAAGATTACCGGAAAAGGAACTGTCCTTTCCGATAATCTTTTTTTATACCTGAGTATGCAAAAAATGGAGTTGCCTGCGGCAGGTTCTCTGTGTTATTTTGTAAGAACTTCTACTCCGTCTTCTTTGATAAGAACCATATATTCAATCTGGGCAGAAAGACCGTCGTCATCTGTATAAACGGTCCAGCCGTTGTCTTCGTCTACATAGAATTCCGGAGATCCCTGATTGATCATTGGTTCAATCGTGAACATCATACCTGGGACCAGAACCATCTCGCTGCCCTTTGGAGTAACATAACTTACAAATGGTTCCTCATGGAATTCCAGACCGATTCCATGACCGCCGATCTCTTCTACGACAGAATATCCGTTTTCCTGTGCGTGGGAATTGATCGCATAAGCAATGTCTCCGAGATGTCCCCATGGTTTTGCAGCTTTGAGGCCGAGTTCCACGCACTCTTTTGTGACACGGACGATACGTTCTGCTTCCGGAGATACCTCACCGATCGTGAACATACGGGATGCATCGGAAAAATAGCCGTTTAAGATAGTAGATACATCAACATTGATGATATCGCCATCGATCAGGATCTCGTGTTCACTTGGGATGCCGTGGCAGATAACGTTGTTGATAGAAGTGCACACGCTTTTTGGGAATCCTTCATAATTCAGAGGCGCAGGAATCCCGCCATGCTCTGTTGTAAAATCATACACCAGTTTATCGATCTCGGCAGTGCTCATTCCTGCGTGAATATGAGCAGCTACATGATCGAGAACTGCGGTGTTCAACGCTGCACTTTTTTTAATCATTTCAATCTGTTCCGGTGTTTTTAGTAATGAACGGTCAGGAACGATCTGCCCTTTGGACGCAAGTGTCCATAATTTTATATCTAATTTATCCACAATACTACCTGCTTTCTACACAAATTTTCCACATGTATTATAACACGTTTTTGAAAAAGAGACAGGGGAATTTTTGTCAACAGGAGTGAGCCGGATGAAAAAACATCTG
This sequence comes from Dorea longicatena, assembly GCF_024168045.1. GTDB lineage: Bacteria > Bacillota > Clostridia > Lachnospirales > Lachnospiraceae > Dorea_A. Next base: position 113,649 of record NZ_CP100126.1, read on the forward strand.
TCTCGTATTGTCTCGGCCATAAAAATAAGTTATAATTTTACTGGTATTGTATACAGAAAGTGGGTAAGCTCATAGGTAGGACTTTTCTAAACCGGAAATTCTATATGGTGCAGAATAAACGAATACACAGGCAATATAGAAAGGAGCAGATATATGTTAAGAATTGGAATGCTTACAAGTGGCGGCGACTGCCAGGCACTGAATGCAGCAATGAGAGGCGTCGTAAAGGGGCTTGTTTCAAAAAGGGATGATGTAGAGATTTATGGATTTCAGGATGGATATAAGGGTTTGATCTATTCGAATTTTAAGATGCTTACGTCAAAAGATTTTTCAGGAATCCTGACACTTGGCGGAACGATCCTGGGAACATCCAGACAGCCGTTTAAGTTGATGAGAGTACCGGATAAGGACGGAATTGACAAAGTAGAGGCGATGAAACACACATATCACAAGTTGAATCTGGACTGCCTGGTAATTCTGGGAGGGAATGGAACACACAAATCAGCCAATATGCTGAGAGAAGAAGGACTTAATGTGGTAACACTCCCGAAGACGATCGATAATGATCTCTGGGGAACAGATATGACGTTCGGATTCCAGAGTGCAGTAGATATTGCAACAGATACGATTGATAAGATCCATACAACAGCGACATCTCACAGCCGTGTATTTATCGTGGAAGTAATGGGACATAAAGTAGGATGGGTCACACTTCATGCAGGAATTGCCGGTGGTGCCGATATTATTCTTCTTCCGGAGATGCCATACGATATCAATTCAGTGGTTGACGCAATTGAAAAACGCGGCAAAGCAGGGAAGAGATTTACAATTATTGCTGTTGCCGAAGGTGCAATTTCAAAAGAAGATGCAGCACTTTCAAAGAAAGAATTAAAAGAGAAAAAAGCAAAGAAGAAATATCCTTCTGTTGCATATGAACTTGCTGAGAAGATTCAGGAAAAGACAGATAAAGAAGTAAGGATCACAGTTCCCGGACATACACAAAGAGGCGGCTCTCCGTGTGCATATGACCGTGTACTTGCAACAAGACTTGGTGCAGAAGCTTCGAGAGCAATTTTGGAAGGTGATTTCGGATGTATGGTAGGGACTAGAAATCAGGAGATTATCCGCGTGCCATTGTCAGAAGTTGCCGGAAAACTAAAATATGTAGATCCAAAAGCATCGATCATTGACGAGGCAAAGACCATTGGTATCAGCTTCGGTGATGAATAGATGCGGAGACTGAGCAGGATCTCCATTTAGACAAGGAGTGTAAAGAATGTCATATACGGCATTATACCGTAAGTTTCGTCCGGATGAATTCGAAGATGTAAAAGGACAGGATGCGATCGTCCGGACATTGAAGAACCAGATCAATGCAGATCGTATCGGACATGCATATTTGTTCTGCGGGACCAGAGGAACCGGAAAGACAACCGTTGCGAAGATATTTGCGAAAGCAGTCAACTGCGAACATCCGGTAGATGGAAGCCCGTGCGGGGAGTGCGCAATGTGCCGGTCGATCGCAGCTGGTACATCGATGAATGTGATCGAGATTGATGCGGCATCTAATAATGGTGTGGACAACATCCGTGAGATCCGTGAAGAGGTCACATATCGCCCGACAGAAGGGAAATATAAAGTATATATTATTGATGAGGTGCATATGCTGTCGATCGGCGCATTCAATGCATTGTTAAAAACATTGGAAGAACCTCCGGAATATGTTATATTTATTCTTGCGACAACGGAGGCACACAAGATTCCGATTACGATCTTGAGCCGATGCCAGCGATATGATTTTAAAAGAATTTCCATTGAGACGATCGCAGCGAGATTGCGTGAACTGATCGATAAAGAAGGATGGGATGTGGAAGATAAGGCGGTCCGCTATATCGCAAAGATGGCGGATGGCTCTATGAGGGATTCACTGAGCCTTCTGGATCAGTGTGTGGCATTCTATATGAATGAGACACTGACATATGATCATGTATTGGAAGTGCTGGGAGCGGTGGATACGGAAGTATTCAGCCGGCTGTTAAGACAGCTGCTTGCGATGGATGTACATCAGGTGATCGAGACGGTAGATGAGCTGGTAATGCAGGGAAGAGAATTGTCTCAGCTGGCGGCAGATTTCACATGGTATCTGAGGAATCTGCTTCTGGTGAAGAGCTCGGATGATATGGAAGATGTACTGGATGTATCATCGGAGAATCTGGCACTGTTAAAAGAAGAAGCACAGATGATTGACAGTGATACACTGATCCGCTACATCCGCATTTTTTCGGATCTGACGAATCAATTGAAATATGCGACACAGAAGAGGGTTCTGCTGGAAGTAACCCTGATCAAATTATGCCGTCCGGCAATGGATCAGAATAAGGACGCCCTGCTGGACCGCATCCGTGCGATTGAAAAACAGCTGGAGGACGGAGCGTGGGAAGCACCGGTCAGGGAGCGTGTTGTGTATGCATCCGATGCAAAAGAAGCAGCGGCACCGAAGCCGAAACCGGAACTTCCGCAGGCATTAAATGAAGACGTGAAAGCGGTGGCAAAAGATTTCCGGATGATCATCAATGAGGCTTCCCCGATGCTCCGCACATATCTGAAAAAAGCGAGATTAAGTGCCGGAGAAGGCAACCGGCTTCTGATCGTGCTGCCGGATGAACTGAGTGCCAGTGCAGTTGCGACGCCGGATCACAAAGAAGAGATCCAGTCGTTGATCGAGCAGAAGATCGGTAAAAAAGTAGAGATAGACGTCCGCCAGATGGAGGCAGGACGCAGATTCGAGGATCACTTTGTGGATCTGGAGAATCTGATCAATATGGAAATTACTGTAGAAGACGAATAGGAGGATATTATCATGGCAAAAAGAGGAGGATTCCCAGGAGGCGGGATGCCGGGAAATATGGCAAATCTGATGAAACAGGCACAGAAGATGCAGCGTCAGATGGAAGAACAGGCAAAGGAAATGGAGACGAAAGAATTCAGTGCAACTGCAGGCGGCGGTGCTGTTGAAGTAACTGTATCCGGAAGCAAGAAGATATTAAAAGTAAAACTGGATGAAGAAGTAGTAGATCCGGATGATGTAGAGATGCTGGAAGATCTGCTTGTGGCAGCAGTCAATGAAGCACTGGAGAAAGTAGACGCAGAGACAACTTCTGCAATGTCTAAGTTTACCGGCGGCATGGGCGGCGGAATGCCGGGATTATTCTAAGAGAAGATCCGGAAAGAATGATTCTTACAGGGAGTTAAAAATTATGGATTATTACAGTAATCAGATGAGCAAATTGATTGAGGAACTGTCATGCCTTCCGGGAATCGGAGCAAAATCTGCGGCAAGACTTGCGTTCCATCTGATTCATATGCCGGTTGATGATGTAAAAAGACTGGCTTCTACGATGGTGGAAGCCAGAGAGAATATAAAATATTGCAAAGAATGTTATACACTTACCGATCAGGAACTGTGCCCGATCTGCAGTAACAGTAACCGTGATCATCAGACGATCATGGTGGTTGAGAATACAAGAGATCTTGCGGCATATGAAAAGACAGGGAAATATAATGGTGTGTATCATGTGCTTCATGGTGCAATCTCTCCGATGCTTGGGATAGGTCCGGAAGATATCAAATTAAAGGAACTGATCGGGCGTCTGCAGGGAGATGTAAAAGAAGTGATCATTGCAACGAATTCGAGTCTGGAAGGTGAGACTACAGCGATGTATATCAGTAAGCTGATCAAACCGACGGGAATTAAAGTAAGCAGAATTGCAAGCGGTGTTCCGGTCGGAGGAGATCTGGAGTATATCGATGAAGTGACGCTTCTCCGGGCACTTGAAGGAAGGACAGAACTGTAGAGCGTTTGTCCCCGCCAGAGGTGAGAGAATGAAGAAAAAGGTTACGTCAACAGATATTGCCCATGCTGCCGGAGTATCACAATCTACGGTTTCTATGATCCTGAACAAAAAATATGATGTGTCATTTGCCAAAGAGACTGTGGAAAAAGTAGAAAATGCTGCCAAAGAGCTGGGATACGTCCCGCCGAAAAGGAAAACGAGAAAGGGGACAAAAAGAGAGAAACTTCTGGTTGTGTTCTGCCCCAATCTGACGAATCCGTATTATGTTATGCTGCTGCAGGGAATCGAGGCGCATGCAAAAGAAAAAGGATTTGGTCTTTTTGTATGTAATACACAGAGAGATCTCCGGATGGAAGAACGTTATCTGAAAATGATGTGGCAGTTACGGCCGCTGGGGATTATCTACACCTGCAATCCGAGCCATTGCTTTATGGATCTGGTGGGAGAGATTGCAGAACAGATACCGGTTGCGATCGTAAATAACCAGAATGAAAAGATGAATGTAGATGCAGTGGAACTTGATAATTCAAAACTTGGAAGAGTGATGGCGAAGCATCTGCTGGAATTAGGTCACAGAAAGGTTGCATATATAGCACCGCCATTGACAGCAAGACAGAAACAACGTTCAAAACGGGTGGAAGGTTTTCTGAAAGAGTATGAAAAAGCCGGTCTGCGAGACCAGGTGATCATCAAGGCGGCAAAAGAAGAGATTGATCTTGATGTGGCACATATTGATTCCGAATATAAGATCGGATATGAACTGACGAAAGAGTTGTTGAATGAAACGACAGATGTGACAGCAATTGTCGGATTAAATGACATGATTGCATTTGGAGTCATGGATGCACTTCATGAGGCAAAGATAAAAGTGCCGGCCGATGTGTCCGTGATGGGATGTGATAACACACTGTTTGCCAGAATGCATAACATGAATCTGACGACGATCGAGCATTTTGTGACTTTTAAAGGAAGGGATGCATGTGATATTATAATGAAGAAGATAGCATCACATCATTCAGCGAATATGGAAACAGCACCGATCAGTACCTATCATGTGGAATATGAACCGCAGCTGATCGTCCGTGGAACAACAACGTATGCAAAAAATTCACGAAAAAAGAAAAATTAATTCTTTTGCGAAAATTATTATTAATAATTACTTAATTTTACAAACTGAAAATACATGTTAGATGTTAATGCCCCTTATAAATGCGTGAAAATCGATAATAAAAAGAAAAAATCAAAAATAATGTTAACATTTCCATCAAAAATTTAAAAAAGTTTGATTAATAATTTAAAAATATTAATAAAGAAAATTATTAATAAAAAGTCATGGCTATTGACCGGAGTTCCATGAATAGAGTATAATTTATATCAAACGATAACAAGGGAATGGTGAACAGATTTCACCGCTTTTAAGGAGGAAAACAACATGAAATTTTTCATTGACACAGCGAACGTAGAGGATATTAAGAAAGCAAATGATATGGGAGTTATCTGCGGGGTAACAACAAACCCATCTCTGATCGCAAAAGAAGGTAAAGTATTTGAAGAAGTTATCGCTGAGATCGCATCTATCGTAGACGGACCTATCAGTGGAGAAGTAAAAGCTACAACAACAGATGCAGAAGGCATGATCGCAGAAGGAAGAGAGATCGCTAAGATCCATCCGAATATGGTAGTTAAGATTCCTATGACTGTAGAAGGATTAAAGGCAGTTAAAGTACTTGCAGCAGAAGGTATCAAGACAAACGTAACTCTGATCTTCAATGCAAACCAGGCACTTCTTGCAGCAAGAGCAGGCGCTTCATTCGTATCACCATTCCTGGGACGTCTGGATGATATTTCTACAAGAGGAGTAGATCTGATCTCAGAGATCGCACAGATCTTCGAAGTTGCAGGAATCGATACAGAGATCATTGCGGCAAGCGTACGTAACCCGATCCATGTAACAGACTGTGCATTGGCAGGTGCCGATATCGCGACTGTACCTTACAAAGTAATCGAGCAGATGACACATCATCCATTAACAGATGCAGGAATCGAGAAATTCCAGGCTGATTACAAAGCAGTATTCGGAGAATAAGAATAAGTAAAGCTATCATATATAATGATTCAGGAGGAACAACATGAACAAATTAGAGCTTATGAAGACAGCCAACGAAGTCCGCAAGGGCATCGTTACTGCAGTTCACAGTGCAAAATCCGGACATCCGGGTGGATCACTGTCAGCAGCAGACATTTATACATATCTGTATTTTGAAGAGATGAATATCGATCCTAAGGATCCTAAGAAAGCAGACCGTGACCGTTTTGTATTATCAAAAGGACACACAGCACCGGGATATTATTCAACACTGGCACACAGAGGATTCTTCCCGGTTGAAGATCTGACAACTCTTCGTAAAGTTGGATCATACCTTCAGGGACATCCGGATATGAAACACATCCCAGGTGTTGATATGTCAAGTGGATCTCTTGGACAGGGCATCTCAGCTGCAGTAGGAATGGCTATTTCAGCTAAGCTTTCAGATGATGATTACAGAGTATACACACTTCTCGGAGATGGTGAGATCCAGGAGGGACAGGTCTGGGAAGCTTCTATGTTAGCGGGACACAGAAAGCTGGACAACCTGGTAGTGATCGTTGATAATAACAACCTTCAGATCGATGGAAAGATTACAGACGTTAACTCTCCATATCCGATCGACAAGAAATTCGAGGCATTTAACTTCCATGTGATCAATATTGATGGAAATGATTTTGACCAGATCGAGGCAGCTTTCAAAGAGGCTCGCAAGACAAAGGGAATGCCGACTGCAATTATTGCAAAGACAATCAAAGGAAAAGGAGTTTCCTTCATGGAAGACCAGGCCGGATGGCATGGAAAAGCTCCTAATGATGAGCAGTATGCACAGGCAATGGAAGAATTAGAGAAAGCAGGTGAAGCATTATGTCAGAAGTAAAGAAAATCGCAACAAGAGAAAGCTACGGTAATGCTTTGGTAGAATTAGGAAAAGAACATGAAGATCTGGTAGTGTTAGACGCTGACCTTGCAGAAGCTACCAAGACGGGAATGTTCAAAAAAGCTTTCCCGGAACGTCACATTGACTGTGGAATCGCTGAGTGTAACATGATCGGAGTTGCAGCAGGTATCGCTGCCACAGGAAAAGTTCCGTTTGCAAGTTCATTTGCTATGTTTGCAGCAGGACGTGCATTTGAGCAGGTTCGCAACTCAGTCGGATATCCAAAATTAAACGTTAAGATCGGTGCTACACATGCCGGAATCTCTGTTGGAGAAGACGGTGCTACACATCAGTGTAACGAAGATATTGCTCTTATGAGAACAATTCCTGGAATGATCGTGATCAATCCTTCTGATGATGTAGAAGCAAAAGCAGCTGTAAAAGCAGCTTATGAGCACGTAGGTCCTGTATATCTCCGCTTCGGAAGACTTGCAGTTCCGGTTATCAATGATAATGCAGAATACAAATTCGAGATTGGTAAAGCCATCACACTTCGTGAAGGTACTGATGTAACAATCATCGCAACAGGTCTTGAGGTATCTGAATCCCTCGCAGCAGCAGAGAAGCTCGCAGCAGACGGAATCAGTGCAGAAGTGATTAATATGCACACGATCAAACCGTTGGATGAAGCAGCGGTTGTTGCAGCAGCAGCTAAGACAGGAAAGATCGTAACAGTTGAAGAACACTCTGTTATCGGCGGACTTGGAAGTGCTGTATGTGATGTAGTTGCAGAGAAAGCACCGGCTAAAGTAATGAAGATTGGTGTAAATGATACATTTGGTGAGTCTGGTCCGGCTGTAGAACTGATTAAGAAATACGGTCTTGACGCAGATAGCATTTATGCAAAAGTAAAAGCATTCGTAAAATAATAATATAGAACGGATAGTCAGAGGCTGTCGCTTTAACGAAAGAGATTTCGTTGGGCGGCAGCTTTTTTGCGGTAAGCGATTAAAAACGGTCAGATTCACTCTTTGTTTGTGCAAAATCAACCAAAAACAGTCAAAATATTTGTGAACTAATGTGATTGAAAATGACTGGATTTGACGATATAATGAACTCAACAAGTTGAAAGGAGTAAGAAATATGATTTATACAGTTACGTTTAATCCATCGTTGGATTACATCGTTTCAGTGGACGATTTTAAACTCGGACTTACAAACCGTACAAGCTCAGAACTCATGCTTCCGGGTGGAAAAGGGATTAATGTTTCTATCGTGCTTAAGAATCTTGGAATCCAAAGTACGGCACTTGGATTTATGGCCGGATTTACGGGAAAAGAAATTGCAAGACGATTGGAAGAAGAAGGTGTAGCATCTGATTTCATTCAGATTGAAGAAGGAATATCAAGAATTAATTTGAAACTGAAATCCATCGACGGAACAGAAATTAATGGAAGCGGTCCAAAGATTCCGAAAGAGAAAGTAGAAGAATTGATGAAGCGTCTGAATACGATGAAAGAAGGCGATGTCTTATTCCTTGCAGGAAGTATCCCGGCATCTATGCCAGACGATATCTATAGCAGAATCATGAAAGAGTTGAAAGATAAAGGCATCATGATCGTTGTGGATGCAACAAGAGATCTTCTTATGAATGTACTGGAGTATCGTCCGTTTCTGATAAAACCAAATAATCATGAGCTTGGTGAGATCTTCGAAGTGACACTTAAGACGAGAGAGGACGTCATTCCTTATGGAAGAAAGCTTCAGGAAAAAGGAGCCAGAAATGTACTGATCTCGATGGCGGGAGAAGGCGCGGTGCTGATTGCGGAAAATGGAGAAGTATATAGTTCGCCGGCGCCGAAAGGAACATTGGTTAATGGTGTAGGAGCCGGAGATTCCATGGTGGCAGGTTTCATGACAGGCTGGATGGAAAAGCAGGATTATGAGCATGCTTTCCGTATGGGAGTCGCAACGGGAAGCGCAAGTGCATTTTCCGAATATCTGGCAACCAGACCGGAAGTAGAAGAAGTATATAAACAGCTGGTGTAAGACATAAAAGAGAAAAGTGTTGCAAAGAAAACGATTTATCAACAGGAGGGAAAATTATATGAGAATCACAGATTTGCTGGATGCAAGAAGTATTCTTTTGAATGCATCGCCAAAGAGCAAAAACGAAGCACTCGACCAGATCGTTGATCTCATGGTAAAGAGCGAAAAGATCAATGATAAAGAAGCATATAGAAAGCAGGTATATGCAAGAGAAGAAGAAAGTACGACAGGAATCGGAGAAGGAATCGCCATTCCGCATGGAAAATGCGATGCGGTAACAAAACCGGGACTGGCAGCAATGGTAGTTAAGGATGGCGTGGATTTTGATTCGCTGGATGGGGAGCCTGTTACACTGATGTTCCTGATCGCAGCGCCGAATACGGAAGACAATATCCATCTGGATGTATTGAGTAAGTTATCTGTTCTTCTGATGAATGAAGAATTTACAGAGGCTTTGAGAAATGCGGAGACAGTAGAAGAATTTATGGGGATCATCAATGATGCCGATGAAAAAGAAGCAGGAATTGATGAAAGACTTGCGGGAGAAGGAATGGCAGCAGAAGAAGAGACCAGAGGAAAGGTTAAGATTCTTGCAGTCACATCCTGCCCGACCGGAATTGCACATACGTATATGGCGGCTGAAGGAATTGAAAAAGCTGCAAAAGCAAAAGACTGTGCAGTAAAAGTGGAGACAAGAGGTTCCGGCGGAGCGAAAAATGTACTGACTTCAAAAGAAATCGAAGAAGCAGACGGAATTATCGTAGCTGCAGATGCACAGGTTCCGATGGATCGTTTTGACGGAAAGAAAGTCATTGTCTGCCAGGTGTCTGATGGTATCAGTAAAGCAGGTGAACTGGTTGACCGTGTGATCAGCGGGGATGTTCCGGTATATCATGCGGCAAATGGAACAGAAGTACAGGAAAGTAAAGGTGGAAGATCATCCGGCAGCGTCGGACATCAGATTTACACACAGTTGATGAATGGTGTATCCCATATGCTTCCGTTCGTAGTCGGCGGTGGTATTCTGATCGCACTGGCATTTTTGATCGACGGACTTTGCGTAGATATGAATGCATTGGCAAAAGCAGATAGAGCTAACTTTGGTACTATTACACCGGTAGCGGCGCAGCTTAAGACGATCGGCGGACTTGCATTTGGATTGATGCTTCCGGTACTTGCGGGATATATAGGTGAAGCAATCGGCGACAGACCGGCACTTGCGGTTGGATTTGTAGGCGGAGTTATCGCAGCAAACGGAAAATCCGGATTCCTCGGAGCGCTGGTAGCTGGTTTTGTGTCCGGATATCTGATTCTTCTTCTTAGAAAACTGTGTGACAAGCTTCCGGATGCACTGGAAAAGATTGCACCGGTTCTGATCTATCCGGTAGCCGGAATTCTTGGAATCGGCCTTCTTATGAACTTTGCGATTGAGCCGGTCATGGGAGCGATCAATACTGCACTGAACAACGGACTGACCGGAATGGGTGGCTCAAGCAAGCTTGTGCTTGGTCTGATCCTTGGCGGAATGATGGCGATTGATATGGGAGGCCCGTTCAATAAGGCGGCATATGTGTTCGGTACAGCCGCAATCGCAGCAGGAAATTATGATATCATGGCAGCTGTTATGATCGGAGGAATGACCCCTCCATGTGCAATTGCACTTGCAACATTATTATTTAAAGACAAATTTACAAAATCAGAAAGAGAAGCAGGACCGACAAACTTCATTATGGGACTCGCATTTATTACCGAAGGAGCGATTCCATATGCGGCAGCAGATCCGCTTCACGTACTGCCGGCCTGCATTGTCGGTTCTGCGGCAGCCGGAGCACTGTCTATGGCATTTGGATGTACACTGATGGCACCGCACGGTGGAATCTTCGTATTCCCTGTAGTGGGAAATGCAATCATGTATCTGGTGGCACTGGTAGCAGGAACTGTAATTTCAGCGGTATTACTCGGAGTACTCAAAAAGAAAATTATATAAAAATAATAGTAAAATACAGGTTTGTCCGCAGAGATGTTGACAGACCTGTAAAAAATGAATAGAATGAAAATCACCAAATGTAATATTCTATGGAGGTATGAAGAATGAAAGAATTTAAGTATGTAATCACAGATAACGAAGGAATCCACGCTCGTCCGGCAGGAGAACTGGTGAAACTTGCAAAATCTTTCGAATCATCAGTGATGATCGAAAAAGAAGGAAAGAAAGCTGACTGCAAGAAGATCTTCGGCCTTATGGGACTTGGTGCTAAGAAAGACCATGAAGTAACATTTACATTTGAAGGTGCTGATGAAGAAGCGGCTTGCGAAGCAGTAAGCAAATTCATGCAGGAGAACCTGTAGGAGGACATATGCTTACAGAACAGCGTTATGAACAGATATTGAAGCTTCTTGAAAAAGAAGGCAGTATTACCGTGACAGAAGTTAAAGAACTTTTGGATACATCGGAATCGACCGTGCGCAGAGATATCACAGCACTTCATAATGCGGGAAAACTGGTGAAAGTGTTCGGAGGTGCGGTCGCATTAGATCACGTGGTAACACCGCAGGAGCCGACAGTGGCTCAGAAAATAACTGTTCATGTATCGGAAAAACGGCAGATTGCAGAATATGCCGCAAGATTGATCGGACAAGGTGAATATATATATCTTGATGCAGGAACCACAACCGGATATATGCTGGAATTTCTGCGGGATAAAGATGTAACTGTTGTGACGAATGCGGTAGTGCATGCTCAGCAATTGGCAAAGTCCGGAGTGAAAGTACGACTGGTTGGAGGAGAACTGAAAAGTTCCACGGAAGCGGTTGTCGGAAGTGAGGCAATGGAGACGATTAGAAAGTATCATTTTACCAAGGGATTCTTTGGTACCAATGGTGTGACTAAGAAAACAGGGTTCACGACACCGGATGCGAGTGAAGCAATGGTCAAAAAGATTGCGATGGAACAGTGCCAGGAAAAATATGTATTATGTGACGAGTCTAAGTTCGGTGAGGTGAGTTCTGTAACGTTTGCTCCGTTTGCAGGCGCAAAAATCGTTACAGATCAGATGCCGGAAGGATACCGGGACTGTGGAAATATTATAGTCATATCATAAGAACAGAATATAATAAGATAGGGATTCCTGAATGATTTATTCGGGAATCTCTTTTTATGTACCAAAATCTGAAAGAAAAGCTGCCTGAAATCCCGGAAGTGTGTCGGGAAATAAAAAATTGTATCGGAAAATTCCATGGACAGGTCCCATTAACTGATAAAATACGCATATTTTGTATGATATCATAGGCAAAAATATATAAGACGAGGTGATTGTGTCATGGAAAGACAACTTCCAAAAAACGTAAGACAGATAGGAAATGTAAGTGACAATCCAAAGATATATGTAGAAGATTATGTAGATACATATCTGAACCAATTAAGAGAAAAAGCGAAAGAACAGCCGGTTGGAGTGATTTTGGTGGGAGAAGTGCTGGAACTGGAAGACGAAAAGGCTGTATTTGTGTCAGGAGCCGTACAGATGCAAGAATTATCGGAAAAGGATGGTAAACTTGAAATCGGACAAGATGGAATGAAACATATGATGGAAGAAGCAGCGCAGTATTTTCCGGAAAGTCATATTGTCGGATGGGGAATTGTTGAAGAAGGCAATCCGATGAGCCGCAACCGGGAAGTGAAGAAAATACAGGAAAGAGAATTTGGGCAGGAAGGAAGTCTGTTCCTGTGGAAAAACGCAAGAGAGCAGGACGAGATATTTTATGCGTACAAATTTGGTGAACTGATGCAGATCGGAGGGCATTACATTTATTATGAAAAGAATCCTGAGATGCAGAACTATATGATCAATACACGCAAGGAGAATGGAGTAACCCCCAGTGAAGTGGTTGAGGATCGAGCTGCAAAGAATTTTCGTAGTGCAGTGAGAGAAAAGATGGAATATAAAGAGCAGCATCAGAGTTCGGCATTTGCCTATATTACGAGTGCAGTGCTTGTGCTGATCGTATTGGTGATTGGGATCACAACGGTTAATAATTTTGATAAAATGAAAGCGGTACAGAATTCTCTGGAAACACTTTCGGAAACAGTCGGTGTCGGACAGGCTGATGCAAAGACAAGGACCGAAACCGCTGAAACGGCGAAAAACAATGCAAAAGAAGCGTCTGGAACGGTAAAGAAAGCAGAAGGGACAACGACATCAGAAACATCGGACGGACAACTCTCCGATCAGGATTTTTATGTAGTACAGAAAGGCGAAACGCTTGCGGGAATCAGTCAGAAATTATATGGAGATACGTCTCATGTGAAGGCAATCTGCAAAATGAATGGGCTGTCTGACGGCAACCTGATCTATATAGGACAAAAATTATTACTCCCATAAATGTGAAATGTGGTATACTAGGGTACACAGTATCAGAAGAAACGTTGAAAGGATGACCGACGGATGGAACGCAGGAAGAACCGCAATCTCCATGTTGTGAGAGAGCCGGAAGATCCCACGGATAAGATCATAGATGAGATTATGGATGAACTGAACAGTGAAGATGGGATGCCGGAGAAAGAAGTCCGGGAAGAGTTGATGAAAAGGAAAAAAAAGAAACAGAAAAAGATGATGGTTGGTATTGCGATAGTGGCTGCAGTGGGTGTGTTGATATATCTGCTGATCAATCTACAGACATATACCAAGGTCCGGATCAGTGATACCTATGTTGGTGAGAGTGCATCGGACAATAATTATGTACAGTTTTCGGACGGTGTATTGAAATATAGTAAAGATGGTATTTCGTATCTGAGTCAGACCGGAAAAGAGAAGTGGAATCAATCCTATCAGATAAAGAATCCAATGATAGATATTACAGAAAAGTCGGCAGCGGTTGCGGACAAAGAAGGCAATGATATTCTGGTTTTTCAGGAAGATGGACTGAAAGGTGAAGTGCATACGACGATGCCGATTGAAAAAGTCAGTGTATCGGAACAGGGAATTGTAAGTGCAATATTAAAAAGTGATACAGCAATGAAAGTAATCTGTTATGATACGGCAGGAAACATATTGGTAGAGCATAAGACCTCACTTGCAGGAAACGGATATCCGGTGGATGTGGCTCTGTCTGTAAATGGTCAGATGATGCAGGTGCTGTATCTTTATACGCAGGATGGCCGGATCGAGGGCAGATTACATTACTATAACTTTGGGGATGAAGGAAAAGATAAGACAGATCATCAGGTTACTAAAAAGAACTACAAGAACACAATTATGGCATCCGGATTTTTTATGGATGAGAATACATCGGCGGCAATCGGTGACAATGCTATGGTGATCTATACCGGAAAAGACATTCCGAAACAAGCTGTAAAGATAACCATGGATAAGGAGATAAAAAGTGTATTTCATAATGAGAAATATATCGGTCTGATCCTAAAGAATCACGGAAAGAGTGGTTATGAGCTCAGGTTATACAATAAGACCGGAAAAGTCGTGCTGTCGAAAGAATTCACCGGTGATTATAATCATGTGAAATTATGTGATGATCAGGTGATCATGTATGATGGAAAAACATGCAGTATATTTATGAAAAATGGTGTACAGAAGTTCAAAGGCAGGATGGATAATAACATACAGGAAATATTCCCGGTTGGAGGGGTGAACCAGTATATTGTGTTGAGTGCGAATGGAATGGAAAAAATCCGTCTTGTAAAATAAGGAGAAAGTATGCAGATGAATTGGCTGGAAATATCCATAGGGATCGTGTTTCTGATCTGTATCATAACGGGACTGGTCAGAGGTGCAATCCGGATTATGGTATCGTTGATCGCAACAATTGTCACGTTTGTGATTGTTTTCTTTGCAACGCCGTATGTGTCTCAGGCAGTAGAGAAATATACGCCGCTGGATGATATGATAAAGCAGAAAGTAGTCAGTACGATGGCAGATGCGGCGACTTCGGCAATTACCGGAGGAGGCACTGTATCCGGACAAGGACTGAATGAAGCAGCGGTAAAGAAGGCTTTGAAGGCAGCAGGTGTCAGTGAAGAGATGTTGAACCGGTATGGAATCTCGGTTTCAGATATTGTAAATGGAAAGATCGACAGTTCTGATCTTGCAAAGTATGGAATCTCTGCAAATGTGCTGGATGGTCTTACCGGTGGAAGTGGCAGCAGCGTAGAAAATGTTATAGAAAATGCAGACATACCAGAAAGTCTGCAGGAGACAATGATTAAGTCTGCAGATATACCGGAGGTATTCAAGAATCTGTTGCTTAAAAACAATAATAAAGAAATGTATGATGAATTGGGCGTTACAACATTTCCGCAATATATAGGGGCCTATGTTGCCAGACTGGTGATCAATATTATAGCATTCATACTTACGTTTATTGTGGTGACGGTAATTATAAGAGCCGTTGTGTTTGCCCTGGATATTGTATCAGAACTACCGGTAATCGGTTTCTTTAATCATCTGGCAGGTGGTGCACTTGGAATCGGAATTGCACTTATCATTGTGTGGATCCTGTTTATGATTGTGACATTAATGTATACGACGGCTGTCGGAAAAGAAATCTATGAAATGGTACAGAACAATTCCATTCTGAAATTGATATATGATTGCAATCCGATCATGCGGCTGGCAGTGAAATTGATTTAATATGGATATAGCTTTTTGTCTGTATGGGAAATGAGATCAGGGAGAATATTCCTGGTCTTATTTTTTTTGAATTGTCATGTCTGCAGAGATAATCTTCTTGTAAATATGTCTATAGAAGGATGGAGAATAGAAGTTAAATTGTCTGAATTGTCTAAATTGAAGAAAATATAAAAACAATGTTGACAATTCAAACGCCCTTGTGGTATATTAATCTGGCTGTCGCGTTAGACAAGGCCGTGAGGTAACAGAGTCGAAGCAGAAGACGGCGGGAACTGATTACGGAAAAGCAGAGAATGCCGGATCATAATCAGAAATCTTCGGGAATTGTTCCTGAAAAAAAGAATAAAATAACAGTTGACAAACACAACTGCTTGTGATATTCTTAATAAGCTGTCGCTTGAGACAAACAAATGTTTGAAAAAGAGATGGCAGACGGACAGCTGAAAAGCTGGTCGAAAAAAGATTAAAAAAGTTCTTGACAAACGTCAATGAATATGATAATCTAAATAAGCTGTTTCAAACAGCAAAGACAACGAACCTTGATAATTAAACAATAGACAACAACCCTGAAAATTCTAAAGAGAATTATTCAGAACAGACATTTAATGTCGAACCTTAAAACAGTAAAGGGGATAAGAAAGCTAGTAGTTTTCTTGAACTGGAACGAACTTAATGAAGTTCCATCGGCGGAGCCGAGGAACAATTAATTTGCTAAGCATCGAAGATGCAAAGCAAATTATATTTAACGAGAGTTTGATCCTGGCTCAGGATGAACGCTGGCGGCGTGCTTAACACATGCAAGTCGAGCGAAGCACTTAAGTTTGATTCTTCGGATGAAGACTTTTGTGACTGAGCGGCGGACGGGTGAGTAACGCGTGGGTAACCTGCCTCATACAGGGGGATAACAGTTAGAAATGACTGCTAATACCGCATAAGACCACGGTACCGCATGGTACAGTGGTAAAAACTCCGGTGGTATGAGATGGACCCGCGTCTGATTAGGTAGTTGGTGGGGTAACGGCCTACCAAGCCGACGATCAGTAGCCGACCTGAGAGGGTGACCGGCCACATTGGGACTGAGACACGGCCCAGACTCCTACGGGAGGCAGCAGTGGGGAATATTGCACAATGGAGGAAACTCTGATGCAGCGACGCCGCGTGAAGGATGAAGTATTTCGGTATGTAAACTTCTATCAGCAGGGAAGAAAATGACGGTACCTGACTAAGAAGCCCCGGCTAACTACGTGCCAGCAGCCGCGGTAATACGTAGGGGGCAAGCGTTATCCGGATTTACTGGGTGTAAAGGGAGCGTAGACGGCACGGCAAGCCAGATGTGAAAGCCCGGGGCTCAACCCCGGGACTGCATTTGGAACTGCTGAGCTAGAGTGTCGGAGAGGCAAGTGGAATTCCTAGTGTAGCGGTGAAATGCGTAGATATTAGGAGGAACACCAGTGGCGAAGGCGGCTTGCTGGACGATGACTGACGTTGAGGCTCGAAAGCGTGGGGAGCAAACAGGATTAGATACCCTGGTAGTCCACGCCGTAAACGATGACTGCTAGGTGTCGGGTGGCAAAGCCATTCGGTGCCGCAGCAAACGCAATAAGCAGTCCACCTGGGGAGTACGTTCGCAAGAATGAAACTCAAAGGAATTGACGGGGACCCGCACAAGCGGTGGAGCATGTGGTTTAATTCGAAGCAACGCGAAGAACCTTACCTGATCTTGACATCCCGATGACCGCTTCGTAATGGAAGCTTTTCTTCGGAACATCGGTGACAGGTGGTGCATGGTTGTCGTCAGCTCGTGTCGTGAGATGTTGGGTTAAGTCCCGCAACGAGCGCAACCCCTATCTTCAGTAGCCAGCAGGTTAAGCTGGGCACTCTGGAGAGACTGCCAGGGATAACCTGGAGGAAGGTGGGGATGACGTCAAATCATCATGCCCCTTATGACCAGGGCTACACACGTGCTACAATGGCGTAAACAAAGAGACGCGAACTCGCGAGGGTAAGCAAATCTCAAAAATAACGTCTCAGTTCGGATTGTAGTCTGCAACTCGACTACATGAAGCTGGAATCGCTAGTAATCGCAGATCAGAATGCTGCGGTGAATACGTTCCCGGGTCTTGTACACACCGCCCGTCACACCATGGGAGTCAGTAACGCCCGAAGTCAGTGACCCAACCGTAAGGAGGGAGCTGCCGAAGGTGGGACCGATAACTGGGGTGAAGTCGTAACAAGGTAGCCGTATCGGAAGGTGCGGCTGGATCACCTCCTTTCTAAGGAATTGGAAAAGTAAGTCGTGGAAACGGCTGAATCAATCCAACTAAAACGGATAAAGTAAGGGTTGTTATCTATTGTTTAGTTATTAAGGCTGTCAAAAGCTTAATAATGATTACTGGTGGCGATGCGCTTGAGGGTAACACCCGTTCCCATCCCGAACACGATGGTTAAGACTCAAGCGGCCGATGGTACTTCACTGGAGACGGTGCGGGAGAGTAGGTGGCCGCCAGGCTATAAAAAATTGAAGAACACGAAGCAGATCCGCTGCAAATGTTCGGGAGATTCATATAGATACAGGCAAAAGATGAGCAACAACTTATCGGTGCCAACCTTATCAGCAAGGAAGTGCTGTTATGATAGCTGGTTTTACCAGTGATTAGAGAGTTGAAAGTAAGCTTTCAGATTTCTAATGACTGATAAACTTCAGTCAAAAATGAATAGATGTAAAGCTTGAAAGAGTGACACATCACCATGTACCTTGAAAATTGCATATAAGAAATAGAAATGATAAGATTTTTTAAATATCTTAATCAAGACATCCGAGGTAATTGTTATAAACAGAGTAATAATTACTGTCTGAAGAAAACAGACGCAAATAAAATTGACCTTAAGCCAACGCCGATAACGCTATATCGGTGTAGTGATCATCCATTCCCGTGGATGAGAACAAGTTGGTCATGCTAGAAAGAGCGTATGGTGGATGCCTTGGCACTAAGAGCCGATGAAAGACGTGATAAGCTGCGAAAAGCTTCGGGGAGGAGCAAATATCCTTTGATCCGGAGATATCTGAATGGGGAAACCCACTTGAGCAAACCTCAAGTATCCTTAAGCCAATACATAACTTAAGGAAGGGAACCCGGTGAACTGAAACATCTAAGTAGCCGGAGGAAGAGAAAACAACATGTGATTCTGTGAGTAGCGGCGAGCGAAAACGGAAGAGCCCAAACCGGGGTGCGTGCATCCCGGGGTTCGGACCGCATAATTGATTCAACAAATTTAGCAGAACGGTTTTGGGAAAGCCGGCCAGAGAGGGTGAAAGCCCCGTAAGCGAAAGATGAGTTGACATGGCGGTATCCAGAGTAGGTCGAGACACGTGGAACCTTGACTGAATACGCGGGGACCACCCCGTAAGGCTAAATACTCCTTAGTGACCGATAGCGCATAGTACTGTGAAGGAACGGTGAAAAGGACCCCGGGAGGGGAGTGAAACAGAACCTGAAACCATATGTTTACAAGCTGTGGAAGAGCTTTATATGCTCAACCGCGTACTTTTTGTAGAACGGTCCGGCGAGTTGCGCTGGCTGGCGAGGTTAAGCACCAAAGGTGTGGAGCCGAAGGGAAACCAAGTCTTAATAGGGCGAATGAGTCAGTCGGAGCAGACCCGAAACCGGGTGATCTATCCATGTCCAGGTTGAAGTTGCCGTAAAAGGCAATGGAGGACCGAACCCACATCCGTTGAAAAGGGTGGGGATGAGGTGTGGATAGGGGAGAAATTCCAATCGAACCCGGAGATAGCTGGTTCTCCTCGAAATAGCTTTAGGGCTAGCCTCATATAAGTCTTGCGGAGGTAGAGCACTGAATTTCCTAGGGGGCGTCAAAGCTTACCGAAGAATATCAAACTCCGAATGCCGTGTAGATGTTGTATGGGAGTCAGACTGTACGAGATAAGTTGGACAGTCAAAAGGGAAAGAGCCCAGACCTGCAGCTAAGGCCCCAAAATGTGTGTTAAGTGGAAAAGGATGTGGGATTTCAAAGACAACTAGGATGTTGGCTTAGAAGCAGCCATACATTCAAAGAGTGCGTAATAGCTCACTAGTCGAGAGGTCCTGCGCCGAAAATGTCCGGGGCTGAAACACACTGCCGAAGCTCAGGAATGATCCTAGATCATTGGTAGAGGAGCATTGTATACGGGACGAAGCAGTACCGATAAGGAGCTGTGGACTGTATAGAAGAGAGAATGCCGGAATGAGTAGCGAGAGGAAGGTGAGAATCCTTCCGGCCGAATATCTAAGGTTTCCAGAGTAAAGCTGATCTGCTCTGGGTAAGTCGGGGCCTAAGGCCAGGTCGAAAGACGTAACCGATGGACAACAGGTTGAAATTCCTGTACCTTAAGTAAACAGAACTGTGGGGACACGTGTGGAGAGCACAAGCCGGAAATGGAAAAGCCGGTGCAAGCGAGGTAGGAGATGAGCAGGCAAATCCGTTCATCAATCCGAAGACGTGATGCGGACCGAATTAAGAGTAGGGAAGTGTGTGAGCCGTGCGTCAAGAAAAGCCGCTATTGTTTTACTTAAGCCCGTACCGTAAACCGACACAGGTGGATGAGGAGAGAATCCTAAGGCCGACGGGAGAAGCATTGTTAAGGAACTCGGCAAAATGACTCCGTAACTTCGGGAGAAGGAGTGCCAGCGAGAGCTGGCCGCAGAGAATTGGCCCAAGCAACTGTTTAGCAAAAACACAGGTCTATGCAAAACCGTAAGGTGAAGTATATGGGCTGACGCCTGCCCGGTGCTGGAAGGTTAAGAGGAGAGGTTAGCGTAACGCGAAGCTTTGAATTTAAGCCCCAGTAAACGGCGGCCGTAACTATAACGGTCCTAAGGTAGCGAAATTCCTTGTCGGGTAAGTTCCGACCCGCACGAAAGGCGTAATGATTTGGGCACTGTCTCAACAATGCACCCGGTGAAATTGAAATACCAGTGAAGATGCTGGTTACCTGCGCCAGGACGGAAAGACCCCATGGAGCTTTACTCCAGCTTGATACTGGGATTCGGTATTGCATGTACAGGATAGGTGGGAGGCTAGGAAGTGATGACGCCAGTTGTCACAGAGCCGCTGTTGGGATACCACCCTTGCAGTATTGGATTTCTAACCAGCGACCATGAACTGGTCGGGGGACAATGTCAGGTGGGGAGTTTGACTGGGGCGGTCGCCTCCGAAAGGGTATCGGAGGCGCTCAAAGGTTCCCTCAGAATGGACGGAAACCATTCGAAGAGTGCAAAGGCAGAAGGGAGCTTGACTGCGACACCGACGGGTGGAGCAGGTACGAAAGTAGGACTTAGTGATCCGGTGGTATAAAGTGGGATTGCCATCGCTCAACGGATAAAAGCTACCCTGGGGATAACAGGCTTATCACTCCCAAGAGTTCACATCGACGGAGTGGTTTGGCACCTCGATGTCGGCTCATCGCATCCTGGGGCTGAAGTAGGTCCCAAGGGTTGGGCTGTTCGCCCATTAAAGCGGTACGCGAGCTGGGTTCAGAACGTCGTGAGACAGTTCGGTCCCTATCCGGCGTGGGCGTAGGATATTTGAGAGGAGCTGTCCTTAGTACGAGAGGACCGGGATGGACTGGCCGCTGGTGTATCTGTTGCATACCAAGTGCATGGCAGAGTAGCCAAGCCGGGACGGGATAAACGCTGAAGGCATCTAAGCGTGAAGCCCCCCTCAAGATGAGATATCCCTACGTAAGTAGTAAGACCCCTTGAAGACGACGAGGTAGATAGGTCAGAGGTGGAAGTACAGTAATGTATGGAGCTGACTGATACTAATCGGTCGAGGGCATGACCAAGCAAGGTGATAGGTAGGATGAAAGAAAATATTTCTTGTATGCAGTTTTGAAGGTACATAAAAATATAAAAGCAAGTAAAAACCCTTGTCAAAATAGACAAAAGGGTTTATACTATATAAGTATTCCTCGATAGCTCAGTGGTAGAGCATTCGGCTGTTAACCGAAGGGTCGTTGGTTCGAACCCAACTCGGGGAGTTAAAGACAGAAATCGATTTGATTTCTGTCTTTTTTAATACATTATTTCTGTAATTGAATCCTATCATTGTCAACCCGATATTCATATTCTGCGCAGGAATATCCTTTCTTAAAACACCATGAATTTGCAAACAGAACAATCTGATAAGTCGTATCAGCGGAAAGCTTGTTAATACGCCGGTGCTTCTGAATAATGTCTTTGCAATACTGATCCGGATGGATGACGAAGAAACGATTCGTTACTATATATAGCTCGATTTTTAGCGTATTATCATTAGTATAGACAGTAGAATGCCTGACAGAATAAGGTCTGGTTTGAATAAAGGAGAAAAAGAATGCAATGATCAATAATATAGCTAGGATTCGGATATTTCTTTTTTTCAAGGCAAACCTCCTAAATGGTAATTTCTTACAGTGTATATAAATACATCTATATAAATACAGTGTAAGTTATCACATCTATTTTTTCAACCGAAATCTTAGTATACTTCAGTTATAGGATGGTACGAAAGATGAGTAGAATTAAGATTGAACTGGAAAAGGTATTAAAAGAGAGGAAGATCAGCAAGAATCAGTTATGCTATGCATGTAAGCTGCAGCATACCCAGCTGAATAATTATTGTAAGAACAAAGTCGTGAGAGTTGATCTGGCCACAATCGCGAAGATCTGCGATTATGTGGGATGCAGTATTGCGGATATACTTGTGCTGGAGAAGGATGAAGAACCGGAAAAAGAGATAGCGGAAGAGTAAAAGAAACATGTAGGATAAAAAACAATCTCTATAATTTAAAAGGATCTTTTAGACGAGGAAAAAGTTTAAAAGATCCTTTTATTCAACCCTGAATCGGGGAACGTTTCTCATAGAAAAGAGCTACAAAAAATAAGAAAATAAAAACGGAAAACTATTGTCTGTAGTATAAGTATTTGTTATTATGAAGTAAATAGAGGATATTTTACAAAGTAAAGCTTAATCTAGAGAATCTGCCAGCGGCAGGCCGCTGTAGATACCAAGGTATACAAAAGGAGAATGAAAAAATGAAAAAAGAAGACATGTCCTGTATCGACTGCGCAGTAAAAAACTGCAATAAAATGGATAAAACATATCCAGATTTCTGTCTGACAACACACATGGACGAAGAAGTTCTAAATGAAGCTATGGAATGCTACAATGAAGACGAGAACCGCAAAGTAACAATTGCTGCGGCAGAAGTGGAGTATGAGAATTACTGCAAACATACCCGTGTCGAAGAAATCATGGATTTCGCAAAGAAGATCAATGCGAAAAAGATCGGGATCGCGACCTGTGTCGGCTTACTGAAAGAAAGCCGTATCCTGGCAGATATCCTGCGCAGACACGGCTTTGAGGTGTATGGTGTCGGTTGCAAGGCAGGAACACAGAAGAAGACATCCGTCGGCATTCCGGAATGCTGCGAAGGTGTCGGTGTGAATATGTGTAATCCGATCTTGCAGGCAAAGCTTCTGAATAGGGCGAAGACGGACCTGAATGTTGTGGTCGGACTTTGTGTGGGGCATGACAGTCTGTTTTATAAATATTCCGAGGCACTGACTACGACAGCAGTGACGAAAGACCGTGTACTGGGGCATAATCCGGTGGTGGCGCTTTATACTGCGGATAGTTATTATTCGAAGTTGAAGAAGAGTGAAGAAGAGTAATATTTCTAATTTGGGCGTTTAAAGATACATAAAGATATAACAAAGCGAAAAATGAAACTAGAGCTTGTGTAAATGTTCTGTTATAATAAATTGTTAAAATGAGAGGGGGTGTAAACATGGCAAGTATAAAAGATGTAGCACAAAAGGCAGGAGTCGGTGTTGGAACAGTATCAAGAGTACTGAATAACAGTGGATATGTATCGGATGAGACACGTGAAAAAATAGAAGAGGCTATGAAAAATCTTCAGTATACACCGAATGAACTTGCCAGAAATCTGTATCATAAAAAGAGTGGGATCATTGCCGTTCTGGTGCCAACAGTAGAAATTCCTTTTTTTGCAGAACTTGTACATAATATTGAAGCAGAACTTTATAATGAAGGATTCAAGATCATGTTATGTAATACAGATAAGGCACATAATGCAGAACTCGAATATCTAGATATGTTAAACAGGCATATCGTGGATGGTGTGATTACAGGTGTACATTCCTTAGATGTAGAAGAGTACAAAAAGATAAAAAAACCAATCGTTGCATTTGACCGTTATTTGGGAGAAGATATTCCTGTAGTTGCAGTCGATCATAAGGAGGGCGGACGACTGGCGGCGGAAATTCTGCTTAAGAATGGGTGTAAAAAAATAGTACATTTCAGAGGTTCAACTGCAGTAGAGTCGCCATATCACGAAAGACATTTTGAATTCGCAAGAATTATGAAGGAACAGGGAGTAGAGTGCTTTGATTATGAACTGGCATGGAATAAATTTGATCTGGAGTATTATAAGTATGCGGTAAAAGATTTGTTTGACAGACTGGATGAATGGGAATTTGATGGGATATTCGGAACAGATCTGGTTGCAATCGAGTGTATGAATGAGGTTATCCGAAGACATAAAAAGGTTCCGAAGGATGTAAAATGTGTGGCTTATGATGGAACATATATTACGCAGATAGTAGAACCAAGTGTGACTTCAATCGTTCAGCCGACAAAAGAACTGGCAAAAGAGGCGGCCAGGTTAATTTGTGAATTGGTTAATGGGAAGACATATAAAAATGAAAAAGTAACATTAGGAGTATCTGTGAGAAAGGGGAGAACAACAATAGAATAGTAAAAATGCACAAAAACAGTGCTAAAAATTTGATGAAATAAACGAAATGACGAAAAAATGTTGACATCTGAGCAGTTAAGAGTTATATATAGATTATACAAATCAGTCATGTGCACAGCTGAATTTATTTTTTTAACAAACATGGAACGGGTTCCATAAAAAAGAAAAGATGCGGAATTATTTTTTTTAGGAACATGGAACGGGTTCCACAAACAACCATCTACTCATTTAGGGAGGAAAAACTATGAAGAAAAAAAGCTTAAAAAAGGTTACATCTGCAGTATTAGTTGCAGCGATGTCGATGGGACTGCTTGCTGGATGCGGAGGAAGTAAGTCATCAGAAGAAGCAAAAACGGATGCGGACGGGGCAACCGTCATTAAATTTGGTATTCATGTGGCAAACCCAAAAAAACAGGAAACGGTTACTTACAATATTGTTCAGGGATTTAACAAAGAAAATAAAGGAAAATATAAAGTAGAATTCGTAGCAGCTGATACAGAGGCACATTCAAAAAATATGAAACTGGCAGCACAGGATGGAAGTCTTCCGGAAATTGTACATTTAGATTCAGCGGAGGCACCGGAATACAATGAGGCCGGATACTTATTAGATATGTCTGATTTCCTGAAAGAAAATAAAGACATTGATGATGCACTGGATGGTATGGAAGATGCATTCAATGATGGAAAAGTACAGTATGGACTTCCATATCAAAGTAATGTTCAGGGATTTTTCTATAATAAAGATTTGTTTGATAAAGCTGGGATTGCTTATCCAACAGATGATACAACTTATGACGAATTCCTTGATATGATCGCAAAACTGAAAAATTCAGGAGTTACACCAATCGCAATCGGAAGTAAGAACAGTGGATACTCAATGTGGGAGTTCAATGAATTCTTTTCAAGATATGGATGGGAAGATAATGAAAAATCCTATACTGGTGATAAGGCAAAATATTCAAACGATGATATGAATGCATGTTTTGAAAAAATAAAAGGACTTGCAGATGCCGGAGCATTTCCGGAAAATATGGCAACAATCGAATATTTTGACGCAAAACAGCTCTTTAATGAAGGAAAAGCAGCAATGTTCGGAACAGGTCAGTGGGACTGTGCAGAATTTGATAAAAATGTCGGTGAACACATCGGATTCTGGTGGGGACCAAAATTTGGGGATTCTTCTTATGAACAGAATATTGCAATGAAAGTTCCGGCAGCTCCGCTGGTAGTAAGTTCAGCGGTAAAAGATAATGATAAAGCAAAAGAAGCTTTGTATGCATTTTTGAAATATTATTATGGAGAAGAAGCAGCAAAGATTTCTTATGAAGGATCCATTTTCCCGGCAACCAATTATGATGGTATTGCAGCAACAGATTCACAGTATGCAATGAATGCAATGATCACAGCACTTGGAAATGGATGGGAAACACCAAAAGCAGCTCCGGACCAGACAGTTACTCCGGCAGTTCAGGAAGCAATGTATGATGCAATATTTGGTGTTATGCAAGGAACATACAGTCCGAAAGATGCTTTAAAAAATATGGATTCGGCAGCAGCAAACTAGACAGACGTTAATATTGGCTGACACTGCATGGGACTGCCATGAAGATTTATCATGGTGGTCCCGGATATAAAGAGGATGAGCGTATGCATTGGTTAAGTAAAAAGAGATACAAGATAGGATTGGTAATTCCGACACTGGTTGTGTATATGGTATTTATTATTATTCCTATTGGAATGTCAATTGGATATAGTTTTACAAAATATTCTGGAATTGGAAAGGCTACATTCAACGGATTGACAAATTATATGAGATTATTTAAAGACCGTTTGTTTTGGATATCCTTAAAGAACACAATGATTATGTTTATATTGGCATTTGTATTGTTATTGTCTTTATCTTTTCTCATTGCTTTGTTACTGAATAATAAATTAAAAGGAGTGGATTTTTCAAAGTCATTAATCTTTTCTCCTGCCATTATCGCACCGATCATTGTTGGAATTATCTGGGTTTATATATTAGATCCAAACATTGGTATTATCAATAATGTTCTGGATGCGATAGGGGCATCTGGTTTGAAACAAAAATGGATAGGCGGCAATACACTGTCTCCGTATAGTATCGCGATTATCTATTTCTGGCAACAATTAGGATATCTGGTAACGGTATTTATTGCAGGTCTTAAAATGATACCGGGAGAGGTGTTGGAAGCAGTTGAAATAGATGGTGCAAGCTTTATACAGAAGACAATGTATGTCACAATTCCAATGATGAAATCAACGATTTCAACAGTAGCAGTTCTGATCATTACAGGAGTGTTTAAGATCTTTGAAATTGTGCAGCAGACAACAGGAGGAGGTCCAAACCACCTGTCTGAGACGTTGGTTACATATAGTTACTCAATGACATTTAACAGTGGAGATTATGGTTATGGAATGTCTCTGGCTACATTTACATTCCTTCTTTCACTGGTGATCACAGGTATTTATTCAATACTTACAAGAGAAAGAGGTGAATAGGAATGGTACCGAAAAGAAAGAAAATTGCAATGTATGCTGCGATGATCATTATAACAGCGATTGTTGTATTTCCATTTTTATGGATGGTATTGCTTTCGTTCAAATCAAGTTCAGAGATCATGTCTAATCCATTGGCAATGCCGAAGGCATTTAATCTCGACAACTTCAAACATGCATTGGAAACATTAAACTTTCCACAATTATATGCGAACACTTTTGTTGTATGTATAGTATCTGTTGTGTTGGAACTTATTATTACATTCTGCAGCTCTTTCGTAATTGCAAGAATGGAATTTAAGCATCCGAAGGCAAAGAGTTTATTGTATGGATTTTTGATTTTGGGATTATCTGTTTCACCATTTATTTTATTGTTCCCGGTATATAAGATTAATATCTTTTTCGGGTTGAGAGGAAAATGGGCATTGATTTTTCCATATGCAGCAAGTTCGATTTCATTCAATACGCTTCTTCTGACAGCATATTTGAAACAGCTTCCTACGGAAATTGACGAAGCGGCTGTAATAGATGGCTGTAACATCTGGCAGCTGATGGTGAAAGTTATTTTGCCAATGGCAAAGCCGGTTATTGCAACAATTGTCATTTTTAACGTGTTATACATATGGAATGAATATCCGTATGCATCTGTAATGCTGAAAGATGTATCTGATTATACACTTTCTATGGGAGCTTCATTCTTCAAAGGAAATTATACGGTAGATTATGGTGGAATTGTAGCATCCAGTCTTATGATTATTGTTCCGGAACTGATCTTCTATGGATTATTCCAGAAGAATATTGTAGAGGGTATGACAGCGGGAGCTGTGAAAGGATAATTATTAACAAAAAGAAAAGGAGACTTATATTATGAGCAATGTATCAGGATTATTTAAAGATTTGACAACTGTAAAAAAAGCCAGAAACGGAAGACTTGCCAGCTGGGATCAGAGAGGTAAGAATCAGGATTATTGGGAAATCCCGGCAGGTGAGACAATCTCTCTTGGAGAAGTGGAAGGACCGGGATGTATCACACATATCTGGATGACTTCTTCCTGCAGAAAAGTAGTAGCACCAAGTATTCTTGATCCGGTATTAAATGCTTCAGCAGCTCCGGTTATGGAGATTCATCCGGCACTTGGAGTTATCTGGGATGATTATGATCCATTCTATTATAGAAAAGTTCTGATCAAGATTACATGGGATGATCAGGATACACCAAGTGTACTTGCACCATTGGGAGATTTCTTCTGTATTGGTAACAGTTATCCGGGCAATTTTTCTTCGCTGCCATTTAATGTTTCGCTGAAACCAGAAGAAGCAGGAAGATATGGAGCTCCTTGTTCTGTGTCATGCTATTTCCCAATGCCTTTTAATAAAAAAGCAAAAATTGAGATTGTAAATGAAAACGAACTTCCATTTATTTTATATTTCAATATTGACTATGAAATGTATAAAGAGCCACTGGATGAGAATACAGCATATTTCCATGCAAGCTGGCACAGAGAAAATCCTTGTCAGGGCTGGGGACCAGACCTTCAGACAAACTGTCCGGAAGTTAATAATGTAACCAATTTTAAAGGTGAGAATAACTATACGGTGCTTGACGTAGAAGGAACGGGACATTATGTAGGATGTAACCTTACTGTAAAACACTACCAGGGAAGCTGGTGGGGAGAAGGAAATGATATGTTCTTCATTGATGGAGAGGAATACCCGTCATTAAATGGTACAGGAACAGAGGATTATTTCAATCATGCATGGGGAATGCAGAAAAATGCATATCCATTCTTTGGAACTATTGTACATGAAAGTGATACGGATGGATTCCAGGTATCTTATCGTTTCCACATTACAGATCCAGTAAGATTTGAGAAACATTTGAAAGTTACGATTGAACATGGACATGCGAACCATCTGTCAGATGACTGGAGTTCAACAGCATACTGGTATCAGACACTGCCAACAGCAAAACCAATTACGATTCTTCCTGTAGAAGAGAGAATTCCAAATGTACCGGTACTTCCAGAACGCAATCTTCAGATGCCGGAATTAACAGAAGAAATGAAAGCAGCGAGAGAATCATGGGCAAAACGCTGGGAAGAGTATAAGCCTGCAAGAGAAGAACAGTTCAGAATTAAAGAAAATAAGGCCCGCCGGGAATCAAAGCTTAATACTGAATTTGCAAAGAAGCTTCGTGAAGAATATAAGTAATAATATCGGAGGCACAATATGTCAAAAGAACTGATGATTGAAAGAATAGAAAAAGCCCAGAAAGAAATTGAAGCAAAAAGAGAAACCGTACAGCAGGGAAAATTTCGTCAGGACTATCATTTTATGGCAGAAACCGGATGGATCAATGACCCAAATGGGTTGATATATTTTAAAGGAAAGTATCACTTTTTCTATCAATATAATCCATATTCTGGATTTTGGGACTGTATGCACTGGGGACATGCTGTCAGTGCAGATATGATTCATTGGGAGTATCTGCCATTAGCGCTTGCACCAAGTGAAGTATATGATGATCATTTGAAGGGGGGCTGCTTCTCCGGCAGTGCGATTGAACATGATGGAAAGTTATTCCTGATCTATACAGGAACCTGTAATAATGGAAATGGGTTTGAACAGGCACAGTGTATCGCATATAGTGAAGACGGAATCCACTTTGAAAAATATGAAGGGAACCCGGTGATCACAGCACCGGAAGGTGTTCCAACAGATCTGTTCAGGGATCCGAAAGTATGGAAACATGATGATACCTATTATGTAGTCTGTGGAGCAAGCAAAAATGGATTTGCACAGGCAAGACTGTATAAATCGACAGATATGTTCCACTGGGAATTTGTCAATGTCCTTGCAGAGAGCAGAGGCGAATGGGGCTATATGTGGGAGTGCCCGGATTTTTATCCGGTAGGAGATAAGTATGTGTTGATGTTCTCTCCGATGGGAGGAAAAGAGCGCACCAGTGTTTATCTGGTGGGAGATTTTGACTATGATACCGGAAAATTTTTCTATACAATTTCAGGGGAAATTGACTGGGGATTTGATTATTATGCACCACAGTCATTCCAGGCACCGGATGGCAGAAGGATTCTGGTAGGATGGGCGAATGCATGGGATTGGATGCCATTTTGGAAAGACTGGGGTCCGACATATCAAGAAGGCTGGTGCGGATTCTTTAACATTCCGAGAGAGGCGGTATTAGCAGAAGATAATACATTAAAGTTTATTCCTGTAAAAGAATTACAGGATCTCCGGAAGAATAAGCAGGAAGAAGCGGACATTCTGATAAAAGAAGACGAGAAAAAAGAACTTCGGAGTGGCTGTGTTTATGAAACGGAAATGCGGATAAATCTGAAAAAATCAACTGCAGACAAGATTAGGCTGAACTTAAGAATGTCTCAGGGAAAGAAGACAGAGATCCTATTTGATCTGAAGAGAGCGGAAGCATATTTTGACCGTAATAATTCCGATGGCTGGAGTAAAGGAGTCGCAAGATGTCCATTGAATTTAATGGGCAAAGAGCATCTGGATATTCATATTTATTCTGACAAAATTTCATTAGAAATATTCAGCAATGATTATCAGAATAATTTTTCTTGTAATATATATAATGTGGATGATGATCAGAAAAATGAAGTGAAAGCAATTGGCGGAGATCTGATGATTGAAAGCATTCGGTCATGGGAACTTGAAAAGACAATGAAATAATTATTCTCTCTCTGAAAAGGAATAACAAACCAGATTAGCAAAGGTTTGTTATTCCTTTTTGCATATTATTTATCTAACTTAAGTCCCGCCAGTGCCTGTGCAAATGCGTTATTCACCGGTTCGTCATTTTGCTGCTGCTGTTTCTTCAGATATTTCTGGACATCGCGCTTAGATACGCCGGCACCTTCTTTGGCACGACGGTTCTTGAATGCTTCCAGCTTCTCTTTGTAGCCGCAGGAGCATACAAATGTCTCACTGTCCCCCTTTTTGATCAGTTCCATCTTCTTGTGACAGTTCGGACATCTTGCATTGCTGGTGCGTGCGATCGTCTCGCGATAGCCGCATTCACGGTCCTGGCAGACCAGCATGCGGGAGTTCTTGCCTTTGACAGAGAGCATACGCTTGCCGCAGTGCGGGCATTTTGTATTAGTCAGGTTATCGTGACGGAAAGTTCCGTCGGAAGTCTTGATATCCTGAATTAATTCTTTGGTGTAGCTTTCGATATCTTTGATAAATACCTGTTCTTTGTGTGCTCCTTTGGCAATCTTGGCAAGTTCCATTTCCCAGGAAGCGGTAAGCTCCGGTTTTTTCAAATCTTCCGGGACTAATTCCAGAAGCTGTTTTCCTTTGGATGTCAGAAGAATCTCATTTCCCTTCTTTTCCAGCAGGAAAGAGTGGAACAATTTTTCAATGATATCGGCTCTTGTCGCTACGGTTCCGAGTCCGCCGGTTTCACCGAGAGTTTTTTTCATCTTATTATCATCAGAAGACATATAACGTACCGGATTCTCCATGGCGGACAGAAGTGTCGCTTCTGTAAAACGGGCGGGAGCTTTGGTCTTACCGTTTGTGATATTCGTGCGTGTGACAGTCAGGGTGTCGCCTTTGTGGAGAACAGGAAGTGCCTGCTCTGAAGCCTTTAAGTACATATCATTATTTTGGAAATCTTCTCCAAAATCTTCAGAATCTTCATAATCCCCGTAAGCATCATACTGTGAAGCGGAGGAACCGGAAGATGCAGCATCGGCATATACGGCCTTCCATCCGGCGGCTTTGATGACCTTTCCTTTTGCAGTAAATGTTTCACCTGCGGCTTCAGCTTTCAGTGTAGTCTGCTCATATTCAAATGCCGGATAGAGGACGCTGATAAAACGGCGTACGACCAGATCATAGATCTTGCGTTCATTGTTCGACATATGTTCCAGCTGGACATATTCTTCCGTCGGGATGATCGCATGATGGTCGCTGACTTTTTTATCATCTACGAAGGCTTTGCTTGTCTTAAGCGGTTTCTTTAAGAGCTCCGGAATATATTTCTTATAAGGTCCGATATTGCAGGCTTTCAGGCGTTCTTTGATCGTTGGCACAATGTCCGTACCGATATAGCGGGAGTCTGTTCTTGGATAGGTGAGGACTTTGTGGTGTTCGTACAGACTCTGCATGATATTCAATGTCTCCTTTGCGGAGAAGCCAAAGCGCTTATTGGCATCGCGCTGTAATTCCGTCAGATCATAGAGGCCCGGGGAAGGTGTCCGCTTGGATGAGGTATGCACATCCGTCACGGTAAGTGTCTGGTTCTTTAATTTTTTATCAAGGCCGGTTATCAGCTCTTTGTTAAAGGAGCGCAGGGAACCGCTTTTCTTTTGCTGCCATGTCCATGTGACGATAGAAGCCATAGTGCCGACAGAACCACCGGTAACAGAAGTTGTACACCGCAGTCCATAATAATCTTCCGGTTTAAATGAACGGATCTGCTGTTCGCGGTGTGCGATCATGGCAAGTGTCGGTGTCTGTACACGTCCGCAGGAGAGCTGGGCGTTATACTTGCAGGTCAATGCACGGGTGGCATTGATCCCGACCAGCCAGTCTGCCTCTGCGCGGCTTCTTGCGGCATGATATAAGTCGTTGTACGCACGACCGTCCTTCAAGTGGGCAAACCCTTCTTTGATCGCTTTATCGGTAACAGAGGAGATCCACAGACGGCGGATCGGCTTATGACAGCCGGATTTGTCCAGGATCCAGCGGGCAACCAGTTCTCCCTCACGTCCGGCATCGGTGGCAATGATGATCTCAGAGACATCTTTCCGGAAAAGCTGTGTTTTTACATTATGGTATTGTTTGGATGTCTGTTTGATCACGACGAGTTCCCATTTCTTTGGAACCATCGGGAGATAAGACATATCCCAGGCTTTGAATTTCTTATCATATTCTTCCGGGTCGGCCAAAGTGACCAGATGGCCGAGTGCCCAGGTGACGATATAATTGCTGCCTTCGATCGCACCGGAAATGTTCTTGTGACAGCCGAGAACACGGGCGATATCGCGGGCAACAGATGGTTTTTCTGCCAGTACGAGTGATTTCATATATATATACTCCTTTCAGATATAGAAAAACCCCGAAAACATGATGTTTCCGAGGTTATATCAGAGGCGCCAACCAGATTTGAACTGGTGATAGAGGTGTTGCAGACCTTTGCCTTACCACTTGGCTATGGCGCCATGCCTTACGTACTGTTAAGTATAACAAATACGTAAGATGAAGTCAAGAAAATCTGTATGTTAAAATCCAAGATCTTCATTTACCAGAATGACTTTGATGCGCTGCGGTGTCTTGGAATATCTGGTGATCAGGATCTGACAGCAGATCGTATCCGGTGTTTTGCAGTCAAAACAGGCACCTGTTTTGCAACAAGGAGTGCTCAGGTCGAAACGCTGTGCGTTGATCGGCGCGGCTTCATTTCTTGCACGGGACATGGCAGAATCTACATCGTGTGTAACTTTATTCATTCCGATGATCATCAACACATTCCGTGGTCCGGCAGCGATAGAGGATACACGGTTGGAATGTCCGTCAATGTTGATCATAATTCCATCTTCCGTGATCGCATTTGCACTGGTCAGGAAGTAATCACAATCATATGCCGCAAGCTCGATCTTGCGCTTATCTTCCGGTGTCGGTGCGGTATCGCGGTTGTATACCTGATAATTTCCCTGACAGACAGCTTCTTTTAAGCCGATCTCATTGACAGACATGGAACCGCCCCAGGAGATGCTGCTTCCTTCCGGGATTAATTCCAATGCTTTCTTCAGAGCCTCTTCTTTGGAGTCTGTATAATAAGCTTCCATGTTGCGGGCTGTAAGTTCTTTTACAATCTTTGCGCCTAACATCTGGTTTCGTTTGATTCGATTCTGATCCATAATGAATCCCTCCCACGTTTATGTTGTTTAGATATTTTTACTTGAAATTATAACACAGATTCAGGTCCGTAGTCTTTGAAATCATGCAGAAGTTGAGGGGATGATCATTTATATACTGCGCTTTTCCAGCCTTAAAATATAAAAAGAAAGCATGATGTTTGTCCGGTTCTCATTGGTCAGGATATCATAATCCAGAAGTTCTTTTATCTTATTCAGTTTATACGACAGCGTATTCTTATGACAATAAAGTGCATCTGCGGTATGGATGATACTACAGTCATGATCAAAGTAGACTTCCAGGATATGCAGATAATCGGTATGATGCACAGCGTCATAGTCAAGAATCGGGCCAAGTGTGGAGTTCAGGAAATCCGTTGTCAGAGATTGATTGTGGATATCGGCCAGAAGTTTGTATACACCAAGCTTATCGTACTCAAGGAAGTTCTTCGGGAGAGCAGTTTTGGTGAGCTGATAGGCGGTAAATGCGGTCTCGTAAGAGCGGTGAATGTCTGTAAGCTGCGAGACCGTAGTTCCAATCCCGACATAGACATCGGAGTTATTCTGACAGACATCGTAGAGCTTCTGAGATATATCGTTTACAGATTCACCGGCAAACAATACGATCAGATGCTTCCCTTCTTCATATACGATCCCTTTAGACATGAAATAACGGATCTTCTTTTCCAGCTGTTCCAGGTAAGAATTACCGGAATCACTGTCATAAGTGTGGCAGCTGATTATGAGGACAGTATAGTTCATGTCGCGGAAGAATCCATTGCTTTCCAGAGGATTCAGATAGGAGTCTTCATTCTCGGGGTAATAGATCGCATTTTTCAAAGCAGCGGCAAGACTGGTCTCGCGGTGTTCGTTTTTTAACAGAATCTCAGAAAAGATCCGCATGATATCAATGAACGGAGTGTCCCAGGAAGTGGAGAACAGCGGAAGCTGTATTTCATTGCAATAGTCGATAATCTCCTGGGAAAATGCAGGACGTGATTTTACAGAGATGATCAGTCCGCTGGCGTGTGCGTCTTTCAATGACTTTAAGAACTCTTTCAGCCAGTCCTGAGAGGTAAAATTCAGACCTGAGTTAAAGATCAGTTCATCACCGTGGAGCAGATGGGAGAATTCACCCTGTTCGACGGTATGGATCCAGGTTACTTCTTTATCATAAAAACTATTGGTATGAAGGATGACATCAAATTGGTTGTTAATTGCTTCATACAGGGACTGTAATTTAATTGCCATAAGTGTGGTCCTCCTGATATATGTTGATCAGAGTATAGATATATTTTATCATAATTGTGTGTGACACACAATTTATGGAATAAAATCTGTCGATTAAAACTATATTCATAGTGAATTTCGTGTGATATATTGTATGAGAAGTACAAAAGAATGAATATTCAACCCCGAAAAATGTGCTTCTAAAAAATCCATTCTCTAGATTTTTAAAAGACGGAAAGCTCTTCAACGAAAGTTGAGGAGCTTTTTGTGGTTCCAAAAAGGAAAAAACAGAGCGCACTCTATTTACAGGTAATACCAATAGTGCTAGAATGAATAACATATTGATACTACCCAGGAAAAGACGGAGGAATGAAAAAATGAAAGCAGTAAAAAATGGGAAAATTGTAATTATCGGAGCAGGACATGTAGGATCTCATTGCGGACTGAGTCTTATGATGCAGGGACTGGCAACGGAGATCGTATATATTGATATAGATAAGAATAAAGCGGCAATGCAGGCACTTGATCTTGATGATATGGCCTCTAATCTGGACAGAGATTTTACAGTGAGAGCCGGAGATTATTGCGACTGTGCGGATGCGCATATCGTTGTGATGGCGGCCGGAAAGAGCCGTCTTCCGGGACAGACAAGGCTGGATATGTTCGATGATTCGATCAAGATGATGAATACGATCGTAGGACCGTTAAAAGAGTCAGGATTCCATGGGATTCTGATCAGCATTTCCAACCCGGCAGACATCATTGCTGATTTTTTAAGAAAAAGACTGGGACTTCCAAGAAATCAGGTATTCAGCACCGGAACATCTCTGGATTCAGCAAGACTCCGCAGAATGTTATCTGAGATCACCGGCGTAAGCCGTCATTCCATTCAGGCTTATTGTATGGGTGAGCATGGGGATTCACAGTTCATTCCGGTATCACATATACAGATTGGCGGAATACCGGTAAAAGAATACCTGAGCATTCATCCGGAATACCGGGATAAAATGGATTTTGATAAGATCAGTGCGGAGGATAAGGTCTGTGGATTTCACATCGTAGAAGGAAAAGGCTGTACAGAATTTGGAATCGGTGCCGTACTCAGCAATATTACAAGAGCAGTCATGCATGATGAAAAGAGGATCCTTCCGGTATCCGTTCTCCTTGAAGGAGAATATGGAGAACAGGGTATTCCGGCGGGAGTACCATGTGTAATCGGGAAAAACGGTGTGGAAGAGATTCTGGAAATCTCCCTGACAGAGAAAGAAAAAGAGCAGCTTCATAATTCATGTAACGTCATCCGGGGATTCGTCGAGAAAGCCGATCAGATGTAAAAATCGTTAATATTTTAATTACTTTTGGATGTGTTGCATTTTATAGCGTCCTATGTTACATTGACAACAGAGTACAAAAAGAATCAGAAAGAGCCAAAAACAGTGCCCCTCTAACAACAGAGACCGGAACAGGATAACCGGCAGACAAGTATGTCTTATAGGAGGTAATTGTAACATGGCAATTTCAATCGGCATTAACGGATTTGGACGTATTGGACGCGTAGCACTCCGTATCGCCATTAATCAACCAGACACTTTTAAAGTATGCGGAATCAATGTACGGAATGCAGACCTGGGTTATATGAAGTATATGATCCGGTATGATTCTACATTTGGACGTTTTCAGGGAGAACTGGATACATATGAGAATGGACTGATCATTGAAGGACAGAAGATTCCTGTATTTTCAGAATCAGATGCGGCATTGATTCCATGGGGAGCATGTGGTGCAGAGTATATTATTGATGCAACAGGTGCATACTGTACAACGGAAAAGGCAAAAGCCCATTTAGAAGGCGGTGCGAAGAAAGTTATTATCTCAGCACCGGCAAAAGATGGGGATACACCGACATTTATCATGGGAATCAACCATGACAAATATACATCGGATATGCCGGTTGTATCGAATGCATCATGTACTACGAATTGTCTCGCACCAATTTGTAAAGTTCTGGAAGATAATTATGGAATCGAATATGGGCTGATGTCAACGATTCATGCCGCAACTGCAAAACAAAAGGTTGTGGACAGCCGTTCCCAGAAAGACTGGAGAACCGGACGTTCGGCATTTGGTAACCTGATTCCATCTACAACGGGAGCCGCAAAAGCAATCTCGCTTGTCATTCCGGCTTTAAAGGATAAGATGAGTGGTATTTCTTACAGGGTTCCAACTTCAGATGTATCAATTGTTGATCTGAATGTAGCGTTAAAGCAGCCGGCATCATATGATGAGATCTGCAAAAAAGTCCGGGAGGCCTCTGAGACATATTTGTCCGGCATTTTGGATTATGTAGAGGATGAAGTGGTATCTTCCGATTTTATCGGAGATTCACATGCATCGATCTTTGATGCAAGGCAGGGAATTCAAGTGAATTCCCACTTTTTCAAGGTCATCTGTTTCTATGACAATGAGTGGGGATATACAAGTCAGATATTCCGGCTGATTGAGCATATGGACAGGATAGATCACAATCGCTAATAATTAAGATGACGACAGGGGCATGTAAGATCTGATTCTGATGTAACACGTTTGATTTTATATCATACACTTCTGTAAGGGACATATGGATTCGTTATTACGATTATGAACCGGACAAGATGCGGACAGAAAAAAGCAGGCAAAGCTTTTGCTGTCCGCAGAAAATAAGAAAAAATCTGAAAAATAAAAATTTTTCGGAAAATTCAAAAAAACACTTGCCAAACAACCGAGTCTATGATATATTAAATCTCGGTCGTGTGAAAAACACAGTGACAAATAAATATACGGCTCCATGGTCAAGCGGTTAAGACATCGCCCTTTCACGGCGGTAACACGGGTTCGATTCCCGTTGGAGTCATATGGCGCCATAGCCAAGTGGTAAGGCAAAGGTCTGCAACACCTCTATCACCAGTTCAAATCTGGTTGGCGCCTCTTATAAAAACACCCGGAATATTTATTTCCGGGTGTTTTTGCATCAAAGAATATAAGAAAAGCTGCCGGTGGCAGCCTCTCGTATATTATTTCATTATAATTGAATCTTCTTTAATATATGATCGACGAATACTTTTGCATGCTCCACATCCAGATCATCCGGATGAGTAAGTGCAAGATCGAAATTCTGGATAAAACGGTCGATCTGGTCGTTGTTTTCATCATTTCTCATGGATTCATATTTCATACGTACCTTCTGCGGCATCTTTCCCTGAC
Source organism: Dorea longicatena (assembly GCF_024168045.1). GTDB lineage: Bacteria > Bacillota > Clostridia > Lachnospirales > Lachnospiraceae > Dorea_A. The sequence goes on from NZ_CP100126.1 coordinate 151,872, forward strand.
AGATAAAATATCCCAGATAATCATTGTCTGCTTCGATCCAGGCACTGACACGTCCGGCAATATCCTTATAATATTCAGGGGAATCCCCCATTCCGCAAGTTCCGAATAAAGCAATCTGTTTGCCGCTTAAGTCATTTAAGAAGTCACTGACTTCCAGGCTGCAGCTTCCGCGGTGCACGCAGAATCCGATGAAGTAGACATTGGCTTCCGGAATCGTCTTATCTGTATCGATATCGATCAGATCTTTGGAATTGCCGGGAAGACGTGAGAAGATAGATGCAGCAATTTTCTTTGTATTTCCGGATCCGCTTTGATATAAAACAAGATAATCCAACATAAGAATTCCTCCTTTTTTTGCGTTTGCTGATGATGACAATTTACTGTACATCTGTATCCTGTTGAAATTTCATGATTTACATATAATGGCCGCCACTGTAACCGCCCGGGGCACCGCAGCACATTCCGCCGCTGCAGCATAAGTTGCAGACGATGTTGGCAATACATAATTTTACACACCAGTCGCTTCCGCCGCCGAAGGTGGTGGTATACGGATTCTGGCGTTGGCGGTACCAGCTTCCGCCACTTTCAAACTGGTTAACTAACATCTGGTATTGATAGTTGGCTGGTTCCATGCGGAGCGCTTCTTTGGCATGCTGAAGGGCCGTTGCATTGTTGCCGAGACCGGAATTGGCAATCGCACTGTAGTAATACCACTGGGCAGTATGCTCGTTGATTCCGTTTAATACGTTCATTGCTTCCTGATACCGGCCGTTGTTGATGAAGTTGGCAGCAGCTCTTAAGTGAAGATCCTGCTCACTTTCCTGACCTGCATTACCTGCATTACCGGTCTGTCGGTATTCCCCGTAGAAGCCGCGGAACGGACCATATCCGTTTTGGCTATATGGACCGTAATTCCCGGAAGAGCCGTATTCCCGCTCTTTCATGATCTGCTGATAGGCCTGCTGGACTTCTTTGAATTTCGCCTCTGCCTGATCCTTGTTCGGATTATTGATATTGGCATCCGGATGATATTTTCGGCTGAGGTTACGATATGCTTTTTTTATCTCGTCATCAGAAGCATCACGGGATACTCCTAAGACACTATATGGATCTGTCATTGTTCTTGATCTCCTGTTGTTGAATTATCTGTGTCAGGATGTGGATTATCATTCGTGGTTCTACCGGCAGTGGAATTGTCGTCAGCAGTATCTGCAGCGTTGTGTGTATTCTTGCCGGCGAGTCTTTCGGATGTTACGGCAGTGTATCTGCTCCATACTCCGGAATAGAGAACGTTCCGCAAGATCTCTGCATGCAGCAGTATCGGAAGCTGTTCGAATTCCCTGGAGCATTCCGACATCATAAGCGTCAGAAGGCTGCGGCAGTCATCTGCAAATGCAGGATCGTCCAGGTATGCCTTCCTGAATGGATTATAGCTGCCGGATTTGATGTCTTTTTCGACATCATCGTAGGCATCCATCAGATAGATGAATTTTCCGAGGAAGAATCCGATCTTACGAAGAGAGGATTCCCATTCATCGTGGCGGTATGCAAAAATCTCAGCCATGATATTGCCAAAAAGTCCGGACATAAGATCCAGATTCTGTTCATTTTCTGCCTCATATTTTGAGATTTGGGCGAGATTTTCTGAGATGACCTTACATTTTACGGGATATAATTTTTCAATCTTCTTTATCTTTGAATGCAAAAGTTTTGCGGCAACAAAAGCTTTCTTCCTGTGTTCGTCTGCCCAGTCATCTTCACACTTATAATAAGATAACAGCATGTTGATGGCTGCGGCATATTCAGTAAATTCATTGGTCTTTGCCGCATGCTTTTGCATGGGATGTGCAATACAACGGACCATCTCTGTCTTCGTGTCCGGTTCATAAAGACCGGTGAGCAGGATCACAAGAAATGTCATATCAAAGGATAAAGTCACCTGACCTCTTCTACCATAACATTCTTTTAAGACTTTGCATAGTCCACAGTAATAAGAATGATAGACATCATAATCTTTGAATTTCATCTCGGCTTTGTTGATAGAAATATAACCAAACATGGGAACTCCTTAGCTTCGTTTGATAAATCTGGTGTTACACTTCGGGCAGCGGATCTCAATCTTGCCTTTTCCTTTTGGAACACGAATCTTCTGTTTGCATGACGGACATTTGTAAATGTGGTGTGTCTTGCGCTGTGTTATCATGTTACGCTGCCTGTAGAAAAATGTCCGGATGCCGCGTGTCATCTGCAGATATTTCTGATTCTCGGCGGCTCGTTTGTAAGTATTTTTGGAAAACATCCGGAAATAAGAATAGATGATACCGGCCCATGCCAGCCAGGAAAGGATTCCCCGATGCGTCCATCCTGCGATCAGCATAAGGATCAGGGATCCCCAGATGGTAAATTTGCCAAAGGAATCAACACCATATCTTCCGTACATAAAACGTATAAATCTGTCTTTTAGTTTCAATTCATTCACCTCTTAAAATAGTACTTGCAATATACATTTAATCATACGCCGGGAATAGGAAAAATCAATAAACAGAGTATTAAAATTTCTAAAGATTTTAGATGAGAAAAGTGCAGAAACTGTGGTGGATGTGTTAAGATAAGAATGTTAATTTCGTAGAACAGGGTTGATAACGGGGAGGAGGCAGAATATGCAGAAGCTGACGGAGCTGATCAGAGAAGATATGAAACCGGCACTTGGCGTGACCGAGCCGGGAGCTATCGCATTTGCCGTGGCAAGTGCGAAGAAATATACGGAAGGTAAGATTGTAAATGTACATGTGGCATTGAATTCCGGTATGTACAAGAATGCATTTACCTGTGGAATTCCTAATTCGGAGAGATTCGGCAACTATTATGCGGCGGCACTTGGGGCGGTAGCGGCAGATTCGGAAAAAGGACTGGAATCGCTGGCAGATATCACACCGGAAGATGATGAGAAAGCGGCGCAGATGGTGAGCGACGGTCTGGTGGAGGTGGTTATGGATCATGTCGGATCCGAGATCACGATCGATGCCGTGGTGACAACGGAGAATAACCGGTGTAAGGTGATGATCCGGGATGCACATACGAATATCGTAAAGATAGAAAAAGACGGCATTGTAATATTTGAGACAGAAGATAAGATGTACAGGGATGAATCCCGGAAAAAGCAGGCACGTCCGGTAATTCACGGATATTCCCTGGCAGAGATTCTTCGATATGTAAATACAGTTCCGGTTGAAGAGATTGCGTTTATAGGAAAAGCGTATACGATGAATCTGGAATTATTAAAAGAAGGACTGGCTTCGGACAGGGCAGTGTTCGCAAAGAAACTTTATCGTGAGAATGGCAACCGGATCATATCCAGGGATGCACTTAAGACGGCACAATTACTGTGTAACGGTGCGATAGAGGCCAGGGTTCTGGGCCTTTCCAGACCGGCTATGAGCATTACCGGGAGCGGTGCACACGGAATCATTGCGACGATGCCGTTGTATGCGTACCGGCATGCTAATGAAGATAAGACGGATGATGAGACCCTGTGGAGAGCAACTGCACTCAGCTATCTGATTACAATGTATATCAAAGAGTACTCAGGAAGATTATCGGCATTTTGCGGCTGCGGGATTGCAGCCGGAACCGGGATGGCCTGTGGACTGGCATATCTGCAGGGAGCGGATGGAGAAAAACATACAAAAGTGATTCAGAATATGGCAAGCGGTCTGACCGGAATGATCTGTGACGGAGGCAATCACGGATGTACGATGAAAGGGATCGTGGCAGTAGATGCAGCATTCCGTGCAACAGATATGGCAATGGATGATATCTGCATAGAAAATATTCATGGAATCAACGGCAGGACCCCGGAAGCAACTATGAAGTACATGGGAATGATCGCATCCCCTGGAATGACAGGGACGGAAAAGACGATTGTAGAGATTATGGAATCGAAAAAGTAAAGAAAATAGAACAGCACAGGAAGGGATCGAATCCGGAATGAGAAATGAAAATGCAGACAATGAAAGAAAAAAACATCACCGCGGAAGAAGGCGGAAGAAAAAAGGGAATATAATCGCCAATGTGATTCTTGTGATCGCACTGATCGTATTCTGCGTGTCGGGCTTTCAACTGTTTAAGATCGGAAAAGGTTATCTGGATGGAAGAAGTGAGTATGATAAAGTGCGGAAACTTGCGGTGACGGATGATAAGAATAAAAATGATAAAGATAAAAATCATAGTGAAGACGGAGATGATGCATTCTCTGTTGATTTTCAAAAACTGCTGGAGATCAATCCGGATACGATCGCATGGATCAGATTCCCGGATGAGCCGAGTCAGATCAATTATCCTGTTGTTCAGGGAACGGATAACAGTAAATATCTGAAGAAAACATTTTCGTCTAACGAAAATACGCTGGGAGCAATCTTCCTGAATGTTGACAATCAAAAGGATTTTTCGGATAAAAACTCTGTAATATATGGACATAGAATGCGGGACGGTTCGATGTTCCGTCACCTGCAGGATTATGATACCCGTGAATTCTGGAAGAATAATCCATATTTTTACATATATACCGTTGATGGAAGAATTCTGAAATATCATATTTATTCGGCAGGACAGGTAGTCGACACTTCAGAATCGTATCAGACAACATTTGAAACAGATGAAGAATATCAGGAATTTTTGAATATGACGCAGAGTACTTCTCTGTATAATACCGGCGTGGAAGTGACAACGGCAGATACGATCGTTACATTGTCGACCTGTACCAGTGCCAGTGATAATCACCGGTTTGTTGTAAGAGGGGTAAAAGAGGAGGAGACGAAACAGTGATGAAGAAAGAATATACCTATGAAGTAGGAGATGTGGTAACAATGAAAAAGCCGCATCCATGTGGAAGTAAAGAATGGGAGATACTAAGGGTTGGAGCAGATTTCCGACTGAAATGTATGGGATGCGGACATCAGATCATGATCGCCCGTAAATTGGTAGAAAAAAATACAAAAGATTTGAAGAAAAAGGCTTGAAAGAACCGAGACTTTATGGTAATATAAGAACTCGTGATACAATAATTCTGTCCTAAAATAGAGACAGAAATCCTTGCTCCCACATAAGATGAGCGGGGGCCAAAAGACCAGAAGGAGGTGCAAGACGACATGAACAAATATGAATTAGCTGTTGTTGTCAGTGCAAAAATCGAAGACGACGAAAGAGCTCAGGTAATCGAAAAGGTGAAAGCATTAGTTGAACGTTTCGGTGGACAGATCTCTGACGTTGATGAATGGGGTAAGAAGAGATTAGCTTACGAGATTCAGAAGATGAAAGAAGCATACTACTATTTCATCCACTTCGAGTCTGATGCTGAGACTCCAAGCGAAATCGAGCAGAGAATTCGCATTATGGACAACGTTATCAGATTTTTATGCGTTAGACAGGATGCATAAGCAGGAAGTAGAGGTATAATATGAATAAAGTAATTTTGATGGGACGCTTGACAAGAGATCCTGAGGTAAGATATTCACAGGGTGAGAATTCTACAGCGATCGCAAGATATACATTAGCTGTAGACCGCAGATTCAGACGTAACAACGACGGAGAGCAGACAGCTGACTTTATCGGATGCGTAGCTTTCGGAAGAAGTGCAGAATTTGCTGAGAAATATTTCCGTCAGGGACTGAAGGTTATCGTAACCGGACGTATTCAGACAGGAAGCTATACCAATAAAGAAGGTCAGAAAGTATACACAACAGATGTTGTTGTAGAAGATCAGGAATTTGCTGAAAGCAAGGCAGTAAGCGACGCAAATGCAGGAAGTTTCCGTGCGGCAGCTCCATCACCGGCTCCGGCACCAGCCACACCAGTATCTGATGCAGGTGACGGCTTCATGAACATTCCGGATGGAATTGATGAGGAATTACCTTTTAATTAGGCAATGGTACCATGCTGTGGTACTTGCCGCATTTCATTTTGTTGAAAGGAGAAACCAAAATGGCTTACGATAAAGGAAATCGTCCAGAAGGCGGCTTCAAGAGAAGAGGCGGCGGACGCAGAAGAAAAAAAGTTTGCGTATTCTGTGGAAAAGAGAATAACGAGATCGATTACAAGGATACAGCAAAATTAAGAAAGTACATCTCTGAAAGAGGAAAAATTCTTCCTAGAAGAATTACTGGAAACTGCGCTAAGCACCAGAGAGCTCTTACAGTAGCAATCAAGAGAGCACGTCACATCGCTCTTATGCCATACGTACAGGACTAATATTGAATGTTGAAAACCGTCAGTGCATTGCACTGGCGGTTTTTTTGTGTAAAGAATGCTGTCACGATTGGTTTATTTTTTTGTACGTTTGTCTCTTTGATTTTATACAATCTTGTTTTTCTGCGGTATATTTGCTAGATTGAGATAGAAGCCATTAACTATGCAACAGGAGTCGGCATATGGAAGTTCGGTTGATAGAAAACAAAGAGTTATTAGAATCAGTAGAGCTGTTTAAAATTGAAAATCTGTTATGGGGAACAGAGAAGATTGCAAAAACTTATGGGTATATTGGATTCGTTCCGGGGGAAGGATTATATATCAAACTTGTGTGTGTGGAGAAGAATCCTCTCCGGATTTATAAAAAAGATCAGGATCCGGTTTACAAGGACAGCGCTATGGAGGCTTTTTTTCAATTTAAAGGAAATGATACGGCAGCAGATGATATTTATCTTAACTTCGAAATGAATGCAAATGGTGCACTTCTTGCATGCTATGGAAAGAATAAGATGAACCGGATACCATTTACGCCGGATCAGATACGGAAGATGAAATGTAGCGCAGAAATACAGGAAGAGCAATGGAATGTGAATCTTGCGCTTCCGATAGAAATACTGGAACAGGTATACGGGAAATTGAATTTACAGGAAGGATCCGATTTCCGCTGCAATTTTTATAAAATTTGTGAAACAAAGGAATACGAACATTATGCAGCGTACAGATGCGTAGAAAGCGAACAGCCGAATTTTCATCTGCCGGAGTATTTTGAAAATGCAGTAATTTTGAAAAGAAAGTAACAAATACAATTGGGAGGTTGTACTTATGAAAATTTACAAAGCAAAAGATTACAAGGACATGAGCAGGAAAGCAGCGAATATCATCTCTGCACAGGTGATCATGAAACCAAACTGTGTACTGGGACTGGCAACAGGATCTACGCCAATCGGAACGTATGATCAGCTGGTTGAATGGTATAACAAGGGAGATCTGGATTTCTCGGAGGTTACGACAGTAAATCTGGATGAATACAAGGGATTGCCACGTACGAATGATCAGAGCTATTATTACTTTATGCATCAACATCTGTTTGACCGTGTGAATATTGATCCGGAACGGACAAATGTTCCGAACGGAATGGAGCCGGATGCGGAAAAAGAATGTGGAAGATATGAAGAACTGATCCGTTCACTGGGCGGTGTGGATCTTCAGCTGCTCGGACTCGGACATAACGGACATATCGGTTTCAATGAGCCGGGAGAAGCATTTGAAAAGGAAACACATTGTGTAGATCTGACAGAGAGTACGATTGAGGCAAATAAGAGATTCTTCGCGTCTGCCGACGATGTGCCAAAACAGGCATATACGATGGGAATTAAGACAATCATGCAGGCAAAGAAGATCCTGATAGTAGTGAACGGAGAAAACAAGGCAGATATCGTAGAGCGTGCTTTCTTCGGCCCGGTCACACCGGAAGTGCCGGCTTCTATTCTCCAGCTGCATAATGATGTGACGTTGGTTGGGGATGAGGCAGCGCTTGCTAAAATTGGGATTTAATTTATTAACTGGGGAAGTGGCCTCTCAGTCCTTGAAGGAAACAATAGATAAGGCTTCTTGTTCAGGTTCCATACCATAAGAAACACTAAGAGAGTCAGAACCACCTAAAAGCAAAGGAACTACGCTCAAACTCGGCATTCGCCTCAAACACGTTCGCTTCGTTCCTTTAACGGTGCTTCTGACTCTCTAATTGTTTCTAACGGCATTCCACATTCACAATAATCCTTATCTATTGTTTCCTTCAAGTCGTGACTGGCAGCGAATGTTAATAAATAAAATGCCCGGAAGTGTAACCCAGTGGAGACCACCACAGTTACGCAATTGCCATTTCATTCGTAAGGCATTTGATACACACGGAATAAAACTTGGAAAGGTGTTCCAGTGAATGTGAAAGAGGCGTTGGTAATTCTTAAGGGGTAAAATTCTGCGTTAGGTTTTCAAAATTTGACTGTCTGAGGCGTATGCCGAGTTTCAAATTTTGAAAGCCTGCTTTTAGCAGAATTTTGCCCCTTTAGAATTGACCCGCCGATGGAACCTGAACAGGAACACCTTTCCAAGCTTTATTCCGGTTCGGGTATCCACAGCCTTCCTGAATTAAATCCCAAGAAAAATTATTTGAATTCCCCCTCCGCCATAGCCTTGATCGAAGATGCATACTCCGAAGGAGTCATTCCGGACACTTTTTTGAATTGTCTGGAAAAATAATGGATGGAGGTATACCCAAGGTGTTCTGCAACCTGGGTAAAATTTAATTGCTTGGTACGTATTAATTCTTTTGCAGCATTGATCTTCAGCATTGAAAAATATTCAATGATTCCAAGATCACAATGTTCTTTGAAAATCTTCTGGAGCTGTGAACGTCCAATCAGATTGTCTTTGCAGATCTGATCGATGGTAACATGCGTATTCAGATGACTTTCCAGGTAGTCGGTAACACGATTGAAAACTTCGGCATCGCTTTTACTTTTTGTAGCTTTTGGGGCATCTACTTTTGAAAGCTTTTTCTGAAGCACGACAGGATTGGAATAGCGGCGGATCAGGTGGATCAGAAAATGTTCCAGATAGAGTCTGATCATCTGCTGAGATCCAAATGTATTAGAATCTTTTAAAGGCATATTCTGTAGATAAGGATCATCCAGTCTGCAGTCAAAACAGCGTCTGGCCTCTATTATAACGTTGGCAAGCAGATTACGCTCTATCTCATCAATCCGCAAGATTCTGTCATTGAAAAAGTACATGGCATCATCATGGCATTCAAAAGAAATAACAACCAGATTGGGTGCAATATTGCCGGTCGCTTTAACATTATGAAATTCATTGGGCTTGTGAAAAACAAGATCTCCTTTTTTTAATATCATATGCGTTTTTTCTCTGGTTACATCAACTTCGCCTTTGTCGACACAGACAAACTCCCAGAAGTTGTGAGATTCTCCTTCAAAGCTGAAATCACTCATATATTCAAAATAATGAATACTGAAGATTCGTCCTAAAGTAATAGAATTATGTAAATCCACTCCGTAGTATGCCATGCTTATTCTCCTTTGCGTATATGTTTTACAGTATATTTTACAAATAAAGACGAGTCTGCGAAAATAATATTTTGTAAAATCTACACAATATGATACAATAAATTTGTTCGAAAATCAAACAACTAATGCAGATAGTGCAAATTTAGAGTTCTATAAGACAAAGATTTTTGTGCAAATTTGTATTAGAATAGATTTAACAACAAACGATACGAAATAGGAGGAAACGTGTTATGAAAAAGAAAATTGTGAGCGCACTTCTGTGCGTGGCAATGGCAGCTTCACTGGTTGTAGGATGCGGAAGTAAATCAGGTTCAGACAGTGGAAGCAGCAAAGGTGGGGACAAACTTGTATACTGGGCTATGTGGAGTGAGGATGAACCACAGGCAAAGGTTATCAAGGAAGCTATCAGTAAGTATGAAAAAGATACTGGTGTTAAGGTTGATGTACAGTTCAAGGGACGTACCGGACAGAGAGAGGGACTTGAGCCGGCTTTGAGCGCAAAACAGCAGATTGATTTGTTTGATGAAGATGTTAACCGTGTAAACGGAAGTTGGGGAAAATACTTATTAGATCTGGAAGATATGGCTAAGGATTATGAATCTGAGCACGGCAATGAGACATTGTTCAAGATTGCACGTAACGCATATGGTCAGACACACGATGGAGATGATGCATTACACAGCATTCCATATCAGCCATCTATCTTTGGTTTCTTCTACAATAAGACATTATTTACAAAAGCAGGAATCGAATCCGTACCAACTACATGGGAAGAATTAGATGCAGCTTGTGCAAAATTAAAAGAAGCAGGAATAACACCAATTACAGCAGATGATGCTTATCTGACATCATTTATCGGATATCATTTTGCAAGATATATCGGACAGGATGGAGTAAAATCTCTGGTAACGGGAGAAGAATACAATGGCGAATCTGTAACATGGGATGATGAAAAAGTTAAAGCAGCAGCAGAAAGTTTTGCTGATTTCGCTAAGAAAGGTTATTTCTCAAAAAATATCGCAACAAACAAATATCCAGCAGGACAGAATCAGGAATTCGCTCCTGGTGATGCAGCAATCGTTATCTGTGGATCATGGCTTCCAAATGAAGCAAAAGATTCTGTAGCAGATGATCTTGAATGGGGTTACTTCAATTATCCATCAGTTCCAGACGGAAAAGATGATAATACAGCTAACAACATTGCAAACCAGGTACTTGCAATTAACAAGGATTCTAAGATGGCAGATAAAGCATTCCAGCTTATCGAGTACATTACAACAGGTGAGTATGATAAGAAGATGACAGAAGATGCTCTTTGTATCCCAACTGACAAAGCAAATTCGGATGCATGGCCGACAGAACTCTCAGGAGTAAAAGAAGCATTCGATGCAACAACAACTTTCTATGACTGGGCAGCAGGTGTAGAAAGCAACAATGATATCACACCTGTGCTTCAGGAAAACACACAGAAACTTGCTTCAGGCAAACTGGACGCAGCAGGATTCATCAAAGCAATGAAAGAAGCAGCAGGACAATAAAATCAGACAGTAAAGAAAAGAGACTAGATAGTGATCAATATGGTGGCAGGGCGGTTACTACGCGGCCACCATATTTTAGTAAAAGGAGGCATATACGTGAAGAAGAATAAAAAAATGATCGTTGGGTTTCTTGCCCCGGCAGTAATCATCTTCCTCATAGTATTCCTGTATCCGATTATCAGAACCATTATGATGAGTATGTATAAGATCGAGTCAGTAACGGATACAATGGAATGGTGGACATTTGTTGGATTGGGCAACTACCAGAAGTTGTTTACGACAGCGATCTTTAAAACAGCAATGATGAACATTTTGAAAATATGGGCATTGGGTGGAATCATCGTATTATCGGTGTCCCTGTTATTCGGAGTAATCCTGACAAGTGGAATACGCGGAAAGAAATTCTTCCGTGCAATCATCTATCTTCCGAATATCGTAAGTGCGGTAGCGCTTGCAACCATGTGGCTGCAGTATGTATACAGTTCTAAATTCGGACTTTTAAAGGGCGTTTTGGATTCGCTTGGATTACACAAACTTGCGAAAACTCCATGGCTGGATTCCGATCACAAGTTCTGGGCATTGCTTTTTGCATACTGCTTCGGAATGATTGGATATCATATGTTGATCTGGATGAGCGGAATCGAAAGAATCAGCCCAGATCTTTTTGAGGCGGCAACAATTGACGGTGCGAATAAACCGCAGCAGTTCCGCTATATGACAGTGCCTCTTTTAAAAGGTGTATTTAAAACAAATATTACAATGTGGACAGTAAGTACAGCAGCATTCTTTGTATGGTCGCAATTATTCTCAACGGTTACGGCAGATAAGGCAACAATCGTACCGGTACAGTATATGTATATGCATACATTTGGCGCAGGTAATGCGGTGACAGAGAGAAATGCAGGATATGGAGCTGCAATCGGTATTATTCTGTGCGTATGTGTAGTGATCGTATTCTCAATCTGTAACAAATTGATCAAAGATGATGACCTTGAATTTTAGAAAGGAGGAGCAGTTATGGAAAAAGAAAAAAAAGTAAGACAGAAAATTAACTGGAAAAAAGAAATGAAACTGGCTCCTGGATATATCGTGATCATCTTGTGGGTTATCTTTACATTTATGCTGCTTGGATGGATTCTTGCAGCGAGTCTTTCGACAACAACTGATATTTTCGCAGGAAAAGCATTAAAGTTCCCTACAGGACTACATTTTGAAAATTATATGCAGGCATGGGGATCTGGTGGTGTGGCAACGTTCTTTATGAACTCAATGTTATATTCTCTGATATCATGTTTCCTGCTGATCCTGATCTGTGCGCCGGCAGCATATGTACTGGCGAGATTCACATTTCTGGGAAATAAAATCATTCAGACAAGTTTTGTATCGGCAATGGGAATTCCGATTACCATGATCGTGCTTCCGCTGTTTAGTATCGTTGCCAATCTTGGAATCTTGAACAGTGTATTTGCCAGCAAAGTAACATTGATCTTTCTGTATATTGGAATCAACATTCCATATACAACAATTTTTCTGCTGACATTCTTCTCGAACCTGTCTCGAACATATGAAGAGGCTGCTGCAATTGATGGCTGTCCTCCAACGAAGACATTCTGGAAGATTATGTTCCCGATGGCTCAGTCGGGAATCGTCACAGTTACGATTTTCAATTTTATCAATATCTGGAATGAATATTTCCTGTCATTGATCTTTGCAAACAACGATACATTACGGCCGGTAGCGGTTGGATTGTACGGAATGCTCCAGTCTATGCAGTATACAGGCAACTGGGCAGGAATGTTTGCAGCAGTTGTTATTGTATTCCTGCCGACCTTTATTCTGTATCTCTTCTTATCAGAGAAGATTATAGGTGGAGTAACGGGAGGAATCAAGGGATAGAGAGAACCTTGTAGTAGAAAGGTGGTGAAGCTGTTATACCATGTAAGGAGGTAGTCATGGTTGACAGCTTCATTTTTATATTAAAGCATACGGGAGAAACTGCCACTGGCAAGTCCTGTGGATTTTATTTGAAGCGAAGAAAGGAAAAATTATGTCAGAATTAAGATTTGAATGGAAAAATATGCTTGCAGCAGATTTGGGAGAAGAGTCATGTGTACCAGATCTTCTTGGAGAACGGATTCTGCAGAATTCGTTAAAGTTTTATTTGGATGAAACAGATGAAATTTATGAAGGATATGGGAAAGTAGCGGATTCTTATCCATACCGTCAGAGGAATAATTACACAAGACAACTGAAAGAAAAGCAAATTCGTACGGCAGTATTGGAAAATGATCAGCTCAAGGCGGTATTTCTTCCGGATTATGGTGGAAGATTATGGGAACTTTGGGATAAAAATGAAAACAGGAATCTGCTTTATACGAATGACGTATTACAGTTCAGTAACCTGGCGGTACGAAATGCCTGGTTTTCGGGAGGCGTGGAATGGAATCTTGGCATTATAGGACATCAGCCGTATACGACAGAACCATTATATGTTGCAGAGACACATACCGATGAAGGAGAACCAGTACTGAGAATGTATGAGTATGAAAGAATCAGAGGGGTAACATGGCAGATGGATTTTTGGCTGGATGATGATTGCTCATATTTGAAATGTAGAATGAGAATAGTGAATGAAAGTACGGAAGTGATTCCGATGTATTGGTGGAGCAATATGGCGGTTCCGGAGTATGAACAGGGACATATAACAGTTCCTGCATCAGAAGCATATGCAGGAACAGGCGTTGAATGTCGTAAAGTATCTTTGCCAGAAGTGGATGGTGTGGATGTTTCGGATTATCAGAAAATTCCACGGAGTATTGATTATTTCTTTAATATCCCGGAAAACGAGCCGAAATATATTGTAAATGTAGATAAAAACGGAAAAGGGCTTTTGCAGTTTTCGACAGGAAGACTGAAAGGAAGAAAACTGTTTTCATGGGGAAGTAATGCAGCATCTGATCACTGGCAGGAGTTTTTGACAAAAGATGCAGGGCGCTATGTAGAAATCCAGGCGGGACTTGGAAAGACACAGTATGGATGTATTCCGATGGCACCACACACTGCGTGGGAATGGATGGAATGTTACGGACCGGCATATTCAGAAGAACTGACTGCAGAGATATATGATAAATCATTTGAAGAAAGAAAAAGATACATAACAGACTATCTGCAAAAAACTCAGCTGATCGGGAAACTGGAAGAAGAATTGAAGAAAACAAAAAAGATGGCATTAACAGAGGCAGAACTGATTACTCCGGGAAGTGGTTATGGTGCATTTCGCAAAGAGTACGCAAGAACGGGTCATTTGAAATTTGTAAAGAAAACGGAAAGTATGGAAAAGTGGGAACATTTTTTTGAGACAGGAGAGCTTCATTGTCCGGACCCAGAGACAGAACCGGATGCATTCTGGAATGGAGAAGAATTTCTGGCTTATCTGAAAAAGACGACGCTGAAACCAGTAGCACCGAATTATGAAAACTGGTATGCATATTATCATCTTGGAATTCTTGAATTCCGAAAAGGAAATGATAAAATTGCAAAAGAAATGTATGAGACATCGTTGAAACTTCAGGAGAACGCATGGGCACTGCATGGACTGGCATGTTTAAGTATTCATGAAGGAAATAAAAATCTTGCGGCATTGTATGCACAAAGAGGAATGGAACTTAAGAGACACTGCCTGTCATATCAGAAAGAAGGACTTAAAATTCTGAGTCAATGCGAAGCATATAGAGCAATTTTACAGCAGTATGCTGTTATGGATGAAGATATGAAATCCATCGGGCGGGTGCAATATTATTATGCACTGGGGCTTGTGAAGACAGGAAGGCTTGAAGAAGCGGATAAATTGCTGAACAGTGAGGAAGGAATTGTGGTTGATGATGTAAGAGAAGGAGAAGACAGTATCCAGGATCTCTGGGAGATCCTGAATCATGAATTGTATCAGGACAGAGCTTCATTGCCGTATCGTTATACTTTTCATGCAAATTAAAGCGGACGCTAATATTTGGGTAGAGGGGATTGCCAGAAGATGAAAAACAGTACATAATAAAATGGCAATTAAACCATATAAATAATGCAAATTAAGAAAATAATAGGATAAAGATTTCTGGAAATAGTTATACTACAATGAATCTAGAAACGAAAGATCCTAAAGACATGGAGGTAATTATAATGAATAAACCAGTATTAGTGATCATGGCAGCAGGAATGGGAAGCAGATACGGAGGTCTGAAGCAGTTAGATCCTGTAGACAATGACGGACATATTATCATGGATTTTTCCATGTATGATGCAAAGAGAGCCGGCTTTGAGAAGGTCGTATTCATAATCAAACACGAGATCGAAGAAGAGTTCAAAGAGCATGTGGGAAAACGTATGGAAAAATACATGGACGTAGCATATGCTTATCAGAATATCGACAACATTCCGGAAGGCTATGAAGTACCGGAAGGACGTGTAAAACCTTGGGGAACAGCACATGCTGTATATAGCTGTATGGATGAGATTGACGGACCGTTCGCAGTGATCAATGCAGATGACTATTATGGAGTAGAAGCATTCAAGCTTATCTATGATTATCTGTCTACACATGCAGATGATGATAAGTACAGATATACAATGGTCGGATATCATCTTGCCAATACGGTAACGGACAACGGATATGTATCCAGAGGTGTATGTGAGACGAATGAGAATGGAGAACTGGTATCCGTAACAGAACGTACCAGAATCGAAAAGTACAACGGCGGCGTTGCATACACAGAAGACGACGGTAATACATGGGTACAGGTACCGGATGATACAACGGTATCTATGAACATGTGGGGATTTACAAAGAGTATCTTAGAAGAGATCAAAGCAGGATTCCCGGCATTTCTTGACAAAGGACTGCAGGAGAATCCTATGAAATGCGAGTATTTCCTGCCAACTGTAGTAAGTAATCTTCTTGCGGAAGACAAAGCAACAGTATCGGTACTGAAATCCGCAGATAAATGGTATGGAGTAACTTATAAAGAAGATAAACCGGTTGTGGTTGCAGCCATTCAGAGAATGAAAGACGAAGGACTGTACCCGCAGCATCTTTGGGAGGGAAAATAAATGAATCCTGTAACACGGGAACAAAGAGATGAAGCGATTGCACATTTTAAATATGAAGGAACATTAGTAAAGGACTGTCCATACGGAAGCGGACACATCAATGATACATTTCTTCTGGTATTCGAGATTGCCGAGATGGGAAGAATCAAAGTCATTCTTCAGAGAATGAATTCTACGGCATTTCCAAAACCGGTAGAAGTCATGGAGAATATCACAGGAGTGACATCATTTCTGAAAAAGAAGATTATAGAAAATGGTGGAGATCCGGAACGTGAGACATTGAATGTGATCCCGGCGGTTGATGGGAAACCATATTACATAGATTCTACGGGAGATTACTGGAGATCCTATAAATTTATTACCGATGCAAGTACCTATGATCTGGTAGAGAAGCCGGAGCAGTTTTATGAAAGTGCGGTGGCATTCGGGAATTTCCAGAGTCTGCTGTCTGACTATCCGGCGGAGACACTGCATGAGACGATAGAAAAGTTCCATGATACGAGAAACCGGTTTGCGCTGTTTAAGAAAGCAGTGGAAGAAGATGTTATGGGAAGAGCAGCTTCTGTAGAGAAAGAGATCCGGTTCGTTCTCGAAAGAGAAGAGATTGCTAATTGTTTTGCAGAAATGCTGGACAGGCATGAGCTTCCACTTCGTGTTACACACAATGATACAAAATTGAATAATGTTATGCTGGACGATAAGACCGGGAAAGGAATCTGTGTGATCGATCTGGACACAGTTATGCCGGGGCTTGCGATGAATGATTTCGGGGATTCCATCCGTTTCGGTGCAAGTACGGCACTTGAGGATGAGACAGACCTTACGAAAGTATCCTGCAGTATGGAATTATTTGAATTGTATACGAAAGGATTTTTAAAAGGATGTGACGGAAAGCTGACAGCTAAGGAGATCGAGCTGATGCCGATGGGCGCAAAGACGATGACATTTGAATGTGGTATGCGTTTCCTTACAGATTATCTGCAGGGAGATAAATATTTCAGGATACACAGAGAAGGTCATAATCTTGACAGATGCCGTACCCAGTTCAAGCTTGTTGAAGATATGGAACAAAAGTGGTATACTATGAACGAAATCGTGAAAAAGTATAGTAACAACTAGGAGGTACTATTGTGGCCAAGAAAATATTAATTACCGGAGGAGCCGGTTATATCGGAAGTCATACGGCACTGGAACTTTTGAATGAAGGATATGAAGTGGTTGTATATGACAATCTTTGTAATTCATCTAAAGAATCTTTAAAAAGGGTAGAAGAGCTTACCGGAAAGACGATTACATTTTATGAAGGGGATGTAATGGATGAAGCTGCATTGAAGGCAATGCTGGAAAAAGAAGGCGTAGATGCGGTTATCCATTGTGCAGCACTGAAAGCAGTCGGAGAATCCGTACAGAAGCCATTAGAGTACTACCGTAATAATATAACAGGAACTCTGACACTGATGGATGTTATGAAACAGACCGGTGTTAAGAATATTGTATTCAGTTCTTCTGCAACTGTATACGGAAGTCCGGAAGAGATGCCGATCACAGAGGAGTGTCCGAAGGGACAGTGCACGAATCCTTATGGATGGACAAAGTCTATGATGGAACAGATCATGACAGATGTACAGAAGGCAAATCCGGATATGAATGTCATCCTGCTTCGTTATTTCAACCCGGTCGGAGCGCATGAAAGCGGACGTATCGGAGAAGATCCAAAGGGAATTCCGAATAATCTGATGCCATACATTTCACAGGTGGCAGTAGGAAAGCTTGAAAAACTGGGTGTGTTCGGGGACGATTATGATACACCGGACGGAACAGGAGTCCGTGATTATATTCATGTAGTGGACCTTGCAAAAGGACATGTGAAAGCAATTGATTATATCTTCAGCAATCCTGGACTTGACGTGATCAATCTTGGAACAGGTGTGGGATATTCCGTACTTGATATGGTAAAAGCATTTGGAAAAGCATGTGGTAAGGAGATTCCTTACGAGATCAAGCCGAGAAGAGCAGGAGATATCGCAATGTGTTATGCAGATCCTGCAAAAGCAGCGAAAGTTCTTGGATGGAAAGCAGAAAAAGGTCTGGACGAGATGTGCGCAGACACATGGAGATGGCAGTCACAGAATCCTAACGGATATGAAGCATAAATGAAAAAGGAACTTAAGAAATAAAAACATAGAAAGATGGGGAACACTTAACAGAACGTTAAGATTTCCCATCTTTCTTTTTATGATAAGAAATGGTATAATCATCACGTATGTAAAGTGTAGTGTGAGATGCCATCGGCATTTTGTAGTGCAAAAGTAGTGAGTAAGACTCACGAACAGAGGCGAGAATCATGGAAAAAAAGAATGAAAATGGAAAGGTGCAGCTGAAAGGCCAGTTGAAGCTTTATATTCAGTGGCCGGCAATCATGGCATTGCTCCTGATCGCAATGGATCTGTGGGTGTATAAGATGGATCACAGAGCGGGAATCCTGATGGCCGTATTCGTGCTGATATATATCATCATGGTAGGCGGACTGTATTTTTACAGTAAGAATATCATCATGAAGGATCTCGTGGAATTTGCTGCACAGTATGGCATTGTCCAGAATACGCTGCTGAGGGAACTGTCGATTCCCTATGCAATCCTGTTAGATGATGGGAAAGCAGTCTGGATGAATGACGAATTCGAAGCAATTCTGGGCGGAAAGCCAAAAGGAGAAGCTTACATCAGTAAATACATTCCGGAATTGAACCGGAGTATATTTCCAAAAGAGGATCAGCAGAAGGTCACGATGGAAGTATATTATGATGATAAGGAATACCAGGCAGAACTGCGCAGAGTATCGGTAGAGGGATTCAGCGATACGGAACAGCTTATGGAATTGCCAAAGGAGAAGGAATATTTCATTGCGGTATATCTTCAGGATGTTACAGAACTGAACCGTACGATTAGGGAAAATGAAGAACAGAGAATGGTTGCAGGCCTGGTATACATTGATAACTACGATGAAGTGATCGACAGTGTGGAAGAGGTCAGACAGTCACTTCTGATGGCTCTGGTAGACCGTAAGATCAATCAGTATATTGCAAAAGTTGACGGAATCGTCAAGAAGCTGGAGAATGATAAGTATTTCATTATCATCCGAAAGTCTTATTTTAAACAGCTGGAAGAAGATAAGTTCTCCCTGCTGGATGATGTAAAGTCCGTAAATATCGGAAATGGGATTCCGGCAACACTTAGTATCGGTCTGGGACTGAGTTCCGATTCTTATGCACAGAGTTATAACTATGCGCGTGTAGCGATCGATCTCGCACTTGCAAGAGGCGGCGACCAGGCTGTGATCAAGGATTGTCACGGTGTTACCTATTATGGCGGAAAGCGAGAACAGACAGCGAAGAATACCCGTGTAAAGGCGCGTGTAAAAGCCGAGGCACTGCGTGAATTTATCACGGTCAAAGATAAGATATTCGTTATGGGGCATAAGCTGACAGATGTGGATGCGTTCGGTGCGGCAATGGGAATCTATCGTGCGGCACTGGCACTGGAGAAACGTGCTTATATTGTGATCAATGAAGTGTCAGCATCGCTCAGGCCTTTATATGAATTATTCGAACAAGATCCGGCTTACCCGGATGATCTGTTTTTGACATCGTCACAGGCGATGAATATGGCAGACGAGAATTCAATGGTAGTCGTTGTAGATACGAACCGTCCGATGATGACAGAGTGCGAGGACCTTCTGAAGACAACGAAGACGATCGTGGTATTGGATCATCACAGACAGAGCAGTGACAATATTGATAATGCGCTGTTATCTTATATTGAGCCATATGCCTCATCGGCTTGTGAGATGGTATCAGAGGTATTGCAGTATATTGTAGATGGGATCAAGATCCCGAAGATTGAGGCGAGCAGCCTGTATGCCGGCATCATGATCGATACCAACAACTTTGTGAACAGTACCGGAGTCCGTACTTTTGAAGCGGCAGCATTCCTGAGAAGGTCCGGTGCAGATATTACGCTGGTAAGAAAGTTGTTCCGTGACGATATGGAATCTTACAGGGCAAAAGCGGAGATCATCAGCAGTGCAGAAGTGTACCGTAACAAATTTGCCATTGCAAGGGGTGTGGATCTTCACATTGAAAGCCCGACGATCATCGGGGCACAGGCGGCAAATGAATTATTGGACATCAGTGCGATCAAGGCATCATTTGTATTAACAGAATATAATGGAAGAATATACGTCAGCGCACGTTCGATCGATGAAGTTAACGTACAGATCATCATGGAACGTCTGGGCGGAGGCGGTCATATGAACGCTTCAGGTGCACAGTTTAACCATACTGATATGGATGAAGCGGTAGCCTGCTTAAAACAGGTGATTGACGAAATGATAGAAGGAGGAGACTTGTAATGAAAGTTATTTTGACAGAAGACGTAAAGTCACTTGGTAAAAAGGGAGAGATCGTAAACGTCAGCGACGGATACGCAAGAAACTTCATCTTAAAGAAAAATAAAGGTGTAGAAGCTAACGGAAAGAATTTAAATGACCTGAAATTAAAGAAAGCGAACGATGACAAGATCGCTCAGCAGCAGTATGAAGATGCCCAGGAACTTGGCGGAAAGATCGAAGCAGGAAAGATTGAAGTTGCGATCAAGATGGGTGAAGGCGGCAGAGCGTTCGGCTCTGTATCTTCAAAGGAGATTGCAGAAGAAGTCAAAAAACAGATGGATCTTACGATTGACAAGAAGAAAGTTCAGTTAAAAGAAGCGATCAGAACACTGGGAACACATATGGTTCCGGTTAAGCTGCATCCAAAGGTAACGGCTGAGCTGAAAGTTGTTGTAAAAGAAGAAGCATAGGAGGAATTCAGGCGTGGAAGAAGCACTCATCAAACGAGTCATGCCACACAGCATCGAAGCAGAACAGTCTGTTGTCGGCGCCATGCTTATGGATAAAGATGCCATCACCACTGCAGGAGAAATCATCAGTGGTGATGATTTTTATCAGGCGTCATATGGAGTGATCTTTGATTCGATGATCGAACTATTCAATGAAGGAAAACCGGTCGATCTGATTACTTTGCAGGAACGACTGAAGGAAAAAGATGTACCGGCAGAGATTGCCAGTCTGGAATTTGTCAGAGACCTGGTGACAGCAGTGCCGACTTCTGCGAATGTGAAATATTATGCACAGATCGTGGCAGACAAATCTGTGATGCGTAAGATGATCAAATTGAATGAAGAGATTGAAAATATGTGCTATGCCGGAAAAGAACCTCTGGAGTCTATCATGGAGCAGACCGAGAAATCCATGTTCCAGTTATTACAGAGACGAACGACCGGCGAATATGTTCCAATCAAGCAGGTGGTCTTGAATGCGCTGGATAAGATTGAAAAGGCATCTAAGAGTAAGGGAACCGTTACAGGAATCCCGACCGGATTCATCGATCTGGATTATAAACTGTCCGGCTTCCAGCCGTCAGATTTTATCCTGATCGCGGCGCGTCCGTCCATGGGTAAGACGGCATTTGTCCTGAACATCGCACAGTATATGGCGTTCAAGAAGAATAAAGCGGTTGCCATCTTCAGTCTTGAGATGTCAAAGGAACAACTGGTAAACCGACTGTTCTCACTGGAATCACAGGTAGATGCACAGTCACTCAGAACCGGTAATATGAAAGATTCCGACTGGGAGAAACTGATTGAAGGAGCAGGTGTGATCGGTCAGTCGAAACTGATCATTGATGATACACCGGGTATCTCCATCTCGGAATTAAGATCAAAGTGCAGGAAATACAAGCTGGAGCACGGACTGGATATCATCATCATCGACTACTTACAGTTAATGACCGGAAGTGTAGGAAAGAGTTCCGAATCCAGACAGCAGGAAGTCTCAGACATTTCCCGTCAGTTAAAGGGACTTGCCAGAGAGCTGAATGTGCCGGTTGTATCGCTGTCACAGTTAAGCCGTGCGGTAGAAAGCCGGCCGGACAAGCGGCCGATGCTTTCTGATCTCCGTGAATCCGGAGCCATTGAGCAGGATGCGGATGTGGTAATGTTTATCTACAGGGATGAATACTATAACAAAGATTCAGAGTTCAAAAAACAGGCAGAAATCATTATCGCAAAACAAAGAAACGGTCCGGTAGGGACCGTTAATCTGGCCTGGTTAGGTGAGTACACAAAGTTTGCGAACCTAAGCAGACAGGAAGATTCGTTTTAGTTTTTTTACTGGACCGGCATCGGCCGAAGCTTTCCGGAAGGATTGCTGCTGGCGGATCAGCTGGTCCAGTTTTTTGAATTCCAGCTCTTCCTGGCGTTCTTTTGCATCCAGAAGAAATGTCATCTCCTGGCTGAACATGTTGAGAAGCACTTCGTTGTTATTCTGCAGCATACGTTTTAACTGAAGCTGTTCCCTGGTTCGTCTGATATCCGGGATCAGGGCTTTGAGATCGGAAAGGGAGACACCCTGTTCGTAGAGATCCCTGATACATGCATACAGTCTGGCATCATCTTTGGTCTCGCGTTTGATCTGTTCTAAAGTATTCAAAGCATTGGTATGATTTCCCACATTAGATACCCCCTTATATTATAATACTTGTCCCTTATGGGTAAATGTATCATAGCACAGTGGAAAGCACCGATTTCGTCAGAATCCGTCGAGGGAAACAAAAATGTTGAAAAATGCGCAGTACATAAATACTGCGCATGAGTTTGTCTGAATATGCAAAAGAACCTGCTGTTGGCAGGTTCTTTGTATATGCTTCTTATTTCGAATGATTAGCCTTCAGAAATAGCTCCTACTGGACACTGAGCTGCACATGCTCCACAATCTACACAAGCGTCAGCATCAATTTCATAATGCTCTGCTCCCTGAGAAATAGCTCCTACTGGACATTCAGCTTCGCAAGATCCACAGCTTACACATTCATCACCAATTACGTGTGCCATAGTATTATACCCTCCTTTGAGTTTAAATTCTAGACATAAACCAATTCGTTGTCTCTGTCCATATCATAATACAAAAAGCTGAAATAAACAAGTAAATTACATGTTTTTTTGGAAATACATAAAAGTTTAGTCATAACTAACTTGCGTTAGCAGATACTGTTGTGAAAAAGCATATTCGGTGGTGAAAAGAGACGTTCTTTTGAATTTTGGGTAAATCCCGGTTAAAATTAAGAAAAATTTCAATAAAAAATTCAACAAATTTTCACCGTTTTGGTGTATAGTATAGAATGCTGATGAAGTATAAGAAAAATAGAAGTGAAAATAGGAGTAGAATATAATACAGGTAGAAATGATACCGGATATAGGAGAGAGGAAAATGAAAAGAAATCGAATCATTGCTATGCTGCTTGGTATGGCACTGCTTGTATGCGGATGTCAGCAGACACCGAAAGCAACAGATGAAGAGAAGAAGATTGAAGCAGAGAAGAATACAACCAAGACAGAAGAGAAGGAATATCAGGGCAAATTAGACCTGATCAGTCCGGCAGCTTATAATAATACAAACGGACTGAAGCTGAAAAAGGGAGACTACATTTCTATTATAGGAAAGGCGAATGGTACGCAGTATTGGGACGAAGTAAAGAAAGGCGTGACACAGGCTGCAGAGGATCTGAATGCAAGTCTTGGATATACAGGAAAAGACAAGATAAAAGTAACGTATAATGCACCGGATAAAGCAGACAATGTGGATGATCAGGTGAACCTTCTGGATGAAGAATTGGACAGATATCCGGTTGCGGTCGGAATCTCAATTGTAGATCTGCAGGCTTGCCAGGTACAGTTTGATCTCGCAACAGACAGCGAGATCCCGGTTGTCACTTTTGATTCCGGGTCTGATTATCAGGGAGTGGCTGCGGATGTATCAACGGACAATGTAGCTGCAGGAACAGAAGCAGCACAGAGACTGGCAGAAGAGATGGGAGACAGCGGGGAAGCAGTTCTGTTCATTCAGGATTCGAAATCACAGGCTGCTCTTCAGAGAGAAAAAGCGGTGACGGATGAACTGACAGCAAACCATCCGAATATTTCTGTGGTAAATGTATATCACATGGATGAATTGAGCAATATGCAGAAGACAGTATCTGACGAGATCAATGCCGGAACTTACCGTCCAAAAGACAGTGAACTTCCGGATGGACAGCTTACCGGAGAAGATATAGTGGCTGCAGACAGTATTACAGAAGACCAGGTAGTCGATTACATCCTTGCAAACCATCCGAATATCACCGGCTGCTTTGCGGCAAACGGTGATTCTGTGAAACTGGCAGCTGATGGACTGGAAAGAAATAAAATGGAGAAAAAAGTAAAAGTGATCGGTTTTGATGCCAATGATGATGAGATCCAGGATCTGAAAGACGGTACGGTTGATGGATTGATCGTGCAGAATCCATTCGGCATGGGATACGCAACCGTGGTGGCTGCGGCAAGAGCTTCTCTTGATATGGGAAATGAAGCTATAGTGAATACCGGATATACCTGGGTGACAAAAGAGAATCTGAAGACGGATGAAGTGCAGAAGATACTCTATACAAAATAAAAAAGAAAGTCATTTCTGTGAATATGAGCAGAAGTGACTTTCTTTTTTGGAAGATAAGGGATAATTCCCTGTTACATTAGCCTGCAGCTTTCGGAAGTGAAAATGAAAACTCTGTTCCTACTCCTTCCGTACTCACTACAGTGATGTTCTCACCATGTGCCTGCACCGCTTCTTTCACGATCGCAAGTCCAAGACCGGTGCCTTTCTTATCCTTCCCGCGGGAGAGATCACTTTTGTAAAAACGTTCCCAGATTTTTCCGAGTGCCGCCCTTGGAATTCCGATCCCATTATCTTTGACTGCTGTATATACTTTTTCACCGCGGTCTGTTGTTTCGATGGTAATAATAGAATCCGGATCGCTGAATTTAATGGCATTGTCCAGCAGATTGTATAAGACTTGCTGGATTTTACGTTTGTCGGCATTTACATTCAGATGCTTTGTTGCGAAGACCAGTTCAATAGAGATCTTCTTCTGGGTGCAGGCTCCCTCGAAGGATGCCGCCACGTGTTTGATCATCTCGTGGATATCGAATACTTCCCGGTTGAGAAGCAGGTGATTGGTGTCGAATTCATTTAATGTCAGCAGATCATGTGTCAGGTCTGTCAGACGTTCCGTTTCAAATAAGATAATCTTCAGGTACTTCTCATGTAGTTCAGGCGGGATAGTTCCGTCTGTCATAGCTTCTACATACCCTTTGATGGAAGTAAGCGGAGAACGGAAATCGTGGGATACATTTGCCACAAATTTCTTCTGGTAATCTTCCATATCACGAAGCTGTGAAGACATATAGTTCAGTGATGCAGACAGATAACCCATCTCGTCTTCGGTCGTGACCGGAATCTCATACTCCAGATTGCCGGAAGCATACTGTGTTGCAGCTTCGGTGATCTTGTGAAGCGGGCGGTAGACAAGGAAATGGAATGCCAGCAGGATAATGAACGAGAGCAGGAAGATCACGATGAATGTGATATATACACCACGCATCAATATATCCGTCATAGTATCAACGACGGTAGTGTACTGATGGATCATCAGATAACCTTTTGGAAAATACCCGTAAGTCACCGGAACGGTCACAGTGATGACGTCATTGTCGAAATATCCGTGATAATCACCGGTCTGTGAACGGTCACTTCCGGATTCGGCAGGATCAAAATCCTTGATTGTATCCGGAGCGGATGGGTACTCACCGGAATGAGCGGAGGCGATCATGTTACCGTCCCTGGAAACGAACCAGACTGCGGCATCCAGCTGGGTCTCAATCCCGGATAAGATCATCTGTGTATCGGGTTCCTGCAATTCACCGGAAAAATAACCGGGAAGATAGCTGGTGGCAACCATCGTAGCCTCCCGGTACATGCTGTTACTTATACGGTTAAAGATCGGTGTACGGACCAGATTCTCTGTCAGCGTTGCGGCTGTAAAAAGGCTTAAGAATCCGAATATGATATAGATAAATATGAATTTTAAATATAATGTACTTTTCATGATATCTACCCGCTGTTATTTTACTTCAAATTTATAACCGATTCCCCATACGGTGCTGAGACTCCAGCCGTTATGATCCTTGATCTTCTCGCGGAGACGTTTGATATGAACATCTACGGTACGGGTATCGCCGATGTATTCGTAACCCCAGATCTGATCCAGCAGCTGTTCTCTGGTGAAGACCTGATTTGGAGAAGACGCGAGGAAATAAAGAAGTTCCAGTTCTTTCGGAGGCATCTCAACGGTATGTCCGTCAACAATGACAGAATAATTAGTCAGATTGATCTCAATTCCCGGATATTCGACACATTTTCCCTTATCTGCCTGAGGGGTCTCAGGTTTTGAACCAACCTGATAGCGGCGTAAAACAGCTTTTACGCGGGCAACAAGCTCTTTGGCATCGAACGGTTTCATAATATAATCATCTGCGCCTAGTTCAAGACCAAGTACCTTGTCGAATACTTCGCCTTTGGCTGAGAGCATGATGATCGGGGTGTTGGATCTGGTGCGGATCTCACGACAGACCTGATATCCATCGATACCAGGCAGCATAAGATCTAAAAGGACCAGATTCGGTTTGTAAGTATCAAAGGCAATCAGTGCCCGTTCGCCGTCGTGGACCATCATGGTATCAAAGCATTCTTTGGCCAGATATAAAGAGACCAGTTCGGCAATATTTTCATCGTCATCGACGATCAGTATTTTCTGTTTATTCATAGATGTATACGCCTCCCATATGCAGATGCATTTTTTGTTTTATTTCAGTTCGGCAATGGTTACGCCTGCGTCACCCTCGCCGAAAGCCCCAAGACGGAATGATTTGACGTGTTTCTGCCGCTTTAGATATTTGTGGATGCCGGCTCTTAAGGCTCCGGTACCTTTTCCGTGAACGATTCTTACGGAACTGAGATGTGCAAGCGATGCATCATCCAGATACTTATCCAGTTCGGCAACCGCCTCATCGACCGTTTTTCCAAGAAGGTTGATCTCCGGACTGATCGCAAGGGATTTGCCCATTTTAACTTTACCTTTGCCGGTCTGACGAGTTCTTCCGGTAAATGAATATGCCGGCGCTTCGTCAATGATCTCCAGATCGGAAATATTGACTGTGGAGCGCAAGATTCCCATCTGCACGGTGACATTCCCTTTGGCATCCGGAAGTGAAGTGACAGATCCGGTCAGGTTCATGCTGAGTACTTTAACGGATTCACCTAACTTGAAATCACTGGCTTTGTAAGTCTTTTTCGGTTTTTTCGCATCCGTCTTCATGGAATTCTGTGTGGCATTCATTTTCTTGCGGAGACGTTCACGTTCTTTTTCCATCTCGGCAACGGAGATATTTGCCTTGCCGAACTTGTGGAAGTTACGCATCGTCTCATCGGCGGTTTCCTTGGCATCGGCCAGAATCTCATGCGCTTTTTCATTGGCTTCACGGATGATGCGGTCGCGCTGTTCTTCTAATTTGTCACGTTTCTGACGGGTCTCTTCTTCGAGACGTTCCAGCTCACGTTTGTAGTGCTCGATTTCTTCCTGTTCTTTCCGGATAGTACGCTTACTTGTCTCGAGATCGGTCAACAAGTCTTCGAAGGATTCATCCTGTTCGGTCAGGTGTGTTCTGGCATCATCGATGATGTAATCAGGAAGGCCAAGCTTTCCTGCGATGGCAAACGCATTACTCTTTCCCGGGATACCGATCAGAAGACGGTAAGTCGGACTGAGCGTCTCGACATCAAATTCACAACAGGCATTCTCAACACCTGGTGTGGAAAGAGCGAAGACTTTCAGCTCACTGTAGTGAGTAGTTGCCATGGTGCGGATCCCTCGCTGATGGAGATAGCTTAAGATGGCGATTGCGAGAGCGGCACCTTCAGTAGGGTCGGTTCCTGCGTTCAACTCATCGAACAGCACCAGAGAATGTTCATCTACATGTTTTAAGAACGAGACGATGTTCGTCATGTGAGAGGAGAAGGTACTGAGGCTCTGCTCAATACTTTGTTCATCTCCGATATCGGCATATACATTTTCAAAAAGAGCCAGCTCCGAACGGTCCAGTGCAGGGATATGAAGTCCCGCCTGTCCCATCAGGGTAAATAATCCGACCGTTTTTAAGGAAACAGTCTTACCGCCGGTGTTTGGTCCGGTTACGATCAGAAGGTCGAAAGTGTCACCGAGAGTGACGGTGATCGGAACGACTTTCTTTTTATCTAACAGAGGATGACGTCCTTCGCGGATATGGATTTTTCCCTTTGTATTGAAGACAGGCTTACTTGCGTTCATAAGAATTGCAAGGTTTCCTCTTGCGAAAATGAAGTCCAGTTCCGTCATGATTTTATAGTCGGTGCGGATGGACTCTGTATATTCTGCGACATCGGCACTCAAGCGTGCAAGGATTATCTGTATCTCTTCCTGCTCTTTGCCGTAAAGTTCTTTCAGGTCATTATTCAGTTTTACAACAGACATTGGTTCGATGAACAGGGTAGAGCCCGTGGCAGACTGATCGTGGATTAGACCGGATACCTGGCTCCGGTATTCGGCTTTGACCGGGATACAGTAGCGGTCCCCGCGCATTGTGATGATCGAATCCTGCAGATAGGTGCGGAGTGAACCATTGACCAGAGAAGATAAGGTAGAATGTACTTTATCGTTGATCTGGTTCATGGAGTGGCGGATCTGCTTCAGAGTGCTGCTGGCATCATCGCTGATCTCATCTTCGTCAATGATACATCTGCGTATCTCGGTGCTGATCAGTGTCAGCGGCTCAATCTGCTGGAAAAATATATCCAGACAATCTTCCGCATCGTCTACAGTCTCATGACGGCCGTAGGCTTTGATCTGCCCTGCATTTTCCAAAAGCTTGCAGATGCGCAGGAGTTCCCCGCTTCCAAGAGCTGCACCGACTTCCAGACGCTTTAAAGATTCCCCGACCGGGTTGCAGCTTCCGAAAGAAGGGCGCCCCTTCCTGATGATACGGGTAAATGCGGCGGCAGTTTGTTCCTGTGCAGTATTGATATCCGGAAGAGATGTCATGGGTTTCAATCTTTTGCAGCGTTCTTTGCCGCCGAAAGAGGTTGCCTGTTCTATTAAGATGTCAATAATTTTATGATATTCTAATTTCGTTAATGTTTTTTTATTCATGTTTTTCACCTGGATCTATTCTATGTTACTGTATGTACAGTAATTCTGGTCAGTAACTATTCTACCTTATTTACGCTATAAAGAAAAGGATAATATTGAACATTCCCATTCCATACGGTATACTATAAAAAGGATTGTAAAGGAGACGGAAGAGCTGATGGATGAGCAGAAACATCTGAAAAATGAACAGGGCGAACCTGGAAATAAAACTGAAAAATCAGAGTATTTATTTATGCAGGAAACAATCAAAGATGAGAACAGCCGCGGGAAAAAGTACCGTAAAGATCTGCTTCGGATCGCAGGACTTGGAGTGGCGTTCGGTGTGTGTGCCTGTATTAGTTTTTCTGCGCTCAGGCCATGGCTGGATGAAAAGTTTCCCGGAGATTCACAGGAAGTTGTAATACCGGAAGAAAAAGAGGAAGAAAAGTCGGATGAAACCACTGCAGATACCGGCAATGACAGTACAGTACAGACGCTTGGCATTGACAGTTACAGAGAACTTCAGAAAGCAATGAATTCAGTAGCATCCGAAGCCGCAAAATCGGTAGTTGAGGTCATCGGTATCTCGGGAGAGCAGGACTGGACGGAAGAATCTTATGATAATAAGAACAGTGTGTCCGGACTGATCATTGCGGATAATGGCCAGGAACTTCTGATATACGGAAAGACTTCTATATTAAGAGATACAAAAGAGATCCATATCAGATTCGCGGATGGGACAACGAAGCAGGCTTCTGTGAAGAAGAAGGATGAAAGTCTTGGATTTGCGATCTATGCTGTAGCCAAAAGCAGCATCGCGCAGTCAACATGGCAGCAGATCAGTATTGCAACTCTTGGCAGTTCCGGTTCGGTACAGAAAGGAGATGCTGCGGTGGTTCTCGGAAAACCGTTCGGTTATGCGGGAGCGGTTGGATTCGGAACAATTGCGAGCAGCAGAAATGAACTGGACGGTGATGACGGAAGTTATCCGCTTCTTTGTACAGACATTGGTGCGGCAGAGGACGGGACAGGTGTGATCATCAACCTGTCGGGCGAAGTGGTTGGAATTATTGACCAGGGCATATCCGGAAACAGCAGCAAAGAACTGGTGACTGGTTATGGGATCTCAGGATTGAAATCAGAGATTGAACTGTTATCCAACGGTCAGGCGGTGCCATATATCGGCATCCGTGGACTGGATGTGACGGCAGAAATCGAAGCGCAGGGAATTCCCGAAGGCGTGTATGTCCGGACCGTAGAGACGGATTCACCGGCAATGGCAGCAGGGATCCAGAGTGGAGATATCATTACGGAGGCAGCAGGGAAGAAGATAACATCACTATCAGCCTACCAGAGTGTACTGCGGGACCAGAAAAGCGGCAGTAAGATCAGACTCAAAGGACAGAGACAGGGATCCGGTGGTTATGTGGACATTTCCTTTGACGTGACAGTCGGAAGTAAGGAGTAGTCTGCCGGACTGGATGTTTTGGTGCCGGGACAGTTGTAAAATAAAGATATAGAATATAGAAAGAGGAAATAAGATGAGATATATCAATACCCTTCACGAAGGGGAAACGATCAGAAATGTATATTTGTGTAAAGGAAAGCGTTCGGCGGAGACCAGAAACGGAAGACCGTATGATAATCTGATCCTTCAGGATAAGACCGGAACACTGGACGGAAAAGTATGGGATCCGAATTCCGGCGGGATCGCAGACTATGATGAGCTGGATTTCATTGAGGTATATGGTGAGATCATCAGCTATAACAATAATCTGCAGATGAATATCAAGCAGATCAGAAAGGTGCAGGAAGGCGAATACATCGCTGCCGATTATATGCCGACAACAGAGAAAAGTACAGATGGCATGTATGAGGAACTGCTTGGATACATTAAGAAAGTAGACAACCAGTATTTGAGACAAGTACTGGATCATTATTTTATAAAAGACGAGACATTTATCCGTAATTTCAAGGGACATTCGGCCGCGAAGACGGTACATCACGGGTTTGCCGGAGGACTTCTGGAACATACACTGAGTGTAGTGAAGTTCTGTGATTACATGGTGGGGGCATATCCGATCCTGAATAAGGATCTGCTTTTCACGGCGGCAATCTGTCACGATATCGGAAAGACGAAGGAATTGTCATCTTTCCCGGAAAATGATTACACAGACGAAGGACAGCTTCTGGGACATATCGTGATCGGTGTGGAGATGATCGGAGATGCAGTCCGCAATATTCCGGATTTTCCAGAGAAACTTGCGAACGAATTAAAACACTGTATCGTTGCGCATCACGGAGAACTGGAATACGGTTCCCCGAAGAAACCGGCACTTGCCGAGGCGATGGCTCTGAATCTTGCCGACAATGCAGATGCGAAGATGCAGACCCTGACAGAGTTATTCAAAGATAAAAAAAGTAATGACTGGCTGGGATATAACCGCCTGTTTGAATCAAATATCAGAAAGACAGTTATTTAATGATGCAGAAGAATGAATTAGTAAAGGTTAAAATTGAAGATATCGGAGTCGGAGGAGAAGGCATCGGCAAGGTGGACGGGTATACACTGTTCATCAAAGATGCCATTATAGGGGATGTCGTAGAGGCAAAGGTTATGAAAGCCAAGAAGAATTACGGCTATGCCCGCCTGATGAATGTCCTGACTCCGTCGAAGGACCGCATAGAGGAAGTGGTCTGTCCGATGGCGCGAAAATGTGGTGGATGCCAGATACAGGAGATGAAGTACCCGGC
Source organism: Dorea longicatena (assembly GCF_024168045.1). Classification (GTDB taxonomy): domain Bacteria; phylum Bacillota; class Clostridia; order Lachnospirales; family Lachnospiraceae; genus Dorea_A. The sequence goes on from NZ_CP100126.1 coordinate 183,738, forward strand.
ACAGCTTGCATTTAAAGAATCTAAGGTACGCGGCAATCTGGAGCGGATCGGAGAAGTTCCGGGTGAACTTCTGGATCAGATCATGCATCCGGTTGTCGGCATGGACGAGGAAGGGATGCAGCCGTTCCGCTACCGTAATAAGGCACAGTTTCCGATTGGGACAGACAAAGACGGCAAAGTGACCGCCGGATTCTATGCCGGCAGAACACACAGTATTATCGGGAATACAGACTGTGTACTTGGTGTGGAAGTGAATGAAGAGATCTTGAACTGTATCCTGGATTTTATGGAAGAATTTGAAATTCCGGCATACGATGAAGTGAAACATAAGGGACTGGTGCGCCATGTGCTGCTCCGTTACGGATTTAAAACGGATGAGATCATGGTGTGTTTGGTTATCAATGGAAAGACCATTCCGCACTGCCATGATCTGGTCGGACGTCTCCGACAGATTCCGGGCATGACAAGCATCACACTCAGCTCGAATACGGCGAAGACGAATGTGATCATGGGCGATACGATCCGCCTTCTGTGGGGGCAGGAGTTCATCACAGACTATATCGGTGAGATTAAGTATCAGATTTCCCCTCTGTCATTTTACCAGGTGAATCCGGTCCAGACAGAGAAGTTATACGGACTGGCACTGGACTATGCAGGTCTTACAGGCAATGAGACAGTGTGGGATCTGTACTGCGGAATCGGAACCATTTCCCTGTTCCTTGCGAAGAAAGCAAAGCAGGTATATGGTGTAGAGATCGTACCGCAGGCCATTGACGATGCAAGGAATAATGCGAAGATCAATGATATTACGAATGCGGAATTCTATGTAGGCAAGGCAGAAGAAGTTCTGCCGGAATATTATAAAGAATATGAAAAGACACATAACGGAGAGACGGCGCACGCTGATGTGATCGTGGTCGATCCGCCGAGAAAGGGCTGTGAGGAATCCCTGCTTCAGACGATCGTGGATATGCAGCCAGAGAAAGTCGTGTATGTAAGCTGCGACAGTGCAACGCTTGCGAGGGATGTGAAGTTCTTAAGAGCAAATGGATATGAACTTAAGGATGTGACGCCGGTGGATCAGTTTCCGCATACGGTGCACGTGGAAACTGTGTGCTTATTATCACGGAAATAGGCGGTTTTATAGGTGTGGTTCAGTCTATTTGCCACCCATTTGCCACCGCAATTTTTAAAATCATTACTGAACAAAGAAAAGGGAGTGAACACGCTGAACAATCAGCGGATTCACTCCCAATATTTTATTTATGACGTTTTTGCTTGTGTTGTTTTTTCAAAGAGATCAACAGAACGTCCAACCATCTTTTCAGTATCATGCACGTAGGTCTGCAATGTTAGCCTGTAAACGATATCAGCGGTATTTCGATTGTATGAAAGATATTGTAAAAAATGACGCAACATGACATAATCGGATTGACTAAAGAAACACAGATATATATAATATAGACAAAATGAAAATGACATGAACGGAGGACAGGATAATGGAGAAATCTGTAACACTTGAAGAGGCGTTAAAAAGAATTGAGGAGTTGGAAAAAGAGAATGCAGAACTTCGGGAGGAATTGGAGTATTACAGAAATCGTAAATTAAGCGGGCGGCAGAAACATAACGCCAAATGGATGGCAATTTATAATGATTTTGTCATTGGATATGAGAGTGGTATGACGATGATAGAAATTGCGAAGCGGAACAATGTCAGTGAGCGGACGATTTATAGGTATAAAGCGTATTATGACAAAATGAAGAAAAAAGAGGAATAGACCATTTTACTGACGTCAGCAATATGTAATATGAGAGTTGCGGACAATTTTTTTGACCGCAAAATGGATGGAGGAGTTTTATGGCAGAAGATAAAAAGAAAGAAATCGATGTTGCAGTAATAGAAGTAACAGAAGAATATCTAAAAGAAAAACTGTATAAAATTAGGGGTAAAAGGGTATTGCTTGATGCTGATTTAGCAGAGATATATGGCTATGATACGAAGGGATTTAATAGACAGGTAAAAAATAATATTGAAAAATTTGATGAAGATTTTATGTTTGAATTGACAGATGAGGAATTAGAAGATTTGCGGTACAAAAATTGTACCGCAAATATAAGTTCAAAAAGTCGTTATAATCCTCATGTATTTACAGAGCAAGGATTATATATGTTGATGACTGTCTTGAAAGGACCGTTGGCTGTTAAGCAGAGCAAGGCATTAATAAGAACCTTTAAGAAAATGAAAGATTACATATTAGAAAATCGTGATCTTATAGGTCAGCGGGAAATTCTTCAGTTAAGCATGGAAACTGCTAACAACAGAATAGAAATTAACAAAATCAACTCAGATATGATATCTCTTGAAAAGCAGATTTCAGATGTTGCAGAAGGCTTGAAGGATGTTGTGACCAAATCCGAGTTGGCGGATATGATGAACAGCTTTGTTTCAGATGATGATGAAAAGTGGCTCATGTTTAATGCAAAATTTAGTAGTGCAGATGAGGTATATGAGTCCATCTATAAGCAGGCAAAGTCGTCAATATATGTCGTTGACAATTATATTGGATTAAGAACGCTGGTACATCTTAAAAATTCTCCTACAGGAGTAAATATTACCTTATTCAGCGATAATGTTGGCAATAATAAACTTCATAATATAGAATTTACGGATTTTTGCAAAGAATATCCATCCGTAAAAATATCAATGAAAAAGACAGGTGGTATATTTCATGATCGATTTATAGTGTTGGATTATGGAACTGATGATGAAAGAGTTTTCTTATGTGGTGCTTCATCAAAGGATGCAGGCGCTAGAATAACCAGTATTGTTGAAGATTATGGAATATCTAAATATGCCCCGGTTATTGCCACACTGTTAAAAAACCCAACGTTGATTTTACCACAATAGAGGGAAGTGAATGTATTGGAAAAGAAAACAAAATGCTATATATATACTCGTGTATCAACAGCAATTCAGGTTGAGGGTTACAGCTTGGAGGCACAGAAGGACAAACTTAGGAAATATGCAGAATTTTGGTGTGAATCTGATTTGTGTAGAGGATGGAATTGATTCATCTAAAGATGCCGGGAAGCTAATGATATCTGTTCTGTCAGCAGTGGCAGAGATTGAACATGAGAACATTCGTGCTCAGACCATTAAGCGAGGTAAATACGGCGGAATATTCGCACATAAAGATATTGCTTTTGAATTTGCGTCTGCTATCAGTCCAGTGTTCAAGTTGTACTTAATAAAGGAGTTCCAGAGATTAAAGGAAGCAGTGTTGTTATATACGAGAGTATTGAGTAGAAATAGTGCAATTTTCACATGATATTATACAAGAATTACATAGAAATATATCGTATTATTGATATAGTATTCTTGAATTCTATGTGAGGAGAAAACTATGGAAACTGAAAGAAAAACATTAACACAGCTATCTGTGCCAATATGTTTAGAAACTTTATTTTATATGCTTTCAGGTATGGTTGACACGCTTATGCTATCATCTGTAAGTGATCAGGCTGTAGGAGCAGTGGGAACAGCAAATACATATATAGGTGTTTTTATTATTATGTTTGGAGTAATATCATCGGGTATGATAGCCGTTATGTCACAAAATATCGGAGCCGGAAGACCGGGGATAGCATATCAGGCAAGACAACTTGGACTTATATTCAACGCATTGATAGGTATCGTAATGTCTGTCGTTCTTGCTACTTTTTCTGGTGGGATACTTAGAATCGTAAGTATTGCTCCGGCTTTGCTTGAGCCGGCTGAAATATATCTTAGAATTGTTGGCGGTGCATGTTTTTTAAATGCACTGATTCCTATTTTCTCCAGTTATTTGAGAGTGTTTGGATATACAAAACATTCTTTGATAGGAACTGTTGTTGGAAATGTTCTCAATATAATACTTAATTCAGTATTCTTATTTGCATTCGACTGGGGTGTGATGGGAGTTGCTGTTGCCACGGTTATTTCGAGAGTTGTAAATCTTATTATTGTAGCCGGCATGGGGGCTGTACTTATAAAAGCAAAACAGAGTCCTGAGCGGATTACATCAAGAAAGATATTTGCACAGATTGTTAAGATTGGTTTTCCTTCTGCGCTTGAAACAGCACTTTACAACATCGCAATGACATTTATAGTGCGTTTTATGAATCAGATGGATGTGGACGGAATGAATGTTACAGCGCGTTCATATGCTGTACAGATTGCAAATTTCTCGTATTGCGTGGGAGCTGCCCTTGCTCAGGCAAATGCAATTATGACCGGCTGGAGAATTGGAGCAAAAGAGTTTGAGGAATGTAACAGGGGGACGAGAAAAGCTGCGATATATGCTATCATCACAGCGACATGCTTTTCCGTGACCTTTGCATTTGCCGGACATTTTATCGTGCATATATTTACTGATGATTCACAGATGATAAATCTTGTGGTAAAGTTGTTAATAGTAGATATATTTCTTGAACTTGGAAGGGTAACAAACCTTGTATATGGGCAGGCGTTAAAAACGAGCGGAGACGCACTTTTTCCGGTTATATTAGGTGCGATATTTATGTATTTGTTTGCAGTTGGCGGAACCTATTTTCTCGGAATACACATGGGACTTCTGGCTGTAGGAGCATATATTGCTATGGCAGGTGACGAATGTGCGAGAGCTGTGGGAATGGTACTTAGATGGAAGAGTGGAAAATGGAAAAGTAAAGGTCTTGTAGAAGTATAGGAGAGATTATGTACTTTGAATTAAAGGAAAATAAACCACATGGTACAAAGGATGATCCGTTTAGTACATATCATATAAAAAATGAAGGACGATCATTTCAGATACCGGTTCATTGGCATGATGAACTGGAAATTATATATGTAAAAAGCGGTTTTTTGACTGTTAGTATATCAGGAGAAAATTATATTGGAACCCCCGGGAATGCTTTTGTAGTGTCGCCGGGCAATCTGCATTTTATGGGTTCACAGACTGGTACAGTGGATTATTTTACTTTCCTTTTTCCGTTAAAATACATATCTTTTTGTATAAATGACATGTTGGATGATAAATTACTGGAGCCGTTAAAAAATGGTCATCTGATGATAAGTCCAAGAGTAAAAGATACAGCAAAAGAACTATGTGAGCAGTTGGTTGAAATATATGTGGCAAAAAATAAGAAAACTGAGTCCATAATAACTGCTCAGATAAAGACAAAAATAATTCTTTTACAATTTATTCTTGAAATGTGGGAGAGGGGCTTTGTAATCGAAAATGATAAAAGCGGGAGAAATACGATAGAAAAAGAAATGATTTCATATATACAGCAGAATTTTATGGAAAAGATATCATTAAAAGAATTTAGTGAGCAGTTTCATCTTTCGGAAAAATATATATCGCGATATTTTAAGGAACATTTTCATATTACCCTTTCGCAATATATAACACATTTAAGGTTAGAGCATGCAAAACAGCTGTTACAAGATACGGATATTCCTGTTACAGAGATTGCAATGCAGAGTGGATATCAGAATGTAAGCTATTTTATCAGAAGCTTCAAAAAAACATATGGAGTTTCTCCGTTAAAATATAGAAAAAAATAAGCCAGGTATATGGTTAGAAAGGAGAGGATATCCCGGTAGAATCAGAAAATCTGCCGGAGAGATATCGAGAATGAGTATGGGAAATAAGAATAAATGGTGGAGAAATGCAGTTGTATATCAGATTTATCCGAAAAGCTTTCAAGATTCGGATGGAGATGGAATTGGTGATATTCCAGGAATTATCAGCAGATTGGATTATTTGAAAAAACTTGGAATAGATGCAATCTGGCTTTCACCGGTGTATCGTTCGCCACAGGATGACAATGGATACGATATTTCAGATTATCAGGATATTGAGCCGATGTTCGGAACAATGGAAGATATGGAACAGTTATTTGCGGAGGCGAAGAAACGCGGAATTCGAATTATGATGGATCTTGTGTTGAATCATACTTCTGATGAACACAGATGGTTTTTGGAGGCAAAGAAAAGTAAAGACAATCCGTATCATGATTATTATGTGTGGCGTGACGGAGAAGAGGGTGTTTATCCAAATGATATGAATTCTGCGTTCGGAGGACCGGCATGGGAGTGGGTTCCAGAACTGGGGCAGTATTATTTTCATCAGTTTTCAGTGAAACAGCCGGATCTGAACTGGGGGAATCCGAAAGTGAGAAGAGAACTCTATGATATGATTCTCTGGTGGATGGAAAAAGGTGCAGGTGGATTTCGTCTGGATGTGATCGATCAGATTGCAAAAGAGCCAGATCTTAAGATTACAAATAATGGACCAAAGCTGCATGAATTTCTGCGTGAATTAAGCAGGGAAACATTTCAGAAGGGTGATATGATCACTGTTGGAGAAGCCTGGGGAGCAACACCGGAAATTGCAAAGAAATATAGCAATCCGGATGGAAGTGAATTTTCCATGGTTTTCCAGTTTGAGCATATTATGCTTGATCAGGAAGAAGGAAAGGAAAAATGGGATACTATTCCATTAAATATGGTTAAGCTGAAAAAATGCCTTGCGAAGTGGCAGAATACTTTATATCAGACAGGATGGAACAGCCTGTTCATGAATAACCATGATCTTCCCAGAATCGTGTCGCGCTGGGGAAATGACGGAAAATACAGAAAAGAGTCGGCAAAAATGCTGGCGACAATGCTTCATGGAATGCAGGGAACTCCTTACATTTACCAGGGAGAAGAGCTGGGAATGACGAATGTGCAGTTTGACAGCATTGAGGAATATGAAGATATTGAGACATTGAATATATACAAAGAGCGCCTGGAAAAAGGATATCAGCCAGAAGAAATCATGCAGTCTATCTACGCAAGAAGCCGTGATAATGCCCGCACTCCAATGCAGTGGAGCGGAGAGGAGAACGGAGGCTTCACAACAGGAGAACCATGGTTTACCGTGAATCCAAATTATATCAGGATCAATGCCAAAGAGGCACTGGAAGATGAAAATTCGGTATTTTACTATTATCAGAAGCTGATTCGTTTAAGAAAAGAAAATCCAGTATTTGTGGATGGAAAATTTGACCTTCTTCTGCCGGAAGATGAGAAGATTTTTACCTATACGAGAACAGATGAGCATACAAAGATGCTGGTATGTGCAAACTTTACGGATGAGGAAGTTAGCTGCCCATTGCTTGATGAGTGGAAAGATGGGGAAGTCTGGATTCGGAATTATGAGGATGACAGAGAAGGAAATGTATTGCGTCCATATGAGGCGGTGATAATTGGAACTGCTGCGAATATTGTGAAAGCAGGATAGTTCCCGTTTGACAGAGTAATTGAGGAGTACAACATAACCGGAGAATCTTGGATAAAACGGAAGAAATAAAGATACTTGCAAAATCCCTTCACACCCTGTATCATTTCAAAAGGAACAAAACGAAATGACAAGGAGTGGTTTCATTGGCAAAGATCAGGAAAAAACCAAAGAAGAGCATAAATAAAAATATAAATAAAAAACAAAGCACACCTAATATCGCAGAAAAACTCGACAACGAGATGGTTGCGTTCCTGGATACGGAATTCTTAACATCCCAGATAAAAGGAGGACCGCCGGCAAAGCTTGTGTCGGTTGGGTTTGTAGTCTGTGGAAAGAATTTTGAAGAAGTAACAAGATTTCATTCCTATATTTATGCAGAAGATAAATTGCATGACCGGTTCCAGGAGATGACCGGGATAGAGCGGAAAGATCTCTTAAGTGCCCCGGATTATGAACTTGTGATGGAAGAAGTCGCAGAGCAGCTGGAAGCGTGGGAAGTATCAAGGATCTATGTATGGGGACCGGATAAGTATGTGATACAGCGGGATCTTCTGGAATATCGTAAGGACATATCGAAACGGACCAGAAAGATCGTGAACAGAATCCTTCGTATGATCAAGGATATAGAAGGAACCTATTCGGCAAAGCTGGATCTGCAAAGTGCGGGGATTGGAAGTCTGAAGATCATCTGCGGACTCGGAACAGAAGTCAGCCACAATGCGCTGGACGATGCGGTAGATCTGAAAAATATCATCAGACACATTGATCTGAAAGGCTGTTCAGAGCATATGCTACAGATTATGAAAAAGTATACATCGGAGAAAGAAGTATACTACAGGCTGCGCAGATTCCGTGAAAAATGGGATGATGTATCGGAAGGGATTCAGGAAAAGAGTCTTAGCCTGCTGAAAGAACTTGGAAAAGTGGATACGGTAGAAGCAAGAGCACTCCGGGATGATCTTTTGGTAATGTGTACCGGGGAAGCAATGGCATTTCCGACTTTAGAAGAATATATCCAAAAAGAGAATGCAAAAACAGGGAAAGTAATTCGTGATAAAAACGATAAATAGAGGAAATTAACAGATAATTTTAAGCGAAATTGCAGATTGACGGAAATCGGTAAAACAGTTTGAAGGGCAGGGAAACCTGCCCTTCTCCAATGTTACTGCACCAGCTGGAAGAATGCTTTCATCTCCCGTGTCAGAAGTTTGTCCTTGTGGTATACAATCTGCCGCCAGATATGCAGATCAAAATCACTGACCGGTATGGGGGTCAGGATCCCCTGTGCAATCTGATTCTGTACAGTAAACTGAGGAACAAAAGATAAAAATTCATTTTTCAACAGAAGCTGAATGATGAAGTCGGTACTGCTGGATTCCACCCGTGGATGGATTTCCTGACCATATGCAGCAAGATACTGATCCAGAATAAAACGGTAACTTGCATCTTTTTCGGTAAGTATAAAAGGTTCACTGATAATTTTATTTAATGTCAGAGGACTTTTTTTTGTGCAAGGATGATCCGGACTTGCAACGAAAATGATATTTTCCGGTTCTTCTAAGATCTTGACCCACTTCGGATCGTACATACGTTTATCCATAAAATAGACGAGATCTACACAGGATTTATTCATCATATCAAGAAGAGCTTCCGGGGAATCTGTGATGATACTGATCTCAACCGCAGGGTGAAGTGCATGATATCTGGACAGGATATCCGGCAGAATAGAAGAACAGATCGACTCGATCGTTCCGATCCTGAGTGTGCCATTCAGATCCTGGGATCCGGAGAGTACATCTTTTGCTTCTTCAATCTCACTGGTGATGCGCAGAGCATACTGATAAAATACTTTTCCCTGATGTGTAAGGGAAATGTGTTTGCCGATCCGGTCAAAAAGCCGGGTGCCTAATTCGGATTCCAGCTGTTTGATCTGGATACTGACGGCAGCCTGTGTGTAACCGAGAACATCGGCGGCTTTTGAAAAACTTTCCTGATTGGCAACATGTATAAATGTGTTTATTTCACGAAAATCCATAATTCCTCCGTTCTTCTTGCATAAAATATTTTTAATCATTTTATAAAAAAGTTAAATTTTACGAATCGTTTATTTGATGATACAGTGTCTAAGTGAGAAAAACAAGATAAAATGCGTTTTCAGAAAAAATTGTTTTATGGTATTATAGATAGAAGAAAGGAATACAAAAGAGAGATGGAAAAGACAAATCGAAAATATCAGGCGTACATACAGATTTTAAAAGAAGAATTACATCCTGCAATGGGATGTACGGAACCGATTGCGCTGGCTTATGCGGCAGCGGTAGCCAGAAGAGAACTCGGATGTCTGCCGGACAGAGTTGTCATTGGGGCAAGTGGCAGTATTATTAAGAATGTAAAATCAGTGATCGTTCCGAATACCAATCATCTGAAAGGGATACCAGCCGCAGTATCCGCAGGAATCGTGGCAGGAGATCCGGACAAAGAACTGGAAGTAATTGCAGAGGCGACAGAGGAAGATTCGGCAAAAATCAAAGATTTCTTAGAGAATACACCAATCACTGTTGAACATCTGGATCAGGGTATCACATTTGACATTGTAGTCACGTTATATCACGGAGATGAGTATGCAAAAGTAAGGATTGCAAATTATCATACCAACATTGTGCTGATCGAGCACAATGGGGAAGTTGTAAAAGAATCAGAAGTCAAGGGTGAAGAAGAGGAAGGGCTTACAGACAGAAGTCTTTTAAATATGAAAGATATCTGGGACTTTATCAATACAGTAGACGTAGAAGAGATTAAAGAAGTTCTTGACAGACAGATGGAGTATAATTATACAATTGCAAAAGAAGGAATCCGCGGGGATTATGGTGCCAATATAGGAAAAGTACTTCTTGATATGGATGATGACAATGTAAAGACCCGGGCAAAAGCGATGGCGGCAGCAGGATCCGATGCCCGTATGAATGGCTGTGAACTTCCGGTTGTGATCAATTCCGGAAGTGGGAATCAGGGAATTACGGTATCGGTACCGGTCATGGTATATGCGGAGGAGTTGAACGTAGAAAAAGAAAAACTCTACCGTGCACTTGCACTTTCCAATCTGACAGCAATCCATGAGAAGACACCGATCGGTCGTCTGTCAGCATATTGCGGTGCGGTTAATGCGGGAGCAGGAGCGGGAGCAGGTATCGCCTACCTTTGCGGCGGAGGATATGAGGAAGTGATCCATACGGTTGTCAATGCACTGGCAATCGTATCAGGTATCGTCTGCGATGGCGCGAAAGCATCCTGTGCGGCAAAGATTGCATCGGCAGTAGATGCCGGAATCCTTGGATATAATATGTATATCCGTGGTCAGGAATTTTATGGCGGGGATGGAATCGTGACAAAAGGTGTAGAGGCGACATTGAGAAATGTCGGACGTCTCGGAAAAGAAGGTATGCGTGAGACGAATGAAGAAATCATTAAAATGATGATTGAAGATTAAGATAGGAAGTGATAGCTTGGGAAGCAGTGTATCCAAGGAACAGCTTTCGGACAGGCTGGACCGGAAAGAGATCGTAAGAGGAACTGCACTGACGATTACGGGTGGCTTTCTGTGGGGACTCGCCGGAGTATTTGGCAAATATTCGTTTGAATACAAAGGAGTGATGGCACCGTGGCTGGTTAATGTCCGGCTGATCATAGCAGGGATTATTTTGCTGATGAGAGCATATATGGTGCAGAAGAATGGAATCTTCCGTATCTGGAAAAATAAAAGACATGTGTTCCGTATGCTGGTGTATGGAGTGATCGGTATTGCAGGATGTCAGATGACGTATTATATGGCGGTACAGGATTCAAATGCCGGAATTGCGACAGTCCTGCAATACACGGCACCGGTTATGATTATGGTCCTTCTGGCAATCAGAAACCGGAAACTGCCTGAGGGAAATGAGATACTTGCGTTGGTATTGGCATTTGGAGGAACGGTTCTTCTGGCAACGCACGGCAATCTTACGCAATTGAGTGTGTCAAAGACAACATTAGTATTAGGGCTTGCTTCAGCAGTCGCAACGGTATTTTATAATCTCGTACCGGGTAATATGATGGATATCTATGGAACCTTTTCCATGGTCGGCTGGGGAATGCTGATCAGTGGAATCGGTCTGACACCATTTGTGCAGCCATGGACGATGACGGGAGATATCCTTTTGGACTGGCAGTGTATCGGCTGCATTGCAGTCGTGATCATATTTGGTACGGTAATGTCCTTTAGCTGTTATATGGAAGGGGTTCGTCTGATCGGAGGTTCCAAGGCAAGTCTGTTTGCATCGGTTGAGCCGCTGACAGCAACGGTGATGTCGGTACTCTTTATGCATGTGGCTTTTTCGGGAATGGATCTGGCAGGATTTGTCGGAATTATAGCGGGTGTGATCATCTTGTCGCTGCCAAAGAAGAAAAAATGATATAAAAAGATTACAGAAAGTCCTGTCGGGAGAGTAATATTCCCGAGAGGACTTTTGTCTTGAAATTAACAAGAAAAACAATGCGTGGAGGTATAAAAATTAATAATATAATGCATAAATGCGTAAAAATAAACAAAAAAATTCCAAAAACATATCTACAATTGTGAATAATTTGTTGATTTTTCAAAAATATTGTGATAAAATTAACAAATCAAAAGGATATGGAGGATATCATATGTTAAACAGTTTAAACAACGTTGTGAATTTCCTGAATAGTTACATCTGGGGCGTTGGAATGCTGATACTGATTGTAGGAAGTGGGTTATATTTTACAATCAGATTACACGGTTTCCAGTTTGTACATTTTAAGGATATGTGGAGCAGAATCATCGATAAGCAGGATTCTGATTCGGGAATTTCAGCATTTGGTTCATTTTGTACGACCATGGCAATGCGTGTCGGTACAGGTAACGTAGCCGGAGTTGCAGTGGCGATTTACATGGGCGGTCCGGGAGCATTGTTCTGGATGATTCTTGCAGGTATGACCAACTCGGCAGTATGTTTTGCAGAGTGTACGTTGTCAGTTCTTTATAAAACAAGAATTGACGGACAGTATCGTGGCGGAGGAGCTTACTGTGCGGAGAGAGGACTTGGCTGGAAGAAATATGGTGCATTCATGGCTATGATTCTGATGATCGGAACTTCTGTATTTATGCCTGCAGCAGCTACATATACAATCTGTGACGGATTCCACAATGCGATCAAGATTCCAATGTGGGTAAGTGCATTAGTGATTGCCCTGATTCTTGCGGTTGTGGTTATCGGTGGTGTGAAACGTATCAGCGCAATTGCATCTATGATTGTACCATTTATGGTAACTGTATATCTGATCGCAGCAATTGTAATCATTGTAATGAATATTACAGCAGTACCTGGACTGATCAAAGAAGTTGTAACGGCAGCATTTGCCAAGAATGCAGTTTTCGGTGGAACAATCGGTGTGATCATCCAACAGGGTGTTAAGCGAGGTACATTCTCAAGTGCATCCGGTATGGGTGAAGCTTCTCCTACAGCCGCAGCAGCAGAGACAAGTCATCCGGTAAAACAGGGTATGGCGAATGCAGCAGGTGTATGGCTTGACACGGTTATCATCTGTACCGCATCGGGACTGATGATCCTGTTAACAGACTGCTTCAACACAGCGAATGGATATGTTGGCAGTGGTTCGGCAGAACTTCCTGCACTTGCAGCAGCAGGAACAAATGGAGTGATCTTTGTGCAGCTGGCATGTAAGACTGTTATGGGCAAGATTGCACCTACATTTATTGCGATCATGCTGGCATTGTTCTCGTTCACTTGTCTGATCAGTTACTATTACGAAGCAGAGACAGCAGCTATGTACCTGTTCCAGGGTGATTCCAAAGCGAAAATACGTAAAGTTGTTACTTGGATCATGAGAATCGCAATGCCTGTTCTGATCTTTATCTGGGGTAATCTGGAATCAGATATCGCATGGAACTTATCGGATCTGGCACTTGGAAGCTGTACATGGGTAAATATGCTGGTTGTTCTTTTGCTATCACCAAAGGTAATAGCACTTTACAAAGACTATGAATCACAGATGAAAGAAAAGAAAGATCCATACTATAATCCGGATAAACTTACATGGGATGGTGTAGACACAGAAATGTGGAAAGACATTAATAAGAAATATATTGAAAATGATAAATAAGTCATAAAAAATAACCCCTGGGAGATGGTATGCTCCCCGTCAAGAGGACAATAAAAAATAATAAATTTTTGTATCGTCAGCCATGCTATGGCTGGCGATATTTTATGCTGCTTTTGTATATTGCTCATGATATTTCATTGGTGTCATTACATGCAGTTTCCTTTGAAGTCGTTGGTTGTTGTAGTAATCTATGTAATTAGCTATCGCAGTAATCAAAGAGCTTCTGTCATTAAAACGCTGTTTATAATACATTTCTCGTTTTAGAATTCCCCAAAACCCTTCCATTGGTCCATTGTCAATACAGTGGGCAACTCTAGACATACTCTGCTTCATATGATGTTTTTTTAATCTAGTATAAAACTGTGCGCTTGTATATTGAAAGCCTCGATCAGAATGAACTAATGGGTGTGCATCTGGCTCCTGACGAACAGCCTCATCAAACGTGTCCATAACTAATGGATTATCATTATGATCGCTGATTTTAAAGGAAACAATCCTTCTATCATATAAATCTAAAATAGCACTCAGATAAACTTTATGAACTTCTATTCCGTTGTAGTATTTAAATTCAGAAACATCTGTAAGCCACTTTTCATTCGGTTTTTCGGCGTGAAATTCACGGTGTAAATAGTTTTTTGCTATGTGATCAGGATTTCTGTCTCCTCTGGTACAACTCTTAGGTTTCCATTTAATATTTGATTTTATATCGTATTTCCTACAAATACGAAGTACTCGTTTATCATTCACATGAATTCCTTTATGTCCATCTAATTCATCACGAATCCTTCGGTATCCCATATCTGGATGCTGGTGATGAATCCTTTGGATTTCAGTGGATAGTCTTTCGTTTCGAAGTTCATTATTACTTTTCGGATATTTTCCCCAGCGGTAATACGCAGAACGTGTAACATTAAGATATTTACAAAGTCTATCTATGGGATAATGCTTAGTAGACGATAGTTTTTGGATGGCTTCATATTCGGCTAACCGATGGATTAAAGATAGCGACCCCTCCTTTCCAGTTCTCTGACTTTTTTTAACAGATCATTCTCCATTTGTAAGTCTAGATTTCTTCTTTCCAGTTCAGCTATCTTGTCACGTAGCTCTTCTTCAGGTGTTCTGCTTGGAAGAGAAGCTATACGACGTCCACGTCTGTCTTCTAGACCCGCTTGACCCATCTTTTCGTATCGTATTACCCAATTGCGAACTTGTTGATAGGAACAATCATATTTGAGTGCCATTGCACCATAATTCTTATCATTTGCAAGACAATCTGTTACTATTTTTAATCTCTCATCAAGTGTAGTGTTCTTTGCCTTTTTCATGTAAGCACCTCCAGTGGATGTTTTTAATATTCCACCAGAATTATACACCTTAATCCAATCGGAAAGCTGTCTGTGTGAACGAATTCCGTATTTTGTGCAAATATCCTGAAGAGATCCTTCTCCGTTAAGATAATCATTTATAGCAGATATTTTTAAATCTTTTGAATAAGATTTGTTTTTCGGTTGATTGAATAATCCAGTTGGTCCATCATACTGATAAATAGAAATCCAATTTCGAATACTATGATGATCAACTCCCAATTCTTTTCCTGCTTGCTGTATGCCAATTTCTCCTGCAAGGTAGCGTTCGACTATTTTTACTTTTTCTACTGGTTCTATCTTACTCTTTCTGAACATGAAAATACCCCCATATAGGACTTTTATATTTCATTGTCCTATATGAGGGTAGCATATCAAGATGTCTCCCGGGGGGGGGTATTGTATACGTTGTTAGTTGTCATAATCTTCCGAACAAATACTGATACCCATTCCATATCCCTTCGGCCCGATATGACATCCGATACTGAATGAAAGCGAATCGTAATATACATAAGAGTTCGGAAATGCGTCTACAAGCATCTGTTTCCATTCCGCAGCCTCTTCTTCTGTCAGGTTAGAACCGGCAGCACCAATCAGGATATGTCTGTCGTCTGTATCTTTAAAACGTGTCTCACGGTCGTTCTTTAATGCCTCGACCATTTTTTGCTTACACTTTTTTATACCGCGGGTCTTGGCAAAAGCATCCAGTTTGCCACCCTGAATTGTCAAGATCGGTTTGATGTTCAGAACACTTCCGAGAGCGGCACCGGCAGCAGTAACACGTCCGCCCTTTTTCAGAAATTCAAGCGTGTCAACAGCGATATAGATGCTGGAATTGTAAGCCTCGGCCTCTAATATTTCTTTGATTTCTTTTGCTGATTTTCCGGCTTCTGCAAGCTTTTTTGCATGCATGACAGATTCTCTCTGTGTGACAGAGATCCTGTGATTGTCTGCAACCTGTACCTTGCCTTCATAATCAGCAGAAAGGCTGATAGCTGAAGAACAGGAAGCACTCAGTCCGCTGGACATCGGGATATGGATAATCTCGTCATAACCCTGTTCGAAGATGTCATCCCAAAGATCCATCAGATCACCGGGCGAAGGCTGGGATGTGGATACATTCTTTCCGCCTGTCAGGCTTTCATAGAAAGAAGTTTCGGTAAGATCGATTCCTTCATAGTGTGTCTCATCATTGATAATGACTGGCATAGGAATCAGAAAGATTCCCATCGAGTCAGCTTCTGCTTTCATAATTCCGCTGTTTGTGTCTGTCATAACAGCTGTTTTCATAAGAGAAAACCTCCTTTTGTACTCTTTACTATCTATCAGTTACAGAATAAATATTCTTGATAGCAAATATTTTATTCTGTTCGTGTGTCACCCCAAAAGAACAGTGCAACGGTTCCCGGACCTGTATGGCTTCCGATCGTTGTTCCCACATTGTTGATCTCCACTTTTTCTTTCAGATATGGAAAACGGGATTGAACCAGATCAGCAACGGCCTTCGCATCTTCGTAACAGCCGGAATGAGAAATGTAGCATTTCCCTGTATAGTCGGTCTGATGATCGGCATATTCTGCCATCTTATCGACAATGGCACGGATAACTTTTCGCTTTGTGCGAATCTTATATCGTGGAATCAGGCGTCCCAGGTTATCCATGTTAAGGAGCGGGCAGATGTTCAGTACACCGCCGATCGCACCTGCTGTCTTCGAGATGCGCCCGCCTTTTACGTAGAATTTCAAATCGGTGGAGAAGAACCAGTGATGTACGTTCAGCCGGTGCTTTTCAGCGAAGCGGAAGACTTCGTCCAGGGACTTGCCTTCATCACGCAGATCCGCCAGCTTATCCATCAAAAGTCCATATCCGGAAGATGCGCCAAGAGAATCCACGATCAGGATCCGGCGGTCAGGATAACGTTCTTCAAGACTTTCTTTTGCAATCATTGCGGAATTGATAACTCCAGAGAGTCCGGAAGAAAGTGTGACATGCAGGATATCCTTTCCTGCTTTCAGGAAGGGCTCGAAATATTCTTCGAATTCCTCGGCATTGACCTGTGAAGTCTTTGTATCGGCTCCGGCGGCCATTGCAGCATAAAATTTATCAAATGGGATAGATTTTCCAAGATCATCGGCATATTCCCTGCCATCCAGTTCGAAATGAAAACAGATGTAAGATATGTCACGTGCTTTGAAATGTTCCTCCGTAAGATCTGCTGTCGAGCAGCAGCTGATGATGTAATCCCTCATAATGCATGTTTCCTTCCCTGTTGTTTTATTATATTTAGAATATTCATGTATACTCCAAGTGGTAAAAATTGTACCATTTTCTCGGGGGAAATTCAATAATAACGAAAAAATCAGGAAGAAAAAGATGAAATTGCCTGCGGAATTCGTGGTACAATATTCATACATCAAAGGTACTGCAGGAAGATAGGGATAATGGAAATAACGGGGAATAAGAAAATATGAATAAAGATATGGAAAGAATAAAAGAGAACATGAATATTCTAAAGGATTGCACATTATGTCCGAGAAACTGTCATGCAGACCGTTTTGAGGGACAGCGCGGAAGATGTCATGAGACGGCCGAGATCGTGGCAGCAAGGGCAGCACTCCACATGTGGGAAGAACCCTGTATATCAGGAGATGCAGGCTCCGGAGCGGTATTCTTTTCCGGCTGTTCGATGGGCTGTATCTTCTGTCAGAACCATAATATAGCCGAAGCAAAAGCCGGAAAGATAATCACGATTGAAAGGCTGTCGCAGATATTCCTGGAACTTCAGGGAGAAGGAGCTGCCAATATTAATCTTGTGACACCGACACACTATGTTCCACAAATCATAGAAGCATTAGAGATGGCAAGAAAAGCCGGTCTGGATCTCCCGGTTGTCTATAATACAAGTGGCTATGAAAAGCCGGAGACAATACAGATGCTGGATGGATATGTAGATGTCTATCTTCCGGATTTTAAGTACATGGAACCAGAACTTGCAGCTGCATATTCGAAGGCTCCGGATTATCCCGAATATGCCAAAGCATCTTTAAAAGAAATGATTCGTCAGACGGGGAATATCCAGATCAATAAAGAAACAGGAATGATACAAAAAGGAGTGATCGTAAGACATCTGGTTCTGCCGGGGCATGTAAAAAATTCCAAAGCGGTCATAAAATATCTGCTCGAAACATACAAAGACCAGATTCTGATTAGCATTATGAATCAATACACCCCTATGCCGCAGGTTGCAGAAGATCCACTTCTTAGCCGTAAAGTTACAAAAAGGGAATATGAAAAAGTTATAGATTATGCACTGGAACTGGGAATGGAAGATGGCTTTATCCAGGAAGGAGAAGCAGCAAAAGAAAGCTTTATACCGGAATTTAATTTAGAGGGGATTGGGATTTAATTCAGGAAGGCTGTGGATACCCGAACCGGAATAAAGCTTGGAAAGGTGTTCCTGTTCAGGTTCCATCGGCGGGTCAATTCTAAAGGGGCAAAATTCTGCTAAAAGCAGGCTTTCAAAATTTGAAACTCGGCATACGCCTCAGACAGTCAAATTTTGAAAACCCAACGCAGAATTTTGCCCCTTAAGAATTACCAACGCCTCTTTCACATTCACTGGAACGCCTTTCCAAGTTTTATTCCGTGTGTATCAAATGCCTTACGAATTAGATGGCAATTGCGTAACGGTAGTGGCCTCCACCGGGTTACATTTTTGGGCATTTCATTTATTAACATCCGCTGCCAGTCACGACTTGAAGGAAACAATAGATAAGGATTATTGTGAATGTGGAATGCCATTAGAAATAGTTAGAGAGTCAGAATCACCGTTAAAGGAACGAAGCGAACGTGTTTGAGGCGAATGCCGAGTTTGAGCGTAGTTCCTTTGCTTTTAGGTGGTTCTGACTCTCTTAGTGTTTCTTATGGTATGGAACCTGAACAAGAAGCCTTATCTATTGTTTACTTCAAGGACTGAGAGGCCGCTTCCCAGTTAATAAATTAAATTACCGCATAAACTCATTGATCACATGCAGCACCCCATCCTCATCATTAGACTTCGTAATATAATCCGCCTTATCAAGAACGGCTGGTTGTGCATTTGCCATGGCTACGCCAAGTCCTGCGGTTTCGATCATGGTCAGATCGTTGTATCCATCTCCGCAGCAGATCATTTCATCAGCAGTAAGACCGATACTTGTCAGTAATTTTAATAAAGAATGTGCCTTGTCGATTCCGGCCGGCATAACCTCTACAAAGAAAGGATCCGAACAGTAGACGGACAGATAAGAGTGAAACTGTTTGCTGAGTTCTTTGCGTATCTGGTCTAAGATATCGGGATCTCCGGTTACGAGGAATTTATTCGGATCATCAGGGATGACATCCAAAAAGTCAGCACCGGCATCAATGATCGGCATCTGATTGATGCGGGACTCCAGCTCTGTGTATTGATTGGAGTGGATGCCGGATAAAATATGTTCGGATGTGTAAGTGAGGATGTCTACGCCGTGTCCGGCATATTTTATCACCGTTTCGTAGACACCTTTTGCACAGTCAGCCGGAAGTATTTTATTGTAGATTGCTTTTTTTGTCCGGCAATCGGTGATACGTCCACCGTTGAAAGAAAGGATGTAACTTCCGTAATCTTCCAGATGAAGCTGCTCTGCCAGTGGAACGACACCTTTTGTCGGGCGTCCGCTGGCGAGAACAACTTTTTTACCGGCTTCCTGAATCTCGATCAGAGCATCCAGGGTCGGCTTTGTAATTTCTTTTTGGGAGTTGGTAAGAGTTCCGTCCAGATCAAGGGCGAGAATCTGATAAGCCATATAATAATCTCCTTAAATATCTCGTTTGTTTCGTTCTTTTTTGTTATTTTATAATTCTTCCAAAGCATGAACAATCTGTGGAAAATTCATTCCGTGGGAGGCTTTTACCAGAACATTGTCCCCATCTTTGATGATGTCCGGTATAGCCTGAATGAAGCTTTCATTATCAGCAAACCAAAGTGCCTGGGTATGTGTGCCCCTGGATGCTTCTTCTACCAGAGCGTGTGTCAGGTCTCCGATTCCGCAGACAAGGTCTACATTCTGTTGTGCTGCGTAAGTACCGACTTCTGCATGAAGAACTTCAGCAGTATCACCAAGTTCTCCCATATTACCAAGGACTGCAACCCTACGTCCGATTGCCATATTAAGGACATCGATGGAAGCCTTCATAGAGATTGGATTGGCATTGTAGCAATCGTCTAAGATGATCATATGGTCTGTTTCTATGATATGGTTACGCCCCGGGATAGACGGCAGGGATTCGATGCCGGCTTTGATCTCGCTGGCAGTCAGTCCCAGTGTATATCCGACAGCAGCACCTGCAATCGCATTGCTTACCATATGGATGCCGGGTACAGGAACCAGACAGTCGAAAGAAGTTCCATCCTTTAATGTGATCGTGCAGGAAGTTCCGCGGAGTCCCTGAGGTTCAATGTTGTCGGCACGGAATGCACAGTTGCTTCCTGTTCCGAAGAATACAGGAGCGACACCTTTGACAGGACTCATCTTGCAAAGCAGATCGTCATCACCGTTCAGAATGATGGAACCGCCGTTTTTCATATCCTGGATCATCTGTGATTTTTCCTGAAGAATGCCCTCTCTTGTCTTGAAGAACTCCAGATGTGCGATACCGATATTGGTGATCACACAGATGTCAGGGCTGGATACAGATGAAAGGCGGCGCATCTCACCAAAGTGATTGACACCCATCTCAAGTACGGCAACCTCTGTATCCTCCGGCATATCGAAGATTGTGATCGGAAGTCCCCATTCGTTATTGAAGTTTCCAAGTGTTTTATGTACATGATATTTCTGAGCCAGAACAGAGGCAATCATCTCTTTGGTACTGGTCTTTCCGACACTTCCGGTAATTCCGACAACTTTCATATCAAAAGAATCACGATAAAGCTTGGCAATGTCAAGCAGTGCCTGCCCTGTGGATTCTACCAGAATATAAGGAAAATCCGTCTCACCGAGATCTTCGTGGGAGACAACACACATAGCACCGGCTTTTACAGTGTCCGGGATGAATTTGTGTGCGTTGACACGTTCTCCGTCAATGGCAACGAATAAGTAACCAGGCTGGACTTTCCGGCTGTCAATCACGACACCGGATACTTCCTGGTTGAGAATACTCTCATCGCCGTGGAAAGTCCCTTTGCAGGCTCTGGTTATATTTTCAATTGAAAGATTTTTCATGGATATTCATCCTCCTTAATAGCGGGCTTTCATGGATTCCTGAATAATGGCCTCACAAAGTTCGCTGTATTCATATCCGGCAGCTTTGGCAGCTTTCGGAAGAAGGCTTGCTGCGGTCATTCCCGGAAGGGCATTCATTTCCAGACAGTAGAATTCACCGTCTGCATCGGATACGATAAAGTCTGCACGGGAGTATACATCCATGCGGAGTGCTTCAAAGGCACGTTCTCCGGCACGCTGGATCAGTTCTTGTGTCTCTGCATCCAGTGATACAGGAGGACAGATTTCGGAAGCACCGCCTGCCTGATATTTGTTCGCATAATCAAAGAGTCCGTCCTTTGGAACAATTTCAACGAGCGGAAGTGCTTTTCCGGCAAGAATACCGCAGGCAAATTCACGGCCTTTGATAAATGGTTCGATGACAACCTCGTCTGTGTTGTCTATATCAAAAGATTTGTGGATCGCATCATAATAGTCTTCTTCTGTGTGACAGATGTATACACCAATACTAGATCCGTTTGAGCATGGCTTTACAACCAGTGGAAGGTAGTATCCAAGTTCATCCAGACGGGTATCTTTCGTTTTTACTGTCAGTGAAGTTCCTCTTGGAGTTGGGACACCACTGGTTTTGAAAATCTGTTTTGTGACCAGTTTGTTCATGGATAATGTACATCCAAGAGAGTTCGGTCCAGTGTATTTGATTCCCAGGTTATCAAAAGTTGCCTGAAGTTTTCCGTTTTCACCGATGGAACCGTGAAGAGCCATGAATGTGATATCAGCCATCTGGCAGAGTTCAATAACATTTGGTCCGATTTCGGAAGGTGACTGATCCGGGCGTGATTTGCGAAGTGCACCCAGATCCGGTACAGATGTTGAGATTCCCTTGGAAATCTCAAGCCCGCCGTCCGGACGGTCGAATATTTCTTCTAATTTATCGGAATCGTATGGAAGGCCGAAGAACACATCCAGAAGAAATGCCTGATGTCCCATCTCCCGGAGAGTTTTACAGATTCCGGCTCCCGAAAGTAAGGATACATCTCTTTCCGGACTGAGTCCGCCTGCTAATACTATAATTTTCATGATCAATAAGTCCTCCTTTAATCTGTCATATTCATCTGATCCAGCAGTGATTTTTTAACATCGTAGAGTTTTTTGGAAAGATCCACATAAACTCTGTGCGGATAGAAGAGACGCTTGGTCTCATCCCATAAAGTGTCTTTTTCCGTGCAGCAATATGAGGCAATCTCTTTTAATGTCGGAGATTTGTAAATGCATTCGCCGTTTTTGAAGACAGGTACAAGAATCTCGCGTACTGTATAGGTGCCACCGGAAAGTTTCGTCTTTTTCCATGTCTCTATCGGGTCGAAGAGAAGCAGATCCTGTTCGGTATCGATGACTTCATCGGCAAAACAGATAAGGTCTGCCTTGATCTTACCGCTCTCTTTTTCATAGATACGGTAGATCGTCTTATTACCAGGATTGGTGATCTTCTCGGTATTTTCAGATATTTTTATCTTCGGAACGAATTCGCCTTCTTCATTCTGGATGGCAGCCAGCTTGTACACACCTCCGAAGGAAGGGCAGTCCTTGGATGTGATCAGGTTGGTACCGACACCCCAGGAATCAATGGCTGCGCCCTGCATCTTCAGATCGTGAAGAAGGAATTCATCCAGATCATTGGAAGCACAGATGGTAGCTTCAGGGAAGCCTGCATCGTCCAGCATCTTCCGTGCTTCTTTTGAAAGGTATGCAAGATCACCGCTGTCCAGGCGGATTCCGTATTTGTTCAGTGGTTTTCCGGAATCTTTGAATTCCCGGAATACACGGATGGCATTCGGGACACCGGATTTTAACGTATCGTATGTGTCAACTAAGAGTGTGCAGTTGTCCGGATACATCTCTGCGTAAGTCCTGAATGCAGTGTATTCATCCGGAAAACTCATGATCCAGCTGTGTGCGTGGGTTCCCATAACAGGGACATCAAACATCTGTCCGGCAAGCACATTGGATGTGCCGACACATCCGCCGATCATCGCTGCTCTTGCACCATATAATCCCGCATCAGGACCCTGTGCACGGCGCAGACCGAATTCCATAATACCATCGCCGTTAGCGGCAAATACAATACGGGAAGTCTTGGTTGCGATCAGTGACTGATGATTAATGATATTCAGGATCGCTGTCTCAACAAGCTGCGCTTCCATAATCGGAGCAATCACTTTCAGAAGAGGCTCCTTCGGAAATATGACGGTTCCCTCAGGGATGGCATAGATATCACCACTGAAGTGGAAACCGCTCAGATAATGAAGGAAGTCTTCTTTAAAAATCCCAAGACCTCTTAAATAATCTACATCTTCATAAGTAAAATGCAGATTCTTTATATAATCAATTACCTGATCAAGACCGGCACATACAGAATATCCGTTGTTGCAAGGGTTCTGACGAAAAAATACATCAAAAATAACTTTTTCATTCTGCCCTTTTTCGTAATACCCTTGCATCATGGTGAGCTCGTACAGATCGGTCAGCAAGGTAAGATTGCGTTTGCTCATTTTCAAACTCCTTTTTACTGCTGTTTGCAGTACATTTCTTTTTTAGTTATACCGTTTTATTATAGCACTTAAGAGAATAAATGTAAAAGAAAAAAACAGGCACTAAACAAGTGCCTGATTCTTATGAATAGTCTCGCGGATGATGTTACTGCAATGTTCGCCGATACGTTTTTTCTCGTCTTTGTCCAGTTCTTTCGGATAGATTGGTTTGCCATATTCCAAAATAACGTGTGTTTTCTTAATGAAAGGTATATGACCTTCAAAAATATCACAGGTATTATTCAGACTCATCGGTACAATCGGACATCCGGTCTTCTCTGCAATCTTAAAGGAACCGTTGTGGAACGGAAGTAAAGATAATTCTTCGCCGTTGTTCCTGGTACCTTCCGGAAAGATACAGATAGATACACCGTGTTTTACATAATCGATTGCCTGAAGGATAGTCTTTAAGCCTTCTTTCGGATTCTCCCTGTCAAGGAAGAGACAGTAGAGGCGCTTCATCCAGGTGCGGAGAAGCGGAATAGAGAGCATCTCTTTTTTGGCAATGTAACCGGTCAGGTTTTTGCATCTTGCATACGTGATCACGATATCAAAATAACTTCTGTGGTTTCCGATAAAAAGAACCGGCTCGTCCGGAACATTCTCCTCACCGATGACAGTGAGCTCGATCCCGGCAAGGCGGACAATCACTTTAAATGCCCACTGGACGATCCGCAGACTGGAATAATCCATTGTCTTTTTGCTGATTTTCCCAATCAGCCATTCAATTCCAAGAACCGGAATGCCGATAATCAGGAATAAGATCACGAATAAGGCAACTGGTATAATTCTCATAATGAATACTCCTTTTCATTCTAGTTATTTTATCATAGCATAAAATCCGCATTTTTTACACCCATAGTGTGTAAGATAGTAGAGAGAAAATAGAAGAAGGCTGTATTGAAGAGAATAAAAATGTTCTTAACCGTGATCGCAGTTACAATGCTGCTTTCCGGTTGTAGTTTTGGCACGATAGAAGAACAGAAAACAGGAGATGTTATATATGAGATTGTAAAGAAAGAAGAGATTCCGGAACAATTGAAAGAAGAGATAAAAGAAGCTGGAAAAAAGGAAATGTGGATCAGTTATGCAGATACAGGAAAGGAAGAAACATACCTGTATGTAGTGCGGGGGTACGGGACACAGCAGACGACCGGCTACAGCATTGAAGTAAATGCATGTTATGAGACAGTGGATACAGTGGTTATCCGTACAACGCTTCAGGGCCCGGAGAAAAAGGAAAAAATACACAAGAAAAAGACATATCCATACATTGTCATAAAGATGCCGTACACGGAAAAGCAAATTATATATGAATAAAAGATGTTGTAAAAGGAGGCAGGAACAATGGAATATCAGAAAAAAGAGATCCGTATATTTCAAAATGGAAGGACAGTAAATGACCAGTTCTATATTGACGGGGATTATAATGTTCCGGAGGCAAAACGGGATGTGGGAAAGATTATATTAAGTAATGGGATGTTGCGGGTAGAGGAGATGAAACAGGTAGAAAGCTATCTGAAAGTATCGGGAAAACTGGAGTTCAAAGTTCTCTATATGGCAGATGAGATGGTTCCGGTACCGGCAAGCCTGGAAGGGCGGATCCCATTTGAAGAGATGATCTATCTGGAGCAGGAACCGGAAGGAAACCTGGTGCTTCAGACGTCTGACACCGAGGTTACTGTAACGATGATCCACTCAAGAAAACTGAACATCAAGACACTGGCAGAGATTTCCATCGGAACCGAAAAGTGTACCGGTGAAGAGATTACAACCGATGTAGAAGAGAAAGCTCCGGTTTTTAAGAAAATGAAAGAAGAAGAGATTCTAAAAGTATTTGCTACCGGAAAAGATACTTACAGGATTAAAGAAGAGGTCACATTGAGCGGTACAAAGGAGCATATCGGCACACTTTTGTGGACGGATGTGACAGGTGGAAAAGCGGATACACAGTTAGGAACAGATGAACTGCTGATTAGTGGTGAACTTAACATGTTCTGCCTGTACGAAACGGCAGAAGGAAAGACGGATTGGATAAGCCGGACAGTTCCGTATGAGGGGCAGATCGAATGCATGGGTGTGATGCCCGGAATGTATCATCAGTCAGAATTACATCTTACGGATATCAATGTAGAGCCGCGGATGGATGAGAACGGCGAGATGCGTATTCTTGGCATAGAAGCAACGCTGCAAGTCCGTCTGATTGTCTACGAGGAGGAGAAGATCCAGATACTGGAAGATCTGTATATGCTGGATCATATCTGTATTCCGGAGGTAAAAGAAAAGAGGTTCTTCCGATTAAAACTCCAGAATCATTCCAAATGCAGGATTAGTGAGGAATTAACACTGCCGGAACTGAAAGAGGATATCTTGCAGATCTGTCACTGTAAAGGAAAGATTCAGATGGAAACAGTAAAAGCAGAAACGGATGGTGTACATATCGACGGTGTGCTGCACTTGCAGTTTTTATATGTGCGGGAAGATGATCAGACGCCGTTTGGCGTATGGAATGGAATGGTTCCGTTCAGTTATCTCCTGGAAAACGGGGGCGGCGAACCGGATATGGAAGATATGGATTGTACGGTCGAGCAGCTTTCGGTAAATCTCATGGGAAGCGGTGAAGTAGAAGTGAAAGCCGTTCTGGCATTCAACTGTTTTCAGAAAGAACCGGTGCAGATACAGAATATTGAATCTGCGGAATTCCGCCCGATGGATACCGAAGAGTTGGAAAGCCGTCCCGGAATTGTCGGATATTTCGTACAACAGGGGGATACATTATGGAATCTTGCAAAAAAATATAACACAACGGTGGAAAATATAAAAGAAGTTAATTATATGGAAAAAGAAGGTATAAATAAAGGCGATAAAATATTGATTTTTAAGCAAAATTTGGGTATACTGTAAGAACATTGTATACAAAATGTAAGGAGATAAATAAGATGGATAAAATGGAATTGAAAGCACTTGGAAAGATTAATCTGGGTCTGGATGTTCTGGGACGGAGAGAGAACGGTTATCACGATGTGCGGATGGTGATGCAGACGGTATACCTGTATGACCAGATCCGGATGGAAAAGACGAAAAAACCGGGTATAGAATTGTTGACGAATCTTTTTTATCTGCCCGTGAATGAGAATAACCTGGCGTATCAGGCAGCAGACCTTCTGATGAAGGAGTTTCATGTAAAGGAAGGCGTGAAGATCACATTAGATAAACATATACCGGTAGCGGCAGGAATGGCAGGCGGAAGTTCGAACGCGGCAGCCGTACTGTTCGGGATCAACCGTATGTTTTCGCTTGGACTTTCACAGAAAGAACTGATGGAAAGAGGCGTGACACTGGGAGCAGATGTTCCTTATTGTGTTATGCGCGGAACCGTTCTTGCAGAAGGGATAGGAGAGATCCTCACACCACTTCCGGCATGTCCGAAATGCCATGTGCTGATCGCAAAACCGCCGATCAGTGTGTCGACAAAACTGGTCTATGAGAAGCTGGATTCCCATGAGATTGAGAATCATCCGGATATTGACGGAATCATCGATGGGCTGTATGACCAGGATATTACAAAGGTAGCATCCCGGATGGGAAATGTACTGGAGAAAGTAACAATCGAAGAATATCCGGTTATTGAACAGATTAAAAATGTCATGAAGGAGCAGGGGGCACTGAATGCGATGATGAGCGGAAGTGGTCCAACGGTATTCGGCCTTTATGAGACGAAAGAGAAAGCAAGAAAAGCAGCAGCAAAGATAAGAGAAAAGCAATTAGCAAAGCAGGTGTATGTGACCGGCATACATAATGCAAGGAGGAAATAGGCATGGAACCGAATTTTAAAGTAAACATGAATGAGTATCTGCCACTTAGAGATGTCGTGTTCAATACTTTGAGACAGGCGATTCTTCGAGGCGAGTTAAAACCGGGAGAAAGACTGATGGAGATCCAGCTTGCCAATAAACTGGGTGTCAGCCGTACTCCGATTCGTGAAGCCATCCGTAAGCTGGAGCTGGAAGGACTTGTGCTGATGATCCCGAGAAAGGGCGCAGAAGTTGCAGAGATCACAGAGAAGAATATGCGGGATGTTCTGGAAGTCAGAAAGGCTTTGGAAGAACTGGCGGTTCAGCTTGCATGTGAGAAGATTACGGCTGAAGAGATCGAAGAGATGAAGAAAGCGGCCGAAGAGTTCAGGATGATATTAAAAAACAAGGATATCACAGAGATTGCCGAAGCAGATGTACGTTTCCATGATATCATTTACATGGCAACGGATAATCAGAAACTGATTCTGCTTCTGAATAACCTGCGTGAACAGATGTACCGTTATCGTGTGGAATATCTGAAGCGTGAAGAAGCACATCCACAGCTCATTGCAGAACATGCGGCAATTATCGAGTATATCAGCAAAGGTGAGAAGAAAGCTGCAACAGATGTTATGTGTAAACATATCGATAATCAGGTGACGACCGTGATCGATGTGATTCGTACAAAGCAGAGCTAGAAAACAAAAAATTCAGAAAGTATGCCAGGAGTGTATAGATAAGAACCATTGTGTCGAGACTTCCTGTATCAGTAAAAATTACCGTTCATGCAGTATCCGTGAACGGTAAGAGGCAGGAAGGAGATACATAGATGAAACGGGAAAGAATTTGCCTGATCATAGCATGTCTGCTGTCATTTGCGCTGACAACCGGGATTATGGAACGGCGTATGGAAGTTGTTCATGCAGAGATTGCACAGACGCAGAAAACGCTGGCAGAGGAAGTGTTCCGCTTTCATGTGATCGCAGAAAGCAACAGTGTGAAGGATCAGCGGATTAAATTGCACGTCCGGGATACGGTACTTAGCTATATGAAATCACAGATGCCGGAAACGGAGCGTAAAAGCGCACAGTTAACGAAAGACTGGGTGAAAAAGCATCAGAAGGAACTGGTGAAGACTGCTGATGAAGTGTTAAAAAAAGAAGGCGTGTCATACCGGGCACAGGCAAAGGTGACGAGCTGCTATTTCCCGGATAAACGGTATGGTGATATCATATTTCCGGAAGGAGAGTATGAGGCGCTGAGGATCACTCTCGGAAGCGGAAAAGGACATAACTGGTGGTGCGTGCTGTACCCGAGCCTGTGCTTTACCAATGCGACCTGTGCGGTGGTTGATGAAGACGGAAAAAAAGAACTGAAAGAAGCACTCAGTGCAGAAGAATATGAGATGGTAACTGCTGCTTCGGAATTCAAGATAAAATGGTTTTTCTTCGGGAATTCCGATAAGAATACGGAAGAAGAGCATACAAAGGAGTCAGACTAACTATGAGAGACAATCAATATACTACAGAGGGAAGAATCCGGTTCAGTGAAGTGGATCATACCAGAAGAATCACACTGCCGGGGATCGTGAATTATTTTCAGGACTGCAGCACATTTCAGTCGGAAGATCTCGGACTGGGAATCATGCATTGCAGCGAGCGGAAAAGAGCCTGGATCCTGTCGTCGTGGCAGGTAGTCGTAGAACGGTATCCGGAGATAGGAGAGAAGATACAGACCAGTACCTGGGCGACAGATTTCAAGGGATTGTTCGGGGAGCGTAATTTCTGCATGACAGATGAGAATGGAAACGATGTCGCATATGCCAATTCCCTGTGGGTATACATGGATATAGAGAGAGGACGTCCGGCAAGACCGGATGAATCAGAGATTGCCCCATATGGAACCGGAGAGCCATATGAGATGACATACGAATCCAGAAAGATTCCTCTTCCAACAGAATCGGAAGAACTGGAAAGCTTTCCGGTGCGCAGATATCATATCGACACGAATGAGCATGTTAATAACTGCCAGTATGTACAGATGGCACTGGAGTCGCTTCCGAAAGACAAAGAAGTACACCAGATGCGAGTGGAATATAAGAAATCTGCAGTATATGGTGATATGATCTATCCGCGGATTGCAGCAGAAGATGACAGAACAGTCGTTGAATTATGTGATGAAAATGCAAAGCCGTATGCAGTGATCGAATTCAGATTTGCGTAAGCAGGTAACAGATACATTAAAAAGAGAAGGAAACAGAGAGGAAATATATGGGATTAACAGATTATTTGGGAAAGAAAAGAAGATTGATGATCGTCAAAGAAGTGGAGTTCGGAGTATATCTGGGAAACAAAGATGACAAAGTTCTGCTTCCGAAAAAACAGGTGCCGAAAGATGTAGAAGTCGGAGATCCGGTAGAAGTATTCTTATACAAAGATTCCTCCGACCGTCTGATCGCAACCACACAGGAACCGAAGATCACGCTGGATGAACTGGCTGTACTGAAGGTTGCAGACACAGGAAGAATCGGTGCATTCCTTGACTGGGGACTGGAGAAAGATCTTCTTCTTCCATTCAAAGAGCAGACTGCGAAAGTGAAAAAAGGTGATGAAGTTCTGGTTGCACTTTACGTGGACAAGTCCGGAAGACTTTGTGCAACGATGAAAGTATATGAGAAGCTTCGTACAGATTCTCCATATAAAAAGGATGATCATGTAGAAGGAATCATTTACGAGACGAGTGATAACTTTGGCGTGTTTGTGGCAGTGGATAACTGTTACAGTGCATTAATTCCAAAGAGAGAAGCTTTTGGCAGGTTAAAAGTAGGCGATCGTGTATCTGCCAGAGTCCTGAAAGTAAGAGAGGACGGAAAATTAGACTTAAGTGTCAGAGAAAAAGCATTTCTTCAGATGGATGAGGATGCAGCGCTGATCATGAAACGCATGGAAGAATATGGCGGGAAGCTTCCGTTTAATGACAAGGCGGATCCGGAACTGATCAAACAGGAATTCGGATTGAGTAAAAATGCGTTCAAACGTGCTGTCGGAAGACTTCTTAAAGAAGGTCGTATAAAAATTTCAGAAAAGAATATTGAAATGAAAAAGAAATAAGGTATAATAAAAGCGTTAAGACTATTAAAAACAAGATAAATAAAAAAGGAGAATGAGAAATGAAAGTACAGAACATTACCGATATCGAAGGATTTTTCAAAGTAGTTGATTCTTGTGAAGGAAAAGTTGAACTTGTAACAGGTGAAGGTGACAGACTGAACTTAAAGTCAAAATTATCTCAGTATGTATCTATGGCAAATATCTTCTCTAACGGAGGAATTCCGGAATTGGAAATCGTTGCTCATGAGCCACAGGATATCGATAAACTTGTAAAATTCATGGTTCTTGGAACTGGAAAAGAAGACTAAGGCAAACATGAATGTTTGATAGGGTGTTCCCTGAAGGGAGCACCTTTTTTCAATATATTTAACAGGAAGGGAGAAAGCTATGAGCTTTGCACATCTTCACGTCCATACAGAGTACAGCCTGTTGGATGGTTCAAATAAAATTAAAGAATGTGTAGCCAGGGTAAAAGAACTCGGGATGAACAGTGTGGCGATTACGGATCATGGTGTGATGTATGGCGTGATTGATTTTTACCGTGCGGCAAAAGCAGCAGGAATCAAACCGGTTCTCGGGTGCGAGGTCTATGTTGCACCGGGATCCCGATTCGATAAAGAAGCTGTCGGAAGCGGTGATGACCGTTACTACCATCTGGTACTTCTGGCAGAAAATGATATCGGATATCACAATCTGATGAAGATCGTATCCAGAGGATTTACGGAAGGCTATTATTATAAACCGAGGGTAGATATTGAAGTACTGCAGGAATTTCACGAAGGGATCATTGCGCTCAGTGCATGTCTGGCCGGTGAGGTACAGAAGAATATCCTGCGTGGGATGTATGAAGAAGGGAAGGCAGCAGCACTCCGGTATCAGGACATTTTCGGAAAAGGAAATTTTTTCCTGGAACTGCAGGATCATGGGATGCAGGAGCAGCAGATCGTGAATCAGTCGCTCCTTCGTATGGCTCAGGAGACGGGGATTGAGCTTGTTGCGACGAATGATGTACATTATACCTATGCCGAAGATGTAAAGCCACATGATATTCTGCTGTGTATCCAGACTGGAAAGAAACTGGAAGATGAAGACCGTATGCGGTATGAGGGCGGACAGTATTATATTAAGTCTGAGGAAGAGATGCGGCAGTTGTTTCCGTATGCGCTGCAGGCACTGGAGAATACACAGAAGATTGCGGACCGTTGTAATGTGGAGATTGAATTCGGTGTTACAAAATTGCCGAAATATGATGTGCCGGAGGGATATACTTCCTGGGAATATCTGAATAAGCTTTGCTTTGATGGCCTGAAAGAACGTTATCCGGACGGGGATCATTCGCTGAAAGAACGTCTGGAGTATGAGTTGTCGGTCATTCAATCTATGGGATATGTGGATTATTTTCTGATCGTGTGGGATTTTATCAATTATGCAAGAACACAGGGAATCAAGGTCGGACCGGGACGAGGTTCGGCGGCAGGAAGTATCGTATCGTATTGTCTGGGAATCACAAGTATTGATCCGATCAAGTATCAGCTGCTGTTCGAGCGGTTCCTGAACCCGGAACGAGTATCCATGCCTGATATTGACGTGGACTTCTGTTTCGAAAGGCGGCAGGAAGTTATCGACTATGTAGGAAGAAAGTACGGTGCAGACCGGGTGGTACAGATCGTAACTTTTGGTACGATGGCGGCCCGCGGAGTCATCCGTGATGTGGGACGTGTGATGGATCTTCCATATGCATTTGTAGACAGCATTGCGAAGATGGTGCCGACAGAGCTGAATATTACGTTAGATAAAGCTCTGAAGATGAATCCGGAATTCAAGAAACTGTATCAGGAAGATGAACAGGTAAAGGAACTGATCGATATGTCGAGAAGACTGGAAGGTCTTCCGAGACATACATCCATGCATGCGGCAGGTGTCGTGATCGGTCAGAGGGCAATAGAGGAGTTTGTGCCTCTTTCACTTGGATCCGATGGCTCTGTGACGACACAGTTTACCATGACAACCCTGGAAGAACTGGGACTTTTGAAGATGGATTTCCTGGGACTCCGTACATTAACAGTTATCCAGGATGCAGAACGTCTGGCAGGTATCAGCAGTGGAAAGACGATTGATATCAATAAGATAGATTATGATGATAAAGCAGTCCTTGCATCCATCGGAACAGGAAAGACGGACGGAGTATTCCAGCTTGAAAGCGCCGGTATGAAGAACTTCATGAAGGAACTGAAGCCACAGAATCTGGAAGATATTATCGCCGGTATTTCGTTATATCGTCCGGGTCCGATGGACTTCATCCCGCAGTATATCAAAGGCAAGAATAACCCGGAAAGCATTACCTATGACTGCCCGCAGCTGGAGCCGATCCTTGCGCCGACTTATGGCTGTATCGTATATCAGGAGCAGGTTATGCAGATCGTGCGTGATCTGGCAGGTTATACACTCGGACGAAGTGACCTCCTGCGAAGAGCAATGTCCAAGAAGAAGGGCGACGTCATGCAGAAAGAACGTCAGAACTTTGTGTATGGGAATCCGGATGAGGGCGTACCAGGCTGTATTGCCAATGGAATCGACGAGAAGACGGCAAATAAGATCTATGATGAAATGATTGATTTTGCCAAATATGCATTTAACAAGTCGCATGCTGCGGCATATGCGGTGGTATCTTATCAGACAGCCTGGTTAAAATATTATTATCCGGTAGAATTTATGGCAGCACTTATGACTTCCGTGATCGATAATCCGGGGAAAGTGTCAGAGTATATTTACAGCTGCCGGCAGATGGGAATTAAGATCCTTCCGCCGGATATCAATAAAGGAGAGGGAAGCTTCTCCGTTGACAGCGGTAACATCCGTTATGGCCTGGCGGCGATCAAGAGTATCGGAAAGCCGGTGATAGAATCGATCATCAAAGAAAGAAAAAACGGAGGGCCATTCAGCAACCTGAAAGACTTTATCGAGCGGCTGTCCGGAAAAGAGGTCAATAAGCGTACGATAGAAAGCTTTATCAAGTCCGGAGCATTTGACAGTCTGGGTGGTACAAGAAAGCAGTTCATGGTGGTCTATGTGCAGATTCTGGATCAGGTGAACCGGGAGCGGAAATACTCTATGACGGGACAGCTTTCACTGTTCGATATCGTAAGTGATGATCAGAAATCAGAATTTGATATACCACTTCCGGATGTTGGCGAGTATGAAAAAGAGACAAAGCTTGCATTTGAAAAAGAAGTGCTCGGAGTATATCTGAGCGGACACCCACTGGAAGACTATGAAGAAAAATGGAGAAAAAATATATCCAGGACGACGTTGGATTTCCAACTGGATGATGAAACCGGAAGAACGAAGGTGCATGACGGCGCAAAAGAGATTGTCGGAGGTATGATTACGAATAAGACGATCAAGTATACTAAGACAAATAAAGTGATGGCATTTATCACACTGGAAGATCTGGTTGGATCGGTAGAAGTCGTGATCTTCCCGAGAGATTTTGAAAAGAATCAGATATATCTGAATGAGGAAGCCAAGGTATTCATCAAGGGCCGTGTATCAGAGGAAGATGATGCAGCGAGCAAACTGATCTGCGAACAGGTGATTCCATTTGCTCAGACGAGAAAAGAATTATGGCTGCAGTATCCGGATAAAGAGACATATCTTCGGCAGGAAGGAATGCTGCAGGATATTTTGAAAGTCTCTGAAGGAATGGATGAAGTTATCATTTATTGCAAAAAAGAAAAAGCAGTAAAACGCCTGCCAAAAGGCTGGAATGTGACAGCAGATGAGGTGTTGTTGAGCAGATTGACGAATTATCTTGGTGAAAGTTGTGTAAAAGTTATAGAAAAACCCATTGAAAGCGTGCATTAATTCATGTACAATATCATCGGAGAGAAATGATAATGGTTAAAAGATAATTGGAACAAACTAATACAATGGAGGAATGAATCATGGCAGACAAAAAAGTAATTCGTACAATAGGTGTATTGACAAGTGGTGGAGATGCTCCTGGAATGAACGCAGCAATCCGTGCCGTTGTTCGTACAGCACTGAGTAAAGGACTGAAAGTAAGAGGTATCAGAAGAGGATATCAGGGACTTTTAAACGAGGAAATTATCGATCTGTCAGCCAGAGACGTATCCGATACAATTGAGCGTGGAGGTACAATTCTTCAGACAGCCCGTTGTGCAGAGATGCGTACAGAGGAAGGTCAGCAGAAAGCAGCAGCTATCTGTAAAAAATATGGTATTGATGGTCTGGTAGTCATCGGTGGTGACGGATCATTTGCCGGAGCTCAGAAACTTGCTAACTTCGGAATCAACACAATCGGACTTCCGGGAACGATCGATCTGGATATTGCCTGTACGGAATATACAATCGGATTCGATACAGCCGTTAATACAGCTATGCAGGCTATTGACAAAGTACGTGATACATCAACTTCTCATGAGAGATGCTCTATCATCGAGGTTATGGGTAGAGATGCAGGATACCTTGCACTGTGGTGCGGTATTGCAAACGGAGCAGAGAAGATCCTGATGCCTGAAGAGCATGATTATGACGAAGAGAAGATCATTGAAGATATTCAGGAATCAAGAAAACGTGGAAAGAAGAACTACATCATCATCAATGCAGAGGGTGTTGGAGATTCTATGAACATGGCTAAGAGAATTGAAGAAGCAACCGGTATGGAGACAAGAGCAACGATTCTCGGACACATGCAGCGTGGTGGAAGCCCGACATGTAAAGACAGAGTATACGCTTCTATCATGGGAGCAAAAGCCGTAGATCTTCTGCTTGAAGGAAAGACAAACCGTGTTGTAGGTTACAAACATGGCGAGTATGTAGACTTCGATATTGATGAAGCACTTGGAATGACAAAAGGAATTCCTGCTTACCAGTATGAGATTGCAAAAGAGCTGGCTCTGTAATCAGAAAATAAAATAGAAAATTATAAAAAAGTTATCTGTCCGGATACAATGGCGTAAAGCTATGTGTCCGGATGGGTAACTTTTTTGTTTCTGAGGATTATTTCAGAAGCGGAAGAAAAGGATTTTATAAAGTATGATTACAAAAGACAGGACGGATATTGTATAAATTGTAAGAAAATAATGGACATAGAATGTCGAAAGTTCGAAAATTAAACCAAAAATAAAAAAAGATATGATATACTGAGGTCATTAGTTAGGTATGAGGTGGTTAAAGTGTTAAAAGTACTGATAACAGACGATGAACAGATGATATGTAATTTGATTGCAAATATCCTGGACTGGGAGGATATGGGATTTCAGATCATAGGGATGGCCAATACGGGAACGGATGCATTTGATATTATTCAGAAAGAAAAGCCGGATGTAGTCATCAGCGATATCCGGATGCCCGGGTATGATGGAATTCAGCTGATCCAGAAGACGGCAGAGGCAGGAATACAGGCAGTATTTGTAATGATCAGCGGGTATAAACAGTTCGAATATGCACAGAATGCAATGAAATACGGGGTCAAATATTATCTGCTGAAGCCGATTAGCGAAGAGAAACTAAGAGAAACGATGATGGAGATAGGCAGAGAACTGGATGTGAAACAACAGAAGATCGTAGAAGAACGACATCTGCGCCGGAAGGTACAGGAAGCGAGGGACAAGATGAAGAGACGTTTCCTGACTACCGTTTTGGCGGCAAATGAGAAAGACAATCTGGAGTCAGATATCAGCCGAAATGCAGTCAACGCGGAATACAATACAGAATTTAAAGATGGAGAATACAGAGCCGTTTTTGTAAAAGTGGATATCCGTGGCGCGGTTGGAAAAAGTGCGGAATATCTGCAGGATAAAATCGAACAGTATGTGGAGAAATTTGGAAAAGATTTCTCTGAATCGATCAGTACATATACACATTCAGGCATTGTGGTACTTTTTAATTATAAAAACGAGGATGAAGAGGAAATAAAAAGAAAGATTGAAGAGCTGTGGACAGATCTGGATGATTACGTCAAGAATTTTGAAGGATTTTCGGTTGTGATCGGAGTGAGTGAAGCAACCGGACAATTCAAAGAGACAAGAAAATGCATTGTCGAATCCATGGATGCAGTAAAATACAGGATCAAAAACCCGGAGAGCAAGATTCTTTATTATGATGAATTTGATTATCAGAGAAGACCGGTCGGAACAATTATTACACCGGTGAAAAGACAGAATTATCTTGCAAAAATAGAAAGCGGATCGGCGGAAGATGCGGCTGCATGTATAGATGAGGCGGTAAGGATGATCCGCTATGAGATTACCAACTATTCACCGGTTATGCTGTATGATACCCTGATCTACTATGTGGATCTGTTGAATAAGACGTTGGATAAAGCACAGAAAGAAAAGATGGAAGAATACTTCGAACAGTGGAACGAACGGATCGACAATGAACGGACAGAATTAAAGCTGACCGAAGCGACGAAAGCATATGTGACAAAAGTGATCCAGTATGTGCAAGAAGAAAAGAAAGACAAAGACATCAGACCGGTAAGAGAAGTCAAAACATATCTAGAAGAAAATTATCATCAGGAGATCAGCCTGAATGATCTGGCAGATATAGTAAGTCTGAATGCTTCATATCTGAGTGCACTGTTTAAAAAAGAAACCGGGATGACTTATACGGAATATGTGATGTTCTGCAGACTTGAAAAAGCAAAGGAATTATTGGCAGATACCGGAAAAAGCATTGCGGAGATCGCAGATGCTGTCGGCTATCATGATACCAGACATTTCAGCAAACTGTTTACAAGAAATATAGGATTAAAACCATCCGAATACAGAAAATTGTATTCTTAATGGAGATGTAATATGCGGAAAAAGGAAGTAAGCTATTCAAAGAAAACAATCGTCAGACTGATATGGACAGGAATCCTGGTTGCCGGAGTGATTATTCTGACGATGGGAGCGGTATGTTTTGCCGGAAGACTGAGTATGAAGGTGAAAGTCGGGCTTCTAGTGTTTGACTGTATTCTATTTGTGGTCTATTTTGCAGAAGTATACCGGGATATGTACCGCCCGTGGTGTGAACTGGAAAAGATAGTTCATGAACGGAAGGACAGGAAGACAGAGACGCTTGCGGATGCCAATATTGCCCAGAGAGACCTAATCAAAGAAATTCAGGAAATCATATCTTCTCTGGAAAATATAACGATCCGACAGAAAAATGCAGAGATACTGATGAAGGTGGCAGAGATCAATAATCTTCAGGATCAGATCAATCCACATTTCCTTTATAATACACTGGAAGTTATAAGGGGAGAGGCCCTGATCAACGGGGATAAAAAAGTGGCAGAGATGACGGAGGCGCTGGCGAATTACTTTAGATATAACATCAGCCGGAAAGAAACATTTGTATACCTGAAAGATGAACTGAAGAATATCTGTAACTACTTCAAAATCCAGCAGCACCGATTCGGTGACCGTATTTCTTTTGAAATCGTCTATCACGGGATAGCGGAAAAGGATGTTCAGAACTGTTATATACCAAAACTGATTTTACAGCCGATCGTGGAGAACAGCATTTATCATGGTCTGGAGATGAAGATTGGAGGAGGCGTGATCAAGATCCATATATCTTCGGCGGATGATAAGCTGATGCTGACGATCGCTGATGATGGCCTTGGGATGACACAGGAAGATTTGGATAAGCTGAATCGGGATGTAGATGCTGGAAAAACAGATGAAAATGCGGCGGGCAGTCATAACGGAGTGGCTTTACAGAATATCAAACGAAGATTGAAACTGTACTGGGGAAAGGAAGCGTATATGATCGCAACCAGTACGTTGAATTACGGGACGGAGATGCACCTGATGCTGCCACTGTTATTCACAAAAGAGGATTACATGAAGAGTTAATGAAGAAGAATATTTTAATATTAAAACAGATATGCAAATGCATACAGAAGAAGACGGTACTGAATCAATTCTATATGAATATCCAGAACGGAGAAATTGTTAATCTGATCGGGATGGAAGACAGCGGGAAGGAAGATGTATTTTCCATTCTGTTCGGGCAGGAGAAGATTGACAGCGGGGAGATCGTGTTCAATCGCAGGAGTTATACACAGATGAGTCAAAGAATCGTGGAACATGCGGGTGGTATCTTTTTTATCAATAATGATGAACCGATGGTTGCGGAATTGTCTGTTGCGGAGAATTTGTATATCGTTGAGAAGATGAATTATTTCAAACGGAGCGTGTCACGAAAAAAGATGGAGACACAGGCGCAGTTTGTCTTTGCCAAATTCGGTATCGACATTGCGCCAGGGAAAAAAGTGGGAGAACTGAATGCATTCGAACAGCGTATCCTGAGAGTACTGCGGGCATATGTCAAGCGGGCAAAGCTGATTGTGATCAATGACCTGATGGATGATTATCTTTGGCAGAGGATGGATAAGATTATCAGGATATTGAATCAGATCAAAGAAGAGGGGACCTCGATCTTATGGATTAACAGTTATCCGGACAAGATTACCGAGATCGCAGACAAGACTTATGTGATCCGGCAGGGGAAAAATGTCACCACATTTTATAAAGGGGAATACGAGAAAGAGAAAATACTGAATTGCATGACCGGAAGTGCGAATACAGCAGAAA
The DNA here is from genome assembly GCF_024168045.1 of Dorea longicatena. GTDB lineage: Bacteria > Bacillota > Clostridia > Lachnospirales > Lachnospiraceae > Dorea_A. The sequence goes on from NZ_CP100126.1 coordinate 222,944, forward strand.
AAGATCTGAAACATAGTCTTAAGAACACCTATGCATTTGAGGTCAGAGACTTGAGTAACTTTTATATCAGTAGTACAACCTTTGGCTGCAGAAGCGGTGAAATACTTGGAATCTATGACGTACAGAACAAATTTAGCCGGGAACTCAGAAGGACATTGTTGGGAAGAAGATTTTATAACGGTTCTATCAGGATTGGCGGAAAAGAATATCAAGCAGAGCAGGAATATGGAGCTGTCCGGAGCGGGCTTGGAATCATAGACGGAAGTAAATATCAGGATCATATATTTGAAGAACTGACGATTCTGGAGAATATAGAATTGCCAATATATAAGAAAAATGCGAGAAAACGAATGTTTGTAAACAGCAGAGTTACAGAGTATATCAGACAAAAAGAATATGAATTTTTGGATTTGAAGAAGAGGAACATCCAGGATAAGGCAATCGGTCTGACCAAAGGAGAGGCCATGAGGCTGATTTTCCACAGATGGTTGTGGGTGAATCCGAAAGCGATTTGCTGTTTTCAGCCATTTCTGCGGCTGGATGTGGAGAGCAGGGAGTTTTTGTACCGCATTTTTCTGGAATTTGCACATAAAGGGACGGGTGTGATTATAAGTAGTGCAAATGTAGCGGATCTGACACCAATCTGTGATCGGATCATAGAAATTGACGGAAATAAGATAAAAGAATCTGTCGAAAAATCATATTTTCCGGATATGTTCCAAAATTAGACCACTTTTTCCAAAATCCCCCACATTGTTTGAGGATGGGCGGGACAATATAATAGAGACATAATCAATCACTTAAACGAAGGAGGAGAAGAAATGAAAAAGATCGTGAAAAAATTAGTGGCAGCAGCACTTGCATTGACGATGGTTCTGTCAATGGCAGCCTGCAGCATGGGAGATGAGAAGAAAGAATCTTCCGATTCAGGTAAGAAGAGTGACGGAGAGGTAAAAGTCGGATTTGTTGTAAGTGATATGTCGGACGCATTCTTTGCACATCTGATCAAGAACATTGAAAAATATGCGAAAGAAGAAGGCGTAACTTTCACAGCAAAAGAGTGTCCGGAGATCAGCGATAAGATCACAGGAATCGAGAACTTTGTACAGTCAGGATGTGACGTTATTATTTGTCATGTAACAGACGCAGATGCATTAAAAGATGCTGCAACAAGTGCAGAAGATGCAGGTGTACGTTTTATTTCCTATGACTCAGATATCGACGGAACATCAGGATTCATCGGAATCGACAACCATGAATATGGATATGCAATCGGTAAAAATGCAGCAGAATGGATCAACGATAACTTTGAAGAGAACGAAAAAGTTAAAGTTGGTGTCTGCAACTACCCGGATTATCCATTCCTGGTAACAAGAGAAGAAGGTATCCTTGACGCATTAAAAGAACTTGCTCCAAATGCAAATGTAGAAGTAACTGCAAAAGCAGGATACACTCCGGAAGGTGTAGATGTCGGAGATGCATGGGTACAGTCTAACAAAGACTTAAATGTTGTTGTAGGAATCAACGATGCTGGTGTATTAGGTGTATACGAATCATTTAAATCAGCAGGAATTAAAAATGATAAATTAGGTATGTTCGGCGGAGATGCAGTAGATGATGCACTTGCAGCAATCGAAGAAGGCGGAGCTTTCAAAGCAACTGTAAGTACAAACATGCTGAAAAATGCTAACTATTTCATCGATATGGCAGTTGAACTTGCTAAGAACGGAAAATTAGAAGAAAGAGAAAAATTATTCCCATTAGAAGGAATTACTGCAGATAACGTAGCAGAATATAAGAAGAGCATCGAAGAGTAGCAGACGAAGAAAGAACGTATGGAAGATTAATGGTATGAGGCGTCGTACTCATACCATTAATTTTTCCAGAAAGAGCATAAGGACGGTGAAGCTATATGGAAAACATTTTGGAAATAAAAGATGTTACAAAACGATATCCGGGCGTAGTTGCTTTAAATCACGTTTCTTTTGAAGTTGCGAAGGGCGAGGTACATGCACTGGTAGGAGAAAACGGTGCAGGTAAATCGACGATGATTAAAACGATTACGGGGGCAATCACACCAGATGAAGGTAAAGTTATTTATGAGGGAAAAGAATATACAGAACTGAATCCGATCTTATCGAGCCAGATCGGAATCGAAGCAATCTACCAGGAATTCAATCTGGCACCGGAACTGACTGTACAGGAAAATATATATATGGGTACGAAAGTCAACCAGAGCATATTCATTGACCGAAAGGAACTGGCAGAGCGTACAAAAAAGATATTAAAAGAATTAAATACGAATATTGATCCAAATGTAAGAATCAAAGATTTGACTGTAGCGTATATGCAGCTGGTAGAGATCGCAAAGGCACTGGCAAAAAATGTAAAGCTTCTGATCATGGATGAGCCGACGGCACCGCTTACGGATAATGAAGTTGAGATTTTATTTAAACTCGTAAGGAATCTGAAAAAAAGGGGCGTTTCGATTATTTATATCTCTCACCGTATGGACGAGATATTTGAACTGGCTGACCGCATTACGGTAATGCGTGACGGCGAAGTAATCAAAACAGTTAACAAAGAAGATACGAATAAGAATCAGTTAATATATGATATGGTTGGCCGTAAACTGACAGAGACCTATCCGGAAAGACATCCAAAATTAGGAAAAACATTGCTGGAAGTAAAGAATCTGTGCGGATCATCCAATGAAGAGACAACATTCTCCGTCCGTGAGGGTGAGATCGTCGGACTGGCAGGATTGGTCGGTGCTGGCAGAACAGAAATCGCAAGATTGATCATCGGAGCAGATAAAAAATATTCCGGTACGGTCTGCGTAGACGGAAAAGAAGTTACCATACATTCTCCGAAAGATGCGATCCAGCATGGAATTGCATATGTTTCGGAAGACCGTAAGAATCAAGGAGTACTTCTGAAGATGTCGATCCGGTGGAACATTACATTGCCAATCTTAAGAGAACTGTCAAAGATGACATTCATTAATTTTAAAGAGGAAAATAAGTGTGTAGACAAATACAAAGATGCACTTCGGATAAAAACTCCTTCCATCAATCAACTGGTAGGAAATCTGTCAGGAGGTAACCAACAGAAAGTTGCAGTTGCGAAATGGTTGGCAAGCGAGTCGAAGATCCTGATACTGGATGAGCCAACAAGAGGTATCGACGTAGGGGCAAAACAGGAGATTTACGAACTGATCAACCGTCTGACGGACGAAGGGCTTGCAATCATCATGATCTCATCAGAGATGGAAGAGATCATGGGAATGTCAGACAGAATGCTGGTCATGGCAGAAGGACGAATTGTAGGCGAACTTGACAGAGAAGAATTCTCGCAGAATCAGATTATGAAGTATGCGTCGAATATAACGGACTAAGATGGGAGGAAGAGATATGGATAAGTTGAAAAGCTTTATAAAACAATACTTTGTTTTGGTAATATTAATAGTACTGATTATTTTATTTGGATGTTTGCGGCCAGAGTCATTCTTGACGATGTCGAATATGTTTACGGTTATCAGACAATCTTCGATCATGGGAATTGCAACGATCGGACTGTTATTTGTAATGGTTGCAGGTGGTATCGACCTGTCGCTTGGTTCCGTTATTTCCGTTGAATCGGTACTGGTTGCAGTATTATTGACCAAGTTCGGATGGGGACTGTTACCGGCTTACTTATGCGGACTTGCCGGTGGAACACTGGTTGGACTGGTTACAGGAGCGATCATTGTAAAGACAGGAATCTTCCCGATGATCGGAACACTGGCACTTCAGATCATCTTACAGGGAATTGCATACCTCGTATGCGGAGGAATGCCGGTATCTAATCTGCCGCTGAATGCAAAGATGATCGGACAGGGTTATATCGGACCAATCCCAATCCCGGTAATCGTATTCATTATTGTGATTATTATCGCGGCACTGGTACTGAACCGTACATATATCGGAAGACACTTCTACGCAATCGGAAGTAACGAAGAAGCAGCAAGATTATCCGGTATCAATACGAATAAATTAAAAGTTGCTACATATGCAATCGGTGGATTCTTATCAGGACTTGCCGGAATCATCATGCTGGCACGTATCAGTTCCGGACAGCCGACAGCAGGAAAGAATATGGAGATGGACTGTCTGACAGCAGCAGTCATCGGTGGTGTCAGTCTGACAGGCGGAGAAGGAAAAATCTCTACAGCTGTATGTGGCGTACTGATCATCGGAGTTCTGACCAATGGTATGACAATCATGAATATCAGCGAATATTATCAGTTGGTCATCAGAGGATGCATCTTCCTTGGAGCTGTATGTCTGGATGGAATCCAGAAACAGATTGCAGGAGGAAAGAAGGTTAAGAAAGCAGCATAGATCAAATCATAGATATATCCTCGCGCAGGGATGTGGTGTAAACCACATCTTTGTGTTATTCGGAAGAGTGTATGAAAGAAAATAGGGAAAGGCAGGGGAAGACATGACAAATTACAGAAAATTCATGGAACCGGAATATGGAGAGCCGGCACCAGAGGTAATCATTTATCCATCTCAGGAAATGGATATGGAACATCTAGCAAGATGGAGAAAAAAGAATGATTATGAATCTGTTGCTGAGATAACGGAAGAAATCAGGCATTGCATCTGTTATCCGAATCTGATGAAGATTGATACAGAAGATGTAAAGATTTTGGGACCGCAAGGAAATGTGAATACAAGAATCTACAAACCAGAAGGGGAAGAACTATTTCCAGTTCTGATCTATTACCATGGCGGAAGTTTTTCGATGAACAGTATAGAAGTATATGAGTATGTGTGCAGATATCTTGCATATACCGGTAATATGATTGTGGTGGCACCAGATTATCATCTGGCGCCGGAGTATAAGTTTCCGGCAGGACTAAATGAGGCATATGAAACTCTAGTATGGACAAAAAATAATATTGGATTATACTATGGAGATGAGGGAAATATTAGTGTGGCAGGTGATAGTTCTGGCGGAAATTTTGCAGCAGCAGTTTCGATTATGGCAAGGGATCAAGAAGGACCGAAAATTCGGAAACAGATACTCTTCTATCCACTGACCACAAATTATGAAGAAGAAATCACAGATTCAGAACAACATTATCAAGTCGGATATTTTCTTAATTATAATTGTATGAATAATCCGATGGCACATTATTTTGAAAATGAGGAAGATGTTAAAAATTCATTAGCATCGCCACTGTTGGAAGATAATTTGAAAGGACTTCCGCCTGCGTGTTTTATTTCGGCGGAATGTGATCCACTTTTAGATCAGGGCTTACAGTATGCGGCGAAACTTCAAGATGCAGGAGTGAAGGTAGAATATCATATTTTGAAAGGGATGCTTCATGGATTCATTAATCGTACTTATGGAAAAAGCTTTGAAGCATTGGAATTAGCAGCTGACTTTGTTAATAATTAAATCTTTGCTGCCTGCCTGTAACAAGCGAACATTTTTCATGATGTTTTGTGCCTTGAGCAGTGCGAAAGGAATGAATGTAAAAATGGATAAAACGTGGACAACAATTTTTTATCAGGAAACAAATCCAGTAAGAAGAATGGAATTGTTGAGAGAAAATACAGGTAATGGAGAAAGGAAAGAAGAACAGTATCGGAACCAACTCTGGATTGCAAGATATGGAAAAAGTAGTCCTGTGAAAGATGAATTTGTAGGATGCCTTTTGGATTTAAAATATCTGGCAGAGGTCATAACGATAGATTGGGGAGGAAAACGAAGAAAGCAGGGAATGCAGATTATTGATACTTTGGGAATGTCGGAAATAGAGAGTCGGGACGAATTGTATCATAAAATTCTTCTAGAAGAACTTCAGAATGTATTTTTGAAATATATTGAGGTTAGCAGAAATGGTCGAGATTTTACATCATTTGTATTTGGAGTGGGACAACTAACAGAAGAAGGAATTGCGAAAAAAATAGCACAACAAATTAATATGATCGCATTTCAGGCACCACATTTGCTTCATATGGACAAAGAGTTTGCATTATTACAGGAAGCAGCACTTTTGGCTTTTAGACAATTATACCCGAATAAAGAATATTTTTCGGAAAATAATCTGCCATTTTAGAATAATCTTATTTCTAAATTTTATGTAGAACGAATGTTTATTTTTATAGTTTGGTCTTTGAGAATTTAAAAATAAAAAATCGCTGAATCCATTGAATTTATTGGATTACAGCGATTTTTTGTTTTTAAAAATGTCGGAGAATTACTACTTGAAAATGCACGTCCAAGACGGTACAATAGTAAAATATGGTGGAGTATTCATAAAAGGAGATTTAATATCGTGGAAAATAAAAACAGGAACACTGCAGCAATCGGTGTGTTTGATTCGGGAGTCGGCGGTTTGACCGTCACAAGAGAGATCATGCGTCAGCTGCCGAATGAAAATGTAGTATATTTTGGGGATACAGCAAGAGTTCCATACGGAAGTAAGTCAAAGAATAACATTATCCGTTTTTCCAGACAGATCATCCGTTTCCTGAAGACAAAGAATGTAAAGGCAATCGTGATCGCATGCAACACGGCCAGTGCACTGGCGCTGGAGACGGTGAAGGAAGAATTTGATATTCCGATCATTGGAGTGATCGTACCCGGAGCAAGAGCTGCCGTAAGAGAGACGAAAAACGGTCAGATCGGCGTACTTGGTACAGAGGCAACGATCAAGAGCGAGACTTATACCAAAGAGATCAGAAAACTTATGCCGGAAGCGGAAGTTATAGGAAAACCATGTCCGTTATTTGTTCCGCTGGTAGAAGAAGGATTTGCAAAGCATAAGATCACAGAAGAAGTGATCGATATCTATCTGTCTGATATGAGAAAGTCGGAGATTGATACACTGATTCTGGGATGTACCCATTATCCGCTTCTCAGATCCCGGATTATGGCATATTTTGGAGAGTCTGTACATATTGTAAATCCGGCGTACGAGACAGCGATGGATTTGAAGCAGATACTGGAAGAGCAGAAAATTGCCAATACATCGGGAGAACCGGCGGCATATGATTTTTATGTCAGTGATGCAGCAGAAAAATTTAAGAAATTTGCCAATTCAATCCTGCCATATGATGTAGATAAGACACAGGCAATTGATATTGAAGATTATTAGGAGAATATATGACAAAAGACGTATTATTAAGTATATCCGGTCTGCATCAGGATGTGACCGGGATAGAAGCGCAGGGTGATGAGCCGGGAAATGAACCGATCGAAGTGATCGCACCTGCGAATTATTATGAAAAAAACGGAAAACATTATGTGATTTATGATGAACTGGTAGAAGGAATTCCGGGAACGATCAAGAATAAGGTCAGAATTATGGATGACCGGAAGGTTGAGATCATTAAGAGCGGGATTACAAATACGCATATGGTATTCGAGAAAGACAAGATCAATATGACACAGTATGAGACACCATACGGTGAGATGATGATCGGGGTATTTACAAAAGATATCCGGTTCGAAGAACAGGATGAAAAGATCACGGTACATGTGAACTATGCGCTGGACATCAACGGAGATCCGGTTGCAGACTGTAATATAGACATAAAAATAACAGCATTGGGTCGATAGGTTCCAATGCTGTTATTTATTAAGTACTTATTTGTTTCTTAATCTTGCAAAAAATCCCTTTTTCTTTTCCGGTACGTCCAGCGGACCTCTTACACCTTTTACTGCTGTGATGTAAATACCGCTGATAGTAGCTTTTACTTCTTTCTTAACCGGAATCAAAGGATAAACCTGTGCGTCGCACATAAGTGTCATGATCTTTGGTCCGACTTTGGCTTTTACTACCGGTACTTTAGAACGACGAAGATACTTTGGTGTATTTTCGATTACGATATCCGGTAAGCCGGCTTCTTTTAATTTCATACGACCTTTATCGATAACCAGGATGGAAACAGTCTGTGCAACTGCATCAAGTTGTGCCTGCTGATCTGCCTGTTTCTTCTCGGCTTTCTTTCCAACGAAATATAATACAACACATGCAACGATCAAAATCACAAGGATTACCAATAATACAATTGTAAATGTCTTCACAATAAACCTCCTATATTCTATATTCCATAACAAATATTCTAACATTGTTTTGGTGGGAGTGCAAGAAGTATACGGGAAAAGTAGACGATTTCAAAATGAAAAATTTGATAAAAGAATGAAATATATGTGAAAATGCTATGAAAGTTTTTCTAAATGTGATATAACAAAATAGTATGCGTAAACGTATACCAAGAAATCAGATGGGATTATGATGCCCACCTTAAAATGAATAATAAAACGAGGTGCACTATGAAAAAGAAAGTGGCAATGTTATTAACAGGTGTTATGGCAGTCTCTCTTATGATGACTGGTTGCCAGTCTGCCAAAGGTCTGGAAACAGAGAATATTAAGATTTCTGTTTATAAAGGCGTTGAAGTAGATAAGGTTGACAAACCAAGTGAAGTAACGGATGATGATGTGAATACACAGATTCAATCAGTACTGGATGAAAATTCGACAACAGAAGAAGTAACAGGCCGTGCAGTAAAGAAAGGTGATACAGCGACAATTGATTTTGTCGGAAAGATGAACGGAGAAGCATTTGACGGCGGATCATCCACAGATTATCCATTGGAGATAGGTTCAAACTCTTTCATCGATGGATTTGAAGACAGTATCATCGGACATAATGCAGGCGATACCTTTGACTGGAACGGAAAGTTTCCGGAGAATTACGGAAGTTCTGACCTGGCAGGAAAAGATGTTACATTTACAATTACAGTAAAATCTATTTCCAAAAAGAAGACACCGAAGCTTACGGACAAGTTTGTAAAGAAGGTGTCAAAGGAATCTAAGACAGTAAAAGAATATAAAGAAGAAGTGAAGAAGTCTCTCGAGGAAGATAACGAGAAGACATATAATGATTCTTTACAGCAGGCAGCATGGCAGAAGGTTCTTGATAATACAAAAGTTAAGAAATACCCTGAGAAAGATGTAAAGAAGATTGAAGATTCTCTGATCTCTCAGTACAAATCTGTTGCAGAAGCTTACAATATGTCATATGATGATCTGATCGAACAGCAGATGGGAACAACTGTTGAGAAATTCGAAAAGCAGGTAACAAAAGCTGCAAAATCCAGTGTAAAGCAGACATTGGTAACAAAGGCAATTGCAGATAAAGAGAACATTAAGTTAGATGATGAGACTTATAAGACAGAGCTTAAGAAGATTGCGGATGCATACGGATACGACAGTGTGAAGGCTCTGAAGAAAGCCGCATCCAAGTCAGAACTGAAAGAGATTGCACTGAATGATCTTGTAAAAGAATGGCTGGCTAACCAGTGCATTCAGGTTGAGACAAGCTCAAGCAGTTCATCAAGCTCGAGTGATTCATCAAGTTCAAGTAGTTCAGACTCAGGCAATTAAGCCGGACTGAATTGAAAGCAAAAGAAAATATAAAGATAAAAAAACTTCCCCGGAGTTTGGTATGCTCCCCGTCAAGAGGACAATAAAAAATAATAAATTTTTGTATCGTCAGCCATGCTATGGCTGGCGATATTTTATGCTGCTTTTGTATATTGCTCATGATATTTCATTGGTGTCATTACATGCAGTTTCCTTTGAAGTCGTTGGTTGTTGTAGTAATCTATGTAATTAGCTATCGCAGTAATCAAAGAGCTTCTGTCATTAAAACGCTGTTTATAATACATTTCTCGTTTTAGAATTCCCCAAAACCCTTCCATTGGTCCATTGTCAATACAGTGGGCAACTCTAGACATACTCTGCTTCATATGATGTTTTTTTAATCTAGTATAAAACTGTGCGCTTGTATATTGAAAGCCTCGATCAGAATGAACTAATGGGTGTGCATCTGGCTCCTGACGAACAGCCTCATCAAACGTGTCCATAACTAATGGATTATCATTATGATCGCTGATTTTAAAGGAAACAATCCTTCTATCATATAAATCTAAAATAGCACTCAGATAAACTTTATGAACTTCTATTCCGTTGTAGTATTTAAATTCAGAAACATCTGTAAGCCACTTTTCATTCGGTTTTTCGGCGTGAAATTCACGGTGTAAATAGTTTTTTGCTATGTGATCAGGATTTCTGTCTCCTCTGGTACAACTCTTAGGTTTCCATTTAATATTTGATTTTATATCGTATTTCCTACAAATACGAAGTACTCGTTTATCATTCACATGAATTCCTTTATGTCCATCTAATTCATCACGAATCCTTCGGTATCCCATATCTGGATGCTGGTGATGAATCCTTTGGATTTCAGTGGATAGTCTTTCGTTTCGAAGTTCATTATTACTTTTCGGATATTTTCCCCAGCGGTAATACGCAGAACGTGTAACATTAAGATATTTACAAAGTCTATCTATGGGATAATGCTTAGTAGACGATAGTTTTTGGATGGCTTCATATTCGGCTAACCGATGGATTAAAGATAGCGACCCCTCCTTTCCAGTTCTCTGACTTTTTTTAACAGATCATTCTCCATTTGTAAGTCTAGATTTCTTCTTTCCAGTTCAGCTATCTTGTCACGTAGCTCTTCTTCAGGTGTTCTGCTTGGAAGAGAAGCTATACGACGTCCACGTCTGTCTTCCAGACCCGCTTGACCCATCTTTTCGTATCGTATTACCCAATTGCGAACTTGTTGATAGGAACAATCATATTTGAGTGCCATTGCACCATAATTCTTATCATTTGCAAGACAATCTGTTACTATTTTTAATCTCTCATCAAGTGTAGTGTTCTTTGCCTTTTTCATGTAAGCACCTCCAGTGGATGTTTTTAATATTCCACCAGAATTATACACCTTAATCCAATCGGAAAGCTGTCTGTGTGAACGAATTCCGTATTTTGTGCAAATATCCTGAAGAGATCCTTCTCCGTTAAGATAATCATTTATAGCAGATATTTTTAAATCTTTTGAATAAGATTTGTTTTTCGGTTGATTGAGTAATCCAGTTGGTCCATCATACTGATAAATAGAAATCCAATTTCGAATACTATGATGATCAACTCCTAATTCTTTTCCTGCTTGCTGTATGCCAATTTCTCCTGCAAGGTAGCGTTCGACTATTTTTACTTTTTCTACTGGTTCTATCTTACTCTTTCTGAACATGAAAATACCCCCATATAGGACTTTTATATTTCATTGTCCTATATGAGGGTAGCATATCAGTTTCTGGCATGGCACCATTCTGGTGCGGCAGAATAGACGGGGAGTTTTTTTATCTTAAGCATTATCCGGAAAGATTTCTTTCCACTCACCGGGACGCAGCGATTCATCAAGTACAATATTTCCGATGGAAATGCGTTTCAATTCAATCACGCAGCAGTGGACCGATTTCATCATGCGCCGGATCTGACGTTTCTTCCCTTCGGAAATGGTAATTATTCCATAGGTAACAGGGTGTTCAGGACGGTTTTTGTGGATATCTTTCTGAATCTCCACCGGTAATGTGGAAAGAATATCGGACATTACCGCATGTCCTGTTACGGTAATTTCAGCCGGGACGGTCGGGGTATCGGCGCCTTTCAGAATGACACCTGTTTCCAGCTTGTGTACCAGTTCCGGTGTCAGATTGCCGAGAAGGGTGAATTCATAAGTTTTCTCTTTGTGATAGGAAGGATGAGTGAGCTTCTGATTGAAGATACCGTCATCCGTGATCAGGAGAAGTCCGGTCGTCTCACGGTCAAGGCGTCCGACCGGAGAAAGCCTGTCATTATGTAATTCTTCAAAATAGTCCATAACCGTCGGATAGCGGTCATCGCGTCTGGCAGTGACACAGCCGAAAGGTTTGTGAAACATGTAGTAGTGAGGCATTGTTGTGACTCCTTTATTGGTTCTTTTCAGAGTTGTTCCGGGGAAAATCTCTGTGTAAAGCATACCACAGAAAAAGGAATAAATGATTGCTTATTGACAAAATTTATTAATTATGATATTTTCTTTTAGATGATAAATGACCGATGGGGGAGTAACAGGCGTATAACGCAACAAGTCAACATACTGATCGATGGATCTGGCTTGTTTTAATTTGTGAGACTCATGTGTAGCTGTAATATCTATGCGTGGACTCTCTCTATCCTATAAAGAAAGTATAGACCAGGTATGGCAGGCAGCTGCTGTATCTGGTTTTTTTGTTGTCATGCGTTTGAACTTAATTTTGGAGGAAATGATAATGGAGTGGAATTTTTTATTCTTTATGAACAGTGTCTTACTTGGAGTGGGACTGGCAATGGATGCATTTTCTGTCTCGCTGGCAAATGGAATGAATGAAAAAAATATGAAGAAATCAAGAATGGCTTATATTGCGGGAGTATATGCATTCTTTCAGTTCCTGATGCCTATGATAGGATGGATATGTGTGCATACGATCGTACAGGTTTTTGGACAGTTTCAGAAGTTCATTCCGTGGATCGCATTGATTTTGCTTTTGTATATCGGAGGAAGCATGATCAAAGAATCTATGCAGAGTGAAGAGGAAAAGGAAGAAGTGAAAAGATTAAGTTTTGCCGTGCTTATGATGCAGGGGATTGCAACATCGATTGATGCGTTGTCGGTAGGATTTACCACTGCCGGGTATGATTTGGTTATGGCTGTAGTCTGTTCACTGATCGTGGCAGTGGTAACGTTTGTGATATGTGAGACAGGGCTGTGCCTCGGTAAGACTCTGGGAACAAAGCTGTCAGGAAAGGCAGATGTTCTGGGAGGTGTAATCTTGATAGGAATCGGAATTGTGTCATGGGGACGGGGAATGTGACTTTTTTTCTGTCCCCGGTGGCAGGCTGCGTAAATACGCTGTGTAAAATAATTTTGACACGAAAATTGATGCGAAAAACGGTCATGTAAAGGAAGTTTGATAGACATTGGACACGCAATGTGGAAAGATGTTCCTGAAAGGAGAAACGCAGATATGGAAATTGGGAAAAAATTAAAAGACGCTCGTACGAAATCCGGATTTACCCAGGAAACAGTTGCAGAAAAGATCAATGTGTCCAGACAGACCATTTCAAACTGGGAAAATGAAAAATCCTATCCGGATATTATAAGCGTCATTGAGTTGAGCAGCCTTTATTCCATAAGTCTTGATGATTTATTGAAAGGGGACGAAAGAATGATGGAACATCTGGAAGAAAGCACAAATGTAGTCAAAAGCAATCAAAAATTGATAGGAGCGATCATACTTAATATTATCACGGTTATTCTATTGATTACCTTAAGTATGTTCCTGCCGGATAAGATATATTATCTGATTATGGTATTTTGTCTGGCTATTGTGAGCTCAGCAGTATTGCTTTATCAGATTATCAGACGTATTTAAGGGAGAAATATGATGGATAAAAATATTGTATTGGCTGTGATATTTGGTGCGGCCGCAGTTGTCGGAGCTATGGAAACGGTATATCAGATCTATCAGTTAACGGTGATGGATGCAGCCGCCCGTGGATTAAAACATCCAAAATTATGGGGACTGCTTGCTGCGAACGGGAATAATTCGAGTGGGTTGTTACTATATCTAATAGGTCGAAGGAACTATCCGATGAATTCCATAGACAGCAGACAGTTAGTGGTTATGGAGAAAAGGAAAAAGGCAGCCGGTATGGGGTTAGTGTTTGTGGCTGTCGGAGCGATTGGATTGCTGGTGTGTCTAGGAAGAGTTGGTTTATAAGGCTTATATAAGGGAAACTCCGAAAGTACAAAAGGAAAATGCAGACATACATCAAAATGCCCTTGCATAGATTGTAAAAAACAATTTATGCAGGGGTTATTTTTATGAAAGATTACATTGAGGAGAGGGCAGTAGAAATCGCATATTATATCATCGAACATAAAGCCACTGTGCGTCAGACCGCGAAGGAGTTTGGGGTTAGTAAGAGTACGATACATATAGTAGTAATAAAATAGAACGTTATACAAATATAATATATTCAATCAAATAAGATATAGAAGGAAGCAAGTTTGAAGAAATATTTGGGTGGAAATATTTGTTTGGGCTTGCTTTTAGTGTTTTTATATGAAGTTAGATAGCAGATTGAAAAGGAAATAGATAGGTGTTATATTTTAGATAATGAAAATGGAATTATTGATTAGGATAATTGATTTACATTAAAAATATACCAGAAGAAAATAAAAAGGAAGATATATTGAAAGGATTGGGGGACCATTTAATTGAGAAAATGTGAGAATATTTATGAAGAAATATGTGCTCTCGAACCAGTTGTTGATTCCTTGCCTTGTGTACATAATAATATGACAATGCAGGGAAGAAGAAAAGTTTTTTATATAAGTGATATTCATTGTGATATGAAAATGAAAAAGGGATTTAAGGATTTTTCTGATAAGGAATATATAAATCATGTTATTAAAAAGATGAACGGAGATGATCCATTTGGGGATAATCCATTGATTATAGTGGGAGATATTGATTGTTGTACAGAAAATGTGGATTATTTTTTTTCACAGCTTAGAATGCGCAGAGATGGTATTATAATTTTTGTATTGGGAAATCATGAGATATGGGCTTATGACATGGCGGTTTCTGATTTAGATGAAATAATTAAAAGGTATCGAGTTATTTGTAAAAAACATGATGTGATAATGCTACAAAATGAATTGGCATTCTTTTATGATGATAGAACAGGAAATGGAGAATTACTTTCGTTCAGTCATCATCATGTAATTTCGGAAAATGAATTATCAGAGTTAGCAATTGATGAAATACAAGTGTATGCAGAAAAAGCAAAAATGATTGTATTTGGAGGACTAGGTTTTTCCGGAAAGTGTAAAACTTTAACATCAGAAGGTAGTATATATAATGCTGATATAGGATTATATAGAGATGCTGTTCCTACGCTTGCGGAAGATATTATACAAGCAGAAAAAAGTGAAAAAGCATATTTAAAAGTATTAGAAGCATTATCTAATTATAATGTTATTATTGCAACCCATTGTCCGCTGGATAATTGGAGTGAAAGGGGCTATAATTCTAATTTCATCTATCTTAGTGGGCATACACACCATAATATATTTCATATGTCCTCAGATAAAACAGTTTTCGCAGACAATCAGGTTGGATATTCTAGTGATGATTACGATTTGAGATACTTTTTAATTAACGGTACATATGATAGCTTTATAAATTATTCTGATGGTATTTATAAGATTACATATGAACAATATATTGATTTTAATATTGGGAAAAATGTTAGATTAAAAAAGAAAAATGATGGAAAGCAAATTGTATTATTAAAAAAGGGCTTTGCACATATGTTTGTATATTATAATCGTAGTAATAAACTGATGCTATTAAATGGAGGTAGTCCAAAACAGCTTTATCATGAATTGAATTATTATTACAAAAATCTCGATAAATATGTGTCTAATATAAAAACAATAATGAATTCTTACATGGATAAATTGTTGAATATCTCTAAAGTAATTAAATCAATTGGTGGAGATGGTAGTATTCATGGCTGCATTGTCGATATTGATTATTATAATCATATATATATTAATCCGGTGGATGGAAAAATTACCCCATATTTTGCGTATGATATGGAACAAAAATATGTATATAAAGATTTATATACACTTCTTGCAGAAAAGAAGCCTTCTTTACTTTCAGGATATGTTGAATGGCAAAAAATCGATTCAAATAATGAAATAGTTGTTCGAAACACAGAATTAACAGATTTAGCTGTTTTAGTGACGGATAAAAAAATATATAGTGCTTCGAAAATTATAAAATCAATTCAATATCTTTTATTTCAAGATGTTGTTAGAGAGTGGAACGATAAAATATTGCGTATAAGTAATAGAGAAGAGACTATTGGAGAAATGGAAAGACTAGAAATTGATAATAGCATTTATCAGTCAATTCTGCAAAGTAATTAATATATAAGAAATTCTACATGAATAATAAAGAGCAAGATCCATCCGGGTAATACCGTATCGTAATAATTGAAAATAATATTTAGAAATTAGGAATATTATATTGGCTACATTGAAAATGTAAGCAGGTAAAAATTGAATATTTTTTACAGAGCATCTGGCAGAAGCCGGGTGCTTTTTTGAATATTTTGAAAGAAAATATCATGTAAATGGTGCGGAAATCTTTGATGGAAGCTAATTAGATGAAGATGAAATTGAATCAAGAGGATAAAAATAGAATATTCATCAAGAATAAACTTGTTAAACACAGGTGAATCTTGCTCTTGTATAAAAATTCAGATTAAAAAGAAGAAAGAAATAACAAAGAGCGAGATTCACTAGGGATTTATAGTACCTTAACTGGTTCTCTGCTTATCTTTAAGATTATGCGGAATTTTGGGATGCACAGTAATGAAATTATGAAAAAATTAAAAAAATTCTGATGAGGGGGCTGTATTTTATGCCCTCTCCCTTTGTATATATAGAGGGATAAATTTTTGTGGATATAAAATTCAAAAATATATTTCCTCAAATATTGAGAAGGTGAGGAAGAAACAAATGAAATATTTGTACATGAATGAGCAGGAGCGGCAGAAGCAGTATTATTAATTTCCAAAATTCTTGCTGGAATTACAGCTAAGTCAGAATGCAAGAATTATTTATATGCTGTTGTATGACCGGGCGAGAATATCACGAAAGAATAATTGGACAGATGAGGATGGAAGAGTATATGCAATATTTCCAATTGAAGAACTATCACAGAAAACCTGGAAGTGCAAATCTTCTGTTAAAAAGGCTTTGAAAGAACTAGATGATGCAGGACTGCTAATTCGGAAATTTGGTGGATTTTCAAAACCAAGACATATGTATGTAATGATACCAGACAAAGTAGAGGTTTCTGGAAAGGTACAATTACAGACAGATATAAAGAAAGCCGATAGAGAGTTAAAAAATGAGCTTTCATATGGTCAGAATGATAACTCTACGAAGGATATAAATACGGCATCTAATAAAGTAATAGAGAAAAATAACTCAAGTAATAAGTATGGAGTAAGTAGTTACAGTATAAAGAATCAAAAGATGAATTATGAGTGTGGGGAGGGAGAAAGCCTGTGATGTATGAGATACAAACATATTTAGGCGCAGATGGATTGATGCATTGTACTGTTTGTAAAGAACCCGTAGAAGCATTTTATCCAAAAGGTTCTTTGCTTGAAATGAGAAAGCATCACAGGCAGTGTGCGTGTGAAAGGAAGGCATATGCAGAAGAGGCACAATATTATAAAGAAAAAGAGCATCGGGAGCTAATCGCAAGAAATAAGAAAATCTGCTTTGAGGAAAAAGAAATGGAGGGATTTACATTTCAAAATGTAGAAAGAGATAGTGGCGTTATAAGAATCGCAGAAGAATATGTAACAAACTGGCAAAAAATGAAGCAAAACCATATGGGATATTTGTTCTGGGGACCAGTTGGAACAGGAAAAAGTTATCTGGCTGCTTGTATTGCGAATGCATTGCTGGAAAAAGAAGTTACCGTGAAAATGACAAATTTCAACACCATATTAAATGATTTGTTTGCAGCTGAAGACAAGACAGAATATATCAGATTATTGAATGGATATGAGCTTTTAATTATTGATGATCTTGGTGTAGAACGGAGCAGTGAGTATGCATTAGAAAATATTTTCGGTGTGATTGATTGGAGATATCGATCGGGGAAACCTTTGATTATCACAACAAATCTTCCTTTAGCACAATTAAAACAAGAGACAAAAATTGAGAAGAAAAGAATTTATGACAGAATTCTGGAAAGATGTATTCCGGTAAAAATTGATGGAGTCAGCAGACGAGAAGCCATGGCAAATGACAATATGCAGACTATGAAAAACATTCTGAAAATCTAGGACTATTTCAGGAGGAATTTTCATAGTAATGGACAAAGAGTGAGCAGGGAGGAGGTGGAAACTTCACCGTGGCGAAAAGAAAACTGAACTATCGATTTCATAATCCAAATCCGGTGGAAGTAACCGCCGATTACATATTGAAAGTGATGATAGAAGCGAATACTGAGAAGGTGGAGAAGATATTGCGGGAGAATATGGTGCAGATGGAAGTAAATGAATGTGAACTGGGATAAAGCGGATAGATGAGGAATGGATTGAAAGTCATTAATATGAAGTCTAAGGTGTATAATTTTGCCGAAAATTGCCGAAATGTAAATTATAATATAAAATATGAGATTTCATCTCATAAAACTATTGCTAAAATAAAAAAACGGAATATAATAAGGATATAGGCAAGAAGTTTGGACTAATGGAGGTAAATAAGATGTTATGCCAATTTACAGTGAAAAATTTTAAGAGTATACGGGATGAGGTAACATTTGACATGCAGGCTGCCGCCATTTCTGAGCATGAAGACAGAATTATAAAAGATAAAGATGAGGAATTATATTTACCGGTATCTGCTGTATACGGACCAAATGGTGGAGGCAAATCTAATGTTCTTGAAGCGTTACACAGTCTGGTTACGAAGGTGTTGAGACCATTATATGCTACAAGTAATAACGAAGAGATTGCAATAAAAATGAAAAAGCTTGTGATAGAGCCGTTTGCTTTTGATGAAGAAACAAGAAATGAGCCAACAGAATTTGAACTGTTTTTTAGAACGGCAATGGCAGAGTATCGCTATGAATTAACCGTAAAAAAAGAAGTAATCGAATACGAAAGGTTGGATCGTATAAAATTAGAAACAGGGCGGAAATCAGCACTTTTTGAACGAGATGAAGATGAAATTAATTTGAAAGGTGCATTTGCAAGATTGAAAACCAGTGATGAATTATCCGATACATTGCCGTTGTTATCGTATCTTGGAATTACTTACAGCAAAAATGAAGTGGTACAGGATGTGCTTGACTGGTTTGATGAAGAGATTGATTTCCTGAATTATGGAAATCCTATGCAGGAATTACGAATGGCTGTTTCTAAGTCAGAGGATGTAAAAAGACTGATGCTTCAGATGATTCAGGAGATGGATTTGGATATTGTAGATTTCCGTGTAGAAGAAAAGGAGAATGACCGGATCGAAGTATTTACAAAACACGTAGTAGATGAATATGAAGCAGAATTGAATTTATTTGATGAATCCAGTGGAACAAAGAAATTATTTGGATTGCTCCCATTTATTGCAAAAAGTTTATTGAGAGGAACGACACTTGTGATTGATGAATTGGATGCAAAGATACATCCGGTATTACTTAAATACCTTATTATGACTTTCAGTAATATGGAAAAAAATAAAAAGGGTGCACAGTTGATTTTTACATCACATGATCTGTCTACTATGAACAGTGAAGTATTCAGAAGAGATGAAATCTGGTTTGTAGCAAAAGGAAACCGTCAGAACTCAAAATTATATTCTCTTGTAGAATTTAAAAATAAGAAAGGTGAATCTGTACGAAAGGATGCCAAGTTCGATAAACAGTATCTGGAAGGGAAATATGGTGCAGATCCATACCTCAGAAAGATTATAGATTGGGGGACGGTGAATGGCTAAAAGAGGCAGAAAAGAGAAAGACAACTGGAAGAAGAAACGTCGGCAGGAATATCTGGAGAAGAAAGAATTCCGCTACTACATTTTCTGCGAGGGACAAGCAACGGAACCTAAATATTTTCAAGGATTCAAACGGTATATTGAAGATAATCCCATTTATCGAGATATGGTTTTGATTGAAATTGAAGGCTGCCAGGCTGAGACGATGCGGGTAATCGGAAAGGCTGAAGAGTATGTGCGTGAGAATAAGATTACGAAAGGGCAGATATGGTGTGTCTATGATAAAGACAGTTTCCCATCCAGTGATGTCAATGGAGTAGTCCAGCGGGCAGAAGTATTAAATCAAAAGAATCCGGATATTCAGTATCATGCGGCGTGGAGTAACGAGTGTATCGAATTCTGGTTCATGTTACATTTTGCATATTATACGGCAAATAATCACAGATCTGAGTATAAAAAGTTTTTGAATGAGAAATTTCAGGAACTGGGAATTGGGAAGTATGAGAAGAATATGGATGACATATTTGAGACGCTGATGAATGGTGGAAATCCGAAGTTGGCAATTCGATATGCAAGACGGATTATTAACAATGGAAAAGGGAAAACACCTGCGGAGATAGCACCAGGAACGAAGGTGTATGAGTTGGTGGAGGAACTGGCGAAGTATTTGCCGGGGAAACAGAAGAAATGTTTTGACTAGAGAGGAAGAGTGTGAATGAAAGATTTAAGTAGAAATGTAAAATTATATTGTGATGTATGCGGTAATGATCAATTTTCAATAATAAATGATATTGACTGTGAATTAAAGGAGGCTCCAGATGAAACAAAGATGCAATGTTCGGATTGTGGAAAGATTTTCACGAAAGCTGAGTTGATTGAATTAAATCAAGAAGTAATAGAGGCTAATATAGAGGATATAAAAAAAGAGGCTGTTAAGGAATTTGAAAAAGAATTATCGAAAGTACTAAAGAAATGGAGATAGTCTTAGATGAACGAGGAAATTGTGAATTGTTTTAATATTGTAATAGAAGTTGTAAAAGGCGTAGCATTGTACGTTATGCCGATAGCGGCTTTTATTGTCTCACTTATTGCATTGAAACGTTCTAATGATACGATGAAGGTACAAGTTCAGTTATCAGAAGTGGAAGAAAAATTAAAGGAATATGAATTGGCATTAAAGAAACGTGAATTAGAAAAGATTCAAGCAGAAGAAAATAAGGAGAAAAAAGCTAATATAGAAGCAAGAGTTATTAAGATTTCAAAAGGAAGTTATAGATTGAAAGTGTGGAATTCAGGTAATGAAACAGCATATAATGTTGAGGTTTCTATTCCTAAAGAATATAGTGTCATTATTATGAAAGACAAGATGCCATTTGAATATCTTGAACCAGGAAATAGCTTTGAAGAATGTGTTGTAATACATATGCAATCAGCTCCTAAGTTTAAGGTGATTTCGAAATGGGAAGATGAAATGGGAAATGAATTTTTGAACGAGCAATTGCGTAGTTGTTGAAAATATGAATAGGGAATACAGAAGGAGAAAACAGTGAAATTAAAGAATGTGATAGATAAGATCGAAAAATCAAAAAATCTGATAGAACTAATTATAATGTTTATAACTGCAATATGTACGGTCATTGGTGTATATTTGGGGTTTGCACAAATTAATTCAACTCTCAAAGAACAACGATTTTCTAATAGGTTAGAATTGGCAGATGATTTGATGAGTGAATATATGACTTTATCAAGTCATGGAAGTAAAGCAGTATTCTATTTAGTTGCCGATGCTAATGGTGAAGCTGATGAACTTATAAAAATAGATAGTAATTATCCTAATTATATGCAAATGCATTCGGAAGAGTTAGAGAACATTAAAGGGAAGATTGCGGCGTATGGTTCTACTGAACTTGTAAATCTATTTTTTGATTCCTATAATAGTATTCAAATGAAACTTGAAAATGGTAAAGGAGATTTAGAATCATATAAATATTATTTCTATTCAATGCCTTTGTTAGCATCGTGTATTAGATATGATTTGATAGGAGAAAAAGTAAATCCTTCAATTTTTTATAATTCTTCTATGCGCGAACTGAAAACATTGGAGGCAGCAAGCGGAATGGAAGATTTTCATGAGAAAATGATTTCTACAAATGATGAATTAGTGGAAAAGTATGGCTTGCCCAAGAAATTTATTTGGAAAGAATAATAAAGTATGTGTTGAAGAAAGTAGAACACTTATTAATGAAAGGGGTGATCTACTTCCTTTTTTTGTTTACAAATTCTTTTTTGGATATATAATAAAAGATGTAACAGAACGATACAGCTATAACAGAGAGGTGATACTATGAACATTGCAGCCTATTGTCGAGTCTCCACCGACAAAGCCGATCAGCTCAACAGTCTGGAAGCCCAAAAGGAATTTTTCTCAGAATACACAAAACGCACAGGGGACACTTTAGTAAGAGTATATGCAGATGAAGGCATTTCCGGAACTAAAATTAAAAATCGTAAAGAATTTCTTCGCATGATGGCTGATGCAGAGCAGGGATTATTTGATATGGTTGTTGTAAAAGACATCTCTCGTTTTGCAAGAAATACTGTAGATCTTTTACAAAATGTCCGTAAGCTAAAATCATTGGGAATCGAAACGCAGTTCTTAACCGCAAATATGACCAGCATGGGAAACAGCGAATTTGTACTTACCATCTTTGGAGCTCTAGCACAGGAAGAAAGTGCCAATACTTCCAAGCGTGTAAAATTTGGAAAGAAGATGAACGCAGAAAAAGGACGAGTTCCGAATATTGTATATGGATACGACAAAACAATCGGAGATTATTTTAATCTTGCAATCAATAAAGAAGAATCTAAAGTTGTACAGCAGATTTACAAGTGGTACACAGAAGAAGGTTACGGTGCTGCTAAGATTGCCAATATGCTAAATGAAAAAGGTTATAAGACAAAACGAAATTGCAAATGGAGTCAGAATGCAACTTGCCGTATTTTGACAAATGAAATATATACTGGAAAAATTATCAATGGCAAGCAAGAAGTCAGTGATTTCCTAACAGGTCAGAGAAGAGATAAGGACGAGACAGAATGGATGGTAGTGGAGCGGCCGGAACTTCGAATCATAGAAGATGAGACATTTGAAAAAGCACAGGAGATTTTAAGAGGCAGACATGATGCATTTAATCTTAGTCACGAACGGCAGAGTAATAAGCATCTGTTTTCGACATTGATCAAATGTAAAGAATGTGGCTGGTCCTTCCGTAGAACGGTTCGTACTTATAAGAACACGTATGTACGGTGGGTATGCTCGGGGCGAAATGGCCGGGGCGTAGATAGCTGCCCCAATAAAACGGTTGTGGATGAGGAAGAACTCATTGAAGTTCTGCAGGAATATTTTACAAATGTATTGAAACAAAAGAAAAAAGTGATTGCTCATGTGGTAAATGAGTTTCAGCGTGTATATAAAGCTAAAGATGAAAATGTAGAGTACGAAAAAGAATTAAATGCAGAACTTGCTAAATTGCAAAAGACCAGACAAAAATATATGGATATGTATACGGATGATTTGATTTCTCGTGAAGAGTTGAATGAGAAGATTGGTGGTTCTCGCCAGGAAATGGAACGAATAGAAAATGAACTCAAGATGGTATCTTATCATTTAACCAAAGGGGAACAGTTAGAGAATATTTTAAATAATACATTTAAAGAAATTGAAGACATTACTGATGTACACCAGATGACCAATCAGCAGTTAAAGCGATTGATTCAGAAGATAGAAGTAGATAAGGATGGAAATGTAGATATTTATTTACGCTTGCTTGGAGATCTTGGGTTAGATGAGTCTGTATTAATTGAAGAAAATGAAACCGTTCTAAATTGTGACGACCAAACATAAAGACTGCACCGACCGCCTGGAGCAGATCAACCCGACCCTGGCGCAGAGCGTCCGCAAAGTTCTTGACGTGAACAAACAGGAACGCCACATCCGCGGCGGACTTGCCACCCGGGAGAAATATCTTCATCAGCATCGGCACGCAGGATAAAGAGAGTAACAGAACAAAAAGCTCTTATAATTTCGGACAGCAACGAGTCGATTTCATGGGATAAAAGATAACAACAGAACAAAAAACTCCGCACAGATATTCTGGAGAAGCATCATATATAGACGATTCATTCGAATATCCTTGCGGAGTTTTTATACAACTAATTATTTCCAAGAATTATGATGTCTCGAATTGTAAAAACACAGCCTTCATAATCATAAGAACAACATCACCAGTTTAAAGATCCAGTTGGCGGCGACCCCGGCGCAGAGTCCACCGATCGTGTGGCTTAAAATTGCTTTTCCGGTTAGCTTGTTCACTTTAAGTGAAGACATCATAGCCACATGTGTGCTGAGGTATCCGCTCCAGCACATGCACATTGCAGTGAATACGGCTACGTCATTGGCGAGGACGGTTCCGGCTTCTGCCATGTGCGGTACCAGTCCGATTGCGGCACCGGCAGCACCGAGTGCCGTGATCGGAACGGAGATTCCGGATGCATCTGTGAATCCAAAAAGCGGTGATAAGATGAATTCAAGCTTCTTTCCAAGCCATGGAAGGAAAGCGATTCCTTCATAAGCGGCACCGGTGTAAGTTCCGTCTGCAGATGCGCCGTTGGTCAGCATCATGACCAGTGTACAGATGGTGATAACGCCCGGGATGATGGCAAGGCCGACATCCACACCGTTTTTACCACCCTCAAGAAGTGCCTCGATGGCACGTCCGCCGATGCCTCCGTCACGGATCTCGCGGGTATTCATGATGGCATCCATGTCTTCATGTTCTTCGAACTGTATGCAGTATTCTTCGGTTCCATATTCTTTCTTGGTGAAATGAAGCATGATGCGGACACTGATGATACTGCCGATTATAGCGGAAAAGTTACCGACCAGTACAGCAGTTCCGGCGTGTCCACCTTTTAACTTCAGACCGATCATGAATGTACTTACAATCAGTCCCATTCCGAAAGATGTTCCAAGGTTCGTTAAAGCCGGAAGCTGGAATTTCTTGAAATATTTACGGAAATTCTTATCTTCAGCAAGTCCCAGGATTGCCGGATTGTCGGACAGATAAGTAGTGATTACACCGAGTGCTGCGGCACCCGGCAGATTATAAAGTGGCTTCATCAGCGGTGACAGTAATTTATTCACCATCGAAATGACACCGAATTCTGAGAACAGTCCTGAAATGGCTCCGGCAAGAACCGCGATTGCCATAATATAGAAGACTGTCTCAAGAAGCAGCTGGTAGCCGGTGTTCATCAATGTGTTCAGCATATTGACACCGCCCATTTTCATACCCATACCACCGAAAATTCCTAAAAAGATTGCCAGAAAGACGAATCCTTCAAGACTGATGGATTTTTTTGTTCTTTTGTTTCCCATAAAAAACCTCCAATATTTTATACACGTATTTTATCCAAGTTTCCCAGCTTATATAAAACGCATAGTAATAAGATACTATATAATTAAATAGAAGTCAATCGTTGTTTACAAATTGTGCACATAAGATAAAATGATAGTAGATAATAAAAATAAACTATGCATAATTATTATGAATTGAAAAAATTTTATTGAAATGCTAATATAAAAATGGATATATTAATAGAAGAGATAAATAAATCGGATGTATGAAATGTTGTTAAAAATTGCAAAAAGTTAAAATTAAGGAAGAGAATGAAGGAGGACAGCAGACTGTGGTAACAGTTGGAGGAAACAGACAGGAAAAGAGAAAAAGGATTATGTCGTATTTCATCAATGCGACAATTGAATTAATGGAAAAAGAAGGAATAGAGAATCTGACGATCAGGAAGGTTGCAGAACAGGCAAAATACAACAGTGCAACGCTGTATCATTATTTCTCTAATCTGGATGAACTGGAATTATTTGCAAGTGTAAAATGTCTGGATGAATATATGCAGGAAACGTTGATACACAAGGCCGAGGGAAAGGATTTTCAGGAGTGGTATCTGGGACAGTGGCGCTGCTTTTGCAGACATTCGTTCCAGAGACCGAGAATCTATAACTTCTTATTCTTCAGTCCGGAAGGGACACAGAACCTGAATGAGGTTTTCCGGAGATATTATGAGATTTATCCAAATGAAAAGGAAGAAAAGACAGAAGATTACGAAGGATTTTTGAAAGAAGGAGATTTCTTCAAACGCAACGAAGATCTGCTAAGAGATGTGATCAGAGAAAGAAATTATGAGATATCTGAGCAGGAGATCAAAGAACTGAATGAAATGAGTGTGCTGATCTATCGGGGAATGCTTGCAATCATGCGAAGTGACAGGGACAAGCCGACGGTAGACGAGGCGGTGGATAAGACAGTCAGATATCTGGCGAAGACACTGGATGCGTATCATCTGGGATAGAGTAAGATATAATCTGGAAGGAGGTATTTCCTTATGAGGATAGTTGTTGTAGAAGACAATGAATTGTATAGAGATGAACTGTTACAATGTCTGGAGCAGGAAGAATCAGATATAGAGATCATAGGAAGTGCAGCCAATGGAGCCAGAGGGCTTGCGCTGGTGGAAAAGCTGGTCCGGGAAAAAGCTGGTCCGGACGTGATATTTACAGACATCCGGATGCCGGAGATGGATGGATTCGAGATGATCGAAGCCCTGCAGAAAAGAAAGATATCCTGCAAAATTGTGATTACAAGTTCCTGTCCAGAATTTCTGTATGCAAAACGTGCAATGGAGCTTGGTGCTGTTGACTTTCTGGTCAAACCATTGAAAACTTATGAAGTCCGCAATATACTAAGAAGATTGAGAAGAGAGCTGGAAAGCGAGAAGAAGTGGAAACACATACTGAATCTGGATTACATTTTCCCGAATGCGATGGCAGGAAAGCTGAAAGATGACCTGCAGATAAAAGAACTCATAAAAGAAGGTTATGGAATCGCACCGGACGAAAGGATTGGCGTTCTGGGAATCGGCATGGGCTCAAATTATGAGAAATATAAAGAACAGGTGAAGCAGATTCTGAAAGAACTGGAGATTTTTAATCAGAAACAGGATTTCTGTGCGTATGCAATAGAGATGCGTGGACGTCACAGCTTTGTGGTTCTTTTTTATCATATGGGAAATGAACAGGAGACGTATCGGTATCTGGAACAGACAATTGTTCCGATGATCTGTAATACTGCACGTGGAAGGGTGATATGTACCTGGGCGGTCAGTGATGGATTTGAAAATATGCATGAAGCGGTCAGAGAACTAGATCATGCGGCAGAATGGAATCTGATTCTGAAGAAGGGAACATTAATCTGTAAGGAAAAGATACAGGAAATTAAGCTGCATTCATATAAGTATCCGCTGCACCTTGAAATAGAAGCCAAAGAAGCACTGATGAATAAGGATTTGAAGCGTTTTAAAGAGATATTTTTCAGGTATCAGGCATATTGCAGGGAACTTCCATGTACACCACAGGAGGCAAAGGAAGGATGTACACATATCGCATTGGTCCTGATCCAGATGGCGGCAGAAGCAGGGGCACTACAGGCGCAGAGAAAAGGACAGGCTTTTCTTCAGGGAATATCGAGAGCCAATGGATGGACGGACGTAGAAGAAAAAGCAGATGAATTCTTCGAATATCTGACAAGCAAAGAAGAATGCCACAATAATATAAGTCTTCTGGTGCAAAAGGCACTGGAGAATATCCGGGAATATTATGATCAGGGAATCACGTTGGAAGAAATTGCAGAAAAACTGCATGTGACAGAGGAGTACTTAAGTACTCAGTTCCGAAAAGAAACAGGACGGACATTTACCGAGACGATCCGAGGGTACAGGCTTGAACACGTAAAAAAACTTTTGACGGTTACAAACTGGAAACTGACGAAGATTGCTGAAATGGTGGGTTATACAGACCCTAAATATATGAGCCGTGTATTCAAAGAAGAGACTGGAATGCTGCCTCTCGAATACCGAAAAAAGAACAGTTAGATTAAAAAACGTTAAAAAAACACAAATTCAGTCAAAAAAAGTCATCCTTTTTTAAATATTTCCCCCTTGTAGAAATACGGGAGAATGTTAAGATATTTCCAATAAGAAAAAAGGAGGGACCAATAATGAGTACGAAAAGTGTTATTTTTTCGAATCCAGATGATGTAATAGATTTTGTAAAGATTGTTGAAAAATATCCTTTTGACATGGATATGAAACGGGGCAGATATATTGTAGATGCAAAGTCCCTGTTAGGTCTTATGAATCTTGGATTTGACCATAAAATAGAACTGAAAGTATATGAAGAAGAATGCGAAAATCTTTGGAAAGAACTGGATAAATTTGTAGCTGCATAAGTTTACTTCTGCAGTAACTGGATATTGTATGAGAAGAATCCTCAGCGTATAATAAGAATATACGTTGGGGAATTTTTTCGGCATATAAACATTACAGGAGAAGAAAATGGGAAAGAGTAAAAAAGAGAAACAGCAGGCATATTTCTTTGACAACAAAGCTCTGCTGGCGCTGATCCTGCCACTGGTGGTTGAGCAGCTCCTGGCGGTCATGGTAGGAATGGCAGATTCCATTATGATCGCAAGCGTCGGCGAGGCGGCGGTGTCGGGAGTATCGTTGGTGGATCAGATAATGGTACTTTTGATTAATGCATTTGCCGCACTGGCGACCGGAGGTGCAGTAGTCGCAGGACAGTTTTTGGGACAGGATAGAAAAGAGGAGGCCTGTAAATCGGCAACTCAGATGGTATGGTTTATTACTATATGTGCAATCGGTATTACCGTACTTGTATATTTAGGGAAATCATTTATCCTGCATACGGTATTCGGCAAGATTGATCAGGATGTAATGCATCATGCAGACGTTTATTTGTTGATCGTGGCGGCATCGATTCCATTCCTGGCATTGTATAACGCAGGAGCGGCAATCTTCCGTACAATGGGCAATTCGAAAGTGACAATGCAGATATCGATCATTATGAATATTATTAATATAGGAGGAAATGCACTTCTGATCTATGGATTTCATCGGGGAACGGAAGGTGTCGCAATTCCGACACTGGTGTCCAGAATAACGGCAGCGGTTATTGTAATTGTGATGTTGTGTGATGAGAAACGGATACTTCATATAGAACGGACATGGCATTACCGAATCAATTGGGAGATGGTTAAGAAGATTCTGAGCATTGGTGTGCCGAATGGTCTGGAGAACAGTATGTTCCAGCTTGGCAAGATCATCGTACTCAGTCTTGTATCGACATTCGGAACTTATGCGATTGCGGCGAATGCAGTGTCGAATGCGATCGCATTGTTTCAGATCCTTCCGGGAATGGCAGTTACGCTGGCGATCACACCGGTTATTTCAAGATGTGTGGGTGCTGGTGATTATGAACAGGCAGGATATTATAATAAAAAATTAATGGTTATTACTTATGTCAGTATGACAGCGATGGTATTATTCATATTTTCATTATTGCCGGTTATATTAAAGGCATATAATCTGTCGGATCTTACAGCAAGAACGACGGCAGATATCATACATTTCCACGGAATCGGTGCGATCTTCATCTGGCCGATTGCGTTCAGTTTGCCTGCGACATTCCGTGCGGCGGGAGATGCGAAAGCGTGTATGTATATTTCAAGTATATCCATGTGGATATTCCGGATCGGATTCAGTTACGTGCTTGGGAAATATCTGGGCATGGGTGTATTTGGTGTCTGGGTTGCGATGGTCATTGACTGGGTATTCCGTGCGCTCTGCTTTGTGATCCGTTATTTCAAAGGAAGCTGGAAGAAAAAGGCGATCGTATAAGATAGAAGTCTCTTGTAAAAACAGGTCTTCTATTTTATAATAGAGATTAGCCATATAGAAAACAAATAGGAGGAAGTTCTTGTGAAAAAAGAATTAGTAATTGTCATTGACTTTGGTGGACAGTACAATCAGCTGGTAGCAAGACGTGTCAGAGAATGCAATGTATATTGCGAGATCTACTCATATAAGACAGATATTGAGAAGATCAAAGCTATGAATCCTAAGGGAATCATCCTGACAGGCGGACCAAACAGCTGTTATGAAGCAGATTCCCCGACATATAAAAAAGAATTGTTCGAACTTGGTATCCCGGTTCTTGGATTATGTTACGGTGCACAGCTTATGATGCATGTACTTGGAGGAAAGGTAGAATCCGCTCCGGTACGTGAGTATGGTAAGACAGAAGTGCTGGTAGATAAGAAAGATTCCAAGATTTTCGAAGGTGTATCTGAGAAGACCATCTGCTGGATGAGCCATTTTGACTATATCTCACAGGTTGCACCTGGATTCGAGATCACAGCACACACAGCAGACTGCCCGGTCGCAGCAGCTGAGAATACAGAAGCTGGATTATATGCGATCCAGTATCATCCGGAAGTACTTCACACAGCAGAAGGAACTAAGATGTTATCGAACTTCGTATTAGGTGTCTGCGGATGTGCAGGCGACTGGAAGATGGATGCATTCGTAGAGAATACAATCCGGGAGATCCGCGAAAAAGTCGGCGACGGAAGAGTACTTCTTGCACTGTCAGGCGGAGTAGATTCTTCAGTGGCAGCAGGATTGTTATCCAGAGCTATCGGAAAGCAGTTGACATGTGTATTTGTCGATCATGGTCTTCTCCGTAAAGATGAAGGTGATGAAGTAGAAGGTGTATTCGGACCAAATGGACAGTTCGACCTGAACTTTATCCGTGTAAATGCGCAGCAGAGATATTACGATAAACTAGCCGGAGTAACAGAACCGGAAGCAAAACGTAAGATCATCGGTGAAGAATTCATTCGTATCTTCGAAGAAGAAGCCAAGAAGATTGGTGCTGTAGACTTCCTCGCACAGGGGACCATTTATCCGGACGTTGTAGAAAGCGGACTCGGTGGAGAATCCGGAGTGATTAAATCTCACCACAATGTAGGTGGACTTCCGGAGCATGTAGATTTTAAAGATATCATTGAGCCTCTTCGTGATCTGTTCAAAGACGAAGTACGTAAGGCAGGATTGGAGCTTGGAATTCCGGAGAGACTGGTATTCCGTCAGCCATTCCCTGGACCTGGACTTGGAATCCGTATCATCGGTGAAGTAACAGAAGAAAAAGTTAAGATCGTTCAGGATGCAGATGCCATTTACAGAGAAGAGATTGCAAACGCAGGACTTGACAAGAATATTAACCAGTATTTCGCAGCACTGACAAATATGAGAAGTGTCGGAGTTATGGGGGATGAGAGAACATACGATTATGCTGTTGCTTTAAGAGCAGTAACAACTGTAGATTTCATGACAGCTGAGGCTGCTGAAATTCCTTATGATGTACTGAATAAGGTGATGAGCAGAATTATTAATGAGGTTAAGGGAGTTAACAGAGTATTTTACGATCTGACTTCTAAACCGCCTGGAACGATTGAGTTTGAATAATCCACACAATCACGAGAAACCAGTATTCATGCGGGTTACAAACAAATTTGTTTAGTGATTGGCAACAAAATGGCAACATTTTGTGATTATTCAAGAGATAAAAATTTTATTTCATAACGTATATAAAGAAACCTTACTGATTTTCAGAAGTAAAAAACTGAATATCGGTAAGGTTTTTCTTTTCTCTTATTTTTCTTTTTTAGTCAATTCTTTTACGAGGTAATCACTTAGTTCCTGAGATGGTACCTTGGCACGTTTCTGGTAAGTATCCAGTTCCGGGTACTTATATCTCCATTCATCATATTCTTCCTTGCTGATTTCACCGTTTTCCAATTTGTCAGCCTGTTCCATCCATGAACGAAGCATTTCATCAACAGATGAGCCGGGAGCAGATATGGAAGAGTCAAGGCAGATATGAGGCTGCCCATCTACATTTCTTACTTTCAGACCATACATATCTTCCAGTGCAAATAGTGTATGCATCAGACCTATGTGAGTATCAATATCTGGAACTGTTAAAGCATGAGTATTGACATCGAAGATCTGAGACATTTGTTTTACAAGATCGATTTTAGGAACTCTGGCTTCAGATTCATACTGAGCCATGCGGACATCTGAGGTTTTTCCTTTGAATCCCAGTTGCTCTCCGAGTTGCTTTTGTGTCATGCCTTTGCGGTTGCGAAAAAATTTGATACGTTGTCCGATTGCCATTTTTGTTTGCCTCCTTATAGTGGTCATTCGTGTTGCCATAATTAATTGTGAAGAAAATAAAACAATTCTGTTTAGGTTCAGTATAGCATGAGCAATTTTAGATAGCAAGAAGAACTTAAACAAAAAAATTTAATATTCTTATAAAACTGCTTGACTTAAATTAAAATGTTTAGTATCATGCAAATGTAACGACTTAAACAAATTGCGTTAAGATAGAGAGGGGAGATGCGATGTGACGAACAGAACTTTTATGACAGTAGAAGAAGTTGCAGCGGAACTGGGAGTTTCCAAGTCTTATGCTTATAAGATTGTCAAACAATTAAATGATGAATTACAGAAGCTGGGTTATCTTACGGTAGCTGGCAGAGTAAACACCAATTATTTCCGCAAAAAAGTATGTTACAGCGAAGTGTAAGAGAGAGGAGAATTTGTATGAGTATTTACAAAGATAATGTCACTGGGAAGTGGCGAGTGGTTTATCGGTATACCGACTGGACAGGGAAAACGAAACAGACTTCAAAACGAGGATTTCCTACGAAGCGAGAAGCGCAGATGTGGGAACACGAACAAATGTTAAAGCATGATGCAAAACTGGATATGACTTTCGCAAGTTTTTATGAAATCTATGTAGAAGATAAAAAGGAACGAATCCGGGATAACACATGGGGAACTAAGAATAATATTGCCAGAACAAAAATTCTTCCATACTTTGGGGAGAGAAAGATTGCAGAAATTGAACCAAAAGATGTGATTGCATGGCAGAATCATTTGCTTGCATTTAAGAGAGCGAATGGAAAAGGGTATTCTGCTTCATATCTGCGGAAAATCCACAGCCAGTTAAGTGCCATTTTCAATCATGCAGTTGATTTTTATCATTTGCCTTCTAATCCGGCACAGAAAGCTGGAAATATAGCAATAGAGGAATATAAGGAAATGTTGTTCTGGACGAAAGAAGAGTATTTGAAATTTGCAGATGTGATGATGGATAAACCAGTTTCTTACTACGCTTTTGAAATGCTTTACTGGTGTGGTATCCGTGAAGGAGAGTTGCTTGCCCTGACACCAGCGGATTTTGACTTTACAACGCATACACTGCGAATTAACAAATCATATCAAAGATTAAACCGGGAAGATGTGATTACCCCACCAAAGACATTTAAAAGTAACAGATTTATCAAGATGCCACAATTTATATGTGATGAGATGCAGGATTATATGGAAATGCTTTACGGTCTGAAGGAAGATGAAAGAATTTTCACAATTTCCAAATCTTATCTGCATCATGAAATGAACAGAGGATCAAAAGTGTCTGGGGTGAAGCGAATCCGTGTGCATGATTTGAGACATTCCCATGTATCGTTATTGATCAATATGGGATTTACGGTATTGGCAATCGCAGACCGAATGGGACATGAGAGCATTGATATCACTTACCGATATGCGCATCTGTTTCCAAGTGAGCAGACACAGATGGCAGAACAGTTGGATATTGAAAGGATGGAAAAATTAAATGGAGAAAAATCTGGACAGTAAAGGAAGATGGAGAAACAAAATCGTAGCATTCCGGGTATCACCGGAAGAAGCAGAGCAGATTGATGCATGTGTCCGATTGTCAGGACTTAGCAAGCAGGACTATATCACAAAACGATTAACTGATCGGGAAATTGTGGTACAGGGAAATCCAAGAGTGTATAAAGCATTGCGAAATCAGATGGCAGAGATTTATGAAGAATTGAAACATCTGGAAAAATGCAGTGAGGAAAACGAAGAGTTGCTGAGTACCCTGAGATTGGTCGCAGAGACATTGTATGGATTGAAAGGGGAAAATGAATGACAGCAAAAGAAAAAATGACTGCTCCGATTGCATCTGTTGGCGCAGATGTGGAACAGTCATCAAGTAATAAATTAACCAACCAAAGTATAGCAGATTTGCCCGGTAAGGGCAATCTGCAAGCCACAAATAATGCGGAAAATACAGCAAAATCAGCAAATAAAAAGAATCTAGATGATCTGGAAACAGTTTCTATGATGGAATTATACGATACTGCATATCCACCAAAATTGCCGATTGTAGATGGACTTCTGTATAACGGAACTTATCTGTTTGTTGGTTCGCCGAAAATTGGAAAATCATTCTTTATGGCACAGATCGGGTATCACATCAGTAAAGGACTTCCATTGTGGGGCTTTTCAGTCAGACAGGGAACGGTTCTGTATCTGGCATTGGAAGATGATTATGCAAGGTTGCAAAAGCGGTTATCACAGATGTTTGGAATGGAAGGCAGTGAGAATTTTTATTTCGCTACAAAATCAAAATCGCTCAATGACGGACTGGAAAAACAGCTTGTAACGTTTGTAACAGAGCATAAAGACGCAAGATTGATTATCATTGATACTCTTCAGAAGGTTCGAGAGGTCGGTGGAGATAAATTCAGTTATGCCAGCGATTACGAAATTGTAACGAAGCTGAAAGCATTCAGCGATAAATATGGTATCTGTTTTCTGGTTGTGCATCATACAAGGAAAATGGAATCTTCAGATAGTTTTGATATGATTTCTGGCACAAATGGATTGCTTGGAGCTGCGGATGGAGCGTTCGTCATGCAGAAAGAAAAACGGACAGATAATAAGGCAGTTCTGGAAGTGGCAGGACGTGACCAGCAGGATCAGAAACTATGGTTGAACTTTAACCGGGAGAGATGTGTCTGGGAACTTATCAAGACAGAGACAGAACTTTGGAAAGAACCAGAAGATCCAGTGTTGGAAAAAATCAAAGAGCTTGTAACAGAAACTACGCCAGAGTGGGCAGGAACAGCAACAGAGCTTGTGGAAGTATTGCAGGTGGAAATGCAGCCGAACGCATTATCACGAAAATTAAATGTCAGCCTTGAACGATTGATTCTGGAATATGGAATCCAGTATAAAGCGGAACGAGGACATGATGGAAGAAAGATCAGATTAGCCTTTGTTGGAAACCAAGTGTGACGATATGTGACGGTTGTGACGGTATTTTATATAGCGTGTCAGTAGTGAAAATATCGTCACTATCGTCACGACCGTCACGGAAAGGAGAAACATGGAAAGAAAATTACAGGTGCAGATACCAAAAGATTTATTACTGGCATTGTTCCAGTATCATCTTGCCGGGAATGAGGAATATCAACCGGAGATAGAAAAAGCATTGATGGAAAAATTAGACAGTATGGTAAGACGTCAGTTATATACAACATTCAAAACAGCACCAACCGAGGAAGAACGGGAAAAGGCAAGACAAGAGTATTTGGATAAGTGTGGAATGCATGAGAACTTTCGTTGGTAAAGATTCTGCTTGATGACCTTATGACAGGAGCGTGCCACGCACCTGTAAATAGCAGACAAAGAGAAGGTTTGTAAGGTGTAGCCGGTAGTTGATTGGCGAAGAAAAAACTTTTCAAAAGGGGGCCCTGATTCAGGGCGTCCCTGCGGAAATGATAAATGAAGGGAGAATGACACCATGAGAGAAGGAAGATTAGGTTACAACAGTTATAACAAAAGATATGGATTATTGTCCTCAGACTTATGGATTGATCCAGGATTTCACTGCGGAGAATGTCTGGAAGTTCTAGTTGATAATCAGTGGGTAAAGACACGAATGGAAATGAATCTGGCGAGAGAATGGTATTTGGTTGGAACACCATATTGTGGAGATCTGGAGTATGTACGGGCAAGGATACAGGAATAAAGCAGACAGAAAGAGAAATAGCCGCTTGGTTGTTAGTGATAAAAAATAAGCCCGGATACGGGCAGAAAAAAGAGGGCGGATACGCCCAAAATGAAAGGAAAAAGCCAAGTTGTGGTAGATGTAAGAAGCATCTCACAAAGCCCTCGGCGTTTGAGAGCGAAATACACCCATCGCACAAACTTCGTTTATGCTCTGTGTATTTCGCCCTGCCGGGAGCTAATATAGCCGGAAACGGCAGTTAGTTCGTAAACGGATGCCGATTCATCCACTCACAAATGAAATGGCGGAATTTATTTTGCCGAAGACAAGGAGGGAGTGCCTATCGGAAGAAATTCATTTATTCAAATGACAAAACTAAGCAATGTAAAAGGCAGAATCACTTATATATCCAGTCATGCAAAACAGGAAAATCTCTATGCAGTTTATGAAACTACAGAACGGAAATTCTGGCGGGAACTTGCAAAATGTAATCAGGAAGAATTTGTAAAAAGCGGGACAGAAGGAAAATGCATTGAGGCAAGAGAATTGATTATTGCTTTGCCAGAGAGTTTCGCAGAATATCAGCCGGATAGATTGCTACAGCTTTTTACAAATCATTTTAAACAGAATTATGGAACAGAGTGTATTGCTGCTTTGCACCACAATAAAAGAAAGACCAATTATCACATTCATTTGATATTTGCAGAACGGAAACTACTGGATGAACCAATCATTAAGACTGCCAACAGAAATATGTTTTATGATGAAAATGGAAAACATGTCCGAACCAAGAAAGAAATATTAGGAGAAGATGGAGAAATCCGGGAAGGCTGCCACATCGTAAAGAAGGGCGAGATTTATGAGAAGAAGTTGTTTACAGTTAAAGATGAACGGTTTAAAAGCAATTCCTTCCTTGATGAAGTGAAGCGTTCCTATACTGAACTGATTAATCTTTATGTGAAAGATGAAAACCAGAAGTTGCAGGTATTTCAACGTGGCAGCGTTTATCTTGCAACAAAGAAAATCGGGAAGCGTAATCCCAAAGCACTGGAAATCGAAGCGGATAATCGGAAACGCCAGGAATGGAATCGGGCGGTGGATATGGCACTGATTAGCGGCATTCAAGAGCCGCAGATTATGGAAGTGAAACAAAAAAGAATTTCGGAGCCGATCAAGAGTGCAATTTCCCGGAAAGGAAGAAAACCAAACTTATTTGCAAAAGTTGTCGCAATGGCGATTGAGACATTGGAACTGATGATAGAAACTGTACTTGTGAAAAAGTATAAGGAATCATTGGAGCAGAAAGAGCAATTACAGAAAACAGATGCTTCTGATATGGAGTCCGTAATGCCAGAAACAGAACGAACAGAAGTAGAAATAAAAGAGCCAGTGGAAAGACAGCCAGAGCCAAAGCAGCCGGAAATGACAAGGCTAGCATCAAAATATCCGAGATTTTTTAAGATCAACAATGAACTGGAGCAGCAGAATAATGCAATTTACAAGAAAGAGAAACAGCGTGCTACTAAGAAAAAAGAATTGTCTGAGATCAAAGGCTGGTTTAAAGGAAGAAAGAAAAAAGAATTGCAGGAAGAAATCGATGATCTGACAAGCCAGATCCGGAATATGAAAGATTATCTTCCGAAGATTGTACAGAAAGTAGGCTATAGAAGTGTACAGGAATTTCTGAAAGACTTCAAAACAGCAAAGTCCGAGTACAATCAGTATCAGAAGGCAATCGCACAATGGCAACAAGAAACTGGAAAAGAGCCAGAGCCGCAGCCGCATGGTGTCAGGGCAAAGCTGGCAGCAAACAGAAAGAAAATAGAACAGGAACAGAAAAACACACAACGTACCCAAAATCAGAGCAAGGATCGAGGGGCAAGATAGGAGGACAAAATCATGGAGAAACACATTATGGGAGAAAATGGCATCAGCTATACTTTGGGAGAGGATGGTCTGTATTATCCAGACCTGTACCTTCCGGAGGATACGGAGTATCCGATTGGAAAGTATGGAATGTTACGAAAGACGTATTTAAAGGAGCATCGGAAAGGGCTGTATCTGGAGCTGGTACTTGACGGGAAACTGAATGAGCATTTGCACCAGATTGACGAGGAGTGTCATCAGATGATGGATAGGCTGGTGGAGCAGATGAAAGAACAGCAGGGCGTGACAGAAGAATTGAAGATGCAGGATCCGATGGAATGGGTTGGGAGAATGAATAATATCCGGGCTTGTGCGGAGGAGATGATATTGAAAAAAATTGAATGTTAAAAATAGGATTGCGAATAATAAAGATATATCTTTATTATTGAAGATATATATAGTATGATATAAAAAAAAGATTGGAGAATGTATATGTCAGAGCAAACTATTCAAGAGGGATTATATTCAATACCGGTACAACTTGATAAATATATTTGTAGAAGTTTAGGAGCAACTACAATTAAAGATTTAGTAAAAAATAAAGAAGTCACAGGTCTTACAATTAAAGAATGCGACAAAATAAAAGCAAATAGGCCAGATGTATTAATTCTTAATAAAGATAAACAGATTGTAGTTTTTATAGAGATGAAAGAACCAGATAAATTAAAGACGGAAAAGCTTCAGCGATTAGCAAAATACCAAGAATTAGGAGTTGCAAGACAGGTAAAGGCAAAAATATATATGTTGTCGGATGGGGAAACTTTTATATGGATTAATCCTATTACAGGTGCTCGTATTACGGATGAAAATGATAAACCAATAACACGAAAGATTAATCCAAAGAACTTGTCACCTGAGCAGAATAAGGAACTTGCTGAGTTTATAGATGATGTATGCTATTGTATAAATGATTCAAACAATAAAATAATGCCAAAGGAGTATATTGATCCAACGCCTTTGGCACAAAAAGTAGCACGTATCTTGCAGAATATGTCATTATCTTCAGCTAAAAATTCGCTATATACATTTGTAGAATTTTTTACTTTTAAATTTTTATCAGATATAAGCGTTTTAAGGGGGATTTATTCATTTGAAGGGATATATTCTGTTTATGCAGAACAGAGTTCAAAAGATGCATTTATTCAATATCTGACTACAGTAAGAAAAAAATTATTAGAGCTTTTTCCATATAATCCAGAAGATGGAACAACAATAATAAATGGAAGAATTTTTCATACAGAGACAGATGATATCGGTAATCCTGTAATACATGAAAGTTCGGCGGATTGTTTTGGTAAGCTACTCGATTGTTTTAAAGAATATGAAGATGAACATGGAAAGTTCTTATATATAAATAAAGATTTCAAATCAAAGCTTTTCGAAACTTTTATGAAAAATAGTACGGATAAAGATGGAATGGGGCAGTTTTTTACACCGCTAAAAGTAGTGCAAGAGATGGTTCGCATGGTTGATGTAAAGGAAGGAATGAGTATATGTGATCCGGCATGCGGAGTTGGTAAATTTTTGCTTGAAGCAGCATCGAAAATTTCTTCACCATTTTATTTTGAAAATGGAAAGTTAAAAGCCAAAATTGAATTAGTAGGTATGGAAAAGAAAATGGAAGATAACACATACGATTTAACAACAATACTTGCGAAATCAAACATGTTAATCTATTATTCGGACTTGTTTAAAAATAATTGTGATTCTATTGAAAAAATACAAGAATTATCAGAACAACTGTTAAATAAAGTGATTACTTCCAGTCATACTACTTTAGGAACTTTAGAAAATTTATATTTAGACAAATATGATTTAATACTTGCTAATCCACCATATTATCAGAGTGCTGCGATTAGTGAGGCGAGCAAGTCGGTTAAAATATATGGAACAGAGACTAAAGCATATACATCTGGAGGAAGAGGAATAGAGGCTCTTTTTACAGAATGGATTGTTAAGTCCATAAAGAAAGGTGGAATAGCGAATATTATATTGCCAGATGGTATCTTTACTAACATAGGAAATAATAAGTTAAAACAATTGATAATAGAAAATTGCTATATAGATAGTATTATTTCATTACCGGTGGGGACATTCTTCAATACTCCCAAAAAGACATTTATTCTTACAATCCATAAACGTACGGAAGAAGAAATGAATAAGATACAGTCATATCCGGTTTATACATATCTTTGTAGTACAATAGGCGAAACTATGGATACTTATAGATTTGATATTGATGAAAATGATCTTCATGATGCGGTTGATTTATATAATTTGTATCGTGGAAATAAAGAAAATAAAATTGCAATATCTGCGGTAAATGATAATCCAAGAGCAAAATTAATTCCGGTAGATAAATTTGGAATCGAGGAGAATTGGAATATTGAACTGTTTTGGTCGGATGAAGAAAAAATAGAATTAGGTATTAAAAAGAAAGATACAATTATGTCATTAGAAGAATTTCACGGATATATATCAGAATTAATTGATGATATAAAAAATTATCAGGAGGCTATAGAATGCCTGAAGTAAGAAAACAATCTTTTTACATTTATGAAATATGTGATGTGGCTAATAGTGATAAAACCATTACGAAAATAAAGGCCAAAAATAATGTGGGAGAATATCCAGTTTATGCAGCAACAATAAACAAGCCATTTGCATATATTAATTTTTATAATAATGAAAAACCATGCTTGGTTGTAATTAATGATGGAGCGGCAGGATGTACATATTTAGTTAATGATAATAAATATACAATAGGAAAACATGCTACGGGGCTAATTCCACATGATGGAATTGATATAAGATATTTGCAGAAAGTAGTAGAACCAATATTTACCAATATTGCTAAAGGATATGGATTAGGAAACTTGCCAAAAGCAGATATATTAAATACTAAAGTTGAAATTCCTGTTAATAAAGACGGAACTTTTAATTTAAATCTGCAGAAAGAGTTAGCAGAAAAATATTCAGTTATAGAGGAACAGAGAAATGTTCTTTTGCAAAAGAGAATGAAATTACAGAATATGTCTGTTATCCTGCCAGAGGATAAGAATATAAAATGGGCTCATCCGTTAGTTACTGATTTATTTTATCCTAAAGGCGGAAATGCTGACTTTACAAAAACATGGGTGTCAAGAAATAAAGGAGAAATACCACTGTACTCAGGTACAACTACTAGTGAATATGCTAGAGTAAATATTGCTGAATACTCAGGAGAATATTTAACATGGTGTATTGATGGATTGGCTGGTTATATTATGTATCATAATGAGAAGTTCAGTATAACGTGCCATAGAGGCATTTTGTTACCAACAGATAAATGTGTAGATATTGATTTGAGATATATAAAATATGTGTTAGAACCTATTTTTAGAAAACGGAAAAAAGGAAGGGAAGGTGATATGGGTAAGAATGAATACACATCACTAAAACCTATAGCAATAAAAAGAATGACAGATACTATACCTATTCCGGTTTCTGAGGATGGAAAATATGATTTTCAAAAACAAAAAGAATTGGCAGATAAATATGAACAAATTGAAGAAATAAAGAGAAGTATCGCTCAAAAGATCTTAACCTTATCTGAAATAATAGTATTGTAGGAGGAAATATCAAAATGGCACGAGAAAAAAAAGATGGACGACATATAAATTTGTATATTGAACGCGAAATAATAGAATCATTAGAAAAATATTGTGAAAGAATGGGACAAACGAAAACAGTTGCTATAGAGAGAGCTTTAAAGCAATATTTATCGGAATATCAAAATAACCAAGAAAAATAATGTATTGAATAATATACTGTGTTTTCTGAAAATAAAGAGAAATACGGTTTATAGTGTTATTAGATTTAAGATAAATGAATGGCATTGAAAATAATTGAAATCTCGCACCATTGGTGCGAGAAATGGAGACCAGAATATGGAAAAGAATGAAATTCGAGGGTATGAACCATTAGTTGAGGAATTAAAACAATTAATACATAAAAAACAATATCATGTGTTAAAAGTAATAAATGCAGAAACTATCAATCTTTACTGGGAAATTGGAGAAGAGATTTATAAACAGCAGCAAGAAAAAGGATGGGGGAAATCTATTGTTCAGGTTTTATCAAGAGAATTACAAAAAGAATTCCCTGGAGCAAAGGGATATTCAGCAGCAAATTTGTGGAGAATGCGGAACTTCTATTTAACATATCGTCATTCAGAAAAACTCGCACCAATGGTGCGAGAAATTAGCTGGAGCAATAATATTATTATTATGGAGAAATGCAAAGACGATTTAGAACGAGAATTTTATATACAGATGGCAAAGCGTTATGGTTGGACAAAACGGGTTTTGACAAATTTTGTTGAGGCAAGGACTTATGAAAAGTATTTGCTAAACCAGACGAATTTTGATTTAACGATTCCAGAGGATAGAAGAATACAGGCGAAATTGGCTGTAAAAGACGAATATACTTTTGATTTTGCGGAATTATCTCCAGAATATTCGGAGCATGAACTGGAATTGCAATTGGTCAATAATATCAGGGATTTTTTGATCGAGATGGGTGGAGATTTTACTTTTATAGGAAATCAATATCACTTAATGGCGGGGAATAGAGATTTATATATAGATCTTTTATTGTTTCATAGACGTTTGAGAAGTTTAGTTGCCAT
The DNA here is from genome assembly GCF_024168045.1 of Dorea longicatena. Taxonomy (GTDB): domain Bacteria; phylum Bacillota; class Clostridia; order Lachnospirales; family Lachnospiraceae; genus Dorea_A. The sequence continues at coordinate 264,938 of NZ_CP100126.1, forward strand.
AGAACTAAAAATAGGAGAGTTTGAGGCAGAATATGCAGGAAAAATGCAATTATATTTGACAGCGTTGGATGAACAGATAAAGTTACCGGATGAAAATCCATCTATTGGAATTATTATATGCAAAAGCAAGGACAAGACATATGTAGAGTATGCTTTGAAAAATATTAATATGCCAATTGGTGTAGCTACATATCAGTTGAGAAATACATTGCCTGAAGAGATGAAGGAAATGTTACCAGAACCGGAAGAAATTGTAAAGAGATTAAAAGTATTTGAGAAATTGTAATGATGGATTGATGGGGAACTAAATGAACAATGACGGATTAACGATGGATTAACACAAGTGAGAAGGAGCGAGCATATGGCTTTAGCAAAGTGGTATAAGATAGATTTTCATACGCATACACCGGAAAGTAAATGTTTTCCAGATAAGAAAGTGACACCAAAAGAATGGTTAAAATCGGCTAAAGAATCGGGCATTAATGCAGTTGTAGTAAGTGATCATAATTCTGTTGGATGGATTAGTAAAATAGAGGAGGTGAAATCGGAGTTCGAGGACGAAAATTTTAAGGTATTTTATGGAATTGAACTTTGTGTATCTTCGGATTTTACACATTTTCTCATTATTTTTGATGATAAGATGTCCGTAACAGAAATTGAAGATGCAGTTGTTAGCAATTTGGGATTATTAAGAAAAGACTGGGCTGACACAACGATTAACGTATCTGAAGATAGGTTAAAAACATTATGTACGGAATTAAGGGAAAAAATATTTGTAATTCCTGCTCATTTTGCATCTAATAAAGGGCTTGGAAAAAGTGCAGAAAATGCCATAAAAAAATATCAAGAGTTTCTTTTGTTTTCGGCTGTTGAAGTAAGAAATGAAGAGGATGTTAGGGAATATAATAACAAATTAAAAAATAAGGCTATTAATAAAGCAGTATTAATAACAGGATCAGATAATCCGTCGAATAGAGATGAAGCACAGCATTCAATCGAAGGGTTCGGGAAAATGTTTACATGGATTAAGCTTTCAACATTATCTTTTGAAGGACTTCGCCAAGTATTTATTGATCCGGAACATAGATGCATTAATTGGTTATCACTTCAAAAAATAGGTGTGCAGTTTGATCCTAATGAAACTACTTATAATTACATAAGTGGCATTGCGTTTGAAGGAATCTCTCATATGACAAAAATGAATATGAGATTTTCGCCTAATTTAAATTGTATTGTAGGAGGGAGAGGAACAGGAAAATCTACTATTGTTGATGCAATAAACTATGGCGTATGTAATGAACATGATCTTTCGAAATGTAGATTGTTGGAAAAAACATTAACAAAAGATGCAAAAATTTCAACATATTTTAATTTTGGTAGCAATAAACCATATGTGATAAAAGCCTCAAGAAAAGGAAAACAAATTGTAACGGATGTTGAAGATAATAATGGTAGTGTTGAGAATCCTCCAGAATTTAAGATAGATTTTTATGGACAAAAAGAAATCTTTAATTTAATAGATGAAGATGATAATATTGCAAATCAAACAATGAGTCCATTAGTAAAGATGATTGATGATAAAGTATCGGCTGATATGTATTCATATTCTGATGAAATTGATAGTGCAATATTAAATATGCAAAAATATTCAGATGAATTCAAGAGCAATAGAAAGAAAATTAAGGAATTGCCTACAATAAAAGCGGAAATTGAAAAGGCAGATACTATCTTAAAAAAATTTAAAGCAAGTGGAATAGAAGAATCGAGAAAAGATTTTGAAAATATAGACAATAAGATAAAAAATGTGGAAAAATCGTTTGCTTCAGAATTGAACGCTGTAACTGTAGCTGTTGCTAGCTTCGAGGAACAGAATAGAGGATTGGATAATCAGATGGAAGCACTTGATATATCTGTAGAAAATGCAATTGAACTCGAAGTAATTGAAAAGTTAAAAAGCATCAATCAAAGTCTCATTGAAATTTTAAATCATAAAAAGGAATCTGTTGAAACGTTGAAGAGAGAATATGAAATATCCACTACTTATGAAAAACGTGAGGAAATCCATAGAAAATATTTAAATGCGTTAGATGAAGTGAAAAATACTGGTGGAGAAGATATTAATGCAATTCAGGATCAATTACAAAAAAATAAAAAAAGGTATGACGATTTGATGTCATTACAAAATGAACAAGGTAATATCGAAAAGAAAATTGAAGAGAGTATAGACAATTTTATTGATAAGCGGATTGAACTATCAAAAAAAAGACAGGCTGTAATTGATAACTTGAAGTTGGAAAACATATCAATTAAAGTTATTCCATTAGGTCATTTGGCACGATGGAAGGCAAATTTACAGAAGGAATTTGGAAAAGAAGGAACATTTGATAATGATTTTCAAAATTTGGCTGATAAAGTACTATCTAAAGATAATAGCTGGGAACAGTATAGAGCATTTTTGAAGTTCATGTTGATTACAGATTCTGGAAATGTTGAAAAGTTTTTGAATTGTTCTACAGATACAAGATTTGCTAAGCTTTGGACAGATAAATATAATAATGACACATTGAGTTCAATGATAAAAGTTCTTCCAGAGGACAAATTGCAAATTAAAATTATTGATGAAAATGGTGAAATTGATATTAATGAAGGATCGCCAGGACAAAAGAGTGCAGCGATTCTTGCCTTCATATTAAATAGTGGTGAGAATCCATTGATTATTGATCAGCCAGAAGATGACCTTGATAATAGTCTTATCTATTCGCTTGTTGTAAAATCTATAAGAAAGATGAAAAGTAAACGTCAAATTATTATCGTTACGCATAATCCCAATATTCCGGTATTGGGTGACGCAGAGGGGATTATTGTTTTAGAACGTAATAATCAGGGAAAAGTTACTTTCAGAAAAGGGAAAAAGGCAGGCTGCATTGAGGAAAAGCTTATTAGAGAGGGAATTTGCGAAATTATGGAAGGTGGAGAAGATGCTTTTCGTAAAAGAGAACGGAAATATCAATATAATTAAAAAATAAATGGTATGGAACTTGCAGAAGATAAGGATGAAGGTGGATTTGTGGTTTTTATCAGATCTGCCAGGCTGTATTACCTGGGCGAGAGCATAGAGAGTGCAGCAGTAAATGCATTAGATGCGAAAAAGGCATGGCTTGAAGCATATTATCAAAATAATGATTGCGAAGTAATCTTAACGTAGTTATAATGAAATGGCAACAAATTGGCAACAGAAAATCAGCGAGCCAAAATAATATATGTAACAGAGATAAAATAACGGCAGAAAAGAAATAAAAACTAAACAAATATGTTTAAAACCATCATCGGACTTGCCGAGTTTGAATAGTTGACGCTGGGCTACAAAGCCCGTAACCACGGGGCTTTGCGGCTTTGGGTGTTTGAAATTGCATTATCATTGCATTTTTATATTTCTTTGTGATACATTGCAGTATGCTGATTACTGGTATAATTAGCAATACTTTGAGAAGCTGACTGGTAGCTGAGAACCCCGGTCAGCTTCTTTGCAATCTCAATATTGGTGTTTGGATACAGATGACCATAAGTTCCTAGTGTCGTCTGTATTTTTTCATGTCCAAGACGCTCTTTAATCAGCAGTGGATTTTCGCCCATGCTGATAAGCAGGGAAGCATGCGAATGTCTCAGGGCATGAATTTTGATTCTGTGGACACCAGCTAAATTTGCCAATTTCTCTAATGCTCTTGGAAGCGTTGTTTTGCTGGTGGGTGTACTGTTATAACTCAGTACGAATCCACAATTTGGTAAAACCTTTGCCTGGACCGCCTTCCATTCTTGTAATTCCTTGATGGTATCAGCATCAATATAAATGGTACGGTTGCTTGCCTGCGTCTTAGGTTCAACGAATTTGTAGTCATTCATTGTTTTATAGTACAGTGTTTTACTAATAATCAGCATACCTGTTTCAAAATCAATATCATCCCACTGTAAGGCGGCAGCCTCTCCAATACGCATTCCAGTCATAAATAAAAGCCAGAACGAGATGAAGAGATAGTGCTCGTAGTAGTCACCTTTGTACAGCAGGGATATTACCTTCTGAAACTCCTCCAAAGTCCAGAAGTCGATCTTTACTTTTTTAGATTTGATATTGCCGATCATGCGGGCAGGATTCTTCTTTGCAAGTCCGAGGATAATCGCCCGGTCAAAAGCTAAACATAACATTCCCTGAACAATGCGTACATAGTTTGGACTGAATTGTTTTGCCAACTTGAGCTGCCAGGTCTGTACATTTATCGCTTCTATTTCGGACACTTTCTTCTTGTAGAAATAGGCAAAGTGTTTTTGAATGGTCGAGTAACGATTCTTGTAGGTACTTTCTTTCACCTGAGTTTTGTACCACGGAAGATAGATTTCTTCAATAAACTTTTTGAAGGTAATGTCTTCCTTCTTATCAGCTAATTCTTCCGTTGATGCAAGAATCAATTTGGAATACTCGGCACGGGCTTCTTTTTTTGTTGAGAATCCGCTGCGGTATTTTTGAATCTGTTTTCCGGTTACAGGATGATATCCGAGGTTGGCTCGAAAATAATAAGTGCCGTTTTCTGCTTTTTTAATTGGATCTTTTGCCATGATTTCACTCCTTACTAAAATGCAAAAAGCACGATCATTCTTGCTTATCGGGCAAAGTAATCCCTAATAATTCTTCAACGGCTTCTTTTGGAACCCTGTCTAATTTTCTGGATTGATAATAGGTATGCCCCTTTTCTACCATAAGTTCCTTTGCTTTTTTGATAATATCAGCAGCAAAGGAAGGACCGTAGCCTAATTCAATCAAATCCCTTTTTGTTACAGTTATCATGAATCTCCTTTCCACAGACAGGGAATCAACTTGATACCTGTCTATTATTATATCAAATTTTGAGTAAAAGTTCTCTAATAAAAGCGCTATAAGCTAAAATCCCAAAAGTCTATGTTATTCTTTCAGAAGCCAGTTCCTATGCCCGTTCCGGCCACGTAAAACGGTGTTACTTTGTAACTATTAAGCTGCAGGCGTGCGAAGATGCAAACTATCTGCAGTCACCTATATCAATCTCCCGAAAGATTTCTTTTGTTTTCAAGGTACGGCGAATGGATATATTACCCATTCAATTAAGGAATAGGGGGCTTTTCTTTAAGATTGAAAAATTTTAAGAAAAAATGATAAAAATAAAAGCTGCCTTGATTTGGCAGCCACGGAAATCTATTTGCGTTTTAGAGCCAGACGATTCAGCATGGAAATGAGCGCAAGCATATCCTCGTCATCGAGTTGTTTCATCAGATCAGTTGCTTTGTCAATCAGAGGAAGATTGTGCAGCTCTGAATCGAAGAACTGTTGAGGAGTGACTTCCAGATAGTCACAGATATCCAGAAAGCTCTGCATGGTAGGCAGAGAACGTCCGGAAGTGAGGGACTGGATGTAGCTTTTATTTTTGCCAAGATCCAGACTCATCTGATATTCAGATACATTTTTCTTTAAACGCAGTTCGCTGATGCGTTCTCCAATAAAGTTTTTATCCATACATTTACACCTCTCTTCCACATTTTAAACTATTTACTTACAGCAAATTACGGAATAAAATAGAGATATATTTGAAATATAGTGATTATTCCGTAATATAACCGTAATTTACTAAAATGATACAAAAAAAGAAATTATGGATGATAGAAAATGGATTTTGGGGTATGATGATAGCAAAGGAAGTGGATGTCTGTGCGGATTATAGGAAATGAGCAGGAAATTGAATGGGCGAAGGAAGCACTGCGGAATCAATGTAACGATTGTCCCTACTTGGACTGCTGTAATGAAAAGGCGAAAGAGGAGTCAAAGCAGTGTGGAACGGTTCGGTTTGGCTGCCGGGAGTATCTGAAAGAGAAGATTGAATTCGTAGTAGAAAAATAGATGTAGTATTTTGAACAAATATAAACACCATATATAGTATAAGCCTGAATTGACATGAGGAATATCTTGTGCTAGTATACTGATATAGTTTATTTTATGCACACCCTTTTTGGGGAGTTTCGGGATTCATAAGAATCTCCAAACTTACAGGAAACAGCAGGAGCTGATTCCTGGCATAAGTAGTTTATGTTTGTAGTGAGTGTCACGGTATGCCTTTTTTGGCTGCGTGGCACTTTTGTTTTTTCAGGAAGAAACCAGACTTTTAAGAATGAACAGAGAAAAGACTCTCTTTTCATTCTTTTTTTGTGCTTACATTTAGGTTTCGGCATAGTTGCATGCCACAACCAGCTTCGGCTGTTGATGGATAAATATTATTTTAAGAAAGGTGGAATAAGAACATGAATGAAGCAAGAGTGTATGCAGATGGATTTGAGAGATCCTTTGCAGAAGTAAAAGATCTGCTGGAGTTTCTGGCAGAGAGAGGAAGAAATGCCAAATGGATCAGAAAGCCAACGAATACGTTACGGCTGGCACCACTGGAAAAGGAGGCTCAAAATCTGGATGCGGCAGATGCATCCATGGAAGAAATTTTGGAGGATACAGAGAAGAATACGCAGCTTGTACTGAAAATGAGAGGAGAATCCTATCCGGTACGTGACTGTGCCATCCGCACCATTTTAAGCCGCGCAGGTGTCAATGGAGACGGGCTTCGCAAGCTGGATAAGGCAACATATGCGAAGGTAGTCAATTACTGCCTGCGGGTTGCAAAAGGGGATGCCCTGATTAAGATTGCGGACGGAAAGGTTTCCGCAGTACATGGCGGGGATAAACATGATTATTGCATCCTTGATATGAAAGCCATGTTTGAGACAACCTGCGAATATCTGAATCTGAATTTCAAAGGCAGTGTTTACATGGAGGGCTCTGGTATCTATGACCATTCCATTGTATCTGCCATGTGGAAGCTCGGAGGAAGTCAGGAACTTCTGGATACTTACCGAAAAGCACTGGATGCACACGGAATGGATGAGAAGATCCTGTCACCGGCACTTCGTTTTACCACATCTGACGTGGCAGCGAGCGGTGCAAATCTGTATCCGATGCTTTTGACAGACGGACCAAACGGCGTTATCAGTCTGGGAAGTCCAATCAAGCTGGCTCACGATAAAGGGGCAACGATTCTGGACTTCCGGAAAAATCTGGAGCAGGTATGCGCCCGCTATGTGGATGCGATGAAGAATCTTACTCAGCTTATGGACATTGAGATCCGTAATCCGGTGAACTGCCTGAAGCTGCTGATGAAGGAACTTGGCATTAAACAGAAGATCCGGAATGAGGTGGTGGAGCTATTTGTATCCCAGAACGGGGAAGGTGCCTGTACGGCACATGATCTTTATTATGCCATGAATGAAGCCTCCTTTTTTGCAGCCTGTGAAGGAATGTCCGGACAGGGCATCCTGAAGCTGGAGGAGGATATTACGAAGGCGCTTATAAAAGACTGGAAAAAATATGACGTTTATGGAGCAGTCAAATGTTAGGAGGAATTGGAATGAATAACAAAGCAGAGTATACACCGGAAAAGGTTGTGGATATCAGTAACCTGTCAAGAGAAGACTGGTTGGAATACCGCAAAAAAGGAATCGGCGGCAGTGATGTAGCGGCAATCATGGGGATCTCTCCATTTGCCACTATCCGGGATCTGTTTTACAACAAAACAGGTGTGCAGCCGGTCATTCAGGAGGAAGAGGAAAGCAACTGGGTTGCCAAGGAAGTCGGACACCGGCTGGAAGATCTGGTGGCAGAAATCTTTTCCAAAAAGACCGGACTGGAAGTATTTCCGGTACGTGTCATGTTCCGGCATCCATTATATCCGTTCATGCTTGCAGATGTGGATTTTTTTGTTCGTATGCCGGATGGGACATTTGCGATTCTGGAATGTAAAACCTGCAATTATAATGCGAAAGATAAGTGGGCTGATGAGGGTATTCCAGCTCATTATGTGCTGCAGGTAAGGCATTATCTGTCTGTGATGAATATGCAGAAAGCCTTTATCGCATGCCTGTATGGAAATAACGAGAATGAGTTTGTGTATCGCACCATTGAGCGTGATCTGATTGAGGAAGAAGACATCATTGATCAGGAAACGTATTTCTGGCAGGAACATGTATTGAAAAATGTAGTACCGCCGCATAACGGGAATTCCGATCTGGTTCTGGCAAATATCCGTAATTATGGTGGTTTTGCAGACAAATCTATTCCGGAAATTGTGCTTTCCGGTCTGGAATCAAAAAATCTTGAGAAGTATCTTACCCTTTCGGAGGAAAAGTCACAGTTGGAAAAACGGAAAAAGGAAATCGAAGCAGAACAGCGGGCAATCAGTGTTCCTTTTGTGGAACAGCTGGGGCAGGGCTGCAAGGCAGTGCTGGAGGACGGTACGAACCGTTACCGTATTACCTATAATCCGACCAGACGTACTTCGGTTGGGAAAGACCAGATGGAGAAGCTGAAAAACCAGCATCCGGATATCTATGAGGAATATACAAAAACAACGGAGAGCCGTACTTTCCGAATTAAGAAGGAGGCGGCGTAATGAGAAAACTAAATGAACGGATGCGGGTAAAAAGCTGGAGGGATATAAACAATGAGGTGCAGATTTAAACATAAGATTTTCCGGAATGAGGAGAATGGGTATACGATTGCCATATTCACCACACAGGATACGTCTGTCCCCCTGTCAGCCAGAGACAAATATCTGGCATCCCGGAATATCATCGGCTTCTCAGCGATTGGATTCGGTCTTCCGCTTACAGACGAGATTGAGCTTGAGATGGAAGGCAGATGGGAGAGCGGGGAGCATGGAACCCAGTATCAGGTGGAAAATTTCATGGAGGTTGTACCACGGACAAAGGAGGGTATCTTAGGATACCTTTCTTCCGGTGCAGTCAAAGGCATCGGTCCCAAGATGGCAGATACTATTTTCCGGAAGTTTGGGCTTCAGACGTTGGAAATCATGGAAAACAGTCCGAAAGAACTTTTAAAGATCCGTGGGATTTCCGAGAAGAAGCTTTCTGCTATTGTGGAGTCCTATGGAAAAAACCAGGTGTTCCGGGAACTGATGACGTTTCTGGCGCCTTTTAAGGTGACACCCAAAAAAGTGAATATGATTCTGAAGAAATTCGGAAATGAATCGGTGGATATTATCCGGCACCGCCCTTACATGCTGAGTGCAGTCAAAGGCTTCGGGTTTCTGACTGTGGATGCGATCGGAAGACAGTGCTGCTGTGCACTCAATGATCCCATGCGGATATCCGGGTGCATCGGACATATCATGAATCAGGCAATGAAAGATGGACATCTGTTTAAGCAGCGTCAGGAGGTTATCAGGGAAGCACTGGAAATGCTGAACCGGGATCTGCAGGTCATGGCAGTATCGGAGCAGGATGTCAGTCAGGTGCTTTACCGGCTGGTGCTGCAAAAAAGCATTGTAGTGGAGGAAGAACGGATCTATTCTATCCGGCAGTATGAAGAAGAAACGCAGACTGCTTCCATGATAGCGAGACGGCTTTTGGAAAAGCCGGTTCCGTTGTCCATTGAACTGGAGCTGGAAAAGGCACAGAAGACACTGGGGATCACGCTGTCAGAAACACAGAAACAGGCAGTGCGGATGGTGTTTGCACATCCCATCAGTATTATTACCGGAGGTCCCGGAACCGGAAAGACAACGGTTCTCAAGGTGATTCTCTATATCCATCAGGCGTTATGCAGGTCAGAGGTACAGCTTATGGCTCCGACCGGACGTGCGGCAAGACGTATGGTGGAGAGTACCGGCTGTGAAAATGCATCCACGATGCATCTGGCCCTGGGGCTTTTGGGAGATGATACGGATTTTGAACCGGATTTTGAGTACCTGTCTGCCGGATTTTTAAATGTAGATGAGGTGTCCATGGTGGACATGCATCTTGCCTATGAATTTTTCCGGCGGGTAAGCAGACATGCCAGAGTCCTTTTAGTCGGGGATAAGAACCAGCTCCCATCGGTAGGAGCCGGGGATGTGTTCCGGCAGATGATTGCCTGCGGGCTGATTCCGGTCACGGTACTGGATCTGGTTTACCGACAGGGCGCTTTGAGCAGCATCCCTTATAATGCAAAACTGATGCAGGAGAATAAGACTAATCTGAGCTTTGGGGAGGATTTTCAGTTCATTGCCTGCAAAGGAGCAGATGAGGCGGCAGAGATTGTCCGGAGGATTTATCTGGACGAGATTGCAAAAAACGGCATGGATCAGGTACAGATCCTGACTCCGTATCGGAAACGCAGTGCTGCCGGAGTGGATGAATTGAACAAATCTCTGGAGGATTTTGTAAATCCGCCAATCGCAGGGAAGAAGGAACTGCATATCGGCAGTCAGGTGTTCCGGGTTGGCGATAAGATTTTACAGAATAAAAATACCGAGATGGCGAGTAACGGCGATCTGGGCAAGATACTGGACTGTATCACGGATGAGGATGGAAATGCCAGGGCAGTGATCGGATTCCCGGACGGGCGGCAGGTGCAATATGAAGCTGACCAGATGGAAATGCTCGAACATGCCAACGCAACAACCATCCATAAGGCACAGGGTTCCGAATGTCCGGTTGTCATCATCCCTTGGGTAAAAGCCTTTTATATGATGCTGAAGCGCAATATTCTCTATACCGGAGTGACCAGAGCGAAAAGCAAGGTTTATCTGGTAGGGGAATGGGCTGCAGTCTGTCAGGCAATCCATACGGATGACAGCGGGACAAGGAACACCATTCTGAGTGAGCGGATCGTACAGTATTACGATCAGTATCAGAGTGAACAGAAACCGGAAATGGAGCAGTTAAAACTTGTTGTTTAAAAATATTTTTCAATTTTTGAAATAAGCGGACTATTACTCTTATATAGGGGAACGTCTGCTTTTCTAAATGAAAGGAGCAGAGAATGAAAGAATTATTGTATAAGAAATCAGAGGCAGTTGCCGCTTTAAACCGTGTGGATGGCTTCCATCCGATGGAACTGGCAAGAAAGATTGGAGAAGAAGGGCAGGAGGAGCAGCTTTATCTGGATGTGAAATACCGGAAGCTCTGGTTTCGTCTGGTCAATCCTGCAGGAAAGATCATCAGCCGGATTATCACTTTCACAGAGAATATGGCAGTTGTGGAAGCACGTATCTATCTGGATAAATGTGATCAGGAAGACAATTATGTAGCCAATTCCTTTTCACAGAAATTCCGGAGCGATGATCCGAAGTTTGGAGACAAATTTCTGGAAATGGCGGAAACAGCAGCCGTAGGAAGGGCATTATCGGATGCTGGATATGGTGTGCAGTTTGCGGATGTGGGAGAGGAAAATGATCCTGCACAGGTAGATGCCGGAATTCCATATCAGAATCCACAGATGCCGGATTCAGATGCCATGGCAAATGCTGCCATGTCGGATTCGGGTGTCATGCCAAAGGCGGCTATGCCAAATTATGGAGAGATGCCAGGCCAGTCGGAATATGCAGGTCAGCAGATGATGAATCAGTTCTATCAGCAGGCACAGGCGGCGGGAAGCACCATTTACCATGGCAGTGGACAAATGCCTGGCTACGGTTCCGCTCCGGCTGCCTCTACGCCGCCAAAGACCGGACAGATGCTGCAGGGAGCATTACAGAATCTGGATACGTCCCTTCCGGTAGAAGAACTGATGAAACACATGAACTATGAAATGGCAGTCGGGACTGTGATTCCGGGAAAGGGAAAATACGGCGGAAAGACCATGGGACAGGTGGCAGTTGAAAGCCCGTCAACGATCCAGTGGTTTGCCGAGCAATATTCCGGACCGAACAATCTGGTTCCGGCGGCAGCAAAGGTAATTTTACAAAAAGCAATGCCGATGGCTGGTTAAGGAAGAACCCCGCAGAGAGCTTTTTTCTGTGGGGGAAAGGAGGAAGAGACCGGGATGTATTATGATATGTCTGGGTTTGATTATGGAATACTGGATGTGGTGCAGGTGCTGCATCTCAGAAAGCGGCGGGGAAACTATTATGACTGCCCGTTTTGTGGAGAGACGCATGGAAAACTCAATATCAATGTGGAAAAGAATGTATTCCGGTGCAACCGCTGTGATGCGTCCGGGGGGATGCTGAAGCTTTATGCGGATTTGCACAATGTTACACTCTCCGAAGCAAATCAGCAGATCCGGGAAGCATTAGGAAAAGGAGAATACCGGACGGATTATATCAAAGCAACGCCGGTACAGGAAGAAAAGGCAACGGCAGAGCTTGCACCCATAGAGGAAATCCATCGGACGTATCAGAGAATGCTGTCCATGCTCACGCTTAACAGGAAGCATCAGGAGGATCTGCAAAGACGGGGATTAAAACCGGAACAGATCGAAGCACAGCGTTACCGGAGTGTCCCGCTGTTTGGAATGAAGAAGCTGGTCAAAAGGCTGGCAGAAGAAGGATATAGGGTGAAAGGCGTGCCGGGATTCTACCGGGATACAGACGGAAACTGGACGATTAACTTCAAAGCAGAAAACTCAGGAATCCTGATTCCCATAGTTTCTTTGGACGGGTTCATCCAGGGTTTTCAGATCCGGGTAGATCATGTGACTGACACGAAAAAATATATCTGGCTGTCCAGTGTCAATTATGACCAGGGAGTTTCCTCTGGAAGTCCGGTACATGTCATCGGTGATCTTCATGCTGAACGAGTCTATTTGACAGAAGGGGCGTTAAAAGGAACTATCGCCCATTATCTATCCAGTGCGACCTTTGTATGTGTTGCCGGAGTGAATCAGTATCGGAATTTAAAACCAGTGCTGGAACGGATGAAAGGTTATGGGATGAAACAGCTTTTGGAGGCGTATGACATGGATAAGAAGATGAAAGTAGCCTGTAATCATCATGACAGTAAGTGTGCGGTCTGTTTTGAGCGTTCCCCTGTTATCTGCCAGCATAAGGCGGAGAAACGGAGGATTATCCAGAACGGTTGCAATAAGGTCTATGAAATCTGCCGGGAGCTTTCCCTGCCGATGAACCGGATGGTCTGGGATATGGACGAGAGCGGGGAGTGGAACGGGAAACACAAGGGGATTGATGACTATTTAGCCGCCATCAAACAGAAGGAAGGAGCCGGGGCACAGACTTCGGCTCTTCCGAAAGGAGAACAATCATGAGAAAAAAAGGAAATACGGTTCTTGCAGGACTCATTATCTGCCTGTTGCTTGTTTTTCTCGCAGCGGCAGGAAAACTCTTTGGTGCTTATCTGAAGTATCAGAAAGGGGACGTAAGTTACGAGAAACTGCAGGAATATGTTCAGGAACCAGAGGAAGAAGAATCACCGGAGCCTGAGAAAGAAAAGGAGGAACCTAAGAATAGGTATCTGGAAATTGATTTTGCAGGTTTAAAAGCGGTTAATCCGGATGTCATAGCGTGGATTCAGATTCCGGCACTGGATATCAGTTATCCAGTGGTACAGGGGAAAGATAATGCATATTATCTTCATCACCTTTTTTCGGGAGAATCCAATATCAACGGGAGCATCTTTGTGGACTGCCATAATCAGCCGGACTTTACGGATCAGAATACGATCGTGTACGGGCATAATATGAAAAACGGGAGCATGTTCGGAACTCTGGATAAGTACCAAGACAAAGAGCTATTTGAACAACATCCGGAGTTTTATCTCTATTTGCCGGACAAGATCCTCAAGTATCGTATCTTTTCCTGCTATGCGGGAAGAACCGGAAGTGAGGGATATAGGTATCATTTCCCGGAAGCGGAAGATTTTCAGACGTTTCTGGATACGGTGTCTTCTTATAGGGATTATGATACCGGCACCGAGCTGTCGGCAACGGATCGGATAGTTACGCTGTCTACCTGTGTCAATTCCAGACGGAATTATCGCTATCTGGTACATGGAAAATTAAGCAGTGAGATCATCACAGAGGAATAAAAGAATCGTGCTGGTGTGAGAAGAAATTTCTTATGCCAGCTTTTATTATGGGAGGAAATGTAATGGGAACAGCATTGGTTATGGAACATGCAAACGCACTGGCACAGATGATAGTCAGTGAAAAGGACAAGTTATTTGATGAAAGAGTGGAGGCTCTTGTAAAACTTTATAGAAGGGCGGAATTTTATCTGAAGCAGGGATTTCTGGAGAGCATCGTCTGCGAGTTCCATCGGAAGAAAGTGGAAATGATTATGCAGGCGGAAACAAAAGGAGAGATTACGGAAATACTGAAGTTATCAAAACCGCATTTTGACGGAAAAAAATTTGTCTATACCTCTCCGTATGCTGTGGAAGAGGAAGAGCTTCTCCTTTGGTCTCTGACATCACTGCAAGGTCCACTCCGGGATGAAGGGTATCGAAGATATCGGGAATTATTTGAGAAGTGCCTGCCGGAGATGGCAGAAAAGATTCCGGCGTAGAACAATGGCATAACAAAGGAACGAAAAAACTATCTTTTATTTTACTGTAATTTCACTCTTTATTGAATCTGCAATACTTTACAAAGTTTTTTACGGAAAAATGCTTCGGATTAATATACTTAACACCAGTATCTATCAGCTTAAATTTTGAATAACCAAACACCAGTGTTTCATTATTCACAAAAATCGTCATCTATCCAGAAAGCAGGTAAAATATGTTCACAATAATCAGAGTATTTTCTGCATTCAATACATTCTTCATCTAAAGAATCTACGCCGACATAATGAATATGATAATCTACAGTATCGTTTACAAATCTTTCAAGGAAGATGTTCAAAACAAAGGCTACTCTATCATCACAATAAACATAACCAATTAAATTCTTATGAATGATACAGTAAACGAGATAAACACAGCGTGTATCAACGATGCAGTTGAAATTGTATCCAGATTAAAGCCTATTTATACTTTAAAGCATGCACGGAGACAGCAAGAAGACCTATTCCTGTACGGAAGAGGTCTTCCTGTCCTTATACTAAAGTTAATTGGTATGCTGAAGTCCCGCAAAAGCAACATTTAATTTACCTCCAGATTACCGCTTTTAAGAGATAGATAATCGGAACTTCCGCTAAGCAGATAGAAAAAATATTCCCCTTTTTCATCTGG
Source organism: Dorea longicatena (assembly GCF_024168045.1). Taxonomy (GTDB): domain Bacteria; phylum Bacillota; class Clostridia; order Lachnospirales; family Lachnospiraceae; genus Dorea_A. The sequence goes on from NZ_CP100126.1 coordinate 279,965, forward strand.
TGAGAAACTATATTTTCCACTCAGTTCATCGAACACTTCTCCTTCATACATTATCCCGTCTTTTACATAACCGATAATCAAATCTTGGGATACTGTAATGTCTGATTTATATTTATCAAACGAAATGACTATATTATCTTTATCAGTTAGTTCCCATCCCTTTCCATTGTCTTGTGTAAGTACACAAAGTGAATTGTTGATTAGAATTATTTCTGGAATGATATACATTTCATCTGATTTATCAGTAGGAATCTCTACTATTGATGATGGTATGAAATTAGGCATCAGACTGCTTTTAACAATTCTGCTTTCAGGAAATTCTGATGAAGATTTGGCTAATTCCTCAATATCAACAACTTTCCCATTTTCATTGGTATATACACCGTCTTTTAATATGATGTAGCTTCTATCATTGGTTTCTGTCCCGATTAAATGTCGATTGCTGTCATCAATTAAAGCCGATGTTAACAGATGACTGATTGCAGCATATACAGGCATACACAAAAACACTGAAACCACAGTTACAATAATTGCAGTTCTATAAGTGAACTTTAAAGGCTTATGTTTTGAAGCTGTTTTACAAAATACATTTTGACGTATCTTTTGTTTGGAATATTTTTTCAGTATTTTATTGCAATCATGAAAATACACTTCCTCAATAAAAGATTCATCAATTTCACTCATTAACTCATTCAAAGAAAATTTTACAGTCTTCATATCTAAATCCCTTCTTTTCCATTTTTAGTTTTAATTTTTTACGTCCGCGTAACAGTTTGGATTTTACTGTAGATTCTTTTAATCCGGTTTCTTCTGCTATTACAGCGATTGTCTTAGTGTAATAGTAGTACGAGATAAAACATTTTCTTTCGTCAACTGATAGTTCATATATGCTTTCTTTTAAGCATTTGATTACTTCTTCTTTTAACGGCCCGTATTCAATATGTTCGTTCGTTCCAACCTGAAACGCATCTTCGTAATTTTCAAAATGCATCTTAGAGGTTTTTCGTAATGCGTTTTTTGCCATGTTTCTTGCGATTGTTCCTAAATAGGGTTTGAATGTGCTGTAGTTATCTGTATCTAAATCTGCACTGTAATTCCATAGAGCTACAAAAACATTAGACACGACCTCCTCCTTGTCTTCATATGGCAAAGCACTTCCAATAATATTCTCGACTATGTATACAACATATCTGTAGTATTTGTTCATACATATTTTTAAAGCGCGCTCATCTTTATTTTTTAGTTCGAGCATCAGTTGTTTCTCATCTATGTTAAATAACATGCTTCTACCTCATAAATTCAGTGAATACTATAGCAGTGGTTTAATAATGGGAATGTGTATTTTCAAAAAAGGGAACCGAGAAACCAAGTTAAAAAGCTTCAATTAAAATCAGGATAAGTACTCACCAGCACTTGAAATATTTTCCACTATTAAAATGTAATAGAAAATGATTTGATTGTAAAGGCATCAGAGGACAGATTAGTTACCATGCCGTAATAGTAATCTGTTGCCTGTGTCGTAAATCCTGAACGCAAACCACTTGCTGTAATCTCACGCACAAATTCTGATGAAGGTCCAGCTACGTATGCGCGTACTCTTGAACGATGAAAAGCAGAACGGCTCAAAGTGTAATTTATAGTTATGTATCTGCCGCTATTACAATAAAGTCCCATACTGTTATTTGATGGTGTTAATATGGCGACTTCGCCATTTTTCAATGTGATTCCGCGCCAAGTATATCGGGCATATGCATTTGGAATAACACCTTCTTCAACAACTTTCTGCAGGCTTTCGTCAGCAAACACAGTGTACTTCCATTCAATCATATTAGGGTCATCTGTAAGCGGCTCTGCTGCAAAAACATTAACACTTAGCGACAGCATCATAACGAGTGTTAGGATAAAACTGATTATTTTTTATAAGCCTTCATATATGTACACGACTCCTTTCCAAGGTTCCCTTTGTAATAAGATACACAGTAAATATTGTAACGGTTGCATTTATTTAAAAAATAAAAAAAGATAATTTTTAATTTTTGTTTTTTGAATTTTTTGATTGGTAAAATAAGAAAATGGATTATAAAGAGTTGCACTCTAGGTACCTCCTACGTACAGAATAAGTATCAAATACAAAGGAGTGAAATCATTATGATTAAAAAATTAAGAGTAGCCGTGGATCACGGGAACCGGAACATGAAAACCTGTCATTTTATCTTTACCACAGGACTGACGGAACAGGATAAAAAGCCTGCCAGGGGAGAGAAGTATCTGAAATATCAGGGAAAGTATTATACCCTTAGTGAGAAGCGGATTCCGTACCAGAGGGACAAGACGCAGGACAGCCGGAACCGATTCTGGATTCTGACCTTATTTGCCATTGCAATGGAGCTGGAGCAGAAAAGCCAGATCCAGCCGGAGGATGTCATTCAGGTGGAACTTCCGATTGGGCTTCCGCCGAAGCATTTTGCAGAGCTTTGTGAGAGATATGAACGCTATTTCAAAGGGGACGGGAAGGTGCAGGAACTGTGCTTCAACGATAAAGTCTATCACCTCTGTATACAGAATGTAATGGCGTTTCCGCAGGATTATGCAGCCATGATGACGAGGATGATGGAAATCCGTGAGATTCCGAAAGTCGTAGGGATTGATATTGGCGGATTTACTTCTGATTATCTTCTGATGAGAAGTGGCAGACCGGATATGGATTATTGTGATTCTCTGGAAAAAGGTGTGATTACCATGTATAACGATATCATTTCCAGTATTAACAGTGAATATGACATGCTTCTGGAGGAGGCAGATATCGACAGTATCATCAAGGGAAAAACGCAGTATTATGAGGAAGCTGTTGTACAGGCAGTAGAAACCATGGTTCAGAATTTTGTTACCGATCTTCTGAACAGCATCCGAGAGCGGGGCATTGATACAAAATCTACTTATACGGTGTTTATCGGCGGCGGAGCAGTGCTTCTGGAACGATTTCTGGAGCAGGCAGACCGGTTGGGAAAACATACCTTTATCCGGGATATGAAAGCAAATGCCGATGGATATGATCTTTTGTATCGCATGACACAGGCTGGAGTGTGATTTTATGGGAAAGAAAAATCCGTTTGTATTCACTATTGGTTTTGATAAGTCGGATCCAGATCACGTGTATGTGACAGAACTTCTGAATACGACAGAGAAAAAAGCAAAACTGATCGTTGCGGCAATTCTGGCATATACGGGAAGAACGGATGAGACAGGTAATGGCAGTATAAGCATGGAACCGGATATGCTCCGGCCAATGATGCAGCAAATCATCCGGGAAGAAGTAAGAAAGGTATTGGAAGGGCAGGACGTTTCTAAGATAAATAGAGAAATGCCCACAGAAGTTGATTTGATGGAAGAAGAACCGCTGCGGATGGATCAGACTATGAGACAGAATGTAGTGGATGCTATCAGTGCATTTCGCAGGGCATAAAAAAGCAGGAGAGATACACATGCTTATGGCAGTGTACTCTCCTGTTCTTTGTATCAGAATGGGAATAGACAGAAAACTCACAGACTATTCACAGATTACTCACAGATTGTCTTTGTATAATGTGTAGATGATGAAGGATACGGGAGAGCCTTAACTTAGGTTCTTGAATCCATCCAGAAGTCCACGCAGTGTAGAAAGGGCAAGCTGTTTCTGCTCCTCCGGGCAGGAATTTAGTTCTGCCATGATTTGCTGCATGGTAGAATCCGGGTTCGTTTTCTGGTTAGAAAATATAGCATCTATGGAAATATGTAAGTAAGTTGCCAAGGCATAAAGTGTTTCCAACTGTGGATTGCCAATATAGTTTTCAATATCAGAGACAGTCCGTAAAGAAATCTTTGCCTGTTCCGCAAGGCTGTTTTGCGAAAGATTGCGGCGGAGACGTTCTTCCCTGACTGCATCTCCCAATAATTTTTTCACCATCTATATCACCTCACTTAATGCATATATTTTATCGTAGATTAACACTATACGAAATGCGTTAAAGTGCGTTATGATAAGCAGGATAACACATGCACAAATAGAGAAACATGGAAGTAAGTACGACAGACATGAATGGACAGCATAAGATAAAAGCCAAAGAGGAACTGAATCTGTTAAAAAAATCTTATCCATACAATGTGTCGGAGAGAAGTTAGAATATGCAGTATATGAGATACTATCATTGCATATCCTACACAATTACATAGAAAGAGAAGTATCGGCTGGACTACGAATAGAGTGGTCCAGCCTTTCTTTTTTTCGAAAAAATGAAGGCAGTGTCACGTTTTGTTGACGCTCACCGCCATCCTCGGAATTTTTTGGAACGTGATAAAAAATTTCGGAGGATAAAACAAATGAACAAAAAAACATATACAGGATCAAAGATACAAAATCACTTTACAGCATATCTGATACAGTTTGTCCGTGGAAAACGACATGATTATCTGGAGAAGAAAATCCAGATGGCTGATGCAGAAGAACTGTTGGAGGATATTGGACAGATGGAGGCAAGAATTGTAATCGAAGAATTGCTGGAGAACCAAACGAGGGAGCAGCTTTTATTGCAGGAGGCACAGGGGAAATATCCAGAATGGAATAAGATGTCAGATGAAAGACTGATGAAAGCGCTTCATACGCTGCGGGATGAAGAACGGAAGCTGATTTACCAGCATGTGTTTGAAGAACGTACTTTTGAGGAAATGAGCAGGCTAAACGGGTTATCAGAGGAGCGATGCAAGGGTATTTATTATTATGCAATCCGGAAGATCCGCAAGGTGATGGGAGGTGAAAACTAATGAATTTTGAACGATTACTTTTAAAGGCAAAAGAAGGAAATGCAGATGCGGTACTGAAGATTTTAGAGATATATAAGCCGCTTTTAATTAAGAATGCGATTGTGAATGGCAGATTTGATGAAGATCTGTATCAGGAACTGGTAAGTACATTGCTTCAGTGTATCCAGAGATTCCAGATAATTGAGTAAGTTATCTTAAACAAAGGCTGCAATCACTCTCAGGGGAGTAACATCCTCTGGGAGTGATTGTTTTTTGAAGGGTGATATTGCCTCAGTTCGAAGCGGCAGACGGTGTTGATCTATTATGTTGCCTGATGCTTTAATGCTCTTTTGTTGTTGCCAGTTCTTTATGAAGATGTAGAGCCATAAACACAGTAACAATAGCAGAAATTACATCGGCAATCGGTTGTGCATATAGTATTCCATTTATGCCCCAGAATGATGGGAGCAACAGAATGATCGGAACAAAGCAAATACCTTGTCGGCAAGCCCCAAGAACGAATCCGGCGGTGCCTTTTCCAAGTGCAAGAAACAGAGAAGAATACACTGTGTAAAATCCAAATACGAAGAAGGAAAATCCATTTGCCATTAGCGATTTTTGACCTACAGAAATCATCTCTGTATTGCCTTCTGTAAATTGCGAAATAATCTGTGTGGAAAATAGGGCTATTGTCAATCCCACAACTACACAAAATATTGTTGACCATAAGATAGAAGTTTTAATTGCTTCCCTGAGCCGATCAAACTTTTTGGCACCATAGCTAAAGCCGGCAATTGGTTGGAAACCTTTTAAGAAGCCGAACACAACCAGAGTTCCCATTGAAGTGATTCTTGTAACAGCGCCCATTCCGGCGATAACAGCATCTCCATAGATATTAGCTTCCCGGTTTATGAATGCGATAGAAAGGCTTGTAAGAAGCTGGAAAGTCAATGTGGGTATACCGATTTTCAGAATTTCAGTTATGATCTGCTTAGAAGGACAAAATTCCTTAATGGAAAATGTAAAAGCGCTTTTTTTCTGTAATGCATAAATTAAATATACAAGAGTAGAAGCCATTTGAGAAATTGCTGTAGCGATTGCCGCACCAGCAACCCCCATGTCGAGAGTATAGATGAAAATAGGATCTAAACCAATATTCAATACAGCTCCTAATAATAATGCACACATAGTTGTTTTTGCGGCGCCTTCACTTGCAACGATATTGTTCATCGTTACATTAAATACATTGAAAATACATGAAATAACATAGATTCTTCCATAAGAAAGGGCGTATGGCATAATCGTGTCTGTTGCACCTAACATGGTTAAAATAGGTTTCAAAAAAATTGCAGTTCCGATAATAATAACTGCGCCAATACAAACACTGCTGTATAATGCAGTACTGGCGACTTTACTTGCAGCTTCCCTATCTCCTCGCCCTAAAAGTCTTGATAAGTAGGAGGCGGCACCATTGCCAAACATCAGACCTAAACCAACAACTACTTGTCCTAAAGGAAACGCAATGGAAATTGCACCCATTTGACTCTCGCCAAGTCCTCCTATGAAATAAGCATCCACCAAATTGTAGAGAGCGTTAATAAGCATACCAATCATTATCGGTATACCAAGAGCCATTAGTGCTTGGGGAACAGGTGCATTTCCTAATAAATCCATTTTGTTGTTATTCTTGTTCATTTCAAATACTCCTTTCAATTAAGAATATAAATTATAGTAGTATAAATTATAGTATACTACGTGAGAGAATACTACTATAATTTATAGTAGTTGTCAAGCGTGTATCCTGCAATTTCCTTGACAAGAGGTATAAAATCAAATACTATAAATTACAGTATATATAACCGTAAGTATTTTATAGCTTTCGTGGATATAGAAAGTGGGTGAACTATGGCTACAATAGATTTAATTGTGTTAGGAATATTGAAAAAGGAACCGATGGGAGCCTATGATATTCAAAAATTAGTGGAATATCGTAATATATCAAAATGGGTAAAAATCAGTACACCATCCATTTACAAAAAAGCAATTCAGTTGGAGGAAAAAGGCTTCATTAAAGGAGAAATTGTGAAAGAAGGTAAGATGCCTGAAAAAGCAGTTTATTCATTAACAGATGAAGGCGAAAAAGAATTTGTAAAGCTTATGATGGAAACAGCCTCTAAACCCATTCACTTTTTTTTAGATTTTAATGCAGTAATTGTAAATTTGGATAAGTTACCGCCTGAAAGTCAACAATCATGTATTGCCAGTATTGAGGAAAATATTGAAATATTAAAAACTTATCTGGAGGAAAATCTTCGAGAGAAAGAGAATGATCCGGAAATCCCTAAGACTGGTATGGCAGTATTGCAACAGCAGATAGTTTTGGCGGATGCTATTGAAAAATGGATTATTTCTCTAAAAAAAGACTTTTGATGAAGAAGTCACTAGCTGATTTCTTATTAGGTCTGCAGGATTGGGAAGAAACAGGGATGGATGCCGACCTATGTTCCGGCTTTGTAGCCAGAACATAGAAATTTTCTTAGTGGGGAATCTCCCTCAAACCCGGTGCTCCTTATATCCTGCAGATTAAACTTCAAATTTATACCCATATCCAACTACTGTTTTTATGTAATTCTTGTCGCTGGAATACTTTTTTATCTTCTTGCGTATTTGAAAAATAGTGTTTTCCACGGCGTGGAAATAACCATTTGCTTTTTCATGCCAAACTGCTTCATAAATCTGTTGTTTAGTAAAAGCCATCCCTGGATTAGAATATAGCATATAAAGTACATCAAATTCTTTTACAGAAAAGTTAATGTCTTTTCGTACTATTAAGCCGTAGGTCGTAAAGGTCTGCGACTTTAACTTTACCCGGAAAGGAGCTGCCACATATATAGGCAGTGCTGTAATTTTAACAGTAACGGTCACCAATCTATGGGGATGGCTTGTATATCCGGCTGAAATGCTAAAAAATCAGTGGTTCTTATTTATCACTTCACTCTGCCCCGGTAATTATGTGTTTGCCGTTTCTGGCTCTTGCAGCTATTGCGATTCTACTGGTCTATTACCAGACTATTTGCAGGTAAAGCATTGCTCTGGTTTTGAATTTGAGTTTTGGCAGTCTAATAATAGCATTTTAGATTAGCTGTGATAAGGTGAAACAGATTAGGAGGAAAGTAAATTGCATTACAAAGACAAAAACCTACAGATAGATATTCGCTGTCATACTGTTTTTATGAATGATCAAAAGATTGAATTGAGTCTGAAAGAATTTACGGTACTAAAATATCTAACAGAACATCCTGGCTGGGTATTCTCTCACGAGGAGATTTATCGTAATGTCTGGAAGGAAGAACCGATTGACTGTGCTAATGCGGTTATGTGCTGCATTAGCCAGCTTCGTAAAAAGTTAAAAGTAGATTCACGGAACTGGAATTACATCCGCACCGTCCGAGGTGTGGGCTATAAGTTTCAACCACTCTCAGGGGAGTAACATCCTCTGGGAGTTTTTTGTCATATTTGTTGCACTTTTCGGCTCTGGTACGTACAGAAATAGAAAAGAAACATATCCCAAAATGTATACATTTTAGAAGTACGTTCCGGAAAGAGGGATTATATTTCAAAAAGGTTACACACACAGTTTTGAAATATACCAATAAAAGTGTGGATATTTTGGGACATGGAAAGGAGAAATGTGGATGCAGATATATGGATATCACCGTACCAGTACAAAGGAGCAGCATCTTGACCGTGGCATACAGGAAATTGAGCGGTACTGTAACGAGCATGAGATGGCACTTACGAATATTTTTACGGATCAGGAGACAGGGAAGAATTTTAATCGTCCGAGATATACCGTTTTAGTGGAGGATGTCCTGCGGCCGGGAGATATTTTGATTGTTACAGAATTGGACAGACTGGGAAGAAACAAGTATGACACCATGCAACAGATCCAGCGGATTAAGAACATGGGAGTGCGGCTTATGGTTCTGGAACTGCCGACTACGCTTATGGATTTATCTGTGATGGATAATGCGATGGCAAGGATGATGCTGGAAACAATCAATAACATGATGCTGGAGCTTTATGCTTCTATGGCGCAGGCAGAGCTGGAGAAAAAGGAGAAGCGACAGCGGGAAGGGATAGAAGCGAAGAAATTGCGGGGCGAATGGGATGATTATGGAAGACCAAGTGTGATGAAGCAGGAAACTTTTGATGAGAACTTTCAAAGCGTAGTTTCTGGAGAAACGACACCTACACAGCTTCGTAAAAATTTGGGAATGACGCACTCAACTTTTTATCGCTATCGAAAAACTTTTTATGAAAAATACCCGGAACTTTCAAATTCTGCAAATTAAAGTCCTATTACTTATATAGACCAAAGAATTTCAGGAGGAAAGAAATATGAGTGAAAAGAGAATAGGTACTTTAATTTATGATCCATCAATGGGAAGATTTGATATCCGGTTTGGGATTGAATCTTATTATGGAGGTCTTCATTGCGGAGAATGTTTTGATGTGAAGGTAAAGGATGCATGGATTCCGGTTCGGATTGAAATGGATGAAGACTGGTATCTGGTAGGGCTTCCTAAGACGAGTCTCAGTGGACTGACGGTTCGAATGTAGGAGGAGCATATGATGGAAGCTAAAAAGAAATATGAAAAGCCGGCATTCCGATTGGTGACAGATTTGGGGAGTATTTTGGAATGTCTGTATGAGGTATATGGAACGGATGGAACGATGTTGATTGCTGGGAACAAGTTATCGGATACGGTAATCTATCCGTTTATCCGCATGATTAAAAAGAAATGCAAAGCAGTGGATGCGGAAAAGCTGAATCTGATGCTCTGGAAGATTTATATGGTAAGTTCGAGAAAAGAAGAATTTGTGACGGCTGCTAAGAAAGAGCTGCAGCCTTATTTGACCAAGAAAGATGAAAAACAGATTGACACCACATATGACACCACATATACTATAGATAGGAGGCATTAAAGATGTCGAAATGGGATAAACTATTGACAAGAATTTGCTCATTATCGAAAGACCTTCGTTTTGATGAACTAAGAAAAGTATTAGAAAGTTATGGATATGAGATAAATGCTCCGAGAAGTGGGAGCAGCCATTATACATTCCGTAAAGCGGGATGCCAGCCGATAACAATACCGAAACACGAACCAATCAAGAAAATTTATGTTGAAATGGTAAAGCAGATTGTAGAAAGTGAGGCGAAAAACGATGAAGACACTGAATGATTATTTGGCAATGTCCTATCGCATGGAAATTGTGGAAGATAAGGATGAAGGTGGATTTGTGGTTTCTTATCCGGAACTGCCGGGATGCATCACCTGTGGAGAGACGATAGAAAGGGCAGTTGAAAATGCAGCGGATGCAAAAAAAGCATGGTTAGAAGCTGCACTGGAAGAAGGGATTGAGATTCACGAACCGGGAAGCCTGGAAGAGTATTCGGGACAGTTTAAAATAAGGATGCCACGCAGCTTACACCGGGATCTGGCGGAACACTCAAAAAAAGAAGGCATCAGTATGAATCAATACTGTATATATCTTCTTTCAAAGAATGATGCGCTGTTAGTAAAATAAATATACAAGAATATAGATGAAAAGAGCCGTCCGGATGGGCGGCTCGAAGTATTCTTTCTTTGATTAAAAATGATATTGTTCTAGCAGATAGATAGGAAGTGTTTGTACGTTTCCAACGGTTCCGCCTTTGGTATCACCTTTCAGATATAGTAGTTTATTGGCCTTCCCCTGTTCCAATGCCTTCAAGGCAGTAGATGCAGTTCCCTTACCGGCTTTAACTTCAATCAGATAGCGGATGTGAGTTTTCAATGTCTGAGCTACAAAATCAATTTCACCACCTTTATAAGTAGCAAAAGCCGGTGTCTCAAAGATAATTTCTTCCGGGAATTCCTGGCGTTTGGACAAGTTAATGTAAACATAGTTTTCGTTCAATGAGCCATCCATAGTTGATACAGTAGCACCAGTTCTGGAGAGATAATAATATGCAACTCCAAGATCCATGAAGAAGCAGCGGCTTCCCGGTTTGAAATTCAAGATGTCCAGTTCTGTGATTTTGCCACAGAAACCGATGATTCCAGAATGGTAAAGCCAGTTGATAGCACGATAGCAGGTTGCTTTAGAAAGATTACTGGAGTAATTCTTTGTAACGAGCTTTTGCAGTTCTTCACTTATACTGTCCTCATCTAATCCTTTCTTTTCACGAAGCAGAATACGGCAGATGCTTAAAAAGATGTTGGTAAAAACACTAATATCTGTGATGTCATCAAAGTACCGCATAGATTCGTTTAAGAAAATGCGGATGATTCTAACAAGCTCTTTTTGAGCTGCTTCCACGTCTTTTGTGTTAAGGTATGTTTCCACAACCTTTGGATAGCCGCCAATCTGTCTATAGATGTCGTAAACATTCTTTAATTCGTCATATAGTTCCGGTACGGTGTCATCTGCATGATCCAGTGGAAGTGATAGATACTTCTGAAAAAGCTGGTCATCCAATGCTTCCAAAAACTCTTTAAAGGAAAGGGTATAAATACGGATACTGGTAATATCTCCACTGGAGAATTTGAATTCCGGTTCCAGTACACGTCCCAGATAACTTCCAGTTACAATGAAATGCGCTTGAAAATAGCGGGTAAATTCTCGGATACGGTTGAATATCTCTGAGGATTCCTGAATTTCATCAATAATGATGACTGTATCGTTGGTATCTTCAAAATCCGGATCGAAGAGTTTAAAAGCATCGTGAAGCGGCTGCTCCGGTCGTTTTGTACCGGGAGTCCAGTCTGTGGCTTTTTTGTAACATTCCATAAATTGTTTGCCGGACAAATCAAACAGGTTAATGTAGATCTTGTGCCTGAAGTTCTCATCCGCAAATTTATTGATAATATATGTTTTTCCGACCTGTCTGGCACCATTCACTTCCAAGGTGCTGTGGACGGTATCGTTTTTCCAATCCAGAAGCTGATCGTAAACTTTTCTTTTCAGATACATGGGAAATGCTCCTTTCTTTCAACTGTTCCTATTATATCAAAATATGAATGGATAATATAGAGGGTAATTTCTGATAAATGATGAATTGTCTAGTCTGAGCAGTTCTTCACGGGTATTCCGGTTTCTGTCATTACTTTTTCGTACTGAAGAAGCTGTTCCCAGGTCAGCCATTCCGGTTTCTGATCTGTGGGAAAACCATTCCATAATTCTTTCATACGGGCAATATGGTTTTGAACGCTATGATTGCATAGGATAGACGGACTGCGATTTCCGTAGCCCAGATAGTATTCACAGTCAGACTGTAATTTACTTAACATCCGGTACTCGAATTCATAGGAACTTCTTTGATACGGAGCCGGATGAAATGTGTACTCCTGCTGTATGGGATGGGAAGGTTCTCCATCAATATGGTTAAAAGATAAAGAATAAAGATTCGGTTCAGGCTCTTTGCCAAGGTCAATATCCTTCCACAACTTTCCGAATTGGTCCTTATATACCGGACAGGAAAAATCATCCATGCCAGTATACTCAAGCACTAATTTTGTTTTTGCATTTTCATTCATTCTATTAGACCATCCTTTCCTTTATTGCAGACATTGAGGTATATTATTGGGCGCTGTTTCTGCATTCCACTGCAGCTTCGCACGTACATCCATCAGGATGATTCCTAACTGGTTTTCTCCGCAGTTATTGACTTTGCCCCAGAAATAGTCACCCCAGTTGTTTCCTTCAATAAGTGTGGACTCTCCGGTTGCAAGAAGTTTATCCCGGAGTTCCGGGTTCTGCATGAATTTGCACATGCAGATTTCATACATGAGCCGGACTTTCACTTTTTCCCAGTCCGGGCGTAATGTAAGATCTCTGCCGAGTTTCTTTGCATCAGAAGGATTATGCATCCGAAAAATACAGAATTTGCGTTGCTCTCTCGCAGAGAGTGTTTTCTGCGCTTGAAAAGCAGCTTCATTATTTGCATAGGTTTGTCCCATGTAAGAGACCGGTGCCGGATAGAAATTGCTTAGAAAAGCATAATCTCCCCGAAATTCATTGATCTGTGTAGGTATGCGCTTGCTTGTATTTGTTTGATTCATTATAAATTCCTCCTTTGTAAAAGAGGTGCGGCCTTTCAGCCACACCTCAAAATAATTCTCATCTATTGCAGAGATGGTTATGCAATCATCTCCAAAAATTCAGCTTCTGTAAGAATTGGAATACCAAGGCTCTGGGCTTTTGCCAGTTTGCTGCCGGCTTTTTCCCCGCAGATCAGGTAATCGGTTTTCTTTGTTACAGAGCTGCCAGGTTTGGCACCAAGCTCCAGAATCTTATCGTTGATACCGTCTCTGGTAAAATGCTCCAGTTTCCCTGTTGCTACGATGGTACATCCTGTAAATTTGTTTTCTTTTGTCATAATGGTCTCTTCCTTTCTTTGTTCAAATGTGAATTCGTTCTGTAAGTTTTTCCATAAATCAAGATTTGCTTCATCTGCAAACCAGGAATGGATGTTGTGATTTAAGATTTCGCCAAAATCCTCTAACTGAGTGAAGTCGTAATCTCCGACAGCCGCCTGTTCAAATGCAGTTAAATTTCCGGAAAATACGGTGTCCAGAATCCGGCTTTTGGTTCTGCCGATCATAGGAATATCCATGGAAACCAGATAGCGGACAAAGCTGGTCCTCCGGCTGGCGTTGATGGATTCCCACAAGCGGTCGAAAGATTTCTCACCATATCCGTCCAGTGCCACAATATCTTCCCGGTGTTCCTCCAGATGATAGATGTCCTGAAAAGAGTGCAGATAGCCCAGATTCAGGAATTTTTCTAAAGTGGCTTCTGACAGTCCTTCGATGTTCATTGCCTTCTTGCTGGCAAAATGGACAAACCTTCTTGTGATCTGGCTGTCGCACTGCGGATTATCACAATGCAGAGTTTCTACGGTGCGACCGTCGCTGGTCTTACGGCTGTAGGTTCTGGTTTTGGAACCACAGCAAGGGCAGACCGGAGGCGTGATGTCGGTATACCTTCCACGATCCAGATTCTTTTGTGGCGTGCCAGTTCCGGAATCATTTGTTTCCGTAATCCTCCTTTCCCTGCGTTCAGGCATAAAAAAAGAGAATGACGCTTATGTTCATTCTCAAAATAGATGCAGTTTCCTGCAAAATAAAAAAAGCCAGAAGTCCCTGCTGCTTGTTGGGCATAGGAAAACTCCTGACTACGTTTCAAACCTAAACTGCGTGTGATAAATCCTTTCCGGATTGACACAAATAATTGATATAAGAACAGTATAACACTAGATGTAGTATATGTCAAATGAAATAGATTCCTCAATGAAGCTTTTGCCTTATGTTGATGACAAATTTGTCGGCTACAGGAATAAAAGCGTTCAGGATTTCAGATTTGCCCTAAGCGAAGGAATTCGTAGCCAGGTATTTTTTGCCACTTTCGTGGAGAAAGTCGAAAACCAGATAAAATCAATCTCTGTCATAAATGCCTCTAAACTGTTTTTACATCGTAGTGGTTATGCAAGTTCTAAATTTAAAAATAATTTTCACGAATAACTAACTTTTCTATATGCTGAATTGTCATAAAATATAGATTATTAAATTTGAAAGCAGATTGAAGGTGATAAACATGAGAAGTTATAAACGGTATACCAGGCGAAAGAGACTTTTGAAGCAAATCGCTGTGGTTGCTTTAGTGTTTATATTGGGATTTGTGCTTTTGCGGGCTGTTTCGTATATGGCGATTCAGGGTGAAATTCCGATGATTAACAGTTTCAATCTATTTAGAAGGGAAGCTGATACTTCTTTTGGATGGAACTTGATTCTTGTAAATGACGATTATTGTGTTCCCCGTAATTATGAGGTAGAACTCACAGAATTATCAAACGGAGAAAAAGTGGATTCGAGAATCTATCCTCAGCTTCAGCAGATGTTTGATGATGCCAGAGCTGAGGGACTTGAATTATTTGTAAGGGAAGGGTACAGGACAACTCAGGATCAGAAAGATATTATGAATGAGAGAATTCAGCAGTATCAGGATGAAGGCTATTCACGTGGGGAGGCAAAAAAACTTGCGAAAGAATATGTTGCCGAACCTGGAACAAGTGAGCATGAACTTGGGATAGCCGTTGATATCAATGCGGATACGTCCAAGTGTTCTTCGGATGCTGTTTATACATGGCTTGCCAATAATGCATATAAATATGGTTTTATTAAAAGGTATCCTGATAATAAGATAGAAATTACAGGAGTGAACAATGAACCCTGGCATTATAGGTATGTAGGGGTGGATGCTGCCCTGGAAATGCAGAAAAAAGGATTGTGTCTGGAGGAGTATATCGAGACTCTAAAATAAAAATTAAAAAATAATTTATCTTTAACTAACTTTTTATGCTTGTTAGGTGTCTTAGTATATAGGAGGGTAAAATATAGGGGGCAAATGAGGAAGGAGGAATGAGATGACTTCTGACTTCTTATTACTACAGAAAATCAGAAACGGCAACAACCATGCAGGTAATCAGTTTGTTGAAAAATATTATTCTTTTATCTATCAATATTGCTTTCTGCACATCCACAATCAAGAATGTGCAGAAGATATGGTACAAGAAACTTTTGTGAGGTTTTTCGGAGCGCTGATGAGCGGAGCTGAAATAGGAAAGGCGAAGAGCTATCTATACAGCATAGCGGGAAATATCATTAAAAACTACTATAAAAAAAAGAAGGAAATATTATTGGATCAGTTGCCGGATATAGAAAAGGATAATCTGACAGAAATAGAAATCCGGCTTGATGTAGAACGGGCGTTGGATCTGCTTCCGGAAGAAATAAAAGAGACGGCAATCTTGTTTTTCTTTCAGGGGTTAAAACAAAAAGAAATTTCTGATTTATTACATATAAAATTATCACTTGTAAAATATCGTGTTTCGAAAGCAAAAGAATTACTGTCAAAACAGTTGGAGGAGGGAAGAGATTGAAGCAGTATCAGAGAAAAATCAAGGAGTATAAATCCTTGATACAGAAGGAATATATACAGGAAACGGCAGTTTGCACAGTAATGGAACGGTGTTCAGACATTGTGAGCCGTCAGGATAACAGACGGGCGTCATATTTCGAATTTTTATTTGAGCAGTTCAAATTTATCAAGAAAAGATGGTGGGCCCTGCAGGGAGGAATCCTGTTTCTGCTTTGGATTCTGCTGGCGGACTCAGATGGAGGAGCAAATACAGAGCGGACACTGGGGGCTATGTCGGTGATGTTTTCTGTGATGATCGTACCTGAAATCTGGAAGAACCGGAGATTTTCTGCAGTCGAGATCGAAAAAACGGCATTCTATTCACTGCGCCAGATCTGTGCTGCAAGGACATTGCTATTTGCAGCAGTGGATCTGGTTATGATTACAGCTTTTTTCAGTATTTCAGTTTATACACTACAGATTTCGGCATACCGGATCATCATAGATTTTCTAGTGCCGCTTAATGTTTCCTGTTGTATCTGTTTCCGACTATTGTATAGCAAATGGAATGATATGGAGCATATTGCTGTTTTTCTAAGTATATCCTGCATACTGATTTGGACGCTGATTGTGTCCACAGATTCTATTTATCAGAAAATTTCGGTACCGATCTGGGTTGGCTTGCTGATCATATCGTTTGGTTATCTGATCTTTTGTGTTCACAAATCGCAATGTAACTGCGAAATAAACTGGGAGGTGAAGTCGAGTGGAACTGCAATTTAAAAATGTAACAAAAGCTTATGGAGATGTACATGCAGTAGATCACGTAACACATTCTATGGAGAAAGGTGTATATGGGTTATTGGGAGTAAACGGAGCGGGGAAAACCACTTTGATGCGGATGCTGTGTACAGCGATAAATCCGACAAGCGGAGAAATCTTGTGGAATGGAAAGGATATCTTCAGTTTGGGAGCATCTTATAGAGGGATACTCGGTTATCTGCCGCAGAATTACGGGTTTTATCCGGATCTTTCAGTGTATGACTACATGATGTATATTGCATCCATCAAAGGACTCCGTCCCATCGTGGCAAAGAAAAGGGCTTTAAAACTGCTAGAGCAGGTCGGGATGGCTGAAAAGCGAAAAAAAAAGATGCGCACTTTATCAGGGGGAATGATCCGGAGAGTCGGAATTGCTCAGGCGATGTTGAATGATCCGCGGATATTAGTATTGGATGAGCCAACCGCCGGTCTTGATCCGAATGAGAGAATCCGGTTCCGAAATCTGGTCAGTGAATTGTCGGAAGACCGCCTTGTCCTGCTGTCTACCCACATTGTGTCAGATGTCGAATACGTGGCAAATGAAATCATATTGATGAAAGAAGGAAAATTTTTCTATACAGGAACATCGGATGAGATTATTTTGTCTATGGATATGTCAGTATGGAATTGTACTGTTCCTAAAAGGGAACTGAATAATTATATGAAGAAATATCTGACTGGAAATGTAAGGACAGTTGCCGACGGAGTGGAACTAAGAGTCCTTTCAAAGACGCCGCCGGCAAGGAATGCAGTACAGGTGGAGACAACACTGGAGGATGCATTTCTTCTGTATTTTGGAGAAAAGGCAGGTGATAAAGATGATGTTCAAATATGAGTTGAAAAAGATCTTTTCTAAGCGGGTTAATCAGGTTTTGCTTGCGGCAGTGCTTGTGGTGACGATTATTTATTCCGGTATGGCAATCGGAAGTATGCGCTATGTGGATGAAGAGGGGCAAAATCACACTGGGATTGAATCGGGACGGCTTCTGGCTGAAAATATCAATCAATGGAAAGGGGAACTTACAGCGGAGAAAATTTCCGAAGTAATAAATGATTACAAGACGATATCTGCCAAATATCCGGATGAAATACCAAATACAGAATATGGAAAAACAGTACAGTCATATTATGATATTTATAGTTTTGTAATTGGCATAATGACTCCAGATTCAGAATGGAATGAAAGTGTAGTATATCAGCTTTCAGATGAACAGCTACAGAATATCTATACAATCTATCAGGACAATATGAAGAAAATAGTGGAAGAGTATGGTACTACACCTGAAAAGAGAAGTTATCTGGAAAGCGTTTATAAAAAGATAGAAATACCTTTTATGTTCGAAGCAAAAGATTCCTGGACTACGATGACAATGTACGCACAAACTTATGTACTGTTAATGGCAGTGATCATAGGTTTTTTGGTAGCTGGTATATTTTCCGGAGAGTTCCGCCCGGGAACAGAGGATGTTTTTTTTACCACTAAATATGGAAGAACGAAGGCAATAAAAAACAAGATTTTTGCGGGAATACTTGTGTCAACGGTTACCTATTGGATCGGAGTGGGGGTATTGTCTCTTATCTCATTTGCAGTAATGGGAACAAGCGGATTTTTCACGCCGTATCAGATTGATGATCCATACAGTATTTATGTTATGACATATGGAGAATATTATTTGCTGATACTTGTGGGCGGGTATATCGTGACAATGTTTTGTGCTGCGTTGACTATGCTGGTGACAGTTAAGATGCATACACCGAATCTGGCGATTTGTATCCCGTTTTTCCTGCTTTGTATGATGCCGTTTATCGCAAGAGTATTACCGGCATTTGATGCTTTTTTCAATTTGCTGCCAACTGTATTGACTAATATTTTTAATGCAGTGAGGACGCCGATTCTTTTTCAGATTGGTTCGTTTGTATTTCGTCAGATTTCGTTATTGATGTTTCTGTACATCTTATTATTTATTGTACTGTTGCCTTTAATATATATAGGTTATAGTCGATATGGGTTAAAGAAGAAATAGTATTACGAACGTCTGATAAAGCTATTGAAACTTTCGGCTGTTACTGCAGAAATTTTATGATCCGGATAAAAAAGAGGGCTACTGATAAATTGCGTAATTGTGCCTCTTTATATAAAAGAGAAATTAAATGACATCACGTGAACTCGTTCGGGATATGTTTATAAACTATTTCCGGATATTTGAAAAAGATCAGGAAGGGTTGAAAAGCAGGTGATACCATGGGAAAGTAATGATTCTTACGTTTTCTGATTCCGAGGAAGAAATTCTGAATAAGATTAAATCGGTTCTAGTCTGTGAAAACACAGTAGAGTTTATGGATAATGTAAACATTCAAAAGTTGAGATTCCCAAGTCTGGAAATAGACCAGCTTCAGCGTTGTGTAATCAGAGAAGATAAGACAGTGGGGCTTACCCGACATGAATATGATCTGCTTCTATATCTTGCGTTATCTCCTAATCGGGTATTCACGAAAGAACAGATCTATCAGCATATCTATAAGGAAGCGGAGTCAGAAGTGAATAACCGAATTTACGGTCTGATTAAGAACTTGAGAAAGAAAATAGAAGAAAATCCGGAAACACCGCACTACATAGAAACGATACGTGGTGTTGGTTATCGCTTTCGGGCATAAAAGGAGCCGTCCGGCAATGGGCGGCTCGAAGTGTTTCTCTTGTTGTTTATTTATTGTTTTTTTCGTTGTATACTGATAAAACGAGGTGATAAAAGTGGCATATAGAATTTTGATCGTGGATGATGACATCGAATTATTAAAGATGTTAAAGAACTATTTTGAAATCAAACGATATGATGTAATGATGGCAGAAGATGGCACAGATGCTTTGGAAAAAATCCATAAGAAACCGGATATTATCTTGCTGGACATCAATATGCCTAAAATAGACGGATTAGAAGTATGCAGACGTATCCGGGGCAAAGTAACTTGTCCCATTATCTTCCTGACGGCAAAAGTGGAGGAGCAGGACAGGGTAAACGGGCTTTTATCCGGTGGGGATGACTATATACTGAAGCCGTTTAGTCTGAAAGAACTGGATGCTCGTATTATTGCACATTTGAAGCGTGAGGAGCGTCATAAAGGGAAGTCTGAATACAGATTCCACGGAGACCTCAGTATTGATTATGGAGCAAAGAGGGTTCAGATCGGTGAAAATGATTTGGAGCTTACGAAGCTGGAATATGCAATCATTGAGTTTTTGTCCATGAATCCAGGACAGGTTTTTGACAGGGAGCGGATATACGAAAAGGTGTGTGGTTATGATGCGGAAGGTGACAGCCGTGTTGTTACGGAACTGATCCGGAGAGTGAGAAAGAAACTGGCGGAATATACGCAGACAGAATACATTGAGACAGTATGGGGGATGGGGTATCGATGGAAAAGATAAGAAATTTATCCTTGAAAAAGACAATGGTTTTATATACGATACTCAGCTTGATTGTCACTTTTTTTCTTTCTGTGTCAATTATTGAGATTGCCGGGCAGATACAGGAGGAGGTCTGGTGGAAGTACGTGGATCAGGACGAGTATTATCAGGCAATGAATGACCGCAATGAAAATTTTGAGGTAGTGGTACCGAGACCGAATCAGAGTAAAATGAGCAGAATGGACTGGCATATTTCAGAAACCTGTGATTTCCTTCAGACGTACGGAGTATTGCTTTTTTCTTTTGCCGGATGTGGAATTGCGGTCAGCCTGTTTTACAAAAATAAATTAAAGAGACCGATTCAGGAACTGAAGATGGCATCACAGATGATTGCGGAGGAAGATCTGGATTTTCATATGGCTTATGAGAACGAGGACGAGATGGGGATGCTGTGCAGGGAATTTGAAAGGATGCGTGGGCAGTTGGAAGAAAATAACCGTAGACTTTGGCAGATGATCGAAGATGAGCGGGTACTGCGTGCAGCGATTGCCCATGATATCCGCTCGCCGCTTGCAATCATGCGGGGATATCAGGAAATGCTTTTGGAATTTGTTCCGGAAGATATGCTTGATCAAGAGAAAATGATGGAGATGTTAAGGGGCGGTATGCTTCAGATTGAACGGATGAACCATTTTATTGATGCTATGCGGAAGATGACGAAACTGGAAGAACGGGAATTAAACTGTTCCGTGGTGGATATCCGGCAGTTGATCAGCCAGATAAAAACGCTGGCAGAAGTCATGGAAGAAAAATCAGAAAAGGACTTCACGGTAACGGCAGTGGGAGAGTCGGAAACTCTGGTCGCAGATGCGGAAATCATCATGGAAGTAGCGGATAATCTGTTGTCCAATGCATTCCGCTATGCCAGTCAGAAAGTCGGGCTGAAGCTGACAGTGACGGCGCAGGATCTGAAAATGAGTATCGGTGATGACGGAACGGGATTTCAGGAAAATACCGATACGGTGACACAGGCGTTTTATCATGAAAATTCGCAGGATGATTTAAAGCATTTTGGAATGGGTATGTATATCAGCCGTATCTACTGCGAACGGCATGGCGGGAAACTGCTGATAAAAAATGCAGCAGATGGTGGTGCGGAAATTGAGGCAGTGTTTAAAAATTATGTATCAGAAAAACAACAGCAGAAATAAATGGCTGTTGTTTTTTTGTTGTGATTTGTAGGCTATGCTGTTTGTAGAAAAAAGAAAGGCGGGATGACTTATGAAAGCGATCATAAAAAGGAATCTGAAAAATTATCTTAAAAATCCGATATTTTGGACCGGTTTGATTGTTGTTTTAATCAGTATGTACCAGACACTTGCACCTTATCTGTCCATTCATTACGTGAAGCCGGATGAAACCTTCAGGAAGGTAAAAATGGCTTCCGATGGGGATGTTATGGAGGGATGTATTCCGGCAACACCGGATAAGGAGAGAGAACTGTGGGAGAAAGAGATTGTAAAGATACTTCAAGACACAGAGAATGGGTTTGGCATGTCGGAAGCAGAGGCGGAGGCAGTGATATCTGAGATGAAACAGATGGAGATTACGGAGGCGTGTCAGTATCTGAAAACGGAATACCACTTTAATGGTGCCAATTATGTGTATGAGGACGTTTCATGGTATCAGGGAAGCCCGGAGGAAGTCAATCGGTATATCAGAGAAAATCTTGAGAAACATCCATTCTCCTATTATTTCGGAAGAAAATTTACAGATTTTGCAAGCCTGCATATGGCATTCTTTGCAACGGTTCTGCTGGCGTTTTTATTTTTCCAGGATATGAGGAAAAATACTTATGAATTGCTGCACACCAAACCGATGACGGCTTTTCAATATATTGCCGGGAAAATAAGCAGTGGATTTCTCATCATGACGACGGCACTGGTCATTATGAATATCGTATTTATCATTTTGTGTTATGCCACGGCAGTAAAATCAGGATTTGCTATGAACATACTGGATTTTGTTCAGAATTCGATCCTGTATGTCCTGCCGAACATCCTGATGATCTGCTGTGTGTATGCGGTTACAGCGCTGCTGTTTAAGAATCCGCTTCCAGCGGTTCCGGCGCTGGTTCTTTATATCATTTATTCTAATATGCTGACATGGGACAGCAAAGGACAGTGTCATGCAAGACCATTCTCTATTATGGTTAGATTTCCGGGGAATTTTTTTGAAACGGGATTGCCATATCGGGTATATCTCAATCAACTGCTTCTTGTGGCAGCATCCATACTGCTCATGTTTATAGCGGTGTGGATGTGGAAAAGGAGGAGAGTACATTGAAGAAAGAAGTAAAAATATGTATGCCATATTATAAAATTGCATATTCAATCGCTTTTGTTGTGATATTGAGTGCAATCCAGCCTGTTGTATACGCAAAAGAAATCGGAGGGGCAGTGGAAAGAGCTGTTTCGCTTCTGGCAGTCGTTTTCTGTGCAGATACTTATCTGGTGGAAGTGCAGAGCAAACGCTCGGAAGTATTCTGCCTTTATAATCTAAAAAAGCAGGCAGGGGTAGTTTATAAAAGACTATTTGTGCAGGTAGCTTATCTGATTGGAATCAGTTTGTTGGCATATGGACTCTTTTATTGGCAGAAACCGGTGAATCTGACAGAAGAATTAGATGGCGGTGCCTTGTTTGGAATTTATTGTATTGCGATTCCCGGAACTGTTTTGTTTTGGAGTGTGCTTTCCGTAACTGTCAGCAATCTGGTTCGAAACAGATGGATTGGTATGGGTGTCGTGCTGCTTTTCTGGTTTTTCTCTATTTCCGGAAAGGCAACTCAGTTTTTGAAAAACTGGGGACCATTTTCCTACGGAACTTGTGATTTCGGTAAGCTGACAGAGTGGAGATGGCTTGGCGGGAAGGTGCTGTGCGTGGTATTTGCGGGGATGATGCTTGCATTTGTTCCTAAGATATTAAAGAAGAGAGGGTAAGATTATGAGTATAAGAATAGACGATTTAACAGTAACATTTAAAAATGGAGTGACAGCGGTAGATCATGTGGATCTGGAAATCCCACATGGGATATTTGGTCTGTTAGGTGAAAATGGTGCAGGAAAAACAACGTTGATGCGGGTGCTTACAACGGTGCTTGCACCCACAAGTGGAAAAGTTCTGTTAGATGGTACGCTATATTGCGAAGCAAATTACGAAAAGATACAGAAAAAGATTGGGTATCTGCCACAGGAAATTGATCTGTATCCGTCTTTGACTGTTCGAGAATGTCTGGAGTATATGGGAGATCTGGCTGGAATTGAGAAAAGAGAAAGCAAGAAAAGGATTGATTACTATCTGGAGAAGACCAGTCTTGCAGACCATCAGAAAAAGAAAATGCGGCAGCTTTCAGGTGGAATGAAGCGAAGAGTTGGATTAGTGCAGGCATTACTCCATGAGCCGGATTTTTTAATTGTGGATGAACCAACAACAGGGCTCGATCCGGAGGAACGCATCCGTATCCGTAATTTACTGGTAGATTTTGCAGAAGAACGCACCGTATTATTTTCAACGCATGTGGTGGAGGATCTGATGGCAACCTGTAATCAGCTTGCGGTTATGAAAAAAGGTAGATTCCTTTATACAGGAACAATGAGGGAATTATTGAATAAGGCAAGAGGGCATGTATGGGAATGCTGTACAGAGGACGAAAGCCTTGCAAGAGAATTAGAAAGAAAATATCATATTTCCAGTAAGCAGTATACGGAGGAAGGAATTAGATTAAGACTGTTAGGGGAGAATATGCCGTCAGAAAGTGGATGTATAGCTTGTGACGTAACTTTGGAAGATGCATATATCTATGTAACCAATCGATAAACATTGTTAATGAGGAGTGAAAGCTAAATGCTAAGAAAAGCAGGTGATGTTATGGGAAAGTGATGATTCTTACCATTTCTGATTCCGAAGAGGGAATCCTGAATAAAATTAAATCAGTTCTAGCCTGCGAAAGTACGTTAGAAGTTATGGAGATTACAAATTCTGAAAAGTTGACATTCCAAGGTTTGGAAATAGACCAGCTTCAGCGGAGCGTAATCAAAGATGGTAAGGTTGTGGAACTTACCAGACATGAATATGACCTGCTTTTTTATCTGGCCTTATCCCCCAATCGGGTATTTACAAAAGAACAGATTTACCAGCATATTTATGAGGATGTGGAGTCAGAAGTGGATAACCGTGTCTATGGGTTAGTCAAGAATCTGAGAAAGAAAATAGAAGAAAATCCGGAAGAACCGCACTACATAGAAACGATACGTGGTGTAGGCTACCGTTTTCGGGCATAAAAAGAGCCGTCCGATTGGGCGGCTCGAAGTATTTAAACAGCAGTTTTCTTCACTGCCTGTTTATAGTTACCGGTAGCATCGTAATCTCCAGAGAGGAGCAGATTCTGGCGAAATTGCTCCAGTTTGATCTTGAAGCGTTTCCCATCCTCAACAGTCGTAAGCATGGTAAGAGCTTCTAGCATTCCCTGAATATATCCGGTTAGCAGGTAATATCTGCAGGGTTCTTCCGATGGTGAGATATTGGACAGGGTTTCTTCCAGATGTTCCTGACGTTCCCTGAGCCATGCATCCCAGACATCCAGTTCCAAATCAGTCATGGTGTTCCTCCTTTAAATCTGATGATAATCGTCTTTGGTGTGGAGGGGAGAAGTTTCATGCACAAGCATTTTTCTGCTCCAGATCCAAATATGGATTTGTAAATTCAAAAATAATAAGTTCATCCGCATCGAACATGAGCTCCAACTCTTTTAGTGTAGCTGCTGGATATCCGCAATCTCTGAATCGTTCTAATACGTCTGTTTCCGTTTCAAATGGTTCACCGTCTTCCAGCTTTTCTCCGATTATTAAGCCACATGGAGTCAATAGGCTTTCTTCATATAAGCGGACACAATATCGGTCAGGGAAAAATAGGTGTGCTTCATCCGTGTTATAATAAATTCGTTCTCCAGGTTCTATGCTTTGCATCACAAAGGGAACATGATATGCAGCGGCTATCGCCTGATATGCTTCATAAAGTGGAGTCCATGCTGTCTCTAAAGAAAGTAGAATATACGTATCATTCCATTCCATGTAGCTGACATTTCCACGAAGAGATATTCCGGTGGAATCTATTTTCTTGTGGGAAAATAAATTGCCAATCCAGCATAAATCAGGATTCTGGTTCAGAATGATGTAGGTTTCCAGGTCCTCCCACAAGTCATATAGTCCTTCCGGATTTCCTTCTGTATAAAAGATCACATCATCACAGCAGATATTTGCCATTATACATCCACCTCCGTTCCAAAAGTTTCACCCATATTCTGGTTGGAAACCGTAAGGTTTACAGGGGATAAGGTGCCAGAGGCAAGCCATTGTTCGATTGCATCAATTACCTGCTCCAGCGTGTCGTTATAAGCCACATTGCAGTCTTCCAGTCGGAGAAACTGCAGGTATGCTTCATGAAGAAGGCTTGGATCATCACGCAGCGTTTCATATGGAAGGTTGCAGAGTCCGATTCTTTCCTCCAGACGTTCCATGGAGCGGCGGATGAAGTCGCAGGAAATAAATTGTTCCCGGTAGATGTTATAAGCAGCTTCAAGCTGGTCATAGGTCAAAATAAATGAGACTTTTTCGCAAGGATTAGATGATTGTTCTTTCATGGTAAATTCCTCCATTCATATTACAATTGGCTGGTGGTACGGATTCTCTTTGTTCGGGAGTAAGATGCACCAGCAATTTCCAGCGCAGGTCGATCTCCCGGTGAATCCAGGTGTCATTTTCATAAACTTCATGTGTCAAAAGGTTATAAAGAATCGGTTCTTTTTCTATATCATCCAGATCTGCGACCAGGCAGGTTGCCTGATTCACATAGGGCCAGAGTGCCTGTTCGACCATATGGCGTAGTTCCAGTATCAGAGGATACATTTGTCCTACATCATAGGTTTTGGACATGCAGGAGCTGATTTTCTTCAGCATCCCGGAAGTTTGTATCATCTGGTTGATGACGGTACATTGTTCATCCACATCTGCATCCGGATTCAGGACCAGCCGGTGGAGCAGCACAGATTTTGCATAGGCAGAAGCGGTCAGGTTGATGTTTCTGACCAGTTCTTCATACGGCTGCTTATACTGTGTCTTCAGCACTTCCAGAGGCACATGTTCCCGGTTCTTCTTTAAGGTGGAGAGGAGCCCCGAAAGGCAGCTCTCCAGTTCTTCCATTCTTGTCAAGCACACATCGCCTCCATCTCCATCGGAACACGGGTGTAGCTGAGACGGTAAATACTGTTGCAGGTCTCAAATACCACACCGTTTTCGGATACTTCCAGAATACTCTGCACCGGACTGGTAACAAAGGTCTGGTTATAACTATAGATCCACGCCCGTTCTCCCAGATGGAGGGGCAGGGACAGGATTCCGGTGAGGACATATTCTTTCTTTTGGGTGGTGTGTAAGGTTATATTTGTATTCTTCATTGATTTCACGCTCCTTTCCTTACTTAATTTTGTTTGCAATTACGGCAGCGACCAGTTTGGCGCATCCCAATTCCATCTCGGATAAGTGCTGTCCGGTTCTGGAACAGAGAAGAAGTGCCAGCGGTTCTTTGCATTCCCTTAAAATCGGGAAAAAAGCACAAACCGGCTGACGGGCGTTGGATACCGGGTAGACAGGGCAGTTCTCAGCAAAGATATGTTCCTGGCCGCCCACAACCAATTCGGCGAGTTCTTCTGTAACGGGAGTGCCTTCCGGAAGATAGATGCCCGCAGATACGAGGATGTGATTCTCACTGCAAATTGCGATACCACAGTGGATGACACTGTAGAGGACGGAAAGATAGGAAGACATTTCCTCTTTTCCGTTTAAGTAGGCAGGGCATTTGCGTAAAAGCAGCTCCATGCCCACATTTTCCAGTTCCAGTGCATCTCCGTCTGAGAGCTTCATTTGTTTCCGGATTTCTGCAGGGATGACAATACGCCCCTGAGAGTCCATAGTCCGGATGAGTGCAATATTCATAACTAAAGTCTCCTTTCTTAAAAAGAGGAGAAGCAGCAAAGTACCGCTTCTCTTCTGAAAATTTAGGCAGCGTAAGGCGGAGCCTGTGCTGTCTGTTGCATTTGACTGTTCTGCTGGTCTGCCAGCATCCGTTTCCCGTTATTGATCAGTGATGCAGCAATCACCGTTTCCCAGTTGGAAATATAGGAATCCGTCCGCTTCAGAAGCGTGAACAGATCCATGTCGGTAAGCTGGATGGCTGTTGTCTTTTCGGACTGGAAGCTGCGTGGCTGCATGTAGGAACCACCGTTCTTAGTCTGTGCTTTGATGCCTTTCCCATTTACAATCTGGATTTTCCAGGGGCTTTTCATAGGCTGCCCTTTGGAATCATAGGGATGTCTGGAGATATAAAACATCTGGGCTGTGGAATAACCGTTCTGATCGGGATTGCCGTAGATCTTGCTCTGGCTCCATTCAAATTCCTGAAAACCGGAAGTAATCCGGGTTAAGAGGAACTGAATCTGTTCCGGTGCCAGGTTGAAACGGGTGATGATGTTCCGGTCTCCGGTACCGTTGGAATAATCCTGAATGGTGACGCAGATTAAAGAATGTACTTTATGCCCGTTTTCCTGATATTCCCCTTTGGCATGTAGCTGTGCATAGCTGCCGAGTGGTGCGTAGCGGAGCCGGTCATAAAAGGCAATGAGTGCCCGGTCATTCTGGATCTTGCAGATCTGGTCGGTAATCCGGTTTTGATAAGTTTCATTCATGAGTGTTCACCTTCCTTTATTTGAGATGCTGTTTGACAAGCTGTGCCATATTCTTTGGAAGCTCTTCCAGTTTCGTGATATCCAGGAATCCGTCCTTGTAAATCCGGCGGATATTTTCCTTATCGTCACCAATGGCAGCCGCAAACAGGATGACATCCCGTTTTTCGTATTCTTTCTTGATGCCCCGCAGATCTGCCTCTGCTTCCGTCCCGCTGTAGCCGTAATCGGCTGGCTGACCGTCAGAAATCAGGATCAGCAGCTTCTGAAGCTCCGGGCGTGTGCACAAATGCTCTGCTACGAAGCGGAGAGCTGCGCCATCCCGGTTCCCGTTGCGGTCGCACATATCCATCAGCCGGTAACAGTCCTCATTGTCCACAGAATCAAATTCTGCATAGGAGTAAAGAGCAACGCCGCCTGCATCCGTGGAATGTCCGTAAATGGTGATAGGGATACCGAGGCTTTTACAGAAATCATAAAGGACAATGGCAGTCTTTCTTGCGTGTGTCATCCGGTCCCCCCAACCCATCGAACCACTCTCGTCAATCAGGAGGGCAACAGCCAGACGTTTTTCCTCTCCCGGAAGTCTGGTTCTGGTAAAGATGGTTCCGTCTGTCTTATAGAGAGCATGGGAGTCCAGACGTTTTCCAAATAGGAGATTCTTTTGCTTTCCGCCCTGCTGTTCTTCTTTCAAAAGCGGTAGGATGGTGCTTTGCAGCTTTTTGGAAGCGCGCAGGAGCGGGGGAGCAACTGTCTGGTATTCATTCTTCAGGTAATCGGAAACACTGGTCAGGCGATGGATGGTAACATGGATGCCTGCATGGGCATTACCGTAATGAATGTCATTGGCTGTTTTCTGCAGTTCCTCGGTCAATTCCGTCTGACAGTCTTCCTGCACCTTTTCGGCAGCCACATCGTTTAAAATCCGGAACAGATCCTCTGCAGCATGTTCATAGCCGCTGCCCTGATACTGACTGGCATAAGTGACGCCGGGGTTGTTTTCATCCAGAATGGTATTGGTCTTTGTAAGAGTAATGCGCCCGCCTTCTTCCGAAAGCACCTGTTTGGCTTCCTCTATGGCATCCTCTTTAGCACGTGGGCCGGAAGGAGCATTGCCCTCATCATTCCCAGTTCCTTTTTGGGAAGCTGGTTTGATATTCTTTGGAATGGCACCGCTTTTCCCGGTCGGAAGAGGAGCGCCGCTGCTGACTTCATCCCCCAGAAGATCTTCCAGAGCATCGGCAGCGGAATCCTCGCCATGCATTTCCAATTCCTCCCGTGTCTTTTCGATGAGCGGCTGGATATAGTTCCAGGTTAGGGCTAAGAGTGCATTGGAAGCCAGCATCCGGTCAGTGCCTTTTTCCGATTCCATTGCCGTATCCAGAAGATCGGTACAATCGGAAATGGTATCCAGATAATCCCCCTGATAGCCGGTGGGATTGTTGATGTTTCCGGTCCGGCAATAAGAAAGGATCAGGTTGGCAATGATGGAAAATGGTTGGTATTCTTTGTCAATTTGTTCCTGTATGGAAGGAATTTGTTCGGACATACGCAGGTTATTGAGTTCAATCCCCTGTCGGAAGGTGCCGTGGAACTCCTCACACATACGGTCTTCAATATGGATGTCTTCCAGAATGTTTTGGAAAGTTCCGGCACATCGTGCCAGTGTCAGGCATCCGGCTTTGTCCTTTTCTTCTAACACTTCTTTGATCTCATCCAGTGCTGTCTGATAAGCGGGAAGGGATAGCTCCGGCTCCTTCGGATAGAAGGAACCGTTTTCCAGACTCCTCAGATGAACAGCGTGGGCTGTGAAATCAGAATAGAGTAAGTGCCCCACTTCATGCCCGGTGAGCCCGGTCAGGCTCTGGGAACGTAAGAAACGGGTGGGGAAAGACTGGGTGATCGGGTTCGCTGCGTTGAGATGCACCTTATAGTTGTCGGTATATGCAACGCCTGCCTGTTCGGAAATGTCCCAGTCCAGCAGTACCTGCAGTCCATACCGGTAACGTCCGGTGACGGCTCTGGCAAGGGAGGTCTGGTACTTCTGATAGGCAGCGGAGAGGAATAACTCCTCATCCGCAATGGAATCCTCTTTTGCCCGGATTAGTTTCTTTAAATTTCTTTGGCTGTGATTCACGTGATATTCTTCCTTTCTTTTCTTAGATTTTTTGTCAGCAGTTCCTCCATCGTGCAGCCGTAATACACAGCAAGGCGCAGGACAGCATAAGCCATCGGGGAGGATTTTGCATTTTCATAATTCATAATGGTTTTCGGGGGAAGATTTAAGATTCTGGCAACTGCCTTTTGTGATAACTTCGGTGTTTTGGCTTGCCGGAGATAAGACAGATTATCTGCCAGATGCTTTCGGATCTGGGCTTCTGTGAGTGCTGCTTTTTTCATAAGCGTGTCCTACGCAGCAAGCACAGTATCCAGACAGCTTTCTTCCACTTCCGTACGGTTCTCAGCATCGGCAGAGGCAGAGGCAAGCACCGTGTAACGGGCCGCTTCCCGGATATCCCCGCAGACCATGTAGGACTGCACCCAGGAGATCAGCTCCCTCATGCCGCAGCAGCCATCTGTAATGAGGTTTTCCCGGCAGTAGACAGCCATGGATTTGACAATGCGTGTCATCAGACGTACCGTTTTTGCATCCTTGCATCCGGTAACAGCCATGGCACGTTCTACCTGTGTATCCTCATCCGGCTCATCCAGATCAATCACAAGGTTCATTCGGGAAATGACAGACTGGTTCATCTGTTTACAGCCTGCATAGTCATTGTTTGTGGTGATTACGATGGTCGTATCCGGATGACGGTGAATGGTTTCTCCGTTTGGAAGATATACGCTGTTACAGCGGTCTAAAAGGGAGTTGAGTCCAACCAGTACGCCGGGATTTGCAATGACAGTGGGTTCCTGGATTTCCAAAATGTATCCATAGCGGATGGCTTCGACCAGAGGCGTATCAACATACTGGAAATTCTGTCCGGAGGTGTGTTCCTTATAATAGCTGTGCATTTCATCAAAAATCGTATCGATCAGCTTCTGGTAGGTGTCTTCGGCAGAAATCTCTTCATCATAGTTTCCGGTCAGCTTCTGATAGGCACCGGAAGGATCTAACTGGATTTCCTGAAAAGACGGGTACTGCCGCTGAAGCCGGGTGCGTTTTCCGTCCACATCCGGAAGAATCTGACCTAAAAGGTCGAATACCTCTGTATTTGCGGAACAGGTAATGCAGCGGTAAGGAAGGTGAAGTGCGGAAGCAATGGCTTTGGCTCCTTCGGTTTTTCCGGTACCTGCCGGTCCACGTAAAAGAAAATTCCGCATCGGCTGTGTGGTATCCGTTGTCAGCTTTGCGTGTTCGCAGATCCGTTTGATTTCCGGAGGGATGATGTACCACTCTGCCAATGGCGGAACAGATAGTTCCTCTTCCGGAGACAGCCTTCGAGATGCGGTCAGGATAAATTTCCCAACAAAATCATCTCTGGAAATGGCTGCTTGTGCTTTCTTAAATCCACTTCCTGGACGTAACACCTGAAAGTCTCCATGGAGCACTTCGGTTGGTGCATAGACCCCCTTCTGGATATTTAACGGTTTGATCAGCGACAATACGCCGTTTGCCGGAAGGTCAATCTTAACACCACCGGTCGGGAGACCTGATGCATAGCGGGTTCTCCGGTAAATGTTGTCGCAGAGAACGGCTGCTGTTTCCGCAGCGGCGTCCAGATCGGGATAACCGTTGTCCCGGTGCGCTTTTAATTCCTGATACTTTTCATTACACTCTTCATCTGCCAGAAAAACCGGCATCAGTGCGAACAGCAGAGCCGCACCGGACTGTTTGGAGTCTTTAAATTCGTATTTTTCCGGTGTGCTTTCCACATCCGGCGGAGGAGTATAGCAGCCTCCGTAAAACTTTCCGTTTAGTTGGTTGTAGACAACCACCTGAAGATCACCGGTTTTGCTCGGATATTCCGCCACAACAAAATTGTTGGATTGGGTACCGACCGCCCCAAGCTTTTCTGGCGGGGTACTGCCAACCGGGTTTTCCAGCTCCAGATAAGCAAGGACTGCCCGCAGGGTAGCTGCATGAAGCGTGGATTTTTTCCGTGGCTGTGTACAGTATTTGGATGCAATGTCATCAAAGATTGCATGGTCCGTATAATCCTCAAATGGTTCCGGGAGTTTGCGTTTGAACCCCCAGGTTGCTACGATGTTATTTGCCATGATTCGTTCCTCCTTCTTATGAGATCCAGGACAGTTCCAGTGCCTGCTCTGTCTCTTCTGTGGTCAATTCATCTTCGGTAAAAATTTCCGTCAATTCGCTCCAGTAATCTTTGGGCGGGAAATGTTCCAGCTTTCCCCGGACTTCCGGTTCAGTGCCGTTTAGAATATAGACATCTCCCTGCTCGTTGATAAACAGCTTTTCATAGCCTCTTGCCTGTAAGTCACCGACCAATTCCATCAGTATCGGTTTCCCAATCAGGGAATACCATGATTTAGGATTAACGGCTGGTCTGCCATCCGGATTTCCTTCTGACGGTTCCTTTTTATGTAAGGATTCAATGGTCATCATCTGAAGCATCAGACTGCCACGGGCATCCATGAGAATTTCCGCAAAATTATAGCTACCGGTATTCCGGGTGCGAATCCGTAATGGTTCCCCATCCAGTATCCGGAAGAGCGGTGGTTCTTTCACAAAATCCCATGTGGCATCCGGGAAGGCTTCCTTGAGCTTTCCGGTAATCTGGAATTTGATCTGTCTCCAGAGAATGGTTTCCAGATCAGGTGTTCCTTCCAGATGACGAGTTCTTTCTGGGCGTTTTCGGGGCTTATGCTCCCTGCTTTTCAGGCGTTCCGTGAAAAGCGGGAGAAGATAACTGAACAGCGTGACTCCGATACCGATCAGGGCAATGCCTGCAATCAGAAGCCGGTTGGCATCCTGTGGTACGAAAAGAGCTGCAAGAAACAGTACAAGCACGACAAACTGTAAGAATTTTTTTCGATTTGATTTTTTCATGGGATGATTCCTTTCTGATTCGTGATTCTTAGACGAGTCCGGAAGCTGGATGGAAAATCACTGCTTCCGGACATGAAAAAGAGGAACTACATCATCACAAAGATGATAAATGCAATTCCTCAACATAGGGTTCCTTGAGAGTTAATAGGGCAACTGGGAAGCCATCTGTTCCGGCACATTTTGAAAGCCGTCAGTTGGCTGACTGCCCGGCATACCTCCGTAATTTGGCATTCCGGTATAACTGCCCTGCGGCGGGTAGCTACTCTGTGGCTGACCGGTTCTGTTTGGAGGAGCCTGATACTGTCCGCCATTTGCAGGAGACGCGTAGGCACCGTTAGCTGGAGCCATTCCCTGCTGTGGATAGCCGCCAGGCATTGCCTGATTCTGGTAGCTGCCATTGGGATTTCCATGCATTGGGTAGCTGCCATTGCCGGCTGCACCGGGCGTTGCCGCACCACCATTCGGCTGGCTGTTCTGGTTTGCACCCGGATGTCCGGTATTGCTGTCAGAACGGTTGGATGGTACAAAGTGCCAGTCCTTGACATTGATCCTCGGACCGGCATTTGCCTGCCCCGCATTCTTTCCTTTCTGATAAATGAACGGATGAAGTTCCAGATCACCATAGATCATCAGCCCGGTTCCTTTCTTTACGCCTGCTTTTGCTAAGCGTTCTGCAAGGAACTTGTTAAAATAGCACTGATAGTAAATGGTTTCTTCCTTTCCATCCTGGCCTCGCTGTGAAACTGCAATGTCCAGAGAAACATATTCCGTACCGGAATTTTTCCCTTGCTGCATCTCAGGATCTTTTGTGGGCCTCCCTAAAATTGTTAAAATTGCTGACATAAAAATTCTCCTTTCTGCCTCTTCGGGCGTTAAAATAGATTAAAATAAAAAAAGTGCCATTATAGCACCGTATAAAACGGCAGTATAATGACACGATTTTCCAAACTTAAACTGCATGTGCTTCTGGAGAAATGGTCCAGACTCCCATGACGGGATAGCACAAAAACTTAAATACAAGATTATATTACCACAATATATAGCGTATGTCAAAATAATTAAAACTATATATAGTATATGTGGACGAGGCAAAAGGATAATATCAAAAGAATCTTGGACATAGTTATAAAAGTGCAATATAATATTGTTTAAATCGGAAAATGGAAGGATGAGAAAAATGGAGCAGAAAAACAGAATTCTGATTGTAGAAGACGATACGGATATCAATAATCTTTTATATACGGCATTACAGAAAGCAGGATATGAGACGGTACAAGCTTTTTCCGGGACGGAAGCGAGGATGCTGTTCCAGATGGATAAGGCGGGCTTTTCTTTGATTCTATTGGATCTGATGCTTCCGGGAATTTCGGGAGAAGAGGTGCTTGCCCAGATCCGGAAACAGGGCAATACGCCGGTTATTGTCCTGACAGCCAAAGACGGATTGGATGAAAAAATCGGGCTTCTTACCAGTGGGGCAGATGATTATATTACAAAACCGTTTGAGATACAGGAGGTGCTTGCCCGGATTCAGGTTCAGCTCCGTCACAAGCAGCAGGAGCCGGAACATAAAAGCGTGTCATATAAAAACCTGGAACTGGACCGTGAGCGTTTTGAAGTCCGGATTGCCGGAGTGCTGCTTCCTAAAATTACAAAGCAGGAATTTGCAATTCTGGAGCTTTTACTGGAGCATCCGAAACAGGTCTTCAGCAAAGAAGAAATTTTTGAATATGCGTGGGATGAACATTATATGGGAGAGACAAAGACACTGGATGTACATATCAGCAATATCCGGAAAAAGATAAAAGCAGTAACGCAGGAGGAATATATTGATACCGTATGGGGAATCGGCTACCGTCTGCATTCTTAATCTTTACTCTTTTTTTACTATTTATTTGCGTTTGATTAGGATTTATCCGATATGATAACAGCAGATAAGAAAAGGAGATGAAAGCATTGAGTGAATTGTTATTAAGTACAAATGGATTAACAAAGCAGTATGGTCATCATAAGGCAGTGGATAAAGTAAATCTTCACATAAAAAAAGGTGCTATCTATGGATTTATCGGACGAAACGGTGCGGGAAAGACGACCTGCCTGAAGATGATCAGTGGACTTGCAAGACCGACAGCCGGAGAGATTGAGATGTTCGGGTGTAAAGGAAAAGAACTGGAGAGGATTCGTTCTCGTGTGGGGTGTCTGATTGAAGCACCGGGGTTGTATGGTAACATGAATGCATATACAAACCTGAAAATAAAATGTGAATTGTTTGGTATTCGGAAAAAGGGATACATCGAAGATATCTTAGAGACGGTCGGGCTGGAAGGTGTCGGAAAGAAAAAAACGAAACATTTTTCCCTTGGAATGAAGCAGCGTCTCGGAATCGGGCTGGCACTGGTCGGGGAGCCGGATCTCCTGGTTCTTGATGAACCAATCAATGGGCTTGATCCCCAGGGAATTGCAGAGGTGCGTGACACCATACAGAGACTGCGCGATGAACGGAATATGACGATTTTGATATCCAGTCATATTTTAGAGGAATTATCTAAGATTGCAACAGATTATGGAATTATCCATAATGGAAGTCTTCTGCAGGAGCTGACAAGCGAAGAACTGATGAAACGCTGCAGTGAACGGATTGAAATAGAGTTAGTCCATCCGGAGCAGGCGGTTCCGATTCTGGACAGAATGGGATTTACCAACTATCAGGTTACAGATAAGAGCCATATCCATATATTTGAACGATTGAATGAAAGCGCCAATGTCAATATGGAGCTGGCAAAAGAAGGAATTTTGGTCAATGGAATTTCCATTACCAGTGAAGAACTGGAAACCTATTTCTTGAATCTGACAGGAGGGAATCAAAATGCTTAATATGATAAAAATGGATCTGTACCGGATGGTCCGGACAAAAAGTATGTATGTGGTATGGATTGTGATGGCGGCAGCTATATTCTTCTCCACATCCATGTCGAAACTGGATATTGATACGATGAACAAGGAAGCGGAACAACAGCAGACAGAAAGTATTGCAGAAACAGTGGAACCGGAAACCATCAATATGGGAATGTCCGTATTCCTGCCGACACAGCCGGGAGAAAAAGTAACGGTCTTTGATCAGGTTTATGCAAACCTGCAGGCGAAGTTTGTGGCGTTGTTTCTGGTGATTTTTACAGTGCTGTTTTCCAGTGCGGATATAGGAAGCGGTTATATAAAAAATATCGGCGGACAGGTAAGGAGCCGGAGAAACCTGATCTTTTCCAAAGCTACAGTGTTGTTTGTGTATACGACTGTTACCATGCTGATTTATTTTATCCTTCAGATTATTGCACAGCAGATGTATTTCGGATATCTGGAGTGGGGGAATGGAAGCGAGTTGCTGAGATACTTTGGTATTCAGATTTTGCTTCATTATGCACTGGTACTAATCAGTATGGCGATTGCGGTGGTTTTGAACAGCAACGTGTTCAGCATGACGATTGTTATCTGCCTGTGCATGAATACCATGATTGTCTTATACGGAGTGATCAATCATTTGATCCAGAAGGCAGGTGTGGAGAATTTCCAGATTTTGAAATATACAGTGACAGGAAAGATTGCACTTTTATCCATGTCACCGACCAATAAGGAATGCCTGACGGCAGTTGTGATTGCGGCGGCGTTCGGAATCGTGGTTACATTACTGACAGCATGGGTATTCAGAAAGAGAGATATCTAAATGATAAAACTAGGGTTCGTGCTATTGATAGCAGTGATACTGGTACAAGGAATGTTATTTTGGAAATACCAGCGGCAGGTGAAAGACATCTGCCGCCAGTTGTCGTTTCTGATGAAGCACGACAGCAACATGCTGATTACCAGAGAAATGGATTTTGGAGGCATTGGTGAGTTGGCAGATGTTTTAAACGAATGGCTGGAACTGAAGCGAAGGGAAAAGAAGGAATACTTGAAGAAAGAGGAGATGATTTCGGATACATATACAAATCTCTCACATGATATCCGTACTCCTTTGACATCCCTTGACGGATATTTTCAGTTAATGGAAACCTGTGAAGACCAGGAAGAGCAGAGACGGTATATGAAGATCATACAGGAGAGAATCGGCAGCCTGAAAGAAATGCTGGAAGAATTATTTACTTTTACAAAACTTAAAAACGATTCTTTTCATCTGGAAATGTCATCCTGCTGTATCAACAAGATTTTGAAAGATACCATATTTTCCTACTACGATGAATGGACGGGCAGAGGAATTGAACCGGAGATACAGATTACAGATAAACTGCTGTTTATGAACGGAAATGAACAGGGAATCCAGAGAATTTTTCAGAATATCATAAAAAACGGACTGGATCACGGGGAGAAGAAAATCAGTATTTCACTGGAAGAAGTTGAAAACAACATCCGGATACAGATAAAAAATCAAGTATGTCATGTGGAAAAAATAAATGTAGATCAGGTGTTTGAACGGTTTTATAAAGCGGATGAAGCACGCAGTAAGACTTCCAGCGGTCTCGGCTTATCAATTGCGAAAGAGCTGGTACTTCGTATGGATGGGAAAATCAGCGCCCGGATAGAAGGGAATGAGTTCTGTGTGGAGATTGTGTTTCCAAAATAAAAGGAAAAATTTATATTAAAGCAAGTGAAAATGGGGAATGACTTTATATAGGTTTCATGGTAGAATTACAGTAGAAAGAGAAGAGTCACTCAGTCATTTGTTGTATGAAAGGATGAGTATAATGTATAAAGTAGAACTTAAATTTGATACAAGCAAGCTCGCTCCGGAAACGGTAAATCAGATGTGTGAACAGGCAGATCAGATTTTTGAGCAGGAGGATTTAAGCTGTGCAGTCAAAGCCCTTGGAAGCAGGATTTATCTTGACCGGGGACGCAAGCAGGACTATGGAAGATTCTGGGCAGCAATCTTTCAGTTGAAAAACTCCGTAGGAATTGCAGAGAATTTGTTAGAGTGTTTCTGGTATAACGGAACAGAAAAGGAGAACCTGATTACAGACTTTATAAGGAACTAACAGATGGACAGCTTACAGAGGAAAGGCATCAATTTTGACCTGAATACACAAGCACTAAAGGAATATTATCCGAAAGGTGACTGGCATAATGCATATGCGGATGTAAGGGACTTTTTTGAAGCAAACGGATTTGAGCATATTCAGGGATCGGGATATCATTCGGTGGAAGCAATGTCAGAAGCAAAAGCCATGGCAGTTATTTATCAGATGACAAAAGAATTTCCATGGCTCAATTATTGTGTGAATGTGTGTACCATATCAGATGTACCGGAACTGTTTGATATCTCGCATGTATTTGCCAGAGAAGCGGAACGGTTGGAAAAGAAAAATGCATGATTTGACAAATTATTTCCAATATGTTATATTCATCTCAAGCAAAAAAGGGAGTAGCTGAACGCCTTGAAAGAGGTGGTTTTGTAACCGACAACCGGTATCGAGAGATACCCGTAGCAAATGAGATAGCAAGACTTTTATTGTGGCAGAGGTCATGATAGGAGTCTTTTTTTATTATGAAATATAGAAAATCTGCCGCAATAGTCTGCTAAAAAGAAAGAGAGGATAAACGATGAGTAACGAAATGATGAAACGGGAAATGCAGGAAGCAGTACAGGCAGGGGAGCGGGCGCTTCAGAGCCTTTACGCAGCAAGGGATAAGTTGGGAAGTGCGAGAAACTGGGGCATTTTTGATATGCTTGGAGGAGGCTTTATCAGTGACTTTGTGAAGCATTCTAAAATGAATGACGCAGCTGCGTTGATGGAACAGGCGAAAAGCGATATTCAGCGTTTTCAGAGAGAATTAAGAGATGTGCAGGTTTCCTTGGATCTGCGCATGGAAATCGGCAGCTTCCTTTCCTTTGCGGATTTCTTTCTGGACGGGCTGGTGGCAGATTATATGGTGCAGAGCAAGATTGCAGATGCAAGAGAACAGGTGGATGATGCCATCAACCGGATAGAAAAGATACTTGCTGATGTGAAAAATCGGATGAATGGGGAGGTGTAGCATATGGGATGCCTGGGAAATGTGTTGTGGTTTGTGTTTGGCGGCGCAGTCAGTGGGCTGAGCTGGTGTCTGGCAGGTTGTCTCTGGTGTATTACCGTTGTGGGGATTCCGGTGGGGATGCAGTGTTTTAAATTTGCGGCGCTTAGTTTTTTCCCCTTTGGAAAAGAGGTGCAGTATGGTGGCGGAGCTGGTTCGTTCCTTTTGAATATCATCTGGCTGATTGTATCCGGTCTGCCTCTTGCACTGGAGCATCTGGCGTTGGGTACAGCTTTATGTGTGACGATTATCGGAATCCCGTTTGGTTTACAGCAGTTTAAACTGGCGAAACTGGCATTGATGCCGTTTGGTGCGGAGGTGTATTAAGATGCGATTATTTGATAAAAGGACACCGCTTCAGAAGGAGTGGGAAAAGCTGGAAGTACAGGAGCAGAGATTCCTTCAGAAGCGTTCAGAGAAAAGGGAGAGCATTCTGAATCAGAAACTGGAGGAAAAGATACCGCCGAAACTTCAGAAAACATTGGATACCGCTTTTGCGAAGGCATTTGCTCTGATTTTCGAGAAAGGAACCGGGGTTATTGAAAAGACGTATCAGCGGACAAAACTGGAGCAGGATTATCAGGTGCGGCAGTATATGGCGGATGTAAAGCAGAATTCCAAATCCCTCCGCTCTTTTTCTAAAAAGGCAAGAGATACGGGAACAAAGAATTTACTGCTATCCGGTGTGTCTGGAATCGGGATGGGCGTATTGGGAATCGGTCTGCCGGATATTCCGGTATTTACAGGGATGATTTTAAAGAATATTTATGAGACTGCTCTGCAGTATGGATACAGCTATGAAAGCAGGGAAGAAAAATATTTTATCTTATTATTGATCCGGGGAGCAGTATCCTATGGGGATACACTTTGTGAGATTGACGGGAAAGTAAATGAATTTATCAGAAACGGAATACTGCCGGAAGAGTATCAGGATAAGGAGCAGATCGAACAAACGGCGGGAGCTTTGTCAAAAGAGCTTCTGTATATGAAGTTCTTACAGGGAATTCCGGTGGTTGGTGCTGTAGGCGGAGCTTATGATGCAGTCTACATGAAACGGATCACAGAGTATGCAGAGCTGAAATACCGGCACAGGTATCTGGCGGGGCGGAAAAAGGCAGAGAATGGACAATTATGTAAAAGGTGTAAAAGTTATAGAGATATATGATGCCGCAAATAAGGAATTGCTGGTAAAGTATGATGATAAGCATAATATAGACAAGGTTATTTCTGCTTTAAATATAAAATCATGGAAAGAGACAGAAAAAAGCATAGGTATGAACCCTAAATATACCATAAAATTTTATTGCGATACTACGAACCAAGATGAAGAAAAAGATATAAAAGAAATTACCCTTTATGAAAATGGGGAATATGCTACGATTTTTATTACTTCTCCTGGCGGAGTAAAACAAAACTATAAAACGAGCATTGATATTTCTGAATTGGTTATCTAATAATATTTGTGTAATGAGAATGAAAATCTAATTCTTTCAAGTTTAACTAAGACATTCCCGGAGCAAATGCTCATGGCATTGAAGCGGATACAAACACTATTGTTTGATAGAAATAAGAGAGGTTATTTATAATAAAATGAGCCGCCAGAACTGTAGGGGTGATGCAGTACGGGCGGCTCATTTTCTATCTAAACGGATGTATCCGGAAGTTCCGGCAGTTGATCGGTGAGTTCTTCATATCCGAGAATATCTCCGGCACATGGCATCGATTGCCCTGTTCCCTGCTGTGGTTTCCGGAAGTACAGCCGATACCGATGTCCCTCTAGGAGTTTGATATTCTTTTCCAGTGAGAAGGCGTATTCCTTTCCGTTATCACTGGCAAACCAATATTGCTGGTTTTTCCCGAAGAGTGTCTGTTCCCGTTTCGTGCAGCTTACGTCCAGTGACAGATAATCTCATTTGTAGGTGTATACTAAAATAGAACAAGAAATTTTTAACGAACGAATCCCAAAAATCTTTTTTGGGATTTGTTTGGAAAGGAAAGAGTACCACAGAGGAGCTTACAGCATGGAGGCAACCGGAGCAGAAAAAGGAATGTTTTCAGAAGAAGAACAGTTTTATGCGTATACGGAGCAGTCAGAGGAGTCGGAGGTATCGACAGCTGGCAAAGTGATGTGGAAGACGAATATCATATCAGTGCGGAAGAAGACATCAGATATTCATTTACCATTTGTTAGTTGCAATGAAGATACACAGGATGTATCGATAAATATTGAACTAGAGGAGTAAAAAATATAGAGCAGCTCAAGATTAGTGAATAGTTTTTCATATGATGTTTGTGTTTGCATAATTTGTTCTTACAACAACTATTTTCACATCTAAAAGAAATAGAGGATAATAAAGTAAGAGAGGTTCATGATGTTAAATGTCATGGACCGCTCTTTCTTTAGGGGAAAATTATAAATGTTTCAAATAATTTTCTACATTCTGATACTCAACGCCATTTTCCATGACGGAATCTTCACCACGATAGAGCACACATCGCTTGGTAATCTGACCAAATCTATGACTTGTTTGATTCAGTTTTTCTTCGTCAACTAAGAAGCGAGCTTGCATTGGAACAATTTTCGAGCTGTGTTTTATTTCGTAGCATTCACATGTATTGAGTTTAGCATCGTAAATTACCATATCGTATTCGCCGACAGCAAATTGCAATTTGAAAACACGTTGATGTCTTTTAGTCGATTTGAATGTTTCTAAAAGTACGATGTCTTCCATCATACGACCACGCACTTCTTCCAAAATACGTTCAGAAACTAACATTTTTTCGTGCTCGCTCAATGTAGAGAATAATT
This sequence comes from Dorea longicatena, assembly GCF_024168045.1. Lineage (GTDB taxonomy): Bacteria > Bacillota > Clostridia > Lachnospirales > Lachnospiraceae > Dorea_A. Next base: position 321,612 of record NZ_CP100126.1, read on the forward strand.
CATCTTTTGTCAAAGAATGAACCAATGCCTGTGCCTGGCAATAACGCATGCCTGGTTGCGTGAATAAAATATTCTCTAGTGGTTCAGCACTTGGAATTACCGTTTCTCGTGGAACGTCAACAATCAGGTCAAGTGCTTTCAAATATTCTTTGATTTCCTCTATGTGAGCATTTGTAATACCAATAGATTGTTCTTCTTTGTTGCGAATCTCCAACATATCCATTAATCGTTTGGTTACTGCTTCTGTATCGATTTTATCCAAAATATCTGTACGCTGTTCTGGATTACGATCTCTTCGCAAAACATCAGCAGCTGAACCCAAATCATGAGATTTGAATTTGTCGGTCAGAATACGAATAAGGAAACGATGATTCATATCCTCAATGATTCGATTGATAGCACCTGTTAGTTCACCTGCCTCATAGAGTGATTGGAGATGACGGAAATATCCTCCATCTTGACAACAACTCAGGGAGTGCTGGATATTTTTACAGATTGCGGTATCGATATAACGCCGTGTGGATTCGTCATCACGGAACGAAGCATCCTCTGCAATAACGTCTTTATCATCAAAATCTAGTTCTCCTGCACGAAGTGTGCCGCCATAGCGAATGTACTCGTCAATACTGTCGATACCGAGTAAACGACTATGTTCACGGAATGGAATAAAGGTAGTGTGAATCGTAACAGCTCGATCATAAAGTTCCTGATGAAGCGCAAACCAAAAGCCAAGAGAATCTGTTCCGGATAAAACAATTTTCATACCTTGTGCAGCGTAGATATCAGAGAATAGTGCTGCTGAATCAATAAAGTCGGGCATCAGGGTTACTTCGTCAATAAAAACATATTCATATCCCAGATCAAGGAGTTTGCCCAAATCACGATTCATCGCTGCCATGGTATCGCTCCCTTTCGCTTTGATGTATGCTGATTTTGCGGACTGTGATGGAGTCATTCCTAAAACAGCCTGACGCAGCATTGTTGTCTTTCCTGTTCGTCGCAGACCAAATACCAAGCATACACGATCTGTTTCCTCACTGTTTAAATATGCCTGTAACTGTCTGAAACAATCACGTTTTCCCCAGTTTTTTACACCTTTTGTCAGTGCCAGAAGACGTTCTCCGATAATGACAGAAGTTTCAAAATCTGTAGATTTAGGTGGAACAATAGAACTGTGTTGTTTCAGTTCTTTCAATTCTTCTTGAAGCTGTTTGCGCCTTTCAACACCTGCAAAAACTTCTTCGCGTTCGTTCTTTTTAATGTACTTGCTTTTGCTTTTTCCATTCTCTGTCCATTGCAGATAAGGCTGCTCTTTGCCGTAAATTTTCTTCATGTTGATAGAACCTTGTGGTAAGGATGCTATTTCGTTTTCTAATTCATAAATTCGTTTGTAGATATCCATAATATCACCCCGTTTCTTACAATCTATTATAACCCATTTTAAGAAAAATATCAATGGGTTATAATGGGTTATAACGTTGAAAAATGTGGAAGTGAAACGATCACTTTCGTTGGCTATTCTTGATTACACTTCACAAATCATCTTCCGATAATCTCTCGGAGACATTTTATAAGTATTTAGAAATGTGCGATTGAAAGTTCTCAGACTTCCAAACCCGGCACTGTGGCAGATATCCGTAATGCTACGGTCGGAATGTTGAAGCAGATTACAAGAATAATCCAAACGGATGCTGCGGATTGCTGTACCTTCGGTTCTGCAGCAGTCTACAGTGTCAATCGGTATGATGATCGTACAGGCAGTTGTAAATCCATTCGGTACACAGGCACTTGCAGGTTATGCGGCAACGATGAGAGTAGAGAATGTTTTTTCCTTGATATTTGTATCTATCGGAAATGCAGTCTCACCGTATGTTTCCCAGAATCTTGGCGCAAAGAAAATGGATCGTATCAAAAAGGGATATCACGCAGCATTGGTGTTAGATCTGTGTTTTGCAGTCCTTGCTTTTGTAGTCATTGAAACACTGCATACGCAGATTTCTTCGTTATTCCTGGGCAAAGATGGATCCGCCTTGGCATATCAGGTGTCAGGGGATTACATGAGATGGCTCGGTTACTTTTTCATTTTCATGGGTATCAAGATGGCAACCGATGGAGTACTTCGTGGACTTGGAATCATGCGCCCGTTTCTCATCGCCAATATGGTAAATCTTGCGATCCGCCTGGCGGTTGCTTTGATTTTTGCACCCCGGTTTGGCATTGCATTTGTCTGGCTTGCTGTACCAGCTGGCTGGTTTGCAAATTTTTTGATTTCCTATGTGGCACTTAACGGATGTAAAGTGTTCTCACCATGAGCACAGCCATGAGGAAGGGCATACATGTGGCGAGCATGGATGCGGTATTTAAAATAAGTCAGACAACGTACAGAGATAGAACAATAAGGGCAAAAAATTCGTTTAAAGAATTTTTTGCCCTTATTTTCGTCTTGCGGCATACGATTTAATGCGCAGAGGACAGGAGGTAATTTTATACCCCACCTGATGTTATAAACTATAGACATAAAAGGGAAAACAGATCATTTATTTTCAAAGAAATGGAGGAACTGGCAATGAAAGGTTTTAACACAGGTGACGGTTATATGGGAATGGTAGATGGCGAATATATCCTATTTGCCAGCGAAGCGGATTATTATGATTATGTGAATGATTAAAAAACAGGAAATATGTGGAATATATTTCCAATGCATGTGCTATACTGAACTTAATTAACCAGAAGGAGAAGTTCTATGCAGGTATCAGACAAATTAATTAAGCCGTTGACAGAAGCAAAATATTTAAATGCCGACAACGTAAGCAGATACCGCTGTATCATGCGTATCTTTTTCGAGCATTATGAGAAATTAAAATACTGGCTGTATCAGGAAGAGGTCTATGAAGAAATGATACAGGACCCGCTTTTTGCGGATTACAGACTGGAACAGTGCCAGCAGGATCTCACCATGCTGACAGAGTGGAAGAACCTGAATACGATCCAGGATACAAAAAAGGTCGCATCCATCGAAGAATTCAAGAACAAAAAGTACCGGTATCAGATGACAGAGTACAGTGTGGAGATAGAGCGTCTGGTGATCCGGTTAGAGAATCTGTTCATCGAGGGAGCATCATTAGAACCGACACTTTTGGAGCGCATAAGGAGAAGTGTAGAGCATTTTCCAGACATGGCAGGAAAAGATAAGAATGAAGTGTACACATGGTGGACAGATCTGAATAATGATTTTGTCCGGCTGAATCAGAATTATCAGGATTATATCAGGGATTTGAACAGCGTCCGGGCGGAAGAGATGATGCATACGAAAGAATTCCTGGTGTTCAAGGACCGGCTGATTGAATATCTGCGAAGCTTCATTAAAGGACTGCAGAGAAATGTCGGAGTGATCGAAGAAAATCTGCGTTTACAGAACGAAGAACTGAAAAAGCAGGTATTTGAAAAAGTTATAGATTATGAATTGTCAATTCCGCGTATGGAGATAGAAATCTCGAAAGAACTGATAGAGCAGAAAGTTCAGGGACGATATCAGAGCATCTATGACTGGTTCGTGGGAAATGAAGGACAGGAGAATGAAGCGGGAAAACTTTTTGATGCCACCAATGATATCATCCGAAGGATTACAAGATACGCTGCACAGTTGAGCGAAAAGAATGCACTGGGTGCGAATAGAAAAGAGGAATATCGGAAAGTAGCAGAATTGTTCCTACGGTGTCAGGATGTGGAAGAGGCGCATAAGATGTCGGCGATGGTATTCGGCATGGAATGTCCGCAGCATCTTGCAGGAGATCTGATCCGTGAGACAGACAGCATGAACATCGGAGTCTACGAAGAGCGGCCAATGGAAATTACTCTGAAACCGAGAGTGCGTACATACCGAGAAAAATCCAGGAGAAGCGCCATCCGTGAATCAGCAGAGCAAAAGCAGGAAACAAGACGTAAGTTGCTTGAGAAACAGAAAAAAGAGACGGAAAAACTACAGGCGTTGGAAGTAGATGGAAAGATATGTTTTGATAAACTGCCTGTATTGGAACCTAGAATTCGCGAGATTCTTTTGAAATGGTTGTCAGATGCCATGGAATCCGCAGATTTTTCGGCAAGGACAGACGATGGAAGAAGATATATATTGGACAGAAGTCAGGCAGGAGAAAACTGTGTAGTACATTGTGAGGATGGAAACTTTACAATGCCGAAGCTGTCCATTGTATTTCAGGAGGAAGAATGATGAAGGAGCTGGAGGTTCTTTTAAATAAAAGATGGGTATTAAAATCCAGAGACAAAGAAATGTATTATAAAATAAGAGATGCACTTGGAGAACTTCGGAAATTTACTACAGAGAAGATGGGATGTCAGATCATTGATAATTCTCTCCTGATCAAGATGGAGAAGATTCCGGTAATTCCGGAAAGCTTCATGGGCATTCAGAAATTTTCGTCAAAAGAAGAGTATGCTTATCTATGTATCCTGTTGATGTTTCTGGAAGACAGGGATGCGCAGGAGCAGTTTATCCTGTCACAGCTGACGGAATATATCACGGCAAACCTGCCGGGAGAAATTTCGGACTGGACTTTGTATACGAACCGAAGAAAACTGATCCGTGTGCTGCGATTTGCGGTAGATCAGGGAATGGTTGATGTCACAGACGGAAAAGACGAAGCATTCATGGATGATGAGGCCGGAGAAGTACTCTATGAAAATACAGGTGCGTCCAGATACTTTATGAAGAATTTTTCGAAGGATATTATGGAGTATACGAAACCGGAAGATTTTCAGGAAAGTGACTGGTTCGAAGTGGACGAAGACCGTGGATTTGCAAGAAGACACAGAGTCTACAAAAGACTGATCTTTGCGCCGGGCATGTATAAAGAAGATGGATCACCGGAAGATTTTGAATATTTGAAATATTATGGACGGAGATTGAGCGAAGAACTGGAACAGATTTTCGACTGTCAGGTGCATATTCACAGAGGAAGTGCGTATCTGTTATCCGGGGATGAGTGTAGAATGGGAACGGTATTTCCGGGTAATAATTCGATATCCGATATTTTACTTCTGTGTTTTGGCGAAATACGAAAGAAGATTGAGAATGGCGAATGGAAGACGGCAGCGGATGAAAGTTGTCTTACAGATCGGATCGAGTTTGAAAATCTGATAAAAGAAGTGAAACAGGAATATGGAAGTGGATTTTCAAAAAATTATCGTGAGATGCCGGAAGGTGAATTTGTAAAAAATGTGATCGATGCAATGGAATTGTGGATGTTTATAAGGAAGGAGAAGGCAGCTCATCAGATTAAGATTTGCCCGCTCACAGGAAAGATACAGGGAAGTTATCCGGAGGATTATGCGGGAGGAAGAAATGATGAATAGTAGATGGCAGGCAAATAAGATCGGACTGATTAATTTCTGGTATTATGATGAACAGGAATTCCCGTTTGTAAAAGGAAGGATGCTTCTTCGTGGATCGAATGGATCGGGAAAATCCGTAACCATGCAGAGCGTGGTACCGCTTCTTCTGGATGGCAATATGAGCCCGGAACGATTGGATCCATTCGGTTCCAGAGACCGTAAGATGAGCAGTTATCTTCTGGAGGAAGATGATGGACGCGAGGAGCGGACCGGTTATCTGTATCTGGAATTCAAAAGGCAGGACAGTGACACATATCTGACGATCGGTATGGGAATCCGGGCGAGAAAAGGGAAAAATCTGGACAAGTGGTATTTTAGTCTGACGGATGGAAGACGGGTAGGAAAAGATTTCTTCTTATATAAAGACACAGGAGAAAAAGTCACACTTTCCAAAAAAGAACTGGAGAACAGGATTGGGACAGGCGGCCGTGTTATTGACAGACAGGCCGATTACATGGAGTATGTCAACCGCCAGATCTTCGGATTCGAGACGGCAGAAGAATATAAGGAAATGATAGACCTTTTAATCCAGCTCAGGACACCAAAGCTTTCCAAGGATTTCAAACCATCCGTGATCAATGATATTCTGAGTGATTCGCTTCAGCCATTATCGGATGATGATCTGCGTCCGATGTCTGAAGCAATTGAAAATATGGATACCATGAACATGAATCTGAAGAATAGAAAAGAAGCAAAACAGGCAGCAGAGAAGATTCAGGGAGTATTTTCAAAATATAATCAGAAATTATTATATGAAAAAGCAGAGCGGTATGAACAGGCAGAAATCAAATTAGAAAATGCCAGGACACAGCAGAAAGAGCAGGAAAAGAAATTATCCGAGTGCAGACAGAATATCGAGAAGTTGCAGGCAGAACATCAGGAACTGGATGCAAAACATGAGTCCATGGAAAAAGAACGGGAGTCCCTGAATAAAAGTGATGCTGTAGCATTAAAACGAAGAGAAGCAGAAGTGACTACAGAATTAGAGGGGCAGCAGAAAAATCTAAGAGAAAAGCAGCATTTTCTTGAACTGAAACAAGAGCAATATCAGGATGCACAGAATCAGATCAAAGCAGAAGAAGACCGGAAGTATGAGAAAGAAAAAGAACTGGAAGAACTCATAGAAGAGATGCAGGACGAGGCAGATATCATGGCTTTCGAAGAACATGCATTTATGAAAGAAGAACTGGAAAAGCATCCGGAAGAACCATATAAGTTCGAATTACATCAGCAGCAATATGAGCATACGAAAGAAAAAATCAATGAAGGAACAGAAATCCTTGCAGAGACGGATCGTCTGGAAAGACAGAAAGACGACCTGATCAAAGAAAGAGAAAAAAAGATCCGTGAACTGGATACGCTTCAGAGAAAAGTATCAGAACTGGAGGCTGTGTTTGTACAGACACAGAATGAATGGAAAGAAGCTCTATATCAGTGGAATGGTGCGAATCGGGAACTGGTACTGGAAAAAGAATTACTAAAAGAGTTAAGCACATTTGCAGAAGCTTATGAAGAGACATCTGATTTTGCAGAGGTTCGTCAGAAGATTGCAGATGTGTGGATCGGGAAAAATGCGGATGTTGAATCTGGGATTTCTTCGAACAGGGCAGAGAAAGAAACAGCAGAAAAAGAACTAGAAGAAGTGAAAGCAGAACTGACGGAATGGGAGAATCAGAAAGAACCACAGCCGGAGCGCTCGGAAGCGGTCATCCGTAACCGTCAGAGATTGGATGCACTTGAAATTCCGTACCAGGAGTTTTATAAAGTTATAGAGTTCGGAGACAATCTGGATGAAGAAGATTGCAACCGGCTGGAAGAAGCATTATTGAAAATGGGAATTCTGGATGCGCTGGTGATTGATGAACAATACAAAGAGCAGGTTCTGCATTTGAAACAGGGATGTGAAGATCATTATCTGTTTAGCTGCAAAAATGTTCAGAAAGAGCTGCAACCAGGAAAGAGTCTGTTAGACGTACTGGAACTGAACGAAGAAGTCAATGACATTTTCTCCAATCAGCGGTTGACGGGAATTCTTGGAAGTATTGCATATGATAACGAAAGTATAATTACGATTGCAGAAGACGGTACCTACCGGATGGGAGTACTTGCAGGAACGGTAACCGGAGAATATGAGGCCGGATTCCTTGGAACAAAGGCCCGTGAAAGACACAGACAGGCAAAGATGGAAGCCTGCAGACAGAGAATCGCAGGGCTGGAAGAAGTATTACAGCAACTGGAAGAAATGTATCGGAAGTTATCCGAAAGAAAAGTCATTCTCAGACAGGAATATGAGAATCTTCCAAAAGATACAGATATGCGGGAAGCCCTTCAGATGATGCGTGCGGAGGAACGGGCATGTGAACAGATCAGACGGGAAAGTGATAAATTAGAAGAGAGGATCCGTGAACTGCTCGAAATATTAAAAGAGAAGAAAAAGAAAGCACTGGAAATTGCGGATTCTCTGTATCTGACCTGTTCTTATGAAGTATTCAAAGAAGCAAAAAGTGCAGCGGAAGAATATGGAAAGCATCTGATTAGTCTGATTGCAGCACATGAAATGTTCCTCAGAAGCCTGGAATATCTGAAAGAGAGGAAAGAACATCTGGAAGATCTGGATGCAGATATGGAACAGATCCGGTATGATCTGTTCGAGATTCAGAAAGAACTCCGGAGAAAGACGGAAGAACAGACCTCTATTCAGGAACAATTACGTCTGACCGATTACGAAGAAATCAAAGACCGTCTGGACGCATGCATCAAGTGGCTTCAGGAATATCCAGAAAGACTGCGCATATGTGTAAGCAGACAGACGCATGAAGAAGACGAAGTTGGACAGCTGACCCTGCGTCTGGAAGAGGGTCGGAAGAGAATTGAGGAATATGAAAAGAAGACGGCATATTTTTCAGAATGTTATGAGCAGGAGAAGAGTCTGCACTATGTGGAAATACCGGAAGAGATACCGGATGATGCCGGACATGTACGGAGCTATCTGGAGTCTGACGTGAAAACACTGGATAAAGACAGTGTGATCCGTGATCTGAATAAAGTATATTTTGAAAATAGAGGATTTCTGACCGATTATCATCTGATGCAGAATGAATTATTTGCAGAAGCAGAGCAGACAGAATTCCCGGCAAAACGACTGGATATTTCGGCCAGATACCAAGGGGTAAAGATATCATTTTCAAGTCTCCTTACACATCTGGAAGAAGACATTGAAGAACTGGAGAATCTGATCAAAGACGGTGACAGGGAACTGTTCGAAGACATTCTTGCCAATACGGTAAGCCGGAAGATCCGTGGAAAGATCAATGCATCCAACACATGGGTACAGAAGATGAATTCCCTGATGAATGGGATGAACACATCCAGCGGTCTGAAACTCAGCCTCAGATGGAGAAGTAAGACGGCAGAACAGGAAGACCAACTGGATACAAAAGAACTGGTGGACCTGTTAAAGAAAGATTACCGTCTGATGAGCGAAGAAGAAGCCTCCCGGCTGTCGGCACATTTCCGTTCAAAAGTAGCAGAAGCGAGAAGGAATGCAAGAGACAGTGCCGGAATGATATCCTTCTATCAGATTATGAAAGATACACTGGATTACCGTAAATGGTTTGAATTCCAGCTGTTCTCACAGAAGAACGGAGAACGTCAGAAAGAACTGACAAACAGTGTATTCGGAACCTTCAGTGGTGGAGAAAAAGCGATGTCCATGTATATACCGTTATTCTCTGCGGTTGTAGCGAAGTATCAGGGAGGCAGAGAAGATGCACCAAGACTGATCTCGCTGGATGAAGCATTTGCCGGAGTGGATAATAAGAATATCCGCGATATGTTCCGCCTGATGACAGAGTTCGGATTTGACTTTATCATTAACTCGCAGGTTCTGTGGGGCGACTGTGATACACTGGATGCACTGGCGATCTATCAGCTGATCCGCCCGGGCAATGCAAAATTCGTGACGGTTATGCCGTATCTGTGGAATGGAAAGAAGAAAGAATTGTTGGAACGTGAAGAGGAAGTAGAGCAGAGAGGGGCCGAGATTGGACAGCAATGAATGAGAGTGAGCAACAAGAACTTGAGAAGATAAAAAAAGAATGCCTGACATATTTCCACCAAAGTCCAGTTTGGGAAAAAGTTCTGAAAGGGTTTCGTGATAAATACAGTTCTTATGGAAGATTTGGTGGTAAAGTAGTTCTGAAGAATCTGAAATCACAGGATATCGAAGAACTGGAGGGATTCTTTGGCAAGTCTTTTCATGGACAGAAAAGTGTGACAGTGTCTGCAGAAAAATTCCGGCAGGCACTGAAAGCAAGCCGCTATAAAGATATCCCACCGGAATGTCTGTTGGAGAATTTTTTCGGAGAACCCTTGCTTGGAAAACAGGAACAGAAATTTTTGAGAGAACGGGAAAAAGAGAAAATCTGGCAGAAGTTTTTGAAAGACTATAAAGGAACTGAGATAGAGAAGGCGGCAGAATTACTGAGGAATATTGTCAAAGACAGTGACAGTCAGGAACTTGCAGAATGGGATTGTGCGCTGCGGTTTGGAGCAGAAATGTACAATCATTTGCCATATCGTCAAAGTGATAAGTTGTATCTGGCTGTATTTGCAGCCATGCTGACGGGAAATCCGCATGCATTTGACAATGGAACTGCAGCAGGAAATTTCCTGTATCAGATGATACAGATGGATCTGGAAATCAGAGAAATTAAGATAGAGTCCTCGGAGATATTTCCGGCGTATAAGCGTCAGAAAAGTTACCTGACGGCCGGAATTATGCTGGATGATATATCAAATTATGCAATGTTATATCAGGTACAGGCGGTCAAGAAAGACGGAAATCTTCATAAAGGCATGGAGGGATTTGCGAGTGAGCAGCATATTGTACAGGTCCCGCTTGCGGTGATTACGGAGTGGGAGTCGCTTCATTGTCCACAAGATGAGATCTATATTGTGGAAAATCCGTCTGTTTTTGCGGTATTGTGTGGAAAAGAGAAATCAGGAAACGTAAGAAGAGCATATATGTGCATGAATGGACAGCCAAGACTGGCAGGTCTGATGGTGTTGGATCTATTTGCAAAGTCGGGAATCCGGGTATATTATGCGGGCGACCTTGACCCGGAAGGAATACTGATCGCACAGAAATTATCACAGTATTATAAGGGAGAATTTCATTACTGGCATATGGAAACGGCGGATTATGAGAAGTGCAGGTCAGAGGAAGTGATATCGCCGAAGCGTATGAAGATACTGGAGCGGATTACGGATAGGAGATTGAAACCGGTGGTGGATAGGATCGAAGAGTATGGGACTGCCGGGTATCAGGAGATGTTGGTGGAGGAGATGTGATTATGCCAAAAGGAACAAATCAAAAGCTAAAATTATACCGTCTCGCACAGATCATGCTGGAAAATACAGATGACGAACACTATATTACCATGCCGGAAATCATGGAAGAACTGGGAAAATACGAAGTGACCGCAGATCGCAAAACAATCTATGCAGATCTGCGTGATCTGTCTGTACTCGGGATCGAGGTAGAGGGCGAACCCATCGGCAACCGCTATCATTACCGCGTAGTCAACCGCCCGTTCGAACTGCCGGAATTAAAGCTTCTGGTAGATTCCATCCAGTCTTCCAAATTCATCACAGAGAAGAAGACCAACACACTGATAAAAAAGCTGGAAAAGCTGGTCAGCAAATACGATGCACAGAGGCTGCAGCGACAGGTGTATGTATCCGGAAGAATTAAGACGATGAATGAAAGCATCTATTATACTGTCGATGCAATCCACAATGCGATTTCTGAAAATAAGAAGATCAAGTTCCAGTATTTCCAGTGGAATGTGAAGAAAGAGATGGAACTGCGTCACGGAGGAGCATGGTATCATATCAGCCCGTGGGGATTGTCCTGGGATGATGAGAATTATTATATGATCGGATATGATGCAGAGGCGCAGCTGATCAAGCATTATCGGGTGGACAAGATGCTGCATATCCGGATGTCGGATGAATCCCGTGAGGGAAAAGAACACTTTAAGAAGCTGGATATGGCGGATTATGCCAAGAAGAGTTTCGGAATGTTCAGGGGAAAGGAAACGTCTGTAAAGATGCTGGTAAATAACAGCCTTGCGGGCGTGATCATTGACCGGTTCGGGAAAGATGTGATGATGATTCCGGAAGATGAGGATCATTTCCGGGTGAATGTGGACGTGCATGTGAGCAAACAGTTCCTGGGATGGGTATTCTCGCTGGGGGAGGCAGTTAAGATCATTGGACCGGATGAGGTTGTGGAGCAGATGCGGGGAGAGGCCCGGAGGCTTATGGAGCAGTATGGGGAGTAGGAAATGGATTCTGAATTAGCAAAACAAGAACACGATTGTAAACTTGCGAGAAAAATAAGTTGACAATCAAAGCGAAATACGATAAATTGTTAACCATAAACTGAAAGGAAGGTTAACAATTTAATGAACACAAAAACAAAAAAATTATCCACCGTAAGTATGGTATTATGCGGAATGTTCGCGGCGCTGGTTGCCATAGGAGCATTTATCCAGATCCCGGTTCCATATATGGATTATTTCACACTTCAGTTCTTTTTCGTACTGCTTGCAGGATTGATTCTGGGGGCTGATAAGGGAGCAATATCTGTAGGATGTTATGTATTACTGGGACTTGTCGGAGTACCAATCTTTGCAGCAGGCGGAGGAATCGGATACATATTCCGGCCAAGCTTTGGTTATCTGGTCGGATTCATTGTAAGCGCATATGTAACCGGAAAAGTATGCGAAAAGCTGAAAGCAAGTTACAAGAACTATCTGCTTGCCTGTCTTGCAGGATTTGTTGTGACATATGCAATCGGAATCGTGTATAAATTCATAATCTTGAACTTTTATGCACATACACCGGCAACGCTGGGCGTGATCTTTTTGTCCTGCTTCCCATTAGATATGCCTGGAGATTTTGTATTATGTCTGCTGGCAGCCGGTGTGGGACTTAGAATGCGGAAAAGCGGATTTTATCTGAGTTAATAAAAAAAGGGGCATGAGATTATGGCAAAAGGAATATTTGTGACGGGCACCGGCACAGATGTAGGAAAGACGTATGTCACAGCATTAATCGTGAAAAAGCTGGCGGATGCAGGAATCCATGCAGGCTATTATAAGGCCGCCTTATCAGGCGCAGAGTCCATAGAAGAAAGTGACGCAGGCTATGTAAAGAAGATTGCCGGTATCACACAGGAAGACAGCAGCTTACTGTCATATCTGTATCAAAATGCGGTGTCTCCGCATCTGGCTGCCAGAATAGAAGGGAATCCGGTTGATCCGGAAACGGTAAAAGCAGATTTTGACAGGGTAAAGAAAGAGTACGATTATGTCACGGTAGAAGGAAGCGGCGGCATTGTATGTCCGATCCGCTGGGATGAAGAGCATGAGATCCTGCTGGAAGACATTGTGAAAATGCTGCATCTGAATACTCTAGTGATCGCAGATGCCGGACTTGGCACGATCAATGCGGTTGTCCTGACGGTAGAATATATCCGGAATCATGGAATGGATGTAAAAGGAATCATTCTGAATCATTACTCGGGTGGAGCGATGCAGGAAGATAATGAGAAAATGATCGAGAGATTAACGGGGGTACCGGTGATTGCCAGGGTAAGAGATGGTGACAGGGAGCTTGAGGTTGATCTGGAAGTGTTGAAAAGGTTGTATGACTGATGATGAGAAGAGGAAATTGACTGTGGTTGATTTCCTTTTTTGATGTATGGAAATAAAAAATAAGGTGAGAATATTATACCCCATCAACTGAATTATACTATACACATCAAAGGGAATAAAACAGAATTCCGGGAGATAAAAGTAATTATAAGACAACAAATCAAATTCAGATGAACACGTTTTTTAAGCGTGAAAGGAGCACACACAATGGCAAAAATATTTATCACCCTGACAGGAACAAAACACTACTTCGGAAATGATTTTCTGAAGAAAGGTATGAAGGTCAGATTAGAAAAGGATCCGGATAATGAATATGACAAGGAAGCAATCAAAGTGACGTATGAAGGACTTGGGAAGATCGGTTATGTGGCAAATAGTTCGTATACAGTCATCGGTGAATCTATGAGTGCAGGCCGCCTGTATGACAAGATTGGTGACACGGCATATGCGAAGGTGGTATTGGTTACACCGGCAGGAACAATCTGCAAGATCTGTAAAAAGAGTCTGAAAAGTGAACAGGAGGAAACAGCATGAATTACCTTGTGATAGATTTAGAAATGAATTTTTGGAATTCGATGAATATAAAAAAGAAACGAGCACCCCGCTTGAGCAACAGCTGTACGGTAACAAACCCATTTCTTTGTATAGAATATTACTTTATTTGATGATAAATGTCAATTGTATTAGAAGAAGTCGTAGAAATATGACTTCTTCTTGTACGTCAATGGTTAGCGAAGTATAATGAATATAAGAGATTTTCAGTAAATACATCGAAGAGGAAAATTGAAATGACAGAAGAAACAATCAAAGAAATATTAAAATTTCGAGACGACAGAGACTGGAAACAATTCCACAACCCGAAAGATCTGGCAATCTCCATTTCACTGGAGGCAGCAGAACTTCTGGAAGTATTCCAGTGGAGTGGCGCAGATGTCTTAAATGAAGGAAAACAGGAGAAAATAAAAGAAGAACTGGCGGATGTTGTGAATTATTGTGTCTTGCTGGCAGATGCTTGCGGACTGGATCTGGATGAGATCGTGCGGGAGAAGATCAGGGTGAATGCAGAGAAGTATCCGGTGGAGAAGGCTAAGAGAGACCGCTTGAAGAATATACAGAAGAATTAATGAAAATAAAAAGATTAATTGAATTATCATCACTGAAAAGAATTTATATAGAAGAGATATGGGGATGGAATTCTCAAATCTGTGATATTTATGACTCAGATAGTAAATTTGAACGGCCGATAAAGATTGATGCTATTTATATAAATAAAAGGGAAGCTGAAAAGGATAAAATAGATAAGAGTGATATATGGCGTTTTATTACTCTTACGGAGTTACGAGAAAATAATAGCTTTAACTATTATTTTGAAAAGTATAAAAAATTGGAACCAATTATTGAATTATATATGGAACTATTTCGTAAAGGGGAAATTTCTGGAAGACGTATGTTTTTAAATCTTGTACAGGCATTGGAAACCTATCATTCTAGGTTTACAACTAATGATTTAGAAGGATTTAAATGGCGAGTTGATAATGAAATATTAAAAGATAGACCAGAGGAAGTGAAGGAAAGAGAAAGAAAATTATTAATGGCTAATTCGAGAAAATTTGTAACTTTAGAAAGCCGACTCGCAGATTTATTAATAGCAGAGTTTCAAATATATTTTGATACAGGAAATATAAAAAGAGAAGAATTTCCTAGTGTGATAGCTAGGACAAGAAATTATTATATACATTATGATGAAAAGATTAAGGAAAAGGGACTGGTTTTAAATGATGAAGAAATTACGATATATAATAAAACACTAGTATTTATATTAGAATATTATTTGCTTTTGGAACTAGGTTTTCAAGATGTGAAAAAGTTAAATGAAAAATTGATTGGTAGATGGGGGCATGTTTCAGATAAGTTAAGAATACAGCATGCTGTGGAAAATTTGGAAAGGGCGGAATGATAAGAATAAGTTGTAAATAATGAAAGCAGTAAAATCGTTTATTGATGTATACAGAAAAAAGATATATTTATTTTAGGGGGGTTGTAAAAAGCAGGAGGGAAAATCGAAGAACAAAAAATATAATATCTCGAATGAGATAGCTGATGAGCTTTACTGAAAAAATGTAATTTATCATGATGTAATAAGCTTTAGATTTTGAGGATTTAATTATTAGTGTAGATTGGAAAATAATTAATCATATATGAATAATCCGGGCTAAAATCCATACACCGAGCAGGGGATAGATTTTAGCCTAGATTATTTACTTTACTGGCAGAATATTCGGTCGAGATTATAAAGGTGTTTTTAGTGTTCCGCGTATAAAGATGGAATTAAGCTATGGCATTTCTATTATAGATATAGCTATACTCTTTCTTGTATCCTACTACTCCCATCTTTTGGAAGAGATTCCGAGACACACAGACGAGAAAGATTGTTCCTTTTTGGAAAATCTTCTGCCTTGGTCGCGAAAACTTCCAGCAGAGATTCGCAAAGCTTAAATCTAGGTGGCTGCAAAGCAGCCGCCTAAAAATGTTAAGGTACTCGCTATTGAGCATTTACTCGATATCGATGCCTGACATCAGCCAGTCGAACTCTCTCCAAGTGAGATTCCGGACTTCTGATTTATCCCGGGGCCACCGGTAAGAGCCTTGGGCGGTGAGTCTTTTGTAGATCATAACAATTCCGTCGGACTCTTTTAAGATAGCTTTAATCCTGTCGCATTTGCGTCCACAGAATAGATAGAGCGAATGGTCGATTTCCATAGAGAACTGCTCCTGAATAATTGCGCATAATCCATCGATAGATTTACGCATACCTGTTCTGCCACAAACGATATCTTCTATCATTATGAGGTAGGAAACGGAGAATATCTAGTTACCCAAAAACTAAGCGCTTACGAATAATATAATATGATTATGTAAGTAACCGGACGAAGAACTGACAGAACAGACTATCCAATAACAGCGGTTAGAGAAGCTATTATAAATGCATTAGTACATCGTGATTATAGTATTCATACAGAAGGAATGCCGATTCAACTTATAATGTTTGAAGACAGGATTGAAATACATAATCCAGGTGGATTATATGGAAGAATCACTATTGACCAATTAGGAAAAATTCAACCGGATACAAGAAATCCGGTACTTGCATCGGCACTTGAAACATTGGGAATAACAGAAAACAGGTATTCGGGAATTCCAACAATCCGAATGGAAATGGAGAAATATAACTTAAGACAGCCAGAATTCTTGGATGAAAGAGGAAGTTTTATTGTAAAACTATATAAAGAATCAAAGAATGATTATGAAGATATGTCAAATGATGAAGAAACAAATAATTTAATAGTATTTTGTAAAACACCGCGTACAAGAAAGGAAGTTTGTGATTATCTGGGGTTAAATTCTGTTACTTATGCTATACAGACGTATGTAAATCCATTAGTAGAAGCTGGCGTAATTAAGTTGAGTATTCCAGATAAGCCAAAGAGTCCAAAACAGTTATATTATAGCGTAGAAAGAGAAAAATGAGAGAAGACCAATTCCTGCGGCAGCGTCTGCAGAAAGAAATCCCGATTGAGATTTCACCTGTTTTAAGAGATTTAATAACTGTTATATTTTGTTATTAAATTCTCCGCAAACCCTTGAAAATCTTTGTGTGAATCCTCTATTTCGGACAGGAGATAATTTGACAGGAAATTTCAAAGAAGAGTATAATACATATTAAGACATTTTGAATCGGCATGTGTCCGAAAGAAGCTGTCACTGGCAGGTTCTCTGTATTATAAGCAGGTTCGAAATAGACGCTATGGGGGAAAATAATTTGGAAAAAAAACTGACAATAAATGATATAGCCCAGATGTCCGGTGTGGCAAAAAGTACTGTATCAAGATATCTGAACGGGGGAAGCGTCAAAGATGCAACGGCCCAGAAGATAAAAAAAATCATCGAAGAAAATAATTATGAGCCGAATCTGTTTGCAAGGCTGAATGCAAAAGAGAGCCGGATCATAGGACTTACGGTACCTGGATTTAACTCGGTAACAACACCGAGACTTGTAGAAGTAATCGTTGCCTATCTTAAGAAAAATGATTATACACCTCTTATCATGCATACGGAAAATGATATCGAAGAAGAAATACGCTGTATCGAACGGCTGAAGAATATGAATGTAGATGGAATTATGGTTCTTGCGACGGGAAGCACAAAAGAATACGAAGAAGCAGTAAAGAAGTTAAAAATTCCAATCCTGTTTCTTGGACAACGCTTCCCGGGAGAGAATTCTGTCATTAATGATGATTACAATGCAGGATATGCGGTGGGTAATTATATCGGACAACGTAAGTTCAAGGAGATTTATATGCTCTGGGTACCTGAAGATGACCCGGCAGTAGGAGGAGAACGACGCCATGGAGTGATCGATGGACTTATGTCCTGTGAGAAAAAGCCAAAAGAAGTCATAGAGACAACGTTCTTTTATGAAAATGCAATTGAAAATGTACAGAAATTTGTAGATCATATGAAGACACCGGCGGCAGTCGTATGCGCAACAGACCGTATCGCATTTGGCGTGTACAAAGTAATGTCAGAGAAAGGTATACGGATACCGGAAGAAGTATCCGTGGTAGGATTTGGCGATTACGAAGCAGGAGAACTGTTACAGCCGCCACTTACGACGGTAAAATTTGACTGGAAGAACTGGGGGGAGATCAGTGCTGAGTCGATGATCCAGATGATTTTAGGAAAGCCGGTAAGCCCGCTTCAGGTCAACCCGTATGAAATTATAGAAAGAAAAAGTGTAAAAGAGAACTGAGAATCAGGCGGATCTGTCAATTTGACAGACCCGCTTTTGTGCAATATAGACAAATTTAGATATCAATTTTTGGAACCGTTTCCGAAAATGAAATTGCAGTGACGTTTTGTGTTGACATACAAAAGCTGATGTATATAATAAAAACATAGGAACGGAACCGGTTCCAAAACAAAACAATACAAGGAGAAGAGAAATGGGAAAGAACAATGAGTATCTGGAAATATCAAAACAGATCGTAGCCAATATTGGTGGAATGGATAATATCCAGGGAACAGCACACTGTGCAACCAGACTCAGGATCGTATTGAAAGATAATGATCTTGCAGATATTGAAAAACTGGAAGATATCGACAAAGTAAAAGGTGCGTTCATAGCAGGTAATCAGTTACAGCTGATCCTGGGAGCTGGAACAGTGAATGATGTATATGAGGTATTTGCCGAGTATACGAATACACAGAATATGTCACTGGGAGATCTGAAGGAAGAAAGTGCGAAGAGGCAGAATCCACTTCAGGCAGTGATCAAAGCGTTATCTGATGTATTTATCGGAATCATGCCGGCACTTCTTGCAGCAGCCCTTCTGATGGGAATTACAAGCGTCCTTGGCGGACTTGAAGTAGTAAAGACACATGATACCTTATATGCGATCAACCGGCTGGTAAGTCTTGCGTCTACAGGTATCTTTGCAATCCTTCCAATGGCAGTATGCTATTCAGCCGTAAAAAGATTTGGCGGGAATCCGGTTCTTGGTATGGTAATCGGAGCAATCATGTTAGACAGTTCTCTTGCCAATGCTTACCAGGCTGCACAGGGAACCGTTGATATAGAAGTTATCCGTCTGTTCGGACTGAAGATTGAGATGGTAGGATTCCAGGGAGGAATCATCATCGCGCTTATGATGGGATTTGTAGTTGCAAAACTGGATAAATTCTTCAATAAGGTAATTCCGGATGTAATCAAGCTTCTGGTTGCACCAATGCTGACAGTATTTATCTCTACGGTATTACTTTTTACACTTGTAGGCCCGGCAGGACGAATTCTTTCTAATGGAATCACAGACGGACTGATGTGGGGTACAGAACATCTGGGAGCATTCGGGTATGCGTTATTTGCCGGAGTTCAGCAGATCGTAGTTATCACAGGTCTTCATCACATTATCGGTGCGGTAGAAGCACAGCTTATTGCATCGACAGGAACAAACTTTTTAAATCCACTGATGTCTGTAGCTTTATTTGGACAAAGTGGTGCGGTACTTGGTTATCTTTCCCTGAACTGGAAGAACTTAAAAGCCAGAGAGCTTTGTATTCCAAGTTTCTGCTCGACATTATTTGGTATCAGTGAACCGGCAATCTTCGGAGTAAACTTACGTTACAAGTTTCCACTGATCGGTGGATGTATCGGTGGTGCAGTTGCAGGTGCATATGTATACTATTCAAAGCTTACTGCTCTTGGATTCGGTACAACTGCACTTCCTGGAATGGCAATTGCTAATCCGGCACATCACGGGTACATTAACTACATCATTGCACATGCAATCGCGATTACGATTGGATTTGTATGTACAGTCATCTTTGGAAAAATGTGGTCAGCACCGGATAAGAATAAAAATGACAAAAAGAACGATACAAAAGAAAATGATACAACAAAGGCAGTTATTACAGAAGAGCCTGGTGCAGTCTATGCAGCAGCAGAGGGAACAGTAAAAGATATCGAAGCATCGACAGATCCGACATTTGCAAACAAGGTACTTGGAGACGGTGTCGTTATCTTTCCGGAAGACGGAACCGTTATGGCACCATGTAAGGCAACCGTATCACTCGTATATCCAACCGGACATGCAATCGGACTTACAACTGCAGATGGAGCAGAGATCCTGATTCACTGCGGGGTAGATACCGTCAATATGAACGGTGAAGGATTTGAGACACTTGTAAAAGAAGGACAGGAAGTAACAGCAGAAGAAGCACTTATCAGATTTGACATCGACCTGGTGAAGAAGCATGGATACTCTCCGGAGATTCTTGTTATCTTCACAGAGCTTCCGGAAGGAAAGACCATCAAAACAGAAGAAAAACATATTGCAAAAAATGATAAGATGGCTGAAATCGTGTAAGGATAAGGTGGACAGGAACAGATGAACAAAGAGACATATTTAACAGAATATCCGAAGCATGAAAGTATGAGGGAGAATGTAAAAAAAGATAAAAACAGACTTCACTTTCATATAATGCCGCCGACAGGCTGGATGAATGATCCGAATGGTCTGTGTGAATTTCAGGGTGTGAATCATATTTATTTCCAATATACACCATTTCTTGCCGGATGGGGAACGAAGCTTTGGGGACATTACACAACAAAGGATTGGATTCATTATAAAGAAGAAGAGCCGTTCCTTTATCCGGACGAAGAATGGGACAGAGACGGTGTATATAGCGGATCAGCCTATACCTGTGAAGATGGAATTCACTATTTTTACACAGGAAATGTAAAACTCTGGGATAAAGATTATGATTATATCATGAATGGACGGGAACAGAATACGATTCACGTATTCAGTCCGGATGGAAAGAATATTGCATACAAGAAGCTTGTAATGACCAATGATGATTATCCGGTGAATATGTCCAAGCATGTCAGAGATCCAAAAATCTATAAAAAAGACGGCCGTTATTATATGATCCAGGGAGGCCGTGATGCGGAATCTTATGGCTGTGCACTTTTGTTTTGTTCCGACGATCTGGAACACTGGAAATGGTACGATACGGTGCGGACAGCAAAGCCATTTGGTTATATGTGGGAATGCCCGGATCTGTTCGAGATTGACGGCCAGCAGATTATGACATGCTGTCCACAGGGAGTAGATCAGAAGGGATATGATTACCAGAATGTGTACCAGTGTGGATATTTTCCGGTAGAGTTTGACCTGAAGAACAAATCATACAGCTTTGGAAAATTTCAGGAATTTGACAAAGGATTTGACATCTATGCGACACAGACATTTGCAGATGAAGCGGGTAGAAGAATCCTGATTGGCTGGATGGGGATTCCGGATGCAGATTATGATAATGATGCAACGGTTGCATATGACTGGATCCATGCACTTACCATGCCAAGAGAACTGGAATGGAAAGATGGAAAGATCTTACAGCATCCATTAAAGGAGATGAAAGATCTGCGTAAAAATGCATTTACCTGCGAACTGGAAGCATTTACAAAGTGGGCGCCTGCGGACTGCTGTTTTGAACTGAGACTTGACGTGGAAGAAGCAAAAAATCTGGAGCTTAAGCTTCGTGAAGATGTTACAATAAGCTGGAAGGACGGGCTTTTTACCTTATCGATGGGAGAAAGCGGACGTGGAAGAAAGCAGCGCTTTGCTAAGGTGGAAGAGCTTTCGGATATTACCATCTTTTCGGATACATCAGCCATTGAGATATTCATTAATAACGGGGAAACGGTTCTGACAACAAGAGTATATAGTGAACATCTTGAACAGAAAGTAGAGCTTGTATCCAGAGAGGTAAAGGGAAGCGTTCATGGATATGAACTTGGATCATTCGAGGTTGAATATAAAAAATAGATTCCGGACTGCATAAGATATAACAGGTGAATATACGGAAAAGAAAATAAAAATGTGGACAGGTTCCTGAAAAAAGAGGTGCCAGTCCACATTTTTTATACCATAGTATGCAAGAGATGCTGTCAGTGGCAAGTTTTATGTATTGCCATGCATTTGTAAGAAGTAGCAGGTGGCAAGTTTTTTGTATCTGACTGCAAATTCCGCTTCATCGGATCACCGATTCCGCTAGCAACGGATCAGTTTTTCCGGTCGTAACGGAACACTTTTCCGCTTCGTCGGATCACGCGCGTGGAAATACTGCTGTTCTCTTATCGGAGCGGCGCCGACGCCGTATTATAAGGCGGGCGAAGCGCTTATGAATCATGACTACGATAAGGTATTAAAGAACAGGATTCATGATAAGTCCGTGCCGGTCCGGGATACTTATCAGCAACTGAAGACTGCACAGAAGAGAAAGGATGAAGTGGTACAGTATAAGCTTGGCGATGCGGTGACACATCCGAAATTCGGACATGGAATTGTGGAGAAGATTAATCAGAGATCTGGCGGTGTGCATTTACATATCCGGTTTGATGGGGAAGTGAAGTGTATTGATCAGAAATGGCTGTCGCGGAAGAAGTATACGTAATAAGAAATATATAAAAGCTTTCTCTCATGCGTTTATTTTAACATAAAACAGATAGACAAACTACGGGGCGGATTTACAATTCGTGCTATTTTTTGACTATTCGTGACAGAGCGATTGAAAACAAGAAGTGTTTTTTTATAATAAAAGCAGTAGATGACAAAGGCTGGAAAAAGGAGGAAAGTATAAATGAAAGGAAGAAAAATACTATTAGCGTTTATTATATCTGCAATTACGCTCACATCGGGATGTGCAAATGGTACATCAAAGACAGAGGAGGCAAAATCAGAGCAGAAGACAACAGAAGAAAATGCAGTTGTTCCAATTAAGCCGATTACGGCAAAAGTAATTGATGATAATCCATATATGGCAAAGAGTGATGCCAATGTTCATCAGGACTGTTATAATTCAGATACGACAGATGAAGTATTACCGGTTGATATTTATCCGGAGATTAATGTTTCTTATGAAAAAGTAAATCCAAATGCATCTCCGGCGGTATTTTTTGATACATATGGACATGCTGTTGTTCCATTTCAAGGAGGACTGGCTATCCGTGATATTAATGCGGATGAAACACAGACAGAAGGTTATTTTTCACCGGCAAAGCATGATGGCGGAGGATATGTGATACAAAGCTCATATTCATTCGTAGATGAGAGCAATCGCCTGGTATGTCCGACAAGCAACAACCATGTGCTTATGTTGAAAGCAACAGATGATGCGGGAAATGTCCTTCCGGAATTTGAAAAAGTGCTGGATATTGATATTAAAGCAGCGGCAGAAGAAATTACAGGGAAAACATTGGATCAGAACTTATTATCTGTAGTTTTTGACTATGAAGGAAATTTATGGTTTGCTACAGGCGGTTTCCGTATTTATCCGGAACGTAAACAGCAAGGTGCAATGGGATACATTTCAAGGGCAGCAATTGATGCCATCTTAAAGGGAGAACATGTTGATCTGAAAGAATCTACATTTGTATATGAATTGGAGCCTGGCGAAGGTGCAGAGAATGGAATTGCATCGTCAAAGGAAGGTGCAGTTATATTAACGAATCAAAATTGTTATTTATTAAATGCAAAAGATGGTGTACAGGTGCAGTGGTGTACCCCATATGAAAGCGTGGGAGCGAAAGACAGCAAAGAGGGAGATGAAACTACAGGCGGAGGTCTTGCCTGGGGAGGTGGATGTTCACCATCTCTGACAAGCAAATTAGTTATGTTTACAGATAATCAGGATCCGGTAAATCTGTTGGCATTAGATATGAAGACCGGGGAAATAGTGGCAAGCATGCCGGTAATCGATGAGCTTCCGAAAAATATGCAGGTGTCGGTAGAAAATTCAGCAATGGTATATGATAACGGAGAAGGTACAGTCAGCACAATCGTATGTAACTGGTTTGGAGCCGGAAGTGCTAAACTTGCGGACGCAGACAACGATTCTTCTATACAGACCTATGAAAATATTTACGATGTAAACTGGTTGAAGAAGGGAAATAAGATGGTTGTGCCGGGAGTAGAGCGTGTCGATACCATTAAGACAAAGGACGGATACGAAATGAAGAGTATCTGGTGCAGAAACGATATCCGTGATACATCTATGATGAAGCTTTCTACAGCGACAGGTTATATCTATGGTTATGTTCAGGATCTGGAAAGTGGCATGTGGCAATTCATCATGTTAGATTTTGAAACAGGAGAAACAGTATTTACAATGGATGTCTCAGATAAACCGGGATACAACAATATGGCAATCGGCATGTATGCAGGAAATAGTGGAAATACATTATATTGCCCGACAGGATATCTGGAGCTCTTAAGATTGCAGGACAGATTTGTTTATCTGCCGGAGATGCCTTATCGAAAAGTAGATTTAGACAAGGCAAAGAGAAATGTACTAACACAAGAAGAATTTACAGAAGCCGGCGGGAAAGGAAATGTTGCAGGCTGGCTGAATACGATTACAGTAGAAAATGTACATCCAAATACTACTGTGGCAATACGAATGAAAGGAATTGCAGGAAAAGCAGATACATTTACATTATATGCATATGATAAAGAGAATAAATTAAAAGAAGTTCCTGCAGAGTTATGGCATATTCAGGAAGAAGATGGAACATTGCCGGATAAACTTACAGAGGATACATTATATGAAGTGCATGTTATGGTAGAAGATGGAGGAGAATTTGATCTTAGTGATACAGAAAAAGAAATTAAGATAGCAGTTATTCTCGGAAATAAATGATTTGTTTTTAAGAAAATCACCTGAGGTGTATATCACAAGGCTCCGTTCTAAAAAAGAATGGAGCTTTTTAAAACTAATGCAAAGCAAACACCCCAAAAATTTAACAAAAGTTAGCAAGAATTCTCCTTCCTCTATAGGTGGGAGATGAATTGCAGAAAAAGAAGATAGAACGCTTGTTCTGCAATGCGAAGTGTGGTATACTATAATCAGTCGAAAGGATAGAAAGGACTGACTATATGGACAAAATGGATCATAATGCACATTCAGTATATTTGATGTATTATCATCTGATCATGGTTGTAAAATACCGAAGAAAAGTAATAGATGATCCGATTTCGGAACGTGCAAAAGAGATCTGGGAACGTATTGCACCTGATTATGGAATCACACTGGAAGAATGGAATCATGATGTTGATCATGTGCATGTTATGTTTCGAGCACAGCCAAAATCAGAACTCAGTAAATTTATCAATGCGTATAAAAGTGCAAGCAGTCGTTTGTTAAAAAAGGAATATCCACAGATCAGGGAAAGACTTTGGAAGGAAGCATTCTGGAGTCAAAGTTTCTGCCTGTTGACAGCGGGTGGTGCACCGATTGATGTTATCCGTAATTATATCGAGACGCAGGGAGAGAAAAAAAGATGAATATAGCTTACCATTTTCGTATATATCCAAACAGAGAGCAGGAAGTTCTGCTCGCAAAAACATTTGGCTGCTGTCGTTTTTTATATAATCAGATGTTGAATGATAAGATACGGGAATATGAAGCAACGAAAAAAATGCTGCGAAATACACCGGCGATGTATAAAAAAGCATATCCATTTTTGAAAGAAGTGGATTCCCTGGCACTTGCAAATGTGCAGATGCATCTGGAAAAGGCATATAAGAATTTTTTCAGGGATCCAAAGATTGGCTTTCCAAAATTCAAATCAAAACACAGGAGCCGAAAAAGCTATACGACAAATGTGGTCAATGGAAATATTCAGGTAGAAGATCATCAGATAAAACTACCGAAGTTGAAATGGATCCGTATGAAAAAACATCGTGATATTCCAGAAAAATATTGCCTGAAATCTGTAACAATAAGTATGGAACCATCTGGAAAGTATTATGCAAGTCTATTATATGAAAAAACTGACTGTGAAAACCAAGCAGAAGAATTAGATTATGAAGACGCAAAGATACTAGGAATTGATTATGCAATGCATGGAATGGCTGTGTTTTCTGAAGATATACAGAAGGAAAATGAAGGATACTTCAGAAAAAGTGAGGAGCGGCTGGCAAGGGAACAAAGAAAGTTATCCCATTGCGTGAAAGGAAGCAATAATTATTACCGACAGAAAAAACGTGTTGCATTATGTCATGAAAAAATCCGAAATCAGAGGAAAGATTTCTTACATAAGCTGAGTCATGAAATGGCAGAGACATATGATGTTGTTGCAGTAGAAGATATTGATATGAAAGCAATGAGCCAGTGTATGCATTTTGGGAAAAGTGTCATGGATAACGGTTACGGAAAGTTTCGGGAATTGCTGGAATATAAGCTGACATGGAGAGGAAAGAAATTGGTACGTGTAGACCGTTTTTTCCCTTCCAGTAAAAAATGCTGTAAATGTGGTAGTGTAAAGAAAGAACTGAAACTTTCGGACAGAGTATATTTTTGTACATGTGGAAATCGGATAGACCGGGATCTGAATGCGGCAATCAATATACGTGAAGAAGCACGCCGCATGTTGTTAGCAGGATAAATGGGAAGTGTCTGTATCCAGACAATGAAAATATCCCATAACTGGGTAAAAATGAATCGCGGGGCACGCGAGGATAGCTTGTAGATACTTGGCTCAGTAGAGCCATTGAGCAAGAAGCCCTCACTTCAAAATCTGTGATTTAAGTGGTGGGAGCATGTCACCCTAAAATGGAATTATTATGATGAGTAATTATATGAGGAACAAAAATGAACATACAAATTTTCGGAACCAAGAAAAGCTTCGACAGCAAAAAAGCTGAACGATTTTTCAAAGAGCGCGGAATTAAGTACCAGTTCGTAGATATGAAAGAAAAAGGTCTGAGTAAAGGTGAATTCAATTCGGTATGCCAGGCTGTCGGAGGATATGAAAAACTGATCGATCAGGAGTGCAAGGATAAAGATCTGCTTGCGTTGATTACTTATCTTGCAGAGGAAGATAAAGCAGAAAAGATTCTGGAAAATCAAAAGGTGATCAAGACACCGATTGTGCGTAACGGGAAACAGGCAACAGTAGGATATCAGCCAGATATCTGGAAAAACTGGAAATAAAAGAGTATAAAGAAAGTAAAAAAGGAACTCAAAAATAATAACAAATAAATTTGAGATTAAGGAAAGAATACTGAGTGAGAAGATGATAGATTACAACCGAGAAGACCAATTCCTGCGGCAGCGCCTGCAGAAAGAAATCCCGATTTTACGGGCATTAATACAAAATCTATATGAAGAAATGGACAGAAAACTCCATTTAAACGGGGCAAAAGTACCGATAACATTTGGATATGATACGGACACACTGGGATCTTACACTAGACGAAGTGCACATGAAAAAGAGCATTTTCATTTTTCGCTGTTGTTTATTGCATATGGTGTGAAGAATCCGCTGTCCAAAGAAGACCGCATAGATCTGTTTAAGCATGAGTATGCCCATTACATGCAGTACAATATGCAGATTCCCGAAAAGTATAAATGGCAGGCGGGAACGCACGGAAGTGCGTGGAAATACTGTTGTTCTCTAATCGGAGCGGCGCCGACGCCGTATTATAAGGCGGGCGAAGCGCTTATGAATCATGACTATGATAAGGTATTAAAGAACAGAATCCATGATAAATCCGTGCCGGTCCGGGATACTTATCAGCAACTGAAGACTGCACAGAAGAAAAAAGATGAGGTGGTTCAGTATAAGCTTGGTGACGCAGTGACACATCCGAAATTCGGACATGGAATTGTGGAGAAGATTAATCAGAGATCTGGCGGGGTGCATTTACATATCCGGTTTGATGGGGAAGTGAAGTGTATTGATCAGAAATGGTTGTCGCGGAAGAAGTATATGTGAAAAGATTCAGTAAAAACAAATAAGCAAGGTAGTGAAGTATCTGAAGAGGATAAACGTACACGAAGAACGTTAGATGATGAGATGACATTTTTCGTGTGCGTAAATTTATATATTGACATACTATCAAAGTGATACTATCATAAAGATAATAATATAGGACGAAAAAAGAAAGAGGTAGTAATCATGCGGAAAAAATCAGAAATGCAAAAGGTTAACGAAGAATTTGTAAAGACTTACGATGATTCAAAATATCCAAAACCATCCGTGACTGCAGATATCGTCATTTTCGGAATGTTTGATAAAGAAGAAGATAATTACAGAAAAATAGCCGAGAAAGAGTTAAAGGTACTTTTAATCCAGAGAGGTGCGGCACCATATGAAGGCTGTTATGCCCTTCCGGGCGGATTCGTTGGTCCGAAGGAAACCATCGGCGAAGCCGCAGAACGTGAATTAAAAGAAGAGACAAACTGCAACTGTAATTTCCTGGAACAGTTCGGTACCTACAGCAATCCAAACCGTGATCCGAGAAGATGGGTGATCAGCAATGGATACATGGCACTTGTCAATGCCGGACAGGAAATGATCCAGGCAGGAGATGATGCTTCGGATGCAAAGTGGTTTGATGTGTCATTTCAGGAAGAAGCCGGTATATGGAATCTGTGTCTGACACATGGGGATGAGAAGCTTCATGCAAGATTAGAAGAGACAACTTCGAAGTGGGATGTAAAGAAGAAATTTAAGACTATAGAAAGCGATGACCTTGCATTTGACCACGAGCTGATTCTTGCAGATGCAATCGTACAGCTTCGCAAGTGGATTACGGAGACGCATATAGCGTTCCGGCTTTTAACGGAGAAGTTTACACTGAGAGAATTGCAGCAGATTCATGAGACGGTGCTGGATACGAAGCTGTTGGTTCCGGCTTTTCGAAGAAAAGTGGCTGATCTGGTAGAAGATACCGGGGAGATGACGGGGGATGCCGGGCATAGACCGGCGAAGTTGTATCGGGAGAAAAGATAAACTTTGGTAAGAAGAAAGGGCTGTGCATACTAATGATAAAATTTTTATTCTTGATACTTTTCATAATTTGGGAAAAAAGAACATTTAGAGCAATTGTGGCATTGCCGGCAGGCATTGTTACAGCCGGGTATATGGAAGAGATTAATAAAGATGAATCTTTGTAATTTAGGAGAATTGCAGATGGAAAATAAAGAGAAAAAGCAAATGCTTACAACGGAGCTAACAAAAGAAAAGAGCGGCAGGAGTGCCGGGATGATTCAGGATATTACAATAAACGGAATCAAACTACATCTCGCTCAGAACGGAATCGGCGGTCCGGTCATCTTCTGGGGCATGTATCCACATCAGCAGAACGAAGTAGAGCATCTGTGGGAATCTCTACTGGAACTTGTGCCGGAACAAAATTTCCTGCTCGTTGCATTTCAGGTGGAGAATTGGAACCGGGACTTTTCACCGTGGGAAGCATCGGCTGTATTCGGAACGGAAGGTTTCGCAGGACAAGGTCTGAAGACGCTGAGATGGCTGACAGAGGAATGTGTGCCACATATTGATCGGGCTTTTGGCGTGAAAGACAGGGAACATTGGCTGATGGGCTATTCGCTTGCCGGATTATTCGCGCTATGGGCAGCTTATGAAAGTGACGTGTTTTCTGGAATTGTATGCTGTTCGGGTTCGTTGTGGTTCCCGGACTGGGATCATTATGTAAGGGATCATATGATTCAGAGTAAATGTAGCGTGTATCTGAGTCTTGGCGGGAAAGAAGAGAAGACGAAGAACAAAGTAATGGCAGCGGTCGGTGACAGGACCAGGGCGCAGGAAAGGCTGTTACAGGAGGACTCGATGGTGGAATCCGTGGTTTTAGAGTGGAATGCGGGAGGGCATTTTGCAGATGCGGGGAAAAGGCTGGCTAAGGGCGTGAAATGGATGTTCGGAGTGAAAAGTGGCTTATAATATAAGTTGAGGGTGTTAAGGTTTCATGGTATCATAATCAGTATAGAAGTAGATTAGAAGGTGTAATATATGGGAAGATTTGTGAATCCGGATAACAGTGCATTTCAAGTAGCACTGAATTCAAAAATCTATATAGATAAAACAGGCTTAATTGCCTGCATGAATGATGTACTGGACTCAACAGACGGATATATTTGCAATAGTCGTCCACGTCGGTTTGGAAAATCATATGCGGCGAATATGCTTGCAGCATACTATAGCAAAGGTGCAGATTCGGAAGAGATGTTTTTTGATCTTGAGATAGGAAAAACAGAAGATTTTAAGAAGCATCTTAATAAATATGATGTGATCCATATAGATGTACAATGGTTTCTGACCAATTGTGAAGAAGCAGAAAATGTTGTAGCATATATTACCAGGATAGTATTGGATGAATTGAGGGAAATTTATCCGGAAATTTTGTCTGAGAATGTAAGATCTTTGCCGGATGGGCTTTCACGGGTTAAGGATAAGACAGGACAGAAATTTATTATTATTATTGATGAATGGGATGTGCTTATCCGGGATGAGTCGGCAAATAAGAAAGTACAGGATGAATATATCCGTTTCCTGAGAAGTATGTTCAAGGGAACGGAACCTACGAAATATATCCAGCTCGCCTATCTTACAGGAATTTTACCGATAAAAAAAGAAAGAACACAATCGGCACTTAATAATTTCCGTGAATATTCGATGCTGAATGCGGGACCACTGGCCTCTTATATTGGATTCACAGAGGAAGAAGTAAAAGAACTTTGTGAGGAATATAAAAAGGATTTTTCAGAGGTGAAGCGCTGGTATGATGGCTATCAATTAGGAAAATATCATGTCTATAATCCAAACGCAGTCGTAAATCTGATGACCGATGGAAATTTTCAGAGTTACTGGTCTGGAACGGCTTCCTATGATTCGATCGTTCCATTGATTAATATGGATTTTGATGGATTAAAGACTGCAATTATTGAAATGTTGTCGGGGGCAGCGGTCGAAGTGGACGTTGCTTCATTTCAGAATGACATTGCAAATATTGTGAATAAGGACGATGTCCTGACGTATCTGATTCATATGGGTTACTTGGGATATTCGGGTGCTTCCAGGATGGCGTTTGTACCGAACGAGGAGATCCGGCAGGAACTGATTCGTGCGACGCGGAGAAAACGATGGAACGAGATGTTACTTTTCCAGCAGGAATCCGAATTGTTATTAGATGCAACGTTAGATATGGATGGTGAAGCGGTTGCAGAACGGATAGAAAAAATACATGAGGAATATGCATCAACAATTCAATACAATAATGAAAATTCACTTAGCAGTGTGTTGGCATTGGCATATCTGAGTGCGATGCAATATTATTTTAAACCAGTTCGAGAATTACCGACAGGACGAGGCTTTGCGGATTTTGTGTTTATTCCAAAACCGGAATATAAGAGTGATTATCCGGCGCTTGTTGTGGAATTGAAATGGAATAAAAGTGCTGTGAGTGCATTGCAGCAGATAAAGGATAGAAAATATCCGGATTCTATTCAAGATTATACAGGTGATATTTTGCTGGTTGGGATTAATTATAGTAAAAAAGATAAGAAACATGAGTGTGTTATTAAGGCGTATAAGAAAAAATAACAGTGTTTCGTCAGGCATATAAGTGAAATGAAAGCATAGTAGAGGTGAATAAAATGCTCCCGGCAAGAAAAATACATTTTGAAGCAAAAAAGAAAGAAAAAGAGAACTTAAGATTCCGAAGCTTCTTAAAATGCAATGCGGATGAAGAAGAACTGGACCAGCAATTTTTACAACTGCACAAAGAATTATTTGAAAACTTCGATTGCGGCAGATGCCGTAACTGTTGTAAAGAGTACTGTGCGGAACTTACGACAGATGAAGTGAAGGAAGTGGCAGAGTATCTTAAGATGGAAGAGCCGCAATTTGTTCAGACATATCTGGAAAAAGATGAGACGGAAGGGACTTATTTAACGAAAAATAAACCATGTGATTTTCTTCAAAAGAATGGAGAATGTCTTTTAGAGGAGTGCAAGCCGGATGGCTGTAAGAAGTATCCGTATACGGATCAATCGGGACGTTTGGGGAGTTTGTATGGTATGCTTGATGCGATAGCGGTGTGTCCTGTAGCATATGAGATCTGGGAACGGTTAAAGAAAATATATAACTTTCATTGATGATAATGTAAATGGAATGATAAAGAGGTAATTACAACCGGAGGTGAAAATCAATGAACAAAGCAGACAAAGCAGAATCCCTCTTCCGCACAGGCTACAACTGCAGCCAGTCGGTCTATGCAGCATTTGCGGAAGAACTGGGAATAACAGTGGAAGAAGCAGCGAAGAAGGCAAGCCCGTTCGGAGCAGGATTCGGCAAGCTTCGTGAAGTATGTGGTGCTGTGACGGGGATGGTCATGGTGATCGGTGATCTGTACGGATACGATGATCCGAAAGATGCGGCGGGGAAAAAGAAGCTTTATGCACTTGTGCAGAAGCTTTGCGGAGCATTTGAAGAATCGGAAGGAAGTCTAATTTGCCGGGAACTTCTTGGGTTGGAGAAGGGCGAAGATCTGGAAGAGCCTGCGGTCAGAACGGAAGAGTATTATCAGAGCAGACCGTGCGTGAAAGCATGTAGAAGAGCAGCAGAGATTTTGGAAGAATATATGAAGAATAAGTAGAAAAAGACAGCAAAAAAATCGGGGAATATATAAAGAATAAAAGGATAATAGAACGATTGATGTTGAATATAAAAAACAGAGCGGTACGATGAAGGTACCGCTCTGTTTTATATTCTGAATCGCCATGCGTTCGTAAGAAGCTGCCAGTGGCAGGAATTGTTATGTATTCGTAAAGTCTGGTTGGGGGCAGATTCCGCAGACAATGAAGGATTTTAAAATTTCTCATAATGAATTTTCTCAAATGGAAGCTTTGAAAGTTCGGCAGGTGTTTTCTCCTCAGCCGGCATCCCCAGAGACAGAATCGCTTCAAGCTTATACCCTTCCGGAAAATGCAGACATTCACGCACATAATCTTCGGTTGTAATAGATGCAGTACCGGAATCGGTGGAAGTTGCAGTTCTTAACCGTCCCTGGATCCAACAGCTTCCGATACCAAGACTGTCGGCCATCAGATGCATATTTGCCATGGCGATGGAGCTGTCCTCAATCCATACATCAGAGACTTCGGCATTGGCGATGACGACGATGGCCGCATCTGCGCCGGCCAACATCCAGGCGGCGCCGGTACGGCATTCGGACAGATGACGGAGCATGTCTTTGTCTTTGACGACGATGAATTCCCATGGGCGGATCGAACGGCTGGAAGCGGACAGAAGTCCGGCCTGAATGATCTGTGTCAATGCTGCATCATCAATAGGTGCACCGGTGTATTTACGAATGCTGTGGCGTTGCTGGAAAATTGATAATAAATTCATAAAAAACCCCCTTATCTTTTTTCTTATAGTATAATTGAGAATATAAGAAAAGGGAAGAGAAGAGTATTTAGACAAGTATTAGACAAAAGAAAGCAGGAAGGATATGAGCGAATACATTACGACCTACACAGGAAAACATTTTAAACCAACAGAACCGAATCCGGAGTTATTTGACATAGCAGATATTGCACATGCGCTGTCCCTGATATGCAGAGGAAATGGTCATGTGAAGACGTTCTGGTCGGTCGGGGAACATTGCATTTGCTGTGCAAAAGAGGCAAAGGCGAGAGGTCTGTCGGATAGGATGGTGCTTGCATGCCTGCTTCACGATGCAAGCGAGTGTTATATGTCGGATGTTCCGTCGCCTTTTAAGAAGAAACTGCCGGAATATAATGAACGCGAAGAACGTATGCTTTCTATGATTTATGAAAAATTTCTCGGTTCGGACCTGACACCGGAAGAGAAGATGCAGTTGAATGCGATTGATAAGGCAATGCTATGGTATGATCTGACGTTTCTTCTGGGAGAGAAACAGGAGAGCGAAGCGCCCGAATTGCATATTGATCTGAGGTATGAGGTCAGAGCATTTGGTGAGGTGGAAGAGGAATACCGGAGGATTTTTGAAGAACAGCTTATAACCGTACAGAATAAAAGAATCTAAAATCGTACGGATAAGATAGAAAAGGAGGAATACATTATGTTACACGAAGTATCTTTTGCGTCCTACAACGGACGTGACCAGGTCCAGGGATGGATCTATGTTCCGGCTTGCAAACCGAAGGGAATTGTCCAGGTGATCCACGGATTTGGGGAACATTCCAGACGTTATCTGCATATGATATCTGCCTTCATGGATGCGGGTTATATCGTGGCAGCAGACGATCATGTAGGACATGGGAAGACAGCAATGGTCAATAATGTGTGGGGCGACTGGGGAGACAAAGGACCGCATACAATGATGGAAGACGAGCATACATTGAAAGGAATCGTGTGTGAAAAATATCCGGATCTGCCATATTTCTTATTCGGACACAGCATGGGATCTTTTATCACAAGAGATTTCATTGCAAAATACGGGGACGAACTGGCCGGGGCAACCATCTGCGGAACAACGGGAATCTTCCGCGGGGCAGAAGAGACGGGAAAGAAATTAAAAGAAGCGATCGATGCAGGACATGGAGAAGAATCTGATCCGTCATATACCGGAGAACTGATGGGATGGATGTGTGAGCGCTGTGGAGAGGTCAGTATCGGAAATGAGTGGATCTGTGCCGATCCGTATGTACAGCGGGATCATGCCGATGATCCGTTTGATGCATTTACCAGACCGACCAGCAACCGTTCGGTATATGATTTCATCCAGATGATGTTACAGATCGAGGGAACAAAGTGGGCCGAAAAAGTGCCGACAGACCTGCCAATCTATAATATTGCGGGAGATCAGGACCCGGTAGGTGAGTATGGTGTCGGTGTATATCAGGTAAGTAACTGGCTGGTACAGACCGGACATAACGTAACGACGAAGCTGTACTCGGGATACCGCCACGAGATACATAATTATGCTGAGATTAAGAACGAAGTCGAAGCGGGTATTATTGCATTCATGGACAAGGCATTATAAAAATGTATTAGGTGCCGGGAGGGATTATAATTTAAAAAAAATAGAGATAAAGGCATAAAAAGTACAAGAGCATTTGTGATAACGATTGTCGTGATCAGTGTAGATAAGAAAGACGTAAGGGAAATTTGATTTTCAGGGACTCCGGTTTTACTAAAACCGGAGTCCTTTTTGAAGAAGTTCATCGAAAGAGCAAGGTTTTCCCCACAGATATCCCTGACTATAATCAGGATCCATCAGCCGGATCTTTTCCCATTCATCCTCAGTCTCCACACCTTCTATGCAGATTTTTATGTTCAGACGGTGTATCATAGTGCAGAATCGTTTTAAAAGATCATATTCCTTTGCATCTTTTATAGCTTTTGCGGTAAAGGAACGGTCAATTTTAATGATATCCGGACGCAGTTCATTGAGATAATGGAAGTTCGAATAACCGGTTCCGAAATCATCCAGTGCAAGCCGTATGCCGGCTTTTCTTAATTCCTTCAGGAAATGCCGTGCATTGGAATTGTCTTCCAGCAAAGCACTTTCTGTTAATTCCACGATCAATGCTTCCGGAGGAAGTTTGGCATTTTCAAGTTCAGCAGAGATATCCTGTATCACATCAGACTTTTCAATCTGTATCTGTGAGATATTGATGCTGACCTGGAAGTCCGGAATTGTTTCACGGAGCTTTTTACATGCCTGTAGAGCTTCCCTTATGATCCAGCGGCCGGCCGGAATGATGAGTCCGCTTTCTTCCAGGATAGGGATAAATTCTGCCGGTGAGATAGTTCCGAACTGTCCGGAAGAAAAACGCATCAAGGTTTCCGCACCAAAAGGCTGTCTGCAGCCTGCTTTCACCAATGGCTGTAAGGCAACAGAGAATCCACGGAAGTCATGTATGACTGCCGCATGAAGGACATCGCTGATATCTTTCAGATGTAAGAACCGTTGATAGTCCTGTTCATTGAAAATGTAATAACGGTTTCTTCCCCGTTTTTTAGCTGTGTTCAATGAAAAATCTGTCCGCTTCATCATTTCATCATATTCGCTTTCCAGAAGATTATAAAATGGGAGAATCCCACCGGAAATCGTAAAGATTGCCGTATAATGATTCTTTTTAATAAACTGGTTGATGTTTTCCCTGATTTTATTGT
The DNA here is from genome assembly GCF_024168045.1 of Dorea longicatena. Classification (GTDB taxonomy): domain Bacteria; phylum Bacillota; class Clostridia; order Lachnospirales; family Lachnospiraceae; genus Dorea_A. Next base: position 357,279 of record NZ_CP100126.1, read on the forward strand.
AAAGGTGTACTGCTGTCTGCTTATCGTCAGAAGTAACATCCACGATGATAAATTCATCAGAGGATAATTTGTATACCTGCTGTTCCCCTGAAATACAGTGCGAAATACACTCTGCAGTTTTCCGGAGAATATAATCACCATAATCCCATCCGAATTTTTCATTGATCGATTTGAAATTATCGATACCAAGGCGTAACAGAAATCCATTTTCCAGAGGAGTCTCCTGGGTCTTCAGGTATTCAATCAGACCATTCTCGCCGAAAAGTCCACTGATATTATCTGCTTTCTGCTTTTCGCCGATCTCATTAATACATCCAACCATGTAGAGCGGCTTTTGATAATCATCCCGTACAAGATATCCGCGGCAGTTGATCCAGACCGGATTCCCGTTCAGATCCAGCCAGCGATATTCCATATTATGGATACAACGGTTGGTAGTAAGCAGATCACGGAATTCGGCAGTCAGCAGCGGATAATCCTCGACATATACAAAGTCCCGGTGTGTTTCCATAACATTATAAAAAGCATTTTGAGGAACGCAGAAACGTTCCAGTGACTGTGGCGCAATATAGTAAAAGTCGGTCCGGAAATCAATAAAGTACAGATAGTCATCGGTACTTGGACTGAGCAGGTCAATGATCCCGCATAATTCCGTCGGTGAAATATGCTGGTATTTTTTCTCCTGCGTGATCAGTTCATCCGTGATCCCTTGTGCACGAGATTGCTTTCCGGAAGAAAGCATCGGATGAGAAGAAGCGGAATGTGATATTTTTTTTCTTCGTTTTTCACGGTAAAGCATAGTATCACTGCGTCTTACGATATCTTTAAAATCCATATCGGTGTCAGGCTGATAATAGGCATATCCGGAGGAGACGCTGGGAGAATAGGAAAGATCCTGATCCTTTTCATTTAGAAGCAGCTCCAGTTTATGGATCTTATCGGCAATCAGCTCTTTTTCATCTTTATGGAAAATATAAGCAAATTCGTCTCCACCGATTCGGAAACAATTCTGTTCCGATGGAAAAGCCTGGCGGATACACTGATAGCAAAGCTTTAAGGCTTCATCTCCCTTTTCGTGGCCAAAGTTATCATTGATTTCCTTCAGATTATCAAGGTCTAATAAGACAACTCCGGTTGTATGTAATTCCAACTCCTGTTCGTCCAGATAACGGATCATATTTTCATAGGCATTCCGGTTCATGGCTTCGGTGAGCATATCTATATTTGCCAGTTTCTGGAAGTAGATCAGTTTTTGCTTCTGGATACACTGCTCATAATATTGCGATACCTGGATCCAGATCAGCATAAGGATAAACAGCAGAGTGCCAAGCGGAAGAAATACAGATGTCTGCTGGAATCTGCGGATATAATAAATCAATAGTTCCGATAAGGAAAAACACATAATGAGGTACATTGGATATCTGAACTTTCTGGCAAGTTCGTTTCCAAGCTGTTTTGCTTCGTAATGGATCAGTCCGATCGTATATGCTGCATTCACAAGCATGATCAGATGCGTGATCGGAAGAATCAGGAAGATATCGACAATTCCCATACACTGAAGAAGGACGGCTGCGCCCATATTGATCAGATAAGAAACAGACAGGAACAGGGCACCTTTTTGGAATTTACTTTTGCAAATATCATACAAAAGGAAATTAAACGGAACAGGAAAGAGATAAAATGTAAAGAAGTCAATAAAATACAGTGTTCTTCCATCCGGGACTAAAAACTGCAGGAAACCGCATTGATTCAGGGACCATAAGGCAATCAACAGGGAGAAGATTCCAAGATTCAGGAATATTTTAGATGTTTCTTCGGAAAAATCCTCCTGTTTCTTACGAATCACTGCAATATACAATACCAGAGAGAGAAATCCCAAAAATAAAACACCGCAACTGAGGATCAGTATTCCTAGACTCTGGCTGAGAATCTTCAGAATACAATCGCCCCTCGTACCTAGAAAAAGATGCACCGGGTTCCCGTAATAACCCTGATATACAGGAATGATTTTGACGGTCAGTTTCTTGGTGTCACTGTTTGCCGGAATGTCTACAATATGCCAGCAGGAGCCGGGTGATTTCATGAATTTGGGTGTGTGTTTTTCATTTCCGTATTGATAAATAAGTTTCCCATCAAGCCAGACTTCTGCATTGGTATGAGTAGTCTGGAAAAGAATCGCTTTTTGCGTGTGGAATTCATCGGACAGGATCACAGATTCTGTTTTCGCACCGTCAGTTTTAAAACTTGTTGTTTTCAGTGAGGTGGTGTTATCAAAAGGCAGTTCGTTCCGAACAGTATCCTGTCTAAATATCCAGATGGAAAAGATAACGGCAAATAAGACAGATGCGATCAACGAGAGCCATATTTTTTTCTCTATTTTCATAATTTGATTTCCTTTAGATTCTACGTATTCTCAGGTGACAATAATCTATACGTATAGAATAACAAAATTGGCAGATGAAATCAATGTGAAAAGGAGTCTGCTATTTCCAAACTTTTGCTTTACAAATGATATATAAAGTATTATGATAAAAAAAACGAAATCTTCAGGGCAGGGTGTGATTCCCTACCGGCGGTAAAGCCCGCGGGCCGAGAGGCATGATCCGGTGTGATTCCGGAGCCGACAGTATAGTCTGGATGAAAGAAGATGATGGTACAGTTATTTTAATAGATGAATGTAGTGTCAGAGCTCTGAGATGGTGATCCATTTCAGAGCTTTTTTGATTAACAGATCATTTGTCAGTTATATGTAACAGATCATTTCCCCTGTAGGTATCCTGCAGGGGTTTTTGTATAACTAAGAAAGAAGGAAGAAAAATGACGGATCAGGAATATATGCTCCGGGCAATTCAGCTTGCAAAAAAAGGAGAAGGATGGACGAATCCAAATCCCATGGTAGGTGCGGTGATCGTAAAAGACGGCCGGATCATCGGGGAAGGTTATCACAAAAAATGCGGAGAACTTCATGCAGAGCGCAACGCAATCGCATCGCTTACAGAATCGGCAGAGGGTGCGACAATCTATGTAACGTTGGAACCATGCTGTCATTATGGTAAGACACCGCCGTGTACGGAAGCAATCATAGAACAGAAGATTAAAAAAGTGGTGATTGGTTCCAGGGATCCGAATCCAAAGGTGGCAGGAAAAGGTGCACAGATATTGCGTGAATTGGGAATTACAGTAGTTCAGGATTTTATGCGGGAAGAATGTGACTGTCTGAACCCGGTGTTCTTCCATTATATTACGACGAAGACACCGTATGTAGTGATGAAATATGCCATGACACTGGATGGGAAAATTGCGACAAAGACGGGTGCATCGAAGTGGATCACAGGAGAACCGGCCCGACAGGAAGTGCAGCATATGCGGCACCGGTATATGGGTATTATGGCCGGTATCGGGACTGTACTTGCGGATGATCCGATGTTGAATGTCCGGGTAGAAGGATGGAAAAGTCCGGTCAGAATAGTATGCGACAGCAGTCTTAGGATACCGTTTGACAGCCAGATCGTAAGAAGTGCAAAAGAGTACCGGACAATCGTGGCTTATGCAGGACGGGAAGAGAACGAAGAAATAACAGAAAAAATAGAACGGTTACATGCGAAAGGCGTGGATACTGTCTGCTGTCCGGATGAAAAAGGTCAGATAGACCTTAAAAAGCTGATGACATATCTTGGAAATGAGGGCATTGACAGCATTCTGCTGGAAGGCGGGGGCACGCTGAACGACAGTGCACTGCGGGCAGGAATTGTAAAAGAGGTACACTGTTTTATCGCACCAAAATTATTTGGCGGAAAGAACAGTAAGACACCGGTGCAAGGAATCGGCATCGGACTTCCCTCAGAAGCATTGAAACTGAAATGTACGGATATCTGCCGGATCGGTGAAGACATCAGGATAATCTGTCAGGTATGTGAAAAAGAACAGGAGGGGCCATGTTTACAGGAATCGTAGAAGAGAAAGGAACGGTCCGCTATATGCAGCTGACCGGAGAGTCGGGAGTTCTGGCAGTCAAGGCGAAGAAGGTATTGGAAAGAACGAAGATCGGTGACAGTATCGCAGTCAATGGCGTGTGTTTGACCGTTACTTCACTCCAGCCGGATGGGTTTACTGCAGATGTGATGGCAGAGACTGTCAGGAGAAGCAGTCTGGGAAGCTGCAAAGCCGGAAGTCAGGTGAACCTGGAACGGGCAATGGCTGCAGATGGAAGATTCGGAGGACATATCGTAAGCGGTCATATTGACGGAACCGGTGTGATCCGGTCTCTGATCAGGGAGGAGAATGCCATCTGGGTATCCATCGGAACATCGCCGCAGATATTACATCTGATCGTGGAAAAAGGATCCATCTGTATAGACGGCATCAGTCTGACAGTGGCAAAAGTAGATGAAGAGGGATTTCAGGTATCGGTTATCCCGCATACAGGAGAAGAAACGACGCTTTTGGAAAAGGTGCCGGGCGATCCGGTGAATCTAGAGAATGATGTGATCGGAAAATATGTAGAAAGGCTGTTAGGCATCAAAAAGAGTGAAGAAGAGAAAAAAGAATCCGGAATTACGATGGAATTTTTGCAGGAATTCGGATTTTAGAACAGGAGGATAAATAAAAATGTCACAAAACAATCAATACAATACAATCGAGGAGGCACTGAGAGACCTGAGGGAAGGAAAGATTATTCTGGTTACAGATGATCCGGACAGAGAGAACGAAGGGGATCTGGTATGTGCGGCAGAGTTTGCAACACAGGAGAATATTAATTTTATGGCGACTTATGCGAAAGGGCTTATCTGTACACCGATGAGTGCGGAAATTGCAGCAAGGCTTAACTTTCCACCGATGGTTGCGGAGAATACCGATAATCACAGCACAGCATTTACCGTTGCAGTGGACCATGTTGATACGACGACAGGTATTTCGGCAGCAGAACGTTCCTATACAATCATGAAATGTGTGGATGAAGATGCGAAGCCGGAAGATTTCAGAAGACCGGGACATGTATTTCCACTCATTGCCAGAAAAGGCGGAGTCCTGGTGCGGAACGGACACACAGAGGCAACGACTGATCTGGTGAGACTGGCTGGATTGAAAGAATGCGGCGTGTGTTGTGAGATTATGAAAGAAGATGGCACAATGATGCGTACACCACAGTTGTGGGAACTTGCAAAAGAGCATAATCTTACATTTATTACAATCCGTGATCTTCAGGATTACATGAGAATCCATGAAAAACATGTAAAAGAAGAGGCGGTTGCAGACCTTCCGACGCAGTATGGAGATTTCAGACTTCACGGATATATCAATGATATTACAGGAGAACACCATCTTGCACTGGTAAAAGGTGATATCGGAGACGGTGAAGATGTACTTTGCAGGGTACATTCGGAGTGCCTGACAGGTGATGCATTTGGCTCGCTTAGATGTGACTGTGGTCTGCAGCTTCAGACAGCGATGCGTCAGGTAGAAGCAGAAGGCAGAGGGATCATTCTTTACATGAGGCAGGAAGGCAGAGGAATCGGGCTGCTCAATAAGATCAAGGCATATGCACTGCAGGAGCAGGGATATGATACGGTAGAGGCCAATGTAAAGTTGGGATTTGCACCGGATCTCAGAGAGTACTGGATCGGAGCGCAGATATTATCGGATCTCGGAGTGAAGTCATTGAGACTTCTGACCAATAATCCGGACAAAGTCTATGGACTTGGTGGGTTTGGACTGAAGATCAATGAAAGAGTACCGCTGGAGATCCCACCCCAGAAGTATGATCTGAAATATATGAAGACAAAACAGGAAAAGATGGGACACATTTTCAAAGAAATAGAATTATAAAAAGATTTAATGAATAACAGGAGGAAGAAATCATGAGACAGATCAATTTAGTAGAAGGAAAAGTAGTAGCACCTGAGGGAATGAAAGTCGGAATCGTGGCTGCCAGATTCAATGAGATCATTGTGAATAAGTTATTGGGCGGAGCCGTCGACGGGCTGGTAAGACATGGGGTAGAAGAAGAGAACATTACGGCTGCATGGGTACCGGGAGCATTTGAGATTCCGCTGACTGCACAGAAGATGGCACAGTCCGGAAAGTATGATGCAGTCATCTGCGTGGGAGCAGTTATCCGCGGGGATACTTCCCACTATGATCTGGTGTGTAATGAATCGGCCAAAGGAATCGCGCAGGTTGAACTTGCAACAGGAATTCCGGTATTATTCGGAGTGATCACAACAGAGAATATCGAACAGGCTATCGCACGTGCAGGAAGTAAAGCAGGAAATAAAGGATATGACTGTGCATTGTCCGCAATTGAGATGGTAAATCTGATGAAGCAGCTTTAATCAGGTGCAGCCGATGGTGAAAACAATCATTTTTGATTATGATGGAACGATACATAATACTCTTGGAATCTATGAGCCGGCGTTCAGGGAAGCTTATCAGTGGTTGTCAGAACAGAATGTTGTAGAGGAACAGAAGATAGAGACGGCGCAGATCGCAGGCTGGCTGGGCTTAAACAGCAAAGAAATGTGGGATACATTTCTGCCGGAATTAGATCAGAGATACAAAGATCAGGCGAGTGCAATCGTGGGAGATTCCATGGTCAGGCAGATCAGGAAGCACCGGGCAGTGTGGTATCCGGGAGCGGAAGAGATGCTTACAGCTTTGAAGAACAGAGGATATCATCTTGTGATCTTAAGCAACTGTAAAGTGTCATACCGCAAAGCACATTGGGAAGAATTCCGAATGGAAAGATGGTTTGAACAGTTTTATGACTGTGAATCGTATGGTTTCTGCCCTAAGACGGAGATCGTGCAGGAAGTTATCAGAGACTATCCGGGTTCCTATCTGGTGATCGGAGACAGAAGACAGGATTTGGAATGTGCCAGATCCTGTAAAAGTCCGTTTATCGGATGCCTGTATGGTTATGGTGAGAAGGGAGAACTGGATGGAGCAGATTATTTTGTGAAATCTGTAGAAGAGATAACCGGAATCATATAATGTGAAAAAATGCACAAAAATAGAATAGTATTTTTGTAAATTATGTTTAATTCCACTCTTGCACTTTACAAGAAAAAAGTGTAAAACATTAAGTAAGCTAAAAAAGTAAATAAGAAATGCAATGAAAGGGATACGTCATAAAAGTTAACTGGAATTCAGAGAGCCGTTGGATGGTGTGAAACGGCAGAAAGTATTTTATGATATCACCCAGGAGCATCCCGCTGAAATATACAGGTTGGAAGAATCAACATAGTCAGGTATCGAGTAAGCCGGGACGTTGTCTTCACGTTACAGAAGAAACTGTTAGATATTTTGACAGTAACAAGTGGTTGTGGTTAGTGATGACTGCAGTAAAACGAAGTGGTACCACGGAAGAATATTCCGCCTTTGTTATCCGAAAGGATAGCGAAGGCGTTTTTTTATATATTTACTTTAAAGAGAAAGAAGAGGGATTATTTTATGAGTGGAATATTAATGATGATCATTGCCATTGTTGTGCTTGGTGGAGCATATCTTCTTTATGGTCGTTATCTCCAGAACAAATGGGGCATTGACCCAAATGCCAAAACTCCGGCATATGAGATGGAAGACGGGGTTGACTATGTACCGGCCGATACGAACGTCGTATTCGGTCATCAGTTTGCATCAATCGCAGGTGCAGGTCCGATCAACGGACCGATCCAGGCAGCAATCTTCGGATGGCTTCCGGTACTTTTATGGATCTTAATCGGAGGGGTATTCTTTGGAGCCGTTCAGGATTTCGCATCTATGTATGCATCTGTAAAGAATAAAGGACGTACAATCGGATATATCATTGAAGAATATATCGGAAAATTAGGTAAGAAATTATTCCTGTTATTCTGCTGGCTGTTTTGTATTCTGGTCGTTGCAGCTTTTGCTGATGTTGTAGCCGGAACCTTTAATGGATTCTCAGTAAGTGAAGCCGGAAAAGTAACAAAAATTGCAGCTAACGGTGCAGTCGCAACTACTTCTATGATATTTATCTTAGAAGCAGTCGGACTTGGAATGTTTTTGAAGTATACGAAATTCAACAAGTGGATTAATACAGCGGTTGCAATCGTATTATTGGTAGCAGCAATCGCACTGGGACTTCACTTCCCAATGTATGTAGGACTGGATGCATGGCATCTCATCATCTTCGTTTACATCCTGATTGCCAGTGTCGCTCCTGTATGGGCACTTCTTCAGCCTCGTGACTATCTGAATAGTTACCTTTTGATTTTTATGATTGTTGGTGCGATTGTTGGTGTATTTGTAGCAAATCCATCTTGTAACCTTCAGGCATTCACAAGCTTTAACGTAGATGGACAGTATATGTTCCCAATCTTATTTGTAACGATCGCTTGTGGTGCGGTTTCCGGCTTCCATTCACTGGTATCTTCCGGTACAGCATCCAAACAGATTAAGAATGAGAAGAACATGCTTCCTGTATCATTCGGAGCAATGTTAATGGAAAGTATGCTTGCAGTTATTGCACTGATCGCAGTTGCATCTTTTGCCAAAGGTGAAGCAGCAGCACAGGGACTGACAACACAGCCTCAGATTTTCGCCGGAGCGATTGCGAACTTCCTGTCAGTCATCGGACTGCCACACTCTCTTGTATTTACGCTGATCAATCTGGCAGTATCCGCATTTGCACTGACTTCTCTGGATTCCGTAGCCAGAGTAGGCCGTCTGTCATTCCAGGAATTCTTCCTCGATGATGATGTAGATCAGGATAACATGAGTCCATTCTTAAAAGTGGTAACGAATAAATACTTTGCAACGGTTATTACACTGGTACTTGCATATTTCCTGACAAAAGTCGGTTATGCAGAGATCTGGCCTTTATTCGGTTCAGCCAACCAGCTGTTATCTGTACTGGCACTGGTAGCTTGTGCGGTATTCCTTAAGAAAACGAAGCGCAAGGGATTCATGCTCTGGGGACCAATGGTATTCATGATGGCTGTTACATTTACAGCACTTGGTATGACGATCGTGAAACTGACAAAAGCATTCCTGACAACAGGGCTGGATCTTGGAAATACATTACAGCTGATTTTTGCCGTATTGCTTCTGATCCTTGGTGTGTTGGTTGCAATCCAGGGTGTAAAGAAACTTCTTGAAAAAACAGATGATAAGAAAGCAACAGCTTAATCATTATTTTATTCGTAATAAGAACATATAAGAGAAACTGTGATAATAGCGTGAAGGTTATTATCGCAGTTTTTTATTTAAGTTATAGCAGATAAAAAAGAACAAATGTTCTGAAAACCACTTGAAAACAAGAACGCTTGTTTGTATAATAAAACTATGAATATAGAAATCAAAAACAGTAATTATACAACACAGGAGAAATTACAGATTCTTGCTGATGCGGCAAAATATGATGTGGCATGTACGTCAAGTGGTTCCAGCCGCCGTGGAAAGAAAGGAGAACTCGGCAATACAGAGGCATGCGGCATCTGTCACAGTTTTGCAGCGGACGGAAGATGTATTTCTTTATTAAAGATTCTGATGACAAATCATTGTGCCTATGATTGTAAATATTGCATTAATCGTGCAAGTAACGATGTGAAACGGGCAACATTTACACCTGAAGAGATCTGTGAACTGACGATTGAGTTTTATAGGCGTAACTATATAGAAGGTCTTTTCTTAAGCTCCGGAGTTTTGAAAAATCCGACATACACGATGGAAAAGATGTGTGAGACTTTACTGCTGCTTCGCACAAAATATCATTTTAACGGATATATCCATGTGAAGACGATTCCGGGAGCTTCGGATGAACTTCTTGCCGCAGCGGGATATCTGGCCGACCGTATCAGTGTGAATCTGGAACTTCCGACGGAAGAGAGTCTTCGGACTCTTGCACCGAATAAGACAATGAAGACAATCCTTAATCCTATGGGAAAGGTTCAGAATACAATTGCTGCACACCGGATGGCCATCGGAAAGACAGCATATATGGAAAGAAGCAGGGGAAATCAACTGTTAAATAACGGCATTTTTTCGGAAATATCCAAAAGGAATTATCGGGAAAGCCTGGAAGAAAAAAAGAAGACAGACAGACTGTCGGATGGAAAGGACGGAACTTTGCCTTCTCAAAAAGAAATGGGGAGAGTGGATGGACTCCTTACATGGGACAATGCATATCAGTTAGCACCCCGTGATATGTCTGGTTTAAAGCGTCGTTTTGCACCTGCTGGGCAGAGTACACAGATGATCATCGGTGCGACGGGGGAAAGTGACTATACATTATTGCAGACGACCCAGCAGTTGTATCAGGGCTTTGATCTGAAACGAGTGTTTTACTCAGCATATATTCCGCTGAATGAGGATGATGCACTGCCGGGGCTTGGAACACCGACACCGCTTTTGCGTGAACACCGCCTCTATCAGGCAGATTGGCTGCTTAGATTTTATGGATTCCAGGCAGGTGAATTATTGTCGGAAGAAAAGCCGGATTTCAATGAACTGATCGATCCAAAGTGTGACTGGGCATTACGCCATCTCGAACAATTTCCTGTGGAAATAGAGACTGCAAGTTATGCAAGACTGCTTCGGGTACCGGGAATCGGTCCCAAATCCGCCAGTCGGATCACACATGCAAGACGGTATGGAAGACTGGATTTTGCAAGCTTAAAGAAGATGGGTGTGGTACTTAAGCGGGCGCATTATTTTATTACCTGTGGGGGAAAACAGATGTATCATACACCGGTTGAAGCATCGTATATTATGAGACAACTGGTGAGTGTAGATAAGAAAGATGTATGGAATATAGAACATTCCAATGAATCTTATGTGCAATTGTCGTTGGCAGACTTTGGGATAGGGTAGGAAATTATGAAGATATATACTTGTAAGGATCGTCTGGAGGACATTATGACCTGCATCTATGATGCCTGGTCGGAAGCTTTACGAATCGGTCATGATCAGATACAATTAAAGAAAGAACCGATATTACAGCAGACAATGTTTGATGAGTATGTCCATGTAGACGGGGATAATGTGAAAGCAGAAAAAGTAATCCGTTCTGTTCGCAGGGATATTTCCGATGAAGCATATCTGGATGTATATTATGCAAGCCTTTCTGTGGAGGAAGATGCGTTACAGGCAATCTATAATTTTCTGCGTGTCGGATTTGCAGTGGGAAGTAAGGTACTGGAACAGTATTCGAATCCTCATGTGATACGCATGTTGGAACTTCGGAGGAAAGTCGGTAATGAAAGCCATCATTTTAATGAATTTGCACGATTCCAGTCGCTGGACAGAAAGGTCTATGTCAGTCATCTGGAACCCAAAAGTGATGTGATCATGCTGGTTGGCAGACATTTTGCGGACCGGATGCCATCAGAACATTGGATGATCATAGATGATAACCGGAAAACAGCATGCGTACATCCAAAAGACGGAACAAACTATCTGCGTTATCTGACGGATGACGAATTTGAGTCACTTCGTAAAACAGAACAGTATGAAGATGAATATACAGAGATGTGGAAGACGTTTTTTCAGGCGGTTGCGATCAAAGAGAGGGAGAATTATGTGTGTCAGCGGAATTTGTTCCCAATCTGGAAGAGGAAGCATGCGGTGGAATTCAGAACGCTAAGGATATGAGCATAAAAACTTGCGAATCCTGAAAGAAATATCTGTCAGGAAGAGAATCATTGAAAGGGGAACAAATCAATGCAGCAAAATTTAAAAGTGTTAATGTTAAATGGAAGCCCACGGGCTAATGGCAATACATCTGTTGCATTAAAAGAAATGGAACAGGTATTTAAAGATAACGGAATCGAGACAGAGATCATACTGGTCGGCAATAAAGATATTCGAGGCTGTATCGCCTGTGGTTCCTGCTATGAGAAAGGCAAATGTGTATTCAACGATATGGTAAATGAACTGGCACTAAAGTTTGAAGAAGCCGATGGATTTGTCGTTGCAAGCCCGGTATATTATGCGTCAGCAAATGCGACACTGATTGCTTGTCTTGATCGTTTGTTCTACAGCAGTCATTTTGACAAGACGATGAAAGTCGGAGCAAGTGTTGTATGTGCAAGACGCGGTGGTTGTTCAGCAACATTTGATGAATTGAACAAGTATTTTACAATCTCCGGAATGCCGGTTGCATCAAGCCAGTATTGGAACAGCATTCATGGACGTATGCCGGGTGAGTCAGAGCAGGACGGAGAAGGAAAACAGACGATGCGTACACTTGCAAGAAATATGACATTCTTGATGAAGAGTATTGCGCTTGGAAAAGAAAAGTTCGGATTACCGGAAAAGGAAGAACGAATTGCGACACATTTTATACGGTAATGGGATTGGAGAAAAGAAAATGTCAAATAAACATATTTCAGAAAGATATGAATTTAGAAACATAAAACAGAACGAAGCAGAAGAAGCAGCAGAGATCGAAAGGATCTGTTTTCCGCCGAATGAAGCCTGTTCTAAGAAGCATATGAAAGACCGTGTTGCCGGAATTGCGGATTTATTTCTGGTAGCGATTGATAAAGAAAATGGAAAGATGGCAGGTTTTTTAAATGGACTAGCAACGGATGATGAGATATTAAAGGACGAGTTCTTTACAAATGCCAGTCTGCATAACCCGGAAGGCAAGAATGTCATGCTTCTGGGATTGGATGTACTGCCGGAATACCGCAGTCAGGGACTTGCAAGAGAACTGGTACGCCGGTATCTCGAAAGAGAATGGGGGCGGGGAAGAAAAGAGATTATCCTTACCTGTCTGGAATCGAAGGTAGCGATGTATGAGAAATTCGGATTTAAAGATAAAGGAATCGCGCAGTCAACCTGGGGCGGGGAAGAATGGCATGAGATGGGTGTAAAGAATCAGAATTAGAACACTGGAAAAAATGTATCAGCAAGAGAATAAATAGGCAAGAATACGGGAGGTACAATGTGAGCAAAATAGTAAATATAAATTCCACATCAACAAAAGAAGAACAGTTAAAAGACATGATAACATCCATCCAACAAGTAAAAGATTCTCTGGTAAATATACTGGATGAATATGAAGAAGAAGGTGAAGTGGATAAAGCAGACACTCTGACGGAAGCGTTGGATGCATTGGAAGATGCGTACGATGCGGTCAATGATGTGTTGTTAGATGACTGATAAAATAATAAAAAATAGTCTGGAAGCTATAGTCTGAAATCAGAAATGAATCCCTGAAATCACAGTAAAACGACAAATGACGGTGATTTCAGGGATTTTTTTGCTATGCGTTTTAAAAAGCTGTTATTGGCAATTTTAACAAAAATATCATTCCTTTCACGAATAAATCCGCTCAGATTCTTGACGACTTCACCAAAAAAGTGTAAAAATAGAAAACGTTATTGAAAAAACATATGGATAGAATGAACTAACAATGAACAATACAAGTTGTGCTATCAAGATGTATTTGGAGGAAGCAGACAAATGGAATTAAAAGACAAGATCGCAGGAGCATTATACGGAATGGCATTAGGTGATGCGATGGGAATGCCGGCAGAGTTGTGGGGGCGTGAAAGAGCGAGAAAGTTCTTCGGAGGAAAGATCACAGGATTTATCGACGGACCGAAGGAAAATGACGTCGCATTCAACTACAACAAAGCGCAGTTCACAGATGATACAGGCCAGGCCCTGGTACTTCTGGATTCATTAAAAGCAACAGATTATAAACCAGATGCGGCAGACATCGCAAGACGTATGTTAGAGTGGGCAGAGAAGGAAAATGCATTTGAAAATAACATTCTCGGACCGACGTCAAAAGTAGCATTAGCGAATTTTCGTGACGGTGTGGATGCTAGTGCGATTACGAATAAAGCGTTATCCAACGGAAGTTCTATGAGAATTGCACCGATTGGATGCTTATTTACACCGGATCAGAGAACCGAACTGATCGATTATGTATACGGTGTGTCGCAGGCAACACATACCAGTGATGTAACAATTGCCGGAGCAGCCATGATCGCAGAAGGCGTGGCATCTGCAATCGTAAATGATGATTTTGAGCAGGTATTAAGTGATATCCTTTCGGTAGAAGAAGCCGGATATGAAAAGGGATGTGAGACATTCAGTCCAAGACTTGCGGAACGTGTGAAGATCGGTGTACAGATTGCAAAAGAATATGCAGATGATGCAGATGCATTTTCAAAGAAAATCTATGATGTGATCGGATCTGGTGTGGGAATCATTGAATCCGTTCCGGCGGCAATTTCCATTGCATATTATACACAGGATCCGAATGAATGCTGCCTGATGTGTGCGAATCTTGGAGGAGACACAGACACCATCGGAGCTATGGCAACTGCAATCTGCGGAGCATTTACCGGATACTCCAAGATCAATCCGGAATACACGGAACTTTTAAGAGTACAGAATCCGGAGACGGATTTTGCGGAATATATCAACATTCTTGAAAAGGGAAGGGAGTTGTCGGGATGCGGACGTTAGTAGTCGGCGCGGCGATCGTTGATCTGATGATGAAGATCGACCGGCTTCCGAAGAGTGGGGAAGATATTCCATGCAGGGAGACAAAGACGGTAGTCGGCGGCTGTGCCTATAATGTGGCAAATACTTTACGGAACCTGCATTGTGAACATGATCTGTGTGTACCGGTCGGAACCGGGTCATTTGCAGATATCATCCGCAGAGGAATGAAAGAAAAAGGATACGAACCGGTGATTGAAGAACCGGAAGAGGATAACGGATACTGCTTAAGCATGGTAGAAGCGGACGGTGAGCGGACATTTATTACTGTTCAGGGAGCGGAATGCCATTTCAAAAAAGAATGGTTTGACCGGATTGACATGAGCAGATATGAGAATATCTACATTGCCGGTTATCAGGTGTGTGGAAACAGTGGCAGGATTATCGCCGACTGGCTGCAGAATGTACCGGATGTAGATAAAAAGAAGATCTTTTTTGCGCCGGGACCGATGATAACAGAGATCGAACCTGAGACGATGGAAAAGCTGATGGCATTAAGTCCGGTGCTTCATATTAATGAGGCAGAGGCCAAGAACTACACCGGTCGGGAACACGTAGAAGATGCAGTGAAAGACATTTTCGCAAAAAGTCAGAATACCGTATTTGTTACACTCGGGAGAAACGGAACAATGTTCTATGACGGAAATGAGATTCGGAACGTGGCATCATTCAAAACAGAAGTAGTAGATACGGTGGGCGCAGGTGATAGCCATATCGGCGCAGTGATCGCAGGACTTTCCCAGGGAATGGAAGTAAAAGCTGCAGTAAGACTTGCCAACCATGTGGCATCAGCGGTCGTAGGTACATCCGGACCGGTTATGGATTACGAGGAATTTCAAAAGATTTCGGAGGAATGGGAAAATGAATAAAATCAAGAACTTTTTTGCAGATTGGAGCTGGAAAGAAAAAGCGTGGCTGGCATTCGTGCTGATCGTACAGACAGTTGCATGGGGCATTCAGAAGGAAAGCGCATTCATGCTGGTCATGACACTGACAAGCAGTCTGAACCTGGTACTGGGAGCGAAAGGTAAAGTGGCCGGTCTGTACTTTGCGATCATCAACAGCGCACTGTATGCGATCAACTGTATGGGGATCCCGCTGTACGGAGAGGTTATGTACAACTTGATCTACTCGATTCCGGTAAGTACGATTGCAATCTTCACATGGAAGAAGAACATGACCAAGGGTGGCGAGGTCAAATTCCGTACCATGACACCAAAGATTATGATCACAACAGCGGTTGTAACAATTGCCGGTGTATTAGCTTACATGCAGATTCTGAAGTGGATGGGCGGAAATCTTCCATTCATGGATTCTCTGACAACGGTAGTATCTGTTGTTGCAAGTTTCCTGTACCTGCTTCGCTTCTCTGAGCAGTGGGCAATGTGGGCAATCGTAAATGCATTGTCAATTGTGATGTGGATCATGGTATTTATGCAGGGTGATTCATCCGCACTTCTGATCATCATCATGAAGTCGATCAACTTTATCAACTCTACATACGGCTTCCTGAACTGGAGAAAGATTGCGAAGGAAAATGCACAGTAATATAGAGTGAAGGAAAAGTTTAATCCCCCAGCTATGCTGGGGGAGAATAGTTTTATATTGAAACATGGAAGTTATGTTTCGCGACTCTGAATATATTTCTTATATTCTTCTTCAGACCAGCGCCGGTATTCGGCAGCTTCATCGTTTTTACCCTGCTTTTCCAAAATCTTAGATTTGATATCATAAAGCCAGTATTTCCGGCAATTTTCTTCACCATAATATTCATATTCATAAGTAAAAGCCTGCTCCAATGCATTCGTAGCTTTTGTGCAGTCATTCAAATCAAGATAGGCTTCTGCGATACAGATATAGGCAGGTACACAGATACCAATCTCGTTAATCAGCAGGAAACGCCTGATGGCTTCTTCATAATATTGAATGGCCTTTTCTGTCTCTTTCATCTTAGTCAGCACACTGGCACTGTTGAAATATGCCCAGGCGATCAGCACATTGTCGTCTGAAAGCGTTTCTTTACGGAGATGCAGAGAATGTTCAAAATAAGAAAAAGCCTGTTCAAAGTCATCCGTATGATATTTTGCCCATCCCATCATAGAATAACTTCTGGAGAGCTGCTGCTTCTTTTCTAAAGAATCCGGAAGGTCTTTCAGTAGGGAAAGGGACAACGCAGCTTCAGAAGAAAGTCCATCATATTGTTCAAGGCAGCGCAGCTGATTTGAAATGTAGTAGTGATACCAGCTGGCTTTCAGTGGCTTCGGATTCAGCGTCAGAAGCCGTTTCATGATGGCAATACTTTTGTCTCGTATAAAATATTCGGCATAAGCTTCCGCAAGATGTTCCATGAATGGAATATCAAAAGAGCGGGATGGACTGCACCATTTCAGATAGTAAGCTTCCGCAAGTGAGAGCAGGGTACGCTTTTCCGTTGACTTCAAATGTGTAAAAGATGAGAGCTGTCTGGTCAGATTCTGGATATAAATCTGGCAGTCATCTACAAAATCAGGATCATTTTTCTGAATGGTATTGACAATGAGCGGATGCAGGGATATCACATCGGTAATGTAATTATACTGGATAAAACTGGAATCAATCAGTTCATCTATCAACATAAAATCATCTAGTTCTGTCAAGTCAAAAAAAGTCTCTGTTTCAATACCTTCTACCGGAAGAAGTGCCATATTTTTCAAGATGGAGAGTTTCTCTTCTGTAAGGCTGCCCAGGTGGAACAAATCTGTCATTATATTCAGGATATGTTCCATTACTATGTGAGAACGTCTGGAGGCAGGAGTTTCTTTTCCATTGAAAAAGTCCAGCATACTGGCAGGGGACATTCTGGAGGCTTGCATTTGTCTGGCCAGAAGTTCGATGCCGTAGGTGTGACGGGCAATCTTATCAAAAATCTGCAAGAGAATCATATCATCGCCAGACTGTAGAGGACGTTTATAAAATTTCTGAAACAAAGCAATAAGATCTTCCGGATTGTCCATTGGATGAATGGAAAGTTCCGGATATCCATCTTTTTCACGACTGATGCGGGTAGTGAAAATTACAGAATATGGTCCCTCCAGAAGTTCCTGTGTACGTTCATCTTCGGCATCAAAATTGTCGATGATAAGAAGTGTACGTTTATCACAGTGTTCTTTTAAATAATTCAGCTTTTTATAATAATAAGTTTCCCGTGCCTGAGGAGTTGTAAGGTCTTGTTTCTCATTTTCCAGACCATGGATGAGAAGAAACTGATCTGTGATGATCATATCTTCCAGCGTACTGTTGTAAGTGAACCAGAGAATGGTTCGGTATTCGTTCTGAAATTTCAGTCCATATTGTCTGGCAAGTTCACTTTTTCCAATGCCACCGGTTCCGCATAAAAATAATTTATTGTTGTCGCTATGAAGTAAACGGTATATTTCGTTAAGTTCAGATGCCCGGCCAACAAAATTTGTGTTGTGTACAAGGGTGGTACTGTGTATGCTCTGAACCTGAACGACCGGTTGGGCATTGTTGTTCCATTCACTGCTTTGAATCCAATAAGAAATTCTGGATACAAGAGCATTGATACGGTCTTCTTCTGGCGGTTCGGTACCATCCAGAAAATGAATCCGTCCAAGGTAATACCGGACATCATCCGATATTTCCCTGTTATCGGTTCGGAAAGGTAACAGGCGGATGGATTCATGTTGATGGAACCGGTTAAAAGCACAGTCAATTTCATTGAGTACATGGGCAGAATGAGAAGACTGCTCATTCATAACCAGAAGGAAGACTTTGCATGTATTGATTGCTTTAACAATATCTCCGGCATAGCTTGAATCTACATCTCGTGGGGCATACCAGCATTTGATTCCGTGACTTTCCAGTGCCGCTACAATATGTTCCACAAGTTCAGCAGATGAGTTTCGGTGATAACTGATAAATACTTCGTGCTGCATAAAAGCACCTCGTTTCTGTATTGATAATAATTCTATTTTAGCATATGACAAACAACGGGGAAACTGTAAAAACGGTGAAACCAAGGAAGTGGGACATTGACGTCCCACTCCTTTTGATATAAACTATTATCTATATGTCTATAGTAAAATATAGACGTTATATTATAGTTAAAAGAGTAAGGAGAGTACATACGAATGAAGAGTTTTTATGAGTGGTACAGAAAACACATCACCGGTGCGATTTTCGGCGGATTGATCCTCGGAATCTTGACCGGACTGTTTTTGGCGGGACGGTTTAAAGTGGTTCTGACTGCAACGAGTGTACTGGGAAGCATCTATATGAGTGCATTGAACATGATGATCTTCCCGCTGGTATTCTGTTCGATCGTAATGGGTATTGCAAGCATCGGAAGTGCCAGGACGACAGGTAAGATCACAGGAGCGGCAATGCTGTTCTTCCTGTGCACCACAGCGCTGGCAAGTTTTGTCGGGCTGATCATTCCGAGACTGATCCGTCTTGGAAAAGGTGTCAGCTTTAAGATGGCTACATCTGATATTCAGGCAACAAAGATGGACAGTATATTAGATACAGTGAAAGGACTGATTCCTTCCAATCCGGTGTCTGCATTTGCAGAGGGTAATATGCTGCAGGTGCTGGTATTTGCACTGATCATGGGATTTACACTGATCGCGATCGGAGAAAAGGGAGAGCCATTATTAAAGGTAATTGATTCTTGCAACGAAGCATGCCTGAAGATTATCAGTACGGTTATGTATTTCACACCGATCGGAGTATTCTGTACGATCGTTCCTGTCGTAGAGGCAAATGGAACAAAGACGATCGTATCACTGGCTACACAGCTGATCATCTTATATGTTGCGTTCTTTGGATTTGCATTTGTTGTATATGGCGGTGCAGTAAGCATTCTCGGAAAGACAAGTCCGGTGAAGTTCTTCAAAGCGATCATGCCGGCAGCATTGAATGCATTTGGTACATGCTCAAGTTCTGCAACGATTCCTCTCAGCAAAAGTTGTGTGGAAGATGAACTGGGCGTACCGAATCAGATATCCAGTATCACAATTCCGCTTGGAGCAACTGTTAACATGGACGCAGTATCAATCCTGATGTCGTTTATGATCATGTTTTTTGCAAATGCATGTGGCGTACATGTCAGTATTCCGATGATGATCATCATCCTTCTGGCGAATGTTCTTCTGTCAGTTGGAACACCGGGAATCCCGGGAGGAGCAATCGCATCGTTTGCGGCACTGGCAACAATGGCAGGTCTTCCGGCCGGA
Source organism: Dorea longicatena (assembly GCF_024168045.1). GTDB lineage: Bacteria > Bacillota > Clostridia > Lachnospirales > Lachnospiraceae > Dorea_A. The sequence continues at coordinate 376,994 of NZ_CP100126.1, forward strand.
GTCATGGGTGTGTATATCAGTATCAATACATTATGTGACATGGGAGCAACCTGTGTGAATGTAATCGGTGATATGGCCGGATGTGTCGTACTGAAAGAGAAGATAGAGATTGAAAAATAAAATGGAAATTACAGAAAAACAAAATAGATTAACGAGGACCTGGGTGGTTGCAGCTCTGGCGTGTGTCTGCTGCATCTTATGGGGCAGCGCAATTCCAGTGATCAAGACAGGCTATCGCATCTTATCTGTAGATTCTGCAGATACCGCAAGCCAGATCGTCTTTGCAGGTATCCGGTTTGCATTGGCTGGAATTCTGGTATTAGTATTTGCATCTATCCGTGAAAAACATATGGTTCTTCCGGATGGAAAAGTATTCCGCTATGCAATTCCTGTCTGTTTTGCACAGACCTTTGTCCAGTACTTTTTCTTCTACATCGGAGTAGCACATACCTCCGGTGTAAAAGGCGGAATTATCACAGGTCTTGGAAATTTTATCGCAATTTTAATGGCATGTCTGTTAGTAAGAAATGAAAAGATGACAGGCAGAAAACTTGCCGGCTGTATTCTCGGATTTGCAGGAGTCGTGATCATCAACATGGCAGGTGGTTCTATGGATATGGGCTTCAGACTGACGGGAGAAGGCTTTGTGCTGATTGCACAGTTGTCCTATGGAGCATCGACCGTACTGATCAATATTTTTTCCCAAAAAGTATCACCGGTTATCTTAAGCGGCTGTCAATTCTTCATGGGTGGAGTGTTGTTGTTTGTAGTAGGAATCCTCATGGGTGGACATCTGGATCATATGTCTGTTGCGGGAGCGGTATTGATCCTGTATCTGGCGATGGTATCGGCTGTAGCGTATACACTCTGGTCAGTTCTGCTGGCACATAATGAAGTGTCAAAAGTAGCAATCTTTGGATTTGTCAATCCACTTTGCAGTGTGGTGTTATCGGCACTGGTTCTTGGAGAAGTAAGCCAGGCATTTAATGCGAGAAGCCTGATTGCACTGATTCTGGTATGTGTGGGAATTTATATTGTGAATTACAAAAATAAAAAGTAGATTTCGGGAAATATCTTTTTGAAAAACAGTAATGAAATGTAAATAAAGTAAGAGGCTGAGAAGTTCTTTCTAAAAAGAATTTTTACAGCCTCTTTTGCATGTCAGCGATATAGAGTTTACAATTTTCCTTCCGGAATCTTACTGATAATCGTCTTATAAATTCTGATCAAAAATGCCATAGACGCAATAAATGATATCACTTCCGCAATCGGGAAAGACCACCATACAACGTGCAGTCCGCCAATCTTAGACAGGATATAAGCAGCAGGGATCAGTACAACCAGCTGACGCATGATAGATACGATCATGCTGAATACTGCTTTGCCGAGTGCCTGGAATACGGTACCGGCAATGATACAGAACCATGCGATCAGGTAGTGGATACCGATGATACGAAGTGCCGGAACACCAATCTTCAGCATGTCAGCAGATGCATTGAACATTCCAAGCAATACCTGTGGGATACCCTCAAAACAGAGAAATCCGATAAAAGTAAGGCAGAATGCAGTTGTCAGACTGATCCTGATCGTCCGGATCATACGCTTTCTCTGCTGGGCACCGTAGTTGTAAGCAATGATCGGTGTGATACCATTATTCAGTCCGAATACCGGCATGAAGAAGAAGCTTTGAAGCTTAAAGTATACACCGAATACAGCAGTTGCGGTAGAAGAAAACTCGATCAGGATGCGGTTCATCGAATAGGTCATGATTGATCCGATAGACTGCATAATAATAGACGGAATACCAACTGCATAAATGTGTCCGATCAGGCTTATGTCCGGATGGAATCCTTTGAAGCTTAAGGATACTTCATGGTTATATTTGTGATTGCAGGTTCCGGCTACGATGCCAGCTACGCACTGTCCGATGACGGTGGCAACGGCAGCTCCGGTTACTCCCATCTTCGGGAATCCGAGAAGTCCGAAAATCATAATCGGGTCAAGGATGATATTGGTGATAGCACCGCATAACTGAGAAGTCATACTGAAGATCGTTCTTCCGGTAGAAGTCAGTAATCGTTCAAAGAAAATCTGTGTAAACAAACCAAAAGAAAAGATCATAACTGTACTCAGGTAATCAATTCCGAGATTCATGATCTCGACATCTGCATTTCCAATCTGGCTTGCATAGAACGGTTTTACAATCGTAAAGCCAAGGATTAAAAATACGATGTAACTGATGGCATAGATAAATGCTGCATTATCAGCAATCTTATTCGCCTTTTTAAAATTGCGCTCTCCAAGGGATTTTGACAGGAGTGCATTCATGCCGACACCGGTACCGGTAGCTACCGCAATCAGAAGTGTTTGAAGCGGAAAAGCTAACGAAACGGCAGTCAGCGCATTTTCTGATAATTTTGCTACGAAGATACTGTCAACGATGTTATAAAGTGCCTGTACCAACATGGAAATCATCATTGGCAGGGACATGTTAAATACTAATTTTCCGACGGGCATGGTTCCCATCTTGTTTTCTGCTATGGGAGCAGATGATTGATTTTCACTCATAAATCTCTTTTCCTCCACAGTGACGCCGGCAAACCAGAGCGCCTGTTCATACAATTTCATTCTGTCTGTTATCAGACCCAAAAATATATATTAACATGAATGCAGAAAGGATTCAATCATTTGAATGCAGGATTGGACGATATTCGTAGCTCGGTATAAAATCCTTCTTATCATATAACGTATCATAATATTGGAAGATACGATCCATTACTTTTGGAATCTGTGTCTCATCCGGTTCATACAGAATGAGCAGATACTGCATGGAACTGTAGCGGGTACAGATATCTACCTTACGGATTTTTTCATGAATGGCCTGTTCCATACATGAAAGGGCATATTCTCTGTTTTCCGTATATGTGACAGAGCCGGGTGCGGTGTCGATTGAGACCATTATAAGGAAACAGTGATGTTTATAGCGCTCATTGAGATGGTTCATGTATTCATATATTTTTGCAAATTCCCGGTAATCAAGGTTCAGGGCACCATTGTAACGGCCGCTTTCGCTCAGAGCATGGGCAATTAATCCTAGGTCTTTGCCGGTTACTTCGTCTTCGGAAAAATCCAGTTCCATCTGCTGATAGAAGAAAAATCCCTGCTTTCCGTTTTGTTTTACATGATAGAGTGCTTTATCGGCTTTGGAGTAGCAATCTTCAAAAGGTTCGCCCTTTGTACTCAGATATAATCCTGCGGAGATAGAAGCATATTGGATCTCAGGGTCTTTTGAGGTGGCATGTTCGAATTTTTCAAAAAGATCTTGAATGAATGCTGTCACCTGTTCCTTGTCTGTTTCAGGAATGAAGAGCAGGAACTCATCACCACCGAGACGGCATACGACAGAATTCTGTGAGGACTCCGTAAGAAGCGTACCAAGAACTTTCAATGCTCTGTCACCTGCTTTATGTCCATGGATATCATTGATCTTTTTCAGATTGTCCATATCTATGAAGATGAGGCATCCGCTATATTGCTGCATGAATTGTGCAGTGAGCTTTTCACCTCTGCTCCGCATCGGAAGTCCGGTGAGGAAGTCAAAGCTTTCACTGTCTTCCTGCGTCTGTAGTGTAGACATGACATTTGAAACGAAATTTTCAATCTCATTTTCAATAAATGGAAGTTCAGGATCATCCTCCGAGAATTCACAGTGTTCACAGATATGGACTCTGTCATCGCAAAGCAGATTCAGGAAGATGTCTGTAAGCTCCGGATCAAACTGAGTGCTTCTGTTATTCTCAATTTCTTTAAAGATCTTTTCCGGCGGAAGTGCATTCCGGTAGATTCTCTTGGAATTCATGGCATCGTAACAGTCGGCAATAGCCACGATGCGGGCGGAAAGAGGGATATTCTCTCCGGCAAGTCCGTCCGGATAACCTGTTCCATCATAATGTTCATGATGTGAACGGGCAACTTCGGCAACATGAGGAATCAGAGAAATGTTCTTTAGAATTTCGGCACCGATAACAGTGTGTTCTTTGATAACGGAATATTCTTCCGGTGTAAGGCAGGCAGGCTTGTTCAAAAGCATATCCGGGATACCGATTTTACCGATGTCATGTAAGTGTGCGGCATATTTCAGATTCATGATCTCTTCGGAATCCCATCCCAGTTCATTGGCGATCAGAGCGGCATATTCAGCAACGCGGTGAGAGTGCCCACGGGCATATTCATCCTTTGCTTCAATCGTAGTAGAAAGAGTCTGGATCATCTGAAGGGATACTTTCTCCATCTGACGTTTCCGTTTGGCCAGTTCTTTTTTCTGACGCTGGAGTTCTATCATATGTATATTTTCTGCGGTGCGAAGCACATTTAAAGAGAAAAGAATCATCATGCCGATTCCGACAAATATACCGGAGAGAGATACAACAAAATAAGTAGAGATCCCTTCGATCATGACAGAGATTGTAGCAGCAAGCAGTCCGGAGAATGCAAGCAGATTCCGGTGCTTTTTATCTCTCTTTAGATCCAGTGCAAATGTGAACAGTACTACAAATACAGTAAGAAGGAGGATGGTATGAGACACAAAAAGCGTCTCGATATAATCAGCAATTCCTGTAAGATGCAGAATGGTACTGATGATGAAATTAAAAATTGCAAGCCATCCTATCGGAAGATAGAGCTTGCGGTATTTTCTATGCTGTACCTGATCGGCATAAAAGAGTACCGGAAGAGGGGAGAGCATGAGAATAATAAAGCACAGAGTGGCAAGTGCGGAGGAGTGCGGAACCAGAAGCTGGCGAAATTTTGATTCGCCGAGCATCCAGATCGATCCCATAAGCATGCACCATCCAAGATATTCCATGTCGAATTTGGTATGATAGATAAGTCCGAGCATGATACTGAAGATAATGGTTATCACACTTGCAAACAACAGGAAAAATGCAATGATTGTTTCCATGCCGTATTGTGTGAACAGGAATTCCCATATATCGATCTTATCACCGCAATATACCGTATTGACAACACCGGAGTATTGTTTGGTATTGGTGCGTAATTCGATACGCAGTTCTTTACCGGCATCTGCATCAGATGTCTTACAGAAAACATAACGGCTCGCAGAATTTTTGCCTGCAAGTCTGGTATCTTTGGTGTCGTATTCGGAACGAAGTTTCCCATTAATATAAAAGCGTACACTCTGTAAAGAAGAACGGACAGCTAAGGTATTACTGTCGTAATCTTCCGGTAACGTAGAGGTGATTACCATAGTATCTTCCGGTGATACGGAATATCGTCCGGGAACGGTAATTTTTTCGGAACTGCCGTCGGATTTCTGCCAGGTGAACGAACCATGATAAACTGGCATACCGGACACTTCGTTTATGTCTCTTTCGTTGGTCCCGAATGCCTGAAGGATAAGAAACCAGACGAGTATGCCGGACATAAGAAGATAAAACAAATATCGTATTTTTGTATTTTGTATGTATAGTTCTTTTGTCATGTCAGTCCTCCTGGAAGTACGATGTGATTACAGTTCAAAAAAGTCTTTGATCTGATTCAGAATAATGTCCATCAGCCGTATGCGCGCCTCAATGCCAGCCCATGCGATATGTGGTGTAATTAACAATTTGCGGCTGTCTTTGATCTGAAAAAGTGGATTCTGCTCACTCATCGGCTCCTGGCATAAGACATCCAGACCGGCGGCAGCAATCTCATCTGTTATCAAAGCATCATATAAGTCCTGCTCTACAACGATCGGTCCACGTCCGAGATTCAAAAAGATGCAGGATTTTTTCATCTTTGCAAATGCATCTTTATCTAGAAGATTTTCAGTATATTCATTCAGGGGAGCATGGACAGAGATGATATCTGAAGTAGTAAGCAGTGTATCAAGATCAACCTGAGTGTATCCGTTCTGGGCAGGTTGTCCGGAAGCAGAATAATAGATTACATGAGCGCCAAATGCCTCTGCGATCTGGGCAACACGGCGTCCGATAGCACCAAGCCCGATGATGCCCCATGTCTTGCCGTTAAGTTCTGAAAAATGTTCGGAAAAATGAGTAAAACAGGTGTCATTGATATAATTTCCATTTTTTACATAATCGTCATAATAACGCAGCTTTTCAAGAAGATAGAAAAGCATGGCAAATGTATGCTGGGTTACTGTTTCGGTGGAATATCCGGCAACATTGCGCCAGGCAATGCCGCGGGAAGCCAGATAGTCTTTATCCAGATTATTGGTTCCGGTAGCAGTAACACAGACAAGCTTCAGATGCGCTGCGGTATGGATTGTCTGTTCGTTAACAGGAACTTTATTGATAATCAGAACGTCTGCGTCCTTGACCCGTTCAGGTGCTTCTTCCGGTGTGGTAAAGTCGTATCTGGTGACCTCCCCAAGTGCGTCGAATCCGGAAAGGTCAATATCATCACCGATTGTTTTTGCGTCTAAAAATACAATTTTCATAATAGGTTCATCCTTTCATAATGAAATCACTGCTTTACCGGATACAGATATATACCATATAGGCAGCATATAAGATAAGCATGATGATTCCTTCCTTGCGGTTGAGTTCTTTTGAAGTCCATGCAAAGATCAGAGTTATCACACTGATCACAATCAGGACAGCAATGTCGATCATGTTATCCCAGGCGAAAGCCACCGGACTGATTGCTGCGGCAACACCGAGTACAAGAAGAATGTTAAAGATATTGGAACCAATGACATTTCCGAGCGCCATATCGACTTCATCTTTTCTGGCGGCAACAATGGAAGTGACAAGTTCCGGAAGGCTTGTACCCATGGCAATAATAGTAAGTCCGATCAATGTCTGGCTGAGTCCCAGGCGGACTGCAATCGCAGAGGCTCCATCGACGACAAAATCACCGCCGTACTTGATCGCGATCATACCTCCAAGAATGAAAATGAGACATTTCCATGCCGGAAGGAGATTGATATGTGAGGTAACCTGTTCAATCTCTTCTTCAGAAAGAGAGATCCTTTCTTCTTGTATAGAAGAAATAGCATCAGGTGTTGTTGTACGGCGTGCTCTTTTGACTGAGCGGATCATCCAGAGCAGATATCCGGTAAATATTATAAGAAAGAGAATTCCATCGATTCGTCCGAGTGTCATACCCAGATATCCAAGCAGCAGTAAAAGTCCTGCACAGAAGATAGATAATGGGAATTCTTTCTGTAAAGTACTTTTCTGAACGGCAAGCGGAACAAATAAAGTACAGACACCGCATACTACCAGCAGATTAAAAATATTAGAGCCAACCGCATTGCTGATGGCAAGGGAATTATTGCCGGTCAGGGAAGCAGTTACACTGACTGCACATTCCGGAAGGCTGGTACCCATGGCTACGATGGTCATGCCGATAATCATGGAAGGGATCCGGAGCCGCTTTGCTACGGCAGAGCTGCCTTCTACAAAGAAGTCGGCACCTTTGATCAACAGGACAAATCCGACGATTAATATAATGAGTGATTTTAATAATTGCATGTGATTCTCCTTTTTTCCATCTTTAAATAGATATTAACAGCCGGCAAAGGCTGTCTCCTTGTAATTGTACCATAAAATCAAACAAAGAGGAAACAAGTGCCAGTGCCAATGTATATAAATTATTCTTTCCAAATGCATGGATTTACTGTATATTTATATGGAAAATAAAACAAGAAGGAGAAATACAAGTATGTTAAGTATGGTCATTGACAGCATCAGTTCATTCATGTACAGTAAATTGCTGGTCATTATGTTAATCGGAACTGGTGTGTATTTTACGATCCGGACGAAATTTCCGCAGGTGCGGCTGTTTCGCAGCGCCTGCAAAGCGGTAATGGAGAAACCGGATGATGAAGATGCAGTCTCTTCTTTTCAGGCACTGATGGTCTCCACTGCATCGAGAGTTGGAACAGGAAATATCGTAGGCGTATCGTCTGCAATCTGTATCGGGGGATTTGGAGCCGTATTCTGGATGTGGGTGATCGCAATTATTGGAAGCGCATCTGCGTTCGTGGAGAGTACATTGGCGCAGATTTATAAGAAAAAGGGTGAGGACGGAACATGTTACGGAGGACCGGCGTATTACATAGAGGCTGCACTTCGGTGCAGACCGCTGGCAATTGCATTCTGTATTGCCATGATCGCGACATATGCATTTGGATTTAATATGCTGGCATCTTATAACCTGCAGTCTACATTTGCAGGATTTTCTTTTTATCATGCAGATGTGACACCGTGGATCATCGGAGGGATTCTGGCAGTTCTGACAGGATGGTGTCTGCTGGGCGGCGGTTCACGTATTGTAAAAGTAACTTCGATGCTGGTACCGGTTATGGGTGTGGCATATATTGTGGTGGCTTTGATCGTGGTTGTGATCAATATCAGATATATTCCAGATGTGTTTGCAACGATTTTCAGGGAAGCATTTGACTTTCAGGCAATCTTTGGTGCATTTGCCGGATCTGCCATGATGCAGGGAATCCGCCGGGGATTATATTCAAATGAAGCGGGGATTGGTTCTGCACCAAATGCGGCTGCATCGGCAAATGTCACGCACCCGGTCAAGCAGGGACTGGTTCAGATGTTATCGGTGTTCATTGATACCTTATTATTATGTACGGCAACTGCTATGATGTGTATGTCATCCGGGGTAGCCCCGTCGGAAGCATTGCAAGGAGCGCCCTGGGTACAGGCTGCATTGCAGGAATCACTCGGAACGTTTGGCCCTGTATTTATTGCGGTGTCTATGGTATTATTTGCATTTACAACACTGCTCGGCAATTGCTTTTACTGCGATAATCTGCTGACATATATTCATAAAAGTCAGCCCGGACGGCATTTCATGATGGCATTCCGTGTGGTATGTGCGCTTGTTGTATTCATGGGAGCCGGAATGGAGATGTCCATGCTCTGGAATATCTCAGATGTGTTAATGGGAGTGATGGCGATCATTAATATTCCGGTGATCATCCTCTTATCAAATACGGCACTGAAAGCACTCGATGATTATGAAAAACAGCTGAAAAAGGGTATGAATCCGGTATTTAAGAGTACGGATATCGGAATGAAAGAGAAACTGGATTGCTGGAAGTAGAGGAGGTGACAGCTATGTATTATGTAGCGGACGGAACAAAGGAATGCGGATATTACGAATGTAAGAAATGCGGGAATCGTTTTCTGTCCCTGCAGACGATGAAACGGATCCCGTGTCCGGACTGCGAGCAGGAGATCGATTACGAGATCGGCCCGGATGAATCGCTGGAAGATGTGCTGGATACGGCAGAACTTCTGCAGAAGATCGAAGGCACAGAAGAAGTTGCGAAGATGGATGCGCTTCTGAGCTTGGCGATTACCGGCGGGGATTGTAATTGGATTTAATTGGGATTTAATTTATTAACGCAGTTGGCCTCTCGATCCTTGAAGAAAACAGTATAAAATGGTTCTGGTTCAGGTTCCATACTCTAAGAAAAACTAAGAGAGCCAGAATCTCCTAAAAGCAAAGGAACTACGCTCAAACTCGGCGTTTGCCTCAAACACGTTCGCTTCGTTCCTTTAACGGAGATTCTGACTCTCTAACTTTTCCTAAGAGTATTCCACATTCACCAGAACCACTTTATACTGTTTTCTTCAAGTCGTGACTGGCTGCGGATGTTAAGAAATGAAATACCCGGAAGTGTAACCCGGTGGAGGCCACTACGGTTACGCATTTGTCATTTAGTACCATAAAAGTGTAGTTGTTAGAGAGTAATTAACTCTAACATCTACACTTATTTTATTATAATAAGGGAAGTAGTTGGTATGACATATTGCCATTAGGATTTTCACATCCGTGAATGAAACCGTCAGCCATCCCCTTATTATAAACATTCATTTAAGCAGGTTGAAACTCGCAGGAGCTTTCGCGTAACGAACTAAACTGAATCATAATAAGTGTAGATGGGATAAACAACTGCAATTCTATAAAAAGAAAAGGAGTATATTATGATCAGCGTAGGAATTGATGTATCAAAAGGGAAAAGTACAGTATGTATTTTGAAACCATATGGAGAGATTGTTAGTAAGCCTTTCAATATTACCCATACCCAAAAGGATTTAAGCGAATTATCTTCCATGCTTTTCAGACTAAATGATGAAGTCAAAATCGTTATGGAAGCAACCGGAATTTATCATCTTCCAGTTCTTACATATTTACAGGAAAAAGGATTTTTTGTTTCTGTAATTAATCCGTATCTTATGAAAAGTTATCGTAACGAAAGTCTGCGAAAAGCCAAAACCGACAAGATTGATTCCCGTATCATTGCTAATTATGGAATTGATCATTGGTTTAAAATGAAAGAATTTCAAACTTCTGGAGAGATTTATGAAGAGTTGAAGTTGCTTGGACAGCAATATCGGCATTATATGAAGCTTCATCTTTTATCTCTCGCTGAATTGACCCATCTTTTAGATTTGACCATGCCTGGAATAAAGAATCTTCTTGCAAGTTGGAATGAAACAAATCGGAAAGATAAAAGAAGTGATTTTGTGGAACGTTTTTGGCATTATGATGTAATAACATCTATGTCTGAACAGGAATTTACTGAAGAGTATATACTTTGGGCAAAAGAAAAGAAATACGTCCCAAGCCAGGAAAAAGCCAAAGTTATATACACCCTGGCTCAGGAAAGTATTCCCACATTACCTTCAGAAACCTCATCGATCAAAATGCTGGTGACTGAAGCAGTTCGGGTGCTCAAGGAAGTTGATGCAACCCTTGGTCTAATTTTATCACGGATGCAGGAAATAGCCAAAACTTTGCCAGAATATTCGGTTGTAAGAGAAATGGGTGGAGTGGGAAATACATTAGCCCCAAAGTTAATTGCAGAAATAGGAGATGTTCGCAGATTTCGCAACGGGAAGGCATTGGTTGCATTCGCAGGAATTGATCCACCACCGTATGAATCTGGTCAATTTGTAGGTTGTAATAGGAAAATCTCGAAACGTGGTTCAGCATCATTGCGCAAAGTAGGATACGAAACAATGAGAAGTTTAAAAATGCATTCCAGACCAGAAGATCCGGTTTACCGATATGTTGTAAAAAAGGAATCAGAAGGTAAAAGTAAAAAATCAGCAAAGATAGCCGGATTAAATAAGTTTTTACGCATTTATTATGCTCGAGTAACCGAACTATATAAAAATATATAATCTTATATAAAATAAATAATTTTTTAGACTGCCAATCAGACAGTCTATTTGTGGTACGCAAATATATTTTGTGACAGAAAATAAAAAAGATAAAAATAATTATTGACTTTTCTTAGCAGGTTTCATTCGTAAGGCATTTGACACACACGCCCTTTTTGTATACCTGTAGATTCTATCTACTACTGAATTAACTCTTCCGCATGTTTAAGCGCGGCTGATATATTTGGACAGAAATTCTCACGTCCAACCAAATCTACGAATCCGGATTTTTTCATAACATTCAGAGGCTGTTTATTTACATGCGAGAATACCAGCGTAATTCCTTTATTTTCACATACCTTTGTAAGATTGAATAATGCGTTCATAGCAGTACTGTCAATTGCAGGAACACTTCGCATACGAAGAACCAGACAGCGTGTAAAGTCTTTGACAACAATGTGTTCGATTGCATCTGCAGCGCCGAAGAATAATGGTCCGGTGATTTCGTAGACACGGATCTGCAATGGCAGTTCCTTCAGTTGTGCATCAACATCCGGGGTGTCATCATCTACATAGACCCAGCTGTCTACATGAGTTTCTTCGCTCATACGTTTGATGAAGAGGAGACATGCAAGTACCATACCGATCTCAATCGCAACCACCAGATCAAACAGGATGGTCAGAAGGAATGTGGTGAACAATACAATGATGTCGCTCTTCGGAGCGGTGCGCACCAGATGGGTGAATGTACGCCACTGGCACATATTATAGGCAACGATGAACAGGATCGCTGCAATAGTCGGCATCGGGATCATTCCGGCAAATGGCATCAGGACAACAAGTACGATGACCAGTGTGACGGAGTGGACTATTCCGGCAACGGGTGTACGTCCGCCGTTTTTGATATTGGCAGCAGTTCTTGCAATTGCACCTGTGGCAGGGATTCCTCCAAATAAAGCAGAAGCAATATTACCTGCACCCTGTGCAACCAGTTCCATGTCGGAACGGTGTTTCCCGTTGATCATTCCGTCTGCAACAACGCAGGAAAGAAGTGATTCGATGGCAGCAAGTACTGCAATGGTAAATGCATTTGGAATCGCATTCTGGACAATCTGTACATTAACCTCCGGCAGATGGAATGAAGGAAGGGAATTGCTGATCGTGTAAAGATTCCCAATCGTGGAGACCTTAAGCGGCAGGAATTGTACCATCAGGCTTCCGACAATAACGGCGATCAGCGATCCCGGAATTCTCTTTAAGAGCATCGGTGAGATGATCAGGATCGCGAGACTTACGATTCCGACGATTAAGGCATCTGTGTTTATCGTAGAGATATTTTCTGCAAATGCTTTGAATTTTTCGGTCGTTTCGATTGGTTTTACGCCGTCGGGATAAGTTATGCCGAAGAAATCTTTCAATTGCCCGATCACGATCGTAACTGCAATTCCTGAAGTGAAGCCCGTTGTGATCGTATATGGAATGAATTTGATCAGGCTTCCAAAATGGCAGAGTCCCATCAGGATCAGAAAGATACCTGCAAGGATGGTTGAAATCACAAGTCCGTCCAACCCGTCTTTTGCAACGATACCTGCAACGATAGTTGCAAATGCAGCAGTAGGTCCGGCAATCTGGACACTGCTTCCGCCAAGTGCAGAGATGACAAATCCTGCAACAATCGCAGTGAAGATTCCGGCTTCCGGTCCGACACCAGATGCAAGTGCAAGTGCTATGGACAGCGGAAGTGCAATGATTGCGACAATGATTCCTGCGGTCACATCTTTTACAAACTGGGAACGGTCGTAAGATTTCAGTGAAGTCAGTAACATTGGTTTTAATGAGTTCATGTGTTGATTTTACCCTCTCTCTCTTTTTTATTCCTCTAATCTATAAAAACAACAATTCAGTATAACATAGGAAGTAATTTGCAAAAACCGGGAACTGAGATGTTTATATTTATGTACAATTCCGGAAAAGTAAAATCTCCGGAAACATTATGTTAGATTAAGGAAAAGTATCGGGGAAAAGCTTGAAATTCATATTCTGAGCGTTTATAATATGTTGCGGGCAGTTATATGCCGCACAAAATAGTTAGAAAATAAATAATAAAATTCAAAGAAAAAGGCAGGTGAACAGAATGGACGGTTGCGATAGTCATGGGCGAAGTAGCAGCATAGGATGGGAACAAAAAAGTTTATTAAGCAACAGTCGGTTCTGTTGGATGTAAGTATCACTGCGATATACATTATATATTTCTTTTATTTCTTATCCTATTTCCCAATGAGTATGACAAGTGAATAGTAGCAGTCGTTGATGGAGGATATGATCGTTACATATCCTGCAGTGTATTTGTGGTGAAGAAAACCGGGCAATCTGTGCCACGGTTATATTTCACGTGAGGAAAAAAGGGTAGGAGGCAAAGGTATGGAAAATAAAGATTACACAGTTGAAATACTGGAAATCATCAGAAGCAATACATCACCGGGGATTATGAGAAGCAGACTGGAAGATTATCATGCGAATGACCTTGCTGAAGTATTTCCGCAGCTGAAGATCTCCGAAAGAAGAAAAATCTGTAGAATTCTGGATCTGGACATGCTTTCAGATATCTTTGAGCATATTGATGAACAGGCAGCAGCCGAATATCTGGATGAGATGGATATCAAGAAAGCAGCAGCAATCCTGTCTGCGATGGAGACAGATGCTGTAGTAGATGTTCTGCAGATGATGCCAAAGGAGAAGAAGAATCTTCTGATAGAATTAATGGATGACGATGCCAGAAAGGATATGGCAATCATCGCTTCCTTTGATGAGGAGGAGATCGGAAGCAGAATGACGACGAACTGTATCATGATCCGTGAGAATCTGACGGTGAAGCAGGCAATGAGCAGTCTGGTTGATCAGGCGGCAAAGAATGATAACATTTCTACGTTATTTATGGTAACGGAAGATAATACATTTTACGGAGCAATGGATCTGAAAGATCTGATCATTGCGAGAAGAGAATCCCCGCTGGAGGATCTGATCGCAACATCGTATCCATATGTATATGGTAATGAGCTGATCGATGACTGTATTGAGAGACTGAAAGATTATTCCGAGGATTCGATCCCGGTACTGGATAATGACAACAAGCTCCTCGGAGTCATCACATCCCAGAGCATGGTAGATCTGGTCGATGACGAGATGGGTGAAGACTATGCGAAGTTCGCCGGTCTGACCGCAGAGGAAGATTTGAAGGAGCCGTTAAAGGAGAGTATCAAGAAGAGACTTCCATGGCTGCTGGTATTATTAGGTCTTGGAATGATCGTTTCATCTGTAGTTGGTCTGTTTGAAGAAGTGGTAAGCCAGCTTACGATTATCATGTGCTTCCAGTCACTGATCCTGGATATGGCAGGTAACGTAGGTACCCAGTCACTGGCTGTAACAATCCGTGTACTGATGGATGAGTCTCTGACCGGAAAGCAGAAGGCAGAACTGGTATTTAAGGAAATGAAGATTGCATTCTCGAATGGTTCGATCCTGGGAATTCTGTCGTTTGCACTGATCGGGCTATATATTGCATTATTCAAAGGAAAGACGTTTGTATTCGCATATGCGGTATCCGGATGTATCGGAGTCTCACTGCTGCTGGCAATGGTAATCTCGGGAGCGGTCGGAACATTGATCCCGCTGTTCTTCAAGAAGATCCATGTAGATCCGGCGGTAGCGTCCGGACCACTTATCACAACGGTCAATGACCTTGTAGCGGTTATATCATATTATGGACTGAGCTGGATCTTCCTGATCAATATGATGCATCTGGTCGGATAAATATGGAAGAAATATGGAAGAAGTCATATATCAGATTATAATGGCATGAATCTGATATATGACTTTTTGTATATGTATTTATGGATATAGAGAGACATGATAAGTAATGTGATATATAAAAAATATCATTTTAACAAATAAGTTATATCTATATATAATAAAAACAGAAGTTTTTTGAAAATATTCAATAAAAGGAAAACAGGAGGAATTACTTATGAACATCGGAGTAACAGAAATCAGCCCAAGAGCGGTGCAGAGAGCAGCAGAGAAGAATTTTAAAAGCGGGTATTATTGTTGTGAGGCATTGATGTGCACCATCCGTGATGAATTTAAACTGGATGTACCAAAAGAAGTCATTGCAATGTCATCCGGTATGGCTGTCGGAGCAGGCAAATCGGGATGTGTCTGTGGCGCATTCAACGGAGGTCTGCTTGCACTTGGAATGTTCTTCGGAAGAACAGAGCAGGACGGGCCAACCAATCCAAAGAGCGTAAAATGTATGGAACTGGTTCACGAACTGCATGACTGGTTCAAGAAAGCTAATGGGAAGAATGCAATCTGCTGCAGAGTTCTGACAAAAGAATTCAACATGGGACAGGGTGAGCACAAAGAACAATGTATCTTTTTCACAGGACTGTGTGCATGGAAAGTAGCACAGATTGTCTGTCGTGAACTGGGAATCAAGAATCTGGACGAAATTGATGAACCGGCAGAACGTCGTGCAATTGCAGATATCTAGAATACATAGATACAGACTAGAAAGGAAGACAAGATATTATGAAAGATGTAATCAAAAAAGTACCGGTTCCAATCTGCGGAGTCATGCTTGGAGCGGCAGCATTAGGTAACCTGCTTCAGAGCTATTCCGAAGGAATCCGTTATGTGTGTGGAGTGTTCGCAGCATTTCTGCTGATCCTGGCACTTCTGAAGCTAATTATGTTTCCGGGAGCTGTGAAGGAAGATATGAAGAATCCGATCATGGCAAGCGTATTAGGAACATTTCCGATGGCACTTATGATCTTAAGTACCTATGTAAAACCATTCATCGGACAGGCGGCTTATTATATCTGGCTGTTTGCGATCGCATTACATATCGTGCTGATCATTTATTTTACGGTGAAATTTGTATTCAAATTGCAGATGCCAAAGGTATTCGCAAGTTATTATATCGTATATGTTGGAATTGTCGTTGCATCAGTCACGGCACCTGCTTATGAGAAACTTGCAATCGGAAGTGCAGCATTCTGGTTTGGATTTGTGACACTGATCCTGTTACTGATCCTGGTTACATACCGCTATGTGACGGTGAAAGAAGTACCGGATCCAGCAAAACCACTGATCTGTATCTATGCGGCACCGACAAGCCTCTGTATCGCAGGATATGTACAGTCTGTCATGCCGAAATCTTACGGATTTCTGATGGGAATGTTTGTAGTTGCAACGGTGATCTATATCTTTGCACTTGTAAAAGCAATCGGCTATTTGAAGATGCCATTCTTTCCAAGCTATGCGGCATTCACCTTCCCATTTGTCATCAGTGCGATCGCTTCAAAACAGACGATGGCATGTGCAATGAATATGGGACATCCGATGCCGTTCCTGAAATATGTGGTATTGATCGAGACGATTATTGCGGTTGTTCTGGTTGTGTATACTTATATCCGATTTATGGGATTTATCTTTGGTGGAAAGAAATAAATAAAATAATAAAAAATAATAAAGAGTGGCTGCTTGTTGTAGGGCAGCCGCTTTTTGTGTTCTTGCATAGCCTTGAAAAAAAGGTTATACTTTATGATATGTTTTTTTGTTTGACATGACAGTTAATAATAAGATGTATATGGAAGCATCGCTAAACCGGAATTAGGGAATTGCAATTTGCAGGAAAGAAAATATTCGAGGTAGCAGGGTGAAATGGTAAAGATAGATCTGATCACAGGATTCTTAGGATCCGGAAAGACAACATTTATAAAAAAATATGCAAAATATCTGATAGATCAGGGAGAAAATATCGGAATACTGGAAAATGATTACGGTGCAGTCAACGTAGATATGATGCTGTTAAAAGATCTGGAAGGCGAGAACTGTGAACTGGAGATGATTGCCGGAGGATGTGATGCGGAATGCCACAGAAGACGTTTCCGCACAAAACTGATTGCAATGGGAATGTGCGGCTATGACCGTGTGATCGTAGAGCCGTCGGGCATCTATGATGTGGATGAATTCTTTGATGTGTTAAGGGATGATCCGATCGACAGATGGTATGAGATAGGGAATGTGATCACAGTCGTTGACGCAAAACTGGAGGAGGGACTGTCGGATGAAGCAGACTATCTGCTTGCATCCGAAGCTGCGAATGCAGGATGCATCGTACTCAGCAGAAGCCAGGAAGCGTCGGAGAAAGAGATTGAAAATACAGTCTCACACCTGAATGCTGCAATGGAGAAAGTACAGTGTAAAAGAAGATTTAAGGATGAGATTGTGGTAAAAGACTGGACGGCATTTGATGAGGCAGATTATGAGACATTTTTATCCTGTGGATATGTACCGGAGAATTACCGGAAGATGCATATCGAAGAGGGAGAGACATTTAAATCCCTGTATTTTATGAATCTGGATAAGACGACAGACGAGATCATAGAAGCAGCAAAGAACATTCTGGAGGATAAAGAATGTGGACGAGTATTCCGTGTCAAAGGATTCTTGAAAGATGAAGCTGGCGAGTGGCTGGAATTAAATGCCACACATCAGGAGATGAGAATTTGTCCAATTCCGGAAGGACAGGAAGTTGTGATCGTGATCGGAGAAGAACTGAATGAGGAGAGGATACAGCAGTATTTTTGATCTCCGACAGACTTCCATTGGGTGAGATCAATGAAGTATTCAAAATCCGTGGCAAAAATGGTAAAATGATGATATTCCCAAACGAGTAAAATATGACAATCAAAAGGAGGAAGAACAACATGAAAAATTACGCAACAGGAATCCAGCACATCGGAATTCCAACAAAGGACATGGAAGCAACAAAAGCATTTTTTGCAAAACTTGGTTTTGAACCGGCATTTGAGACGGTGAATGAGGGTGCAAAAGTAGCATTCTTAAAATTAGAAAACCTGGTGATCGAGACATATGAATCAGATGAGGCAACGATGAAAGCCGGAGCCATTGATCATGTCGCAATTGATGTAAAAGATATCGAAGAGACATACAAAGAAGTCTGTGCAATGGATCTGAATACGACAAATGACGAGATTCATTTCCTGCCATTCTGGGACAATGGAGTAAAATTTTTTACGATTAAAGGACCTAATGAAGAGAAGGTAGAGTTTAGTCAGTTTCTGTAAATGTCATTGAGAAAAATTGTGCACTGTGATATAGTAAACGCAGTTGAACAAAAGAGTTGAGATAGGAGAGCGGATACAAGTAATCAAACGATTGCTTTTAGTCGCGCTCCTTTTTTTGAAAAATAATACAAAATGTAATAGAATAAATTGAAAATATAAAAGTTTGACAAAAGGATGAGAGATGGAAAAATGGATCAGATATTTTATGATGCAGTCGGGAGTAATCCGATCATTGCGGCTGTGAAAAGTATGGAAGATATAGAAAAATGTTGTGCAATAGAAGAGATACAGGTGATTTTTATATTATTTGGAGATGTCTGTTCGATAGACAGGATTGTAAAACGGGTGAAAGATGCCGGAAAGGTTGCGATGGTACATGTAGATCTGATCAGCGGACTCAGCCCGAAAGAAATTTCGGTAGAATATCTGCAAGAACATACAGAAGCAGATGGAATCATATCAACAAAGCCGTCACTGATCAAGAAAGCGAAAGAACTTGGAATGTATACGGTTCTCAGATATTTTCTGCTGGACTCCATGGCATTTGAAAATATCAGACAGCAACAACATATGGTGAGACCGGATTTTATAGAAGTACTTCCGGGTGTAATGCCAAGAGTGATCAAACGGATCTGTGGTTCAGTGAAGACACCGATCATAGCAGGAGGATTGATCACAGATAAAGAAGATGTGATGGCTGCATTATCAGCCGGAGCAATTGCAGTGTCATCAACCAATCATCAAGTATGGAAGATGTAATAACTGTATAAGAGAAAACAGAGTATTTAATTGCTTGAGGGAGCAATTTAAATAGAACGCATGCGAAAAAGTAACAAGTAAAATGAAGCGAAAATCAGGAGGAAATGAATATGGCAAAATATGTAATGGCATTGGATGCAGGAACTACCAGTAACAGGTGTATTCTGTTTAATGAGAAAGGTGAGATGTGCAGTGTGGCACAGAGAGAATTCACACAGTATTTCCCAAAACCGGGCTGGGTAGAGCATGATGCAGATGAGATCTGGGCAAGTATGCTTGGTGTTGCGGTAGAAGCAATGAATATGATCAATGCAGAGGCAGAAGATATTGCAGCGATCGGTATCACAAATCAGCGTGAAACAACAATCGTCTGGGATAAAGAAACAGGAGAACCGGTGCATCATGCGATCGTATGGCAGTGTCGCAGAACATCAGAATATTGTGATTCCTTAAAAGAAAAAGGATTAACAGATAAATTCCGTGAAAAAACCGGACTGGTCATCGATGCATATTTCTCGGGAACAAAGGTAAAATGGATCCTTGATAATGTGCCGGGAGCAAGAGAAAGAGCAGAAAGAGGAGAATTATTATTTGGAACCGTTGAGACATGGCTGATCTGGAAACTGACGAAAGGTGCAGCACATGTGACAGACTATTCGAATGCATCACGTACGATGTTATTTAACATTAATACACTGGAATGGGATGATGAGATTCTGGAAGAACTGGATATTCCAAAATGTATGTTACCGGAACCAAAACCATCAAGCTGCATCTACGGAGAGGCAGATCCGTCTTATCTCGGAGGTCCGATCCCAATCGCAGGAGCAGCAGGAGATCAGCAGTCAGCTTTATTCGGCCAGACATGTTTCAATGCCGGAGAAGCAAAGAATACATACGGAACAGGATGTTTCCTTCTGATGAATACAGGAGAAAAGCCGGTATTTTCTAAAAATGGTCTGGTTACGACCGTTGCATGGGGATTAGACGGCAAAGTAAATTATGCGCTGGAAGGTTCGATCTTTGTAGCAGGAGCAGCGATCCAGTGGTTGAGAGATGAACTTCGTATTATTGATTCTGCACCGGATTCTGAATATATGGCAAAGAAAGTTAAAGATACGAATGGATGTTATGTAGTACCTGCATTTACAGGACTTGGAGCACCACACTGGGATCAGTATGCAAGAGGAACCATTGTAGGAATTACACGTGGAGTGAACAAATATCACATTATCCGCGCAACACTGGAATCACTGGCATATCAGGTAAATGATGTTCTTGTTGCAATGAAAGCAGATTCCGGAATCGATCTTGCTGCACTGAAGGTTGACGGCGGCGCAAGTGCCAACGATTTCCTGATGCAGACACAGGCGAATATCATTAACGCACCGGTAAACCGTCCGCAGTGTGTAGAGACAACGGCAATGGGAGCTGCTTATCTTGCAGGTCTTGCAGTCGGATACTGGGAAAGCAAAGAAGATGTGATCAAGAACTGGGCAATTGATCAGACATTCGAGCCTAAGATTGATGACGAGCAGAGAAGCAAGATGATCAAAGGCTGGAACAAAGCTGTAAAATATGCTTACGGCTGGGCAAAAGAAGATTAAAAACTGAATAAAGACAGGTAATAGGAGCTGTTGCAGCGGTATTGCTTTTTGGTGCTATTCCGTGGTAAAATGACAAAGAAAATAGAACAAGAGGCGTGAGAGAAGAGAGCCTGACAGGATAACCGCATATTCGTGATGCGTTTACTTGTCAGGCTTTTTTTCAAAAAATCATACAGATATTAGATAAGGAGAGATAAAAATATGTATGATGTGATAATAATTGGAAGCGGAGTCTCAGGCTCGGCAGCAGCAAGGGAGTTGTCCCGTTATAAAGCAAAGGTATGTGTATTAGAAAAAGAAGAAGATGTCTGCTGTGGAACGTCAAAAGCCAACAGTGGAATTGTACATGCAGGATATGATGCAAAAGAAGGATCATTGATGGCAAAGTTAAATGTCCGCGGAAATGCAATGATGGAACAGTTATCGAAAGAACTGGATTTCCCATTTCAGAGAGTTGGTTCGCTGGTGATTTGTCTGAGAGAAGAAGATATGGATAAATTGCAGGCATTATACGACAGAGGAGTGGCAAATGGCGTGCCGGGACTTCAGATCCTGAACAGAGAAGAAGTGCTCGAGATGGAGCCGAATATTGTAGATAATGTATATGCAGCACTTTATGCACCATCAGCCGGAATCGTATGTCCATTTGGATTGAATATTGCGATGGCAGAAAATGCCTGTGAAAATGGTGTGGAATTCAAATTTGATACAAAAGTACAGAGATTGGGAAAAAAGGATGATATCTGGGAAATTCACACGAATCAGGGTGTATTCAAGACGAAATATGTGGTGAATGCGGCCGGTGTTTATGCAGACAAATTCCACAATATGGTCAGTGAAAAGAAGATACATATCACACCGAGAAGAGGTGATTATTGTCTGTTGGATAAAACAGCAGGCGCACATGTGAGCAAGACAATATTTGCTCTGCCAAATGAATTCGGAAAAGGAATTCTGGTTACACCGACTGCACACGGCAATCTCCTTCTTGGACCGACAGCGATCGATATAGAAGAAAAAGAAGGAACGAATACGACAAGAGAAGGATTGGATCAGGTACTTACAAAAGCAGGACAGAATGTAAAAGATATACCGATGCGTCAGGTAATTACTTCATTTGCAGGACTTCGTGCACATGAAGAAGGACATGAATTTATCATAGAAGAAGTAGAAAATGCGAAAGGATTTATTGACTGTGCAGGAATTGAATCTCCGGGACTTACCAGTAGTCCGGCAATCGGTGAGATGGTTGCGGGAATTTTGAAAGAAAAGCTTCATTTGGAAGAAAAAGAAAATTTCATTGCAACAAGAAAAGGAATCCTGGATCCAAACACTCTGACTAAAGAAGAAAGAGTGACATTGATCAAAGAGAAACCGGCATACGGTAATATTATCTGCCGATGTGAGATGATCACAGAAGGTGAGATTATCGATGCAATCCATAGACCACTTGGAGCAAAGTCATTAGACGGCGTAAAGCGCAGAACCAGAGCAGGTATGGGGCGGTGCCAGGCCGGTTTCTGTTCCCCTAGAACGATGGAGATACTGGCAAGAGAATTGGATATTCCGATGTCAGAGATCACAAAATCCGGCGGAAAATCCCAAATTATCACAGGAACGAATAAGGATCAGCTGTAATAGAAAAAGGAAGATAGATTATGAAAACATACGATATAGTAATTATTGGCGGAGGCCCGGCAGGACTTGCGGCGGCCGTATCAGCAAGAGAAAATGGAATTCAGGATATTCTGATCCTGGAAAGAGATAAAGAACTGGGTGGAATTCTGAATCAGTGTATTCATAATGGTTTCGGTCTTCATACATTTAAAGAGGAACTAACAGGACCGGAATATGCCGGAAGATTCATCAAACAGGTAATGGATCTTGGAATCGAATACAAATTACATACGATGGTTATGGACATCAGCTCAGATAAAATTGTAACAGCGATGAACCGGGAAGAAGGATTATTTGAAATACAGGCAGGTGCAGTCATCCTGGCTATGGGATGCCGTGAGCGTTCCAGAGGTGCATTGAACATTCCGGGGTATCGTCCGGCAGGCATTTATTCAGCAGGAACAGCGCAGCGGCTGGTCAATATGGAAGGGTATATGCCGGGAAGAGAAGTTGTAATCTTAGGCTCTGGCGATATCGGGCTGATCATGGCAAGACGTATGACACTGGAAGGTGCAAAGGTCAAAGTTGTAGCAGAACTGATGCCGTATTCCGGTGGTTTAAAGCGTAATATTGTACAGTGCCTGAATGACTATGATATTCCTTTGAAATTAAGCCACACGGTTGTAGATATCAAAGGAAAAGAAAGAGTTGAAGGAATCACACTGGCAGAAGTGGACGGTAAAGGAAAGCCGATTCCGGGAACAGAAGAAGAATACACTTGTGATACGTTATTACTTTCCTGCGGACTGATTCCGGAAAATGAGATATCCAGAGGTATGGGCGTAGATATGAATCCTGTGACATCCGGACCGAAAGTCAATGAAAGCCTGGAGACTAATATCGAAGGTGTATTTGCATGTGGAAATGTACTGCATGTACATGACCTGGTGGATTTTGTGTCGGAAGAAGCGAAGACTGCGGGAAGAAATGCAGCAGAATATGTGAAGAACTTACAGGCAGATACCGACGATAGAGATAAGCATAGTAGGGAAGAGGCAGCGGAGATTGTATTGAATCCGGTAGAAGGTGTGCGTTATACAGTTCCAAGTACCATTAATCCGGTTCATATGGATGAGAATCTTACGGTGCGCTTCCGTGTGGGCGGTGTATACAAGAACTGTTATGTAAGTGTATATTTTGATGAAGAACGTGTGATACATAAGAAACGTCCGGTTGTTGCACCGGGAGAGATGGAGCAGATTAAACTTACGAAAGAACAGCTTATGAAGTATCCGGGTCTGAAGACAATTACAGTAAAGATAGAGGAGGCGTAGAGGATGGGAACAGTAACAACGAGAGAACTGACATGTATCGGCTGTCCGATGGGTTGCCCTCTGATCGTGACAATGGAAGCCGGCGAAGTGATCAGTGTAACAGGAAATACCTGCAAACGAGGAGACGTATATGCAAGAAAAGAAGTGACCAATCCGACCAGAATCGTAACTTCTACGGTAAGAGTATCCGGCGGTGATGCGGATATGGTATCGGTGAAGACAAAGGAGGATATTCCGAAAGGAAAAATCTTTGAATGTGTGAAAGCACTGAAGAGTGTGGAAGTTCCGGCACCGGTACATATCGGAGATGTACTGGTGAAGGATGTGGCCGGTACCGGTGTGGATATTGTGGCGACGAAAAATGTAGAATCTATATAAAATTTACAACCGCTACAAAATACATAATGGATATGAAATATACAAAATATGTGAAAATTTGCTATAATGGGTTCAGATTTAAAAAGATAAAAATGGAGAGATGATCGTGGAACCATATTATTATAGCAAGATGAACAAAGTACAGCAGGCAGCCTATCATGCAATTCGGCAGGGACTGCTTGAAATCTCAGATTCAATACAGATTCCAGGAATGGAGGCGGAGGAACTTTATAATGTATTCTTCCGCCTGCGTCTGGATCATCCGGAAATCTTCTGGGCAACCGGGTATAAGTACAAGTATTATCCGGATTCGCCCAATTTCATTTTTATCCCGGAATATTTATTTGATAAAAACAAAATAAAGGAACATCAGAAAGCACTGAAGTCCAGAGTAGAAAAGCTTGCAAGACCGGTAAAAGATAAATCCGAATGGGAAAAGGAAAAATATGTACATGATTTCATCTGTGCAAATGTACACTATGATAAATTAAAAAAGTCATATTCCCATGAGATCATCGGACCGCTCGGACAGGGTGTCGGGGTCTGTGAAGGGATTGCAAAAACAGTGAAAGTGCTGTGCGACGCATTCGGGATCTGGTGTATGATCGCAGTCTGCGGTAACAATCCGGAGAAAGGGATCAAATACCGTCATACTTGGAACATTGTGAGAATTGGTGGAAATTATTATCATCTGGATGCGACATTTGATAATACACTCGGAAATGACAAAAAAGAAATCCGCTACGACTATTTCAACCTGGATGATAAAAGCATTTTCAGAGATCATGAGCCGCTGATCGCTCCGGCACCAAAGTGCGAAGATGGGGACCGTTTCTATTATAAAGAGAAGAAACTGTCGTTTACAAAGACAGAAGATGTATATAGAAGAGCATTACAGACCGCAAAAAAAGGAAGAGTATTTACGTTTCACTGGCGGGGCGGTTATCTGACGAAAGCTGTTTTGGAAGAACTTCTGGAGCTGATTCAGAAAGCCGGAAAAGAAAAGCAGAAGAATGCAAGGATCAGTTTGAACTGGCCACAGGCGGTATTGCGATTTGATTATGTAGAAGATCATGGGGAAGTGGAACCGGAAGTTGTGGTTGAAGAGGCAAATGAAGGAGAGAAAGAATAGTGGATGCATTTGTAATGTTGCAAGAGCTTCTGGAACAGGAACAGTTTGAGCTGATTTTTCCGGAGCGATCAATTTCAGGGTAACCGGATATCCGACTGGTATATCTGATGAATGATGCGGTGGAAAGCTTTCTTGTATTTCACAATGCCAGAATGACAGGGGAATACAGACCGGACTATGAAGGAGAGATATCGGCATCGATGAGTTTTGAAGATATGGAGTACATTCCTGTGGTCCATCAGGGAGATTCAGTCGTCACGATATTTTTCGAAGATCTGTTGACAGATGTCCATCTGTATGATTATGGGGAGATCGGACATTTCTGGATGAAGGATTATGAATATCTGCGGCAGCTGGAATACCGTCTGGCAATCATGAGAGACAAGTATGATTATCTGGGAGGGGAATACTGTACACCAGAGGAACGAAAGCTTGCGATGCTGGTGGATTTTCCGCCGCTTAATTACTGCTGTTATCCTGCAGTGCCGGAACAATACAGCAATTGCAAAAGGAAGGAAAAGATTCTGTTATTTTAAGAGAAGAACCATTCGAGATTGCAAAAGACAGTATCGGTTATCAGATTCATCTGATGATCTGGGAGAAGGGAATCTTAAACAGGAAAGTGAAAATAGAGAGTTATTCGCTGGAAAAGAATAAAGAATAGCAGATGCTTGTCCGCATGCCAGTATTAAAAATGGGCATCCACACCGGATGCCCAAAAGGAAAAAAGTTATGAAAAAGAAAAATGATATATATAAACTCGGTTGTTAGCTTTTATTAAATAACCGAAGGATTTTTTAGGCGAAGCCAGATCAGATAAAAGTTGCTTCATATTTCTGATACCTGAGTGACTTCTTTGTTGTTGATAATTATATAATACATGGCAAATGTTTCTAATTTGTGTTATAAGGCTAAAGAAAATATGAAAAATCTTAAGATAATCTGTAGGAAATCTAAAGTGAGCAATAAGACTTCCGATAGAAGAGGTTGAGAAGGTGTTAGCACAGTAAAAGCCAAAAAATTATCCCTGTGTAACTGCTGCTCTCTGCTGAGTTTATTCAGCTTTCTGATAGATCAGGCGGCTATCACCGCTTTTCAATGTAGTATGCCCACAGCATGTGAAGCCTAATTTGGCGAGCAGATGCTGCATCGGGATATTATCATCGTGTGTATCAATCTTAATATTTGGAAACTGTTCATAAGCCCAGTTCAGGCAGAAGGTGGCAATGCCTTTCGTGTCCGGTGCTGTGGCAACTCTGTGAACAACGGCGTAAGGGCAGGAATTCAACCAGGAACCGTCAATGTTCAGATAATCGGGATCTTCTTCCGGATGAAAATAGAATACACCGCCAATCCGTTCCCGGTCATTTGCCCGGATGATACAGACATGTAAGCAGCCGGAACGGATGTCCTGTGTAGTCAGTTCTAACGGAGGATAGTTGTCCTTCCACTGGTCAGGGTTTCCATGTTCTTTCATATATTCCCGGGCATAGGCATAGATTGCAAGGATATCCGGGAGGTCATTCATTGTCGCTTTTCTGATCTGCATAAAAATCTCCTTTATATATAAAGCGTTCGTTTATTTTCGTAATTGTGGGAATATCTCGATACTCCGTTCCAGAATTCCCTTCATGTATGCAATCGCAGTGCCGTAATTTGTGATCGGGATATCTGCATCATCGGCACATTTCAGGCGGTATTTCATCTCACGCTCGTTCAGCATACATCCACCACAATGGATGATCATCTTATAGCGAGTCAGATCCAGAGGAAATTCGGTTCCGCTGGTAAATTCAAAGGACACGTCTTTTCCGGTATATTCGCATACCCAGCGAGGCAGTTTGACAGTACCGATATCGTCACACTGACGATGGTGGGTGCAGCCTTCGCTGATCAGAATGGTATCTCCGTCTTCCAGTGTGTCTAATGCACGTGCGCCTCTGACAACTGTTTCCAGATTCCCCTTGTATCTTGCAAAAAGGATAGAAAATGAAGTTAAAAGGATATCAGAAGGTGTATCTTTGTCAACTTCTTTAAATGCCTGACTGTCGGTGATCACAAGCGCAGGTTTTTTGCCCAGTAAGTCCAGAGTGCTCTTAAGTTCCGTCTCTTTTACCACAATGGCAGTTGTACCGGCATCGAGAAGATCACGGATCGTCTGCTGTTGCGGAAGAATCAGTCTTCCCTTTGGTGCCGCCGAGTCGATCGGAACCACCAGCACGACAAAATCCCCGGGTTTTACAAGATCACGCACAATGAATCTGGAAGAATCCTCAGAAGGAACCAGAGATCCGAGCCGTTCCTTCAGTTCATGAATATGAAGATGTTCTGTGGTATTGGTCCACAGAATATTTTCCAGAGGAATCTTATATTTCAGGTGTGTGGATACGATCATTTCCTGGTGTACATGTTCGGATACCAGATCAGCTTTATTGAGGACGAGCAGGAGAGGGATTTTTTTATCCTGTATACGTGTAAGAATTGCATTGTCCTGTGGGGTGATTCCGGTGGTTCCATCAACTACAAGTACAGCAATATCTGTCTTGTTCAAGACCTGATAGGCTTTCTGGATACGAAGTTTTCCGAGTTCTCCTGTGTCATCGAGACCTGGAGTGTCAATCATGACAACCGGACCAAGCGGAAGTAGTTCCATGGCTTTGAACACCGGATCGGTCGTGGTTCCGCGTACATCGGATACGATTGCCAGATTCTGTCCGGTAAGTGCATTGATCAGGCTTGATTTTCCGGCATTACGTCTGCCAAAGATTCCGATATGTGTACGTTCTGAAGAGGGTGTGCTGTTTAAACTCATGATGTATTCCTCGCTTTCTGACAGCTATGTGTAAAGCTGACCATATAAAAATGTTAAAACTGTATAAATCTGCGGTATTGTTTCAATGATTAAATATTCAGGGAATCTCCACGGTCTGTTACAACCTGATATCCAACGGATTTCATCCGCATTTCTAGACAATGTCTGCACTGGGCGGATTCATCTCCGGTACAGATTTTATTATCATATAGAAGATAATCTTTCCGGACTTCCGTCGGTGAGAGATTTGGCATTACGACATTGGCTCCGGCAAGGATTCCGAGTTCACGTCCTTTCGGATGGATGGTTCCAAGTGCAGTTGTGGCCGGAAGCAGAACCTTTGGAATCATCAGACGAATCAGACCAAGCATATATAAGGTAAGCTCCAGTGTTCCCGCAGCTTCTCCGGCAAATGGGGTATCATGGTGTGGGATGAACGGACCGATTCCAATCATGTGTGGATTCAGTTCTTTCATGAAAAGCATATCTTCTGCCAGATATTCCGGTGTCTGATAAGGCGATCCCACCATGAATCCGCAGCCGACCTGATAACCGATGTCCTTTAAGTTACGCAGACACTGCTGTCTGTGTCCGGGACTAAGATTTGATGGATGAAGCTGTCTGTAATGTTCGTGATTATAAGTTTCATGACGCAGAAGATAACGGTCGGCGCCTGCATCGAAGTAAGCCTGGTAACTTTCTTTTGATTTTTCACCGATGGAGAGGGTGATGGCGCAGTCGGGATATTGCTCTTTGATCATCCGGATCAGATGGATGATGCGTTCATCTGTATAATATCCGTCTTCTCCACCCTGCAAGACAAAGGTACGGAAGCCAAGGTCATATCCTTCTTTACAACAATTCAGGATGTCTTCTTCTGACAGACGATACCGGTGTGCGTTTCCATTGCTTTTCCGTATGCCGCAGTAGAGACAGTCATTTTTACAATAGTTGGTAAATTCGATCAGTCCGCGCACGTAGATGTCGTGTCCGTAATAGCGGTGGCGCTCTTTGCGTGCCAGGGAAAAGAGATATTCGGAAAGTTCCGGAGTGCGTCCCTCGATCAGTGAGATCCATTCTTCTTTGGTAAGTGTATGTTCCTTGTGTAATTTATCAATGAAACTTTTTTGATTTTGGTTATCTGTATTCATTTATAGTTGTCCTTTAATTGCTGGTTGTTGATAATCATCTCCATATAGTATATCATACTAATTAATAAGAGTAGACAATAAATTCATTGTAAACTTTGGAATGTAGTGTGGCAGCATAAATAAAAAGGAAAGGAAACAAATTATGGGAATCGGCAAAAGAATATTAAATGTACTGATCGGACTGTTGTTTATCATAAGTGTAACGGTATTGGGATCAAGTTTTCTGGCAAAAAAGGTATTGGTGGATGCAATCAGTCAGGCAGGAGTTGATACTGCAATTTCACACCGGATGATGGATGCGGTATTCGGTTATGCAGGAGCGGATGATACGGAATGGATCGCAAAGATACAGAACAAGATCGAGAAAAACGGAGAAGTACAGGCAATTACACAAAAGGTCATGAACGAGATAACAGAGGATCTTTCCAGCGGAAAAGCGTACAAAGATGTAGATGTAACAAAAGAACTGAATCGGATTCTGGATGACAGTATGCAGGAAATTAAGGATACGAATCCGGAATTAAATGACGATATGCTGGCAATGATGAAACAGCAGTTGAAAGAGGAACTGGTTGATGTGCAGGATGTGCTGAACAGCTATGCTTCAAACCTGTATAATAATATGAACGATACCAGTACGGTGCAAGGAAAAGTTGCAAAGCTTTATACCATATTATTGTCTATGCCGTGCCGTGTGGCAGCGGGAGCAGCAATCCTGATTCTTGCGGTTCTGACGATTCTACTGGGCTATCCAAGATACAGAGGTCTCTTTTCACTTGGTGTAGAAGGTCTGATCTGCAGTGTTATCTTTGCGCCGGGAATCGGACTTATGGGAAATAAGGTACTCAGCTTACTGACGGACAGAATACTTGGACGTACGATTGATGTGAATCTGAAGGCATTCCTTTGGATGGGATGTATCTCTGCCGGAGCAGGAGTGGTATTCCTGCTTGCGGGGCTGATCGTGAGCTGGAAAGATGGCAGATAAAAATCCAAAATTCAAGGTTGAGAAAGAAGGTGACAGTGGATGTTAAAGGCATATAAATATAGAATATATCCAAATAATGAGCAGAAAATACAGATTGCAAAAACATTTGGCTGTTGCCGTTTTGTATATAATCAGACACTGGCATACCGGAAAGAAGTATATGAGAAAGAGAAAAAAACAGTTAGTAAAACCGACTGTAACAATTATTGCAATAGACAATTAAAGAAAGAGTATGAATGGCTGAAAGAAGTGGATAAATTTGCTCTGACAAATGCGATTTACAACATGGATGCTGCATACCAGAAGTTTTTCAAGGAACACGCAGGTTATCCGAAGTTTAAGAGTAAACACAATAATCATAAGTCATATACAACAAATTTTACGAATGGCAATATAACAGTAGATTTCGGGTGCAATAGAGTAAAATTGCCTAAATTAAAAAGAATAAAAGCAAAACTGCATAGAAATTTTATCGGACAGATAAAATTGGCAACGATATCACAAGTTCCGAGTGGAAAGTATTATGTATCAATTTTAGTGGAAACAGAACACGTGGAACTGCCACATATAAAACAAAATACAGGAATAGATTTAGGTATTAAGGAGTTATGTATTACTTCTGCTGGAAAGAAATACGAAAATCCAAAAATCATCAGAAAATACGAAAAGAAACTGGTGAAACTGCAAAGGCAGTTAGCCCATAAAGAGAAAAGAAGTCAAAATTACTACAAAACAAAGAAAAAGATAGCAATATGCCATGAAAAAATAACAAATACCAGAAAAGATTATCTGCACAAGATGTCCCATGAGATTATCAGCGAAAACCAAGTGATAGTTTCGGAAGATTTGCAGATAAAAAACATGGTAAAAAATCACCGTTTGTCAAAGTCTATAAGTGATGTATCATGGTATGAGCTGACAAGACAGTTAGAATATAAGGCAAAGTGGAATGGCAGGAAATATGTCAAAATAGACACATTCTATGCCAGTAGTCAGCTGTGTTCAGTCTGTGGATACCAAAACACAGAGACAAAAAATCTATCAGTAAGGGAATGGACATGTCCTGTCTGTGGAACAAATCATGACAGGGATATCAACGCAGCAAAAAATATACTGGAAGAAGGATTAAGACAAATAGCATAAAAATAACAATATAGGGCAGGGACTGCCCGAATTAACGCCTGTGGAGATAGTAGGTTACGAGGTCTGCGAAGCAGGAAGCCCATTGGCTTTAGACAATGGGTAGTTCACGAATAGGAGCTGATTCAAACATGGAAACACAACATATCATCCACAATTTCGAACCAATCTACAATGAACATTCCAAAATCCTGATGCTCGGAACTATGCCGTCTCCGAAATCCCGTGAAGTCGGCTTCTACTACGGCCATCCAAGAAACAGATTCTGGAAAGTTGCATCGGATGTCTGTGGAGAAGCATATCCGGAGACAAGAGAAGATAAGATTACATTTGCATTAAGAAATGGTATTGCAGTATGGGATGTGTTGGCGGGATGTGATATCAAAGGAGCAGATGACAGCAGTATCCGCAATCCACAGCCGAATGATATGAGCAGGATACTTGAATGTGCTGATATCAAAGCAATCTTCACGACGGGAACGAAAGCGTTCCAATTATATAAGAAGTTCTGTTATCCGAAGACTGGGATTATGGCAATCGGGTTACCATCCACCAGTCCGGCAAACTGCAGAACATCGTATGAGCAGCTCTATGAAGCATATTTTGAAATCAGAAAATATCTGGAATAAGGAGTCAGATATTTTCTGATTTCAAAGCAAGAGAGGATATAGTATAATGGACAATCTGGTGTTTAGTTTAAATGCAACAGTTCCCATTTTCTTAATGATGGTATTGGGACTGTTTTTCAATAAGATCGGGTGGATGGACGAAGAGTTTGCCAATAAGATGAACAAATTCGTCTTCCGGATACCACTGCCGGTATTATTATTTGGCGATCTGGCGGTCGTAGATATCAAGGAAGCGTGGGATACGAAATTCGTAATTTTCTGTTTTATTATTACATTGATCAGTATCACGATCGCAATTGGAATCTCCTGCCTGTTGAAAGACAGAAACATCCAGGGAGAATTTATCCAGGTGGCTTACCGGAGCAGTGCGGCGCTTCTGGGAATCGCATTTATTCAGAATATCTATGGTAATTCCGGACAGGCACCACTTATGATCATAGGAAGTGTACCGCTTTATAATATTATGGCGGTGGTTGTGCTGTCGTTTTTCAAACCGGGACAAAATGGTATGGATAAAGCACTGCTCAAGAAAACATTGACCGGTATCATTACGAATCCGATCATCATCGGTATTGCAGCAGGTCTGTTATGGTCAGCGCTGAAACTTCCGATGCCTGTGATCTTACATAAGGCGGTCAGCAGTATCGGCGGCGTAGCAACACCGATGGGACTGATGGCAATGGGAGCAACCTTTGATATTAAGAAAGCGTTTGGCAAGATCAAACCGACCGTGATCGCCGCATTTATCAAATTAGTGGGATTTGTAGCAGTGTTCATGCCGCTTGCGGTAGTAATCGGATTCAGGAGAGAGAAACTGATCGCAATCTTAGTCATGCTTGGTTCAGCAACTACGGTCAGCAGTTATGTCATGGCTAAGAATATGGGACATGAAGGTGTCGTGTCATCAAGTGTAGTTATGCTGACGACGATGTGCAGTGCATTTACGTTAACGGGATGGCTTTTCATTATGAAATGTTTCAGTCTGGTGTAACTCCTTAAGAGTTTCTGAAAAATCCCTAAAATCCTTGACAAATGGGGATTCGATGGCTATCATATTCAGTAGTTTATACGTAAAGGCATTGATGAAGAGGAGTACACGTAAGTTCGTCCATACCAGAGAGAGTGATCCATCGGCTGAGAGACACTTAAGGAATACGAGACGTAGGAAGGTAGCTTCGGAGCCGGATGAGTGAACCTGAGACATATGATAAGACGGTAGTAGTTCATCCCGGAGTCGTTCCCGTTAAAGAATAAGATGAGATATATGGGGAAGAGTTTTCCTGTATAATGAAGGTGGTACCGCGACTACAATCGCCCTTTACGTAATGTAAAGGGTTTTTTCATGTAATAAAAAAATGTGAAAAAAGTGTGAAATGAGGAGGAAACTATGAGCGAAAACCTGGAAAAGACTTACAATCCCAAAGCGATTGAAGCAAAGTTATATGAAAAATGGTGTGATAACAAATATTTCCACGCCGAAGTTGACAGAAGTAAGAAACCATTTACCACAGTAATGCCGCCGCCGAACATTACAGGTAAGCTTCACATGGGACATGCCCTTGATAATACACTGCAGGATATTCTGATCCGTTATAAGAGAATGCAGGGATACAATGCACTCTGGATTCCGGGAACAGACCATGCAGCTATCTCGACAGAAGTTAAGGTTACAAACCAGTTAAAAGAAGAAGGAATTGACAAGAAAGAATTAGGAAGAGAGAAATTCCTGGAAAGAACATGGCAGTGGAAAGAAGAATATGCCGGAACGATCGAGGGACAGCTTAAAAAATTAGGTGTATCCTGCGACTGGGACAGAGAGCGTTTTACAATGGACGAAGGATGTTCCAAGGCGGTAGAAGAAGTATTCATCAAATTATATAACGAAGGATATATTTACAAAGGTTCCAGAATCATCAACTGGTGTCCGGTATGTAAGACTTCTCTTTCTGATGCAGAAGTTGAACATGAGGAGCAGGACGGATTCTTCTGGCATATCAAGTATCCAATCGTTGGAACAGATGACTATCTGGAGATCGCAACGACACGTCCGGAGACATTGCTTGGAGATACTGCGATCGCAGTTCATCCGGATGATGAAAGATACAAAGACATCGTAGGAAAGATGTGTAAACTGCCTCTGACAGACAGAGAAATCCCAATCGTTGCCGATTACTATGTAGACAAAGAGTTCGGAACAGGTGCGGTTAAGATCACACCGGCACATGACCCGAACGACTTCGAAGTTGGAAAACGCCACAACCTGCCAGAAATCAATATCATGAACGATGATGCAACGATCAACGAACAGTACGGCGGAAAATATGCCGGAATGGACCGCTACGAAGCAAGAAAAGCGATGGTAGCTGATCTGGAAGAGCAGGGATACCTGGTAAAAGTGGTTCCACATTCACATAATGTAGGAACACATGACCGCTGCCACACAACCGTAGAGCCAATGATCAAGCAGCAGTGGTTCGTTAAGATGGAAGACCTTGCAAAACCAGCGATTGAAGCGATCAAGAACGGCGACTTAAGATTCGTTCCGGAACGTTTCAATAAGATCTACCTGCACTGGCTTGAGAATATCCGTGACTGGTGTATTTCCCGTCAGATCTGGTGGGGACACAGAATTCCGGCTTATTACTGCGACGAGTGTGGTGAAGTAGTAGTTGGACACGGCGCACCGGAGAAATGCCCGAAATGCGGATGCACACATTTTACACAGGATGAAGATACACTGGATACATGGTTCAGTTCAGCACTGTGGCCATTCTCAACACTCGGATGGCCGGATAAGACAGAGGATCTGGATTACTTCTATCCGACAGATGTTCTGGTAACAGGCTATGATATTATCTTCTTCTGGGTAATCCGTATGGTATTCTCAGGATATGCACATACTGGAAAAGCACCGTTCCATACAGTATTTATCCATGGTCTGGTCCGCGACTCACAGGGACGCAAGATGAGTAAATCCCTTGGAAATGGTATCGATCCGTTGGAGATCATCGATCAGTATGGTGCAGATGCACTTCGTATGACATTAATGACAGGTAATGCACCTGGTAATGATATGCGTTTCTATAATGAACGTGTAGAAGCAAGCCGTAACTTTGCAAATAAAGTATGGAATGCTTCCAGATTTATTATGATGAATCTGGGCGATAAAGAACTGAAAAAACCGGCTGACTTTACTGTCCGTCCGGCTGACAGATGGATCATGTCCAAGTGCAACAACCTTGTAAAAGATGTAACAGAAAATATGGACAAGTTCGAACTTGGTATCGCACTTTCCAAGATATACGACTTCATGTGGGATGAGTTCTGTGACTGGTACATTGAGATTGCAAAATACCGTATCTATCATGCAGAGGAAGATCCACAGGGGGCAAACGATGCATTATGGACATTAAAAGAAGTATTGAAAAAATCATTGAAACTGCTTCATCCATATATGCCGTTCGTTACAGAAGAAATATACAGCAAATTGGTACCGGAAGAAGAGTCACTGATGATGTCCGACTGGCCGGTATATGAAAAAGACTGGAACTTCCCAATTGCAGAGAATATTGTTGATCACTACAAAGAGATCATCCGCGGTATCCGTAACGTACGTGCAGAGATGAATGTTCCAAATTCAAGAAAAGCAACTGCTTATGTTGTATGTGAAGATGAACAGCTCGGATCAGGACTTGCAATGTTAAGTAATGCAGCTCAGAATATGGCAGCATTGAACAAACTGGTACTTCAGAAGACGACAGAAGGCATTGCGGAAGACGCAGTATCCATTGTAGTTCCGGATGCAACGGTATATCTTCCACTGGAAGAGCTGATCGACTTTGAACAGGAGATCGAACGTCTGACAAAAGAAGAGGAAAGACTGACAAAAGAGATCGCACGTTCAAACGGAATGCTGAACAACGAAAAATTTGTAAGTAAAGCACCGGCTGCAAAGGTTCAGGAAGAAAGAGAAAAACTGGAAACTTATCAGCAGATGATGGCTCAGGTAAAAGAAAGACTGGAAGGATTAAAAGCAAAACAGTCTTAAGCGAAGAAAATTGTAAATCTTAAAACCTATAGACAACCATATATTTCCGCAGTTATCAGTAACAGGATAGCTGCGGATTAGATATCAAAGGGGATTATATGAAAAAATTTCAGTTAAAGAAACCGGATATCAAGGGAAAAATCCGCAAAATAAGAAATTTGAAGAAAGAGGATGTTATTGCATACTGGAAAGGCAGACATGAACGACGCGAGAGAATACTGGAAGCAAGACGTAACAGTGCATTTGCAAAGAAGATGCAGCCGGTCTATGCATTCATGAACCGATTCTCTTTGATATTTCATGCACTGCTTGCGTGCATCATTAACTTTACAATAGAAGCAATTTCCAGGCATTCGCTCGCTGCTGCCTGGAACTATATGACAGGAACACCGTTGGTATTTTTGTACAATGCGTTTATGATCTTCGTAACCTTTTCTATTGTATATCTGTTTAAGCGAAGGATATTTGTCCGTATCATTATCAGCGCATTGTGGATTATCCTCGGAATTGCCAATGGATATATCCTGCTAAAGAGGGTTACACCGTTTAATGCACAGGATCTTAAGATCGCAGGAGACGGAATCGCGCTGATCAATAACTATTGTAATGGCTTTGAAGTCGTTGTGATCGCTATCGGAGCAGCTGCGCTTGTGGTCTGGCTGGTTTCGATGTGGAGACGCGGCGGACAGTATACAGGAAAGGTACACCACGTAGCATCGCTGCTGGGAATTGTTGTGTGCTGCATACTTTACACATTTGTCACGAATGCAGCAATAGACAAAAGAGTAGTATCTACGTATTTTGGAAATATTGCATTTGCCTA
Source organism: Dorea longicatena (assembly GCF_024168045.1). GTDB lineage: Bacteria > Bacillota > Clostridia > Lachnospirales > Lachnospiraceae > Dorea_A. Next base: position 413,728 of record NZ_CP100126.1, read on the forward strand.
TGAAGATTACGGTCTTCCATATTGTTTTTCGGCGAGTCTGTTCAATACCGGAATCAGTGAGCCAAACGGGTACACAAAGAAAAAAATGGCAAAGATCAATAAAAACGGAGAGCTGAATAAGAGCACAACAAGCCGTTCTTCCGATGAACTTCCGAATATTATTGTAGTACAGCTGGAGTCATATTTTGATGTGGCAAATGCAGAGTTCTTTACCACATCTGAAGATGCGTGTCCAAACCTGCATAATTTATACCAGAATTATTCATCCGGATATTTCAAGGTACCGTCGGTGGGAGCCGGTACGGCAAATACAGAGTTTGAAGTACTGACAGGAATGAATCTCCGTTACTTCGGACCGGGAGAATATCCATATAAGACATACTCGAAGAAACATCCGACAGAGAGTGCTGCAACCGCACTTTCCGCACTTGGATACGGGACACATGCATTGCATGATAATACAGGTAATTTCTATAGCCGTGCCAATGTCTTTAACAATATGGGATTTGATACATTTACCAGTAAGGAGTTCATGAATGTCCTTCAGACGACAGAGAACGGCTGGGCGAAGGATGAGATCCTGACACAGCATATCATGGAAGCCATGGATACATCAGATCAGGAAGACTTTGTATTCACTGTCAGTGTTCAGGGACATGGAAACTATCCGGAGACGCAGGTGATCGAAAATCCAAAGATCAAGGTTGAAGGAATTGAAGATGAAGCATTAAAAAATAAATGGGAATATTATGTGAATCAGGTCTATGAGATGGATCAGTTTGTTGGTGATCTGATCAAGGCAGTGGAAGCAAGAAAGGAACCGTCTGTAGTTGTATTTTATGGGGATCATCTTCCAACCATGGGACTGAAAGCAGAAGACTTAAAGAGCCGTTATTTATATAATACAAATTATGTGATCTGGGACAATGTCGGACTTCAGAAACAGGACAAGAATATTCCTGCTTACCAGCTGATGTCAGAGATCCTGAACAGACTGGATATTCATTCCGGTACAGTGTTCAATTATCATCAGCAGAGAAAAGGAACGAAGAATTATCTTTCAGACCTGGAACTTTTGCAGTATGATATCCTGTATGGAAAGCAGTACGTTTATAACAATCATCCTCCGATCACGGAAGGGCATATGGTAATGGGAATCCGTGATGTGTCATTGAGCAGTATTGTTCCGCAGCTTAGCAGCGGATATAGTCTGTACGGCGAGAACTTTACAAAATACAGCCGCGTATATGTGAATGGAGAAAAGCAGAAGAGCAGTTTCCTGAATAATACACGTATTAATCTATCAGAGACAGAATTGCAAGACGGAGATGTAATACAGGTCGGACAGGTTGGTTCCAGTGATACAATCTTCCGGATGTCCGATAAATATATTTATCAGAACGGACAGCTTGTAAAACAGGAAGGTACAGCAACCGATAAGAACAAATCTTGGGTGGATCAGGAATATGATGTTAAATAAAAAAGAACCAGAAGTGTTCACATATGAAGAGGCAGCCGCATATATCGAAGAAATTCCGAAATTTACAAAAAAACATACGCTGGAGCACACAAAATTGTTTTTAAAAAGATTAGGGAATCCGGCAGTGGACAGGAAAATCGTCCACGTTGCCGGAACCAATGGAAAAGGGTCTGTATGTGCATACTTACAGGCCATACTTATGGCAGAGGGGAAGAGAACCGGGTTCTTTACATCCCCTCATCTTGTATCTGTAAATGAAAGGATACGGATGGATAATGTACAGATAGATAATAAGACATTTCTTGAAGTATTCCGCAAGGTTTTAAAAACAGTCCGCCGGATGGTGGAAGATGGAATCGAACATCCGTCTTATTTTGAATTTTTATTCGGAATGGGGATGACTGCATTTGCAGAAACAGATGTAGAATATATTATCCTGGAGACCGGACTGGGCGGAAGACTGGATGCAACAAATGCGGTTGAGAAGCCGGCACTGTCCATCATTACGTCTATCAGTCTGGATCATACGGCGATTCTTGGTGATACGATCAGGAAGATCGCCGTTGAAAAAGCCGGAATCATTAAGCCAAAAGTTCCGGTATTCTTTGACGGAAGTAATAAAGAAGCGGCAGAAGTAATCCGGACAAAGGGAGAAGAACTGGGCGTATATTGTAGAGAAGTCACGAATCATGCGTATGAAATCCGGGAAGTTCACCGGAAATATATTGCATTTTCCAGACGGAGTGCGTATGATAAAGATGTTATCTTTCAGGTGCCGATGTGCGGATGCTATCAGGCGATGAATGCAGAACTTGCACTGGAAGCGTCGGAATATCTGCTTGCGGGAGAAGAGATACATATGGACCGGTGGAAACAGGTACTTGCACAGCTTCACTGGGAAGGACGTATGGAACGGATCGGAGCACATATCACGGTAGACGGTGCGCATAATCCGGGTGCAATGCAGGCGTTTGTAGAAAGCGTAAAGGCACTGGATGAGTCTGAACGCGGTGAGATGATATTATTATTTTCCGCAGTATCGGATAAGAAGTACGATGAGATGATAGAATACCTGTGCGGGAATCTGGATGTGAAAGCATATATCGTCACACAGATCGAAGACGAGAGAGGTGTTCCGGTTGAGGAACTTGCAGATATCTTCCGCCGGTATACAGACAGACCGGTGTATTGTAAAGAACGATTGGAAGATGCCGTCAGAGCGGCACTGGATAAACGGGGGGAGTCAGGAGAGATATACTGTCTTGGTTCATTATACCTTGTAGGGATGATAAAAAAGTTACTGGCAGGAGGTGCCATAGATGCTTGATTTTGAAGAAGAATTAAAGAAATTCCAGCCTAGTCTGGAAGTAGAGGAACTGGGAGATGCGATTTACCAGGATGATCTGACAGATATGACAGATCTTTTAAGAGAAGTGATCGAACAGACGAAGCAGGACGATCCACAGTAAACTGCGGCAAAGAAAAGCGGTTACAGTTCACAGGGAAGAATTCCGGAATGGAAAGTCTCAGCGCTGTATGAACAGTAACGGAAATATAGAGGGAAGTATATGGATTATACAACAAAATTGGCGTATCAGTCGAACTACTGGTATAATGACGGGCTTAAAAGAGCGAACATCCGGGATCTGACCGGAGCAATCACATCGCTGAAAAAGAGTTTACAATATAACAGAGATAACATCGCATCGAGAAATCTTCTGGGACTTGTCTATTACGGAAGAGGTGATGTGGTAGAAGCACTGACGGAATGGGTGTTAAGCAAGAATCTCCAGCCGAAAGAGAACATTGCCAATTATTATATTATAAAGATAAAAGAGAAAAAAGACGAGTTGGATCAGATCAATCAGGCAATCAAAAGATACAATCAGGCACTGGATTACTGTTATCAGCGCTGTGAGGATCTGGCTGTACTCCAGCTTAAGAAAGCAATTGAGATGCATCCGACATATGTGAAAGCATATCAGCTTCTGGCACTGCTTTACATTATGGATGAACAGTATTCTGAGGCGAGAAAGAATATCCGGATCGCACACAAGCTGGACAAGACAGATGATATCACCATGCGTTATATGCATGAACTGAATCAGGTGCGGAAGTCAAGGAATGTGCGCCTGGTCGATGATAAAGATACAGGAAAGAAGAAAAAAAGAAGACAGACGGTAACTTATAATATCGGAAATGAAACGATCATCCAGCCTGTCGCATCCGGTCTTAAGGATAATGTCGGATTGCACACAATGATAAATATTGCAATTGGTGTAGCTGTCGGAGTTGCGGTTATGGCTTTCCTGGTCATGCCGGCAGTATCTGCATCCAGACAGAGCAAGGTGAACAAGCAGACGGTGAAGTTCAGTGATCAGATTGCGACGCAGAAGTCACAGATCAGTGCACTGAAAAAAGAACTGGAAACATACCGTACAGATACCAAAGCTGCAGAGGAACAGAAACAGACTGCGGAGGTAACAAAGTCAAGTTATGAGTCACTGATGACGGTTGTATCGCATTATTCAACCGGAGATATGAGTAATTCTGCGCTGGCAGAAGAACTGCTGAAGATTAATGCAGGTACACTTGGCACATCCGGAAAAGAAGAATATGACAGTCTGACAGAGAAGATTTATCCAAAAGTCTGTGAAAGCCTGTATGCAACATCCCAGAAGAATTATCAAGTGGCAAATTATGATACGGCGGTAACAAATCTGGAGCAGGTGGTACAGATGGATGAGGGATACCAGGACGGAGAGGCCATGCTTTTGCTTGCGCAGTCTTATGAAAAACAGGGTGAGCAGGATAAGGCGAATGCGTATTATCAGAAGATCATAGAAGCGCATGAGGGAACACAGGCTGCGACCGATGCACAGGAAGCACTTGATACGCAGAATGCACAGAAGAGTAAAAAGAATAATAACTAGGATATGGATTGTCCTGGTATAGAAATGGCAGAAATACAAAAAGAGAAGGATATACACGTAAGAGGTGTATGTCCTTTTTTGGTTTATGCACTATGCAAAATAATAGAAAGATGTAAATGGGGAGTTATAACATGAAGTATCAGGTACAGGAGAATTATCTGACTATATTTTTACCGGGGGAACTGGATCATCACAATGCGGAAGAGATAAGAAAGGAATCCGATCATCTGATTGAACATAATCATATCCGGTATGTGATTTTTGATTTTGCAGATACGAAATTCTGTGACAGTTCGGGAATCGGAGTGATCATGGGACGTTACCGTAAAATCTATATGCTGGGCGGCGAAGTCTGTGCGGTACATACCAGCGAACGGATCCGTAAGATCCTGACTATGTCAGGGGTAACAAAAATCATGCAGATATATGAGGAGGAGAAATAAAATGGAAAATACCAATGAAATGCAGATTATTTTTGACAGTTATTCCTCGAATGAATCATTTGCCAGAGTTGCCGTTGCAGCATTTATGACATCACTGAATCCGACAGTTGAGGAAGTTGCAGATGTAAAAACGGCTGTGTCGGAGGCTGTGACGAATGCGGTGATTCATGGCTATGAATGCCGGGTGGAGAAGATATTCCTCCGATGTACAACCTGTGAAGACACATTGGAGATAGAAGTGGAAGACCATGGAAAAGGAATCGAAGATGTGACAAAAGCGATGGAGCCGTTATTTACCACCAGGCCGGAGCTTGACCGGTCAGGAATGGGATTTTCTTTTATGACAGCATTCATGGATCAGGTTGAAGTGAGTTCCGAACCGGGAAAAGGAACTATTGTGAAAATGAAAAAGACAATCGGAAAAGGACGAAAGATATGGACCACACAATCGCTTTAATTCAGAAATCTCACGAAGGGGATGACGAAGCAAGAGCACAGATTGTGGAGGAAAATACAGGACTGGTCTGGTGTATCGTAAGACGCTTTGCAGGGCGCGGAACAGAAATGGAAGACCTGTTCCAGATCGGAACGATCGGACTGCTGAAAGCAATTGACAAGTTCGATCTTAGTTTTGAAGTGAAATTCTCAACTTATGCAGTTCCGCTGATCAGCGGTGAAATCAAGCGGTTCCTGAGAGATGACGGAATGATCAAGGTCAGCCGTTCACTGAAAGAACTGTCATACAAAGCGTATCAGACGCAGGAAAGGCTCGGAAAAGAGCTGGGAAGAGAGCCGTCGGTTGCAGAGATTGCAGAAGAGTTAAAGGTCGCACCGGAAGAGTTGACGATGGCAATGGATGCATGTACGGATGTGGAATCACTGCACAGACCTGTCTGTAAAAAAGAAGGACAGGAAATGTCATTGATGGAGAAAGTCGGTCAGGCTGATGCGGCAGAAGAAAGAGTTGTAGATCATCTGCTATTGAAAGAACTGCTGAAAAATCTGGATAAGGACGAGAGAAAGCTGATCTATCTACGATATTTTTCGGAAAAGACACAGACACAGGTAGGAAAAGAACTTGGAATTTCACAGGTTCAGGTATCCAGAATGGAAAAGAAGATATTAAAAAATTTAAGAGAGAAGTTATAACAGGCACGTCAAGGATCGATTCTATGTATGGAATCCATGCATAGAATTGTCAGAATCCGGCATACTAACTCATGAGATCCGGTAAAAGAAAGCATGGGAAGAAAGGGTGAGAATGTTGGAAGAAGGCAGAAAGAAGATCAGGATGTGCCTGATCTTTGTTATTACAGCAGCAGTGATCATAGGATTTATTTATTATTTTCATGATGTAAAAGGCAGTCACGGAGTAAATGAAGGAACGTTGGTAAAGAAGACGGTATACTATCAGGATGAAAAAACGGAGGTGAAGAAAGATGGCAGGGAAGGCAGGCACTGTATATATAAAGGCAGACCGGAATGTTGAGGTGGCAAAGACATCCGTGATGATCGGTGATGTGCTGAAGATAGAGTGTACAGACCCGGCAATGCTTGCCAGGATCCGGAGCATTCATCTGCTGACCTTTCATCATCCGGATGATAAGAGACAGCGTAGGACAGTGGTATCACTTCTGAAAGTGATACAGAAGATCCATGAGATATATCCGGATGCAGCAGTAGAAAATATCGGAGAAACGGATTTTATCGTGACGTATGAGGAACAGGATGGAAAAGGCGGGATCATCCATGGCGTTAAGATTGTGGCTGTAGTACTGATCAGTTTCTTTGGCGCAGCATTTTCAACAATGGCATTCAATAATGATGTAGGTGTGACCAGAATGTTTGGACAGGTATATGAACTTTTAACCGGTACAAAGTCAGATGGATTTACAATCCTGGAGTTCACATACTGTATTGGTATTGTGATAGGAATTCTGACATTCTTCAATCATTTCGGAAAAAAACGATTGTCGGTAGATCCGACACCGATGGAGGTGGAGATGCGTCTTTACGAGAATGATATACAGACAACGCTGGTAGAGACATATTCCAGAAAGGAGAAAGAACTGGATGTTGGCGAAAAACATATGTCTGGCACTACTGGGATTTAGTGCAGGGATTACGGCGGCAGGCGGACTTTTTTCTTTTATCATAGGCCTGGGTGTGATATCGGACTTTGCCGACCGGACACATACAGGAGAACAGGTTATGTTATATGAAGATGCGGTTGCAGCCGGAGGAAGCCTGGGCGCCGTTATTTCTGTGTATCATCCGGCGGTTCCGTTCGCAGGCTGTCTGCTTCCGGTCATGGGACTGTTCGGAGGAATCTTTGTGGGCTGCTGGGCAATGGCTTTGACGGAAATGCTGGATCTGTTTCCAATCTTTATCCGGAGAATCCGTATGGTAAGAGGGATTGCAGCGGTGATGATTGGAATCGCATTTGGAAAAGGTCTGGGCGCATTATTGTTTTTCTGGAAGAGGTGGTGATGATATGGAGAAGAAAAAACAACAACAGTCATATGAAAATTATGTCAGGCAGAAAACACCGGTGCATAATCTGCCGGTAAATATGGCGAAAGCATTCGTTACAGGCGGTGCCATCTGTGTGATCGGGCAAGGCATTCTGAATATCTGCGAGAAAGCGGGACTGGGCAGGGATATGAGTGGAAGCTGGTGTTCGATGCTTCTGGTGCTTCTGAGTGCAGTGCTTACCGGATGCAATCTGTATCCGCAGATCGCAAAGTAGGGCGGTGCAGGAGCGCTGGTACCGATTACGGGATTTGCCAATTCAGTGGCAGCACCGGCGATTGAATACAAGAAAGAAGGACAGGTTATAGGAATCGGGTGCAAGATATTTACCATTGCCGGACCGGTGATCCTGTATGGGATATTTACAAGCTGGCTGCTTGGACTGTTCTATTGGCTGCTAAAAGTGGCAGGAGTTGCAGGATAATCTGTATGGAAATATAGCAGGAGGATATAAGAATATGATAAAAGGAAAGCAGAGTATAGCATTTAAGGCATCTCCGTATATTGAGGAAAGTGCATCTGTCATCGGTAAGAAAGAGGGGGAAGGACCACTTGGCAGCAGGTTTGATATGGTGGGTCTGGATGATATGTTCGGGGAGGACACCTGGGAAAAAGCGGAAAGCAGTATGCAGAAAGAAGCCTGTCAGCTGGCACTTGGTAAAGCACATCTGACGGCAGGAGCCATTCGGTATCTGTTCGGAGGCGATCTGCTAAGGCAGGGAGTGGCAACATCACTTGGAGTTGAACAGCTGCAGATACCGATGTTTGGTCTGTACGGTGCATGTTCAACGTCAGGGGAGGCACTCGCCCTGGCATCGATGTGTGTGGCGGCAGGATACGGAGAGCGGATGCTCGTAGTGACATCCAGCCATTTCGGAAGTGCAGAAAAGGAATTCCGTTTTCCGCTCAGTTATGCGAATCAGAGACCGCTGTCTGCACAATGGACGGTGACCGGAAGTGGAGCATTTATTGTTGGAAAGAACAGGAGTCATGTGAGGATCACCGGAGTGACGGTCGGTAAGATTGTGGATTATGGCTTGAAGGATTCGCAGAATATGGGCGCATGTATGGCTCCGGCAGCCTGCGATACGATCATCCAGAATCTGGAAGATTTTGAAAGAAAAGAAGAAGATTATGACCGGATCATTACCGGAGATCTCGGATATGTGGGACAGAGTATATTATTTGATCTTATGCGGGAAAAAGAATACGATATCAAAGAAAGACATATGGATTGTGGGATGACAATATTTGATCAGAGCAGGCAGGATACCCATGCGGGAGGAAGTGGCTGCGGATGTGCTGCAGCAACGTTATCGGCGTATATCCTGCCTGCCATTGCAAGCGGTGAGTGGAAGAGGGTACTGTTCGTTCCGACAGGAGCACTGATGTCGACGGTCAGTTACAATGAGGGAGCAAGTGTTCCGGGAATTGCACATGGAATCGTGCTGGAACACTGTTAGACAAAAACATACAGGGAGGAAACATAATATGGATTATATCAATGCATTCTGGGTGGGAGGTCTGATCTGTGCACTGACACAGATATTGCTGGACCGGACAAAGCTGATGCCGGGAAGGATTATGGTGCTTTTGGTGTGCAGCGGCTCTGTATTAGGAGCACTGAAGATATATCCGGTGATTCAGGAATATGCAGGAGCCGGTGCCAGCGTACCATTATTGGGATTCGGTAATCTTTTGTGGAAAGGTGTCAAAGAAGCTGTAGATAAAGAAGGATTCATCGGGATATTTATGGGCGGATTTAAGGCAAGTGCCGTTGGAATATCTGCAGCACTTATCTTTGGCTATCTGGCATCGCTTGTCTTTGAGCCGAAGATGAAGAAATAATGTTCAAAGGTAGTTCATGTATTATAATAAAACTCCCGCAGAAGCTGTCAGAGTGGTAGTCCCGGCGGGAGTATTTATACTAAAATATGCAAGAGAAACTGCCGGTGGCAGATCCTCTGCATTGCTACCTGATCAGATGATCGAGAAAACCGCAAGGAGTTCGTTATCTCTGAATACAGGGGAATTAAGCAAGTTCTTCACCTGTGATCATCTTGTAGCACTGAAGATATTTGTCAATTGTTTTCTGGACAATATCATCCGGAAGGTTCCAGTCATTATCCGGGTGAGAAGTCAGCCAGTCACGTGCAAACTGTTTGTCGAACGACGGCTGTCCGTGTCCCGGTTCATAACCTTCTACAGGCCAGAAACGGGAGCTGTCCGGTGTCAGCATCTCATCACCGATAACCATATTACCATTTTCATCAAGACCAAATTCGAATTTGGTATCTGCGATAATGATACCACGGCTTAATGCATAGTCTGCACATTTTTTATAGAGAGCGATCGTACAGTCACGAAGCTTGGCTGCATATTCTTCGCCTTTACCAGGGAAATATTTCTCAAGGTGGGCAATGCTCTGCTCGTAAGAAATATTTTCATCATGATCTCCGATCTCAGCTTTTGTGGATGGTGTATAGATTGGCTCTGGAAGCTTATCCGATTCTTTTAATCCTTCCGGAAGTTTGATGCCGCATACAGTACCATTCTCCTGATAACTCTTCCATCCGCTTCCTGTGATGTAACCACGTACGATACATTCGATTGGAAGCATCTCAAGCTTTTTGCACATCATGCTGTTACCGTCATATTCTGGTTTCTGGAAGAATTCAGGCATATCTTTCACATCAGTAGAGATCATGTGGTTTGGAAGAATGTCTTTTGTCAGGTCGAACCAGAATTTAGACATCTGCGTCAGAACAGTTCCTTTCTTGGAAACAATATTCTTAAGAATTACGTCAAAACAACTGATACGATCAGTGGCAACCATAATCAGGCTGTCTCCGTTATCATAAATTTCACGGACTTTACCTTCTTTTATTGGTTTCATAACAATACCTCGCTTATTTATTATTTTTTTTAATATGTCCTCACTAATAGTCAAACAGATTTTTCAGGAAAAAACAATAGTAAATTGCAAAATTATGAAAAAAAGTACAAAATATAAATTATGATGTATAATAAGAATATCGTAAAAAAGAATACTGATAAGTAATGGTAATAGTGACTGATAACGACAGATAATAAGGAAAGAAATTATGAAACATATTACAATTGGAATCCTGGCTCACGTAGATGCCGGGAAAACAACATTATCGGAATGCATGCTTTACTTAAGTGGGCAGATCAGAAAGCTCGGAAGAGTGGATCATAAGGATGCATTTTTGGATACATACGAATTGGAGCGGGAAAGAGGAATCACGATCTTTTCCAAACAGGCAGAATTAAAGATGGGTAATCTGGGGATAACTCTTCTGGATACACCGGGACATGTGGATTTTTCGGCAGAGATGGAACGTACCTTACAGGTGCTGGATTATGCAATCCTGGTGATCAACGGCGCAGACGGGGTACAGGGACACACGCGTACGCTTTGGAGACTGCTCAAAAGATATCAGATACCGACGTTCATATTCATCAATAAGATGGATCAGGTGGGAACGGATAAGGCAAAGGTACTGGCAGATCTGCAGAACAGACTGGATGAAGGGTGTATCGATTTTTCGGAGATAACGGAAGAAACGTATGACAGCCTTGCCATGTGTGATGAGAAAGCGATGGAAGAGTATCTGGAGTCGGAGAAAATAGAAGAGGATACAATTGCTGAGATAATCGGTAACAGGAAAGCATATCCGTGTTATTTTGGTTCGGCGCTGAAGATGGAAGGCGTACAGGAATTCATGGATGGGATGACCGGTTACATAGAGAAAAATCAGCAGAGAAAAACAGATCCGGCATCCGGTCAAAGTGACATGAAAGGAAAAAGCACAGGTTTTTTTGGCGCAAAAGCCTATAAGATTTCCAGGGATGCAGCAGGGAATCGCCTGACACATCTGAAAGTAACATCCGGAAGACTGAAAGTGAAAGATATCCTAAAAGGGGATATGCGGAAGAACGGTCACTCAGATGAAACAGAGGGTGCCGATCATAACTGGGAAGAAAAGGTCAATCAGATCCGCATTTATTCCGGTGAAAAATATGAGATGGTACAGGAAGCGAAAAGCGGCATGGTTTGTGCAGTAACCGGATTGAATTATACTTATCCAGGTGAAGGCCTTGGCATAGAATGCGATTCCGAAGCACCGGCACTGGAGCCTGTCTTAAGCTACAAGATCGAACTTCCGGAGGGGTGTGACGTCCACAAAATGCTCGGGAATTTGCGCATACTCGAAGAAGAGGACCCAATGCTTAAGATCGTATGGAATGAAGAACTGGGAGAGATTCATGCAAAACTTATGGGAGCAGTTCAGATCGAGATATTAAAAAGTCTGATCAAAGACAGGTTTGGTGTAGATGTGGAATTCGATACGGGAAATATCGTATATAAAGAGACCATCCAGAATACAGTGGAAGGTGTGGGGCATTTCGAACCGCTCCGGCATTATGCGGAAGTACATCTGAAGATGGAACCGGGAGAAAGAGGCAGCGGTATTGTGATCGGAACGGATTGTAGTGAGGATATGTTAGACAAGAACTGGCAGCGTCTGATCCTTACCCATCTTCTGGAAAAAGAACACAGGGGTGTGCTGACAGGTTCTGTGATCACGGATATGAAGATCACACTGACGGCAGGACGGGCACATCTGAAACATACCGAAGGCGGGGATTTCCGGCAGGCAACCTACCGTGCGGTGCGCCAAGGACTGATGCAGGCCGAAAGTATGCTGCTGGAACCGTATTATGATTTTCAGATGGAAATTCCATCGGGAATGATCGGACGGGCACTTACAGATATTCAGCGGATGAATGGGGAGACCGGTACACCGCAGACAGAAGGAGAGATGACGACGATCGAGGGATATGCACCGGTTACAGGTATGCGGGATTATCAGATGGAAGTGAATTCCTATACAAGAGGACAGGGACATCTGACCTGTACGTTCCGCGGCTATGAACCTTGCCGGAACGCAGAGGCAGTGATCGAAGAGATTGGTTATGATCCGGAGCGCGACATCGAGAATCCGACAGGATCCGTCTTCTGTTCCCATGGTGCAGGATTTAACGTTCCATGGAATCAAGTGCCAGAGTACATGCATTTGGAGAATCAGCTTGAAAAAGAACGGGCATTAGAAGAAGCAAAGAGGCAGTCCGAGCAGGCAGCAAGACAGGTACCGAGAGCGGCCAGAACACCGGGAGTCTATTCTAAAGCAGCAGAAAAAGAATTGGAAGAAATCTTTATCCGCACATATGGAAAAGTAGAAAGAAAAGGTGGACTGACACCAAAAACTTACGAAAGTGAGTATGCGAAAAAGCAGCGCAAAAAAGAAGAGGCTATGCAGGAATACCTGCTGGTTGACGGATACAATGTTATTTTCGCATGGGAAGAGCTGAAAGAACTGGCAAAAGTCAGCATCGAGGCTGCCAGAGACAAACTGATGGATATCCTGTGTAATTATCAGGGGTATAAGAAATGTGTCCTGATTCTGGTATTTGACGCATACAAGGTAGAAGGCTATGCACTGGAGATTCAGAAGTATCATAATATCCATGTCGTATATACCAAAGAAGCCGAAACTGCCGATCAGTACATTGAAAAGGTCGTTCATCATATCGGAAGAAAGTATCATGTGACGGTCGTGACTTCCGATGGGGTAGAGCAGGTAATCACGATGGGGCAGGGTGGAACCCGTATTTCTTCCAGAGATTTCTTAGAAGAGATTGAATATACAAAGAAATTGATTGAAGAAGATAATGAAAAACAACGGGTCAGTGACAGGAACTATCTGTTTGACCATGCGGATGATGAATTTGTGAAGAAAATGGAAAAAATCAGGCTTGGAAGAGAAAGTGAATAAGGATAAGTAAAAAATAAGCACATAGAAAAATCTTAAAGATCCGATTTTTCTGTGTGCTTTGTATTGTTATCCGGTAAAAGCGGGGATTTGATGAAAGTATACATATATAGAAATAATATATAAATGATGAAAACATATCAATAAACACAATTAGACAGATAGATTATTTATTGGTAAAATAATATTTAATGATAGCATGCAAGTCATGAATGAAGGGGGAATATATGAAAAAGAAAAATGATTGGATAAAAAAGGGAACCCTGATTATAGTTTTACTGGTATGTATTGCCTCATATTTATGGGTACCGGAGATACATAAGACAATGAACCAGATATTTAAGATGTTTGCAAGCGGAGACTTTACAGTTGTAAGAGATTTTGTTGCGTCATATGGGGTATATGCGGCACTGATGTCTTTCTTGTTGATGATTTTTCAGTCAATCGCAGCACCGCTTCCGGCATTTTTAATTACATTTGCCAATGCCAGCCTGTTTGGATGGTGGAAAGGTGCGATCCTTTCATGGAGCAGTGCAATGGCGGGAGCAGCAGTATGCTTTTATATTGCAAAAATATTAGGACGTGACGTGGCGGAAAAATTAACAAGTAAAACAGGTCTTGAACAAATTGATACATTTTTTGAACGTTATGGAAAGAATACGATTTTAATCTGTCGTCTTCTTCCGTTTGTATCATTTGACATTGTTAGTTATGCGGCAGGCCTTACTTCGATGTCATTTGTTTCATTCTTTGTTGCTACGGGAATCGGACAGTTACCGGCAACCATCGTCTATTCTTATGTGGGCGGTATGCTGACTGGCGGAGCGAAACTTCTTGTAACAGCACTATTGATTTTGTTTTCTCTTTCGGCATTAATTTTTATGCTGAGAAAGATATATATGGACAGACAGTCCGGAAAATAAAAAAAAGGGAGGAAAAAGAATATGGAAACATATTACAATCCGGAGGATCTTGCAAAGTTTGGGACAATCGGGGAAAAAGCATCAGAGTTGGCAGAAAAATTCTTTGCTTATTACAATGCGGTATTCGAAGAGGGTGCGCTGACTGCAAGAGAGAAATCATTGATTGCACTTGCAGTGGCACATACCGTACAGTGCCCATATTGTATTGATGCTTACACGAACGACTGCCTGGATAAAGGTGTCAGCGAAGAACAGATGACAGAGGCGGTACATGTGGCAGCAGCGATCCGTGGCGGAGCAAGTCTTGTACACGGGGTACAGATGAAAAATATTGTAAAGAAACTGGAGTTTTAATTAAAAAAGAAGAAAAGAGGAAAAATAAGATGAAAAAGAAAATTGTGACATTATTACTGGTAGCTGCAATGACAGGAACAATGGTTGTTGGATGTGGATCCAAGGCTGATGATAAGACATCCGATACGAAGACAGAACAGACGGATGATAAAAAGGATACAGAGGAAAAGAAAGAACTGGCAGATGATGAATACCAGTATGTATCCGCGGCAGATACAGTAAGTGCAGACGGAGTTCACGTGTTAGATGTAAGAGAATGGGAAAATTATTCCAAAGGAAGAGTTGCAAATTCAGAGTGGTGTCCAATCTTCCCATTGGAGGATGATTCCTTGGTAGATGAGATGACAACTTATGCCAAAGATCATCTGAATGACGGAAAAGATATCTATCTTATCTGCAACAGTGGAAAACGTGGAGCTGAAAAAGCAACAGGTGTATTAAGAGATGCAGGAATTGAACCGACATCCATCTATACAGTAGAAGGTGGAGCAGAAGCACTTGGTAAAGAAAATGGGGCATTGACTACAGACCGTACAGAAGAAAACATCGACTGGAAATATGTAGCAGGAAAGGATGCCGTTGACAAGGTAGGAGATAAAGATGTACAATTTTTAGATGTCCGTGATGATGATACCTATAAAGCAGGTCATCTGAAAGGAACACTTCAGTGCAGCCTGAAGGAATTTGATACACCGGAAGCACAGACAGAGATGTACAATCTTGCAAAAGACAAGATGGACAAGGATGAGCCTGTATATATTCTCTGCTACAGTGGTAATAAATGTGCAAAAACAGCAATTTCAGTAATGAAAGATGCAGGATTTGATACAGATAATTTATTTATCATTGAGAATGGAGCAAAAGACGGAGATGTATCCGCAGCTTTTGTAACAGAGTAAAGATAGGTGTTCGAAAGAATCTGTTATGGTTTACAAATGATGATGGAACAGGCTGGAGAGCAACCGTACCATTCCTTGTACTTTATGAAAATGGATATGATAACATTTCTGTGTATGATGGTGGATGGTATGAGTGGTTAATGCATGATGACTATCCGGTACAGGTTGGTGATCCGGCAAGTGATGATTGTGTTCACACAACAGTTGGAGAACTTCCTACAGGAAAAGCCGCAAAATAAAACAAAGCAGGGAGTGTAGAGAATTTCTGCGAAAATATAATACAAAGATTAGGGGCGCTGTCACTGGATATTGGTGACAGCGTTTGGTAGTATTAAGGAGTAAAATGAAAAAAATCATTTATATATTTTTAGATTTATTAACTATAGCGTTTTTGATCGGAGGATATGCGTTCCAATATTTTACAAGAAAAAAACTGGGGATGCTCCGGTGGGTGAATTATCAGAATATGCAGATCCAGAAGAACCCTGTTTATAATATACTAAAATATATTACAGTTGCTGCTATTGTACTTATCGTATTAAGTATTGTGGGATATAGGAAGAAAAAAGAATTGTTGGGAAAGATAGATTTTGTAATGATTGTGATCATGCAGATATTAGGAATTAGTTATTTGGAAATTACAGTGTTGAAATCTATAGAATCGTTTCCGGCATATTACTTTTTAATGCCGCTTCTTGGGGCAGCGACACTGATGCAGATTATCAGAAATGGAATTGCAGTGGGGACAAAAAAGAATGAAAAATAAAAAACTGTGGATATTTATCGGAATGATCGTTCTGATTTTGATATTAAATCACATATTTGGCTGGTCTTCTTATCTGGGAAATACAGAGAATCTGAAATTCCTGGAAAATATGGTACAGGAAAATTTAGTGTTGGCGATTGGCATCTATACCATACTTACCATCATAAGCTGTGTGGTACTTGCACTTCCGGGGGTGACATTTGCAATCGTTGCAGGTCTGGTATTTGGACCGGTACTTGGAACCATCTGTTGCTCCGTAGCGACTACACTTGGGGCTATGGTAGCATTTGTTGTAGGAAGATTTTTCTTACAGGACATTATTAAGCCGATGGCGATGAAGAACAAATATTTAAAAAAATGGTTATTTGATGAGTCTGGAAATAATGAAGTATTTATTCTGATGATCACAAGACTGGTTCCATTATTTCCGTATAATCTGCAGAATTTTGCTTATGGTGTGACAGATATTAAGTTTTCAACATATTCCATTTGTTCTTTGATCTTCATGCTTCCGGGAACAGCTATGTATACGGTTGGAATGGCAGGACTTGCAGACAAAGAGAACCGTATTCTTTATATCGGGATAGCAATTGTTCTGGCTGGGATTGTAATAGGGCTTGGTGCGTTCCTTAAGAAGCATTATGTGCAGGAGGAAAAAAATGAAGGATAACAATACAGTAGAAGCGTGTACCCATTGTCACGTCTGCCAGAATCAGTGTGAATTTTTGAAAAAGTACGGAATAGATATCGGAGATACAGAGAAGTTAAAAGAGCTTTCTTATCATTGTTTCCTGTGTGGAAAGTGCACAGAGGTATGCCCCGAGAATATTGATGGAAGAGAGTATATTCTAAATCTCCGGAGAGAAAAAGTAGAAAAATCCGGTGGAACTTTGGAAGAAAAAGGATATGGGATGCTGTTAAAAGAAAAAAAAGATTATATATATCGGAATTACAGACATGCACAAGGGGAAAGTATTCTGTTTCCGGGATGTAATTTTCCTTCTTTTTATCCAAAGACGACCAAGAGGCTGGTAAATGAACTGAAAAAATATGGTATAGGAGTGGCATATGACTGCTGTGGAAAGCCGATTGTAGAACTTGGCATGAAAGAGGATGAAAAAAGGATTATAAGTCAGATACAATCAGAATTGCATAAAAGAAAAATCAAAGAAGTAATCATGCTTTGTCCGAACTGCTATGCATATTTAAAACCAAGAATGGAAGAAGTAAAGGTTGTAAGCATTTATGAAAAGCTTGAGGAATTCGGAATCGGAAAGAAGAATCTGCTTCCGGCAAAGGTGTTCCTTCCATGTCCTGACAGGGAAAAGAAAGAACTGTTAGGAGAGATAGAGCAATACATAGAAGGAAAGCTGACTCCAATCGAAGAGGTACAGTGTTGTGGCTTAGGTGGCTGTGCCCCTGTAAAAGAACCAGAACTTGCAAAAAATATGGGAGCAGCGTTAAAAAACAGTGGCGGGCAGAAGATTTACAGCTATTGTGCGTCCTGTGCAGGCAATCTAAATCGGAACGGATGTAAGAATGTCACTCATATTTTGACAGAAATATTAGAAACAGATGAAAAAGCCGATACAGGGAAATCGATGTTGAATAGGATGAAAACAAAATTTATATAAGGGGATAACGACGGAAATGAAATGGGCAGTGATCGTATTTACCAGAGTTCCCATTCCGGGACAGACAAAGACAAGAATGATGCCATATTTTTCGCCGGAAGAATGTGCAAAACTTCATGAAAATTTTCTGAAAGATATTGCACAGGAATGCGAAAAAGTAAATGCTGACATATTCGTATGCTACACACCGGAAAAAGGGAAAGCATATCTGGAAAAATTATTCAGGAAAGCAAAAGAATATATTTCCCAGACAGGGGAAGGTCTGGGAGAAAGGATGTATCAGGCAATCGAATATGTACTGGAAAAAGGGTATGATTCCTGTGTATTAATAGGAACGGATATACCGGAACTGAAATGTTCGGATTTGGAGTATGCGTTCAGGCTTTTGGATGTAAATGATGTAGTCTTTGGTCCCACCGTAGACGAAGGGTATTATCTGGTCGGAATGAAAAGACCGGTATGTGAAGTGTTTGAAAAGAAGACATATGGAACAGGAAATGTACTGGAGCAGACCGTGCAGCCATTACAGGAAATGGGACTGACAATCGGATATGTAAGAAGATTGCAGGATATGGATGACAGAGATGATATTACGGCGTATCGGAGCCGGATGAGGAGGCAGAAGTTACTTCAGAACACACATACTGGACGTTACCTGCTAAAAAAACAGAAGATTTCTATCATTGTGCCGATCTATAATGAAGAGACAACGATAGAGAAACTGCAGGAGCAATTAGAAAACTTACAGGGAAAGTGTGAGATCATTCTAGTCGATGGTGGGAGTACAGACGCAACATTGTCGATGATCAGACCGGGATTTAAAGTACTGCATTCGGAAAAAGGCAGGGCGAACCAGATGAATCTTGGCGCAAAAGAAAGTACCGGAGATATTCTTTTCTTTCTTCATAGTGACAGTGAACTTCCGAAAAGACCGCTGGAAGAAATCAAAGCAGTGATAAAAGATCATGAAGCAGGATGCTTTGGCATTGCATTTCATTCCAGACAGTTTTTTATGTGGACATGCAGAGTTATTTCAAATCATAGGATAAAAGACAGAAAAGTGATGTTTGGAGATCAGGGGATTTTTATCACAAGAGAACTGTTCTTCAAAGCGGGGATGTTTCCGGCTCTTCCGATTATGGAAGATTACCAGTTTTCGCTTACGTTAAAGGAAATGGGAGTAAAGCTTGGCATTGCTAGGCACAGAATCTATACGTCAGACCGGAGATTCCCTAAAAAGGTGATTCCGCAGTTAAAAGTGATGTGGAAGATGAACCGGCTAAGAAAAATGTACCGGGATGGTGTGCCGATAGAGACGATATCGAAGTTATATAAAGATGTAAGATAAAATGTCAGGAAACAATATAGCCAATAGGGGATCGGGATTATGGAACGTATAAAAGGATTAAATGAATATGTGAAAAATGAAAAGTATAGGAAAGCATTAAATCTTCCGAATGAACAGGAAGAAGAATATACAATGCTTGCACAGGGAGAGTATAATATTAATTACAGCTTCACGCATCCAAAGACAGGGAAAAAACTTCTGTTACGTGTCAATTGTGGGAGTCAGATGCATCTGGAAAATCAGATTGGGTATGAATGTCATGCACTGCAATTGCTGGAAGCATCGGGAAGAACGCCAAAAGTGCTTTATGTAGATGGGAGCAGGAAATTTTTAGATCACGGAGTACTGGTAATGGAATATCTGCCGGGAAAAGCATTAGACTATCATACGGATTTAAAATATGCGGCAGAGTGTCTGGCTGATATACATAGTGTCAGAATACCGGAATCAGAATCGGGTTTGATTCGGCCAGAGAATCCACTGACCGCAATATTGGAAGAGTGCGAAGAGATGGTGAAGATATATATGGATTCACCGCTTGGAAAAGACAGGATGAAAAGGAAACTCCGAGATTTGCTTGATAAGGCATGGAAAAAGGCAAAAGAATTCCATATGGAAGATTCACCGTATCAATGCTGCATTAATACAGAACTGAATTCCACGAATTTCTTGATTGGAGGAGAAGGAAAGTCGAACTATCTCATTGATTGGGAAAAGCCGTTATTTGGAGATCCGGCACAGGATCTGGGACATTTCCTTGCACCGACAACGACGTTTTGGAAAACGGATGTGATATTGAGGGAAGAAGAGATAGAAAATTTTCTGAATGAATATCTGAAATGTGTGGGGGCGCGTTTTGATATAACGGGATTAAAAGAACGAACGAAAGTATTTATGGAGATTACATGCTTAAGAGGAATCACCTGGTGCGCAATGGCATGGGTGCAGTATCAGCAGCCGGATAAACTGATTATAAATGAATCTACATATCGGAAGCTGGAGGATTATCTGAGTGATGGATTTTTAGAAAAAATAGAAATGTTTTTGGAACAATAACGTAAGTGTGAGTAAGGAGAAAAGAGATGGAAAAAGAAAGAATTGCAGAACTTTTTATGAAAGGAATTGACTGTTCTCAGGTTGTAGCAGGGGCATTTGCAGAAGAACTGGGGATCACACAGGAAGAAGCATATAAGATGGCTGCAGGATTTGGCGGCGGAATGGGAATCGGCGAGACTTGCGGTGCAGTAGTCGGTGCAATGATCGTTTTGGGAATGAAACCTGCTAAGAAAAGTCAATAATTATTTTTATCTTTTTTATTTTCTGTCACAAAATATATTTGCGTACCACAAATAGACTGTCTGATTGGCAGTCTAAAAAATTATTTATTTTATATAAGATTATATATTTTTATATAGTTCGGTTACTCGAGCATAATAAATGCGTAAAAACTTATTTAATCCGGCTATCTTTGCTGATTTTTTACTTTTACCTTCTGATTCCTTTTTTACAACATATCGGTAAACCGGATCTTCTGGTCTGGAATGCATTTTTAAACTTCTCATTGTTTCGTATCCTACTTTGCGCAATGATGCTGAACCACGTTTCGAGATTTTCCTATTACAACCTACAAATTGACCAGATTCATACGGTGGTGGATCAATTCCTGCGAATGCAACCAATGCCTTCCCGTTGCGAAATCTGCGAACATCTCCTATTTCTGCAATTAACTTTGGGGCTAATGTATTTCCCACTCCACCCATTTCTCTTACAACCGAATATTCTGGCAAAGTTTTGGCTATTTCCTGCATCCGTGATAAAATTAGACCAAGGGTTGCATCAACTTCCTTGAGCACCCGAACTGCTTCAGTCACCAGCATTTTGATCGATGAGGTTTCTGAAGGTAATGTGGGAATACTTTCCTGAGCCAGGGTGTATATAACTTTGGCTTTTTCCTGGCTTGGGACGTATTTCTTTTCTTTTGCCCAAAGTATATACTCTTCAGTAAATTCCTGTTCAGACATAGATGTTATTACATCATAATGCCAAAAACGTTCCACAAAATCACTTCTTTTATCTTTCCGATTTGTTTCATTCCAACTTGCAAGAAGATTCTTTATTCCAGGCATGGTCAAATCTAAAAGATGGGTCAATTCAGCGAGAGATAAAAGATGAAGCTTCATATAATGCCGATATTGCTGTCCAAGCAACTTCAACTCTTCATAAATCTCTCCAGAAGTTTGAAATTCTTTCATTTTAAACCAATGATCAATTCCATAATTAGCAATGATACGGGAATCAATCTTGTCGGTTTTGGCTTTTCGCAGACTTTCGTTACGATAACTTTTCATAAGATACGGATTAATTACAGAAACAAAAAATCCTTTTTCCTGTAAATATGTAAGAACTGGAAGATGATAAATTCCGGTTGCTTCCATAACGATTTTGACTTCATCATTTAGTCTGAAAAGCATGGAAGATAATTCGCTTAAATCCTTTTGGGTATGGGTAATATTGAAAGGCTTACTAACAATCTCTCCATATGGTTTCAAAATACATACTGTACTTTTCCCTTTTGATACATCAATTCCTACGCTGATCATAATATACTCCTTTTCTTTTTATAGAATTGCAGTTGTTTATCCCATCTACACTTATTATGATTCAGTTTAGTTCGTTACGCGAAAGCTCCTGCGAGTTTCAACCTGCTTAAATGAATGTTTATAATAAGGGGATGGCTGACGGTTTCATTCACGGATGTGAAAATCCTAATGGCAATATGTCATACCAACTACTTCCCTTATTATAATAAAATAAGTGTAGATGTTAGAGTTAATTACTCTCTAACAACTACACTTTTATGGTACTAAATATGGACATTTTGACACAGAACACATGGAACAGAAAGAGATTATGAATGCAAAAAGAGCAGAATTTCTGGAAAAATTCGGAAAAAAATATGCTTCGTGCAGTTGCAAAGGATTATTAAAGCATGATATTGCGGATCCGGAAGATATGCAGAAGATACTGGCTGAAGGTCTTTTGTTTGATTTCTGCCCGGAAGTAGTGAAAGATACGATCGAGATACTGAAAGAGGTTATGTAATGGATGATATCATTAAGGATTTTCATGATTTGACAGAGATCCCGCCATTCCAGCAGATGATATCGGATAAGAAGTATATGGATACAGAAGAATATCTGGATGTATTGCAGATGAATATTGGACGAAAATGCAATCTGATCTGCAAACATTGTCATGTGAATGCGGGTCCCGCGCGGACAGAAGAGATGTCAAGAGAGGTGATGGATGCCTGCCTTACTTTTGCAAAAGAGCAGAAGATTGTAACAATAGATATTACCGGAGGAGCACCGGAGATGAACCCGCATCTGGAATATCTGATAGAAGAAAGCAGTAAAATTTGCGGGCATGTCATAGTAAGAACAAATTTGGTCATTCTTCTTGAAAAAGAATATGAACATCTCATGGAAGTGTATGCAAGAAACAAAGTAGAAGTGGTATGTTCGCTTCCGTATTACCGTGCACCGGAGATGGATAAAGTACGCGGTGCAGGAGCGTTTGATAAAGCAATCAAAGTGATTCGGCATCTGAATGCAATGGGATATGGGCGCAATCCGGAACTCGTACTGAATATGGTCTATAATCCGGCAGAAGCTTTCTTTCCGCCTGATCAGGAAGCAATGGAAAAAGAATATAAGCAGAAGCTATTGCAGGATTTCGGAATTGAATTCAATAGTCTTTACACTTTGTATAATAATCCGATGGGAAGATTCGGAGCGTTCTTAAGAAAATCAGGAAATCTGAATCGTTATATGAAGAAATTATTTGATGCATTCAATGCAGATACAGTGGAAGCTTTGATGTGCAGGACACAACTTTCAGTAGATTATGACGGACAGCTGTATGACTGCGATTTTAACCTAGCTGCGGGAATGCCTGTGAACGGCGGACAGACTATATTTGATGTGACTGGAGAGCCATATCAGGTGAGAAAAATCCGGATGGATAAGCATTGTTATGCATGTACAGCAGGGGCAGGTTCCAGCTGAGGAGGCGCAATGAGTTAGGCAGGCTGCCTGACAAATAGCGCTGGAAGAAGCGAGTATGTTATGTTACACTAATGCAGTAAGAACAATAATTATGCATGACAATGTAAGAATATACAAAAAGGAGAACAAACGATGCCAGTTTTTGATTTTAACGCAACACCGGACGAGAAGAAACCAGCGGAATGTACATATACGGTAATCCGCTCTAATGAAAATGAAGCAACTATAGAAAAACCGATGATGATTCTGGATAACAAGATCCGTAAATGGGATCATCATTCCTGCGGTGTATTCACAAATCCGATCAAGAGAACATCATTCGAATTCCAGCAGGAAGACGGAACCGTAAGTGCAGACATCTTAAAGATCGATGCAAGATTTGTAAGTCTGTTAAAATGGCTCGGAGAGAATCATATTAATGTGCGTCTCTCAGGAGAGAATACAGAAGAAGGATATGCAGTATACAAGATCCGTGAGATTGCATTTGGCGGCGGTACAAAGTTATCTGCAGAAGATGGATTCCTGCAATTTATGATCGAGCGTCTTCTGGCAAGTAATGCACCGGCAGAAGAGGAGAATGATGAAGATGAAGACGAAGCAGGAGATGATATGAAGCTTACCAGTCTTCAGAGTATCACAGACTTCATGAACTGTGCGGGAAGAACCCTTCCGGATAATATCCGCCTCTGGGCAAGACGTAATCTTGCCGTGGCACGTTCTCATGAAGTATCACCGGAAGAAAGACGTCATGCACAGAGAGCGCTTTCTATTATGATGAATGTACAGTGGAAGAGCAATTATTTTGAAGCGATCGATCCGGATGAAGCGCGCAGAATTCTTGATGAAGAACTTTACGGAATGGAGCGCGTAAAGCAGAGAATCATCGAGACCATAATTCAGATCAACCGTACACATACATTGCCGGCATATGGACTTCTGTTAGTAGGACCGGCAGGAACCGGTAAATCACAGATTGCCTATGCGGTGGCACGTATCCTGAAGCTTCCATGGACGACTCTGGATATGAGTTCGATCAATGATCCTGAGCAGCTGACAGGAAGTTCTCGTATCTATGCCAATGCAAAGACAGGTATCATCATGGATGCATTTGCCATGGCAGGAGAATCAAATCTGGTATTCATCATTAATGAGCTGGATAAAGCAGCATCCGGAAAAGGAAATGGCAATCCGGCCGATGTACTTCTGACATTACTGGATAATCTTGGATTTACAGATAACTATATCGAGTGTATGATTCCGACCGTAGGAGTATATCCGATTGCGACTGCGAATGACAAGTCTCAGATCAGTGCACCGCTGATGTCACGATTTGCCGTGATCGATATCCCTGATTACACACCGGAAGAGAAGAAAGTGATCTTCTCCAAATTCGCACTTCCGAAGGTATTAAAGAGAATGAGCCTTAAGGAAGACGAGTGTATCATGAGTGAGGAAGGATTGGATGAATTGATCAAGTTATATTCTAATACATCCGGAATCCGTGATCTGGAGCAGGCGGCTGAACACATTGCGGCGAATGCCCTGTATCAGATTGAGGTAGATCATGTGAAATCTGTTACATTTGATGCAGAAATGGTAAGAAATCTGTTAAGATAATGGAAACTACAAGAACAACATTTTTTACAAGAGATAAAAATTTTTATAAGACATTTTTCCGGTTGATGCTGGTTGTGGCACTTCAGAATCTGGTGGCTTACAGTGTGAATATGCTTGATAATATTATGCTTGGAAGTTACAGCCAGAATGCATTGTCCGGTGCGGCAACGGTGAACCAGATATTCTTTATTGTGAACCAGCTGGCATTGTCTATTGGAAATGCACTGGTAGCAATCTGTTCTCAGTACTGGGGAAAGCAGGAGACTGAGGAAATCCGGAAGCTGACAGGAATAGCACTGGCACTCAGTATCCTGATCGCTGCAGTGGTCGTGACAGCCTGTACGTGCATGCCGGAGAGGCTTTTGGGAATATTTACGACGTCACCTGAGATTATTGCGGAAGGAAAGGCATACCTGGGGCGTCTGAAGTGGACATTTTTACTTTTCATGATAAGTAATCTGCTGATTGCCATGCTTAGAAGTGTAGAGGTAGTGAAGATTTCATTTGTCATATCAGTAGTGTCATTGATCACAAACGGTTGTATCAATTACACATTGATTTTTGGACATTTTGGATTTCCGGAGATGGGAATCAGGGGAGCAGCAGTGGGAACGTTAACTGCAAGAATGCTGGAACTATTGATCATTGTGGTGTATGTATGGAAGATAGATACGAAAGTCCGGTTATTTGACGTCAATCTGATCAAAATCATATTTGCGCCGGAGAATAGAAAGATATGGAGAGCATTCTTGAAAGTTGCATTTCCAATCATGTGCTCGGGGATGATCTGGGCAATCTCGGTACCGATGCAGACGGCAATTCTCGGACATTTGTCTGCAGATGCAATTGCTGCAAATTCTGTATCCAGCACATTTTTCCAGTATCTGAAGGTGATCGTAATCGCCATATCATCTGCATCTGCAGTTGTGATCGGGAAAGATATCGGAGAGGGAGATATTGAAAGAGTAAAATCTGATGGAAGAACGCTTTCTGTGATTGATCTTCTGATCGGTGCAGTGCTTGCTTCTTTGTTATTTGTATTGAGAGGACCTCTGTTATCCATGTATAAACTGACAGATACGGCAGCAGTGCTTGCAGATCATTTCATTATGATCATGAGCATAGTTATGGTAGGAATGTCATATCAGATGCCGGTATCGGTAGGTGTCATTCAAGGTGGGGGAGATACAAAGTTCTCTATGTACACGAATATGATCTCTACTTGGGGAATCGTGATGCCGTTGTCATTTTTGGCGGCATTCGTGTGGAAACTCCCTGTGGAACTGGTTGTGGCTGCAGTGCAGTCGGATCAGTTGTTCAAAGGAATTCCGGTATTTTTACGATTTAGGAGCTATAAGTGGATTCACAAATTAACATAAAAAGAAGTATGGAATGGAAAGAATTTGAAACAACATTTTCGGTAAAATTAAATCAACAGCAAAAAGAAGCAGTACAGAGCACAAAAGGGCCGGTACTGCTTCTTGCCGTACCCGGATCAGGAAAGACCACGGTACTGGTGACACGTCTTGGTTATATGATCTACTGTAGGAATATTCCTCCGGAGAGCATACTTACGGTTACATATACGGTGGCAGCGACAAAAGATATGTCCGAAAGATTTGCAGTCCGTTTTGGCGAGGATATGGCAAAGAGACTGGAATTTAGGACGATCAACGGAATCTGTGCGAGGATTATCCAGTATTACGGAAGACGGATTGGAAAGACACCATTCGAACTGGTGAAGGATGAAAAGACAACGACAGGGATGCTGATCAGAATCTGTCAGGATCATGGCATGGGATATCCGACGGAGAGTGATCTTAAGAATGTAAGAACGTTGATCACATATATAAAAAATATGATGCTGACCGAAGAAGAACTTCAGAAGTTAGAAGAAGAGTCGGATATCCGGATTGCAGGAATCTACCGTGAATACTGTAGTCAGATGCGTGCGCAGAATCTGATGGATTATGATGATCAGATGTTGTATGCATATAAGATGCTGAGAATGGATCCTGGACTTCTGGCGTATTTTCAGAAATTGTATCCGTATATCTGTGTAGATGAAGCACAGGATACATCAAAAATCCAGCATGCGATCATTGCTTTGCTGGCGACAGAATCGGGAAATCTGTTTATGGTCGGAGATGAGGATCAGAGTATCTATGGATTCCGGGCGGCTTATCCGGAAGCGTTGTTGTCGTTCGAAAAGAATCATAAAGGTGCAAAGGTACTTCTGATGGAAGAAAATTTCCGATCGAATGCGAAGATTGTGGAGGCAGCGGATAAATTCATCCAGAAAAATACGCTTCGTCATGAAAAACATATGAAGCCTGCAAGAGAGGCAGGGACGGATATCAGAGAAATTTCTTTAAAATCCAGAAAGGCAGAGTATGTATATCTGATGAGGGTAGCACAGGAATGTATGACCCGGGAAAGCAGCCTGCAAAAGAACGGTATGGATGCACGGAAAGCGGAGACGGCGATTCTATACCGGGATAACGAGTGTGCTATTCCGTTGATAGATCTTTTGGAGAGGAAGAATATTCCGTACAGGATGCGGAATGCAGAGCTGTCTTTTTTCACACACCGTACGGTTCTGGATGTAGAGAATATCATACGGTTTGCAATGAATCCGAAAGATACTGACAGATTCATGCAGATATATTACAGATTGAAATTGTTCTTCCGTAAGGAAGATGCTTTAAGATATGTTAACTTGAGCAAGGAGAAAGATATGGCGGTTCTAGATGCGGTACTTAAGTATGATAATCTGGAAAAGTATCAGGAGGATAATATCCGTAATCTGAGACGGCAGATGGAACGCATCTTAAAGATGACAGGGGATGAGGCGGTTGATCAGATACTGACATATATGGGTTATCAGGATTATCTGAAGAAAATGGGCATGAATGCAAATAAATTAGAGATTGTCAAGATGATTGGAAGCAGGGTAGACTCTCCGGAAAAATTACTGGAACGTCTGGAAGAGCTTAGAAAGATCATCCGGGAAAAGAAGACGGAAAGCGACTGTCCATTTATTCTGTCTACCATGCATGCGAGTAAAGGACTGGAATATGATACCGTCTATCTTCTGGATGTTATGGATGGGATACTGCCGGAAAAAGTTCTGGTAAATCCGCGGACGGCATCGAAAGAAGAACTTGAAACTTACGAGGAAGAAAGAAGACTTTTCTATGTAGGTGTGACCAGGGCAAAGAATCAGCTGAATGTATTTACGACGAATAAGCCGTCTAAATTCTGCAGTGAGCTGCTGGGAAAGAGGAATCTGAGAGAGAATCGGCAAAAAGAATATGCAGGAATAAAGAAATGGGGAGATTATAGTCCGGCGGAAACATATGGCGTAAAGGAAAATGGAATGTATCATGGCTCTCAGAAGCAACCGGGAAAAAGCTATCAGGAACTCGCAGATGCACTTGGAGAAGGCATGATTGTAAAGCATAAGAAATTCGGTGAGGGTGTCGTGGTAGACATGGAGGGTGATCACATCCGGATACAGTTTGGAGACAATGTAAAGAACATGGATCTGAAGGTTTTAGCAAGGCTTGGATTACTTGAAATATAGAGAAAAACCGTTCCATACAAATGTATAAAATTGTATAAAACAAAAATGACCAATAGTCAAAAAACACGTTGACTACTGGTCTTTTTTATTGTATAGTGCAGGTAGAATATAAAATGACCAACGGTCATAAAGGAGGGGCGGTTATGAATATGGTTGCATTTGGCAAAAAGGTAGTAAAGTTCAGAATCCCGATACTGATCATCAGTATCTTACTCCTGATTCCGGCGGGACTTGGATATGTGAATACCAGAGTCAATTATGATGTGCTGACGTATTTGCCGGAAGATATAGAGACGATGCAAGGGCAGGATATTCTGGTAAAAGACTTCGGAACCGGTGCATTTTCCATGTTCATTGTGGATGGAATGGAAGATAAAGAGGTATCGGCCCTGAAAGCAAAGATTGAGAACGTGGAACATGTTCAGAAAGTTTTATGGTATGATTCGCTGGCAGATATCAGTATGCCAAAGAGCATGATCCCAAAGGATGTCTATGAGGTGTTCAATTCCGATACAGGAACGATGATGGCGATTTTTTTTGACGAGGGTACTTCATCTGACGGAACGATGGAAGCCATTGGGGAGATCCGTAAACTGGCAGGAAAACAGTGCTTTTTAAGTGGTATGTCAGCAATTGTTACGGATACGAAGAATCTGGCTGAGAAGGAGACACCGTTATATGTACTGATCGCAGTCGTATTGGCAGTGATCGTATTAGGTCTTACGATGGATTCCTATTTTATTCCTTTACTTTTTATGCTGAGTATCGGAATGGCAATCGTGTATAATTTGGGAAGCAACTACTTCTTTGGAGAGATCTCGTATATTACGAAGGCATTGGCAGCAGTACTTCAGCTCGGAGTGACACTGGATTATTCGATCTTTCTGATGCACAGCTATGAAGAACAGCAGGTCCGTTACAACGGTGATAAAGAACGGGCAATGGCACATGCGATATCGCAGACATTCTCATCTGTAATCGGGAGCTCGGTTACAACAGTGGCAGGATTTATTGCCCTGTGTTTTATGACATTTACACTGGGTATGGATATCGGTGTAGTTATGGTAAAAGGTGTCATCCTCGGAGTGATTGCCTGTGTGACAATCCTGCCATCTATGATCCTGTGCTGTGACAAATGGATCATGAAGACGATGCATAAGCCTTTCCTTCCGGATATTGGAAAGATATCAGATAAAGTTACGAAGCGGTATATGATCTATGTAATCCTTTTCCTTGTACTTTTGTTCCCTGCAATCTATGGAAATAACCATACAGCCGTATATTACAATCTGGATGAGACACTGCCAAAAGACCTTCCAAGTATTATTGCAAATGAGAAGCTAAAAAAAGATTATGACATGAATACGACGCATATGATTCTTGTAGACAGTTCCGTAGAATCGGCAGATGTTGCAAAAATGATTGATAAGATGGATGATGTCGATGGTGTTAAATGGGCACTTGGACTGGATGCACTGATCGGACCGGCAATTCCGCAGGATATGATCCCGAATTCTGTAACAGATATGTTGAAGAATGATAAGTATCAACTGCTATTGGTCAATTCTGAGTATAAGGTTGCATCGGATGAACTGAATGCACAGATCAAAGATCTGAATAAAATATTACATAAATATGACAAAGGTGGTATGTTGATCGGTGAGGGCCCGTTGACAGCAGATCTGATCGATATTACAGATACGGATTTCAAGACAGTCAGTATGGTATCGATCGGTATCATTTTCGTGATCATATTGATATTATTTAAATCCATTTCGCTTCCGGTTATTCTGGTTGGTGTTATTGAATTTGCTATCTTTGTAAATATGGGAATCCCGTATTATACAGGAACGAAACTGCCATTCGTCGCATCGATTGTCATCGGCACGATCCAGCTTGGATCAACGGTGGATTATGCGATCCTCATGACAACGAGATATAAGAGAGAACGCAATCACGGAGCGGAGAAATACGATTCGATCACTACCGCACACCGTGCATCAGCACAGTCGATCATGGTAAGTGCGCTGAGTTTCTTTGCAGCAACAATCGGTGTCGGATTGTATTCAAATATTGATATGATCAGCTCGTTGTGTATATTGATGGCGAGAGGTGCAATCATCAGTATGATCGTAGTCATCTTTGTATTACCGTCGATGTTCATGGTATTTGATAAGGTGATTGTGAAGACAAGTAAGGGATTCTTACCTGTGAAATAAAGCATATAAGGATTGATTTATATAACCAGAATAAAAGCAAGCCCCGTATTTTTGTGGGGCTTGCTTTTACTCGATAATTTTCCCGTCGATACTTATCGTTACAACCTGCCATGGAATGAATTTTCCGCTATTCTGAAGTGCTTTTTTTGCTGCCATCTCAAGACCGCCGCAGCATGGAACTTCCATTCTTACAATTGTCACACTTTGAATATTGTTATTTTGGATTATCGCAGTCAGTTTTTCACTGTAATCTACCTGATCTAATTTTGGACAGCCGATTAATGTTACTTTATTTTGGATAAAATCCTGATGAAAGCTTGCGTAAGCATAAGCAGTACAATCGGCTGCGATTAAAAGCTTTGCATCGTTAAAATATGGTGCACTGACTGGAGCCAGTTTAATTTGTACCGGCCAGTTCTGAAGTTTTGATACTGAATCTGTAGCTGAAGATGGTCCTTCAGACTTTGGTGTTTCTGTTCGTTGGATCTGCATGATTCTAGATCCCGGACAACCGGTGTGAGGAGGCATTGCCTGTTTTTGAATGGCGTTTTTTTTCTGTGCTTCTTTCACGGCTTCTTCATCATATGCAGGTGCTTCTCTTTCCTCAAATGAAATGGCACCGGTAGGACATTCCGGGAGACAATCACCAAGTCCGTCACAGAAATGTTCTCTTACTAATTCTGCTTTTCCGTTAATGATGTCAATGGCTCCTTCGTGACAGGCAGTTGCACAGGCACCGCATCCATTACACTTTTCTTTATCAATTCGAATAATTTTTCTTATCATTTTTATCCTCCGTCAATAGTATTTAACTTTTGTTTCTGCCAGAATTATAGTATGATAAATACAACTTGTATGTTTGATTTCCAACAGGAGGGAAGATTTTGAAAAAATATTTACCGGTTCTAAGAAACAGTTCATTTTTTAAAGGTCTTACGGATGAAGAGATATTATCTATCTTGCATTGTGTAGAGGCAACAGCAGTTTCAAAAGAGAGGGATTCCTATATTTTCAGAGCTGCAGATTCTACAGAAGTAATGGGGCTTGTGGTGTCAGGTTGTGTTCTTGTTATTCAGGAAGACCTGTGGGGACATCGAAATATTTTATCAAAATGCCATGCCGGCGATTTCTTTGGAGAACCGTATGCAGCAAGCCCGGGGGCTGTTCTGAATATCAGTGTGGTAGCAGATGAGGACTGTGAGATTCTCTTACTGAATATCCAGAGGCTGTTGGTCACTTGTCCAACTGCATGCGAGCATCATCAGAAGCTGATCCGCAATCTGGTCAGTGTTCTGGCAAATAAGATACTGATCTTGAACGATAAGATCACACATGTTGGCAAGCGAACGACAAGAGAGAAACTATTGTCATATCTGTCAGCCGAATCCATCAGACATTCATCTTTGTCCTTTGACATTCCTTTTGACCGACAGCAGCTGGCAGATTATCTTTGTATTGATCGAGCAGCAATGTCTACAGAAATATCAAAGTTACAAAAAGAAGGCTTTATAAAAACAAATCGAAATCATTTTGAATTGACTGTTTCTAAGAATGTGGATTCAAGAATGAAGGGAAGAGCAATATATTAACATCATAAATCAATTTGACAATATGATGTTTTGTGGTATAATTTTCATGCTGTGAAAACAGCCGACAGTTCATTTGTACCTTCCTGTCGAAAAATAAAACCGGGGCTAATCATGAGGATTTCAGGCTCTGCGTGCGAAGATACACGCAGAGCTTTTTGTATATTAGATATGGATTTTCTGATATATAAAAACTGCTCCATTTAGGATGCATAGCTCTTAACAGGTACATACATTTCACATATAGGAGAGTTGAAATATGTATTATTTACAAACAAAAGCCAGTTTTGATGCAGCACATTTTCTATGGAAATACGAAGGAAAATGTAGAAACATCCACGGACATCGTTGGAATGTTGTTGCAAAAATCAAGAGTCAGGAGTTGGAACGAGAAGGACAGACACGAGGAATGGTAGTGGATTTTGGTAATCTGAAAAACGACCTGAAAGTATTTTGTGATTACTTTGACCATAGTCTGATTTACGAGACAGGATCTCTGAAAGCAGAAACGGTAGCTGCACTTCAGAAGGAAGAGTTTCATTTGGAAGAAGTCTCTTTTCGTCCGACAGCAGAAAATTTCGCATATTATTTCTACAAAAAATTGACGGATTCAGGGTATGGAGTTCATTGTGTGGAAGTATATGAGACGCCTGATAATTGTGCAGTTTATGAGGAAGAGTAGATGAAGGTAGCAGAAAAATTTACCAGTATTAATGGGGAAGGCACGCGCGCAGGAGAACTTGCAGTATTTGTTCGTTTTAAAGGGTGTAACCTGCGATGCAGTTATTGTGATACTCTGTGGGCTAATGAACCTGAGTGCCCATATAACGAGGAAACCCCAGAAGAAATATTAAATTATGTTCTTGGAACTGGAATTCATAATGTGACACTGACAGGAGGAGAACCGCTGCTGCAAAAAGACATCAGGAATTTAATCCATCTTCTTTTACAAGCGGGGCTGCAAGTTGAAGTTGAGACGAATGGAGCAGTCGCTTTGGCAGCATTTTGTGAAGAACGTCCGGTATTTACAATGGACTATAAGTTACCATCAAGCGGGTGCGAAGAACATATGATAACAGAGAACATGAAACTGCTTGAAAAGAATGATACTGTAAAATTTGTATCTGGCAGTCAGGAAGATTTATTGAAAGCATTGGAATTGATTCGGACTTACGATCTGACAAATAGATGTCATGTTTATCTTAGCCCTGTTTTTGGAGCAATAGAACCGATGCAAATAGTAGAATTTATGTTGAAACATCGGTTGAATGGTGTACGGTTGCAGATACAGATGCATAAAGTAATCTGGGATCCCGATGAACGGGGAGTATAAATAGTGAGAGGTGATAGAGATGAAAGCATTAGTTCTTTTTAGTGGAGGAATTGATTCAACAACGGCATTGGGACTGGCAATCAAAAAGTATGGGAAAGACCAGGTCATTGCTCTTTCGGTTTCCTATGGACAAAAGCATGATAAAGAGATTAAAGCTGCAATAGCAGTTGCCCGATATTATGGCGTGGAGCATTTGTTTCTGGATTTAAGTAAGATATTTCAATATAGTAACTGTTCACTGCTTCAACAGTCTACAGAAGACATTCCGGAGGAGAGTTACGCAGAACAGATTTCAAAAACAAATGGCGATAAACCAGTAAGCACATATGTACCGTTCCGAAACGGATTATTTCTTTCTTCGGCGGCAAGTATTGCACTGAGCAAAGACTGCGAAGTAATTTATTATGGAGCTCATGCAGATGATTCTGCAGGTTTTGCATATCCGGATTGCTCACCGGTATTCAATCAGGCTATGAATGAAGCAATATGGGAAGGTTCCGGACATCAGCTTAAAATAGAAGCACCTTTTGTTAATGTATCCAAAGCCGAAGTGGTAAGGATTGGATTAGAACTGGGAGTTCCTTACGAGTTGACCTGGTCCTGTTACGAAGGTGGAGAGAAGCCTTGCGGAAAATGTGGAACATGCATTGATCGTGCAGCGGCATTTCAGGCAAATCAAATGGAAGATCCGGCGTTGAGATAGAGGAGGAAGAGATGAGAGAAAAAGAAAATTTAACACTATTGGGAAATCAGCAAACAGAGTACAGTATGGATTATAATCCATCCGTATTAGAGGCATTTCAAAATAAACATCCTGAAAATGATTATTTTGTCAAGTTTAACTGCCCTGAATTTACAAGCCTGTGTCCGATTACCGGACAGCCGGACTTTGCAACGATCACGATTTCGTATGTTCCGGATGAACGGCTTGTGGAGAGCAAATCCTTAAAATTATATTTGTTCTCATTTAGAAATCATGGAGATTTTCACGAAGATGTGATCAATATAATTATGAAAGATCTGGTCAAGCTTCTTGAACCGAAATATATAGAAGTCTGGGGGAAATTTCTTCCTAGAGGAGGATTGTCCATTGATCCGTATTGTAATTACGGAAAGCCGGGGACAGATTGGGAGCAGGTTGCCTGGAATCGTATGAGTAATCATGATATGTTTCCGGAGAGGGTTGATAATCGGTGAGAGTTGTTATAATAAAGGAACATAGGTTTTGCAGAGAAGAATCTGATCATAAAGCCGATGCAGGATTTTTGAATCCTGTATCGGCTTCGGAGATTCCATAGAGATTTAAAGAAATTTATTTGTTATAATTCATCAGCGTTTTGATGTCTTCTTCCGGCGTGGTGATAGGTGCTATACCGTAATTTTCTACCAGAAAATTCAAAATATTAGGAGACAAAAATGCCGGAAGAGAAGGACCAAGACGAATGTTCTTGATACCCAGGTGTAAAAGTGTTAACAGGATGCAGACGGCCTTCTGTTCGTACCAGGAGAGAACGAAGGAAAGAGGAAGTTCATTTACGGAGCATCCAAATGCATCTGCAAGTGCTACAGCAACCTGAATCGCACCATAAGCATCATTACACTGCCCCATATCCATTAGTCGTGGCAGACCACCGATTTCTCCAAGATCGAGATCGTTGAAACGGAATTTTCCGCATGCCAGAGTAAGGACAATACTGTCAGAAGGTGTCTGTTTTACAAATTCTGTGTAATAGTTTCGTCCAGGTTTAGCACCATCACAGCCGGCAACCAGAAAGAAATGACGGATTGCACCTGATTTTACTGCTTCAATTACAGTGTTTGCATGGGACAGGATGGCTGCATGACCAAAACCGGTTGTCACTTTTGTACCGCCATTGATGCCGGTGAGTACCTGATCTTCCTTGTAACCACCAAGTTCCAGCGCTTTTTCAATAACCGGCGTAAAATCTTTCTTCTCATCAATATGAACAGCACCGGGGAAGGCAACCATTTCTGTTGTAAATACTCTGTCAGCATAACTGCTTTTTGGCGGCATCAGACAGTTGGTGGTGTAGAGAATCGGAGCTGGAAGATGATCAAACTCTTTTTGCTGATTCTGCCATGCGGTTCCAAAATTCCCTTTTAAGTGTGAGAATTTTTTTAAGAGTGGATAGGCATGGGCAGGGAGCATTTCACCATGAGTATAGATGTTGATTCCCTTGCCCTCTGTTTGTTCAAGTAAAATCTGCAGGTCTTTCAAATCATGTCCGGTTACAACAATAAATGGTCCCTTTTCTATTGTAAGTGTAACATTGGTTGGTTCTGGTGTCCCATAGGTTTCTGTATTTGCCTTATCAAGAAGTGCCATACACTTCAGGTTGATTTCTCCTACTTTTAGTACTGTAGGAAGCAGTGCATCTGCACTTTCTTCATAACCAATCTTAAATAATGCTTCACAGAAGAAGCGATTCACTTCAGTATCTTCATAATTCAGAACATTTGCATGATAGGCATAGGCAGCCATTCCACGAATTCCGAAAAGAATAAGAGATTTCAAAGAGCGTATATCTTCATTGGCATTCCACAGCTGTTGCATATCGTATTCGCCTGTTTTACCGCAAGGTGACTGACCTTTGCTGCAGTCAGGAACCAGTCTTTCTTTTTCAGCTCGGACTTTTTGTATCATGTTTTCAATTGAGGCATCGTCAAAATTTACATTTGTAACTGTGGTAAACAGTCCTTCAATTATGACCTGTCCGGTTCTTTTGGAAATAGCTGTTGTACTATCGACAGCTCTTGCAAGACCAATCAAGGCACCTGTCAGTTCATCCTGTAATCTGGCTGTATCTGCCTTTTTTCCACAGACACCGGCATTTCCTGTACATCCGGCGCATCCGACGGTCTGCTCACACTGAAAGCAAAACATTTTCTTATCCATTATTATATTCTCCTTTTTTATTCTATAATTTTTCCATCAATACTTATCGTTATAACCTGCCATGGTAAGAATTTTCCACTATCCTGAAGCGCCTTTTTTGCTGCCATTTCCAGACCACCACAGCAAGGAACTTCCATTCTTACAATTGTTACACTTTGAATGTTGTTATTTTGAATAATTGCAGTCAATTTCTCACTATAATCTACCTGATCTAATTTAGGACAGCCGATTAATGTTACCTTATTCCGAATAAAATCCTGATGAAAGCTTGCATATGCATAAGCAGTACAATCGGCTGCGATTAATAGTTTTGCGCCGTTAAAATATGGTGCACTTACAGGTGCCAGTTTAATCTGTACTGGCCAGTTCTGAAGTTTTGATAGCTGCTCTACGCTTGGAGTTGATTTTATGGTTTCAGGTGTTTCGGA
Organism: Dorea longicatena; assembly: GCF_024168045.1. Classification (GTDB taxonomy): domain Bacteria; phylum Bacillota; class Clostridia; order Lachnospirales; family Lachnospiraceae; genus Dorea_A. The sequence goes on from NZ_CP100126.1 coordinate 450,651, forward strand.
TCGCTGAATCTGCATACTTCTAGAACCAGGACAGCCGGTGTGTGTAGACATTGCCTGATTTTTGGCAAATACTTTTTTCTGCGCTTCTTTTACGGCTTCTTCATCATATGCAGGAGCCTCTCTTTCTTCAAAAGAAATGGCACCTGTAGGACATTCCGGGAGACAATCGCCAAGCCCGTCACAGAAATGTTCTCTTACCAATTCTGCTTTTCCGTTAATGATGTCAATGGCACCTTCATGACAGGCATCTGCACAGGCACCGCATCCATTACATTTTTCTTTATCAATTCGAATAATCTTTCTTATCATTTTTACCCTCCGTCTATAGCATAAAATTTTTATTTCTGTTAGAATCATAGTATAACAAATGCAACTTGTATGTTTGATTTCCAACAGGAGGAACAATTTTGAAAAAATTTTTACCCATTTTAAGGAACAGTCCTTTCTTTAAAGGTCTTACTGATGACGAGATATTATCCATATTGCACTGTGTAGAGGCAACAACAGTTTCAAAAGAGAGAGATTCTTATATTTTCAGAGCAGCAGATTCTACAGAAGTAATGGGACTTGTGGTGTCAGGCTGTGTTCTTGTTATCCAGGAAGACCTTTGGGGGCATCGAAATATTTTATCAAAATGTCATGCCGGTGATTTTTTCGGAGAACCATATGCGGCAAGTCCGGGTGCTGTTTTGAATATCAGTGTGGTAGCAGATGAGGACTGTGAAATTATTTTCCTAAATGTCCAGAAGCTTCTGATTACTTGTCCAACTGCATGCGAGCATCATCAGAAGTTGATTCGTAACCTGGTCAGTGTCCTGGCAAATAAGATACTGATCTTGAACGATAAGATCACACATGTTGGCAAGCGAACGACAAGAGATAAACTATTGTCATATCTGTCAGCCGAATCAATCAGACATTCATCTTTATCCTTTGATATTCCTTTTGACCGGCAGCAGTTAGCAGATTATCTTTGTATTGACCGTGCAGCAATGTCTACGGAGATATCAAAGTTACAAAAAGAAGGTTTTATAAAAACAAATCGAAAGCATTTTGAATTAATGGTTTCTAATGATGTGGATTCAACAAGGAAAATGTGATGTATATCAAGGGAAATATAGGATTAATTTGAGAATTATTATTTTGCAGAAGAATGAGAATGGATGGAGGTAAAAATGATTATCAGAAAAGCGAAAGAAAAAGATATTCCGAGAATTTTAGAGTTATTAGAGCAAGTGTTACAAATTCATGCAGATATAAGGCCTGATATTTTTATTCCGGGCACGACCAAATATACGATAGACGAATTGAGAGAGCTTTTGAAACATAAAGAAAAGCCAATATATGTTGCGGTGGATGAGGATGATGTTTGTGTAGGGTATGCATTTTGTCAATTACAAGAGCAGCCTTTTTCAAACAACATGGTTCCGTTTAAGACGTTTTTTATTGATGATCTTTGTGTCAGTCAAGAGGTTCGAGGTCAGCATGTTGGCGAAAGTCTGTTTGAATATGTAAAAAATGAAGCGAAACAGATAGGGTGCTATGAAGTGACATTGAATGTATGGGCGGGAAATACTTCAGCAGAGAAATTTTATGAAAAAATGGGAATGCGAACGAAAGAAAGACAAATGGAATATATATTGGTAGAAAAATAATATGCAGAAATAGAAAACATGGAAATAAGACTATTACGATATTTTTTCGAATGATCATATACAAACGCTGCAGATTCTTGCTGACGCAGCAAAATATGATGTGGCATGTACATCAAGCGGGCTGCTTTTACTCCGGAAGAAATCTGTGACTTAACAGTAGAGTTTTATAAGTGTAATTATATCGAGGGTCTGTTTTTGAGTTCCGGAATCTTAAAGAATCCGACTTATACGATTGAGAAGATGTGCGAGACGTTATTGCTGCTTCGGACGAGCTGATTGCATCAGCAGGATATCTTGCAGATCGTATCAGTGTTAATCTTGAACCGGTAAGTGATGAAGAATATAGAAAACTAAAATAGGACCAGAAATGGCAAAGTGCTTCTGCCATGAATTAGAATATTTAGACGGAGAAATATTTTTAGACAAAGCTGTTGAATAAATAACGCTTTGATAGTATCAATAGAAGGCTGCATTGATTAGTAAAACAAGGAGATTTTTATGATTAAAGTTATTATGATGTGTGGAATATGCGGTTCCGGGAAAACAACTTATGCAAAGAAGAAAGAAAAAGAAGGCTATGTTCGCTTGTCCATTGATGAGGAAATGTGGAAAACTTACGGGAGAAAGGGGATTGATTATCCAAACGAACAGTATGAGAAACTTTCAGAAATAGTGGAAATGGCACTCCAGAAGGAACTCCTGTCTCTCATTCAACAAGGAAAACATGTAGTCCTTGATTTCAGCTTTTGGAATAAGGCAAACAGAGCGTATTATAAAAGGCTTATAGAAAAAGCTGGCGGTACACCAGAACTTGTTTATATGAAGGCTAGTAAAGGAACCTTACAAAAAAGATTGTATAAAAGGAATCAGTCTTTGAATGCTAATTCTCCATTTATAATAACAAATGAGATACTAGAGCATCATTATAACGATTTTCAAGAACCATGTGGCGAAGGAGAAAAAGTAATTTTACAGGAATAAGATTGTGCTGGGGCAGCCATTGATAGCCCCGACCACCTTTGGTGGTAGGCAATACGAGGGGGAATTTTCGTTACCGAAGATGAAGACTACAAATGTATATCCAGTACAATTAAAGTAATGGCTTGTATCAAATCTTACTGGCGATGAAGTACCTGCGTTCATCTGATGAGGAATGGACAGTATTTGTAAATGCTTTCGATAAGCTGATTCAAAATAATAATGGTGTGGTCAGTCTCGCAGCAATGAATCTTCCTGCGGATTGGAAAGAACATTTAAGTGTATAAATGCAATGGAATTGCATAAAATAATAAAGCAGACCTAACCAAGCATCTAGCTCAAACCGGTTAGGCTTTCGGCGGAGTGTTACGATAAGCACTTCGCCATTTTTATTTTGATAAGGAACATTCACCTTTTACTTACATATGATTGCACAATTTGAACGAAAAAAGTCTCATGATCATGTGCGAAAATGAAAGTGAAACTTATTAGATGATATAATTGTTATATCGGCTAAAAAATAGCGCGGTGGGCAAAAGAAATGGCGTTTTTGCCGATAGTGTGATATACTAATTAGTAGATTGATACGTTTTGGATATGGGTTATGATTTGTGATGGAGGATTGTAGATGAGATACCTTTTAGTTGCTGATATAGCAAAAAAATGGAATATGTCAGAGCGCAGTGTTAGAAATTACTGTGCCCAAGGGCGTGTGAACGGTGCATTTCTTACTGGTAAGACATGGAACATTCCAGAAAACGCAGAAAAACCGGAGCGCACCAACAAAAGAAAAGAAGAGCCGATTACTCTGTTGGATATTCTGAAAGAGCAGAAGGCAAGTAAATATTCCGGTGGGATTTATCATAAGACACAGATTGATTTGACCTATAACTCTAACCATATGGAGGGAAGCCGCCTGACACACGATCAAACTAGATATATTTTTGAAACCAATACTATTGGCGTAGAAAAAGAAGTGCTGAATGTGGATGATGTGATCGAAACGGCAAATCACTTCCGGTGCATTGACATAATTATTGATCATGCAAAAGCAGCTCCGACGGAGAAGTTCATCAAAGAACTTCACTTGGTTTTGAAGAACGGCACCAGTGATTCCAGAAAAGAATGGTTTGCTGTTGGAGATTATAAGAAACTTCCGAATGAAGTCGGCGGTAGGGATACAGCCCTTCCAGAAGAAGTTGCCGATAAAATGAAGGCTTTGCTGACGGAATACAACGCCAAAGAAGAAAAGACCTTTGCGGATATTCTAGACTTCCATGTGAAGTTTGAGCGGATTCATCCGTTCCAGGACGGCAACGGTCGTGTGGGCAGGTTGATTATGTTTAAGGAGTGTCTGAAATACAATATTGTTCCGTTTATCATTGAGGATAATCTGAAAATGTTCTATTACCGTGGATTGAAGGAATGGGATAATGAAAAAGGCTATCTGACAGATACCTGCCTGACCGCACAAGACAAATATAAAGCGGATTTGGATTATTTTAGGATTGCCTACTGAAATTGAACAAAATAATATGATGTGTGGGTGGTGAATAAATGCTTATTTATGCAGGTACAAAAAGTGATTTTATGATGGATACAGAGAATGATTGTTTGGAAACAAAATTATATGAAAATATAAAATTAAAGATGAACCGGACGACAGGATTAAGTGAGCTGAATGTCTGGCGGAATTCATTAAAAGCAGAGTTGTTGGAGTGTTTTCAATGGAGTGATACAGAGTATGATCTGCAGCATATAAAAGAAGAACTGGCAGATGTACTTGTTTATTCACAAAATCTTTTGGACAAATTGGAACTTGATGCTGATGAAATCGTGAATATGAAGATGAAACAGAATGAAGCAAAGTACCCGGTAGATAAAGCAAAAGGAAATGCAACGAAATATACTGAACTATAGTTAATGCGAAAGATGATGTGTTTGAGCAGATGCTGTTATACAAAAATAAACAAAGTTATGCCAGAAAACAAAAAAGTACAAAGGTTCACAAAGCCCGAAATATCAAGAAAAACTAAGAAATGCGAGGTTATGCAACAATGATAAAAGTGCTCTTTATCTGCCACGGCAACGTTTAAAGTATGGCGAGAAAGACTTTTCTAGATAGAAACAAATAATTTACACCTTATTTATACCTTTGGAAGACCGAATCGGAATAATTAAAAAAGTTGTCATAATTTAGTTGGTCAAAAAATAATACTACACTCAAAATTAATTAAAAAATCAATTGTAAAAAAATACGATTGATTTTTTTGCACATTTTTGCATATAATATAATCATTATGGTTGGAAAGGGAACGATTACTATTTTAGTATCTTAGTACTTAGGAAATAGCAGTTGTAAGGGGATTATGACTGAGCGAAAAAGGAGAATATGATGAAATCAGAAGAGGTTATGAGAATACTGGAAAATGCCATCCGTATCGGAAAAGGTGTGATCCGGTATGGAAGTGTTGCATCGTATATTCCGGAGCTTGCCAAGGCAGATAAGAATAAACTGGGAATCTGCCTTTACACAATAGACGGCAATCAATTTGAGACCGGAAATACAGAAGACAGATTTACGATACAGTCCATTTCCAAAGTAATGGCACTGTGTCTGGCACTGGAAACATTTGGAGCAGAGTTTGTGTTTAATCATGTTGGTGTGGAGCCGTCAGGGGAGGCTTTTAACTCACTGGTAGAACTGGATAACCGAAGTAACCGGCCCTTTAATCCGATGATCAATTCTGGAGCAATCACGGTTGCGAGCCTGCTTGTAGACCACTATTCCATCGAAGATATGCAGAAGTATATGCAGGATGTATGTGAAGATCCGGAGATTGCAGTAGACGAAGCTGTATTTCAGTCTGAGATGGCGACTTGCGCAAGAAATAAGGCGATTGCCTATCTTTTAAAAAGTAAGGAGATCATTGATACCGATGTAGAAGATAGTGTTACCTTTTATACAAAGATGTGTTCCATGTCGGTAAATGCAAGAGATCTGGCAATGTTCGGTCTTTTGCTTGCAAATGACGGAGTGCAATTATCTACCGGAAAACGTCTGATCTCATCTCAGACAGTACGGATGGTACAGACCATTATGCTCACCTGCGGGATGTATGACGGATCAGGTGAATTTGCGTTAAGAACAGGAATTCCGACTAAGAGCGGAGTCGGCGGCGGCCTGCTTAGCGTATCGAAAAAGAAAATGGGAATCGGGATCTACGGACCGTCTCTTGATAAAAAAGGAAACTGTATCGCAGGCTGCGAATTGTTGGGATATATTTCAGAAGCACTGCATCTTCACATCTTTGATACCAGAGAGTGGAAGGTAGAAAAATAAAAAAAGACGATACTGCAGAACTCCCTTAGCATGTGGTTTTGCAGTGTCGTTTTTCTTTTATCCGCATATTTTTCAGAGGATGGAAGACAATTTCCATCTTTAACAATGGTTGGTTCTTTTCCTGCAATCATGGTTACCATGTATCCATTTTTTCCAAAATTGATTGCAACGACTTTTCCTTTTTTCGTATGAAAAATCTGAATAAGGATATTTTTTGAAGTCGGTTTGTTCTTAAAATAGTTGCTTGGTCTGCTGTTCCCGGTAGGAATCGCACCATTGCCAATTTCTTGGAATTTCAAAAGGCAATTTATCATCAATGTAAACTTCCTCAGAACCATGCTTTTCATAATGAGAATTATCCCTTCTGAAAATGACGGATTCGTGCTTATCTTTTTTGATTTTACCTTCTGCAACTAACTTTTGCTTCTTGAACAAAATGAACTTTCTGATAAAATAAAACTTAAAGATTTCTTGAAAATTCAGAAGTTCGATACAGAGAAGCTGCGTGAGATTATCAAGGTGATCCGTGTTCATAGTCAGGATGAAATTGAAATCGAATGGAATTTTGACGATATTTTTTCAGAACAGAGATAACTTGAGCAGGACAAGAATGACTTATCAGAAGATAATAAAGGTGCTGGGACTACCTGATGGAAGCGTCAGATAGTCTTCGGCAGAAAAAAATAAAATTTTTTTGTCCTATACTTGACACATCCACATGTATGCCGGCACACCTATTGCTCAAATATGACAAAATCCGGAATGAATCCAAAAGCATTGCAATATTTGATGGGCCACTCAGAGATCAGCGTAACGTTGAATACATATACGCATGTAAATCTTGAGGATGCCAGGGAAGAAGTTGCTCGGATTCAGGTTGTGTAATTACGATTTTTAATTGAAAATAGCAAGGTGTAAAATGGGAAAACATACACCTTATTTTACACCTTTTGCTGACGATATTATGCGAAAATAAACCAGGTTATGCCAGAAAGCAAAAATTTACAAAGGCTTACAAAGCCCGAAATACCAAGAAAAACTAAGAAATGCGAGGTTATGCAACAATGATAAAAGTGCTCTTTATCTGCCACGGCAACATCTGTCGCTCCACCATGGCAGAATATGTAATGAAAGATTTAGTAAAAAAAGCGAATCTGGAGTCATCTTTCTACATCGACTCTGCCGGAACCAGTAACGAAGAAGATGGCAATCCGGTACACTATGGGACACAGAACAAATTAAGAGAAGAAGGAATCCCGTGCGGGAATCACAGAGCACGTCAGATGACGCGAAAAGATTATGAAGAGTTCGATTACCTGATCGGCATGGAACAGTGGAACATTCGCAACATCAACCGCATCATCCGGAAAGATCCGGAGCATAAAGTACATCTGTTACTGGAATATGCAGGAGATGCAAGAGATATTGCAGATCCGTGGTACACGGGGAATTTTGATGTGACTTATGAAGATGTGAAAGAAGGCTGCGAGGCATTCTTGCAATATCTGATGGAGAATGAACCGTTATATTAAAAACAATAGGAGTAAACAATAAAAAGGAATCATCTTAAGTATTCAGATAATTTTGCATACATTTGATGATTCCTTTACATTTTTTCGAAAATAATTTCATAGAATTTAATATAATATAAACTCCGGGTACGATTTTACATAGATTTAACATAGATTTGATATAGGCTGCATACACCTTCGTTACAATAAGCCCGTAACGTCGAGGGGACATCATATGCTCGAAAGAAGCTGCCGACGGCAGGTTCTACAGAAGACGAATGAAGGAGAATGGAAAAATATTATGAATGAAAAATTGCAGATAATATTCGGACTTTTAGGAGGTCTGGCAGTCTTTATTTATGGAATGAATATGATGAGTGAGTGTCTGCAGAAAGCGGCAGGAGAAAAGATGAAAAGCATCCTGGCACTTCTGACTAAGAACCCGGTACTTGGGGTTATCGCAGGTGCACTTACCACAGCAGTATTACAGAGCAGTAGTGCGACAACCGTTATGGCAATCGGATTTGTCAGTGCGGGGCTTATGAGTCTGCCACAGGCAATCTCAATCATTTTTGGTGCGAATATCGGTACGACAATGACGGCGCAGATTATTGCATTTAAGATCAGCGATTACATTTATATCATTATTTTTATTGGATTTATCATTTCGTTTATTGCGAAATCTGAAAAAGTGAAAAGTATCGGTCAGACAATTTTTGCATTTGGTCTGTTATTCCTTGGAATCGAGACCATGGGAGATGTCATGAAACCGCTGGCATCCAGCCCGGTGTTCACGGATCTGATTGAAAGAGTGGCACATATTCCGGTACTTGGTGTATTTGTCGGAACGCTTATGACACTGGTAGTACAGAGCAGTAGTGCGACGATCGCAGTATTGCAGAACTTTGCATCACAGCCGGGACCTGACGGTGTGACAAGTATGCTTGGACTTGCAGGAGCAATCCCGATCCTGCTTGGAGATAATATCGGTACTACAATTACAGCACTTCTGGCAAGTATCGGTCAGACAAAAGATGCGAAACGTACCGCAGTTGCACACTGTATTTTCAACATTTCCGGATGTCTGTTATTTATCTGGTTTGTGAAACCATTTGCAGTACTGATCCAGCACATTTCTCCGAAAGGACCGGAGATTGAAGTGATCTCAAGACAGATTGCAAATGCACATACATTATTCAACATTACAATGACACTTATCTGGGTCTGTCTGATCAATGTGATGGTAAAGATTGTTATGACGTTGATTCCGGATGGAAAAGCAGTCGATATGAATCCTGCAAAACCTGTATTTCTGGATGACAAGATCATCAGCCAGCCGGCAGCAGCACTTCAGCTGGTTGCAAAGGAAATTCTTCGTGTGAGTGAAATGGTGAAAGTGGTTGTGGCAGATACGATCACAATCGTTAAAACAGAAGACCTGAATGAACTGGAACCATTGCAGGAAAAAGGAGTACAGATAAAGAAACTGACGGATCAGATCACAGAATATCTGGCCTCCCTATTCTCGGCCGGAACAATGACAGAGCAGCAGGCAGCACAGACGGCGAGTCTCATGTACATCTTGAGCGATGTGGAACGTATGGGAACGCTGAGCGTAGAAGTTGCAAAATGTGTACGGGAAAAGGTAGACAATCGGTACAAATATACGCCGGAAGCGATGGATGAACTGCAGAAGAGTCTGAAGACACTGGAGAAGATGTTCAATGATTCACTTAAGGCATTACAGGGAGATGAGTCAGTGCAGATCGAGAAGCTGATAAAACGGAAAGATAAGATCATGGATCTGGATCTGAAGATGAGAAAAGCGCATGTACAGCGTGTCAATAAAGGAAAATGTAAAGCAAGCCTGACAGCACCATTTACAAATATCCTGCATCTGATCGACCGTATGGGAAACAGTTGTGTCAACCTTGCGGATGTTGCGTCAAATGAAATCAGTCTGAATTATTTTATGGTAAATTAAGAATATGAGAGAAAAAAAAGCCTTTGCGGATATAAAAATGATATCTGATATGCTACCCTCATATAGGACAATGAAATATAAAAGTCCTATATGGGGGTATTTTCATGTTCAGAAAGAGTAAGATAGAACCAGTAGAAAAAGTAAAAATAGTCGAACGCTACCTTGCAGGAGAAATTGGCATACAGCAAGCAGGAAAAGAATTAGGAGTTGATCATCATAGTATTCGAAATTGGATTTCTATTTATCAGTATGATGGACCAACTGGATTACTCAATCAACCGAAAAACAAATCTTATTCAAAAGATTTAAAAATATCTGCTATAAATGATTATCTTAACGGAGAAGGATCTCTTCAGGATATTTGCACAAAATACGGAATTCGTTCACACAGACAGCTTTCCGATTGGATTAAGGTGTATAATTCTGGTGGAATATTAAAAACATCCACTGGAGGTGCTTACATGAAAAAGGCAAAGAACACTACACTTGATGAGAGATTAAAAATAGTAACAGATTGTCTTGCAAATGATAAGAATTATGGTGCAATGGCACTCAAATATGATTGTTCCTATCAACAAGTTCGCAATTGGGTAATACGATACGAAAAGATGGGTCAAGCGGGTCTGGAAGACAGACGTGGACGTCGTATAGCTTCTCTTCCAAGCAGAACACCTGAAGAAGAGCTACGTGACAAGATAGCTGAACTGGAAAGAAGAAATCTAGACTTACAAATGGAGAATGATCTGTTAAAAAAAGTCAGAGAACTGGAAAGGAGGGGTCGCTATCTTTAATCCATCGGTTAGCCGAATATGAAGCCATCCAAAAACTATCGTCTACTAAGCATTATCCCATAGATAGACTTTGTAAATATCTTAATGTTACACGTTCTGCGTATTACCGCTGGGGAAAATATCCGAAAAGTAATAATGAACTTCGAAACGAAAGACTATCCACTGAAATCCAAAGGATTCATCACCAGCATCCAGATATGGGATACCGAAGGATTCGTGATGAATTAGATGGACATAAAGGAATTCATGTGAATGATAAACGAGTACTTCGTATTTGTAGGAAATACGATATAAAATCAAATATTAAATGGAAACCTAAGAGTTGTACCAGAGGAGACAGAAATCCTGATCACATAGCAAAAAACTATTTACACCGTGAATTTCACGCCGAAAAACCGAATGAAAAGTGGCTTACAGATGTTTCTGAATTTAAATACTACAACGGAATAGAAGTTCATAAAGTTTATCTGAGTGCTATTTTAGATTTATATGATAGAAGGATTGTTTCCTTTAAAATCAGCGATCATAATGATAATCCATTAGTTATGGACACGTTTGATGAGGCTGTTCGTCAGGAGCCAGATGCACACCCATTAGTTCATTCTGATCGAGGCTTTCAATATACAAGCGCACAGTTTTATACTAGATTAAAAAAACATCATATGAAGCAGAGTATGTCTAGAGTTGCCCACTGTATTGACAATGGACCAATGGAAGGGTTTTGGGGAATTCTAAAACGAGAAATGTATTATAAACAGCGTTTTAATGACAGAAGCTCTTTGATTACTGCGATAGCTAATTACATAGATTACTACAACAACCAACGACTTCAAAGGAAACTGCATGTAATGACACCAATGAAATATCATGAGCAATATACAAAAGCAGCATAAAATATCGCCAGCCATAGCATGGCTGACGATACAAAAATTTATTATTTTTTATTGTCCTCTTGACGGGGAGCATACCAATCTGCAAGGGCTTTTTTAGTCTAAAGACATAAAAAATAAAATTTGAGAAATACTATAAAAGAAAGATCATGTAATGAAGAAAGAAAAACTATAAAAAGATAGCAGACTATCTAAAAAAGGAGGAAGTATTATGGACACATCAACATATGAGATCATGAAAGAGTGTAATTCGGGCTGCAGGATGGCAGTGAACAGCATCGAGCAGCTGGTAGCATATCTGAAAAACCAGGAATTGCAGGAGTTATTATCTAAATATAAAGAAGATTATGAAAAAATGGAGAGAGAATCGATAAGATTATCAGAAGGAAAACTTCAGGAAGAAAAGTTTTCAGAAAAGGCAGCAGAGACATTTGCATGGATCAGTGCCGAAGTAAAGATGATGTTCAATGACGACACTTCGAAAATAGCAGAAATGATGATTGATGGTGCCAATATGGGAATAAAATCCATTACAGAGAAATTAAATCGTTATTCGGAGGCAGAAAAAGAAAGCATTTCACTGGCAAAAAAATTTGAAAAGACGTGTGAAAAACTGATTCAGGATATGAAAAAATATTTGTAGAAAGACAAAAAGCCCTTTACAATTTGTGTGATTTTGGATACATTATTGTTATAAGAATATAATTTAAAGGGGAAATTATGAAAGATATATCAGAAAAAAGATTAAGCGATTATATGGCAGAACAGATTGCAGACGAGATCTTATCTGGAAGAATTCCCGGGGGAAGCCAGTTAAAACAGGAAGAACTGGCGGAAGCATTCGAAGCTTCCAGAATCCCAATCCGGGAAGCATTTCAGATTCTGGAGAATCAGGGCCTGATTATCCGTCTGGCAACCAGAAGAATTACCGTAACAGAACTGGATGAAGAACAGATCTGTCTGATCTACAGCATGATTTCAGAGATGACAAAGAAAGCTCTGGACAGTCTGAAGCATAGTAAAAAGACGGAAGAATTGTACGAAAGGCTTACGACACCGGGATTACTGGGAGAAGTGCAGCCGGCAGAAGCAATGTGCGACCTGGTGGAAAATGAATATATTAAGCGACTTTTGAGAAATGCAAGTGACAGTTATATCCGTTTTGCGCTATCAACGGGACGTCATAAAGAAGAGATAAAAGAAGAAAGAAACAAGCTGACAGAACTTTTGAAAAATGGGGAATTAAAGAAAGCAGAGAAAGCTCTGGATGCATATTTCAAACTGCTGGCGAAGGCAGTTAACGAAGAGAGAGGGATGAATGAATGAACGGATTAAAACCGATTAAAATGCCGTCTGCCAAAGAAAAAGTAGCTGCGGAACTCAGAAAGGCAATCTTGTCCAGACAGATGCAGGAAGGCGAAGTTCTTTCGCTGGACAGCGTCGCCACTCAACTAAATGTATCAGCAATGCCGGTAAGGGAAGCCTTTCAGATCTTAGCGCGTGACGGACTGATCCAGCTTCGTAAGAATAAGGGAGCTGTCGTACTTGGAATAACCGAAACATACATAAAAGAACACTATCAGCTCCGCGCAATTCTGGAAAGTTCAGCGGCAGCACTGGCGGCAGACCCGGAAGCAGATATATCTGAGATTGAATCTGTTTATGAAGAAGCCGCAGAGGCTCTGCGGGAAGGTAATTTAAGACAATACACAGACCTGAACCACGCATTCCATAGCGAGATCTGGACTGCAGCCGGTAATCAGAAGATGAAAAATATGATCTCTGAATTATGGAATGGATTGTCCATGGGAAGTATGGTATCCGAGGAAGATTATGCGAAAGTGTCGATTAAAGAACACGGAAAGATATTGAAAGCAATCCAGAAGCATGACAAAGAGGCTGCGCAGAAAACAATGTACGATCATATTATGCGCAGCCGGGATGATATGCTGACATATTATAAATAAAATTTCTATTTAATTCACTAAGCCAGATTCCCGAACCGTAATAAAAGATTACAGTTCTCCATTTAATTATTATGGCATGCGAAACCGCAGGAATAAACTTACAAGGTCCTATCTTGTGCATACGGACTCATGGTTGGTAATTCTTAAGTAAAAAAGTTGACCGCTTGCTCACAAAAAATCCACTGTCTGAGACGAATGTCGAGTTTGGATTTTTTGTGAGCTCGTTTTTAGGTCAACTTTTTTGCTTTAGAATTTCCCCATGTTGGAGTCAGCACAGGATAGGACCTTGTAAGTTTATTCCGATCGGTGACAGCCGCCATAATGCATTAAATAGAAATTCTGGAATAAAATCCCATCCTCCTACATAAGAATACTATGAGGGTAAAGAAAAACAGCCACATTCAAATGAAACAGAAATGGAGGAGCGTTATGGGACATACTATCAGCCGGAAGAGCATAAAGAAAATCATTACCATACTGACGGCTGCGATCCTGGTACTGCTGCCCGTGGGAGGGAGTATCAGGGAGGTGCATGCTGAGGGAGAAGAGTCGTCGGATTCGGGCATGTCTCTGGAGCATGAAAAGACGGTGACAGAGAATGCAGATGGAACCTACGATCTGAAATTAACAGTAAAAGGAAAAGTAAACAGTGAGTCTTCGAAAGCGCCGCTGGATGTCATCTATGTCTTGGACAGATCCGGAAGTATGGCTTATCCGATGGATCGTGACAGTCAGAATAGCTGGGAAAATAACGGGGAAAGAAGGAATGCGGCAAGTCAGGCAATCGACAGCATGACGAATACACTGGCGGCTAATGAGAATCTGGATGTCAGATTTGCGCTTGTGACGTTTAGTGGAAATAAGAGTGACTATCGGCCTGGTGGATATAGGGATGAGGCATGGAATGATGCAGAGATTGCTGTAAACTGGACGAATCAGGCATCTGCGATCACGAATCGGACTTCTCCGAAATCGGACGGCGGAACCAATTATCAGGCCGGGATCAGAAGTGCGAAAGGATTGCTGAATGGGAAAAGACAGAATGCCAAGACAGCAGTGATCTTCGTATCTGATGGAGATCCAACCTTCCGATATAGATCAGACGGTTATACAGAAGGCAATGGAAGCAGCGACGAAGATGGAAAGAGTCTGAAGGCAGGAAAAGATGCAGTCGCTGATATGCAGACCGATTATTTTTTCACGGTCGGTGTAGGACCGTCAGGGAATTACAAAAAACTTACCGACCTTGCCAATTCAGCAGTCAAAGCCGGAAAACATGCATCTTATGCCGGAACAACGTTGGCGAATCTGAACAAGGCATTCGATGACATTCAGAAACAGATCACAGAACTGGCATGTACAAATGTCACGATTTCCGATCCGCTGAGTGAGAATGTTGAGATGGTGAAGGGAGCAGATGGAAATGTCCTTGCACCACAGGTGCAGATCTTTGATGCATCCGGAAACCTGGTTAATGCAGCAGATCTCGGAATCACGGCTTCTTATGATTCTGCATCAAAATCCGTTAAAATGCAATTTCCGGCAGACTATAAACTGCAGGAAGGCTATACCTATGAAGTCATTGCCAAGATCCAGCCGACAGAAACGGCATATGAAAAATACAGAACATCAGGCTACACAGATCAGGCAGATGCAGGAACCGGAACCTATGCAGGAGACACCGGATTCTATTCGAACCAAAATGAACATGCAGTACTGATGTACAAGTATGGAGAACAGAACTATACAGAATATTACAAGAAACCAGTCATAAAAGTGCATCCGGGCAATTTAAAGATTTCGAAAGCCATTACAGGATTGGAAGATAACCCGGAAGCATTGCAGAAGGTATTAAAGAAGCTCTCCTTTACCTGTGCGCTGACGAAACCAGACGGAAAAACGGAGACAAAAGAACTGAAACTGAATGCAGACGGACTGGTATGGAATGCAGAAAATAACGCATACGAATATACATTTACCAATCTGACACCGGGAACAACGTATAAAGTAAATGAAAATGATGCCATACTGGATGGATATGATCTGACGGTATCACCGGATACAACAGAAATATCCGGGCAGATTGCAGGAAGTACAACATCGGAAGCAAAATTCGTCAATCGGTATATCCGGAGTGACCGCGTACTGACGATTGCAAAGAGAGTCGGCGGCAACATGGGAGACCGTACCCACGCCTTTCGGTTCAAGGTGCAGATAAAGCTGAACGGGAAATCCTATACAGGTGGAATCAGCTATGTGAAATATGACGCACAGGGCAATCCAGTCAGTGAGGAAGAATTAAAAAACGCAGTTGCGGTAGAAAATGGAGTCTATACATTCCAGCTGAGGCATATGGAAAAAATCGAGATGACGATGCCATATGGTGTAGAATATATCGTTTCCGAAGAACCGGAAGACTATGATGTGCAGATTACAAAGAAAGTTTCGGAAGAAGAGGAACAGAAACTGGACAATGGTAAAAAAGAACTTTCGGATATTCTATCAGAAAATACAGATCTGACATTTACGAATACGAAAGAAGTACAGCCGGCAACCGGAATCCGGCAGACATCGGCTCCGTATATGGTCATGACAGGGGCCGCATTCGGAATGCTGGCATTTTTCGGACTGGTATACGGAATCCGCAAATGGGGAGATCCGACAGGAGAATAACATCTGACAAGGAGCATATATGAAAGAAAAAAGAGAGATCATACTGTTCTTTACCCGTTTACTCATGCTGGCAGTGATGCTGGCGGTCCTGTTTGGCGTGATTTTTGGAATGACTTCTGCAAAGAATCAGGATATGTCCCCGAAAATATGTGCCGGAGATCTGCTTTTATATTACAGGCTGGAACGGAAATATTCCGACCGGGATGTCGTGGTATTCCAAAAAGAGGGGACATTGCATACAGGGCGTATTGTGGCGAGAGAGAAAGATAAGGTAGAGATTACAGACAAAAATGAACTGAAGATCAACGGAAGCATTGTGAATGAGCCGGATATTTTTTATAAGACACCGGCCTATGTGGATGGCATATCCTATCCGGTGAAAGTAAAGAAAGACCAGTATTTCATTCTGTGTGATTTCCGTGAAGGTGCAAAAGACAGCAGATACTTTGGTGCGGTCAATGCAAAGGATATAAAGGGAAGAGTGATTACCGTCCTTCGCAGATCGAACCTGTAAAATCAGTAACATGATTGCAGAACATGGAAAAAGAAAGGAAAAGAAATGATGGAAAAAAGAATGTTAAAAAAAGTATCCACTGTTACGGCTGCCGGAATAATGATGACAGCAATGCTCGGAATGCAGGTGTCAGCGGCAGAAAGTTCAGATAGCGAAACTGCAGTTAAGAAAACTCCGACGATCACAAAACAGATTACGAAGGAAAGTAATATATATGCACCGAAGACTACATTTAAATTTACCGTTGCTCCAGGAACGGCAGTGCCGGCAGGTGAGAATCAGGAGGCAATATATGCAGGACCGGCAAAGGGGGTAACTTTGGATAAGGATGTCATTGCATCGGTACCGGCGGACAGCGATATTGGAAATGAGAAAATTACAGTAGGAACGACAAAGCTTAATGTTAATGAATCTGTATTTACAACAGGAAAGAATGCAAAACCTGGAATCTTCCGCTATGTAGTAAGTGAGGCTGCAGCGGACAAGGACGGAAATGCGTATGAAGGTGTTGCTTATACCACAGAACAGAAGTATTTTGATGTGTATGTAACATCCGATGATGACGGAAATCTGGAAGTCAGCTCTTATCTGTTTGCAGATAAAAATAATCTGAAGTCAAAGGGTGAGGGAGTTTTCACGAATGATTACAGCAGTCGTCACGATACGTTGAAAGATCTGACCGTAAAGAAAGAGGTTACCGGTAATCAGGGAAATCGTAATAAAGAATTCGAATTTACATTGAACGTAGCCGGAGCAGCCGGTGAAAAATATTATATGACATTCTCAGATTCAAGAACTCCGATCACATTGGTATCCGGGCAACCTCAGACATTCACATTAAAAGATGACCAGACAGCAAAAATCTGGGGATTGTCAAAGACAGATAAATATACGGTAACAGAGTCTAGTTATGCAGATGATGGCTATACAACAACCATTAATAATGTAAAGACATCGACGACAGCAGGAACAATCGCAACCGGTGCAGGAACAACCGCAGACAATGGCGACAAGAACATTACTGTTGTAAATGATAAAACAACAAATTCTCCAACCGGAATCTTCCTCCATGTTGCTCCGTATATTGCATTGATCGGTGCAGCAATTGCATCCAGCCTTCTGTTCTTCAGAAGAAAACGTGTAAAAGATATGGATATTGACTAATCGGCTGGGCGAAAAAAGCAGATAGAAGGTATAAGAAAGCATTAGAGAGGAAGTGGCGAAATGAAAAAGGCAGCGATGGCAGCAAGAGTAGGTAATCGGATACTCAGTATCATGGCAGGAATCCTGATCCTTCTGATGCTTTCTTATGGAATGTATTCGTTATGGGATACTTATAAGATCTATGCCAATTCATTTGCAGATGAAGAACTGTTGAAGTTTCGGCCGACAGATGACGGAGAGGATAATCCGACGCTGAAAGATCTGAAAAAATTGAATCCGGATGTGAAAGCCTGGATTCAGGTGCCGAAGACCAACATCGATTATCCGGTGGTGCAGGGGCAGGATGATATGGAATATATTAATAAGAATGTATATGGGGAATTCGAACTGTCGGGAGCAATCTTTCTGTCATGCCTGAACAAGGATGATTTCTCCGATCCATATAATCTGGTCTATGGACACAACATGAAAAATGGTGGAATGTTTGCGGATGTGGCAGATTTCACGAATAAAGAATATTTTGAAACGCACCAAAAAGGAAAGCTCTATCTGACAGATGCAACACGGAAAATCCGGTTCTTTGCCTGTATGAAAGTGACTGCAGCGGATGCAAAGATTTACCATCCGGATGGATACCGCAAGGAGAATCTGAAGGATCTGCTTGATTATATTCAGGCGAATGCAGTCCAGTATCGTGATGTAAATGTGGCAGATGAGAATTCGCTGATTGCTTTATCAACGTGCTCGGAGGCAGAGACGAATGGTCGTGTAGTTCTGATCGGGAAATTAGAGAGGAAGGTGGCAGAAAAACAGTGAAGATTCTAAGATATAGAAGTGTAAAGAAAATAGCAGCTGCGGGCGTAATGTTATTTATGTGGATAGGCAGTACAATGGCAGTTCCAGTGTATGCCGGAACACCGAATGTGGAGATCCAGATTCCGGTAAGTGTACAAGGTGCGGCAGGAACAATCGTGCTGGAGCCGGAGAAAGCTGGCATACCAGTGCCGGACCGGACAGAACTTCAGATCGGAAAAGACGAGAAGCAAAGCTTCGGACCGATATGCTATGAAGAACCGGAAGATTATCACTATAAGATTTATCAGAAGTCCGCTAATGTGACAGATGTTACTTATGATACGGCAGTATATGATGTGACGGTACGGGTGACCAGTACAGAATCCGGAGAACCGAAAGCAGTAGTCTGGGGGGAAAAAGAAGGAACAGAAGGAAAATCGTACGAGATTATATTTACGAATTCGGTAAAAGAACAGGCGCCGGAGATAGCTCCGACGGGAAAAACGGCCATTTACCGGAACTATCCGGTCAAGACAGGAGATGTAGCACCGATTGCAGTTCTTGCAGCAATGTCCGGTATATCGGCCGGAGTTCTGACCGCAGTAGAGAGATGGAAGCGGAAAAAAGAAAATTAGGGAATCGTGGAAAAGAACAGGTCAGGTCAAAGTGCCGGAGCTGTTCTTTTTCGTACGGGATTATAGCTGTCAAAAACCGAAAAATACGTACAAAGTATACAATGAAAGTATCCTCTTGTGATTTTGAACAAAAGTAGATAAACACTTTTATAACATATGCCAAAATGTCAAAAAGCCTATTGACATTTTTCTCAGTAAGGAGTATTTTATAATCAAGTCTTGGATACAAAATCACATATCAAACATCAAATATCAGACAAGAAAAGAAATTTGTATCAGAGTAAATCGAACGAAATAATTACAAGGAGGTAATGAAGATGAGTCAGATAACAATTACATTACTGTTTCTGGCATTTGCAATCATCATGTTCATGCTTGAAAAGATTCCGCTTGGGGTAACATCGATGATTGTCTGTGTAGGACTGGTAGTCACAGGGGTATTGGACTGGCAGACTGCATTCTCGGGATTCATCGACAGCAATGTAATCTTATTTGTTGCAATGTTCATTGTCGGTGGAGCACTGTTTGAGACGGGAATGGCGAACAAGATCGGAGGAGTGGTTACACACTTTGCCAAGACAGAAAGGCAGCTGATCATTGCGATCATGGTGATCGTCGGAGTGATGAGCGGCTTCCTTTCCAACACAGGAACAGCCGCGATCCTGATTCCGGTAGTTATCGGTATTGCTGCAAAATCAGGATATTCAAGATCAAGACTGTTAATGCCGCTGGTATTTGCAGCAGCCATGGGAGGTAACCTTTCACTGATCGGTGCACCTGGTAACATGATCGCACAGTCATCTATGGAGAAGATCGGATTAAAATTCGGATTCTTCGATTATGCGAAAGTAGGACTTCCGATTTTGATCGTAGGAATCATTTTTTTCGCACTGTTTGGATACAAATTCCTGCCGGATAAAGTGGACACAAGTGGTGAGGGAATCTTTGATGAGACAAAAGATTTCAGCAATGTTCCAAAGTGGAAACAGACCCTTTCACTGATCATCCTGTTATTAACACTTCTGGGAATGATTTTTGAAGATCAGATTGGTATTAAGTTATGTGTCATAGGATGTGTGGGAGCACTTGCACTGATCGTTACAGGCGTTATCAGTGAGAAAGACGCACTCCTTTCCATCGACTTGAAGACGATCTTCTTATTCGGAGGTACGCTTTCCCTTGCGTCTGCACTGGAAGCAACCGGTGCCGGAGAACTGATCGCAGATAAAGTAATCGGAATGCTGGGAGATAACCCTTCACCATACATATTAACATTTGTAATCTTCATGCTCTGCTGTATCATGACAAATTTTATGTCAAACACAGCAACGACAGCACTGATGGCTCCGATCGGAGTATCCATCGCACAGGGCATGGGTGCAGATCCAAGTGCCGTACTGATGGCATGTGTAATCGGAGGCTCCTGTGCATTTGCAACACCAATCGGAATGCCGGCCAACACCATGGTAGTAACAGCAGGAGGATATACGTTCAAGGATTATGCGAAAGCAGGTATTCCTATGATCGTAGTAGCAACCATAGTAAGTATGATCTTGCTTCCAATCTTCTATCCATTCTTCCCATAAACATAAGGAAGTATTTGACCTCTAATCTCCATAAAAACGGAAGATGTAAGCAGACATACCTCTCATGACAGTTTGTGATAAAAGTTTTCGCTGTCTTTCATCACAATACTGTTGTGGGAATATAGATAGGAACTAAAAATTTTTAATAGAATTTCAAGGAGGATATGAAAATGTCTAAAGAACAACAGGTAACACAACTTACAGATTATATGGCAAAATTTATTGCACATATCGCAAAGAAACTGCCGGATGATGTCATTGAAAAATTAACAGAGCTGCGTGAGAAAGAAGACAGCCCGCTTTCAAAGGTAATTTATGACACCATGTTCAAGAACCAGGAACTTGCTGTAAAACTGAACAGACCAAGCTGTCAGGATACAGGTGTATTACAGTTCTGGGTAAAATGTGGAACAAAATTCCCACTTATCGACGAACTGGAAGGACTTCTGAAAGACGCTGTTGTGAAAGCAACATTTGAAGCACCTCTCCGTCACAACAGTGTAGAGACATTTGATGAATACAACACAGGAAAGAACGTAGGAAAAGGAACACCGACTGTATTCTGGGATATCGTTCCAAATTCAGACAAATGTGAGATCTATACATACATGGCAGGGGGCGGATGTACTCTTCCTGGAAAAGCTATGGTTCTGATGCCGGGTGAAGGATACGAAGGAGTTACAAAGTTCGTTATGGACGTTATGACAACATACGGATTGAATGCCTGCCCTCCGCTTCTCGTTGGCGTAGGTGTGGCAACATCTGTTGAGACGGCAGCACTTCTTTCTAAGAAAGCACTGATGCGTCCGATCGGATCACACAATGAGAACGAAAGAGCAGCTAAGATGGAGACTCTTCTCGAAGACGGAATCAATGCAATCGGCCTTGGACCACAGGGTATGGGCGGAAAATATTCTGTAATGGGCGTTAATATTGAGAACACAGCACGTCATCCGTCTACAATCGGTGTAGCTGTTAACGTAGGATGCTGGAGCCACAGAAGAGGACATATTGTATTTGATAAGGACCTGAACTACACAATCACAACACATACGGGGGTAGAATTATAATGGTAGAAGTAAAGAACGGTAAAAAAATCTTAACAACACCTATTTCAGCAGAAGACTTAAAAGATATCAAGATCGGTGACATCGTATATCTGAACGGAAGCATGACAACATGTCGTGACGTTGCACACCGCCGTCTGGTAGAAGAAGGAAGAGAACTTCCTGTAGATGTAAGAAACAACGCAATCTTTCATGCAGGACCGATCATCCGTCCACTGGAAAATGACAAATTCGAAATGGTATCTGTAGGACCGACAACAAGTATGAGAATGGAAAAATTCGAGTATGAATTCGTAAAAGAGACTGGTGTACGTGTGATCATCGGTAAAGGTGGTATGAAAGAAAATACAGAGCGTGCATGTAAAGAATTCGGAGCAATCCACTGCGTATTCCCTGCAGGTAACGCTGTAGTAGCTGCTACAGAAGTAGAAGAGATCGTAAGAGCCGAGTGGAGAGATCTTGGTATGCCGGAGACACTCTGGAACTGCCGCGTAAAAGAATTCGGACCATTGATCGTTTCTATCGATGCAAACGGAGACAACCTCTTTGAAGAAAGAAAGGTTGAATACAATAAGAAGAAAGATGCTGCTACAGAAGAGATCTGTAAGCATGTAAGTTTTATTAAATAAACTGAGATAATAATAAAAATAAATTCTTGAGAATCCATTTATATACTAATGTAAGTTATGCGATTCCCCCGGGCTTTTCCTCCTAAAGTGCCCGGGGGCTTTTTTGTGCTTTTTGCACCTGTTCAAACGAAATGGCTGTTTTAGAAAAAATTATGTGGTATAATGCTCAAAGTTGAATTGATTTTGTATAAAAACTGGAGGAAGAATCAATGTTATATACAATTCCGGATTATTATCATGAATTTTCCTGTATTGCAGGAGAATGTGAAGATACCTGCTGTGCCGGCTGGCAGATCGTAGCAGATGAGGCGGCACTGAAAAAATACAAAAAAGTAACCGGATCTTTCAGAAAAAGATTAAGACGGTCCATTAACTGGAAAGAGGGAACATTTAAGCAGGACAAGAATAAGCGATGTGCCTTTTTAAATGATGAGAATCTCTGTGATATGTATACTGCGCTCGGAGAGAAAAGCCTGTGCCGGACCTGCAAGATGTATCCGAGACACGTAGAAGAATTCGAAGATGTCCGGGAGATGACGCTGTCTGTATCCTGTCCGGAGGTAGCAAGAATTCTGCTTGGTAAAAAGGAACCGGTGCGTTTTCTGACTTATGAAAGTAACAAGGAAGAAGAATATGATGATTTTGACCCGTTTCTGTATTCAAAACTGGTAGATGCAAGAAAAGTGATGATCGATATTCTTCAGGACAGAGATAAGAAGCTGGATTTGCGTGTGGGGCTGGTATTGGCAATTGCACATGACTTGCAGGTGCGGATCAAGAGAGAAGATATCTTTTCAATTGATGATGTATTTGAAAAATATCAGACAGAGAAGGCAGTACAGTTTGTAGAAGCAAAATTATCAGAAGATGAGAACTATGCATTTATTAAGAAAATGTTCCGGAATCAGTATCTGATGGAACGCTTAAGGGATGACTGGGAACCGCATCTTCTTGAGGCAGAAAGTTTACTTTACGGAGATATTGGTTGCAGCGACAGTGAAGAACAATGTACAAAGTACAAAGAACAGTATGCAAAGAACAAACGAGAATTTCACGAATGGCTGAATACATATATGCCAGATTATGAGATCCAGTATGAGCAGTTACTGGTGTACTTTATCAGCACTTATTTCTGTGGTGCAGTGTATGACGGGGAAGCTTATGTAAAGGTACAGATGGCGGTTGTCAGTGTACTTTTGATCCACGAACTTCTGTTGGCACAGTGGCTGAAGAATGAGAAGACACTGGAGATGGAGGATGTGATAGATACCGTATATCGTTATTCCAGAGAACTGGAGCA
Organism: Dorea longicatena; assembly: GCF_024168045.1. Classification (GTDB taxonomy): domain Bacteria; phylum Bacillota; class Clostridia; order Lachnospirales; family Lachnospiraceae; genus Dorea_A. Next base: position 474,133 of record NZ_CP100126.1, read on the forward strand.
TTCCGATCCGAATCTGAACCTGATGGAAAAGCTGATGAGGAGAGATCTGTTATCCTGGTTTAAGAAAGAAAATGACGGTGATAAGGAGATGGACAGGTATTAAAATTGAAACTACAGTTGCAAAATACCATACAGGTATGTTATAACTTTTAGAAGGGAATGAAGTTCTCCCTTAGTGATCATACTAGAACCGCTTATAAAGCTGATGACTTCTGCGAATAATGACGCAGAAAGTCTCAGCTTTTTCTGCGTTTATAGATCGCTATGCGGTTGAAAGAAACTGCCAGTGGCAGATTCTGTAGATAAGGAGGAATATAAAATGTTACTAAGCGTTGCGCTGATCCTGCTCTGTGGTATGGGGATGAGCTGGATCTGTAAAAAATTAAAACTGCCGGGGCTTCTGGGAATGCTTCTCACCGGTATCGTTCTGGGGCCGTATGTGCTGAATCTTCTGGATGAAAATCTGTTAAATATTTCATCGGAACTTAGGAAGATGGCACTGATCATTATTCTGATGAGGGCCGGATTAGGGCTTGACATTTCCGGTTTGAAAAAAATCGGGCGTCCGGCGGTAATGATGTGCTTTGTACCGGCAACTTTTGAGCTGTTGGGAATGTTAGTGCTGGCACCAAGGTTACTGGGACTTTCTGTGCTGGAGGCGGCAATATTAGGATCTGTACTTGCGGCGGTTTCACCGGCGGTTGTCGTGCCGCGTATGGTAAGATTGATGGAAGAAGGCTATGGAACGGAAAAAGGAATCCCACAGTTGATTCTTGCAGGCGCTTCGGTAGATGATGTATATGTCATTGTATTATTTACGACCTTTTCAGGGATTATGCAGGGAAAAAGCGTATCGGTTATGAGTTTCCTGAATATTCCGATATCTATTATCCTGGGAATGATCATTGGATTACTTGCCGGATGGCTTCTTGCACGGTATTTTGAGAAAGTACATATCCGGGATACCGTAAAGGTATTAATCTTACTCAGTATTTCATTTTTATTGGTAGTGGCAGAAGATCATATGACAACTGCAATTACGTTCTCGGCGTTAATTGCAGTGATGTTTCTGGGAGTGGGCTTACAGAAATACAGGGAAGTGGCTGCAAAAAGGATTGCAGTAAAATGTGGAAAGATGTGGGTGGCAGCAGAGGTATTCTTATTCGTACTGGTCGGTGCGACTGTAAATATCGGATATTTGTCTTATGTAGGACTCAAGGCAGTCATTTTAATCTGTGGCGCACTGATCTTCCGAATGGCAGGGGTCTTTGTATGTCTGCTTGGAACGGATATGAATGGAAAAGAAAAGTTATTTACGATGATGGCATACACACCGAAAGCAACCGTACAGGCTGCAATCGGAGGAATTCCACTGGCGCTTGGATTTGCCTGTGGCGATGTGGTTCTGACGGTAGCAGTGCTTGCAATTGTACTGACTGCACCGCTTGGAGCATTTGCGATTGATAGCAGTTACAAAAAATTTCTGACAAAAACTAAGTGATTCCATTGCAATGTATTCTCTGTATAAAATAAAGTAGATCCAATATCTGATTGACAAATGGCAGTTCTGTGATATCATTAACCGAATATAACCAAGATGAATTTCATCTCCTGCATGCACAGACGGTAGAGAATACGATGCGTTATTTTGCAAGAGAGCTCGGGTTTGCGGATGAGGAAGATTTCTGGGGAATCGTAGGACTTTTACACGATCTGGATTTTGAGAAATATCCGGAAGAACACTGTATCAAATCGCAGGAGATCATGAAAGAACGGGGAATCGATGAGAAGATCATCCATGCAACGGCGAGTCACGGATATGCTTGGATGGACACTGGAAGATCTGATTCAGAGAACAATTGATGCTTTGAAGACATTCCAGGATTAAAAAAGGCGAAAAAGGATAACGGACGAATGGTTCGGAGGATTGGCATTTGTCAAAAAATGTGATATCATAGTAATTAAGTAGGAGAAGAACCGGGAGAAGAGACCTGGATGAAAGGTGAAGTACTATGAAGATATCAACAAAGGGCAGATATGCACTGAGAATTATGATTGATCTGGCAGAGAATGCAAATGGGGAATATATTCGTCTGAAAGACATATCGGCAAGACAGGGAATTACATTAAAATATATGGAACAGATTATGCCGATGCTGACAAAGGCCGGATATGTAAGAAGTTATCGTGGCAATAACGGTGGTTATATGCTGGCGAAAGAGCCGGAAGAATATACAGCCGGAGATATTATCCGTACAACGGAAGGAAGCCTTGCGCCGATTGCGTGTCTGGATGACGTGCCGAATCGCTGCGAGAGACAGGATCAGTGTTCCACACTTGAGTTCTGGGAAGGACTTAAAAAAGTAATCGACCAGTATGTGGATAGTGTGACACTTGCAGATTTGGTAAATAATCATGAAGAGAAGTGCAGCAAGCTGGATCTGTAAATGTAAATGAATAAAAAACAAGAAAATGTACAGCAGGCAAAAGTCTGCTGTATTTTTTATGCGAAACTGGCATGTGCAAAAACATAAAAACTGGCTGTTTTAAAAATACCAGATGAGCGTATGATAGGACTCAAAGAAAATTCACAGAAAACAGATAGGAAAGGTACAGGAATTATGAAAGAGAACAGATATGAATTAAATAAGCAGCTGGCACAGATGTTAAAAGGCGGAGTTATCATGGATGTAACAACTCCGGAGCAGGCAAAGATCGCAGAAGAAGCAGGTGCATGTGCAGTCATGGCACTGGAAAGAATCCCGGCAGATATCCGTGCAGCAGGCGGCGTATCCCGCATGAGCGATCCGAAGATGATCCGCGGCATTCAGGAAGCGGTATCCATTCCGGTTATGGCAAAATGCAGAATCGGACATTTTGTAGAAGCGCAGATCCTGGAAGCAATCGAGATTGATTATATCGATGAAAGCGAAGTACTTTCACCGGCCGATGACATTTACCACATTAATAAAAAAGAGTTCAAAGTACCATTTGTATGTGGTGCAAGAGATCTCGGCGAGGCACTCCGCCGTATCGCAGAGGGTGCATCCATGATCCGTACAAAAGGCGAGCCGGGAACCGGAGATGTTGTACAGGCAGTACGTCATATGAGAGCCATGAATGCGGAGATCCGCCGTATCCAGAACTTAAGAGCAGATGAATTATTCGAAGCAGCAAAACAGTTACAGGTTCCGGTTGATCTTGTGGAATATGTTCATGAAAATGGAAAGCTTCCGGTCGTAAACTTTGCAGCAGGCGGAGTTGCGACACCGGCAGATGCGGCACTGATGATGCAGCTTGGAGCAGAAGGTGTATTCGTAGGGTCCGGAATCTTCAAATCTGGTAATCCTGCAAAGCGTGCGGCTTCTATTGTGAAAGCAGTTACGAACTACACAGATGCAAAACTGATCGCTGAACTTTCGACAGATCTTGGCGAAGCAATGGTAGGAATCAACGAACAGGAAATTGAATTATTAATGGCAGAAAGAGGAAAGTAAAATGACAATTGCAATCTTGGCAATGCAGGGAGCATTCCTAGAACATGGACAGATGCTGGATCGCCTGGGCGTGGAACATTTTGAAATCCGGAAAAAAGAAGATCTGGATCGTTCTTTTGACGGACTGATCCTTCCGGGCGGGGAAAGCACCGTTATGAGAAAGCTTCTGATCGAGCTGGATATTTACGATATATTAAAAGAGAAGATTGAAGACGGACTTCCGGTATTTGGAACTTGTGCCGGTCTGATCCTGCTGGCAGATCAGGTGGAAGATGGAGTCCAATGCTTTGGTACGATGAATATTCTGGCAAAGCGAAATGCTTATGGAAGGCAGCTTGGAAGTTTTTACACAGAAGATGAGATGAAAGGACTTGGAAAGATTCCAATGACATTCATCCGTGCGCCATATATTGCTGATGTCTATGGAAATGCAGAGACACTGGCCGTAGTAGATGGAAAAGTGGTAGCGGCCAGACAGGAAAATCAGCTTGCGACAGCATTTCATCCAGAGCTGAATGATGACACAAGTGTACATGAATATTTTGTGCAAATGATAAAAGAAAGTAAGACACAGTGATTGTCTGTTCCGGGGTTCTCTGTATATTCTATTGACATTCAAGTAACTTGAAGGCTTACAATCCCATTAAGAAAATAACAAGGGGGATTGGAATATGCAGAGAATAAAAGATCTACGGGCGGAAAAGAAACAAAATAATTTATTCCAGACAGTCATCTGGAAAAACATGCTGTATAACAGAAAAGAAACAATATTGTTAATTATCTGTGAGATGCTGATAGTTGCAATTGCATATTCCGGAAGTATGTGCTATCAGATCCTTTCGGCGAAGCATTCCAGTGAGGTATTGTTTCTACAGGAGGACGGAATCAGCCGTCAATTTGTCTATGCGGGAATGTTGTTATTATTTTGTGCTATCGTTCTGATCATTACGGTAATGGTTTCTTATCTTGGAAAACGTATTCCACAGTATATGTTATTAAAAAGAATGGGAATATCAATGTCAGATACCAGGAAGATGATCTGGACAGAAGCAGGTATTTGCTATGTGGCCGCAACGTTCATTGGTTTCTTTGTGGGAAAAGGGATGTTCTTGATATTCCGGAAATTTATTACAGATATGGTCGGTATAGAAGGGAAGGCCGGCAGTTATTCAAAGCTTACGTTTCCGGTGATCTGTCTGTTTTCTTTTGGAATTTACGGACTGAGTTTTCTGCTTATGAAAGAACTGGAAGCAGATTTTAGAATCATAACCAGTACACAGGAAAGTGTAAGAAAAGAAAAGCTGACCGGAAAGTTTACGGGTGGAAAACTGGTAATAGGAATCTGTTGCTGTAGTTATGCCGTAGTACAATATGGAAAAATTTATAATCATGAAAGTGTATATTTGCTTGGTCTGTTCTTTGCCGGAACATATCTGATATTGCGAAGTGGTATGGCATTGATATTAAGTTATATACGGAACAAGCAGGAAAGAAACTACTACCGTCATCTGCTGCAACGCAATAAATTGTATTACCGGTCTAAAACGGTTGTAAGATATGGAGTCTTGTTCTTTATACTGAATTTTCTGGTCTGTTTTTATTTTGGATTCCAGGTAGTCAGTACGGCTACCGCAGAGCCGGTCTCATCATTATATCCATATGACTTTATGTGTATTGCAGATGATAAGGATGAAAAGCTTTTAAAGAATTTGAAAGAAACATATAAGTCAGATATTCATATTGAGGAATATCCGATGGTGCGTGTTGCAACGGCAGATAAAATAGAACGTGGCGAAAGGGGAGCGGAACAACGGATTCAGGGACAGGAGATTGGAATTTCAGAGACGACATATCACAGGTTAAAAAAAGCAATCCATAAAGAGGATAAAGCCCAAAAGATGGATCTGGACGCAGAAGGAAAAAAGGTTTATTTGGTACACCAGCAGGATCGTTCCGTAAAAGCACAGCCGATGGACTGGTTTTATGGAAAATCCCGGCCAAATCTTCACATAGGTGTACCAGCCGCAGAGTATGACTGGGGAAACAAGAAAAATACTTATATAGAAAGAGTGGTAACCGGAGAAGAAATAGGGAGTCTGACCGGATGCTATAGTACAGAAAAAAGTGAGAACATCGTTGTATTTTCGGATAAATACTTTGAAAAGGCAGAAAAAGAATGGAAAAAAACAGATGCAATCTGGGGAATTCCAGTCGAAGATGCAAAGAGCTATTACGGAGAAGCAACGATAATCCAAGGACCGACAAAACTGGTGTTGATAGCTGTAAAATCAGGAATAAATAATAGAAATAAGATGCTGGAACGGATAGACCAGTTGCTGGAAAAGAAAGAAGAGGCACACCAATATATAGGAAACTATGATTCTACCGTAAGATTTCATTATGATTCGGAGAGTGCAAAAGCAGATATCATATCAGAAAGGGCCGTAAAAATTCTAATCAACAGTTATCTGATGATTATGGTCATAATTGTAGATATGATCATTTTCTATACGATGTGTCAGATGGAATTAAAGGAAATTATTTTACGAGAAAGATTTCTTAAAAATCTGGGGATGAGTGGAAAAGAAAGAAGAAAGGTTTATCGGAAAGAGATTTGTTTCTATTATGTTTCCCCGACATGTATCATGCTTGCAGCAATGGTATTATTCCTTAGAGCTGTTTTGAGAGCAAGGATGTTTCCAGAGACCATAGCAGAAACGTGTATACGAATGGAAGGGGTGTTAATAGCTGGTGTACTTCTCTTAAGAATGCTGTATGTTGTGGCAGTATATCAGGTGTTTTCCAGAAAGGCAGGGATGAGAGATGAAAGATAATGTATTATTAAGAACGGAAAATATGTCCCGGAAATATGTGATTTCGGATCGGCGGGAGACAGAAATTGAAGTACTAAAAGACATCAATCTGGAAATCAGAGAACAGGAATTTATCTCTATCATGGGAAAATCCGGATCCGGTAAGACGACATTGTTAAAGTTACTTGGACTGATCGACCGTCCGACATCAGGAAAATTGTATTTTAAAGGAGTCGACAGCGAAGAACTAAGAGGAGACCGTCTTGCGAGGATCAGACGTCAGGACATGGGATTCGTATATCAGGATTATTATCTGCTGGATTCATTGTCTGTGTTTGAAAATATTATGCTTCCGATGATCCTTGATCATAAAGATGATAAAGTATGTAAAGAAGAAGCGGAAAAACTGGCGGTTTCTTTTCAAATCCAAAATCTTCTGGGAAAATATCCATATGAATTATCCGGAGGAGAGAAACAGAGAACGGCTATCTGCAGAGCACTGGTAAATCAGCCGGATGTGATTTTTGCAGATGAGCCGACCGGAAACCTCGATTCCCGGTCAACAGAGATTGTAATGGATGTATTCAGCACGATCCATTCTAAAATGCACAAGACGATCATCATGGTTACACATGATATCAGTGTGGCGGAATATTCGGAAAGAATCCTTTATATAGAAGACGGTAAGATCACAGAAGACAGATAATACCGATTTCTATTATATGGTTCATATTATAAAAAAGTTATTAATCATTTCGTTATTGTGTAGAGACAGAATTCCGTTCTACCAGCCTGACATCCAAAGTTACATTTTCGTTTGGTCGGTCAGGATCAGCAATATTAGAAAGCTGTAATGCAATTTCATCGGAAAACTAACCAGACAGCTTTTTGTGATATAAAAGTGTACACGGGAAGATACCGGGATGTATAATATTTTAGAGAAAGTATTTTTCGGAGATACACTAGTATTAAAATTTCGGAACATCCAGTTTTGGAATGATTTAATAATCGGAGGAGTGAAATATATGTATGAGCAGGATTATATAATAAGAATAAATAATGAAGTTATCAGAACAATGGTGAAATTATTATTAAACAAGGATATAGGTACACCTGTAGATATTTCAGATGGAGCAATTAAAGGTGAAAATAAAAAAATGTTAGAAGCTGCGAACGGACAAAGTGGTATAAACAATATTAAGAAGCTGGAAGAGGAAATACTAACACTTGTAGATGCGAATAAAGAAGGAGCTTTAGAAAAAGCGCTTGTATTTTATGGATATCTAAATGAATTGACGGAAGATGAATTATTGTCCGGGAATTATAGCCATGAAAAAATTAAAAAAGGGCTGAAGATGGTTGCGGAGCATTATGGAATATTAAATGTTATTGATTTGATATACAGATAAAACTATAAAACATACTTGACAAATATGACATAGCGGTAATATAATAAAACCAATCCATAAAACCTATCAAAATAATAGGAAATATAAGGATTGGTTTTATTTAGTTTAAAGAACGGAAGGGAGCGTGCAGGATAATGACAAAAGAAAAGCGAATGTGGGGACGAATGCGATGTTGTTGCGCTTGCGCGCATGTAAAATAAAAATATAAAAAACATACTAAACATAGTTGACAAATAGGAATTAAGGTAGTATAGTAAATTCATCAAGAAAACATACCAAAAAAGTAGGAAAGGTAGGAAGCAAAATGTCAAAGATTTATAAAGGAACATTAGGACTGATCGGAAATACACCACTGGTGGAAGTAGTAAACATAGAAAAAGAACTTGGTCTGGAAGCAACACTTCTTGTAAAGCTTGAGTACCTCAACCCGGCAGGAAGCGTCAAAGACAGAATTGCAAAAGCAATGATCGAAGATGCGGAAGAAAAAGGAATCTTAAAAGAAGGTTCTGTGATTATCGAACCAACATCCGGTAATACAGGAATCGGTCTTGCATCTATTGCAGCAGCAAAAGGATACAGAATCATTCTTACGATGCCGGAGACGATGAGTGTGGAAAGAAGAAACATCCTGAAAGCTTACGGTGCAGAGATCGTACTTACCGAAGGAGCAAAAGGAATGAAGGGAGCCATCGCAAAAGCAGATGAGCTTGCAAAAGAGATTCCAAACAGCTTCGTTCCGGGACAATTTGTAAATCCTGCTAACCCAGCAGCACATAAGAAGACAACAGGTCCTGAGATCTGGAACGACACAGACGGAGCAGTCGATATCGTGATCGCAGGTGTCGGAACAGGCGGAACACTTTCCGGAATCGGTGCTTACTTAAAAGAGCAGAAACCGGAAGTTCAGATCGTAGCATTGGAGCCGGCTTCTTCACCGGTACTTTCAGAAGGAAAAGCAGGCCCGCATAAGATTCAGGGAATCGGAGCCGGATTCGTTCCGGATACATTAGATACCAAGATCTATGACGAAATCTACAAAGCAGAAGCAGACGAAGCATTTGAGACAGCAAAACTTCTTGCTAAGAAAGAAGGAGTTCTGGTAGGTATTTCATCAGGAGCTGCACTTGCAGGAGCTATCGCACTTGCAAAACGTCCGGAGAACAAAGGTAAGACGATCGTAGCATTACTTCCGGATTCAGGTGACAGATATTATTCAACACCATTATTTACAGAATAAAAAGATATAGAATCCGAAACAGAACGGACAGTATCAACAAATAACGATAAAATTATAAAGAAAAAGGAGATCAACCCAATGAGCGAAAAAATCACAAGAGAGAATAGAGAGTTAAAATTTGAAACATTACAGTTACACGTAGGACAGGAAAGTCCGGATCCGGTTACAGACGCAAGAGCAGTGCCGATCTATCAGACATCTTCTTATGTATTCCGCAACAGTGATCATGCAGCAGCACGTTTCGGACTGGCAGATGCAGGTAACATTTACGGACGTCTTACAAACCCTACAGAAGACATTTTCGAAAAACGTATTGCAGCACTGGAGGGCGGAGTTGCAGCACTGGCAGTAGCATCCGGAGCAGCAGCAGTAACATATACGATCGAGAATCTCGCACAGAACGGAGATCATATCGTAGCAGCTAAGAATATTTACGGTGGATCATTTAACCTGTTAGAGCACACACTTCCACAGTACGGAATTACAACCACATTCGTTGACATCTTCGATTATGATGCAGTAGAAGCAGCAATCCAGGACAACACGAAAGCACTCTATATCGAGACACTTGGAAATCCAAACTCAGATGTTGTAGATATTGAGAAGATTGCAAATATCGCGCATGCGCATAAGATTCCGCTCGTTGTAGATAATACATTTGCAACACCTTACCTTGTAAGACCGATCGAGTACGGTGCAGACATTGTTATCCATTCAGCAACAAAATTCATCGGTGGACACGGAACAACAATCGGCGGCGTCATCGTTGACAGTGGTAAATTCGACTGGGAAGCATCAGGAAAATTCGCTTCTCTTACAGAGCCAAACCCGAGCTACCATGGAATCAGCTTTACAAAAGCAGTAGGACCTGCAGCATTTGTTACAAAGATCCGTGCGATCCTTTTAAGAGATACAGGAGCAACCATTTCTCCGATCCATTCATTTATCTTCTTACAGGGACTCGAGACATTATCATTACGTGTAGAGCGTCATGTTGAGAATGCACTGAAAGTAGTAGATTACCTGAACAACCATCCACTGGTAGAGAAGGTTAACCATCCGGCTGTATCTGATGATCCGGAGCAGCAGGCATTATATAAGAAATATTTCCCAAATGGCGGAGGATCTATCTTCACATTTGAGATCAAAGGTGACGCGCAGAAAGCAAAAGATTTCATCGATAATCTGGAACTCTTCTCACTGCTTGCTAACGTTGCAGATGTAAAATCTCTGGTTATCCATCCGGCAACAACAACACACAGCCAGTGCACAGAAGAAGAATTACTGGATCAGGGAATTAAGCCTAATACAATCCGTCTGTCAATCGGAACAGAGCATATTGATGATATTATCCAGGATCTGGATGAGGCATTCAAAGCCGTAGAATAAGAAATAATGAAGGAGTGTGGAGATATATATGAAACTTTCAATGAAAAGCAGATATGGTCTGAGAGCGTTGATCGATCTGGCCATCAATTCAAAAACTGAACAGGTGGCGCTCAACAGCATTGCAGAGCGGAACAAGATATCTCCACAGTATCTGGAACAGGTATTTGCAAGTCTTAGAAAAGCAGGAATTGTAAAGAGTATAAAAGGCTCCCAGGGCGGCTATTTCTTAAGCCGTCCGCCACAGGAGATTACCGTTTCTTCTATTATAGAAGCTTTGGAAGGTGACTACCGCATCGAAGATGAGGAACTTCCGAAAGAAGGAAAATATACCGGGAGTGTCAAAGCAATCCAGAAACTGGTGATCGACAGGGTAAATGACAGCGTGACAGAGATCCTCCGGTCAGTAACCTTGCATGATCTGGAGAAAGAGTATCAGGAATACATTGATTATGGACAGGATATGTATTATATATAATATCAGTTCACACAAGCGTTGAAAGACTTGCAATTTGTGCTTGCACAAGGATTGCAGGTCTTTCTAACGCTTGGAGGGAGCGCCCGCTTATGAGTAAAAAGTAGCTGAGAAGCAGCGGAAAGCACCGAAGGTGCGGTTTTACGAATGGGCGCGGAGTGAACGTCCGGAGAAAACAACAAAACATACTGTATTAGCGGGAAACCACTGGTACAGTATTCTTTTTTGTGGTAAACTTTTCTAGCGTATATTTGAAAGATAAATGTTTTTAAAACACATTTCAGTTCCTTGACAGACAGGAAAAAACGTCATATAATACCAGATAAATAACAAAACCTATCTGGTTAATAGGAAAAGATGCTGCATGAACAGCAACTCACAAAGAGAGGTTAAAAGATATGAAGACAATCACGATAGAAGAGTTATTACAATTAGATCAGGATACAATCACAGTGCTGGACGTCCGTCCTGCAGATGCATATATCAGAGGCTCTGTACCGGGAGCGGTCAGCATCCCGCTTGCAGAAGTAGAAGAACGTATGGAAGAACTTCCGAAAGAAAAGCCGGTGTATGTATTATGCCATACCGGTGAATGGAGTGTCGATGCTGTTTATGAACTGGAAGCAGCCGGATATGATGCGGCGAATATTGAAGGCGGATATCGTTCCTTTTTAAGAAAGAAACTAAGTGAGTTCGTACAGGATGAAAATACTACCGGAGAGAAGCAGAAAGAGATTGAACGCAGTATCATCAAGAAATTCCGCAAGGGAATCTGGAGAAAGTTCACGAAAGGAATCAGAGAATACGATCTGATCCAGGACGGAGATAAGATTGCAGTCTGTATTTCCGGCGGAAAAGATTCCATGCTGATGGCAAAACTTTTTCAGGAACTGTTAAAACATGGCAAAGCGAATTTTGAATTAGTATTTCTGGTAATGAATCCGGGATACAATGAAGATAACTGGAAGATCATTCAGGATAACGCCAAAGTACTTGGAATTCCGCTTACGGTATTTGAGACACAGATATTTGATACGGTAGCAGATATTGACAAGAATCCATGTTACCTTTGCGCTAGAATGAGAAGAGGCTATCTATACTCTCACGCAAAAGAACTGGGATGTAATAAGATTGCGCTCGGACATCATTTCGACGATGTGATTGAGACGATCCTTATGGGGATGTTCTACGGTGGAAAGGTGGAGACGATGATGCCGAAGCTCCATAGCCAGAATTTCGAGGGTATGGAGCTGATCAGACCAATGTATCTGATCAAGGAAGATGACATTATAGCATGGAGGGATTACAATCAGCTCAACTTCATTCAGTGCGCATGCAGATTCACAGAGAACTGTGTATCCTGTGGCGGCGGAAGAGGTTCCAAACGTGACGAGATGAAGGAGCTGATCAAGGAATTCAGAAAACAGGGAGATACCATAGAAAAGAACATTTTCCGAAGTGTTCATAATGTCAACTTAAGAACCATTATCGGATACCACAAAGACGACATGGAATATAATTTCCTTGATGATTACAATGAAAGAGGTAAATAAATAATGAATTACGGATTTGAGACACGATGTATACATGGAAACGGAACAGATGAAAAGACACATTCTTACGGTTCAGTAGCAGTACCGATCTACCAGGCAGCGACATTTGCCCATCCTGGTATTGGACAGTCTACCGGATATGACTATACGAGAGAGAGCAACCCGACAAGAACAGAGCTTGAGCATACGATGTCGGCACTGGAAGGTGCGGTAGATACTGTAGCATGCGCAAACGGTATGGCTGCGGTAGGTCTTTGTTTGGAGTTATTTGACCGCGGGGATCATATCCTTTGTACAGATGATCTGTATGGCGGTTCTGTCAGAATGTTTGAATCTGTCGGCGGGAAGAGGGGACTGGAGTTCTCTTATGTAGATACTGCAGATGCAGATCTTGTAGAAGCAGGTATCCGGGAGAATACAAAAGCACTTTATATCGAGACACCAAGTAACCCGACCATGCGTGTCACAGATCTCAGAAAGATGAAAGAAATCGCAGATAAACATGATCTGAAGATTATTGTTGATAATACATTTCTTTCACCATTATTTCAAAGACCGATTGAACTGGGGGCAGATATGGTCATCCACAGCGGGACAAAATTTCTTGGTGGACATAATGACACGCTGGCAGGATTCCTGTGTTTGGCGGATGAAGAGACAGCGAAGAAGATTCGTTATATATATAAGACAGTCGGAAGCTGTCTTGCACCATTTGACAGCTATCTGATCTTGCGTGGAATTAAGACATTGTCTGTAAGATTAAGAGCACAGCAGGATAATGCGATGAAGATTGCGAACTGGTTAAAAGGACATGAAAAAGTAAAACAGGTCTATTATGTAGGCTTGAAAGAGCATCCGGGGTATGGAGTAAATGCATCACAGGCAAGCGGATTCGGAAGTATGATTTCTTTCAAAGTAGACAGTGAAGCAACAGCAAGGAAACTCCTGGAAAGTGTAAAACTGATCGCTTATGCAGAAAGTCTCGGAGGCGTAGAGTCACTGATCACTTACCCGATGCTTCAGACACATGGAGATCTGCCGGTAGAAGTAAGAGAGAAACTTGGAATCACAGAAGATTTCTTAAGATTGTCAGTTGGAATTGAAAATGCAGATGATCTAATCGCAGATCTTGAGCAGGCACTTGCGTAGGAGGATGCACAGATGAAGTTCGATTTTGATAAAGTAGTGGACAGACATGGAACAAAATGCCTGAAATATGATTTCGCAAAAGAAAGAGGGAGAAGTGATGATATGCTTCCGCTCTGGGTGGCAGATATGGATTTCCCGACAGCACCTGGAATCCAGAAAAGCTTAAGTGACGCAGTCGCACACGGAATCTACGGATACAGCGAAGGAAAAGAGGATTATTTCCAGGCAGCAGCCGGATGGTATGAGAAGCATTTCGGATGGAAAGTAGAAAAAGAATGGCTGATCAAGACACCGGGCGTGGTATTCGCACTTGCGATGGCAGTGAAGGCTTATACAAAAGAAGGTGATGCAGTTCTTCTGCAGCAGCCGGTTTACTATCCGTTCAGCGAAGTGATCACAGACAACCACAGGAGGCTGATCAATAGTCCGCTTCAGCAGATAGACGGACATTACGAGATTAATTTCGAAGAATTCGAGCAGAAGATTGTCGAAGAAAATGTAAAATTATTTCTGATGTGCAGTCCGCACAATCCGATCGGACGTGTGTGGAAGGAGTGGGAACTTCGTAAGATAGGAGACATTTGTCTGAAACATAACGTGCTGGTAGTCAGTGATGAGATCCACAGTGATTTTACATATGGAGAGAATATACATCATGTATTTGCATCCTTAGATGAAAAATACGCTGCAATCACTACAACGTGTACCGCACCAAGTAAGACATTTAACATTGCCGGACTTCAGATTTCCAATATATGGATTTCGAATCCAGAACTTCGTGCGAGATTCCGGGCGGAAGTGACAGCAGCCGGTTACAGCCAGGTGAATCTGATGGGACTGGTTGCATGTCAGGCAGCTTATGAGACCGGTGAAGAGTGGTTAAAAGAATTGAAAATTTATCTGGAGGGAAATCTGGATTATGTCCGTACATTTTTAAAAGAGAATCTTCCGGAGATTAAACTGACAGAGCCGGAAGGGACTTATCTTTTATGGTTGGATTTTAAGAGTCTCGGCATGAAAGAAGAGCAGTTAAAAGATCTGGTGGAGAACAAAGCAAAACTCTGGCTTGACAGCGGAGCAATGTTTGGACCGGACGGAGAGGGATTTGAGCGTATAAATATTGCATGCCCACGAGAAATTTTAAAACAGGCATTGACACAACTGGCTGAATCGGTGCATGATAGGTAAGTGAGAATACGTTAAAGAAGGGAATTTGACCGGAATAGATGGTAAAAATGTGCGGATGTTTGATCCTTATTACTGCGACCAGGAGTATGAACAGAAAGATATCATCAGAGTGTTGGACCAGCCTACATGTTGTAACCGAATCGTACCGTGGAAGTATTTTAATAAGACGGCACTTAACATGTATTCCCTTGGACCGTACGATGGGCGGGAAGTTGTCATTTTATTTAATGAAAAGACAAGACTTACGGAAGAAGAGACCATTGAATACTTTATTTAGAGGTGAAAGTCGGAAATGAACGAAGAAATCAAAAATGAAATCCAAAAACTGAAAAAGGAAAAAGATGCTGTAATCCTGGCACATTATTATGTAGATGGGGAAGTGCAGGAGATTGCAGACTATGTAGGAGACTCTTATTATCTTGCAGAGATTGCAACCAAAGTTCCGGAGAGCACGATTGTTTTCTGTGGAGTCTCTTTCATGGGAGAAAGTGCGAAGATCCTGAATCCAAAGAAGAGAGTCGTAATGGCAGACGGTCATGCAGACTGTCCGATGGCACACATGGTAGACGTGGATAAGATCAGAGAAGTGAGAAAAGAGTGCCCGGATGTATCTGTAGTCTGTTATGTGAACTCGACTGCAGAGATCAAAGCAGAGTCTGATGTCTGTGTAACATCGTCCAATGCGCTGAAAATCGTAAAGAACCTTCCGAATAAAGATATCTTCTTTATCCCGGATGAGAACCTTGGTCGTTTCGTGGCAAGCCAGCTTCCAGAGAAGCACTTTATTTTCAATGATGGATTCTGCCATGTACATAAGAGTATTCACAAAGAAGAACTTCAGAAAGCCAAAGAAGCACATCCGGAAGCACTCGTACTGACTCATCCGGAATGTACAGGAGATATTCTGGAATTATCTGATTTTATCGGAAGTACTTCGCAGATTATCGATTATGCTACAAAATCAGAAAATAACACATTTATCATCTGTACAGAGATGGGAGTATTCTATGAATTGCATCAGAAAAATCCGGAGAAGAAATTCTATTCTGTAGGGCACAGACAGTTCTGCCCGAATATGAAGATGGTGCGTCTGGAAGGTGTGAAGGAAGCACTTGAGACCATGCAGCCGGAGGTGAATCTGGATGAGGAGATGCGCCAGAAAGCGGCACTTCCACTTGAAAAGATGCTGAAATTGGCAGCGCAGTAAGCCAGGGGGACAGGTAAAGTGGCTTTTTTAGTGTCCCGGGTGGCTCTAGTAAAAAAAGAAAATAATTAAGAGAAAGACTTCGTATCTGATGTAGGATGCGAAGTCTTTGTTAGTATATCAAAGTATATAAGAGAAGTTGTTAGTGGCAGATTCTGTAGATGAGTTATTAAAATCAATAAAACAATTAAAATGATTGTTTGAAAAGGTGAAAAACAATTATTTTAATTGTTTTTTGTTTACAAATTAAAGTTCCGTTTTACAAAAAAAGACGTGACAGAATTGCTTGAAAACGCAGAAGGCTATTCAGATGAGATACGAAAACGGGTGGAAACGATTATATTTGCACAAATGCGGAAATATCCTTATTTGTTTTTGAAGACGTAGAGAAGTATAATGGGGAAAGAACGGTAGAAATAAGTAATTGTTAAGGAATAAAGGAGAAGATAAAAATTATGATAAATGAAAGAATCGAAATCTGGAAAAAAGAAGAGTATCATTATCCGGCAGCACATGGCTTTATACCGGTGATGTTCAGCTATATTCATGAGGATGAAAAGAAGCATCCGGCAATGATCATCGCACCGGGCGGCGCATACCGGGAAGTATCCCCATCGGAAGCGCATCTGCCGGCAATGGAATTCTATGGTGCAGGGTACAATGTATTCGTTCTGGAATATACGATTAATCAGTTAGATGAAGCACCGCTGAAGATGCAGCCGTTACACGATATCTCAAGAGCAATCCGCATGATTCGTTCACGTGCAGAGGAATTCCATATCAGACCAGACAGAATCGCAGTCTGCGGATTCTCAGCAGGAGCACATCTGTGTGGAAGCCTTTGTGTACATAATAAAGATGTGGAAGATCCGGAAGAAGCATACCAGAACATATCCAACCGCCCAGATGTGGTGATTCTGTCTTATCCGGTCATCACTTCAGGGAAATATGCACACAGAGATTCATTTGTTGCACTGTTTGGAAAAGAGCCGTCAGAGCAGGAACTGGACTATATGTCGCTGGAAAATCATGTGACAAAAGATACACCGCCATGTTTCCTGTGGCAGACCGTAACAGATCAGACAGTTCCGGTGGAGAACAGTTATCTCTTTGCACAAGCTTGTGCACAGGCTGGTGTACCATTTGCACAGCATGTATTTTCAGAAGGAATCCATGGACTATCTGTGGCAACCGAAGAGTGGTTAGAGCAGAATATAGGACAGGAAGAAGGAAAAAGATATACACAGGAACAGGTGCAGATGCTTGCAGAGGCAATCGAGGCCGGCGAGACTCCATTTCCAAAGGAAAAAGGAGAGGAACTTCTGGTGAAGTTCGGTATCGGACGTAAAAAGCCGGCAAGATGGACGGAAAAGCAGAAAGAGGGAATCCGCAAAACGCTGAAAGAAGTACAGAGCTGGACGCAGCTTGCAGAAGTGTGGATGGAGAAATATCTGAAAGTGGAATAGAGGAGAATAAAGGGTACAGGCATTTCAAAACAGTGTGGCAATCGAATCTATAAACTGGAAATTACTTGTAGTACTAAATTGATAATTGTATAATAGTGAGAAAAGAAGGAACAAGAAAATTGATATAGGATAAGAGATAAAATGGAGTTATACAATGGACGCCCGGAAGACACATCCGGACGAAAAGAAAAAGAAATAAAAGTTTACGATATACTGGACAGTCTGCATATCCCCTACATCAGAGCGGATCACGAAGCGGTCATGACAATGGAAGCCTGTGAAGAGATTGATAAAGCGCTGGGAATGGAGATCTGTAAGAATCTGTTCTTATGTAACCGGAAGAAAACGTCATATTATCTGCTTTTGATGCCAGGAAACAAAGCGTTCAAGACAAAAGAACTGTCACAGCAGATCCCGACCACGAGATTATCCTTTGCATCGGGAGAAGACATGGAAACATATCTGAATGTAACGCCGGGCTCAGCTACTGTCATGGGACTGATCTTTGATCAGGAGAATAAAGTGCAGCTTCTGGTGGATGAGGAACTTCTGGAACAGGAAGAATTCGGATGTCATCCATGTGTGAATACTTCCAGTATCAAGATGAAGACAGCGGATGTATTTGATAAATTTCTGAAAGAAATCCATCATGATTATATTATGGTGAAGCTTTCGGATGGAAATGAACAGGAGTAATAAAAATGGATAAACAAGAACTGGCACTGGTGGTCATCGACCGCCTGAAAAAAGAATACCCGGATGCGGACTGTACGCTGGATTATGACGATGCGTGGAAACTGCTGGTCAGTGTACGTCTGGCAGCACAGTGCACGGATGCGAGAGTCAATGTAGTAGTAGAAGGCTTATATGCAAAGTACCCGGATGTCAACGCATTGGCAGAAGCAACACCGGAAGAGATTGAAGAAATCGTAAGACCATGTGGACTTGGAAAGAGTAAGGCGAGAGATATCAGTGCCTGTATGCGTATACTCCGTGATGAATATGGTGGAAAAGTTCCGGATGATTTTAATAAATTGTTGAAACTTCCGGGAGTCGGAAGAAAGAGTGCGAACCTGATCATGGGGGATGTGTTTGGCAAACCGGCGATTGTTACGGATACGCATTGCATCAGACTCTGTAATCGGATCGGTCTGGTAGATGGAATCAAGGAACCGAAGAAAGTAGAGATGGAACTTTGGAAGATCATCCCGCCGGAAGAAGGCAGTGATTTCTGCCACAGGCTGGTATATCACGGAAGAGACGTCTGTACAGCGAGGACGAAGCCGCATTGTGAGAAATGTTGTCTGGCAGATATCTGTGGGAAACATATTTAAGTAAATGCATTTATGAAAATAAAGCTTGCGCAAGTAAAATGAAATTCATATAATAGTCTTAGAGACGAGGGAGTAGCATAGGAAATGTGTTACTCTCTTTTTTAGCAGGAAAGGATTGAGGATTATGGCAGACGTAGTAAGTATATTAGACGAATTACAAAACAAAGCATTAAAAGACGAAAAGTTAAAACAACAGCTCCTCGCAACCAGAACAGAATCAGACCCGCTATCTGCCTTCTGCAAGACCTGCCGGAATCTTGGTTACGAATTATACGAAATGGAATTAATTGCGGCAGGAGAAGAATTCCATGCCGCAATGAAAAGAAGCACCAATGGCGGAGGGGAGAACTCGCCGATGATCGAGGCTGAAGATGATTTCTATGAATTGTTTTTCGCAAATCTTGAAGATCATTAACCAAGGATTTTCTTCATATCCTCTTCCACAGTACTTATCTTCTGAATATTATAATTCTCCACCAGTATCTTCCATACATTTTCAGAGACGAATGCAGGAAGTGTCGGACCAAGCAGAATATTTTTCACACCGAGAGATAATAACGTAAGCAGAATACATATGGCCTTCTGTTCATACCAGGAAAGAACCAGGGTGAGCGGGAGGTCATTTACGGTGCAGTCAAAGACTTCCGCAAGTGCAAGAGCAACTTTAATAGCGCTATAAGCATCATTACATTGCCCCATGTCCAAGATCCTTGGAATACCGTCGATGGAACCAAGATCCAGGTCATTCAACCGGTATTTTCCGCACGCAAGAGTCAGAATCAAGGTGTCCATAGGTGCAGCTTTGGCGAAATCCGTATAATAGCTGCGTCCTGGAGCGGCACCGTCGCATCCGCCGACCAGAAAGATATGGCGGATCTTGCCGGCCTTTATAAGTTCCACGATATGCCCGGCATTAGAAAGAACAGCATTGTGGGCGAATCCGGTTGTGACTGTAGACCCGCCGTTGATTCCGGTCATCGGATGATCTTCCGGATATCCCTTGCATTCCAGAGCTTTCTCAATAACCGGAGTGAAATCTTTGTCCTCTCCGATATGCACCAGATCCGGATATGACACGATGGAGGTGGTAAATACCCGGTCGCAGTAACTCTGACGGACCGGCATCAGACAGTTGGTAGTAAATAAAATAGGTGCCGGAATGTTGTGAAATTCCGACTGCTGACTTTGCCAGGCAGTTCCAAAGTTTCCTTTTAAATGAGAATATTTCTTTAATTCCGGATATCCATGTGCCGGAAGCATCTCACTGTGGGTGTAGATATTGATTCCTTTTCCTTCCGTCTGCTTTAATAACAGTTCCATATCATGAAGATCATGTCCGCTGACAACGATGAAAGGTCCCTTTTCGATGGTCAGTGGAACTTCTGTCGGTACCGGATTGCCATAAGTGCCGGAGTTTGCATGATCCAGAAGCTCCATGCAGCGAAAATTGATCTCGCCCGTTTTTAATACGAGTGCAAGTAATTCGTCACTGCTCTTTTCCGAAGCAATGGCTTCGAGCCCTTCATAGAAGAAATCAAGGATATTTCTGTCTACATAATCCAACGCATAAGCATGATAAGCGTAAGCAGCCATGCCACGCAGTCCGAAAAGGATCAGAGACTTTAAAGACCGGATATCTTCCTGATCTTCCCAGATATGGCGGACATCATAATTCATGATATCCGGATAGATCCGGTCCTTTTCAACATTTACTTCATGAATAAGTTCGATGATCGTATCATTGAAAAAATTAACATTGGTAATGGTGGTGAATAACCCTTTTAAGATAAGTTCATCCGCATGTTCGAAAGAAGCATCCGGATTCAGGGCAAGCTTTTTACGCACGGCACGTGACAGACCGATCAGTGCACCAGTAAGCTCATCCTGATAATTAGCGGTGTCACTTTTCTTCCCACAGACACCGGCACGACCCTCGCATCCGGAATTATGGGCGGTCTGCTGACATTGGAAACAAAACATTTCTTCCATAATAAATACCTTCCTTGTTATATATTTATGACAGAATTAGTATGTTCCCACTGAATAAAAAATATGCAGGGAAACTATCCCTGCATAGATTTAAAAGAATCAAAAAGTTCCATGTCATCGGCTTTCAACTTGACATTGGTACAATATTTTTTTCCTTCCGGTGTGGTCACATTGATCTCAATGATCGTTCCTTCCACCAACGCATCCTGTGATACTGCGCGTAAAAACATCGGAAATTTTGGGTGGTTGGCACGAAAACGATCCATACCTGATTTTATCTTCTGCATCATGGTGATCTGACGGAAATCCATGTGTTTGTCCTCCTTTATTTCAAAAACTGAAACAATTATACTGAAAAAGAATCGGAAAGTCAAAAGGATTTCTCCATGAAAGAGGGGATTGTAAAGATAGGATGAAAGATAGAGACAAATGTGATAAGATAGTAAAACATAGTGGGTGTGGGAAAGTCTGCGGATCAAAAAAGTAATGAGTAGAAAAGAAATGGACAAAAAAAGACAGAATGTAAGGAGTCGGGGCAGAATGAGTAAGGCAATCAAAGAAGCAGAAAAGATACTGAAACAATACTACGGCTATGATCATTTCCGGGAGGGACAGATCCCTGTGATAGAAGCGGTACTGGAAGGCAGGGATGTGCTTGGAATCATGCCGACCGGAGCGGGAAAGTCGGTATGTTATCAGGTGCCGGCACTTATGATGAAAGGAATTACGATCGTAATCTCGCCGCTGATCTCACTCATGAAAGATCAGGTTGGAACGCTGAACCAGATGGGTGTTCATGCAGCTTTCTTAAATAGTTCTCTGACTTCCGGACAGTATTACAAAGCACTGCAGCTTGCAAAACAGGGGAGATACAAGATCATATACGTGGCACCGGAACGGTTGGAAACCGAGAGCTTTCTGGATTTTGCACTCTCTGAGCAGGTGCAGATATCTTTTGTAGCGGTAGATGAGGCGCACTGCGTATCGCAGTGGGGACAGGATTTCCGTCCGGGCTATCTCAAGATCCTGGATTTTCTGGACCGTCTGTCATACCGCCCGGTGGTCGGTGCATATACGGCGACAGCGACGGCAGAAGTAAGAGAAGACATCCTTGATATCTTAAGGCTTCAGAATCCATATGTGGAAACAACCGGGTTCGATCGTGGAAATCTTTTCTTTGCAGTTAAGAAGCCTGTGGATAAGTATAAGGAACTGGTCAGTTATCTGAAGGAAAAAGGATACGATACATCCGGTGACAGCGGAATTATATATTGCCTGACGAGAAAGAGCGTGGAACAGGTAAGCTTTGATCTGAGAAATGAAGGATTTTCCGTGACCAGATATCATGCCGGACTATCGGATGAGGAACGGAAGGAAAATCAGGAGAATTTTATATACGGAAAGCGGCAGATCATGGTGGCGACAAATGCATTCGGAATGGGAATCGACAAGCCGGATGTACGCTTTGTCATTCATTATAATATGCCGAAAAATATGGAAAGCTATTATCAGGAGGCCGGACGTGCAGGAAGAGACGGGGAGCCGTCAGAATGTATTCTTTATTATGAGCCGAGGGATGTAAGGACGAACCGTCTGTTTATTGAAAATGGAGAAGAGAACAGTGAGTTGGATGAAGAGACGCGCAAAATCGTAAAAGAACGGGATCTGGACCGTCTGAAACAGATGACATTTTACTGTTTTACATCAGAATGCTTAAGACAATATATCTTGAATTACTTTGGAGAAAAGAGCAGTTCTTATTGCGGAAACTGTCTGAACTGCCAGACACAGTTTGAAGAGGTAGATATCACATTGGAGGCGAATACAATCCTGCGGTGTCTGGATGCATTGGACTGGAATTACGGGGCAGCGACGGTGATCGACATCGTGCACGGCGGAAAGAGTCAGAAGATCCTGGGCAAGAATCTGGATAAGAATCCGGAATATGCAGTGTTAAGTGAGCGGACGGTTCCGAGATTACGACAGATATTAAGGGAATTACAGTTCCGCGAATATGTGGAAGAAAAGGGCGAACAATATCCGGTGATCTGTCTGACACCGGAAGGGAAAGCATTTATGAAAACGGAAGAACCGCTGATCATGAAGCTTCCGAAAGAAGAGACAGAAAAGAAATCTGAATCAAAAGAGAAAAAGAACAGACGCAAAAAAGGCGCAGTGGCAGCGGAACTTTCAGAAAAAGATGCAGAATTATTCGAAAGTCTGCGGGAACTCAGACGTGAGATCGCATCGGAAGAAAAGGTACCGCCGTATATGGTATTTGCAGATAAGACGCTTGCCGGTATGTGTGTAATGCGTCCGGCGACACGGGATGAGATGTTGGAAGTATCGGGTGTCGGAGAGCATAAACTGGAAAAGTATGGAGATAGATTCTTAGAAATTCTCAGAAAGGGATAATAGATATGGCAAAAAAGAAAATATATGCAGTAAGAAAAGGACATAAGACAGGATTATTTGAGACCTGGGCAGAGTGTCAGAAAGCGACGTCCGGATACTCCGGAGCAGAGTTCAGAGGCTTTACAGACAGGGAAGAAGCCATGGCATTCTTGCAAATGTCAACTACTGCAAATGTATCTAAGGATGAAGAAAAAGAAGCAGCAGGAATTGTTGAAGTGCCGGAAAATATGGTGATTGCCTATGTGGACGGAAGCTTTGAAAAAAGCATCGGAAGATATGCATTTGGCTGTGTGATCCTGACACCGGCCGGAGAAGAATTCAGAAAATCCGGAAGCGGCTGTGATCCGGAAGGCGTGAAGATCCGGAACGTTGCAGGAGAAATGCTCGGCGCGATGAATGCAGTGCAATGGGCGAAAGAGCATGAGTATCCGGCAGTAGAGATCCGCTATGATTACGAAGGTGTGGAAAAATGGGTGACAGGCGTGTGGCGGGCCAAGACACCGCTTACCAGCAAGTATGCGGCGCATATGCAGGAAGCAGCAGAGCAGATAAAGATATCTTTCTGCAAAGTCGCAGCGCATACAGGAAATCATTATAACGAAGAAGCGGATCAGCTTGCGAAAAGTGCGTTGCTTCGTACGGATGAAAATGTGAGTATATAGAGGAAGCAGATGCAGTTTACATGAAGATGTGAACTGCATTTTCAGCAAAAATACATACAGAATTCATAAAGTGTTAATACAATATTGGCATATTCTGGTGTATACTAAATACAAATAATAGATAAAATCAGAATGTAACAGTAGAATGCAGCTGATAAGGAGGAACTCTATGAAAAAAAACGACAGGCGAAAACGAAAACTGCAGGAAGAAGCCTGTGATTATGAAATAGAACGTACACCGACAACCAGATACGAGCCGGATTATGAGGAAGGCCTGACGTCGGCGCAGGCAGAAGAACACAGGCGTGACGGGTGGGGCAACATATCAGTCGATCCTCCGGCGCAGACAACGGAAGAGATCATTAAGGAAAATGTATTTACATATTTTAATCTGATCTTTCTGGTCCTGGCGATTCTTCTGATAATTGTGGGCTCGTTCCGTAACTTGACATTCCTTCCGGTTATCATTTTTAATACACTGATCGGTATCATACAGGAAATCCGTTCCAAAAAGACACTGGAAAAATTAAATATGCTAAATGCACCACATGCAACAGTGGTCAGAGACGGAAAGACTTCACGGGTCGATTCGGAGAGTCTGGTTCTGGATGATATTGTAATCTTTAAAGCAGGAAATCAGGTCTGTGCTGATGCAGAAGTGGTACATGGAAGTGTGCAGGTCAATGAATCTCTTTTGACAGGAGAATCAGATGAGATTACCAAGAATCCGGGAGATCATCTGATGTCGGGAAGCTTTATTGTGGCAGGAGAATGTCATGCAAGATTGGATGCAGTAGGTGTGGATTCCTACATTTCCAAACTGACACTGGAAGCAAAAGCAATGCAGAAAGGTGAGCAGTCAGAAATGATCCGTTCACTTGACAAACTGGTAAAATTTGTCGGTATCGCATTGATCCCGATCGGAATTATACTGTTCGTGCAGAGCTTCTTCTTTAACGGAGATCCATTCCGAAGCAGTATTACTTCTATGGTGGCGGCTGTGATCGGTATGATTCCGGAAGGGTTATACCTTCTTGCGAGTGTAGCAATGGCAGTCAGTGCAATGCGTCTGGCAAAACAGAAGGTTTTACTTCACGATATGAAGAGTATTGAAACTCTCGCAAGAGTTAATGTGCTTTGCGTTGATAAGACCGGAACGATCACAGAGACAAACATGAGTGTAAAGGATGTGGTTCCGACATCCAATTATAAAAAAGATGAAATGCAGGAACTTCCGAAAATGCTCGGTGATTTTGCGAAAGCAATGAGCAGTGATAACATCACTATGGAGGCGTTAAAAGAATATTTTAAAGAAGGAACAGGAAAAAAGGCTGAGTCTGTAACTCCATTTACATCTGCAACCAAATACAGTGGTGTCACATACGAAGAGGAAGTACATGTACTTGGAGCACCGGAATTCGTGCTGAGAGATGATTTTGATGAATATAAAGAAGAGATTGAAGGGTATGCAGGAAAAGGAAACCGTGTGCTGGTATTCGGTACATATGACGGAGAACTGGACGGAAAAGCACTGACCGGCAAGGTAACGCCGCTTGGATATGTCCTTCTTGCCAATCCAATCCGAAAAGAAGCACCGGAGACATTTGCTTACTTTGCAGAACAGGGTGTAGAAGTGAAAGTTATATCCGGAGATAATCCCCTGACCGTTTCTGAAGTGGCAAAAGAAGCCGGAATTGCAAATGCAGACCGTTATGTCGATGCAGCGACTCTTCACAGTGATGCAGAGATTGCAGATGCGGTTGCCAATTATACAGTATTCGGACGTGTAACACCGGATCAGAAACGTAAATTCGTACACGCCCTTAAAGACCAGGGCAAGACAGTAGCAATGACCGGAGACGGTGTCAACGACGTACTGGCATTGAAAGATGCCGACTGCAGTGTAGCCATGGCATCCGGAAGTGACGCGGCAGTACAGGCTTCGCAGGTGGTATTACTGGAGTCCAACTTTGCATGTATGCCGTCGGTAGTAATGGAAGGAAGACGGGTGGTTAATAACATCCAGCGTTCAGCCAGTCTGTTCCTGGTGAAGAATATCTTCTCCTTCCTGTTGTCCTTATTCTCCGTAGTGCTGATGATTACCTATCCGATGGAACCATCCCAGATATCGCTGATCAGCATGTTTACGATCGGAGTACCTGGATTCTTCCTGGCGTTCCAGCCAAATAAAGAAAGAATACAGGGACATTTCCTGACCAATGTATTCCTGAAGGCATTGCCGGCAGGCCTGACCGATGTACTGATGGTCGGTGCACTGGTCGTATTCGGTAAGACATTTGGCGTAAATACTACAGATATCTCGACAGCAGCAACGATGTTGCTTCTGATCGTAGGATTCATCATCCTGTTCAATATCTGTAAACCGGTCAATATCTTCCGCGGTGTAGTCTGGGGAGGATGCCTGACCGGCTGTATCTTATGTATCATCTTCCTGCCGAAATTATTCGCAATTACGGGAATGTCAACGAAGTGTATCATGTTATTCGTAGTATTCTCGATTGCAACCGAGGCAGTACTGCGATACCTGACACTTCTGGTAAAAGGATTGCAGAAAGGATATCGGAAGATAAGGCATAGAGAAGAATAAGTCGATTGGGATTTAATTTATTAACGTAGTTGGCCTCTCGATCCTTGAAGAAAACAGTATAAAGTGGTTCTGGTTCAGGTTCCATGCTCTAAGAAAAACTAAGAGAGCCAGAATCTCCTAAAAGCAAAGGAACTACGCTCAAACTCGGCGTTCGCCTCAAACACGTTCGCTTCGTTCCTTTAACGGAGATTCTGACTCTCTAACTTTTCCTAAGAGCATTCCACATTCACCAGAACCACTTTATACTGTTTTCTTCAAGTCGTGACTGGCAGCGGATGTTAAGAAATGAAATACCCGGAACTATAACCTGGTGTAGTCCACTACGGTACACAATCTTGTCAAAAGCCTTGAAAATCCGCTAATGACAGCTGATTACTGTAACCTTCCGCTGTCACAACCGTTACGCAATTGCCATTTCATTCTTAAGGCATTTGATGCCTACTTTTTATGCAGGTCCGGGTAGTCATGCCTTCTAAATTAAATCCCAACGATATTTCCTTCCAGATCCTTCCAGGTGAATTCGCCGCCCTCGCAGATCATATATCCGTGAGCAGAACCTTCCTTAGGAATTGATACAGAACCTGGATTCATATAGATAAAATCCCCCATATCTTCATTTGCAGGAATGTGTGTATGACCATTCAGAAGAATATCTCCTTTTTTCAACATCGGAGGATTCTTTGGATTGTGATGATGTCCGTGAGAAGCGAAGATGGTGCGCCCGTCAATTTCAAGGAAGCAGTAGTCGGCAAGAATCGGGAATTCCAGTACCATCTGGTCTACTTCCGTGTCACAGTTACCGCGGACACAGAGCAGTTCCTTCTTCATTGGATTCAGCATGGCAATAACTTCCTTTGGATTGTAATCCTTTGGCAGGTCATTACGCGGACCGTGATAAAGGATGTCTCCGAGAAGAAGAAGACGGTCAGCACCTTCACGTTTGTAAGCGTCAAGCATTTTACGGCAGTAGTAAGCAGAGCCGTGGATATCGGATGCAATCATTAATTTCATATGTATATACCTCACTTTGATATTATATAAGTATCTGTTGTCAGAGCACCTAAAAGAATTTTAACATAAATTCCGGGAAAAATATAACAAAATTAAGAACATTAAATTGTCGACATTCGCCAATATACATTTATAAAAGAATGATTTACAATAAAGTTAAGAAATGCAGAAAGCGAGGAAGTAAGATGAAAGCTTACGAAAGATTTTTAAAGTATGTGTCTGTATGGACGACAAGTGATGAGACGAGCGAGACGGTTCCATCGGCAGACAGGGAACTGGTACTTGCAGAGTTACTGGTGGAAGAGATGAAAGAACTGGGAATTGAAGATGCAAGAGTGGATGAGAAAGGATATGTATACGGATCTGTTCCTGCAACACCGGGATGTGAAAATGCATCTGCACTGGGACTGATCGCGCATATGGATACAGCACTGGATGCGCCGGGAGACAATATTCATCCGCAGATCATCGAGAATTACGATGGCAAAGACGTAGTACTTGGAACAAGCGGAAAGACGATCAAAGTAGAAGAATTTCCATATCTGGCAGATTTAAAAGGACGGACTTTGATCACAACGGACGGAACGACACTTCTTGGGGCAGATGACAAAGCAGGAATTGCAGAAGTACTGACTGTTGTAGAAGAGATCCTGACAGACGGAACTCCACATGGAAAAATTTGTATCGGATTCACACCGGATGAAGAGATCGCAAGGGGAGCGAAGCATTTCGATGTAGAAGGATTCGGAGCAGATTACGGATATACTTTAGATGGAAGCGCCGAAGGTGAGATCCAGTATGAGAACTTCAATGCATCTACAGCATTTATCACGATCCATGGTGTCAGTGTACATACAGGAACTGCAAAAGATGTACTGGTGAATTCGCAGACGATCGGAACAGAATTCCACCAGATGCTGCCGGTATCAGAAAGACCGGAGACAACGGAAGGGTACGAAGGATTCTATCACCTGGTAAGCTTTCATGGAAATGTTACAGAGACAAAGATGAAGTACTTTATCCGTGACTTTGATACAGAAGGATTCCATGCAAGAGCAGCAAAAATGCAGGAGATTGCAGGCAGTCTGAATGAAAAGTATGGAGCAGGAACGGTTGAAATTGAGATCGTAGAATCTTATTACAATATGCGTGAAAAGATCAAACCATGTATGCAGCTCATTGAATATGCGAAGAAAGCGGCCGAGAATGCAGATATCGTTCCGGATGTTGCGCCAATACGCGGGGGAACGGATGGTGCAAGATTAAGCTTCAAAGGACTTCCTTGTCCGAATCTTGGAACAGGCGGATATGCATTCCACGGGGTATATGAGCACATTACAGTAGAAGGAATGGATAAAGCTGTTGTGATGGTAAAAGATATCGTTGGTATGTTTGCAAAATAAACAGGGATTTCTTTGGCGGTTGGTGCTTGTTTGCAATGACGATCTGATGTATTATGGGGAAGTACAGTAAAGAACCGTTTACATTTGTCAGACAGGAACGGAACAAAACGGAAGATGAAGAGGAATATAATGGAAACAAATATCATATCAGAACTGACAACATTTATAGAACATGCACCGACAGCATTTCATGCGGTTGCAGAGTTAAAAGAGATCCTGAAGCAGGAAGGATTCGAAGAATTAAAAGAGTCAGAAAAGTGGAAGATCAAACCTGGGAAAAGATACTATGTAACAAGAAATAATTCCAGTATCATTGCAGTAAAAGCCGGAAAAGAACTGGACAACTACAGTTTCCATGTGACAGCATCACACAGTGATTCGCCGGCATTTAAACTGAAAGAAAATGCGGAGATTGAGGTCGCAAAGAAATATACGGTACTGAATACCGAAGGTTACGGCGGTATGATCTGCCAGACATGGTTCGACAGACCATTGTCACTGGCCGGAAGAGTTATGGTTAAGAATGGGGAAAGAATCGAAACCAGACTTGTGAAGGTGGACAGAGATCTTCTGATGATTCCGAGTCTTGCAATTCATATGGACCGGAAAGTGAATGAAGGAAGAGCTGTTAATAAACAGATTGATATGTTACCGGTATTATCGGGAAGCGTGAAAGAACAAGGAGAGGTAAGATCCTTAGTTGCAGAAGAATTGGGATTAAAAGATACGGATATCTATGGCATGGATCTGTTCTTGTATAACCGTATGGAAGCGGTCAGATGGGGAAGCAACCGTGAATTTATCGGGTGTCCGAGACTGGATGATCTGCAGTGTGCATTTACATCTATGAAAGGATTCCTGGCAGCGGAAAATGAACAGAATATCAATGTCTATGCCTGTTTTGATAACGAAGAAGTGGGTTCGGGAACAAAACAGGGAGCTGCATCTACATTTCTTTATGATGTATTGTGGCGAATGAACAAAGCACTTGGAAAGAACGAAGAGGAATTCTACCGTGCAGTAGCAGGAAGCTTTATGCTGAGCTGTGACAATGCCCATGCGGTACACCCGAATTACAGGCAGAAGACGGATGCGACAAACTGCGTCTATATGAATGACGGCATTGTGATCAAATCACATGCCGGACAGAAATATACGAGTGATGCGGTCAGTGTGGCAGTATTCAGGATGATCTGCGAAAAAGCAGGCGTACCATTACAGTATTTTGCTAATCGTTCGGATGAAGCCGGGGGAAGTACATTGGGGAATATTGCGATGACGCAGGTGTCCATGAATACAGTGGATATTGGATTACCGCAGCTTGCCATGCACTCGGCCTATGAGACGGCCGGTGTAAAGGACACGGAGTATATGGTGAAAGCGGTAGAGACATTTTATGCATCGCATATACAGGCTGATTCGGATGGAAATTATCAGATTAACCAGTAGTTAGAAAAATAAGACAGGATAACAGAAGTTATGACAGAATTAGGATATAAGACATTACGTGAAAGTATTGTAGATATTATAAGAAAACGGATCATTAACAGGGAATTGCAGCCGGGGCAGAAGATTGTCGAACAGGAACTCGCAAAGGAATTCCAGACCAGTCGTGCGCCGATCAGAGAGGCACTGCGCGAACTGGAGAACGAAGGCCTGGTAGAATATGTAAGAAATGCCGGATGTTCTGTGAAAGAGATCACATTCGAAGAATCATTTGAAATCTATCTGATGCGTGCGAATTATGAGATTATGGCAGTGCGTCTTCTGGGAGGAAAGATACCGGAAGAAACGCTGCAGGAGATGGAAAAAATCCTGGAACGCATGAAGAATCTGGATGTGGACGAATATGATCAGCTGTTTTCATATGATAATAAGTTCCACAGCTGTCTGATCAGAATGACCGGAATGAAAAGTTTGTATAAGGCATGGAAAAGTCTGAATTATGGGAATATCGTAACGGGGTATAATCTGGCATCGGACAAAAAAGCAGTAATCACACGACAATATCCGATACATAAAGAACTGCTGGAAGCATGCAAGAGCAGGAAGAAAGAAGAAATCTGCAGGGTATTGTCGGATCATTATATGAGTACGATCCACAGACTTTTAAAAGAACAGGGAATGACGGAAGCAGACACGAAGTTTTCACTGGACTTTCTGATTTCATAAAGAAGTCGTAGAGGGATCTTGGAGAGCATGATTCCGGGAAAATGAATGATGGATGAAAAAGAGAAATGTTGGTGTAATGACACAGGCATTTCTTTTTTTGTCATGTGTTGTAAGGAGATGCCTGTAACGATCTTTTTAGTATGTAGCAGGTTTTGAAATGACAGATGTTGTGCATAAAATACAAAAAGAGATATAAAATACAAATAATATGTTGAAAAACATACAAAAATATGATATATTACATTCAATCATTGACGATTGTCGACAAAAGATATTAAAGCTTGCAGAACGTCCACAGGGAGATATGAATATGTTCAAAAAAGTAGGACTTGGATTTCTGTTTGTCGGACTGGCATTTGGTGTGATGGCATTATGTGAAATTACCCGTGGAGTCGGAGCAGATGCTTCGGTAAAAGCAAGTGTACTCTGGCCGGTATTCATCGGAATTTGTGCGATCATGCTGATATTTACCGTGTTGTTATTTGCTGCAAACCAGAAGCTGAATAGTCTGGTTGAGGGAGAAGAGTAGAAAAATATATCATCTGAAGCAGTCATAGGAAGGAAAGATGTACTCCTCTTTGCACAAAAAAAGAGGAGTACATCTTTGTGCAGAAATATTGAATTAAGGAAGAATGAAATGAAGATAACAAAAAAAGAATTTATTATGATGCTAGGCGGCATGTTCTTAATGTCGGCAGCTGTATATTATGAAATGATGCCAAATAATCTGGTGCTTGGAAGTCTGTCAGGACTGGTTCTTGTTCTGGTAAAGATCATTCCGTTACCGGTATCGACAATTACATTTGTCTTAAATATGGTACTGTTGGTCATAGGGTATATTTTTATCGGCAGGGAATTCGGTGTGAAGACCGTTCTTGCATCACTTATGCTTCCGATGTATCTGAGGATTTTTGAGATACTGACTCCGCATGTGGAATCCTTGTCCGGGAATATCGTGATCGATCTGGTATGCTTCATGATCGTGGTTGGTGCAGGACAGGCCGTCTTATTTAACATGAATGCATCCAGCGGGGGAATTGATATTGTTGCGAAGTTGATCAATAAGTATCTTGGATTTAAAATAGGACAGAGTATTACGATCATAGGTGTGCTCATATCGATGGCAGCAATCTTTGTATATGATCGAGAGACAATGGTAATAAGTCTTGTTGGTACGTTGATCTATGGTCAGGTATTAGACCGGTTCTGTGATGGATTCCATGTGCGTAAGAAAGTATCCATTCTTTCAAAGGAGCATGAAAAAATTCAGAGTTATATTGTAAGGGAATTACGCAGAGGTGCGACGATTTATCCGGCATATGGAGGCCTGGATCATGCAGAGCATGTAGAAGTTGTAACGATATTAGAAAAGAATGAATATGGAAAATTATTATCTTTCATCCACGAAACAGATGAACATGCATTTGTGACCGTCAGTACCGTAAATGAAGTAGTCGGAGCCTGGAATACAGTGAAAAGCAGATAAAAATACATTCCCGGATAACTGAAACATCGACGAAAAAAGAGAGATTGGATTTTTATCGGGAATGTATTTTATCTATGTACTATTTAAGGATGGCTGTTGCTCATATTATTTCTGCTTATATCCGTCAAGGAATGTTCCCATCCGGCGAATCGCATCACTTAAGATATCTGCCTGCGGAAGCATGACAATACGGAAATGATCCGGATCTTTCCAGTCGAATCCACTGCCCGGAACGAGCAGGATATTGGTGGCATCCAGCAGATCATGAGCAAATTGCTTGTCATTGGTGATATTAAATTTCTTCACGTCCAGTTTCGGGAAGACATAGAATGCAGCGTCATTTTTTACAAATGACAGACCGTTGATCTTCTCAAGTTCACGAACGGTCGCTTCACGCTGCTCATAGATTCTGCCGCCCGGCCGTACCATAGAAGCAGGTGTATCCATATCATCAAGAGCTGCAGGGATGACGATCTGTGCCATGGTATTGGCGCACAGACGCAGAGATGTTAACTGGATGATGCCCTGTCTGTAATCTTCGGTCAGTTCTCTTGGACCGCTGATGACCATCCATCCGCAGCGGTATCCGCACAGACAGTGTGATTTGGACAGACCGTTTAATGTAATGACCGGAACATCCTCTGTCAGTGAAGCAAGAGAGATGTGCTGTTTGCCATCCATAACGAGACGGTCATAGATTTCATCTGCAAAGATCAGAAGGCCGAATTCTCTTGCAATCTGGATGATCTCGAGAAGGATTTCCTTCGGATAGAGAACACCGGTCGGGTTGTTCGGATTGATGATAACGATTGCTTTTGTCTTATCTGTAATCTTGGAACGGATATCCTGAATGTCCGGATACCAGTTGGCCTGTTCATCACAGGTATAGAAGACCGGTTTACCGTCTTCGAGATATACGGAATTGCCCCAAAGGGAGTAACTAGGAGAAGGAACTAAGACCTCATCTCCATCATTTAACAAAGGTGTTAAGGCGAAAGATACCACTTCGCTGACACCGTTACCGATGAATACATCATCTGATGTGATACCGTTGATACCTTTACTGGTCTCATAATCACAGATTGCCTGTCTTGCCTGAGGCATTCCTTTGAAATCACAGTAGCCGACACCGTCCTGCATGTGTTTCATCAGAGCGTTTTTGATGCTGTCAGGCAGACCAAAGCCAAAGGTTGCAGGATTCCCGGTATTTAATTTTAAGATATCGATCCCCTGTTTCTGGCGTTTCATAGCTTCTACGAATAATGGACCACGGATATCAGAGTGTACTGGTTTCATGCGCCCGGCGCGTACGATTGGTTTCATAATTTTATTCCCCGCTTTATTATTTTATCTTTATTCCAATAAACCCCAAATTCATATTGGAATAATTGTTTTATTAATATAATGATACGTCCGTGTGGACAGAGAATCCAATACTTATAGTGCTATAACAATTATAAGAGTCTGACTATAGCTGTCATGTGAAAAGGGAAAACAGATGATAGCAGGATATGAGAGGTTACGTGTATGTTTGTATGGAAAAAATATGTTTATGAAGTGTATAAAGAAAGAAGTTTTACCAAAGCGGCACAGAATCTGTACATCAGTCAGCCGTCTTTGAGTGCAAGGATCAAAAAGATTGAAGAGATTATCGGGGAACCGTTATTTGACAGAAGTACAACACCGCTCCAGCTTACAGAGGTCGGAAAAGTATATATTGAGGCAGCGGAGGAGATCACCCAGATCGAACAGCGGGTAGAGAATTACATCAATGACCTGGCGGGTCTGAAGACGGGGAATCTTGCAGTAGGAGCAAGTACGCTGTTTGCCGCATATGTGGTACCGTCTCTGATCACCCAATTTAATCAGAAATTTCCGGATGTACATATTCAGCTGATAGAGGGGAATACAGCCGAACTGGAAGAAATGCTGGGCAGTAATGCGCTGGATTTTGTCATTGATAATTATCACTATGACAGTATTCTATATAATAAAGAATTATATTGCGAAGAAAATATATTACTTGCGGTTCCGAAACATTTTGCCGTAAATGAAGAACTGGGAATGTATCAGCTTTCTTATAAGAATATCAAAAATAAAAATTATCTGAACCAGAAATATCCGGCAGTTCCGTTAGGGAGATTTGCGGATCTTCCGTTTATTATGCTGACACAGGGAAATGATACCAGAACCAGAGGAGACAGGCTGTGCCGAAACGTCGGATTTAAGCCCAATATCGTGCTGGAATTCAATCAGCAGTCGACAGCATATATGGCCTCGTCTACGCAGCTTGGAGCAACATTCATCAGTGATATCCTGGTAAGCCAGCTCCCGACATTTGAAAACCTGGTGTATTACAAATTAGACGGAGAAGAAGCGAAGAGAAAAGTCTTCTTTTACTACA
Organism: Dorea longicatena; assembly: GCF_024168045.1. Lineage (GTDB taxonomy): Bacteria > Bacillota > Clostridia > Lachnospirales > Lachnospiraceae > Dorea_A. The sequence goes on from NZ_CP100126.1 coordinate 508,994, forward strand.
AAACACACAAGTACAAAACACGTGTGATGGAGGAATTTATCAGAATGATGCATGAACAAATCTGAAAAAAATGATAATATGCAAAAATTAATTAAAATGTAACATAATTTCAGAGAATAGTAAAAAAATTATGCTATAATCATAATATATACATTAGGATAAATCGATTATCGGAAAGTAAATTTCCTGCAAGATAATAAAAAGGGGGCTTTTGATATGACAGAGAATTTGATCAAAGATGTAAAGAAAATCCAACAGGCACTTATTAATAAAGAATCTGTCGGGGACGAGTTTGAAGAGAAGATGGAAGCCATACATAAATTAGAAGAAGTTGCAGATTATCTGAAGGATGCACTTGGAAGAGGCATTGAGTTCTAAAATGGATATAAAAGCATTTATATTTGATATGGATGGTCTGTTATTTGATTCTGAAAGAATTGTACAGCGCTCCTGGAAGATGGCAGGTGATGAACTGGGAATCCTACATATGGGGGATGTCATCTATCACACACTTGGAATGAACCGCACAGGCAGGAATGAATATTTCAGAAAATATATCCGGGAAGACTTTCCATTTGAAGAATTTGGAAGACTGACACGGGATAACTTCTGGAAAATTGTGGATAAAGAAGGTCTTCCACTGAAAAAAGGTGTAAAAGAACTGCTGGCATATGGAAAAGCACAAGGATATAAGATGGCGGTAGCGACATCTTCCAGCAGAGAGTATGCTATGGGGAATCTTATCCGGGCCGGGATAGATCCCTATTTTGACAGTGTGATCTGTGGAGATATGGTTAAGAAAGCAAAGCCGGATCCGGAGATATATCAGAAAGCAAGTGAAAGTCTTGGAATACCGCCGGAATATTGCATGGCGTTTGAGGATGCTCCGGGAGGAATCCTGTCAGCACATCAGGCAGGAATGAAGGTGATCATGGTGCCGGATCTTGTACAGCCGACGGAGGAGATACGGAAACTTACGTACCGGGTCTGCGATTCGTTGGCAGATGTAATAGGAATATTAAATTGAGCCATTGGGATGGAGAAAAAAGAGTGGTATCTGTCCCGGTGGCTTGTTTTATATCTTTGTGCCTTGGGAAAAAGTTTTTTAGAAGCAACATATTTATTCTTTACAGAATAGCAAAAAAGGACTAAGATACTTTTGTAAAATAATTTATAAAAGAGGTCTGATATGGCAGGGCGAAATGAAAAAAAGAATATTACAAAATCTAAAATTGTAAACTATATCATCAATAATAAAATTATATCAAAGGCAGAACTGGCGCAGAATCTGAGCTTAAGTATGCCGACGGTGCTTTCTAATGTAAACGAACTGATCGACCGGAATATGGTCATCGAGATAGGAGAATATGAATCTACCGGCGGTCGTAAAGCAAAACGGATAGGGATTAATCCGGCATATAAATATGCAGTCGGTGTAGTGATCACAGCAAATCATCTGGGAATCGTATTGCTGAACATGCAGTATGAAATAGAAAAAATAATCTGGATGCGGTTAAAATTTTCAACAGAAACATCTTATTGCTTAAAAGTAGCTGAAATGGTGGAGGACTTCCTGAAGGATGTAGAAGACCGGGAAAAGATATTAGGAATCGGAATTTCGATTCCCGGTATTATTGATCAGGCGAATAGAATGGTTGTGAAATCTCATGCACTGCAATTGGAGAATTTCAGTCTGAGCTTTCTGGAACAGGTATTTTCTTATCCGGTGTATTTTGCAAATGATGCAAATGCTGCGATGATGGCAGAAGATATGCATGAATATCAGGATGCTGTGTATCTTTCGCTCAACAATACATTAGGCGGCGCATTCTGTATTAATGGAAAACTGGTGGCTGGTCAGAATCAGAAAGCAGGAGAATTCGGACATATGATTCTGGTGCCGGGAGGAAAGAAATGTTATTGCGGAAAAGCCGGGTGTGCAGATGCCTATTGCGCAGCCAGTGCATTGACTGATGAAGAGCAGGAAATGACGTTGGAACAATTTATGGAAAAAGTGGAGCAGAAAAATACAAAGACTGTGGAAAAATGGAATCAGTATCTGGATAATCTGGCTATTTTGATTTCCAATCTGCGAATGGCGTATGACACAGATATCATACTTGGAGGAGAAGTCGGGGGGTATTTATCAGAGTATATGATACCACTGGGGGAAAAAGTGATGGCATATAATGGTTTTGAACATGATGTACGTTACTTAAAAAATTGCTCCTATAAAAGAGAGGCATCAGCTGTCGGAGCGGCAAAACATTTCCTCTCTGAATATATACAGCATTTATAAATTTGATATGTTGTAGGAAAAAGAATAAGAATGAAAAACTGAGGTGAAATTCAAGGCTCGTAATGATTACGGACTTTGAATATTTACCTCTTTTTTTTATTGTCAGATGTTCGGAAGAAGCTGCAATTGGCAGGTTTTATAGATATCTAAGTATGCAAGAGAAGTTGCCAGTGGCAAATTCTATGTATATCCAGTTGGTAAATATGCATAAAAAAGTTGATCAAACTTGTGCAACAAGTAGAAATAGGCATTCATATATTGACAAAATAGAGTGGTTGTACAATAATGTAATTACTTTAATAAAACATTTAATAAAAGATAAGATAAAAGAATGAAGGAGAAAAACAATATGTTACAGCAGGTAATGACAAAACCAGGAGAGATTATTTTCAGAGAGGTACCAGTTCCGGAGGTAAAAGATGATCAGGTATTGGTAAAGATTATGAATATCGGCATTTGTGGTTCTGATATTCATGTATATCACGGTAAGCATCCATTTACCTCATATCCGGTAACACAGGGACATGAAGTATCCGGTGAAGTTGTAAAACTTGGGAAAGATGTGACAGTATTTCACGAAGGTCAGAAAGTAACAATTGAGCCACAGGTTTATTGCGGAGAATGTTATCCATGCAGACACGGAAAATACAATTTGTGTGAAGAATTAAAAGTTATGGGATTCCAGACAACCGGAACAGCATCAGAATATTTTGCAGTAGATGCATCGAAAGTAACACCAATTCCGGAAGAAATGTCATATGAAGAAGGTGCAATGATCGAGCCACTGGCTGTTGCAGTTCACGGAGTAAAGCAGGTTGGTGATGTGAAAGGAATGAACATTGCCGTGCTTGGTGCCGGTCCGATTGGTAATCTTGTGGCACAGGTAGCAAAGGGAATGGGAGCAGCAAAAGTTATGATCACGGATGTCAGTGATCTCCGTCTGGATAAGGCGAAAGAATGTGGCATTGATGTCTGTGTGAATACAAAAGAAAAAGATTTCGGTGAAGCAATGTTGGAAACATTCGGACCAGACAAAGCCGATGTGATTTATGATTGTGCAGGAAATAACATCACAATGGGACAGGCAATCAAGTATGCAAGAAAAGGAAGCATTATTGTATTGGTTGCAGTGTTTGCAGGAATGGCAGAGATTGATCTTGCAGTGGCTAATGATCACGAACTGGATATCAAGAGCACAATGATGTACCGGCACGATGACTATGTTGACGGAATCAGACTTGTAAATGAAGAAAAGGTTCATTTAAGACCACTGATCTCAAAAACATTTGCATTTCAGGAGTATCTGAAAGCTTATCAGTATATCGATGATAACCGAGAAACAACGATGAAAGTAATCATTAATGTACAGGAATAAAGATTAGATCAGGAGAGAACAGAAGTTTTGTCAGAAACTCTGATAAGGAGGAACCATGGGAAACGAGGGTAAGAATGGAAAAGTGCCATTGATCAGTAAAATTGCATATGGATTTGGTGATGTCGGATGCAATTTCAGTTGGATGTTTGTAAGTAATTTTTTAATGATATTTTATACAGATGTGTTTGGAATCAGTATGGCGGCTGTTTCAGCATTGATGTTATTTTCAAGATTCTGGGATGCGATTAATGATCCGATTGTCGGAGGGTTGACGGATAAGACAAAAACAAGATGGGGACGTTACCGTCCATGGCTGCTTGTTGCAGCACCCATTACGGCAGTGCTTTTAATGTTGACATTCTGGGCACATCCGGACTGGCCAGATACGGCAAAGATTATCTATATGATTATTACATATTGCCTGCTTGTACTGGGATACACATGTGTAAATATTCCGTATGGAACACTTTGCGGTGCGATGACACAGGACATTGATGAACGGGCAAAAATTAATACTTCGCGTTCGGTTGCGGCTATGATTGCAATCGGGATTATCAACATTATTACAGTACCTTTGCTTGGAAAGCTGGGAAGCCAGAGTGCGAAGAACGGATATTTATTTGTAGCAATTATCTATGGATGTATATTTGCGGCATGCCATTTCTTCTGCTTTGCGAAGACGAAGGAGCAGGTGACAATTCCGGAAAAGGAAAAAATATCAATTAAAGTACAGTTAAAAGCCGTGATGCAGAACAGACCGTATATACTTGCATTAATCGGACAGGTTTTATTTGGATTTACATTATATGGAAGAAATGCTGACATTTTATATTATTTTACATATGTAGAAGGAAATGCATCTTATTATACTACTTATTCTATGTGCATTATTATTCCATCCATTATCGGTGCCGCATGTTTTCAACCGGTATTCCGAAAACTTAACAATAAAGGAAGGACAGCTTCGATATTTGCCTTTTTAACAGGTATTTCAATGCTGGCAATGTATTTCTTTAATGTAAAAGATTCAGCAGTTGTATTCTATATTTTGGCAGGTGTTACACAGTTCTTTTTTTCAGGATTTAATACAGCAATCTATGCAATCATTCCGGACTGTGTGGAATACGGAGAATGGAAAACCGGACTTCGGAATGATGGATTTCAATATGCATTCGTTTCTCTTGGAAATAAGATTGGAATGGCGATCGGTACAGCGATGCTTGCGGCATTACTTGGAAAATATGGATACGTGGCAAATCAGGCACAAAATGATACGGTTATCAGTATTATGAAATATGCATTTACAACCATTCCGGGGATTCTGTGGATTGTAACAGCTGTTGTATTATTTTTCTACCGGTTAAATAAAAAACGGTATAATGAAATTGTGGAGGATCTGAAGAATGGAAAAAGAGGTTGATATTGTTGCGTTAGGCGAACTGATGATTGATTTTACAGAAGCCGGGGATAGAACGTGGCCGTGAAGAAGGAAGAATCGAAGGTATTAGAGCAATTATACATTTGGCAGAACTTGTTAATCTGGGTAAAAATGAAACAATTCAACAACTGGCTGAAGGAATGCATATGACCACTGAAGAAGCAGAAAAATGGTATAAAGAATATAGAAAACATTCATGAGAAGTTGTTTAATGAGTAGAGTATGCGAAAACGTAACTGAATAAAAATATAGAAGCGCTTTCTGTGTATATGAGATCATGGTTAGAAACTTTTAGGCACAGAAAGCGCTTCTATATTTTATTCGGGACCAGGAAATTCAGTTCCTATTGCATTAAACCGCTTCCCATCTCCCGGAAGCTCCACAAGGCAGCACCAGTCCGGAATGTGTAACAGGAAGTCCAATCTCCTGTGAATCCACATGTCCGTTCCATTTCTTAAGCTCCGTTCCGAGCATATAGGTCAAAACAGCCGGTGCAAGTCCGGTTGTGTAAGAATTGACCAAGAAGAATAACGGGTCATCCGACAAAATCTGTGTACACAGTTTGATCAGCGGATGAATTGCATCTTCGATCTTCCAAATTTCTCCTTTAGGTCCGCGTCCGTATGACGGAGGATCCATAATGATGGCATCATAGTGATTGCCACGGCGGATCTCACGCTCTACGAATTTTACACAGTCATCAACCAGCCAGCGGATCGGTCTGTCAGATAATCCGGAAGAGGCTGCATTTTCCTTTGCCCATGCAACCATTCCTTTAGAAGCATCTACATGTGTAACACTTGCTCCGGCAGCAGCGGATGCGAGAGTAGCTCCACCTGTGTAAGCAAAGAGATTCAGTACTTTGATCGGTCTTCCTGCATTTCTGATCTTCTCAGAGAACCAGTCCCAGTTCGTTGCCTGTTCCGGGAAAAGTCCAGTGTGCTTGAAGCTGAAAGGCTTCAGATTAAATGTCAGTTCTTTATAATGAATCTGCCACTGTTCCGGGAGACTGAAGAATTCCCATTCCCCGCCGCCTTTCTTGCTGCGGTGATAGTGGCCGTTCATATGTTTCCATCCACGCTCGGTTTTCGGGGTATCCCAGATAACCTGCGGGTCAGGACGGATCAGAGTGTACTGTCCCCAGCGCTCTAATTTCTCACCTTTACTACAATCTATTACTTCATAATCTTTCCATTGATCTGCAATCCACATAGAATTATAATCCTCTTTCTTTTTTATAATGTAAATTTTCTGTTTGTTTTTGTAAATAAGTAATAAGAACATATCAGAAAAAGCATTTTCAGACAGTCCTGTAGAGGAATTATAGCATGAAAAATTAAGAAATTCAATTTGAAAGCGCACAGTCATAAAATCCGGCTGTGAAAAAAGTGATTTTACATTTCTATAAAATTTCTGCATACACTTTACATATATTTAACAATCCACGGATTTTGGATTTAACATAGGTCCCTTAAGATAACTATTGTCGAAAGCGACAGGGAAAAAAATCAGAATGAAAAAAGATGAGAATCTAAGGAGAGTATGATTATGAAGTTGAAAAAGTTTATTGCAATTTTATCAGTAGCAACAATGACAGCAGGACTTGCAGTCGGATGTGGAAGCTCCGACAGTGCTTCCTCAGATGACAAGAGCAGCAAGAGTGAAAGCGACTGGGATTCTTCAAATGATATCACAATTGTTTCAAGAGAAGATGGCTCAGGAACAAGAGGAGCGTTCATCGAACTTTTCGGGATTGAAGAAAAGAAAGACGGTGAAAAAGTTGATATGACAACAGATGATGCACAGATCACAAACAGCACATCCGTAATGCTTACAACAGTAGCCGGAGATGATTATGCAATCGGTTATGTATCACTCGGATCATTAAATGATACAGTAAAAGCTTTAAAGATTGACGGAGAAGAAGCTACAGAGCAGAACATCAAAGATGGAAAATATAAAATTTGCAGACCATTTAACATTGCAACAAAGAAAGGTGCAGATAACGAAGTGGTAAAAGACTTCATTGCTTATATCATGAGTAAAGAAGGACAGCAGGTAATTTCAGACAACGGATATATCGGAGACGATTCAGCAGAAGCTTATGCGGGAAGCAAGCCATCCGGAAAAGCAGTTGTCGGCGGATCCTCTTCCGTATCACCGGTTATGGAAAAATTGATCGAGGCATATAAGAAAGTCAATACAGGAGCAGAGATTGAGCTTCAGACTACAGACTCTACAACAGGTATGACATCAGCAATCGATGGAAGTTATGATATCGGAATGGCATCACGTGAATTACAGGATGAAGAAAAAGATAAACTGGACAGCCAGGTAATTGCTACAGACGGTATTGCAGTTATTGTAAATAAAAACAATACAACAGATGAACTCAGTAGTGATCAGGTAAAGACAATTTACACTGGTGATGCAACCACATGGGATGAGGTAGTGAAATAATATGAAATCAAAAGCATGGACAGAGAAATTCATGCAGGGAGTGTTTGCAGTTGCCGCCTGTGCTTCAGTACTGGCGGTTGCACTCATTTGTATTTTCTTGTTTGCAAATGGAATTCCTGCAATGAGTAAAATCGGATTCGGGGAATTCCTGACCGGTGAATTATGGAAACCAAAGAATGACATATACGGAATCTTTCCGATGATCATTGGAAGTCTGTATGTAACGGCCGGCGCAATTATCATCGGTGTACCGATTGGAATCCTGACAGCAGTATTCATGGCATTCTACTGTCCGAAAGTAATCTATAAACCACTGAAGATGGCAACAGAACTTCTGGCAGGAATCCCATCCGTTGTCTATGGATTTTTCGGTCTTGTAGTTCTCGTACCGTGGGTAAGAGAAATCGGAAGAACACTTCATCAGGGTGGAAACGGAAGCAGTATGATCACAGCATCCATTCTTCTGGGAATGATGATCTTACCAACGATCATCGGACTTACGGAATCTGCGCTTAGAGCAGTTCCTACACAGTACTATGAAGGTGCGGTAGCACTTGGCGGAACACATGAAAGAGCAATCTTTACTGTTGTTTTACCGGCAGCCAAATCCGGAGTAGTGGCAGCTATTGTTCTTGGAATCGGGCGTGCGATCGGAGAGACGATGGCAGTGATCATGGTGGCTGGTAATCAGCCGAGAATGCCGGAAGGAATCTTCAGAGGAGTCAGAACACTGACAGCAAATATCGTAATTGAGATGGGATATGCATCCGGACTTCACAGAGAAGCGCTGATTGCAACCGGCGTAGTTCTCTTCGTATTTATCCTTCTTCTGAACTTCTGTGTAGCACTTTTGAAGAGGGGGAAGAATTATGAGTAGTAATGAAGTAACATGGAAAGATAAGTTAAAAGCATATACCAGAACTCCTGGATCACTGATCGTAATGCTTCTTGTCATGCTTTCTGCAATTATGACATTTGCAGTACTTATATTTCTGATCGTATATGTGCTGGCGCATGGTGTTCCGTATTTGAAACCATCCATTTTCTCACTTCATTATACATCGGAAAATGCCTCGCTGATGCCGGCATTGATCAACACAGTGATCATGACCCTGTTATCACTTCTGATCGCAGTTCCATTTGGGATCTTCGCAGCGATCTTCCTTGTGGAATATGCAAAACGTGGGAATAAATTTGTAGAAGTAATCAGACTTACAACAGAGACGCTTCAGGGAATTCCATCTATCGTATATGGACTGTTTGGTATGCTGTTCTTTGTAAATACCTGTAAATGGGGATTTTCGATTCTGGCAGGAGCGTTTACTCTTGCGATCATGGTATTACCGCTGATCATGAGAAGTACAGAAGAAGCATTGAAATCCGTACCGGATTCTTACAGAGAAGGAAGTTTCGGACTGGGAGCAGGAAAATTACGTACAGTATTTCGGATCGTACTTCCATCGGCAATACCTGGAATCCTTGCAGGTGTGATCCTGGCGATCGGACGAATCGTCGGAGAGACAGCAGCATTGATCTATACAGCAGGTACTGTTGCAAAGGTGCCGAAGAATGTATTGAGTTCAGGAAGAACCCTGGCAGTGCACATGTATAATCTGTCAAGTGAAGGCCTTTATATGAATCAGGCTTATGCGACGGCTGTAGTACTGCTGGTTCTGGTAGTTGTGATCAATACCCTGTCGGGCATGATCGCCAAACGGATTACAAAAGCATAGCAGCTGTACAGAGATAAATCAGAAAAAAACAGGAAGGAATCATACATGAGTAAAATAAGTATCAAGAACATGGAACTTCATTACGGTGATTTCCATGCTCTGAAAAATGTGAATCTTGAGATAGAAGCGAATAAGATCACAGCATTCATCGGTCCATCCGGATGTGGAAAGTCTACATTATTAAAATCAATCAACCGTATGAATGATCTGGTAGAGGGATGTAAGATTGACGGAGAGATTCTTCTGGATGGCAAGGATATTTTCCGTGATATCGATGTAAATTTATTAAGAAAGAGAGTTGGAATGGTGTTCCAGAAACCGAATCCGTTTCCAATGAGTATCTATGATAATATTGCTTATGGACCAAGAACCCATGGAATACGTTCAAAAGCAAAATTGGATGATCTGGTAGAAAAATCTTTAAGAGATGCGGCAATCTGGAATGAATGCAAGGACAGATTAAAGACCAGCGCACTTGGAATGTCAGGCGGCCAGCAGCAGAGACTTTGTATTGCAAGAGCACTGGCGGTGCAGCCGGAAGTGCTCCTTATGGATGAACCGACATCGGCACTGGATCCTATCTCGACATCTAAGATAGAAGACCTTGCGATGGAATTGAAAAAAGATTATACTATCGTTATGGTAACACATAATATGCAGCAGGCGGTACGTGTGTCTGATAATACGGCATTCTTCCTGTTGGGAGAAGTCATTGAATATAATGAAACAGAAAAATTATTTTCGATTCCGGCAGATAAGAGAACGGAAGATTATATCACAGGGAGGTTTGGCTAGGATATGCGTAATCGGTTTGATCAGCAGCTGGAGTTACTTAATGAGCAGCTTACACGTATGGGTGAATTATGTGAAGTTGCAATCGGAAAAGCAACAACAGCATTAAAAGAAGGAAGTATGGAACAGGCACAGAAGGTGATCGAGGCAGATGAAGAGATCGATCAGGCAGAGGCAGATATTGAAAGACTTTGTTTGAAACTGCTTCTCCAGCAGCAGCCTGTGGCAAGAGATTTGAGACAGATTTCAGCGGCATTGAAAATGATCACAGATATGGAACGTATCGGCGATCAGGCTTCGGATATTGCAGAGATCATCATTACAGAGGAGAAGTCGGAAGCACAGGACATTCCAAAGATCATCAAAATGTCAGAAGCGGCCGGAAAGATGGTGCGTGACAGCGTCAATGCATATGTGGAAAAAGACCTTGAACTTTCCAGAAAAGTTATAAAAGATGATGATATCGTGGATGAACTTTTTGAAGAAGTGAAGACAACACTGATCGACTTTATTGCGGAAAATAAAGGAGAGCAGGGGGGAGAGGCGATTGATCTGATCATGGTTGCAAAATATCTGGAACGTATCGCAGACCATGCAACAAATATCGCAGAGTGGGTGGAATTCTCTATCACAGGAATCCACAAGGCTTCTGTAGTATAAAGAAGGAGAAAGAGGAATGATTTTTTGTGTAGAAGATGACAGTAACATACGGGAACTGGTGGTGTATACCCTGGAGAGCACAGGGTTTCAGGCGCGCGGATTCGAAGATGGAAGTTCATTCCTTGAAGCTCTGGCATTAGAGACGCCAGAGCTTGTTTTGCTTGATATTATGCTGCCGGGAGAAGACGGAATGGAGCTTTTGAGTAAGTTAAAAGCATCTAAGAAAACGAGAGAGATTCCGGTCATCATGGTTACAGCCAAGGGAGCAGAATACGATAAGGTAAAAGGATTGGATGCCGGTGCGGATGATTATGTTACAAAACCATTTGGCATGATGGAGTTGATCTCACGTATCAAGGCTGTATTAAGACGCAGCGCAAATGGAAGCATATCCGGAGAGGATGCATTTGAGATCGGAGAGATCCGGCTGGATCCGAAGAAGCATGAAGTGACCGTTCACGGAGAAGTGGTGAACCTGACACTGAAAGAGTATGAATTATTGAAACGCCTGATGAAGAATTCGAATATTGTCCTTACCAGAGACCAGCTTCTGGAAGATATCTGGGGATATGATTTCGATGGGGAGACGAGAACCGTGGATGTGCATGTCAGAACTTTAAGACAGAAGCTTGGAGATGCAGGCGAACAGATTGAGACGGTCCGCGGAGTCGGATACCGTATGAGCAGGTAATAATATGAAACAAAGTATGAGAAAAAAGATCCAAAGCAGCATGATTCTTGTCATTACCCTGACGATGCTCATAGCTTATGCGATCACCACGCTGGTTGTATATCGCCAGACGATCCATATCATGGAAGGAGAGGTAAGACAGGAAGCGGACTATATTAACGTAGCACTCGACACTTCCGGGGAGTCTTATCTGAAGACGATGGATAACGTGCATGCGGACACAAGAATTACCCTGATCGATCCGGATGGTAAGGTGAAATATGACTCAAAAGAAGATGATGTAACCCTTCAGAATCACAAGAACCGGCCGGAAGTAAAAGCTGCGCTGAAAAACGGAAGTGGTCAGGATATCCGTGAATCGAATACATTGAATAAAGAGATGTTCTATTATGCAGTGAAATTGGAAAATGGAGATATCCTGCGAGTATCAAAGACGGTAGATACTGCATTACGGACAGCAATGAAGGTATTCCCGGCGATGGGGTTGATCACACTGATCATGCTGGCTTTTGCAGGAATCCTTGTAAAATGGCAGGTAACGAGACTGATCCGCCCGATCAACAGACTGGATCTTGAGAATCCATTGGAGAATGACGTGTACGAAGAATTAACACCTCTTTTACAGAGTATCGACAAGCAGAATAAAGAAAAAGATGCAGTTGCCAATATGAGAAAAGAATTCTCGGCAAATGTATCTCACGAGCTGAAGACACCGCTTACGTCAATTTCAGGTTACGCAGAAATCATGAAAAGCGGACTGGTAAAGCCGGAAGATATGAAAGGTTTTGCGGAAAGAATCTATAATGAAGCAAGACGTCTGATCACTTTGGTAGAAGATATCATCAAGTTATCAAAACTGGATGAGGGCAATGTGCAGCTGGAAAAAGAAGAAGTAGATCTCTATAAGCTGACGAGGGAGATTCTGACCAGACTTTCACCACAGGCAGCGAAGCGGAAAGTGCATGTAGAGGTGACGGGAGAACCGGTAGAGTATGTGGGTATCCGTCAGATCCTGGATGAGATGATTTACAATATCTGTGAAAATGCGATCAAGTATAACAAAGAAGGCGGAAAATTAATCGTCTGGGTAGGCAATACCCTGCAGGGAAAGAAGGTCTGCGTTACGGATACCGGAATCGGAATCCCGGAGAATGAGACGGACCGTATCTTTGAACGTTTTTATCGTGTAGACAAAAGCCATTCTAAAGAAACAGGTGGAACAGGTCTTGGACTGTCTATCGTAAAGCATGGAGCAATGCTTCATGGGGCGAAGATCCATGTGGACAGTAAACTGGGTGAAGGTACGAAGATAGAACTTATATTTTAAAAAATAACAGAAGTTTTTAAGAAATCTTAAGAATTATTTGCGTATGTCTTTAAGAAACGAAGCCTACAATAGCATCAAGAAAAAGATGAGGAGGCTTATTGTTATGGACAAGATCAGTATTATCATCCCGTGCTTCAATGAAGAAGAAGCATTGCCAATTTATTATGCAGAAATGAAAAAAGTCATGGACAGCATGAAAAAACATACCAGTTTTGAACTGCTATTTGTAGATGACGGGTCATCCGATAGAACATATGAGATTATGAAAGACTTACACAGAAAGGACGGAAGATGTCAGTATCTTTCCTTTTCCAGAAACTTTGGGAAAGAAGCTGCGATCTATGCGGGACTTCAAAACGCAAGCGGTGATTATGCAGCAATCATGGATGTAGATCTGCAGGATCCGCCGTCGCTGCTGCCTGATATGTACAGAATTTTAAAAGAAGAAGCATATGACAGCGTGGCAACCAGACGTTCAACAAGAATGGGTGAACCAAAGATCCGTTCATTCTTATCTAAAGAGTTTTACAACGTGATCAATAAGATTTCCAAGACAGAGATTGTAAGCGGTGCCAGAGATTACCGCCTGATGAACCGTAAGATGATAGATGCAGTGCTGGAAATGAGTGAATATAACCGCTTTTCCAAAGGAATCTTCGGGTGGGTAGGATTCCGCACCAAATGGCTGGAATATGAGAATATCGAAAGATCTGCCGGAGAAACAAAATGGAATGTAAAGAAATTATTCATTTACTCGTTGGAGGGAATCACGGGATTTTCTGTAGTTCCGCTGTCGATTGCAGCGTATATGGGAGTTTTGTTCTGCGGATTATCATTCCTGATGATTGTTGCGATCGTAGTCCGTACATTAATCTGGGGAGATCCGGTGGCCGGATGGCCATCGATGGTTTGTATCTTGTTTGGCGTGGGTGGTGTACAGCTTCTGTGTACCGGAATTCTGGGACAGTATCTTGCCAAGACATACCTGGAAGTAAAGAACCGGCCTGTATACCTGTTAAAGGATTCCAGTAAAGAAGAACAGCGGATCATGATGATGCCATTATCACAAAATCTGCGGAGGAAGAGTTATGGACAAGGTTAAGAGATACATTCCTTACCTGCTGCTTACAGGCTTAACACTCTTTTTTTGCCGGATATTTGTGGGCAGATATGGAATCTTTGGAGCAAAGGTAGACTGGCTCAGTCAGCATAGTGTGCTGCCGGATTATTTCCGGCAGCAGTTTTATGCAACCGGAAAGTTATTTCCCGAATTTGCGGCGAATCTGGGCGGCGGCCAGAATATTTATCATTTTGCTTATTACGGACTATATAGTCCGTTGATTCTGCCGTCATATCTGCTTCCGTTTGTGAAAATGTCGGATTATATCATGGCGGTCAGCATAACAGGTCTGACTGCTTCGGTACTGCTGTTTTATTACTGGCTGAAAAGCAGAAAGACGGATGCAGGCACTGCTTTTATCCTGTCACTGATGTTCCTGCTGGCAGGACCGATGATCGGTCAGTACAGCGGGCAGATCATGTTTGTGGATTATATGCCGTTCTTATGTCTGGCACTCATAGGTGTAGACCGGTATTTTGAGCAAGAAAAAAGTGGTCTTTTTACAGTTAGTGTATTTCTGATGATCATGACCAGTTTTTATTTCAGTATTGGCGGAATGCTGTCATTGGTTCTTTATGGACTGCACCGCTATTTTGAACAAAGAGAAGAAAACAGGGTCACAGTTCGCAGCTTTTTGCGGGACGGATTGTGTTTCGTGCGTTCGATGATTCTGGCAGTACTCATGAGTGGTTTCTTTCTGGTACCGACGGCACTCGCATTGACGGGTGGGAGAAGTAAAGAGCAGAACACATCGTTTGCTTCCTTTTTTATTCCGCAGATCACAGTAGAACGATTTGCTTATAGTATCTATGGAATCGGACTTACGACACTGGTGATCACAGTTCTGCTCACGGGATTGTTGTATCGGAAAGTATATGAAAAGGTACTCACATATGGATGTGTGATCGTACTTGTGATTCCGGTATTTGCTTACTTATTGAATGGCGGACTATATATCAGGGATAAAGTCTTTATTCCGTTTCTGCCATTGCTTTGTTATCTGATTTCCATTTATCTGGAAAAGTGCAGAAAAAGAGAACTGTCTTTTATTGCAGGAATGATTCCATATATCATCACAACGATATTCGTTTATATGGCAAGAAATCAGTTTGTTTCAAAAGGCATAGGGGAAAGTATATGGAAAGTCTTGCTTGCAGAAAGTATTCTGTTTCTGATCTGTTACGTGCTGTATTGTGCGCTGAAGAGATACCACAAAGAGACGAAAGAGATTCTGATGCTGGCTCTGCCGTCGGTGATATGTCTGGCGGTCACGATGAACACTTTTTATCAGATGAAGCCGGACAGGTATGTCAGCCGCAAACTGTACCGGGATGTTGTGGAAGAACAGAATAGACAGGCCGTAAAAGAAGCATTGAAAGATGATGATGGATATTACCGTACAGAACAGATGGGAAGTGATGATGAAAATGCAGCAGATTTAAACCGGATCTGGGATGTGGATCAGAATATTACTTCCATCTATTCATCTGCATACAATCCGGACTATCAGACATTCCGTCAGAAGACATTCGGACTGGAAGAACCGTTCCGCAATGGGATGATGCAGTCTGTTTCGAAAAATCCGGTATTTCAACGGATGATGGGAGTGCGGTATATCGTATCAGATTCGGATGTGCCAGGATATACTCTGGTTAAGAAATGCGGCACAACCGGTATATATCAGAATAAAGATGCAGCACCGGTCATGTATGCAACAGATCGTGTGATGACGGAAGAGGAATATAAGAAACTTACATTTCCATATAATCAGACGGCATTTCTGGAATATGCGGTTGTTGGAGAACATACGGAATCTTCAGATCAGAACATAATGACAGCCTATGAGCCGGTTAGTCTGAAAATGGCTAATAATAGAACTACAGGTGGAGCGGAGCAGAAAACGATGCAGCAAGAGGGGCAGAAACAGATTCTTTTTTTAAGATTCCGGGTGGACAACGCACATCCGAATAAGGACGTGGCAGTCTGGATCAACGGAATCCGTAACAAACTAAGCGCGAAAGATCATGTATATTATAATGAAAATAAGATATTTACCTATGCAGTGCCGTTAAAGGATGGAGAAGATAATATTTCTGTGACATTTGGCAAAGGAAAATATCGATTAAGGCATGTACAGGCATATCTCGGCAGTCTGCCGGAACGGTCAGAATTGTTGTATCAGTCAGAAATCCAGGTGGACAAAAAGCAGACAGAAGATAACGTGATCCAGGGGACAATTCGTGTAAAGAAAGATGGATGGTTTATTACGTCCATCCCTTATGATAAACATTTTAAGATTTATATTGATGGAAAAGAAACAGAGATACAAAAAGTAAATACGGCATTTCTGGGGTGTAAGATTGAAAGTGGTAACCATGAATTGAAGATCATCTATCATGCACCGGGTACAACAACAGGAAAAATCCTGTCTTTGATCGGAATAGCCGGATTCTTGTTAGTTCTTGTACGGGAAAAAAGAAAACAAAAAAATACAAGGTAGTATACGTTGATATCTATATACAGCAGCAGATTTGCGGAAAATTGCTGCTGTATATTTGCATTTTATAAAAAAGAAGAGTATGATGTTAAATGTTTTTTTTACTTGAATAAGGAAGAAAAATGGAAACAGACAACAGGGTAAGACGAGGATGAGAACATGAAGATCATAGAAACATATGGAAATTATATAGAAAAATGGAGTAATGAGGATCCGGACAGAGCCAGATGGCTTTTAAAGACCGGATGGAAGGCACAGAATCTGAAGTTCCGGTTTGCCCCGGACAAAAGACTGATGCCGGCAGACCGGTATCTGGCAAGACTTATGATGGATACGATGCTTATGCCTTTGGAAAAACCACAGGAAAGTGCAATAGTCAGCATCTTTACTCCTTGCGAACTGTTGCAGGAGGCAGGAATCCATCCGTATAATGTGGAAGGATTTTCCTGTTATCTTTCTGCATCAAAGGCAGAAAGAGCATTTTTACAGCAGGCAGAAAATACAGGAATTTCTGAGACACTTTGCAGTTATCATAAGACATTTATCGGGGCGGCACAGAAGAAAGTGCTTCCGAAACCAAAGTGCATTGTGTACACGAACCTGACCTGTGATGCAAACCTTCTGACGTTTAAAAAGTTGGCGAAAATGTATGAAGTGCCAATCTTTGCAATTGATGTCCCGATGCAGCAGAATGAGGACAATGTACAGTATGTGGCAGACCAGCTTCGGAAGCTGAAAGAGTTTATAGAAAAATGTACGGGTAAAAAGATTACAGACGAGGCATTAACAGAACGGCTGAGAAGAAGCAAACGGACACTGGAGAAGTTTGCACAGTATGAGAAAGAAAGTGCAGATAAATATGTTCCGGCAGATCTGGTTACGCCTCTTTATGTGGGAATGACCAACAATCTTTTGCTTGGCACAAAAGAAGAAGAGGATTATGTGGATCGCCTTTTGAAAGACGTAAAGAATGCTCCTGCAAAAAAAGGAAAGAAAATCTACTGGATGCATACGATCCCATTCTGGTCTGATGCGGTGAAGAACGAGCTATGCTTTCAGGAAAAAGCACAGATTGTCGGCTGTGAACTGAGTCACGTCTGTGAGCCGGATTTTGATCCGGAGAAGCCTTATGAGGCAATGGCGAGACGTATGGTATATCATGCATTAAATGGAAGCGCGATCAGAAGAATCGAAGCAGGAATCCGTCATGCAAAGGAGACAGGAGCAGACGGTGCTGTTTGGTTCGGACACTGGGGATGTAAGCATACCCTTGGAGCAGCACAGCTTGCCAAGCGCAAATTCGAAGAACAGGGAATCCCGCTTCTGATCCTGGACGGCGATGGATGCGACAGAAGTCATGGCGGAGAAGGGCAGACATCTACCAGACTCGGGGCATTCTTAGAGATGCTGAATACAGAAACGGATGAAAATACGGACAGACAGGAGGAATCGCACGATGAATAAAACATATTATGTCTGTAAATATACCCCAATCGAACTCTTAGAAGCGTTCGGCGGGGAATGTCAGAACCTGAATGAGATGCCGCAGGGCTTTGACCATGCGGATCAGATAGCGCATCCGAATATCTGTGGATTCGGCAAGGCCCTTCTGGAAGCTGTTATGAGTGGAAAAGTAAAGGAACTGGTGTTGGTCAACTGCTGTGACACGATTCGGAGTGTGTATGATATTCTGGAAGACAGCGGGAAACTGGATTTCTTATATATGATTGATGTACTTCACTGTGATGCAGAATGCAGCAGGGAACGTACAGCAGTGCAGTTAAAAGGTCTTGCGAAAGCATATGGAGAATATAAAGGTACCAGATTTGATGAAGAGAAGTTCCGGCAGGCATTCAAGAAGCCGGAACGCATCGTAAAGCCGCATATCAGTGTGCTGGGTGCACGTATGGGAAATGAACTTTTTGATATGGTACAGAAAAGTATGCCATATCCGGTGGAAAATGATACCTGTGTCAATAACCGTTCGGTGGGCGAGGCAGAGCCGCCAAAAGATCTGGAATTCGATGAGCTGATGGCATGGTATGCGAAAGAACTTCTCGGACAAATTCCATGTATGCGAATGATGGATTACAGCGGAAGAAAGAGATTATATAACGATCCCGGATTAAAAGGAATCATTTATCATACTGTGAAATTCTGCGATTTTTACAGTTTTGAATATGCACAGATCAAGCAGAATGTGACCGTGCCGCTTCTGAAGATCGAATCGGATTATACGGTGCAGAGCAGCGGGCAGCTTCTGACAAGATTAGAAGCATTTGCAGAGAGCATGAATATGGAACAACTGGAAGGGAAGGAACTGAAGATGGGAAAAGGATATTTTGCCGGAATAGACAGCGGATCAACAAGTACAGATGTAGTAATTCTTGATAAAGACCAAAATATCGTGACAGGTATCATCCTGCCGACAGGTGCGGGAGCAGCAATCGGAGCAGAGCGTGCACTGGAAGAAGCACTGAAGGATGCGGGACTTCAGAGAGAAGACATCGATGCAATGGTTACAACCGGATACGGAAGAACGGCCATTTCTGATGGAGATAAGAGTATTACAGAGATTACCTGTCATGCAAGAGGGGCACATTTCCTGAACCCGGAAGTCCGTACTGTTATAGATATCGGAGGTCAGGACAGCAAGGTCATCCGCCTGGATGAGAACGGGGCTGTAGCCAATTTCGTTATGAATGATAAATGTGCTGCAGGAACAGGAAGATTCCTGGAAATGATGGCAAGAACGATGGAAATGAGCCTGGATGATATGGGAAAGGCAGGTCTGTCATATAAGGAAGATATTACAATCTCCAGCATGTGTACCGTATTTGCGGAATCGGAAGTGGTATCACTGATCGCACAGAATAAGGCAACCGATGATATCGTACATGGACTGAATAAGGCTGTTGCGTCCAAGACAGCAGCACTGGCAAAACGTGTCGGCGGCGAGGAACGCTATATGATGACCGGAGGAGTGTCAAAGAACCAAGGACTGGTGAAGACACTGGAAGAGAAGCTTGGAACGACACTGGTGATCAGCGATAAGGCACAGCTTTGTGGAGCACTGGGAGCTGCATTATTTGCTAAGGATATGGTTACAGAGTAAGCGTTCTTAGCAAGATCTTAACAGTAGAAAAATAGATAGGATTGGAATTCTGTGATAATATAAAGAATATATTGAATAGTCAGAAAATTGTAGAATAATTAACACAGAAAGGCATGAATATTTATTGAATTTATATCGGACAAAATTATCAGAGAAATTAAAAGAGTCATTGGAAGCGGTGGTACCGATCATCGCGATCGTATTGATATTAAGCTTTACGATCGCACCGGTGCCGCCGGGCATTCTGATGGCTTTTATTATTGGAGCGATCCTTCTGGTGGTGGGAATGATGTTCTTCACACTGGGGGCGGAGATGTCGATGACGCCTATGGGAGAACGGATCGGAACTCGGATTGCACAGTCGAAGCAACTTCCCGTGATTATTGGATTGTGTTTCATACTTGGCTTCATCATTACGATATCGGAACCGGATCTGCAGGTGCTGGCAGGGCAGGTACCGTCAATGTCGAATATGACGCTGATTCTGGCAGTTGCCGTAGGAGTCGGAATCTTTCTGGTGGCTGCTGTACTGCGTATGTTATTTTCCAAACCGCTGTCCTATATGCTGTTGATCTTTTATCCGGTAGTGTTTATCCTGACATTTTTTGTATCGAAGGACTTTCTGGCGATTGCATTTGATTCGGGCGGCGTGACGACCGGACCGATGACGGTACCGTTTATCATGGCACTGGGAATCGGATTCTCTGCGGTGCGTAGTGATAAATACGCGGAGACGGACAGCTTTGGTCTGGTATCATTGTGCTCCATCGGTCCGGTGCTTGCGGTACTGCTTCTTGGGATTATCTATCATCCACAGGGCGGCAGCTATTCCGAGACTGTGATACCAGATGCAGAGACATCTGTAGCATTGTGGAAATTATTCGAGTCAGGAATCCCGCATTATATGAAAGAAATCGGTGGCTCACTGCTCCCGATCATTCTGTTCTTCGCATTCTTTCAGGTGGTGTCCCTGAAACTGAAAAAGAAAACGCTGATCAAGATTTTAGTCGGTATCCTGTATACATACATTGGACTGGTATTATTCCTGACAGGAGTAAATGTAGGATTTATGCCGGTAGGTAATTATTTGGGACAGGTGATCGCCGGGCTTCCTTACCGCTGGGTGATCATTCCAATCGGTATGTTGATCGGTTACTTTATCGTAAAGGCAGAGCCGGCGGTATATGTGCTGATGGAGCAGGTAGAAGAGCTGACATCCGGAGCAATACCGGGAAAAGCAATGGGATATAGTCTGTCGCTTGGCGTTGCATTTTCCCTTGGATTGGCGATGATACGTGTGCTGACAGGTATCTCGATCCTGTGGTTTCTGGTACCGGGGTATGCACTGGCACTAATTTTGACGTTATTCGTGCCGAAGATATTTACGGCAATCGCATTTGACTCCGGCGGTGTTGCATCCGGACCGATGACGGCAACTTTCTTACTTCCGTTTGCACAGGGAGCCTGTGAAGCCGTTGGCGGAAATGTAGTAACCGATGCATTCGGAGTCGTGGCAATGGTAGCAATGACACCGCTTATCACGATACAGATCCTGGGCGTGGTGTATCAGTATCAGGAGCGTAAGAAGGATAAAGAAGAGATGCTCGCGCAGCCTGTTAAGGTATTACCGCTGGAGGCATATGGGGATGCGGATATTATAGAGCTGTAAGGGAGAATTTATGAGTAAGGTATATATGATGGTGACCATCACGAACAGAAACAAACGAAAAGATTTCCGAACATTTTTTAAAGAGTACGGACTTCCTGTATTTCTGGAAACGATCGGAAGGGGGACGGCACAGAGTGAAGTGCTGGATTATTTCGGCCTGGAAGAATCGGAAAAGTTGTTATTTCTTGCAATCGTTACAGGAGAGACGTGGAAAAAGCTGCGCCGGGGACTGATCACGAAGATGCTGATCGATGTACCGGGGACAGGGGTATCGTTCATTGTGCCGCTTAGCAGCGTGGGCGGAAGAAAGACACTGCAGTTTCTTGTAAATGAACAGGAATTTGAAAAAGAGGAGGAGACAGCGATGAAAGATACAGACTATGAACTTCTGGTAGCAATCGCGAATCAGGGATATATCGATACAGTCATGGATGCGGCAAGAGCAGCAAAAGCCGGCGGAGGGACTGTGATCCATGCAAAAGGAACTGGGATGGAGCTTGCAAAGAAATATCTCGGGGTGTCACTGGTGGAAGAAAAAGAAGTCATTCTGATCGTAACGAAGAGCAGAGAGAAGAATCAGATCATGAAAGCAATCATGGAGCAGGCCGGTCTCGACAGCAAAGAACGTACGATTGTGTTCTCGCTGCCGGTGACCAGTGTTGCGGGGATACGGATGCTTGAGGAAGATATTCAGGATGATTTGTTATAGGTTGCCTGAAAATTTTATGGAATTCAGTATTTTATACAAATCTTTTTTTAATACATCATTTTCAATATCTTGCACTGCATTGAAACTTCGGACGCCTACTCCGATAATATAATCACCATTTTGAATATATGCCTGTTCAAATGCAATCGTTTTTTGCTCCTTTTTGAATCCGAGAGCATGTAAAAGATATGATACAGGATTCTGGGATGAAGAAATGAATTCTTCATCCGGATCATATGGCCAGTACTCTGTAACTTCATTGCAGGTATGCCCATCTACTGTAAATGTGTCGTTTAAGGTTATCTTTTTAATCACAGAATCCTTGGAAACATTTAACAGGTAGTCCATATCAATGTCGCAATCGTCAGTGATTGCTACACCTTGCTTTTTATAAGAGATAATCTCAAGAGTAAATACTTCTTCATCTAAGTCATCAGAGGATAAAATAATTGTGTATGAAGCTTCGTTTTTATCTGTACAATTCTCTGTATCGATATGGTATCCATCTGGAACGGTATAGGTCAGAAGCTGATTGATATTTTCACCGGTGTAGTTTACCGGTGTTTCCTGTGAGGTTTTGTCAGTTTTGGAACTGCCGCAAGAGGCTGAGACTATCATGATAAGTGAAATCATAATGAAACTTGTAAAAAGATATTTTCCTTTCATAGTAACCACTGCTTTCTTTGAAACATTCTTTTTGGGAAATGAGAGAAAATGATAAGCTATATAAGGGTTTTGTTGATAATTTATTATAGCATATAACTTTTAAACAAGCATTAAATTTTGCTGAAAAAAGAAACGACAAACGCCACAAACCTTTCGGCCTGTGGCGTTTGTTGTCGTTATAGTTATCTAAAGGAATGAGGGATTATCGAACTGGTTTATATTGTGTTACAAAGTGTTGTAAAGCCCGGAATTACAGGCTTTTTTAAAATTGACTTACATATAAAGTGTTATATTTATTTATCCTGATTTGACCGAAATTTGCCCCGAGATTCTTTGTTTGGATTTGTTTGAAAATAGTTTGATAAAAATAAAATAGAATGAAATATTTGAAATAAACATAAAAAAATATAGACAAAATAGGAAATAAGATATATTATTAAAGTAAACATTAGAAAAAACAGTACTGTCATTGAATGAGAGTAGGGGAAAAGACCCAGCTACTTGGGATGAGGTTTTGTTAGATGTTGCTGAAGTTTATGAAAACTACACGCTTGTTTCAACAAATCATCTTCAAGAATTTATTTCCTTTAATGAGCCGTATATAGAAAGTGTAACAGGACATTATGCATGTGCAGTTAGTGCATTATTAGCATGTGGTGCATATTATAATGCTGTTGATTATACAGATATTGCAGGTGATTATATGGATATTTGGGATTCAACAGGAACGACAGTTTCATCGGAGAGTGGAGGAATAACATATGGTTCAACAACTATTGGCAATATTGGACCTGGATTTGTGGACTTTTGTGCTGGAAAGAATGTTTCTGTAACACAAAATACTGACTATAGTCCCAATTATAATTTTTTCACTAATTGCATTGATAGAGGAGATATAGCAGTTGTCCATTGTGGTATAATTAGCAGTGATACTGGAGAACGTGCGGGGCATTCAATGGCAGCAGAGGGATATGCAACTTTGCGAGCATATAATTCTGGAAATACAGTACATACATTGATGGTATTTGATGGATGGGGGGATACAGTACGTTATTTGAATTTTGATTTTGATAGTTGGACAGACATATCGGGGGCTACATTTAATGGATAAGAAACGATTGATTTTGTTAATCATACTTTTGCTTGCAATAGTATTAATTGTGCTTGGCGTAAAAGGAAATGTTTTTAAGGAGAATCGTCAAAATATGGAGTTGCGTTCTAGTGGAGATGATAATTCTCATTGGTTTCATTTGAGTGGGGTTGTTGTAGAGAAAACTTTTGATACACTTTTAATAGAACTAAATGAGAAGGAAGAAAGTAGTCTATTTTTTGATACGACAAAAGTTAGTTTAGATTGTACTAAGTGTAAAGGTGATCTAGAACAAGTATCAGAAGGAAATGTTATTAAATTTTATTTTTTTAAGTATAATATTGATGGTGAAACGGTAAAAATTGAAAGAATAGTAAGATAAAAGTATAAGTAAGAGTTCTGCTATCAGAACATTATTATTAGTGAGGTAAAGGAACAAGGCGAAGCCGAGACGCCGTAGGGCAGTCCTTTACGGAACGGACACAGCCAATACCATCATGATACATAAGAGGACTTGAAAGGTCACAAACCTTGCAAGTCCTCTTGTTTATCTTATGGGTTACTTCTGTCGGATTGCATTTTCCGATAGACCGCTTCTTTCGTGGCTTCTCGGAAAAAGCTATCCTGTCTGGTATATGCCAGATGTTCATTCTGGATATAAGCGTCTGATTCGCAATCATATTCGTAAGGGATTACCTGTGCTGTTCCCTGTTTTTCATCAATTCCATAGATAATTACTTTGGAATCTCTCAATGCCAGTCCGAGTGTCAGAAAGCCGGAAGTGAAATAATTGTTGTTGTGTGGAGCGGTTATGCTTTTCAGTGCATGAAAGAAGTCTGCTACTTCCTCAGTCTGTCCATTCTCAAAAGCCGGAATGATATGTAAGGTGTTGTTTGCCTTATCTGCATATGCCCGGCAGACCAGAACGGAAGAATCCGCTTTTTGTATGATACCGTCAAAATAATCGCCGGAGTATGCAGTTGGCTGATAGAAAATGGCGGTTTCTTTTGTTGTAAGGTTATGATAAGTCAGAAAGCCGTTTACAAGCCGGACAATTTCGATATCATCCCCGTAGGTAAATCCGTTCTGCTCTAAAAGAGAATAGAAAGTTCTGGTAAATTCTTCCGGCAGTTCAATCCCCAGTTTTTCTGTGATAAGCATATCTACATATTCTTTAAATGAACCATACAGAAGTTCATTCAGCGTCATATTGCCCAACGTGGCAATCTGCTTCAAGCGTTTCTCATTGGGAAGATTCACACCCTTTTCCCAACTGTTTACAGAGCCTTTCGGGGCATTATCTATGATTTCCCCAAACTTCTGCATACTGTAACCGTATTTCTTGCGTATCTGTAAAATTCGTTTTCCTACTGCTTCTTTATTCACAAACATATGCACACCTCGTTTCTGTTTTCATCATAACACAAGATAAGGATAAATGTAAGGGTAAAATTATAATAAGTTATAAAAAGATATAGTTAAGCGTTTGAAATACAAAAATAAAAAGTAAGGGAAAAAGTAAAATAATTGTTGACAAGAAGAAAAAACAGGTCTATGATGAGGTTAAGAGGTAAGGAGAAAAGTAATGAAATAAATATAGACGTGGATATGAAAAGGACTTGTCACACTTACCAGACACTCATTCACCATGATTTCAAAAAAGGAGAAATGTAGCATGCAGATTACATTGACAAAAGAACAGGTCAGAGAAGCGTTCGGGGAACTCCGTTACATGGGAGCAGACTACTGCTATAAGTATGATAAGGAAACCCGGAAGAAAACCGAGGAAGTGGAAGCATTGAAACTTCACCTCGGAAGCATGAAACTTGGAAACAGCGTAGATATCCGTCTGGAAGCAACAGAACTTCCAAAGGTAGAGCCTTACACAGTGGTAGAACTAGAAGAAGCGGTATATGCCCCTTATGTGCAGAGAGGAAACTTCCCAGTATTGGTGGACAGAATCTCCTGCAAGGGTATCCGTGTTGTTACCGGAAAAGGAAACGTGTAGAGACTGTTCCCGGAAATTCTCTGCGGACTGCTCCGTACAGCGTGAAAGGAGCAAAGGGAGTAGAGGAAGTTCCGGGAACGTGGCGAAAGCCACGGCATACTACGAAAGGCAGGGATGATGATAACAGAGGTAATGAAAATTTCAGAACCCCCCTATACTAACAGGGGGGTAACTCGTCAGAAAGAAGATTTGACAGCACTGATTGACTGGTGTCAGATTACTGTCAAAGGTGTAGACGTGTTCATAATCATAGAAGATATCTTGCGGATTCCACTGAGTTTTATGGAACTGCATGGTAAGGAAAAAGGAATTGCTGGACACGAACTGATAGCAAGATTTGACAATATCAAGATTCTGAAACCGACAGGAAATGCACAGTATGAGGGATTTCAGATTCTTATGAGTGGTTCGGGGTGCAGGAATTATGAAAATTTCCTTATGATGAATAAGGAAACATGGTTTGATTTTCTGGAAAGAGTTTGCAGATACCCGGTGAATTTTCCGAGGATAGACTTGGCAATCGACGATACAAAGCCTTATCTGTCTATCCCGGAATTGATTCGTCTGAAAAACGAGGGGCTGATATCTAGTCAGTTGCGTGATACAGCAGAGAATCGTTCTGATAGACTGAAAGAGGATGAAATAGAAGCGCAGGGAAAAACACTATATCTCGGCAGTAAACACAGTGATTTTCGGATTACATTCTATGAAAAGGGATATGAACAGGCAGAAAAGTTCGGAAAAGAACTCAACCCGGACTGGAACAGATATGAACTTCGATTCCGGCACAAAAAAGCGGTCAGATTAGTAGAAGAACTTCTGAAAGACAGGGATGTGGCACGGATTGCGTTGTCTGTATTAAACGAGAAAGTGCGGTTTTTACAGAAGCCGGAAAACAGCACGGTTACAAGAAAACGGCTTTATCCTACTTATCCCCCGTGGGAAGAACTCATGCAGGATGTAGGGAAGATAAAGTTGACCATGAATCCAGAGAAAAAGACACTGGAACGAACATGGCAGTGGCTGAACGTAGCAGTTTCGCCCTCTTTAAAGCTAATGGATAAAATCGGAAAACTGGATAACAGAGATTATATCCGCCAGCTAATAGAACGGGGGCAGATGAACGAAGAACAACAACGCATATATGAGGACTATAAAAAATCTTTCCTTTTGAGGGAAGAAGAAAGGAGAATCTTTGACAGAACATACACAGAACACGATACAGACAAAGAAAGCCCTTACAGTGAATGAAGCGTCAGAGTATACGGGAATTGGAAGAAATAATCTGCGAAAGCTGATTACATGGCAGAAGATTCCGGTCATAAGGATTGGAAATAAGATTCTTATACGCTCTGAGGTTTTAGACCAGTTTTTGAAGAAAAACGAAGGGCATAATCTGAAAAATAAATATGAAGTAATTGCAGTATAAACACAAATAAGCATATAATACTGTCAGACCAGTTCTGATAGTCCTTGCACGGAAAGGAGCGTGCAGATTGGGCAAGGACTTAAAAGGAAATCCATTACCGCCGGGAATTATGCAGAGAAAAAGCGGAATTTACAGAGGGCGGTTTTATTACAAAGGAGAAACGTATACAAAAGATAATGCGGACTTAAAAAAGTTAGTTCAAGAAATGGAAGATTTACGCTATGAAGTCAAGCATGGGTTGAAAGGAAAGGGCGATAATATCACTCTGGATACATGGTTTGATATCTGGCTGAATACCCATAAGAAGCGGACTATCAAGGAGAGTACACAAGTACGTTATGATGATTTTTACAGACGTTACATAAAGAAGCAGATAGGAAAACAACGTGTGGCAGATTTTAATCCGATTATTTTGGAACGTCTGCTTCAGAATATGGCAGATGATGATTACAGCACAAAGACTATACGGGATGTGTATAATATTCTCAATGCTATGTTCAAATATGCAGTGCATAACAGGATTCTTACATTCAACCCATGTGCAGGAGTGGAAGTTCCCAAAACAAAGACAAAACAGATACGGGTACTGACTGTGAAAGAACAACGGGAAGTATTGGAACACGCAAAGGAGAGAATACACGAGAATCTCATACAGGTAGCACTCGGAACGGGAATGCGTGGCGGAGAACTGCTTGGGCTTACATGGGATGATGTAGATTTTCGGAAACGGGAAATTTCTGTAAATAAAACGTTGGTGTATATCAAAGATAAGGAAACAAAGAAGTATGTATTCAAGTACCAGACACCAAAGACAAAGAACAGTATACGGACGATTCCCATGCAGGACAGTGTGTATAAGGCTTTAAAACGTCAGTGGATTCAGTTGAAAGAAATGCAGTTGTCAGCTAGTGAATGGCAACCATTAGAGGGATTTGAAAATCTTGTGTTTGTTGGAAAGAACGGAAAACCGATTACAGAACACACCTTTCAAGTGACGTTAGACTGGATAGAAAAATCTATCAATAAGGAACGAAAAAAGCAGGCAGAGAAAAACAAGACAGTGTTTATACCGATTCCGCATTTTTATCCACATGCATTTCGTCATACTTTTGCAACGCGTTGTTTTGAAGCCGGGATTGACGCAAAGGTAGTACAAGGATTCCTCGGACATTATTCCATAGCAATCACACTGGATTTGTATACGCACGTCACAGATGATAAAGCAAAATCGGAAATGGATAAATTACAGAATTTGTATAAGGAAATCATATAATCAGAACAAGAATAAGAAAGAGAATAGAAAAGGTGCAACATTTCTTTAGAAAATTATTTGACCGAGATTTGACCGAAGCGGATTTTGCAACAAGTACAGAACAGCGAAAACCCGCTAACCACAAGGGCTAACGGGCTTCGTTGTTTTATAGTTATCTAAAGGAATGAGAGTAAAGTGTTGCACCGGATTCCCGGTGTGCTACTTTATGAGGGGGAGATAGTTGATTTTGTCTCTCTCAACTATCTGAGTTTATTATAAAAAACAAATATGTCTAAAGTATGTTAAATTCCTTAAAGAAATCGGAAAAATCTTAAGAAGAACTTAAGAGGATATAAATAATCTGAAAACGCTACAGGACTAGATGTAACTATACTAATAGAATTAATATAGTTGATTATTTAATGACGCTGTGATATGATACGGACAGGGAAACCAAAAGCAGGCGGCTACCCTCCAACTTTGGAGGGATAAAAACACCCTCCAGACGAAAGAAAGGAGGGCGATGCGATGGTTACATATTCTGACATGATTCAGTTTTGTATATTCATTGTTGCCCTTGTAAGTCTTTGTTATGAGATTTTCAAGGGAAAACGAAGATAGCCGCCAACTACTGCGAATAGTTGACGACTATATAAATAGTTAACAATTATACTCGGGTAGCCGCTTGCGGTTTCCCTCTTGTGTCTTAAATATAGCATATCTGATAAATAGATTCAAGCAGATCAGAAAATTATTATTTTTTACTGAAATGAAAACCTGAAAAAGCAGTTGACTTTTTCATGAAAATCGAATATTATATATAAAATCTCTTTGCACTGAATATATCCAATACGGATAAGGGATAACAGTACAAACTGATCAGGCTACATTCATTTTTTATAAGAATAAAATCGAGAAAAATGATGTGCATGCCGGGCCGGTCGATTACCGGCAGCAGATGAGACGATATATCATACATCTGTGGGACAGTAAGTAGAAAGTTCCACAGGTGTATTTTTTTGCAAAAAAGCAGTCTTGTAAATAGAATACGGAGGAACAGTAGTCTCACCTTAGGTGCCATAGGAGACATGACATTATGAAAAATGGAGGTTATCTTATGACAAGTCAAAAACAACAATTAAATGAACAGAAAATGATCAATCATTTATCAACCGTGGGAATTCTTGGAAATGTCATTCTGACAGCGTTCAAACTGCTGGCAGGAATTATCGGACATTCGGGAGCCATGATATCCGATGCGGTTCATTCATTATCGGATGTGTTTGCCACATTCATTGCATTTCTCGGGGTAAAATTATCTAAGAAATCGGCGGACAGCGAACATCCATACGGTCATGACAGATTGGAATGTGTAGCATCGATGGTGCTTGCAGCCATTCTTCTTGCAACGGGTATTGGAATTGGAATGAGTGGTGTGAAGACGATCATAGCCGGTGATTACAGTCATTTGCAGGCACCGGGAACGATCGCACTTGTGGCAGCTATCGTGTCGATTCTTACAAAAGAGGGGATGTTCTGGTATACCAGACATTATGCGAAGATTCTGGATTCCGCAGCATTCATGGCAGATGCATGGCATCACAGATCAGATGCATTTTCTTCCGTTGGTTCACTGATTGGTATAGGTGGTGCAATGCTTGGATTTCCTGTGCTGGATCCGCTGGCAAGTGTAGTTATCTGTATTTTTATCCTGAAAGTAGCATTTGATATTTTCAAAGATGCACTGGATAAGATGCTGGATACTTCATGCAGTGAAGAATATGAAGAGAAACTGGCAGACTATATCAGAAAGAGCCAGGGAGTAGAAAGACTGGATCTGTTAAGAACGAGAATGTTCGGCAACAAGGTGTATATCGATGCAGAGATTGCGGTAGATGGAACACTTTCGTTGAAAGATGCGCATGCAATTGCAGAGGATGTGCACGACAATGTAGAAAAGAAGTTTCCGAATACAAAGCATATTATGATTCATGTAAATCCGGCATAATGGAAAAAATACCGCAGCTTTCAAATTTTGAAAAAGCTGCGGTATTTTTTCTTTGTTGGTGTTGTCTGAAAAATTTAATCCTGCTAATGAAAGTATGTTTTCGTTTGTGCTATGAGTTATAACCTTTTACATATACAAAACTGTCTGTATCATTGTCACGCTGCATCGTATAGTGATGATTGAGCATAGCTTCGATAAGTTCCTGTCCCTGGTTTTCTACGGCGACCAGAGTCATATCTAATGCATCTTCCAGTTCCTGTACCGTCATATCGTCCAGAAATACCTGTTCTCCGCTTCTTAACATATTGCATGTGATAAGAAGTGTGTCACCAAGATCGGTGCCGGAGGCTTTCTTTTCCAGAAGCTGGGCTTTGAGATCCTGACCGGTGATCAGACCGGATACGGTAACAGTCTCGCCAAAGAAATCATTGCGGATCGCAAATACATTGATCTTAATATATGGAAATGCTTTCATGATCTCCTCTGCGAATCCGGCAAGGGTACTGTAGGCAAGCTTGCCTGTTGCAATGGTAAGTGTACGGCAGGTCTCATTTTTCCAGGTCTCATAGTTGTCATTCTGCTTCAGAGCTTCCAGAGCGTCATGGAATTCTGTCTTTAAAAGACGCATCATGCCAACTCCGTTTTCCAGCTGGATATATCCATCATAGCGTTCTTCTTCCGGAAAATCACGTTCGGCAAGAATATACCATTCATCACTTGCCTGTATGAAGTGCAGACCATATTCTTCATAGAATTTTGGCTGATAGCTTTCAATCATATCAATGACTTCACCGGCTTCTTCTTTTGAAAAGAGTTCCAGCGGATAGAGACCTTCACGGTATTTTGTAAGTCCGGCAGGTACAACGGATACACTTCTCATAAAAGGAAGATAGCTGGAAAGATCCTCAATGGAACGTTTTAATTCATCTTTGTCATTTACGCCTTTACATAATACGATCTGACCGTTCATCTCAATATGTGCTTCATACAGATCCTGCAGAAATTTTAGCTTTTCTCCGGCAAACCGGTTATGCAGCATCTTACAGCGGAGCTCCGGATTGGTTGTCTGTACAGAGATATTGATCGGTGCGAGCTGCATATGGATGATGCGGTCAATATCTGCCTGCTTCATATTTGTCATGGTGATATAATTTCCCTGCAGAAATGAAAGACGGGAGTCATCATCCTTAAAATACAGAGTCTCACGCATGCCCGGAGGCATCTGGTCGATGAAGCAGAACATACATTTATTACTGCAGGAGCGGTATTCACTCATCAGTCCATTCTCGAATTCAACTCCAAGCTCATCGTCGTACTCTTTATCGATTTCCAAAAGCCATTCTTCCCCGGAAGGCTTGCGGATCAGGACTTCGACATATTCATCTTTCATCAGATAACGATAATCAAAGACATCCTCAATTTTCTGTCCGTTTATTTTTAACAGTACATCGCCGGGTTCGATTTCCAGTTCTTCAGCAATAGAACCCGGATAGACGGTCTGTATCAGGTGTTCCTGTTCCTTTTTTTTCACAAATATATTCCTCCGTATAAACATTTACCCATATAGACAAAATGATAGCTTATTCTCAGTCTGAGTGCAAGGTAAGAATTATAAAATCAGAACGTAATTTTTGGATAAATTGATGAAAAAAGAGGAATTGACGGGATTCATTTTTCTACGGGATGTAAAAAAATGTGATTTCTGACAAATATACGATTGTAATCAAACGTTTAACGTGACATAATAAAAAAGAAAAGGTTAAGAATATTTTAAAAGAATGTTAAGTAAGCGTAAAATAAGCTGACAACAAAGGAGAAAATTATGGAAATATTTTCTATGGTATTGTCATTGTTAAGTGGAGTCGCTTTGTTTCTGTTCGGAATGTCCCTTATGGGAGATGGGCTGAAACAGGTTGCCGGTAATAAACTGGAAGCATTCCTTTACAAAATGACAAATACACCGCTCAAAGGAGTAGCACTTGGAACAGGAGTGACCAGTGTCATTCAGTCATCTTCCGCAACAACCGTTATGGTCATCGGTTTTGTTAACTCCGGTATGATGAAACTGAAACAGGCGATCGGTATCATCATGGGAGCCAATATCGGTACCAGTATCACTGGATGGATCTTATGTCTTTCCTATATTGACGGATCGAATGGTATTGCAAAGATTTTATCTTCTGCAACGATAGCGGCTGTCGTGGCGGTAATTGGTACGATCATGCGGATGATCTGTAAAAGAACGACACACAAGAACATCGGTAATATTATGCTTGGTTTTGCAATTCTGATGACAGGCATGCAGACAATGAGTGGTGCGGTTACACCATTAAGAGAGAGTAAAGTATTTATTGATATGCTGACGATGTTCTCGAATCCAATCGCAGGTATCCTGGTAGGTATTGCATTTACGGCCGTCCTGCAGAGCGCATCTGCTACCGTTGGTGTATTGCAGGCTTTATCGGTAACAGGAATCCTTACATTTTCCAGTGCATTTCCGATTATTCTTGGTATCGGTGTAGGAGCATCCTGTCCGGTACTGGTCTCAGCGATCGGAGCAAATAAGAATGGTAAGAGAACCGCACTTGTGTATTTATTAAATGATACCTTCGGAATGTTGATCTGGTCGATCGGATTCTATACGATCAATGCATTTGTCCATTTTGATTTTATGGACAATATTATGTCGCCGGTATCGATTGCCCTGTTGAACACTGTGTTCCGTCTGGTAACGGTATGTGTTCTGTTTCCGTTTATTAATAAACTTGAGAAGCTGGTATGCTGGCTGGTAAAAGACAGCGCAGAAGAACTGGAAGATGAAGCAGACTTTGATCTTCTGGAAGAGCGTCTTCTTGCGTATCCGGCACTTGCGATCGGTCAGTGCCACAGAGCAATGAGCGGTATGGCGAAGAAGCTTCGTAAGAATGTTAACCGTGCAATGAATCTTCTGAATGAGTACCAGCAGAGTAAGTTCGACAAGGTTCAGAAAAAGGAAGACCTGATCGATAAGTATGAAAGCCGTCTGGGCGATTATCTGATCAAGCTTACAAAGCATGAGATGAACACGGCACAGACAAGGCAGGTTTCACTTTATCTGCATACGATCAATGACTTTGAACGTATCGGAGATCATGCTTCTTATATTGCATATATGTCCAGTGATATGCATGAGAATAAGACACAGTTCTCAGAAGATGCCTGGGATGAACTGAATGTTGTCATGGAAGCGGTACGTGAGGAGATTAATCTTACATGCAAGGCGTTCCTTGAGAATGATAAAGAGATGGCACAGAGAGTAGCACCGCTTGGTATGGTCATTACAACACTGTGTGATGAACTGAAGATGCGTCATGTGGAGCGTATGAGCAGTGGTGGATGCGGTCTGGAAGAAGGAACAGTATTTACAGATATCCTGAACAGCTTTAACCGTATTGCGGCACACTGTGCAAGTGCGATGGTTGCACTTATGAACAGCGATAAAGAGAATATGGATACACATATTCATAATTCGAAGGTATATCCTTCCGACAGCACTGAATATAAAACTTATCTGAATGAATATAATCAGAAATATGAGATCAAAAAAGACGGGGAACATATGAGAAGCATGGAACCGGAAGAGGTTGAGTAGGATTTGCATAAGAGCATATAAGTAAGACAGAGGTAAGTTTATCTTATAAAAATAAAAAAAGAACAGAACCTGAGAGGGAAATATCTCAGACGCTGTTCTTTTTTTGTTTACTAACGATTCCGGTATTCTCTCGGTGACATCTGATATTCTTTTTTGAATAAACGGTTAAAATAAGACAGATTATTGAATCCTGTGCGTTCCGAGATGGACAGAATACTGTCATCTTCCGTGAGCAGAAGTCTGGCGGCAATGGTAAGACGGTAGCCATTCAGATAACTGGTGAACGTTGTGTGCAGGTGCTGCTTAAAGAATTTCATAAAATGTGATTCGGAGAATCCCATATAGTCTGCTGCGCTTTGAACGGTAATCGGTTCTGTGTAATGTGATTCAATGTAGGAAACAATCTGTTTTACCTTATCCAGAGATTTACTGCGGCTGAAAGTGACAGGTGATCCCTGGGAGGAGAATAACAGGTAAAAGAAGTGAAAGAGATGTCCTTTTACTGATAATTCATAATAGTCCGGACGCTTAGCGCAGAGGTCATCGATTGCATCAATACAGGAAGAAAGTTCTTCATGGGAGGAACAGGTATTGTCAAAGAGCCATGGAAGTTTGTATTCCAGTGTAAAATACGGCTGGAAATATTCGACTGTCCGGGGATCGGAATCAGCAGAATATAAAAGACTGCTCTGAAACAGGATATTTTCATATTCCATACTGTCTTTTTCATGCTGGGAAATGGAGTGAAGCTGCCCCGGTCGGACCAGGATGATGTCACCGGCTTTCACAGCTCTGGGCTCGGTATCAACGGAAATGATACCACAGCCTTTTTTTATTACAATGATCTCCACGTCATTATGCCAGTGAAGCGGAACCTGTGTGAAGTCCAATGGAATGGAGCACAGATAGGTGTTGTATGGAAACTGGGAGCTGACGTGTTTTTTTACTTCGTGGAGGTTTTCGTAGGTGAGTGTGTTCATAATCAGATACTGGAGTCCTTTCTACTGTCAAAAAGTTGTTTGTTTGATAGTATTGTATTACTTTTTACTACTATGATGCAAGAGATTATGGTTATAATCTGATTATAATATCAGTGTAAAGCAAACGGAAACTGATAAACAAAGAATTTATAGAAATGAATCAGACACAGATTCAGGATAATGATGCGGCAGTGCAGATTCAGGAGGTTAATTATGAATTTCTCAGAAAAATTACAGCAGACACTTGGTAAATCAATCAAAGATGCGGCAAATGAAGAGATCTACGCAGCACTTCTTTCAACAGTAAAAGAAGCTGCGGCAGATAAAGGAAGAAATATTTCGGAAATCGGAAGGAAAGTATATTATATATCAGCAGAATTCCTGATCGGAAAACTGTTATCCAATAACCTGATCAACCTTGGGGTATACGATGAAGTAAGAGAACTTCTCGCAGCAAATGGAAAGGATATCTGTGAGATTGAAGAAGTAGAGCCGGAACCGTCACTGGGTAACGGAGGACTTGGAAGACTGGCAGCCTGCTTCCTGGATTCCATTGCAACACTTGGTCTGGAAGGAGACGGAATCGGGCTTAACTATCATCTTGGACTGTTCAAACAGATATTTGAAAATCACAAACAGAAAGAGACTCCAAACCCATGGATCCAGAATACAAGCTGGCTTACTGATACAGGAATCGGATTCGATGTACCGTTCAAAGATTTCAGCCTGCATTCTAAATTATATGATATTGATGTAACCGGATATGAAAACGGAACAAATAAGCTCCATTTATTCGACATTGAATCTGTAAATGAGAATATCGTAGGAGATGGAATCGCATTTGACAAAAATGATATCCGTGAGAATCTGACACTGTTCCTCTATCCGGATGACAGTGACAAACAGGGAGAACTGCTCAGAATCTATCAGCAGTACTTCATGGTTAGTAATGGTGCACAGTTCATATTGAAGGAATGTGAAGAAAAAGGATATGCACTGGAAGAACTCGACAAACATGTAGTGATCCAGATTAATGATACACATCCTTCTATGGTAATTCCGGAGTTGATCCGTCTTCTGACAGCAAGAGGAATCTCTATGGATAAAGCAATTGAGATTGTGACAAACACCTGTGCATATACCAACCATACCATCCTTGCAGAAGCACTGGAGAAATGGCCGGTTGATTATCTGGAGGCAGTTGTTCCACACTTAATGCCGATCATTCGTGAACTGGCGGCAAGAGTAGCGGCAAAATATAATAACAAAGATGTACAGATCATCGACGAGTGGAACCGTGTGCATATGGCGAGAATGGATATGCATTATGGATTCAGTGTTAACGGTGTTGCGGCACTGCATACAGAAATATTGAAAGACGTAGAATTAAAGCCGTTCTATGATATTTATCCGGAGAAATTCAATAATAAGACAAATGGTATCACATTTAGAAGATGGCTGATGCACTGTGATAAGAAACTGGTAGAATGGATGGATAAATATGGAGTCGGGGAATTCCGTAAAGATGCTTCAAAGCTGGAAGGACTTCTTGCACAGATTGACAATGAAGAAGCTCTGAACGCACTTCTGGATGTTAAACAGCAGAATAAGACTGCATTAAAAGAATATCTGGAAAAAGAATCCGGAGTAGTATTAAATGATAATGCAATCTTTGATATCCAGATCAAACGTCTTCATGAGTACAAGAGACAGCAGATGAACGTCCTGTATATTATTTACAAATATCTGGATATTAAAGCCGGAAATAAACCAAAGAGACCGATCACAATGATCTTCGGTGCCAAGGCAGCGCCTGCATACATTATCGCAAAAGACATCATTCATGTAATCCTGTGTCTGCAGGAACTGATCAAGAATGATCCGGAAGTGGCACCATATCTGCAGGTTGTAATGGTAGAGAACTACAACGTAACAATGGCAGAAAAACTGATTCCTGCATGTGAAGTATCTGAACAGATTTCACTGGCATCGAAGGAAGCAAGTGGAACGGGTAACATGAAGTTTATGTTGAACGGTGCAGTAACACTCGGAACAGAAGACGGTGCAAACGTAGAGATCCATCAGCTTGTCGGAAATGAGAATATCTATATCTTTGGTGAGAGCAGTGATCAGGTAATTGAGCACTATGCAAAATCAGACTATGTGGCAGCAGATTACTATATCAATGATGCAGATATCCGCAAGTGGGTAGATTTCATCATCAGCCCTGAGATGATGAAGATCGGTGATGTACGTACACTTCTTGAGATTCATGCAGAACTGATTCAGAAAGACTGGTTTATGACACTTTTGGATGTAAAGGATTATGTTCAGACAAAAGAAAGAGTATTTGCAGATTACGAAGACCGTATGTCATGGGCGAAGAAGATGATCGTGAACATTGCCAAAGCAGGATTCTTCTCATCAGACCGTACGATCGCAGAGTACAACAGAGATATCTGGCATGTGTAAAATGTAAGATTCTTTCAGAAGCTTCATTCAAATTAAAACAGAAGAAAAAAGTAACAAAAAAGGATGCATGCACGTGCATCCTTTTTTTGAGAGAATAATGAATGAGACTTTTCTTTTACGATATGCCACTTCACTTCTATAATAACATATCTGATCTGAATGTACAGATATGTGAAGATTCCTTAACACCTTCTTAACGGTGCAGAGTCCGCAGCTTACATCTCATTTTCATCTTCACACATCCGGTAGCCGACACCGACCTCGGTGAATAAGAACTGTGGCTGGGATGGATTGCGTTCAATCTTCCGCCGGATATTCGCCATGTTTACGCGCAGGATACGATTGTTGCTATCCGTGAACGGTCCCCATACATTTTCCATGACAGAAGCATAGGTCATAACCTTTCCGGAGTTCTTTGAAAGATAGGCTACAATCTTGTATTCAACCGGAGTCAGATGTATTTCTTTCCCATCCAGAGTAACCATACGTTTTTCAAAATCCAGCATCAGTCCCTGACATTTGTATGGCCGGATAAAAAGAGGAGAATTGGAAGCCATACGGTTACTGTGACGCAGAGAAGTTCGGATACGTGCCAGTAGTTCGGACGTACCGAAAGGTTTTGTAATGTAATCATCGGCACCGAGATCCAAAGCGGCAACTTTATCCTGTTCTCCGGCTCTTGCAGAGATTACGATGATCGGACAACTTGTCCATTTCCGAACAGATGAAATGATGTCATTGCCATCCATATCCGGGAGACCGAGATCCAGAAGGATAAGATCCGGGCATTGGGAGTTGATGATAGAAAGTCCGGATTGTCCGGTTTCGGAGGTGATGGTTTTGTAACCATTGGATCTTAAAGTTCTTGCCATAAAATCCAGTATGTTTTTTTCATCTTCTATAATCAGAATGGAATAACTGTCAATCATAATTAAATATCCCCTTTCGGTAGTGTGAATAAAAATTCCGCACCATGTGCATGGTTATGAGCGGAAATCTGTCCGCCATGAGCCTGGACGATCGTATTACAGATGGAGAGGCCGATTCCCATACCACGGTGTGTATCCGATGTTTTGGGAACATGATATTCCCCTTTTAATATCAGAGGAATGGTCTGTTCATCAATTCCCTTTCCGTAATCAATGACATGGAATGTAAGAGTATCAGATTCTTCTGATATTTGCAACTCAACCGGCCGGTTAGTTTCGGAATGGACAAAAGCATTTTCTATAAGGTTCATAAGCACCTGCTCAATCAGCAGAGGATCCATTGGAATGATCAGTATGTTATCGGGCGCAGTTACGTGAATCTCAATATCCGGAATCCGCTTTTTTATACGGGTGATCGCTTCAGATACTACTTCTTCTACCAGTTCATCTTCTTTTCGGACTCTTCCGGTATCTCCCTGGATCCGGGTAATGGACAACAGATTTTCTACCATGTTCAAAAGCCAGTGTGAATCCTCGTTAATGGAGGAGACGAGATCTAACTTTTCCTGATCGGAAAGGGCTGCATAATTCTCAGTAAAAGAATCAGAAGATCCGATGATGGATGTAAGGGGAGTGCGCAGATCATGTGAAATAGCCCGCAGAAGATTGGCACGGATACGTTCTTTGTCGGCTTCATTGATCGCACGCTCCCGGTCAAGGATCATTTTATCCTGCTTTTTTAATCGTGTAGTCAGGGTAGAGACGATCATGGAGATGGTAAGAAGAAATACAAATGTTACAGGATATCCGCTGATTGCAAAACTTACTTTAAAATATGGGTAGGTAAAACACCAGTTGATAAATATCACGCAAAAAAAAGCAGAAATAATTCCGAAAAAATAGCCGGTAGTGATTCTTGCGATTATGATCAGTGCAAGGATATAGATCAATGCGATATTGGCAGGGTCACTTTGCGTGATATGAAAAAAAGAAAATGCCAGTATGGTTGCAATGGCCAGTATGATTATGGTAGATACGATATTGTGCCATAATGTCCGGGACTCAAGTGTAGTTGTCGGTGCGGTATGTTTCAAAAGGACTCCTTTCTGCAAATGTATGCGATATAAAATATAAGATATAATATGTTTATTGTACCATAAAAATACAAAACGGAGACATCAGAAAAAATATAATAAGTGGAAAACGTTATTAGAACTATGCTATACTGAAATTGTAATCAGAAATGAATGTTTTATAATATTGTATGAAATTTAATGCGTAAACTTTAAAAGTTTGTGCGTTAATGTGCTAAAAAATGTGATATTATGTGACGGGAAGCGTATAGATAAAAGGAGTAAACGGATGAAGCGTTATATGAGGCTAAGAGACAGGGACGGAATACCTATGTAATCTATTCATCAGGAAAAAGAAAACCTGAATCATTAAAAAAATAAAAACAGGAAACTGACAGGAGGAATCAATCATGCAATGTACAAGAAATGTAACAAATCATATCATCTGGGTAGGAGCAAATGACAGAAGATTAAATTTATTCGAGAATTTATTTCCGGTTCCGAGAGGGGTATCTTATAATGCTTATCTAATTAAAGACGAGAAGAATACTCTGATGGATACTGTAGATGCATCTGCATCCATGCAGTTTATCGAAAATGTGGCTTATGCATTAAACGGAGAAAGCTTAGATTATCTGGTTGTGCAGCACATGGAACCAGATCACTGTGCCAATATCCAGAGAATCCTGGAATTATATCCGGAAGCAAAAGTAGTCGGAAATGCGAAGACCATGCAGATGATCGGACAGTTTTTCGATGTGGATCTGGAAGACAGGAAGATTGTAGTAAAAGAAGGAGATACACTGGAACTTGGAAACCATACGCTTCATTTTGTAATGGCACCGATGGTACACTGGCCGGAGGTTATGGTCTCTTACGAAGCTTCGGAGAAGATACTGTTTTCTGCGGATGCATTCGGAACATTCGGGGCTCTGAACGGTAACCTGTTCAATGATGATGTGGACTTTGAAAAAGACTGGATCGATGATGCAAGAAGATATTTTACCAATATCGTCGGAAAATACGGTATGCAGGTACAGGCACTTCTGAAGAAAGCAGCTGGGCTGGATATCCAGATGATCTGTTCGCTTCATGGACCGGTATGGAGAAGCAATCTGAATTATTTTATCGAGAAACATGACAAGTGGAGTAAGTATGAGCCGGAAGAGCAGGCAGTTGCCATTATCTATGGCTCGATTTACGGCAATACAGAGCAGGCAGCTGATGCGCTGGCAGCAAAGCTTGGTGCAAAAGGCGTGAAAAATATTGCAGTTTACGATGCATCAAAAACAGATGTGTCGGAACTGATCGCAGAAATCTTCCGGGTAAGCCATCTGGTAATTGCATGCCCGACATACAATGGAGGTATCTTCCCACCGATTGAAAATCTGCTTGCACATATGAAAGCACTGGCGGTGCAGAACAGAACAGTTGCGATTATGGATAACGGAACCTGGGCTGCCACAGCAGGGAAGCAGATCGTAAAACAGTTAGAAGAGATGAAAAATATGACAGTACTCGATCAGAAGTTATCTGTTAAATCGACATTAAAAGCAGATCAGGAAGAAAACCTGGATGCATTTGCACAGCAGATTATTGATGCAATGTAAGAAGTCATGACACATAAAAGATGTATATCGAGTGGAGGTCAGTAGAATGAATAATTATACAAGAGAAGATATATTAAGAATGGTAGAAGAAGAGGATGTAGGATTTATCCGTCTGCAGTTTACAGACATTTTCGGAACCATGAAAAACATTGCAATTACCACAAGTCAGTTAGACAAAGCCCTGAATAATGAAATTATGTTTGACGGTTCGGCTATTGAAGGATTTGCAAGAGTGGAAGAGTCCGATATGTATCTGTATCCGAATCTGAATACATTTGAGATATTTCCGTGGAGACCGCAGCAGGGAAAGGTTGCAAGACTGATCTGTGATGTCTATAAACCAGATGGAACTCCATATGAAAGTGATCCGAGATATATTCTGAAAAAGGTCATGGCCGAAGCAAAAGAGATGGGGTATGAATTCAATGTGGGACCGGAGCTGGAGTTCTTTTTATTCCATACAAATGACGACGGACTTCCGACTACGCTTTCTCATGAAAGTGCCGGATACTTTGACCTTGGGCCTTTAGATCTGGGCGAGAATGCAAGACGTGATATGGTTCTGACGCTGGAGGATATGGGATTCGAGATCGAATCTTCACATCACGAGGCGGCACCGGCACAGCACGAAATAGATTTCCGTTATGATGAGGCGCTGACAACTGCAGATAATATTATGACATTCAAGCTAGTTGTAAAGACGATTGCCAAGCGCCATGGATTACATGCGACATTTATGCCAAAGCCGAAGTTCGGTATCAATGGTTCCGGCATGCATCTGAATATGTCGATCAGCAGGGATGGAATCAATGTATTCCAGGATGCGAAGGATGAGTATGGACTCAGTAAAGAAGCATATTGCTTTATCGGCGGAATCATGAAACATATGAAAGCGCTGACATTTATCACGAATCCAAGTATCAATTCCTACAAACGTCTGATTCCGGGATATGAGGCACCGGTATACATCGCATGGTCTGCAAAGAACCGTACACCACTGATCCGGATTCCGGGAAGCCGCGGAGAGTATACAAGAGTAGAACTTCGTAATCCGGATCCTTCAGCGAATCCTTATCTGGCGCTGGCGGTATGTCTTGCGGCGGGTCTTGACGGGATCAAACAGGGCCTGATGCCTCCGAAAGCAGTCAACCGCAACGTATATGAGATGACGGATGAAGAACGTAAGATCTTTGGAATTGAGAAACTGCCGGGAAGTCTGAGAGAGGCAGCAATAGAATTCCAGAAGGATACCTTTATCCAGGAGATATTAGGGGAAGATCTTTCCAAAAAATACATCGAAGCAAAGACCAGAGAGTATTATGAGTATAGAATCCAAATTACAGACTGGGAGCTTGAAAAATATCTGCACTTACTGTAATACGATTTTGCACTTAACAGAAACGCGCAAAAGAGTATCTGACAGGAGGTGGCAGAGTGACAGGGATTATTGTTGTATTCCCGAATAAAGATAATGCAACAAATATCAGAAATCTGCTTGCCAGGGGCGGTATGGATGTAATTGGCGTGTGTTCCACCGGTGCACAGGCTATGCACTATGCAGATACTGTGGATAACGGGATCGTGGTCTGCGGTTACCGCATGAAAGATATGATGTATACACAGCTGCGGGAATATTTACCGGATTCGTTTGAAATGCTCCTGATCGCATCGCAGGATAAATGGAGCAGCGGGGATGTAGAAGGAATTGTAGGGCTTTCTACCCCAATCAAGGTATACGACCTTATGAATACCATGAACATGATGCTTCAGTCCATGGACAGAAAACGAAAAAAACGAAAGAAAGAATCAAAGAATCGTGATCCAAAGCAGCAAGAGACGATCCGCAGGGCAAAGGAACTCCTGATGGAACGTAATAATATGTCTGAAGGAGAAGCACACCGCTATCTTCAGAAGAGCAGTATGGACAGTGGAACGAATATGGTAGAGACAGCAGAGATGGTACTGAGCATTATGGCAGAGTAAGAGATGAAAGAGTAAACATATTATAGAGAAAACGGATGCAGGAAAGGCAGGAAGAAAGAACAGATGAAATTTACAAAGATGCATGGACTTGGCAATGATTATGTCTACGTCAACTGTTTTGAAGAAAAGATTGACAATCCGCCGGCGGTGGCAAGATTCGTCAGTGACAGACATTTCGGTATTGGTTCTGACGGACTGATTATGATCAATCCGTCAAAAACAGCTGATTTCGAGATGGAGATGTACAATGCAGATGGTTCCCGAGGCGAGATGTGCGGCAACGGAATCCGTTGTGTGGCGAAATATGTCTATGATTACGGGCTGACCGATAAGACACAGATTTCCGTGGAAACACTTGGAGGAATAAAATATCTGGATCTTACCGTAGAAGATGGGAAAGTGTCACTGGTAAAAGTAGACATGGGAAAACCGGAACTTGAGGCTGATCTGATTCCAATCATATCAGAGCGGGAACAGGTGATCGACGAACCAATTGAGGTGGATGGGAAAGAGTACCATATGACAGGAGTATCTATGGGAAATCCGCATGCAGTTATCTATGTGGATGATGTAAAGGGACTGGATCTGGAAAAAATAGGACCAAAGTTCGAGAATCATGAAAGATTTCCGAAGCGTATCAATACAGAGTTTGTGCACTGTATCGACAGACAGACGGTAGAGATGCGTGTGTGGGAACGCGGCTCGGGTGAAACCCTTGCATGTGGAACCGGAGCATGTGCCGTAGCTGTCTCCAGTATATTAAATAACTTGACAGATACACAAGTTACGGTAAAATTATTAGGTGGAGACTTGCAGATCGAGTGGGACAGAGAAAAGGATCGTGTATTTATGACAGGACCTGCAACAGTTGTATTCGACGGCGTGATAGACATTACAGAGATAAAGGAGTAAGAAGATGTTTAAAGTAAACCAGGATTATTTGAAGTTACCAGGAAGCTATCTGTTCTCAACAGTAGCAAGAAAACAGCGTGAATATCAGGCAGCACATCCGGAAGCCGAGATCATTAAGCTGAGTATCGGCGATGTAACACAGCCTCTGGCACCTGCAATTGTTGAGGCTCTTCACGGGGCAGTTGATGAGATGGCACATGCAGAGACATTTCATGGATATGCACCGGATCTTGGATATGAGTTCTTAAGAAGCGCAATGGCGAAGAATGATTATCAGGCAAAAGGATGCGACATCAAAGCGGATGAGATCTTCATTTCCGACGGAGCAAAAGAAGACTGCGGTAATATTCAGGAGATTTTCTCGAAAGACAGCAAGATCGCTGTGTGCGACCCAGTATATCCGGTTTATGTAGATACAAACGTTATGGCAGGACGTACAGGTACATATGATGCTGCAGCAGGAACATGGAGCAATGTCATCTATATGCCTTGTACAAAAGAGACGAACTTTGCACCGGAGCTTCCAAAAGAGACACCGGACATCATTTATCTGTGTTTCCCGAACAACCCAACAGGATCTACGGTAACAAAAGAACAGCTTCAGACATGGGTTGATTATGCAAATAAAACAGGCGCAGTGATCATCTATGATGCTGCTTACGAAGCATATATTTCAGAAAAAGAAGTGCCGCATTCTATCTATGAGTGCGAGGGCGCAAGAACATGTGCGATCGAGATCAGAAGTTTTTC
Source organism: Dorea longicatena (assembly GCF_024168045.1). Taxonomy (GTDB): domain Bacteria; phylum Bacillota; class Clostridia; order Lachnospirales; family Lachnospiraceae; genus Dorea_A. Next base: position 553,672 of record NZ_CP100126.1, read on the forward strand.
TAAGAATGCTGGATTTACAGGAGTACGTCTGAGTGCAACAGTAATTCCAAAAGATATCAAGTCAGGAGATGTTATGTTACATTCTCTGTGGGCAAGACGTCACGGAACAAAGTTCAATGGAACTTCTTATATCATCCAGAAAGCAGGAGAGGCTGTATACTCTGATGCGGGAAAAGAACAGTTGAGTGCACAGGTTGCTTATTACATGAACAATGCCAAAGTAATCAAAGAAGGACTCAAAGATGCCGGATACAATGTATCAGGCGGTGTCAATGCACCATATATCTGGCTTGAGACACCAAAGGGAATGACATCATGGGATTTCTTCGATTATCTGCTTGATAAGGCTAATGTAGTAGGTACTCCTGGATCGGGATTCGGACCAAGCGGAGAAGGATATTTCCGTCTGACTGCATTCGGAACCTATGAGAGTACTGTTGCAGCAATTGAGAGAATTAAGAAGATGTAATAAAAAAACGGCCGGTATTCCTATGCTGAAAAAAGCACGGGAATACCGGTTTTTTTATCGCTATGTGTTTGGCATATGTGTTCCGCAGATGGCGTCACAACAAATGCAGAGAGATGCGGTCAGGATTTTGGATATACTCTTATCTGTAGTTCTGTAATATGTTCGCGGATATCTGCTGATTGATGATTGTCTACCCAGATCAGTTCCAGAATAGGTCCATCAGGAACAAGACCATGATCATCTGCATAGTTGAGAAGTTCCGGAATATAAGAGGTGTTCTGACGGTAATCACCTGCATAGGTGAAGGTAAGATAAGTACCGCCGCGGAGACAATACTCTCCCGAATTATCAATGATAAACACTCCGGAATAATTTTCATACTGTCCTTTCTTTATTTCTTCTAACGGAAGAAAAGATCCGATGTTATGGTTGCTGATAATATAAAGATTTTCTGTATTTTTATTCAACAACTGTTTTACCAGAAGATCCATTTCTTCGTCTGTGTGGTAGGGAATATGCAAGGTATGACAATAACGGTCGGGAAACGTCTGCAGACGGATTTTAAGCAGTGCCTGGTCTTCCGCACCGGATAATGTCAGAAGCCGTTCTTCTACATTTTTCTGAAGACGGTTTAATTCCTGAATCTGCTGATGGATGACATCCAGTTCTTCTGTGAGCAGCTTACGCGTGTTCTCAACGCTTCGATTGTCCATGTATTCCCGGATTTTTTCCATAGGAAATCCCAGACGTCTCAGATCACGTATGATATTCAGACGCCACAGATCATCAAGCGTATAGAGCCGGTAATTATTTTTTCCGCGTTTTGGAGCCAGAAGTCCCAGCTTCTCATAATAGCGGAGAGAATCCGGTCCGATGTTGTATAGTTTGGATATTTCGTTGATCTTAAAAAACTGTTTCATATATTCACCTGTTGAAAACAAAATTCTGTTGATACATAATACTTGACCTTAGTATTATACCAGGGTTTAGACTATGAATGAAAGAAAAACAGGTAAAAGAAATGAGGTTTTAATATGAGACTCGAAGGAAAGTCTTTGAAGAGTGATTTTTTTCGTTTTATCATCCCGTCAATTATCGCCCAGTGGGTATTCTCGCTTTATACCATGGTAGATGGTATCTTTGTGGCAAGAGGGGTATCGGAAGTGGCGCTGACAGCGGTGAATATCTCCATGCCGTTTACAACAGGACTGTTTTCTGTCTCCATCCTGTTTGCAGTCGGAAATTCGACGATTGTGGCAATCTTTCTAGGACAGGGGGAAAAACAGAAGGCGAACGAAGTCTTTACGCAGAATGTGGTCTTATTATGTATCCTGTCGGTGTTGATTACAATACTGGTTATGATATTTCTGGATCCATTTGCAAGATTCCTTGGAGCAACGGATCATATTCTTCCATATGCGAGAACATATATTGGAACGATCGCACCATTTTCTGTAGTATATATCCTATCTTATTCATTTGAGACGCTGATCAAGACAGATGGCTATCCAAAGCTTGCGACAATCTATGTGACATCCGGGGCTGTGCTGAACTGTATCCTGGATTATATTCTGGTCATGGTGCTGCATAAAGGCGTCTGGGGTGCGGCATTTGCTACCGGGATCTCGCAGGCAGCAGTGATCCTCTTGTATCTGTGGCATTTTCTGGGACCGAAAGGAACAATAAGATTCTCGAAATTTCATCTGATGCCATCGGAAATCGGGAGGCAGATCCGTAACGGTATGTCTTCCGGGATAACAGAATTCTCAAGTGGGATTATCATCTTCTTTTTTAACCAGGCAATCCTGAAATATATAGGAGAATATGCATTGGTAAGTTATACGATCATCTCATATGTGAATACGATCGTTGTCATGTCCATGGCAGGCATTGCGCAGGGAACCCAGCCACTGATCAGTTACTACTATGGAAAAAACGAATCGGAAAAATATAAGAAGCTTCTGAAGTATGGAATGGTGGCAGCTGCGGCAGGTTCCGTGGCGGCTGTACTCATATGTTATGTTGGGGCAGAAAGTATTGTGGGATTGTTCTTAAAAGAGAGTGAAGCATCTCTGAGTGTATATTCGGTGCGGGTGCTTCGCATCTTTATCCTGTCATTTCTGCTTGCGGGACTCAATGTGGTCCTGGGAGGATATTTTACCTCTGTGGAAAAGGCTGGATTCGCAACGATGATCTCACTTACCAGAAGTCTGATCGCACTGGTGATCAGTCTGGTATTTCTGACAGCTGTGTTTGGAGGAGAAGCTATCTGGTGGGCACCGCTGATTGCGGAGAGCTGCTGTCTGGTGTTATCAGCCGGGTTATATCAGTGGTACAGAAAAAAATAATTTTTTTAAAAATATCTATTGACTTTTCTCTGTAAACGAGTATAATTAATATTCGCTGGACAACTTAAGGACAGCAGAGAAAAGTCTTATTGATGCGGATTGGTGTAATGGCAGCACAGCAGACTCTGACTCTGTTAGTAGAGGTTCGAGTCCTCTATCCGTAGTTATGATACCGGGTACTTCATTAAGAAGTATCCGGTTTTTCGTTATAGAAAAAAATCAAAAATACCTATTGACTTTTTTGAAAAAATTGGTATAATAATATTTGTTCGCTGAACAATGCAGAACATCACACTGATGCGGATTGGTGTAATGGCAGCACAGCAGACTCTGACTCTGTTAGTAGAGGTTCGAGTCCTCTATCCGTAGTTCCTTGGCAGGGGCGCCGGATACTTTTTAGAAGGTGTCCGGTTACTTTTAAAAATTGTATATATCGGAGTGTGGCTCAGCTTGGTAGAGCGCTACGTTCGGGACGTAGAGGTCGCGTGTTCGAATCACGTCACTCCGATTTTACCCCCATTTTATGGGGGGTTTTCATTTTTTAGGTGTTGAAAAAGTTGGTTGGCTTTGGTTGGGATTATCCAGTGTGTGCCAGATTCTTAAATTTGGCATTTCGCTCTTGGATAATCTTTTTCTTTTCGGCAAGGTTTGAAGTGTCATAGGTATAATACTTCTCGTTGACCTCGGTAGTATGTCCTAACATACTTGCGACCACTGATTTTGGTGTGCCTTTAGCTTGTAAGTCGGAACTGGTTGTTTTCCGTAGCTTAGTGATACCACCACCGTTTAATTTGTTTTCCCGGCATAACCGTGTCATGCAGTCAGTTATGTTTCTTGCATGGGTATAACTTCCATTGCCATCCGTGAAAATCCATTCACATAAAATTCCATGTTCTTCTTGTACTCGCTTGATGCGTGCCAATAAGTGATTAATCTGTCCGTCAACCGGATAGGCTCTTGATTTCTTGGTTTTAGTCTTACCAACAGAAAATTCATTTTTTAACCGATTGTGTTTTGCAGATTTATTGATACTGATGCAGATATCATTGATATCAGACCATTTCAAGGTTGATAGCTCACTAACCCTCATACCCGTGTACATTGCTAATTCTATGGCATGCTGTCTACATCAATGCGGTTTATTTTGATAAATCCATACGTCCATAAATCTTGTAGTTTTTCCTTTGCCACAAACGGAAAATCAAAGAAAATAACATGGTAGTGGATTGCTCCACGTTTCTGTTTCTCCCACGTTGCAATATATTTCAATGTCTGGACTTTGGTTTGATACAGATAGTAATTTAATCGTTGTATAAAATACTTAAATTCCTTGTTGGTTATAGTGATGTCTTGAATATTCTCTCGGAATGTCAGCGTTAAAAATTTGGTCTTGTTATCAAAATTGCAGTCAACAATACGGGCAATCTCCCAACGGGTTTGCTCATAGTGTTTTTGCTTGCGCTTTAAACTGTCATATTGCTTATGAGCCGACATTTCATCAAATACTTTACGTTTATGTGCTTGTGTATTACTTGTTTTTGAATCTGAATTTGAATGGCTGTAAATTGGAGTTTCATAGAAATACACTTCTTTCGTAGTAGGAGTTTCAATGATTTTCGTATTGTATACAAAACATTGTTTTGCTTTGCCCACGAAATTCACCTCGTATCCTATTTTGTATGTGCTTGTTTCTACTCCGATTTTTCGGAAGATGTTGTTTTATATATCAAGTAAAGATAGAACGATATCTGTTTCCTTAAATGGTGCAGATAGTCAGCACCTTATGACGTTGTCCGGCACTGACTATCTGCCCCCTTTAGGGAACTATTTTGTTCCGGCTTTTCTGATATTGGCAGCTTCTGCTTTGACGGATAAGCGTCCATTATAAAGACTCGCCCATGTAAGTAGTCCCTCAAATGAAACGGTCACTTGTCCTCTTTGCTCCAATTCTTCATTAGACACAAGCTGATTGGCATTTTTAACGCCAACTTTGATTTTCTCAAATTTCAGCTTTGGAAAAAGAACAGTGTAGTAGAAGCCTAGTTTCTCTTTGGTGTTGTAGTCAATCCATTCAGATACTTCGACTAATTGAAATTGTTCCTCCAGTTTGTCCGGGTTTAAAATGAAATCAGTTCCTCTAATCAATAAATATGACCTCCTTAAAATATTTGATTATCTGATATTCAGATATTTATTATAATACAGCACAGAATAAGCGATGTCAAGAGAAATATCTTAATATCCGATAAAAAGATTGACAGAGTGAAAACATTGAAATATAATGAGCATAAACAAGGAGGATTGCGATGAATAAAATAAAAGAATTGAGAAAAGAAAATAACATCACAGTTGCGGAATTGGCAAAAGAGTTGGGAATTTCACAAAGTATGCTGACTAACTATGAAAATGGGAATGGAACTCCAAGGGATGATTCTATATGGGATAGGTTATCACAACTGTTTGGCGTAAGCAAAAGTCATGTTATGGGATTGACTACAGATATTGATGTGGTTCACAGAAAGAAAAAATTTAAAGCGGTTGTGGATATGTCAGAACCCATATCAATACAAGTGGAAAATCAAACAGACATTGATATCTTGACTAAGTTGGACCTACTGGATGATGAAGATACAAACAAGGTATTAGACTTTATTAACAATCTTCTTACTATAAAGAAATATGAGGGAATTGAAGATAGTCCAATCGAATATGTGACGAAATAGCAGAAGTAATCTAAGGCGTCCACTTGCCCAGCCGACCCGCCGCCCTGTTAGGAACCGTCGCTCTGGGCATCCTTCGGAACGTTGGTTTTTGAAAGAACACGAACAAGAAAGAACTAGATGTGGAAAGTATACAGAGAATAGCAGACAGCACGATTGCGAAAGTGTTGTCTGTTATTCTTTTTCTTAGTCATATTCAAAAACAACGGTTTTAAAGGGTTTCTCTCCATAACGAATCAGCCATGCAGAATAATAGAGATTGATTTCAAGGGTAGTAGGAGTGCCGTTAATCTTGTTGTGTTCTGTTTCGATTTTACGAATAGTCTCATCAATTCCCCAATATTTGTAAACAATAACAGTTAGCTCCGTGTCTCGTGTGCCTTGATTACTGAATGACATGCTGTTACGGACATGGTAATCGGGCAGACTGATGTAATAGCAGATTCCGGCAATTAGACAGAACAATAAAAATGTAGTTATGACTTTTATTTTCATGTGTATGCACCTCTCTTTCTTAAATCCCTAAGGGGATAACTATATAGTACCTCGCTGTATAGTGAATTACTACATAAAGATTTATTAAATATACTTTGTGTAGGGGTGATGCATATGAATTATGGACATTTAGAGTTAAGGATAGAAGAACTGTTGAAAGAACGGGATATCAGTAAGAATACCATTTGCAAAGAGTTGGATATTCCGAGGTCAAATTTTAACAGATATTGCAGAAATGAATTTCAAAGGCTGGATGCAAATTTGATTTGTAAGTTATGTGATTATTTTGATTGTGAAGTTGGCGAATTGATTTGTTATGTAAAAGAATAACGAGCTGTTGCTGTTATTGGCATGGAATGGATAAAAGGGTATGCGGAGGTGTGAAAGTCTCTCATACCTTTTTACTTGTGTATTTTATAAAATCGAATTATACTGTGAGTAGTGAAAGTTAAGCAAATAGAATTTGTAAATCTGGACAAATCCGATTTATTATATGAAAGGAAATTATATTATGAAAATTGATGTATGTTCAAAGAAAGAACAGGATTATATTATTGAAAGACTGGTGGAATATAATCTATCTCAGGTTGAGGCTAAACAGAAAGAAAATTTCATAGATTTAAGCAAGAAAATCGGTAAGGATGATAAGATTGTTGCTGGTATTGTAGCAAGGATGTATTGTTGGAATGTAGTTTATGTTGATACATTGTGGGTCGATTCTAGTTATAGAGGGAAAAAACTTGGTAGCTTACTTTTAGAAGAAGTTGAAAATGATGCTAAATCAAAAGGTGCTAAACTTATTCATCTTGATACATTTGATTTTCAAGCCAAAGAATTTTATGAGAAGCAAGGGTATATTGTATTTGGTATATTAGAAAATTGTCCAGAAAAGCATTATAGATATTATTTGAAAAAAGTCTTATAGTTCTTAAATCAAACTTTTGGTCAATATATAAAACTCGACAACTTCCAGTTTGTCAAAATTAAGTACATAATCTTGCTTGGCACAATGGCGGAAATTAGCCACAGGGAACACCTATGGCTAGTGTTTTTTAGCTAATCTATTGAATTTAATAAACTTTTAGAACAAACGGATATACAAGTTTTCCTTTCTGACCGTTTAGGTCGCTTGTTTATATTTGTCATTGGTTGGCTTTTGGTTGGGATTCTTAAATACCCCTTACAAAGCCCGTAAATACGTTGTTCGTTGACCGTAGAGGTCGCGTGTTCGAATCACGTCACTCCGATTGAATGATACAGTATCTGATATGGATGCTGTATTTTTTTATAAAAACAATTAAGAGAAGAAAGATTACAAAAATATCATAAAAGTTTACAAGATATGAAACAAAAGATTGTAGAACAAACAATTTACTCTGAAAAATATCATGTTTATGGAAAATGGATATTAAATGGAAAAAATTGATTTCAAAAAGGATAAACTGCTATAGCTTAAAACTATAGCAAACTGCAAGTTATATGTATTATTCAAATCCTTCAAATCATGCTACTCTATATCCAGGCAAAGAACAAGAATATACATACAGGAGGATATAGAAAATGAGCAAATACCAGACACCATACAGATATGATTTTGTGGGAAGTTTTTTAAGACCACAGGAAGTAAAACAGGCAAAAGCAGATTACAGTGAAGGAAAGATCACAAAAGAAGAATGTGATGCTGTCGTTGATAAGGCAGTTACAGAAGTAGTCGCAAAGCAGAAAGAGTTGGGATTCCACATCATTACAGATGGGGAATTCAGAAGAACTTACTGGCACCTGGACTTCATGTGGGGATTTGAAGGTGTTGGCCACGAACAGACAGGAGCGGGTGTACAGTTCAATGCGGAGATGGCAGCGCTGGAAGACACTTATCTGACCGGAAAAGTAAAGGCAAAGGCACATCCGTTTGTAGAAGGGTTCAAATTCCTGAAACAGTTCGAAGACGAGAATACGGTCGCAAAATATACAATTCCGGCACCGGCACAGATGTTCCAGCAGATGATCGTTCCGGCAAACTTTGAGAATACAAGAAAATACTATGCAACTAATGAAGAACTGATCCGGGATATCGGAAAGGCTTATCAGGAAGTCATTAAGCAGTTTTATGAGGCCGGATGCCGCAACCTGCAGCTGGATGACTGTACATGGGGAGCAATTGTAGGTGATGCTGCAAAACAGAGATATAAGAATCTTGGACAGGATCTGGACGAAGTAAAAGGACAGCTGCTGGAAGTAAATAACCTTGCATTAGAAGGAAAACCGGCAGATATGGTGATCACTTCACATATCTGTAGAGGTAACTATCACTCAACATTCTTTACAAGTGGTCCATATGATTCCGTAGCAGACTATGTATTTGCAAAGGAAAATGTAGACGCATTATTCCTGGAATATGATGATGCAAGATCAGGAGGATTTGCACCGCTTGCAAAAGTTTCAGAGGATAAGAAAGTCGTTCTGGGACTGGTCACAACTAAGTCACCGGAACTTGAAGACAAAGAAACCGTGATCAAAAGAATCCATGAAGCAGAAAAGTATATTCCGCTTGAGAGATTGTATTTAAGCCCGCAGTGTGGATTTGCATCCTGCGAAATCGGTAATAAACTGACAGAAGAAGAGCAGTGGGCAAAATTAAAACTGGTAAAAGAGATCGCTGAAGAAGTGTGGAAGAAAGCATAGATTATACATAGTAAAGCACAAAAAGAGGAATCCTGAAGATCACATTGATCTGGGATTCCTCTTTTTTGTTCTCGTTATTAATTTAATCTACATAATACACATAATTCTCTTTGCGAGGCTTCGCTTTAGGAATATCCGCAGCAGGATATCCGAGCACACAATGCCCGATACCTTCATAGTCACCTTCCACGCCCCATTTCTTAAGAAGTACTTTTCCCTCTTCCGATGCGAAGACTTCTTTCGCACGGTGGATCCAGCAGCTTCCGATTCCAAGAGAAGCAGCGGCGTTCATCAGATTCCCCATAACAAGGCTTCCGTCATAGATATATGTCGGTCTGTTCTTATCAGCTAATACAACCAGGACAACCGGTGCTCCGTAGAACGGATCTGTATCAGTTCCCATGACATCCGCATTCATTTTGGAAAGCTGATCACGGGTTGCCTTGTCGGTAACAGCAACAATAACCGGTGACTGCATTCCCATGCCGGTTGCGGCATAAGTGCCTGCTTCAAGAATCAGATCCAGATCTTCTTTCGGGATCATGTCCGGTTTGTAACCGCGTACACTGCGGCGTTCGATCATGTTTTTAATACTTTCGTTCATAAATCAAGACTCCTTTAGAATACAGTGAAAAAATAAAAACTCATAATATAAAAAGAAAATAAAACGAAACGGATGATTTACACTTCCTTGTTCTCGTATACATGTCTCTTGATCGCTTCGAAACTTTCTTTACTGATCACATGCTCCATCTTACATGCATCGGCAGCAGCGACATCCGCAGGTACGCCGAGATGTATCAGCCAGGATGATAAAAGGGTGTGGCGTTCGTAAATCATATTTGCAATCTCCAGACCGGATGGTGTCAAATGGATAAATCCCTGTTCATCTACTTTAATATGTTCCTTTTCGCGAAGATTCTTCATAGCAACACTGACACTGGATTTCTTAAAACCAAGCTCATTGGCAATATCTACGGAACGCACTACGGGCAGTTTCTGGCTTAAAATCAGAATTGTTTCAAGATAGTTCTCGGCAGATTCATTTAATACATTGCTCATAATAAGTCATTCCTTCCTTTATACGTTAACATTGAGTTTAGTATAACATAGTTAGTTACGACTGGCAAACGGAAGAAAAAACTTATTGAGAAATAATAATCAATAAAATGAAAAAAAGTGGTTGACAGCTAACAAACGTTAGCATATACTAACTATTGCGAGGGGATAATGAAAACATTTATCATTATCAAAATCCTTGAGAAATTACATGGAAAGATGTAAAAAATACTACATAAAGAAAATGAGGTGTTATTATGCCACTTACAATGGCCGGTATCGGTGAAACAAACACAATCTCACGTATTGGTGGAAATGAAGAGACAAGACGTTTTCTGGCAAATCTTGGATTTGTTGCAGGAGCGGAAGTTGTTGTACTGTCGAAGATCGGAGGCAATGTGATCGTAAATGTCAAAGACTCCAGAGTGGCAGTAAATGAGGATATGGCGCGGCACATCATGGTTTAGTACCGGGGTGTCTGCTGTATTATAGATACTAACAATCTAAGGAAAGGAGAAACAGCAATGACTTTAGGTGATGCAAAAGTTGGAAGTACAGTTGTTGTAACGAAGATTGAAGGGGACAGCGCATACAAGCGCCGTATTATGGACATGGGAATCACAAAAGGCAGTGAACTGTATATCAGAAAAGTAGCTCCTCTCGGAGATCCTGTAGAGATTACAGTCAGAGGCTATGAACTTTCAGTAAGAAAAGACGATGCCCAGTGTGTTCAGGTAAAATAAGACTTACCGAAGGAACTGACAGATACATATTGTCGCATTAGAATTTACACGTTCAAGGAGGTAAATAGGAATGGGAATCAAGATCGCACTTGCGGGAAACCCAAACTGTGGTAAGACCACAATGTTTAATGCCTTAACGGGTGCCAACCAGTATGTTGGTAACTGGCCGGGGGTTACAGTAGAGAAAAAAGAAGGAAAATTAAAAGGAAAGAGAAAGAATGATGACATTGTTGTAACAGACCTTCCGGGTATCTATTCTCTTTCACCGTACACATTGGAAGAAGTAGTCAGCCGAGATTATATCTTAAACGATAATCCGGATGTTATTATTGATCTTGTAGATGCAACGAATATTGAACGTAACCTGTATCTTACAACACAGCTGATCGAGACAGGTGTTCCGGTAGTTATCGCACTGAACATGACAGACCTTCTGGAGAAGAGAGGAATCAAGATCGATACAAAGAGACTTTCTATGTTGTTAGATTGCCCGATCGTTGAGACTTCTGCCCTGAAACAGACAGGACTGGATGCGCTGGTTGAGACAGCAATCAAAGTAGCTAATAAAAAAGAAGTTGATCTTCCAAGAGAAATTTTCTCTAAAGAAATGGAAGCAGCAGTTGCAGATGTGAAAGGGGTTCTCCCGGATACAATCTCAGAAGACAAGAAGAGATGGTATGCTGTGAAATTCCTTGAGAACGACAGCAAGGTTGTAGAAAGCATGAATCTTTCTGCAGCAGCAAAAGCAGCAGTTGATAAAGACAGAAAAGAACTTGAGACAAAACATGACGATGATATGGAAAGTATCGTAACAGATGAACGTTACAAATTCATCCAGAAGATCGTTGAGACAACAGTTAAAAAAGGAAAAGACAAATTAACAACATCCGATAAGATCGACCGGATCGTTACAAACCGTATTCTTGGTATTCCGATCTTTATCGCAGTTATGTTTATTGTTTACTACATTTCCGTAACAACAATCGGTACAATTGTTACAGACTGGACGAATGATACATTCGTAGGTGCAATTCAGGATATCGCTTCAAAAGGACTTGAAGCAGCCGGCATAAGCAGCGTGATCGAAGGATTGGTAGTTGATGGTATCATCGGCGGTATCGGAGCCGTACTCGGATTCGTACCACAGATGGCAATCCTGTTCCTCTTCCTTTCTATCCTGGAAGACTGTGGATATATGGTACGTATCGCATTCGTTATGGACCGTGTATTCAGACACTTCGGACTGTCTGGTAAGAGCTTCATTCCACTTCTGATTTCATCCGGTTGTGGTATTCCTGGAATCATGGCTTCTAAGACCATTGAACAGGACAATGACAGACGTCTGACAATTATGACAGCAACATTTATCCCATGCGGAGCGAAGTTACCGGTTATCGCATTAATGGGTGGAGTTATGGCAAGTTACGCAACCGGAAGCTATACAGCAGGCGGACTTATGGCGCCAATCATGTATTTTGTAGGTATCGTAGCAGTATTAGTAGCAGCAATCATCCTGAAGAAGACAAAACCATTCTCAGGAAAACCGGCACCATTCGTTATGGAGCTTCCACAGTATCACGTTCCACAGGCTAAGACAGTTCTTCTTCATGTATGGGAAAGACTGAAAGGCTTTATCATCAAAGCCGGAACGATCCTGTTCCTTGCATGTGTAGTTATGTGGTTCCTTGGTGGATTCGGATTTACGAACGGTGGATTCGGACTTGTAGATGACAGTGCAGACAGTTTACTTGCAGTAATCGGCGGATTTATTGCACCAATCTTTGCACCACTTGGATTTGGAGAGTGGCAGCCGGTAGCAGCTTCTCTTTCCGGATTCACAGCAAAAGAAGCAATCGTTTCAACAATGGGTGTACTTGCGAACGTAGCAGAGAGCCAGTCAGAAGATACTGTAACAGTAGCTCAGGCTATCCAGAACTGGTTCCCGAGTGCAGTAGCAGCATTTTCATTCCTGTTATTCAACCTGTTGGATTCCCCTTGTCTGGCAGCCATAGCAACGATGGCACAGCAGATGCAGTCTAAGAAATGGTTCTGGTTTGCAATCCTGTTCCAGAATGTATTCGCTTATCTCGTAACACTTTGTGTATACCAGATTGGTACATTAGTAACCGGCGGCGGATTTGGAGTTGGTACAGCAGTGGCATTTGTGGTAGTAGCAGTCATGCTGTTCCTGTTATTCAGACCTGATCCGTATAAAGATCAGAAAGTTTATTCTAAACGTTCTGTAAATGCATAAGTAGAGCGGACCGGACGTAACTTATTTACGTCCGGATTTCCCTTTGAAGGAGGCAGTTTTCATGGTAGCCATTTTAGCAGATATCATTATTTTAGCATTAATATTAGGGTATTGCGCATACCTGGTATACGGAATTGTGAAGAGATTTAAAAATGGAGTCATCCAGGGATGTGGCGGCAGCTGTGCCGGATGCAGTGGATGCGGTGGTGGATGCTGCAGTTCAGATCCTGATGAAGTGAAAAAAATGATCGAAAATATGTATGGTAAATAAAGGAGTTGGCAGTCATGGGCAATTCGACAGGCTCTATGTTCTACCTGTTCGTGATCGTGATCGTCCTTTACATTGTCGGTGCTTCTATCTATCAGGCATTTCTCTGGTTCGGGAAATGGCAGGAGAAAAAAAGAGACGAAAAGTTCAGCATGGATAATGAGGAGAACAAAGAATAGAGGGATAGAGATATGGCAGATATTATAGTTGTATTAATCGTGATCGTTCTTCTTGGATTTGCACTGAGAGGAGCAATCAGGCATTTTAAAGGTGACAGTCCCTGCTGTGGCGGCGGAACCGGTATCATCAAAACTGACGATAAAGAACTGAAGAATCCGGTGATCGGAAAGAAGACAGTTCATATCGGAGGTATGACCTGTGAGCACTGCGTACAGTCAGTAAAGAAAGCGTTAAATGAGATAGAAGGTGTTTCGGCAAGAGTGGACTTACAGAAGAAAGAAGCAGTGGTGTCTTATGACCGTGAGATTGCAAATGATGTTTTGAAAAAAGCAGTTGAAAAAGCAGGATTTCAGGTTGTTTCTATAACAGAGTAGATACGATAGGAGGATGACAGGTGGATAAGGCAAAAGAAGCGATTGTACAGAAACTAAAAGCCAGTGGATGCAGGATCACCAAGCAGAGACGGATGCTTCTGGATATTATACTGGAAGAAAACTGTTCCTGTTGCAAAGAAATCTATTACCGCGCATCCCGGATCGATCCAAGTATCGGAACAGCAACCGTATACCGGATGATCAACAAGCTGGAGGAAATCGGAGCGATCAACCGCAGGAACATGTATAAAGTAGCATGTGATCCGGACTGTGACCTGCAGAATGCATGTACGGTTGAACTGGACGATGATACGATCAAGCATCTGTCTGCAAAGAACTGGAATGCTGTGATACAGGCAGGCTTGAAAGCATGTGGTTATGTAGAAGATCAGAAAGTACGGAACATAACAGTGCAGTCATAAAGATGCTATTGAAAAAATTTATCAATAGCATGAAAAATATTTGAAAAGGACATTCTTTGGTGTTATAATTTGCAGAAACAAAAATGACTGCCGGACACAAATGAAGGGATGTCCTTTTTGTTATAGTGTTTATAGTGTTTAATTAATAAATATACAATGGAGGGAATACATATGTTAAATTTAAAAGACATTAATTGGAAAAAACCAGGACTTTTTGCAGCAGGAGTAGCTTTCGGAACAGCAGGAATCAAGATTCTGACAAGTGATGATGCCAAGAAATTATATACAAATTGTACAGCAGCCGTATTAAGAGCAAAATCTTGTGTGATGAAGACAGCAACAAGTGTTCAGGAGAATGCAGGAGATATTTTAGCGGAAGCAAAGCAGATCAATGAAGACAGAGCAGCAGAGGCAGAAGCAGAAGTTGTAGATGACTATTGTGAAGTAGCGGAAGAGACAGAGGAAGCAGCAGAGACTGCAGAAGCTGAAGCAGCTACAGAAGCATAAAAACGGGCACGAAGATTATAAGTTGCCATAATACACGGGCACCTGCGGAACATCTGCAGGTGCTTTTGCAAGACTAACAAGAGGTGACAAGAGTGAAATTTAAGGTTAAGCATGAGATAAGAGGAAGAATCCGTATCCATATGGAGCAGAAACGCATGACTCATGAACAGGCAGACATTCTTCTCTTTTATCTGCAGAATATAGACGGCGTATTCCGCGCAGATGTCTATGACAGAACGGCGGACGCAACGATTCATTATAAGGGAAACAGAGAAACAATCATCGAAGGACTCCGCAGATTCCGTTATGAGGAAGTAGAAGTGCCGAATGGCCTGTTAGAGACATCCGGAAGAGCAATGAATGCAGAGTATCAGGAGAAACTGGTGGATAAGATTCTGTTCCATTATGGAAGAAAATTCTTACTGCCATATCCGATCTCAGCAGCATATACAACCATTATGTCTGCAAAATATATCTGGAAAGGTATTAAGACACTGATGGAAAGAAAACTGGAAGTCCCTGTACTGGACGCTACGGCGATCGGTGTCTCTATCTTAAGAAGTGACTTTGATACTGCGGGATCTGTGATGTTCTTACTTGGAATCGGAGAACTTCTGGAAGAGTGGACACATAAGAAATCAGTCGATGATCTGGCAAGGACCATGTCACTGAACGTCGGAAAAGTATGGCTGAAGACAGAAGACCAGGCCGTCCTTGTTCCGTCAAGTAAGATTAAAGCAGGTGATCAGGTAGTAGTCCATATGGGAAATGTAATTCCATTTGACGGTGAAGTTGTGGACGGAGAAGCAATGATCAATCAGGCTTCCCTGACAGGAGAATCTGTGCCGGTAAGAAGAACAATTGGAAATTATGTATATGCAGGAACTGTTGTGGAAGAAGGAGAGGTCACAATTGATGTAAAGGCTGTCGGTGGATCCAGCCGTTACGAAAAGATTGCGGCTATGATAGAAGATTCTGAAAAATTGAAATCAGGTCTGGAAAGCAGGGCAGAACATCTGGCAGACAAACTGGTTCCGTATTCTCTTGGAGGAACAGCACTTACCTGGCTGCTTACAAGAAATACGACAAAAGCATTGTCTATTCTGATGGTAGATTTCTCCTGTGCTTTAAAACTTGCGATGCCAATCTCCGTACTCTCTGCGATCCGCGAAGCAGGTATGTATAAGATTACAGTAAAAGGTGGAAAATATCTGGAAGCAGTTGCCGAAGCAGATACCATCGTATTTGATAAGACGGGAACACTGACAAAAGCAAAACCGACAGTGGCAAAAGTGGTATCATTCAATGAAATGAATGAAGATGAACTGCTCCGTATTGCTGCATGCCTGGAGGAACATTTCCCGCATTCTATGGCAAAAGCAGTTGTCAGCGCAGCAAAGGCAAAACATCTGGATCATGAGGAGATGCATTCAAAAGTGGAATACATCGTAGCCCACGGAATTTCCACACAGATCGAAGGAAAGAAAGCAGTGATCGGAAGCTATCATTTTGTATTCGAAGATGAAAAGGTAATCATTCCGGATGGCAAGAAAGAACAGTTTGATAATCTGCCGGAAGAATATTCACATCTGTATATGGCGATTGAAGGAAAACTTGCAGCAGTGATCTGCATCGAAGATCCGTTACGTGAAGAAGCAGCAGAGGTAATAAAGGAACTTCGTGAAGCGGGATTAAGTAAGATTGTTATGATGACCGGTGATAGTGAACGTACCGCAAAAGCAATTGCAAAACGCGTAGGCGTGGATGAATACTATGCGGAAGTACTGCCGGAAGATAAGGCAAGTTTTTGTGATAAAGAAAAAGCAGCAGGGCGTAAGGTTATTATGATCGGTGACGGTATCAATGATTCACCGGCTCTTTCCGCAGCCAATGTAGGAATCGCGATCAGTGATGGTGCAGAACTTGCAAGAGAGATTGCAGATATTACTGTCGGTGCAGATAATTTAAGAGAATTGGTAACTCTGAAGAAGATCAGTAATGGTCTGATCAGGAGAATCAGCCGCAATTACCGTATGATCGTCGGATTTAACGCAGGGCTGATCGGTCTTGGCGTGACAGGAATCATCATGCCGACAACATCTGCATTGCTGCACAATACATCAACACTGGTAATCGGACTTAAGAGTATGCAGAATCTTTTGGATGCGTAGAATAAAACTGACATATAAAAAAGAAAAAAAGAAGCTTAATGAGATTTAAATTCGTTAAGCTTCTTTTTTGTGCATAATTCTTGACAGTTTTGAAAGAATAAGATAATATTCAAATACAAGGATGTTAGTAAAAACTAACGCAAATTAGGAGGGGCTAAGATGGCAAACAGATATCTGATTGAAAAATGCCTGGTGGAACATTGTTCGGCAACACTTGCATCTATGAAATCGGCAAATTTATTTAATATGACATTTGCAGATGATACAGACGTGGAAGATCAGATTGAGTTCTGGAACCGGTGCATGAAAGAAAAGGGCATCCGTCTCTATATATTGCGGAGACAGGAGAACCGCGTATTGGTTTATGTCTATCGTAAAAAACAGCTCGAGGTCAGTCTGAACCGTCCGGGAGTGGCGAAGTTCCTCAAAAAATACGGATATGGAAGCACGGATGTGGAATATGCATTGGACCGGTTAAAATCAAGAATCGGCGAAAACAATGAATTTCCACATGAAATCGGAATTTTTCTTGATTATCCACTGGGAGATGTGATCGGATTTATTACAAATGAAGGGCGCAATTTCAAGTGTGTGGGATGCTGGAAAGTATATTGTGATGAGTGCGCATGCCGGAAAACATTTGCAAAATATAAAAAATGCAGAGATGTCTATGTACGTCTCTGGCAGCAGGGAAGAAGTGTTTTGCAGCTTACAGTAGCTGCCTGACATATAAAATTATCAATGAAAGAGGTAGAAAACAATGAGTAAAATTGCAGTAGTATATTGGAGTGGAACAGGTAACACAGAGGCTATGGCAAACGAAGTAGCAGAAGGAGCAAAGGCTGCAGGCGCAGAAGTGGATGTATTAACAGCTTCAGAATTCGGTGCAGATAAGATGGACGCTTACGATGCGGTAGCATTCGGATGCCCGGCTATGGGAGCGGAAGAACTGGAAGACAGCGAATTCGAGCCGATGTTCTCTGACTGCGAAGGCAAGCTTGGCGGAAAGAAGATCGCACTCTTCGGATCTTACGGATGGGGAGACGGAGAATGGATGAGAACATGGGAAGAGACATGCAAAGCTGACGGAGCTGTTCTTGCATGTGAGAGTGTACTTGCGAACGAAGCACCGGATGATAATGCGGTGGCAGCTTGCCAGGCACTTGGAAAGGCGCTCTGCTAGCCGAGGGGACGTGAAAAGTGGCTTTTTGTCATTTTTGTTATTATTTTCTTTCAGGAGTATCGGGAAAGAATAAAATAACTGGTAAAAGTTCTCATTTTCAATAAAAAGATATTCTTGATTCACCTAAGAAGATATGATATGCTAACAGCGGTTAGAAAAAACTAACTATCGTGTGAATAAATCATGGCAGACTCCTTCTGTCTCATCCCTGAGCAAGAGAGACAGAAGTGGTTCCATGGGAAAGGATCTTGACATGGAGAATTTTTTAGCAATTGAGAAGGTTATTGGAAGAGAGATTATTGATTCGAGAGGTAATCCGACGGTAGAGGCAGAAGTATATCTTCTGGATGGAACGGTAGGAAGAGGTGCGGCACCAAGCGGCGCATCCACAGGGGAATTCGAAGCACTGGAACTGCGTGACGGAGATAAATCCCGTTTCGGCGGAAAAGGTGTAACCAAAGCCGTAGAGAATATTAATACAGTGATTAACGATGCACTGAAAGGTGTAGATGCATCAGACATTTATGCAGTAGATGCAGCAATGATCGCAGCAGACGGAACAAAAGATAAATCGAACTTAGGTGCAAATGCTATCCTGGCAGTATCGATCGCAAGTGCATGTGCAGCAGCAAATGCACTTGCGATTCCGCTTTACCGTTTCCTCGGAGGCGTAAATGGTAACAAACTTCCGGTACCTATGATGAATATATTAAACGGAGGCGCACATGCAGCCAACACAGTAGATGTACAGGAATTCATGATCATGCCTGTAGGAGCACCAAGCTTCAAAGAAGCACTCCGCTGGTGTGCAGAAGTCTTCCATGCACTGGCAGCATTATTAAAATCAAAAGGACTTGCAACTTCCGTAGGTGATGAAGGTGGATTCGCACCAGACCTTGCATCCGATGAAGAAGCAATCCAGTACATCTTAGAGGCAGTAAAAGATGCTGGATATGAGCCTGGGAAAGACGTCATGATCGCTATGGATGCAGCATCTTCTGAATGGAAAGGTGAGAAGAAGGGCGAATATGTACTTCCAAAGGCAGGTACAAAATTCACTTCTGAAGAGCTCATTGAGCACTGGAAGAAACTGGTAGACAAGTACCCGATCATCTCTATCGAAGATGCATTAGACGAAGAAGACTGGGAAGGATGGCAGAAACTGACAGCTGAACTTGGAGACAAAGTACAGTTAGTCGGAGACGATCTGTTCGTAACGAATACAGAGAGACTTTCCAAAGGTATCGAACTTGGATGCGGTAACTCAATCCTTATCAAGTTAAACCAGATCGGATCTGTATCAGAGACACTGGAAGCAATCAAGATGGCTCATAAAGCCGGCTACACAGCTATCTCATCTCACCGTTCCGGAGAGACGGAAGATACAACAATTGCAGACCTTGCAGTAGCACTGAACACCTGCCAGATCAAGACAGGAGCACCTTCAAGATCAGAACGAGTTGCAAAGTACAATCAGTTACTGAGAATCGAGGAAGAGCTCGGAGCAAGTGCTGTATATCCTGGAAAAGCAGCATTTAATGTGAAGAACAGATAAGCCAATGGGGACGGGGAAAATGGTTTTTTCCCCGTCCCCGCTGGCTTTTTTCGTGGTGTTATTTGAAAGCTATTTTGAAAAAGTCAGAAAATAAAATTATTTTGGCCTGAATTGTGATAAAATAAAGGTAAGATTAAAGACCAGAGGGGACAGAAAAAAGGCCGGGAAACCCCGTCCCCACTGGCTCGAAAGGAAGGATCGGTATGAAAAATTATTCAGAAGATACAAGCAGACAGTATCATATTCAGGTTGCCAAAGGTGAAGTCGGACGCTATGTGATCATGCCGGGAGACCCGGGAAGATGTGAAAAGATAGCGGAATATCTGGAAAATCCGGTTCTGGTTGCAAGTAACCGGGAGTTTATGACTTATACGGGAATGCTGGATGGTGAGAAAGTCAGTGTGACATCGACAGGAATCGGAGGACCGTCGGCAGCAATTGCAATGGAAGAACTGGTACGCTGCGGGGCAGATACATTTGTCCGGATCGGAACCTGCGGTGGAATGCAGCCGGAAGTAAAAAGCGGTGATATAGTGATCGCAACCGGTTCAATCCGCATGGAAGGGACAAGCAAAGAATATGCACCAATCGAATATCCGGCAGTTGCCAGTCTGGAGGTAACGAATGCACTGGTGCAGGCTGCAAAAGAAGATGGCTGCATTTGGCATACAGGGGTGGTACAATCAAAGGATGCATTCTATGGACAGCATGAACCGGAAGCAATGCCTGTCGGCTATGAACTGCTGAACAAATGGGAAGCATGGAAGAAGATGGGATGTCTGGCTTCCGAGATGGAATCAGCGGCACTTTTCATAGTGGCCGGTAAATTGCGTGTCAGAGCAGGGGCATGCTTTCTGGTTATGGCAAATCAGGAAAGAGAGAAGCTCGGACTGGAAAATCCGGTGGTACATGATACTAATATGGCAGTCCGGACTGCAATAGATGCAGTGAGAAATCTGATCCGGTATGACAAAGAAAAAGAATAACAGAAGAAGGGAAACAAGATGGGGAAGACAGAGAATAGAAATAAGTCGAAGTATAATCCAAAACAACTGATCGAAATTTCAATAGGACAGTTAAAGTATTCTTACACACCTTATTCAGGATTCAAAGTCGGAGCTGCATTATTGGCGAAAAATGGAAGCGTATATACGGGATGCAATATTGAAAATGCAGCATATACACCGACAAACTGTGCAGAAAGGACAGCATTTTTTAAGGCAGTAAGTGAAGGCGTGAAGGAATTCGATGCGATCTGTATTGTAGGAGGAAAAGATGGGGTCTTGACAGAATATGCACCGCCGTGCGGAGTGTGCAGACAGGTGATGATGGAATTTTGTGATCCGGAAACATTTCAGATCATTCTTGCAACAGATCTGGAACATTATGATATCTATACGTTAAAAGAGTTATTACCGTTGGGATTCGGACCTGGGAATCTGAAAAAAGAGTAAGGGGGAAATCATGACAGCAGAAGAATTAAAAGCATTGCCAAAGGTCGAGCTGCACTGTCATTTGGACGGATCGCTGAGCCACACATTTATAGAAAAAAGACTGGGACGGAAAGTGTCACAAAGTGAACTCAGTGTATCTGACGACTGCAGAAGCCTGAATGAATATTTGCAGAAATTTGATCTTCCGGGGAAATGTATCATGAATGAAGCCGGACTGCAAGAAGCTGGCTATGATGTATTAAGAAGTATGAAACAGGAAAATGTCTGCTATGCAGAGATCCGTTTTGCACCGCTTCTGTCTGAGACGCAGGATATGAACTGTAACAAAGTTATCGAAGCATTGCTTAACGGACTGGAAAGAGGAAAGAAAGATTTCGGTATAGAGTATGGAGTAATTACCTGTGCCATGCGTCATCACAGTGAAGAAGAGAATGTCAGGATGATCCGGACTGCAAGAGCATATCTGGGATATGGAGTATGCGCGGCAGATCTTGCAGGAGCAGAAAGCCTGTATCCGATGTCAGAGTTCATGGAACTGTTCAAAAAGACGAAAGCACTTGGCATGCCATTTACCTTACATGCAGGCGAATGCGGGAGCGTACAGAATATTCTCGATTCAGTAGAAGCCGGAGCCGGAAGAATCGGACACGGAATTGCCATGAGAGGGCATGACGATATACAGAAAGAATTGCAGAAAAAAGGCATCGGTATCGAGATGTGTCCGATCAGCAATCTGCAGACAAAAGCGGTAGAAAGCACAAAGGATTATCCGATGCGGGAGTTCCTGAATACCGGATTAAAGGTAACGGTAAATACCGATAACCGTACAGTCAGCAATACGACACTGACAAAAGAACTGGAATTTATCCAGAAGAATTATGGAATCACCGATGAAGAGATTCATCTTATGATGAGGAACGCAGTGGATGTGGCATTTGCGGATGATGCAGTGAAAGAAAGGATGTTGAAGTATGTATAAAAAACTGGAAAAATGTTTAAAAAGCATAAGAAAAAAGACGGATTTCAAACCAGAAAAAGCAGTCATCTTAGGATCCGGTCTCGGAGATTATGCCGAGAAGATCAAGATAGAAAAGGTTGTAAAATATACAGACATCGAAGACTTTCCGGTATCGACCGTTCAGGGGCATAAAGGTCAGTTTGTCTTCGGATATGTGAAAGATGTCCCGGTCGTACTGATGCAGGGAAGAGTGCATTATTATGAAGGGTACTCCATGCAGGATGTTGTACTCCCGACCAGACTGATGGGGGTGATGGGAGCAAAGAAGATTCTTCTGACTAATGCTGCAGGCGGAGTCAATCCATCATTCAGACCGGGTGACTTTATGCTGATCACAGATCACATTACAACAGCAGTGCCAAGTCCGTTGATCGGACCGAATATCGAAGAACTCGGAACCAGATTCCCGGATATGAGTGAGGTATACAGTAAAAATCTTCAGAAAATCATCCGTAAAAGTGCAAAAGACTGCGGAATACCACTTCAGGAAGGGGTATACGTACAGCTGACTGGGCCGAATTACGAGACACCGGCAGAAATCCGAATGGTCAGAAGCTGGGGCGCAGACGCAGTCGGTATGAGTACTGCATGCGAAGCCATGGCAGCCAGACATATGGGAATGGAAGTGTGCGGAATCTCCTGCATTACGAATATGGCAGCAGGCGTCAGTGATGCAAAGCTTAACCACGCCGAAGTTCAGGAGACGGCGGACAGGGTGGCGAAAGATTTTGAAAAACTGGTGACAGATGTGATAGATGCAATTTGATTCTTCAGGCATTCTATATTTACGGAATAAAAGGGGATGTGAAAAAACTCAATCGATTTTTTTCACATCCCCTTTTTAGGAGGTCTGGGTAGCCAGTCTGGTAGATTAAATAGAATACTTCAATTCAAACATCTCCGCCGGTATATAATGCTTACTAACCACAAGTATCTCCTCATTCTCATCATACACATTCTCATGTGTCATAAGGAAAGAATCATGGCTGGACAGTTTATAATTCTTTGCAGAGAAGTTTCCGGCAGTAGAATACGTAACACAGCGGTTGCAGTGATGGTCTTGTTCATAACAGGTATGTTCCAGAAAATTCAGCAGGGCATCTGTGCTGTTCAGGTCAATCTGCAGTCTGCCGACCAGCTCGATCGGGATAAAACTTAAAGAATACGCAATGGTATGTCCCTCATGCTTATACTAGCGGTCGACGATGACAACAGCAGCCGTATAGTGGTCAAAGTTGTCTAAAATTGATTTTGATGGCGGCTCAATACGGAAATCCAGTTCAACATTGTCCAGTTCTTCCTGACAGCTGTCATAAACAGGGTGAGTCATAATGTTGTCAAAAAATTCTGGAACAGGAATGCAAATACGTTACTGTTCCAGATATTTGATATACGAGAATTAAGAAGGTGTATAATATGAACGAAAAGAAATATAAAAGAATATTTACCGTAGTCATAGATTCACTCGGCGCCGGAGAGATGCCGGACGCCGCTTCTTATGGTGATGCGGGGACAGATACCCTGGGACATATTGCGGCAAATGTAGAAGAGTTTAAAATTCCGAATCTGCAGAAACTTGGAATTGCTAACTTAAAAGATCTTGCAGGTGTTGCACCTGTAGAAAAAACGTTGGCTTATTATGGAAAATTAAGAGAAGCAAGCAACGGAAAAGACACCATGACCGAACACTGGGAGATGATGGGACTTCACATCACAACTCCGTTCAAGACATTTACAGAGACAGGATTTCCAAAGGAACTGATCGATGAATTGTCAAAAAGAACCGGACGTACGATCATCGGTAATAAGAGTGCCAGCGGAACAGAGATCCTGGACGAACTGACAGAAGAAGAGAAGATTAAGATGTGTGAAATCGTAACAAAAGCCGGAGCAGAATTCATCAAGACATCTACAGGATTCTCTACAGCCGGAGCAACATTTGAAAATGTAAAACTGATGCATGATCATGTTGGAGAAGGTGTGAAGGTAAAAGCAGCGGGTGGAATCAGCTCATTCGACGATGCTGAGAAATTCATGAGCCTTGGAGCAGACAGACTTGGAACAAGCCGTCTGGTGAAGATCATGAAAAATACAGATAACGGTGCGGGATCATTACATTTGTGATGTGCATCATTGCAAAATCCGAGTGGTTTGATTTCTGCCCGGGAATATTCATGGGATGCTTTATAACATTCGCAACGGATGGAAACTGGAGTGTGTTGGCGATATCGCTGGTGATCGGAGCATTCTTAGGACTTTCCTGTGAGTATGGAGGAAACTGGCTGTATCAGGCAGTGACTGAGAAAAAAGAATGTGATACATATATGGGAGAAAATGTATTGCAGTCAGCACAGGATAGGACCTTGTAAGTTTATTCCGATCGGTGATAGCCGCCATAATGCATTAAATAGAAAATATATGCAGAAATCTAAAGATGTGATAGAATTTGACTGAATCATTGATTTTATTGTACCAGGGATCTTATATACATTGAAGATCAGATTCCGCTGATGTACTATATTGTACAGACAGTAAAGAAATCATAGGAGAAAAAGGAAAAAAGAATGAAAGAGAAGAAAAGCAATATAGGAAAATATCTGCTGATCCTGGTTCCGTTTGTCATGGGTGTTACAGGATTTACGGTTCTAGATGGTCAGCCGGTGGTGGATTCGCTGTTTCTGAGTATGGAGATGTATTTCCTGAATTATTCGGATTCACCGCCGAATATACTGATCGAGATCGCCAGATGGACAGCACCGCTTATGACGGCCAGCGGTGTTCTGATGTCGATATCAAAGATTCGTGGCAGGATATTGCAGTTGCTGCGGTATTACAGCGGAGACAGCATTGCCGTATATGGGGATAATATTCACCGGAAAGAAATGGTACAGGCACTGGGATCCTGCGGGATAGATGCCGGAGAAGACTGGGAGTGGGTGAAAGCGAAGAAATACCTGCTTCTTGGAAATGAGGACGAGAATTTCCGGTTTTACGGACAGCACAGAGAAGCATTTGCGGGGCATACCGTTTATCTGAAATCTGAAAATCTTGCGGCAGAGGGAATCCTGAATCCGCATTTACGCCTGTTTTGTCCGGAAGAAACGGCGGCTAGATTATACTGGAGAAGGAATTGCCTGTATGAAACCTCTTGTGCACAAGGGCATCATTTGCAGATCATATTTCTGGGATTCGGACTTCTAGGGGAAAAACTTCTGGAATATGCACTGCAGGATAATATCTTTGACCCTAAACAGCGGATAGAGTATCATATCTTTGGAGACGGAGCAGAATTTCAGGCTTCGCACAGAGAACTGTTCCAGATGAGTGACCCGGTGATCTTTCATGCAGAACACTGGTATGAGAACATACCGCTTCTGGAATCTGCAGACAGGATCCTTCTGCTCCCGCAGAAAGGGCAGCTTGGAATGGCAGGAAAGCTTCTGGCATCTACAACGGGTACAGCTTTTGAAGTATTTACGGTGGAAGACGATGGATTTGAACTGTTATCGGGAAGAGAACGTCTGCATGTAGTGGAATGGGAAAAAGAAGCATGGAATCCGGCCAACGTGCTGGGAACAGAGATGTTCGAGCATGCAAAGAAATTGAATCTTCATTATGCACATCTGTACGGAGGTGTGGAGGAAAATTCGGAAAATATGGAACTGGAATGGGGAAAACTGGATGGATTTACGAGATATTCCAATGTCAGTGCAGCCGATTATCATAAGATACGGGTACATATGATGAAGATAGACGGATGGAGTATGGATGCTGCCGGACTGAGCCAGAAACAGATGGAACTTCTGGCTGAACTCGAACATATCCGGTGGTGCAGGTATCATCAGTTCCACAACTGGCGAATGGGAATTCCGAAAAATGGTGCGAGAAAAGATGCCACGCTTCGGATCCACAAGGATCTGATACCATATGATGAATTGACGGAAGAAGAAAAGAAAAAAGATAAGGATAATATCCGTATGCTGCAGAAGTTGTTTGCAGAAAGTTAAAAAAACAGGATAACATTTTTGCGTAGAAACACCACCCCGAAAGGAGTGGTGTTTCTTGTGTAATAAATATATTGAGAAATGTTCTCAACATATCCTCTTCCTATTTTTACAAAAATCATGTATCATACTAGTTAGATAAAGCTAACCTGTGTACATAAAAGGAGGAAATACATGAGTATAGTAATTGTAGGCGGACACGACAGAATGGTTCATCAATATAAAAAAATCTGTAAAGAATACAAGTGCAAAGCGAAAGTATTCACACAGATGTCTGGAAATTTAAGTGAAAAGATCGGAAGTCCTGATTTGTTGATCCTATTTACCAACACAGTATCTCATAAGATGGTACACTGTGCAGTGACAGAAGCGGAAAAATGCAATGCACAAATCGTGAGATGCCATACAAGCAGTGGAAATGCATTAAATGAGATTCTTCAGAATGCCTGTACAGCATAAGTATCTGGAATGTGGGAAAGCCCACGTCAGATGCTGACACCTTTTCTTGATCTTTTTTAATCTAAAAACTCCATAAGGATAATCCTTGCGTTTGGCTGATAATATGCGATATAATAAAAAATGCTTGACTTAAAACAAAGAGAGGTTTATGGAATGAAGAGAGAGACATTTGGATCAAGACTGGGCTTCATCCTTGTATCCGCAGGGTGTGCCGTTGGCATCGGGAATGTGTGGAAATTTCCATATATGTGTGGACAGTTTGGTGGAGCTGCATTTATCCTGATATATCTGGTATTTCTTCTGATCATGGGAATTCCGGTTATGGTCTGTGAATTTGGTGTCGGACGTGCGAGCAGACACAGTGTTGCTGCTGCATATGAGACACTGGAACCTAAAGGAACAAAGTGGCATATTACAAAATGGATCGGTATCATTGGATGCTATTTTCTGATGATGTTCTATACTACGGTTGGTGGATGGATGCTATATTATTGTGTCAGAAGCTTCAGTGGAGATTTCGTAGGTGCGGATATGGAGACGGTATCGGCTGGATTTAGTGATATGCTTGGAAATATGCCGCTTATGACATTTTGGACGATTCTGATCTGTATCATTGGATTCGGTGTATGTGCATTTGGAATCCAGAAAGGTATCGAAAAAGTATCCAAGTTCATGATGACAGCATTGCTCTTGATCATGATCGTACTTGCGATTCACTCTGTGATGATGAAAGGTGCCGGAGCGGGAATCCGCTTTTATCTGATTCCTGATTTCAGACAGATGGCAGAGATCGGAATCGGAAACGTGGTTTTCGGGGCTATGAGCCAGGCATTCTTTACATTATCAATTGGAATCGGAGCGATGTTGATCTTTGGAAGTTATATGGAAAAAGATCAGCGTTTATTCGGAGAGGCTGTGAATATTACCGTGCTTGACACGGTCGTAGCGCTGATGGCAGGTTTCATTATTATTCCGGCATGCTTTGCATACGGAATTGAACCGGGAGCAGGCCCAAGCCTTATATTTATCACGATCCCGAATATTTTCGCGCAGGTGGCAGGCGGGCGTGTATGGGGAGGATTATTCTTCCTGTTCTTAAGCTTCGCTGCATTTACGACACTGGTTGCGGTATTTGAAAATATTATTTCTTTTGATATGGATTTATTCGGATGGTCAAGAAAGAAGAGTACACTGGTAAGTCTGATTCTGATCATTATCTTAAGTATGCCATGTGTTATGGGATTCAATGTATTGGCCGGATTCACTCCACTTGGAGAAGGATCGACAATCATGGATCTGGAGGACTTCATCGTATCGAATAACCTGCTTCCGCTTGGAAGTCTTGGCTATGTCCTGTTCTGTACAAAGAAGAACGGATGGGGATGGAACAGCTTCCTTGAAGAAATCAATCAAGGAGAAGGATGGAAGTTCCCGGCAGGAATCAAGGGTTATATGTCTTACGGACTGCCGCTCCTGATCATTATCATTTACCTGAAGGGATATTATGATAAATTTCAACCAATGGGAACGAAGACACTGATCGGTTGGATGATCGTGGCGTTCTTATTCCTTGCATTTGTGATCGGATGCTCTTGTGGAAAAAGTACTGTGGAAAAAGTGGACAAGTAAAGAAAAAAAGTAAAAAGATGTGGAAAAAGGATAAGTTCTTTTGTAAAGTGGAAAAGAACTTATCCTTTTTTTGTTCATCATACATTTGAAAGAAACTGCCGGTGGCAGATTCTATAAATAGTAAAGCATGCAAATGAAGTTAATTTTTCGCCTCGTAAGCAGCCTGGCGGACATCCGGGATCGCGATCAGTACAGGATATAATACTGCAGAGATAATCAGTCCGCCGATTCCCTGGATGATATTGGCAGGAATACTTGCGGCAGCACCGCTTCCATAAAGGAAGAATTCGCAGATAAAATATCCGCCGGCAACGAATACGATATCCGTGATACCGCCAAGAATGACTGCAATATAACGGTTTTTACCGGAACGGCACATCTTCTGGTAAATCAGTCCGGATACCAGTGCGACAAGCCCCTTGATCACCAGTGTGATCGGAACGTATACAAAATATCCACCGATCAGGTCAGACAGTGCAGAACCGATACCACCGGCAAGCATACCATATACAGGACCGAGGATGATACCTGCGAGGATTACGATTGCATCACCAGGATGGATATATCCGCTGGTTCCCGGTGTCGGAATGCGGATGGACATCGTAGCAACACAGGCCAATGCAGCAAATAATGCTGTCATAATTATTTTTTTTAGATTGGAATTCATAACAAAAACCCTCTTTCCTTTCGTAATTGTCATTACTTTACAATAGTAGTGGCATGAGATAAAGAGCCAGTTATGAGAAAAAACACCATACCAGTTTGAAAGCACATCACTTAATCAGCGGAAGATGACTGGGCTGCATGTTTTTTATATTGGCTGGGGGACATCCCCATATAACGTTTAAAAATCTGACCATAATATGCCGGTGAGGAAAATCCTACAAGTCCGGCAATCGTAGTAATATTCTCTCCATTCATAAGAAGTGGAAGGCTGTTCTGGATCCGTGTAGACAGCAGGTAGTCGAAGATGGTCATCCGCATATACTTTTTGAAAAAGCGGCAGCATTCACTTTTGCACAGTCCGGCGTGAGAGGCAATATCTTCGAGACCAAGTTCTTCCGAGGCATGTTCTTGAATATAAGAAAGAATGTCTTTCAAACGTTGCAGATGCTTCTGTGGCTGTGGTGTATCCTGGGCAATCTGGACATAATGCAGATAAAGTCTGTGCCAGATCTCACAGAGCAGGAGGTGGACACGGAATTCATAGTCAGGTAATTCCGGCTGTTCTGACATGCTTTCATATCCAGAAGCGGAAGAAGATTGAACATGGCAGGTCAATCTATATATTTCTTTTATGTATTCAATAATTTCATTCTGCCACGAAATCTCTGGCTTTAATACAAGTGAAGACCAGAATTCGTTGGAAGTGATAAAATCGACATATTTGGTCTGCAGGATACTGTTCTCGTATCCATAGATGAATTTGGGATGAAATGTGACAGAGATATAATTACAGTCCTGGTCATCAATCATATATCCGGCATGTAAAGCATTACTGTTGCAGAATATCCCTTCGCCTTCTGAGATAATATAACGCTGGTCATTGACGACATATTCCATCTGTCCGGATACGAACCATGTAAGTTCGATCTCCGGATGCCAGTGCCACATGAAGGAATGCTGTTCATAAGACTGTATTGCCTCTGGGGATACCTGAACGGGGAAAGTGTAACTTCCGTGTTCTTTTACTTCTTTTTTGTTTTTTTCTGTAAGAATCTGAATACCTTTCATATCATCCTCCGTATATAAAAGTCAAAAACAAATAAAATCTCAATATTCTTATAAAATATGCCAATATTCTTATTGTGAGAATTTGCATATCTCATTATGATTATATTATAGCAATAACAGAAGACAGTCAACTACAAAAAAGTATGTAAGTGGATGTTAAAGAAGGCCTGAAACTTAAGGTACGAAAGAAAAAATGATAAAAATGTATTACAAATGGAGGTAATGGAATGCAGAAAGAGCAATTGATCGCAAAATTTCAGGAATTATACGGAGAAGGCGGGAAAATCCGTACTTATTTTGCACCGGGACGAGTAAACCTGATCGGAGAACATACAGATTATAACGGAGGTCATGTATTCCCATGTGCACTGACAATGGGAACATGGGCAGTGGTAAGGAACAGAGAAGACAGAAAATTAGGTTTCTTCTCTTTGAACTTTGAAAAGCTTGGAATCATTGAGACAAGTCTCGATGAATTGATTCCGAGTAAAAATGCCGGATGGACGAATTATCCGAAGGGAGTAATGTGGGCATTCGAAAAGAGAGGGTATGAACTGACACATGGAATGGATATCCTGATCTATGGAAATATTCCGAATGGTTCTGGACTTTCTTCTTCCGCATCACTGGAAGTGCTGACAGGACTGATGTTAAAAGATACATTTGGATTTGAAGATCTCTCCATGATTGATCTTGCATTGATCGGACAGTATTCGGAGAATAATTTCAATGGATGCAACTGTGGAATTATGGATCAGTTCGCAAGTGCGATGGGTAAGAAAGATCATGCAATTTTCCTGGATACCAATACATTAAAATATGAATATGCACCGGTCGTTCTTGAAAATGCGAAGATCGTGATCATCAACAGTAAGGTAAAGCACAGTCTGGTTGATTCTGCTTACAATGACAGAAGAAATGAATGTGAGACTGCATTAAAGGAACTTCAGAAGGTTACAGATATAAAGACACTTGGAGATCTTACAGAGGACGGATTCGAACAGTACAAGGATGCGATTAAAGATCCGGTCAGACAGAAGCGTGCGAAACATGCGGTATATGAAAACCAGCGGACAATCCGTGCGGTAGAAGCACTCCGTAACAATGATGTGAAATTATTCGGACAACTTATGAATGCATCTCATGAGTCACTTCGTCATGATTATGAAGTATCCTGCGAAGAGATCGACATCTTAGTGGACCTGGCGCAGGCTATGCCGGGAGTTATTGGTTCGCGTATCACCGGAGGCGGATTCGGCGGATGTACGGTCAGCATTGTTGAAGATGCAACAGTGGACAGATTTATCGAAGAGATTGGAAAGACATATAAAGAAAAAGTCGGACATGAAGCAGAATTCTATGTAGTAGAGATTGGTGACGGAGCAAAGATTGTATAAATTCACAGGATAGAAAAAGGAACGGAAGGATCATAATATGTTGTATGAAAATATTAAGAAACTGGTAGAATATGGCATTCAGACCGGACTGACACCGGAATGTGAGAGAATCTACACAACAAATTTATTGTTGGAATTATTTCAGGAAGACTCATACGAAGATGTAGAAATCAACAGAAGCTCCATCGAACTGGAAGCAGTTCTGGAAGGATTACTGGATGAGGCAGTAAAAAGAGGAATCATTGAAGACAGCATCGGATTCCGTGATCTTTTTGATACAAAGATCATGAATTGTCTGGTGCCAAGGCCGGCCCAGATACAGATGACATTTGCAGAAAAATACGAAGAATCGCCGGAAACTGCAACAGAATATTTCTATAAATTAAGTCAGGACAGTAATTATATCCGCAGATACCGTGTGAAGAAAGATATGAAGTGGAAAGTAGATTCCCCATATGGAGAGATTGACATCACAATCAATCTTTCTAAGCCGGAAAAGGATCCAAAGGCGATTGCAGCGGCAAGAAATGCAAAGAATACAGCATATCCGAAATGTCAGCTTTGTATGGAAAATGAAGGATATGCAGGACGGCTGGATCATCCGGCAAGAGAAAACCACAGAATTATTCCGATTGAGATTGCGGGAGGAAAATGGGGATTCCAGTATTCACCCTATGTGTACTATAATGAGCATTGTATTGTATTTAACGGACAGCATATTCCGATGAAGATTGATAAGAAAGCATTTGAGAAATTATTTGATTTCGTAAAGTTATTCCCACACTATTTTCTGGGATCCAATGCAGATCTTCCGATCGTTGGAGGCTCTATCTTAAGTCATGATCACTTCCAGGGGGGACATTATACATTTGCAATGGCAAAAGCACCGATTGAGATCGGATTCAAGATTCCGGGATATGAAGATGTTGAGGCCGGAATTGTAAAATGGCCGTTATCTGTCATCCGTATACGTCACAAAGACGAAAAACGTCTGATCGAACTGGCAGATCACATTCTCGGATGCTGGAGAGGCTATACCGATGAAGAGGCCTTCATCTATGCAAATACAGACGGGGAACCACACAATACCATTACCCCGATTGCAAGAAAACGTGATGGATTGTTTGAACTGGATCTGACTCTTCGGAATAATATCACAACCGAAGAACATCCACTTGGCGTTTATCATCCACATGCAGAGTATCATCATATTAAAAAGGAAAATATCGGACTGATCGAAGTTATGGGACTTGCGGTGCTTCCATCCAGATTAAAAGAAGAGCTGGAGATTCTTGCGGATTATCTGGTTCAGAAAAAAGATATCAGAAGTAATGAAAAGATTGCAAAGCATGCGGACTGGGCAGATACATTTTGTAAAAAATATGATGGGATTACAGAAGAAAATGTAATGGATATATTGAAAAAAGAAGTCGGTGAAGTATTTGTACATGTACTTGAGGATGCCGGAGTGTATAAATGTACAGAAAAGGGAAGAGAAGCATTTTTAAGATTTGTAAAAACATTATAAGATGTTAGAAAAACGTCAAAAATCAGAAGGGATGAAAAGCCCGGAAGATTTTTGGCGTTTTGTCATGTTTGAGTTGTTATGGTGAAAATGTAATAAAATTTTACGTAAATATAAAGTGCTGATTGTGAATAGAGATAGTAGATGCTATAATGAAAATATAGTTTTTCGGGAAAAAGTATATTAAAAGAAAAATAAAATTTCAGGAGGAAACTTATATGAGATATGAAATCAAAGGAGACACATTACCGGTAGTTATCTGCTATCTGGAGGGCGGAGAGAAGATGATCACAGAAGGAGGCGGAATGTCTTGGATGTCACCGAATATGAAGATGGAGACGACCACGAATGGAGGAATCGGCAAGGCATTTGGAAGAATGTTTTCCGGTGAGCATATATTCCAGAATATTTATACCGCACAAGCTGGCAAGGGGATGATTGCATTTGCATCGTGCTTTCCTGGATCCATCAAAGCATTTGAAATCGGACCGGGGTGCGAGATGGTATTCCAGAAAAGTGCATTCCTTGCAAGCGAAGCAGGGGTAGAATTGTCTGTGTTCTTTAATAAGAAGTTCAGCTCTGGATTATTTGGCGGAGAGGGATTTATCATGCAGAAGGTATCTGGTCAGGGAACTGTATTTGCTGAGTTTGACGGACATGTAGTGGAGTATGAATTGAACGCCGGACAGGAAATTGTCGTAGATACTGGACATCTGGCTGCAATGGATGCTTCATGCCAGATAGAGATAAAGAGCGTACCGGGTGTGAAGAATATGTTATTTGGCGGAGAAGGAATCTTTAATACAATAATTCACGGACCTGGAAAAGTGTGGCTTCAGACAATGCCGATCAGTAATGTGGCAGGAGCATTGCGCCCATATATGCCATCATCCGGAAAATAGAAAGGATGCATAATTACAATGAGAACAAGAAACATTCATAAAGCCGCACTAACAGATGCAGTCACACCGTTGGAGGAAGCCGGAAAGAAAATTGCATATCAGGCAGCGGTGGAAGGGATCGTGCTTCTGGAGAATGACGGATGTCTTCCGTTAAATCCGGGAAAAATTGCACTATACGGAGCCGGTGCCAAAATGACGATCAAAGGAGGGACCGGTTCAGGAGAGGTCAATGAACGGCATGCAGTATCGATCCTGGAAGGAATGGAATATGCGGGATTCAAGATTACAACGATGAACTGGATTGATGATTATGATCAGAGTTTTCAGGAAGGAGAACGCGCGTACGCAGAAGAATTTCGCAAGAAACTAAGTCCGAAGAATCTGTCGGATTTTATGAATCTGATGAGCAGTCCATACCGCTATCCATATGGAAGAGCAGTGCTGCAGGAAGATGTAGAAAAATCAGAGACCGATACCTGCATTTACGTCATTTCGAGACAGGCAGGAGAAGGTGCTGACCGTAAACTCAGTGAGAATGAATACGGTCTAGCAGAGATAGAACGAGTAAATCTGACATTTTGTGCGGAACAATATGAGCATATGATCGTAGTGATCAATGTAGGAGGGCAGTTTGACCTGAATTTTCTGCATGAGATTCCGAACATCAATGCGGTGATCTTCATGGGACAGCTTGGAACGATGGGCGGGCAGGCAGTTGCGGATATAGTCTGCGGAAAGCATACACCGTCCGGGAAACTTACAGATACATGGGCAAAGCATTACCGGGACTATCCGGCGTCAGATGATTACAGTTATCTGAATGGGAATCTCGATGAAGAGTATTACCGGGAAGGGATCTATGTCGGATACCGGTATTTTGATACATTTCATGTAGCACCAAGATATCCGTTTGGATATGGACTATCGTATACAGAGTTCGAAATGCATCTTGCAGGTATGAGGCTGGAAAGAACTACCGTCGAGATATCCGTAGATGTAAAGAATAAAGGCGAAGTATACAGCGGAAAAGAAGTGGTACAGATCTATGTAAGCTGTCCGGATGGTGAACTGAAAAAAGAAGCACAGCGATTAACTTCATTTGCCAAGACAAAGAATCTGAAACCGGGAGAGGAAGAACGGATCGTATTACAATTTGATCTGCGTGATCTTACAAGTTACAGGGAAAAAGATGCTGCCACTGTTCTGGAACCGGGCGAATATGTCGTGCGAGTCGGTAATTCCAGCAGGAATACAAGAGTATGTGGAATATTAAAACTGGAAACGGAAATAATTACAGAGAAACATTCTCATATCTGTAAGGTACCGTTAAGGGTGACAGAACTGGAATGGCAGGAAGAAAAGGAACTTCTTCATGCAGCCGGTGACTGCAGACAGAACTGGGGAAGAACCTGTGAAATAATCATCGACGATGTGGAAAAAATTCAGAGCTTTCAGATCGAACCGGGGATTATTCCGGAAACGGAGCATGAGTATGGCCCGGTGGAGATCTATTCTTCGGAAGAGACTGACAGGATCTTAGAGTCATTAACGCTAAGAGATATGGCGGAGCTGGTTGTGGGCGGAGGCATGTCCGGACATCGATTCTTTGAAGCACCGGGAGCAGCAGGCGTGACGACTGGAAATCTGACTGCAAAGGGAATTCCAAATGTCGTTATGGCGGATGGACCTGCGGGACTCAGGCTTCATAAGATATCGTCTGTATCTATAACGGGTAAAGTAAAAGGAATAGAACCAAATATCTCTTTTATGAAATATCTTCCCGAACCGGTAAAGAAAGTAATGCTTGGCAATCCGGACAGCAAGAATCTTCTGTATCAGTTTACAACGGCATTTCCGGTGGGAATCTCTCTGGCATCGAGCTGGAATCTGCAGCTTGCAGAAGAGGTCGGGAATGCAGTGGGAAAAGAGATGGAAGCTTATGGTGTAACTTACTGGCTGGCACCGGGCATGAATATACACCGCAACCCTTTATGTGGACGTAACTTTGAATATTTCTCTGAAGATCCATTACTTACGGGTAAATTTGCGGCAGCAATTACAAAAGGAGTTCAGAAGAACCGTGGATGTTATGTTACATTAAAGCATTACTGCTGTAATAATCAGGAAGACAACCGTAATAAGATGAATGCTAACGTAAATGAAAGAGCACTTAGGGAAATCTATCTGAAAGGATTTGAAATTGCGGTGAAAGAATCGCATCCGGGAGCTGTGATGAGCAGCTATAATAAGGTAAATGGCAAATACGTCAACAACAGCTATCGTCTGCTGACACAGGTACTGAGGAATGAATGGGGATTTGATGGTTTCGTTATGACTGACTGGTTCGCAACCGGAAGAAAATACGGTGATCCGGCACATGCGATTGCATCAGGCAACGACCTGATTATGCCAGGCAGTTCCGGAACCGTAGATGACATCGTAAAAGCAGTTTCCAAAGGTATTATTCTGGAAGAAGATGTAAAAAGGAGTGCGGCCAACGTGTTGAAAGGAATCATCAGCAGCCGTATCTACCAGGGGTATTTAAGGAAGCAGAGAGAAAGCGGAGTATAATCAGTAAACAGATACACACTATATTCACAAAAGTTGACTTCGAACGAAGTGAGAGGAGAAACTTGGGAATATAGTGTGTATCTGTTTGCGTCCGGGGAAAAACAATATTTTTGTTCAACAGTTAAACTTTAATTCATCAAATAAACATATTTTTTCCACATACTTTTCAAACATCCCCCTTATATTGTTAACAGATTGAGTTTAACAGGAGGAAGGAAATTTGATAGAAGTAAAGAATCTTACCAAACGTTATGGTAACCATCTGGCGGTAGATCATCTGAACTTCACCGTAGAATCCGGTAAAATCTATGGATTCTTAGGACCAAACGGTGCAGGGAAATCTACGACCATGAACATTATGACCGGTTATCTGGGAGCTACAGAGGGACAGGTGCTGATCGATGGACACGACATTTTAAAGGAGCCGGAAGAAGCCAAGAAGAATATCGGTTATCTGCCGGAAATTCCGCCGTTATATATGGAAATGACGGTGCGGGAATATCTGGAATTCGCTGCAGAATTAAAAGGAATTAAAAAAGACAAAAGAGAGCCGCAGATAGAAGAAGTTATAAGACTTGCAAAGCTGAGAGACGTAGAAAACCGGCTGATCCAGAACCTGTCAAAAGGTTATAAACAGAGAGTCGGACTTGCACAGGCAGTTCTGGGATTCCCGGAGATCATTATCCTGGATGAGCCGACAGTAGGCCTTGACCCGAAGCAGATCATCGAAATCCGTGAACTGATCAGGAAGCTTGCGAAGAAACATACCGTGATCTTAAGTTCTCACATTCTTGCGGAAGTAAGGGAAGTCTGTGATTATATCATGATCATATCCGGAGGGAAGCTGGTCGCTAGTGATACGACCGAGAATCTGGAGAATATGATGAGTGGCAAAGGTCAGATCGAGGTGGAAGCAAAGGCTTCCAGGGATGAGATGGATCATATTATCCGCCGGACAGGAAAGATCAAAGAAGTAAAATACCGCACCAGTGCGAGCGGCATTACAACTGCGCAGATTATAGCAAAAGGCGGGGAAGATATCAGAGAAGAGTTATTCCTTGCATTTTCCCATGCAGATGTACCGATGCTTACCCTGAATCAGAGTAAGACAACACTGGAAGAGATATTCCTGGAGCTGACACAAGGGTCAGGCAATAGAATGATAAAGGAGGAGAAGTAAGATGAGAGCCATCTATAAAAGAGAGTTAAGGTCCTATTTTCATTCTATGATAGGATATGTATTTATCGCTTTCCTGGTAGCTTATACGGGAATCTATTTCCTGGCGTATAACCTGAACTATGGATATCCGTACTTTTCTTATGTATTGTCAGGGATTCTGTTCGTATACCTGGTAGCAATTCCGATCCTGACGATGCGCTGCTTTGCAGAAGATAAGAAGAATAAGACGGATCAGATGTTACTGACAGCACCGGTCAGCCTGTTCGAGATCGTGCTTGGAAAATATCTTGCAATGGTAACGATCACGGCTGTACCGTGTGTGATCTATCTGATCTTTCCACTGATCATTAAAGCGCAGGGGACGGCATACATTAAGGTAGACTATTTGGCAATCCTTGTGTTCTTCTTACTCGGATGCGTATATATTTCCATTGGAATGTTTGTCTCTTCATTGACAGAAAGTGTGATCATTGCGGCAATCGGCGCATTCGGTATCCTGCTTCTGACTTATCTCTGGAGCGGCATTCTGAACTTTATCCCTTCGGCAGCATGGGCAAATGCATTGGCAGTTGCGGTGTTGTTGACGCTGGTCGTACTTGCAGTCTGGAATATGACGAAAAATGTCGTGATCAGCGGGGTACTGGAGCTGATCGTACTGGCAGGAACACTGATTACTTACTTTGTAAAGAAAACAGTGTTTGAAAGTCTGCTTTCCACAGTACTTGGCAAACTGGAACTGACAGAAGTATTTTCCAATATTGCCGATAACCATCTTCTGGATGTGAACGGGATTATATTGTACCTGTCACTGATCGTCTTGTTCTTCTTTTTGACGATGCAGATGATTCAGAAGAGACGTTGGAGTTAGGAGGAGCATAATGTTAGAAAAAATCAAGAAGTCATTCCGGAGTGCATCATCGAAAAACGGAAGTTACAGTGTGGGAATGATCGCACTTGTGATCTGCATGGTGATCGTTGTCAATCTGATCGCAGGTCAGCTTCCGGAGAATGTTAAGAGCATAGATATCAGTGATAACAACATTTACGGAGTATCAAAGACCAGTAAAAAGGTATTGAACAAACTGGATAAAAAAGTAACATTTAAAATCTATGCAGAAAAAGATTCGACAGATACAAGGATCAAATCATTTATCAAGAAATATACGGCATTGTCTGATAAGATCAGTGTAACATGGATCGATCCGGTCCTGCATCCGGCAGCACTTACGAAAGCAGGAGTAGAGAAAGATACGATCGTAATCTCCTGCAAAGATACCGGAAAAACGAAATCTGTTTCTTTTGATGATATTTTAGTTTCGGATTCTTATTCCTACTATACGACAGGAAGCAGTTCTGCATCTGAATTCGACGGAGAAGGTCAGTTTACAAGTGCGATCAATTCGGTTACAAGTGAACAGACAGAGAAGATGTATTATACAACAGGACACGGAGAAGCAGCATTTTCAGATTCTGTGACAAAACTGTTCAGTAAAAATAATCTGACGACAGATGAAGTGAATCTGATGATGACAGGTGAAATTCCTGATGATTGTGATCTGTTATTCATGGATGCTCCATCAAAAGACATTTCCGATGATGAGAAAACATTACTTCTGAATTACCTGAAAAAGGGCGGAAAGGTATTTATCATTCTTGGAGATCCTGAGGATGAGACACCGAATCTGGATGAAGTGCTGAAAGAATATGGTATGCAGGAAGCGGACGGTTACATCGCAGATATGCAGAGAAGCTACCAGGGCAACTATTATTATATCTTCCCGGAGATTACAGCAACAGACGATCTGGCCAATAATCTGGAATCCGAGATGGTTCTGATGATCAATGCGCATGGTCTGACTACAACAGATCCGGCAAGAGATACGATCACAACAACGGTGTTTATGCAGACATCAGATAATTCCTATGCAGTGACAGAGAATAAGCAGGAAGAGGGAACATATACATTAGGAGCAGTTGCGACTGAGCAGATTACATCTGATGATTCATCCGACAGCAGCTCATCCCAAACCAGCCGTCTGACGGTAATTTCTTCAGAAAGCATGATCAATTCACAGATTACAGATACTTACACAACACTGGAGAACCTGGATCTGTTCATGAATGCGGTGACAGCTAACTTTGACAAGACAAAAAATATAGCAATCAAGGCGAAGAGCCTGGAGGTAAGCAACAATACGATGCAGCATGCGGGAATCATCAGCATCCTGACAATCTTCGGAATTCCGCTTGTAATCCTGATTTATGGATTCATGCGCTGGTGGAAGAGAAGAAAAGTGTAAATTAAGAAGATTTATGGACAGAAAAGGGGAAATTTGATGAAACAGAAAAAGACAATGCTCATCATGGTGATTGTGCTTGCGGTCTTGCTTGCGCTGTACGGAGGATTAAAAGCCTGGAACAGTCACAGCGAGAAGCAGAAGAAGGCAAAAGAGGACAAAGAAAAAGTCAGCCTGGTAGATGTAAAGAGTCTGAAGTCATTTGCCTATGAAAGCGGCGGAAGCAAGATGAGTTTTACCAAAGATGATGGCGAATGGGTATACGATGAGGATGACGGGGTACGTCTGAATCAGAGTACGATCAAGAGCACGGCAAAAGAGATTACTGGACTGACAGCGGTCCGCAAGCTGAGTGATCCGGATGAAAAAGCAGATTATGGACTGGACAGTTCGGATTACACCGTTACCTACACGGCAAAGGATGGAACCAAAGGAACGATTGAAATCGGCGATGCAGCCGGAGACAATTATTATGCGATGATCCAGGATTCGGATGCAGTATATACCATTTCAAGTACGCTGGTATCGGATCTGGTATTCGATCTGTCATCCCTGACGGAGAACGACACACTGCCATCGATCAGCAGTGGTAATCTGAAGAAGGTCGAAGTGACACAAAATGGTGAGACCACGACTTATAAGAAAAAGAAGCAACGCAGTGAACTTGCCGGTGGCTGGGGAACCATCTCGCTTACCCAGTGTGCAGACTATAATGTCAAAAATCTTGCAAAATATGGTCTGGATGAAGCAAACCGGATCACGGTGACGGCAACTTATAAAGACAGTACTTCCGGAGATAAGAAGACCTGTACCGTTTATATTGGGAATGAAAATGGTGATAACCGCTATGTACAGCTCAAAGATTCCAATATGGTATATGAGGTTGGAAGTTCGATCGTAGAAAATATGATGTCGGTAGATAAATAAAACATATCGATAGAAAGAAAAAAGACGGGAGCGGCACAGAAAATGTGTCTTCCGCCTTTTTCTGATTTTTGAGAAAAATGACGAAAAGTTTTCACATAATTTACAATACATTTATTGCCTGAAAGTATAAAAAATGGTATATTATTAATAGGTTTGTTGTGAAAATATACAAAAAACCCGGAAAAGAAATAAGTAGGAGTGATAAAAAATGTATCAGGAAGAATACAAACGCTGGCTTGCGGCAGATCTTGAAGATGCAGATCTGAAGCCGGAATTGTCAAAAATTGAGGGAAACGATGATGAAATTAAGGAACGTTTTGCAGTAGCACTGAAATTCGGAACAGCCGGACTTCGCGGTGTGCTTGGCGCAGGAACGAACCGTATGAATATTTATGTAGTACGTCAGGCAACACAGGGACTGGCTAACTGGGTAAAGACACAGGGCGGAACACAGACTGTAGCAATCAGTTATGATAGCCGTTTAAAGAGTGATGTATTTGCCAAGACAGCAGCAGGTGTACTTGCAGCAAATGGGATCAAAGTAAGAATCTATGATGCACTGATGCCGGTACCTGCACTTTCATTTGCAACACGTTATTATAACTGTAATGCAGGTATTATGGTAACAGCTTCTCATAACCCTGCAAAATACAATGGATACAAAGCATACGGACCGGACGGATGCCAGATGACAGATGATGCAGCCGCAATTGTATACGAAGAGATCCAGAAGACAGACGTTTTGACCGGAGCAAAATATATGTCATTTGCAGAAGGTGTAGAAGAAGGACTGATCAGATTTGTAGGAGATGACTGTAAGAGAGCACTTTATGATGCGATTGAATCCCGTCAGGTTCGTCCGGGACTGTGTAAGACAGCCGGATTAAAACTGGTATACAGCCCATTAAATGGATCAGGTCTTGTTCCTGTAACACAGGTATTAAAAGATATCGGAATCACAGATATCACAATCGTTCCGGAGCAGGAATATCCAAATGGATACTTTACAACATGCAGCTATCCAAACCCAGAGATCTTTGAGGCACTGGAGCTTGGACTGAACCTTGCAAAAGAGTCAGATGCAGACCTTATGCTTGCAACTGACCCAGATGCAGACCGTGTAGGTATCGCTATGAAGTGCCCGGATGGATCTTATGAATTAGTAAGCGGTAACGAAGTCGGAGTACTTCTTCTGGATTACATATGTGCAGGACGTATCGAGAAAGGTACAATGCCTGAAAAAGCAGTAGCAGTCAAATCTCTCGTATCTACACCACTTGCTGATGCAGTAGCAGCTCATTACGGAGTAGAATTAAGAAACGTACTGACAGGATTCAAATGGATCGGAGACCAGATCGCACAGTTAGAGGCAGCAGGCGAAGTAGATAGATTCATCTTTGGATTTGAGGAAAGCTACGGATACCTTGCAGGACCATATGTACGTGACAAAGATGCCGTTATCGCATCTATGCTGATCTGTGAGATGGCAGCTTACTACAGAAGTATCGGCAGCTCTCTGAAACAGAGACTGGAAGAGATCTATGCAGAGTACGGACGTTACCTCAACAAGATCGACAGCTTTGAATTCCCAGGACTGAGCGGAATGGACAAGATGTCTGGAATCATGCAGAATCTGCGTGAGAATGCACCGGCAGAGATCGCTGGATACAAGGTAACAGAAGTAACAGATTATACGAAGACAGAAGAGACCGGACTTCCGGCAGCAAATGTATTAGTTTATAAACTGGAGAATAACGAGACCGTGATTGTTCGCCCATCAGGTACAGAGCCTAAGATCAAGATTTACTACACAACACTTGGTAAAGATCTTGCTGAGGCACAGGCTGAGAAGGACAAACTTGCTGAGGCAGTGAAGCCGATTATGGCATAGGAGTTTTTTAATTTAAAAATAAGTGTACAGTTCTTTTGGAAGAAAGGATTGTACACTTATTTTTTATACCAGAGTATGCAGTTAATTATTAATATTCTTTTTCTCGGAAAGTCTTTCTTTTAATCGCTGTCGTCTTGTCGGGTGGATAAATGCAACTCTCTGTGCCGTAAAAATTGAATTGTTAAAGTTAAAGATAAAGGACACAAAGCATACCACAGAGAAGAAAGGTAGCATTGAATATCCAAAACTTTCCACACCGACCAGAATCGCAGCAAGCAGTGTATTGGATCCACTACAGAACACAGAGGCGAATCCAAGCGCAGCACCGAACATTGGGTCAAATCCAAATACAGGTCCCAGGACATATCCTAAGCAGGAACCGATGGAGAACAGCGGTGCAACTTCACCGCCGATGAATCCGGAGGAAAGTGTCAGAATCGTAAGAGTCATCTTAAGAATCCAGTCATAAGCATATATATCGTCTGTAATACCGTCAAAGCACAGAGCAACCAGATTAGAGCCGGTTCCGGAGTATCTTCCCTGATGAAAGACCATCATAAGAACTGCGATAACAACCCCCATGATCAGAACCTTTTTTATAGGCGAAGAAAAACGGAAGGCGAATTTCAAACGCAGATATCGGAGAATCAGTGCAAATAAAGAACCAACGATACCGAAGCACAGTCCCATAGCTGCCAGTTTTAAAAGAAAAACAGCGTTGTACGTAGAAGGATGATAGTTCAGGGTTTCCAGTATATTAATATGAAATTTCCGAAGTCCGAGCGCCCGTGATGTAAAAGCTGCACTGATGGAAGCTACTGTTGCTGGAATCAAAGCATGATATTCCAGCTTTCCGGCAACCAATACCTCCAGTGCAAAAAAGATTGCAGCAAGCGGAGTACAGAAAAGTCCGGAAAATCCGGCAGCCATACCAGTGATCAGGAACATCTTCCGGCTGTTTTCGATATCAATAGTCTTATCGACCAGACGCCCAACGTTGTTGGAAACAGCAGCCCCGATCTGTACGGCAACGCCTTCTCGTCCTGCACTTCCGCCGAACAGATGCGTTGTCCAGGTTCCGATCACGGCAAGCGGCACCATGCGGATCGGAAGTTTATTGTTCTTACCAAGTCCTACATGGAATACCATCTTCATGCCGTTCGCGACAGATTTACCGAACTGGTGATAGATGAACCAGATGAACACCCCGCCAAGAGGCAGGAACCAGATCAGATACCAGAAGTATTTCGTCCGGATAGCGGTACAGGCATTAAGCCCCAGCCCGAATGCTGCATCGATGATTCCGACGAGAACACCGATGACTACTCCGGCAATAGCCAGGATAAAAGTATCTTTATAGTATTTGTAAATGTGTTTGAACAAAGCTTTAATCATAATAACCCCCAAAGATAAATTCTCTCGTATTTATTATAACTTGTATGGCGGAAACTGCAAGCAAATATATTTTTTACTCGACAATTTATATACTATGTGATACAATTGAATTAAGCATTATAATTCTATATTTTCATTGGCATATACGCCCTATCAAGAACTTATGCATTTCGCATTCTATGAATTTTCAATGCTTGTAACCCAGAGAGATTTTATACAGGCAGAGAGGAATTGTAGAACGGATTGCAAAAGTAATGTAAAACGGTAGTTCTTCGCTGTACCTACAAAGGAGGATATGCCGATGAATATGAATGTACGAAGTGCATTCTTAACACGAAAGGAAAGATAGAGAGGAATGTAGACTCTTCATTGATTGATTTTTTGCATTATGTATCAGATAGTAGTTCAGTAGACTTAGAAAAAGTATGCGATAAACGTCTTCAGAAGCTTCATGCTAATGTACAGATAATAAAGGATAGTGCTGAAATGGAGGCAGAGTTTATGAAAGCAGAGGAAAGAGAACGACAGATCCGTGATGAAGGAATAAAAGAAGGAATGAAAGAATAT
The DNA here is from genome assembly GCF_024168045.1 of Dorea longicatena. GTDB lineage: Bacteria > Bacillota > Clostridia > Lachnospirales > Lachnospiraceae > Dorea_A. The sequence goes on from NZ_CP100126.1 coordinate 598,052, forward strand.
GATCGTTTTATGAAGCTTACACAAAAGTTGCTTTCAAATAAACAATATGATGAGTTGAAACGTGCGACAGAAGAGAAATCATATTGTCAGCAGCTATTTGAAAAATATAATATAGTATAAAATTTTACGAGGAAACTAAGATGACATTAGAAGAAGTAAGAAATGAAATTGATGAAATAGATACAAATATGAAGCCACTGTTTTTAAGAAGAATGAAATGTGGAAAACATGTTGCAGAAGTAAAAGGACAGAACGGAGGAGATGTATTTGTTCTCGAAAGAGAACTTGAAATCATTGGAAAAAGAGCCATGGATGTAGATCCGGAGATCCAGGAAGAATATAAAACATTCCTGAGACACTTAATGAGTCTTTGCAGAAAATATGAATATGAATTATTACCAGAGATGCAGGAAAAAGTTATAACGGCAGCTTTGACGGCAGCAGGACTGACAGCTGAGACTGAACATACACAGGTAAAGATTGGATTTACCTGCCCAAAAGAGACAAGTGATCTGAACCTGTTCGTGAACATGACAAAGTTAAATGGAATCCAGATTGATGCTATGAATCTGATGACAGAAAATGGGAATCAGAAAGTAACTATGACATTGGATGGTAAGATCACGGATGCGGGAATGCGGTGCTTGTTGTGTCAGATAGGGAAAGAGGCAGAGGAGTTCCGGATTTTAGAATTGTTTGGGATTTAATTTATTAACATCCGCAGCCAGTCACGAGAATTGAAGGAAACAATAGATAAGGATTATTGTGAATGTGGAATGCCAATAGAAAACAAAAGTATAAATGTATTTCGCGCAAGCAGAAACAGGAAAAAACATCCCGTAACAATCAATGTTTCGACATGATTTACGCATTTACGAATAAATAAATTCACTATGATTATGCATACATTCACGAGCATGAAAAGTTCCAATATGCCGAGTACCGGCAAGCTGTACAGTTGAAATATCTCCATCAGTATAGTTATACAGATGGAGATAATAAGAGCAAACCACAAATAGTACTTTTGTTTTTTGGTCATAATAGTTCCTCACACATAGAAAGACTAAACTATAGTTACATTATATTTAGTAAATAATACCATAACAAGTCTTAAATGAAAAGCAAGAAAGGCATTTTACATAAAATTAGAAATACCCTCTTGCAATCTGGAAAAACATGTGCTAACATTTAAAACAAATTTTAGTATAGTAAAGCGATGAAAGAGACTCTGGACTCTGGAACCTGACAGGAATGTGGTGTCACCGACTGAGAGCACTGCTTGGGGAATGAGGACAATAGGGAACACTCTGGAGCAGACCAGCTGAACAAGTAAATATGGTAAAGTTGAATGAAAAGTAGGTTGGTACGTAGACTGCACGTTACGCACGAAAAGAGGAATCTTAGAAAGCACTATACAGCTTTGAGATTCAATGCGGGTGGTACCGCGGATAACGATGATGATATCCGTCCCGGGATACAAGTATGTATTCCAGGGCGGATTTTTATGTTTATAACCGTTATTCGTCCCGGGAAGAAAAGGAGGAAAAGAACATGGAGTATTTAACAGGTGTAAAGCCAAAAGAGACAAAAGAAATCAGTGAATTACTGGAACAGGCAGAAGCAGGAGCAAAGGTAAAAGTCAACGGAGCAGTGCATACGATCCGTGATATGGGAACTGTTGCATTTGTGATCTTAAGAAAAAGAGAAGGTCTGCTTCAGTGTGTCTATGAAGAAGGCAGTGCTGATTTCGAACTGAAAGACATCAAAGAAGCAGCAACTGTCGAAGTAGAAGGCGTCTTAGAAGAGAATGAAAAAGCACCAAATGGAATTGAAATCCGTATGGAGAACGTAAAAATCTTAAGTGAGCCGGAAGACGAGATGATGCCGCTTGCAATTTCCAAATGGAAACTGAACACATCTCTGGAAGCAAAACTGAACTATCGTTCCATTTCCCTTAGAAATATCCGGGAGCGTGCCAAATTCAGAATCCAGGAAGGACTTACAAGAGCATTCAGAGATTTCCTCTACAGTCAGGAATTTACAGAGATCCATACACCGAAGATCGGAGCGAAAGGAGCCGAGGGGGGAGCCAACATTTTCAAACTGGAATATTTCCACAGACCGGCAGTGCTGGCGCAGAGTCCACAGTTCTATAAGCAGATGATGGTCGGCGTATTTGACAGAGTATTTGAGACAGCTCCGGTATTCAGGGCAGAGAAACATAACACAAAGCGCCACCTGAACGAATATACCAGTCTTGATTTTGAAATGGGATATATTGATGGATTTGAAGACATCATGGCAATGGAGACAGGATTCCTCCAGTATGCGATGGAATTGCTGAAAAAAGATTATGCAAGAGAGTTAAAAGTATTGTGTGTTGAACTCCCTGATGTGAGTCAGATCCCAGCAGTGAAATTTGCAGATATCAAAGAAATAGTTGCAGAGAAATACAACCATAAGATGAGAAATCCATTCGACCTTGAGCCGGAAGAAGAAGTACTGATCGGACGTTATGCGAAAGAAGAGTGGGGAAGTGATTTTGTATTTGTCACACATTATCCTTCTAAGAAACGCCCGTTCTATGCAATGGATGATCCGGAAGATCCAAGATATACATTAAGCTTTGACCTGTTGTTCAGAGGACTGGAGATTACGACAGGCGGACAGCGTATTCATGATTACAAGATGCTGACAGATAAGATTGCTGCAAGGGGAATGACAGAAGAAGGAATGGAACAGTATCTTGCGACATTTAAGCATGGAATGCCGCCACACGGAGGACTTGGAATCGGACTGGAACGTCTGACGATGCAGTTGTTAGGAGAAGACAACGTAAGAGAGACTACATTATTCCCAAGAGATTTAAGCAGACTGGAACCATAGCGGGGAGTAAGGTATAATAGATATGATACCGGTGATAACATGTCATGAGAGGGAAATCATATGTTTGGAAAAAGATGTAGTTTATGCGGAGGAAAGTTAAACAGTAGAGGAATCTGTACGGAATGTGGGCTTGATAACAGCAAATCGGATAAGAATTACCGGATCAACCGGAGTGATTGTGACGGAATGCCGCTTACACATGTACATGAGGAGAAAGAAAAATACAGACCGGACAGGAAAGCAGATCACAGGGAAATAAATCACAAGGAGACAAATCATAAAAAAAGAGATTACGGAAAACAAGGCTACCGTATGAATGAGTCTGATATGACCGGGAAAAAACGGAGAAAGCATGTGCAGACTCCGGATATTACAAACCGGAGAAGACCATTGAAAATAGTGATTCTGGCAATTATCGTGATTACAGTTTTGGGTAATCTCTATGAGGAACATAAGTACGATATAGAATATGCAATTGGAGATGCAGTTCAAGATGTATTTCAGGATACGGGGGATCAAAAGACAAATGATACGGATGAAACAGACTATGATCATTATCAGTATGTGACTCGGGAAATCCCGAAAGAGGGAGAACGTGCAGACTATGAACTTTCTTCCGGCAATTATGTGGCAGGTGTGGAGATCCCGGAGGGAATCTATACAGTGACACCGAAAGACGACTATGACACCGTGCAGATCGATGATCCTGAGAACAGCATCTATCTGTATGAATACACCGAGGGTAAAAAAGACAAGATAGAGGATATCCGTCTTTATAAAGGTGCGCATCTTACATTAAATTGTAAGACTACAGTAAAACTGCATACCGATAATGCACAGGATGTAGAGGCAATGGAAACGGCCGGACAGAGTAATCCGCTCACAGAATCAGTGGATATTAAAGGTCAGAAAACGTTGACGGCCGGAAGAGATCTTAAACCGGGAATATATGATCTCAGCCGTGTATCAGGGGCTGGAAATGTGGATGTAATCATTTATTCGGACGAACAGGAAGAAATAAATTCATGGAGCCAGGGGCTGTCGGAAGATGGAATAGACGGAGAGACATTCCATTATCTGGTAATTCCGGAAAATGCAACACTGGAAGTGTCAGAAGATTTGAAAATAAGGCTTACACCGTCAGAAGAGATTGCATCGACGGATTATTATGGCTTTTATAACAGATAAGTTTACTGAATATAAATTATAGGGAAATCGATAACATCAGGGAAGAAGGAGCAGGAAGATGGCAAATAAAATATCAGATGAAACCATTGAATATGTTGGTATTCTTGCAAAGCTGGAATTATCCGGTCAGGAAAAAGAAGATGCCAAAGCAGATATGGAAAAAATGTTAGATTATATAGATACATTAAATGAACTGGACACAGACGGAATTGAACCAATGTCACATGTATTTCCGGTAAAGAATGTATTCCGCGAAGATATTGTGACAAATGGAGACGGCAGTAAGGAGACACTGGCGAATGCACCGCTGGAAAAAGACCAGAGCTTCAAAGTACCAAAGACGATCGGATAGGAGGAAAACGGTTATGGATATCACAAGTCTTACAGCAGTAGAACTTGGAAAGAAGATTAAGGCAAAAGAAATATCTGTTGTGGAAGCCGTGAAAGCCTCCATTGCACAGATTGAAAAAGTAGAAAAAGATGTAAACAGTTTTGTGACGTTGGATAAAGAGGGCGCATTAAAACGTGCAGAAGAAGTACAGAAATTAATTGATGACGGAAAACTGACAGGGCCACTGGCAGGTGTGCCGGTAGCAATCAAAGATAACATGTGTACGCAAGGAATGCTCACAACCTGCAGTTCGAAGATCCTGGGAAACTTCCGGCCGATGTTCACGGCAGAGGCAGTAAAGAATCTGGAAGAAGCAGGAGCTGTCATTCTGGGAAAGACGAATATGGATGAATTTGCCATGGGAAGTACAACCGAGACTTCTTATTACGGACCGACAAAGAACCCATGGAACTTAGAGCATGTTCCGGGAGGATCTTCCGGGGGAAGCTGTGCAGCGGTGGCAGCAGAAGAAGCGCCATATGCACTTGGATCTGACACAGGCGGGTCCATCCGTCAGCCAAGTTCTTTCTGCGGCGTAGTCGGAATCAAACCAACATATGGAACGGTATCCCGTTACGGACTGATCGCTTATGGTTCTTCCCTGGATCAGATCGGTCCTGTTGCGAAAGATGTGACAGACTGCGCAACGGTTCTGGAGACCATTGCATCTTATGATCCGAAAGACAGCACATCAATCAGACGTGACAGTTATGATTTTACATCTGCACTGGTAGATGATGTGAAGGGCATGAGAATCGGTATTCCAAAAGATTATTTTGGAGATGGTCTGGATGCTGAGGTAAAAGAAAATATTCTTCGGGCAGTAAAAGTTCTGGAAGAAAAAGGCGCAGTTGTAGAAGAATTCGACTTAAGCCTTGTAAAATATGCGATTCCTGCATATTATGTCATTGCATCAGCTGAGGCAAGCTCCAACCTTGCCAGATTCGATGGCGTAAAATACGGTTATCGTACCGAGGAATACGAAGGACTTCACAATATGTACAAAAAATCCCGTTCCGAAGGTTTCGGACCGGAGGTAAAGAGAAGAATTATGCTTGGTTCATTTGTTTTGAGTTCCGGATATTATGATGCGTATTATCTGAAAGCATTGAAAACAAAAGCGTTAATTAAGAAAGCATTTGATAAAGCGTTTGAAAAATATGATGTGATCGTGGCTCCGGCGGCTCCGACAACGGCACCGGAACTTGGAAAGAGCTTAAGTGACCCGATCAAGATGTATCTGGGAGATATTTACACGATTTCCGTCAACCTGGCAGGACTTCCGGGAATCACAATCCCGGTAGGAAAGGATTCCAAAGGACTTCCGGTAGGTATGCAGCTGATTGGAAATTGTTTCGAAGAAAATAAAATCATTCAGACCGCATATACATTTGAACAGACGAAAGTATATGAAGCACCAGAACTTGCAAAGGAGGACAGATAGTCATGGCAAAACAATATGAGACAGTCATTGGACTTGAGGTCCATGTAGAGCTTGCAACAAAGACGAAGATCTTCTGCGGATGCAGCACTGCATTCGGAGGAGCACCGAATACACATACATGCCCGGTTTGTACCGGTATGCCTGGATCACTTCCGGTATTAAATAAACAAGTTGTAGAATATGCAATGGGAATCGGCCTTGCAACACATTGCGATATTACAAGAGTGTGCAAATTCGACCGTAAGAACTATTTTTATCCGGATAACCCGCAGAACTACCAGATTTCACAGCTTTATCAGCCAATCGCCAGAAACGGCTATGTGGAGATTGCAGTAGGAGATACAAAGAAAAAAGTCCGTATCCATGAAATGCATATGGAGGAAGATGCCGGAAAGCTGGTACATGATGAATGGGATGACACATCTCTGGTAGACTTTAACCGAAGCGGTGTGCCGCTTGTAGAGATCGTATCCGAGCCGGATATGCGTTCATCGGAAGAAGTCATTGCATATCTGGAGAAATTAAGAACGATTATCCAGTATCTGGGAGCATCTGATTGTAAGCTCCAGGAAGGTTCGATGAGAGCGGATGTCAACTTATCCGTAAGAGAAGTGGGAACCCAGGAGTTCGGAACCAGAACAGAGATGAAGAACCTGAACTCATTCAAGGCAATCGCAAGAGCCATTGAAGGAGAGAGAGAACGTCAGATCGAACTCATTGAAGAGGGAAAATCCGTTATCCAGGAGACGAGACGATGGGATGACAATAAAGAATCATCTCATGCCATGCGTTCCAAAGAAGATGCTCAGGATTATCGTTATTTCCCGGAACCGGATCTTGTACCAATCGTGATCGATGATGAGTGGATCGAAAAGATCAAAGAAAAACAGCCGGAATTCCGCGATGAAAAACTGGAACGTTATAAAAAAGAATTCGATATCCCGCAGTATGATGCAGAAATACTCACAGAATCCAAACACATGGCGGATATCTTTGAAGAGACGACGGCAATCTGTGGGAAACCGAAGAAAGTATCCAACTGGCTGATGGTAGAAACCATGCGTCTGTTAAAAGAACACAGCATGGAACCGGAAGATATCAGCTTCTCACCGGCTAATCTTGCAAAACTGATCGGGCTTACAGAGGACGGAACCATTAACAGTTCCGTTGCAAAAGAAGTATTCGAACAGGTATTTGAAAAGAATGTAGATCCGGAAAGTTACGTAGAAGAGCATGGATTAAAGACAGTCAATGATGAAGGTGCACTGGAAGAAGTGTTAAAAGAAGTCATTGCAAAGAATCCAAAAGCAATCGCCGATTACAAAGGCGGCAAAGAAAAAGCACTCGGCGCATTGGTCGGACAGACTATGAAAGCCATGAAAGGAAAGGCAAATCCCGGAATGGTGAATGAGAAATTGCGGGAGATGCTAAATTAAATTGGGATTTAATTCAGGAAGGCTTTGGATACCCGAACCGGAATAAAGCTTGAAAAGGCGTTCCTGCTCAGGTTCCATCGGCGGGTCAATTCTAAAGGGGCAAAATTCTGCTAAAAGCAGGCTTTCAAAATTTGAAACTCGGCATACGCCTCAGACAGTCAAATTTTGAAAACCTAACGCAGAATTTTACCCCTTAAGAATTACCAACGCCTCTTTCACATTCACTGGAACGCCTTTCCAAGTTTTATTCCGTGTGTATCAAATGCCTTACGAATGAAACCTGCTAAGAAAAGTCAATAATTATTTTTATCTTTTTTATTTTCTGTCACAAAATATATTTGCGTACCACAAATAGACTGTCTGATTGGCAGTCTAAAAAATTATTTATTTTATATAAGATTATATATTTTTATATAGTTCGGTTACTCGAGCATAATAAATGCGTAAAAACTTATTTAATCCGGCTATCTTTGCTGATTTTTTACTTTTACCTTCTGATTCCTTTTTTACAACATATCGGTAAACCGGATCTTCTGGTCTGGAATGCATTTTTAAACTTCTCATTGTTTCGTATCCTACTTTGCGCAATGATGCTGAACCACGTTTCGAGATTTTCCTATTACAACCTACAAATTGACCAGATTCATACGGTGGTGGATCAATTCCTGCGAATGCAACCAATGCCTTCCCGTTGCGAAATCTGCGAACATCTCCTATTTCTGCAATTAACTTTGGGGCTAATGTATTTCCCACTCCACCCATTTCTCTTACAACCGAATATTCTGGCAAAGTTTTGGCTATTTCCTGCATCCGTGATAAAATTAGACCAAGGGTTGCATCAACTTCCTTGAGCACCCGAACTGCTTCAGTCACCAGCATTTTGATCGATGAGGTTTCTGAAGGTAATGTGGGAATACTTTCCTGAGCCAGGGTGTATATAACTTTGGCTTTTTCCTGGCTTGGGACGTATTTCTTTTCTTTTGCCCAAAGTATATACTCTTCAGTAAATTCCTGTTCAGACATAGATGTTATTACATCATAATGCCAAAAACGTTCCACAAAATCACTTCTTTTATCTTTCCGATTTGTTTCATTCCAACTTGCAAGAAGATTCTTTATTCCAGGCATGGTCAAATCTAAAAGATGGGTCAATTCAGCGAGAGATAAAAGATGAAGCTTCATATAATGCCGATATTGCTGTCCAAGCAACTTCAACTCTTCATAAATCTCTCCAGAAGTTTGAAATTCTTTCATTTTAAACCAATGATCAATTCCATAATTAGCAATGATACGGGAATCAATCTTGTCGGTTTTGGCTTTTCGCAGACTTTCGTTACGATAACTTTTCATAAGATACGGATTAATTACAGAAACAAAAAATCCTTTTTCCTGTAAATATGTAAGAACTGGAAGATGATAAATTCCGGTTGCTTCCATAACGATTTTGACTTCATCATTTAGTCTGAAAAGCATGGAAGATAATTCGCTTAAATCCTTTTGGGTATGGGTAATATTGAAAGGCTTACTAACAATCTCTCCATATGGTTTCAAAATACATACTGTACTTTTCCCTTTTGATACATCAATTCCTACGCTGATCATAATATACTCCTTTTCTTTTTATAGAATTGCAGTTGTTTATCCCATCTACACTTATTATGATTCAGTTTAGTTCGTTACGCGAAAGCTCCTGCGAGTTTCAACCTGCTTAAATGAATGTTTATAATAAGGGGATGGCTGACGGTTTCATTCACGGATGTGAAAATCCTAATGGCAATATGTCATACCAACTACTTCCCTTATTATAATAAAATAAGTGTAGATGTTAGAGTTAATTACTCTCTAACAACTACACTTTTATGGTACTAAATGGCAATTGCGTAACGGTTGTGACAACGGAAGGTTACAGTAATCAGCTGTCATTAGCGGATTTTCAAGGCTTTTGACAAGATTGTGTACCGTAGTGGACTACACCAGGTTATAGTTCCGGGTATTTCATTTCTTAACATCCGCAGCCAGTCACGACTTGAAGAAAACAGTATAAAGTGGTTCTGGTGAATGTGAAATGCTCTTAGAAAAAGTTAGAGAGTCAGAATCTCCGTTAAAGGAACGAAGCGAACGTGTTTGAGGCGAATGCCGAGTTTGAGCGTAGTTCCTTTGCTTTTAGGAGATTCTGGCTCTCTTAGTTTTTCTTAGAGCGTGGAACCTGAACCAGAACCACTTTATACTGTTTTCTTCAAGGATCGAGAGGCCAACTACGTTAATAAATAAAATCCCAAAAAAATGTATTGACATTATGCAGCGCAGTGCTATAATTAAAACAAACATATGAATAACTGTTCATATATTCAAATAATCAAATAAAAACAGGAAAGGAAGTATTTATCATGAAAAAAACTTATAAAATCGACGTAGACTGCGCAAACTGTGCAAATAAGATGGAGCAGGCAGCGAAGAACACTGACGGAGTAAAGGATGCAACTGTGAATTTTATGATGTTAAAGATGATCGTAGAATTTGAAGAAGGCGCAGATCCTAAGAAGGTAATGAAAGAGGTACAGAAGAACTGTAAAGTAGTAGAAGATGATTGTGAGATATTTCTGTAAAGGTTGGGAAAAAATATGACAAAAAAGCAGAAGAAATCGCTTACCAGAATTATTATTGCAGCACTACTTATGATTATATTGAAGTTCTTACCTGCGGAAGGATGGCTGCGGTTCGTACTTTATATGATCCCGTATCTTGTTGTGGGATATGACATTTTAAGGAAAGCATTCAAAGGAATCCTGAATAAGCAGGTATTCGATGAAAATTTTCTGATGGCAGTTGCTACCATAGGAGCCATTGCACTTGGAAATTATACAGAAGGTGTGGCGGTTATGCTCTTCTATCAGATCGGAGAACTATTCCAGAGCTATGCGGTTGGAAAGAGCCGCAGGAATATCAGTGAACTGATGGATATCCGTCCGGATTATGCGAATATTGAAAAAGACGGAGAGCTGGAACAGGTGGATCCGGATGAAGTGGAAGTTGGAACTGTCATTGTCGTTCAGCCGGGAGAAAAAGTTCCGATCGATGGTGTGATCGAAGAAGGAAGCAGTACATTGAATACCAGTGCACTGACCGGAGAAAGTGTTCCGAGAGAAGCAGCAGCCGGTGAGGAGGTCATAAGTGGATGTATTAATCTGACAGGTCTTCTGAAGATTCGTACAACAAAAGAATTCGGAGAATCTACGGTATCAAAAATTCTGGATCTGGTGGAGAATTCAAGCTCTAAGAAGTCAAGATCAGAGAATTTTATTTCAAAATTTGCCAGATATTATACACCGGCAGTCTGTTACAGTGCGCTTGCACTTGCCATCCTGCCGCCACTGGTAAGGATGCTGGCAATGGGACTCGCACCGGAATGGGGTGACTGGGTCTACAGAGCGCTGACCTTCCTGGTTATCAGCTGTCCATGTGCACTGGTGATCAGTATTCCGCTCAGCTTTTTTGCAGGAATTGGCGGGGCGAGTCATGAAGGTGTGCTGGTCAAAGGATCGAATTATCTGGAGACGATGGCACGGACAAAGTATGTGGTATTTGATAAGACCGGAACGATGACACAAGGTGTATTCGAGGTGAGCGGAGTGCATCACAATACGATACCGGAAGAACAGTTATTAGAGTATGCGGCACTTGCGGAGTGTTCCTCATCCCATCCGATCAGTAAGAGTCTTCAGAAAGCATATGGAAAACAGATTCACCGGGATCGTGTGACTGAGATTGAAGAACTGAGCGGAAAAGGTGTGACAGCGAAGGTCGATGGTATTCCGGTGGCAGCCGGTAACGCAAAACTTATGAAATATCTGAATGTGGAATACAGTGAATGTGAAGAAACAGGTACAATCGTTCACGTTGCGGTGGACGGTAAGTATGCGGGACATATCCTGATCTCAGATAAATTAAAACCACATGCGAAAGAAGCTGTCAGAGATCTGAAAAAAGCAGGCATCACCAAGACCGTAATGCTGACCGGTGATATGAAGCGAGTGGCAGATAAGGTCGCAGAAGAGTTGGGAATCGGCGAAGTATACAGTGAACTCCTTCCGGCAGATAAGGTTGCGAAAGTAGAGGAACTTCTGTAACAGAAATCAGAGAAAGAAAAGCTGGCATTCGTCGGAGACGGAATCAATGATGCACCGGTATTGTCAAGGGCAGATATCGGAATTGCCATGGGAGCGCTTGGATCAGATGCAGCGATTGAGGCGGCAGATGTTGTCCTGATGGATGATGATCCGAAGAAGATCGCAAAAGCAATCAGGATTTCCAGAAAATGTATGCGTATCGTATATGAAAATATATACTTTGCACTTGGAATCAAGGCAGTCTGCCTGATCCTCGGAGCACTTGGAATTGCAAATATGTGGATGGCAATCTTTGCAGATGTCGGTGTCATGGTTATTGCCGTATTGAATGCAATCCGTGCATTATTCGTAAAACACTTATAGAAAAGGCTGGTGGGCAGATGGCAAAAATAGAAGAAGGAATGGAAGTATGTGACTCATGTGAGGTACATGAGAATCTTCTGAAGATCGTAAATGAAAAGATGCCGGAAGAAACGGAATTATATGATCTTGCGGAGTTGTTCAAGGTATTCGGTGATTCGACTAGAATGCGTATCCTGTTCGTGTTATTTGAAGCAGAGGTGTGCGTGTGCGATCTTGCAGAGGCATTGAATATGACACAGTCTGCAATATCACATCAGCTTAGGATTCTGAAGCAGAACAAACTGGTCAAGAGCAGAAGAGAGGGAAAATCCGTGTTCTATTCACTGGCAGACGATCATGTGCGTACAATTGTGGATCAGGGAAGAGAACATATAGAAGAAGATTTATATTGAAAAGAAGAAAACTGTATCAGACGATAAAAAGTCTGATACGGTTTTTTTATATCTCCAATATACAAGAGAAACTTTTGGAATTGTAGATGAATTAGACTAAAGTATGAAAAACAGTCTATTTACTTTTGAATTATCAGAAATTAATAAAAAATATAATAAAATGCATTTAATATTACAGTTTGTTATATTTGTATAAAAAAACATAATATTTTTCATTGACAATTATATAACCATCTTTTACACTATAGTTACAAGGTATTCATTTCTAAAAAATTGGTATATGAATGGAGGTTTTGATATGGAACAAAAACAAGAAAAATTTAGTACCATAGGTTACATAGCAGCCGCGTTAGGTATGTGTATTGGTACCGGTAATGTATGGCGGTTTCCGCGAGTGTGTGCGGCGAACGGAGGAGGAGCATTTATCATAGCATGGACGATTGCAATGCTGGTATTTGCTGTACCGCTTCTTTCTACAGAGATGGCATTCGGTAAAAAGACGAGACTTGGATGTATCGGTACATTCCGTGATGCAGGTGGAAAGAAATATACATGGATGGGATTCTTTGTTGCAGCAGTATGTTTCTTCCTGATGAGTTATTATTGTGTACTTCAGGGATATTGTATGAAATACGCAGTTAATTCTGTAACTTCAGCATTTAAACCGAATCTGTCAACAGAGACGACATCGGCAATGTGGACAGCATTTACAGATTCACAGGCACAGGTTATTTTATTCCATGCGATCGGATTTGCACTTGCATGTTTCATCGTTTATCAGGGAATTGCAGGTGGAATTGAAAAATTCTGTAAAGTAGCGATACCGGCACTGTTTATCATCCTTGTAGGATTAGCAATTTACGCAGTTACATTAAATGGAGCAAATCAGGGACTTCAGTATCTCTTTACTGTTAAGAAAGAGTATATTTTAAGCCCGAATACATGGATTCAAGCCTTCATCCAGGCAGCATGGAGCACCGGAGCCGGATGGGGATTCATTATTACATATGCGAACTACGTAGGAGAAGAGGAAGATGTTCCGACAAGCTGTCTGATCATGGGACTTGGTGATAACCTTGGAGCAATCCTCTCGGCACTGGTAGTTATCCCGGCAATCTGTGCACTTTCAGCTACACCGGAGGCAGCGAATGAAGCACTCAGTCAGGGCAACTTCGGACTTACATTTATTTACATTTATCAGTTATTTACAACAATCCCGGGTGGAAGATTCATTTCCTTTATCTTCTTTGGATTACTTGCAATTGCAGCAATCACATCACTGTTCTCTATGATCGAAGTTGGAGTAAAATGTGTTGTTGACCTTGGATTGCCGCGGAAGAAAGCAGTGGTCAGTGTCTGCTTCGCAGGATTTTTAGTAGGATGCTTCTCATGCTGGTCACTGGTTAACATTGATAATCAGGACTGGGTATGGGGAATCGGACTTCTGGTAAGTGGTGCCTTTATTGCAATCCTGGCATGGAAATATGGTGTGGAAAAATTACGTACACAGGAAGTAAATGCAAAAGGTGCAGATGTACATCTTCCAAAAGCATATTATACCGGATGTATGTATCTGATTCCGGTTCTGGTAGTGATCATGGTGGTTTACTGGTTATTACAGACAAAGGAATGGTTCCCGGATACATGGCTGAATCCGTTTATTATCCAGGATAACACAGGAACTGTATTACTTCAGTTCGGAGTAGTGATCCTTGTAGGTCTCGCACTTTCCAAGTTCTTTAATACAAAGACTGCAAAGGGAGCTATGAAAGATAACGAAGCTGGAAAATAATAGTAGAAAGAAGGTATGAACTATGACGATGGATGCAATTATTATGATGGTGATTACACTGGTTGGATATATTGGCGGATTTAGTTATTTCATGATACGTGTATTTAAAAAAGAAAGAAGTAAATCCAAAGAGTAGCTATCGAATGAGGAAGGAATAAAGGGTAGTATGATAGATTAGACGACGTTCTGATTGAAATGAATACATAACCGAACAGACCGGAGCCGGATTCTTGTCAGATGTGACAGGATTCCGGCTCCGGTCTGTTATTTGGATGCTTGACAGATCTGTGAATAAGAGGTAAAATACATATACCCGGTAAGGGTATGAGAACCGAGAAGGAGAAGATATATGGAGGATAAAAATATAGACAAAGGATGCTGTTGCCACACGTCCAAGCATCGTTCGGAAAAAGAATACAAAGATCTGATGAACCGCTTAAGCCGGATAGAAGGACAGGTGCGAGGAATCAAGGGTATGCTGGAGAAGGATGCCTATTGTCCGGAGATCCTGGTACAGGTGTCGGCAGTGAATGCGGCATTGAACAGTTTCAATAAAGTATTACTGGCGAATCATATCCGTACCTGCGTGGCGGATGATATCAGAGAAGGAAAAGATGAGACGGTTGATGAGTTGGTAAAGGTTCTGCAGAAACTGATGCGGTAAACAATAAGAAATAAGATGACAGGAGGAAACAGACAACGATGATACAATATATTGTAACCGGTATGAGCTGCGCAGCCTGCAGCGCAAGAGTGGAAAAAGCAGTTTCAAAAGTACCGGGGGTAACATCCTGCTCAGTGAGTCTCCTTACAAACTCTATGGGAGTAGAAGGTACTGCAACGGAACAGGAGATCATTAAGGCAGTCAAAGATGCCGGATATGGAGCGTCAAAAAAAGGAGAAGGAGCAGCGAAGGCGCAGCCGGCACAGGCTTTGGCCGGAGAGGATATGCTAAAAGACAGAGAGACGCCGGTACTAAAGAGACGTCTGATCGCATCGGTGGGATTTCTGATCGTCCTTATGTATTTCTCCATGGGACATATGATGTGGGGCTGGCCGGTTCCGGGATTCATGAAAGACAATCATGTAATGATGGGACTGTTACAGATGCTTCTGACGATTGCAGTCATGGTGATCAACCAGAAGTTTTTCATCAGTGGATTCAAAGGACTGATCCACCGGGCACCGAATATGGATACCCTGGTGGCACTTGGATCCGGAGCGTCTTTTGTATACAGTACGTATGCACTGTTTGCAATGACAGATGCGCAGATGCATGGGGATATGGATGCAGTAATGTCTTATATGCATGATTTTTATTTTGAATCAGCAGCTATGATCCTTGCACTGATCACGGTCGGAAAGATGCTGGAGGCAAGATCAAAAGGAAAGACGACCGATGCATTAAAAGGACTGATGAAGCTTGCGCCAAAGACAGCGGTTGTGATCCGTGGAGAAAAAGAAGTTCAGGTATCGATCGAACAGGTACAAAAGGGAGATTGCTTTGTTGTAAAACCGGGAGAGAATATTCCGGTTGACGGAGAAGTCATAGAAGGAAACAGTGCAGTCAATGAATCTGCTCTTACAGGTGAAAGTATTCCGGTAGATAAGGCTGTCGGTGATAAGGTATCAGCCGCAACCGTAAATCAGTCCGGATATCTGAAGTGCCGTGCGACCAGAGTCGGCGAGGATACGACACTTTCGCAGATTATTCAGATGGTAAGTGATGCGGCTGCAACGAAAGCACCGATCGCAAAGATTGCGGACCGTGTATCCGGTGTATTTGTGCCAATGGTTATCACAATTGCAGTGCTCACAATTATTGTATGGCTGATCGCAGGACAGAGTATTGGTTTTGCGTTATCCAGAGGAATTGCGGTGCTGGTGATCAGCTGTCCATGTGCACTTGGACTTGCAACACCGGTAGCAATTATGGTCGGAAATGGAATGGGTGCCAGAAATGGTATTATGTTCAAGACAGCAGTTTCACTGGAAGAGACTGGAAAGATGCAAATTGTTGCGCTGGATAAGACCGGTACGATCACAAGTGGAGAACCGAAAGTGACAGATATCATTCCGGCAGCGGGAGTGACAGAAGATACCTTATTAAAATGTGCGTATGCACTGGAGAATAAGAGTGAACATCCACTGGCAAGAGCAATCCTTGAAAATGCAAAAGAGGAAAATGCCGGCATCGAAGAAGTTACCGGATTCCAGGCTCTTCCGGGTAACGGCCTGACAGCCATATTGGATGACCATACATTATATGGAGGAAATTATACATTTATCAGCAGTAAGGTATCCGTTGATGGAGATATCCAGAAGAAGGCAGAGAAACTTGCCGAAGCAGGTAAGACACCATTATTCTTTGGAAATGAAGACCGTTTATTAGGTGTAATTGCAGTGGCGGATGTCATCAAAGAAGACAGCCCGCAGGCAATCAAAGAATTACAGAACATGGGAATCCATGTAGTCATGCTGACCGGAGATAACGAACGTACTGCAAAAGCCATCGGACAGCAGGCCGGAGTTGATGAAGTGATTGCAGGCGTACTTCCGGAAGGAAAAGAGCAGGTGATCCGTAAGCTGAAAGAAAAAGGAAAAGTTGCGATGGTCGGGGATGGTATCAACGATGCACCGGCACTTACAAGAGCCGATATGGGTATTGCGATCGGAGCCGGAACGGATGTTGCGATCGATGCGGCAGATGTTGTTCTGATGAAGAGCCGGTTAAGTGATGTGCCGGCAGCAATCCGCATGAGCCGTGCGACACTCCGTAATATTCATGAGAACCTGTTCTGGGCATTCTTCTATAATATTATCGGAATCCCGCTTGCGGCTGGTGTATGGTATCCGCTGTTCGGGTGGAAATTAAATCCGATGTTCGGTGCGGCAGCCATGAGTTTATCAAGCTTCTGCGTAGTATCGAACGCATTGAGATTGAATCTTTTTAAGATGTATGATGCATCAAAAGATAAAAAATTAAAAGCCAAAAAAGAAAAAAAGAGATCCAAGAAGGAGGACAAGACAATGAAAAAAATAATGCATATTGAGGGAATGATGTGTGGACACTGTGAGGCAGCTGTAAAGAAAGCACTGGAAGCACTTCCACAGGTAGATGAAGCAGTTGTAAGCCATGAGGCAGGAACAGCAGAGCTGACATTAAATGCAGAGATCGCAGATGATGTGCTGAAGAAGACAGTAGAAGACAAGGATTATACGGTGACATCTGTGGAATAATCTATGATTTCTTATATACAGAGTATACTTTTTATTTGAAGCATCCAAAGAACACTGCTATACTTAATTATAAGTATCATAACGAGGAAGGAACGAAAGTTAATGAGAAAGAGTGGAATGTTAATGCCGGTCTCTGCACTTCCGGGGGCATATGGAATCGGATGTTTTTCAAAAGAAGCGTATGAATTTGTAGATATATTAAAAGAAGCAGGACAGAAATTGTGGCAGATCCTGCCGCTTGGACAGACAGGATACGGTGATTCACCGTATCAGTCTTTTTCAACATTTGCGGGAAACCCGTATTTTATCGATCTGGAGACGCTGATCGAGGATGAACTTCTGACAAAAGAAGAGTGTGACCAGGCAGATTTCGGAGAGAATGAAGAAGAAATCGATTATGAAAAAATATATAATGCAAGATTTAAAGTATTAAAGCTTGCATATAAAAGAGCCAAAAAGAACGGATTGATGGAAAGTAAGGCATACCGTACTTATCTGGAAGAAGAAAAAGCATGGCTTGCGGATTATGCATTGTATATGGCAGTGAAAGATTCATTTGACGGAAAAAGCTGGGATCAGTGGGAGGAAGACATCAGGCTGCGTAAGCCGGAAGCAATTGCGGCATATCAGGAACAATTAAGTGCAGAGATTGATTTTTATGAATTTCTGCAGTATCTGTTCGCCGGACAGTGGGCCGGACTGAAAACATATGCCAATGAACAAGGCATTGAGATTATCGGGGATATCCCGATCTATGTAGCATTTGACAGTGCAGATACCTGGGCGAATCCGAAGCTGTTCCAGTTAGATGAAGAGAATCTGCCGGTTGCGGTAGCGGGATGTCCGCCGGATGCATTTTCGGCAACCGGGCAGTTGTGGGGGAATCCATTGTATGCATGGGATTACCATAAGAAGACAGGCTATGACTGGTGGATGAAGCGGGTGGCCTGCTGCTTTAAATTATATGACATCATCCGTATCGATCATTTCCGTGGGTTTGATGAATATTATGCAATCCCGTATGGAGATGAGACGGCAGAGAATGGTGAATGGATGCCGGGACCGGGCATGGATCTGTTCCTTAAGATGAAGGAAACATTAGGTGACCTTCCGATCATTGCGGAAGATCTGGGATTCCTGACGGATACGGTGAGACAATTGTTAAAAGACAGTGGTTATCCGGGAATGAAAGTACTGGAATTCGCATTTGTGGCAGGAGAGGACAGTGATTATCTTCCACATAATTATGATAAAAACTGTGTAGTTTATACGGGAACCCACGATAACGATACCCTTCAGGGATGGTATCAGACACTTTCCGAAGAAGATAAAGAGATGACAAAGGAATATCTGAATAATCCATATACTCCGGATGAAGAAGTACACTGGGATTTCATAAGTCTGGCGATGAGAAGTGTGGCAGATACGTGCATCATTCCGGTACAGGATTATCTGGGACTTGGTAATAAGGCAAGAATTAATATGCCATCTACACTCGGCGGTAACTGGATGTGGAGAATGAAAAAAGGCGCATTTACAGATGAACTGATCAAGAAGATCAGAAAAACGACAGAAGTCTGCGCAAGATAAACATAACAGGAAACAAAAAGAAAACACAATATTCAAACGAAGGATTCACTGAGAAGGGAATGGAAACGTTTTGGATATTGTGTTTTTCTTTTTGTTTTGTATATGCCAAAACCTCTGATTTTTCATAAAAGTATAATTTTTGATATAAAAAGTATGATTTTTGCATAACAGATATGATTTTTGGTAAAGAAAAAGTATAAAAAATTATAGAATGAGACTGTAATATGTTAAGATGGTATTAATAAAAGGTATGAGGTGTACTATGGGGTTGTTAAAACTGGTGATCGTAGATGATGAGCCGATCCTGCTGGAGGGTCTGGTAAAGACGTATGACTGGAACGGTATGGGATATGAGGTGGTTGGTTTTGCGCAGAGCGGAGAGCAGGCGTTAAAGGTAATACGCGAAAAAAAACCACACGTAGTGCTGACAGACATCAGGATGAAACAGATTTCCGGACTTATGGTAATGGAAGAAATCAAGAAAGAGAACCCGGAGTGTCAGTTCGTGGTATTAAGTGCATACAGGGATTTTGAATATGCGAAGAAGGCATGTGATCTGGGGGCATTCGCATATCTTCTGAAGCCGATTGAAGATGAAAAATTACAGGCGACGATGACAGATGTCGGTAAAATCTGTGAAGATCAGATCAGAAATGAGGAAAAGTATGACCGCTGGGAGAGACTTCTGAAAAAGGACGGAGATGGATTTTTGCAGGTTGTCGTGCAAAAATATGTCCAGAACCGGCTGCCGGAAGAAAAAGTAGATGAAGTCTTCCATACGCTGCAGGATGTCATGAAGGAAGGGGACCGGTTTATTACAGTATATGCAGATCTTGATCTGGCCTATAAGATTACCAATGAACTGGAATATGAAGCCTCGAGATTTTCCATGGTCAGAATGATTGAAGAAAAGATCGCAGAGAGATTCACATACTGGAAATTCGAGAGTGAAGAAGGACATCGTACATTTATTATAAAGACGCAGGAGAACACAGCGGTACATGAATTGAAAGAACTGCTGGAAGAGGTAAAAAAAGAAGAGAACAGCCCGGTTATTGCAGCAATATCCAAACCATATAAAGGGATCCGCGGAATCAGAAGAAGTTTTGAAGAAGCACAGAGATTGTTCGCTGTTACAAATGCATCCGGAGCGGGAGTATTTACAATCCCGGAGACTGTTGAAGAAAAAGAGGAAAGCCCATATCCGGCGGAGGCAGAGATGATGGTGGTCAACAGCGTGCGGAAGAACGACGCCGTACAGTTAAAGCAGGCATTTGTACATTTTATTTACCAACTGCCACACAGAGAAGAACTGCAATGCCAGTATATGCACAAGATCATGGTAAAGACAGAATTCATGTTAAAAGACAGTTACGGGATGGACGAATCACTGAATCAGCAATTTGAAAATTATTATTCGAATATGAGAAACTTAAAGGCGGCAAAAGCGGTGGATGTCTGTTATAAGATTCTGGGAACTGCTATTGAAAAAAGACTGGAAAATGCAGAGAAGAAAGAGAATAAAGGATCAAAAGAATACATTGCAGCGGCTGTGGCATATATAGATGAACATCTGGATAATGAAGATCTTTCGATTGTATCAGTGGCGACACATGTATATCTGAATCCGGTATATTTTGGACGGGTATTCAAGAATACCTTTCATATGACATTCAAACAATATCTGTTGCAGCGTAGAATGGAGCTGGCAAAGAGACTGCTGGAAGACGGAAGAACCAGCATCGGTAATATCTGCGAGCAGGTCGGAATCAGTAATCCATCCTATTTTTCACATTTGTTTAAAGAATATACAGGACAGCTTCCGAGAGATTACAAAAGGGAATATGAAGTATGAAAAAAAGTAAAATGTCAGGAATCCAGAAAAAGTATCTGAAGTATATGTGTACGCTTCTGATACTGGCACTGGTTCTTTCCAGCATCTGTGTATGGACTTATGTCAGACGGAATATGACAGATGTGATTGTGGATAAGTATGAATTCATGAATGAGAAGATGGGGATAGCCCTGGATAATCTGTACCGGAAGACGGATGCCGTGACAGCGGAAATCATCCTGGAAAATGATGTGCAGAAGAGTCTGAAGAATAAAGAACTGCAGGAAGTAGAGAAGAATGCACTGAGCAAATATTTTGCATATATAGATCTAAATCATGTCGCTGATTACTGCTACATTGATAATAAAAGAAATGTTTACGCAAAATCCTATTCCCAGATTGGTTATTCGGATTTTCAAAGCAGCGGTCTGCGTGAGAAAATGGGGGATGAGTATGCGAAGACGCAGTGGATATGGACCCGGGATTACCTGTTTGGTACGGGGAACGAAGCTTTGTTTATCGGAAGATATGTGAACAGTATGGATTACGCACACGAACCTGGAATCGTGTATCTGAAGATGAATCAACAGTTTCTGGAAAGTGTTATGGATAAAGACAGGAAGATTGCAAAAGATGTTGCAGTGGGAATCATAAGTCCGGAAGGAAAGACTTGCATCCGGCAGGAACCGGAAGATCTCAGTATCGAAAAAAGGACAATGAAGAAGATTACGGAACTGACCAGAACGAAAAAATCCGGTGTGATCGTGCGGGGAAAAAAGATAGAAGGCGGGATTTTACAGGCATACCGGCAGGAAGAGACAGGGATGGTGATCTTTACACTGGTGCCGGATATGGTATTGAATCAGGGAATGATGCAGATATTGATCGTATTACTCACTATCTATGCGGTGATCGCAGTGTTGGCGTTTGTATTAAGTCTTTATGCATCACAGACATTTACCCGGCCGATCAGACAGATCAGTGATGCCATGACAAGTTTTGATGGAAATGATTTTACACATACCATTCAGATCCATACGGATACAGAACTGGATAAGATCGGGCATGCCTATAACGAGATGTTAAAGAATATCGAAGAGTTCCAGAACGAGGTCAAGAATCAGCAGAAAGAACTAAGAATCAGTGAGATGAATACGCTGATCAGCCAGATCAATCCGCATTTTCTCTATAATACTCTGGATACCATCTATATGCTGGCGCGGATCAACGGGGAAGAGAAGACGATGAAGATGATACAGGCACTGTCAAAGTATCTGCGTCTGTCACTGAGCAAAGGACGTGAGATTGTGACAGTAGAAGACGAGCTGGAAAATGTAAAAAGTTATATGGAGATTCAGCAGATCCGCAATGAGAATCTGTTCCGTTATGAGATCGAATGTGCAGAAGAACTGAAAACAAGGTGGATATTAAAGCTGATCTTACAGCCAATTGTGGAAAATGCAGTCAAATATGGATTTTGTGATATCTTCGAAGGCGGTCTGATAAGGATCAGTGTCACTGAACAGGCAGGACAGCTTACTTTCAGTGTCTATAATAACGGAACTCCGATGGAAGAGCAGATGGCGGAGAAGTTAAACGGACTGTCAGAGATACCGGTATCAAAAATGAAAGACAGTTTTGAAGACAAAAAACATGGTTACGGTGTGATAAATATCATTACGCGACTGCGGTTAAAGTATGGGGAGGATGTGAGATTTTTCTATGAATCGGATACAAATGGAACCGTCTGTGTTATCCAGATCCCGGATGACGGGAAAGAAAACTGTGAACAGTAGACGGATTATGGCAGCAGTGATGGTGATCGCCATGCTGACAGCACTGACCGGCTGTGCGGGAAAAGAGAATACACAGACCAGAAAAAAGAATAAAGTAGTAGAGATCCCAATGATCCTTACCGTAGATTCCAGTACCGGTAATAAGAATGAAGAGGAAGTGGTGGAGCGGTTCAACAGGGCATACAAAGGGAAGTATCATATAGATGTGGACTGGGTGATGGAGACAGAGGAAGAATACCGGAAGAATCTGAAACGTATGAATGTGACAGATGAATTACCGGCTATTATCACTGATCTGCGTATGCTTCCGTCTTTCTATCAGATGATGATCAAGAAAGGCAGGATTGAGGACCTGACACCTTACATAAACGAAGATCAGGAATGGAAAGATATGATCGAACCGTCAGTAATGGAATCGGTCCGGGAAGAGGATGGAAAGATTTATCTGGGTCCGGTCAGCACGGCGGCATTCGCCTGTTCAGGGGTTTTCTGGAACCGGGAGTTATTTGAACAGGCAGGAATCAGCAGATTTCCTGAGACATGGGAAGAATTCTGGAAATGTTGTGAGAAACTGAAAGCAGCAGGGATCACGCCGCTTGCCCTGCATACGGAAGGAACAGCATGGGCCGCAATGCTGCTTGCAACAGCAGAAGTAGCAGGAAGTGAAGAAGGTGCGGCATTCATGAAGCAATTATATCCGGATACCTATCAGAATGAACCGGGGCTGGAGATAGCCGGTACATTAAAAAAATTATTCCAATATACGACCCAGGATGCATTACATAATGATTTTGACGTAGCTCATGATAATTTCGTGGCAGGAAATGCAGCGATGATACCTAATGGTTACTGGATGATTGATCAGATTCCGGAGGAAATGCAGAAAAAAGTATGTTTTTCTACATTTCCTGAAAATAAACTGATAGGCTCACCAGAGACATTCGGCTGGGCAGTTGTATCAACTTATAGTGAAAAGGTGAAAAAAGGAGCAGTTGAGTTCCTCAAATTCAGAACGAAATTGAATAAAGAACAGAAAGAAGAATTGCTGAACAGCAGGACAAGACAGGAAGGAACGCTGTTGGATGATTATCTGAAGGCTTATACGGGAAATCCACAGATTGTACCGAATTATCAGGTGAAGTGGAATTCACTGCTACAGGAGGATGTACTGGGAGAATGTCTGGCGGAACTGGCACAGGGAAAGATAACGGAGCAGGAATTCACGCAGGCAGAAGACGAAAGCATCCGGCAGTTTGAAGAAGAACAATAGATATGTTTTTTTGTATATCAGGTTGTTTTATTGATACAGGGTTTGAGCGCATTTCTGTTAATATAATGACAACAAGAGAAACGAAGGTTTCAAAAAAGAAAGGCGAGGGAAATGAATTATGAAAATGCGTAAAGTTGTATCAGCAATGCTGGTAGCAGCCATGGCAACAGGAATGGTTGCAGGATGTGGAAGCTCTTCTGACAGCAAGTCAGACAAGAAAGACGCAAAAGGAAAAGTATACTACTTAAACTTCAAACCAGAACAGGATGAGCAGTGGCAGGATCTGGCAAAAGAGTATACAAAAGAAACAGGAGTGGATGTAACAGTACTTACAGCAGCATCCGGAGAATACGAAAAGACATTAAAATCTGAGATGGCTAAGAGCAATGCTCCGACACTGTTCCAGGTAAACGGACCGGTTGGACTTGCAAGCTGGAAAGATTACTGCTACGATCTGAAAGATTCTGATGTTGCAAAACAGCTGACAAGTGATGATTTCGCACTGATGGACGGCGACAAGATGTCAGGAATCGCATACGTAATAGAAAGCTACGGAATCATTTACAACAAAGAACTGTTAAAGAAAGCAGGATACTCAGCTGATGATATCACTAACTTTGACAGCTTCAAGAAAGTTGTAGAAGACATCACAAAGAATAAGGACAAACTTGGATTCTCAGCATTTACATCCGCTGGTATGGACGGATCATCTGACTGGAGATTCAAAACTCATCTGGCAAACCTTCCAATCTACTATGAATACAAAGATGAAGGAATCGATAACACAGATGCTATCAAAGGAACATACCTTGATAACTACCGTCAGATCTGGGATCTCTACATCAACAACGCTACTTGCAAACCAACAGAACTTTCTACAAAGACAGCTGACGATGCAACAGCAGATTTCGTAACAGGTGATGCAGTATTCTACCAGAATGGTACATGGGAATATAACAACATCAAAGACGTCGGAGATGACAATCTTGGAATCCTTCCAATCTACATCGGTGTAGAAGGCGAAGAAGATCAGGGAATCTGTACAGGTACAGAGAACTACTGGTGTGTAAACTCCAAAGCATCTGAAGACGACATTCAGGCAACACTTGATTTCATGAACTGGTGTGTAACATCTGATGATGGTGTAAAGGCAATGTGCAAAGACATGGGATTCACAATTCCATTTAAGAAGAACCTGAAATCAGACAACGTACTTGTTAACGAAGCAAACAAATATACAGAAGACGGAAAGACTCCTGTATCTTGGAACTTCTCAACAATGCCATCAGAAGAGTGGAAGAACGGAGTGGGTTCTGCACTGACAAGTTACGCAGCAGATCCGACAGATGCAAACTGGGCAAAAGTTACAACAGCATTCGTTGACGGATGGGCAAAAGAAGCTGCAGCAGCAAAATAAAAATAAAAATGTAACAATCAAAATAGTTATATGAAGTGAGTAGTGGCGGGCGGTTGCAAGAAACACCCGCCGCTTTTATGAAAAAGTGCAGGGAAATGAAGCGGAGATTCTCTGCATGGAAGGAGGAATTTATTATGGAAAAATCCATCAAACGTTATATGCCGATTTTCGTGCTTCCAACGTTTTTTGCATTTATTCTTGGCTTTATCGTTCCTTTTATTATGGGAATCTGGCTTTCATTTTGTAAATTTACAACCGTAACAGACGCGAAATTCGTAGGATTTTCAAATTACATAGAAGCACTGAAAGATACGGCATTCCGTCATTCATTCTGGTATACCGTACTGTTCGCGATTGCCTCTCTTCTGATCATTAACATCATAGCATTTGCACTTGCAATGGCACTGACAAAAGAAATGCATGGAACAAATGTCTTCCGTACGGTCTTCTTCATGCCGAACCTGATCGGTGGTATCGTACTTGGATATATCTGGCAGCTGATCTTTAACGGAGTTCTTTCCAGATATGGTACCGCACTTGCTCTGAATGAGTGGTATGGCTTCTGGGGACTGATCATTCTGGTCAGCTGGCAGCAGATCGGTTATATGATGATCATCTATATTGCGGGTCTTCAGTCCATTCCTGGTGATGTCATTGAAGCAGCAGAGATTGACGGAGCAAATAAGATCCAGACATTATTCAAGGTAACAATCCCGATGATGATGCCATCGATCACGATCTGTATGTTTCTGTCAATTACAAACGGATTCAAGTTATTCGATCAGAACCTGTCCCTGACAGCCGGTGAACCGTCTAAGATGTCTGAGATGATGGCGTTAAACATCTTCAATACGTTCTACGGACGTACCGGATGGGAAGGAGTCGGACAGGCGAAGGCAGTCATCTTCTTTGCGATCGTAGTTGTGATCGGTATGATCCAGTTACGTGCAACACGTTCTAAGGAGGTACAGCAGTAATGAAGAAAAAAACAAGTAAATTAAGCTGGTTTGGAACAGGTGCATTTACGATCATCGGTATTGTATATATCATGCCGATCCTGATCGTGCTGATCAACTCATTTAAAAATAAAGTATTTATCAACAAAGAACCATTCAAACTCCCGACAAAGCAGACATGGGTAGGAATCGATAACTTCCTGTCCGCAATTGACAAATATGAACTGCTGAGTGCAGTCGGCTGGACTGTATTTATCACAGTTGGTTCCGTACTTGTGATCCTTGTATGTACTTCTATGTGTGCATGGTATATTACAAGAGTAAACAGTAAGTTTACAAAACTGTTATATTTATTCTGCGTATTTTCCATGGTTGTTCCGTTCCAGATGGTTATGTTCACCTTATCGCTGGTAGCTGACCGTACAGGGCTTCGTACACCTTGGGGAATCATCATCATTTACCTCGGATTTGGTGCAGGTCTTGCAGTGTTCATGTTCTGCGGATTTGTAAAATCCATTCCACTGGAAATTGAGGAAGCAGCAATGATCGACGGATGTACACCACTTCGAACCTTTTTCTCCGTTGTACTTCCGATCATGAAGCCGACATACATTTCCGTAGGAATCCTGGAGACGATGTGGATCTGGAACGACTTCCTGCTTCCATACCTGGTACTGGATCTGAATAAGTATAAGACAATCTCAATTGCGATCCAGTATATGAAGGGAAGTTATGGACGTGTAGATATGGGTGCTGTTATGGCAGCGCTGATCCTTGCGGTAATTCCGGTAGTTATCTTCTATCTGGCTTGTCAGAAGCATATTATCAAAGGTGTTGCAGCCGGAGCTGTAAAAGGTTAATAAGGACAAAAAAGAGATTTGGCATTTGGATATGTCAGATCTCTTTTGGAATATGTAAAAGTATATAAGAAAAGTTGACAGCGGTGGAGAATGAAGATATCACTTGACATTTTTCACTTATTTTTTAAAATATAGTGAGAGATGAAGAGGAGTAGTTTTTATTATGAATTCAAATTTTGAATATTACAAAATATTTTATTATGTAGCAAAATATGAAAATCTTACCAAGGCAGCAACGGTACTGAAGACCAGCCAGCCGGCAGTCACGCGTACCATACACAAACTGGAAAATGAACTTGGCTGCCGCTTATTTACGAGGAGTAAGACCGGAATGCAGCTAACTCCGGAAGGCCGGACATTTTATGGATATGTAGCGGCAGGATGTGCCCAGTTTTTCAAAGGAGAGAATGATCTGAGCAATCTGATCTCGCTGGAGAACGGAACAATCTATATCAGCGCTACGGAGACGGCACTTCACTGTTATCTTTTTCAGGCAATGGAAGAATTCAACAGCCTGTATCCGAATGTGAGGTTTAAGATTCTGAATAACAGTACGACAGAGTCGGTGAATGCAGTAAAAGAAGGAAAAGTAGACCTTGCATTTGTATCGGCTAACCTTCAGGTGGCAAAGCCGCTTCGGATGAAGATATTGAGAAAATACAGGGATATACTGATCGCCGGAATGCGATTTGAAGAATTGAAAGCGGGGAAAGAGGAGTTATCGCTTAAGGAACTGGTGTCGTATCCATGGATCAGTCTGACTGCAGAGACGATTACCAGACGTTTTCTAAATGAATATTTTGAAAAGAACAGTCTGACATTTACACCGGATATGGAGCTTGCGACGACGGATATGATACTTCCGGCAGTAAGACATAATCTGGGACTGGGATTCATCCCGGCGGAATTTGCGGATGCGGAACTTAAGTCCGGACAGGTATTTGAAATCAAGGTAAAAGAAAAACTGCCGGAACGTAATATCATATTGATTTACGATATGGAATATCCGCAGAGTATCGCAGCAAAGGAGTTCCAGAAATTCCTGAAAGAGAAGGGCAATTAATCTGCCAATCATGAGAAATGAGAAATATAATAAAAACCCGGAAGCTTACACAAATTCGGATGATCATAACGATCTGACAAAGATAAAAGGTATCGAATTGGAGTAAAATATGGTAAGCTTTCGGGCTTTTTATTAAAACAAACTAATTAGTAGGAATTTTTATTTATGCCACTCCCAGTTACGGATCTCTTCAAGATCCTGTCCGTATTCGGCAATGTACTGTTTGTGCTCAACCAGCTTGTCGTTCATCTTCTGGATCAGGAATGATCCCTTGTTGCCAAGCTGTGGCAAGTGCATGATAGCATCTTTTACCAGGTTGAAACGGTCGATCTGGTTCTGTACACGCATATCGAATGGTGTAGTGATCGTTCCTTCTTCCTGATATCCATGAACGGAAATATTGTGGTTGTTACGTTCGTATGTAAGTTCATGGATCAGTGTCGGATATCCGTGGAATGCGAAGATGATCGGTTTATCTTTTGTAAAGATTGCATCATATTCTGCATCACTTAATCCGTGTGGATGTTTGTGATCTGATTCCATCTTGAACAGGTCAACAACGTTAACAACACGAATCTTGAGTTCTGGCATTTCATCACGAAGAATTGTAACAGCAGCCATTGTTTCAAGAGTTGGTGTGTCACCGCAGCAAGCCATAACAACATCTGGTTCTTCACCACAGTCGTTACTTGCCCAATCCCAGATACCGATACCCTGTGTACAGTGCTTAACAGCCTGTTCCATAGATAACCACTGGCAGCTTGGGTGTTTTGAAGCTACGATAGCGTTGACATAGTTCTTGCTCTTGATACAGTGATCGAAGCAAGAGAGTAAGCAGTTAGCATCCGGTGGGAG
This sequence comes from Dorea longicatena, assembly GCF_024168045.1. Taxonomy (GTDB): domain Bacteria; phylum Bacillota; class Clostridia; order Lachnospirales; family Lachnospiraceae; genus Dorea_A. Next base: position 626,952 of record NZ_CP100126.1, read on the forward strand.
ATACATGCGGACAACATCTGCTTTTTTATTAGCGATGTGATCCAGGAATCCTGGGTCCTGATGTGTAAATCCGTTGTGATCCTGCTGCCATACATTTGATGTCAGGATGAAGTTAAGAGAAGCAATTGGCTGTCTCCATGAAAGCTGGTTACATACTTTTAACCATTTTGCATGCTGAGCTGCCATAGAGTCAACGATACGGATGAATGCTTCGTAACTTGCGAAGAATCCGTGACGTCCTGTTAACAGATAACCTTCCAGCCATCCTTCACACATATGCTCACTTAACATACCATCCATGATACGTCCGTTTCTTGCAAGACAATCGTCTGTGTCAAGAAGTCCGGCATTCCAGTCACGGTTCTGTGTTTCAAATACTTTGTATAAACGGTTAGACATACTTTCGTCAGGTCCGAAGATACGGAAGTTCTTGTTCTCTTCGTTTAATTCGAAGATGTCACGGATATATCCGCCAAGTTCGATCATATCCTGAGCCTTTGTCTTACCTGGTTCAACTTCGATTCCATAAGAACGGAAATCAGGAAGTCTTAAGTCTTTTAATAATAATCCACCATTTGCATGTGGGTTAGCTCCGAGACGGGCATCTCCCTTAGGTGCAAGTTCCGCAAGTTCTGGGATCAGGTGTCCGTTTTCATCGAAGAGTTCTTCCGGATGATAGCTTTCCAGCCACTCTTTTAAGAGTTCCAGATGTTCTGGACTTTCCATTGTAAGTGGTACCTGATGTGCACGGAAAGATCCTTCAATCTGCTGTCCATCTACAACCTTTGGTCCAGTCCATCCCTTTGGTGTACGCAGAACGATCATTGGCCATACCGGACGCTCTGGATCGTTGTTCTCACGTGCATTTTTCTGGATTGCTTTGATCTCTTCGATAACAGTATCCATTGTTTCTGCCATCTTCTTGTGCATTGTCATCGGATCATCGCCTTCTACGAAGTAAGGTTTCCATCCACATCCTTTGAAGAAGTTCTCAACTTCCTCGTGGGAAATACGAGAGAAGATAGTAGGGTTACTGATCTTATATCCATTTAAATGAAGAATTGGAAGTACAGCACCGTCTGTAACTGGGTTCAGGAACTTGTTAGACTGCCATGAAGTAGCTAACGGTCCGGTCTCAGCTTCACCGTCACCGACAACAACTGTTGCGATCAGATCCGGGTTGTCGAATACAGCACCGAATGCATGAGCGATAGAGTATCCAAGCTCTCCACCTTCGTTGATAGATCCTGGTGTCTCTGGTGCACAGTGACTCGGAACTCCACATGGGAATGAGAACTGCTTGAACATCTTCTTCATACCTTCTTCATCCTGGCTGATGTTCGGATATACTTCGCTGTAAGAACCTTCCAGATATGTATTGGCAATTAAGAAGTTTCCGCCATGTCCAGGACCTGATAATAAGATCATATCCAGATCATAACGTTTGATCTCACGGTTGCAGTGTACATAGATAAAGTTCTGTCCTGGGACAGTTCCCCAGTGCCCAACGATTTTCTTCTTGATCTGATCCATTGTAAGTGGTTCTTTTAATAATGGATTGTCAAGAAGGTATAACTGACCGGCTGACAGATAGTTGGCAGCACGCCAGTAGGCATTCATCTTTTCAAGCATTTCCTGGGATAACGGCTGTTTCTCAAGACATGTTTTTGTGTCTTCCATATTCATACCTCTTTCTTAAAAATAATTTTTTGTGTTATTTTTTTAACCATTTGTAGAATAACACAATGAAAAGTATGCGTAAAATAGCAATTATGCATTGCAAATATAAGTTTTTGGTATGGATGGAGGAAAAGACTGGGCTGGCAGATTGACCCGGTAGGAGTGCGTTATGCGCTGGTTACATTATATGAACATTATGAAGTACCATTATTTATAGTAGAAAATGGTTTAGGAGCAGTTGATATCTTGAAAAAAGATCATACTTGTGATGATGGTTACCGTATTGCATACCTGAAAGAATATTGCTATTTATAAGATTAAATACAACTTAGGTTGCTGTTTTGTAAAAATAATACAAGTGAGTACAAAATAAAAGTTGTATTGTACTATAAAGAAAGTATGAAAGAAATGAAGAAAAATGCACAAAAAATTCATTCTTTGTTCATAATTATTGAAACCAAGACTGTCAAAACGCACAAAAAACGGTTTTGACAGATGAAAACACCATGAAAAGCGCTATGAGACAGTACAACTTTGTTGAAAAAAATGGTTGTATTTTATTGCAAAACGATACCAGTTAAGTATATAATCTAATCATCAAATAAATACAGAAAACGGAGGAAACATTATGAAGAGAGTTCTCAAAAAAGTAACAGCAGCTCTTTTGGCAGCAACAATGGTAGTTGGACTTGCTGCATGCGGAAACGGTGGAAGTTCTGATGACAAGAGCAGCAAGAGCAGTAAATCAGGAAAGGTTAAAATCGGAGTTTCTATCTGGTCTTCAACAGACGTTCTTGGATCACAGTGTAAGAAGATGCTGGATGCAGCAGCTAAAGCACTGGATGTAGAAGTACAGTATGTTGACCAGGGACATGTATCTGAGAAAGTTACAGCTTCTGTAGAGCAGTTAGCAGCAGCAGGATGCCAGGGAATCATCATCTGTAACTCATCTGATACAGAGATGACATCAGCAATCAAGACATGTAATGATAATAAAGTATATCTTGCACAGTTCTTCCGTGTAATCAGCAAAAAAGACAGTGCAGATATCTACAAAGCAGCAAAAGATTCCGCTTACTACATCGGAGCAGTTCATGAAGATGAACCTGAAAACGGTGCAGAACTTGTTAAGATTCTTCTTGACAAAGGTGATCGTAACATCGGTCTGATCGGCTGGGAGCAGGGAGATGCTACTTGGCTTGGAAGATGGGAAGGTTACAAAGCCGGAGTTGAAAAATGGAACAAAGAAAACCCAGACGACAAAGCAAAAATTTCTGAGCCACAGTACGCTGGTACAACTTCAGAAGGTGGATCAAAAGCCGCTGAAGCTTTAATGGCAGCAGATCCTAAGCTTGATGCATTGATCCCAGCTGGTGGTGGTGGAGATCCACTTCAGGGAGCAATCGCAGCAGTTGAACGTGCAGGAAAGACTCAGGACATCGATATCGTTTCTACAGACTTCCTTCCAGACCTTGGAGAAAGACTTCAGAACGGATCAATGGCCGGTGAATCCGGTGGACACTTCTGTGACCCACTGATCGCATTCATGATGGTTTACAATGCAGTCAAAGGTAACTACAAAGACTTCGCTGGTAAATTCGAAGATGTTCCATTCCCATACTTGTATGTATCATCAGCAGAAGACTATGCAGCATACGAGAAATATTTCGTAGATCAGCTTCCATACACAGACGATGAATTAGTAGCTATGTCTAAAGAAAGTATGAAAGAGCTGAAAGCTACTGCAGCAAGCGTATCTATCGCTGATGCAGAGAGCCGTGCCGCTAAATAAGACGGACACAAGATAACAGAAAATAATTTGGGGAGGGTGACGTCGCAAAAAAGGCGATGCCACCTTCTCTTTTAAAAAGATAATAAGAAGAGGTAGATAATATGGGCACTACTAAAAAACTCTCAGGAAAGACAATGGGGTATGTAATCCTGATCGGTCTTGTGATTGTTTCCTGGGTAATCTTTAAAATATTGACACCACATAACTTCGGCTCATTTTCCAATATGCTCAATTACTTTCAGGCCAGTCTGATTGCCACTGTAGGTGCGGTTGGTTTCTATTTCGTAATGGTAATGGGAATGTTCGATTTCTCTATTGGTGCAAACATCATGCTTTCCGCAATCGTTGGTTGCGTATTGGCAACAAAATTTAATTTAGGATATTTCGGACTGATCGTCGGAGGTATTCTTACAGGTACAATCGTTGGTTTATTAAACGGAATTTTCTATGTGAAATTAAGAATTCCATCTATGATCGTTACAACAGGTCTGGCACTTATCTATGAGTCGCTGGCAAACTACATGGCAGGTGGTGTAGAACAGACACTTCCGGCACACTTAAGAGCATTCGGACGTATGCCATGGGATATCATCCTTGCATTGGTAGCATGCGTTGTTGCTTACATATTCTTAAACTACACTAAAATCGGAACTTATACTTATGCGATCGGAAGTGACGAGTTCGTTGCTAAGAACATGGGTATTAATGTTAATAAATACAAGGTACTTGCATTCATCTTAAGTGGTGCGTTCCTTGGAGTAATGGCAATTCTGACAATCAGTTATGGTTCTTCAATGGTAGCGGTTACCGGTATGGCATCTATGAGCCGAAACTTCGTACCGACAATGGGATGCTTCTTCGGTCTGGCATTTAAGAAATATGGTATGCCGCTGCAGGCTATTATCATCGGTGAATTCGTAATCAATATTATTTTCTTCGGTTTCATCGCACTTGGTGCTCCTACAGCGATCCAGGACGTTATTACAGGATTTGCACTGCTGATTATCGTTACTCTGACAACAAAGGTTACAAAAGGCGAGATTGTCAAGTAATAGAAGGAGGAAGACAGCAATGAGTGAAGTGAGATTACAGGTAAAACATGTTTCTAAAAACTTCGGTATCACGAAGGCGTTGAAAGATGTGTCATTTAATATCAATAAAGGTGAGGTTCACGCACTGATCGGTGAAAATGGATCCGGTAAATCAACAATGACAAATATGTTGACAGGAATCTATACACTGGAAAGTGGACAGTTCATTCTGGATGGAAAAGAAGTTCATCCGAAGAACCAGGTAGAAGCAAATGAAGAAGGTATTTCTATCATCGTACAGGAACTTGGAACTCTTTCCGGACTGACGGTAGCAGAGAATATCTTCCTTGGACATGAAGATCAGTTCGTTCATCTGGGGATCAAGAATACCGCAGCAATGAACAAAAAAGCAAATGAGCTTTTACAATCCTATGGATTTGATAAGATCAAAGCAGGAGATATGATTGATGATTATAATTTCGAAGACCGTAAACTGGTTGAGATCGTAAAAGCTACATATTTTAATCCTAAGATCGTCGTTGTCGATGAGACGACAACTGCTCTTTCGCAGGAAGGACGTGAAGAACTGTACAAACAGATGAATCGTGTCCGTGACAATGGAAATACGGTTATCTTTATTTCCCATGACCTTCCGGAAATTCTTGACAAATCCGATACAATCACAATCCTCCGGGATGGTGTATATATCGATACGGTTAAAAGTGCAGATGTGAACGAAGATGATCTGAAGAAGCTGATGGTTGGACGTGAGGTAACAGGTGATTACTATCGTTCAGACTATGGTGAAAAAGTATCAGATGAAGTTGTATTATCCGTAAAGAATGTTACAGTTCCAGGACTGATCGAAGATATCAGCTTTGATTTACACAAAGGAGAGATCCTTGGATTCGGTGGTCTGTCAGAATCAGGTATGCATGAGATCGGTAAAGCAATCTTCGGTGCATCTTATGACAGAGAAGGTGAAGTTGTTCTGGCTGACGGAACACACATCAACGATATTCCTACAGCAATTAAGCACAGCGTTGCTTATACATCCAAAGACCGTGACAATGAGTCGGTTGTGCTGAATCAGAGTATCGGTGACAACATCTGCTTACCATCATTAGATGAACTTGCTAATAAAGCACATATATTAAGCGATAAGAAACGTAGAGAGTTTGCCGATAAATATGCAAAACAGATGTCTGTAAAGATGAATGATGTAAACCAGTTCGTTTCAAATCTGTCCGGTGGTAACAAACAGAAAGTTGTTCTTGCAAGATGGATCGGAAAAGATTCTGATATCGTTGTTCTGGACAGTCCTACCCGAGGAATCGATATTAAGGTAAAACAGGACATCTATCAGTTGATGAACCAGATGAGAAAGAACGGTAAATCCATCATCATGATCTCAGAAGAGTTGATGGAACTGATTGGTATGAGTGATCGTATCATTATTATGAAAGATGGAAGTATCAGTGGAGAACTTGAACGTAATCAGAACCTGGATGAAAATGGTCTGATTTCGATGATGGTATAAGGAGGCAACTATGGGAAGTCAAGTAAGTGCAAAAACAAACGATAAGGAGCAGCAGCTTAAGAAAGCGTCTAAGATGGCGATGGTTCGTGCGCTCCTGCCAATCGTAGGATTGGTTGTTATTTTCCTGCTGTTCAATGTCCTGACAGATTTCCGTATGATGGGAAATATGTCACTGGCATTTTCGCAGGTATATGTTACAATGATTGCAGCTATGGGCGTGTTCTTTATTATGACAATGGGCGGCCTGGACTTTTCTCAGGGATCTATCCTTGGAATTGCTTCAATCGTTGTATGTATTCTTTCAAAACATGGAATTGCAATTGCAATTCTTGGTGGTATTGCATCAGGTGCGATCATCGGTGCGATCAACGGATTCTTCTATGTATACCGTAAGATCAAATCATTCATTGTTACAATTTGTACCATGTTCTTATTCCGTGGATTTATCAAATATATGACAACGAATGCACCCGTTTCCGGTTCTGCAACATTGATCAATTATGACAGTACAGGATTCAAAGTGGCTTGTACAGTAGTTGTTCTGGTTATTGGATTTATCGCATTCCGTTATACAAAATTCGGAACATATTTAAAAGCGATCGGAGCCGGTGAAAAAGCAGCAATGTTCTCAGGAATCCGCACAGACAGAATGAAATTCCTCATGTATGTACTGGCAGGTGCACTGACAGGATTTGCAGCATTTATCAACGTTATCAAGGTTGGATCTGTTACATCTTCCGGTGGTAACCAGTTAGAGACACAGATTCTGATCGCTCTGGTATTAGGTGGTATGCCTATTTCCGGTGGAGCCAAGGTAAGATTTGAAAATATCGTTGTTGGATCTCTTCTTTACGTCGTACTGAACAGTGGATTGACAATGATGGGATTCTCAACACAGATGATGCAGCTGATCCAGGGAGTTGTATTCCTGATCTTCGTAGCAGTATTCGCAGACCGTGAATCACTTACAGTTATCAAATAATAAAATTATTTATTCATTACGGGCAAAGGCATTCTTTAATGTTTTTGCCCGTAATTGGTATATGGAGCATTTATGAAGAATACGAATCAGGAAGGTCTGAAATATCAAAAATTATATAACTGGGCACATACACTGATCACCAGTGGTGTGATCAGGAACATGGATAAATTCCCATCAGAGCCGAGTCTGCAGAAGAAGTTCGGGTATTCCAGGCAGACAGTAAGAACGGCTTTGCAGCAGTTGGAAGAAGAAGGGCTGATCACCCGGGTGAGGGGGAGCGGAACATATGTGTCTTATGAAGGACAGATGATAGATGATGACCGGCCGAGAGTAGGACTGCTGCTTAGCTATTATTCGGAATATCTCTTCCCGGAGGTGTATGACGGCATAGAAGCTTCCCTGAGTGAAAAGGGGTATCGTATTGATGTGGCAGTTACCAAGAACCGTCTGAACGATGAAGCGGTTTATCTGGAGAGTATGCTGAAGAATAACGTCTCGGGTCTGATCATTGAAGGTTCACGTTCTGCATTTCCGAATCCGAATCTGCGTCTGTTTGAAGAAATTAAGAAGCGGAATATACCGACAATCTTTATACACAATCATTATGAAAATATGTCTTTTGACAGTGTAGAGATGTCGGACACCAGATCGGCCTATGAACTGACAAAGACGCTGATCGAACATGGGCACAGAAAAATCGGAGGAATTCTGAAATATGATGATATGCAGGGGATTGCACGTTATAAGGGGTTGATCCAATGCATGTCGGATTATGGAATTAAATATGACGATGACTGCATCAGATGGTATTCTACCAGAGAGATGGAAGACAAGTTCGGTAAGAAAGGACTTACTCATATTTACCGTCACACCAGAGAGTGTACAGCGATGATGATCTATAATGATGAAGTGGCGAGAGTGTATTTGGAATTTCTGGATGAGAGAGGGATACACGTTCCGGAAGATCTGTCGGTAGTATCTTTTGATGATGCGGAGCTGATGGATAATACAGATGTTAAAGTACTGTCCGCCATACATCCGAAAAACAAGCTGGGATATATTACAGGGAATCATCTGTTGCGTATGATGGATGATGAAGACTGGCAGACAAAAAATTATGCATACCGTTTTCCGGTGAGAATAAATGATGGTAATTCCGTGAGAAAATTGTAGAAGTTAATCTTGACAGGAAATGGGAAAAAGAGTATTATACAAATATAGTATGTTACTTGTTAGTAAACGATGAACGAGGCATTAACTATGTGTAAATTATTAAATGTATTTATGCAGAGTTAGTGCCTTTTTTGTGTTAATAAGTTGATAAAAAGGAAAGACTATGCATAGATACACGTACAAAGAAAAGGAGAAAAATATGAAAGACAAAATCTTTGGCGTATTGCAAAGAGTAGGGCGCAGCTTCATGCTCCCGATCGCAATCCTCCCGGTAGCAGGATTGCTTCTCGGTCTTGGCAGCTCATTTACCAATGCCACAACCATTGCAACTTATGGACTGCAGGGAATCCTGGGAGAGGGAACAATCCTTCATTCGCTGCTGATTATTATGAACAAGGTTGGAAGTGCGATCTTCGATAACCTTCCACTGATTTTTGCCGTTGGTGTAGCCATCGGAATGGCAAAGAAGGAAAAAGAAGTTGCAGCATTATCAGCATTGATCGCATACTTTGTTATGCATATTTCCATTAACAGTATGCTGGAAATCAGCGGGAAGATCGCAGCTGACGGAACCATTTCCAAGAATGTCCTTGAAGGAACGATCGCTTCTGTGTGTGGAATCAATACACTGCAGATGGGTGTGTTCGGCGGTATTATTGTAGGACTTGGAGTTGCGGCGCTTCATAACCGTTTCCACAAGATTGTACTGCCAAATGCATTATCATTCTTTGGCGGTTCAAGATTCGTACCGATCATTTCAACAATTACTTATATGTTCGTCGGAATCGCAATGTATTTCGTATGGCCGGTTGTGCAGAACGGTATCTATGCACTGGGCGGTCTGGTAACAGGAACCGGATATTTCGGAACACTGATCTTCGGTATTGTAAAACGTGCGCTGATCCCGTTCGGACTGCATCATGTGTTCTACCTTCCGTTCTGGCAGACCGCTGTCGGCGGAACGATGGAAGTTGGCGGAAAACTGATCCAGGGTGGTCAGAATATCTTCTTCGCACAGCTTGCCGATTCTGCCAATATTACACATTTCAGCGCGGATGCGACAAGATATTTCTCCGGTGAGTTCATCTTCATGATCTTCGGACTTCCGGGAGCGGCACTTGCTATGTACCGTACGGCAAAACCAGAAAAGAAAAAAGCGGCAGGCGGACTGCTTCTTTCCGCAGCACTGACATGTATGTTAACAGGTATCACAGAGCCTCTGGAGTTCTCGTTCCTGTTTGTGGCACCGGTTCTGTTCGCAGTACAGGTTGTACTTGCAGGTAGTGCATACATGATTGCACATATCCTGAATATTGCAGTAGGACTGACATTCTCCGGCGGATTCTTAGATCTTCTGTTATTCGGTATCCTTCAGGGAAATGCGAAGACAAGCTGGATCAGAATCATTCCGGTAGGAATTATCTATTTCTTCCTGTATTACTTTATCTTCTCATTCCTGATCAAGAAGTTAGATCTTAAGACACCGGGTCGTGAAGATGATGATGCAGAGACAAAACTTTATACAAAAGCAGATGTCAATGCCAAAAAAGCAGGAAATACAGAAGCAGGTACAGAAGGAACTTCCGAAGATTCGCTTAGTGCGGAAATTACAAGAGGACTTGGAGGCTCTGCGAATATCGAAGACGTAGACTGCTGTGCGACAAGACTTCGTTGTACGGTAAGCAATGCAGATCTGGTAAATGACGGAATTTTGAAAGCAACAGGTGCATCCGGCGTGGTCCATCGCGGACAGGGTGTACAGATCATTTACGGACCGGGTGTGACGGTTATTAAGGCGAACCTGGAAGACTATCTGGAACATGCGCCAAAAGAGCTGTATGAGCCTCAGAAAGACGCAGAAAGTACTGGTCAGAACATATCAGAAGATGATAAAATAGAAACCAAAGCAGAAGAAAAGAAAATTGTAGATACAATCGTGATCTCAAGTCCGATCACAGGAGTTGCGGCAGACCTTTCCACAACGCCGGACGAAGCATTTGCCGGACGTATGATGGGTGACGGTGCTGTTGTAACACCGGAAGATGCGATCGTAAGAGCACCGGAAGATGGAGAAGTATGCTTCGTATTCGATACCAAGCATGCGATCGGATTCATGACAGAGTCCGGAGTGAGCCTTCTGATCCATGTCGGTATTGATACCGTAAAACTGGACGGAAAAGGATTCGAATGCTTCGTTGAGAACGGACAGACGGTGAAGAAGGGTGATCCGATGCTGAAGTTGGATCTGGATTACCTGAAAGCAAATGCACCATCGGTAGCATCACCGGTTCTCTGTACAGAGCTTGAAGATAACCAGAAGATCCGCCTTCTGAATGAGGGAGAGATCAAGGCAGGAGATGAGCTTTTCGCAATTGATATCTACGAAGCGTAAAAGAATGTAATGTGGAGATACAAGTGGGGATATGATGTACAGGATAGAGAAAGTTTTAAATCATAATACCGTAATAGCCATCCATCAGGACGATCATAAAGAAGTCCTGATCATGGGAAAGGGAGTAGGATTCGGCAGAAAAGTTGCAGAAAGAATCAAAGTAAGGCCAGAAGACCGTTTATATTCTCTCCAAAAATATAAAGAGCGGGGCGGGGCAAAAGAAATCGTAAAGTCTATCGCACCGGAATTTCTGGAACTGACGAATGCTGTGCTCAACGAGGCTGAAAAGGTATTTGGGAAGATTGACCGTATGGTACTATTCCCACTTGCAGACCATATTGCATTTGCAGTAAAACGTATTCAGAATCATGAGCAGATCAGTAATCCGCTCACAGAAGACATCCGTGTGTTATTTCATATGGAATTCAAGGTGGCGGAAAGTATCCGGCCTCTTTTGAAAAAGCAGTTTCAGATCGATATAGAAGACGACGAGATCGGATATGTGGCACTTCATATCCATTCGGCAATAGAAGATGAGAAAGTATCACAGGCAATGCAGATGGCAAGATCTGTCAGGGAATGCATCAGTATGGTAGAAGAAGCGATCGGAAAACCGATCGATATTGCATCATTATCTTACAACCGTCTGATGAATCATATCCGTTATATGGTGGCAAGAGCCTTGAGCGGTGAGAAGCTGAAGGTGAATATGAACGACTATATGGAAGTGAAATTCCCGGAATCTTTTGGGATGGCACAAGTCATCTGCGACCGGGTAGGTACGAGTCTGGGAGTAAAGCTGGAAGAAGTAGAGACAGGATATCTGGCAATGCATATTGAAAGAGTTGCCAATGACGAACGTGAAATAGAAGAATAGTACACTTCGGAAAAAAGGCGGAAAATACACAAAAATAATTTTTTTTGAAAAAAATAAAAAAAAATTCAAAAAAACACTTGCAAAAGATATTGCGTTATGATATTATAAATCTCGGTCACGCAAGAGGAATAAAAACACGAAACAGTGACTGAGATATGGCTCCATGGTCAAGCGGTTAAGACATCGCCCTTTCACGGCGGTAACACGGGTTCGATTCCCGTTGGAGTCATTACCTAAGTAATTAGGTAAAATGCCGATGTGGCTCAATTGGCAGAGCAGCTGATTTGTAATCAGCAGGTTATCGGTTCGAGTCCGATCATCGGCTTAGTCCTTACGGGACTTAAAGATTTTGGACCTTTAGCTCAGTTGGTTAGAGCAATCGGCTCATAACCGATCGGTCCTGGGTTCGAGTCCCCGAAGGTCCATGAAATGGCCCAGTGGCTCAGTTGGTTAGAGCGCCGCCCTGTCACGGCGGAGGTCGAGAGTTCGAGTCTCTTCTGGGTCGCTTGCTTGTCACTTTTAGTGAGCAGGCGATAAACAATTAAATATGGGATCATAGCTCAGCTGGGAGAGCATCTGCCTTACAAGCAGAGGGTCATAGGTTCGAGCCCTATTGGTCCCATTTCGTGATAGTAAGTTATCACGATTTGCAAGTAGTGTAATCACGAAATGTGACGCGATGCTTCGCATCGATGCACACAACTCCTTCGGAGTTGGCGCGATTCATCTTGTATGCCGCAGTGGCGGAACTGGCAGACGCACAGGACTTAAAATCCTGCGGGACTAACCTCTCGTACCGGTTCGATTCCGGTCTGCGGCATTAGGTTGAGGTGCCTCAAACCCTTATAATTATAGGGTTTGAGGCACTTTTTGTTTTACATAAAAAGTTGTACAAAGTTGTACAGGCAGTATTTACAGGGCTTAGGCCAGTATTCGGGCCATTTCTGTTGAGTCTCGTTCGGTAGTACGTTGTCCGATGTAGTGCTGGGTCATCGCAAGATTCGAATGTCCCAAGAGTGGCTGGATGTCAATTGCTTTTACACCAGCATCAAAAAGCATCGAGGCGTTGGTAAAGCGGATTTTATGGCTGGAAAGATATGTAATCCCCAGTTCACCGCAATATTTCTTTAAACGCCGGTTAAACGTATCTGTAGTAAGCGGCCGTCCCTCGTGCATGAATACAAGCTTTCCATTTGGATTAAGCTCTTTCATTTTTCTCAGAATATTAATTCCAGCTTCTGGAAGTTCTTCGGTACGTATACTGTAAAAGGGATTGCCTTTTGGATCCTTTAAGACACGATGAGGATGACTGAAAGTCATATCCTCTTGTAACGTACGTTCTTCTACCAATTGCTGCTTGATTGTGATAATATTTTCGTTCTCCGTATCCCAAGTTAATCCTTTGATTTCTCCGACTCGAAAAATTCCATAAAACGCGAATTGAATTGCAAGTGTGTAGGCATCTTGCTCTAAAGTCTTTAGATAAGACAGTAGCATAGCACGTTCTTCTACTGTGTAAGCTTTTTTTGAAGCATTTGGCAATTTGAACTTTAATGTGTTGCAAGGAAGATCGGTAATAGGACTAAATGTAATAATTTCATTTAGCACAGCATGACGAAAGATGCCATTTAGTACAGACTTACGGTTGTTAAAGTCCTTTCTGGTAATCTTTCCGTTTCCGGTCCAAATTTGAAATAATTTCATTACATGTACTGGTTTGATCTCTGCAATTTGCATTCTTGCTAATTCTGTATCTGCAATGAATCGGTTCCAAATTCCGATGTCCTCTTCAATCGTTTTCTGAGATACGATTTGGGTTTCTGCACGATGCTGCACCCACTGCTTGTAGATATCTTCTAATGTGTTATTGAAGTAGTAATCATAAAGGCATGTCTTCTTTCATAAGTGATTTGATCTTAGAGAACAAAGGAACGTTCGAAAATAAGCGCTCTTGTGACATGAATGCCTATGGTGTGTATGGAAAAACAGTGCAAAGGACTTTATTTGAAGGCGATGAAAAAAAGAGATACATTCATATTTATCATAGTATTTCAAAAGATGCTGATGAACGGGAGCATTTTGAAAACGCACTGAGAGAGCGGACAGCTTTGCTGATGTCACATCAGAATGAAACAGTAGAGTTCGGTTCAGCTTACGAAAAATACTTTTATCTTCACTACGATAAAGATGGCGTGTTTTTATATCCGGAAGAAAAAACAACTGTGACAGAACGGGAAATATCATTATGCGGATACTTTGTTATTATTACATCCGAAAGGATGACCGCAAAGGAAGCACTGCATCTTTATAAGAGCCGTGATGTATCTGAGAAATTTTTTGCCTCTGATAAATCATTCCTTGGAAACAAGAGCATGCGTTCACATACAAACGAAGGAGTTGAGGGAAGGATTTTTACACAATTCATCGCACTGATAATCCGAAACAAAATTTATACTGCATTACAGGAAGAGAACGAAAAACTTGAGAAGAAACAGAATTATATGACAGTTCCGGCAGCAGTCGGGGAACTTGAGAAGATTGAAATGACACGCCAGACGGATAATGTATACCGGCTGGACCATGCTGTAACAGCAAAGCAGAAAAAAATCTTAAAGGCTTTTGGGATGAATGAAGGAAACATTACTTATCGAGCCGGAGAGATCAGTAATACACTTAAGAAATCAAACATTCAGAAAGAAAGGCGGTAAATATGGCACGTGAAATAAACGCAGAACTACTGGACACTAAAATTGAAAAAGCACAGCAGGATCTGGTGAAAGCAAAGCATCGGTATGATGCTGCGGCAGCAACATTAAAAGATTTATTGGATAAGAGGGATGCACTTCGCCAGAAAAAGTTATTGGATGCTATAGCACAGAGTGGACGGAGCTATGAAGAAATCATGCAGTACCTGCACAGTAAATCTGAAGAGGCGTGATCAAATGTTAACGGAATACTATTTTGCAGTCAGGTATGGAGATATCATTATTCTTCTCTATCATGAAGATATGATGTCTGTATGGGAATTATTATTTAAGAACAGCCAGAAGGAAAAGGCATTGAAAAGATTTTTAGAATACTGCTACATGATAGATGTAAAAGTAGCATTCGAAGGTTTGAAAGGAGAAAAAACCAAAGGGTTAAAGGCAACTCTTAAATTTGCGAAAGAACATGATATGTGTATGACTGAAGCACAGATTCAAGGTGCCAATAACATGTAAATTTCCAGCCCGAGATGCTTTTAGGGCTATTCCAGGCTGGAAATTAAGGTATATGAAGATTCATGTGTAATACCTCCTCACCCCTTATTATATCATACAATAACAGAAAATAACATATATAAAAAATTGACATAAAAAAAGCAGGTTTTATAAGGCCTGCAAGTACTTTTTACATTATTCAACTGTCAAACTCCCGTGTTACGGGAAGATATGGTTCTGATCCTAGTGGGATCTAATAAAGCGTTAGAAGCATTATAAGAAAAGTTTTTATGGAAAAATATTATGTATATGAGGCGGTTCAGTAAAAAGACCGCCTCATTTTTTATAACACTATCTTTTGATAAAAGCAATATTTGCAGTAAATGTAGCTCGAATATATTAGCTAGATTTGTGAATTTTAAAACTCGAATTTATGATATATACAAATGGTAAAAAAAGAAATAAAATAAGCGTATAATGCTATTTTTGAGCGTTCTCTCTGTTTCGCAGAAATGATTTTCTATTTATAATTGATATACATACAGAGAGGAGAAAGCAGATGATTTCGACAAATGAAGGGTATACAAGATTAGAATATTTTTCAGAGGATGTTGCCGCAGACAAAAATAGAAAAGAGTTTGATATAAAAAATCATACATTGTGTTATACAAATCAGAGACCGGACTTCTTGTTTATTGGAGACTCTATCACAGAATATTGGGAATTAAATGCATACTTTAGGAACTCTGATCAATTGATTATAAATAGAGGAATTGCAGGGGATACGACAAAATATTTAAAAAAAAGATTTTATGTTGATGCGGTTCAACTTAAACCAAAATATTGTATTTTAGGAATTGGGATTAACGATTCGATAGAATTGGAAGGTGATTATTGGAAAAAACTCGAACCGGTACCCTACAGTGAAAAATTGAAAATAGTTAAAAGTAATATAATTGAAATTATACAACAAGCTAAAAAGGAAAAAATAATGTTAATTTTAACGTCGTTGTTACCAATCAATATTCCTATATTACGATATGAAAGAGACAGAAAAATGTATATAAAAGAACTAAATGAATGGCTCATGGAAATGGCAAAGATGAATAATTTAATTTTTGTAAATTATTATGCTACAATGACATTTCCAGGTACAGATAAATTACTTGATGGAATTACATACGATGGTTTACATCCAAATGCTAAAGGATATCAAATTATGGCAACTGTATTAAAAAATACTTTGAAAAAAAATGGAATTAGAATCTGAAAGGAGAAGAAACATGATATTTGATTCAATAAGTAATAAGGAAAATTATAAGGAAGAAAAAGAAATCTATCAGACATTAAATTTTTTGGAAAAGTTAAAAAAATGGGATGATGTAGAATCGAATGCGATTATACAGAAGGATTGGATTTCGGCGAATCCAGTTTCATTTTTGTCCAAAGATGAAAGCGAATGCATGTATGAAGCACATCGAAAACATATTGATGTACATTATATCATGGAAGGAATTGAAAAAATTGCGACAGCAGATGTAAAGAATCTTCAAGAAAAAGTTCCGTTTGATAAGGATAAAGATATTGGATTTTATGAAGGGTGCGAATCAGGTAGTTATCTTTTAAAAACAGGAGATTTTATGGTTTGTTTTCCGAGTGACGCACATAAAGTAGGTATGATGAATACTGTTCCAGGAATGGTAAAAAAAGTCGTAGTCAAAATTAGAGTGGAAGAATAATGGTATGAAGAACAGCTGTAAGTAAGAAAAGAACTTATGGCTGTTTTTGCTTATAGGAGAAATGAGTGAAATGTCAGTTATTGATAATATACGATTAACATTTTTATATATTGAATTTTATTCAATGGGAAAAACCTGGGTATATCCAGAATCTTATATTCCTTATAATATATTTCGATATATTGTAAAAGGAAAGGCTGAATTTTGTATTGACGGGGAAGAAATTATTGTAAAGGAAAACCAGATAGTATATATTCCACAAGGATGTAGAATGTCATGCAGAGCATTAAGTGAATCATTTGAGTTTTATAGTCTTCGTTTTACAACTTCTGTATTTTATGAAGGTGAAGATGTTTTGAAAGAGTATTATGGAATACCAAGAATTATTGAAAATGAAGGTGAGGATTATTATTTTAAAGAGATTTGCAAATGGGTGAAAAAAGATTCCTGGGTAAAAAAATGTTTTGTGAGAGGATATCTGGATCTTTTAATTGGTACTCTGTCAATGCGAGTAAATAAATTTGATAAAAATACAGGAAAGGTTACGGAAAAAAATGAAAACCCAGTGCTTAAAATTGCAAAAAGGAAAGAGCAGATTGACTCAAGAGTGCAATTGGTAGCAGACTATGTTGTGCTTCATCCAAGAGAAAAATATACACCTCAAAAGATGGCAGAAATGGTTGAATTAAGCAAACAAAGATTCAGCAGTTTGTTTAAGGCTAATATGGGGAAAAGTCCGATGGAATATGTGAGAGAAATTCGACTTACTACAGCAGCGAGAGCATTACTTGTGAGCAATAAAAATATTAACGATATTGCATATGAATGCGGATATGAAGATGCAAATTATTTTATTAGAGAATTTAAATCGGCCTTTGGATTTACGCCAAATCAATATAGAAAGATAGCGAGAGAATAAAAATGAGCGTTAAATGCTATTATTAAGCGTGCACTTAGTAGATATGCATAAAAATAAAGGATAAAATGGAACCATAGTAAACAAATTGATGTGGCCGCATTGAATAAGAGAAACAAGTCAATAGAAAAATAAATAGAAGAGGAAGAGCTTATGAAAAAGAAATTAGCTATTTTACTTGTTGGAACGATGATAGCATCTTCAATATTAGCAGGGTGTGGTTCCAAAAAAAGTGAACCGACAAAGAAAGAAACATCAGGAGAACTAAAGGGTGATATTACCTTTTGGCATTCATTTACTCAAGGACCTAGAATGGAAGTGATTCAGCAAACAGCAGATCAGTTTATGAAAGATAACCCGGGAGTAAAAATTAAAATTGAGACTTTCTCATGGGGCGATTTTTATACAAAATGGACGACAGGATTAGCATCAGGAAATGTACCAGACATGAGTACGGCACTTCCAGGCCATGTAGTTGAAATGATGGATGCAGATGCGTTGGAACCAGTTGATGATTTGATTGATGACATTGGAAGAAACAAGTTTTCAAAAACAGCATTATCAGAAGGAAAAAAAGATGGAACTTGTTATTCATTACCATTGTATTCTCATGCGCAGGTTATGTGGTATAGAAAAGATTTACTGCAAAAAGCTGGACTTTCTGTACCAAAAACTTGGGATGAATTTGCTGAAGCAGCAAAGACACTTACAAAAGATGGTGTTTATGGTTGTTCTTTCCCGTGTGGTTCAAATGACCTTATGGCAACTAGATTTTTAAACTTTTATGTAAGAAGCGGTGGCGGAAGTCTTTTAACAGATGATCTTAAAGCAAATCTAACTAGTGATCTGGCAATAGATGGAATCAATTACTGGTTAGATATTTATAAAAACTGTTCGCCAAAAGATTCGGTAAATTATGCAGTATTGGATCAGGCAAATTTGTTCTATCAGGGAAAAACTGCTTTTGATTTTAACTCAGGTTTCCAAATTAGCGGTGTAGAAACAAACTCACCTGATTTGGTTGATCAGATAGATTGTGCGCCACTTCCGAAGATTAATGCAGATGATCCAGATTATGGAGCTGAAACATCAAATATTCCAATGGTTGTTTGGAAAAACTCAAAACATCCTGAAATCTGTAAGGCATTCATGAAAAAATTATATGAAAAAGATACATATATAAAATTCCTTGACGCAACGCCAGTAGGAATGCTTCCTTCTATTAGTGGAATTTCTGACACACCGGAATATAAGGAAAATGAGACTGTACAGAAATTTTCAAATGCTGTAGATGTTATTTCAGATGCAATGGATAAAGGAACTGCAATCGGATATGAACATGGACCAAGTGTTCAGGCGGGACTTTTAACTTCGCAGGGAATCATTGAAAGCATGTTCCAAGACATTATTACAAATGGTACAGATGTGAAAAAAGCTGCTAAAAAAGCAGAAAATCAACTAAATGATTTATTTAGTACGGTACAGTAAATGAAAGAGTAAAGCCGTTCAATTTGAACGGCTTTCTGAAATAAAGAAAGGTGTATATGATGAAAAGAAGAGCAAAGGTAGATTATGCCCGTTGGGTATTCGTACTTCCAGCGCTATTAGTTGTGGGAATCCTTTTAATTTACCCAATCTTTTCAAGTTTATATTATAGTATGACAACAAAACATTTGATTCGTTTAACATATGATTTTATAGGACTTGAAAATTATAAAGCAGTGTTGGCAGATCCGAACTTTTTTAAAGCATTTTTAAATTCAGTTTTGTGGACACTAGGTTCATTGGCAGGACAATTGATTATAGGTTTTACAGGTGCTCTTGCAATCAATAGAGTAAATTTCGGAAAAGGCATTTACAGAACATTAATGATTATTCCATGGGCGTTCCCATCCATTGTTATTGCATTATCTTGGAAGTGGATTTTAAATGGGGTATCTGGATTTATTCCTAACATATTGGTTCAATTAGGCATTTGTAATGAATTGCCACAATTTTTGAGTGATAATAGCTTTGTGTTTTTGACATTAATTTTTATAAATATATGGTTTGGGGCACCGATGATTATGGTAAATGTATTATCAGCACTCCAAACAATTCCGCAGGATCAATATGAAGCAGCCCAGATCGATGGTGCATCAAAAGTTCAGCAGTTTTGGTATATTACAGTACCACATATTAAAGTTGTAGTTGGTTTATTAGTAGTTCTTCGTACAATTTGGGTATTTAATAACTTCGATATTATCTATCTGCTTACTGGTGGTGGACCAGCAAATGCGACGACGACTATGCCAATTTATGCTTATAACATGGGATGGAATACAAAACTGTTAGGTCGTTCATCTGCAGTTACGATGCTATTACTTGCATTCTTGTTATTAGTATGTGTTATTTACTTTACGATTATAGGAAAATGGGAAAAGGAGGATAAGTGATGACGAATAAAAAAGAAAAAGTCGGGAATGCGTTTTGTCATATTTATCTGATTGTTTTGTCTTTGATAGCTGTTTTTCCATTGGTATGGGTACTTTTGTGCTCGGTAAAATCATCTGGAGAGTTAACATCGAATCCGACAAGATTTTTCCCGAAACATTTTACATTAGAGAATTTTACACATGTAATTCAGGATTTAGGGTTTGCTAAAAACATAGGAAATAGTTTAATTATTGCAATTATAACAACAGGTATTGCGATTGTCATTTCATCTATGGCGGCATATGGAATAGTAAGATTTTTTCCAAAACTTGGATCGATTATGTCGAAAGTTTTAGTAGCGACATATATGTTTCCACCGATTTTGCTTGCGATTCCATACTCTATGGTCATGGCAAAGCTTGGCTTGGTAAACACAAGAATAGGACTTATTATTGTGTATCTATCATTTAGTGTACCATATGCTGTTTGGATGTTAGTCGGATTTTTTAAAACGGTTCCATTGGGAATTGAAGAAGCAGCAAAAGTAGACGGTGCAAATAAATTTCAAACATTTATACAGATTGTATTACCATTGGTAATGCCAGGTATTGTTGCAACAGCAATTTATACATTTATCAATGCATGGAATGAATTCCTGTATTCGTTAATTCTTATTAATAGTACAGATAAAATGACAGTTTCTGTAGCGCTCAAGTCTTTACAGGGGGCAGAAATTTTAAATTGGGGAGATATGATGGCGGCATCAGCTCTCGTTGTTGTACCATCCGTAATCTTCTTTATGTTTATTCAAAATAAGATTGCAGGTGGAATGACAGAAGGTGCAGTAAAATAAAAATTGGAGGATTATAAAAATGAAAACAGTAGGATATGCAATTGTAGGAACAGGATATTTTGGAGCAGAACTTGGAAGAATCATGAAGGAACAAGAAGGAGCTAAAATCGTCGCAGTATTAGATCCAGAAAACGGACAGACAATTGCGGATGAATTGGGGTGCGACGTAGAAACAGACTTGGATACATTATATAGTAGAGATGATGTAGATGCGGTCATTGTTGCAACACCAAATTATTTACATAAAGAACCGGTTGTTAAAGCAGCAGAGCATGGGGTAAATGTATTTTGTGAGAAACCGATTGCTCTTTCATACCAGGATTGTGATGACATGGTAAGAGCTTGTCAGGAACATGGAGTGATTTTTATGGCAGGACATGTTATGAACTTTTTCCATGGCGTAAGACATGCGAAGAAATTGATTAACGATGGTGTTATCGGAAAAGTACTTTATTGTCATTCAGCACGAAATGGATGGGAAGAACAGCAGCCAACTATTTCGTGGAAAAAGATTAGAGAAAAATCAGGAGGTCATCTGTACCATCATATTCATGAACTGGACTGTGTACAGTTTTTGATGGGAGGAATGCCAGAAGAGGTTACAATGACAGGTGGAAATGTTGCACATCAGGGAGAAGCATTCGGTGACGAAGATGATATGTTATTTGTAAACATGCAGTTCTCTGATAATCGTTATGCGGTATTAGAATGGGGATCAGCATTCCACTGGCCTGAACATTATGTACTGATTCAGGGAACTAAAGGAGCTATTAAAATTGATATGTGTGATTGTGGCGGAACATTAAAAATCGATGGTAAGGATGAACATTTCTTAGTACATGAATCACAGGAAGAAGATGATGACCGTACACGAATCTACCACAGTACTGAGATGGATGGTGCTATCATGTATGGAAAACCAGGTAAGAAACCACCAATGTGGCTTCATAGTATCATGAAAAACGAGATGAAATATTTGAACGGAATTCTTCATGGAAAAGAAGTAGACGAAGAGTTTAGACCGCTTCTTACAGGTGAAGCTGCAAGAGCTGCAATTGCAACTGCAGATGCATGTACGAGATCTAGATTTGAAGATAGGAAAGTGAAACTGAGCGAAATTATTGGATAGGAGTATATATGAAAAAAAGTAAAATATTAATTTCAGCAGTGACAATGTTTTCTCTGTGCATAACACCTATGAGTGTTTATGCACAGGTAGATCCAAATAGTAATATTGAAAATACAATTAGTCAAACAAAAAGCGCAGAAAATTTGCCAACACCGGTACTTCAAGAAAAAGAAATCGAAGTTTCCAATGGAACAGGCTATAGTTTAAACAATATGAATTAGTTCAATTAACAGGGCAAACAACATATGCAGATAATATCTTTTATGCGGGAGATGCAACAAAATCAAATTATTTTAGAATTCCATCACTATTAACATTAGATTCCGGTACAGTAATTGCGGCAGCAGATGCAAGGTATGGTGGGACGCATGATTCAAAAAGCAAAATCAATACAGCATTTGCAAAAAGTACAGATGGTGGAAATACATGGGGTGAACCAACATTACCTATGAAATTTGATGATTATGTAGCAAAAAATATTGATTGGCCAAGAGACTCTGTAGGCAAGAATGTACAGATTCAGGGAAGTGCATCTTATATAGATCCTGTACTTTTGGAAGACAAATCAACACATCGTGTTTTTCTTTTTGCAGATTTAATGCCAGCCGGCATTGGAAGTTCTAATGCATCTGTTGGTTCTGGATTTAAAGAAATCAATGGCAAAAAATATTTGAAATTACATTGGAAAGACGATTCGTCTAGTGATTACAATTATTCAATTAGAGAAAATGGTATTATTTATGATGATACAACAAATGCATCAACAGAATATAGTGTAGATGGTGAATACAACTTGTATAAGAATGGCGAAGCACTAACCTGTAAACAATATGATTATAATTTTGAAGGAACAAGTTTATTAGAAACACCGACAGATACAGATGTAAATATGAATGTCTTTTACAAGGACTCTATGTTTAAAGTATTTCCAACAAATTATCTGGCAATGAAGTACTCAGATGATGAAGGCGATAACTGGTCCGATTTAAATATAGTGAGTACATTTAAACCAGAAGAATCAAAGTTTTTGGTACTGGGACCTGGAATTGGAAAGCAAATTACAACAGGAGAGAATGCAGGAAGATTGATTGTGCCATTATATTCAAAATCATCGGCAGAATTGGGCTTTATGTATAGTGATGATCATGGAAATAGCTGGAATTATGTCGAGGCAGACCACAATACTGGAGGAGCAACCGCAGAAGCACAGATAGTAGAAATGCCAGATGGATCATTAAAAACATATTTAAGAACAGGGTCTGGATATATTGCTGAAGTAACAAGTATAGATGGAGGAGAAACATGGAGTGATAGAGTACCGCTTACAGAAATTGCTACCACTTCTTATGGAACACAGTTATCTGTTATCAATTATTCACAACCAATAGATGGAAAACCAGCTATTATATTATCGGCACCGAATGCGACAAACGGACGAAAAAACGGAAAAATATGGATCGGATTAATTAATGAAACAGGGCAATCTGGAGTAAATAAATATTCTGTAGAATGGAAATATTGTTATTCTGTAGATACACCGCAAATGGGTTATTCCTATTCATGCTTAACAGAACTTCCGGATGGTAAGGTTGGACTTTTATATGAGAAATATGATTCATGGTCAAGAAATGAACTACATTTGAAAAATATATTAAAATATGAAAAATTCACGATTGACGAATTGAAGGTTCAGCCATAAAAGGAATAATGTACTTTGAATAAATAAAATATGCGGTTGACAAAAATAAAAGGTGAACCGCATATTTTCATTATAAGAATTGCTTAAATGAAATTAAATATTAGAACGTAATATTATAAATAGTATTTGTAAAAGGAGTAAAAAATATGAGAAATCTTGAAAAGTATAAAGGTGTGATTCCAGCGTTTTATGCATGTTATGACAATGAGGGAAATGTAAGTCCAGAAGGAGTACAGTCACTGACAAAATATTTCGTAGAAAAAGGTGTAAAAGGTGTATATGTTAACGGATCTTCGGGAGAATGTATCTACCAGAGCGTAGAAGATCGTAAGATCATCCTTGAGAACGTTATGAAAGCAGCAGAAGGAAAACTTACAGTTATTGCACACGTTGCATGCAATAACACAAAAGACAGCCAGGAACTTGCAAGACATGCAGAGAGCCTTGGAGTTGATGCTATTGCAGCAATTCCACCGATCTATTTCCACCTGCCAGAGTATGCAATCGCTCAGTACTGGAATGACATTAGTGCGGCAGCACCAAACACAGACTTTGTAATCTATAATATTCCGCAGCTTGCAGGAGTTGCTCTTACACAGGGACTTTTTGCAGAGATGAGAAAGAATCCAAACGTAATCGGTGTTAAGAACTCTTCTATGCCAGTACAGGATATCCAGATGTTCAAACAGGCAGCAGGTCCTGACTATATCATTTTCAATGGACCGGATGAGCAGTTCATGAGCGGACGTGTCATCGGAGCTGAAGGAGCAATCGGTGGTACATACGGAGTTATGCCAGAGTTATATCTGAAGTTAGATGAGTATGTAAGGGCTGGAAAGATGGAAGAAGCAAGAGAAATCCAGTATGCATGTGATGAAATCATCTATAAAATGTGTTCTGCACATGGAAATATGTATGCAGTGATTAAAGCAATTTTAAAAATTAATGAGGGTCTTGAACTTGGTGGAGTAAAGGAACCTTTACCTGGGTTAATTGACGAAGATTCCGATATTGTAAAAAAAGCTGCACAAATGATTTGTGATGCTAAGAAGAAATATTTGTAAGTATAAGAAAATAAATTTTTGAATTCTTGGCGAATAATCAAAAGGGTAAACCGAGCAACGGCTTACCCTTTTTGAATATATATAATATGACACAAAAACAAAAAGTAATATATTTGAAAGGAAAGGTTCATAAGATGAAAAAATATATTAGTATCGACATTGGAGGAACCGCGATTAAATATGGAATTATCTGTGAAAATGCTGAAATCATGATGAAGGAAACCATGAAAACAGAAGCTGAAAAAGGTGGTTCTGCAATTTTGGAAAAAGTTTTTGTAATTGTAGAAAAACTACAAGGACGAATTCAGGAAAAAGCTTCTGGAATTTGCATTTCAACGGCAGGAATGGTTAATACAGAACAAGGTGCTATTTTTTATTCGGCACCATTAATTCCAAACTATACAGGAATGCAGTTTAAAAAGCTATTAGAAGATAAATTTAAAATTCCTTGTGAAGTAGAAAATGATGTAAATTGTGCAGGACTTGCTGAATATCGTTCAGGTGCAGCAAAAGGAAGTCATGTGGCACTAATTCTTACAATTGGGACGGGAATTGGTGGGAGCATTATAATGGATGGTGAAGTGTATCATGGATTCAGCAACAGTGCATGTGAAGTTGGATATATGCATATGAATGATAGTGATTTTCAAACACTTGGAGCCGCAAGTATTCTGACAAAAAAAGTTTCTGAATGGAAAGGGGAAACAGAAAAGAAATGGGATGGATATCATATTTTTGAAGAGGCAAAAAAAGGAGACAAGCTTTGTCTTTTGGCAATTGATGAAATGGTGGATATTTTAGGAGAAGGAATAGCAAATATTTGCTACGTGATTAATCCAGAAGTTGTAGTACTTGGAGGGGGAATCATGGCTCAGGAACAATTTTTAAAAGAGAGAGTCGAATGTGCAGTGAAAAGGTATTTAGTATCAAGTATTGAGGAACATACAAAAATTGTATTTGCAAAACATCAGAATGATGCAGGAATGTTAGGAGCATTTTATCATTTCTGTAGTTTGCATTAAAAGGGCAGGATTATATTATGGAATATTATGTAAAATCAGTAATATCGATTATCGAATCAAATTATCATAAATTGACGTCGGCAGAAAAAACAGTTGCAGATTTTTTTATTCATAATAATCAGAACACAGATTTTTCTAGTAGTCATATTGCAGAATTACTTTATACATCAAAAGCCACACTGTCAAGATTTGCTAAAAAAATAGGATATCGAGGTTATCAAGAGTTCATTTATCAATACGAGAACACATTTGAGGAAAAAGAAGAGAAAATTACTGGAAATACAAAAATAGTTTTGAATGCTTATCAAGAAGTATTAAATAAAACATATAATTTAGTGGATGAGGCTCAAATTGGGAGAATTGTGGGATATCTGAATAAAGCAGACCGTGTATTAGTATGTGGTTGTGGTAGTTCAGGTCTTTCAGCAAAAGAGATGGAAATTCGTTTTATGCGAATTGGTATAGATGTTGATTCGATGACAGATTCAGATATGATAAAGATGGCATCTGTTTTTCAGAATAGAAGAAGTCTTATATTTGGTTTTAGTATAAGTGGAGAAAGAGAAGAAGTTACCTATTTATTGCGGGAAGCGTATAACAAAGGTGCTAAAACGGTTTTATTTACCACAAATAATGGAAAAAAGTTTTCTGAGTACTATTCGGAGGTAGTAGCACTTTCCTCTTTAAGACATTTGAACTATGGTAATGTGATTTCGCCACAATTTCCGATATTGATTATACTCGATATTATTTATGCTTATTATGTAGAGCAGAATAAGTATATCCGAGAAGGAATGCATGATAGCACATTATGCGCATTGGAAGAATAATGAACAAATAATTAAATGATTAATTTGGTGACACATCAAAACTGCAAGAAATAATTATCTTTATGTGTGTCAGCGAAGAGTTATGAATTTTGCAATAAACAAAGAAAGACTAACCCAATTTGGATTAGGCTTTGTATTTCCAGATGTTATTCATCACTATCAGGTACTGACACCCGGTGTAAATAAAGCGACTTATCTGATGGCATCGCCATTTACGATAGCCAAATTTGCAGATATCATGCAATCCATGGCTCCTGAATACCCAATCATCAAAGCGGAAAAGGTTGAACCGGAGGTATATAGGGTTATAAATGCAATTTTAGAGACAGAACAGTCGGATATTACTGTTGCACAGGCATATCTTCAAATTGTGTTGGCACGCTGCATAGGAAAATTAAATTTGGTAGAAAAGAGTAATGTGGGGAGCAACGATCTTATTTACCAGACAGTTTCCTATATATCAGCAAATTTTAAGAAGAAATTTTCGCTGGAAGAGATGGCAAAAGATCTGGGGGTGAGCAAATATGTTTTATCCAGACTCTTTTCCAAAACATTCCATAGAAACTTTAATCAATATCTTAACGATGCAAGGCTGAACTATGCATGCCAGCGTTTGGAAAATACGAGTGATTCTATTACAAACATTTGTCTGGATAGTGGATTTGAAAGTCAGAGAACATTTAACCGAGTATTTAAAGAAAGATATAAAATATCACCGAGTGATTATCGGAGTACTTGTGTGAAAGAGATGTTGTCATAACATATAGATTAATAAATTCAATAAAAATTTGATTATCAGTCTGAAATAAGTATCTCTGGGTGTTATTTATAATATGGGGTAGTGGTTAATTATTATGTCATGTATGACTGGGGAAGAAACAAACGGAGAACTACTTCAGAAAAAGAAGTAAATACAGCAGTTAAGGACTTCGGAAGTAGAAGAACAGTTCGAGTATATGTATCGGCTGTTCTTTTTTTATTTTTTGGCGTTAAAACGGTAATGTTTTCTTGTGTACAGTAGAGTGCTATAGTATAATAAAATCAGTTTTTTTGCATAAGTATTAAAGTTATAATATGGAAATCGGCAAACCAGATGAAAATCTGGGACGCAAAGCTACAGGGCCTGTAAAATGGCAGCCAGTTGCATGCAATGAGGTGCACTGTCTGTTTGGCAGTGCTTTTTTATGGTAGAGCACTTGAATAAGTAATACAGAATCTGTTTGGAAAAATATTGTGAAAAATAGCGGGGAGGTTATTGATAATTAATGAATGTAAAATTAAAATCTGGAAGCAAGCAACTGTAGCCTAGAGGAGGGGAGAAAGATGAAGAAGTGCAAATTAGTACAGAATATAATGAATTTCAAATTTTGTTACATTATATTTTGCACAATTATATGTTTTATTGTTTTATCCGTTCCTACATTTGCCAAAGAAAACTCTGACAATGTTATCCGGGTAGGATCTTTTGAAGAAACTTATAATACTGTCAATGAAAAGGGAGAAAGAAGCGGCTATGGTTATGAGTATCTTCAAGATATTGCAGGTTATGCAGGTTGGACATATAAATACATAACAAGTGATTGGAAAAACTGCTTTACACAGTTGGAAAATGGAGAGATTGATATTCTTGGTGGCATTTCCTATACAGACGAACGTGCTGAAAATATGCTTTTTTCCGATATGCCTATGGGGGAAGAGAAATATTACATCTATACGGATGCATCCAATATGGATCTTACAGCAGGAAATTTGGATTCTTTTGAGGGAAAAAATATTGGTGTGTTTAAAGATAATATAACGGAGGATGTGCTTAACGAATGGGAGTTAAAGTATGGTCTGCATACGCAGCATGTCAATGTTTCTAATACCGCAGAAGTTATGGACAAACTGTCGAAACATGAAATTGACTGCTTCGTTTCGGTAGAAGAACCCCGTTGGGAAGAATCGGAGATTTCGCCGATTACAAGTATTGGAGAGACAGAAATCTATTTCGCTATAAATCCAGAACGTCCGGATATCAAAGAAGCACTGGATAGTGCTATGCGCAGAATCAAGGATGACAACCCATTTTACACAGATGATCTCTACAGGCGTTATCTTTCTGCACAGAGCAGCTCGTTTCTTTCAAAAGAAGAAAGGGAGTGGATCGGGCAGCATGGAGCAATCAGGATAGGCTATCTGAATCAGGATGGAGGTATCAGTAGTGTAGATTCATCAACAGGTAAATTGACAGGTGTTATCACAGATTATGTGGATCTTGCAGAAAATTGTCTGCAAGGTCAGACTCTGGAATTTGAATTAAAGGGGTATGATACAAGAAGTGAACTGCTTCAGGCATTGCAGGATGGAAATATAGACCTGATTTTTCATGCAAACCAGAATCCATACTTCGCAGAAACAAATGGATTTGCTTTGTCGGATACGCTATTGACTCTCAATATGGCAGCAATTACGGCAAAGGATTCTTTTGATGAAAATAAAGAGAATACAGTTGCCGTTGAAAAAGATAATTTTTCATTGAAGGCATATCTTTCATACAATTATCCAAAATGGGAGATTATAGAATATGGGACATCAGATGCAGCAGTAAAAGCGATGCAGAAAGGGGAGGCAGATTGCATTGTAAGCAATTCAGGTACTGTTTCTGACTATTTGAAAAATAATAAGCTTCATAGTGTTTTCCTGACAAAAGAAGCCGATGTTTCATTTGCTGTTCGGCAGGGAGAACCGGTTTTTTTGTCCATTCTGAATAAAACACTGACATCTATGCCTGCAGCTCAATTCTCGGGGGCAGTAGTTTCGTATAATGCTTCTTCACGAAAAGTTACAGCGAAGGATTTTATTCAGGACAATTTACTGGCTGTCTCACTCATAGTTGGAATCTCTATTTTTGTTGTTCTGTGTATAATTCTTGATTCTTTGAAAAAATCAAAACGTGCGGAAGAAAAATCCAAGAAGTCTGCTGAGCAAGCATTGAAGCTGAATCAGGAGCTTGAAGAAAAACAGCAGGAATTACAAAATGCACTTGTAGAAGCACAGAGTGCCAATAAGGCTAAGACTTCCTTTTTAAATAACATGTCTCATGACATCAGGACACCGATCAATGGTATTATGGGCATGCTTACAATTCTTGAAAAAAGCGGAAGTGATGGTGAGCGGGCAAAAGATTGCCTGAATAAAATAAATGAGTCTTCGAAACTGCTATTATCATTGGTAAATGATGTTTTGGATATGGCAAAGTTAGAATCGGATACCGTGGTTTTTAGTGATGAATCCATCAATCTGGATCAGGTATGTCAGGAAATCACGGAGTCACTATCTTTTCAGGCAGAAGAAAAAGGACTTCATGTTATAGGAGAACATGATGATTACAGTGGTATATATGTTTGGAGCAATGCAGTTCATCTGAAAAAAGTATTGATGAATCTGTTTACAAACAGTATGAAGTACAATAAGGTGAATGGTTCTATTTACATGAGTATGAGAACGATTGAAAGATCAGAAGATTACATGACATGTGAATTTAAAATAAAAGATAATGGAATTGGAATGTCAGAAGAATTTATAAAAAATGAATTGTTTACTCCATTTGTACAGGCAGATAATTCCCCACGTTCTGATTATAATGGGACAGGTCTGGGAATGCCTATTGTGAAACAACTTGTAGAAAAGATGGGCGGAACCATAACAGTTGAAAGCAAGCTTGGTGAAGGAAGCTGTTTTACTGTAATACTTCCATTTAAAATTGATACGAATGCACGGCTAGAAGAAAAAGAAGATTTTGATGCAGATATATCAGGTGTCCGGATATTATTGGTTGAAGATAATAAGCTGAATGCGGAAATAGCAGAATTTATACTGACGGAAAATGGGGCTAAAGTAGAAACAGTGAAAAATGGGTTAGAAGCTGTTCAGAACTTTGAAGCCTGCGAATCAGGAACATACGATGTTATTTTAATGGATGTCATGATGCCGGTGATGGATGGGCTTACTGCCACAAAAACAATAAGATCCCTGGAACGGCAGGATGCAAAAACAATCCCTATTATTGCTATGACTGCAAATGCATTTAGGGAAGATGCAGAAAAGTGTATGGAAGCAGGAATGAACGCACATCTTGCAAAGCCGTTAGATGATAAAACAATCAAGCAGACTATATGCGAAGAATTGAGAAGCAGTAGGGACAGGTGAAAATTTATTAAACCAGGAGCTTGACAAGGAGACGTATAGAGAAATATATTTGACAGACAGGAGATTTAATATGATTTCGAGAGCAAAGAAATATGTGGCAGTGTTACTGGTTTTTGTATGCGTGTGTATGATATTTTCTTCCCTGACTGCATATACGGCCGAGGACAGTTCGCAGCATGAAACTGTCAAAGTCGGTTTCTTTGCCATGGATGGTTATATGACAACCAGGGAAATCCGTACTCTGAGGAATAACAGGAAAGCAAATATTCCAATCGTTGCCATGACCGCAAACGCATTCGAAGAAGATAAAAAGAAGGCATTTAAAGCAGGTATGAATGCTCATATTGCAAAACCAATTGATATAAATACAATACTTGCTGTTTTTGACCAGGTGTTTGGTGTATAGAAGTTGTTGTTTCCCAATTGGAGCATATGTAAGTAGCAAGAAGACAGGCGGCAAATAATTATAAAATGGGGAAAAGTGATATGGAAGAATACAGAGATGATAAAAAAAGTAAATTGTATTACATGGATGAAATCCTTCATAAGATTTCTTCCATGAGTCAGGCAGAGAATGAAAAACAACTGGATGACATTACGCCATCTATACTGAAGAGCGTTGGAAAATATACAGCAGCAGACAGAGCGTATATTTTTGAATGGAGTTCAGAAAAAAAAGAAAGTTTTAAAAATACATTTGAATGGTGTGCCTCGGGAATCAAACCGCAGATACAGAATCTGCAGAAAGTTCCTGTCTGCCTGATGCAGAACTGGGTGGAAACATTTATCCAGAAGAAAAATATCATCATTTATGACCTGGAAGAAATAGCAGAAGAAACCCCACAGGAATATGAAATTTTAAAGCCTCAGAATATTCATGCTCTGATTGCTGTGCCGATTTATACAAATCATAAATTTATAGGCTTCATTGGATTGGATAACCCGGATCTGAATCAGAATATGGTGTCCATGAATCTGTTATCTGATGTGGGGTGCCATATGGGAAGTGTCCGTGAAAACCTGAGAATGATGAAGGCACTTGAGGATGCACTGGAAACTGCAAATCTGAATGGAGAAATCATTGATTCCATCAGTAAATTATACTGGCTGATCTACCGAATGAATCTGGAAACAGGAACTTATGAAGAAATATCTGCCGGCAACGAGATGCATAAACTTACAGGCAAGCATGGAAAAACGGAAGAAGCTTTCCAGCATGCTATCAATACAATTGTTGATGGGGAGCATCAGGAAATGATGAAAAAGTTCCTTGATACATCGACTCTGGCTGACAGGCTGAAAGACACGGAAAGTATTGCGGTCGAATACCGGGCACAAAGTGGATCCTGGCATCTGGCAAGATTTATTGTAAAAAAACGGAACCCATCTGGTAAGGTTACAAATGTTCTGTATGTTGTCCGGCAGATTGATAAAGAAAAACAGGTTGAAATTACTTATAAGCAGGAACTGATAAAAAAGAACAGGATTTTGTCAGGACTGAGCCGTGATTATACGACAGCTTTTGTTTTGAATCTGGATACGGATGAGTATGAGTTTGTATTTAATCAGGAGACAAATCATGCTCAGAAACATGAAGAGTTCAAAGCATTTTCAGATTATGTGGATGCCTATGCTTCTGCATTTGCACTTCCGGAATTTCGTGATGTAATGCGTCGGGAACTGGACCGTAACGAGATTAAAAAGCATTTTGAAACAGAAGATGAATATCATTTTTCTTTTGAGACGTCACCAAATGCAGCAGGTTTGTCCTGCTTTCAGGCACATATTGTAAAAGAGTACGAGGAAGGCAGCCATTTTGCGTTCCTTGGTTTCCGAAGTATAGATGAGATCGTACAGAAAGAGCGGTTTTATAAAGATTCTTTGCAAAAAGTAAACCAGGAACTTAAGAATCAGCTGGACATGATCACATCTGCACTGCCGGGTGGTGTGAAAATCAGCAATGATGATTCGGAATATTCTTTTAAGTATGTTTCAGAGCATTTTGCACAGATGCTGGGATATGATACTCCGGAGGAATTGATGGAAGCTTCCGGAGGGACGATTGTTGACCTGGCGCATCCGGACGATCTGGAACAGGGAATTGCACAGGCGTTGGAGCAGTATAGTAAATCGGATCATTATGAAATCACATATCGAATGAAATGCAAAAATGGATCCTGGAAATATATTGAGGACAGGGGACACAAAATCCGCAAACCGGATGGAATGATCGAACACTGGAATCTGATTCTGGACCAAAATGAACTGGTGGAAAAAACCATTGCCCTGGAGAGCGAGAAAAAAGCAAACCAGAGTAAATCAGATTTCCTCTCCAGAATGTCCCATGATATGCGGACACCATTGAATGGAATTATCGGGCTTATGGATATCTGCATGAAGCACCCGGAGGACAGAACACTGGTGGATTCCAGCCGTCTTAAGGCAAGAGTAGCGGCAGACCATCTGTTGTCGCTGATCAATGATACACTGGAAATGAGTAAACTGGAAAATGAAGAAACAAAAATTTCGAAAGAAGATTTTTATCTGCCGGATCTGCTTCATGAGGTGGAAACCATTGCACAGATGATGGCAGATAAAGAGTGTATTACGATTCATTTTATGGATGATCCTTATTCGATTCCATATCCGAATCTTACCGGAAGCTCCCTGCGTGTAAAACAGATATTTTTAAATCTGATTACAAACAGTATTAAATACAACCGTAAAAATGGCTCAGTGGATTGCTTCTTGAAAGAAGAGAAGCAATCCGATAATAGAGTGTTGGTAGATGTGACTATAAAAGATACGGGAATCGGAATGTCAGAGGATTTCCTGAAGAATATATTTCAGCCATTTGTTCAGGCTGATCAGGGCGCCAGATCACACTATAAAGGTACCGGACTTGGAATGGCGATTGTAAAAGAGCTGCTTGATCGTATGGATGGAACCATTCAGATTGACAGTGTGGAAAATCAGGGCACTTTCATACATGTGGTCATACCTTTTGAAATAGCAGAAGAACCTGCAGTTGTACAGGAAATGTCTGAATTACCAAAGGAAAATCTGTCCGGGTGCCGTATTCTATTGGCAGAGGATAACGAGCTTAACAGGGAAATTGCGGCATTCCTTCTGAAAGATGAGGGAATTTCCGTCACAGAGGCGGAAGATGGACAGCAGGCAGTGGAATGTTTCCTAAAAATGCCGGAAGGATATTACGATGCGGTTCTAATGGATATCATGATGCCTGTGATGGACGGATATCAGGCAGCCAGGGCGATTCGTGGCAGTGGAAAGAAAGATGCAGAAATGATTCCAATCATTGCCATAACAGCCAATGCTTTTGTTGAAGATAAAAGAAAGACGATGGAGGCAGGGATGGATGCGCACCTGTCAAAACCTTTAAATGTACAGGAACTGATGGATACAATCCGAAAATTCTGTGCTGGTAAGCAGATATGTCAGTGACCGAAAAGAGAATAACAGAGGGATAGCAGAATGAAAAAGGACAGCGAACTATATAAAAAAATAAGAGTACATTGCTATATTGTTGGATTGATTGCTTTTCTGACAGCATTGATTGTTGGCGTTTTTCTGCTTCATAATTTGGAAAAGGATGAAAAGACAACCGGAAAATATATGGCGCAGATTACTGAGAAAAGAGTCAGGGCAAGACTGGATCAGTATAGCATGCTCTCTGCTCTTTTGGGAAATTATATCAGTGCAGGAGAGAATCTGGATGAGAATACATTTTCTGAACTGGCAGAAAAGATTCCTAATGAAGATGGAGTGATAAAGGCATTTGAACTGGCACCTGAAGGGATTGTTACAGACATTTATCCGAAACAGGGAAATGAGGGGGCTTTTGGACTGGATATGCTGCAGGAACATGAACGGAAAAAGGATGCAATTCTGGCAAGGGATAGCGGGAAATATACGCTTGGAGGACCATACCAGTTAAAGCAGGGAGGGACAGGAGCATTGCTTTTTAATCCGGTTTATCAGGACAATAATTCAGAACAGGATGAGTTCTGGGGCTTTGTGATTCTGGTGATTGACTGGGATCGTTTCATTGGAGAGATAAATCTTGATTATTTAAGCGATGCAGATTTCTGTTACAGAATTTGGACATATGACAGAGGCAGCAGCGACAAGATTATTTTAGCAGAGAGCCAGGATAATATGTCGGATAATATTCTGACAGTAGAATGTGCAGTTCCCAATAACACATGGTATTTTGATATTATACCCTCAGAGGGATGGAGTCCACGTTCTTACTGGATTATGTGTATTGTCATTTCTTATGTATTCTCATTATTGATTGCTACAGTATTTTATTTAATATCCAGTAAAAAACACAGGGAAAGACAATATGAAGCAGAACTGGAAAAAGCTGCTGAGCAGGCGAAAAATGCCAATGAGGCAAAAACAAGATTTTTATTTAACATGAGTCATGATATCCGGACTCCGATGAATGCAATTGTAGGTTTTTCCGGTTTGTTGGAGAAGAATCTGCAAAATGAAAGAAAGGCAAAAGAATATCTGGAAAAGATACAGTCTTCCAGTAATCTTTTGCTGAGAATCATCAATCAGGTTCTGGAGATGGCCCGGATTGAAAGTGGTACTGCGGTATTGCAGTTAAAAGCTGAAGATATGGATGCATTATTTCACAGAGTAAATACAGTGTTTGAAGAGGATGTCAGAAAGAAGAACCTGCAGTATCATGCTGTTTTAGATGTAAGACATCATTATGTTGTCTGTGATCAGACAAAGTTACAGGAGATCATGCTGAATATTATCAGCAATGCTATAAAGTATACCCCGGAGGGACATTCAATCTATGTAGAAGTACATGAGGCGGTATCAGAGAATCCTTCAAAGATACGCTATATTTTTTCATGTGAAGATACGGGCATTGGTATGAGTGAAGAATATCTTCCACATATCTATGAAGAATTTTCCAGAGAACATAGTACAACAGAAAACAAAGTGCCGGGAACCGGGTTGGGACTTCCTATTATCAAATCTATGATAGAGCTGATGGGTGGAAGTATTCAGGTAGAAAGCAGACAGGGTATTGGAACAAAATTTACGATAGATCTTTCTTTTGACATAGCATTGAAAGAAGAGGTATATGGAAGTGAGGATACCATAGAGTCATCTGCAATTCATACAATAAAAGGGAAAAGAATTCTCCTTGTAGAAGATAATGAGCTGAATGCGGAAATAGCAAAGACAGTTCTCGAAGATGTCGGAGCGTTAATTACCAGAGCGGAGAATGGACAGCAGGCACTGGAACTATTTAAAGAGAAACCGGCAGGAACATTTGATGTAATTTTGATGGATCTGATGATGCCTGTTATGGATGGATATACAGCTACGAGAAAAATCAGGGAATTAGAACGTTCAGATGCAAAAACAGTACCGATTATAGCTATGACAGCAAATGCATTCCAGGAAGATGCTGAAAAGTGCATTGCCGTGGGTATGAACGCTCATTTGGCGAAACCTTTGGATATTGAAAAGATGAAAAAGACTATTAAAAGTATTTGTTCCTAATATAGGCGGAAATTAAGGAAATATTGAAATCCTTGTACAGAGAAAAAGATAGATTAAATAGTTATGAAAATCAAATACCAATCGACTATGCATGCGGATGGGCATTATCCTCCAATGATATGTCGTGTACAATGCAGATGTTATTGGATGATGCAGATGCTTATATGTATAAAAATAAACAGTTATGCAAGAAATATAAAGGAAACAGAAAATATGAATAAAAGACAAAAAATACTGATTGTCGATGATGCAAAGTTCAACAGGGATATATTGAAAGAATTTCTTGGAGAAACCTATGATTATCTGGAAGCTGAAAATGGAAATCAGGCAGTCCAGATTATGGAAGAGAATCCGGGAATCGATCTGATGCTTTTAGACATCAACATGCCACAGATGGATGGATTTGAAGTCCTGAAATGGATGAAACTAAGCCAATGCGTTGAAGAAACTCCTGTAATTATGATATCTTCGGAAGAATCTGTTGAGACTATGCGTAAAGCATATGAGATGGGAATCACAGATTATATTACACGGCCATTTGACTCTGTTATCGTAAAAAAGAGAGTTCAAAATACTTTGGGGCTATATGCAAATCAAAAGCGCCTGATCAATGTGGTCGTTGATCAGGTTTATGAAAAAGAAGAAAATAATAATATTATGATCAGGATTCTGAGCAATGTATTAGGATCACGCAACAGTGAGAGTAGCGAACATATTTTACATATCCGTACTGCGACGGAAATGATGCTGAGGCAACTGGTAAAAACAACGGATGCATATCATCTGACGGAGACTGATATTGCTATAATTACAACTGCATCTTCGCTTCATGATATTGGTAAAATACGCATTCCGGAAGAAATACTGAATAAACCCGGAAGACTGACCGATGAAGAATTTAAAATTATGAAAACCCATAGTGAGATTGGAGCATCCATGATCCGGGATATGCATTTTTTGCAAAATCATCCACTGGTGCATACCGCATGGGAAATCTGCAGATGGCATCATGAAAGATGGGATGGAAATGGGTATCCGGATGGCCTGAAAGGAGAAGAAATACCAATCTCTGCACAGGTGGTGTCTATTGTGGATGTTTATGATGCTCTTACCAGTGAAAGATGTTATAAGAAAGCATTTGATCATGATACGGCAATCAAGATGATCCTGGACGGGCAATGCGGACAGTTTAATCCGATCCTTCTCAAGTGTTTGGAAGAATTGAGCCTTCAGTTTTCAAAAATGCTCAGCAAAGAGATGGATAGTAATAAATATTATTATGAGGCGCAGAGACTTTCGAATGAAATACTCAGTGAAAAATCTTTGCCGAACAAAAACTATTCGCAGAATGTCGTTAAAATTATGCAGGAAAAGATAGATTTTTTCAGATCGCACAGTGGCAAAAATTCTATCGAGTATAATGCAATTTCAGGGCAGCTAATCATAATAAACGAGGAGCAGCAGATACTTTGTCAGAGAGATGATCCTAAATTTGATATATTCAATGTGTTCGAAGTGAGCATGGAAGACATTCAACACATTAGATTTTTGTTAAATCAGACATCTGTACAAAATAATGAAATCACATTGCAGATAAAAGCGAAGGTGAAGAACGACAGTCAGATGTATCATTTGAAACTGCGTACGTTGTGGTCGCCTTTAAAGAAAGATGGATATATAGGAATTGTTGGATATTTTGACACTGTAAAATAGAAAAATGCAAAGCAGTGGAGGGAATGCGGCATTAAGTAAAAATGGGAGAAACGTTGAAATTACAGCGTTTCTCTTATTTTTGTTTCAAAAAGCTTGAACACATTTGATCACTTTATGATAAAATACCAAGATTCCGATTTTCTATTAAATTTTCTCGAAAAATATTGACCTTCAAGTTACTTGATCGTTTACATTATAAGCAAGGCAAGTGTAAAGATTAAGTAGAAGAAAGGCGGGCGTAAGAGTATGAAAGAGAAAATGAGAAAAGTAAGATATCCAATGTTGATTGTGTGGGGGATATTTATGGGAGCTGCAGGAACAGCAGGAGTAAAATCATCGTGGCATGTAATACCTGGCTGGTTGATAGGTGTTATTGTCATATTGGGAATCATGGTGATGTTAACCTGGATGATTTCAGGGAAAAATGATAAGTCAATAAAAACAACTGAGAAGGAAACGGAAAAATTAACATCAAAGTACAATTCAGAAATTTCCGTTATTTCAAAAGCAGTAGAAGAGCCTGTGGAGTTGGAATTTTGGGGAAAACGAAATGGTATTGATCAATTTAGAGTAAAAAGTATCGCTGGACGGAATATTGTGAGTGATCATGTTCTGTTGATTAGTTTTGATGGTTCAGAAGCCAGGGATGTGGCATTAGATGCAGTTGTAACAGGGAAAGAACATTCGGAGTATTTTGGAAAGATTGAAATGCTTTATTGTAAGAGACAACAGGGACATTATGGGACGGAGAAACTTAAAACGGAAAAAATTGATAAAGTGATACTGAGTAAGGAACAATGGGAAAACGAAACAGGAAAAATAAAATTATTGGAATTGTGGAATTGTATTCCATTTGAAAAATAGTATGAAATGCGGGAATATAGAAGGAAGTTATGAATAGCTGGCTTCTTACTATGTAAAGAAGTAAAGAAGCACTGGTTTTGATTGCCATGCATTTGAAAGAAGCTGCCACTGGCAGCTTCTCTTGCGTTTTTACAGAAAATCCTGACAAGATACCAGAAGATCAATCTTCTTCCACTGTGTCTCTTCATCAATACAGTTGCCCTCTTCAACGGAAGCAAAGCCACATTGCGGAGAAAGTGCGATCTGCTCTCCGACTACGGAGCGGGCTTCGGCATAACGTTTTTTAAGAAAATCATGATCTTCCAGAATCGGGTTCTTGGTAGAGATTAATCCTGCGACAAAGATAGCATCCTTATCTTTCAGGACAGACCATGGAGCAAAGGAACCGGAACGGGCATCGTCGTATTCTACGAAGAATGCGTCATACGGAATTTCAGCGATTACCGGGGCAACGGAATCGTAAAATCCATGGAACAGAGGATTTCCCTTGAAGTTTCCTTTACAGAAATGTGTTGCAATAAAGAAATCTTCCGGTTTGTGTTCCAGAGCTTTTGTTGATACAAGCTGGAACCAGTTCAGAATCTGTCCTTTTGTATATCCAAGAGCAGTTATCTTTTTCTGGAAGTTCTCATCGATGAGATAAGTCCATGATGTATCATCAATCTGAAGATAACGGCAGCCATGGTCGTAGAAATCTAAAATTGCATCCTGATAGGCTTTTGCAATATCATCGATCAGTGCATGGATGTCTGTTCCGTAATAAGGTGTCTCTTTATTACCAAGCTGAAGGAAGTGATCAATCAGAATCATATTCGGACCGGAAATACATTTTTTAGCCGTAATACCGTCATATTTTTGTGCCAGAGAATGAAGATAGTCCCACGCACAAAGCTCCGGATGTGCCTTGTTCTTATCATAGAAGAACTTACCGGTAACGGTTCCAAGCTCAATTTCATTACTGGTTCCATTGATTTCTTTTGTGAAATGAATGGTATCGAATCCATCAAATTCTTTGAGCCAGTCCAAATGCCACCACCTGCGGCGGAATTCTCCGTCTGTTACATATTTCAAACCGTGTGCCACTTCATTTTCTACCAGTGATGCGATTGCAAGATCTTCAGCTTGTGTTAATTCTTCTTTTGTAATCTTACCGTCTTTATAAGCTTTACGTGCTTCTTTAATTTCTGCAGGTCGTAAAAAAGAACCTACGATGTCATAAGTTAATGTGTCTTTTATCATATGAAAACCCCCGATTTTTTGATTATTTGTCTTTGCTTAGTTGATGATTTTATTATGCCAGATGTAATAGCTTTTTGCATAATACTTAAAATTGTGGGTTTGGTATAGTTTTAAACTATAGCATATGAAAAAGAAGATCAATATTGCTGTTTGTGGATATTTAAAAATTTTTTATTATCTTAAAGAGTGTATAATATAAATATGACATGTGTTACATTAGAATTGAAACCACAGGAGAAAAGGGAAATCGAATATGAACAGCAGAAAAAAAGTCTTATGGAAGATATTCATTTCAACATTATATTTAAGTGCATTTACATTCGGTGGCGGTTACGTGATTGTGAGCCTGATGAAGAAGAAATTTGTAGATGAGCTTCACTGGATCGAAGAAAAGGAAATGCTGGATCTGGTTGCGATTGCACAGTCTTCACCCGGGGCAATCGCGATAAATGGAGCAATTGTTGTAGGATATAAGCTTGCAGGAATTGCTGGTGTACTGGTATCGATTATCGGAACAGTCATTCCGCCATTTGTCATTATAGCGTTACTTTCTGTCTGTTATAATGCGTTTCGCACTAATGAACTGGTAAGTCAGATGTTGGAAGGCATGCAGGCGGGAGTCGGAGCGGTGATCGCGTCAGTAACCTATGAGATGGGCGCGGGCATAGTGAAAGAAAAGGACGGAATCTCGCTGCTGATCATGGCAGGTGCATTTGTGGCATCCTGTGTATTTGAAGTAAATGTTGTGTATATTGTGATTATATGTGGATTGCTGGGTGTCTTACGCACATGTATGAGCAGGAAAGGAGAAGGCAAATGATATATCTGCAGCTTTTCTTAAGCTTTTTACAGGTTGGAATGTTCAGTTTTGGCGGCGGTTATGCGGCGATGCCCCTGATACAGGGACAGGTTGTGACGGGACATCATTGGCTTAGTATGTCGGAATTTACGGATCTTATTACAATCTCCCAGATGACACCGGGACCGATCGCGGTGAATTCGGCAACCTTTGTCGGAATCAAGATTGCGGGGATACCGGGTGCCCTGGCAGCAACATTTGGATGCATTCTGCCCTCTTGTATTATCGTAACTGTTATTGCAAAACTATATTTAAAATATCGCAGTATGGAGGTATTGCAAGGTGTACTGGGATCTTTAAGACCTGCCGTTGTGGCGATGATCGCATCAGCAGGGATCACAATCCTGATCACGGCATTCTGGGGAAACAGGGATCTGATCGCACTTGCAGGGACGAAATGGAGTTTGGTAGTGATTTTTGTAGTTTGTATGATATTACTTCGGAAAGTGAAAATGAATCCAATATGGGTGATGGTCCTGGCCGGAGTGATGAAAGTGGGAATATCACTCATTTGAAATTGAATAAAGGGGAAATTACATAGGGAAAAAACAAAAAATGTGGAAAAAGTAGGAGAGGGACAAAAAAATGGGGAAAAAAACAATTGAGAAAAATGCGATCACGGAAGGAGTTATCTGGAAACAACTGTTGATCTTCTTCTTCCCGATCATGCTTGGGACGTTGATCCAGCAGTTATATACAACTGTGGATACGATCATTGTAGGACGCTTCGTGGGAAAAGCGGCACTTGCCAGTGTCGGAGGACCGGCAGCCGTCTTATCAACAATTGTTGTTACATTCTTTAATGGGCTGGCGAACGGGGCAGCAGTTATTATCGCACAATATTATGGTGCAAAGGACAGGAGGAGCCTGCATGTGGGGGTACATACGGCATATCTGTTCTCTGTCGTGATCAGTCTGAT
Source organism: Dorea longicatena (assembly GCF_024168045.1). Taxonomy (GTDB): domain Bacteria; phylum Bacillota; class Clostridia; order Lachnospirales; family Lachnospiraceae; genus Dorea_A. The sequence goes on from NZ_CP100126.1 coordinate 668,628, forward strand.
CGTATCACTGACCGGTACAGTATTGACACCATGGCTGCTTAAAATCATGAATACACCACAGGATATGATGGCGGATTCTATAACTTATCTCAGAATTTACTTTATGGGAATTCTGTTTACGCTGGTCTACAATATGGGATCGGCAATCATGAGGGCGGTCGGAGATTCCAGAAGACCACTTCTCTATCTGTTGATCTGCTGTGTGATGAATATCATACTGGACATTGTCATGGTGGTAGGAATGAAGATGGGGATTGCGGGGGCAGCACTCGCGACGGTTATTTCACAATGTGTCAGTGCAGTTCTGGTTACCTGGTCGCTGACCAGGGCATATGATGCTATGAAATTAAAGTTCCGTGAACTCCGGATGGATGCCAGAGTATTGAGAAAAGAATTGAAAATCGGTGTTCCGGGGGCACTTCAGGCATGTGCTTACGGTGTGACAAATGTAGTGATTCAGGCATCCGTCAACAGTTTTGGTACAGATACCGCTGCAGGATGGGCAGCTTACGGAAAGCTTGATATGATCTTCTGGACAGTATCGAGCGCGCTTGGTGCGGCAGTGACCACATTCGCCGGACAGAACTACGGGGCAGGAAAGATGGACAGGGTATATAAAAGTATCCGGGTGAATGTAGTGATCTCTTATATATTTACAGGAGCTATTATTATAGTCCTGTTTGCATTCTGCGAACCGTTATACCATATGTTCACGACAGATCCAAAGGTCATCGGGATAGGAGTATATATGTTACGTTTCCTGATTCCGAGTTATCTGTTGAGTGTGCTGCTTGAGAATCTGTCTGGAGGACTGCGTGGTCTGGGAGATGTCCTCTGGCCGACCATATTTACATTCGGAGGTCTGTTCTTTGTAAGGCTTCCGTGGATCATAATTCTTACGAAGATTCATCATAAGGTGGAGATTCTGCTGATCAGTTATCCGCTGGCATGGGGGGCAACGTTACTTTGTCTGATCCCGTACTATTTCTGGCGGAAGAAAAGAAGAATGAGTACATATGGATCTCATCTTCAAAAATCATAGATTATATGTTAAAATATAGACAGTATGTTTGGAGAAAAGAGTAGCAGGAAAGGACAGAAAGAATGAGGTGTGCGATGACGGATAAGAAGGACTGTATGACAATGGAGCAGGCAGAACAGAAGATGGAGTGCCTAAGAGAAGTGTTCTCAATTGTACGCCTGGTTGATGGTGAGATGCTGGAGAAGAGAGCGGAGCACAGTGCGGATGCAGATGTAATGGAGATGTGTCAGTGCTATTCATTCTGGAATAAGGCAAAGCCGTGTGAGAATTGCATATCTATGAAATCGCTGAGAGAAAAAAAACAGGCAGCGAAGCTGGAATTTCTGGATTCGGATATTTTTCAGGTGTTTTCAAGATATGTGGAGATTGATGGAAAACCGTACGTAATGGAGATGTTGAAGAAGCTGGATGAAGACACATTGATTGATGCGGTTGGATATGGGAAGATGGTCCAGAAGCTTTCTGTTTATAATGACAAGCTTTACAGAGATGCGCTGACAGGGGCTTATAATCGGAGATACTATGAAGATGAGATTAAGCATGTAAAGGGAAAAGCAGGGGTTGCGATTCTTGATGTAGATGATTTTAAGTTATATAATGATATGCGTGGTCATCACGCAGGAGATATGGCACTGATTACAGTGGTAGAAGTAATACGGCAATATATCAGAAAGACAGATAAACTGATCAGATACGGAGGGGATGAATTTCTGCTTTTACTGCCGGAGATCGACAGTGAGAACTTTGCGCGGAAGCTGAATAAGATTAAGAAAAAAATTGCTGAAACGAGTGTCCCAGGATATGAGCGGATTAAGTTATCAGTCAGCATCGGAGGTGTGTCAGCGACAGAAGAGACAGTGGAAGAGGCTGTCCAGAGAGCGGATAAACGGATGTACCTTGCTAAAATGTATAAAAATACTGCAATGGTAGAGGGAATGGATCAGAAAATAGCGGAGGAGGATCATGATGAGCATACGGATATTCTAAAGCCACGGATTCTTATTGTAGATGATTCTAAGATCAACCGAGAACTTCTGACAGAAATTCTGCAGGATAAGTACCAGATCATAGAAGCGGAAAACGGGAACGAATGTGTAGAGAAGCTGGAGAAATATGGAAATGATATAGCATTGATACTTCTGGATATTGTGATGCCGAAGATGGATGGATTTGCAGTACTGGAATATATGAATCAGGAACAGTGGATAGATGACATTCCGGTAATTGTAATATCAGGAGAGGATTCGGAAGAATATATCGGGAGAGCTTACGAAGCCGGTGCCGTGGATTATATTAGGCGTCCGTTTGATATGCGGATCGTATATCAACGGGTATTTAACATGATCAAATTATATGCAAAACAGCGCAGACTGGTAAAAATCCTGACAGCGCAGATAGAAGAGAGAGAAAACCTGTCACAGATTTCCGACAAGTCATAATCATTGATGAGACTTGGAGAAAATCTGCGGCAGGTTTTCTTTGTTAATAATTTCCGAGTTTATTCAGATATTTGTCAATCGTATTAAGTCTTTTTTCAATTCCCTTGGCCTTATGGCTGATGATTTCCAGCAAAGACTCTGTTACGAACTGCGGACCGATCATAGAGTTGAAGAATGTATTACTGTCTACCGGGACTGTAAGAAGAATGTCGGCATATTGTGCAAGCAGGGAACTCGGTTTATCAGTGATCACAATTATTGAAGCTCCGGCATCGCGTGCCATCTCGGCGGTCACTTCGTCCTGAGAAGAATATCTTGGAAAACTAAATAATACCAGACAGTCGGTCTGCGAGATATTGCACATATGATCAATCGGGCTCATGGAAGTTGTGGTTGTCATGGTTACATGCGGAACCATCTGTTTTAAATACAGGAGGAAGAAATCTGCAAGACAGATATTTCCTCTCGTTGCAGCAATGTATTTGTGCTTACTGGAAACAATAAGATCCGCAGCCTTCTCAAAGGTCTCAATGGAGTTTTGGATAAATATCTCTTCAAGGTTATGAGCAGCATTCTTAAAATGCCGGTTGATGTAATCAGAAGAGTTGTCTAATTTTGCCTGCTTTGCAATCCGCTGGGATGGGATTGTGATACTGCTGGAAATGCTGAGTACTTTGTCCTGATAATCTTTCCGCAGTGCCTTCTGAAAATCCATAAAGCCGTCAAATCCGATCGTACGGCTGAAACGGATTACGGAAGACTCACTCACCCCGAGCTTTAAAGCAATCTCCGTAGATGTCATAAAACAGGCTTCCGAAGCATTATCCAGAACATATTCCGCAATGATCCTCTGCGTTTTGGTAAGATGTGCAGAATGGAGTAATTCCTTCATATCTTTCATAATATAGTTCCTCCGAAAGTGATATTGATAATTAGATTAAAACATGAATCTGGGAAAGTTGCAAGACGGAGAGCATGAAAAAAGAAAAAAACGTGTGGATATGGGGAAAAGAAGATAGAACTTATAGATAATGATGATTTTTTCTCGTTATTTATATATCACACAAATGAAGTATACTCCAATCTTTTTGAATGAAAATCGTAAAAAAAGGAGAAAACCATGTGCATATTGCACAAAAATATGTGTGAAAATAATAACACATATGGATAAAGTGCAAAAATAATTGTGTACAAAAAAATAATGGTATGTTATTATCAAACCAACGAACGACGAAAGAGAGGAAAAGAAATGTTACAAACAATTGAAAACGTGAATGCGGCCGTTAACAATTTCGTCTGGGGGGTTCCGGCAATGGTCTGTATCATCGGTGTAGGGCTTGTACTTTCAGCTCGTACAGGATTTATACAGTTCCGAAAATTTGGGTATGCCATTAAGAATTCTATCGGACGTATCTTCACAAAGTCAGAAGCGAAAGAAGGTAGTATCACTCCATTCCAGGCAGTGTGTACGGCGCTTGCGGCAACGGTAGGAACGGGAAATATTGCCGGAGTTGCCGGTGCGATTGCAATCGGAGGAGCAGGAGCAGTGTTCTGGATGTGGGTGTCCGCATTGCTTGGAATGTGTACGAAGTTCTCAGAAGTTACACTTGCGGTTCATTACAGAGAGAAGAATGCAGAGGGAGATTATGTTGGGGGCCCGATGTATTATATTAAGAACGGTCTTGGCAAGAAATGGTACTGGATGGCTTCGGTCTATGCGATCCTTGGAAGTTTGACAGTACTCGGAACAGGAAATGCAACACAGGTAAATACCATTACGACATCCATCGATTCAGCACTTATAAGCTACAATGTGATTGATGACGCACAGATAAGTATGGTGAATCTGGTGATCGGAATTGTGATTGCAGCACTGGTAGCGGTTGTTTTACTTGGCGGAGTAAAACGTATCGGTACCGTAACAGAGAAGCTGGTTCCATTCATGGCAGTATTCTATATCATCCTTGCAATCGGAGTAGTTGCACTGAATGCAGACAAAGTTCCACATGTATTTGAGATGATTTTTGTAGGAGCATTTAACCCGTCCGCATTTACCGGCGGTGTGGTTGGAAGCATGTTTATGACTATGAGACGTGGTGTTTCCAGAGGTATCTTCTCAAATGAAGCCGGAATCGGTACCGGATCGATCGCACATGCATGTGCAGATACAGATGAGCCTGTAAAACAGGGTATGTTTGGTATCTTTGAAGTATTTGCAGATACAATCGTGATCTGTACACTGACAGCACTGGTTATCCTTTGTGGCGGCGAAGGAATCCAGTACGGCGTGGCAGCAGGTGCGGAGCTTACCATCTCAGGATTCGTAACAACGTATGGAAGCTGGGTGACGATCTTTACTGCAATTGCAATGTGCTGTTTCGCATTCTCAACGATTCTTGGATGGGGACTTTACGGAGCAAGATGTGTCGAGTTTGTATTTACAACAAAGGTTGTGAAACCATTTATGATCGTGTATGCGTTGGTCGCAATCCTTGGTGCAACAGTGGATCTTGGTATCATCTGGGGAATTGCAGATACCTGTAATGGTCTGATGTCTATCCCTAACTTGATCGCATTATTCCTGTTGTCAGGAACAGTGGCAAAACTGGTAAAAGATTACTTTGCAAAACAAGAGAAAAAGAATTAGAAAGACAAAAAAATAACTTACTAGTGAAAAAAATAACTTTTATTGCATTAACAACTTGAGTGTGTTAGTATGAGTTCAGACAGAAATGAAGAATATTCTTCAACAAAATAACAAGAAGAAAAATAATCTTCACTTCAAAAAACAAACGGATTAAAATTTTTTAGGAGGTTTTTCAAAATGAAAGTAGGATGTGTAAAAGAAATTAAAAACAACGAGTTCCGTGTAGGTATGACACCTGACAATGTTAAGAGCTATGTGAACGCAGGACACGATGTTTATATTGAAAAAGGTGCCGGAGAAGGATCAGGATTCTTAGATGCCGAATATGTGGCAGCTGGGGCTAAGGTGATTGATACAGCAAAAGAAGTATGGGATACTGTAGAGATGATGATCAAAGTAAAAGAGCCGCTTCCGGAAGAATATCCATTATTCCATGAAGGACTGATCCTTTATACATATCTTCACCTTGCAGCAGACAAGCCGCAGACAGATGCTCTTCTCGGAGCAAAGGTAAAAGGTGTTGCTTATGAGACACTGATCGAAAGAAACGGAAGTATTCCTCTGCTTGCTCCAATGAGCCAGATCGCAGGACGTCTGAGTATTCAGGAAGGTGCAAAATATCTTGAGAAGAGATTTGGAGGAGAGGGAGTTCTTTTAGCAGGAGTTCCTGGAACACCAAAGGCTAACATCGTAATCCTTGGAGGCGGATCTGTAGGAACAAACGCTTGTAAGATCGCTGTAGGAATGGGCGCTAATGTAACAATCATGGACATCAATCTTCAGAGACTTGCTTATCTGGATGATATCTTCGGAGCACGTATCCAGACACTTGTTTCTAATGATGCAAATATCGAAAAAGCTGTAAAAGAAGCAGACCTCGTAATCGGATGTGTTCTGATTCCAGGAAAATCAGCTCCTAAGATCTTCAAGAAAAAATATCTCAAAGAGATGAAACCAGGTGCTGTATTTGTAGACGTAGCTGTTGATCAGGGCGGATGTGGTGAGACAACAAAAGTTACATACCACGATGATCCGATCTTCATTGAAGATGGTGTTGTTCACTACTGTGTAGGAAATATGCCTGGAGCAGTTCCAAGAACATCTACAATTGCACTGACAAATGCTACACTGTCTTATGGACTGCAGATTGCAGGAAAAGGACTTGAGCAGGCATGCAAAGATAACGAAGTTATCTATTCAGCTGTAAATACATACGATGGAAAATTAACATGCAAGAACGTAGCAGACAGTTTTGACTGCTATGAATACACAGATATCAGAACTGTATGTTAATTGAATCGCTATTGTAATAAGAAGAAACTAAAACTAAATGATTGATTCCTATGAGTGGAAAATGCCGGTATCTTGGGGTGCCGGCATTTTTCTTTTGAGTTTTCTGTATTGGGCTTTAAGCATGCAGTTCCCGAGATGATAGCATTGTGGAAAATGCACACAGATCTAATGATCGGAGTTATCGTATGCCCGATCACTTCCGGAGATACTGCATTCCGTAGTGCCCGTTTGGTACTGGCAGACTGGTTCAAAGTTGATCAGAATAAGATGCAGAAACGTCTGATGTTATGTGTTCCGCTTCTGGCAGTCGGAGCATTTGTCGGACATCTGGATTATGCAATCGTATGGAGATACTTCAGCTGGACAAACCAGACACTTGCTATGATCGTTCTGTGGACAGCAAGTATGTATCTGTTCCGCGAGAAGAAGAATTACTGGATCACAGCGGTACCGGCAACATTCATGAGTGCAGTTTCCATGACATATTTCTTCTGTGCAGAAGAGTGTCTGGGACTTTCTACGAAGGTTGCTTATCCGGTAGGAATTATCCTGGCAGCAGCATTCCTTGGAATCTTTATCCGTGCGACAAAGAAACCAATGAAAGCATAGTTGTAAGACAGTGTAATTTGAATACATAAAAAGGCAGAATGAATTGACAGAAATGAGATGATGAAAAGATGAAACCACAAAGACTGGGTAATGTATCGATTCCGGATGAAGAATTGATAAAAGACAGAAAAGAATGTAAGAAGATCGGACCTTGCGGAATTGGAAAAAAGGCGGTGTATCTTAGCAGCTTTTATATTGACAGAAGGTATTACATACCGATCAGTTCTGTAAAAAGGATCTTCAAAAGAATCGCCATGAGTAAGGGTGGATTTACAGGAAAAGGAGTATTCGGTACATTATCCTATCTTGTGGTCGTATATGAGGACGGAAAAGAAAAGCAATGTAATTTCAAACATGAAGAAGATGTGGACAGATTTGTTGCATACATAGAAGAAAAATATCCGGATATTCCGATACACAGTCTTGAGGCTGAGCGAAAGCTGGCAGAGAAGGAAAGATGGCTGGCAGAAAAGCAAAGAGAAAGAAATGTATCGGAAGAAACAAAAAGATGTCTCGTGAAGCTGGAACAGGCAGAACAGTATCTGAAAAAGCAATCGGATATCTATATGGACTTGAGTCAGTCGGCGAAGAAAAAGCGTACTTATGACAGAAGTAATCCGGCGTATAAATGGGTAGCTCTTGCAATCGTACTGATGGGCGGTGCGGCATTCGTCTATGGTATCTATGCATTGACGACCCATGCAGGATTTGGAATGTATTTCCTTTTGTTTGGTCTGGCTGCAATCTTCTTATTTGCCGGAGCGAATGTACTTCCGACTTCGAAGAATAATAAGAATTATATTGAGAAGCGGCTGACGGAATCGATCAGTCAGATGGAAGAGTATATCAGAGTGTATCCGGATTTTCCGGTACCGGCTCACTATGCACATCCGATTGTGCTAAAGAGAATGCAGGAAATTATGAAAGAAGGGCGTGCGAGAAATATTCCGGAAGCATTGCAGGTTTTGAAAAAAGATCTGAAAGCGTTGAATTCCAGCGTAGTCGTCGAGAAAGAAGAGTATGACGAAGTGGTAGCGATCAAACCGATGTTTCTGGTGATGGATTATAAATAATTTGGCAGATAGAAAATGCGGTCGGCATATATTCTGAGATTATGAGTAAGAATATATTACCGGCCGTATTTTTGACATATCAAAGTATACAAGAGAAGATACCAGCGGGAGGTTCTTTGTAGCGCTATGTGTTTGAAAGAAGCCACCGGTGGCGGGTACTTAGATTTTAAGCTTCAATATATATGCTAAAACCAGGAATAGTATTGCGATACATTTCACACCAATAGACACTCCGACATACCCCGGCAGCAAATATCCTTTTTGCTTTTTGCCTAATATTAAAGAAATGATATCGATTATAAAAAAGACGATTAGAACAATTGCAGCACCGAAGATCAGTAGCATAGCATCACCATTATTATGTGTCAGTGCAGTTACGACTCCAACATTTGTAATTGACATCCAACTGTAGATTATGTATATCATGCATATTAAGTTAAAAATAATATCAAAGACAACTTTTTCGTTTCTTGTTCCGTTCTTCATTTTAATGTCCCCTTTCTTTAAGAGAATTTGGTAATAGCCGGCATTCTTATCAATTTTTTGTTTCTTCTCTTTTGTTGTCTATAATATAAACCATCAAGTAACTTGAAGGTCAATAGTTTTAAAAAAAATAATTTGTAACTGCTTCTGTATTGTGGACAAATCAGAATGTTGGTATAATGAGAACATACATTCGAAATAAGAAAAGACAACTTTGTGAATGAATTTGTGAGTAAAGAAAGGAGGAGAACAGGCATGGCAGACAAAGGACAGAGAAGCTATATCGCAATCGATCTGAAATCATTTTACGCATCGGTAGAATGCAAAGAAAGAGAACTGGATCCGATGACGACCAATCTGGTAGTAGCGGACAAAAGCCGTACGGAAAAGACTATCTGTCTGGCAGTGTCTCCTTCCTTGAAATCCTACGGGATACCGGGCCGTGCCAGACTTTTCGAGGTTGTGCAGAAGGTGAAAGAAGTGAATAAAAGACGGATCTGTATGGCACCCGGAAAGAAGTTTGCAGGAGCTTCCGTAGATAATGAAGAAATAAAACTACATCCGGAATTGGAACTGGATTATATTACGGCGGTTCCGAGAATGGCATTATATATGAAATGCAGTACGGAGATCTACAACTTTTATCTGAAATACGTTGCACCGGAGGATATCCATGTCTATTCCATTGACGAGGTATTCATGGATGTGACCGATTACCTGAATACTTACCGGATGACGGCAAGAGAGCTGGCTGGAAAGATTATTCGGGAGATTCAGCAGGAGACGTCGATTGCGGCAACGGCCGGAATCGGAACGAATCTGTACCTGTGTAAAGTTGCCATGGATATTGTTGCGAAGCATATCGAGCCGGACCAGAATGGGGTGAGAATCGCAGAACTTACAGAAATTTCTTACAGGAAGCTTTTGTGGGCGCATCAGCCGATCACGGATTTCTGGCGTGTGGGCCCGGGGTATGCGAAGAAGCTTGCGGAAGTCGGATTATTTACCATGGGAGATGTGGCAAGATGTTCTCTTGGTAAGCCGGGGGAATATTATAATGAAGATTTGCTGTACCGGCTATTTGGGGTGAATGCAGAACTTCTGATTGATCATGCATGGGGATGGGAGCCATGCACGATCGCAGATGTGAAGGCGTATAAGCCCGAAAATAACAGTATGGGTGCGGGACAGGTACTGCATTGTCCATATAATTTCGAGCAGACGAAGATCGTGGTAAAGGAAATGATCGACCAGCTGGCATTGGATCTGGTAGATAAACGTCTCGTAACGGATCAGATCGTTCTGACGATCGGATACGACATCAAGAATCTGGAACAAGGAACGAAGAAAAATGTAGGGGAGATCACGACAGACTGGTATGGCAGGAAGCTGCCGAAACATGCACACGGAACCGCTAATCTGAAGCAGCATACTTCTTCATCGAGGCTGATGACACAGGCAGGTGTAAAGCTGTATCATGAAATTGTGAATCCGGATCTTCTGATCCGCCGGATTACGATGGCAGCGAATCATGTGATCAGTGAGAAAGAGGTACAGGAAGAACAGCAGTATGAACAGATGAATCTTTTTACAGATTTTGGCACTGCAAAGAAGGAAAAAGAAGAGAAGAATGAGAAGCTGGAACGGGAAAAGAAGATGCAGAAGGCGATGCTGGATATCAAGAAAAAATATGGGAAGAATGCAATCTTAAAAGGAATGAATCTGCAGGAGGATGGAACTGCGATGGAACGGAACCGGCAGATCGGAGGACATAAAGCGTGAGAAATGAAAATGTTTCGAAAGAAAATGTTACACAGGTTTCGGGGAAATTACAGAGATCGGTGATCGAAGTGCAGCAAAAGTATGGAGATATTCTGAACCTTCCGCATCATGTATCGGAGACGCGTCCTTCGATGCCGATAGCAGACCGGGCGGCTCAGTTTGCACCATTTGCGGCACTGACCGGCTATAAAGAAGCAATAGAAGAGACAGAGCGGCTGGCAGAGAAAAAAATCGAGCGGGAATGCGAGTAAAGGCAAAAAATGGAAGAAAAATATGGTGAATCTCTTGACCTTCAAGCGGCTTGAAGGAATATAATTATCTTAACAAAGAGGGAGAAGGATGTAGATATCCGGAATGAAGGAAGGTGACAGTATGGAAAAAAGTGAAGAAAGAAATAGAATCATTTCTGAGCTTCAGACAGTAATAAAAGAACAGGTTGAATTAAAAGAAATTGAAATACCGGGAACCATTACATTTCAGGTTATGTCTGTGGATGGTGGGAATGTACCGGTGGGAGCCGGTGAAGTGCTTCTGCTTCGTTACAGTGCGACTCATCTGGAATACAGTCATGAGTTGGAAGATGAGAACCAGAAATTTCATATGGCGCTTCATATCATTTATTGTAAAGAGCAGAAAGGTTTGTTTGGAAAAGTAAAGTACAAGACGATAAAACACCGCAAAGAAATCATTACAGAAACAGACTGGAAAAATGGAAAGAAGGTGTCACTTTATGAAGATTAAAGATGTAGAAAAACAGGTTGGCATTTCCAAGGCGAATATAAGATTCTACGAAGAAGAAGGACTGATCCATCCGGCACGTAATCAGGAAAATAATTACCGGGAGTATTCAGAAACAGATGTAGAACAGCTTCAGGAAATTAAAAAGTTGCGTCTGATCGGTATTCCGGTACAGGAGATTAAAGAAATCTATGAAGACAGACTGACCTTGCAGGAAGCTTTATCCCGTAGACTGGACGAGATCGAAAAAGAAGAACGTACATTAAAGGAAACGAAACTGACCTGCCAGAAAGCACTGAAAAGTAAGCTTGATATTACATCGATCGATCAGCTTGAGATTGAGGAAGAAAAAGAAGAGTGGCAGGTACGTCTGGCAATCCTTTTGAAAGAGGATATTGTACAGAAAAAATTAAGCAGGGATGAGATGAACAATGAGATTGCATGCTTTTTTATTGCAGGAACGATCTTAAGTGTGATATCTATATGGCTGCTCCCGAAGGATTATATCGGAACACATCTTTATGTCGGGCTGATTTCACTTGCAGCTGTGGTTGGTCTGTTGATCATAGGAGCATGTTCGGCGAATATGAAAGTGCATCTGACATTGTTGCTTCTGGGGGCAGTTGTACAGCCTGTCGGACTTTTTACAATCGGAACAGTGATGGGAAGAGGATATATTGTGTGTCGTGATACGGCGGTATTGAAGCAGTATGTAATCTATCTGTATGGCGGGGTATTTATTCTTGCAATCATATTGTGGATGGGATCAAAGATGAACCGTTATATCCTGAACAAACTCTGGATCAGTATGCTTGCGAGCCTGATCATGGCAGGAGTGATAGCGCAGATGCTGAATCAGAAGTATGGACACTTGATGGCAACCGGTGAACTTATCGTCGGATTCCTGTGTGCGGTTATTTACCTGGTCGCAGTATCCGGAACATGGACACTGGCGAATGCAGACTGGGGAAAATATAACCGGTATCATGCAGTGTATACGTCAAACAAGATGATCAATGTATTCGCAACGATATTCAATTCAGCCGGATACTATAGTGGAAAGAACTGGAGGAGATAGCGGATATGAATTATATTACATTTAATGAGATGATTGAAGTGAACGGATTGCTGGAGGAGAAAGGGCTGAATTTTAAGGTTCACTTGAGAGATGCCTGTGGAAAACAGTCCTGTTGGATCGAACCGTTAGGAAATTGTGCATGCGAAGGACGGTATGAGGAGATGTATCAGGTTGTGGAGGAGTATTTTAGAAGTAAAGGGCAGAAGATAGAGTTTGATGAGACGAAGTTGAATTTTTTTGCTGTTTAATACAGTATTGTGGCTTACCCCGGTCCATGATACTGAATTCAATAGCGGAATTGTAACCTGTGTATGGCCGAAAAGTTGTGGCGGAAGCCTTGACTTTCCGGCTTTTTTTGTACACTTCCGGTATCACAGCAGTTATGGTTCCGCTGTTGAATCATTACAGCATGCGATACCCACGGAATGACCGCTTCATGTAATAAACAGCAACAAAATTTGTTTGAAAATATATTGAATAATATTTATTTATATGTTAATCTATATAAAAGCATACTTCAAAAGAAATCTAAGGTATATTGAATCATATACTATCTACATTCTAATTGCATTTCAGGAATCTATGTTTTTTATACCAATCAATTGTAAAAAGCAGGAGAGGACTGAACGTGTAAGTAAGATATCCTCCTGCACATAGGAGGAATTAAATATGGCGAGAAGAAAAAGTCAGAAGAGACGTAACAAAAAGTATCAGGTAAGCAACCGTCAGTTAAAGGCAAAACGGCCATACAAAGATACGATTTTTCGAATGTTGTATCATGATAAAGAAAATCTGCTATCATTGTATAATGCAGTGAATGGTCGGAATTATACTAATGTAGAAGATTTGCAGATTGTCACATTAGAAAATGCAATTTATATGGGAATGAAAAATGATCTGGCGTTTATTATGGATATGAATTTATATTTGTATGAGCACCAGTCGACGTATAACCCGAATATTCCGCTTAGAAATTTATTCTATATTGCGGATGAATATCAAAGATTAGTAGTTCGGAAATCTTTATATTCCACGGTAATACAAAAGATAGCGACACCAAGATTTATTGTATTTTATAATGGAACGAAAAAGGTAGACGATTATAATGAATTCCGATTATCTTCAGCTTATGAGAATCCGACGGATGATCCGGATCTGGAATTAAAGGTGACTATGTTGAATGTAAATGATGGTCATAACCTAGAACTGATGGAACACTGCAGAACATTAAAGGAATATGCCAAATATGTTGCGAGGGTAAGAAAATATGTGACGCAGAATATTCCTCTGGAAGAGGCAGTTACGCGAGCGGTAGATGAATGCATAGAGGAAGGAATTCTGGCAGAATTTTTGGTGAAGAATAAGGCAGAGGTGATCAAAGTGAGCATCTATGAGTATGATAAAGAATTTGAAGAGAAAAAATTACGGAAAGCGGAGTATGAAGCTGGTGTGGAGGCTGGAGTAGAATCTGGAATTGAGCTTGGAGAACGGAGTCTTTTGAAAAAGCAGATTAAAAAGAAGTTGAAAAAAAGAAAGTCTATAGGACAAATTGCGGATGAATTGGAGGAAGAGGTAACTGCAATTCAACGAATTATAGAAGAAATACAAAAAGAAGAATAAGTATATGATTAGGAAGGCTGTTGCATTGCAAGAGTCTTCTTTTACTATTCAAAGTTTTTTACCTTAAAATTAAAAAAGTAAAGGATTCGTCGATTGACGTATTTAACAAAAAATGTATATGATGTAATTAAACAAAGAAGTCTATTCGGTTTCGAAGAACGGAAAAAGGAAGTGAATTACATGGATGCAAAAGTATTTGGAAAATTTATCATGGAACGGAGAAAGCAGCTGGGTATGACACAGGCGGAACTGGCAGAAAAGATAAATGTAACGGATAAGGCAGTCAGCAGATGGGAAAGAGGACTTGGTTTTCCAGACATTAATACGTTAGAACCATTGGCAGATGCACTCGGGATAGAAGTGGTGGAGCTTATGAGATCGGAAATCAATACAGAAAGAAGAGAAACTGCTGTAGATCGGAAGAACGTAGTAGAGATTATGAAATCAACGGCAGAGATATCGGAGTATCATGCGGCAAAGAAAATGAAATGGTTAATCAGTGGAATTAGCTTTGTAATGGCAGTATTAGGTGTAATGGTTACACAGTCAACAAAAGTGTTTTCTTCGATTGCATTTTATGGCTGTATCATAGGATGTACTACATGTGTGGTTCTTTTACGGCAATATTGGGAAATTCGTGAAAAAAGGGAATTTTATTTTTCACTTATCTGGTGTCTGGGGGCAGCCAGTCTGATATGGATGTTCCGGTTGTTTTCGATAAAAGCAATAAACAGTATCATGGATGTGGGGAGCATTCTTATTGGTAGTGTGATTGATTTTATATTTTTAAAAGATTTTATTGAAAGTGTAATTAAGAAAAAATATCTGCAAATGGCAGTGTGTGGAATATTTCTTCTTTCAACGACAGTAGAATATTTTCGGATTGTATTAAAGTAATAAATGCATTTATTAATTCTCGTGTTGCTTTCTTGAAAAATATAAGTTAAACTTATAATAAATAAAATTTTACAGAGAGAATGAGGAAAAGTCATGGAAAGCAACAAAGAAGAAAAGATAAAGACGGTCAGTGAAGAGAATATCTATAAGCTGAACGGCAGGGTTCCGCTTAGAAAAGCCATCCCGTTTGGATTGCAGCATGTACTGGCGATGTTCGTATCGAATCTGGCACCAGTGCTGATCGTGTGCAGTGCGGCAGTACTTAGAAGTAACGGGGCGCATTTAAGTTCGGCGGAGATTACACAGTTATTGCAGTGTGCGATGTTTGTAGCCGGAATCGGAACCTGTTTACAGTTATATCCGATAGGAGTGATCGGATCCGGACTTCCGATTATTATGGGAGTCAGTTTTACGTTTCTTGGAAGTCTGTTGGTCATTGCAACGAATCCGGATCTGGGATATGAAGCTATGGCAGGTGCGGTTATTTTAGGCGGTATTTTTGAAGGTTTTGTCGGACTGAGTGCCAAGTACTGGAGAAAATATCTGACGCCGGTTGTATCGGCATGTGTAGTCATTGCGATTGGGTTGTCACTTCTGCCGGTAGGTATGGATTCCTGGGGCGGTGGAAGTGGAGTGAAAGACTTCGGTTCCTGGTATCATCTGGTCGTTGGAGCATTTACATTGATCGTATGTCTGGTATCCAGAGAAGTATTGAAAGGTGTCTATAAGAATCTGAATGTACTGGTCGGACTGGTATTTGGCTATGCACTTGCAATTATATTTACTGTAGCAGGAATCGCACCGATGGTTGACTTTTCCGGTATTCATAAGACGATTCAGGAGGTCGGCGTATTCAGCATTCCGAAGCTTGTGTTTCTGACCAGTCATAAACCGGTATTCAATCTGGGAGCATTTTTCACGATCGCAATCGTATTCCTGGTATCGGCAGCAGAGACGACAGGAGCAACGACAGCAGTCTGCACAGGTGGACTTGGACGTGATCTTAAGATGAAAGAACTTCGCGGTTCACTGGCAGTCGATGGATTTTCCAGTGCGATCTCCGGATGTTTCGGATGTCTGCCGCTGACATCATTCAGTCAGAATATCGGACTTGTGACGATGACACAGGTAATCAACCGTTTTACAATTCTGATGGGAGCACTGATTCTGATCCTTGCATCATTATTCCCGCCGCTTGGAGCGTTCTTCAATTCACTTCCACAGGCAGTGCTTGGCGGATGTACGGTTATGATGTTTGGATCGATCATGTATGAAGGAATCAAGATGCTGAAAGAATGTAAATTCGATGACAGAACAATGATTATCGTGTCATTGTCATTTAGTATCGGAGTTGGTCTGACACAGACATCCGGGAACTTCTTTGCAGCATTTCCAAGTGCGGTAGGAGATGTATTTAATGGAAATGCAGTGGCAGGAGTGTTCGTGGTATCGTTACTTTTGAGTCTGTTTTTGCCGAAGAAGACGAAGGTGGAGTAGAAGAGAAGATACAACAATAGAATAATAAAGAAAAAAGATTATCTGGAGAAAAATATCTGGATAATCTTTTTTTCATTATGCGTTTATATGTTTCAGTTATGATTTATATCGGTTAAAGCTTTTTGATAGAAGAAGCAGAGATATAAACCCAATTGTTCCTAAGTTTAAATTTAGCCCAATTGTTAGAAATTGACACTACTAAGATAATGTTTCCTTTTTTGACGGTGCCGGCAGAAGAATAGTTATTTCCTGGTCCGGTGCGTAAGGTGGCTTGGGCAGATGTGACGACATATTTGGTTGTGTGAAGACTACGGTCACTGGAATCCGCTAAATTATCTTCCGAAGATTGTGAGGGAGGTAAAGATAATTTTGAATAAGCAGTAGCAGCATAAGTGGTAGAACAAAAAGTTATACTTATTGTAATTCCAACAATAATAAAAAATAGTGTTTGTTTAAGAAATTTCATTTACAACGCTCCTCCTTAGTATTTGATAATTTATACTTTACAGATCAATTCTTAAATATGGGATTAAAAAATCTGAAAAATTCTTAATTTTTTCTGGGTATTATGATTTGTATGTTATGATTTGAACAGTAGAATGTGTAGAAGGAGTGGAATATATGAATCATATTTTAATTATTGAAGATGATCCGGATATCCGGGAGAGTCTCAGAATATTGTTGGAATCTGAAAATTTTTTGATAACAGAAGCAAAAAACGGTTCAGACGGACTTAATAAATTTTCCGCAGAAATAAACCTTGTAATATTGGACATTATGATGCCTGGAATATCAGGTATTCAAACTTGTGAAGAAATAAGAAAAAGATCAGTTGTTCCAATTCTTTTTTTAACAGCAAAATTAAGTGAGGAAGATAAGATTACGGGATTAACAGCGGGAGCGGATGATTATTTGGTAAAACCATTTTCAGCGGCAGAATTACTTGCAAGAATTCATGCGTTGTTACGAAGACATCAGGTATATGATACCGAATTTCATAGAGATTCCCAAAAAGAGGAATGGATTGAAAGGCATGGGATAGTTATTAGCAGCGTGTATAATGATGTGTATATGGGAGAAAAAGAACTGTGTTTGACAGATATAGAATATAGAATCTTATTATTGCTGATGAAATATCCAGGAAAAATATTTTCTATACAAAATTTATATGAAACTGTATGGCAGGAACCATTTTACAAGGCATCGGCTAATACGATTATGGTACATATCAGAAAATTAAGGTCAAAAATAGAAGAAGATCCACAAAATCCAAAAATAATAAGAACTGTATGGGGAAAGGGGTATACATTTGGTTAAAGTAAAAAATGCCAATCTTACAGTTAAAATGTTACTATTACTTTTGAAAGGAATTTTAATAGGAAGTATTGTTTTTATATTATTATATTTTGGTGGTAGTCATGTATTAATGAACTACTATTATGAATCCGATTATATATATAAGGCGGAAACACCTTATGTGAAGCGTCTGCAAAAATATGTTACTGAAAATCATGTGGCAGCTACAGACTCTGAAAAATTGAAAAAATGGTCAAATAAGCAGAAGATTTCATATTTTTCAGTTTCAAGAGAAAGAAAAATATTATTTGATAATTTTTATGTAGAAGCCAATTTATTAAAGCCAGTAGAAAATGACATGTTGAATTATACCTGGTATTTTTTGCAAAATGTAAAATTCGAAGATGGTGATGCGGATGTATATATTTATGCGGATTATGAAGTGAAGATAAAACTCTTTTTTATATTTACGATTACTGCAATCAGCTTTGGAATATGTTTTGTTGTATTTATTTTTGGAATAAGAAAAGAAGTGAAATATATACAAAAGTTAAGTGAATCTATCCAGCAAATAGAGGGCGGATATTGGGATGCCGATATAGAGGTGAGAGGAAAAGACGAACTGGGAAATCTCGCCTACGGATTGGATCAGATGCGCAAGACTTTGATAAAAAAAGAAGAAAATGAAAAGCAGATGAAAGAGTATCAAAGTAAATTGGTGCTTGCGATGGCGCATGACCTTCGGACGCCATTGACAAGTCTGATTACTTTTTTAGAAATTGCAATAAAGAAATCAACAAATAATGAGAATCAGGAATATATACAAAAGAGCTATCAAAAAGCAAATCAGATCAGGGAACTGACAGATCAGTTGTTCGATTTCTTTTTGATTCAAAAGCAGGAAAAAATAGAATTAGATCCACCGGCAAATGTGGAATATGCATTGGGGGAATATCTATCAGAATTTTGCGCATTTGTTGAAGCAGAAGGGTATCAAGTGATTGTTAAAAATATGGAATGGGGTGAAGCAAAAGTACAGGTTTACCATAGATATATAGGACGTATTATGGATAATCTGGTTTCAAATATAAAAAAATATGCGGATAAAGAGTACCCAATTATTTTGGAGATGAAGAATAATGAAAATATGATACAGATAGATTTTGAAAATCAAAAAAATACTAAAAAAGAGTATGTAAAAGGAACGGGAATAGGAATACAGAATATAAAAAATATGATGGAGCAGATGAAAGGAGAATCTGAAATTATAAATAATGAAAACAGATATGCAATTGTTTTAAGTTTTCCGATATATATAGAATAAGATACTGCGAAAACCGCCTGTTAGAAATTAAGAATTATTCAGATTTGTTAAGAAGCAGGATAAGATTTATTGGGTATAGTAAGGGTAAGTAAATCGAGTTGTTTTGGGGTATTTGGAAAAAGGAATCATACAATTTTACTGAATTGAGAAAATGGACAATTATAGTTTCATGGTAGAAATTATTTTTGGCAAAGAAGAGGTGGGAATTGTGAAAAGGAGAATATTTATTACCGCTATTATCGGGAGTTTGTTTTGCTGTTTGAGTGGATGTCAACACAAAACGAGTGAAAATTATAATATTATGCTTAATTCTAAAAGTGATGTATTACCCATTTATGCGGAGAATGCTAAGGAAATAAGTAATAAAACATTCGATTTAGCGTCTCTTGAAGATATCGACGCGGGATACAGTGTAGAAGAATTGGAAAATGTGGATGAACCAAATGGAATCATATGCCTGGAAGATTCGATAATGATTTCGGATAAAGCAAGTGATGCTATTATACAAATGGATTATTCTGGAAATCTAATTAAAAAAATTGGAAAGACTGGTAATGGAGAAGGGGAGTTTTTATCTCCAGGTGCAATTAAAGAATATAATCATGAAATATATGTTCTTGATCAAGGAAATAATAGAGTTCAGATATTTGATGAGCAGTTAAATTATGTAGATAAAGTAGATTTGATAAACAAAAAAATAAATGATCCAGATTATGTTCCACAAAAAATGGCAGTAAACGAAGAGGGAATATACGTTACGGGAATGTCATTAAAAGAGGCGGTAATAGATAAATATAGCAATGGAGATGAAGAAGAAATAGGAGCAAATTTTATCGGATCAATTGCAAGTTATCAATCAGAAATATATGGAATAAATTCCATGGTACGGTTTTATGATAAGAAAAATGATAGCTTTGGAGCGGTCACCACAGCACCTGAGTGGCTTTTGTCTGTTAGTGGGAACAAGTTAAAAAAGGTATCTGAATTACCATATGGATTTGGGATAACTGATTTTCTGATTGAAGACAAGAAAATAATATGTATTTCTGGATCGGGAGCATCGGTATATTCATTGGGATGGAATGGGGAGTATAAGGAAACTCTTGCAATCATTTCAGGACTGGAAAATGAAGAAAATCCGCAAATAGATGAAAACAATCAGGGAGAGTACTTTATAGTTATGCCGAAAGCAAAAAAAATATACCGAATTTATAAAAAGTAAGGGGAAATGTATGAAACGGTACTTATATATAGGGTATCAAACCTGGATAAAAATCAAATACCAAAAGAAAAGATACTTCTTATATATTCTTTCGTTTTATGTAGGTCTTTTGCTTCCAGCATTCTGTTTGGCTAATATAAGATCGGTAGACAGAGTGTTCTATTTTACGACATTTAAAAAAATGAATAGTTCGGTGCAGATTGATTGGTTTAGTGAAAAATTTGATATTCTTTTTCCAGAAGGAATGGAGTATTCGATAAAAGCATATAAAGAAGAGAATTTTAAACAATGGGGGGATAAATATGTTTCTATAATAGGAATAGATGAAAAATATGCTTATCCAATGCCTGATATTAATGGAAGGATGTTCAATAAAAGGGAAATGAAGACTGGTGCAGCAGTATGCTTGGTTGATGGTCAATGTGCTAAAACATATTCTTATAAAGTTGGAGATGGTATTTTAATCCGAGATAAAAAGTGTAAGATTGTAGGTATATTGAACAGCAGCATATATTCGGGAATTGTAATCCCGTATCAGACAATGAAGGATATATATCAGAACAAAGAAAAGATACAATTTACAGGAACTTTTTGGGGAGAAAGTAATAATTTAGAAAAAATTGCAGATAAGGGAACAAAGATCATTGAAAAAAATGATCCGAAATCGGAGCTTATATCAACAACTACAGGAATGGAATTATATAAAAATGCATTGACAACAAAAAAACAATGGAGAATTGTCCGGGGACTTATTGCAATGGTTGCACTCACTTTTTTTGCATTAAATGAATCTATCGTACTTATAGAAAAGAGGGACGAAGAGCAGGGAACGGTAGGAATCAAATTGGCACTGGGAGCTTCCAGGAAAGAGATGCGGATAGAGGCACTTTTGGAAACTTTTTGGATTACAGGAATTGCAGTGCTGTTAGTAATTGTTACGATGAATCCACTGGCCAGAATGCTTCAATTAGATAATGTTATCGTGGTGGATGGAGTGATTATTGCGGAAATGATTACGATATCGTTGTTAACCTGTGGAATATTAGCAAGATGTTCGATAAAGAAAATAAAGCTATATCCAATTGCATTAATGTTGAAAATGAAGGAGACAGAGTGAGCTATATTATAAGAAGAGCATGGCAACGGTTAAAATGGAATAAATGGATCTCAATATTGATGATTATTGAGATGATATTAGGAATGAGTGTGTTGGTATATGCAATGAATATGTATTCTTCACTAGTAAAGGAAGAAAGAAGAAGAGCAAACCAAAGTCGAGATTTATGTCTTGAGATATCTGGATTTAATGAAAAAATGTTATCAGAGACAGTAGCGTTGACGATTCAAGATTATGAAAAGATACAGAAAATATCGAGTGGGAAAACCTTTTTCTATATTGCCTTACCAGAATTTTACGTAGCAAATGATAAAAATTATGAGTTTACAATGATTTTAGCGGATTATGATAAATTAGGATTAAAGAAAGGCTATTGCTATTGGGGAAGCAATAAAGAAAGTATCGAAGATATATTTACGATTTCTGAAATGGTTCCAAGGAAAATGCCGACACGGATAAATGAGCAATCATGGAAGACAGAAGTGGAGAATATAGAACTGAAGAATTGTGTAATTGTTCCTGTTGAATATATGGAACAGATAGAACAAAAAATAGAACCGGCATACATTCATATGGAATGGAATTCTAAGGAATTAGAAAATAAAGATCAGATGTTAAAGAATATAGAAGAGTATTTAAATAAAATGCATGGAGAAGTATATTCTTACCGTATCTATTCTCCGGAAATAGACTTAAAGAATAATGGATATAAAGTGAAGCAATCGATACGGGTAATCATGCAGGCTGGTATTTTATTTTTAATAGCTTTTTTGGGAGGGATGATATCAATTTTCGAATTATTATTTAACCATAGAAAAAAAGCATACGGGATTAGTCTTGCGTGTGGAGCGGATTATAGGACGGTATTTTATGAAATGTTTGCAGAGGTTGCTTTATTGAATGGGATAGGAATGTTCATAGGAATAGGTATTGGCTACATAGTTACATACTTTGTTGATATGGGAATTATGATCGGTTATATAAAAGTAGAAGGGAGTATCGTGTCATTCATTGCAAGTATAAGTGTTTATTTGTTAATAACTATTATTGTGTCTGGAAAGAGTTATATAAAAATAAAACAAAGAAAAGTGATTGAGCTTTTAAATGGGGATTAGAAAAAGAAAATGATTGTACTAAAAGATATAAAAAAAACATATTATGGAAAAAATATAGAAACCAATGTGTTGAAAGGTGTAGATTTGATGATTCATCCGGGAGAATTTGTTTGTATTTATGGGAGCTCAGGAAGTGGAAAATCAACATTGTTAAATATTGTGGGGGTATTAGATTATGCAACCGAAGGGGAATACACATTGGATGGGATATCTATTAAAAATTTGAATGATAAAAAAATGGCAGAAATCAGAAACCGGAAAATTGGATTTGTTTTTCAGGCGTATCATTTAGTTCAGGAAATGAATGTTTTGGAAAATATTGCTGTCCCACTTGGATATGCAGGAATGTCTAAAAAGAATAGAACTGCAAGAGCACAGGAATTATTGGATGAATTCCATATGAAAGGTTTAGAAAAAAAGTATCCGGCGCAGTTGTCTGGTGGAGAACAACAGAGAGTTTCTATTATGCGTGCAATTTCCAATAGACCGCAGATTCTCTTGGCGGATGAACCGACTGGAAATCTGGATAGTGACAATTCTAGAATGGTTATGGAGATTTTATCTCGTCTGAATAAGGAAGGAATGACAATTATAATGGTGACGCATGATTTGTCACTGGCGAAATATGGGACAAGAATCATTTATATTAAGGATGGGAAAATAGAAGAGCATGAATAGTAAAGAAAGGGAATGATGACAAAATGAAATTACTGGCAAAAACGAGCAATCCTGTGGAATGCGAAAACATAAAAACAATTTTATCATCACAAAAAATAACATATCGGATAGATGTTAGAAACAAAAATAATATGTTTAAATTTGTAACATTGCTATTTATAACAGGATCAGGAGATTTTGGATTTAGAGAAAATGAAGGAAAAAAGTATTATATTTTTGTGGGAAATAAGGATTACCAAAAAGCAACAGAAGCGTTAAGGCAATATAGTAAACAGGTGAACGTATGAAAAAATTAGATAATATAGTAGGAATCGCATTAGTTTCTTGGGGAATGATGTTGCTTTTCATTGTAATGTGGTTAGGAAATAAGTATCCTGAGATACAACAGGATTTACTCCTGATAGTTAGAGTGTATATAGGCCTAGTGACAGTCTTTGTAATATCCAGGATTATTTTTAGGATAACGAGGAGGAGAAAAAGTGAACATTCATAAAAAAATGAAAGCGTTAAAAAGAAATGCTATATTGCTATTACTATATGATTTGCTGGTGTTATGTATTGCGTTTGTAAAAAATGGAATGACAAATATGTCAGCAGAAGCGGTTACGTCACTAATTGTATCTATTGGTTTTGGAATATTCATCAATTTACTCTGGATCGTGGATTCCAAAACCTGGATTACTGATTACGGAAAAAGGAAATGTATCTGGTCCTATTGGTGCGGCGAAATTGTACTTCTGCTGTTAGTAGTTGCTTTGGAAAATATGAATCAACTGGCTGCAGCATCTGCCATATTAGGAGTGATGGCGGCATATATTGTGGTTGGAATATGGTGGGTGAGCCGTAAGCTCTAATGTGCTAACGCTCTCCACACACATCCAGAAATTCCTGCACCAGCGGCACTGGTTTCTTTCCTTTCGCCCAGATCAGAAGAATCTTGGTTACAAGATCCGGCTCATCCAATTCTTGTATACAAAGTCCGTCACACAAGCTTGCCATGGACTGTGGAAAGATGGCAGTCGCAAGATTTTCCTTTGCCCAGAGCATTGCACCTCTCGGATCGTCGCAGACACAGAAGATGTCCGGATTCATATTCTGGGCATGAAAGGTATTCATGATGAGTTCTTCGTATCTTCGGTATAAGATTAATGGTCTGTGTAGAAGATCAGCGAGTTTTAAGGAAGGGGCAGTATTTTCTGGCGCAGATACCGCGATCATCGGCTCAGAACACAATTCCATATAAGACACCTCGTCAAGACGCAGTGGTGTTCTGGCAACGGAGATATCGATGATCCCGTCCAGAAGATACTGATAAAGCGAATAAGTGATTCCGTCGTGGACTTCAAAGTTCACGTCGGGATTTTTTTTCGAAAACTGGGAAATATAAGGCATGATGGTATCTACCGTTGTCGGAGTCAGGCCGATACGTAAGATACGTTTTTTGCCGGTTTTTGAGACTTCCAGTTCGGTAGACCTTGCGTATTCCAGCAGGTTACCGGAGCGGTCGTAGAGAAGCTTGCCGGCTTCAGTCAGGGTAACACCCTTGCTGGTGCGGTCGAAAAGTTTTACATTTAATTCATTTTCCAGCTGGCGGATCTGATAGCTGAGCGGCGGCTGGGACATATTTAAGTGTCTTGCAGCTTCGTTAATGCTGCCGGTGGATGCAATCTCGCGGAAATATTCTAACTGTCTGAGTTCCATGTTGAATCACCTTCCTTATATATTTTTTGTATTGCAAAGCTATAAAAACAATATTATTCATATCAATGATAACGGACTATAATAAAACAGTCAAGGACATTAATAATAAGAAGAGACAAGAAAATAAAGGAATGGAGTGAAAGAAATGAAGCGTCTTGAGAAATTTCTGAGACCATACCGCAGGGAAAGTATCCTGGCACCGCTTTTTAAATTGCTGGAAGTGGTATTCGATCTTATGGTTCCGGTTGTGGTAGCTCAGATCATTGATGTGGGCGTTGCGAAGAATGACCGTGGATATATTGTGGAAATGTTCTTCGTATTACTGCTTATGGCAGCAGTCGGACTGTTGTGCAGCTTTACCGCACAGTTCTTTGCTGCAAAGGCAAGTGTCGGATTTGCGACCAGTGTCAGACAGGCAATGTTCGATCATATCCAGAGACTGTCATTTACAGAACTGGATACGCTCGGAACGGATACGCTGATCACAAGACTGACAGACGATGTGAACCAGGTGCAGAATGGAATTAATATGGGACTGCGTCTGTTGCTGAGAAGCCCGTTTGTCGTGATCGGTGCGATGGTGATGGCATTTACCATCAATGTGCGTTGTGCACTGATCTTTGTCGTAACAGTGCCGATCCTGTTTGTAGTTGTATTTTCCATTATGCTGATCAGTATTCCGCTGTTCAAGAAAGTACAGGCAGGACTGGACCGTGTGACAGGACTTACAAGAGAGAATCTGACAGGTGTCCGTGTCATCCGTGCGTTCTGCAGGGAAGAACAGTCGGTGGAGGAATTCGAAGAAGGAAACCGTGAGCTTACGAGACTGAATGAATTCGTAGGAAGAATTTCCGCTCTTCTGAATCCACTTACGTATGTACTGATCAACGTGGCAACTGTGTTACTGATCGCACGTGCCGGAGTGCAGGTGAATATCGGGAATCTGCAACAGGGGCAGGTGGTAGCACTGTATAACTATATGGCACAGATTATTGTAGAGCTGATCAAATTAGCCTCTCTGATCATTACGTTGAATAAATCAATGGCGTGTGCAGACCGTGTGGCTGGTATCCTGGATGTGAAGTCCAGTATGGAATACAAAGCAGTGGCTGGAAATGATAAAGTTGATGATAATATGGCAGTTGAGTTCAACCACGTCACCTTCACATACGAAGGTGCCGGAGCATCCAGCTTATCAGACATCACCTTCCGGGCGAAGAAAGGACAGACGATTGGAATCATCGGCGGAACCGGAAGTGGTAAGAGTACACTGGTCAGCCTGATTCCGAGATTCTATGATCCACAGGAAGGTATAGTAAAGGTAAATGGCGTCAATGCAAAGGATTATCCGCAGGGAGAACTTTGCAGTGAGATAGGCGTGGTTCAGCAGCGTTCTATCCTGTTCAAAGGAAGTATCCGTGATAATCTAAAGTGGGGCAATGATCAGGCTTCAGATGAAGATCTGTGGAAAGCGATCACAATCGCTCAGGCAAAAGATGTTGTAGAAGCTAAGCCTGGAAAGCTTGATTTTGAAGTGGAACAGAACGGACGCAACCTGTCCGGAGGACAGAAACAGCGTCTTACGATCGCGCGTGCACTGGTCAGCAAGCCGGATATCCTGATACTGGATGACAGTTTAAGTGCACTGGATTTTGCGACAGACGCAGCGCTTCGTAAAGCAATCGGTGAACTGGAAGGCAATGTGACAACATTCCTGGTATCCCAGAGAATTTCCGGCATCCGGCAGGCGGACAAGATCCTAGTTATGGACGACGGTGAACTGGCAGGACAGGGAACACACGAAGAACTGATGGAAACTTGTGAGACCTATCAGGAAATCTATTATTCACAGTTCCCGGAAGAACGTCCGGTTGTAATGAAGACTTCTGAGAAGACAGAGAAAGGAGCGGCAGAGTAATGAAGAAATTATTAAAGCTCATAGGGAAATATAAGATTTTCCTTGGATTCAGTGTCATCTTTGCTGCGATCTCTGTAGTATTGCAGTTGTATGTGCCGGTCTTATTCGGAGATGCGATCGATGAAGTGGTAGCAGCACATCAGGTGAACTTTGATATGATGTGGTATTATCTGAGACAGATTCTGGTATTCATCGTGATATCGGCACTTGCTACCTGGTTCATGAATCTGTTGAACAACCGTATGACTTACCGGATCGTACAGGATATCCGTTCACAGGCGATCCGCCACATCCAGGTATTGCCGTTATCTTATCTGGATCAGCATAGTACCGGAGATATCGTAAGCCGTGTCATTGCAGATACAGATATCTTATCCGATGGTTTGCTGCTTGGATTTACACAGCTGTTTTCCGGAATTGTGACGATCGTTGTGACGCTGATCTTCATGTTCTCCAAGAATGTGTGGGTAACGCTTTTAGTGATCGTTCTGACACCATTTAGTTTCGTAGTAGCGAAATTCATTTCTTCCAGATCTTATACGATGTTCCGGAAGCAGAGCGAGACCCGAGGACGCCAGACTGCACTGATCGAAGAAATGATCGGCGGACAGAAGGTAGTCAAAGCATTCGGTTACGAGAAAGAATCATCCAGAAGATTTGATGAGATCAATAAAGAACTGCAGACATACAGCCAGAAAGCGGTATTTTACAGCAGTTTAACGAACCCATCTACACGATTTGTCAACAATATCATTTACGCCGGAGTAGCACTACTCGGAGCTTTTCTGATACCGGGCGGAACGCTGACGGTTGGAGGACTTTCTGTACTGTTATCCTATGCGAACCAGTATATGAAGCCGTTTAATGATATCAGTTCGGTAATTACAGAGATGCAGAATGCGCTGGCATGTGC
The DNA here is from genome assembly GCF_024168045.1 of Dorea longicatena. Taxonomy (GTDB): domain Bacteria; phylum Bacillota; class Clostridia; order Lachnospirales; family Lachnospiraceae; genus Dorea_A. The sequence continues at coordinate 696,110 of NZ_CP100126.1, forward strand.
GGACCGTATCTTTGACCTGTTGGAGCAGAAAGAAGAGACACCGGATGCAGAAGGAGTATTTGCTACAGTCGATGGCAATGTTACAATTGGTGATGTGGCATTCAGTTATGATAAAGAAAAAGAACTGATTAAGAATTTCAATCTGGATGTAAAACCAGGTATGCGTATCGCAATCGTTGGTCCGACCGGATGCGGTAAGACGACATTTATTAATCTGCTGATGCGTTTCTATGACGTAGATGAAGGAAAAATCCTGGTGGATGGAAAAGACATCCGGGAAGTATCCAGACATGCGCTCAGAAGCAGCTTTGGCATGGTACTGCAGGATACCTGGATCAAGAGCGGAACCGTGAGAGACAACATCTGTTTTGGAAAGCCGGATGCAACTGATGAAGAGATTATCTGTGCGGCGAAAGAAGCAAGAAGCTGGGAATTCATCCGCAGACTTCCGAAAGGGCTGGACACGGTGCTCCATGAAGACAGCATCAGCCAGGGACAGAAACAGCTTCTGTGTATCACAAGAGTCATGCTCTGTCTGCCGCCGATGCTGATCTTAGACGAGGCGACATCAAGTATTGATACCCGTACCGAACTGCAGGTACAGGAAGCATTTGATAAACTGATGAAAGGCAGAACAAGCTTTATCGTGGCACACAGACTTTCCACGATACGGAATGCTTCGTTAATCTTAGTTATGAAAGACGGTAAGATCATCGAGCAGGGCAATCATGAAGAACTGCTGAAAAAAGGTGAATTTTACCATAAACTGTATCACAGCCAGTTTGAAAGTTAATATATCAATGTAACATAAGTGAGGCCGGAGGTTTTTGAAATCTCCGGCCTCACTTATAATGCACAGTATGAATTTTTGCGGTATAATACAATTACAGTGTAATGAAAACAGGGAGAATAAGCATGGGTTTTAGAAAAGATTTTGTATGGGGAGCAGCAACAAGTGCATATCAGATAGAAGGTGCCGTGAAAGAAGACGGAAAACCGATCGATGTATATGGACAGAATATATATAATGGATATTGTGTGTGGATGGGAGAAGACGGAAGGTCGGAAACAGTAAGCCGCTATGAAGGATTTCCAAAAACAGCGATTGTACTTCCAGCGGTCACTGATGGATAACTTTGAAATAAGGCTACCGCAATCCCACTGGCTTTAGACGGTGGGTTAAGGTAGCCAAAAATCAGAAATTATTGTATACTCATGGCATGGGGACATGGAAATCTAAAAACAGACACAAATACCTATTACAATATCACATTATTTTTGTCTGTAAATATAGGAAGAAATTACCGGTTTCGAGGCAGATATCAGATGATATAAAACAGTTTTCGTATGAGATATGTCAGAGACACAGTGTGATAATAAGATATATGGAAAAGATATCCCCAATATTTACGAAAACAATTCTGGAAAGAACATACCTTTTGGAAAGATGGATATTTTGCCTGTAGTGTAGGAAATGTATCGGAAGAAATGCTGAAGAGATATATAGAAAATCAAGGTTGAGAAAGAAGGTGACAGTGGATGTTAAAGGCATATAAATATAGAATATATCCAAATAATGAGCAGAAAATACAGATTGCAAAAACATTTGGCTGTTGCCGTTTTGTATATAATCAGACACTGGCATACCGGAAAGAAGTATATGAGAAAGAGAAAAAAACAGTTAGTAAAACCGACTGTAACAATTACTGCAATAGACAATTAAAGAAAGAGTATGAATGGCTGAAAGAAGTGGATAAATTTGCTCTGACAAATGCGATTTACAACATGGATGCTGCATACCAGAAGTTTTTCAAGGAACACGCAGGTTATCCGAAGTTTAAGAGTAAACACAATAATCATAAGTCATATACAACAAATTTTACGAACGGCAATATAACAGTAGATTTCGGGTGCAATAGAGTAAAACTGCCTAAATTAAAAGGAATAAAAGCAAAACTGCATAGAAATTTTATCGGACAGATAAAATCGGCAACGATATCACAAGTTCCGAGTGGAAAGTATTATGTATCAATTTTAGTGGAAACAGAACACGTGGAACTGCCACATATAAAACAAAATACAGGAATAGATTTAGGTATTAAGGAGTTATGTATTACTTCTGCTGGAAAGAAATACGAAAATCCAAAAATCATCAGAAAATACGAAAAGAAACTGGTGAAACTGCAAAGGCAGTTAGCCCATAAAGAGAAAAGAAGTCAAAATTACTACAAAACAAAGAAAAAGATAGCAATATGCCATGAAAAAATAACAAATACCAGAAAAGATTATCTGCACAAGATGTCCCATGAGATTATCAGCGAAAACCAAGTGATAGTTTCGGAAGATTTGCAGATAAAAAACATGGTAAAAAATCACCGTTTGTCAAAGTCTATAAGTGATGTATCATGGTATGAGCTGACAAGACAGTTAGAATATAAGGCAAAGTGGAATGGCAGGAAATATGTCAAAATAGACACATTCTATGCCAGTAGTCAGCTGTGTTCAGTCTGTGGATACCAAAATACAGAGACAAAAAATCTATCAGTAAGGGAATGGACATGTCCTGTCTGTGGAACAAATCATGACAGGGATATCAACGCAGCAAAAAATATACTGGAAGAAGGATTAAGACAAATAGCATAAAAATAACAATATAGGGCAGGGACTGCCCGAATTAACGCCTGTGGAGATAGTAGGTTACGAGGTCTGCGAAGCAGGAAGCCCATTGGCTTTAGACAATGGGTAGTTCACTATTGCAGAAAACCATTTTAAAGTCATCCTGTCGAATGAACTGATCCTGGATTATGCAGACGGAAGATTCCGGATGCATTTTATAAGTCAGGACAAGACTTCTGTATCTGCAGGACGAAGCATGCGTTATGTGGAAGTGGATGAAGTGAAGGATCTGAAGATTCTGGCTGATAGATCATCGGTAGAAGTATTTGTGAATAATGGAGAGTATGTATTTTCGACAAGATATTATCCGGAAAATCATAAATTACTGGCAGAAGCTGTGGAAGCACAGATTAGATTGTCAGAAATTATGTAACGAAATATGAATTTAAGATACGAATCATTATAGAAAGAAAATCACCATATATCAAAAGAAAAAATTTCAGTAGAGAAATTTTATCGGGATATATGGTGATTTTTCTTAATGTAAGAGATATAAATACTTTTCGAAGTTAACTCCTTCGTTTACAGGGACATGTTCTTTTACGGAATCGGCTAATGCTTTTTCGAGAAAAGATCCGGCAGTCTGCATCATTTCTGTAAGGGAAGTTCCGCGGGCAAGTCCACCTGTGATACAGGAGGCAAAGAGATCGCCGGTACCGGAATAGCTTCCATCGCAGCAGGGAAATGCCGACAGAAAATGCGAAGAGCCGTCTAACAGGAGATTCCCAATCTTAGGGATTCCATCATCTGTAGTAAAGCGAATTCCTGTGATAAGGATCTTTTTCGCACGTTCTGCTGTTAATAATGTATGGCTTGCATCTTTGAGGCATGAAATGAGCTGATGCAGGGACAAAGAGGAGTTCTGCAGGGTATTGTAATCCATATCTGTCAGCAGACAGAACTCTGTAATATTTGGAGTGATAACATCTGCACGTGCGGTCAGTTCCTTCATGGCAGACAGAAATTCGGAAGTATACATATCATAGGTCATGCCGTCATCACCCATTACAGGATCAACCAGAAGAAAAGTATCTGGTGTCTGGAACGTATCCAGAAAATGAAAAATCTCTTCAATCTGAGGTACACTGGCAATGTAACCGGTGTAGATTCCAGAAAAGCAAGTGCCGAGTTTCTTCCATTCCTGACGGAAATAATCCATCTTATCGGTAAAATCATAGCAGTAGTAGCTTGGATATTCTGTTTGAGAACTTAAGATGGCTGTCGGGAGCGGACAGGTCTGGATGCCCATCGCAGATAATACAGAGATGGCGGCAGTCAGGGAGCATCGTCCAAGACCGGACAGATCATTGATTACAGCAACTTTTTTTGTCATTGTCATAAAGAAATCCTCGTTTCCTAATATATTTACAAACATGTATTGATTATATCATAGTTGGGTTTTTTTGCCTTAACAAAAGAAGAAAGAAATCTTCCGGGTAAAAAATAATAAAAAAGTTTGAAAAAGTTGTTGACAGATGGAACACATTGCGCTATACTTAATTTCGTTGCTGAGGTACAAAAGCTTCGGAAACAATAAAATGAATATGTGCGCGTAGCTCAGCTGGATAGAGCGTCTGGCTACGGACCAGAAGGTCGGGAGTTCGAATCTTCTCGCGCACGTAGGAGAAACCCTTGTTTGATATAAAGTCAGACGAGGGTTTTTTGTTGTTACATGTCCGGTGAGTCATATTTTTTATATATGGTTTCGTACACGGTAGACCGGGCAGTATTGACACAGATTGGGCAACTGTGGTAAGGTTACAAGGTAAATTAAATCATGATTGTGTGAGGTGTCAGTCAGGATATCAAGGATAATTTATGGGAATTATTTTATAGAAAGAATGATCTGACTGGTGAAAAGGGAAACAGGTGAGAATCCTGTACGAACTCGTCACCGTATTTTGCGAGCGGAAGCTGCATACCCACTGGGATGACCGGGAAGGGAGCTGAAGCGCCAGAGCAATAAGCCGGGAGACCTGCCTTTCGCAGTACAGGAACGTAAAAGTTCAGGCCACGAGGAATTGGCAGTACGAAATAAGTCACAGAACTGTATGTGATATGTAGATATTATGTAATACAGTTTTATTTTCGTTGTCTTCGTTTCCTGGCGGAGGCTTTTTTTGATATTATGTGTCCGGAAGGAACCGCCGGTGGCAGAGATCTTGTATCTCATGTATTGACAATCAAAAAACAGGAGGTAGAAAGAAATGAAAAAGAAACTGGTAGTAGTATTATTATCAGCAGCTATGTGTGTAGCGGCATTTGGCGGATGTGGAGCAAAATCAGACAGCTCCGACAGCAGCAGTAACAAGAAGACAGAGACTTCTTCAAAAAAGGAAGATCAGAAAGCAGCAGATGCAGTTGCAAAAAAGATTGATGCGATCTACGTTCAGGAAAGAACAGACAAGACGGATGAACAGTGTAAAGCAGCAAAAGAAGCGTGGGATAAATTGACAGATGCGCAGAAAGAACTGGTAGAAGGAGACAATGCAGATCCGGATTACTTCGGAAGAGATACAGGAGATGCTTCCCAGGATGACCCGTTAAATGGAGATGATATCGGAGAGAAGGAACTTCTGGTAGTAAGTTTCGGTACTTCTTTTAATGCGAGCCGCGCAGCTGATATCGGTGGAGTAGAGAAAGCACTTCAGGCAGCAAATCCGGACTGGTCTGTAAGAAGAGCATTTACAGCTCAGATCATCATTAACCATGTACAGGCGAGAGATGGCGAGAAGATTGATAATGTGGATCAGGCTTTAGAGCGTGCCGTAAAAAACGGTGTCAAGCAACTGGTTATACAGCCAACACACTTAATGCATGGTGCAGAATATAAAGAGTTAACAGAAGCAGTGGAGAGTTACAAAGATAAATTTGAATCTGTCAAGATCGCAGAACCGCTTCTCGGAGAAGTCGGATCGGATGCGACAGTGATCAATGCAGATAAAGCAGCAGTAGCAGAAGCAATTACAGCAGAAGCTGTTAAGACAGCAGAATATGACAGCCTTGATGCGGCCGCAGCAGACAGTACAGCATTTGTATTCATGGGACACGGAACATCAGATGAAGCAAAGATCAGCTATTCTCAGATGCAGACACAGATGGAAACACTGGGATATAAGAATGTATTTATCGGAACAGTAGAAGGAGAACCGGAGGAAACTTCGTGTGAATCTGTTATCGCAAAAGTAAAAGATGCCGGATATAAGAATGTCATTCTTCGTCCACTGATGGTTGTGGCAGGTGATCATGCGAACAATGACATGGCCGGAGATGATGATGATTCATGGCTGAGCCAGTTCGAGGCATCTAAGAACTTTGACAGTGTGAAGACACAGATCGCAGGTCTTGGAGAAATCGATGCAATCCAGCAGTTATATGCAGCTCATACAAAAGCAGCCATGGATGCACAGTAAAAAAATATTAAAGGGAGAGAACAATGTTAAGAAAAAGACTGATGACGCTTGCATTAGCGGTAGTGATGACCGTGTCTGTATTTACAGGATGCGGCAGTAAAGATGACAGTAAGACATCTAGGTCAGAGAGCAAAAAGACAGAACAGCAGAAGTCTGATGCGAAAAAAGAGAAAGCAGCAGAAAAGGAAGAGACAAAAGCTCCGATTGAAGATGGAACCTATACAGCAGAGTTTAAAACGGACAGTTCTATGTTTCATGTAAATGATGCATATGATGATAAGGGGACATTGACGGTAAAAGACGGAAAGATGACGATTCATATCAGTCTTGTATCAAAAAATATTGTAAATCTGTTTCCTGGTACAATAAAAGATGCCAAGAAAAAAGGAGCGAAACTTTTACAGCCAACGACGGATACCATAACAGATGAAAATGGCAATGCTGTAATAGGTATAGATGGTAAGCCGAAAGAAGTCTATGGTTTCGATGTTCCGGTGCCGGCACTGGACGAAGAATTTGATCTGGCACTGATCGGAACAAAAGGAAAGTGGTACAATCATAAAGTAAGTGTTTCCAATCCTGTAAAAGCTGAATAAATATCAATTGATCATAAAATCTCTTGTCTTTCATATTATTGTATAAAGTATAGATGTGAAGGATAAGAGATTTTTTATTCATTTAAAATAGTGAAAATGCATAAAAAATATAATATTTACTAGACTTTTATGTTAAAATATACTAATATTAAATCAACAGCAAAATGTAATAAAAACAGGAAGGAAACAAGCGAATGAAAGGAAATGTAATAGTAGGACAATCTGGGGGACCAACTGCAGCGATCAACGCGAGTCTTGCCGGTGTATACCGGACAGCAAAAGACCGTGGAGCGAATAAAGTGTACGGAATGCTTCATGGAATTCAGGGATTATTAAAGGAAAAATATATTGATCTGTCAGATCACATCAAGACAGAGCTGGATGCAGAGTTATTAAAGAGAACACCGGCTGCATTTTTAGGTTCCTGCCGGTATAAACTTCCGGAGATACATGAGAACCGGGAAGTTTATGATAAGATTTTTGAAATTCTGGATAAACTGGATATTGAAGCATTTATTTATATCGGCGGAAATGATTCTATGGATACGATTAAAAAGTTATCGGATTATGCAATTGTGTTTGGACATTCCATCCGGTTCATAGGATGTCCGAAGACAATTGATAATGATCTTGCGTTGACAGATCATACACCGGGATACGGAAGTGCGGCAAAATATATCGGAACATCAATGAAAGAGATTATCCGTGACAGCTTCTGCCTGGAATATGAAAAGGGCGTAGTATCTATTGTAGAGATCATGGGAAGAAATGCAGGATGGCTGACAGGTTCCACAGCACTGTCACAGGGAGAGGATTGTGAAGGTCCGGATCTTATTTATCTGCCGGAGCTGCCGTTTGATCTTCAGTTATTCGGGGAAAAAATCAGGCAGTTATTACAGGAAAAGACATCCATCGTAGTTGCGGTATCAGAAGGAATCCGTACAGCAGATGGTACATATGTATGTGAACTTGGCAACAGTATTGATTTTGTGGATGCATTCGGACACAAACAGTTATCAGGAACGGCATCTTATCTGGCAAGCTATATTGCAGGAGAGATCGGATGTAAGACACGTGCGATTGAATTAAGTACATTGCAGAGAGCAGCATCGCATGCGGCTTCAAGAGTAGATATTCTGGAGGCGTATCAGGTTGGGGGAGCTGCAGTAAAAGCAGCAGACGAAGGAGATACCGGAAAGATGGTTGTCTTAAAACGTCTGTCCGATGATCCGTATCAGTGCGGAACGGAAGTGAAAGATGTACATAAGATTGCCAATGATGAGAAGCTGGTTCCAAGAAGCTGGGTAAACAAAGAAGGCACTTATGTAACAAATGAGTTTATTTCATATGTACGTCCGTTGATCCAGGGAGATGTATCACCGGTTATGGTAGATGGAATTCCAAGACATCTGTATACACCGAAAGAACTCAGCCACAGATAATCCATTTAAAATCAGAGAGAAGATAAAAGAACGTCTTGTCATGAGGATATCTCATGTCAGGACGTTTTTTTATCGGGACGTCTGATCTTCTGCGATAAAAAAGTGCATGAAAAGTAAAAAAAGTCTTGAAATTTTGAAAATAATCAGGTAGTATATGCTTAATCTATATTTTCAAGATAGATTCGGTTAATCAATCTATAAAGATTCTATAACCTGTGTGAGGGTTCAAAAAATTACCATTTGTAAAAAACTGAAGAATAGAATTGAGGTGGAATGCATTGCAGCAAAAGGAAAGCTATGATGTACTGCGTCTGATCGAACATGGACAGATCTGTTATATCAGTTCTGAAAATGTACAGGGAAGAACACTTGCCAGATATTTGAAGTATCATCCGGTAATGGAGAAGAAGGAAATGTTCCTGTTGTTAAAGGCAATTGCAGAACAGCTGGAACTGATCCACAGATGCAGAGGGAATCCATGCTATCAGTATGTGAATCCATACAGTATTATTCTGGCGGAGGACGGCAGGGTCTATTTTCTGGATATGAAAGCCGAGACAAACATGAAACAGGTAGTATTTATGCAAAGGAGGGACATGCGGGAATATTTTCTCCCTCCGGAAGAGAATTATTATCAAAATGCCAGTAAAGAGCTGGACATATATGGATTGGGAAAGACATTTCAATATATTCTCGCTTCGTCAGAAACAGAACCGCATCTGAACCGGTGGGAAGAACACAGACTTCAGAGTATCATTTCAAAAACAATGGGAACAAAAGGGTCTTATTATCAAAGCGTTTCAGAAATTCAAAAACAAATCCCAAAATGGAAAGAAAAAGTTAATAAAGAAAGTTCGGGAGACAAAGGAAAACGCAGGTGGAAGATATATATCGCATTATTTTTCGCAGTGGTGGCGGCAGGGTACATGTTGATACAGCAAAGAAAAAATGTACCTGACGGAATCATAAAGGAACAACAGAAAGCAACCAGTAATGCCAATACAGAATTACGCACAGACAGTCAGGAGAATGAGAAACGGGACGAAGAATATCTGGAACTGGCACTTGCGTATTTCTTAAATGTCGGGAATGTGGAGAAAAGCCGTATTTGTCTGAATGAACTGACCAATAAAGAACTTGCGGAGAATCTGAAAATGTTGATCGGCGCATATGAAAAACAGGAATGTCCGGAAGATGTAAGAAAATATAAAGAGAGTCTTGCATATCTGGAAAAGGTATGGAAAAAAAGGAGCAAGATATCCGAGGAGAAGCAAAAACAGGAAATCCAGTGCCTGATCAGAGGATATGGACTTCTGGATGACGAGGACAGTGTAGAAAAGGTATTAGAACTGGTAAAGAGGGGGATGCAGACGGATTATCTGAATGATCCGGTAAAAAAAGAAATGTTAGAATACCAGGCGGCCGCCTGTGAAAAAAAGAAGACGGAGGAGGAAGCGGCAAAGATATATACAGAGCTATTGGAGATGGAGCAGGAGGACGGAAACAGAGAAATGTTGTATAAAAAAATTGCACAATTATATGAAGCAGCAGGCAGGTGCGATATGGCAATGGATATCTGTATTCAGGGAATCGGAGAATTGAAGGAATCTCAGGAGTTAAAACTGATGCATATCCGATTCATGTGTGCAGATCCGTCCGTCAGCAGGGAAGAATGTTCCATGAAGATCAAAGAGTATGTAAGAGATGACGGACAACTGCCGGATCAGGAGGAATTTAAAAAGCTGCAGAAAGAATATGCGATCAAGATGGAAGGAGAAGAGGTATGGGTAGGAAGATAAAAAAAGCAATCACGGTTGTAATAGCAGGAATGATCATAGGCTCACAGTTTGCAGATATGTCAGCGGTTGGAAGCATTGTACAGGCAGAGGCTGGAGATCACAGAGAAGCAGAAAAAGAAACAGATCCGGAAGAAGACAAAGATGAGAATAAAAATCCGGAAGAAGACAAGGATCCGGAAGAAGACAAGAATCCGGAAGAAGACAAGGATGAGAATAAGGATCCGGATAAAGACTCTGAAAAAGAGGATAAAGATCCGGAAGAAGACTCTGAAAAAGAAGCGATAAAACCTTATCAGATTGTATATAACGAACCAGATGGGGAAAACAGATACTATATTCATCGTCCGGATGGAAGAATTATGCATATGAGCAAAAGAGGGACAACAAGATATCTCTTCAAAAATGGAAATAATGAACAGCAGGAAGGAATATTGGACAGACAAAATGAAAGCTTCCTGTTGAAACAATTGAATTTTACAGACGGCGGAAATGAATTGAAGATATGGATGGAAGATGAAAAAGGACACCGGGTAGAAAATTCAGAAAGTCAAAAAGAATTCTGGCTGGATAGCAGTAAACCTGTAGTACATTATGAAATAACAGGAGGTTCGGAGATATGGCACAAAGATATTGCGGAAGTCCGGGTAGAATCTTCCGATGGGCTAAATGGAAGTCAGATTGCGGAAATTATCTGTAAAACAGGAGAAAAAGTAATTGGAAAAAGCAATAAAGAAACAGAAATATTTCGAATGGAAGAAGAATCGAAGAATGGTGAAGGAATTCCTGTAACTTTTATTGTAAAAGATGTTGCGGGAAATAAGACGATAGTGACAGATAAGGTCTATATTGACAGGAATGTTCCGGAGGCATCTATACAAGGAGTGCAGGATTATATGATCACCAGTAAACCGGTTAAAGTGAACTATCTGGCAGAAGAGGAAAATATATTTCAGGTTGTGCAGGCACATATTTCGAAGGAAGATATCACCGGAAGAAAAGAAGAAACAGAGATCACAGAGTGGCGGATAGGAAAGTCGGATGAGTCAGGAAAGATGAGAAAAGAAAGCAGTCAGACACTTACAGAAGACGGAATATATAAACTGAGAATGAATGCAGCTGATATGGCAGGACATGAAAATCAGGTGGAGCGACAGGTGATTATTGACAAAGAAAATCCAGTGATTGTTCATGTGGATGAACTCGATGGAAAATATTTAAAATACTTCCGATGGGATTATTCGGCCGGAGAATCGGTCAAAGATTTTACCAGTTATACATACACCATGAAATTAGATGATACAGTATACCGTCCGGGAGAGAAGATCGAGAAAGAAGGCATGCATACACTGGTTGTGGAAGCGGTAGATTCTGCAGGCAATAAGAGTGATGCAAAGGCAAGGTTTACAATTGATCATACCCCGCCGGTGATCAGATTTGAAAATATCAGAGAAGGAGAAAGTTATGAAAAGGAAAGAAAATTTTATATCCGAACGGAAAATCCGGAAGATCAGATTGAATACATTAAGATTAATGGAGCGAAGCCAAAGAGTGAAAAGCAAAAGGGACTTTATGAATGTAAAGTAGATGAAGTAAAAGCATATGAAGTTGAAGTAAAGGCAAAAGATCTTGCGGGCAATGAACAGATCTCACGGATTGGATTTCAGATAGAACAGGAAAAAACATTATTACAGAAGATAACAGAGCCTGTAAAGAAATATATTTTTTATGGAAATGAGAAAGCGGTAAAAAAAGAAGAGCAGTTAAAAGAAGAACAGATGAACAAAAGAAATGGTAAAAGTATATTATGTTCAGGTATTATGCTCACGGGTATGTTAACGGGAATTGGCTTCTGGAAGAGAGAAAGATTGGGGAATATATTGAAAAAAATGCAGCCAGACAACAAAAACAAGTAGAATCTTTCCATAAAAGGGAGGATGCCGGGTAACCGCTTTCGCGATTCCCGGCATGTATTATGAAAAAGTTTATTCCAAATAGTATTTACATACTAGATAATGTCTTGTGTATTTCTTTGATGATTATAGTATAAAAAAGACCTATGAAGAAAGAATGTTAAAGTAGTGAAAGAATTTTGAAGGATAAATGAACAAATTGTGAACACGGGATTTTACAAAGATTTTGTTGGAAAACAGAGGAAAATAGATTATACTAATAGAAGTCAATTTTGAAGAAAGAGGAGAAAAGAAGAATGAAATATATTTCTTTTGCCATTCCGTGTTACAATTCACAGGACTATATGGCGCATGCGATAGAAAGTATTCTTCCGGGTGGAGAAGACGTTGAAATTATTATCGTAAATGACGGATCAAAAGACAGAACATCAGAGATTGCTCACGAATATATGGAAAAATATCCTACAATTGTTAAAGTAGTAGACAAGGAAAATGGTGGACATGGAGATGCTGTAAACTCAGGACTGACACATGCCACCGGCAAATATTTTAAGGTTGTAGACAGTGATGACTGGGTGGATGAAGATGCACTTCATAAAATTCTGGAAGTATTGCGTCATATGGAAGAAGATGCCATGGAATTAGATATGCTGATTGCCAACTACGTATATGAGAAAGTTGGAGCAGCACACAAGAAAGTAATCCATTACCGTAATGTATTGCCGCAGGATGAGATTTTCCGTTGGGATGATATGGGACATTTTCATCTGGATCAGTATATTCTGATGCATTCAGTTATCTATCGCACCGATATGTTGAAATTAATCCAGCTTCATCTGCCGAAGCATACATTCTATGTGGACAATATTTATGTATATTATCCACTTCCACATGTGCGAAAGATTTACTATATGGATGTAGATTTTTACAGATATTTTATCGGACGCGAGGATCAGTCGGTTAATGAGAAAGTAATGATCAAAAGGCTGGATCAGCAGATATTTGTCACAAAGACAATGATCGATATGTATCAGCTGAAAAACATCGGAAGTAAGAAATTAAGACAGTATATGTTGAATTATCTGGCAATCATGATGACAGTTTCTTCTATTCTTTGTATCCGTTCCAAGAATAAAGAAAATCTGGAGAAGAAAAAGGAATTATGGCAGTATCTGAAGAAGAAAGATCTGCGCAGTTTTATAAAGATCCGCTATGGAATTCTCGGACAGACTATGAATATTCCGGGAAAATCAGGACGTAAGATATCATCGCTGGCGTATACAGTTGCAAGACGTCTGATCGGGTTTAATTAATTTTCTATTTAATGCATTATGGCGGCTATCACCGATCGGAATAAACTTACAAGGTCCGTATGCACAGGATAGGACCTTGTAAGTTTATTCCTGCGGTTTCGCATGCCATAATAATTAAATGGAGAACTGTAATCTTTTATTACGGTTCGGGGATTTGGCTTAGTGCATTAAATAGAAATCTCCCCTAAAATAATTCTCAATAGTACTTTATCCAACATAATCGTCCGGTTCCAGGGGTTGATGATGATGCCCTGAATGTTATCAGTTGTAATAGCAGAATTAAATAACTGTTTCATATCGGTAAGAAATGTAGACATTACGCTTCCGGAACCTTTGAGTTCTTCATCGAAGCTGGTAAATGCCGCCCACCATTTGCGGCCGTCATCGGTCTGGATTGCCTGTACCTGGAGGCCGGAGGCAGCGGAAGAGGGATCTACTGCAATGATCAGTTCGCCATGTTCATTCATGCGTCTGCGGATGACCGTCAGAACGTGAGCCAGCATTTCCTGAGACGGTTCCTGTTGAAGAGCTGCAATGGCTGATTCAATCTTGTCATTGCCCTGTAAAGTTTTGTCGGTATGTGTATGTTCAGTCATGATGTACAAAATCCTTTCTATATAAATAACGGGTACAGAAAAACTGTTATTGGCAGCTTTTCTTGCATACTTTGATATAAAAAATATACGGACAGCCGGAGGGCAATCCGTATATTAATATAAAGTATTTCAGGTGGAAGAGCAAGTTAATTGAACTCCAGCGGAGAAATATATTTATTAGGAGAATAAGCACATCCATTATTGTATTTCACCGTAACATATAAAGAATCATCACCATCAACCAGTTTCACATAGCAGATATTATCTTTGTTGAATTTGTGTGTGATATCGATGGACTGATTTTTGTAATACAGGATGACGGAACCATCTTTTTCATATTCTATATCCGGAGCATTTAGTTCTTCCATAATTTCTTCTTGTGTAAGGCTGCGTTCGGAGCCATCCTGGTTAATTGCAATGCCGCCTCCGCCAAATTCTTTTTGTTTGCCATCTTTATCGGCATAAGTTCCATTATAAGAACCATCAGAACTGATCTTTAAAGTGGCAGTTGTCTGATCTCCGTGGATCCAGAGCTGGACTTTCCGCTGAATTCCGCCAAGATCGGAAGCGTAGGCTGTTCCGGTTCCGGCTGTTACGATCAGGCATGCGGCAACTGCGGCTGCTATTGTTTTTAATTTGTGCTTTCTATTTAAGATACTCATTTTATCTACCTCCAGGGAAAAATTGTCGGAGGCGGAAAGTGTATCAAAAGCCTGCTTGTATTTTTCTTTATTCGTCATCGTTCCATTCCTCCTTTAAGGTTTCTTTGAGAAGAGCACGTCCGCGGGAAAGCCGGGTCTTTACATTGCTGACAGAAAGATGCAGGATATCACTGATCTCTTGTGTTGTATAATCTTCATAGTAAAAGAGATGCAGGACAATTCGGTATTTTTCAGGAAGTTTCATTACTGTGTCAAACAGAGTTTCTGATTCCGGTGTTTCGAAGGTTAATGTTTCCATATATTCTTCTAAGTTGCATTTATTTCTGTGCCAGAATGAGCGGGTGATATTCTTTGCTTTATTGATCGCAACCCGGATCAGCCAGGCACGGATATGTTCTTCTGTATCAAACTCTTTTTTATATGTGTGATACTGAATAAATGTATCCTGAACGACATCTTCTGCATCTTGTTGGTTTCTGCATATATTAAATGCAATCGCATACAGATGCTTTTGATATCGTTCGATTAAAACTTGTGTTGCTGGTTTCATGAGTACTCCTTTTTGGTGTTAGTGGGAAAACAGATGTTCATTTCTTAAGGCCTTTCACTTATAATACAAATGAAAATATGGAAAGGTTACAAATGGAGCTAAGAATATATGTTTTAACTATATCTTACTATCGAGCATAAGCATTTTACATTTTAAAATATACGTTGTAAACTATATTATGAAAAAATAACTTCGAAATAAGAGGTGAAAGATAAAATGTATCTAGTATCGGTGTATTTTGATGATAAAAGTAATAAAATAATTTCTGATTATATCAATAAGATTGCACAAAAGACAGGAAATGCTTTTATGACGGACAATCACGTTCCACCTCATCTGACAATTATGTCTGTAGAGGCAAGAGAGGAAGAAAAATTGACAGAGGTGATGGAACAGCTGGAGAGGTCCCTGACCAAAGGGCAGATCCAATTGGTCTCTGTCGGAGTGTTATTGCCATATGTACTGTATGTGACACCGGTTCTGAATCTGTATTTGGAAGATATGATCGAACAGGTACATGATATGGTAAAGAATATTCAGGAAGTCAGGATGAGCCGGTATTATCAGCCAATGCAGTGGCTTCCTCATATCACACTGGGAAAGAAGCTTTCAAAAGAGCAGATGCAGGAAGCATTTGCAGTTATGCAGGAACAATTCGTACCGATGGAAGTTACGGTATCGGAGATCGGGCTGGCGAAGACCAATCCACATCAGGATCTTGTAAGAATAGAATTAAATGATTAATTGCGGTGGAAAATAAAATGATTAACAGAGAAGATATGCTGGCACTGACCAGAAGAATGACAGTAAAGCGAACATCCATGACAAGAATTGCCGGAGGATATCTGGACCGGGATGGATATATAGACGGAACATTTAATACCGGATTTTTGAAATTGAGTTCGGATAAGAAAGAAAAAAATTTACAGATAGCAAAATTTATTCCATTTGCAGATACGAATAAAAATCTGAAAGAATATGCATTTTCCGATGAGAAGATGAAAGGCGACAGTATGTGGAAACTGTTAATGGGAATGCGTGCGTGCGGTCTGAAAAATGATGCACTGATGGAGACTTTTTATGAAATTGTTGGTGAACGATATCAGTCAGAGGGAGACTATGCCATTTTCGTATTTCATGACCGATACGATATTCCGGCAAAAGGGAAAGATCATGTCCGTCAGGGTGAATCTGAAGAAATGTTTGAATACTTAATCTGTGCCATCTGTCCGGTAAGTGGAGATTACGAACCGGGAGAACCGGAATGTGGATTCTTATTTCCGGCATATATGGACGGCGGGGCGGCCATGAATTATGTGGATGTATATCAGAAAAATCAGGAATATCCGCATACAGAGCTTTTGAAATTACTTGGAGTATGATGAGATAGAGAAAATTTCTTATAAAGGTGTTTAATGGTTTCAAATTCATCTGGGATATCTTATAATATAAAGGATTGAGTTTAGAGGAAAAGGTAGGAATATACAATGCATACAATGAAAAAATTCATTCGGTATTATGCCCCGTATAAGGCGGTATTCTTTCTGGATCTGATCTGTGCGGCAGTCATAAGTCTGGTGGATCTCGCATTTCCACAGATTTTACGTACGCTTACGAAGACGTTGTTTACAGAATCAGCAGATCACATACTGCATGCCTTGCTTCCGATTGGGGCAGGATTGCTTGCAATTTATATATTACAGGCGCTTTGTAAATATTATGTAAGCTATCAGGGACATATGATGGGAGCCAATATGGAACGTGATATGAGGCAGAAGCTTTTTGATCACTATGAAAAACTGTCATTCTCATATTATGACCAGAATAATTCCGGGCAGATGATGAGCAAGCTGGTATCGGACCTTTTTGATATCTCAGAGTTTGCACATCACGGACCGGAGAACTTATTTATTTCGCTGATCAAAATTATCGGTTCGTTCATATTCCTGTTTCTGATCAACTGGAGACTGGCAATACCACTTCTGGTTCTGGTAGTGTTCATGTTGTTCTTCTCGTACGGGCAGAATAAGAAGATGCAGGCGACATTCATGGACAACCGGCGTAAGATCGGGGATGTTAATTCGAGTCTTCAGGATACACTGGCCGGGATCCGTGTTGTACAGTCCTTTGCAAATGAAGAGATTGAACGGGAGAAGTTCCGAAAAAGCAACCAGGGATTTCTGCGTTCTAAGGATGCCAATTATAAATGTATGGGAAGCTTTATGAGCGGCAACCTGTTCTTTCAGGGGATGATGTATCTGGTAACGCTGGTATTCGGAGGATGGCTGATCGCACATGGGAAGATGGAGGCAGCGGATCTTGCGATGTACGCACTCTATATTGGGATATTTATCAGCCCGATACAGATTCTGGTCGAGCTTACTGAGATGATGCAGAAAGGACTGTCCGGATTCCGCAGATTTCTGGATGTGGTAGAGACCGAGCCGGAGATCGTGAATGCACCGGACGCAGAATCAATAGATGAAGTAAACGGACACGTTTCTTATGAAAATGTATCGTTTCATTATAGCGACGATGATACACCGGTGCTTTCTAATGTTACATTCGACATTCCGGCAGGAAAATCCGTGGCTTTAGTCGGACCTTCGGGAAGTGGTAAGACGACGATCTGCTCTTTGCTTCCGAGATTCTATGATGTAACAGGCGGACGTGTTACGATTGACGGAAAAGATGTCCGGAATCTGACACTGGAAAGTCTGCGTAATCAGATCGGACTGGTACAGCAGGATGTGTATCTGTTCTGTGGAAGTATTAAAGAGAATATCGCATATGGGAAGCCAGGAGCATCTATGGAAGAGATTGAAGACGCAGCAAGGAAAGCGAACATTCATGATTTTATTATGGAACTGCCGGACGGATATGATACATTTGTTGGTGAACGTGGAACAAGACTTTCCGGCGGACAGAAACAGAGAATCTCGATTGCAAGAGTATTTCTTAAGAATCCGTCAATCCTGATTCTGGATGAGGCGACAAGTGCACTGGATAATGAGAGCGAACGCTGGATCCAGAAGAGTCTGGAAGAGCTTGCAAAGAACCGGACAACGATTACGATCGCGCATCGATTATCAACAATCCGCAATGCGGATGAGATCCTTGTAGTGGCAGATAATGGAATCGCAGAGCGTGGAACACATGAAGAACTGTTAAAACAGGGCGGAATCTATGCGCATTATAATGAGATGGGATAGGCAGAAGATAAGAAAAACGGAAGCTGCTCTGTGAGTAGAAACATAAAAATTATCAATAAAGAAATTTGCAAAAGAAAAAGATTGTCGTGAAAAGAATATATGATATAATTTACAAAGATATCAGCGGCAGAAAAGACAGTGCAAAACTGTAAAGGAACAGTAGAAATGATTGATATCAGTGAATAAAAACGGCCACAGAATAAGGCGGCAAATCATAAGAAACAGAGGTAGAATTATGGGAAAAATCAGAATTGGTATCGTTGGATATGGTAACATCGGACGCGGAGTAGAGCAGTCTATCAAGCGTAATGATGATATGGAATTAAAAGCAGTATTTACAAGAAGAGATCCTGCAAGTGTCAAGATCCAGACAGAAGGAGCAGAAGTAAAGCACTTTGACGATATGGAAGCTATGAAAGATGAGATCGATGTTATGATTCTCTGCGGCGGATCAGCAACAGACCTTCCGGTGATCGGACCTAAGGTAGCTGCATCTTTCAACACGATCGACAGCTTTGACACACACGCAAAGATTACGGAGTATTTTGCAAATGTAGACAAAGCAGCAAAAGAAGGAAAGAATGTCAGCATCATCTCAGTAGGCTGGGATCCGGGAATGTTCTCACTGAACCGTCTGTATGCAGAGTCTATTTTGGTACAGGGAAGCACTTATACGTTCTGGGGCAAAGGTGTCAGCCAGGGACATTCTGATGCAATCCGCCGTATCGAAGGTGTAAAGAACGGCATCCAGTATACGGTACCGATCGAAGCAGCGGTTGATCAGGTAAGAAGCGGAAGCGAACCGGAACTGACAACAAGACAGAAACATTTAAGAGAGTGTTATGTAGTTGCAGAAGAAGGTGCAGACAAAGCAGCCATCGAAGAGGCTATCAAGACAATGCCAAACTACTTCGATGAGTATGACACAACCGTAACATTTATCACAGAAGAAGAGTTAAAAGCAAATCACAGCAAGATGCCTCACGGTGGATTCGTGATCCGTACAGGAGAGACTGGATGTGAAGGCAACAAGCATGTGATCGAATATTCTCTGAGACTGGATTCCAATCCGGAATTCACAGGAAGTGTTCTGGTGGCTTATGCACGCGCAGCATACAGACTTTCACAGAAAGGTGAATCAGGAGCAAGAAGCGTATTCGATATCGCACCGGCTATGTTGTCTCAGATGACGCCGGAAGAGTTAAGAGCACATATGTTGTAAGAGATAATTAATAAAAATGTATACAAGTTCTATCGTAGACTATTAATGTTGTGATGGAATATAAGGAGCAGAAGTAAAAAAATCAGGCATCGGAGGCGAAATGAAAACTCGTTTCCGGTGCCTGATTTTGTAGAAACTACGGATGATGATTTTGCGGGTCTTTGACAATATTTCCATAAGAAAATGTAATGTGAAATTCCTCGTAAAGTTTTGATAAGGCGGAGAGTGCTTTTAGTAAAAGAAAGAAGCTATCTAAAATGAGAGCTTTTACGTACAATACCGAAACGTACGATCGGTCAGAATTCTCGCAAATATCAGTCCAAGCGGCAACATCACAATAATCATAATCGCAGAAGTGAACCATGAAACCGCATCCGTCAGGGACATAATCCCGAAATTATAAATCGCACGGTACAGGTAAAGTCCCGGAACCATGATCACGATAGAAGGCACGGTAAGCGAGATTCTTGGATATCCATTACTCTTTTTAATAAAAGAAGCAAGCAATCCGGCAGTCAGAGCCCCGATAAATGCGGCGGCGGCCGGAGGCATATGTGTGAAATCAACAAGTTCAAGCCGGAGTGTATTGGCAATGGCACCAATAAATGCAGCCGTTGCAGCCATCGAATGAGAACTGTTGAACATGATCGAGAAACCGAATACTCCGCAAAAGCTTGCAATCACACGGAAAATCAGACGGGCAGCAGCACTTAGATGCAGTGCCGTAAAATTGGCCGGTTCCAGATGCAGAAGTAAAGCCATGATCCATGCAAATAAAGTGGCAACCATAACGATAATGATTGCATAAGTAAGCCGCTCCAGTCCCGAACGCAGATCCAGCTTTGCAAGGTCGATCCCGCTTGTAATAAATGGAAATCCCGGGATGATGAACAGCATCGAGCAGATATAACCAGCTTCATGAAATTCTGGAATGTGAAAGACAAGTTCCGCAAGTTTCAGAAAGACTGCATAGGTAAAACATGCTGCTGAAACAGAGACTGCTATATTCAAAAACAGTGTGTAATGGTGTTTGATCAGTTTCGTACGGATCAGATTACCAATCCCGGCGGCAATAAAAGCAAGAGCCATCTCAACCGGTCCGCCTCCGAGTAAAAAAGTAAAACCGCAACAGGCAAGAGCTGCGGCAAGCCCCAGCTTTGCAGGTGAATAAAGAGCATGGATTTCTTCAATTTCATCCAGTCGTTTATGGATATCTTCACCGGTCATATGTGCTTCTTCTTCCGGAAAATGATCTACAAACTGTTCCATGCGGTAAAGCTTGGAGGTATTCACTCCCGTATTGGCAATACTCAACGACTGGGAAATACAATCGTTTCCATCGAAACAGTTAAATACAATGGACATCAATCCCACGTCTACCGTACAGGTTACACCAAGCTCTTTGGAAAGCCGGTTCATGGAAGTCCGTACACGCCATGCGCCGGTTCCACAGGAGAGCATGATTAACCCAACACGGCCGATGACAGAAGCTTTCTCGATCAGTCCGGCTTCTGCAATCAACACATTACTGTCATCATTGGCGTAGTCATGCCATGGAATCTCCATATGATTTTTTTCCATAATATCAATAAAGTCAGAATTAGTTGTCTGCATAAATGATCGCCTCTGCTTTGGAAACGTGGCGTTCCAGATTTTTTAAGAAATGTGAATTCGGAAGGAAAACTCCGATCTCATCATAACGGGTATTATCTTCAACAAGAGAATCCTGTCCATAGAATACATAGGACATAGGAAGCTCTTTCTGAAGTTTTATGACAATATCCAGAATAGCAGAATAAGCTTCTGCTTCGGTTTCTTTTAATTTTACGGTATCCGGTAATTCACGGATCAACAGTACACCGTTACTCTTTTCCAGAATGTTTTGTTCCGGTTCCATATCGTCAGATGTATAAGAATGGCTGTAACGGTATGCCTGTGCCAGAAAAATATTCTTTGGAGCTCCGAGATCTGTATATACCTCATGGAAATGACGGTATTCCCGTTCATGAATCGATCTCTTATATTCAGGAAGTAACATTCCGTTTTCATCTGTCATGATCATCGGATTCTGTTTTCCGTCCGCATTGAACCGATAGGGAATCAGGAATGCATTTCTTAAAAGATCAAAGACTGTATTCTGGCAGATAGCCATCAGAAACGCAGATAAATCCCGATTGCGATAAGAATTAAAAAGAGCCTGTGCAAATTCTGTAGAAGACGGAGAATCGGGAAGATCGACACCATCATTACTGAACAGATAACTGCAGAATGTTTCCATCAGTTTTTCACATGCCCATTTATCTTCGGATATTTTCTTAAATAAGATTTCTGATTTTTCTTCTCTGGGAAAAAGTGTTTTTTCCTCCATAATAAAGCGCTTCCTTTCATATTTTCATCCGAATAAATTATACAACTGTGATAAAAATAAGTGAAAACTATAATTGATATAATGGATATATGATTATGGTATGCCGGAGAAGTTATCGGTGGCAGCTTCTGTAGATAGTCGGTTGATGATTTGAAAGGGATATTTGATATAGTTTAAAACTATGACAAATACACATTTTTTTGTATTATACAAGTTTATCAAAACAAATTATAATAAATCCATCGATTGAGAACATCATCAAGAATATGAAAAATATAAAAGAAAGCCATCAGGGACAACAAAAAAGACAGAAAACCTAAGTCCCTGCCGGCAAGGAGAAAATAATCATGAACACACCATTTCGTTACGACTTTGTAGGAAGTTTTTTACGCCCACAGAAATTAAAAGACGCAAGAAAGAATTTCGAAGAAGGGACAATCTCACAGGAAAAACTGACCGCAGTAGAAGATGAATGCATCCTGGAACTGGTGGCAAAGATTAAGGAACTTGAATATCATGTGATCACGGACGGAGAATTCAGAAGATCGACATGGCATCTGGATTTCATGTGGGGATTTGAAGGTATCGAGCATCAGAAGACAGTAGAGGGGAATACAACATTTGACGCAGAAGCTGCAATGATTGATGATACATACATGACGGGAAAGATTTCAGTAAAGAATCATCCTTTCGTAGAGCATTTCAAATTCATCAAAGCATTAGAAGATGAAAATACTGTCGCAAAACAGACTATCCCGTCACCGGGACAGTTCTATGCATACTTTACTGGGGCACAGCTTCTGAATACAACATTAGAAATCTATGGATCGGAAGAAGCATTTGCCGAGGATGTGATTAAGGCATACGGTGAATTCGTGCAGGAAATCTATGCAGCAGGCTGCCGTAACCTTCAGTTTGATGACTGCGTATGGGGCGGAATGGTAGATGCGAAGATGGCAGTTGCATTGACCGGAAGAACAGGACAGAGACTGGAAGATTACAAGAAACTCCTTCTGGAACTGAATAACCAGGTAGTAGCACAGGCACCGGAAGATCTGGTGATCAATACACATGTATGCCGTGGAAATTATCATTCTACATTCTTCAGTTCCGGAGCATATGATTCCGTAGCGGATTTGTTATTCGGAGAAGAAAATGTAAATGCATATTATCTGGAATATGACGACAAGAGATCCGGCGGATTTGCACCACTTGCAAAGGTATCCGGCGATAAGAAGGTCGTACTTGGACTTATAACAACCAAGACACCGGAACTGGAAGACAAAGAAAAAGTAATCGCAAGAATCCACGAAGCAGCAAAATATGTTCCGCTTGACCGCTTATACTTAAGTCCGCAGTGCGGATTTGCATCCTGCGAGATCGGTAATAAGCTGACAGAAGAAGAACAGTGGGCAAAGCTTAAGCTTGTAAAAGAGATTGCCGACGAAGTCTGGTCAGACAGATAAGTCAGAAATCAGAAAAAATGAGTTGACATTTCGTGCAAGTGTTTCTATACTTAAACATGTAGATAAAACACGGGGAGCTTGTGTACAGGCTGAGAGGAAGTTAAGAACTTCGACCCATATACCTGATTTGGATAATGCCAACGTAGGAATGTATAACGTAGATTTTAGGAGAGATGCATTTAGTTGGTATCTCTCTTTTTGTTGCTATGTGACGTAAATCAGGAACAATAGAATATCGGATAAGTTGAGAGTGAACGAGAGTTCACGAAGGGGTGCACCACCACGGGTGTATTTACTTCGTGAACTCTTTTTTATCTGACAAGTACTTTTGAAAGTATGATCCGGGAAAGGAGAACGCATGATTATCGTAAATGGAAAAGAAATCAATCTGACAGAGGATACGACTGTTGCAGAATATCTGGAACAGAATCAGTATCAGGTAAAAAGAATCGCTGTAGAGTTAAATGGAGATATTCTTCCGAAATACAGCTATTCCGATACCATGTTAAAAGACGGCGACCGTCTGGAAGTTGTGACATTCGTGGGAGGAGGCTAACATTCATGGAAGAAACCGGATTAGAAAATATGACGGAGAATACAGAGAAAGAAAAAGTACTTAGTAAAGAAGCGATTGTGGCAGCACTAAATGAGAGACATTCTCCGGAGAAACAGAAACTTCTGTCAGCGGGGAGGGTTGCGATTGCCGGGCTTGGCGGATTGGGGTCAAACGTGGCATATGCACTTGCAAGAATCGGAGTCGGCCATCTGCATCTGATTGATTTTGATGTGGTGGATATCACGAATCTGAACCGGCAGCAGTATTTTATGGAGCATATCGGGATGTATAAGACAGATGCGCTGAAATCATTATTGTTAAAGATCAATCCATATCTGGATATCGATACAGATTGCGTAAAAGTCACAGAAGAAAATCTTACGAAATTATTTTGTGACGACCTGATTGTGTGTGAAGCATTCGATAATCCAGAAGCGAAAGCAATGCTGGTAAATGGAATACTGGAACATTTTCCGGAAAAGAAACTGGTATCGGCAACCGGTATGGCAGGATACGGAAGCAGTAATACGATTCGCACACAGAAGTTAATGAAGAACTTTTACCTGTGCGGAGACCGCGAGACGGCACCAACGTATGGAAATGGTCTGATGGCACCGAGAGTGGCAATCTGTGCAGCGCATGAAGCAAATATGATCACACGTCTGATTCTTGGGGAAGAAGATGTGTAAAAAACATTATAGAAAAGACAAATAATAAGAAAGAAGGATTGGATTATGGACAACACAGAAATAAAGAAAGCGGATACATTTACCCTTGGAGGAAAAGAATTTACGTCCCGTTTTATACTTGGTTCAGGAAAATTTTCACTGGATTTGGTGAAAGCATGTGTGGAAAAAGCAGGGGCACAGATTATCACACTGGCACTCCGTCGTGCAAATGAAGGCGGTCTGGCAAATATTCTGGATTATATTCCGGAAGATGTGACACTTCTTCCGAATACATCAGGAGCCAGAAATGCAGAAGAAGCAGTACGTATTGCCAGACTTTCCAGAGAAGTCGGATGTGGAAATTTCGTCAAAGTGGAAGTGGTAAGAGATTCGAAATATCTCCTTCCGGATAATTATGAGACGATCAAAGCTACAGAAATTCTTGCAAAAGAAGGATTCGTGGTTATGCCGTACATGTATCCAGATCTGAATGCTGCAAGAGATCTTGCAAATGCCGGTGCAGCATGTATCATGCCGCTTGGCGCACCGATCGGATCAAATAAAGGGCTTAGCACAAAAGACTTTATTCAGATCCTGATCGATGAGATCGATCTGCCAATCATCGTAGATGCCGGAATCGGACGTCCGTCCCAGGCATGCGAGGCAATGGAGATGGGAGCAGCCGCAGTTATGGCAAATACAGCAATTGCGACTGCGGGAGATGTACCGGCGATGGCAGAAGCATTTAAGAAAGCAATCGAAGCGGGCAGAAGTGCGTACCTTTCCGGACTTGGAAGAACGATTGAGCGTGGTGCAAGTGCATCTTCACCGCTGACCGGATTTCTGCAGGATTAGGAGGCACGACAAATGGGAACAAATCATGAAGATACACATATTAATGAAAGCATTCTAAGTGAGGCGATTCTGGAAGACCAGAAGAAGAACCGGATCGATCACATGACCTATCTTCCAGGCATGGAGGATATCGGATCAGAAATACTCGACCAGGTCGTGGCAGCCATGGAGGCTTATGATTATAATACATATACAGCAGAAGATGTAAAACGTGCACTGGCACATGCAGAGCGCACACCGGAAGATTTTCAGGCGTTATTGTCACCGGCAGCACTGCCATTTCTGGAGGAAATAGCGCAGGCAGCGCAGATCGAGACGAGAAAACATTTTGGTAACAGTGTCTATATGTTCACACCAATCTATATCGCAAATTATTGCGAGAACTATTGCATTTACTGTGGTTTTAATTGCCATAACAAAATCAACCGTGCACAGTTAAATGCGGAAGAGATCGAAAAAGAGATGGCGGCGATCGCTGAGACAGGTCTGCAGGAAATCCTGATTCTGACAGGAGAAAGCCGTAACAAATCTACAGTAGAATACATCGGTGAAGCATGTAAGATCGCCAGAAAATATTTTAAAGTTATTGGTCTGGAGGTTTATCCGGTAAATTCAGACGAATACGCATATCTGCATGAATGTGGGGCAGATTATGTAACGGTATTCCAGGAGACATACAATTCGGATAAATATGAGACACTTCATCTTGCGGGACATAAGAGAATCTATCCATATCGTGTCAATGCACAGGAAAGAGCATTGAAAGGCGGCATGCGCGGAGTCGGATTCGGTGCACTTCTGGGGTTGGATGATTTCAGAAAAGATGCATTTGCGACCGGATATCATGCTTACTTATTACAGAGAAAATATCCACATGCAGAGATCGCATTTTCCTGTCCGAGACTTCGTCCGATCATCAATAATGACCGGATCAATCCGATGGATGTGCATGAGCCGCAGCTTCTGCAGGTAGTGTGTGCATACCGCCTGTTTATGCCATTTGCAAGCATCACGGTTTCGACACGAGAGTGTGAAAGAGTCCGCGATAATCTGGTAAGTATTGCAGCAACGAAGATATCTGCTGGTGTAAGTACCGGTATCGGAAGTCATGTAGAAGATATCGAAGACAAGGGTGACGATCAGTTTGAAATCTCGGATGGACGTTCGGTGGATGAGGTCTATCAGGCACTTCTGAAACACAATCTTCAACCGGTGATGAGTGATTATATCTATGTGTAACAGGGAGCATCTTGTGTTAAAAACATGCCGAATACAGCTGAAAGGAGTTGTCAGTGATAAAATCTGTAAACAATCAGAACTTTAAAATCATTGCAGTCAGCAATCGGAAATTATGCAACCGCCCGTTTTTAGAGCAGATAGAAAGAGTCTGCAAGATACATCCGGAAGCTGTGATCTTAAGAGAAAAAGATCTGACAGAAGAGGAATATGGGACATTGGCAAAAGAAGTAATGAATATTTGCAGCCGTTATCAGGTGTCTTGTATTCTTCATAATTTCTGGAAGACTGCACTAGAACTGGGATGTACATCTGTACATCTGCCACTTCCAATTTTGCAAAAAATAACTGATGAAGAAAAGAAAAAATTTACAAAGATTGGAATTTCTATACATTCTGTAGAAGAAGCGAAAGAAGCAGAGCAATTGGGAGCTTCCTATCTTACGGCAGGGCATATCTATGCGACAGATTGTAAGAGGGGATTACCGCCAAGAGGATTGGGATTCTTAAAAGAAGTTTGCCGGGAAGTCAGCATTCCGGTGTATGGAATAGGCGGAATAAAGTTCGATGAAGAACAGTGGAATGATATGAAAAAATGTGGAGCAGTTGGTGGATGTGTTATGTCCGGAATGATGGAAATATAGTAATCGAAATAAAACAGCTCATTTTTAAAAGAGCAGGAAAGCCTTCTGAGTCGGTACTCGGAAGGCTTTTGCTTTGCACTGGCATATAAGTGCATATCAGATAGTACTTTACAAAATTATTTCTAAGTGTTATATTAATACAAAAATGAATAGTTCAAAATTGAAATAAAAAGGAGAGCTACATATATGAACACAGGAATCGAATTTGCAGAAAAGCTGTCAAAGGCATACAGTGAGACCTGCAAACCGTTATGTCATGAACTGAATATTCCACAGACCGCATTTGACATCTTACTTTTCCTGGCGAACAACCCAGAATACAAAACTGCCAGAGACATCGTAGAAATACGAAAAATTAAAGCCAATCTTGTATCGGTAAATGTGGATAAACTTGTGAATGAAGGCTATCTGGAGCGGAAAAGTGTAGAAGGTGACCGAAGAAAAGTCAATCTGATCTGTACAGAAAAGTCAAAAGAGATTATCCAAGAAGGACAGAAACTTCAGCAGTCGTTCGTTGAAAAACTATTTGAAGGAATGGATGAAGATACAAGAAAAGCACTTCAAAAAGGAATGGCGCATATGGAAGCGAATATAGAGAAGATGTTGGAGGAAAAGAACTAGATGAATACAATATTAATGATTATCGTAACATTTTTCGCGGGGATGGGAGCCGGACTCGGAACCGGATTTGCAGGAATGAGTGCGGCGGCAGTGATCAGTCCGATGCTGATCACATTTCTTGGAATGGATCCATATATGGCAGTCGGAATTGCACTTTCATCAGATGTACTTGCAAGCGCAGTATCTGCCTATACATATGGAAAGAATAAGAATCTGGATGTGAAGAATGGTCTGATCATGATGGTCAGCGTACTTGCCTTTACCGTTGTGGGAAGTTATGTGTCCAGTCTGGTACCATCTACAACGATGGGAAATTTCTCGGTATTTATGACATTCTTGCTCGGCATTAAGTTCATCGTAAAACCTGTCATGACAACAAAAGAAGCTATGGAAAAAGTATCGCCGAAGAAACGTGCAGTACAGTCGTTAATCTGTGGTGTCATGATCGGATTTATCTGTGGATTTATCGGTGCCGGAGGCGGTATGATGATGCTTTTGATCCTGACCTCTGTCCTGGGCTATGAGCTTAAGACGGCGGTAGGAACGAGTGTGTTCATCATGACATTTACTGCCTTTACCGGTGCAGTTTCGCATTTTGCAATCGGGGGAATGCCGAATATAGCGGTGTGGATCTTATGTATTGTGTTCACACTGTTGTGGGCAAGGATTGCGGCAGTATTTGCGAATAAGGCAACACCGAAGACATTGAACCGGGCGACGGGTGTGATATTAGTGGTTCTTGGGATTGTGGTTATGGCGTTTTCTATTTTAAATTAATAGAGAGCAGGAAGAAATTAATATTATAGGAGAGAATAAAAGGTATTAATAGAAAAATAATATGATGTTTTGTTTATTATGCATTCTACAGGGACTGCCGGTGGCAGGTCCTGTAGAAAGAAAAACATTGCTCATGATTCTTTAATATTTCCCTTTTCTATATTTTCTTTGAGTATCTGGTCTGTTACTTTATATAAAGTCTCAGATCCCAGCTGCGTTTTCTGTTGTCTTCCGTATACCTGTTCGGAAGTAACCTGATGCTCACGCCAGTCGCCACCGCCGTTACTGTTATTGAGAAGCAATGGCTGCAGGTTATCCAGGGAATGTGCAAATTTGGATTCTGGTGTCTGGTAATTTTCGAATTCATCAAAGAGTGCAGTCAGTTCTTTTTTCTGATCTTCTGGTAACAGTGAGAAAATCCGTTCTTTGGCAGCATCTTCACGTGCTTTCTGCGTCTTTAATCCTTCTGTATCGTAGGCATAAGTATCTCCGGCGTCAATTTCCACAATGTCATGGATCAGGCACATGATCATAACTTTTGCGATATCGACGGGTTCATTGGCATAATCTTTTAACAGGTATGCCATAATTGCCATATGCCAGGCATGTTCCGCATCGTTTTCACGTCTTCCGTGTCCGGAAAGGTGGGTTTGTCTTAATATATTCTTTTCTTTATCAATTTCGAGAATGAAATCAAGTTGTTGTTTTAATCTTTCGTCCATGATAATTCCTCCTTGTGCGTTCAGTACGAACAAACTATAAGATAGTATAACATAAAAGAAAGCATAATGAAAAGCAAAAACACAGTAAACATATAAAACATATTGACTTAATAGGAAAACAGTGTTAAACTTCAATTATTGAAAGATAAAAGAGAGAAAAGCTCAGAAGGCAGGTGCAGGAAGTAATGAAACAGATATTATGCTTTGGGGATTCGAATACGTGGGGATTAGATGGAGAGACCGGAAAGCGTTTTCCGTGGGAAGAACGATGGACCGGAATCTTACAGGAAAAACTGGCGGACCGAGATATTAGAATTGTTGAGGAAGGTCTGTGTGGAAGAACGACCATATTTGAAGATCCGCTTCGCCTGGGAAGACGGGGAACAGAATTGCTTCCGACATTATTGGAGACGCACACGCCGGATGCAGTCGTGTTGATGCTTGGAACGAATGACTGCAAAACCATATTCGGAGCGTCAGCAGAAATCATCGGAAAAGGAATTGCCAGGTTACTGGAGCAGATCAATCAGTATACAGATAAGATGAAGGTTCTTGTGATATCTCCGATCTATCTGGGAGAAAAGGTATGGCAGGACGGATATGATCAGGAATTTTCGCTAGAATCTGTAGAAGTATCAAAGAAATTAGAACCGGTATATGAAAAAGTGGCCGGAAAGTATGGCAAACGATTCATGCGGGCAGCAGATTATGCGAGTCCGTCGGAAGCAGATCAGGAGCATATGGATGGACAGAGTCATAAAATTCTTGCAGATGCGATTTATAGAAAATTAGAAGCAGAGATTTTATAGAAAAGATAAAAATCCGTTGTCAGTCAATGGTATGTCCTGTTTTACTGGAGTTCCGGTAAAGGGAACATATCAGGATAAGACAACGGATTTTCTGCTATCTTTTGGATGTAACTTCTGCAACGGATTTTCCGGTGATCAATTCCATTACCGTACTTTTGGCATCGATAGCGGTAAACACTCCTGCAAGAATGAAAATGGCTCCGAGATATCCCATCTCCGTGAGCTTCTCATGCAGGAAGATGAAGGAAAAAATCGCTGCAAAGATCGGTTCCAGGGAGAACAGGAATCCGGTATTCTCCGGTGTTGTATATTGCTGCACAACAGTTTGTACAACGAATCCGTAAGCTGAGGACAAAAGAGCAAGTCCAAGAACGGAGATCCAGTCCAACGCGGTGCTCGGAAATATCGGGGATCCGAACACCAGCAGACCGATTATGGAATAAAGACAGGTAAAGCCCTGCTGGTAGACTCCGAGTGCAAGTGGATCTACCTGTCTGGTAAAATAGCTGTTTAATACAATATTGATTGAATAACTGAAAGCCGAAAGCATACAAAGCAGCGTTCCGGGCTTGACAGCAAATATATCACCGCCGTTGATCAGTACCATTCCGATTAATACGATAATGATTCCAAGCCTGACATGATGCTCCGGAAGTCTCCGGGAAATAACTGCATGAATGACCGGAACAAGCACAACGGTGGTGCTGAGGATGAATCCACTCTGAGAAGCAGTGATTGTATTTAATCCGTAAAGGATTGGCGTAAGGTTTGTAAAAAGCAGAAAGCCGGTGATGGCACTGTAGAGTAAAAGTCTTTTATTAACTTTCAGTAACCTTTTGAAAAATATAAGTACCAGAATCAGAAATGCGATTCCTGTACGCAGAGCCATCAGCATCAGAGGGGAAAGTCCCTCAATTCCAAGTTTCATAAATATATAAGAAGTTCCCCATGCCATAGAGCAGGTTGTAAGAATCAGATTGGCTTTTTTTGTCGACATAATCGGCGATTCCTCCTATGTAATAGTTTTCTTGTTTTTTATTATATAGTAGAATAGAATATAAGTAAAATTCATATTTATCATGATGAGAATAAGAAAACAAAATATTTTGAAAAATAATCAAAAAAGACATAAGGAGAATGTAGAATCATGAGATATTCAAAATATACAATTTTCTTAAAAGTAGTGGAATTAGAGAGCTTTTCAAAAACAGCAGATTTTTATAAATACTCTCAGTCAGCAGTCACACAGATTGTGAAGTCTCTGGAAACGGAACTTCAGATGACATTATTAAAACGAAGTCACGCAGGAGTGTGTCTGACTTCAGACGGAGAACAGCTCATCCCCTATATATGGGAACTGGCAATGGCAGAAGAAAGAATGTGGGAAAAAGCCGGAGAAATCACAGGAATGGACCGGGGACTGATCCGGATCGGGGTATTCAGCAGTATTGCGTGTCACTATCTGCCGGGGGTGATGAAAGAATTCCGAAAATTATATCCGGGAATTGATTTTGAACTGCATACGGGAGATTATTCCAAAATCGAGCAGTGGATTGCTGAGGGGCTGGTAGATTTCGGATTCCTGATCCGGCCGGTGCGGACGGACTATGATACCATTGACATTATGACGGATGAAATGCTGGCCGTTCTTCCAGAAAAGCATCCAATGACAGAAAAAACAGAGATTCCATTAAAAGCATTTGAAGACGAGTCGGTTATATTACTTCAGGAGGGCGGCAATCAGGAGATTGAAGAGCATTTCAGGAAGAATAAGATCGCACCGCACATTTCTTATTATTCCGGGGACGATTATGCAGTGATGTCTATGGTGGAAAACGAGCTGGGAATCGGGATACTGTCGGAACTGGTGATGAAAAGATGCGATTATCATATCGTAACAAGAAGTCTGAAACCGGAGCTGCACCGGGAGATTGTGATCGCGGTAAAGAATGAGAAGAATGCTTCAGTAGCGGTGAAGAAATTCCTGCAGTTTGTAAGAAAAAGGGAAAATCCTTGATTCGTGTATTTTTAAGTAATAAAATATGGAGAAGTGGATAGTGTATATCTATAAATAACAACATTTCAGAAAGGGAGCCTTAGAAATTGCTGGAAAAATTAAGAGAACTTGGAATCAGAGATGAGCTGATCCGTGAGATAACAGAATATAGGGAAACATACCCGGTAGAACAAGAATATGGTTCAAGAATTCCGAAACTGGAACAATTTTACTATGGAAAAGAAGTCTGGGAGCAGGCAATTACCGCAATTTTGTGTGGAGAGAATATTCTGTTGGCAGGTCCGAAAGCAACGGGAAAGAGTCTGTTTGCAGAGAATCTGGCGGGAGTATTTGCAAGACCACGGTGGGATGTGTCGTTTCATGTGAATATGGATGCAGCTTCATTGATTGGTATGGATACATTCCGTGGGGGAGAGGTATCTTTCAGACCGGGGCCGGTGTATACAGCGGCAAAAGCCGGTGGATTTGCCATATTAGATGAGATCAACATGGCAAAAAGTGAAGCAATGGCAGTACTTCATGCGACACTGGACTTCCGGCGGACAATTGATGTTCCAGGATACGAACGTATGGAATTACATCCGGCGACAAGATTCATTGCAACGATGAATTACGGATATGCGGGTACAAAAGAACTGAATGAAGCACTGGTATCCAGATTTGTCGTAATCCAGATGCCGATGATTTCAAAGGAAAGTCTGATTAAATTAATAAGAAAGCATTACCCGGACATCAGGGAAGAAGGAGCAGGAGAACTGACATTTATGTTTCTGGAATTACATAAGAAATGTGAAAATGGAGAGATATCTTCCAAGGCTCTGGATCTGCGTGGTCTCTTAGGAGCAGTCGGTCTGATGGAAAAAGGACTTGATATATTTACGGCACTGGATATGGGAATTACCAATAAAACATTTGATACCTATGAACAGACCCTGATTCGTGATACGATCCGTACAAGAATCTCGAAGAAAACGGTGAAGAAAGATTTGTTTGTGAAGTAGCAGGAAAGTAGTGTGTTATAGCATGGCGGAAATAGAAGAACAAGAATTAAGAGAAGCAAAAAGAGCATGCAATTTTATATGGGCGGCGGCAGAAAATTATGAACTTGAACCACTTTTCCTTGCATTTGCATCGAACGGAACGGCAGATATGTATCTGAATCTGATTATCGGTCTGACTTACAAATGGTACGATCAGGAGAAAATAGATGATTTTTTTAATCAGCTGGGAGGAAAAGACCGGGAACTGTATGAAGGTCTTCTTTGGATCGGACTTGAGAATGCATTGTACCAAAAAGAAAGAAAAATAAGATCAGTAATGGAAGAACTGCGAAGGGAGTATGCGCTGGATAATCTGAACCGTTACAGGAATTATAAAGAATATGCAAGGATAGAACAAATCCGGAATGCACATTGCAGAGAAATTTTGGGACAGCCATCCGAACTAACTACAGAGGAGGAAGAACTGCTGCATGCATTTTCCTATACGGAAGAGATGACAACGGATGAGATTCTGGAACAGACACGAGAGAATCTGTGGAAATATTTTTCTTATCGTCCGTCAAAAGCTGCGAAAAAAAAAAGGTGTTTACTTTCTTCAGAAAGTTGCCGGAGCATTCCATTCTGTTGGAAAAGTGAGTGCCACATATGTACGGGCGAAGCATTATGAAGATAAAGACGTTGGCAGTGAGGAAAAAACAGGAGTTATAGAGCGGTCAAAGCATTATCTGGTGCAGTTCTCATTAAAAAATGATCCGGGGGAGGCAAGAATATATGTAGAAGCCTGCTTTGGCAAGAATATGTACCCGCAGACTGAGCAGGAAAGAATAGAGCGGGAGATATGTGTGGATAAACATAAGAATTGTCATGTACTCTTTACAAGAGGAAGATCAGGATGGAAAGAAAAGCAGAAGAGCGAAACAAAATTAAAAGAACTTTCGGAAATAGAAAGAAAACGAGAACGACAGGAAATCCTGGAATTTCAAAAAGAATCTGCCCAACAATATGAGAGAAATAAACAGTATTATGAGAAGAATCGTGTAATATACAGAAACAGTATAAGAAAACTTACAGAGAAATTACGCATCTGTCTGGAGACACAGGACGAGACATTTCCAGAAATGGCAACGCACGGGAAGATCAATCCGAGAGAAGTATGGAAAGCAGTTTATCTGGATAATCCAAGAGTATTCGAACGGAAAGAAGAAGTGGAGATTCCGGGATTTTCAGTCGATATGCTGATCGATGCATCGTCTTCCAGAAAGCAGATGCAGGAACAGATTGCGGCGCAGGCATATGTCCTGGCAGAAAGTCTGGAAGAGTGTGGAATACCGGCACAGATATATTCCTATTGCAGTATCCGGGGCTTTACGGTGATGCGGATCTTTAAAGATTATGAAGAAGAAAAGGTTGGAAATGAATTATTCGGATATGTTGCGGCAGGAAATAACCGGGACGGACTGGCTCTGCGTGCAGCAGGATATTTGATGGAAGCAAGTAAGAAAGCAAAAAGAATTTTACTTGTACTGACGGATGCAAACCCTATGGACGACCAGAATATCGGTGAGGGAGCTTTTTATACGAACAAGGAATATACTGATCAGCCGGCAATAGAGGATACAGCAAGGGAAGTTCAGAGGTTAAAGCAAAAAGGAATTCAGGTCATAGGAATCTTCATGGGAAGTGCAAAATCCAGAGAGGCAGCAAGAGAGATATTCGACCGAGAACTGGTACAGATTCAGAATATTAATGATTTTGCCGGGGCAGTGGGGCGAGTGCTGGGAGAAGTGATGACGCCATAGGGGACGTGAAAAAGTGGCTTTTTCAGTGTCCCCTATGGCTTACAAAGCACATATATTAATAACAAAAGCATCTGGAGTTAATGTATGACCAGTCAGAAACTAGAAAATCTTTTAAATCTTGCACTGAATTCCGCGGAAGATGAGCGGGAAAAATCCTTGAATTTAAATGTTGGATATGATCCGCTTGACCGGGAATGGGATCTGATCATCAAATATTCCGTAAATCTAGACCGAGTCAGGAAGATAGCATCCAAAGTAACAGAACTTCAAAATGAATATGCAGTCATCCGAATTACAGAATCCCGAATCGACATCTTATCGGGAATTCCGGAAGTTGAATATGTAGAAAAACCAAAACGGCTGTTTTTTCAGGCGGCAGAAGGAAGGCGTGTGTCTTGTATCAATGCGGTACAGGATACACGCCTTTCTCTGTATGGACAGGGAATATTGGTTGCAATCATAGATTCGGGAATCGATTATGCGAATATAGATTTTCGAAATGCGGACGGAAGCACGAGGATTCGGTATCTGTGGGATCAGTCTCTGAATCCGGCAGATGGGGAAACAGCACCGGTTGGATACAGCATCGGTGTGGAGTATACGAAAGGACAAATAGATGAAGCATTAAATGCACAAACTGTATCAGAACAGAGAAGGCTTGTGAGAAGCCAGGACATTTCCGGACACGGTACGGCAGTGGCGGGAGTAGCAGCAGGAAATGGAAGTAACAGTGGAGGACGTTATGCCGGAGTTGCCATGCAGAGTGAATTGATCGTTGTAAAACTTGGTAATCCCATACAGGAAGGATTCCCAAGAACGACAGAGCTAATGATGGGGATCGATTATATAATAAGAAAGGCACTGGAGCTTCGGATGCCTGTAGCTGTGAATATCAGTTTTGGAAATACATACGGCGGACATGACGGGACGACACTTCTGGAGCGGTATATCGATGATGTGTCCAATATATGGAAGAGTGTATTTTGCATCGGAACCGGAAATGAAGCGGCAAGTGCCGGGCATACTTCCGGTAGAATTATTTCAGAAGGAGAAGAGACAATCCAGCTTGCAATTCAGAGCAGACAGTCATCGATCAGTATCCAGATATGGAAAGAATATACGGATCAAATAGAGATTTCGATCATCAATCCTTCGGGAGTGCGGGTCGGACCGGTACCGGAGATATTGGGACCACATCGCTTCCGAATTGGTCAGACAGAAATACTGCTTTATTATGGAGAACCAAGTCCTTACAGCATTTCCCAGGAAATCTATATAGATCTGCTTCCGGTAGAAAGTTATCTGACAGAAGGAATATGGAGAATTGTTCTAAGTGCCGGGAAGATCGTGACAGGACAATATGAAATGTGGCTTCCAAGCGACAATGTATTGAACCGTGGAACAGGATTCTTGTTTCCAACAGATGCTACGACGCTCACAATTCCATCTTCTGCCAGCCGTGCAATATCCGTAGGAGCATATGACGCAAGGACATTTGCATATGCGGATTTTTCGGGAAGAGGATTTACCAGACTTACAAATATGGTGAAACCGGATCTTGTGGCACCGGGAGTGGAAGTTATGACAACAACAGTAGGCGGAGGATATGCGGCATTTACAGGAACATCCTTTGCCACGCCATTTGTGACAGGAAGTGCAGCGCTTTTGATGGAATGGGGGATTGTGAGAGGAAACGATCCATATCTATATGGGGAAAAGGTGAAGGCGTATCTGAGACGTGGAGCGAAAAAAGTACCGGGATTTGACGAGTATCCGAATGAGGAAGTGGGGTATGGGGCGTTATGTACAGCACAAAGTATTCCCCAAATATGAAAAACGGCTGATTTGAAAAAGTAAATTTCAGTGCCCGAGTAATAAGGATAAAAGGTACATTTTTTTTGTAGGATAATGTTTCCAAAAGTGCTAAAATAAAATTATCATACATAAGCGAGGCGTAAAACAATGAAAAAAATCAAGTGGGGCGTTATAGGAACTGCCGGAATTGCCAGAAGTTGTACCATTCCGGGAATGATACAGGCATACAACTGCGAATTATATGCAATTGCCGGAAGAAGCATAGACAAAGCTGAACAATTTAAAGAAAAATTCGGATTTGAGAAAGCCTATGGAAGTTATAAAGAATTGTTGGATGATCCGGAAGTGGAAGCGGTATATATTGCGCTGCCAAATACTTTACATTATGAGTGGGCCGCGAAAGCTATGAAAAGCGGTAAACATGTACTGTGTGAAAAGCCGCTTGCACCGTGTGAAAAGCAGGTAAAAGAATTATTTGAAACAGCAAAAGAGAATCATGTATATCTTATGGAAGCTTTTGCGTATCAGCACAGTCCATATATCACTGCAATTAAGAAAGAGATAGAAGATGGAACGATAGGAGAAGTTTGTTATATAGATTCCGCATTTATCACATCGGATTATAATAAGGAAAATATCCGGATGAGACGGGAGACTCTTGGAGGGTGTACATACGATCTTGGAGTATATAACACAAGCCTGACGTTAGGACTTCTGAATGAAGAACCAGAAAAAGTCGAGGCTTCCGCAATCTTTTCGGAAGAAAAGATCGATAAGCTGACTTCTGTAGTCATGGAATTCGCAGATGGAAAGAAAGCAGCATTTACCTGTGGCATGACGCTTGCAACGAATCAGGACAGGAGACTGGACTGTCTGGAGATAGATGGAACGAAGGGAAGTATTACCGGAACCAAATTTGCATTCAATGGTGATGGAGAATTAAGCTATACGATTCGTACGGATGAGGGGCAGGAAGAAGTAAAGACGGTAGAAGTTCCACAGAATTATCGCCTGGAGGTAGAACAATTCGGCAGATGCATCGATGAAAATGAGATTCCGGCGGTTACGGAAGAATTTTCGCTGAAAAATGTGAGACTTGTTGAGAGGATTCTGGAGGAAATCGGATATTAAGATGAAAAAGAATGAAAAGATCAGGACGCCGTTAGGAATTATTTCTGTTTTCAAGAATGAAATACCTGAAAGATATCATTGTGTAGTGGAACCGGAGATTTTACGTATCAGTGAGACGCATATAAGGATTCTGACAATAGATCAGGCCGTATCCTGGGGAGAAGAAGTGTATTCACCAAGACTTCATCAGAACTGTATGAATCCTGAAAATATTACACTATATCCACTGGAGATTGAGTGGAATGGGGATAAAGTTACGGTTTCAGATCATTATGGGATGAAAAAGTGGATAACCGGGGAAAAGTTACCGGAAATTCAAGACTGGAATTTAAAACTGAAAAAATTAAGATGTAATCCTTGCAGAAACTGTGGAAGATGTTAGAAAGCGAAAGAAAAGAGGAAAAATATGAATTATTCAGAATGTATAGAAAATGCAAGAACACGTATTGGAAATTATTGTAAGGCCTGTCCGGAGTGTAATGGACGCGCCTGCAAGAATCAGATGCCTGGACCTGGGGCAAAGGGAATCGGAGATACAGCTATCCGTAATTATGATAAATGGAAAGAAATCCGTGTTCAGATGGACACAATTGCAGAAAACAAACCGGTGGATACATCCCTGGAGCTCTTCGGAAAGAAGTTTTTATATCCATTTTTTGCAGGACCGGTTGGTGCAGTGGGATTACATTACGGCGACTGTCTGGATGATGTGAGATATAATGATATTCTTGTGTCAGCATGTGCAAAATACGGGATTGCCGCATTTACAGGAGATGGTCTCGACAGTAATGTGATGGTTGCTGCGACAAAAGCAATCGGGAAAACAGACGGAATCGGAATCCCGACCGTGAAACCATGGAACATAGATACCGTTGCAGAAAAGATGAAGATGGTTCAGGAATCAAAGGCATTTGCAGTGGCAATGGATGTTGATGCAGCAGGACTTCCATTTCTTAAGAACATGGAGCCGCCGGCAGGAAGTAAGACAGTGGAGGAACTTGGAGAGATCGCAAAGATTGCAGGAATACCATTTATTGTAAAAGGTGTTATGACAGTCAGAGGAGCCCTGAAGGCAAAAGAGGCCGGGGCATCTGCAATTGTAGTATCGAATCATGGAGGACGTGTGCTGGATCAGTGCCCGGCGACAGCAGAGGTGCTGGAAGAGATCGCCAGGGCAGTAGGGGATTCCATGAAGATATTTGTAGATGGCGGAATCCGGAGTGGTGTAGACGTATTCAAGGCCCTGGCACTCGGAGCAGATGCAGTCATCATTGCAAGACCATTTGTGACTGCCGTTTATGGAGGTGCGGAAGAAGGCGTAAAGTCTTATATAGATAAGATTGGAACAGAGCTGGAAGACACGATGAAAATGTGCGGGGTAACGAGTCTCAAAGAGATCACCAAAGCGTCTGTCTGGATGAAATAATTACCAGATTCCCATGATATGCTGCATTCCGAGACTTACGATGGTAATTCCGATCCAGCAGCATCCACCGAGCATAAGTGGTTTTCCGCCGGATTTAATCAATTTCACAACATTGCTGTTAAGTCCGATCGCAGCCATAGCCATAATGATAAAGAATTTCGACAATTCTTTTAACGGAGCAAATACGTCTGCACTGACCCCCATAGTCATACATACAGTTGTGATCACAGCTGCAATGATGAAGTATAAGATGAACATAGGAAATGCTCTCTTTAAGCTGAATTTGTTTGATGCTGAGTCAGCATTTCCGGATTTTGCAGCAGATTTCGCACGGATCAGGGATAATACCAGTGTGATCGGAATAATTGCCAGTGTACGTGTAAGCTTTACGGTCACGGCTGTATTCAGTGTTTCACTTCCGAGCTTCCACATACTGTCCCAGGTAGAGGCGGCAGCGGTGACCGAAGAAGTATCATTAATAGCGGTTCCGGCAAATAATCCGAAGGAGCTTCCACTTGTAGTGTCAAAGCCAAGTGCACTTCCAAGTACAGGGAAAAGTACGGCAGCGATAACATTAAAGAAGAAGATTACAGAGATTGCCTGTGCAACTTCAGTATCATCTGCATCGATGACCGGTGCAGTGGCAGCGATCGCAGATCCTCCGCAGATGGACGAGCCGACCCCTACGAGAATCGAAGTATTCGATGGGACATTCATGATCTTGCGGAGAACCCACGCAATGATCAGAGAAGTACTTATCGTACATACGATGATCGGAAGGGATTGCTTTCCAGTCTGTAGAATAACACCAAGATTCATTCCAAATCCAAGCAGTACAACAGCTGTCTGTAAAATAATCTTAGAAGTCCATTTGATACCTGATTCGGCTTTTCCTTTATTGGTCCATACTAGTGTAATCAGCATTCCGGCCAGGATCGCGATGACAGGTCCGCCGATAACCGGGAAAGCCTTTCCAAGAAGCCATGATGGAATCGCAATCACAAAACAAACCAGTATACCGTTTAGGTTTTTGTTAAAAAAATTCATGTTTTTTCCTCTTTCTCATTCTTTTATTGGTTCATACGGGTTTCCACTAGAGATTATAACACTGGATAACAATAATAAATAATTATATAATATTATCGAATGATAATAAAAAATTATTAAAAAATCAAATTGACAATGAAAGGAAAAAGATTATGCTGGATTTTAGAACAGATACATTCCTTGCGGTATGTGATACAATGAATTTCACAGAGGCAGCAAGAAGGTTACATATTACGCAACCGGCAGTTTCGCAACATATTCATTTCTTTGAAAAGGAATATGATGTCAAATTGTTTTCTTATTGTAATAAACAGTTGTATCTGACTCAGGAAGGAGAGATACTTAGAAAACGGCTGATGACAATGAAAAATGATCAGCTGGCAATTATGAATGAGATAAGAAATGAATCCCATAAGATGGAATCACTTTCCATAGGAGTTACGATGACGATTGGAGAATATGCAATTGTAGATAAAATAGCAGATTTCCTGATCAGCCATCCGGAGATAAACCTGCATATACATTATGGAAATACAACGCAGCTGTTGACATTGCTTGATGAAGGAAGGATTAATCTTGCGCTTGTAGAGGGCAATTATCCGAAGGAAAATTATGAACATAAAAATTACAGTACGGAAGAGTATATAGCAGTTTGTGCCAGAGAGCACACATTCAAAGAAAAATTTCCAGAAACAATGCAGGAACTGGTGAAGGAGCGCCTGATTGTACGTGAACCGGGATCCGGGACAAGAAATATTTTAGAGGAGTTACTTCTTGCAAGAGGAATGGGGATAAAAGATTTTCTCCATTATACAGAAGTGGAAAATATGCATACAATTATCGGGCTTTTAAAAAGAGATTGTGGAATTTCATTTATGTATAAGATTGCAGTAGCGGATGAACTTAAGAATGGAACATTGAAAGAAATCAGACTTTCAGATTTTAAAATGCAGCATGCTTTTGATTTTATCTGGGAAAAGGGCAGTATTTATACAGAAAAATATATTGGAATATGTGAGGAACTTCTGAAAAAAGAGAATATCATATATTGATTAGTTGTACTTATCGATAATGAAAGAAAGTATAAATCAGGAAGGATGGGAATCATATGATGACAAGAGAAGAAGCATTAGCATACGGAATGTCTTTTGACAATGTATATGAAGAAAAGCCATTCCGTGATCCAAACTGGCAGCTGGTGCGGATCAAAGGAAGTAAAAAAACATTTCTGTGGATCTATGAACGGGAAGGCTATATCAATCTGAATGTCAAAGTGAATCCGGAGTGGAGAGACTTCTGGCGCTCGACGTATGAGTCAGTGACGGCCGGGTATCATCTGAATAAAGAACATTGGAATACGATCATTCTGGATGGGACTGTTCCGGAAAAAGAGATTAAAAGAATGATCGCAGAAAGCTATGATCTGGTTACGGACAGTCCGACAAAAAGAATTTACGAAGCAGTGAAGCGTATTCCAAAAGGGCATGTGGCAACTTATGGGAAGATCGCAGAGATGGCGGGAGACCCCAGAATGGCAAGAGCCGTGGGCAATGCACTGCATAAGAATCCGGATCCGGAACATATTCCATGCTTCCGTGTGGTCAATGCGAAAGGAGAACTGGCCGGGGCATTTGCGTTTGGTGGAGAGGATGTGCAGGCAGAACTTCTTCGGGCGGATGGAGTTGAAGTGATAAACGGCCGGGTAAATCTGGAAAAATACGGAATAAAAGCTGCCAGTGGCAGGCTCCCAGAGATTTGAACGCCATGTATGATAGACCAGAGGGAGAGTGGGAAAATAACTTTTTCTATATTCCAGGTGGAATAGTATGAAGCGAAGGAACAGGGAGACGATACATTGTACTGTCACCTTGTGGATTCGGAGCTGCAGGTAAAATAAAAAAAGAAAAGAAGATAAAAATGAAACAGATTGCAAAGAAAATAACAGAATATGTAAAGAAAAGTAAAAGAGCAAAGCTATATGGAGTATTTGGTCTGATATATTTGATTGCAGTCATATTTGTCATGAATGACGCATGGCTGTATCAGACACCAATTGCAAAGCTGACAAAAGTAGAGACAAGCGTGGCAGGAGAAAGCAAAAGTACCCGTGGAACACAAGAAATCAAATATAAGCAAAAGATCCGGGGGGTGATATTAAATGGAACGAATAAAGGGAAAATCGTTGATTTTTCTAATGAATATACCTATACAGGAATGTTAAAGCAGAAATATCACAAAGGGGATAAGGTATTGCTGAACGGGTCTGAAAATAATGTGGGATCCAGTATACAGTGTGTAAAAAGAGATACGGAACTTATTATTTTGCTTGGTCTTTTAATATTGGTATTGATGATGATTGCGGGAAAGAAAGGCTTGCTTACAATTGTGACAGTGGGAATCAATATTGTGATATTTACAGCAGGATTCCTAAAAAGCGGTGATGATGCGGATGTTGTAGCAATCTGTAATAAAATGGTAATCTTTTTTGCAATTGCTACATTGATCGGATTAAATGGAATTCACAGGAAAACATGGGCGGCATTATTGTCAACTATATGTGTATTGGCAATGATCATGGGAATATTTGATGTGGTGATCAGTCATAGTGCTGAATTGGATTATTCTACTATGGAATATTTGGGGAGCATTGATAATCCGGATGAGATTTTTCATGCAGAGATTTTGCTATCAGGACTTGGAGCAATCATGGATGTTGCAGTGGCAATTGCTGTCGCATTGAGTGAAATTGTTACGAAGCGGCCAGAAGTTACATTTCGGGAGTTATTCCGATCCGGAAGAGAGATAGGATATGATATTATGGGAACGATGATCAATGTATTATTGTTCGTGTTTGGCTGTGGCTTGATTCCGATGTGCGTGATCAGGATGAATAACAGTGTCCGGTTTATGACGATTATAAAATTACATATTCCGTGTGAATTATGCAGATTCTTCATAGAGAGTATTGGAATTGTACTGGCAATACCAGTATCTATACTGATCACATCTGTGATGATGAAATTAACGATAAGGAAGGTGAAGAAGACATGTTGATGATACTGGGATTGATTCTGTTATTTTTGATCATGATTATTGGCGGGGACAGAGGTGTGATATCATTGATAGCACTGGTTGGAAATATGTTGCTGCTTAGCCTGGC
Source organism: Dorea longicatena (assembly GCF_024168045.1). GTDB lineage: Bacteria > Bacillota > Clostridia > Lachnospirales > Lachnospiraceae > Dorea_A. Next base: position 739,619 of record NZ_CP100126.1, read on the forward strand.
TATCTGGCTGATGGCAGCGGGAGCACCGGTACTTCTGGTTACGATCGGAATGGGAATCATCATTTCATGTGTAACATTATTTTATCAAAATGGTACCAATGAAAAGACGAAGAGTGCATTTGCAGCAGTATTGATTACAATGACGGTCCTGTTTTTCTTTATCTATATAGTGGTGTGGAGAAGTGAGACAGGAGGACTGAATGAAATCCAGGCTGCGGAAGATGATGTATTATATTATAATATGAATCTGGACATTAATATGAGAAATGTTGCGACAGCCGTGATCATACTCAGTACGTTGGGAGCTGTGTTAGATATGGCACTTACGGTTACAACTTCCGTTTACGAGGTCAGTATTCACAAACCGGAGATGAAACTGACAGAACTTGTAGAAAGTGGAATGCGGATTGGAAGAGAAGTAATCGGGACAACGGTGAATACATTGCTATTTGCGTATCTTGGAGAATCACTATTATTATTTTCTTATCTGAAGATGCAGGATTATACACTGGAAACATTATTAAATTCGAAAATATTATTTCAGAACTGTGTATCTATGATATTTGGTGCGATTGCCTGTGTGGTGGTGATGCCGGTTGCGGCGGTATTGGTTGGCAGGCATTTGCCCGGGTATAATCATTAACTGATTATATCCGGAGCATTATTTTGGCAGAAAAAATACCATCTTCATAGGTAAAGTCACAGGCACCGCCGTTTTTGGCGGTAATGTGGCGGACAGATTCGATTCCTATGCCGTTTCCGGAGCGTTTGGAGGATTGGAAAATATTGTTTTCTTGCTGTATTTTACCATCGAAGGTATTCTCCACATGAATCAGAAGCAGGTGATTATGGTGGGGATAAACCTCCGCATTAATCTTTCTGCGGGCGGGCTCTGTTTTCACACTTGCCTGGATGGCATTTTCCAGTAGATTGGAAAATACAAGGCACAGATTAATCTCATCTATGGAAAGATCAGTGGGCAGGGAAACCAGTGCATGAAAAGGAATATTTTCTTTTTGGGCAAGGGTGGAATAATATCCGAAAACACTGTCAACAGCCTGATTTTCACAGAAATGGAGGTTATAGTCAGAAATTTTTTCGGTTGTAGCGGATAGATATTTTTTAATCTTTTCCATGTCACCCTGCTCTGCCAGAGAGGACAGTTGGACAAAATGATGACGGATGTCGTGACGCGCCTGTTTTGCTTCTTCAATGGCCATACAGAGATTCTCGTATCTTTCCTGCTGAAGGGAAAGAAAATGGTTCTCCTGCTGAAGTCTGGCATTTCTGTTCAGGCTGACCGCCATCATGAGAAACATGACATAAAACAGGAGCAGGATTATGAGCAGTACAAGACTTAAAACAATATAACACTGCAGGACCCGCCCGGTATATAAAGTGCTGCGGTATTTAGGAATCATAAAAAGATTCACTCCGATGAAGATTACCGGAAGGATCCAGAATACATACCAGGTTTGGGCAAAGTTTTCGTCTGCGATCATTGTCTGAACACAGTGGCGGGCAGGATACCAGGCTGCCAGAACAAACAGCAGGCAGATGACGTTATAGAAAATTCCGGCACTGGTACGAAACCACAGCTCATTTTCTGTAATATGCAGGTCAGCAGTAATAAGTGCATTGACTGCCCGGGAAAGACTATTGACACATGCAAAAACGGCAAAGACTGCCAGAAAAATACTGACGGATTTCCAGACAGAGATTTTTAACGTTTTATGATAAATAAGCATAATAACAGGCAACAGAGGAAACAGGATCCATCTGGTGGGAAAGTGGAAGGTACAGCAAACTGCTCCTCCGAAAATACAGATTCCCAGGAGAAGAGGAAAAAGCCACGCTGTCAGCTTAAGCGGTGTCTGTCGCAGATAGCTTTTTACAGGCAGATATGACAGCAGTATGCCGGGAATGATTACGGAAAGTTCAAGTACAGGGCGAAGTATGTCAGTCATTTCAAGACCTCCTTTGGAACAGAAATTCCATAAATGTCTGTCTGGCGTTTTTGAGCAGCTTCCGGCTGACCGGGACATTGCTTCCGTTATCAAGGCAAAAACCTGATCCGTCAAAATCAACGGCATGCTCCAGATTGATCACGACACCTCGGTTACACTGATAGAAACGTGCGTCCATTTTCAGGGAGGTTATGAAGGAATCAAAGGACTGGCGGGTGACCAGCTCCCTTTCACCGGCAGTGTGGATGTGAATCATGTGAGAAAAATGCTCTGCGTAGATTATTTCCTGGAAAGGAATCTGAATATTACTGCCGTTTACCTTAACATCTATGTATTTTCCGGAATCCGGGATGCGGGAAAGGATTTCATCTGCCAGCGCGGAAATATCATTTTCACTGTAGGGCTTTACAAGATAGTGCAGAGCCCGGACCTGAAATCCCTCTAAAGCATGGTCAGTGGAAGTTGTTGTGAAGATCAGCAGACAGTCTGTGTCTGATCTGCGAAGTTCTTTTGCGATATCAATTCCATTGGCTCCATTCATATAAATATCCAGAAACACTACAGTGAAAGGGCATTCTTTCGCTGAAGTGAGGAATGTTTCTCCATTTTCATATTCAAATATATCTGTATGGACATTGCGTCTGGAAAACTGAGATTCCAGTCTGTTTCGCAACAGTGTCCGTTCGTCTGAAATATCATCAACAATTGCAATTTTCATAGTAGATCTTCCTTATATATATTTATAAAATTCCGCTTGCTGAGACTTTTTCATCTGTGTAATCTATAGCCGCAGACAGGCAAGTGGAGTAGTTATTTCAAAAACGCTCTGGTAACAGTATATCACAAAACAATATCACGGAGTTACAATTCGTGCTATTTTCTGTCGCTTCGTGACAGAATTGTTGAAATGATTTCTGCCTTTCTTATAATGAGAATAACAAATGAAACTAGCTTAAATGGAAAGGAAGGGGAGTGTTGTCATGTATTGTATTGCCATATTGACCGACCAGGAACAGGAAGGACAAAAAAGTGCGGAATATATCAGGAATTACTGTACAGAGAAGCATGTCTTTCCACTGATTGAAATTTATCAGAAGCAGGAACAATTTTTTGCACAGACATTGAAAACAGTACCGACAGTGGTGTTTCTCGCATTACCGGGTGTGTCCGGCCTGAATGCAGCAGAACACCTTCGTTCTCTGTATCCGAAATGTGGAATTATCTGGTGCAGTGACCTTGATTTTTCGCTTCATGCGTTCAGGCTTCGGATAGAATATTTTTTTATGAAACCTGTGGAAGAGCAGAAAATAAAAGAAGGTCTTTCCATCTGGTTTGAATGTAAAAAAGGAGGGGGCTATGAAAGAAAAGAAAGTAATTGATTATACCAGAACCTATCGAAGAATTGAGGCAGATAAAAAGAAATGTGTTCTGTATATTGTCATACTGCTCCTGCTTGGTTTTCTGCTTATGTGGACTCAGATCGATGATCTGACCAGGATGATCTGTAAGATATGTGCCGGTGTTTTAAAGAAATATGAACCGCATATGTATGTTGGAATCCGTTCAGAAACGTATCCTCTGTTTGGAAAAATCAGCTATCTCAGTGCAGAAACCGTATATCCGGGAATACAGATAAGCCTTATAAATGCAGGAATTTCTCTTGGAGTGATCATTCTGCTGGCGGGACTTCCATGGAAGGGTCGCCCTCTTGCTATATATCTGATTCTGTGCAGTGCGATTCATCTGATAAACAGTCTATGGTTTGTGTTTGGGGAAAAATATTTTCCGTATACTTTAACCGTTTATTCAAAATTATATATGCTTCAGGAAATTGGCATATGGGTGATGTTTTTTGTTATGACAGTTATGGTCACCGGAATAATAGGAGACAGGGGAGTGATCTATAAGCTTTTGACACTTCTTGCGATAATGTTGTATTCCATTGTATTTGGGACCGTTCGCTATGCGATCTTTATCTGGCTGTTGTACAGATTTTCTGTGATCTATATGGCGTTTTTCTATTTTATGATAGGTCCTATGTTTGACTTTTTGTATCTGGTTATGATTTATGCAGTGTTTGTCAACCGCATGATCGGTGTTTACGATTCAAGGAAGGGAAAGGGGGTATGGAAATGGTCGTAGCTATTATGAAAGGTTATATTATTTTTGTTATTATTCTGATGCTTCTGTACACAGCCAGACATTTTTATTTTACAATTGTAAGACTTCTGGGCAGGCAGCGTTTCTATTACAATGATATTCTTACAGACAGGATGAAAAGTATTTCCGTACTGATTCCTATGCATAATGAGGAGCAGGTGCTTTCCAACGTGCTGGATTCTCTGCTGCAATGTGAGTATGACAGGGACAGACTTGAAATTATTCCGATTAATGATAATTCTATAGACCGCACAAGGGAAATGCTGGATGAATATCACAGAAAGTATGAGTTTATACGTCCCCTTCACAGAGACTGTCCGGACAGAGGAAAACCGGTGGGTCTGAATGATGCAATGAAGCTGGCAAAAGGAGAGATCATCATTGTATTTGATGCAGATTACAGACCTGCCAGAAACATGCTGAAACAGATTGCGCTGGGATTTGAGGATCCGCAGGTAGGTGCAGTCATGGGGCGGGTGATACCGTACAATACCAACACAAATATGCTGACCAGACTTATTAATCTGGAACGGTCCGGAGGATACCAGGTAGATCAGCAGGCAAGATATAACCTGAAAACAATTCCGCAGTATGGCGGGACAGTAGGAGGATTTCGCAAAGATTTTCTGTTAGAAACAGGTGGCTTTAATCCAAAGGTTCTGGCAGAAGATACGGAACTTACATATCGGCTTTTTACCAATGGATGGAAGGTTGTATACGCTAACTCGGCGGAATGTTATGAAGAGTCTCCGGAAAGCTGGAATGTGAGAGGCAGACAGATCAGACGCTGGTCAAGAGGTCATAATGAAGTATTGTTCCGCTATCTGATCCCTACGCTCACAACTCCCTATATGGGACTGTTTCAGAAAATAGATGGCTTGTTTCTGCTTTTTATCTATGCGGTACCGGTATTTCTGCTGGTGGGATGGGTAGTTTCCCTTGGATTATTTTTCCTGGGTGAAATGCAGATATTCAGTGGCTGGTGGGTTATATTGTTTTTGGGAATTTATAATTCCCTTGGAAATTTTGCACCATTTTTTGAGATAGGTACCTCGCTTATCATAGACGGACTTCCAGGAGAGGCATTGCTTCTGCCTCTTATGATGTTTAACTTTTTCTTCTATATGTGGAATATCTCTCTGGGATTCTGGGATGCAGTGGTAGATACTGTTACCGGAAGAGGTGTGAAATGGGATAAAACAGTGCGGTTTACTGTGCAGAAAACGGAAAAGGAGGCTGAAAAATGAAAGTATGGATTTTGATTTTTGTCTGTATGTTCTCTATGCCTCTGTTGGTTGCAGTATTGCATTTCAGGATGAGAAAAGGGCAGATTCTGAAAATAAGGCAGGATTATGTGAAAAATGCCAGATATTTTGGAAGAAGCTTTTCTGCTCTGGTGGAAAAAGCCCTTCCGGAAATGAAGAATGGTATGATCATGCTTTCAAGACAGGAAAAGGTGTTGGAAACAGATGGAAAACAGGAGTTTGTGCAGCCTGAGATTGAAGATCTGATCATTGCCAGAAATACCATCTTCTGTCCGCAGCAAGAGGATTTACATTTCCAAAAAGAAATCTACAGTGAAAAGGATGCGTTGTTTGTGAAAGAGAACATACGACTCCGGGCTGTATACAGCAAAAAAAGACTGCTTTTCGGAAATAAGATTCGGCTTCTCAGATGGGCGGACGCAGAACATGCAGTTGCAGTTTATGATGAATGTGATCTGGGTGAAAGGGTATCAAGCGGAGAACAGCTTGTGATAGGCTTTGATAATATTTTTCATAGTCTGTATGCACCTGTGATCCGTCTGGGACAGCGTCCGGAGGAACTTGACCGGTTTATGGAAGAACGTGATCCCAGGATATTTCGTATGCCGGTAATGAACAGGTATGAATATAACAGGCATTACATAGATGATGACATGGTTACAGAAAGTGGGACAGTTCCTTATACGATTATTTCCCGTGGGGATATAAAGGTGATAGAGGACATTATCCTGCAGGGAGATATTCACAGTGATGGAGCTGTGAGGATCATGGAAAATGCATCGGTGCTTGGAAATATTTTCGCAGAGAATGATATACTTCTGGAAAAAAATGCAACAGTGCTTGGAAACATTTTTACACAGGGTAACATTATATTTGAAGAAGATGCCAGTGCAGGTCAGCCGGATAAGATTATTTCAGTTGTTGCCCGCGGAACAATAACATTTTATGGCGGTAATTATGTTTATGGATATGTGGTTTCAGAGGGTGGTGGAAAAATCTTGAAATCGGACAGAGAGGTATTGGGAGAGTATTGTTTTCCTGAAGAACCTGTTCATGAAGAAAAGATTACTTTCCGGGATCTGTCGGAATATGAAAATGTTGATTTTCAGGGATTTCGAGGAGATATATATGTAAAAGAAGCGATTATTCCTGAAGGTGCATCAGTCATTCCGAAGAGTCAGTTTTTTGAATGCAGAAGTCTTGAAAAGGTGTATCTGCCGGAGAGCGTTTCTGTTATTGAGGACTATGCATTTGCTGACTGTCATGTGCTGAAAGTATGGGAAAGCATAGAAAAGCTTTCGCTGAAATCTGTAGGGATATCAGCTTTCGAAAACTGTTATGCACTGGAATTTGTAAGTCTTCCGGATTCCCTGACTGTGATTGGAGGAGCTGCATTTGCGGAATGCGTGTCTGTTAATAAACTGATATTTTCAGACACCTCACTGTTAAAGAAAATAGGTGATCATGCTTTTCGCGGGTGTAGAAATCTGAAAGAGGTATATCTGCCGGACAGTGTGGAATATGTGGGAGTCAGTGCATTCAGAGATTGTAGTTCTCTTGAACAGATTTCGGTATCAGAGAAAATAAAAAACCAGCCGGGTATTGCAGAATTGGAGAAAAATTGCCCAAACGCCAGGATCAGGTTCAGGGAGGTGAATTCAGTTGAAAAAGAATAAAACCGCAGAACTGTTTTTTGTTTTATTCATTTTGGCTGTAATGTCTGTGGGAATTTTTATCCTCCAGAATGGAATGGAAAAATTGCAGAATGTTAAGCGGCAAAGCGTATATGTTCCGGAAACAAGAGATTTGTATAATAATTATGGCTTAAAAAATGACCAGTCTCTTTCAAAAACCAAAATTCTGGAAACACAGGATCAAGTGATTTATACGGATCGCATCTTTAATATAAATCAGATTTCTGAGGATCAGATTTCATATGCGGCAGATATTATGAAGGCATTGCAGGAAAAGAGTGGAAAAGATGCTTATATTATGCCGATACCGGAAAGAGCAGTATTTGAAAGCGGATATGAAAATGAAAAGGAAAAATACAACAATTTTACAGAGAAACTGGAAGCCTCTTTTACAGATCCTTCTGTAGTTTTAAATCCGTTGTCTGAACTGGAGAAACATCAGTCTGAATATCTTTATTTCAGAACTAAAAATAGCTGGACAATGCGTGGGGCATTTTACGGGGCGCAGGTGATTTTTGGAGAACTTGGATATGATAAGGAAAACCTGAATGCTTACCGGGAATATGTTTTTGGAGTTTTTGATGGAAACCTTCTTTTGGAAGCGTCAGAAAAGTATACAGCAGACGAAATAAAGAAAGATATAACAGACATGGAACGGGATCCGTTCTATATTTATATCAATGGTTTAAATCCCAATTGCGAAGAATTGACCTTTGAAAATAAAGAAGGACAGAAGCAGACATTAAAAAGACAAATGATACAGTTTAATAGCAGCGGAAATCGGGCAGTTATCGGCACGGATTATGAGCATAGCATAGTGGAAGGAAGAGGAAAGGGACAGCGAAAGGGAAATCTTCTTCTTATTGCAGATACAAGAGGAAAGATGATGATCTCTTATCTTTCAGAGGTTTTTGAAAAGGTTTATGTGTCTAATATTTATGAGGATGCAGATCTGATACAGAATCTGGATGAAATACTGGAAAAATATAATATCGAATATATTGTATGGGCACAGGATGTTGCTGAAACAGGAAATATGTCCCATATGATGGCATTGAATCCACTTTTAAAGGAAGGGGGAATGTCTGATGTCAGAACTGATCCTTAAGGGAACTGACCTGTTTATGAAAAAAACAGGAAGTGCTGACAAGCTTCACATAAGCGGAAATACAGAAAGAATACTATTTCTGATCATTGGGATCCTGCTTGTTTTTGCAGGAGCTAAGGTGTATCGTCTGATTGCTTCTTTTATAATGTTCTGGGCAGTGACGATTGCTCTATGTACTGTTATGAACGGAAAATCAGATTGGGGAACGATTGTAACTGCATTTACAATACTTGGATGTCTGATGGGATATATGGCATTTAAGTGGGACACGGCAGATTCCATGATCTTGTCTGCTATGACTGCTGCGGCAGTTGTATGGATGTGTTATCCGCTCTGGTGGGTTGCAGTTATTTCTGCTGTAGGAGTTGCAGCTGCAGCGGCGTTTTTCCCTCTGGAGGGAGCAATCCTTTCTTCTGTTGCAGTGGGGATGTTCCTTCTTCATGAGACGGGAGTCAGATATGTGGTTTTGCTGACAGTATGCGGACTTCTGCTCCAGATAATTCTGTTTGAACGAAAATCAGAGAGGGGGCGTAAGATTTGGAAACGGTTTTTCGTAAAGAAATCAAATATCTGATCAGCCGCGGAGAAGCCATGATTCTTCAACAGAAGCTGGATAGCATTATGGAAAGAGACATTCATGGAGAAAATGGCAGATACTTTATTAGATCTCAGTACTATGATTCCATAGACGATCAGGATTTATGGGATAATCTGGATGGAATGTATGAAAAAAGGAAGATCCGTTTAAGAATTTATTCACTGAATGATTTATCTGCAAAGCTGGAGTTTAAATGTAAAAACGGATTTGACGGAGTGAAATATTCTATACCCATCAGCCGTGAACAGGCACTTCGGATGGAACAGGGAGATGCGTCATTTCTTCTGGAATATGAAACAGAGCTGGCTATGAGACTGTATTTGCGGATTACACAGGGCTGTTATCGTCCGAAGACGATCATAGATTATCAAAGGCTGGCATTTGCTTATCCGGCAGGTGATGTAAGGATTACTTTTGATACAGATATCAGAGGGGCTTTATATCCATATGGTCTGTTTGAAAATGTGGGAACAGATGCGCTGGGAAGTACAGAGCAGGTACTGATGGAAGTAAAATATACAGGATTCCTGCCGGACATGATCGCAGAGATTTTGAAAAAAACAGATGAGCTGTCCACCAGCCACAGTAAATATTCCAGAGCCAGAATGAGATGGCTGTAAGTTTTGTATACGGCAGATTGGAAATAGTTGATAAACCGGATGCCGGGATTGGAGAAAGAGATGAGAGAATTTATTGTAGAAAATTTAACAAATACAGAAGCACTGAGCGTGACTGTGATTTTAATGAATAATATAATCGCACTGATTGTTTCCTTTTTTATTATGTTTATATATAAAATTTCTTATGTGGGAACTGCATACAGTAGGAAATTTAATATTTCAATCGGAACGATTACAATTATTACAGCTATGATCATGAGTATCATTAGTAATAATATTGCATTATCCCTTGGTATGGTTGGTGCTCTTTCTATCATAAGATTTCGTACTGCTGTAAAGGATGTAAGAGATGCTACATATATTTTCTGGGCAATCGCAGCAGGTATTGGCTGTGGTGTATCTCAGTATGCGCTTATTGTTATTGGTTCAGCTTTTTTACTTCTTTTTCTTATTATTACAAGGAAAGGGTTCACATCTTGTAATAAACTGATGGTTGTTCAGGGAACACCTGACTGCTTACATAAAACAGAGGCAGCAGTAGACAGCTTTTTTTCTGGAAAAGTACATATTTCTATGAGAAATGTTACAGAGAACAGCTTTGAACTGGTCTATTCTATTGGAGAGGGAATTCTGGATAATGCTGCAAAACAAAATCAGATGGATATTTCAGAGAAACTGATTAAAATTGATGGTGTGAAAAGGGTAAATATAGTTGACCAGAAGGATGAACTTTCGCAGTAAAAAAGCTGCTTGACTGAGAGGTGTTGCTATGAAAAGGATAGGACGTATCCTTTTATGTATTCTGATGATAACAGTTCTCTGTGGAATATCCATTGTGGGAAATTTTGTTGTGAAGTCAGAAAATAAGTCAAAGGAAAAAAAGAGAACTGTTATCACAAAAGAAGAAATGAAGGAGTGGGCTGCACCGGACGAAGAGACGCTGAAATATTATGATCTGGGAAAGTTCTCTACTACACTTCCGGTAATCTATATGAATACAAAGGGCCAGCAGATCCTGAAGGAAAATGTAATCTGTGGAAATATTGCTTTGTTGGATGGAAACGAAGAGGCACAATCTGTTTCTGCGGTTCCCAATTCTATATATCGTGCTACGATTAAATACAGAGGTGCCTCTTCTTATAGTAAATTTGATAAAAAACAATATCGCATTAAGTTTTACAAAAATAGTAAAGAGAATGAAAAAAAAGTGTCACTTGCAGGAATGGGAGCAAACAGTGAATGGGTGTTAAATGGTCCTTATCTTGATAAGACACTGATCAGAAATAAATTGGTATATGATCTGGCAAGAGAATTAAATGGATGGGCTCCGGACACTCGGTTTGTGGAATTGTTTGTCGATGGAAAGTATCAGGGAGTTTATCTGGCGGTAGAACCTGTAACAAACGGAGAAAGCAGATTGCGTCTTGCAGAATTTGGTCTGTTGTCGGGAGAAACTGCATATGTGGTAAACAGAGACAGGATCGATACGGGAACTGAAGAAATAGAAACATGGGGAAAGACGAAAGGATATACCTATAACGCTCTGTATATAAGATATCCATCAAAAAATAAAATAACGGAAAAACAAAAAGAATATATAAAAAATGATATCTCTGAATTTGAACAGGTTCTATATGGAGAGAATTTCAAGAATAAAAGAAGCGGCTATCAGGAATACATCGATATGGATAATTGGGTAGATTATTTTATTATCAATGAATTTGCCATGAATTATGATGCTGGTAATCTTTCTACTTATGTGTATAAAGAACTGGGAGGAAAGCTACAGCTTGCTGCATGGGATTTTAACAATGGATTTGATAATTATCAGTGGTTTCATACAGAAACAGATCGTCTTTATACAGTGGAAAATTCATGGTTTGACAGGCTGTGGCAGGACGAAAATTTTAGAGAACATGTTTGTGAAAGATATGTGCAGCTGCGTAAAACCACACTATCTGATGAACATATTGCTGACAAAATAGCATCTTATCAGGAGGAACTGGGAGATGCTGTGGACAGAAACTTTAAAGTGTGGGGATATTCTTTTAATGAGCCTCTGTTGGCCGGAACTACTAAGGAGGGCACGTCGAGAGATATCAGAAGCTATGAAGAAGCTATGAAACAGCTGACAGATACTATCCGCGAAAGACTGGCGTATCTGGATAAAGAACTGGGGGGAAATTGAGAATGAAAAAAGTACTGGTGATTTTTGGAACAAGACCGGAAGCAATTAAAATGTGTCCTCTTGTTCTTGAACTGAAAAAAAGTGAAAAACTGAAAACTCTGGTGTGTGTTACGGGACAGCACAGGGAAATGTTGAAGCAGGTTCTCGATATTTTTAAAGTGGTTCCGGATTATGATATGGCGATCATGAAAAAAGGGCAGGATCTTACGGATGTGACAACGGCTATTCTTACAGGAATGAGGGAAATCCTGAAAAAGGAAAAACCGGATATTGTACTGGTTCATGGAGATACATCGACTGCATTTGCCGCATCGCTGGCTGCATTTTATCAGCAGATTCCGGTAGGACATGTGGAAGCGGGACTTCGAACTTATAATATGAAATCTCCTTATCCGGAAGAATTTAACAGGCAGGCCATCGGACTTACTGCCAGTCTGCATTTTGCACCGACTCAGAAAGCAGCGGATGCACTGCTGAAAGAGGGCAAGGATCCAGAGCAGATTTTTGTCACAGGAAATACAGGAATTGATGCTCTGCACTATACGGTGCGAAATGATTTTTATCACCCGGAGATAGAATGGGCAAAGGACAGCAGGCTGATTGCTGTGACGGCACACAGAAGAGAGAATCTGGGAGAACCTATGCGTGATATGTTCCGGGCTATACACAGGATCGTGGAGGAATTCACAGATGTGAAGGTTATTTATCCAGTACATTTAAATCCGCTGGTCAGAAAAATCGCAGATGAAGAATTCGGTGGATGTGAGAGAATACACCTGATCGAACCACTGGATGTGGTAGAATTCCATAACCTGATGAAAGCCAGTTATCTGATCATGACAGACAGTGGAGGAATTCAGAAAGAAGCGCCTGCGTTGGGAAAACCAGTACTGGTCATGCGGGATACAACAGAACGTCCGGAAGGGGTGGAAGCAGGAACCTTAAAGCTTGCAGGCACGAAGATGGATGATATATACAGAGAATGCAGGAAGCTCCTTACAGAACGAGAGATTTACAGAAGGATGAGTGAGGCCAGAAATCCTTATGGTGATGGAACTGCAAGTATCAAGATCAGAAAAATCCTGGAGGATATAGATGCATGAGCATAAACAAAACCAATGCAAAAGAAAAGTGAAAAATCGAAAGAACGTGGTGGGACTTGTTATATTTTGCATAACTGTGGGGATTGTATTTTTGTATGCTTATTATCAGAATCTGAGAAAAGAAATAGATGCCCGTCAGAAATGGCTGGAAACAGTCCTGATCGGAGAAAAAAGGTGGATTCTTGAGAACCAGGGCTCTGAGGGCGAAATCTATATGAATGGAAGTGAAGCTGGAGATGTTAATCCATACTTTGCATGTATGGCTGCACTGGGGCTTTTGGCAGAAACAAAGAATTGTCCCATCACGGAAACAGAGAAAAAAGCTGTTGGCAGGTATCTGGACTGGCATACCGGGATTTTGCTGGAAACAGATGGGAAAATGGGAATCTACAGGAAAGAGAGTGGAAAACTGATTTATAAAGAAAAGGTTGATTCCGAAGACGGATATCTAGGTATGTATCTTTTTCTTATGGGAAAATACCTGGAAAAGACAGAAAATACAGATTTGCCGGAATACTGGAAAAAAGGAATCAGTCTTGCATTAAAAAAGATTCAAAGCCTGATGCGGGATGGAATCACACAGGTCTCGGAAGAAAATACAACCGCTTATCTGATGGATAATCTGGAAGTATGGAAAGGTCTGCACGAATTGGAACTTGCAGGACTGGAAGATACACAGGCAATCAGTGAAATGCGTAAAAAGATACAGGCGCAGATAGAAAATATATTCTGGGATGATGCGAATCAAAGATGGAGAATTATTGGAAACAGCGATCTGTATGATCAGACAGAATTTTATCCGGATGGTGTTGTTCAGATTTATCCGCTGATCTATGAATTTCCGGTAAAAGAGAAGAAAAAGCAAAAGATATTATATGATCAGTTTACGGAAAAGTTTCAATGGCAGAAACTGAATAAAAAAAGAAATGGCTTTTTGTGGGCAATGACAGGAATGGCTGCCGCGCAGATGGGAGATATCAATAACCTTGTGGAATTAATAGAAAATTATGAAACAGAATACTGTGAGAATCGAAAATATCCGCTTTACACAGGCGAAGCGGGATGGATATGCATGGAATGTGAGAAATTGTATAGATTATATGAAAGAAAAATAAAAACAGGATTTATACTGTGTGCATGATTGCGGGGGCGCAGATGTCTAAAATGAACCTGTCAGAAACTGTGACTGCTGTGAGATAAACCAGAAGTCGTTGTCGTAAAATGTGGTAAGAAAATCGAGTGCGAAAGAGAATGTTATGCCATGTACAGCTCGGAAAAGAGTTCCCTCGCTGTAGGGCTGTCGCCCTATAAAATAGCAAAAAAAGACGCCTTTGCAGGGCGTCTTTTTTCACCATTTTGCATGGCTTGTAGCGTTCACAAATTCTTCACAAATAATTAGCACTCACCTCTTGACAGTGCTAACAAAAAGATGTAATGTTATATTGCAAATAGAACAAGAGCAAAAAGGAGGTTGTCTATATGAATATAAATAAATTTACACAAAAATCACTGCAGGCTGTACAGAACTGTGAACGTATTGCAATGGACTATGGCAACCAGGAGATTGCACAGGAGCATCTGCTCTATGCATTGCTGACACAGGATGACAGTTTGATTGCGAAATTGATGGAAAAGATGGGGCTGGATAAGAATCTCATCATTAACAGAGTAGAAGAAGCCATTCAGAAACGGCCAAAAGTTCAGGGCGGACAGCAGTATGTCGGACAGGATCTGAATAAAGCATTGATTCATGGTGAAGATGAAGCCAAAGCAATGGGAGATGAATATGTATCGGTAGAGCATCTCTTTCTTTCTATTATGAAATATGCAGGCAAAGAAGTAAAAGCACTTTTCCGTGAGATGGGCATTTCAAGAGAAGGATTCTTACAGGCACTTTCAACCGTCAGAGGCAATCAGAAAGTGACCAGTGATAACCCGGAAGATACCTATGATACATTGAATAAATATGGTACGGATCTGGTAGAAAGAGCAAGGGAACAGAAAATGGATCCGGTCATCGGACGTGATTCCGAGATCCGGAATGTGATCAGAATCCTTTCCCGTAAGACAAAGAATAATCCAGTCCTCATCGGAGAACCTGGTGTAGGTAAGACCGCTGTTGTCGAAGGGCTTGCACAGCGTGTTGTGCGCGGTGATGTACCGGAAGGCTTGAAAGAGAAGACGATCTTCTCTCTGGATATGGGAGCACTGGTAGCCGGTGCAAAATATCGTGGTGAATTCGAAGAACGTCTGAAAGCAGTACTGGAAGAAGTGAAGAACAGTGACGGAAGGATCATCCTGTTCATTGATGAATTACACACAATTGTCGGAGCAGGTAAGACAGACGGAGCTATGGATGCCGGTAATATGTTAAAACCTATGCTGGCAAGAGGAGAATTGCACTGTATTGGCGCAACGACACTGGATGAATACCGTCAGTATATTGAAAAAGATGCAGCTCTTGAGAGACGTTTCCAGCCGGTTATGGTAGAAGAACCAACCGTTGAAGATACCATCTCAATCCTTCGTGGACTGAAAGAGCGTTATGAAGTGTTCCATGGTGTAAAGATTACAGACGGTGCATTGGTAGCAGCTGCAACCTTATCTGATCGTTACATTTCTGACCGTTTTCTTCCGGATAAGGCCATCGACCTTGTAGATGAGGCATGTGCACTGGTTAAAACAGAACTGGATTCTATGCCGGCAGAGATGGATGAATTGAATCGTAAGATTATGCAGATGGAGATTGAGGAAACTGCATTGAAGAAAGAAGATGACAGATTAAGTAAAGAACGTCTGGAACATTTACAGCAGGAACTGGCAGAACTCAGAGATGAATTTGCAGGAAAGAAAGCACAATGGGATAATGAAAAAGTCGGTATCGAGCGTGTTCAGAAACTCCGTGAAGCGATTGAACAGGTTAATAAAGATATAGAAAAGGCAAAGCATTCTTATGATCTGGAAAAGGCTGCAGAACTTCAGTATGGTAAACTGCCACAACTCCAGAAACAGTTAGAGGATGAAGAAGCCAAAGTAAAAGATGAAGATCTCTCACTGGTACATGAAAGTGTCAATGATGAAGAGATCGGAAGAATCGTATCCCGTTGGACTGGAATTCCTGTTGCAAAATTAAATGAAAGCGAAAGAAGCAAGACTTTACATTTGGGTGATGAACTGCATAAGAGAGTTATTGGACAGGATGAAGCGGTAGAACTGGTAACAGAAGCCATCATCCGTTCCAAAGCAGGAATCAAAGATCCGACCAAACCAATCGGCTCGTTCCTGTTCCTTGGACCTACCGGTGTAGGTAAGACAGAGCTTGCAAAAGCACTGGCAGAGAATCTGTTTGATGATGAGAATAACATGGTACGTATCGATATGAGTGAGTATATGGAGAAATATTCTGTGTCACGTCTGATCGGAGCGCCTCCGGGATATGTCGGATATGATGAAGGCGGTCAGCTTACCGAGGCAGTCAGAAGAAGACCTTATTCGGTTGTACTGTTTGATGAGGTAGAAAAGGCACATCCGGATGTATTCAATATCTTGTTACAGGTATTAGATGACGGACGTATCACCGATTCACAGGGACGTACTGTAGATTTTAAGAATACGATACTGATCATGACATCTAATATCGGATCACAGTATCTGCTGGATGGAATGGACGAAAACGGCAATATCAGTCAGGAAAGTCAGAGCGCAGTACTGGAAGATTTAAGAGCACACTTCAGACCAGAATTTTTGAACCGTCTGGATGAGACAATTATGTTCAAACCATTGACGAAAGATAACATTTATGACATTATTGACTTATTAGTAGCGGATGTCAACAAACGTCTGGCTGATCGTGAGATTTCTATTTTCCTGACCGAAGATGCGAAGAAATATGTCGTAGACGGAGGATATGATCCGAATTATGGTGCAAGACCACTGAAGCGATTCCTCCAGAAACATGTCGATACACTGGCAGCAAAACTGATGCTGCAGGGCGACGTAGGCGCACAGGATACGATCATCATAGATGTGGAAGACGGTAAGCTTGTGGCAAGGAGTCAGAGCGTGTGCGAATAATATTTCACATAGATGTCAATTCAGCTTATCTTAGCTGGACTGCAGTAGAACAACTAAAGAATGGAGCGAAAGTGGATATCCGGACGATACCGGCGATCATTGGCGGCGACCAGAAGTCTCGCCACGGTATCGTTTTGGCAAAATCCATTCCGGCAAAAAAATATGGCATTCGTACAGGGGAACCTGTTGCGAATGCCTTTCGTAAGTGTCCGAATCTGAAAAGTTATTCGCCGGATCACCAGATGTACCGTGAATACAGCCGGAGACTTATGGATTTCCTGCGTACCTACACGACACATATAGAACAGGTCAGTGTGGATGAATGTTACATGGATTTTACAGAAATCGCAGACCGGTTCACATCTCCTGTGGAAGGTGCGAATGAAATTAAAGATGAGGTGTATAAAAGGTTCGGATTCACGGTAAATGTGGGGATATCTTCCAGAAAAGTTCTGGCAAAGATGGCATCCGACTTTGAAAAACCGAATAAAGTGCACACGCTGTTCCCGGAAGAAGTTCCGGTGAAAATGTGGCCGCTGCCGATCGGAGAGTTATTTATGGCAGGTCGTTCCAGTGTAGAGACGATGAAGAAGCTGGAAATCTATACGATCGGAGATCTGGCGAATACAGATCCGGCGATTCTGGAATTACATCTAAAAAGTCATGGAAGAAAGTTATGGGAATTTGCCAACGGGCTCGATGATTCGGAAGTAGAAAGCGTCCGGGCAGAAGCAAAAGGAGTCGGTAATTCTACGACACTGCCAAAAGATCTGACAACAGAGGAAGAGGCATTGCCGGTGTTAAAAGATTTGGCTGCAAGCGTGGGTCAACGATTGCGAAAAGCCAGGCAGAAAGCCGGAATGGTCAGTGTGGAGATCAAGTATCACACTTTTAATCAGGTGTCCCATCAGATGCAGATGGAGAAAGCATCGAACCAGGATCAGGATATTTACCGGAGCGCTATTGAATTATTCCGTGAATTGTGGAACGGAGAACCTATCAGACTTCTTGGAATCCGGACGTCTAAATTATCGGAAGAAAGCGAACCGGAGCAGTTGAGTCTGTTCGATATGAAGTTCGAATCCGAAGAGACGAGGAAGAAAAAGAAGAATCTGAAAGAGGCGTTGAAGAAATTAGAAGGAAAATATGGGGACGGGATTGTAAAAAAAGGATGGTAACAATTTTGATATGTCCTTAAAAGTGTATTTGTGTGCCGAAATTACGTCTTTAAAAATGTTTTAATTTAACAATAATTAGATAAACTAAAGAAAATATATAAGATAGAGTAAAGGGGAAACCCCTTGACAGGTGTAAGAAATTTTGTTACAGTTATGAACATAAGAGCAGTTGCGAATTATATTTACATATAATTTGTGGCTGCTTTCTTTGTATGTTCATATAAATTAAAAAAATAAATAAATTCAGGAGGAATCGAAATGAAAAATGTAAATTGGAAAGAATTATTCATAGATATTATCATTGATATCGTAGCAGGTATGATCATCGCAGTTGGTATTTACAACTTTGCGTTGAATGCAGATTTCCCGGTAGCTGGATTTTCCGGTATCGCGATCATTCTGTATCACTTATTCGGACTGCCGGTCGGTGCCGGAACCATCATCTTGAATGTACCTGTTGCAATCTTCTGTTATAAATTTTTAGGAAAAGAATTTTTCTTAAAGTCCATGAAATCGATGATCATTTCATCATTACTGATGGACTACGTAGCACCACTGTTTCCGGTCTATGACGGAAGCAGACTGCTGGCAGCTCTGTGTATGGGCGTATTATGCGGAATCGGATATGCCATGATCTTCATGAGAGGTTCTTCAACAGGCGGACAGGACTTCATCAGCGTGGCGATCAAGAAAGTAAAACCACATATTACGCTTGGAATTATAACATTTGTCCTTGATATCTGCACGATCATTCTTGGAACAGCACTGGTATTCAAGGATATAGACGGCCTGATCTACGGTGTCGTCGTTACTTATCTGATGGCAATGGTAATGGACAGAATCATGTACGGTATCGATGAAGGTAAGATGACCCTGATCGTAACCGACAAAGGTGCTGAGATTGCAGAACAGATCGACGCTTACTCAGGAAGAGGATCTACAATCTTAAAAGGAATTGGAAGTTATTCAAAGAAAGACAAAGATGTTGTAATGTGCGCCTGCAATAACAAGCAGATGTACACCATTAAGAAGATGGTACATACCATCGATCCGAAAGCATTCACTATTATCGTAGAATCGAACGAAGTAGTAGGAGAAGGATTCAAGGAAGAACTTCCGGATATTGAACTGTAAAATAAGACAGTAAAAAATTAGAAGAGACATAAAAGAGTAAGAAGACCAGCCGATTACCGGCAGGTCTTCTTGCTTTAAAAAGAAAATCTTTACATTGCATACAATTTCACAAGTTCTGTAACAACATCCACACTCTTATCCATACCCTCTACTGTAATATGTTCGTAAGGGCCGTGATAAGCATGTCCTCCTGTTCCGAGGTTCGGGCAAGGCAGTCCCTTAAAGCTTAACTGGCATCCGTCTGTGCCGCCGCGGATCGGAAGTACAAGTGGTGCTACATCTGCATTCTCACACGCTTTTTTCGCGTTGTCGATCAGGTGCATACAGGTAGCAATGATCTCTGCCATGTTGCGGTACTGCTCGGAAATTGTAAGCGCTACAGTGCCTTCGCCCCATTTTTCATTCATATCTTTCTCGATTAATTTCAAAGTTTTTTTCTTTGCTTCAAAGAGATCTTTGTCATGGTCTCTTACAATATAATGAAGCTCAGCTTCCGCAACTTCTCCGGACATGCTCATCAGATGATAGAATCCTTCATAATCCTCTGTTCCGCGAGGTGTCTCCATAGATGGAAGAGCATTATTGATCTCCATAGCAACCAGACTTGCGTTGATCATAGTATCTTTGGAAGAACCAGGATGTACGTTGAATCCTTTGATCACGAAATCCGCTTTGCATGCGTTGAAGTTCTCGTACTGGATCTCGCCTTCGGTGTCACCGTCCAGTGTATAGCCGTAGTCAGCACCGAACTGTTCTACGTTGAAGTGAGAAGCACCAGTACCAATCTCTTCATCCGGTGTAAATGCTACGCACAGAGGTCCGTGAGGAATCTTTTCTTCCTGAATGCGTTCGATCATTGTCATGATCTCTGCGATTCCGGCTTTGTCATCAGCTCCGAGAACAGTTGTGCCGTCAGAAGTGATCAGTGTACGTCCTTTCAGATCTGCCAGATGCGGGAAGTTCTTAGGACTTAAAATAGTATCACTTGTTCCGAGTCTGAGTTCACCACCGTCATAATTTTCAGTAACAATTGGTTTGATATCATGGTCACAGAAGTCTGATACGGTATCCATGTGTGCGATGAATCCGATCGCCGGCTTGTCTTCCAGGCCTTCGGTAGCCGGAAGCTTTCCGTACAGGTAGCACTGGTCATCCAGAATAACATCTGTAAGTCCCAGTTTCTTCATCTCCGCTTCCAGAAGTCTTGCAAGATCGAACTGGCATGCGGAAGATGGTACAGTTTCGCTGTTTTCGTCACTTGGTGTGCGGACAACAACATAATTCAGTAATCGTTCATAAGCTTTCATAAGTTACATTCCCCTTTTCTATATTTTCAAAATATTCTAACTACTACTATAACATAATTTTTCCTTTGCTGCATGGGAAAATGATGGTATACTTATGATATTGTAGGAAAATAGGAGGCAATCAGATGAAATTAACCCAGTTACTGGAACGTTTAGAATATGAAGTAGTACAGGGAGATGATCAGATTGAAGTTACAGAACTGATCAATGATTCCCGAAAAGTATCAGAAGGCAGCGTATTTGTATGTATCAGCGGAGCAGTGTCTGATGGACATACATATATAGAGCAGGTTGCAGAAAAAGGTGCAGCAGCTGTCATTGTAGAAAAGGATGTAGAAGCACCGGAAGGACTGACAGTGATCAAAGTAAAGGATACCCGTTATGCGCTGGCAATGACATCAGCAGCATATTTCGGATATCCGGCAGAAAAACTGAAAGTCATCGGAATCACAGGAACCAAAGGCAAGACAACAACAACATACATGGTCAAATCTATCCTGGAAGAAGTCGGTATCAGAGTCGGACTGATCGGTACGATCGAGGCAATCATCGGAGACAAGAGCATTCCGGCGAATAATACAACACCGGAATCTTATACTATTCAGAAATATTTTGCAGAGATGGTAGAAGCAGGATGCGAATGCGTTGTCATGGAAGTGTCTTCACAGGGACTGAAGCTTGACCGTACAGCCGGCATTCCGTTTGAGATCGGAATCTTTACGAACCTTGGCGAAGATCACATCGGACCGAACGAACACAAAGACTTTGACGAGTATAAGTATTGCAAGAGCCTGTTGTTTAAACAGAGCAAGATCGGAATCGGCAATGTGGATGATAAATGGTTCAAAGACATTTTCAAAGATGCGACATGCGAAGTTGAGACATTCGGATTTTCTGATAAAGCAGATATCCGTGCCACAGATGTAAAACATATCTCCAGACCAGGATATCTGGGAGTACAGTATCATGTGGCAGGTCTTATGGATTTTGACGTAGAGATTGATATTCCGGGAGATTTCAGCGTATATAACTCACTGACAGCAATCGCAGTATGCAGACATTTTGGTGTGCCGGTAGAAGATATCAAGAAGGCATTGAAAGTTGCAAGAGTTAAAGGCCGTATTGAGATGATCAAGGTATCTGACGACTTCACATTGATGATCGACTATGCACATAATGCAATGGCACTGGAAAGTCTTCTTGATACATTAAGAGACTATCATCCGGAAAGAATCGTGACCGTATTCGGCTGCGGTGGCAACAGATCTAAGACAAGACGATATGAGATGGGCGAAGTATCCGGTAAATTATCGGACTTTACGATCATCACATCGGACAACCCGAGATTTGAAGAGCCGCAGGCAATCATTGATGATATTGTAGTCGGTATGAAAAAGACAGATGGTAAATATATCACCATCTGTGACAGAAAAGAAGCAATTAAATATGCAATCGAACATGGCCGGCCGGGAGATGTCATCATCCTGGCAGGAAAAGGACATGAGACATATCAGGAAATCAAGGGTGTCAAGTATGATATGGATGAACGTGTTCTGATTAAGGAAGTATTAGAGGAATTAAAGAAATAGATGTACGCTGATATTATCATCGATATTACGCATGAAAAATTAGATAAAGTCTTTCAATACCGCATCCCCTCTCATCTGGAGGGGATGCTTAAGGTTGGAACAGAAGTTGTGGTTCCGTTTGGTAAGGGAAATAAAGAAATCAACGGCTATGTGACAGGATTCTCTGAGCGTGCGGAGTATGCACCGGAGAAGATCAAGGAGATCTTAAGGATTGCCGAAGAAAGTGTAGCGATCGAGAGCAGACTGGTTGCATTGGCAGCCTGGATGAAAGAGTCTTATGGCGGAACAATGATCCAGGCGCTGAAGACCGTCCTTCCTATCAAGAAGAAGGAACGTGCGAAAGAAAAGCAGAAGGTAAGGCTGCTTTTGACGGAGGCAGAAGGAAAAGAAAAGCTGGAACTGTACCTGCATAAGAACCAGAGAGCGCGTGCGAGACTTCTGGCGGCACTTCTGGATCAGCCGGAACAGGACTATGATTTTCTGATCCATAAGCTGAATCTGACAAGAAGTGTGATAAAAGCATTGGAAGAACAAAAAGTTCTGATACTGGAATCGGAACAGGTATACCGTAATCCGGTAATCTGTCAGCAGAAAGAGCAAAAAGAGATCATTTATACAGAAGAACAGCGGACGGCAATCCAGACATTTTCAAGGGATTATGAACAGGGACTTCGTAAGACCTATCTGTTATATGGTGTGACTGGAAGCGGTAAGACGGAAGTATATATGGAGATGATCGCCAAAGTCTTAAGTGAAGGCAGACAGGCGATTGTACTGATCCCGGAGATCGCACTGACATATCAGACGGTGATGCGGTTTTATACAAGATTCGGAGAACGTGTCTCTATTCTGAATTCCAGAATGTCCCAGGGAGAACGCTATGATCAGATGGAACGTGTGAAAAAAGGTGAGGTTGATATCATGATCGGTCCGAGATCTGCACTTTTCACACCATTTGAGAAACTGGGGCTGATCGTGATTGATGAGGAACATGAACCGACTTATAAGAGCGAACAGGTACCGAGATTTCATGCAAGAGAGACAGCAATCGAGCGGGCAAGGATGGAAGGTGCCAGTGTGGTACTGGGTTCGGCAACTCCCTCGCTGGAAGCATTTTATGCATGTGAATGCGGAAGATATCAGATGTTACGGCTTAAGATGCGTACCGGGAAACAGGAACTTCCGCAGGTATATGTGGCAGATATGCGGGAAGAATTAAAGCACGGGAACCGGTCAATCTTAAGTGACCGGCTGATAGAATTGATGCAGGATCGTCTGGATAAGAAGGAGCAGATGATGCTTTTCCTTAACCGGAGGGGATATGCAGGTTTTGTTTCTTGCAGAGCCTGTGGATATGTAGTAAAATGTCCTCACTGTGATGTGTCTTTGTCGGTACACAGAGGTGGTAAGATGGTCTGTCATTACTGTGGTTATGAGACACAGACAGTTCAGAATTGCCCATCTTGCGGTTCGGCGTATATCGGTGGTTTCAGGGCAGGAACACAGCAGATTGAAGAGATAGTGAAGCGCAAGTTTCCGCAGGCAAGGGTTCTTAGGATGGATATGGATACCACAAAAAACAAAGGCGGACATGAGAAGATTCTGTCGAAGTTTGCAGATGAAGAAGCAGACATTATGATCGGAACACAGATGATCGTAAAAGGGCATGATTTTCCGAATGTGACTTTGGTCGGAGTCCTGGCAGCAGATATGTCTCTGTATTCGGATGATTACCGTTCGGGAGAACGTACGTTTCAGCTGCTGACACAGGCGGCAGGGCGTGCAGGACGGGGAAGACGTCCCGGGGAAGTAGTGATACAGACTTACAGTCCGGAGCATTACAGTATACAAATGGCTGCAAGACAGGATTATGAAGGATTTTATGAAAAAGAAATGAACTACCGGGATCTAATGGGATATCCGCCTGCGTCACAACTGATGGCAGTTTTGATGACAGGAGCTGATGAGGTCAGGCTTGCAACAGCAGCAGAATATCTGAAGAAATACGCAGTCAGGGTAAACACAGGTGAAGAGATACAGGTGATAGGACCGGCAAGTCCGTCAGTCGGGAAAGTGAATGATGTATACCGGAAGGTTCTATATCTGAAAAGCAGAGAATATAAGGAACTTGTGTGGATCAAAAATCATATGGAACGTTATATAGAGATCAATAGAGGATTTGCGGACATGAGAATACAGTTTGATTTTAATCCGATGAATATTTTTTAAAAGTATTTTATGAATTAAGAAATAGATAAGTAATAGTGATAAAGGAGAGACAAAAGAGATGGCACTTAGAAAAATCAGGGAATTTGGTGATGAAGTTCTGAACAAAGAATGCAAAGAAGTAACAAAGATGACAATCCGTACAAAAGTACTGATCAATGATATGCTGGATACAATGTATGAGGCAATGGGAGTAGGTCTGGCGGCACCACAGGTTGGAATCCTGAAGCGCATCGTAGTTATTGATATCGGAGAAGGTCCGATCATCCTGATCAATCCGGAAATCATAGAGACATCCGGAGAACAGACAGGCGAAGAAGGATGTTTAAGCCTTCCCGGAAAAGCAGGAACTGTTACAAGACCGAATTACGCAAAGGTAAAAGCATTGAATGAAGATATGGAAGAAGTAATCTTAGAAGGAGAAGGACTTCTTGCAAGAGCATTTTGTCATGAGATCGATCATCTGGATGGTAAATTATATACCAGACTGGTAGAAGGCGAAGTACATGACGTAAATTATGAGGAGGAAGAGTAACATGAAGGTAATATTCATGGGAACCCCGGATTTTTCGGTCGGAACGCTGGAAGCACTGATTGGGGCCGGGCATGAAGTTGTACTTGTAGTCACACAGCCGGATAAGCCGAAAGGACGTGGCGGCAAGATGCAGTATACACCGGTTAAAGAGGCAGCCGTGGCACATGGAATTCCGGTTTTTCAGCCGGTGAAGATCAGAGAGCCGGAAGCCGTAGAAGAGCTTCGCAAATATAATGCTGATATCATGGTAGTCATTGCATTTGGACAGATCCTTCCGAAGGAGATTCTTGATATGACGCCTTACGGATGTATCAATGTACACGCATCTTTATTGCCAAGCTACCGTGGTGCTGCACCGATCCAGTGGGCGGTCATCAACGGAGATAAAGTGTCCGGTGTAACGACTATGCAGATGAATGAGGGGTTGGATACCGGAGATATGATCATGAAGACAGAAGTTCCTTTGTCGGAAGATGAAACAGGAGGAAGTCTTCATGACAAGCTGGCAGAGGCTGGCGCAAAACTCTGCGTTGAGACGTTAAAGGCACTGGAAGATAAGACAGCAACGTGGGAAGTACAGGGAGAAAGCCCGACAGCATATGCGAAGATGCTGGATAAGAAGCTGGGAGATATCGACTGGAGCAGATCTGCAAAGTCAATTGAATGTCTGATCCGTGGATTGAATCCATGGCCGAGTGCTTACACGGACTGGAACGGTAAAGTTATGAAAATATGGGAAGCTGGGGTACTGGACGAGAACACAGATGCAAAACCGGGAACAATCGTGAAAGTAGAAAAAGACAGTTTCTCCGTACAGACAGGAGATGGGCTTCTGAAAGTTCTTGCACTTCAAATCCCGGGAAAGAAGAGAATGGAAGCGGACGCTTTCTTACGCGGTTATCAGATCGAAACAGGATGTGAACTTTCTTCACAAATGATTAAGAATTGTTAAAAATGTATGAAAAGCTGCTATTAGGGTAAATTTTCGTATATAATGCAGGTCATAGAGAGCAAGGAGGCTGATAATGATGTATTATCCAATGTATTTTGATCCAACGTATATATTAGTGCTGATGGGTGTCGTGATCTGCCTGATCGCATCAGCGAAGATGAATTCCACATTCAGCAGATATTCCAGAGTAAGGAATCATTCCGGTATGACAGGAAGGGATGCGGCAGAACAGATTCTTCACAGAGAAGGCCTGTATGATGTGCGGATCGAGCACATTTCCGGTAATCTGACCGACCATTATGACCCGAGAACCAGGACATTGAGACTTTCGGATGCAACTTATAATTCCACATCGGTAGCTGCACTTGGAGTAGCAGCACATGAATGCGGACACGCGGTACAGCATGCGACCGGATATGTACCGTTGAAGTTAAGAAGCAGTCTGGTACCGGTAGCAAATTTCGGAAGTTCTATTGCATGGCCGCTGATCATTCTTGGATTTTTCTTCAACAGCAGTACAACCTCTGTGCTGTTTATCAATCTCGGAATTCTTGCATTTTCGCTTGCAGTGTTATTCCAGATTGTGACATTACCGGTGGAATTTGATGCGTCACACAGGGCATTGAAGATCCTTGGTAATACAGGCATGTTGTATGAGGATGAAGTTAGAGATACCAGAAAGGTGCTGACAGCGGCAGCACTTACTTATGTAGCCGGAGCAGCATCTGCAATTCTGCAGCTTCTGCGTATACTGCTTCTGACTGGAAATCGAAGAAACGATTAATTAACGAAAGGGAAGGGGATATAAGCCGCTTCCCTGATTGTATATCTATGGAAAGAGGAGGGGACGTATGCAGGCGTCTGTAAATGAAAGAGAATTAGTGTTGGACATGCTGCTTCAGATTACAAGAGACGGTGAGTACAGCCATATCGTGATAAAGAATGTTCTGGATAAATATCAATATCTGGACAAACGGGAACGCGCATTTATTACAAGAGTAGTAAATGGAACACTGGAGCGTATGATTGAGATCGATTATATCATCAATCAGTTTTCCAAAGTAAAAGTAAATAAGATGAAACCGGTGATCCGCACGATTTTAAGAAGTTCGGTGTATCAGATGAAATATATGGACAGCGTACCAGATTCGGCAATCTGTAATGAAGCAGTAAAACTTGCGGGAAAAAGAGGGTTTGTGAACCTGAAGGGATTTGTCAATGGAGTACTTCGTAATATCGGCAGAAATCTGAACAAGATCAGTTATCCGGATGAGAAAGATCAAGAGGCCTTCATTTCCATAAAGTATTCATTGCCGGAATGGATGGTAAAGCAGTGGCTGAAAGTATATGATGAAGAGACGGTAAAGATGATCGGAAAAGCATTTCTGGAAGAAAAGCCGCTGACAGTCCGGTTTGATGAACATAAGATCAAAAAAGCAGAGCTGATCTCAATTTTGGAAAAAGAAGGTGTGACGGCAGGGGAAGTGCCAGAGATTCCATGTGCACTGTATCTGTCCGGATATGATCATCTGTCTGCACTTCCAAGCTTTTGTGAGGGACTTTACCAGGTACAGGACTTAAGTTCTATGCAGGTAGCATTATGGTCGGAAGTGAAAGCAGGAGACCAGGTGCTGGATGTGTGTGCCGCACCGGGAGGAAAGGCGATACATATTGCAGAACTTCTGAACGGAACCGGTCATGTGGAAGCGAGAGATCTGGCAGAGTATAAGGTGGCGCTGATCAGGGATAATATTGAAAGAAGCGGTCTTACAAATATTAATGCAGTATGTCAGGATGCTGCAATATACGATCCACATAAGAAAGAAACGGCCGATATTGTAATTGCAGATCTTCCGTGTTCCGGGCTTGGTGTACTTGGAAAGAAGCCGGATCTGCGCTATAAGATGAATGAAAAGACAGAAGCAGATCTGGTGGAGTTACAAAAGAAGATCCTGTCGGTAGTAAAGGATTATGTAAAGCCAGGTGGAAAGCTTTTATATAGTACCTGTACGATACACAGAGAAGAGAATGAGGGGAATGTGGAGTGGTTTCTGAAAGAATATCCGGAGTTTGAACTGGTGAAAGAAAAACAGATGATTCCGGGAAGAGATGCGGGAGACGGATTCTACATAGCAATATTAAAAAGGGTGAATCATGAATAAGAAAGATATATGTTCCTACAATTATGATGAATTAAAAGAAGAGATGCTTGCAATCGGAGAAAAAGCATTCCGGAGCAAACAAATCTATGAATGGCTTCATGTAAAGCTGTCAGATGATTTTGATGAGATGACAAATCTGTCCAAAGGGCTGCGTGAGAAGTTGAAAGAAAACTATGAGATCCGGAAAGTGAAGATGATCGATCATCAGATATCGAAAGTGGATCCGACTGAGAAGTTCCTGTTTGAACTGGAAGACGGTAATATGGTAGAAAGTGTTCTGATGAAATATAATTACGGCAATTCTGTGTGTATCTCTTCGCAGGCCGGATGCCGTATGGGGTGCAGGTTCTGTGCATCAACGATCGGAGGACTCGTCAGGAGTCTGGAGACATCGGAGATGCTCCGTCAGATCTATCATATTCAGAAGATTACAGAAGAAAGAGTTTCCAATGTGGTGGTTATGGGAACCGGAGAACCGTTGGACAATTATGATAATTTCATAAAATTTATCCATATGCTGAGTGATGAACACGGGCTTCATATCAGCCAGAGAAATATTACAGCATCTACCTGCGGGATTGTCCCGAATATGAGAAGACTTGCTGAAGAGGGACTGCAGATCACACTGGCTCTGTCACTTCATGGATCCAGCCAGGAAAAACGTAAGAAGCTGATGCCGGTAGCAAATAAATATGAATTGTCTGATGTACTGGATGCCTGTGACTATTATTTTGATAAGACAGGAAGAAGAATTACCTTCGAATACAGTTTGGTGGCAGGAGTCAATGACCAGCCGGATGATATCAGAGAACTGACGGCGATTTTAAAACGAAGAAACTGCCATCTGAACCTGATCCCGGTGAATCCGATCAAAGAGCGTGATTTTAAAAAGCCAGACCGCAAAAATGCCTTGGAATTTAAAAATAAACTTGAAAAAAACGGAATTAATGTTACTATAAGAAGGGAAAGAGGCTCTGATATAGACGGAGCTTGTGGACAGCTGCGCCGTAGACACGCAGCCAAAAGCGAGGGAGAGACAGATGAAAATATATGCAATGACTGATGTGGGCAGAAGACGTGAGGTCAATCAGGACTATGTATACGTTACAGACAGACCAATAGGACCATTTCCAAACCTCCTTACGGTCGCCGATGGAATGGGCGGACATAAGGCGGGAGATTTTGCGTCCAGTTATACGGTAAATGTATTAAAAGATGAGTTGAAGAAGACACCGATGGATAAACCCGAGGAGATTCTCAGAAGCGTAGTCAGTATTGCAAATCATAAATTAATCGAGGCAGCTTCAAGAGATATCAAGCTGGAAGGTATGGGAACAACACTGGTAGCGGCAACTGTTGTTGGCAATACATTGTACTTTGCCAATGTAGGAGACAGCAGACTTTACCTGATCAATGACAAGATCCGACAGCTTTCCAAGGATCACTCGCTGGTAGAAGAGATGGTAAGACTCGGTGGAATCAAGGCAGAAGAAGCAAGAAACCATCCGGATAAGAATATTATTACACGTGCAATCGGTGTAAAGGAAAATGTGGAACCAGATATTTATGAATATCGTCTGAAGAAGGGTGATATTATTTTGATGTGTACAGACGGACTCAGCAATATGGTTGAGGACGAAGATATGTTTAATATTGTCAAGGGTTCCAGGGATGTAGTAGAAGCTGTTCAGATGTTGATAGAAAAAGCAAATAGCAATGGCGGGAGAGATAATATAGGGGTTATCGTGGCAGAGCCACTTGCTGATGAGGTGAGTGTATGGTAAAAGATGGAATCGTACTAGGCAAGAGATATGCTGTACTTAGTAAGATCGGTGCCGGTGGAATGGCGGATGTCTATAAAGGCCGGGACCAGATGCTGAACCGTTATGTGGCGATTAAGGTATTAAAGAAGCAGTATAAAGAAGATGAAAATTTCGTAAGAAAATTCCGTTCGGAGGCACAGGCGGCAGCCGGACTGATGCATCCGAATATCGTGAATGTATATGATGTCGGAGAAGACCGCGGCCTTAATTATATGGTCATGGAGCTTGTAGAAGGGATTACCTTAAAAGAATATATAGAGAGAAAAGGAAGACTGTCTCACAAAGAGACGATCAGTATTGCAATCCAGATGTGCAGTGGTATCGGTGCGGCGCATGCATCAGGAATTATTCACCGTGATATCAAGCCGCAGAATATTATCATTTCCAAGGATGGGAAGGTAAAGGTTACAGATTTTGGAATTGCGAAAGCTGTAACTTCGAATACAGTAAGTACGAATGCAATGGGCTCCGTGCATTATACATCACCGGAGCAGGCGAGAGGCGGATTCAGTGATCAGAGAAGTGATATCTATTCCATTGGTATTACCTTATTTGAGATGGTAACAGGGCAGGTTCCGTTTGATGGCGAGACAACGGTAGAAGTTGCAATGAAACATCTGCAGCAGGAGATCACACCGCCGTCGGAGCTGGTTCCGGATATTCCTTACAGCCTGGAACAGATTATTCTGAAATGTACACAGAAGAGTTCTGAGAGAAGATATACAAGTACAGGAGATCTGATTCAGGATCTGAAGCATTCACTGGTAGATCCGGATGGAGATTTCGTAAGAATAGCGTCGGCAGGCGGGGATTCCGATACGGTTATTATGACAGATAAAGATCTGGATGATATCCGTAACGGTTACGATGATGACGACGAATATGATGATGAATATGACACTACAGATGTGTATTCGGGAAAAGGATATAACGACAGAGAAGATGGCGACGACGAATACGATGATTATGCATCCGGGAGAGATTCGGATGAAGTAAATCCGCATATGCATAAGCTCATGAAGATTCTGACGATTGTGGTAATTGCGATCATTGTGCTGATCCTTGTATTTACAGTGGGAAAGGCAGCGGGGGTTTTCAAGTCGTTTGGCGGAATTACTACAGAGGATGATGCAGATACGTCAGGAAAAGTTACAGTTCCAGATATCCGTGGTATGACAGAGGAGCAGGCAAAGGCTGCACTGAAAAAGAAAGATCTTGGAATAAAACCGATTAAGAGAACAGAATCTAAAAAATATAAAGCCGGACTGGTCTCTAAACAGACTCCGGAAGCCGGTGAAAAGGTAAAGAAAAATACAACTATAGAAGTTGTTATTAGTTCGGGACTGGTAAAAAGTAAAAAGCAGGTACCGGATGTCAGCGGTATGAGTGAAACGGAAGCACAGAAAGAACTGGAAGATGCAGGATTTAAGGTGATTTCAAGTTTCCAGTATGATGACAGTGTAGCAAGCGGTAATGTCATCAATACAACACCTTCTGCCGGAACAAAAGCTGAAAAGGGTTCTACAGTTACCATGCTGGTAAGTCAGGGAACAGATAAGAAGACGGTGCCGGATGTAAGAGGCATGGCAGATGCAACTGCACAGAGTACGATCAAGAATTATGGATTCAATGTAGGAACTGTAACATATGACTACAGTGACAGTGTGGAAAAAGGAATGGTTATCAGCCAGACTGTAACACCTGGAGGTAAGGCGGCAGCCGGAACAACCATTTCAATCACGGTAAGTAACGGACCGAAACCGGAAGAAAAGATTGATATCCAAAGCTTTGTAGGACAGCAGGAGTCAGCACTTAAGAGCTGGGCATCCCAGAATGGTCTGTATACAAATGTATCGGATTCACAATACAGCAGCAGTTATGCGAAAGGATGTATCATCTCCATGAGTCCTTCTTCTGGAAATATTTCCAAGGGAGGTACGATCAGTTATGTGGTGAGCCTCGGGGCGAAACCACAGGAGCCGACAAATGGAGGAACCACAGGAGATAACAATAACCAGAATGGGTCTAATACAAATGATGGGACCACGACTGGCCAGTAAAAGATTATGCAGGGAAAAATTATAAAAGGAATTGCCGGATTCTACTACGTTCACGTAGTAGAATTCGGTGTTTATGAATGCAAAGCCAAAGGTGTATTCCGGAAAGAAAAGATCAAGCCTTTGGTGGGAGACAATGTAGAGATAGAGATTCTTGATGAATCGGAAAAAAAAGGAAATATAGTGAAGATACTGCCACGGCAGAATGAGCTGATCCGCCCGGCTGTGGCCAATATCGATCAGGCATTGGTAGTCTTTGCAATCACGAAGCCGAATCCACACTTTAATCTGCTGGACCGCTTTCTTGTTATGATGGAAAGCAAAGAGATTCCGGTTGTGTTATGCTTTAATAAAGAAGACATTGCGACAGATCCGCAGGTGAAGAAATTGGAATCAATCTATGAATCATGCGGCTATCCGCTGGTATTTGTCAGTGCGAAAGAAGAACGGGGGATTGAAAATATACGTGAACTTCTGAAAGGAAAGACAACAGCGATCGCAGGTCCGTCTGGAGTGGGAAAATCTTCGATCATTAATATTCTGCAGCCGGAGGCAGATATGGAGACAGGGGCAATCAGTACGAAGATTGAGCGGGGAAAACATACCACCAGACATTCGGAATTGTTTGCCATTGATGAAAATTCATATATCATGGATACACCGGGATTCAGTTCGTTATATGTGAATGATTATGAAAAAGAAGATCTGAAGTACTTCTTTCCGGAATTCCGGAAATACGAAGGAATGTGCAAGTTTAACGGTTGTGATCATGTGCATGAGCCGGGGTGTGCCGTAAAGGCAGCTCTGGAAGAGGATAAAATTCATAAAATCCGTTATCAGAATTATATAGAAATGTATGAGGAAGTGAAGAATAAAAGGAGGTACTGATGATGAACTATGTATTGTCACCGTCAATACTAGCGGCAGATTTCAAAGTTTTGGGTCAGGAAATGAAGAAGACAGAGGAAAATGGGGCAGCGTATATTCATTTTGACGTTATGGATGGAATGTTTGTACCAAGTATATCATTTGGTATGCCGGTTCTGGCATCAATCCATGATGCAACGGAGCAATTCATGGATGCACATCTGATGGTGCAGGAACCGATCCGCTATGTAGAAGCATTCCAGAAGGCGGGAGCTGACTATGTAACGGTACATCTGGAGGCCTGTGAAGACGTAAAAACGACATTGGATAAAATCCATGCATGTGGCATGAAGGCAGGACTGGCTGTTAATCCAGAGACAGATGTAAAAGAGCTTGTTCCATATCTGGAAGACGTGGAGATGATCCTGATCATGAGCGTGCATCCGGGATTTGGCGGACAGAAATTTATTCCGGAATCACTGGATAAGATCCGTGAGGTCCGTGCGATGCTGAATGAAAAAAATCTGGAGACAGATATTCAGGTAGACGGAGGAATCTATGTGGAGAATGTCAGAGAAGTATTGGATGCAGGCGCAAATGTAATTGTGGCCGGTTCTGCTGTGTTCAGAGGAGATGCCGGGGAAAATACTGCAAAATTCATGGAGATATTGAAAAGTTATGAATAAGAAGATTGTGATTATCAGCGGTGGGGAGCTGGAAGAAGAATTTGTATTATCAATCCTTGAAAAAGAGGAAAACCAGTATGTGATCGGTGTGGACAAAGGTATGGAGTTCCTTTACAGCCATCAGATTCTGCCAAATTATATTGTCGGAGATTTTGACAGTGTAAAAAAAGAGATTGGAGATTATTACCGTAATGAGACAGATGTTCCGATCAGGGAATTTAATCCGGTAAAAGATGCATCTGATACAGAGATTGCAATCAGACTGGCTATGACATTAGGGGCAGGTGAGATTCTGATCCTGGGAGCAACCGGAGGTCGTATCGATCACCTCTGGGCAAATGTTCAGAGCCTTGCAATCCCGTTTAAAGCCGGAATTAATGCTGTGATTATGGATCGCCAGAATAAGATCCGTCTGATCGGAGGCGGGGAAACCCATCTGAAAAAAGGAGAAACTTACGGACCGTATTTTTCTGTGTTTCCGTTAGGCGAGGAAGTATTTGGTTTCAGTATCAAAGGGGCAAAGTATCCATTGACGAATCATACACTGATACCATATGACAGCCTTTGCGTCAGCAATCAGTTCCAGGAGGATGAAGTGACAATCAGCTTCCTGAATGGAATTGTGATTCTGATGGAAACGAAAGACAGATAAAACTCTATATAAATTCATGTAAGTTTTTGAAAAAATGGCCTACTTTGTGGTCCATTAACCTTTTGATCAAAGCTCTAATGTGGTAAGGAGAAGCGCTTGTATGAGTGCTTCTTTTTCATAGTTGTAAGTATTATAATAAAAATAACTGGTGTTTAGGTTATGATATGATTATGCAACTGGAATTATTGGCGTAATATCAACAATTACGTTTGTGACATTACTAAGATATTTAAAATGTCCTCACTGTAAGACAAGAACCTGGTGCAGGAAAGTCATGACCAAAGAGTGATAATTAAATCATATAGACAGGGTATGGCAACAGCAAGTTGCTTTTCAGAACATGAATTTATCTATATGATATGCTTATGGAGGTGATGACTATGGAAACAAAAAATATTATTTTGAAACTTCGTACAGAAAGAGGAATGTCACAAGACGAACTGGCAGATAAAATCATGGTAACAAGGCAGGCAGTATCACGCTGGGAAAATGGAGATACGGTTCCAAATACTGATACACTTAAGCTCTTATCGAAAGAATTTGATGTTTCCATCAATACGCTTTTGGGAGAACCCAGAAAGCTGATCTGTCAGTGCTGCGGGATGCCAATTGATGATGATTCCATATTGGGACGTGATAAGGATGGCACATTAAATGAGGAGTATTGTAAATGGTGTTATGCAGATGGAACATACACATATAATGATATGGATGAATTGATTGATGTATGTGTAAAGAATATGGTAAATGAAAACTTTACCGAAGAACAGGCACGTTCTTATCTGAAAGAAATGCTTCCAAAGTTAGATTACTGGAAAAGGTATGATGAACTTAGTGACAATGGGCAGTTTGAAGAGTTTAAAAAGCAATTGATAAATGAAATTAATGATCTGCATATAGACGGACTTCCAAGGGTAGACAAACTAAATGCACTTGTGGGGAAATATGTGAATCTGGAATATACTCTGCCTAATGGACAAAAAGTGAAATTCCTTGATGATCAGAAAACATATCTGGGGAATCAACTGGAGTCTGAATTTGGAGGAGACAGGTGCTTCGGTATTCTGGCAGGCATGGATTTTATTTTGGTATGTACATATGAGAAGAATGGTGAAAATCCGGAGCTTCTGATTTATAAAAAGAGATAATATAAGCAAGATAATATAAGCAAAAAGAAAAGTCTTGACAAATAAACGACCGTTTACTGTTATTAAGATGTAAACGGTCGTTTATTTGTTTTGGAGGAAATGTGCATGGGTAATAGGAAAGAGGAAATATTAATTGTGGCACTGCATCTGTTCGCCAGAGAGGGTTACGAGGCTGTCTCAGTCAGCCAGATAGCAGGAGAGCTTGATATGACAAAAGGGGCATTGTACCGTCATTACAAAAGCAAAAGAGATATTTTTGACTGTATTGTGGGGCGTATGGAGCAGCAGGATGGCGAACAGGCAACAGAATATGATATGCCGAAAGATGAAAAAGAAAAAATGCCTGAAAAGTATGAGAATGTATCACTGGATGATTTGGTGGAATACAGCAAGTCTATGTTTGAATACTGGACAGAGGATGATTTTGTATCATCGTTTCGGAAGATGCTCACAATAGAGCAGTTTCGCAGTGAAGAGATGCAGAATTTATATCAGCAATATCTGGTATCCGGACCGGCAGAATACGTGAAGGACCTGTTCAAAAATATGGAAATAAAAAATCCCGAAGAAACTGCAGTTCAATTTTATGCGAATATGTTTATCTATTATAGTGTATATGATGGAGCAGCAGATAAGGCGAAAGTGAAATGTCAGTTTGAACAGATGCTGGACAAAATTGTAGAAGAAATGAAACAGTAAAATAAGAGCCAGACGCTTAAGACGCAGAGCCGTTAATTCTGATACTGAAAAATCAGGATTATCGGTTTTTATTTTTAAGAAAGGACATAAAAGAAATGGAAAAAAATAATATTATGATTCGTTTAGAGAAAAAGGAAGAGTATCAGAAAGTAGAAAATCTGGTAAGAGAAAGTTTTTGGAATGTGTATCGTCCGAGATGCCTTGAGCATTATGTATTGCATCAGCTCAGAAATGATCTGGCATTTGTTCCAGAACTGGATTTTGTGATGCTTCTTAAAGGAAATGATGAAGAGGGTAAGCTGATTGGTCAGAATATGTTTATGAGAACGAGTATTAAATCGGATGATGGAAGATATATTCCAATTATGACGATGGGACCAATCTGTATCAAGAATGAATATAAGCGGAAAGGATATGGTAAAATCCTGCTTGATTATTCATTGGAGAAAGCAGCAGAGTTTGGCTGTGGAGCATTATGCTTTGAAGGAAATATTGATTTTTACGGTAAGAGTGGATTCAGACAGGCAAGCGAGTATGGTATCCGTTATCATGGATTGCCGGAGGGAGAAGATGCATCATTCTTTTTGTGTAAAGAACTTGTACCTGGTTATCTTGATGGGATTACCGGAGAGTATGCCACACCGGAAGGCTATCTTGTAGATGAGCAGGAAGCAGAAGAGTTTGATAAGCAGTTTTTAAATAAAGAGAAAAAGAAACTGCCGGGACAGTTATTTTAGCGAAGTGGTTCGTGAATATTCGCTTCGCATGCAGAGAACAGGAGGCAAAAATTGTAATGAAGTCAATGAAAAAGGACTGGTATAAAAAAGGTTGGACAAGTGCGATGGCTAAAATAATGGAAATTATTGCAAAAGAAACGAAGGGAAAGAGCTATCACAAACAGGAGATGAGATAAAAATGAATATTCACAAAGATAAGATGCTATGGTATAATACAAGTTACTGTATTAGGGTTTCTTACGAGAGAAGCTGAAATATGGGAAAAGATTTAAAAGGCAAAGAACTTGGCAAGGGAATAACCCAGGAAAGTACGGGATTATACTCAGCCAGATTTGTAGATTGGTTTGGAAAGAGAAAATAATGGCCCACTAAATGGTCCACTTGCAAAAATAAGTATGCTGAAATCCATTGAAATCAAGGAATTTATAGGAGGAAATAAAAAATGAAATTAGGAATCGTAGGATTACCAAATGTAGGAAAGAGTACACTGTTCAACTCACTTACAAAGGCAGGCGCAGAATCAGCAAACTATCCATTCTGTACCATTGACCCGAACGTAGGAGTCGTAACCGTACCGGATGAGAGATTAAATGTACTGGGAGAGATGTATCATACCAAGAAGATCATCCCGGCAGCAATTGAATTCGTTGATATTGCCGGACTTGTCAAAGGAGCTTCCAAAGGAGAAGGTCTTGGAAACCAGTTCCTTGCCAATATCCGTGAAGTAGATGCTATTGTACATGTAGTAAGATGCTTCGAGAACAGCAATATTGTGCACGTAGACGGAAGCATCAACCCACTTCGTGATATCGAGACGATCAACTTAGAGCTGATCTTTTCTGACCTTGAGATCCTGGAAAGAAGAATTTCCAAAGTTTCCAAAGTTGCAAGAAATGACAAATCTGCAGCAAAAGAGCTTGCACTTCTGAACAAGATCAAGGCGCATCTGGAAGATGGAAAGCTTGCAAAGACATTCGAAGAAGCAGATGACGAGGAAGAACAGGCATGGCTGGAAAGCTATAATCTTCTGACATACAAACCGGTTATCTATGCGGCAAATGTATCTGAAGATGATCTTGCGGATGATGCAGCCAATAACGAAGGTGTACAGGCTGTCCGCGAATATGCAAAAGGTGAGCAGAGCGAAGTTTTCGTTGTATGTGCAGAGATTGAGGCAGAGATTTCAGAACTGGATGATGATGAAAAGAAAATGTTCCTGGAGGATCTTGGATTAAAGGAATCAGGTCTGGAAAAACTGATCAAAGCAAGTTATAAGCTGCTTGGACTGATCAGCTATCTGACAGCAGGTGAGCCGGAAGTTCGTGCATGGACAATCACAGAAGGAACGAAGGCACCACAGGCAGCAGGGAAGATCCACTCTGACTTTGAGCGTGGGTTCATCCGTGCAGAAGTTGTATCTTACGATGATCTGATCGCGTGTGGAAGCCACACAGCAGCAAAAGAAAAAGGTCTGATCCGTCTGGAAGGTAAAGACTATGTGGTAAAAGACGGAGATATCATGCTGTTCCGGTTTAATGTATAATCAGGAATAGATGGATGAAAAGAGGGGGGCTGTTTCAATGCACAGAACCATAGATTTCCCTAATCTGGGAATTTATTTAAAATCTGTCGGCGATCATATCACAGTCTTTGGATTCGATATCGCATATTATGGAATCGTCATAGGAATCGGAATACTTGCGGGACTTATGATGGCGGTAATGGAAGCAAAGCGTACGCATCAGAACGTAGAAGATTATTATGATCTGGCAATATATGGAGTTATCTTTTCAATTATCGGAGCAAGGGCATATTATGTGATCTTCTCATGGGATATGTATAAAGACGATATTAAGAGTATCATTAACATCCGTGAGGGTGGTCTTGCCATATACGGCGGTGTGATCACGGCAATTGTTGTAGTATTTATATTTGCAAAAATAAAAGGATTATCACCGTTCCTGTTATTTGACACCGGCGGATTTGGTCTGATCACCGGACAGATGATCGGAAGATGGGGGAACTTCTTCAACAGAGAAGCCTTTGGGGAATATACGAATGGACTGTTTGCTATGAGACTTCCGGTGGATGCGGTAAGAAGTTCGGACATCACAACAAAGATGTGGAATCATGCCGAGACAGTCAAAGGAGTCATGTATATTCAGGTTCATCCGACCTACCTGTACGAATCCCTGTGGTGTCTGATGGTGCTGATCATCATGCTGTTGTACCGCAAGCATAAGAAATTCGATGGGGAAGTTTTCCTGATCTATCTCTTGGGGTATGGTCTTGGCAGACTCTGGATCGAAGGACTTAGAACCGATCAGCTGTTGCTGCCAAAAGTTGGACTTCCGGTCTCTCAGCTGTTGGCAGGCGCGATTGTAGTGATATCCGCTATACTGATCATTGCAGGAAGAAAAAAAGCAACAGCTTCACAAAAATAGTCCGGCTGCCGCAAACATAAGTAGTGTAAATTATTCTGTGTAAACCTCTCAGATTGATGATAAAATCGTAGGTTTATAGAATACTAAAATATAATGTGATGGGCTGAATGGCATCTCTTGCTGTTCAGCCCGTTGTCTATTTAGTAGCATGGATTTTATTGTATGTCAAGGGCACCCGATAAAATCGGGTGTTTATTTACCCTTGATATGTGATTGGATCTATGCTTAGTCGATATCCACCGGCTGGATCCGATCCCCAAAATAGATGCATAACTGATCCAGTGTCAGACCCCAGTCCCAAGCCTTTCCGGTCCATTTTTCTGTGACATCCATCATTGCTAGATAGAGTATCTTGAAAAGAGCATCATCCGTCGGAAAAATAGTCTTGGATTTCGTAACCTTGCGTAGCTGGCGATTAAAATTTTCGATGGAATTTGTAGTATATATTAATTTACGTATCTCAGATGGATATTTAAAATATGTGGATAATTGTGTCCAGTTATTTCTCCAGGATCCAATGGAAGCAGGGTACTTTTTACCCCATTTTTCTTCCAGATCATCCAGGGCTGTGAGTGCAAGATCCTCTGTATCTGCTTTGTAAACCAGCTTTAAATCTGCCATAAATGGTCTTAGATCTTTGTAAGAAATAAACTTTGTTGAATAACGGATCTGATGTACAATACACCTCTGGATCTCTGCCTGCGGGAATACTGCATGAATCGCATCCCCGAATCCGGTCAATCCATCCACAGATACGATCATGATATCCTCTACACCTCGGTTTTTTATCTCGTTGAGGACGGACAACCAGTATTTTGCACTTTCATTTCCTCCTACCCACATGCCGAGGACCTCACGTTTTCCGTTCAGTTTAACACCTATAGCAACGTAAACTGCCTTTTTTACCGTTCGATTGTCCTCCCGAACATGGAAATGTACCGCATCCATAAAAACAATGGCATATTTTCTTTCCAGCGGCCGGTTTTGCCATTCTTTTGCGATAGGAAGGATTCGATCTGTCATATGTGATATCATTTCTGCGGATGCATCCACACCGTAAACATCTTTGAGATGAGCGGAGATATCTCTTGTCGTCATTCCTTTTGCATACATAGAAAGTACCTGATCTTCAATGTTTGAGATATCTGTCTGATTCTTTTTCTCAATCTGCGGTTCAAAATCTCCCTTTCGATCTCGTGGTATATCCAGATCGATTGTTCCCATTGAAGAGGTAACAGTTTTAGGGCTATAACCATTACGGCTATCGTCTGTCTCTTTGTTCTTGTAGTCATACTTGGAATATCCAAGGTGATCATCCATTTCAGCTTCTAACATACCTTGCAGCGTTTCGCCTAACAGGTCTTTCAGCATGTCCTGGATATCCTGAGCATCCTTTGGTTGATAGTGTTCCAACAAGCTGTTGATGAACGCTTTGCGTTCTGGATCCATTTTTCTTCTTCGTGCCATAAAAAAATCCTCCTGAATTGATATTTATTTTAACATCAATCCAAGAGGATATATAGCTCTTTTAGAGTTTACACAGAATTAATTACAGTCTCCAAACATAATCGAATACAGAAAAAGATCCCGGTATGAGAAATGACAATGAGCTGGATGCTCAAAAATGTCTGATTCACATACCGGGATTTTTTATTCATATTACATATCAATCTTACTGAGTGCTGCTTCATCAGCTACAATCGTAACATCATTATGTAACTGAAGAATAGAAGCAGGAACTTCCGGAGTAATTGGTCCGTATAAGACCTCTTTTAAGATATCCGCCTTATCTTCTCCGCTTACAACAACCAGAATTTTCTTGGCCTGCATGATATTCTTGATTCCCATTGTATAAGCCTGTCTCGGAACATCATCTTCAGATTCGAAGAAACGCTTATTGGCTTCAATTGTACTTTCTGTCAGATCTACGCAGTGTGTCTCTTTCTCAAAAGCGGCACCTGGTTCGTTGAATCCGATATGTCCGTTGTGTCCAAGACCGAGAAGCTGGAGGTCTACACCGCCCTGCTTACGGATGACTGCATTATAATCGTTGCAGGCTTTCTCGGAATCTGCTTCCAGTCCGTCCGGAACGAAAGTACGGGTTTTGTCGATGTTTACATGATCAAAGAGATTGGTATTCATGAAATATCTGTAGCTCTGATCATTTTCAGGACTGAGTCCTTTGTATTCATCGAGGTTTACACTTGTAACCTGGGAAAAATCAAGATCCCCTTTCTTATACCATTCGATCAGCTGTTTATATGTACCGACCGGTGAAGATCCGGTTGCAAGTCCAAGTACACAGTTTGGTTTCATAATAATCTGTGCAGAAATGATGTTTGCGGCCTTACGGCTCATATCCTGATAGTCTTTTGCTTTATAAATTACCATAATAAAATCTCTCCTTATTCTATTGTTTTTTTGTTTCTGAATATTAGTATATACATTATAAATGAATTTTCAAGTAAAATAGCATGAACTGAAACTACTTTCGAAACTGGAAAGAAACTACCTGGAATTGTGCATATTGCATAAAAAACGGATTTTAAAATAGGAAAAAACAGAGAGAAGAATTGAAAAGGATGAAAGAAGTTTCAAGAACTGAAAAGGTACTTGAAAATAAAATCGAACAATACTATACTGATTGCAGAACGAAGGAGGGAACAAAAAAATGAATCAGAAAGTTGAAAATCTGAAGGGTAAATTAATTGTATCATGTCAGGCATTACCGGATGAACCATTACATTCTTCATTCATTATGGGAAGAATGGCACTGGCTGCAAAGCAGGGAGGTGCTAGTGGAATTCGTGCAAATACAAAAGAAGATATCAAGGAGATCCGGTCACAGGTTGACCTTCCGGTCATCGGAATCGTAAAGAGAGATTATGATGACAGCGATATTTACATTACACCAACGATGAAAGAAATCGAAGAACTGATGGAAGTAAAACCGGAGATTATCGCTATGGATGCTACTATTTCTAAGAGACCAGGCGGAAAGACACTGGATGAGTTCTTTAAGGAAGTAAAAGCAAAATATCCGGATCAGTTATTTATGGCAGACTGCTCTACTGTAGAAGAAGCACTGCATGCCGATGAACTCGGATTTGATTTTATTGGAACTACGATGGTTGGTTACACAGAGCAGAGTAAAGGCGATAAGATCGAGGCAAATGATTTCGAAATCTTAAGAAAGATTGTCGCAAAAGCAAAACACAGAGTCATTGCAGAAGGTAACATCAACACACCGGAAAAAGCAAGACACGTGATCGAGCTTGGTGCATACAGCGTCGTTGTAGGGTCTATTATCACAAGACCACAGCTGATCACAAAATCATTTGTAGAAGAAATGGAAAGATAATTCCGCAAGGAACTTATTAAATTAAATTTATATAAAAAGACAAAGAAAAGGAGAAAGAAACCATGAGAAATCTTGAAAAGTACAAAGGCGTAATCCCAGCATTCTATGCATGTTATGACAACGAAGGCAATGTAAGTCCGGAAGGCGTACAGGCACTGACAAAGTACTTCGTAGAAAAAGGTGTAAAAGGTGTATACGTTAACGGTTCATCAGGAGAATGTATCTACCAGAGCGTAGAAGACCGTAAGATCATCCTTGAGAACGTTATGAAAGCAGCAGAAGGAAAGCTTACAGTAATCGCACACGTTGCATGCAACAACACAAAAGACAGCCAGGAGCTTGCAAGACATGCAGAAAGCCTTGGAGTTGATGCAATCGCAGCAATCCCACCGATCTACTTCCACCTGCCAGAGTATGCAATCGCTCAGTACTGGAATGACATCAGTGCAGCAGCACCAAACACAGACTTCGTAATCTACAACATTCCACAGCTTGCAGGAGTAGCTCTTACACAGGGACTTTTCGCAGAGATGAGAAAGAATCCTAACGTAATTGGTGTTAAGAACTCTTCTATGCCGGTACAGGATATCCAGATGTTCAAACAGGCAGCAGGCCCTGACTACATTATCTTCAACGGACCAGATGAGCAGTTCATGAGTGGACGTGTCATCGGAGCTGAAGGAGCAATCGGTGGTACATACGGAGTTATGCCGGAATTATATCTGAAATTAGACGAGTATGTAAGAGCCGGAAAGATGGAAGAAGCAAGAGAAATCCAGTATGCTTGTGATGAGATTATCTATAAGATGTGCTCTGCACACGGAAATATGTACGCAGTGATCAAAGCTATGTTAAAGATCAACGAAGGTCTGGAACTTGGCGGAGTAAGAGAGCCACTGCCAGCATTAGTAGAAGAAGACATGGCTATCGTTGAAGAAGCAGCTAAGATGGTTCGCGACGCAAAAGCTAAATATCTGTAAGATTATATAAAAAATACGTGAAAGAAAAATATCTGTAAGGAGAGAGACGATGCAAGGGTTTACCGTAGTAGATTTAGTCATTTTAGTAATTTATCTCGCGGCTGTACTGTTCGCCGGCCTTCATTTCGCAAAGAAAGAAATGAAAGGAAAAGAGTATTTTAA
This sequence comes from Dorea longicatena, assembly GCF_024168045.1. Lineage (GTDB taxonomy): Bacteria > Bacillota > Clostridia > Lachnospirales > Lachnospiraceae > Dorea_A. Next base: position 783,095 of record NZ_CP100126.1, read on the forward strand.
AGGAGACGGAACTGTACCGTGGTGGGTAACTTCCGTATCAATTTTCGCAACACTGTTAAGTCCGATTTCATTCCTGTCATTAGCAGGAAACTCATATGCAGGAACATGGATCATGTGGTTCGCACAGCTTGGTATGCTGTTAGCTATCCCGATCACGATTAAATTCTTCCTGCCAATCTACAGCAAACTGGATATTGATACAGCATATCATTATCTGGAACTGAGATTCGGAAGCAAAGGACTTCGTGTACTTGGAGCTGTAATGTTCATCATTTACCAGATCGGACGTATGTCAATCATCATGTACCTTCCATGTATGGTACTTGGAAGTCTGACTGGAATCAGCGTAAACTTACTGATCATTATCATGGGTATCATTGCTATTATTTACTCATACACAGGAGGTCTGAAATCCGTACTTTGGACAGACTTCATCCAGGGATCTGTACTTCTGATCGGTGTTACTTTCGCACTGATCTTCCTGCTGGTACACTTAGACGGTGGATTTGGAGCAATCATGCATGCACTTACAACAGAGCATAAATTCCTTGCTGTAGATCAGCCGATCTTCAACCCTAACATTTTCAAAGACAGCGTATTTATCATGATTGTTGGTGCCGGATTCAATACAATGGGATCCTATGTATCAAGTCAGGATATTGTACAGCGTTTTACAACTACAACAGATACTAAAAAACTGAACAAAATGATGCTTACAAATGGAGGATTATCTATCTTTATCGCAACAGTATTCTATCTGATCGGTACAGGATTATATGTATTCTATCAGCAGAATACACTTCCGCCGGCAGCAGCACAGGATCAGATCTTTGCATCTTACATTGCATTTGAACTTCCGGTTGGTGTAACAGGACTTCTGTTAGCGGCTATCTATGCAGCGGCACAGTCTACACTTTCCACAGGTCTGAACTCTGTAGCATCAAGCTGGACACTGGATATTCAGGCAAGACTTTCTAAGAAAGAATTAAGCTTTGAGAAACAGACAAAGATCGGACAGTATGTATCTCTGATCGTCGGTATCTTCGCAATCGTAGTTGCTATGGTACTGGCTAATGGCGGAGTAAAATCTGCATACGAATGGTTCAATGGATTTATGGGACTGGTACTTGGTATCCTGATCGGAACATTTATCCTTGGAGCATTTACAAAGGTTGCAAATACATTCGGAGCAGTATGTGCATTCGTTGCAGCATCTGCAGTAATGGTATATATCAAATACTTCGTACCTGCTGATCACGTATCAATCTGGTCATACTCAATCATCTCAATTGTAGTATCACTGGTAATTGGTATCCCGGCAAGTATCATCTGGAGAAAGGCAAAAGGAGACAATTCCGTACCTGCTCCTAACACAACCATTTACAAAAACTAAGAAGGAGTGACGATTTTCGTGATTTTTGGAAATATCAATAATTTATCAGAATTCCCATTCTTAGAAGAACAAGTAAAAGAGTGCTTTGAATATGCAAAGACACACGACCTTGCATCTTATGAAAAGGGAAGTCATGAAATCGATGGTGACAGACTGTTTGTCAATATCGTAGAATATACAACAACAACACCGGAAGAACGTTTCTGGGAAGCACATAAGAACTATCTGGATGTCCATGTAATGATCCATGGAAATGAACAGATCGATCTGAACTTCATTCAGAATATGGAATTAAAAGATTTTGTGGAAAAAGATGATTTTCTTCCGATGGATGGGGAAAAGAATTCTTCCGTAGTCCTGACAGATGGAGATTTCCTGATCTGTTATCCGAGTGACGGACACAGAACAGCGGTTCAGGTTCAGGAACCGGAAACCATTAAAAAGGCAATATTTAAAGTAAAGATTTAATCAGAAAAAGTCGAGGGCAAACCATAAAAGAACGGTTTGCCCTTTTCTGGCTGAACGAGTATAATGAAGGAAAGTGAAAGAGGCAAAGCAGAGATGAAAAAATATATTAGTATTGATATCGGCGGCACAGCAATCAAATATGGTATTGTGAGCGAAGATGCAGAAGTATTGTTAAAGAAAGAAATGAAGACAGAAGCGCAGAAAGGCGGACCGGCGATCCTTGATAAAGTCATCGGTATCGTAGAAGCATTAAAAGAAGAGGCAGACGCAGGTGTGTGTATTTCTACAGCCGGTATGGTTGACATTGAGAAAGGGGAAATCTTCTATTCGGCACCGCTGATCCCGAATTATATCGGAACGGCATTCAAAAAGACGGTAGAAGAACGATTCGGAATTCCATGTGAAGTGGAAAATGATGTGAATTGTGCGGGACTTGCTGAGTACAAAGCAGGAGCGGCGGCAGGAAGTAAGGCGGTTGTGATGCTGACGATCGGAACCGGAATCGGCGGCTGTATTTTGCTGAATGGCGAGGTGTTCCACGGATTCAGTAACAGCGCATGTGAAGTCGGATATATGCATATGGATGACAGCGATTTCCAGACACTCGGAGCAGCCAGTATTCTGACGAAGAAGGTTGCTGCATGGAAGGGAGAACCGGCAGAAAATTGGAGCGGATATCACATTTTTGAAGAGGCAAAAAAAGGTGATAAGATCTGTAACCGTGCAATTGATGAGATGACGGATGTACTTGGGAAAGGTATTGCCAATATCTGCTATGTAGTGAATCCGGAAGTTGTCGTACTTGGCGGCGGAATCATGGCGCAGGAAGCATTCCTGAAGGACAAGATTGAAAAAGCAGTGGAAAAATACCTGGTGTCCAGCATGTGGGAGCATACAAGTATCGCATTTGCCAAAAACCAGAACAATGCCGGTATGTTAGGCGCATTCTATCATTTTCAGGGAAGACATGCATAGTCCGGAGTTATAAAATAAAGAAGCAGGAATAGTAAGATATGGAATATTATGTAAAATCAGTCGTTCCGATCATAGAATCGAATTATGATAAATTTACGACAGTGGAACGGAATATCGCAGATTTTTTTATACAGAACAGAAAGAAAGTGGATTTTTCATCAAAATCCATTTCCGAGAGACTCTTCGTATCAGAAGCGTCGTTATCCAGATTTGCGAAGAAATGCGGATATCGCGGATACAGAGAATTCATCTATCAGTATGAAGAGACATTTGTAGAAAAGCAGGAATCCATTACCGGTAATACGCGAATGATCCTGAATGCGTATCAGGAACTTCTGAATAAGACTTACAGTCTGGTGGATGAGGCACAGATTGCAAGGATCAGCAGATATCTGAATCAGGCGGAGCGAGTGTTCGTGTGCGGAACCGGAAGTTCCGGTTTGGCAGCAAGAGAGATGGAACTGCGTTTTATGCGAATCGGTGTGGATATTGATTCGCTGGTAGAAAGAGATATGATGCGTATGCAGGCGGTATTCCAGGACAGAAGAAGCCTCGTATTCGGAATCAGTATCAGCGGATCCAAGGAAGAGGTCTTGTTTCTTCTGAAAGAAGCATATCGGAAAGGTGCGAAAACGATTCTTTTTACGGCGAACAACCGGGGTGGCTTCGAGCAGTTCTGCACAGAAGTTGTTCTGATTCCATCACTCAGACACCTGAATCATGGGAATGTAATCTCACCGCAGTTCCCGATTCTGGTCATGCTTGATATTATCTATTCTTACTATTTGGAACAGGATAAATATGAAAAAGAAGTTCTGCATGATAATACACTGCGTGCACTGGAAGAAGGAGAAGGGATGCACAGGAGTTTTTAGAATGTTAAAATAAAATGGAGGATATATAAAATGATAATCAAAAATGTAATTGTCTATACAGAAGACAAAAAATTTACAGCAGGCGGCATTGTTGTTCACGATGACAAAATCGAAAGCATTTACACGACAGAAAACGTACCGGATATGCTGGGGGAAGAAGTCATTGACGGACAGGGGGCATACGCAATTCCTGGACTGATCGATCTGCATTTCCACGGGTGTATGGGAGATGACTTCTGTGATAATAGTAAAGAGGCTATTGAAAATATTGCAAAATATGAGGCTTCTGTGGGTGTTACAACAATCGCACCGGCAACGATGACACTTCCGGTAGAAGAACTGGAAGATATCTTAAGAACAGCAGCAGAATACAAAAAAGAACAGAATCCGAAAGGAGCGGATCTTGTAGGCGTGAACATGGAAGGCCCGTTCATCAGCCCGGTGAAAAAAGGAGCGCAGGATGAAAGAAATATCATGCCTTGTGATACGGCCATTTGTCAGAGATTCCTTGATGCTTCGGAAGGACTTGTGAAGTTTGTAGGACTTGCGCCGGAAGAAAGCGAGGACGCAGTTGCATTTGTAGAAGCAATGAAAGATAAAGTGAACATTTCGCTTGCACATACCAATGCGGATTATGCACATGCGAAAGCAGCATTCGATGCCGGAGCAAATCATGCCGTACATCTCTTTAATGCGATGCCTGCATTCACTCACCGTGAACCGGGTGTTGTAGGAGCAGTGTCCGACAGTGCACATGTAATGGCAGAGATTATCTGTGACGGTGTACATATCCATCCATCGATGGTGAGAGCAGCGTTCAAGATGATGGGAGCAGACCGTATGATCCTGATCAGCGACAGTATGCGTGCGACCGGAATGCCGGACGGACAGTATACACTTGGTGGATTGGATGTAAAAGTAGTCGGTAATCATGCAACACTGGTATCTGATGGAGCACTTGCAGGATCTGTTACAAACCTTGCAGACTGTATGCGTACGGTAGTTAAGAAGATGGAGATCCCGCTTGAGACGGCTGTAGCATGTGCAACCATCAATCCGGCCAAGAGTCTTGGAATCGAAGATACTTATGGTTCTATTGCACCTGGAAAAAAAGCGAATATCGTATTATTAGATGGGAATCTGGATCTTAAAATGGTAATTAAGGATGGCCGGGAGCTATAATAGAATTCGTGGATTTGCATTAACGTATGTAATCGAATACGGAAAATAGATAGGAAAAATGAAGAAAATTATATTTTTAGGTGACAGCATTACAGACGCAGAGCACTGCTTTTCTGAAAATCCACTGGGGAACGGTTATGTGGATATGGTGGATAAAAAGCTGAATCACAGTACCGGCGGAGGGAAAAAGTACGACATTGTGAATTGTGGACATGACGGTTTCACAATCCAGGGTGTAAAGCGTATGTTAGAGCATGACTGCATTTTAAGACAGCCGGATATTGTGAGCCTGCTGATCGGATGTAATGATGTCGGAGTCATGATGAATACAGGAAAAAGTCTGGAAGAACAGGAATTTGAAGCAGGCTATGAATCCGTTCTAAGAGAACTTACGGAGAGAACCCGTGCAAGAATTATCTGTATGGCACCATTTATCTTTCCTTATCCAAGAAAGTATGCGAACTGGATTCCGGGAATCAGACAGGCAGAAGCAATTGAGAAAAGAATTGCAGAAAGATATCATGTGGAATTTCTGGAATTACAGGATCTTATGATATCGGCAGCAGGAAGAGCCGGATATGAAAATATCACGACAGATGGTATTCATCTGACGGAAGGTGGGAATGAAATTATTGCCGGAGAGTTGATGCGGTTTTTGGCAGATAATTAGCGGAAGCATATTGACAAAATACTCGAAATCAGTTAGTCTTTAACACAGACAGAAAAATAATATACAGATATCACAAAGGCTTAGAAAAGAAGAAGTAGTGATCCACACACCCATACAGAAAGCTGCCGGTTGATGAGAGGCGCATGAAAGAGTGAAGAACGAATACATCTTGGAGCCGCACACCGAAACGGATGAAAATGTGGAATATTAATTTCACAAGTATTTCCGGAAGTAGGCTGTGACGTCAGGCACACGTTATCGTGCAAAGGTCTGTGAACACGCAGACTGAATGAGGCTGAAAGCGTAAGCAATCAGTAAAATAAGGTGGTACCACGGTTAATATCGTCCTTATCCAATGTAATGTTGGGTAAGGACTTTTGTATTATTATGTGTAAGAAATCTGTAAACAATCAATTATGATAAATAAAAGGAGAATCTTAAAATGGGAATTTATGAAGAACTCGTTGCAAGAGGCCTGATCGCACAGGTAACAGACGAAGACAGGATCAAAGACTTGGTCAACAATGGAAAGGCTACATTTTACATCGGATTTGACCCGACAGCAGACAGCCTTCACGTAGGACATTTCATGGCACTGTGCCTGATGAAACGTCTGCAGGAAGCAGGAAACAAACCAATCGCACTGATCGGTGGAGGAACAGCTATGATTGGTGATCCATCCGGAAGAACAGATATGCGTCAGATGATGACACCGGAGACAATCCAGCACAACTGTGACTGCTTTAAGAAACAGATGAGTCGATTTATCGATTTCTCAGATGGAAAAGCATTGATGGTTAATAACGCTGACTGGCTGATGGGACTGAACTACATCGAAGTATTACGTGAAGTCGGAGCACATTTCTCCGTTAACCGTATGCTGACAGCAGAGTGCTACAAGCAAAGAATGGAAAAAGGACTCAGCTTTCTTGAGTTCAACTACATGATCATGCAGGCATATGACTTCTATGAGTTATACCAGAAATACGGATGTAACCTTGAGTTTGGCGGGGACGACCAGTGGAGCAACATGCTTGCAGGTACAGAACTGATCCGTCGTAAACTCGGAAAAGACGCTTCTGCCATGACGATCACACTGCTTCTGAACTCAGAAGGTAAAAAGATGGGTAAGACACAGAGTGGTGCTGTATGGCTTGATCCGAACAAGACATCTCCATTCGAATTCTATCAGTACTGGAGAAATGTCGCAGATGCAGATGTATTAAAATGTATCCGTATGCTGACATTCCTTCCGTTAGAAGAGATCGACAAGATGGACAGCTGGGAAGGAGCACAGCTTAACACAGCAAAAGAGATTCTTGCATTCGAACTCACAAAACTGGTTCACGGCGAAGAAGAAGCTCAGAAAGCACAGGAGGCAGCAAAAGCATTATTCTCAACAGGTGCAGCAGCAGATATGCCAAAGACAGAACTGACAGAAGAAGACCTTACAGATGGTAATATCGATATCCTGACGATGTTAGTAAAATCAGGACTGACAGCTTCCAAGTCAGAAGCACGCCGTGCAGTGCAGCAGGGCGGAGTATCTGTAGATGGTGAGAAGGTTACAGATGTATTCCAGACATTTGCAGGAGAAGCATTAAGCGGAGACGGCGTAGTCCTGAAAAAGGGTAAGAAAAACTTCCGTAAAGTGTTAGTAAAGTAGTATAATTATAAAAGAATACAGTAAAATTGCAGGCAGTGAATACTCACTGTCTGTAATTCTAAAAGCAAAGATGTACTCTTGGTACTGTTTCATACTTAATTTTGTGAGAGTACATAAAGACGATAAGGAGGATATGGAAATGGCATTTAAAGAAGTAGCAATTGAAAGTCTGGAATTTAACCCATTCACAAAGATTTCAAAAGAGTGGATGCTGGTAACAGCAGGAGATGAAAAAAAGAGTAACACCATGACAGCAAGCTGGGGTGGTGTCGGAATCATGTGGGGAAAGAATATCGCAACTGCATATATCCGCCCACAGAGATACACGAAGAAATTCATGGATGAGACCGGTATGTACACGCTTTCTTTCCTGTCAGAAGATTACAGAAAAGCATTAAGCGTATGCGGATCTGTATCAGGAAAAGACGTAGAAGATAAATGGAAAGAAGCAGGCCTTCATCCATATGCGGTAGACGGAACAACTGCAGTTGAAGAAGCAGATCTGATCTTCGTATGCAAGACTCAGTATACACAGGATATGAAACCGGAATGTTTCGATGTTAAGGAAAATGATGAGAAATGGTATCCGGATAAGGATTATCATACGATGTATATGGGCGAGATCGTGAAAGTATTGAAAAGAGTATAGCCAATCATGCAAAAGAAAATTGATTTGGTAAACGGACCTGTATTATCATCTCTTACCAGACTGGCTGTCCCGATCATGGCGACGTCATTGATCCAGATGGCGTACAATATGACCGACATGATCTGGATCGGCCGTATCGGAAGTTCGGCGGTAGCGTCTGTTGGGGCAGCAGGAATGTATATGTGGCTTTCCAACGGACTTGCCGCGCTTGCAAAAATGGGAGGGCAGGTTAATGTCGGACATGCACTTGGGGCATCTAATAGTGAAGAGGCCGCAGAATATGCATCCAACGCGTTACAGCTTACGTTGACTTTGGGGATTATTTATGGACTTGTCTGTATATTAGGGGCAAAACCACTGATTCATTTTTTTCATCTGAATCAGGCACAGGTGATCCGGGATGCCATATATTATCTTGAAATTACTTGCGGTCTTGTCTTGTTTTCCTTTTTAAATCAGACGTATACCGGATTATTTACGGCAATCGGTAACAGCAGGCCGGTATTTCTGGCAACAACGACCGGACTGGTTGTTAATATCATCCTGGATCCGGTTCTGATTTTTGGAATCGGACCATTTCCGGTTCTTCGAGTGACAGGTGCAGCAATTGCTACGGTAATCGCGCAGATGATCGTTACAGTTATGTTTTTTATATTTGCGATGAAGGATACCGTACTTTTTCAATATGTAAGATATCTGAAGAAGCCGGATCTGCATCATCTGAAAGGAATTGTCAGAATCGGTTTTCCAACGTCTGTTCAGAGTATGCTGTTTACCGGAATATCGATGATCATTGCACGTCTGGTCGCGGGATATGGAGATGCGGCGGTGGCTGTCCAGAAAGTTGGTTCACAGATAGAATCAATTTCGTGGATGACAGCGGATGGTTTTGCAGCAGCGGTGAATTCATTTACATCGCAGAACCATGGTGCAGGTAAGAAGAGACGGATCTATCAGGGATATGTCAGCGCATTAAAAGTAGTATTTGTATGGGGGATTTTCTGTACGCTATTATTAATATGCTGTCCGGCTCCGGTATTCCGGATTTTTATTACAGAAAAAGATGTAATTCCGCTTGGAGTGGATTATCTTCGGATCCTTGGTGTATCGCAGCTTTTTATGAGTCTTGAGATTACGACGGCAGGTGCATTTTCGGGGTATGGAAAGACCGTGCCGCCATCTGTGATCAGTATTGTATTTACGACGCTCAGGATTCCGCTTGCGCTGATACTGGTTCATACAACACTTGCGCTGAACGGGATCTGGTGGAGTATTACGATTTCGAGTATTCTGAAAGGTGTGCTGCTGTTTGTATGGTTCTACATATTCATGCGGGGAGAGAAAATTATATATAACAGGAAATAACCTGCCAGCGGCAGGTCTTTCAGATAGGGAAGTATGCAAGAGGCACTGCCAGTGGCAGTGTCTTTTGTGTCTTTAAAGAACGAAATGTGGTATAATAGAACAGTGAGTGATCTGCCGAAGCATAGTTTATGGCAGACACAGAAAGGATGGATGAGTAATGTGGGCTTATAATAGTATTTTTTATCAGATTTATCCAATCGGATTCTGTGGGGCACCGGTGCACAATGACGGCGTGTGTGTTCCTCGCATCCGCAAACTTATGGACTGGTCTGAGTATCTTCAGACATTAGGAGTAGATTCAATTCTGTTAAATCCGATCTTTGAATCGGACAATCATGGATATGATACAAGAGATTTTAAGAAGATCGACTGCAGACTCGGTACAAATGAAGATTTTAAAGAGGTCTGTGAAGATCTGCATAAACATAATGTAAAGATTGTGCTGGACGGTGTATTCAATCATGTCGGACGAGGCTTCTGGGCATTTAAGGATGTGCAGGAGAAGAAATGGGATTCCCCATACAAGGACTGGTTCCATATCAGTTTTGACGGAAACAGCTGTTACGATGACGGTTTCTGGTATGAAGGATGGGAAGGTCATTTTGAACTGGTCAAATTAAATCTTCAGAATCCGGCAGTCGTTGATTACCTGATGGAATGTGTAAAATACTGGATCGATGAATTCGATATCGATGGTCTGCGTCTGGATGTAGCGTACAGTCTGGATCATAATTTTATGAGACGGCTCCGCTCTTATACGCAGGAATTAAAACCGGACTTTGCGTTGATTGGTGAAGTATTATTCGGAGATTATAATATCATTGTCAATGATGAGATGCTTCACAGCTGTACGAATTATGAGTGTTACAAGGGATTATATTCCAGCTTTAACTGCATGAACATGTTCGAGATTGCACATTCCCTGCATCGTCAATTCGGAAGCGACCAGTGGTGTATTTACAGAGGAAAGCATCTGATGACATTCGTGGATAATCATGATGTTACCAGACTGGCAAGTATCCTGACCAATAAAAAGCATATTCCACTGGCATACGGACTACTCATGGGTATGCCGGGAATTCCGTGCCTGTATTATGGAAGTGAATGGGCAGAACCGGGCGAGAAAGCACCGGATAATGATTATGCGCTTCGTCCTTGTTTTGATGAGCCGAAGCCGAATGAACTGACGGAGTTTATTAAGAAACTGATCCGTGTACGTCAGGAAAGTGATGCGCTTTGTAACGGTGCTTATAAGAATGTGGTGATCCAGAATCATCAGCTGGTATTCGAGCGCTGCTCAGAGAAAGAACGAGTGATCGTTGCAATCAATGCTGCGGATTATCCATACACTGCCAATGCAGGAGAACTGAATGGAACGGCAGCAGATCTGCTGACCGGGGAAACGGTTACGATGAATGGTCAGCTTGAACTGAAACCATATAGTGTACAGTATTTAAAATTTTAGTATGAAAAATGTACGGGAAGATTCTCGGGAAAAGTACATTTGATCAACGAAAATAAGTAAAAATATAAGAAAAATATGTCAAAAAACAGTTGACACACACGGTACAGTATAATATAATAAACAAGTATGACAAAAGGAGAAACAGTAAGAGGCCAAAGCCCCGGAATCTTGCTGATTCTGATATATTATCATGAAAATGTTAATGATTCACAGGAGGTAAACCACAATGAAAACTTATATGGCTAATCCAGATAAGATTGAAAGAAAATGGTATGTAGTTGACGCTTCGGAATATACATTAGGACGTTTAGCATCAGAAGTTGCTAAGGTTTTAAGAGGAAAGAACAAACCGGAGTTTACACCACACGTTGATACAGGCGATTATGTAATCGTTGTTAATGCAGAAAAGATTAATGTAACAGGTAAGAAAATGAATCAGAAGATTTATTACAATCACTCTGAATATGTAGGTGGAATGAAAGAGACTACATTAGCAGAGATGATGGCTAAGAAACCAGAGAAAGTTATCGAACTTGCTGTTAAAGGAATGCTTCCAAAGGGACCTTTAGGAAGATCTATGATCAAGAAACTTCACGTATATGCTGGACCAGAGCACGCTCAGCAGGCTCAGAAACCGGTTGAACTGAAATTCTAAGAAAGGTTAAAAGGAGGATTTTACAATGGCTACTGCAAAATTTTACGGAACAGGTAGAAGAAAAAAATCTGTTGCTAGAGTATATTTAGTACCAGGAACAGGTAAAATTACTATCAATAAAAGAGATATCGATGAGTATTTCGGACTTGAGACATTAAAGGTTGTTGTTCGCCAGCCATTAGCTGCAACAGACACAGAAGGAAAATTCGATGTAATCGTTAATGTTAAGGGTGGTGGATACACAGGACAGGCTGGAGCAATCCGTCACGGTGTTGCAAGAGCACTTCTTGAGGCTGATGCTGATTACAGACCAGTTCTTAAGAAAGCTGGATTCCTTACACGTGATCCACGTATGAAAGAACGTAAGAAATACGGTCTCAAAGCAGCTCGTAGAGCACCACAGTTCTCAAAACGATAATTTATACGAATCATTCGAGATATACAAAAAGAAGTACACAGCAGCCCCGGAAATGCAATGTTTCCGGGGTTTTTCTTTGCATAGCAAAGCTACAGATAAAGCTGCCATCGGCAGCTTTATCTGTAATTCAGTTGATCTTATTCCTGTAATAATTGCTTTTCAAAGGTGGATAATAATTTGTTGATCGTAAAGAAATAACTCTTGCATTCGCTGCATGTTTTTGCATCGACTTCGATATCACCAAGAATGATGAGTTTGGCAGCCTGGAGTGCTGCAATAATGGTACGAAATTCGTCAGGTGTAATATCTGTGGCGTGATTAATCAATTTTTTCGCCGCAGAACAACAGAGTTGATAATTAATTTCTGCCTGGGCTTCTGATTCTGCAAGTCCAAGACGAGGCAGAACGGTAAGAGCATAAGCGGTTGCTTCTATGTCAGAATGATTAAAGGCATAGGAAATATGGCTCATAGTAAAACCTCCTTAAGTTTTTAAGAAAATTATAACATAAAAAGAGAAAGAACGCGAGAATATGAGTAAAAATCAGAGGAAGACTTATTAAAGAAAAGGGTTTACATTATAGATAATAATGTATACAATATAAAATATAAGTACATGGAAAAACTTTGATAAGGAGAATAAAAATGCTTGGTTTAAAACCAATAAAAATGCTGCCAGCAAGGGAACGAGTAGCGGCAGCACTTAGAAAGGCGATTATTTCAAGACAGATCACAGAGGGAGAAGTCCTGACACTGGAGAATACGGCTCAGGAACTTGGCGTATCGATCACACCGGTCAGAGAAGCCTTTCAGATTCTGGAAAGAGACGGGCTGATCGATCTGAAGCAGAATAAAGGTGCAACGGTATTGGGAATCAATGAGACAACACTCAGAGAACATTTTCAGATCCGGGCAGCACTGGAAAGTGAAGCATGTGCGCTGTGTTGCAGGAATCACATCGATATGAGCCGGATTGAACAGGTTCTGACGGTCTCAAAAGAGATGATTAAAAAAGAAGATTATGAGAATTATTCGAAGCTCAATCAGTCTCTGCATATGGAGATTTGGACAGCAGCCGGTAATGAAAAATTGAAGAAAATGCTTTCTGAACTCTGGAGCGGATTATCTCTTGGAGTTAAGATGACAGAAGCAGAATATGCAAAAAAGTCAATAAAAGAACATGAAGATATCATTGAAAGTATGAAAAAATATGATACGATGGAGGCATGGAGAAGGATGCACCAGCATATAGAACGAAGCTTAGAAGATGTATTATCGGAGTTTTAGAAGTAATAGTGCACAAAAAGAATAGGTAAAAATTATGTAAAACGTCGAACTTGTGATTAATGATTGACAAGTCTGGCGTTTTTAATTATGATTTGATTATGGATACATTATCATTTATAAATAATAAAAAATAAATGATAAGAGTAAAAACAAAGGAGAGAGAAAAATGAGTAACAAGAACTTAATCGTGAACACTCCGGAACCAAAGCCTGGTATATTGGAGCGAGGAGATCTCTTTGCTATTGCGGTAGGAATGGTAATTGGATCAGGAATGGTAACATTGATCGGACCGGCGATGGCAATGACAGGATATTCCGTATGGCTGGCATATCTGACAGCTATCGTTATGGGATTTTTTATGGTATTTCCGTATATTATCCTAGGGGGAACTATGAGAGTGGCAGGGGGACCTTACTCGATTGTAACAAATTTATCCGGTGTAAGTGCAGGAGGACTGGTAGCGTATACGAAGCTTGTAACTCCAATCCTGAACAGCTCTTTTGCACTGGCATTAGGCTTGTATGTAAATAATCTTCTTCCGGGAATTACAGTAAAAGCAATTGCGGTTGTGGGAATCTGCATCTTATTTGTATTAAACCTTCTGGGAATGGATATTTTTGCAAAGGTTAGTAAGATCTTATCAACGATCTTGTTGATCACGATGGTACTTTATGTTATCTTTGGACTGACACAGATCAAGCAGCCGATCTTCCAGTTCTCTGGGGATAAGATGTTTACCGGAGGCTTTAAAGGATTCATGCTTGCTGCATTACTTCTGATCAACTCAGCAAATGGATATTACAATATCCTCTGGTACGGAAAAGATGCAAAGAAAGCGACAAAGGATGTACCGTTTGCAAGTATGGCATGTGTGCCATGTCTTCTGTTCATTTATGTGGGGCTTGCCATGGTAACAGGCGGTGTGCTTCCGCATGATGAAGTTGCAGGAGCACCGACAATCTTACCGGCAGCGCAGGCAATCCTTCCTGGTGCAGTATATAAGATTTTCATGATCGGCGGACCAATCATGGCGATCATTACTACACTGAACGGTGTATTCAATGATGTCAGATATCCTCTTGCACAGGCTGCAAAAGACGGATGGCTTCCAAAGTTTATTTTAAAAGAGAATCGTTTTGGAGCACCGTATCTGATTTATACATACACACTGATCGTTGTTCTGATCCCAATCGTTACGGATATGAGCATTGTAACAATCACAAACATTTTCCAGGTAATTACATTCTTCATGAATGTGACTGTTGTATATGCAATTTCAAGACTTCCAAAAAGATATCCGGAAGCATGGGCAAAGAATAAATTCCATTTTTCAAATGGGGCATTATATACATTCTGTACTGTAAGTATCATCATTTATACAGTTATCTTTGTAAAGGGTATTTTCAGTATTAAAGTATCTTATGCAGTAGCAGCGGTTATTGTTATGCTTGCACTGATACTGATCGGAATCTATTTGACAAAGAAAGGTGGTATCCGTATCGAGACTTCACTCTGGGATCCATCTGTAAAAAAGGAGGAAAAGTAAGATGGCGGCAACTTATGTAAAACCAGGTGAACTGGGACTGAATCCGGAGAAATTGACAGAGATGTTAACGGAACTGGAACAGACAGTGGAAATCCACAGTATCTCAGTACGGTTTGATGGAAAAGTTATCTTAGAGGGTGCATGGGAGCCGTTCTCACTGGAGAAGCCGCAGATGATGCATTCACTTTCAAAAATCGGAACAAGTATTTGTTTGGGATTTGCACTCGATGAGGGGAAGATTCATCTGGAAGATAAACTGCTTGATTATGTAAGAGATGAACTTCCGGAAGAATACGATCCGGCACTGGAAGATCTGACGATCTATCATCTGCTTACCATGCAGGCAGGTTCCAAAGAATGCTGCAATAATGTATGGTTTTCGAAGCTTACAAGAGACTGGGAGACAAACTGGTTAAAACAGCCGAAGATAAGAGAAGATATCGGAAAAGCATTCCATTATGATTCCGGATGTAGTTATACACTTTCAAGAATTGTCACAAAGGTTATGGGAAAAAACTGTCTGGCACTGATGCAGGAGCGTGTATTTGACAAGATGGGATTTGGTGAGATCAACTGGCTGACCAGTCCGGAAGGACACAACACCGGTGGATGGGGAATGTACCTGACTGCAGGAAAGATCTCTGCACTGGCACAGCTTCTGCTTCAAAAAGGTGAATGGAATGGAGAGCAGCTGATACCGGCATGGTGGACCGAAGAGATAGGAAAGATGCGCGTTGTGATTCCGGAAGATGAGAAGAAAGCACTGACGCATTATGCTTATCATATCAAGGCCGGAAAAGAGATTTTTGCGGCAGAAGGAGCATTTGGACAGTATCTGATCTGTTTTCGTGATTATCCGGTTGCAATCGGAATCACGGCAGGGGCATCGGAATATCTGGCAGCAGATATCTGTCTGAAATACATAAAAGAAGCAGTTCAGATCCCGTGTGAAAAAGAAAATCTGGAAGAGGCACAGGAAAAACTGGAAGAGAAACTGGTACATCTGACACTTCCGAAGCCGGAAGGTGACAAAAAAGACACAAATGAAGCAACAAAGAAACTATTAAATAAAAGAATTGTGTTTACAGAGAATCCAAGACAAATTGAGTCGGCAGTGATTTCAACGGTAGGAGAGGAATTAAAACTGGAACTTACTGTGGCAGGAGAAAAGAAGATTCTTTTTGCAGGATATAAGGACTGGAAATGTAATGATATGTATCCGAATGATTTTACGAAGAGATATCATGCGGTATCTTATGCGTTTGATGAAGATGCATTGTATCTCTCTGTGGGACTTCTGAATACATCATACAGAGAAGAATATTGTCTGTGGGTGAATTCGGAAAATGTAGTAGTTGGAACATGGAGACCGAATGTAACGTATCTTCCGGCAGAAGAAGATATGACATGGAAGTTTACCGGAACATTTGAACCGTCATGCATTCTGTAGATAGAATGAACGGTTAGTGGAAAAAGGAGAACCCCGTGAGGCAGAAGAAGCTGTCCCACGGGGTTTTTGGCATTGCATATTCGATAAAAGTTCATCTATTTACAGATGAACATATTTACAGTATGATACTGTAAACAGCAAAAATGAACGGAGAAGATATATGAATGAGATAACAGTTGTAACAGAGCAGGATATACCGGATATTCTTCGAATGATCCATGAAATCTATAGTGAACTTCCGAATAAGGAATGGTTCAGTCTGGATAGCGATGAGGAAGTAACAAGCTATATGATGACCGGTGGCTTTGGATTAAAGGCAATGTGTGATGGCAGACTGGCAGGTGTCTTTATCGCACGGACGAAGAATCTTGGGGATGAGAATCTCGGATACGATCTGAAATTTGATGAAGATCAGCGAAAGCAGTCGGTGCATATGGAGATTGCCATGGTAAGAAAAGAATACCGCGGACAGGGGTTGCAGAGAAAGATGATGGAAGAGTCAGAACAGATTCTGAAAGAACAGGGATATCATTATCTGCTTGGAACGGCACATCCGGACAATGTGGCAAGTGTGAATACATTCCTGAAATTACAGTATGAGCAGGTGATGACGAAGGAAAAGTATGGCGGGATGAAGAGGAGTATTTTCTGTAAAGCGATATAATGCAGATGTAATACAGAATGTATGAATCAAACCGGAATATATTATGATTGCAAGGTTCTGGTTGAAACGTTATAATGTAGATGTCAGCAGAGAGTTTGCTGGCATCTTTTCAAATTAAAAAAGTGAATAATCAGGGAGAAATTTATGAGTATATTAAATGTTGAACATCTGACACATGGTTTCGGGGACAGAGCCATATTCTCAGATGTTTCTTTTCGACTTTTAAAGGGAGAACACATCGGTCTTGTAGGAGCCAACGGAGAGGGAAAATCTACCTTTATGAATATTGTGACCGGAAAGCTTGTGCCGGATGAAGGAAAAGTAGAATGGTCTAAGAATGTACATGCAGGATATCTGGATCAGCATGCGGTCCTCGAAAAGGGAATGACCATCCGTGACGTGTTAAAATCTGCATTCGATCCGCTGCTTCAGAAAGAACAGCGTATGAATGAAATCTGTGATCTGCTTGGAACGGCAGATGAAGAAGAGATGAACCGTCTGATGGACGAACTCGGAACCATTCAGGATGAGCTTACACTGCACGATTTCTATACGATCGATGCAAAGGTAGAGGAAGTGGCAAGAGCACTCGGACTTCTGGATCTGGGGCTGGACCGTGATGTTACAGACTTAAGCGGGGGACAGAGAACGAAAGTCCTTCTTGCAAAACTGTTATTGGAAAAGCCGGATATCCTGCTTCTGGATGAGCCGACCAACTACCTGGATGAGGAACATATCGCATGGTTGAAGCGCTATCTTCTGGAGTATGAGAATGCATTTATTCTGATCTCGCATGATATTCCATTCTTAAACGAAGTGGTCAATATCATCTATCATATGGAGAATCAGGAACTGAACCGTTATGTGGGAGATTATGATCACTTCCAGGAAGTCTATGCTGTGAAGAAAGCGCAGCTGGAAGCTGCTTACAGAAGACAGCAGCAGGAGATCAGTGAGCTGAAAGATTTCGTGGCACGTAATAAGGCACGTGTATCTACCAGAAATATGGCGATGTCCAGACAGAAGAAGCTGGACAAGATGGATGTGATCGAACTGGCGGCAGAGAAACCGAAGCCGGAATTTCATTTCCGTTATGGCCGTACACCTGGAAAGATGTTATTTGAGACAGATGATCTGGTAACGGGATATGATGAGCCGTTATCAAAACCATTAAATTTCAGTATGGAGCGTGGACAGAAGATAGCACTGGTTGGAACGAACGGAATCGGAAAGACTACATTATTAAAAAGCATTTTAGGATTGATTCCATCCTTATCCGGAAGTTGTGAACTGGGAGAGAATCTGGAGATCGGCTACTTTGAACAGGAAGTCAAAGGCGAGAACAAGACTACCTGTATCGATGAGATCTGGCAGGAATTTCCGTCGTTTACACAGTATGAAGTACGTTCGGCACTGGCAAAATGCGGACTGACGACAAAACATATCGAAAGTCAGGTCAGAGTATTAAGTGGTGGAGAGCAGGCGAAAGTCAGACTTTGTAAACTGATCAACCGGGATACAAATATTTTACTCCTGGATGAGCCGACCAACCACCTGGATGTGGATGCAAAGGATTCGCTGAAAAAAGCCTTGCAGGAATACAGAGGGAGCATCCTTTTGATCTGTCACGAACCGGAATTCTATCAGGATGTGGTAAATGAAGTCTGGGACATGAGCAAATGGACGACGAAAGTATTCTAGAGAGTCAGAAAAAATAAACTGGGGATGATGTAAGTGGAAGGAATAAAACACGATAAGATGAAATATCGTCTGGCGGAAGCCATGAAAAACTGTATGAAGAAGATGCCGGTAGAAAAGATTACAGTAAAAGAAATTGTGGCAGAATGTGGAACAACGCGGCAGACATTTTACCGAAATTTCCAGGATAAATACGATCTCATTAACTGGTATTTTGACCGGATCCTGTTAGAATCGTTCCAGCACATGGGAGAGGGTAAGACAGCTTATGAAGGACTGGTCAATAAGTTCCACTATATAGAGGAAGAGAAATTATTTTTCAAAGCAGCGTTCCGTAATGATGATCAGAATTGTCTGAGAGATCATGATTTTCAGCTGATTCTGAGGTTTTATGAGAATCAGATTCAGGCAAAAACAAAACAGCCAATTCCTGAGAATCTGCATTTCCAGTTGGAGATGTATTGTCAGGGCTCGGTGTATATGACAACCCAGTGGGTACTGGGGGATATGAAGAAACGTCCGGAAAAAATGGCAGAAAATCTGGTAAAAGCAATGCCGGCAGAACTGGAAACATTATTTAAGAAATTAGAACTCCTGTAAGATGGAGTTCTTTTTTGATGTCAAAATATGTATCTGCGGAATGTCATTTGAATAACACAATACATTTGGAAATATTGTGCATAAAAGATATAAAGTTACAAAAATACAAAAGTGTAACGTGCAAATGTTACAAAATATATACTTTGTAACTTACATCCAAAGAAAAAGATTGTTAAAATTAAGACATAAAGAAACAAGATACGAAACAAAAGAGGAAAAGAAAATGTTTCGCATCACAAATAAAGATTATGTATAGAAGGAGTGTCAGTTATCATGGCAAACAGAATTAATTTAAACCAGACATCATTTCACGGAGCAGGAGCAATCAATGAGATTGCAGCAGAAGTTAAAATAAGAGGATTGAAAAAAGCTTTGGTATGTTCAGATCCGGACCTGATCAAATTCAATGTAACAACGAAAGTTACAAAAGTACTTGAGGATGCAGGACTGGAATATGAATTATATTCTGATATCAAACCAAACCCGACGATCCAGAATGTACAGCATGGAGTTGAGGCCTTTAAAAAAGCCGCAGCTGATTATATCATCGCAATCGGCGGTGGATCTTCTATGGATACATCCAAAGCAATCGGTATTATCATAGCAAATCCGGAATTCGAGGATGTAAGAAGTCTGGAAGGAACAGCACCGACAAAAAATCCATGTGTTCCGATCATTGCAGTGCCTACAACAGCAGGAACAGCAGCAGAGGTAACGATCAACTATGTTATCACTGATGTCGAGAAGAAGAGAAAATTCGTCTGTGTAGATCCGCACGACATGCCTGTTATCGCAGTCGTGGATCCGGAGATGATGTCTTCTATGCCAAAGGGACTGACAGCTTCGACAGGTATGGATGCCCTGACACATGCAATTGAAGGATATACAACAAAGGCAGCATGGGAAATGACAGATATGTTCCACTTGAAAGCGATTGAACTTATTTCCAAATCTTTAAGAAGCGCAGTTGCAAATGAAAAAGAAGGACGCGAGGGAATGGCTCTTGGACAGTATATCGCAGGAATGGGATTCTCTAATGTAGGACTTGGAATCGCACATTCTATGGCACATACACTTGGAGCTGTCTATGACACACCACATGGTGTTGCATGTGCAATGATGCTTCCAATCGTTATGGAATACAACGCGGAATGCACGGGAGAAAAATATAAAGAAATCGCAAAAGCGATGGGCGTTGAAGGCGTAGATGATATGTCTGTAGAAGAATACAGAAAAGCAGCAGTAGATGCGGTACGTAAATTATCCGTAGACGTAGGAATTCCTACAAAACTGGAAGCTTTGAAAGAAGAAGACCTTTCGTTCCTTGCAGAATCTGCTCACGCAGATGCATGCGCACCTGGTAATCCGAAAGATGCCAGTGTAGAGGATCTGAAAGATCTGTTCAGAAAATTAATGTAAGATCATGATACGGGAATGGGTTCCTGCGTACAGATTATAAAATGAAATTGCTATATCTATTGAAAAGACTGGCACGTTTAATTATAATAAACGATGTCAGTTTTTTCGTATAAAAATGGAGGAAGTTATGTCAGCATTGTTTTTTGATATTGATGGAACAATTTTAAGTGAGATTACGCATGAGATACCGGAAAGTGCACTTGTGGCATTACGCAAAGCACAGGAGAACGGACATAAGACATTTATCAATACCGGGCGCACCATATGCAGCGTACCGCCTATGATAAAAAGAATTCCGTTCGATGGTTTTTTATGTGGATGTGGAACACATTTGGTATATGAGGAACGGATAGTATTTCATCATTCTATCCCATATGAAAGAGGACGCAGGATTATAAAGTCTATGAAAGACTGCAAGGTAGAAGGCTTTCTGGAAGGAACAGAGGATATCTATTACTCCAACCGTATCTCAAGGCTGGAGTCGGTGGAAAGCAGTAGAAGATATATGGCTGGTCTGGGACTTGGGAGAGAGCAGTCAATGGAAGATACAGGTTATGATTTTGATAAGATACTGATTTATATAGATAAAATTGCAGACGAAGAAAGGTTTTTTAAAGAAACAGAAGATGTTTTCAAACATATCGACCGTCTGGGTGGAGTGTATGAATGTGTACAGAAAGAATATTCTAAGGCAACTGCAATTGAGTACATAAAGAAAGAATTGGCTCTGCAGGATGATGAGATATATGCCTTCGGAGACAGCAGCAATGATTTTGATATGATCAAAGCTGCAGGACACGGGGTGATCATGGGGCATCATGATCCGGTTCTGGAGCCGTATGCCGAGTATATCACGGATACGGTAGAGAATGACGGGCTTTATAAAGCAATGGAGCATTATGGGTTGATTTAGAATTTGCAGCGTACAGACCAGAGTATTATAATATACAAAGATAAGAAGGGAAGTGCATTTTCATGGGTGAACAGTTAACTGAAAGCGATGTTAAGAAAATTAAAGAAGAAATAGAATATCGTAAGATTGTTGTTCGTAAGAAAGAACTGGAAGCAGTAAAAGAGGCAAGAGCACAGGGTGATTTAAGCGAGAACTTTGAATATAAGGCAGCAAAACAGGATAAGAACCGTAACGAAAGCCGTATCCGCTATCTGGAACGAATGCTTAAGAATGCGAAGATTGTGTCTGATACATCTAAGGTAGATGAAGTTGGAATTAATAATACAGTGGAAGTATACTTCGAAGACGATGATGAGACAGAGACATATCGTCTCGTGACCAGTATCCGCGGAAATTCTCTTCAGGGACTGATCAGTATCGAATCGCCGCTCGGAAAAGCAATACAGGGACATAAAGTCGGAGACCGTGTGCTTGTCAGGACAAACGGAAATGACGGGTATTATGTTGTGATAAAAAATATTGACAATACAACAGATGACAGCCACGATACATTGCGTAAATATTAAATAGAAGAAATCGGAAATATATGGATAACAGGAGAAAGAATAATGTTAGGAAACTGTATTGAAAATGTAAGAAAGAGTGTGCCGCTGGTACATAATATTACCAATTATGTAACGGTAAATGACGTTGCAAATGTATTGTTAGCCTGTGGCGGAAGTCCGATTATGTCAGATGAACCAGAAGATGTAAAGGAGATTACATCTATCTGTCAAGGTCTGAACATCAACATTGGTACTTTGAACAAAAGAACGATTGAAGGAATGCTTGCAGCCGGAGCGCGTGCTAATGAATTGGGACATGTGACGTTATTAGATCCGGTCGGAGCAGGTGCAAGTGTACTGCGGACGAATACCGCCGTAGAACTGATGGAGAAAGTCCGATTCGATGTTATACGCGGAAATATCTCAGAAGTAAAAACACTGGCACAGGGAAGCGGAACAACAAAAGGGGTGGATGCAGATGTAGCAGATGCCGTAACAGAGGAGAATCTGGAAGAAGGTATTGCATTTGCGAAAGCATTTGCGAAAAAAGCGGGATGTATTGTTGCGATTACAGGTGCAATTGATCTGGTAAGTGATGGTGCCAGCTGTTATATAATCCGCAACGGACGATCGGAGATGGGAAAGATTACCGGAACGGGATGTCAGTTGTCCGGAATGATGACAGCATTCCTGGCAGCGAATCCGGAGCAGAAGCTGGAGGCGGCAGCGGCAGCTGTCTGCACGATGGGACTGGCAGGAGAGATTGGATGGGGATATATGCAGAAAGGTGATGGTAATGCCACTTACCGTAACCGTATTATTGATGCAATCTACAATATGGATAAAGAAACATTGGAGAAAGGAGCAAAATATGAGATCAGATAGAAATATTGAGAATGATCAGATAAAAAAGCCGGAAGGACATACATGCAAAAAGATGCAGAAAGAAGATTTACTCCTGTATGCCGTGACGGACCGCCACTGGTTAAATGGTGAGACGTTATACAGTCAGGTTGAGAAGACGCTGGAAGGTGGTACAACATTTGTGCAGCTGAGAGAAAAAGAACTGGATGAAGCACATTTCCTCGAAGAAGCAAAAAAAATTAAGGAACTCTGCGACAGATATCATGTGCCATTTGTGATCAATGACAATGTTGATATTGCATTGGAGATAGATGCTGACGGAGTACATGTCGGACAGAGTGATATGGAAGCCGGAGATGTAAGAGCAAAACTTGGACCGGACAAGATCATTGGTGTATCTGCACAAACGGTCGGACAGGCATTGCTCGCACAGGAAAGAGGGGCAGATTACCTTGGGGTCGGAGCAGTCTTTCATACAGATTCAAAAGCAGATGCAGCTGATATAAGTCATGAGACATTGAAAGCAATTACTGAAGCAGTAGATATTCCTGTGATTGCGATCGGAGGGATCAGTAAAGAAAATGTATCGGAACTTTCTGGAACCGGAATCTGCGGAATCGCCGTGATCAGTGCAATATTTGCAGAAAAAGATATAAAAAACGCAACGAAGAAACTGAAAAAATTAACAGAGGAAATGGTGGAAGCATGATAAAGGGAGCAATATTCGATGTAGACGGAACTTTGCTGGATTCCATGGGGATATGGAAAGATGTAGGGGTGCGTTATCTGAACAGCATCGGCATAGAGGCAGAACCGGATCTTGGAAATATATTATTTACAATGAGTATTCAGGAAGGTGTGCAATATGTAAAAGAGCATTATCATCTGTCACAGGAAATAGAGGAAATCGAACAGAACGTTTTGGATATTATCAGCGATTATTATAAAGAAACGGCACCGCTGAAGAGCGGAGCGGTAGAACTTCTGGAGAAGCTTCGTAACAGTAATATTCCAATGACGATTGCATCTTCCAATAATAAGAAAGAAATAGAGATGGCGTTTGAACGTCTGGAAATTGCAAAGTATTTTGATCGGATCTTCACCTGTGAAGAAGCAGGTGCAGGAAAGACGAAGCCGGATATTTATCTGCAGGCAGCGGAATATCTTGGAAGCAGACCGGAAGAGACGCTGGTATTCGAGGATGTTATCCATGCAGTCCGCACTGCAAAAAAGGCAGGATTCCAGGTTATAGGAATCTATGATGAAGCAAGTAAGGATGATCAGGAAGAGATTCAGAGAGAAGCAGACTGCTATTGCAGAGAATGGAGGGAACTGATGAAAAAAAAGACAGCACTTACAATTGCCGGAAGCGATTCAAGCGGAGGTGCGGGAATTCAGGCAGATATTAAGACCATGCAGGCAAACGGAGTCTATGCAATGAGTGCGATCACAGCATTGACTGCACAGAATACGACAGGTGTTACCGGGATCATGGAAGTATCTCCGGAATTCCTGGAAAATCAGTTAGATGCGGTCATCACTGATATCCGTCCGGATGCAGTAAAGATTGGTATGGTATCATCTGAAAAGTTAATAAAAACAATATCAAAGAAACTAAAAGAATACCATGCGGAAAATATTGTAGTTGATCCGGTTATGGTGGCAACAAGCGGATCCCGATTGATCAGTGAAAATGCGATTGAGACTTTAAAAACACAGTTGTTACCGATGGCATCCGTGATCACGCCGAATATCCCGGAAGCAGAAGTTCTTGCAGAGATGGAGATCCGGTCAGAAAAAGATATGGTGGAAGCAGCAAAGAAGATTAATGAAATGTATCATTGTGCAGTTTTGTGCAAAGGCGGACACAGTCTGAACGATGCCAATGATCTCTTATACCAGAATGGCAAAGCAACATGGTTCCGCGGAAAAAGAATCAATAATCCGAATACCCATGGAACAGGCTGTACTTTATCCAGCGCAATCGCCTCCAATCTTGCAAAAGGATACTCCCTGGAAGAATCCATTCATCGTGCGAAAGAGTATATCAGCGGTGCACTGGCCGCCATGCTGGATCTGGGGAAAGGAAGCGGACCGATGGATCATGGGTTTGAGATAAGAGGGAGATTTGGGATTTAATTCAGAAAGGCACGACGACCCGGACCTGCATAAAAAGTAGGAAGCCGTTCCTGTTCAGGTTCCGTCGGCGGGAAATACTAAAGCGTCAAAATTATGCTAAAAACGGGCTTCCGAAATTTGCAACTCGCCATTCGGCTCAAACAGGCAAATTTCGAAAACCCAACGCATAATTTTGACGCTTAACTATTTCCAACACCTTCTTCACATTCACTGGAACGGCTTTCTACTTTTTATTCCGTGGGTGTCGAATGCCTTACGAATGAAACCTGCTAAGAAAAGTCAATAATTATTTTTATCTTTTTTATTTTCTGTCACAAAATATATTTGCGTACCACAAATAGACTGTCTGATTGGCAGTCTAAAAAATTATTTATTTTATATAAGATTATATATTTTTATATAGTTCGGTTACTCGAGCATAATAAATGCGTAAAAACTTATTTAATCCGGCTATCTTTGCTGATTTTTTACTTTTACCTTCTGATTCCTTTTTTACAACATATCGGTAAACCGGATCTTCTGGTCTGGAACGCATTTTTAAACTTCTCATTGTTTCGTATCCTACTTTGCGCAATGATGCTGAACCACGTTTCGAGATTTTCCTATTACAACCTACAAATTGACCAGATTCATACGGTGGTGGATCAATTCCTGCGAATGCAACCAATGCCTTCCCGTTGCGAAATCTGCGAACATCTCCTATTTCTGCAATTAACTTTGGGGCTAATGTATTTCCCACTCCACCCATTTCTCTTACAACCGAATATTCTGGCAAAGTCTTGGCTATTTCCTGCATCCGTGATAAAATTAGACCAAGGGTTGCATCAACTTCCTTGAGCACCCGAACTGCTTCAGTCACCAGTATTTTGACCGATGAGGTTTCTGAAGGTAATGTGGGAATACTTTCCTGAGCCAGGGTGTATATAACTTTGGCTTTTTCCTGGCTTGGGACGTATTTCTTTTCTTTTGCCCAAAGTATATACTCTTCAGTAAATTCCTGTTCAGACATAGATGTTATTACATCATAATGCCAAAAACGTTCCACAAAATCACTTCTTTTATCTTTCCGATTTGTTTCATTCCAACTTGCAAGAAGATTCTTTATTCCAGGCATGGTCAAATCTAAAAGATGGGTCAATTCAGCGAGAGATAAAAGATGAAGCTTCATATAATGCCGATATTGCTGTCCAAGCAACTTCAACTCTTCATAAATCTCTCCAGAAGTTTGAAATTCTTTCATTTTAAACCAATGATCAATTCCATAATTAGCAATGATACGGGAATCAATCTTGTCGGTTTTGGCTTTTCGCAGACTTTCGTTACGATAACTTTTCATAAGATACGGATTAATTACAGAAACAAAAAATCCTTTTTCCTGTAAATATGTAAGAACTGGAAGATGATAAATTCCGGTTGCTTCCATAACGATTTTGACTTCATCATTTAGTCTGAAAAGCATGGAAGATAATTCGCTTAAATCCTTTTGGGTATGGGTAATATTGAAAGGCTTACTAACAATCTCTCCATATGGTTTCAAAATACATACTGTACTTTTCCCTTTTGATACATCAATTCCTACGCTGATCATAATATACTCCTTTTCTTTTTATAGAATTGCAGTTGTTTATCCCATCTACACTTATTATGATTCAGTTTAGTTCGTTACGCGAAAGCTCCTGCGAGTTTCAACCTGCTTAAATGAATGTTTATAATAAGGGGATGGCTGACGGTTTCATTCACGGATGTGAAAATCCTAATGGCAATATGTCATACCAACTACTTCCCTTATTATAATAAAATAAGTGTAGATGTTAGAGTTAATTACTCTCTAACAACTACACTTTTATGGTACTAAATGGCAATTGCGTAACCGTAGTGGCCTCCACCGGGTTACACTTCCGGGCATTTTATTTATTAACATTCGCTGCCAGTCACGACTTGAAGGAAACAATAGATAAGGATTATTGTGAATGTGGAATGCCATTAGAAATAGTTAGAGAGTCAGAAGCACCGTTAAAGGAACGAAGCGAACGTGTTTGAGGCGAACGCCGAGTTTGAGCGTAGTTCCTTTGCTTTTAGGTGATTCTGACTCTCTTAGTGTTTCTTATGGTATGGAACCTGAACAAGAAGCCTTATCTATTGTTTCCTTCAAGGACTGAGAGGCCGCTTCCCCAGTTAATAAATTAAATCCCAATTTACTTTTTGGCTTCCAGCCTCTCCGTCCAAAGCTTATCTGCCATTTTGGTCCAGGCTTCGGCATAAGGTTTGCATTTATCGCAGAGATGCTGTACATCTTCCGGTGACTGTGGATCGGTAGAGTGGGCACCGGTCTCTTTTACCATCTTTGGTAAGCATTCCGGATTCTCAAGCATTGGACATGGGCGCAACATATTGTCATTGAATGGCTGTCCTTTTCTGTATGCCTGGAAGATCGGACTCTTTAATGCATCCAGAAGACTGACTTCATGAATATTTGCATTTGAATAATGAATGAATACGCAAGGATCTACATCTCCCGCTGCATTGATATGCAGGTAATAGCGACCGCCTGCGATACATCCACCGATATATTCGGCATCGTTCTGGAAGTCCAGGCTAAAGATTGGTTTGGAACTTCTGAACGCACGAATACGTTCGTATACAGCTTTTCGTTGTTCCGGATTCGGCATGAGTTCCGGAGCAGCATCATTTCCAACAGGCATATAATGGAAGAACCAGATGAACAATGCACCAGCTTCAATGATCATGTCATAGAATTCTTCACTTGTGATATCTTTGTAGTTTGCGCTTGTGTAGCAGGTAGAGATACCGAATGGAAGATTATGATCCTTTAATAACTGCATGGCATGCTTTACTTTTTCAAATACACCCGGACCACGCCGTCCGTCATTGGCCGTCTCGAATCCTTCCAGACTGATTGCAGGAACGAAATTCTTAACTCTTAACATTTCCTGACAGAACTCTTCATCGATCAATGTACCATTTGTGAAAGATAAGAATTCGCAGTCAGGATGACGTTCACAGATCGTAATAATATCTTTTTTTCGTACCATAGGTTCTCCGCCGGTATAGATATACATATATGTACCAAGTTTCTTTCCCTGTGTTATGATATCATCGATTGTTTCAAGAGAAAGATTTAGTTTGTGTCCGTATTCAGCGGCCCAGCATCCGGTACAGTGCAGATTGCAGGCTGAAGTCGGATCTAATAAAATCGCCCAAGGAACATTACAGTCTTCTTTTTCCTCAGTTTCCTTCTGAAGGGCAGAACCTTTCAAAGAAGCATTAACGATAAAGTTTGTAAAGAAAGTTTTTCGTACTTCCGGATCCAATTTCCATACTTTTGTAGCAAGTTCATACCAGTTTCCCTTTTCGGCGATTCCCTGGCGGATCGCATTACGTTGACCTGCATACCAGCCTTCCGGAGCAGCCTTGTCAACAATGCTCATGACTTTTGGAATATTTGTTTCAGGATCTTTATCCATGTACTTAAGTGCTGCCTGAATAGCGGAAGCAAAGGCGGCGTTTTTGATTGTGTCTACAACATTCATAATGTTACCTCCTCATCTTACTGCATTATATTTTTTATGCAGTTACCTTATCTTAAAACTTTTGATTTCCAGATTCAAGCAAATGCGACATTAATCGTATATTGTCGTTTTTTTGACAAAAAAGGAAAAAAGTATCATAAATAACGATAAAAGATTCAAAACTTAAATTGTACTTATAAAAAAACGATAATTTTTAATTATACTTATAAAAAGGGGTGGAAAAATAAGACGGTTTTATATATAATAAGGATAGAAACGTTCAAAAACACAAACGAAAAGGAGATGTATTCATGGAAATGTTATCAATCGAGAAGGAACTGCAGGGCAATTCTTACCCGGGACGTGGCATTATTATAGGAAAGAGTGCAGATGGGACAAAAGCAGTAACTGCTTACTTCATTATGGGAAGAAGTGAGAATAGCCGTAACCGTGTGTTTGTAGAAGAAGGGGAAGGCATCCGCACACAGGCATTTGATCCATCAAAGCTGACAGATCCAAGCCTGATCATCTATGCACCGGTACGTGTACTTGGCAACAAGACGATCGTAACCAACGGAGATCAGACAGATACCATCTACGAGGGCATGGACAAGCAGCTTACATTTGAACAGTCACTCAGAAGCCGTGAATTCGAACCAGACGGACCGAACTACACACCTAGGATTTCAGGTGTTATGCATATTGAAAACGGAACTTTTAACTACGCAATGTCAATCTTAAAGAGCAACAATGGTAATCCGGAAAGCTGCAACCGCTATACATTTGCATATGAGAATCCTGCAGCAGGAGAAGGACATTTCATCCATACATACAAATGTGACGGCAATCCGCTTCCGAGCTTTGAAGGAGAACCAAAACTGATCGCAATTCCGGATGCTATGGATGCATTTGCCGACAGCTTATGGAACAGCCTGAATGCGGACAACAAAGTATCATTATTCGTACGCTATATTGATATCGCGACAGGTACATATGAGACAAAAATCATCAATAAGAACCAGTAAGAGGAATTGATAAGGAGAAGAGATATGAACGAATTAGAACTGAAATATGGATGTAATCCGAACCAGAAACCTTCCAGAATCTATATGGAAGACGGAAGTGAACTGCCAATCAAGGTTCTGAATGGAAGACCGGGATATATCAATTTCCTGGATGCATTTAACGGATGGCAGCTTGTAAGTGAGTTAAAGAAAGCAACCGGACTTCCGGCAGCTACATCATTCAAGCATGTATCTCCTGCAGGTGCCGCAGTCGGACTTCCACTGAGTGATACGCTTGCAAAGATCTACTGGGTAGATGATCTCGGAGAATTATCTCCGCTTGCATCTGCATACGCAAGAGCAAGAGGCGCAGACCGTATGTCTTCTTTCGGAGATTTTATTTCTCTGTCTGATGTATGTGACGTGGATACTGCCAAACTGATCAAACGTGAAGTATCCGATGGTGTGATCGCTCCTGGATATGAACCGGAAGCGCTGGAAATCTTAAAAGCAAAGAAAAAAGGAAACTACAATGTAATCCAGATCGATCCAGATTATGTACCGGCTCCGATCGAACACAAGCAGGTATTCGGTGTTACATTTGAGCAGGGAAGAAATGAATTAAAGATTGACGATGATTTCTTCTCAAATATCGTGACAGAGAACAAAAAACTGACAGAGCAGGCGAAAATTGATCTCGCAATCTCTATGATTACATTAAAATATACACAGTCCAACTCTGTATGTTTCGTAAAAGACGGACAGGCAATCGGTATCGGTGCAGGACAGCAGTCCAGAATCCATTGTACACGTCTTGCAGGAGGCAAAGCAGATAACTGGTGGCTCAGACAGTCACCGCAGGTTATGAATCTTCCGTTCGTGGATGGAATCAGACGTGCAGACAGAGATAATGCGATTGATCTTTACATCGGAGAAGATTACATGGATGTTCTTGCAGACGATGCATGGCCGGCAATCTTCAAAGAGAAACCGGAAGTGTTTACAAGAGAAGCAAAGAGAGAATGGCTGGATAAACTGTCCGATGTTGCACTTGGGTCAGATGCGTTCTTCCCATTTGGGGATAACATTGAGCGTGCGCATAAGAGTGGTGTAAAATACATTGCGCAGCCGGGAGGATCTGTTCGGGATGATAATGTAATCGCAACATGCAATAAATATGGTATGGTGATGTCATTTACAGGAATCCGTTTATTCCATCACTAATCGGGATATAATATAAGAGACACATCCTAAAGTTGATATGATATATGTCGCAGAAGGCGGGAAGGTTACGTAAGAGCGTAGCTTTCCCGTTTTTTATACAAATGAAGAAAAATGTAGCAGGATTCCGGCAGCTATCCGGCATTTATTTCTTCAAAAATAATTCTAAATAGGCTAAAATAGGAGAAAAGAAAGAAGGTGATGCAATGTCAGTGATAGAATTATTGATCGTATCCATTGGATTATCGATTGATGTATTTGTAGCAGCGGTCTATATGGGGGCTGGATTTTCAAAAATCAGATGGAAGAATCTGATTCTTCTGAGTATCCTGTTTGGCGGTATCCAGTTAGGAACACTGGTCTTGGGCAATCTGATCACATTACTTCCATTATTGTCCATTACCAGGACGAAGACAGCGGCTGACAGATGGGAAGGTCTGACGGTACTGATCTTTGCTGCAATCGGAATCTATATGATTATCAAAGGAATAAAGAAAAAGAGCGTACTGGAACGGAGAAAAGATGAGGTTGAATGGAAGAAAACAACGCTTCTGGCCATGGTGACAAGTGTGGATGCATTCTTTGTCGGAATGGGGCTCGTTTTTTTAGATACAGCGATGATTGAGGAGTCACTGGTGTTATTTCCGGTAACGGTTCTGGAAGCCGTGATTGGTATATTTGCAGGATACAGATTGGGATTGAAAGAAAACAGGCGTGCATACTGGATTGGAGGAGCTCTCCTTTTACTTGCCAGTTTTGATGTGATTCTCCATTATTATATGTGAAAAATGGAGCAATTTGACAGTAGATTTTGTCGGATAACAGGACTATAATTATTTATTACAGAATATCCGAGATAAATTAGGTGATGAGATGGAGCGAAAAAGTGAATTGACAAAAGCACTATTGGGGGAAAAATTTAAAGAACTGGTAGCGAAAAAAGGATTTGAAAAACTGACGATCAAGATGATCACAGATGCAGCAGGGGTAATTCGCCCGACATTTTATAATTATTTTCAAGATAAATACGAAGTGATGGAATGGCTTTTGTGGGAAGATGTATTTAAAGAAGTCTCGAAGCTTATGGAGCAGGAACGTGGAATGGAGTCCTTAAAGCTGCTGTTCCGGAAATTTGAAGAAGATAAGACTTATTACGAAAAAGTATTTGAAGTGACCGGTCAGAATTCTTTTGAGGAGATGTTATATGGACGGATTTTTAATATGGAAGAAATTTTGGTAAAGCATCATCCGTTAAAACACTTAAGTAATATGCCACACGTCGACGAAAAGGTATTTCTGGAATTTCATGCAATATCATTGGTGAATGGACTGAAATATTGGCTTATCCGGGAAAGCAAAAATATTTCGGCGGGAGATGCAATGGAATTTTATCAGTATATGATGTCACATTCAATCCTGGATCTGTTGGACATTGAGAATACGGAGAAAAAATAAAGGGTTTCACTACACAGAGTGGAACCCTTTTCCTATAATCTCGCTGGTATTGGATATCAGTAAGAATGCACCAGTTGTATGAGCTTTTATGAAATTACGAAGCTTGATTGCTTCATTTGGACTAAGTACAGTCAGGATGATATATTTGTCATCGCCTGTGAAGGCACCCTGTGCGAGTACGATTGTTGCACCTCGTTTCAGGTCATTTTTGATAAATTCACAGATTGGTTCCGGCTCGCTGCATACCACGTGGAAATACTTCGAGCGGTTCAGACTTTCAATCAGACTGTCGATCAGTGTCGAACGCATCGTAAGACCGAGCAGTGAATAAAGACCCGTCTTAATGTCAAATACGAAGAAACCGGCGATTGTGAATAAGATATCGGAAGCAAGCAAGCCTTTTCCGATGTCAACGCTGGTGTATTTCTTCAATATCATGGCAATAACATCCGTGCCCCCGCTGGATGCTCCGATATTGAACAGAATGGCCGAACCGATGGCAGGAAGTACAATCGCGAAGATCAGTTCCAGCAATGGTTCGTTGGTAAGCGGGTGGCTCATTGGATAGATACGTTCCAGTCCGGACAGCGTGACAGAAAGTAGGATACTACTGTATGCAGTCTGTGCAGCAAATTTTTTTCCGAGAACGAAAAGCCCTATGATCAGAAGGAGCATATTCGCAATGAAGGAAAAATCACTGGCCGAAAGAGGAGTGAACTTGGCAACGAGTACCGCAAAACCGGTGATACCACCAAACGTGAAGTTGTTGGCGAACTTGAAAAAGTAGATACCCACTGCCATGATCAACGTACTGACAGTGAGTAATGTAAAGTTTTTTAAATGTTCTTTCATTTGAAAATTCCCCAGTTTTCCTTTTGTAATTATTAAATTTTTATATCCTCAATGATTGTAACGCTCATATATGGAAAAGTCAACGGATTGGTGATATATTATTAAGAGACAAAATATTCAGAAAAATGACGGGGAGGACAAGAAAAAATGAAACTTTTTTGGCAGAAGGCGGAAGTTCAGAAGTTTGAGCACGCAAAAGATTTTGCAGAAGAATATAATATAGGAAAGAAAGACTTTATTCTTGCAAGTAAAAGCACGTATGAGGCGTATTTTGCAGCGCTTGGATTAGAGGCACATGTAGAATATAAAAGCAAATATGGAAAAGGTGAGCCTACGGACGAGATGATCGATGCATTACTGGCAGATTTCCGTAAGACAGACTGTGACAGAATTATTGCAATCGGAGGAGGAGCAGTTATCGATATGGCTAAGATCCTGGTGCTCGCAGGAGATTATAGTGCGGAAGAAATCTTTGGAAGAAAGGTTCCGCTTAAGAGAGCAAAAACGTTGATCGCAGTACCAACTACGTGTGGTGCGGGTTCTGAGGTCTCGAATGTATCAATTGCAGAATTTACAAAGCTGCATACCAAGATGGGGCTTGCTGTCGACGAGATTTATGCAGACCGTGCGGTATTGATTCCGGAATTGCTGACAGGACTTCCATATTCATTTTTTGCAACGAGTGCGATCGATGCATTTATCCATGCGATTGAATCTTATGTGTCTCCGAAAGCTACTTTGTATACACAGATGTTCAGTATGAAGGCAATGGAGATGATCATGGAAGGCTTCCGTAAAATTGCAGAACATGGAGAAGCATTCCGAATGAATCTGCTGGATGACTTCCTGACGGCAAGTAACCTTGCCGGAATTGCATTTGGCAATGCCGGAACGGGAGCGGTACATGCCATGTCTTATCCGTTAAGTGGTGTTTATCATGTTACACACGGAGAAGCAAATTACCAGTTCCTTACAGCGGTATTTGCAAAATATCAGGAATTAGATCCGGATGGAAGAATCAAGAAATTAAATAGTTTCTTAAGTAATGTTTTAGAGTGCGATGCAGACTTGGTATATGTGGAGATCGGAAAACTTTTGGATCAGATCATTGCAAGAAAACCATTGCATGAATATGGAATGAAGGAAGAAGAGATCGAGAGTTTTGCTAAGACTGTAGAAGAGACACAGCAGAGACTTCTGAATCAGAGTTATGTAAAACTGACATGGCAGCAGATGGCAGAGATTTATAAAGAACTGTATTAAAGGTTGAATGGTTTATTCCGCATCGGAACATACTATCCTTCATAAGAGGAGGATAGAAATAATGTATAAGTATTTACCCATTACGGATGTATACGCAAGAGAAATACTTGATTCAAGAGGAAATCCGACGATAGAAGTGGAAGTGCTGGCAGGAGATGAATTCTGCGGTCGGGCAAGTGTGCCATCCGGTGCATCGACCGGAAAGTATGAAGCACTGGAATTACGGGATAAAGAAGAACGGTACGGAGGGCTTGGCGTACAACAGGCAGCAGATCATGTTAATGCAAGGATTGCACCGGAAGTGATAGGTATGAACGTGTTGGATCAGGCGGCAGTCGATCAGACGATGATCAGGCTTGACGGGACAAAGAACAAGTCCAATCTCGGAGCCAATGCCATGCTTGGCGTGTCTCTTGCGACTGCAAGAGCAGCGGCCGGGGCGCTTGGACTGCCGCTGTATTCGTATCTTGGCGGTACGAATGTAAAGAAACTTCCGGTTCCGATGATGAATATCATGAACGGAGGTAGACATGCGGACAATACGATCGATATTCAGGAATTTATGATCATGCCTGTAGGTGCAGGAAATTTTAAGAATGGACTTCAGATGTGTGCAGAAGTATATCATGAACTGAAACAGCTTTTGAAACAGCTGGAATATAGTACTGCAGTGGGAGATGAAGGTGGATTTGCACCGGATCTTCATAATGCGGATGAGGTTTTGCGCCTGATGGTAAAAGCGGTAGAGAAAGCAGGATACCAGCCGGGAAAAGAAGTTGCGATCGCACTGGATGTAGCTGCATCGGAATTGTATGATAAGAATTTTAAGAAATATGTTTTCGACGGTGAGGCGAAGAAAAAAGGGTACAAGATTGTCCGTTCAGCAGAAGAACTGATTGATTACTATGAGGAAATGATAGAAAAATATCCGGTTGTATCCATTGAAGATCCGTTAGATGAAGATGACTGGGAAGGATGGAAAACTCTGACAGACAGGCTCGGAGAGCGGGTACAGTTAGTCGGTGATGATCTGTTCGTGACGAATACCCGAAGGCTTGCGAAAGGAATACGGAGAAAAGCAGCCAATGCGATACTAATCAAGGTAAATCAGATCGGGACTTTGACAGAAAGCTTTGAAGCAGTGAAGATGGCGCAGAATGCAGGATATAAGACTGTGATTTCACACCGGTCAGGAGAGACTGCAGATACCTTTATTGCAGATATTGCAGTAGCGGCAGAGGCAGGGCAGATTAAGACCGGGGCTCCATGCCGGTCAGAACGGGTGGAAAAATATAATCAATTGCTGAGGATTGAAGAAAGACTGGGAGATGTGGCTGAGTATCAGAGCCCATTTGTACAAAAGACGGATGAGTTGAAAGATTCACTTGCCTTATAAGAAACCCTGTGATAAAATAAATGTGGTTTATCCGCAGGAGGTGTGAATAGTGGACATTTTAAAGATTGTATTAATGATAATATTTGCAATAGACTGTATCGCATTAACCATAGTCGTGTTAATGCAGGAAGGTAAGTCAGCAGGGCTTGGTGCCATTAGTGGTATCGCTGATACTTACTGGGGACAGAACAAGGGACGTTCTATGGAAGGTGCACTGGTGAAGTCTACAAAATTCCTTGCGATTTTGTTTATTGTACTGGCAGCAGTGTTGAATTTAAAAGTATTTGCATAGGATAGAGCATATTTTTAGAAGATGAAAGGGACACTCCTGTATGGGGGTGTCCCTTTTTCAACGATGCAGGAGAGTATATGAATATGAGTAAGAAATTTGATAAGAGAAAAAAAGTCGTCTATGACCTGATCTGCGACGATTTATATACACCGATGAAATTTAAGGAACTGGCCATGCTTCTGCGTGTGGCAAAAGAAGACAGGGATGAGCTGCGCCAGATACTGGAATCACTGGAACAGGAAGGAAAGATTTATCTTTCCAAGAGAGGAAAGTACTGTAAAGGACATGCAAAGCGTCTGACCGGTGTATTCCGTGCAAGCCTTAAGGGATTCGGTTTTGTTGTACTGGATGAAGATGATTCGGCAGATGTATTTATCGGAGAAGATGATATCTGTGGGGCGTTCGATGGAGACCATGTCGAGATTGTGCTGACAAAAGAGCCGGAGGGAAGAAGCCGTGAAGGAAAGATTGTGAAGATCCTGGAGCGTGGACTTTCGAAAGTGGTCGGACTGTATCGTATGAAGCCGGGCAAAAAGTTTGGATTTGTAATTCCGGATAATCAGAGACTGGATCAGGATATATTTGTACCGGTTGAAAAATCAAGAGGAGCAGTGGACGGACATAAAGTTGTAGTGGAACTGACTTCTTATGGAGAAAATGGGAAAAAACCGGAAGGAAAGATCGTGGAGATCATCGGACATCTGAATGACCCTGGGACGGATATTATGTCAATCGTAAAGGGGTATGATCTTCCGGTAGAATTTCCGGATAAAGTGTTAAGACAGGCAGAACGCGTAGCAAAGCCGGTCAGTGAAGCGGATATGAATGGAAGAAAAGACTTGCGCGACTGGCAAATGGTCACGATCGATGGGGAAGATGCAAAGGATCTGGATGATGCCGTGTCACTGGTAAAAGACGGTGAAAATTATATTCTGGGTGTGCATATTGCAGATGTAACAAATTATGTGCAGGAGAATAGTGCGCTTGACAGAGAAGCTTTAGAAAGAGGAACCAGTGTTTATCTCGTAGACCGTGTAATCCCGATGCTTCCACATACGCTTTCGAACGGAATGTGTTCATTAAATGCAGGTGAGGACCGGTTGGCATTGAGCTGCATTATGACGGTAGATCCGTCAGGAGAAGTGGTTGCCCACGAGATTGCCGAGACGGTAATCCATGTGAACCGCAGGATGTCTTACACCAGTGTGAAAAAGATCCTGACTGATCATGATGAAGCTGAAACAGAAGAATACAGGGAACTGGTTCCGATGTTTGAACGGATGCAGGAGCTTTCCGGTATTTTAAGAGCCAGAAGAAAGAAACGAGGCTCGATTGATTTTGATTTTCCGGAGACCAAGATGATTCTGGATGAGAACGGAAAGCCGGTCGATATCAGACCATATGACAGAAATGTTGCGACGAAGATCATTGAAGATTTTATGCTTCTGGCAAATGAGACGGTGGCAGAAGACGGTTACTGGCAGGAACTTCCATTTTTATACCGGTCCCATGAAACACCGGATGAAGAAAAGATCCGTACGTTGGCAACATTTATCAATAATTTTGGATATTCTATGCACATAGGAGTAAATGAAATCAGACCAAAAGAAATTCAAAAGTTGCTTACAAAAGTAGAAGATACTCCGGAAGAGGCAATGATCAGCCGACTGGCATTACGTTCCATGAAGCAGGCAAAATATACGGTGGAGAATGATGGACATTTTGGACTGGCAGCTAATTATTATACACATTTTACTTCTCCGATCCGTAGATATCCGGATCTTCAGATTCACCGGATTATCAAAGATAATCTGCGGGGAAGAATGAATGCGGATAAGATGGAACATTACCGGCCTATCCTTCCGGAAGTGGCAAAGCGTTCCAGTGAGATGGAGCGTCGTGCAGATGAAGCAGAACGTGAGACAGTCAAATTAAAGAAAGTAGAATATATGCAGGCGCATATAGGAGAAGAATTTGAAGGTGTGATATCAGGAATAACAAAATGGGGCATGTATGTGGAACTTCCGAATACGATAGAAGGTCTGGTTCATGTAACGAATATGACGGATGATCATTATGAATATAATGAAGAACGCTATGAGATGATGGGGATGCATACACGGAAAGTGTATAAACTAGGCGAAGGACTAAGAGTCCGGGTGCTGGATGCAGACCGTCTGATGCGTACGATTGATTTTAAGATTGTAAATCAGGGAGGTGCCGGAGATGGCGAAGAGTAATGACAAGATGATTGCAAACAATAAAAAGGCATATCATGATTATTTTATTTTGGATAAGATCGAAACAGGAATTGCTCTGCACGGGACAGAAGTGAAATCACTCCGTATGGGAAAATGTAGCATAAAAGAATCCTTCATCCGTATTGAGAACGGAGAGGTATTCATATATGGTATGCATATCAGCCCTTATGAAAAAGGAAATATCTTCAATAAAGATCCGCTCAGAGTCAGAAAATTACTTCTTCATAAATCAGAGATCAACAAACTGATCGGTAAGACAAAAGAAAAAGGAATGGCGATCGTGCCTTTGAAAGTCTATTTTAAAGGAAGTCTTGTAAAAGTAGAGATCGGTCTGGCAAAAGGTAAGAAATTATATGATAAACGTCAGGATATCGCAAAGAAAGACCAGAAGCGTGAAGCAGAACGCGATTTCAAGATGAAACTCAGATAGAATACAGACAGGAGAGGACAAAATGGTACCGACAAAGAAAGAAGAATTAAGAGATCTGGTCACACAGACTACAATGGAGACTTATGAGGAGCTGACTCCGCATCTGGTACAGCTCATTAATGAGACAAACAGCAATCCGAAACTGACAGAGAGCCAGAAACAGGATGAGATTTCTTTACATATGATGGGATTTGTAAAGTCCTGTACCAATGAGATTATCATTGAAGTGCTTGGAGAAATCCTTGGATTGTGAAATTGTGGAAAAAATATGAGAAAAATAAAATCTGGTTGTGATAATTGAACGAAATTATATACAACAACAGAAAAATATCAGAAAATTCCTTGACAAAGAAAGTTCTGAGCGTTAAACTACGGGACATAAAGCAAGGGCGCTTCGAAAATAATATTTCGAGGCGCTTTTTTTTTGACAAGATGAAGGAGGAACTATTATGACGAAAGAAGTATTATCAGCCATACAGGATGCTGTAGGCACACAGGTATTTGGAATCTGGTTTCTGATCGGTGCAGCATTGGTGTTTTTCATGCAGGCAGGATTTGCAATGGTAGAGACAGGATTTACCAGAGCGAAGAATGCAGGAAATATTATTATGAAGAATCTGATGGATTTCTGTATCGGAACTTGTGTATTTATCCCGCTTGGATTTGGAATTTTACTTGGTGAAGATGCACTTGGTGGATTTATTGGAACTCCGACACTTGGAATTTTTACAGATTATGCAAATTTTGACTGGTCTAATTTTGTATTTAACTTAGTGTTCTGTGCAACAACGGCAACAATCGTATCCGGAGCAATGGCAGAACGAACAAAATTCTTATCTTATTGTATTTATTCAGCTGTTATTTCAGCTATTGTATATCCAATCGAAGCACACTGGATCTGGGGAGGCGGATGGCTTGCAAGTCTAGGCTTCCATGATTTTGCTGGCTCATGTGCGATCCATATGGTAGGCGGTACAACTGCTTTTATCGGAGCTGCAATGGAAGGTGCCAGAATTGGTAAATTCACAAGAAATAAAGAAGGAAAAGTCACAAAAGTACATGCATTTCCTGGACATAATATTGTAATCGGTGCACTTGGATGCTTCATTCTCTGGTTTGGATGGTATGGATTCAATGGTGCGGCAGCAACAACCGGATCACAGCTAGCTTCAATTTTTATGGCAACAACGATCGCACCTGCAGTAGCAACGGTTGTATGTATGATCTTTACATGGGTCAAGTATGGAAAACCAGACGTTTCTATGTGTCTGAATGCTTCGCTTGCAGGTCTGGTAGCAATTACAGCACCTTGTGATGTTGTAGATGCAGCAGGATCCGTTATTATCGGTGTTGTAGCAGGACTGCTGGTAGTATTTGGAGTATGGTTCTGTGATAATGTAGCTCATGTGGACGATCCTGTCGGTGCAGTTGCAGTTCACTGTTTAAACGGTATCTGGGGAACAATCGCAGTTGGTCTTTTTGCAACAAAGACAGCACCGGAATGTACACTCAAAGGTCTGTTCTACGGTGGAGGGTTCCATCAGCTTGGATTACAGCTTCTTGGTGTTGTAAGTGTTATGGCATGGACAATTGTGACTATGACAATTGTATTCAAAATAATTGATAAAACTGTTGGACTGAGGGTATCAGAAGAAGAAGAAATTGTTGGTCTGGATTCAAAAGAGCATGGTCTTGCATCTGCATATGCAGGATTCAGCTTGATGGATATCACAGAAGGAAGTATGAGTGTCAATGAAAATACAGAGCTTGGTGAAAATGATTATGATGAAGCGTCAGATGTACAGCGAGCAGCATCTGTTAAAGTAACCACACCTGTAGATCCGTCAACAGGTATACATAAAGTAGTCATCATTGCAAAACTTTCAAGATATGAGAAACTGAAGACAGCCCTTAATGATCTTGGTGTAACAGGTATGACCGTTACCCAGGTTATGGGATGTGGAGTTCAGAAAGGTGCAGGTGAGAAATACCGTGGAGTTGAGATGGATATAACGGTACTTCCAAAGGTTAAGGTAGAAGTTATCGTCGGAAGCATTTCAGTAGAGAAAGTGATTGACACTGTGAAGAGAACACTTTACACTGGTCATGTCGGAGATGGAAAGATCTTTGTTTACAATGTACAGAAAGTTGTGAAAGTTCGTACCGGTGAGGAAGATTATGAAGCATTGAAGGATGTAGAGTAAGGAGAATGTTTACGGTATTATACTGATTTGCAGCGAAAAGAGATGTATATGATATAATTTCATGTACGTCTCTTTTTAGATTACATAAGAGGCTTGACAAATAAAACAACTTGAGATTATAATTAAATTTACGTAAAGACAGTCTGCAGACCAGAAGAAAGCATTTAGATTTAGGGCTTGTACTGGTTTCGACGGGGGTCTGGAAGTTGGAGAAGCCATCCGTAGCGGGACACTACGTTAAAAGTTCCACTTAAATATAAACGCAGACAATACAGAATTAGCGTACGCAGCCTAATTAGGCCGCAGTCGGCCCCAGATCATCCGCTGTCCGGGTCACCGGCTTCAAACAGGCGGAGCACTTCGTTTCCAAAGCTTTGAGGAGATGGAAGAACTTATGAAGCTACTAAAGTGAGGAACCTGTCATTAGGTGCCGCATGGAGGGAATGTTAATATAATGACTGTGATGGGAGATGCTCGAATGGATGGGCTTTCGGACGCGGGTTCAACTCCCGCCAGGTCCACTATAATATTAAGTAATACGGAGAACGTGTCATGGGCGGGTTTTCTTATATACTTAAGAACACAGAGGAAAGTCATAGTTTCTGAAGAATCGGTAAACTAGGGCTTTTCTTTTTATTTACGCGAGCAACGAGCCAAAGTCCGTGCTTGCACGAGACCTTGGCGACTGCCGCGATAACTTGAGAAACTCGCGAAGCGTGTTTCTCATAGTTCGTAATTATGAAAAACAAGGAAGCAACAAAATAAGAGAAGAAACAAATAGATTAACAGGAGGGTATTATGAGTGAGAAATCGTTGAGTAAAAATACAAGAAAAAATGTGATCCTGCTGCATATTGCAGTTATGTGCTTTAGCTTTTCAGGAGTGATCGGTCAGTATGTACAGGTACCGGCAGTACAGGTGGCAATGGGAAGAGTTATCTGTTCTTCACTGCTTTTGCTGGCAATATCTCTGGTCTGCAAGGATAAGCTGACGCTTGATTCAAAGAAAGATTATGGTCTTATGATCATGACAGGTGTGGTAATGGCAATTCACTGGTCAAGCTTCTTTCAATCCATCCAGACATCGTCTGTAGCAATTGGAACGATTACATTCTCTACATTCCCGCTGTTTCTGACGTTTTTAGAGCCGTTATTATTTCATGAGAAGATTCGTGGCAGGAATATTTTGAATGCACTGATCCTTCTGCTGGGAGTATTGATCACAATTCCGGAGTTTTCTGTGGAGAATAAAGTAACGGTCGGAATCATCTGGGGAATGATTGCGAGCTTTACATATGCAGTGATGACATTGTCGAACCGGTATTTTGCCAACAGATACAAAGGACGTACAATCTGTCTATATGAACAGGGAACAGCAGCTGTTGCACTGCTTCCGGCACTGGGATTGGTGAAAGCGGACTGGCGTCCGGTGGATTTTGCAGGAGTTGTAACGATTGGCTTTTTGTGTACGGCAATTGCATATTCTTTATATGTGACGGCGCAAAAGGGTGTGAAAGCACAGACAGCGGGAATTATCTCAGGAATGGAGACGGTGTACGGCATCGTATTTGCACTTCTGTTCTTAAGAGAGATCCCGACAGTCAGGGAACTGGTCGGAGGAGCGGTGATACTTGGAATTGCATTTTATTCGTCCCTGCACAGTGAGGACGAATTGTAAGAAATTTTTAAGAATTGCATCGGGAAATATTTAAATCATGAGCGGTATAGTATGGCTGTAAAGAAAAAGAGGGGAGAGACGAAAGAAATGGAGGCAGAAAAAATATTAGTAGTAGATGATAATAAAGAAATCGTCTATTCCATCAGTGAACTGTTAAAATATGAAGGCTATGAGATTTTGAAAGCTTATGATGGTATGGAAGCACTGGATATCATGGAGCGGGAGAATGTAGACCTGATCCTTCTGGATGTGATGATGCCAAGGCTCAATGGTCTGTCGGCGTTGATGAAACTGCGTGAGAAAAGCAGGATCCCGGTGATCATCCTGTCGGCCAAGACAGAAGAAAGTGATAAGGTATCGGGACTTACGCTTGGGGCAGATGATTATATCGAAAAGCCATATAATCCGGCAGAATTGATTGCAAGAGTGAAAGCACATTTACGCAGATACCGTGTATGGAGTAACATGGAAGCGGAAAAAAAGAAAGATCCGGATCAGATTGTGAATGGCGGACTGGTACTTGATAAGAAACAGAGAGTGATCTTTGTTGAAGGAGAAGAAGTGCATCTGACGGCAACGGAGTATAAGATCCTGGGGCTATTGATGGCGCATCCCGGGCAGGTATTTCCGGCAGAGCAGATTTATGAGAATGTATGGCAGGAAACAGCAGATTATACTGTAGAGAATACTGTAATGGTACATATCCGTCATATCAGGGAAAAAGTGGAGATTGATGCGAAGAAGCCAAGATATGTAAAGGTGGTGTGGGGAATTGGATACAAAATGGAAAAATATGGTAAAAGCAATTAAAAAGTTTATAAAAGAATATTATGATTGCGTATTTGGATTTCTGCTGTTTATAATTGGAAGCTTCCTGTTCTTTGTGGTGTTAGTGAACAGATATTATTTCAGTACATGGGGCGTATGGAGAATCTGCTTGATCGGCAATATCCTGGTGCAGCCGGGAATCTGCCTGCTCGTACGCAGGTATATGAAACTGAGATATCGGAACTGGAGTCAGAAAGGGAGTGCAGAGACCTATCTGCAGGATACAGAAGACAGTATCTATTATCAGACCTGGAAGGCGAAAGAAAAACAGTCGGAAAAAAGATTTCGGAATATACTGGCGGTAGAACTGTCGGCAGCAGCGGCATATCTTTTCTTTATCAGTTACAGCAGCGGATGGGGATGGAATTATGCGGCCGGATATATGATGGTAGCAACGGTGTTTATAGAATATATCTGCTGCCGGGAAGTGATCCAGAGATACTGGAGAAATGAGCTGGATCAGATCATGGAGCAGACGGAGAGCTTCTTTCAGAAGCGTCTGGAACAGGCGCTGGAGATTGAACGGAAGAGTCTGGAAAAGGTATCGAGAAGTGACCAGTTAAGAGTAGACTTGATCACAAATGTATCGCATGATCTGAAGACACCACTGACTTCCATCGTCGGATATCTGGAACTGATCAAAAAAGAAGAATTAAGTGATGTAGTGAGGGACTATGTAGACGTGATATCGACAAGAGCAGGAAAGCTTGGTGAGATGATCAACAGCCTGTTTTCGCTTGCAAAAGCGAGCAGTGGGAATGTAGAACTTCACAAAGAAACTTTTGAGCTTAATCGACTGATGGAACAGATATTTGCAGATATGGATGACCGGATAAAAGAAAGCGGGCTGAAATTTGTAACTCAGCTTACGGAAGAAGATACGGCAATTTATTCTGATAATTCATATTTTTACCGGATCTGCCAGAATTTGGTGGAAAATGCGCTGAAGTATTCGGCGAAAGGAACCAGGGTATTTATAAAGACATATAAAAAGGAAGCGGGTACAGATCAGAAAATGGTATTAGAGATTACGAATACATCCGGATATGAGATGGATTTTGAAAAAGAAGATATCATCGAACGGTTTTCAAGAGGCGACAAGGCAAGAACCAGTGAGGGTAACGGACTGGGACTTGCAATCGTAAGTACCTATGCGAAAGCACTGGGAGGAGAATTTGATATTAAGATTGACTGTGATCAGTTCAAAGCAATCGTTTCGATATAATAAAATGTATAAAAGCAATCTAGATCCCGGAGAAGGGAATGAAAGGATGACGTACGCAGGACGCCATCCTTTCTTAATATGTATATGTACTCGATTTTTCTGAAAAGTCCTGTAAAAGAGTTTCGAAAATGATTTCGTTGACAAATGAATAAGTTTAAACTAACATTAGTTATATAAATATAACTATAACTATGGAGGAGAACGATGTTTCTGGAAATAAGAGGAATCAAAAAATCATTTGGAACA
Source organism: Dorea longicatena (assembly GCF_024168045.1). GTDB lineage: Bacteria > Bacillota > Clostridia > Lachnospirales > Lachnospiraceae > Dorea_A. The sequence continues at coordinate 827,883 of NZ_CP100126.1, forward strand.
GGAGACAGCTGTGTAAATGTGTTGAAAGGATTGGATCTGAATATAGAAAAAGGAGAATTTTGTGTTTTGCTGGGACCATCGGGGTCTGGTAAATCAACATTACTGAATATCATCGGAGGAATTGATGGTGCGGACGAGGGCAGTATTACGATAGAAGGCGAACGTCTGGAGGATATGACGGAGAAGAAACTTTCACTGTATAGAAGAAAGCATCTGGGATACATATTCCAGATGTATAATCTGATACCGAATCTGACGGTACGGGAGAACATTGAAGTGGGGGCATATTTAAGGGAGCAGCCATTAGATGTGGATGAATTATTACATACGCTGGGACTTTACGAACATCAGAGAAAACTGCCGAATCAGTTATCAGGAGGACAGCAGCAGAGAACTGCAATCGGACGTGCAATCGTCAAGAATCCGGATATTCTGTTGTGTGATGAGCCGACCGGCGCTCTGGATTATCATACATCAAAGGAAATTCTGAAACTGATCGAGACGGTCAATCAGAGATATGGCAATACGATTATCATGGTTACACATAATGATGCAATCAAAGACATGGCCGACAGAGTAGTGAAGCTCAGAGATGGAATGATCCGGAAAAATTACAGAAATGAAGTGAAGATTCCGGCAATCGATCTGGAATGGTAAGGGGGACATGACAAATGAAAAGTCCTTTAAGAAAAAGATTACCGCGGGAACTAAAAAGTGAATTTGGAAAGTATTTAGTTGTCTTTATCATGATGGCAATCACGATTGCATTTGTATCCGGATTTCTGGTGGCGGATGGAAGTATGATCCGGGCATACGATGACAGCTTTCAGAAATATAATATAGAAGATGGGTATTTCCGGACGAAAAAGAAGCTGACTACAACTCAGAAAGAAGACATCGAAAAATCGGATGTAAAAATATATGAGAATTTTTATATAGAACAAAAGCTGACGAACGGAAGCACTGTGCGGTTTTTTAAGAACCGGAAAGATGTAGATAAGGTATGTCTGATGAAAGGAAGGATGCCGGAAAAGTCCGGTGAGATTGCCGTGGACCGTATGTATGCAGAGAATAACAGTCTGGAAATCGGAGACTGGGTAAAGAGTGGAAAGAGGGCATTTCGGATTACGGGACTTGTGGCTCTTTCGGATTACAGTGCATTATTTCAGAATAATAATGATACGATGTTTGATTCTGTAAAGTTTGGAGTGGCGATCGTTACAGACAAAGATTTTGAAGCATTAAACCAGGTGAAACTACAGTATAATTACGCCTGGGTTTATGATAAAAAACCGGAAACAGAGAAGAAAGAAAAGAAAATGGCAGAAGATCTGATGGAAGACATGACTGGTGTTGTGACGCTGGAAAGTTTTGTGCCGCAATTTCAGAATCAGTCGATCTGTTTTACCGGGGATGATATGGGAAGTGACCGTGCGATGATGGTTATGCTGCTTTATATCGTAATGGCAATTCTTGCATTTGTCTTTGGAATTACGATCAGTAATACGATAAGAAAAGAAGCCGGAGTTATCGGTACGCTTCGTGCATCCGGATATACAAGACGTGAACTGATCATACATTATATGTCGCTTCCGGTTGTGATCACGCTGATCGGTGCGCTGGTTGGAAATATTCTTGGATATACGTTATTAAAGCAGGTATGTGCCGGTATGTACTATGGAAGTTACAGCCTTCCGACATATGTAACGATCTGGAATGCGGAAGCATTCTGGATGACGACGGTTGTGCCGGTTATTATTATGCTGACCATTAACTCTGGTATTTTATATTACAAATTAAGGCTGTCACCACTTAAGTTTATAAGAAGAGATCTTTCTTCACGAAAACAGAAGAGAGCGGTACATTTGAGCACAAAGCTTGGAATTTTCCGAAGATTCCGTCTGAGAGTTATTTTCCAGAATATCAGTAATTATATGGTGCTGTTTGTAGGAATCCTGTTTGCCAATCTGTTATTATTCTTCGGATTGTTGCTGCCATCCGTATTGGATCATTATCAGGAAGAAATTCAGGGAAATATGCTGGCGAAATATCAGTATATACTTGAGGTTCCGACAGAGGCAATGAGTGGAAGTAAACTGGAAAGTTTACTGGCGCTGATGCAGTATTCCAACGGGACAGAGACAGAGAATAAAACTGCAGAAAAATTCAGCGCATATACATTAAATACAATTCCGGGACAGGCGAAGAGTGAAGAAGTGATGCTGTACGGAGTAGAACCGGACAGCAGATATATCAAGGCAGATCTGGGGAAAGGAGTCTATGTATCAGCTGCATATGCAGACAAATATCAGGTGGAACCGGGAGATAAGATCACGTTAAAAGAAAAATACGAGCGGAAACGTTATACATTTAAAGTAGACGGAATCTATAATTACAGCGGAGCTGTCAGTGTATTTATGAGTCGTGATAAGCTGAACAGGACATTTGATCTTGGAAATGATTATTATGCAGGGTATTTTTCAAATACAAAGATCAGGGATATTGATGAGAAATACATCGGCACCGTGATCGATTTGGAGGCATTGACGAAGGTTTCGAGACAGCTGGACGTATCTATGGGAAATATGATGGGACTGGTCAATGGATTTGCAGTCATGATCTATATGATCGTCATCTATCTGTTGTCAAAGATCATTATCGAGAAAAATGCACAGTCTATCTCTATGACAAAGATACTTGGATATACGAACGGAGAGATCAGCAGGCTGTATATTATGTCGACAATGCTTGTGGTTATCATAGAACTGCTTATAAGTCTTCCGATTGAAAAGGCAGTGATGAATGTGATCTTCCGTGCAATGATGATGTCAAGTATGACAGGTTGGATCACACTGTGGATCGATCCGAAAATATATGTGGAAATGTTCCTGGTTGGATTTATTACCTATGTGGCGGTAGCACTTCTGGAATATCGGAAGATCAAAAAGGTTCCGATGGATGAAGCGTTGAAGAATGTAGAATAGGAAAAAGCAGAAGGCATGAAATCAAAGCCGGCTTGTATGTGTAAAGAATAAATACAACAACTGTCTTGTCACATGTAAATAACAGTGGTATAATGTGAAAAGTTTAAGCGGTCAGAAGAATATATATGGAGGGACTGTCCGTAAACGGAAAGCAGTATAGAAAAGAGGATGTTGTATTATGAAACTGAATGCAGATGTAGTAATAGTCGGAAGTGGGGTTGCCGGACTTTTCAGTGCCTTGAATTTACCTGAAGAACAGGAAATCATACTAATTACCAAATCAGATCTGGAAAGCAGTGATTCTTTCCTTGCGCAAGGGGGAATCTGTGTATTAAGAGATGAAAAAGACTATGACAGTTATTTCGAAGACACGATGAAGGCAGGACATTACGAGAACCGGAAAGAATCTGTGGATATTATGATCCGTAATTCCAGAGATATTATTAATGATCTTGTGAAATACGGTGTGGAATTTGAAAAGAAGGACGGAAAATTTGCCTATACAAGAGAAGGTGCACATTCCAGACCGAGAATCCTGTTCCATGAAGATGTGACAGGAAAAGAGATCACTAGCAAACTGCTTGCACAGGTGAAGAAGCTTGAGAATGTAAAAATATATGAATATACAAAGATGACGGATGTGATCATCGAAAATGGAAAATGTGTGGGAATCAAAGCAGAGAATGAAAACGGAACATACGAAATCTATGCGGAGAATACAATCCTTGCAAGCGGCGGAATCGGTGGAACTTACCAGCATTCGACAAATTTTCCACATCTGACAGGAGATGCGATTGAAATAGCAAAGAAACACAACATTCGTCTGGAACATCTGGATTATGTACAGATTCATCCAACGACATTATATTCGAAGAAACCGGGAAGACGTTTCCTGATCTCAGAGTCTGTACGTGGAGAAGGTGCGGTTCTTTATAATAAGAATAAAGAGCGTTTTGTAGATGAGTTGCTGCCGAGAGACGTGGTGACAAAAGCAATTAGAGAAGAGATGAAAAAGGATGGAACCGATTATGTATGGCTTTCTATGGAACATATACCGAAAGAAACTATTTTAAATCATTTCCCGAACATTTATGAACACTGTCTGGAAGAAGGCTATGATGTAACAAAGGAATACATTCCGGTCGTACCGGCACAGCATTATTTCATGGGTGGAATCTGGGTTGATTCGGATAGCAGGACGTCTATGGAGCATTTGTATGCAGTTGGAGAGACAAGCTGCAATGGTGTTCATGGTGCGAACCGCCTGGCAAGTAATTCCCTTTTAGAAAGTCTTGTATTTGCAAAACGTGCAGCAACAAAGATCAAAAAGGAAGAAACTAAGAAAAATTTGTCTGAACGAAAAGTAGTGTAAGATGGTATAATGAGTGCAGCGTGTGAATGCACGGATATGAAAGAGATAAATACAAAGCAGGGTAAAGGAGCACAACATGAATAATATAACAATGACATTACAGGTAGATCATCTGATCATGGAGGCATTAAGAGAAGATATTTCAAGCGAGGACGTGACCACCAATGCGGTCATGCATGAAGCTGTAACAGGAGAAGTAGACCTGATCTGCAAGCAGGATGGAGTGATTGCAGGGTTACAGGTATTTCAGAGAGTTTTCGAATTGTTAGATAAAGACACGAAAGTAGAATTTTTCTGCAAAGACGGTGATGAAGTAAAGAACGGGCAGTTAATGGGAAAAGTAACAGGAGATATCCGTGTCCTTCTTTCCGGAGAGCGGGTTGCACTGAATTATCTGCAGAGAATGAGCGGGATTGCAAGTTATACACGTTCGGTGGTTTCACTTCTGGGAGAGAGCAAGACAAAACTTTTAGATACCAGAAAGACAACTCCGAATATGAGAATTTTTGAAAAATATGCAGTCAGAGCAGGCGGCGGATATAATCACCGTTATAATCTGTCTGACGGTGTTCTGTTAAAGGATAATCATATCGGAGCAGCGGGAAGTGTAGCAAAGGCTATTCAGATGGCTAAAGAATATGCACCATTTGTACGCAAGATTGAAGTAGAAGTGGAGAATCTGGATATGGTAAAAGAAGCGGTAGAAGCGGGGGCAGATATTATCATGCTCGATAATATGTCCACAGAGGAGATGCAGGAGGCAATCCGCATCATCGATGGACGCGCGGAGACTGAGTGTTCCGGTAATGTAACAAAAGAGAATATCGGCAGACTGACTGCGCTTGGTGTAGATTATATTTCCAGCGGGGCATTGACACACTCTGCTCCAATTTTAGACATTTCCTTAAAGCATCTTCATGCGGTATTATAATGTAGTTACTGTGTATAGAGAAAATACATGGACAGGCAGATCATTTAGAAAAAGAACATGGGAGGTGGCAACAGGAAATGCATGGATCTGAAAGAAGAGAGCAGATAATCAGACAGATTCAGGAAAGTAAAGCCCCGGTATCCGGAACAAAGCTTGCTTCCTTTTATAATGTCAGCCGTCAGGTGATCGTGCAGGATATTGCACTGATCCGGGCAGCAGGATATGAGATCATATCTACAAACCGAGGCTATATATTGAATCAGCCAACGACAGTGTGCCGGATATTTAAAGTCCAGCATACGGATGAACAACTGGAAGAAGAACTGAATACGATCGTTGATCTGGGAGGATGTGTGGATAATGTAATGATCCATCACAGAGTCTATGGAAAAATGGAAGCGGAACTGGTCTTAAATTCCAGAAGAAAGGTTGGCGCATTTATGGAAGATATTCGGAGCGGAAAGTCAAGTCCGCTTAAGAATATCACATCTAATTATCATTATCATAAGGTCAGTGCCGACAGCGAAGAGACGCTGGATCTGATCGAGCAGGAACTGAGGAAAAAAGGATTTCTGGTAGAGGAAAGACGACAGGTAGTGTAAAATTGACAGAATAATCGAATGAAACATATGGTATTTTCTGACGGAAACAGGTATAATAGGGACAAAGAAATCGTGATACTTTCATCCGAAGGAGGGATACCTATGACGACACATAAGATTATAACAATAGGCAGACAATTTGGAAGCGGCGGACATGAGATTGGCAATCTTCTTGCAACAAGACTGGATATTCCGTTATATGATAACAATCTTGTCAGAATGGCAGCAGAGAAGATGGATATCAGAGAAGAGACAGCAAAGGCGATTGATGAGACTTCTCTTAACAGTTTCGTATCCAGTTATCTGATCACACCGATGGGATATTCTTCCTATATTAATTCGGAAGAATATGTGCAGCCGTTATCTGAGCAGATGTATGAACTGCAGACGGAGATCATCAAAAAACTTGCAGAACGTGGGCCATGTGTGATCGTGGGCAGATGTGCAGACTATATCCTGAAGGACAATCCAAACTGCATTAACGTATTCATCTGTGCTGACCGGGCTGACCGCATCAAACGTATAGCGGAAAGATACGATGTGTCTGAGAAGAAAGCTCTGGATCGCATCAAACGTATGGACAGAGAACGAAAATATTATTATGAAACTCATACAGGACAGGAATGGGGAAGCATCAGTTCTCATGACATATTACTGAATGCAAGCCTTCTTGGAATCGAAGGAACGGTTAATGTGCTGGAAGGAATCTATAAAAGATAACGGACAATGAAATGAAAGATATAATAAGAAATGAGCGGTGTAGGCCGCTCATTTCTTATTACCCTTAAATATTATGATTCGAATCCGAGTACCGTTTCTGTATTCTGAATATCTGAATATAATTTCAGATGCATGCCTTCTGTATGGCATACTTTTACAATATCCTCATACTCTTTGCAATCCGGAAGTATTTTCATAAGCATGTTAGGCATATTATGAAAAATATTACGGTTAAATATACAGGATCGTTCAAAAGTACTCATATGGCCACATCCTTTCTGTAAAAATAGTCTATATATAATGTATTATACAGAAAAAAAGACTGAAAATTACAGGATAAATGAGAAAAATATACAAAGTAAGACTACATATTTTGCTTGAAAAATACGACCATAACATCTAGAATAAAAATGTTATGAAAAAAATAAAGGAGAGACGGTAGATATGGAAATGTTTATTGATATATTACTGGATGCGGCAATCGATTGTGTGAAGATGCTTCCATTCCTGTTTCTTGCATTTCTGCTGATAGAGGCACTGGAGCATTATTCCAGTGATTTTACAAAAAAACTCATGGTGAAAGTAGATAAGGCAGGACCGGTTGTAGGAGCAATCGTAGGATGTGTCCCTCAGTGTGGATTTTCGGTTATGGCAGCAAATCTGTATTCAGGCGGAATCATTACGGTTGGAACATTGATCGCAGTGTTTCTAGCCACATCGGATGAGGCAATACTTATTATAATGGGAAATCCGGAACATGCAGGAAAGATCGGTGTGCTGCTTCTGGCAAAAGTGATCATTGCAATTATTGCAGGATATCTGGTAGATATTTTCTTTAAAAAAGAAATTGCAGTGCCGCATCATGAAGGAGAACTCTGTCATGACTGTGGATGTCACAATCATTCGGCTGGAATAGTAAAACCTGCACTTCGCCATACGGGAAAGATTTTTTTGTATCTGTTTGTATTTACGTTTATTTTAAATCTGTGTATTGACATACTTGGAATTGACAAGATTTCAGCTATGATGCTTGGAGATACTGTGTTCCAGCCGGCAATTGCGGCTTTGATCGGCCTGATTCCAAATTGTGCGGCGTCCGTGATTCTGACACAGCTGTATCTGAGTGGAGCAATTTCTTTTTCCTCTGTGATTGCGGGACTTTGCACGGGAGCCGGTATCGGGCTTGTAGTATTGTTCAAAGTGAATCCGGATAAGAAGGAAAATATAAAAATTATAGCAGTATTGTATGTGATTGCTGTGATCGCAGGTCTGATCCTGGAGCTGACCGGAGTGTAGAATGCTGTCTGTGGCATAGAATTGCATTTTTGGAAGAATGTGTTATAATATTGACAACTAGGTGATGAGGCTTAGAGAGATTTAGGAGGAAATGAAATGGCTACAAAAAAAGTAACAACAGCAACCACAAAGGATGTAACTGCAAAAGTAACTGCACCAGTGACAAAGACATCAGAAAAAGCAGAGACAACGAAGAAAGCAGAGACAGTAAAGGCAGTGGCAGCAACAGAGCCGAAGAAGATAGAGAAGGAGCCGGTAAAAACAGCAGCTCCAAAGACCGAGCCAGTAAAACCGACTACAAAAGAAGAAACAGCTAAGCCGGAAGCAAAGAAGGCCGAGAAAAAAGTTGAAGACAAAGCTGTAAAGACAGAATCTGTCAAGAAAGCTGAAGCTGAGACAAAGACAGCAGCAAAGAAGACGACCACAAAGAAGACGACAGCAAAGAAGACGACAGCAAAGAAGACAACTGCGAGAAAAACAACAGCAAAAAAAGAAATCAAAGTAAGTGCGTTTGTAGAATACTTTGGAAAACAGGTAGAAGAAAAAGATATGATCGCAAGAGTAAAGAAGGCATGGACATCTTCTGGAAAGAAAATCGGAGATATCAAGACGATGGAGTTATACATAAAACCAGAAGAATCTGCAGTATACTATGTTATTAATGGAACAGAGACAGGAGCAGTAGCATTCTAGAGGCGGATATAAGGAACCAAAGGCTGTGAATCTTCGGAGGCACAGTCTTTTCTATTCTTAAAGCATAATAAGGGGCAAAGGAGAAACGGGTATGAATATGGAGAACTTTACATCAGTTTTTAATTCGGCAGATGGGCCCACGAGTATATTTGTTGCAGGGAAGACACCGGAGATAATGGGTGTGCTGATTGCGATTGTTGTAGTGGGTGTGATTATTTCATTGTTTGGTCTGAAGCTTGTAAGAGTACTTTCGGCGATGATGGGACTTGGAACCGGAGCAGTGATCGGAGCAGTGATCGGAACAGTGGCAGGTCTTGATACGACAAAGATGGTTGCGACAATTGCCGTGTGCGGAGTGGTATTGTGTATCATGTGTGCAGTACTACGAAAATTCGGAATATTTGTTATGACTTTCTTGGGATCATGGGGGACATTTGTTACCCTTGTGGAAGCGCGGTCAGTTATAGTACTTGGAATCTGCGCAGCGGTTGCACTGGTCATCGCAATACTGACAGTCATCTTTGCGGAATTTCTGGTCATCTTTGTAACCGGTATTGTAGGAGGAGTGGAAGCAGGAATGGCACTTCCGTTTCTTCTTGGGATGACAAAGATTGGCTGGATCGGATATGTAATGAGTGCAGCGATCGCAGTAATTGGCATCACGGTTCAGACAATGATGCAGTCGAGAAAGATCGGAAAGAGGGAAAAAATATTTTCGAAAAAGATCAAAGAACAGGTTTCGATGGAATCGGAAGTAGAAAAGGCCAGAATGCTTCTCGATGATGGAGATGTGGAAGAATCTCAGGAGGAAGAAACGGAAGCCGGAGATCAGGGAGATCAGGGAGATCAGGGAGAACCGGAAGAGACGGTGACAGAGATATTTGACATAGACGATGATAAGCCGGAGCCGGAAGATACAGATGATGAGGAAAATGTAGATGCCAAAATGACGGATGTGCCGGAAGGCGGATTCCTGGATGAAGATGATGTCGAGATATTCGAGACAGACGATTCGGATGTCGTAGTTCTTCATGCGGATGATATTGACTAAAGCAAAAAATATATACCCGTTGCAGAAAATTAAGATCTGCAACGGGTATTTTTGTTATAAGGGATGTGCTATAATGTTGCTAAGAATAAAGTTAAGGAGGCTTACTTATGAAATTGGATATGCATTGCCATGTGCGGGAAGGCTCAGTAGACAGCAGGGTAAGCTTGGACGAATACATCACAACCCTGAAGGAAAAAGGATTTGACGGGATGCTGATCACAGATCACGATACGTATCATGGTTATCGTCATTGGAAATATCATATGAAAGGCAAGGTACATGAAGATTTTGTTGTGTTGAAAGGAATCGAGTATGATACTCTGGATGCGGGACATATCATTTGTATTATGCCGGAAGGTGTAAAGATGCGTCTTCTGGAAATAAAGGGACTCCCGGTGTCTGTTCTGATTGACTTTGTGCACAGACACGGAGGAATCCTCGGACCGGCACATCCATGCGGGGAAAAGTATCTGAGTTTTACTAATACGGGAAGGTTTTATAAATCACCGGAACTGATCAAAAGGTTTGATTTCATTGAGGCGTTTAATGCATGTGAATCAGCAGAATCGAATGAAGGAGCAAGGAAGCTTGCAGAGAAATACAAAAAGCCGGGAATCGGCGGAAGTGACGCACACAGACCGGACTGCATAGGGACAGGCTATACCATTCTTCCGGAAAGAGTGACCTGTGAGACGGAACTGATCGCCCTGATACGGAGTAAAGCGGCAATCGAGGCCGGAGGCGTGTTGTACGGAAAGACAGCCAAAGACAAGATGGGACCAGCGCATAAGATCCTGACGTATTCATTCTGGTTCTATAATAAGGGCGGGGCACTTCTGAAAAAACGGAAAAGAATTTTGAAAGGAAAGATTGAAAATCCGGCAACACCGATTGATCCGATTGAAATTCCATACCTGCATAATATAAAAAAACAGAAATAAAAAGAAGATGTATTTTTGAAAAATTATGCATTAAAATTTATAATTTCTTGCATGCCCTTTTTTACTGTGCTAAAATACAGTATAAAATTATGAGAATCAAGGAGGTAAAGATTCGTTATGGGAATGACGATGACACAGAAGATATTGGCAGCACATGCTGGGCTCGACAGCGTGACAGCCGGTCAGTTAATAGAAGCAAAATTAGATGTAGTCATGGCAAATGATATTACAGGTCCTATGGCATTACCAATCTTCAGACAGATGGCAGATAAAGTATTTGATAAAGATAAAGTAGTTCTTGTTCCGGACCATTTTACACCGAACAAAGACATCAAGTCTGCGGAAAACTCAAAAGCAATCCGTGAGTTTGCCAAAGATCAGGGGCTCAGCTGGTATTTTGAACAGGGAAAATCAGGAGTAGAACATGCAATTCTTCCGGAAGCAGGAGTGGTTGCAGCAGGTGAATGTATCATCGGAGCAGATTCGCATACTTGCACATATGGTGCACTTGGTGCATTTTCGACAGGTGTCGGAACGACGGATATTGCAACAGGTATGGCAATGGGAGAACTGTGGTTCAAAGTTCCGAGTGCGATCAAGTTCGTACTGACAGGGAAACCGGGCAGATATGTAAGCGGTAAAGATATCATCATTCATATCATCGGCAAGATCGGTGTAGATGGTGCGCTTTATAAATCTATGGAATTTACCGGAGACGGAATCAGGAATCTTTCTATGGCAGACAGATTCACAATGGCAAATATGGCGATCGAAGCCGGAGCCAAGAACGGAATCTTCCCGGTAGATGAGAAGACAGAAGAATATTTAAAAGAACATACAAAGAAAGACTATCATGTATATGAAGCGGACGAAGATGCGGAATACGAAAGTATTGTAGAGATTGATCTTTCAGAAGTCCGTCCAACCGTTGCATTTCCACATCTTCCGGGAAATGCGAAGACAATTGACGAGATCGAGGCAATGGAACCGATCAAAATCGATCAGGTTGTGATAGGATCCTGTACAAACGGAAGAATGGAAGATATGAGAAAAGCAGCTGCCATTCTTCAGGGACATACGGTTCATCCGGATGTACGTGTTATGGTCATTCCGGCTACACAGAAGATATACAAACAGTGTATCAGAGAAGGTCTTCTGGAAATTTTCGTAGACGCAGGATGTGCAGTCAATACACCAAGCTGCGGACCTTGTATGGGTGGACATATGGGCGTTATGGCAGCAGGAGAAAAATGTGTATCTACAACAAACCGTAACTTTGTGGGAAGAATGGGACATGTAGATTCTCTGATTTATCTGGCATCACCGGAAGTAGCAGCAGCAAGTGCGATCGCAGGATACATCGCAAATCCAGAGAAAGTAGGTGACAAATAATGAAAGCTTTAGGACATGTTTTTAAATACGGCGATAACGTAGATACAGACGTAATCATCCCGGCAAGATATCTGAATTCTTATGATGCACAGGAGCTTGCGAGCCATGCAATGGCAGATATCGATCCTGAATTCGTCAATAAGGTACAGCCTGGAGATATCATTGTTGCCAACAAGAACTTTGGATGTGGTTCTTCCAGGGAACATGCACCGTTATGTCTTAAGACAGCAGGTGTCAGTTGCGTTATTGCAGAGACATTTGCAAGAATTTTCTATCGCAATGCGATCAACATCGGACTTCCGATCATTGAGTGTCCGGAGGCTGCAAAAGCAATTGAAGCAGGTGATGAAGTAGAGATTGATTTTGACAGCGGTAAGATCTATGACAGAACAAAAGGAACAGAATTCAAGGGACAGCCGTTTCCAGAGTTCATGCAGAAACTGATCGCAGCAGGCGGACTGGTAAAATATACAAACAGTAAGAGAAAGTAATCATAATAAGGAGAGCGTTGGCATGGGTTTATATTACAAAAGTACAAGAAATTCTAATCTGAAAGTAACAGCATCAGAGGCAATTCTGAAAGGACTTGCTCCGGATGGCGGACTTTTTGTACCATCGGAACTTCCAAAGCTGGATGTAACAATGTCAGATCTGAAAGGAAAGACATATCAGGAGATCGCATATCTCGTAATGAAGCAGTTCCTGACAGATTTTACAGAAGAGGAACTGAAAAACTGTATTGATAAAGCATATGACAGCAAATTTGACACAGAAGAAATTGCGCCGCTCGTAAAAGTAGATGATACTTATTACATGGAATTGTTCCATGGTGCAACAATCGCATTCAAAGATATGGCATTATCAATCCTGCCGCATCTGATGACAACTTCGGCAAAGAAGAACGACGTTAAAAATGAGATCGTGATTCTGACTGCAACATCCGGAGATACAGGAAAAGCCGCACTTGCAGGCTTTGCGGATGTGGAAGAAACGAGGATCATCGTATTCTATCCAAAGAATGGTGTCAGCAAGGTACAGGAACTCCAGATGGTGACACAGAGAGGAGAGAATGTAAACGTAGTAGCGATCCATGGCAATTTCGATAATGCACAGAGTGGTGTGAAAGCGATGTTCGAAGATACAGAACTGGCGGAAGAACTCGCAAAGAAAGGCTATCAGTTTTCATCAGCCAACTCTATCAATATCGGACGTCTGGTTCCACAGGTGGTATATTACGTCAATGCATATGCAAAACTTCTGGAAAATGAAGAGATTGAAGATGGTGAAAAGATCAATGTGGTAGTACCGACAGGTAACTTTGGAAATATTCTGGCTGCATATTATGCAAAACAGATGGGAGTACCGATTGATAAGCTGGTATGTGCTTCAAATGACAATAAGGTATTGTTTGACTTCTTCCAGACAGGAGATTATGACAGAAACCGTGAGTTTATCCTCACTACATCCCCATCCATGGATATTCTGATCTCCAGCAATCTGGAACGTCTGATCTACAGAATCAGCGGAGATGATGATCAGAAGACGAAGGATATGATGGAAGCATTAAAATCAGCCGGAAAATATACGATCACAGAAGATATGAAGGAGCGTCTTGCTGATTTCGCAGCAGGGTACGCAACAGAAGAAGAGTGCGCAGAGAATATTAAAAAAGTATACGATAAGACAGGATATGTTATGGACACGCATACAAGTGTAGCGTCGTATGTATGCGGTTGTTATCAGAAGAACAGTGGCGATGATAAGAAATGTGTGATCGCATCGACTGCAAGTCCGTACAAATTCGTGAAGAGTGTGATGAGCGCAATCGATCCGAAGTATGCTGATCAGGATGAATTCAGCCTTCTAAGTGTTTTGGAAGAAACATCCGGACGTGAGATGCCACAGGCAATCAAAGATATTCTGAATGCTAATATCCTGCATGATCTGGAATGTGATGCAGATAAGATGAAAGACACAGTAAAGAATATTTTAGAAGTATAAAACTTTATATTAAAAATAAATAAAATTCATAATCGATAAAAATTACTAAATGCAAGGTTTCTATAAAAATCTTGCATTTTTGAACTATATAAAAGAATAAAAGCAGAAAAAATAACGGATTGCGATATAGGAGTTGCAAAATAGTGCTTTGAAAAGATTGTTAAAGTGTTGACTTTTGCGCGGAAAAATGCAATAATAAGGCAAATGCTGTTGTGGAAGAGTATGAAAAACCAGAATTTATAAATATACAGCAGTAAATAAAAGAAAAGAGGTTAAATGAAGATGGCTAAAATCGATTTAAGTAAGTATGGCATTTCAGGAACGACGGAAATCGTGCACAATCCTTCTTATGAATTATTATTTGAGGAAGAGACAAAACCGGAACTGGAAGGTTTTGAAAAAGGACAGGAAAGTGAACTTGGTGCAGTCAATGTAATGACAGGTATCTATACTGGACGTTCTCCTAAAGATAAGTTCATCGTAGTTGATGAGAATTCAAAAGATACTGTATGGTGGACATCTGATGAATATAAGAATGATAACCATCCTGCAACACAGGAAGCTTGGGACGCAGTAAAAGATATTGCAATCAAAGAACTTTCTAACAAGAAACTTTATGTTGTAGATGCATTCTGCGGAGCAAACAAAGATACACGTATGGCAATCCGTTTCATCGTAGAAGTTGCATGGCAGGCTCATTTCGTAACAAATATGTTCATCAAACCTTCAGAAGAAGAGCTTGAAAACTTTGAGCCAGACTTCGTAGTATACAATGCTTCTAAAGCAAAAGTTGAAAATTACAAAGAATTAGGACTGAACTCAGAGACAGCAGTAATGTTCAACATCACAAGCAAAGAGCAGGTTATCGTGAATACATGGTACGGCGGAGAGATGAAGAAAGGTATGTTCTCTATGATGAACTACTTCCTCCCACTTAAGGGAATGGCTTCTATGCACTGCTCAGCCAATACAGATCTGAACGGAGAGAATACAGCAATCTTCTTCGGACTTTCAGGAACAGGAAAGACAACACTTTCTACAGATCCTAAGCGTCTTCTGATCGGTGATGACGAGCACGGATGGGATGACAACGGAGTATTTAACTTTGAAGGCGGATGCTATGCTAAGGTTATTAACCTTGACAAAGAGTCTGAGCCGGATATCTACAATGCAATCAAGCGTAACGCACTTCTTGAGAACGTAACACTTGATGAAAATGGAAAGATTGATTTCGCAGATAAGACTGTAACAGAGAATACACGTGTATCTTACCCGATCGATCATATTGAAAATATCGTGCGTCCTGTATCTTCAGCACCTGCTGCTAAAAATGTAATCTTCCTGTCAGCTGATGCATTCGGAGTACTTCCACCGGTATCTGTACTGACACCAGAGCAGACACAGTACTACTTCCTGTCAGGATTTACAGCAAAACTTGCAGGTACAGAGCGTGGAATCACAGAGCCTACACCTACATTCTCAGCTTGCTTCGGACAGGCATTCCTGGAACTGCATCCTACAAAATATGCAGAGGAACTTGTTAAGAAGATGGAGAAGAGCGGTGCAAAAGCATACTTGGTTAACACGGGATGGAACGGAACAGGAAAACGTATCTCTATCAAGGATACACGTGGAATCATTGATGCCATCCTGAACGGAGACATCAAGAATGCTCCAACAAAGACAATTCCATACTTCAACTTCGAAGTACCTACAGAACTTACCGGTGTTGACACAGGAATCCTTGATCCTCGTGACACATATGCCGATGCAGCTGAGTGGGATGAAAAAGCAAAAGATCTTGCTGCAAGATTCATCAAGAACTTTGCTAAATATGAAGGAAATGAAGCTGGTAAAGCTTTAGTTTCAGCAGGACCACAGTTATAAGAGACACTTATCTATCTGATTAAAATCAGACAATTGTAAAGGGTTGTAAAATCCATGTAAATGGGTTATAATAAGTGCAGTGGAAACCTGAAATGTTCGATACTCTTGTAGTTTTGAACCTACAATACTTTAAACGGGAGTCTTACATCTCTGTAATATGTCAGGCCATCGACTTTGCAGTGGAAGGCAGAAAAGCAGATGCGGATACCCACCTAGCGGGTGCTAGGAGTCAGAATACAGGAATCGGCATTTTGGGGAATATACAAAAGATAAAAGACAGTCGTTTTAACGGCTGTCTTTTTTTGAAATCGCCATCAGGTTCAGGTAAGCGGATCTGAGAAAGACAGTCAAAGAAAGGAAAATAAAGTGCGGAAACGGAACAACAGGCATTATAGCATCTACATTGCATGGATTTTATTGCTGCTGTGTCTGATTACAGGGCTGAAATCCGGGTTAGAAAAAAATGCAGCCGGAAAGAAGGAGTCCTATCCGGGAATATCGATTCAGAGCCGGTGGGAAGAATTGTGGAAAACAGTATCATCGAAAGACAGAGAGGAAAAAAGTGAAAGTAAAGACAAGACCCCGGAAAAGGATGCGGATCCTCAGAGAAATATCCGGGTATTGATCATGACAGATGGATATCAGCAGATCGTACATAGAGAGGTAGAAATCAGTGCAGCGGGAGGCTTAAGAATTGAAAAGAAGGATGGCCTGGAAGAAACTGCAGGAAATGAAAAAATTAAGATCACAAAAGAAGATACGGGATTTCAAAATGGAAAGATCCGTATACAGGCAATTGATGGCGGAGAGATAACCGTTCGCAGTATCAGGCGGGGCTACGGGAATCCGTCTTATGCAGGTGCGTTGGATCTGTATGCCACATCAGAAGGAGTTGTGATGGTAAATGAACTTTCGCTGGAGAATTATCTATGTAAAGTGGTTCCGAGTGAGATGCCCGCATCATATCAGAAGGAAGCATTAAAAGCCCAGGCGATATGCGCAAGAAGTTATGCATACCGGCAGATTATGGATTATGCATATCCGGAATATCAGGCTCATGTGAATGACAGTACGGATTACCAGGTGTATAATAATTCGGCATCGCAACAAGCTGCAACAGAGGCTGTACAGGAGACGGCAGGAAAAGTATTGAAATATAATGGAAATATTATAACCGCCTATTACTATTCGACTTCCTGCGGAAAGACAACAACGATGGCTGCGTGGGGAACGAAAGAGAAGGCAGAAAATGCATATCTTCAGTCTGTAGAAGTGAAAGATCAGACAGGTGATTATGAGAGAGATCTTCCATGGTACCGGTGGGAAGCAGATATAGATCAGAATACATTGTCCAAAATGATCGCAGAGAATACAAAAAAGAATATAGGAACTGTGCAGTCACTGGAGGTGACGAAAAGCGGACCGGGCGGTGCAGCGTTACAGATAAAAGTATCAGGAGATCTGGGAACAGTTGTTGTTGATACGGAAAATAAGATCCGCAGAGCACTGGGGGGAAGCGGATATGAGATAAAGAAACAGGACGGGACAGCTGTAAAGGGAAGCAGACTTCTTCCGAGTGCCTTTTTTAAAGTAGAAAAGAAAGGAAACACCTTCAAGATTAAGGGTGGTGGATATGGACACGGTATTGGCATGAGTCAGAACGGAGCAAATGAAATGGCAAAAAAAGGAAAGAATTATCAGCAAATACTACAAATGTTCTATCCCGGAACGACAATTGAATGATAAGTATAATCAATGAAAAAGTATTTGAAAAAACATAACAAGAAACAGAATAATTTCTAATAGACAAATAAATGAAAATCGGGTAGAATATAGAGACGAATATTTTGGGAGATAAGAATGAAAAAAGTTAAGTTTCTATATGATAAAGTAATGGAAATAACCGGACAGGTCGGAAAAGATCATGTAGGTGCCTATGCTGCACAGGCAGCGTATTTCTTTATGCTCAGTATGATTCCGATCATTTTACTGCTGATCACATTGGTACAGTATACACCGGTTACGAAGGCAGATGTTATGACAGCGGTTCTTCAGGTGTTTCCAAAATCCGTAGACAGTCTGATCACATCGATCGTTAATCAGGTTTATAATCAGTCCGGCGGAATCATCTCGCTGACTATTATTGTTGCACTCTGGTCAGCCGGGAAAGGGGTGCTGGCACTGACGACAGGTTTGAACTGTGTCTATGACTGTAAAGAGACACGTAATTATATTATTTTGCGAATACGTGCAACCTTTTATACAGTGGCATTTATAATTGTGATCATTTTTCTACTGGTATTATCGGTGTTCGGTAATACGTTGAATCTGTTTGTAACGGAACACTATCCGGTGATGGAACGCTTGGTGGATCAGATCATGCGGATTCGCGGAATCATCACGCCGGTATTACTGTTTGTATTTACGATGATGATCTATAAATTCCTGCCGAACCACATTGTACAGTTGAGAATCCAGCTGATGGGAGCTGCATTTTCAGCAGTCGGATGGATGATCGTATCCTGGATTTTCTCGGTCTATCTGGATATTTTTAAAGGATTTTCATCAATGTATGGGAGTCTGACAACGATTGTATTGATCATGTTGTGGCTGTATTTTTGTATGTATATCTTACTGCTAGGCGGAGAAGTAAATATGATTTTGCGGGATATGGAGCAGGGGTAGAATTTCTGACTTGACAACTCTGAGCCATATGATACAATAATTAGGTATTATGAGATAAAGGCAATGACCGTGTAAGTAGTGAGCCATTTTCCGATAGAGAGAGGGAATCAACAGGCTGAAAGTTCCCTTGGGTTCAGATGGTAAATGAATTTCCCGCGTGAGCTGTGTTCTTGAAATAACAGTAGAGAACGCCGTATGATGCACGTTACGCAATAATGAGTGTCCGTAAAAGTTTTTACGGGAATCAGGGTGGTACCACGGGTTATATGTCTCGTCCCTTTTGGGGCGAGGCTTTTTTAATACCAAAAAGCATACGCTGATATAAAGATATGCGGAGAAAGGAAGAAAATGATGAAAGAAAGACTGCAGAACATCAAAGATGAAGCATTGAAGGCAATTGAAGCTGCCGATATGCCGGAAAAACTGAATGATGTGCGTGTAAAGTTCCTTGGTAAAAAGG
Source organism: Dorea longicatena (assembly GCF_024168045.1). GTDB lineage: Bacteria > Bacillota > Clostridia > Lachnospirales > Lachnospiraceae > Dorea_A. Next base: position 846,898 of record NZ_CP100126.1, read on the forward strand.
GAGAACTTACCGCTGTATTAAAAGGTATGAAAGACGTTGCACCGGAGGACAGACCGAAGGTCGGACAGATGGTAAACGAGACAAGGGCGGCAATTGAAGCTGTTCTGGAAGAAAATAAAGAAAAGATGGAAAAGGCAATCCGTGCAGAAAAGCTGAAAAAAGAAGTGATCGATGTTACACTTCCGGCTAAGAAAAATTGTGTCGGACACCGTCATCCGAATACAATTGCACTGGAAGAAGTAGAGCGTGTATTTACAGGTATGGGATACGAAGTCGTAGAAGGACCTGAGATCGAGTATGATGAGTACAACTTCCGTAAACTGAACATCCCGGACGGACATCCGGCAAAGGATGAGCAGGACACATTCTATATTAATAAAGACATCGTGCTCAGGACACAGACATCTCCTGTACAGGCACGTATTATGGAGCAGGGCAAGCTTCCAATCTGTATCCTGTCACCGGGACGTGTATTCCGTTCAGACGAAGTAGATGCAACACATTCACCTTCTTTCCATCAGATCGAAGGACTGATCATCGACAAGAATATTTCATTTGCTGACTTAAAGGGAACACTGGAAGTATTTGCAAAAGAATTATTCGGAGAAGACACAAAGACAAAATTCAGACCACATCATTTCCCATTCACAGAGCCAAGTGCCGAGATGGATGTAAGCTGCTTCAAATGCGGTGGAAAAGGATGCCGTTTCTGTAAAGGATCCGGATGGATCGAGATCCTTGGATGTGGTATGGTACATCCACACGTACTGGAAATGTGCGGAATTGATCCGGAAGAATATACAGGATTCGCATTCGGTGTAGGACTGGAACGTATCGCACTTCTGAAGTACGAGATCGATGATATGAGACTGTTATACGAAAATGATATCAGATTCTTAAAACAGTTCTAGCGAGCACAAGTAATAATACGAAAAGGAGATTTATAAATGAATACTTCATTATCATGGATAAAAGCGTATGTTCCGGATCTTGATGTAACAGCTCAGGAATATACAGATGCAATGACTTTGTCTGGTACAAAAGTCGAAGGTTTTGAAAAATTAGATGCGGATCTTGATAAGATCGTGATCGGACAGATTGACAAGATTGAGAAACATCCGGACGCAGATAAGCTGATCATCTGTCAGGTAAATATCGGAACAGAGACGATTCAGATCGTAACAGGTGCTCCGAATGTGAAAGAAGGAGACAAAGTACCGGTTGTATTAGCAGGCGGACGTGTGGCAGGCGGACATGAACCTGGACAGCGCGTAGAAGGCGGGATCAAGATTAAAAAAGGAAAGCTCCGCGGCGTAGAAAGCGATGGTATGATGTGTTCCATCGAAGAACTTGGTTCAAACAGAGAGATGTATCCGGAAGCTCCGGAATACGGAATCTATATCTTCGACGATGATGCCGTTGTAGGTGAGAGTGCGATCAAATCACTTGGCCTCGATGATGTCGTTGTAGAATATGAGATCACATCTAACCGTGTAGATTGCTTCAGTGTTGTAGGTATTGCAAGAGAGGCAGCAGCTACATTTAATAAAGCGTTCTATCCACCTGTTGTCACACCAACAGGAAATGATGAGAATGCAGCAGATTATATCAAAGTAACCGTTAAGAATCCGGAACTTTGCCCAAGATATTGTGCAAGAATCGTAAAGAACATTAAGATCGGACCATCTCCAAAATGGATGCAGAGACGTCTGGCTTCTGTAGGAATCCGCCCGATCAACAACCTGGTTGATATTACAAACTATGTAATGGAAGAATACGGACAGCCAATGCATGCATATGACCTTGATACGATCGAAGGAAAAGAAATTGTAGTGCGTACTGCAGAAAAAGGTGAGAAATTCACAACTCTTGACGGACAGGAAAGAGAGATGGATGAATCTGTACTGATGATCTGTGACGGTAAGAAATCCATCGGTATCGCAGGTATCATGGGTGGAGAAAACTCTATGATCACAGACGATGTTCAGACAATGTTATTCGAAGCAGCTTGCTTTGATGGAACCAACATCCGTAAATCAAGCAAGAAGATCGGACTTCGTACCGATGCATCCGGTAAATTTGAGAAGGGTCTGGATCCAAATAATGCAGAGGCAGCCATTGACCGTGCATGCCAGCTGATCGAAGAGATGGGAGCCGGTGAAGTTGTCGGAGGAATGGTTGATGTATACAGCAAGAAGAAAGAGCCTGTAAGAGTACCATTTGATGCGGAAAAGATCAACAAGCTGCTTGGAACAGACATTTCTAAAGAAGAAATGATCGGATACTTCAAGAAGATCGATCTGGAATTCGATGAAGAGACAAGCGAAGTCATCGCACCTACTTTCCGTCATGACTTATTCCGCATCGCCGACCTTGCGGAAGAGGTTGCAAGATTCTACGGATATGATAACATTCCGACCACACTTCCAAGTGGAGAAGCTACAACAGGAAAATTATCATTCAAGTTAAGAGTAGAGCAGGTTGCACGTGATATCGCTGAGTTCTGCGGATTCAGCCAAGGAATGACATATTCATTCGAAAGCCCGAAGGTATTTGACAAGCTTCTAATTCCGGAAGATTCTGATCTTCGTAAGGCTATTCCGATCATGAACCCACTGGGAGAAGATTATAGTATCATGCGTACATCTTCTTTGAATGGTATGCTGACATCACTTGCAACAAACTATAACAGAAGAAATAAAGACGTAAAATTATACGAACTGGCTAACATTTATCTCCCAAAGGCACTTCCACTTACAGAACTGCCGGATGAAAGAGTACAGTTCACACTTGGTATGTATGGCGAAGGCGACTTCTTCACTATGAAGGGTGTCGTAGAAGAGTTCTTCGATAAAGTAGGACTTCATAAGAAAGAAAAATACGATCCGAATGCAGGAAAATCATTCCTTCACCCGGGACGTCAGGCAAACATCATTTATGATGGTGTAGTAGTCGGATATCTTGGAGAAGTACATCCGGAAGTTGCAGATAACTATGGAATCGGAACAAGAGCCTACATTGCAGTAATCGATATGCCAGAGATCGTAGCAAGAGCAACATTTGATCGTAAATATACAGGAATTGCAAAATTCCCTGCAGTGACACGTGACATCAGTATGGTAATGCCAAAAGAGATTCTGGTAGGACAGATTGAAGATGTGATCGAAAGCAAGGGCGGTGAATATCTGGAAAGCTATTCACTGTTCGATATTTACGAAGGTGCTCAGATTAAAACAGGATTCAAATCTGTTGCATATTCTATCGTATTCCGTGCAAAGGATAAGACTCTGGAAGATGCAGATGTATCTGCAGCTATGGACCGTATCTTAAAGGCACTCGAGGGTATGGGAATCGAACTTCGTAAATAAAAAAACATTCATTCATATCAGATAAAAGCTCGGTAAAAAGAGCAAGAGGATTACGTATGAAGAAAAAACAGATCATAGGTCTGGTAGTAGCGGCAGCACTGTTCGTTGGAGTCGGTGCTGCCAGCGTATTTACCAATACAATTTCAAAAAATCTGCTTCAGAACAGTGCAGATGATATAATTAATCTCGGAGGTTCGTATCAGTTTAATCCACCGTCTGAAGATTATATTGCAATCGTAAGAGTAGAAGGTACGATCCAGGAACAGAGTGGAAGCAGTACACTGGAGGCATCCAGTGGATATCAGCATGATTCAACGATGAATTATATCGATGAATTGATGGATGATTCTAACAATAAAGGAATTCTTCTGTATGTAGATTCTCCGGGAGGAACTGTCTATGAATCCGAAGAACTGTATCAGAAACTGAAAGAATATAAAGAGACAACAAAACGTCCGATCTGGGATTATATGGCACATTATGCGGCATCCGGTGGATATATGGTGTCTATGGCATCGGATAAAATCTATGCAAATTCGAATACAACGACCGGTTCCATCGGTGTGATCATGTCAGGATATGATATGTCCGGGCTGTATAAAAAGCTTGGAATCCGTTATGTAAGTATCACGAGCGGAAAGAATAAGGACAGCAGCAAATTTACGGACGAGCAGATTGCTATTTATCAGGATCAGATCAATGAAGCTTATGAGAAATTCGTGAATATCGTGGCAGATGGCCGTGATATGTCAGTGGAGGATGTAAAGAAACTGGCAGACGGAAGAACTTATACTGCAAAGCAGGCGAAGAACAACGGTCTGATCGATGAGATCAGTCTGTATCCAGATATGAAAGATGCAATGAGCAAAAAACTTGGAACATCTACATTTTATGAGATGGAATCAGATGAAGGACTTTTGCAGTCGCTGTTTTCCAAAGCAGAATCATTAGTTCCGAAGTCAGAAGCGCAGGTTCTGACGGAAACCGCCAAAAGTGTAGAAAGCGGGGTGCCGATGTACTATGCAGAACAGTTACGATAATCAGGAGAAGTTAGCCAGACAGAACAGTTACTGTGCCAGTGGGAATCTGGAGTATGCAGGGTTCTGGGTGCGGATGGCGGCTTATATGATCGACAGTGTGGTAGTATTTGCAGGCCTCCTGATCGTGCGGCTGATATTTGCAGGTATCTCACTGGCTGGCGGTTGTGCGATAACGGGAACGGATATCCTGTTTCATTATTCGTTGAAAGATATCATACTGTATGCTCTGAAAGTGTTATATTTTATTGCATTTACCTATCTGACAGGAACGACACTTGGAAAGAAAGCGATGAATCTCCGGGTAGTTTCAAAAAATCCGGAAGAGAAGCTGACACTGTTCAATGTGGTGTACCGCGAGACGGTTGGAAGATTCTTATGTAGCCTTCCGGTGAATATCGGTTATATTGTTGCAGGAATTGATTCGGAAAAACGTGGATTTCATGACCTGCTTTGTGATACCAGAGTGGTCTATCAGAAGAAGATAAAAGCATGGATGGCGCAACCGGGAACAGTTGTACCAGAATGTGAAAAGCCAAATGTAGAAGAGCAGAAACCGCAGACATCAGAGGGTGAGCTGTCAAAAACGCAGGAAAATGTCCAAATGAAAGAGTCTGGGATACGGGAATTGAAAAAAACAGAAAATACACAGAGTTCTGTAGTTGAGAAACTGGGAAAACCAGTGTATAATGGCTATCGTCTGGTAGAAAATAAATCAGAAAAAGAAATAGCTTCAAATGCAACTGTAAATGAAAACATATCAGAAAAAGATACGTAAAGAATAAAAGGGAAAGGAATTCATAATTATGAAACGTCAGGATTTTTATTATGAATTGCCGGAAGAACTGATTGCACAGGATCCGCTTGAGGATCGTTCGAGCTCCAGACTTCTTGTCCTTGACAAGGAGACCGGGGCTTTTTCCCATCATGTATTTAAAGAAATCACAGAGTATCTGCATGAGGGAGACTGTCTGGTAATCAATGATACAAAGGTTATTCCGGCAAGACTGATTGGTTCCAAAGTAGAGACCAATGCCAAAATCGAAGTATTATTATTGAAGAGAAAAGAAAACAACGTATGGGAGACGTTGGTAAAACCAGGTAAGAAAGCAAAAGTCGGAGCAAAGATTAGTTTCGGTGAGGGCCTTCTGATGGGAGAAGTCATTGATGTGGTAGAAGAAGGAAACCGTCTGATCAAATTCGATTTCGACGGAATTTTTGAAGAAATCTTAGACCAGCTTGGCCAGATGCCGCTGCCTCCATATATCACACACCAGCTGGAGGATAAGAACCGTTACCAGACGGTATATGCAACTCACACAGGTTCGGCAGCAGCACCGACGGCAGGACTGCATTTTACACCGGAACTTCTGGAAGAGATTAAGGCAAAAGGTGTGGATATTGCGAGAGTTACACTTCATGTGGGGCTTGGAACATTCCGTCCGGTAAAAGTGGATGAGATTACCGAGCATCATATGCATTCGGAATTCTTCATGATCGATGAAGAAGCGGCTGAGAAGATCAATCGTGCAAAAGAGACGGGACACCGTGTTATCTGCGTCGGAACGACAAGCTGCAGAACGGTAGAATCGGCAGCAGATGAGAATGGACATCTGGAAGCAAAGAGTGGATGGACACAGATATTCATCTATCCGGGCTATAAATTCAAAGTACTGGATTGTCTGATCACGAACTTCCATCTTCCAGAATCTACATTAATCATGCTGGTATCTGCGCTTGCAGGACGGGAGCACGTGCTTGCGGCTTATGAAGAGGCTGTGAAGGAGAGGTACCGGTTCTTTTCATTTGGGGATGCGATGTTTATTCAGTAGAGTTGCTATTTAATGCATTAAGCGGTTGATACCCGGCCGGACAATCGTACTTCATGAGATGCCGGATGACTTCAAGACCCAGCCGTCCGGAGATTCGGGAATGAAGATTGCATGCGGTGAAATCAAAGCATGGGAACAAGAATGTAAGAACAAAAATGGTAACGAATAAGTGGAGAACCGTCATACAGATAATTTGACATGTAAGTATGAAAACGCTAAAATTGGTGGAGGAATGTAGAAAACTGCAGTCCTCCATTTTTGCGTCAGGGGATATTAAAAAAGCCAAAACCTCGCTCCCTGATGGAAAGGAGTCCATATGCCGAAAAAAGAATTAGCAAAAGGGTATACAACCGGAACCTGTGCACAGGCTGCAACGAGGGCAGCAATGCAGATGCTTTTTACAGGTGAAAAAGTAGAGCAGGTGTCGGTAGAACTGCCGCAGGGAGAAAAGCTGCAGTTGGATATCACGGATATACAGAGAAAATATACAGACAGGGAATTGCCGGATATGGTATCCTGTGCGGTCAAAAAAAACAGCGGAGATGATCCGGATATCACGAATGGAGTACTGGTTTACAGTCAGGTAAGGCTTTCTGAAACAGGACAGATTCATATTGATGGCGGGATCGGGGTAGGAAGAGTGACCAGGCCCGGACTGAATCAGCCGGTGGGAGAAGCCGCAATTAACCGTGTGCCAAGGCAGATGATAAGAAAAGAAGTAGAAGAAGCCTGTGAAGAGGTTGGCTATACCGGTGGAATTGATGTAGAGATTTCGATTCCGGAAGGGGCAAGACTGGCAAAAGAAACATTTAATCCAAGACTTGGAATAGAAGGAGGACTTTCAATACTTGGGACAACCGGTATTGTGAATCCGATGAGTGAACAGGCGCTGATCGATACCATTGAAGTAGAGATGAAGGTATGCCTTGCGGAAAAGTACAGGTATCTGATCATTGCACCGGGTAATTACGGATTGGATTTTCTGAAAGAACAGTATAGTATAGAAGAAAATGATGTGGTAAAATGTAGTAACTATATTGGTCAGGCCATAGATATGGCGGTAGAACAGGATTGTAAAGGTGTCCTGCTGGTCGGACATATCGGGAAACTGATCAAGGTATCCGGCGGAATCATGAATACCCATTCCAGATGGGCAGACTGTCGGATGGATTTATTCGCCACGGCCGCATTGAGAGCGGGAATTGCCGGAGAGAAGGCAGTCGAATTTCTTGACTGTGTGACGACGGATGATGCATTGGAGAAATGTAGCGAGGAAGAACGAACACGCATTATGGAAAAAATCATGATGCGTATGGAGAAATATCTGAACTACCGGGGGAAAGGAGAGATACAGGTGGGAGTGGTCACGTTTTCCAATGTATACGGAATCCTTGGAAAGACAGAAAAAGCAGAAGAACTGATAGAAAGATTCAGAAAAGAACGACATATACAATAGATACCAGAGTATGCAGGAGAAGTTGCTGGTGGCAGGTTCTTTGCAGGACAGGAAGGAGTCGGAAAATGATACATTTTGTGGGAGCAGGTCCGGGAGCCGAAGATCTGATCACGGTCCGTGGACAGCGTTATCTGGAGCAGGCTGATGTGGTGATCTATGCGGGATCACTGGTGAATCCGGGGCTGTTAAAGAGTACAAAGGAGACATGCGAGATATATAACAGTGCGAAGATGACACTGGAAGAAGTTCTGGAAGTGATGGAACAGGCAGACCGGGAACAGAAGATGACGGTTCGGCTGCATACAGGTGATCCGTGTCTGTATGGTGCAATCCGGGAACAGATGGATCATCTGGATGAACTGGGAATTGCGTATGATTCCTGCCCGGGTGTCAGTTCCTTCTGCGGGGCAGCAGCGGCACTGAATCTGGAATATACACTTCCGGAGGTGTCACAGAGTGTTGTCATCACACGTATGGAAGGAAGAACACCGGTTCCGGCGAAGGAAAAGGTTGCAGCGTTTGCAAGTCATAATGCGACGATGGTACTTTTCTTAAGTACAGGACTTCTGGAAAAGCTGGAAGGTCAGTTGATAGAAGGCGGTTATAAAGAAGATACGCCGGCAGCAATTGTATACAAGGCAACATGGCCGGAGGAAGAAAGTTACATCTGTACTGTCAGTACACTGGCAGAGACTGCGAAAGCACATGGAATTACAAAGACAGCATTGATCATCGTTGGAGATGTGGTGACACATCATGCGTATGAACGTTCGAAACTGTATGATCCGGAATTCACCACCGAGTTCCGTCAGGGAGTAAAATAAGATGAAGATTGCAATGATCAGTTTTACCGGAAATGGAAGAAGACTGGAGAGATCTTTAGCACATGAACTGGAAAAAGAAGGACACCAGGTGCTGCAGGCGGTAAAATGCAAAGAACTGGAATCGGACAAGGATGCGGTAAAATGCAGTGCCAGAGAATGGACAGGTGAACAGTTCCGGACGCGGGATGTACTGATCTTTATTGGAGCAGTACAGATTGCCGTGCGCTTGATCGCATCTTTTATAGGATCAAAGACAACAGATCCGGCGGTACTGGTACTGGATGAGAAAGGACAATATTGTATCCCGATCCTGTCCGGGCACATTGGCGGAGCAAATGAGATGGCTGAAAGAATTGCAGAGATGGCAGGAGCACTGCCTGTGATCACAACAGCTACAGATATCCGGGGAAAATGGGCAATAGATGTATTTGCCAGAAAGAATCATCTTTATATAGAAGATATGCAGAAGGCAAAGCAAATTTCGGCAAAGATTCTGGAAGGAAAGACAGTCGTGGCCGCGATTGAGAGCGGAAGAGATTCGATAGAGGGTACTGTGCCGGAAGAAGTGAAGATCGTACCGGAAACCTATGAGAATCCAGATATCTATATCGGGATATATGAACGAAAATTAAGCAGTCATGTATTAAGGCTGATACCACAACGGATCACGGTGGGAATCGGCTGCAGACGGGGGACATCCGCAGAGCAGATAGAACAGCTGGTGGATAAGATACTGAAAGAATCACATATTAATAAGAAAAGTATTGGCAGGATCGCAAGCATTGATCTAAAAAAAGACGAAGAGGGATTGCTTACATTTTGCAACAAATATAACATAGAGCCGGAATTTTATCCGGCAGAAGAATTAAAAAAAGTAGAAGGAGAATTCAGTGTTTCTACATTTGTAAAAAAGGTTACCGGAGTGGATAATGTATGTGAAAGAAGTGCTGTATATACAGGTGGTACACTGCGGATCAGAAAACAGGCAGAAAATGGTGTGACAGCAGCATTTGCCTGGGATAATTGGAGGGTGAAGTTTGAATAAGGTATATGTGATAGGAATGGGACCGGGGGCATATGAACAGATGACGGTGAAAGCAGTCCGGACGCTGGAAAAATGTGATGTGATCGTCGGATATACCGTATATATCGAATTATTAAAAGAATATTTTCCGGATAAGAGATATCTGACAACGTCCATGAGACAGGAGGCAGCACGGTGCAGGATGGCATTCGAAGAGGCAGCAAAAGGAGCTGTAACGGCAATGGTATGCAGCGGAGATGCCGGGATATACGGAATGGCAGGACTGATGTATGAAATCGGTGAGGAATATCCGGAAGTCGCGATCGAAGTAATCCCGGGAGTGACAGCGGCACTGGGAGGTTCTGCGGTACTTGGAGCAGCAGTCGGACATGATGTCAGTCTGATCAGTTTAAGTGATCTTCTGACACCGTGGGAATTGATCGAAGAAAGGCTTCGCTGTGCGGCAAAAGCTGATTTTGTGATCTGCCTTTATAATCCGTCCAGCAGGAAACGCAGTACCTATCTTGCAAAAGCATGTGAGATCATGCTGGAATATAAGGCGGAAGATACCGTCTGCGGAATAGTAAAAAACATTGCCCGCGAGGGAGAAACAATGCAGACACTGACACTGAAAGAATTAAAAGAGACAACAGTAGATATGTTCTCTACTGTATTTATCGGAAATAAACAGACAAAAGTAATTCGGGAAAAAATGGTTACACCAAGGGGATATCGTATATGAAAGACAAAAAGATTCTATTATATGCAGGGACAACAGAAGGAAGAAAATTAGCATCTTATCTCGGAAGAAGAGGCGTAAGACTGCACGTCTGTGTGGCAACCGCTTATGGGGAGAGTCTGCTTCCGGAAGAGAAGAATATAACGGTGACACACGACCGGATGGACAGTGGGCAGATGGGCGAGTTTATGAGGGTGTTTGAGCCGGATTATGTGATCGATGCAACGCATCCATATGCCAAAGAAGTGACCAAAAACTTGAAAAGTGCCTGTGAGGTTATGCAGGTTCCGTATTTAAGACTGGTCAGGGGAAGTGAAGAGACCAAAGAAAGCATCTGTGTGGAAAATATGGATGAAGCGATAAAGTATCTGGAAAAAACAGAAGGAAATATTCTGGTAACAACAGGAAGCAAGGAGCTGGAATCCTATACAAGACTGACGGATTACGAAAGCCGGGTATATGCGCGCGTTCTGTCTATTGGCCAGGTGGCAGTTAATTGTGAAGAACTTGGATTCTCCGGACGTCATCTCATCTGTATGCAGGGACCGTTTTCTACGGAAATGAATCGTGCCATGTTAAAGGAATATGATATTGCTTATATGGTAACGAAAGAATCAGGACTTGCAGGCGGATACCCGCAGAAATGTCAGGCTGCACTAGAAGCCGGTGTGAAAATGGTTGTGATCGGAAGGCCGGAAGAAGAAGAGGGAATGAATTTTGAGGAAATGTCCAAATTCCTTCAGAAAGAACTGGAACTGGATAATCACTGGAAAGTTACACTGGTGGGAATCGGTGCAGGTGCCAGAGACCAGGTTACACTGGAAGCAAAAAGATGCTGTCAGGAAGCAGAACTTCTGATCGGAGCAGGCAGGATGATCGAGGCAGTGGCAGAAGTCGGACAGACCATATATGAAGCATACCGCCCGGATGAGATCATTTCTTATATCAAAGAAAATCCGGAATATGAAAATGTAACGATTGCGTTGTCCGGTGATACAGGATTTTACAGCGGTGCGAAGAAGATTCTGGAATTGACGAAAGATGACCCACAGATTGAGACAAAAGTGGTGCCTGGAGTATCATCCATCATATATTTTGCATCAAAGCTTGGCGTAACATGGGAGGATGCGGCACTAGTAAGCCTGCATGGAAGAAAAGAAAATCTGATGGCGGTCATTAAGGAGAATAAAAAGGTATTCGCCCTTGTAAGTAATGCAGAAGAGATCCGTCAGATCCTGACAAAAATGACGGAATATGGAATGGGCGAAGTAACAGTCAGGATCGGGACAGAACTTTCTTATAAGAATGAAGAGATTCAGACAGGAACAGCAAGATCACTGCTTCATTACAAAGGAGAGAATCTGGCGGTCCTTTATATTGAAAATGAATCCGGCGGCGAAAGCCCGGTGATTCCGGCAATTCCGGATGATACATTTGTACGTGGCGATGTACCGATGACCAAGGAAGAAGTAAGAAGCATTTCGATTGCTAAACTTAAGATTAAGAAGGATGCAGTTGTATATGATGTCGGAGCAGGAACAGGCTCTATTTCCGTAGAGGCCGCCATGGTTGCAACGCAAGGTAACGTCTATGCAATCGAACAGAAAGTGGAGGCGCAGGAACTGATCCGTGAAAATGCAAGGCGGATGCACGTGGATAATCTGCATGTGATAGAAGGTATGGCGCCGGAGGCACTGGAAGAACTGCCGGCACCTGATTGCGTATTTATCGGGGGCAGTAAAGGAAAGTTGTATGAAATCCTGGATGCTATCCGGAAGAAGAACCCATTTGTACGGGTGGTGCTCAATGCAATCTCACTCGAGACGATGATGCAGGTGTTAAAATATACGGAAGAGAATGAGATAGAAGAGGCAGAAGTTATTCAGGTAGCGGTAAGCCGTGCGAAAAAAGTGGGCAGTTATCATATGATGAATGGACAGAATCCGATCTATGTGATCAGCTTTACGAGCAGACCGGCAAAAAAGGAAGCAGATCCGGAAAATGAAGACGATTTCGTTCTGGAAGAAATCAATCTGGACGAGGTGGAACCGGAAGATATGACCGGAGATATTGTGGAGGATATTACGAAAGTGATCTCTGTAGGGGATCTGACACCGGAGAAAATCCGGGAAGAAATGGAGGAATCTGAGTAATGAAACTTCCTAGAATTCTGATTACTGCGATGAGAAGTGGCGCAGGTAAAACCATGCTGACCTGCGGAATATTGAAAGCAATGAAGATGCAGGAGATAAATCCTGCGTCTTTTAAGTGCGGGCCGGATTACATTGATCCAATGTTCCACAAGACTGTGATCGGCATCAGCAGCTATAATCTGGATTCCTTTTTGTGTGGAGAAAATGGAGTCAGAGAGATCCTGAAAAAAAATGGTGCCGGAGCAGATATTTCCGTAATGGAAGGTGTTATGGGATACTATGATGGGATCGCAGGGATCTCTTCAGAGGCGAGTGCTTATGACATTGCCAGAATTACCGATACCCCGGCTGTGATGATCTTGGACTGTAAAGGACTAAGCGTGTCTGCAGTGCCGTGTATCCAGGGGTTTTTGCATTATAAAGAAGACAGCCGTATCAAAGGCGTAATTCTGAACCGTTTGTCTCCGATGATGTATGGAAGAATGAAAGAGATGATCGAGGTGCAGACAGGAATCAAAGTCTACGGCTATGTTCCGGTTATGAAAGATTGTGCACTGGAGAGCCGTTATCTGGGACTGAAGCTTCCAAAAGAACGAAAAGATACGGAAGACAAACTCACAAGACTGGGAGAACAGATTCTGAAAAGTGTAGATATCGCAGGCCTTCTGGAACTGGCAGAAAATGCACCGGAGCTGCAGGAAAAGAAAACGCAAGGATATACATCAGAAATGGTAGAAAATTTGGCAGAAAATGCACAGTATAGTACAGAATCGGTTAGAACAAAAGATACGGTACGGATCGGGCTTGCAAGTGACGATGCATTCTGTTTTTTCTATCAGGATAATCTGGAACTGCTGCAGGAGATGGGAGCGGAACTGATTCCTTTTTCTCCTCTTTACGATAAGCAGATTCCGGAAAATCTGTCGGGACTTTTGTTCTATGGCGGTTATCCGGAACTATATGCAGAAGAACTAAGTAAAAATGAGTCAATGAAGACGAGTATTAAAAAAGCATTGAACGGCGGAATGCCATGTATCGCGGAGTGTGGAGGATTCATGTACCTGCAGGAATATATCAGAGATGAAAGCGGCACAGAATTTCCAATGGTTGGATTTTTAGAAGGGAAAAGTTATCCGACAGGTTCCTTAAAGCGATTCGGCTATGTTACCCTGACAGGGGGAAGAATATTCGGTAAAGAAGCAGGAGGTATCCCGGCACATGAATTTCATTATTATGATTCAGAAGTATGCGGGGAAGCATTTCTGGCGGAAAAACCAATGTCAAACCGTTCGTGGAAATGCATGATCAGTACCGATACGGTACTGGCAGGATATCCGCATATTCATTATTATGGAAATGAAAAGATTCCGGAGAACTTTCTGGAACAATGCAGAAGATGCAGGGAACAAGAGAAAAGAGCCAGGGAAAGAGATAGAACATAGAGAACAGAGAGGATAAAAAGCATGGCAGAGCAAAGCTTAGAACAACTGGAACAGGAATTCCATCAGATCGTATCTGGCATTCATCCGGCAGATGTAGTAACGAAAGGAAATGCGCAGAAAAAGTGGAACTCCATTGCGAAACCGTTACACAGTCTGGGAAAACTAGAAGATCATATTATGCAGATTGCGGCACTGACCGGCGATACAGACGTGAATCTGAACCGGAAGGCGCTGATCGTGATGTGTGCGGATAACGGAGTGGTAGAAGAAGGTGTAACGCAGACAGGACAGGAAGTAACTGCAATTGTTGCAGAGAATTTTCTGACATGCAATACCAGTGCGGCGATCATGTGTAAAAAAGCCGGTGTAGACATCTTTCCTATCGATATCGGTATGGCAGCGGATACAAAAGTCCCAAGATATAAAACGGCAAATGGAACCGCAAATATGACCAAAGGTCCGGCTATGACAAGAATGCAGGCGTTACAGGCAATCTTAACCGGGATTCATCAGGTGAAGGAAAAGAAGGAAGCCGGATATAAGATCATTGCTACCGGAGAGATGGGAATCGGAAATACGACGACCAGCAGTGCCGTGGCTTCCGTACTTCTGGGAGACGAACCGGCAGAGATAACGGGACGGGGAGCAGGACTGACGAACGAAGGATTGGAAAGAAAAATACACGCGATCGAGAAGGCGATAGCGGTCAATCGTCCGAAATGGGATGATCCGGTGGATGTACTGGCAAAAGTAGGCGGATTCGATCTGGCGGGAATCACCGGACTCTATCTGGGAGGTGCTGTATACCGAATCCCGATTGTAGTTGATGGATTTATCTCAGCGGTTGCGGCACTTGCGGCCGTCAGAATCTGTGAGTGGGTCAAAGATGCGATGATTGTGTCACATGTCTCGAAAGAACCTGGAATGCAGAAGATCCTGAAAGAGTTACACATGGATGCACCATTGCATGCAGATATGTGCCTGGGTGAGGGAACCGGAGCTGTGGCATATCTTCCGGTGCTGGATCTTGCGGCAGAAGTGTATGGACGGATGAGTACATTTTCAGAAAATGACATCGAAGATTATAAAGAATTAGGTGAGAAAGAATGATACATCTGGTGACAGGCGGAAGCGGAAGCGGTAAATCTGAGTATGCGGAGAACTGGCTGACAGGCAGAAATAAGAAGGATGGTACTTACATATATATTGCAACCATGCAGCCATACACAGAAGAAACGATGAAAAAGATTGAAAGACATCACAGGCTGAGAGCCGGAAAAGGATTCCGGACATTGGAAAAATATACAGATCTATCAGAACTTGAGATACCAAAGAATCAGGGAATCCTTCTGGAGTGCATATCGAATCTGGTGGCCAATGAGCTTTACAGAGAAGATGGTACATTGAATGATTTAAAAGAAACAAAAGAAAAAGTATTGGCAGGAGTACGCAGACTGAGCAATTCTACGACACGTCTTGTAATTGTTACAAATGAAGTGAACGCAGATGTAAACGGCTATAGTGAAGAGACGGAAAAATATCGGGAATGCATCGGAATGGTGAATCAAAGTATTGCAGAGTTTGCAGATATAGTAACGGAAGTTGTGTATGGAATTCCGGTATGCATTCGTAAGGAGCAAAAGAAGTATGAAGAGTATAAAAAGAATATGGAATAGTTTCAAAATTGCGTTTTCCATGTACAGCAGGATTCCGATGCCGCGCAGCGAATGGACAGATGAAAATAAATCGTATGCAATGTGTTTTTTTCCATGGATCGGTGCGGTGATCGGACTTTTGTCTTATGGAGTGTTTCGGTTTTCAAAATGGTTTGATGGGAATGGAGGAGGAAATTATTCCTTATTTTTTGTAATATTTCTGATCCTGATCCCGGTATTTATTACGGGAGGAATTCATCTGGACGGATTTCTGGATACACAGGATGCGCTGAGTTCCTGGCAGACGAAAGAGCGTCGTCTGGAAATACTGAAAGATTCCCACGCAGGAGCATTTGCTATCATTTCATGTACCGTCTATTTTCTGATGTATATTGGCGTGTATTCTTGTCTGAGTGTACGGAGTATGGAAGTGATCGCATATAGCTTCATGCTATCGAGAACATTGAGTGGACTGTCTGTAGTTACATTTCCACAGGCAAGGAAGAAAGGTATGGTGGCAGATTTTTCGGAAAGTGCATCGACCAGAATTACAAGAATGGTATTGGGCATTTATCTGATTGTACTGTGTTTCCTGATTCCACTGACCGGAGGGATCTGCGGAATCGGATGTGTGATCTCGGCAGGCGTGGTATTTGGATATTATTACCGGATGGCGATGAAGAATTTCGGTGGTGTGACCGGGGATCTGTGTGGATATTTCCTGCAGGTATGTGAACTTGTGATGGCGCTTGTCGTGGTAGTAGTGGATATCGTAGTAAAAAGCGGAATCATCAAATGATGAACAGGCTGGATAAAAGTGTGGAAAGAATGAAGAAAACAAGTGGCAGAAAGAAAACAGCAGAGAAATAGTAGAAAATAACAGAAAGATGAAAATACAGGATTGGAGGAAGGAAAAGAAGTCATGATCATGATAATAGGCGGCGCATATCAGGGAAAACTTGCATTCGCAAAGAAAATCTACCCAGATGTCACATGGGCAGACGGTGCGGTATGTACGGAAGAAGAACTATATAGCTGCGAAGGGATATATCATTTCCATCAGTATATCGAAAGAAAGATAAAGGAAGGAGAACCGATAGATGATCTTGCAGAAGAACTGATTCGGAAGAATCCGGAACTGATCCTGATCACAGATGAGATCGGATACGGGATCGTGCCGGTTGACCGGATGGAACGGGAATACAGAGAGCAGACCGGAAGAGTGTGCACGCGCCTTGCGGCATATTCGGAGAAAGTATACCGTGTGATGTGCGGAATCGGACAGGTGATAAAGGAAGTATGAGGATTTATCTGATACGTCATTCGATGACGAAAGGAAATAAAGAAAAACGCTATATCGGAACGACGGATGAATCTTTATGTCGGGAAGGAATACAGCTTTTGGAAGAGAGAAAAGGAATGTATCCTGAGGTTACATATGTCTATGTAAGTCCGATGAAGCGGTGCGTGCAGACGGCAGAGATCATTTATCCGGAGATGATGAAAGCAGGAGCATATAGCTGTAATGAAAAGTTACGGGAGTGTGATTTTGGCCTGTTTGAAAATCATAATTATATCGAACTTTCCGGCTGCCCGGAGTATCAGGCATGGATAGACAGTGGTGGGAAGCTGCCATTTCCGGAAGGGGAAAGCAGGGAAGCGTTCATCCGGCGGACACTTGAAGGGTTCCGGGAAGTCGTACGGGATGCGCAGGCACATGACCGGGAGACGATTGCGGTTGTGGCACATGGCGGAACGATTATGAGTATCATGGAACGGTATGCAGTAAAGGAAGACGGGACACCAGCAGGAAGTTATTATGATTATCAGATAAAGAATGGAGAAGGATATGAACTTAGAATTTCAGAGAATAACATATATGACGATCGCGATCGTGGCGGGCTTTGTTCTGGATCTGATCTTCGGGGATCCAAGATGGCTGTATCATCCGGTGAGGCTGATCGGGCATCTGATATCGGGAA
Organism: Dorea longicatena; assembly: GCF_024168045.1. GTDB lineage: Bacteria > Bacillota > Clostridia > Lachnospirales > Lachnospiraceae > Dorea_A. The sequence goes on from NZ_CP100126.1 coordinate 864,410, forward strand.
CCGAAAGAATTATCAGAAACTGTCTGCCGGTGAATAAGACAGGGGAACGCATCGGTGGAGGGATTCTGGTGCTGGTGGTTGTGACGGTCAGTACAGGAGTTCCGGCGGTGATCTTATCGGTTGCATATAAGTATTTCTGGCAGCTTGGACTTGCACTGGAAAGCTTCTGGTGTTATCAGATCCTTGCAACGAAATCCCTGAAAGTAGAAAGTGACAGGGTCTACATAGCACTGAAAGACAAGGGCCTGGAGGCTGGGAGAAAGGCCGTGTCCATGATCGTCGGAAGAGATACACAGAATCTGACGGAAGAAGGTGTGACCAAGGCGGCCGTAGAGACGGTGGCAGAGAATACATCGGATGGTGTGATCGCACCGTTATTTTATATGCTGATCGGCGGAGCTGTTCTGGGATTTACATACAAAGCGATCAATACGATGGATTCGATGGTTGGATATAAGAATGACAAGTATCAGTGGTTTGGAACGGCAGCAGCGAAGTTAGACGATGTGGTGAATTTCATTCCGGCAAGGGTATCGGCAGTGTTGATGATCCTGGCTGCATATCTGACCGGAATGGATGGAAAGAATGCAGCACGTATCTTCCGAAGAGACCGCTTTAATCATAAAAGTCCGAACTCGGCACAGACAGAAGCAGTCATGGCGGGGGCACTGGATGTGCAGCTTGCAGGAGATGCATGGTATTTTGGAAAGCTGCATAAGAAGCCGACGATCGGAGATCCGGTCCGGGAGATGGAACTACTGGATATCCGGAGATCGCATAAGCTGTTATATGGGACGGCAATGCTTGGTCTGATACTTGGAATCATCCTCCGGATTTTGGTTCTGTAGATGATATTGATAATAAAAATCAAAAAACAAATAATATTATCTGCAAATTATGAATAAAAAGTTAGAATTGTGCAAACAATGTTCCTGTTGACTAACATAGTCAGTGCAACTTACAATATAAAAAAGAGGTAAAGAAGGTGTTAGTTATGCAGGCATTGTCAAAGGCGGCGGCTGGAAAAAGCTACACCATCAAGTGGATGTTCGGCATCCCGGAAGTTCTGGATAAGATCCGAAAATACAAGATTGATGAAGGCAGTGAGATCACAGTCATTCAGAATTCCGGAAGAGACCTGATCATCAGAAGTGGTGAGCAGCGGATCGCAATGAGCAGCGATGCGGCAACAAGAATTCAGGTATAAGATTTCGGTTGACTATTTTCTGCAAAGTGAGTAAGATGGTTGTAGCAAAATAGCAGAGAGAGCGGTTTATCCGCACAGGTGAAGGAACGTTGGCAGAACCAAAAGAGACAGTTCACGGTGGAGACATTTACCGGAATCCATCTGTTACAGATTATTCTGTAAACAGTAACCCGCTGGGAGTTCCCGAAGCGGTACGAAAGAGCGTACAGGAAAGTGCAGACAGGATCATGTATTATCCGGATGTCAGATGCGACAGACTTCGGGAGTCAATCAGTGATTTTGAGAGAATAGAAAAAGAAAAGATACTCTGCGGCAATGGTGCTGCAGAGCTTTTTTTTGCTGTCGTAATGGCAGTGAGACCGAAAAAAGCACTGGTGACGGCACCAGCTTTTTCCGAGTATGAGCGGGCACTTGGCACAGTTGGAGCAGAGGTACAATATTACAGATTAAAAGAAGAACAGGATTTCCGGATACAGGAGGATATACTGGAACAGATTACGGAAGATACAGATATGATATTTCTGTGCAATCCCAATAATCCGACCGGACAGACAACGGAAAAAGAACTGCTGATTCGTGTGATGAACAGGTGTAATAAATGCGGTACGATACTGGTCCTGGATGAGTGTTTTATAGAGTTTCTGGAAGAACCAGAAAGATATGAATGCCGGGGGTATCTGACACAGTATCCGAATGTGGTCATTATCAAAGCATTTACGAAAATATTTTGTATGCCAGGTGTAAGACTTGGATATGCATTGTGTGAGAATGCAGCTCTTAGGAAACGAATGAGGGCAATGCTCCAGCCGTGGAATGTGTCGGTAACGGCACAGGAAGCAGGTGTGGCAGCACTTGTTGATTGCGAAGCATATTTAAAGAGAACGAGAGAATATATAAAAAAAGAAAAGTTCTGGATGACAGAGCGGATGAGAAAGCTTGGTCTGAATGTATGGGGATCGGAAGCAAACTATATATTTTTTAAAGGAAAAGCAGGGCTGTATGAGAAGGCACTGAAAAGCGGACTGTTGATCCGGGACTGCAGTAACTATGAAGGACTGACAGAAGGGCATTACCGGATTGCAATAAGATCTGAAGAAGAGAATGAAAGGTTGATAACATGGCTGGAAAAATTATGATACAGGGGACAATGTCCAACGCAGGAAAGAGTCTTCTGTGTGCGGGACTTTGCAGAATATTCAAACAGGACGGATACCGGGTGGCTCCGTTCAAATCCCAGAATATGGCACTGAATTCCTTTATTACAGAGGATGGACTGGAGATGGGACGTGCACAGGTTGTGCAGGCAGAGGCAGCAGGCGTGGCGCCGCAGGTAGAGATGAATCCGATCCTGTTAAAGCCGACCAACGATGTAGGATCACAGGTGATCGTAAATGGTGAAGTCTTGAAGAATATGAGTGCAAGAGAATATTTTGCTTATAAAAAGCAGCTCATACCGGACATTATGAAAGCATTTCACAAATTAGAAGAAGAGAATGACATCATTGTGATCGAAGGAGCGGGAAGTCCGGCAGAGATCAACCTGAAGAAAGATGATATTGTAAATATGGGGCTGGCGAAGATGGTAGATGCGCCGGTGCTTCTGGTCGGAGATATTGACCGCGGAGGAGTATTTGCCCAGCTTCTGGGGACGCTTATGCTCCTGGAAGATGATGAGAAAGAACGTGTAAAGGGACTGGTCATCAACAAATTCCGCGGGGATAAGACAATCCTGGATCCCGGTATTGTTATGTTGGAAGAAAGAGGCGGCATTCCGGTAGTCGGAGTTACACCGTATATGCAGGTCGAGATTGAAGATGAAGACAGTCTGACAGAGCGTTTTAACATGACAAAGGCTGGAAAAGGTGCAGAAGAAAGGATCGGTCTGGTGGATATCGCAGTCATCCGGACACCGAGAATTTCGAACTTTACGGATTTCATGCTGTTGGAAAATGCTCCGGGAGTGAATCTGCGTTATGTAAAGAATCCAAGAGAACTGGAAAATCCTGATATGATTATCCTTCCGGGAACAAAAAATACGATGGGAGATCTGAAATGGTTAAGACAGAGCGGAATGGAAGCGAAGATTCTAAAGGCGCATGCCGGCGGCTGTGTGGTCTGGGGAATCTGCGGCGGCTATCAGATGCTGGGGCAGTCGCTCAGTGATCCGGAAGGCGTGGAAGATGGCGGCAGTATGAAAGGACTCGGCCTTTTGCCGGTAACGACTACATTTACCACAGAAAAGACCAGAACAAGGGTGAATGGAACACTCCTTCATGTGGAGGGGAATCTGAAAGCACTTGAGAATCTGAAGTTTGAAGGATACGAGATCCATATGGGAAAGACCGAACTTCTGGAAGGATGTCCGATGAATCAGATTCACGATACGGTGAAGAAAAAGGACAGACAGATTCCGGATATGGAGCCGGAAAACAGAATAGAGAACAGTACAGACGGAATCTCGCATGGAAATGTATACGGAACATACATCCACGGCATTTTTGATAAGGAGAAAATTGTATCGGAGATCGTAAAATCCCTGGCAGAAAAGAAAGGACTTTCAATGGAAGAAGTGGAAGGTGTAGACCTGAAAGCATTCAAAGAAAGCCAGTATGATCTTCTGGCAGATACACTCAGAAAACATCTGGACATGAAGGCAATCTATCAGATCATGGGAATGCAGAAATAATTTTTCGGGATTACTATGTATTCGTAAGGAGCTGTAGATACCAAAGTATGCAAGAGAAGTTGCCGATGGCAAGTTTTGTAGTTAGAAAAGATGAGATGTGGGCTATGACGGACTATGAAGAGAAAGGAAGAAAACGTTGAATATACAGAAAAATAATCACGCAGCACATACTAAAATAGAGATAGAAAATGTCCTTCCGACAGAGATCGAAAAGCGAAGCTTTGAGATCATTACGGAAGAACTGGAGAAGGAAGGTATTATCCTTCCAGAGATTCAGGCACCAATTACAAAGCGTTGCATACACACCAGCGCAGATTTCGATTATGCAAAGAATCTGGTCTACTCCGAGCATGCGGTGGAGAAAGCACTTGAAGCGATCAGAGGCGGTGCTTCCATTGTAACCGATACACAGATGGGACGTTCCGGAATTAACAAAAAGAGACTGGAACAGTATGGCGGTCAGGTATACTGCTTTATGTCGGATGAAGATGTGGCGCAGGCGGCGAAGAAGAATGGAACAACAAGAGCCGTTGCCAGTATGGAAAAAGCGTGTGAACGGAATGAAAAGCTGATCTTTGCCATCGGAAATGCACCGACAGCACTAATTCACCTGTATGAACTGATCAAAGACGGAAGAATCCGTCCGGAGCTCGTGATCGGTGTACCGGTCGGCTTTGTAAATGTGGTACAGTCCAAAGAACTGATCCTGACTCTGGAAGATACCCCGTATATTGTAGCAAGGGGGAGAAAAGGCGGAAGTAATATTGCGGCATGTATCTGTAACGCACTGATCTATATGCTGTAGGGAGGAAGAATTTATGACATTACAGCAGTTAAGGTATATTACCATGGTTGCGGAGAAGGGGACGATAAGTGAGGCGGCAAAAGAGCTGTTCATTTCCCAGCCGAGTCTTACCAATGCGATCCGGGAACTGGAGCAGGAGATGCAGGTGACGATTTTTCACCGGACGAATAAAGGGGTGACGATCACCGCAGAGGGAGATGAATTTCTCGCCTATGCAAGACAGATCCTGGATCAGGTCGGCCTCATGCAGGAGAGGTATCTGAATGTAAATGAACGGAACCCGAGATTTTCCGTATCCTGCCAGCATTATTCTTTTGCGGTCAATGCATTTGTAGACGTGATCCGTAAATTTGATGCGAGAAAATATGATTTCACACTGCGGGAGACACAGACTTATGAGATCATCGAAGATGTGGCGAAGCTGAAAAGTGAGATAGGTATTCTGTATACTTCTTCACAGAATGAGACGATCATCATGAAACTGATCCGTCAGAATGATCTGAAATTCGAAGAGTTATTCGTAGCAAAGCCACATGTATTTATCAGTTCAAAGCATCCGTTGGCAGATAAGGAAGCACTGACACTGGAAGATCTGGAAGAGTATCCGTATTTGTCATTTGAGCAGGGGGATTATAATTCCTTTTATTTTTCCGAAGAGATATTAAGCACACTGGACCGGAATAAGAACATCAAAGTCAGAGACCGGGCAACGCTTTTCAACCTGGCGGTCGGCCTGGACGGGTATACGGTAAGCTCCGGCGTGATCAGTAAAGAACTGAACGGTGAGAATATCATCGGGAAGCCGCTTCTGGTGGATGAATATATGCGGATCGGAACGATTGTGCGGAAAGATGTGGCACTGAGCCGGTATGGAAAGGTGTATATGGAAGCGTTGAAAAAATACACAGGCGGGATGTAAGAATAATTCAGAATACTGGTGAAAAGCAGTGGAGTGCTATAGTTTAAAACTATGGAGAACCGCTGCTTTTTTGTATTATACATAAAAAAACAGATGGGTTATACTTTTCAACAGAGAAAACGAGCAAAGTACAGGAGGATATAAAATATGAGTAATCAGGCACCATTCCGTTATGATGTGGTAGGAAGTTTCTTACGTCCAGAGTATCTGAAGGACGCAAGAGCAAAATTTGCAGAAGGAAAGATCACAGAGGAACAGTTAAAAGAGACAGAAGATAAAGCAATTAAAGAACTGGTAGAAAAAGAAAAAGAAGTCGGACTTCAGGCTGTGACAGATGGGGAATTCAGAAGAAGATACTGGCACCTGGATTTCCTTGCAGATCTGGATGGTGTAGAGGAGATTAAGTCGGATCACTGGTCTGTACACTTTAAGGGGCATCAGCCGAAAGCGGCAACACTTAAGATAGCAGATAAAGTTGATTTCGGAGAACATCCATTTCTGGAGCATTTTAAATATCTGAAAAGTGTTGCAGGAGATACTCTCTGCAAAATGACAATTCCTTCACCATCTATGCTGCATCTGATCTGTTGTGTACGTGCAGAAGAGTATATACCGATCGAACGTTATCAGGACATGAAGGATTTATATTATGACATTGCAATCGCTTATCAGAAGGTCATCCGTGCATTCTATGATGCGGGATGCAGATACCTGCAGTTAGACGATACATCATGGGGAGAATTCTGTGATGCGGAAAAGAGAAAGACATATAAAGAAAGAGGCTTTGATCTGGATGAGATCGCGAGATCTTATGTAGACATGATCAATCTTGCACTCGAAGCAAAACCAGAAGATATGACGGTCACAATGCATATCTGCAGGGGGAATTTCAGATCTACATGGTTCTCATCAGGCGGGTACGAACCGGTTGCAGAGATATTATTCGGTCATTGTAACGTAGACGGATTCTTCCTCGAATATGATTCCGAAAGATCGGGAGACTTCTCGCCGCTTCGCTATATTAAGGATCAGAAGGTGGTATTGGGACTGATCACTTCTAAGTTTCCGGAACTGGAAGACAAAGAGGATGTAAAGAAAAGAATTGAAGAGGCAGAAAAGTATGTGGCGAAAGATCAGCTTTGCTTAAGTCCACAGTGTGGATTTTCATCTACAGAAGAGGGTAATATCATGACAGAAGCAGAGCAGTGGAGAAAGGTTTCATTTGTAAAAGAAGTTGCGGAAGAAGTCTGGGATGTTTAATATAAAATTGAATATATAAAAAAGATATGGAAGATATATCAAATATACGTTTCACATTTTTGATATTCTTCCGTATAATAGTCTGCTGAGGGGGATGGATCGGAAAACGTAAGAACGTATGAGAATCATCCTCCGTTTTTATTCTAAGGAGATGAAAACATGGGAGTAATGAAAAGTTTATTTTCCGGGAAGCAGATGTCGGAGGCATTCATCTGTAGTGCATTTCTGGCCTTGTCGGGTGGATTTCAGGATGCGTATACCTATAATACGAGGAATGAAGTATTCTCGAATGCACAGACAGGTAATGTGGTGCTGATGAGCCAGAATTTCATGACGGGAAAATGGGAGGCTGGACTGAAATATTTATTTCCGCTTTTTGCATTTGCTTTAGGTGTTCTGATTGCGGAGCAGATCCAGAATAAGTACAAATATGCCAGGCGCCTGCACTGGAGACAGGGAATACTGGGAGCAGAGATTCTCATTTTGTTTGTTGTAGGATTTATTCCGCAGCGGGGAAATATGATCGCGACTGTTCTGGTATCCTTTGCCTGTGCGATGCAGGTGCAGAGTTTCCGGAAGGTAAATGGATTTTCATATGCAAGTACTATGTGTATCGGAAACTTACGGAGTGGAACGGCGGCATTATCCTTCTATCTGAGAGAGAAAAAGCCGGAACAATTGCGGCAGGCAATGTATTATTTTGGAATTATAGTTCTTTTTGCGGTAGGAGCCGGAATCGGAGGCAATCTTTCAGCCAATTATGGAATCCATATGATCTGGGTATCCTGCGGACTTTTGATCGTCAGTTTCCTGTTGATGTTCCTGGATATAGAATCCCGGAGAAACGAAAGATAAAAAAGGGACAAAAAAGAGACATTGATCCGTCATCAGATACGGATCAGTGTCTCGATTAGTTTTTGCGCTGCAATGCTCTGTGGTCTGGAAGCATTCTGTACAAGACAGATTTGTCTCGCAGGAAGGGATTCTTTCAGATGGATCTGAAGAATTTCTCCACGCTTGAGCGGTTCTTCTGCAAGCTTCTCCGGATAGAAGCCGATACCAAGATTGTGCTGGATCAAAGCCAGGCACTGGTCGGTGGATGTAACTTCAAGATCCGGACGGAACGGAAGCCCGTGAGAAGAAAAGTATTGAATATGAAGATCTCTGGTGCTGGTGTTATTTTCCAGCGAGACGAAAGGGTAGTCCGTAAGTTCTTCCAGTGAGCAGATGCGGGAAGCCGGTTCTTTGTATTTCGGGCCGGCGATCAGAATTTCCCGGAAAGAACCCAGGGAGATTTTCTGAAACTGTTTTTGAACAGAAAGTGGAGTTGTTACAATTGCAAAATCCACCAGTCCGCTTTCCAGGGAAGCAATCGCCTGCGGAGTGGAATGGTTGGATATCTTAAGCCTTACATGTGGATAATGATTGTGAAATGCTTCTAATTTGGACAGAAGCATAATACGAAGTGCATTTTCACTGACTCCGATGGAGATGAGTCCGCTTGTAAGACTCTGGTCACGCTTGAGCTCGGCTTCTCCGAGTTCAAGCTGTTCGAAAGCAATCGCAACGTGGTTAAAAAGCTTCTGGCCTTCAGGCGTCAGTGAGACTCCGCGGTTCGAACGGACAAAAAGGTGACAGCCAAGTTCTGTCTCAAGATTATTCATACAACGGGTAATGTTCGGCTGGTTATTGTGTAATACCTCTGCCGCTTTTGTAAAACTGTGATGTTGTGCAACATGGTAAAAAATACGGTAATAATCGTATGTACTCATAATATCCTCCAAAATAATATATAAAATTGATATATATATATAGTTAGTTATCTTTAATACGGATGATGCCAGATAAGTATAATATATTCTAGGTGAAAAGACAATGTTAAGAAATAAAAAAATATATTACATAGTAGAAAAAAACGTAGTATACTGATTTATATTTTTCTTATAAACAGATGTGTTTGTAATGAAAATGATGGATACACCTGAGAGGAGAGACTTAATTATGATAAAAATGAATGTAAAATTTGAAACACCGGAACAGCTTGTAGAATTTTCAAGAATGTGTCAGAAAGTAGAGGCTGATACCTTGATTGAAGATACAGCACATAAACTTATCATTGATGGAAAATCAGTTATGGGAATGATGACAGTTACGCTGAATCAGAAGATGATTTTTGTAGTAGATGGTTCTGATGCGGAAGAGGTAGTTCATACATTTGAAAAATTCCGCACCGAAGAGGCAGTACAGAAGCAGAATCTGGGTTAACAATTGCATTTTACAGGTACTTATGGTATCGTAGTCAAGATGAGAAAAATAGAATGAAAACTGCAGGTGCCGGCTGGATAAGATTGATAGAGCCGGTGAAAAGGGAAACAGGTGTAAGTCCTGTGCGAACTCGTCACTGTGAGCAGGGAATATCAGAAAAGAAAAAAGTCACTGGATAACGGGAAGACAAGATTCTGATGTATGGATCTGTGAGTCAGGAGACCTGCCTGTAGTGTACATGGAAGTAAATCCGGACCACGAGTAATTGGTTGTACAAAAATGGAAGAAAATAATAATGAATTAACAAGGCCATTTTGTACCCTTTTACGGATGATTTCGTGGAAGGGTATTTTGATTGACAGAAAAGTAGTAGGGAGAGAGTATAAGATGAAACATAATTCCAAGCAATTTTTGGCCTTATTTATGGCTGTGTCTATGGCAGTTGCACCGGTATCGGGAGTGTATGCGGAAGATCAGAATGCAGCCGTAGGAGATACATTGAGTGAGAATAAACAGGATAGTGATGAAGCTGGACAGACAGAGCCGGAAGCCACTGCCGGACAGACAGAGTCGGAAGCCGCTGCCGGACAGACTGAGACAGAAGCCGCTGCCGGACAGACAGAAAGCAGTGTGACGACAGATACAAGTCAGGAAGTCACAAAAGAAGCCGGGAAAAATCAGGTAGCTGTCGAAAAGGTACAGAATACGCAGGAAGACGGAACCGCCCCACAGACGGAACCAATCGGCGAAGACGAAATATTTGAGAACATTACTGATATCAGCGGTATGGCAGGTGCTTTGAAAGACGGAGAATATGGTGTTGATGCGGATCATTTTTCGGCAAAACTGACTTCGGGTGGTTCAAGCAAGGTGAAGATTGAGTGTCAAAAAGTAATCGTAAAGAATGGAAAAGCAACAGCCTGGATAAATTTTAGCAGTTCTAAGTATGATAAAGTATGGGTGAAAGTGAATGGAACCCAGAACATATATCATGCAAAACCGAGAGAAGGCGAGGCCGGAGTTACATTTGAGATTCCTGTTAATTTAAATAGTTCAATGACTTTTATGGCACATACCAGTTCCATGAGTGGAAAAAATATTGCATATACGATCAATATTGCAATCCCGGAAGATACGGTCCCGTCGACACCATCCATACCGGATCAGACCGTTATTACGGAATTAAGTTTCAAAGAGGGATCTGAACTCAGCATGAAAGAGGGAGAAGTTCAGGAACTGACACCTCAGTTCACACCGGCATTATCAGCATCTGAGACAGCACCGGATATGACATGGACTTCTTCTGATCCAAAGATTGTAACCGTTGCAAAATCCGGAACACAGGCTGAGCTGACCGCAGTGAAAGCAGGGACTGCTGAGGTGACTGTGTCTATTAATAATGCGGAAGGAACAGAGCTTAAAGCCACATGCAAGGTAACGGTAACAGCATCGGAAACAGAAAATAAAACCCTGACAGATGGAAATTATCAGGTAGATGTGGATACTGGAAATAAGATGTTCAAAGTTACGAATTGTATCCTGACATCTGAAAAAGGTAAGATGTATGCTGTAATCACATTAAGCGGAATCGGATATGATTATCTTTATATGGGATCAGCAGCCGATGCGGCAGAAGCTGCAGCAAAAGACTACATTTCATATGTGGCTGATGAGGCAGGAAAATATACATACAAAGTTCCGGTAGAAAGTCTGGATAAAGGAATTGCAGTTGCGGCACATTCCATTAAAAAAGATAAATGGTATGACCGTACACTTATATTTTCATCTGCCTCTGCAAAACGTATCATAGCAGACGGAACCTATCAGGTGAATGCTGAAGCCGGCGGAAAGATGTTCCGTGTTACGGATTGTGTTATGACTGTAAAGAATGGACAGATGACGGCGGCAGTTACATTAAGCGGTCAGGGTTATAACAGAATCTATCTGGGCGATGTAAATAACGCATCGGATGATGAAAAGAACTGGATTCTTCCGGATTCGCTTCTTGCAGAGCAGTATACATTTCAGATTCCGGTAGAGAAACTGGATGAGGTAATGACAATTGCCGTTCATACGACAAAGAGTAATAAGTGGGACACCAGAACACTGACATTTCATTCAGAAGGCATGACTAAGATTGCGGACAGCAATAATGGAAATGCTTCGAATGGTAATAACGGAAGCAACGGCTCATTGAAACCGGGCGGAAATAATAACAATCCGGGAAATGGTTCCAACGGAAATAACCAGGGAAATGCAGAAAACAATAATGGAAACAGTGGAACTACAGGAAATAATACGACAAACAATGGAAAACCGGATCAGGAATCAAAATACGAGTCTGATCTGAATAAGTCAACAGCCAGAGTCAACAGTACCACAGGATTAAAAGACGGTGTATACACACCGGACAGCTTCTCATGGTCAGGCGGAACCGGAAAGGTAAGCATCACTTGCAGCAAGGTAACGGTTACAGGCGGTCAGGCATATGCAACGATCACATTCAGCAGTCCGCATTACCAGTATGTAAAAGCGAATGGAAATGTATATTATCCGAGTGCGAAAACAGGAAGTTCTACATCCTTTGTAATTCCGGTAGAACTGAATAAGAATAACTCGGTTGTGGGTATGACAACGGCGATGTCTACGGCACATGAGATTAAATATACGATTTTTGTATACATTGCCGAAGCAGCAAAAGCCAATGCATCAGCGAGAGCCAACGGAAAAGAAGTAACGGTAATCGGTGCAAACGGAAGTGACAGCAGCAAGACGGCAGCAGCAAACAAAAAAATGGACGAGGTAGCACCGGAGATCATCGGCCTGGAGTATCAGTCTGAAACAAAAGCCGAGTATGCGAAATATTTCAAGATATATCATTATGATCAGGGAATCACATTGTTGGAGATCGATATGAATAAAAAGACCGGAAGAAAAGCAGCCGGTAAGAAATGGAAAGAAGCATCAGAAATAAGCGGACTGAATCCGGCAGAGCAGGAGCAGGCAGCACTGTACCTGAACAAAGTGATCAAATATCTGATCGTTCCGGAAAATGCAGAGATTCCGGCGGGGCTGGATAAGGAAGTCATTGTGGTAAGACAGCCGGCAGACCGTGTTTATGCAGGATCGAATAAGACGATTTCCCTGATGGAAGAACTGGGACAGCTTGATAAAGTGACAACAGTCGGTGTGAAGAAAAATAAATGCAAGAATGAAACTATCAAAGAAAAGATGGCTGAGAAAGAAGTCATTTATGCGGGAACGTCCGACAAATTAAATTATAAGAAACTTGTAAAAAACAAATGTAATCTTGCACTCCTTTCATCCAGCGTGCTGCCGGAAAAAAGAAGCAGCAAAAAAGCGGCAAAGAAAAAGATGACAGCTTATCGAAAGATGACAGAAAAGATGACGCTTCTTCAGATTCCGGTGATCGTTGACCGTGCAAAAGATGAAAAAGGAAAAGATGCACAGAAAGAATGGGAAAAGGTCTACCAGGTGATTTTGGGATGTGACGGCCAAAGTGCAGAATAGAGATTGCGTAAGATAGCAGAGTGTGGACAATGCTCTTGTGATCAGAAAAAGTGGAGAAAAGGATGAAAAAGAGAACATATCGGCTGTTGTGTGTACTTGCAGGTACAGTGCTTCTGGTAACAGGAGCACTGACCGGGTGCAGCACCTCAGGCAAATCGGGTGTATCGAAAGGTGACGGAATACAGCAGACGGAAGAAGCAGGGGCGGCAGAAAAACATGCTCCGAAGATAGACGGTCTTGAGTATAAGAAAACAATGAAGCTGAAATATGCTACGGGTTTTGATGTCTATTATTATAAAGAAGGATATAAATTACTGGACGTACACGAAGACAGGCAGTATCTGATTGTGCCGGAAGGTAAGAAGAAACCGGCAGATCTGGATAAAGAAATAGTGGTATTAAAACAGCCATTGGAGCACATTTATCTCGCAGCAACATCGGCAATGGCATTGTTTGATGCGATGGATGGGCTGGACAGTATCCGGATGTCGGGAGCACAGGCTTCGGACTGGTATATTGATCATGCGAAGAAAGCAATGGAAGACGGTAAGATCCTGTTTGCAGGAAAATACAGCGAACCGGATTATGAAATGCTGATAGATGAGGACTGTGATCTTGCAATTGAATCCACGATGATCCTGCATACACCAAAGGTTCAGGAGATGATCGAAGATCTGGATATTCCGGTGTTTATTGACCGTTCCAGTTATGAAAGTCATCCGCTTGGAAGGACGGAGTGGATCAAAGCATATGCAGCAATGCTGAACAAAGAAGATGCAGCAGATACATTTTTTGATACACAGACAGAAGTGATCGGCAGTCTGAAAGATTTTAAGAATACAGGAAAAACAGTTGCTTATTTCTTTGTGAACACAGATGGAACAGTGGTCGTAAGAAGCAGTAGTGATTATATTCCGAAGATGATCGATATTGCCGGAGGAAAATACATTTTTCAGGATTTTAAGAACACAAAAAGCAAGAGTGCTTCTGTGGAACTGTCGATGGAAGAGTTTTATGCAAAAGCAAAGAATGCAGATTATCTGATCTATAATGCATCGATCGACAGTCCGATCAATAGCATTGCAGATCTGACAGCAAAGAGTGAATTGTTCGCAGATTTTAAGGCAGTGAAGAGCGGAAATGTGTGGTGCACCGGAAAATCACTGTATCAGGCAACGGACATTGTGGGAAATCTGATTACGGATATCAATCTGATGCTGACAGATGGAGATGAGAGTGGTATGACATTCTTGTATCGGGTAAAATAATACAGTATAATAATCAGGTGGGCGTTTGGATGTGTTCACCTGATTTTTTAAAAGGAGAAACGATGGAGAAAGAGAATTTCAGGCGGCGTTCCAGATACATCCTGGTATTCGGGGTTCTGGCAGCGGCGTTCTGTGTTGTAACAGTTTTAAATATTAATACGGGAAATGTCCATATTTCAATAGCAGAAATATGCAAGATACTGATTCGAAGAGGCGGAGAAGGAACAGAGGCAAACATTATATGGAAGATACGACTTCCGAGAGTACTGATGGCGGCAATCCTGGGAGGCGCATTGTCATTATCCGGGTTTCTGCTTCAGACATTTTTCTCAAATCCGATTGCAGGTCCGTTTGTTCTGGGAATTTCTTCCGGGGCGAAGATGATGGTAGCGCTGGTAATGATATTTTTCCTGGAGAGATATGCTTTTGTATCTTCTTATACGTTGATCATTGCTGCATTTGCGGGTGCACTTATTTCCACTGGATTTATCCTGTTGTTGTCCAGGAAAATGACACATATGGCAACCCTTCTTGTGGGTGGAATCATGATTGGATATATCTGCTCGGCAATTACTGATTTTGTTGTAACCTTTGCGGAAGATTCCGATATTGTCAATCTGCATGGATGGTCACAGGGAAGCTTTTCGGGAATGAACTGGAGTAATGTAGAGGTTGCCGCTACTGTAATCGGTGTGACGGTGGTACTTACATTTTTTCTGTCAAAACCAATCGGGGCATATCAGCTGGGGGAAGCATACGCACAGAGCATGGGAGTAAATATCAGATTTTTCAGGGTAGCACTGATTCTTTTGTCCAGTGTGCTTTCTGCCAGTGTGACAGCTTTCGCAGGTCCGATCTCATTCGTGGGAATTGCTGTTCCATACCTGATAAAGCATGCGCTGCAGACATCGAAACCGTTGGTTGTGATACCGGGAACATTTATCGGAGGTGCAGTATTTTGTATGATCTGTGATCTGATTGCAAGGATGGCATTTGCACCGATGGAACTGAATATCAGTACGGTGACATCGATATTCGGTGCACCGATAGTCATATTTATGATGGTACACGGACAGAAAGGCAGGTAGGAAATGAAAGATTATTATATAAAGACGAAAGACCTTTCTGTAGGATATCAGGGAAAGGTGTTGATCCGTGATATCAATCTGGATATAAAAAAGGGGGAGATCGTTACCCTGATCGGACCAAATGGTGCGGGAAAATCTACCATATTAAAGAGCGTTACCAGACAGTTGAAACTGATCGGAGGCGAAGTCTATCTAGATTCAGATGAGATACGGAAGCTCTCTTATAAGAGTATGGCCAGGAAGGTGGCAGTAATGCTGACAGAACGGATGAAACCGGAACTGATGACCTGTCACGATGTAGTGGCGACAGGGCGCTACCCGTATACCGGAAGATTGGGAGTCCTTTCCGGGGAAGACGAAAACAAGGTGGATGAAGCATTGATGGCTGTGCATGCTCAGGAATTAGGAATCCGGAATTTTCTGGAAATCAGTGATGGACAGAGACAGCGTATATTATTGGCAAGAGCCATCTGTCAGGAACCGGAAGTCATGATCTTAGATGAGCCGACATCCTATCTGGACATCCGGCATAAATTGGAACTGCTGGAAATCTTAAGAAAGATGGCAAAAGAAAAAGAAATAACAGTGATCATGTCCCTGCATGAGATCGATCTGGCACAGAAAATTTCAGATAAAGTAGTCTGCGTAAAAGGAGACAGGATTGCAGGCTTTGGAAACCCGGAAGAAATATTTACGGAAGAAAAAATAAGGGAGCTGTATGGGATTGATAATGGTTATTATGATCCATGCTTTGGAAGTGTGGAACTTCCAAGGGTAGTGGGAAAACCGGAAGTTTTCGTCCTCTCATCTTGTGGAACCGGAATTCCGGTTTACCGGAAACTTCAGAAAGCCGGAATCCCATTTGCTGCCGGAATCCTATATCCGGGCGAGTGCGACTATCAGCTCGCAAGACTGCTCGCATCCGAGATCATCAGTGAAGAACCATACGAGCCAATATCCTGCGAGACCTACCGAAAAGCATTAGAAATGATGGAACAATGCAAAAAAGTGATCAATGCCGGAGTCAAAACCGGAAAGATGAATCAGAAAGCAGAGGAACTGCTTAAGATTGCGGAAGAGAGAGGGATGTTAATTTAATTGGGATTTAATTCAGGAAGGCTGTGGATACCCGAACCGGAATAAAGCTTGGAAAGGCGTTCCTGCTCAGGTTCCATCGGCGGGTCAATTCTAAAGGGGCAAAATTCTTCTAAAAGCAGGCTTTCAAAATTTGAAACTCGGCATACGCCTCAGACAGTCAAATTTTGAAAACCCAACGCATAATTTTGAAGCTTAACTATTTCCAACACCTTCTCCACATTCACTGGAACGGCTTCCTACTTTTTATTCCGTGGGTATCAAATGCCTTACGAATGAAATGACAAATGCGTAACCGTAGTGGCCTCCACCGGGTTACACTTCCGGGCATTTCATTTATTAACATCCGCTGCCAGTCACGACTTGAAGGAAACAATAGATAAGGATTATTGTGAATGTGGAATGCCGTTAGAAACAATTAGAGAGTCAGAAGCACCGTTAAAGGAACGAAGCGAACGTGTTTGAGGCGAACGCCGAGTTTGAGCGTAGTTCCTTTGCTTTTAGGTGATTTTGGCTCTCTTAGTGTTTCTTATGGTATGGAACCTGAACAAGAAGCCTTATCTATTGTTTCCTTCAAGGACTGAGAGGCCGTTTCCCCGTTAATAAATTAAATCCCAATTAAATTTAATGTCGCATAAAATTCCGGATAGGACACATCCACACACTGACTGTCTATAATCTGTGTTTCTCCGTCAGCAGCGAGCCCGGCAATCGAGAACGCCATCGCAATTCGGTGATCCAGATAACTCTGGATAGAAGCACCGCCAAGATGGCCGGTTCCCTCAATGATCATACCATCATCCGTCGGTGTGATATCAGCACCCATAGCCTTTAATCCGGCAGTAACCGTATCGATACGGTTCGTTTCTTTCACCTTTAATTCAGCAGCATCTTTGATCACTGTCTGACCCTCGGCAAAAGCAGCCATGACCGCAATCATCGGGATCTCATCGATCAGAGTCGGGATGGTATCACCTTCGATCACAGTTCCTTTTAAGCGGCTGTGACGTACAAGAAGATCCGCACGTCCTTCCCCACCTTCGAAAGTCTGGCTGATTGTCTCAATGTCGGCGCCCATATCTTTGCAGACCTTTAAGAATCCGGCACGTGTGAAGTTGGTCCCGACATTTCTGACCAGAAGCTCCGAGCCAGGAACCAGAAGTGCGGCAGCAATAAAGTAAGCAGCAGAAGAGATATCTCCGGGTACGCAGATCTGCTGACCGAAAAGCTCTTTACAAGGTTCTACATGAGCAGTTGCAGTTCCGTCTGTATGAAGATCTGTTGCAACACATGCACCGAATCCCTGTAACATCAGTTCTGTATGGTTGCGCGAAAGAGCTGGCTCTGTGACAGAAGTCGGACCCTCCGCATAAAGACCGGCCAAAAGGACGGCTGATTTTACCTGTGCGGATGCAACCGGAGACTGATAATGGATACCGTGCAATTCTCCCGGTTCGATTCGGAGAGGTGCACAATCGTTATCATTCAGACTGGTGATGTGAGCCCCCATGCTGTTTAAAGGTGTCATAATACGTTTCATTGGTCTGGAATTCAGAGAAGCATCTCCGGATAATGTTGTTGCAAAGTTCTGCCCAGATAGAATTCCGGAGATCAGACGCGTGGTTGTTCCGCTGTTTCCTACATTTAAAGTAGAAGCAGGTGCATTAAGTCCCCGTAATCCTTTACCATGCACCAGGATGCAGGATGGTTTCTTCTCAATCTCCACACCCATCCTGCGGAAGCAGTCAATGGTAGACAGACAGTCTGCGCCTTCCAGAAAATGTGTGATCTCTGTGGTTCCAAGTGCAATGGAACCTAACATAATAGAACGATGAGAGATGGATTTATCTCCCGGTATCGTTACTTCTCCCTTTAATCCCTTTACAGGACGGATTGTTCTAACGTTCATATACAATATACCTGAATTTCTGCAGTAATCCTACGGCGCGTTTGCTGGAATCTTCGTCGTAAAATTCAATACGCAGAACCCCTTCTTCAAATTCTCTGTTGTGTACAATTCCAATATTTTTGATGCTGATATTATTAGATGCAAGGATTGTTGCAATAGCAGCGATACCACCGGCTTCATCAATGATATCACAGTATACGGCAAACGATTTTTTGATAGGTCCCGCAGAGGACGAAGGCATGGAATTGCGATAATTCCTGGACGATTCAAATCGGGTATAAAGATCCAGGTCATCTTCACGTTCGACCGCTTCTTTGAAATCTTCGAGGGAGTCGATGTACTGATCCAGAATCTTTACGATATTATCCTTGTTCTTCAGACAGATATTCTGCCACATGACCGGTGATGAAGAAGCAATACGTGTGATATCTTTAAATCCCCCGGCGGCAAGATTCTTCATCATCTCATCTTTGGTGTCATGTGTTTTAACAAAGTTGACGAGTGTAGATGCAATGATATGAGGCAGATGACTGATCGTTCCGGTAATCTGGTCATGTACCCGATAATCAAGGATAACCGGGAGTGCTTTCAGGCTTTCTACAAATTTTTCATAGGCTTCCACCTTTTCATGGGCGACCTGGTTGGTCGGTGTCAGAATAAAATATGCATTTTCAATCAACATTGCCTTGGAATTACTGTATCCGCTTTTTTCAGAACCGGCCATCGGATGTCCCCCGATAAAGTATTTTCCGATACCGAGTGTCTGTACTTCCTCATGGATGTTCGCTTTTACACTTCCTACATCTGTAAGAATGCAGTCATCATCCAGATATTCTGTCAGTTGTTTGAGATAAGCAGTATTAGATGCAACAGGTGCGCATAAGAATATATAGTTACAATTATGGAAATTATTGTCAATCGTGGTTGCTGCCACATCGATGACAGATTCCTGGGTTGCAAGGGCAAGGGCTTCTTTATTTTTATCGAAAGCCACAATTTCGTAATCAGGATAGTACTGGCGGACGGCTTTTGCGATAGAACCGCCGATCAGTCCGAGTCCGATAAAACCGATTTTTTGTTTCATGATAGATTCTCCTTCCGGCAAGTTAGAATATATTTATAAAAAATTACGAATAAACAGTGTGAATAATTCATAATCAAAAAACTTAGTTTCTATTGTAACGTGCGACAGATGAATTTGTCAACACTATAATACTTTAAAGCGAAAAAGCAATGTGCAGAAACGGTGGAAAATGATGCAAACTGTATGATAAAATTGTAAAGAAAATTCAGAAATAAGTATAAAATTACATATATTTAAAAATAAATACAAAAATGATATGGTTAAAGTGTATAAAAGTGTTGTAAAAAAAGCAAAAGTTTAGTACAATATTTACATGAGATTTTACCAAAATAAGGAGGCAGCTATATGAAAGTTTACAGAACGGACGAAATCAGGAACGTGGTTCTCTTAGGACACGGTGGAAGCGGAAAGACCAGTCTTGCAGAGGCCATGGCATATGTATCAGGGGCAACAAGCCGAATGGGAAAGATTGCAGATGGCAACACGATCAGTGATTTTGATAAAGAAGAGCAAAAACGTGAATTTTCGATCAGTACAAGCTTGGTTCCGATCGAATGGGAGAAAGCGAAGATTAATATTCTGGATACACCGGGATATTTCGATTTTGTGGGAGAAGTCGAAGAAGCTGTAAGTGCTGCCGATGCAGCCGTTATCGTTGTATCAGGCAAGGCAGGTGTGGAAGTCGGAACAGAGAAGGCATGGGAACTCTGTGATAAGTACAAACTTCCGAGAATGGTATATGTAACAGAGATGGATGTGGATGATGCGAGCTTCCGTCAGGTAGTACAGGATCTGACGGAACGTTACGGAAAGGTGATCGCACCACACTTCCAGCCGATCCGTGAGAATGAAAAACTGGTAGGATATGTGAACGTTATTAAGAATGCAGCAAGACGTTATACAGGCGTAGGACAGAGAGAAGAATGTGAGATTCCGGAATATTGTAAACCGAATCTGGAGATCTACCGTGATAAATTACTGGAGGCAGTTGCAGAGACCAGTGAAGCGTTTATGGAAAGATATTTTGAAGGAGATGAATTCTCTGTAGAAGAGATCCGTTCTGCAATGCGTACGGAAGTTATGGACGGAGATATCGTACCGGTTGCAATGGGATCTAATATCCAGGCGCAGGGAGTTGCCAATTTGCTTTCTGATATCGTAAGATTCTTCCCGAGTCCGGACAGCAGAAGCTGTGCAGGAATCAACCGCAAGACGAATGAGATCTTTGAAGGCAATTATGACTTTGCAAAAGCAAAATCAGCATATGTATTCAAGACAATGGTAGATCCGTTTATCGGAAAGTATTCGTTCGTGAAAGTATGTTCCGGAGTATTAAAAGGGGACGATATTTTGTATAACGGAGATTCCGATGCAGAAGCAAAACTTGGAAAGATTTATACAATGGTGGGAAATAAACCGACCGAGGTCAGTGAGTTGTTTGCAGGAGATATCGGAGCAATTGCAAAGCTTGCAAATACAAAGACAGGAGATACGCTTTCTACTAAAAATACACCGGTGATGTATGGAAAGACAGAATATTCCAAACCATATACATATATGAAATATGTCTGCAACAATAAAGGAGATGAAGATAAAGTATCTCAGGCATTACAGAAGATGATGGCAGAAGATGTAACACTGAAAACAGTCAATGACAGTGAGAACCGTCAGACACTTCTTTATGGAATGGGAGACCAGCATCTGGAGATTACGGCAAGTAAACTTGCTGCACGTTATAAATGTGAGATCAGACTGGAGACACCAAAGGTAGCTTTCCGTGAGACGATCAAGAAGAAATCTGACGTAGATTCCAAATATAAGAAACAGTCCGGAGGTCATGGACAGTATGGTCATGTCAAGATGAGATTCGAAGCGTCCGGTGATCTGGAGACGCCTTATGTATTCGAAGAAGAAGTTGTCGGCGGAGCTGTTCCGAAGAATTATTTCCCGGCAGTTGAAAAAGGCTTGCAGGAAGCAGTTGTAAAAGGTCCTCTTGCAGGATATCCGGTAGTCGGTGTGAAAGCCGTATTATATGATGGCTCTTATCATCCGGTGGATTCATCCGAGATGGCATTCAAGACAGCAACAGTCCAGGCATTCAAGAAAGGCTTCATGGAAGCTTCTCCGGTATTGCTGGAACCAATTGCGTCTCTTACGGTTACGATTCCGGATGATTATACCGGAGATGTTATGGGCGATCTGAATAAGAGACGCGGACGTGTACTCGGTATGAATCCGGTTTCCGGTGGAAGGCAGGAAATCGTGGCAGATATCCCGATGACGGGACTCTTTGGATACTGTACTGTATTAAGATCTATGACAGGTGGAAGAGGTGTATATTCTTATGAATTTGCACGTTATGAACAGGCACCGTCAGATGTACAGGAAGCAGAGATTGCTAAGCGTGCAAAAGAGGAGTAATCAGTTAAGAAAATGTTAAAATAGAAGAAAAGCCCGTAAGGGCTTTTTTTCTTGAAACAAAGATGCTATAATCTCTTGTATTAAAATACCGGTATCTTGATGACAAAAAAGATATGCGTGGATAATTGTGAGGTCAGGGAATGAAAATTGTGATTATTGGGGATGGAAAAGTTGGTCATAAATTGACAACCCAGCTGTCCGAAGAAAATTATGATGTGGTTTTGATTGATCAAAATGAGGGGAAATTAAAAGAAGCAGTGAATGAACTTGATATTTTCTGTATTACAGGAAATGGAGCAGATGTAGAGGTGCAGAGACAGGCGGATGTACCGCATGCGGATCTTGTGATTGCCTGTGCATCCACAGATGAACTTAACATGTTGAGCTGTCTGCTGGCTAAGCGATTAGGTGCCAGACATACGATCGCACGTGTAAGAAATCCAATCTATTACCGACAGATCGATCTGTTGAAAGAGGATCTTCATCTGAGTATGGCGGTTAATCCGGAACGTGCGGCGGCAAATGAGATATCCAGAGTACTGCTTTTCCCGGAGACAAGTAAAGTAGAGACATTCATGAAGGGACGTGTAGAACTGGTAGAATTTGTCGTAAGGGAGAACAGTGCACTTGCAGGGCTTTCTCTTGCGGAAGTATACCGGAAGTTCCAGATTAAAATCCTGGTATGTGCAGTAAAAAGAGGAAAAGAGATCTATATTCCGGATGGAAATTTTGTTCTGGAAAAAGGAGATAAGATGCATATCGTTGCCGCGCATCAGAATCTGAAGTCATTTTTCAGGGCACTGGGTCATCGAAATGCAAAAGTAAAAAAAGTATTGATCTGTGGAGGTGGACATGTATGCTTTTATCTGGCAATGCAGTTGCTGCAGGTCGGCATGCAGGTAAAGATCATAGAACAGAATATAAAGAGATGTGAAGAACTTTGTGAGCTTCTTCCCAAAGCAACGATTATTAACGGAGATGCTGCAGATCATGAACTTCTTGTAGAAGAAGGGATCAATGAAGCAGATGCATTGATCGCATTGACCGGAATGGATGAAGAGAATATTATTATGGCATTGTTTGCAAAGCTGCAGGGTGTTAATAAAATTGTGGCAAAAGTAAATGAAGATTCCCGTGCACAGATGGTAGAGGGACTGGGAATTGACTCTATTGTGTCAGCAAAAAGTGCGACCGCAGATGCGATCATAAGTTATGTAAGAGCAAGAAATGAATCTGCAAGTAATGCAAACGTAGAATCCATGTATCAGCTTTTGGGTGGTAAAGTAGAAGCACTTGAGTTCATTGTGAAATGTGAATGCAGTTTTACGAATGTACCGCTCCGTGAATTGCGGACAAAGAAAAATAATCTGATTGCCTGTATTGGAAGAAAAAGACGGATTATTATCCCGAATGGTGAAGATCACCTGGAAGTAGGGGACAGCGTAGTAGTTGTTACAATGGATCATGTGGATAAGTTCAGCGATATCCTGGAATAATATACAGAATAAGGAGACGGACAAAAAGTTATGAATACAAAAATAGTAAGATATATTTTGTGTAGAATGCTTGGAGTAGAGGCGGCTCTTTTGCTTGTACCTGTTCTTGTTGCAGTTATATATCAGGAAAAATGTGGAATTGTCTTTCTGATACCAATTGCTATATTATGCCTGCTGTTTTTGGTGGCCGGAAGAAAAAGACCGGAACATGGCCAGATTTACGGAAAGGAAGGGATGGTGATCGTTGCTCTGGCATGGATTTTGTGGTCTTTATTCGGAGCAATGCCATTCACCCTTTCCGGGTATATACCTAGTTATGTAGATGCATTTTTTGAAACAGTTTCAGGTTTTACAACAACCGGATCAAGTATTATCCCGGATGTGGAAGTATTGCCTCACTGCCTGTTGTTCTGGCGGAGCTTTACCCACTGGATCGGAGGTATGGGAGTACTGGTTTTTGTGCTTGTCGTGACATCTCTGGACAGAAAGAATTCCATGCATCTGATGCGTGCGGAAGTGCCGGGACCTGAGAAAGATAAGTTAGTACCGAAAGCAATGTCTACCGCAAGGATTTTATATGGAATGTATCTGACCCTTACTGTGATAGAAATGGTATTTCTCGTCATCGGAGGAATGAATCTGTTTGACAGTATGATATTTTCGTTTGGATCTGCCGGAACCGGTGGATTTTCAAACTATGCGGACAGTGTGGCACATTTTAACAGTGCATATATCGATGGTGTGATCACCGTTTTCTGCGCATTATTTGGAGTCAATTTTGCATTGTTCTATTTTATGATATTGGGTGATTTTAAATCTATCCTGAAAAACGAAGAGCTCAGGACATACATTTTGCTGATTGCAGGTGCTACGGCAGCGATCATGCTCAATATCCATTCGTTATATCCGACGATTGGAAAATCTTTCCGCTATGCGGTTTTTCAGGTGGTTACGGTTATAACAACAACCGGATATTCGACGGCTGATTTTGCACAATGGCCGATGTTTTCCAAAGCGGTGCTTATGATGCTGACGGTAATAGGAGCCTGTGCATCTTCCACCGGCGGTGGAATCAAGGTGTCACGTCTGCTGGTCGGAATCAAGTGTGTAAAGAGAGAGATTGTGCAGCTGGCTCATCCGAAGTCTGTGGGTATTATACGCATTGGCGGGAAAAAGGTAAGTTCAGATGTGCTGCGCACGATTTATATTTATTTTATTGCATATGTAGGTATTCTGATCGGATCAGTTGTGCTGGTTTCTCTGGACAATTTTGATTTTGAGACAACGTTCAGTGCAGTACTTACTACACTTGGAAATGTCGGACCGGGTATGGCGCAGGTCGGACCGATGGGGAATTTTGCAGAGTTCTCACCGCTCTCAAAATTAATATTATGCTTTGACATGCTGGCGGGACGTTTGGAGATATTCCCGTTCCTGGTACTGTTTACAGCACCGGCGTGGCGCAGAAAATTCTAGAATAACAGGCGGCTTTTTTAGTGCCGTCTGATTTTCTATATATAAAAGGATGCAGGAAAAGCCGTAACGTAAAGGGCAGGCTTTTTTGCATGAGAGGAGAGAAGTATGAAAGGTAAAAACAAAATGATGATCGCAGCCATTGTTGTGATCATGGCTGGAATCTATTACTATGCCGCAATTCCGGCTATCAATATTCATTCATCAGAGACATGGTTTTTCATCATGATCTTTTTGGTGATACTGGCAGTTTTGTACCTGGGAAGAAAGAAAATGAACAGGTACGAGATCAAAGAAAATAAAGTAGTAAAAGTTTTTCTTGGAGTAGTGGTGGTTCTTGGAGCGGTATACCTGCTTGGAACACTGCTGTCTTCACCGGTTGTAAATGCAAAGAAATACCAGAAACTTATGACGGTCAAAGAAGGGGAATTTGCAAAAGATGTAGAGGAACTGTCATTTGACAAGATCCCGCTTCTGGATAAAGATACGGCAGCACTTCTCGGTGACCGTAAGATGGGCAGTATGGTAGATATGGTATCCCAGTTTGAGGCAGATGACATTTACAGTCAGATTAACTACAAGGGGAATCCGGTACGTGTTACCCCGTTAAAATACGCAAATCTGATCAAATGGTTTACGAATCAGGGGGAAGGAATTCCGGCGTATATCCGGATCAATATGGCAAATCAGTCTACGGAGCTTGTAAAACTGAAACAGGGTATGAAATATACAACAAGTGATCATTTTAACCGTAATATTTACCGCCATCTGCGTTTTGCACATCCGACATACATTTACGGTGAATTGAGTTTTGAAATTGATGAAAATGGTGATCCGTACTGGATCGCTCCGGTAAAGAAATTTAACATCGGATTATTCGGTGGTGAGACGGTTGGAAAAGTTGTTATATGTAATGCAGTGACAGGAAAGACGAAGACCTATGATGTCGGAAATGTACCACAGTGGGTAGACCGTGTATATTCCGCAGACCTGCTGGTGAATCTGTTCGATTATTACGGAACATTGAAACATGGCTTCTTTAACAGTGTACTGAGTCAGAAAGACTGTCTGGAGACAACGGATGGTTATAACTATCTGGCATTAAATGATGATGTATGGATGTATACCGGAGTTACATCTGTTAACGGAGATCAGTCGAATGTTGGATTTGTTCTGGCAAATCAACGCACAATGGAGACAAAATACTACAAAGTAGAAGGTGCGACAGAATCTTCAGCCATGTCATCGGCAGAAGGACAGGTTCAGAACCTGAAATATCAGGCAACATTCCCGCTCTTATTGAATATTGCCGGTGAGCCGACCTATTTTGTCGCATTAAAAGACGATTCCGGTCTGGTGAAGAAATATGCAATGGTTAATGTCCAGAAGTATCAGATCGTTGCAATTGGTGACAGTGTCAGTCAGTGTCAGGAGAATTATAATGAATTACTGTTGAAAAATGGTGTGAAAGAACAGGAAAAGGATACGCGGAAGGAAGAAGAGGTATCCGGAAAGATCACGAAGATTGCGCAGGCTGTTCTGGATGGAAATTCTCATTATTATCTGATGCTGGAGAATTCTGACGCGATCTATGATGTATCAGTAGCAGATATCATAGATGTGATTCGATGTGAGCTGGGAGAACAGGTGACGGTAACGTATAAAGAGGATAAGGATGTCAATACAGTGACAAAGTTAAATACCGGTAAAGATGCAAAAGAAAAAACAGATTCTGATAAAGAAGAGGCAGATGCACAGGAATAATAGCTGGTGATACATTTTACCGAAAAGATATAAGGAATGAGAGAGTCATGGAGATTAGTATACTTCTCGCGGAACAGATCATAGCTATGTTTCTGACAATGGCGGTTGGATTCGGAGTGGTCAGAGCCGGACTTTTTAAGACGGAAGACAGCCGGATCATTTCAAATATGGTTGTGTATATCTGCAATCCATGTGTAGTCGTACATGCATTTCAGATTGAACTGACGGACGACAAGATAAAAGGGCTTATGATCGCGGTTGGGATGTCGGTAATTGTGCATGTGATCCTGATCGTGGGTTCGGAATTATTATCATATATAATTCATTTTAACAGCATAGAGAAGGCATCCATTATTTATACAAATGCAGGATATCTGGTGATTCCGCTGGTATCGGCGGTACTGGGCGAGGAATGGGTGTTTTATACGACGGCATTTATTCTGGTGCAGACGATATTGATGTGGACACACGGCGTAAATCTGATCGGGCAGGAGAAGAACCTGAATATTCGTAAGATTCTGTGTAATCCGAATGTAATCGCAATGATAATAGGAATTGCACTTTTTGCGCTGGAGATCCGTCTTCCGGCAGTGATCGACAGCTGTGTCAGCGGGTTTGGCGATATGATCAGTCCGGCGAGCATGATGGTGATCGGAATGGTGATTGGTGATGTAGATCTAAGGTGGGTGTTCCGGCAGAAGCGTCCGTATCTGATCTGTATGATTCGGCTGATCCTGTTCCCGTTAATTGCGGCAATTGCTTTTGCGGGACTGGAGCGGACCGGGTTACATCCGGATGCGGAGTATATTCTGATGATCGTACTGATCGCAACTGCAGCCCCGGCAGCAGCAATGGTCACACAGCTTGCACAGATTTATGAAAAAGATTCCAGATACGCCAGTGTGATCAATGTAATGTCAGTAATATGCTGTATCATTACGATGCCTTTGATGGTCCTGATTTATGAGATGTTGATTGGATAATAAAAAATAAAATAAGACAGAAAAAAAGCTTCGCAAGTATGTGCAATGCATATTCCTGCGAAGCTTTTTATATTGATAATCTGTCGATATTATAATCTTATAATCCTTCACTATACTGCGAGATCTTGTCAAGTACACGCTGCTTTGCGTCTCCGGTAAGCGGAACAGGGCAGTAGTCGTTATAGCCGCTGGAAGAAGAGATAGAACAAGGGATAATGTTTAATTTACTGCTTTTCGTTAATTTTCCTTTTTTATTAAAAGTAAATGTCTGCTGCACGATCATGCTGTCCGTATCACTTGGTGTTGAATTGCCGCCAAAGCAGAAATTACCAAGACTATAGCAGATGTATTTTCCATTATATTCTTCAATACCTTCAAGTACATGTGGGTGGTGCCCGATCACAAGATCCGCACCTTCATCGACAGCAAGATGTGCGAGAGCCTTCTGGTTTTCATCCGGTGTATACTGCTTTTCGATTCCCCAGTGGAAATTCACGATGATGACCTGTGCACCGGCTTTTTTCAGGGCTTTGATATTTTGCTTCACCTGAGATGCACGTTTTTGATGGTCTGCAAGTTCATAGATTCCGGTGACACCGACTTTTATACCTTTTATCTTTAAAATCTTGATACGGTTATAACCGAAGGAAGCAATTCCGGCATCCTCCAGTGCGGAAATCGTGTCGGTATAACTCTTCTCGCCATAATCATGACTGTGGTTGTTGGCGAGATTGGCTGCTTCAATAGAACTTCCGGAAAGGATGGAAGCATATTCGGCAGGAGCTTTAAAAGCAAAGGTTTTTGCCTCACGGGCTGTCTCGTCAGTGAGGGTTCCTTCCATATTAACAATGGACAGGTCGTCTTTTTTAAAAATGGATCTGACATGCTGGAAGAAATAATCAGCACCATGTGATTCATAGTACGCATTCAGGCTGGCAGAATAGTTGAAACTTTCATCGGTTCCAAGCGTACAGTCTCCGGTTGAGCTGATGGTAAGAGAAAGCTTGTCCGTATTGTTCTTTCCCTTTTTACTGAGTGTTACCGTTTTTAATTCTACGGTGTCTTTTTCAGAAGACTTTTTTTCGGAAGACTTCTTTTTTTGAGTGTTCTTTTTTGAAGATTTCTTTTTTTTGCTGCTTTTTTTTGCAGTCGTTTTTTTGTTTTTTGGGGAACCGGCAGTTTTGTCTGCTGAGGTTGTGACAGTAGGACCGGTGAATTTGTTTACAACAGCATGGACTGCGGCCCGGATCAGGAATAGGAATCCGATCAGGATCAGTATCATGGCAATAATCAGCAGGATACGCTGAATCTGTCTCTTGCGCCTTCTGCGTGCCCTTTTCTTTTTTGCATCTTTAATTCCGCTCATACGTTTTCTCTCCTGTACATGGCAGGATTGTCAGACCTGCCTTTTTGTTTTTTATATCTTATTGTGACATAAAACGACAGTCCATTTGTAAAATGGACTGTCGGATCATTCTGTCTCAATAAGAA
The DNA here is from genome assembly GCF_024168045.1 of Dorea longicatena. GTDB lineage: Bacteria > Bacillota > Clostridia > Lachnospirales > Lachnospiraceae > Dorea_A. The sequence goes on from NZ_CP100126.1 coordinate 893,155, forward strand.
AGATTAGTTCAGATATTTGCATCCTTCTGTATTTACGTCAGCAAGTTCCTCTTTGTTTGCACTGATGCTGACATAGAATTCAACTTCACATTCTTTGGAAACCTGTTTCAGGCGGTCAATAAATGCCGGAATATTATCCAGTGAGATATCAGCGTGTTTTAAGATACCATCGATAAATACATACTCGATATCGTGATTAGAACTGTACATACCATATAAAAATCCGATATATTCGTCAATGTTTGTGATTGCCGGGAAATCATCCATACAAATTGTGCGGATATCAAATGTTACACTTGCTGTATCGCGGTGTGTTTTTTTGATAAATACAACATTTCCATTGCATTTTTTCGCAGCCTCATTGGCCTGCTCGATCATCTGCTGTGTTTTTCCTGTTCCTTTCGGACCTGCTAATAAATAAACCATGGTAAACACTCTCCTTTATGTATCATATTTACTGATCTGTATCAGTAGTAATTACTTATCCTTATTATACACTAAGAAACTGGTGAGAACAACTAAAAAAATGAATTTTCTGACAATTTTTTTGGCTAAAATGTTAACTTTCCGACAGGAAAATAATTGAAAGCATGTGATGAAAAATATGAGGAATCTGCGAGGTATTTCTGTACTTTCTTGAAGACAGGTCTTGACTTATTTTAACATTCTTCATATAATAATGAAGAATATTGAAAAGACGCAGAAGAGGAGTATTAAGGGTCCGGTGTCTGATAAGAGAACTGTCGGTTGGTGCGAGACAGCAGACGAAGACTCCCAACTCACCTCAGAGTCCTTTTGCTGAACAGATTTACTGAAGATCACATAGGCAGAAGCGGGTGCTTCCCGTTATAGAAGAAAAATGAGTGCATCTGGCAGGTAATGTCGGGTGAAGAAGAGTGGTACCACGGAATATAAGCCTTTTTCGTCTCTTATAATGAGATGAACAGGCTTTTTTATTTTTATTATAGGATGTGTATTCCTGTAATAAAATCAGTTACCATATAAAAACAGGAGGACAAAAAAATGTCAAAGATCCCTTATAATCATAAGGCAATTGAAAAAAAGTGGCGTGAAAAATGGGAAGAAAACCCGGTAAACGTCCAGTTTGATGAAGATGGAAATAAGAAAGAAAAATATTACTGTCTGGATATGTTCCCGTATCCATCAGGAAATGGACTTCATGTAGGTCACTGGAGAGGATATGTAATCTCTGATGTATGGAGCCGCTATAAATTACAGCAGGGTTATTACATCATTCATCCAATGGGATGGGATGCATTCGGACTTCCGGCTGAGAACTACGCAATTAAGATGGGCGTTCACCCGGAGATCTCAACAGCTGCCAATATTAAGAATATCAAACGTCAGATCAATGAGATCGCAGCTCTCTACGACTGGGACAGAGAAGTAAATACAACAGATCCGAACTTCTACAAATGGACACAGTGGATCTTCGTTAAGATGTTCAAAGAAGGACTTGCATACGAGAAAGAATTCCCAATCAACTGGTGCCCTTCATGTAAGACAGGACTTGCTAACGAAGAAGTGGTTGGCGGAAAATGTGAACGTTGCGGTGCTGAGGTTACAAAGAAGAACCTTCGTCAGTGGATGTTAAAGATTACAAAATACGCAGACAGACTGTTGAATGATCTGGATAAGCTGGACTGGCCGGAGAAGGTTAAGAAGATGCAGGCTGACTGGATCGGAAAGTCTTACGGAGCAGAGGTTGATTTCCCTGTAGAAGGAAGAGACGAGAAGATTACTGTTTACACAACAAGACCGGATACTTTATACGGAGCAACATTTATGGTTCTGGCACCGGAGCATGAACTGGCTAAGAGCCTTGCAAATGACGAGACAAGAGAAGCAGTAGAACAGTACATTTATGATGCTTCTATGAAGTCGAATGTAGATCGTATGCAGGATAAGGAAAAGACAGGTGTATTCACAGGTAGCTATGCAATCAATCCAATCAACGGGGCGAAAGTTCCAATCTGGCTGTCTGATTATGTACTTGCTGACTATGGTACAGGAGCAATTATGTGTGTACCGGCTCATGATGACCGTGACTTTGAATTTGCTACAAAGTTCAATATTCCGATCATCCAGGTAATTGCAAAAGACGGAAAAGAGATTGAGAATATGACAGAGGCTTACACAGACGCTGTTGGAACAATGATCAATTCCGGAGAATGGAATGGACAGGAATCTTCTGTACTGAAGAAAGAAGCTCCGCATATGATCGAAGAGCGTGGAATCGGACGCGCAACAGTGAACTTCAAACTGCGTGACTGGGTATTCTCACGTCAGAGATACTGGGGAGAGCCAATCCCGATCGTACATTGTCCGAAATGTGGAAATGTACCGGTGCCGGAAGAAGAACTTCCACTCCGTCTGCCGGAAGTAGAATCTTACGAACCTACAGGAACTGGAGAATCCCCGCTTGCTGCAATTGATGAGTGGGTAAACTGCAAATGCCCTCAGTGTGGAGCTGATGCGAAGAGAGAGACAAACACAATGCCGCAGTGGGCAGGATCTTCATGGTACTTCCTGCGTTACGTAGATAACCACAATGATAAAGAACTGGTATCAAGAGAAAAAGCAGATGAGATGCTTCCTGTAGATATGTATATCGGAGGAGTAGAACATGCAGTTCTTCACCTTCTGTACTCACGTTTCTACACCAAGTTCTTATATGATATCGGGGTAGTAGATTTTGATGAGCCATTCCACAAACTGTTCAATCAGGGAATGATCACTGGTAAGAATGGTATCAAGATGAGTAAGTCAAAAGGAAATGTCGTATCACCGGACGATCTGGTAAGAGACTATGGATGTGACTCTTTAAGAATGTATGAACTCTTCGTTGGACCACCGGAGTTAGATGCTGAGTGGGATGACAGAGGAATCGACGGAGTAAACCGTTTCCTGAAACGTGTATGGAACCTTGTTATGGACAGCAAAGATGCAGACATTACAGCTACAAAAGAGATGATCAAAGAGCGTCATAAACTGATATACGATGTAACAACACGTCTGGAAAGCTTCAGCCTGAATACGGTAATCTCAGCATTCATGGAACACAATAACAAACTGATCGAGATTGCCAAGAAAGAGGGCGGAATCGATAAAGAGACATTGTCTACAATGGCAGTACTCCTGTCTCCATTCGCGCCACATGTTGCGGAAGAACTGTGGGAAGAACTGGGACACACAGAGAGCGTATTCAAAGCCGGATGGCCAAAATACGATGAGCACGCCATGAAAGACGATGAGATCAAAGTTCCGGTACAGATCAACGGAAAGACAAAAGCAGTTATTGAAATCTCAGCAGATGCATCAAAAGAAGAAGCACTTGCAGCAGGTAAAGAAGCAATTGCTGATAAGCTGACAGGAAATGTGATCAAAGAGATCTATGTTCCGAAGAAGATCATTAATATTGTGATGAAATAAGAAATCTATATAGAATTATAATGAATGGAAAAGAGGGTTGCCGGGAAGAGAACGGGTGATCCTCTTTTCATCCATATGCATCAGACATTATTCGAAAGATAATAGAAGATTTACAAGGAGAAGTATAAAATGAATATTACAGTATACCTTGGAGCAAATGAAGGAAATGATCCATTTTTAAAAGAAACAGTGCGCGAGTTGGGAGCGTGGATCGGAACAAACGGAAATACTCTTGTATATGGCGGTTCAAAATCCGGTCTGATGGGAGAACTTGCAGAAAGTGTATTACAGGCCGGTGGTAAAGTGATCGGGGTAGAGCCACAGTTTTTTATTGATGCAGGATTTGTGTATGACGAGATTACGGAACTGATCACGACGAAAGATATGTCGGAAAGAAAGGCAAAGATGATAGAACTTGGAGAGGCGTTCATTGCATTTCCGGGAGGAACGGGAACACTGGAAGAGATCACGGAGGTGATGTCTAAAGTATCGTTAAAACATTTGGATGCGCCATGTATTCTTTATAATCTGAACGGATATTACGACAGTCTGAAGCAGCTTCTGGAGCATATGATCGAGATGGATCTTTCTTCTGCGGAAAAGCAGGAGGGAATATATTTTGCGGAGGATCTGGAAGAAATCCAGCGGATTCTGGACAAATAAAGTGATATAGAAGAAAGCATTGACCATTGAATTGCAAAGATGGTAAGATGAAAAAAGAAGATATATCAAAAATGAGAGACAAATGAGGAAAGGATAAAGCGCACTATGAAAAAATTCATGAATGAATTCAAAGAATTTATCAGCCGTGGTAATGTCATGGACATGGCAGTAGGTATCATTATCGGAGGTGCATTTACAAGTATTGTATCATCCCTGGTAGATGATATCATTAATCCAATTCTTGGATTGTTCGGAGGAATGAACTTTGATCAGTTGAAAGTGAATCTTCTGGGAGAAGTTACACTGAATTATGGCAAATTCATTTCTACAGTCATTAATTTCCTGATCATGGCTTTGATTGTATTCATTATGATGAAAGTTATGAACGGATTTGCAGAAAAACTGAAACACACAGAGGAAGAAGTCGAAGAAAAGACAACAAAAGAATGCCCGTTTTGCAAGAGTGAGATTGCAATTACGGCAACCAGATGTCCACATTGTACCTCAAAGTTGGAAGGGGATATTGGGATTTAATTTATGAACGGGGAAGCGGCCTCTCAGTCCTTGAAGGAAACAATAGATAAGGCTTCTTGTTCAGGTTCCATACCATAAGAAACATTAAGAGAGTCAGAATCACCTAAAAGCAAAGGAACTACGCTCAAACTCGGCGTTCGCCTCAAACACGTTCGCTTCGTTCCTTTAACGGTGCTTCTGACTCTCTAATTGTTTCTAACGGCATTCCACATTCACAATAATCCTTATCTATTGTTTCCTTCAAGTCGTGACTGGCAGCGAATGTTAATAAATAAAATGCCCGGAAGTGTAACCCGGTGGAAGCCACAACCGTTACGCAATTGCCATTTCATTCGTAAGGCATTCGACACCCACGGAATAAAAAGTAGGAAGCCGTTCCAGTGAATGTGAAGAAGGTGTTGGAAATAGTTAAGCGTCAAAATTATGCGTTGGGTTTTCGAAATTTGCCTGTTTGAGCCGAATGGCTAGTTGCAAATTTCGGAAGCCCGTTTTTAGCATAATTTTGACGCTTTAGTATTTCCCGCCGACGGAACCTGAACAGGAACGGCTTCCTACTTTTTATGCAGGTCCGGGTCGTCGTGCCTTTCTGAATTAAATCCCAAGCGATTGAGTAAAAAGCTGCGACTTCTCCAGCCTCTCATAAAATTCCTCATAAAAATTCCCATCTTCCCCATAAGGCGTCAGATAAAATTGTGTCAGCACATGCATACTGATTGTTCTGGCAGTTGAATCAGAATTTGAAGAAGAATCAGAAGTAAGATTCATAACGTATTTCTGAAGCCCTTTCAGAAAGAAATGCCAGTCAGCAATATATTTCTCGTAGGTTTTCAGATTCGGTGTATCCAGCCATTTTTTGATCTTTACTTTAGAACGATCCGTTTTCGGACATTCATGTACCTGTAAGAAATATTGGAAAGAATGGTTTTCATAAAAACGTCCCAGAGGGAACATGCGGCAGATTCCGGGACGGAATGCATGAACCGTACACCGTCCGTCCGCATCAAGGAAAGAACAGGCCTCTTTGGTTCCGGTCATCTTCAGATTCGGAAGAATGATCCCGTCTGCCACATTCAGTTCCAGCGGACCGGCCAGGAGTTCATTCACTGGTTTTGACAGATTGATGGAAAGCCGGTACACATCCAGTGGATCAAGGATGATGGAACTTCCCATACCGTGACAGCAGGCGGAGCAACCGTCACAGCCTTTGCAGTCAGTCCTGGCCATATCGTTGCTGCTGTATAATTTCCCATCGGATATTTCATCCAGATTAATCTCTCTTAACATACTCATTACCTCATATCTGTGATTATAGTTTTTTGTATAGTCTTGTTAGATAAGTTGATTATAGTGTAATATAGAGAAAGATGCAAATAAAATAGAAGGGATGTGGACAGGTATGAAATTTTTCCATTTATCGGATCTGCATATCGGAAAGCAGCTTCATCGTTATAATTTAAAAGAAGATCAGCAGGTGATCTTAAAAGAGGTCATTGCCTATGCAAAAGAATTGCGTCCGGATGCAATTGTGATTGCCGGGGATATTTATGATAAGTCAGTTCCATCAGCGGAAGCAGTGACTATATTTGATGAGTTCCTGACGGAACTTTCAGAGATCACACCGGCAATTCCGATTCTGATCATCAGCGGAAATCATGATTCACCTGATCGTCTGAATTATGCTTCAGAGATTTTGAGACGGCATCATATTTATCTTGTGGGGAATGTTCCGGAGCAGCCGGAAGAGCATATTGAAAAAGTAACATTGCAGGATACATATGGAGAGGTAGATTTTTATCTGTTGCCATTTATGAAACCTGGATATGTAAGAAATGTTTTTGTTAACAATGTCCCAGAGACATATGCAGATGCTGTGAGAGAAATCATTAAACGAGAAGAGATAGATTATAATAATAAAAGAAATGTATTAGTTTCCCATCAGTTTTATGTAGGAGAAAAGGAAGGAAGTCCGGAAACCTGTGATTCGGAAGTATTTTCCGTAGGAGGGATTGATAATGTAGATATCGGGGCAGTGAAAGAATTTGATTATGTGGCGCTTGGACATCTTCATGGGGCACAGTACGTCAGCAGGCCAAAAATCCGGTATTGCGGTACGCTTTTGAAGTATTCTGTCAGTGAGAGCACGCAGACCAAAAGTCTTACTGTGGTGACTTTAAAAGAAAAAGGGGAGAAGCCGGAAATTGCATGCTATCCGCTGCATCCGCTCAGAGATGTCAGGAAGAAAAAAGGAACGCTGGAAGAAATTATAAAAGAAGCCGGTGAAGAAGAAAAAGAGGATTATATCAGTATTACGCTGACAGATGAGATCGATCCATATAAACCGAAAGAGCAGCTGGAACGGGTATTTTCCCATATATTAGAGATCCGGGTAGATAATCAGAGAACAAGAACCAAATTAAAAGAAATGGATGAAGAACTTGTTATGAAGGATCCGTTTACCTCTTTTTGTGAATTCTATAAGGAGATGCAGGGAAGAGAGATGAATACGCAGGAGGAGACAATCATGAAAGAAATCTTTGACAATGTGAAGGGAGTGGAGTAGATGAGACCGGTTAAGCTTATTATGTCAGCGTTCGGATCATATGCCGGCAGAACAGAGATTGATTTTACAGAGATTCCCAATGGACTGTTTCTGATCACAGGAGATACAGGTGCAGGTAAGACTACGATCTTTGATGCAATCACATATGCGTTGTATGACAGGACCAGCGGCGGCACCAGAGATGGAAATATGATGCGGAGCCAGTATGCGGATGAAGGAACGGATACTTATGTTGAGTACACGTTTATATATCAAAAGAAACAATATAAGATACTAAGAAATCCGGAATATATGCGCCTGGGAAAAAGAAAATATGCAGACGGGTCACTGAGATATGTGAAGGAGACCCCAAAGGTAGAACTGACACTGCCGGATGGAAGTGTATTCAAAGGAAAGAAGAGAGAGACGGATCAGAAGATCGTAGAAATTACAGGGCTGGATGCAGATCAGTTTACCCAGATTTCCATGATTGCACAGGGAGAATTTCTGAAGCTTCTGCTGGCTGAATCAAAAGAACGGAAAAAGATATTTTCCAGAATATTTCAGACACGCTTTTATTACAGAATACAGGAAGAATTGAAGAAACAGGCAGTACAGTTATATGTCAAACTGGAACAGAATCTGCAGGAAATGAAGCTTGAGATGGCCAGGACAGAGTATCCGGTGTGTGAGAACGGAAAAGAAACGGAGCTCAGCAGAAAATGGAAAGAAGTATCCGGACAGGATATTCCGGACAGAGACAGAATATCGGAGATACTAAAAGAAATCATCGGACAGGGAAGCCGATTGGAAAAGGCCTGCAAAAAAGAAGCAGACGGGGCACAGGTGCTTCTGGAAGATAAGAACCGTCTTCTGAAGGAAGCAGAACTTCTAGATCAGCTCTTTGATTCGTATGGACAGGTACTGAGCCATCTGAAAGAAAAAACAGCGGAAAAGGCAAAATATGAGCTTATGAAGGAGCAGATACAGTCCGGTAAGAGTGCAGAACGTGTCAGAACAGAGGAAAAGAGATATCTGGAAGAAGAAAAAAGGCTGACAGAGTTAAAAACACAGGATCATAGTCTTCAAAAGAAATTACAGGAATGCAGACAATTGTTGCAGGAACTTACAGAAGATCAGAAAGAGGCTGTGAAAGAAAAGACAGAAAAAGAGATTGTACTGACCGAGAAAAAAGTGCGGATACAGGATGCAATTTTGCAATATGAGAGTATTAATAAAAAGCAGGAAACTTTGAATAAACTTGCAGAAGAAATAAAAAAATATTTAAATCATGCAAGAATAATAAAAGAAAAGAATGAAATCCTGCAGAATAAGAGCGAAGAAATAATTGAATTTCTAAAGCAACATGAAGATGTTGAGATATGCATAAATGAATGCAGAAATAAAAAACAACAGACAGAAGAAAAAATGCGGCAATATAAGGAACTGGACAGACAGGAAAACAGAAAAGAACAATTAAAGGAAGACTGCGAAAGAGCAAAGAAAGAAGCTGAATGTGAACAGAAGAATTATGAACATGCATGGGCGGAATATGAAATGAAGTATCAGAAGTTTCTGAAAGAACAGGCGGGAATACTGGCTTTGACACTGGAAGCAGGACAGCCTTGTCCGGTCTGTGGTTCCAGAGACCATCCTCAGATTACATTATTGAGTGACGAAGCACCGACACAGGCAGAAGTAGAATCTGCAAAGGAGGAAAGAGACAGGAAAGAAAAAACAAGAGATATAAAAGTCGCTGCATTCCGGGAATGTCTTGCAGGATACCAGGCAGCACAGGAAATCTGCCAGACGCTTCAAATGAACATAAAAGATGCGCCGGAAGACGGAGTTAAGACTAACTGGAAAAAGATTATGCAAAATCTGGGACAGACGTTTGCAGAAACAGAAGAACAATTAAAACAACTGGAACAGATTTCCGAAAAATGCAAAGCATTAAAGAAGAATCAGGAACAGATTGCGGAGCAGTCGGTGGAACTGGAAAGAAAAGAATGGGAAACGGACCAATGCCTGACGGAATCAAAGCTGGTATATACAAAAGTACAGGCTGAATATCAGACTGCGAAGGAGAAACTGCCATATGAGACCATAGAAGAAGCAGAAAAACATCTGGCACAGACAGTAGGAGCTTTGGAGCAGTTGAGAAAGAATTATGAGACAGTGACCAGACGTCTGACAGAAATGCAAAATAAAGAAAAGGAACTGGAAGGACGTAGTAAGACCGTGAAGACATCTGCTTTACAATCTCAGAAAGAAGCAGAGAAAAAGAAACTCCGTTATGAGCAGGTAATGAAGGCACAGGGATTTGCGGATGAGGAGAGTTATCATAGGAAATGCATGAAGGAGACGGAACTGGAAGAAGCAGAACGGTGGACAGAAGCATATCAGAGAGAACTTCAGGAACTGGAAGCAAACAGAAAATTACTGGAACAGCAATTGAAGGGGAAAGAAAGGAAAGATATAGCGCAGATCAAACAGGAAATGAAAGAAGCATCTGAAGTGCTGGAGCAGATCCGCAGGGAATATATGAGGCTTCATAATATCAATGAAAAGAATAGAGAAATCAGGGATAATCTGAGACGCAATTTTGAGAAGAACAGTGGACTGCAGAACCAGTATGAAATCATTGGTAATCTGAGTAAGACGGCGAATGGAAATCTGAGTGGAAGTGCAAAACTGGACTTCGAGACTTATATCCAGAGGCAATATTTTCGGCAGATCATACGTGCCGCAAATAAGAGGCTGATCCGTATGACATCCGGCGAATTCATTCTGCAATGCAGAGATGTTGAAAAGCTGGGAAGCCAGGGACAGGCCGGACTGGAACTGGATGTGTATCATATGGCAACAGATACGATCAGAGATGTCAAAACCTTATCCGGCGGAGAATCTTTTATGGCAGCGCTGTCTATGGCATTGGGACTTTCTGATATAGTGCAGAATACAGCAGGTGCGATCCATCTGGATACGATGTTTATAGATGAAGGGTTCGGATCTCTGGATGATGCATCGAGAGATCAGGCAATTCGTGTACTGAATGATCTTGCGGATAAAGACAGACTGGTGGGAATTATTTCACATGTAAATGAACTGAAAGAACAGATCGATCATAAGCTTGTAGTGAAAAAGACGGAAAAGGGAAGTTCTGTAAGCTGGTCGGTATAAGGACGGAAAATCTGTTATCGGATCCGTTATATACAGAGATAAAAACAGGGAAGGTGTTGCATGATACGCAAGCGTTAGCAACAGCTTCCCTGTTTTTATTCGTTTAATAGTTATTTATGTTCTTCCTGATATTTCAGAGAAGCTTCGATAAATCCTCTGAACAATGGATGCGGTCTGTTCGGTCTTGATTTTAATTCCGGATGTGCCTGTGTGGCGATGAACCAAGGATGTTCAGGAATTTCAATCATTTCAACAATCCTTCCGTCCGGTGAGAGACCGGAGAGCTTCATGCCGTGAGAAGTAAGAGCCTCGCGGTAGTCATTATTGACCTCGTAACGATGACGGTGGCGCTCACTGATCTGATCTGTTCCGTACATTTCGTAAGCTTTGGATGTCTTATCAAGTACACAAGGATAAGCCCCAAGTCTTAAAGTTCCGCCGATATCTTCAATGCCAATCTGCTCTGGCATGATATGGATGACCGGATGAGTGGTGTTTGGATCAAGTTCTGCACTGTGAGCATCATTGTAACCGATGACATCTCTTGCAAATTCTACGATAGAAAGCTGCATTCCGAGGCAGAGACCTAAGAACGGTATATTGTGTGTACGTGCATATTTGATCGCCTCGATCTTTCCTTCGATACCACGGTTACCGAATCCGCCGGGAACCAGGATACCACTTACGTCACTAAATAATTCCTCGGCATTATCGGCAGTAACGGTTTCTGAATCGATCCATTTGATATTTACAGTAGCACGGCTGAAGATTCCACCGTGTTTTAATGCTTCTACAACACTGATGTAAGCATCATGAAGCTGAATATATTTACCAACCAAAGCAACTGTGACTTCGGTGGTTGGATTCTTAAGGTAGTCGACCATTTCTGTCCAGTCTTTTAAATCCGGTTCCGGGCAGTCGAGGTGGAGACATTCACATACAACACCTGCAAGATTCTCTTCTTCCATTGCAAGAGGAGCTTCATACAGATATTCTACATCCAGATTCTGCAGTACATGATTAGACGGTACATTACAGAATAATGCGATTTTGTCTTTCAGTCCGACACCGAGTGGATATTCGGAACGGCATACCAGAATATCCGGCTGGATTCCCATTCCCTGAAGATCTTTAACGCTTGCCTGGGTAGGTTTTGTCTTCATTTCCTGAGAAGCCTTCAGATATGGAATCAGTGTGACATGAATCAGGATAACATTTTCACGTCCTTTTTCATGCTGGAACTGACGAATGGCTTCCAGGAAAGGCTGACTTTCGATGTCACCAACGGTTCCGCCGACTTCAATAATGGCAATTTCCGTATTCTCAGCGGCTGGATTGCGATAAAAACGGGATTTGATTTCATTTGTAATATGTGGGATAACCTGAACCGTTCCTCCGCCAAAATCTCCACGGCGTTCCTTCTGAAGAACAGACCAGTAAATCTTACCGGTTGTTACGTTGGAATTCTTGCTCAGACTTTCATCGATGAATCTTTCATAATGTCCAAGGTCAAGGTCGGTCTCAGCACCATCATCAGTTACAAATACTTCACCATGCTGTACAGGGTTCATAGTACCAGGGTCAATGTTGATGTACGGATCGAATTTCTGCATTGTAACTGTGTAACCACGAGCTTTCAGCAGACGTCCGAGAGATGCGGCTGTAATCCCCTTACCTAATCCAGATACTACACCGCCTGTAACGAATACGTATTTTACTGCCATAACTTCCTCCTTAAGTCAAAATTAGTTTCTCTGTTATATAAAGTGTTCAAAAAAAATACTTTAAGATTATACACCTTTGTTATTAAAAAATACAGAGTTTTTTTCATATTTTGCTTCAAAAGTTGCCTGAATAGACAGCAGTTTGAATTGTTTGATGTCTACAGACCCCGGCATAACAGATACATGAGCCTGACAGCCTTTTAATTTAGGAAGCTGTTCCATCGCAAGTTTTGCATCTTCACTGGTAGCAGCACTTACAGAAAGGGCAATCAGAACTTCATCGGTATGAAGGCGTGGATTGCGGCTTCCCAGATATTTTGTTTTCAGACTCTGGATTGGTTCGATCGCCTGTGGAGAGATGATCTTGATCTCATGTCCGATACCTGCAAGTTCTTTTAATGCATTCAAAAGAAGAGCAGAGCATGCGCCAAGAAGATCCGATGTCTTGCCTGTCACGATCGAGCCGTCTGGGAGTTCCAGTGCAGCTGCAGGCCCGCCTGTACGCTCGGATTCGGTGAGAGCCGCATCGACTACCGGACGGTCATGAACGGTAATATCTGCCTGGTTCATTAACATTTCTAATTTATAAGTTTCTTCTTCAGAGCATGCGCCGAGAAGAAGTCTTCTCCTGGACGCATAGTATCTGCGGATGATTTCCTGACAGGAAGCGTTTCTACACGCGTCATCATTGCAGATACAGTTGCCAGCCATATTTACCCCCATATCTGTTGGGGATTTGTAAGGACTTTCTCCGTAGATGCGCTGGAACATGGCATTTAATACAGGGAAAATCTCTACATCACGGTTATAGTTGATCGTTGTCTCACCATAGGCTTCCAGGTGGAACGGATCTATCATATTAATATCATTCAGGTCGGCCGTAGCTGCCTCGTAAGCCAGGTTGACCGGATGTTTTAACGGAATATTCCAGATTGGAAATGTCTCAAATTTGGCGTAACCTGCTTTGATTCCGTGCTTGTGTTCATGATATAATTGTGACAGGCAGACAGCCATCTTTCCACTTCCAGGTCCCGGAGCAGTCACAACGACCAGAGGACGGCTTGTTTCTATATAATCATTTTTTCCGTAACCATCGTCACTTACGATAAAAGGTACATTTGTCGGATATCCGGGAATCAGGTAGTGACGGTACACTTTGATGCCAAGCTTTTCCAGACGATTTTTGAATAATTCGGCACTTTCCTGTGCGTTATATTTGGTAATAACGACACTTCCGACATAGAGCCCAAGTCCCTGATAGATATGCATCAGGCGGAGTACATCGGAATCATACGTGATACCAAGGTCACCACGGATCTTATTCTTTTCAATATCTTCAGCGCTGATGACGATGACGATTTCGGCCTGATCGGACAGCTCGCATAACATACGGAGTTTGCTGTCAGGCTGGAATCCAGGAAGAACTCTGGAGGCATGGAAATCATCAAAAAGTTTGCCTCCGAATTCTAGATACAGTTTGTTGTCAAATTGTCCGATACGTTCACGGATATGTTCAGACTGCATCTTCAGGTATTTTTCATTATCGAATCCAATTTTCATAAGTACATTCCCTCATCTAAAATATATTTGATTTTTTATAGTGGAAAATCTGCCGGAATCGGCATAAGCATTTTCATTTCAAGTATACTACAACACATAGGAAGTTTACAATCTTTTCATAATGTTTTTATTGATTTCTAACATAGTGGTCTTTATAATAATTAGTTATACAGGAGGATTAAAATGGACAACCAAAATAATAAGAATAACAAGAATAATAAACAAGGTATTTCGTTTATTTTATTGGTCACAGTTATTACATCGATTCTTGTGGTTGCACTGTTCCAGTTTCAGGGAATGACCTCTGCAAAAGAGATTACTTATAATAAATTCCTGAAGATGGTAGATGACGGCAAGGTCAAAAAAGTAGAGATTCAGAGTGATAAGATCATGATTGTCACGAAGAAGGATAAGGACAGTGGAATTTCACAGGAATATTATACCGGAGTTGTGAATGATGACGAACTGACCAACCGTCTGGAAAAAGCCGGTGTAGAATTTAATCAGGAGATTCCGGATACCACATCCGCGGTAGCAATGAACGTTATCTTAACATTCCTGCCAATCGCATTCTTTGTCGGAATGATCGTCTGGATGACAAAGCGTATGTCAAAAGGCGGCGGCATGATGGGAATCGGTAAGAGCAATGCCAAGATGTATGTAGAGAAGCAGACAGGTGTGACATTTAAAGATGTGGCCGGTCAGGATGAAGCAAAAGAGTCCTTACAGGAAGTAGTAGATTTTCTGCATAATCCCGGGAAATATACGAGTGTCGGTGCAAAGCTTCCGAAGGGAGCGTTGTTAGTCGGTCCTCCGGGAACCGGTAAGACACTTTTGGCGAAAGCAGTAGCCGGTGAAGCAAAGGTACCATTCTTCTCACTGAGCGGTTCAGCATTTGTGGAAATGTATGTCGGGGTAGGAGCATCCAGGGTACGTGATCTGTTTAAACAGGCTCAGCAGATGGCACCATGTATCATTTTCATTGATGAGATTGATGCAATCGGTAAGAGCCGTGACAATCAGATGGGCGGCAACGATGAGCGTGAACAGACACTGAACCAGCTTCTTGCGGAGATGGATGGATTTGAAAGCAATAAAGGACTGGTGCTTCTTGCAGCAACCAACAGACCGGAGATCCTGGATCCTGCGTTATTGAGACCAGGACGTTTTGACAGACGAATCATCGTGGAAAAACCAGATCTGAAAGGACGTGTAGAGGTCCTGAAGGTACATTCTAAAGATGTAAAGATGGATGAGACTGTTAATCTGGAAGAGATTGCACTGGCAACTTCAGGAGCAGTTGGTTCCGATCTCGCCAATATGATCAATGAGGCAGCAATCAATGCAGTAAAACATGGAAGAAATGCAGTGTGTCAGTCAGACTTATTTGAAGCAGTAGAAGTAGTACTTGTAGGAAAAGAGAAGAAAGACCGGATTATGAGTCAGGAAGAACGGAGAATCGTTTCCTACCATGAAGTCGGACATGCGCTGGTAAGCGCATTGCAGAAAGATGCGGAACCGGTACAGAAGATTACGATTGTTCCACGTACGATGGGAGCACTTGGTTATGTTATGCAGACTCCGGAGGAAGAAAAATTCCTGAATACGAAGAAGGAACTTCAGGCGATGTTAGTCGGATTGCTTGCAGGACGTGCCGCAGAAGAAGTGGTATTTGATACGGTTACAACGGGAGCTTCCAATGATATCGAGAAAGCAACAAGCGTTGCAAGAGCCATGATCACACAGTATGGTATGAGTGAGAAGTTCGGACTGATCGGTCTGGAATCCATTCAGAACCGTTATCTGGACGGACGTCCGGTCAGCAACTGTGGACAGCAGACAGCATCCGAGATTGATGAAGAAGTCATGAAGATGCTGAAAGATGCCTATGAAGAAGCAAAACAACTGCTGAGAGATCACAGACAGTCACTGGATAGGATTGCGGCATTCCTGATCGAAAAAGAGACGATCACCGGAAAAGAATTTATGGAAATCTTCCATGAAGTAGAAGGAATTGATCCGGATGCACCGAAGAAGGAAGAAGCAAGAATCGGTATGAATCCGGTAGAAGGTGAAGGGTTTGTTATGAAATCTGCAGATGATACAGCCGAAGAACCTGTTGAAGCAATAAAGGAAGTTGTCTGCGAAGAAGAATAAGTATAAAGAGAATAGATATACGAGGAAAGATACAGGGTAAAGTTTGAGAAGGCCCTGTATCTTTTTTCTTTTCAATTATATCTGCCTGGTATATAATAGGCAGGATGAGAGTATTCTGGAGGAAAGAGTATGAAGGGAAGATTATTCGGAGTTGGAGTCGGACCAGGAGATCCGGAACTTATGACATATAAAGCAGTGCGTATCATAAAGGAATGCCAAGTGCTCGCAGTGCCTGCGAGAGGCAGGAAACATGCGGTCAGCTACAGGATTGCAGCGGAGATGATAGAGAACATGGAAGAAAAAGAATTCCTGGATCTGGATACGCCGATGACAAAGGACAGACAGATTCTGGATCGAAATTATGAAAATGCAGCAGGGAGAATTATAGAAGAACTGGAAAAAGGGAAGGATGTAGCATATCTGACGCTGGGAGATCCGACAATCTATTCGACTTATATGTACATCCACCGCATAATAAAAGCAAAAGGGTATGAGACAACGATCATCAGCGGAATTCCGTCCTTTTGTGCTGCAGCGGCGAGAATGGATGACAGTCTTGTTGACCGGGCAGAAGAACTTCATGTAATCCCATCCAGCTATGGGATGGAAGCGGCACTAAACTATTCCGGTACAAAGATTCTGATGAAGTCCGCATCCGGAATAAGTGAAGTAAAGAGGACTCTGGAAGAAAAAGACGGAAATGTGAATGTAAAGATGATAGAAAACTGTGGAATGCCAGAGGAGCGGATCTATGAAAGAATAGAAGATGTTCCGGAGCAGGCAGGCTATTATTCTTTATTGATTGTAAAAGAGTCGGAAAAAGAGCGATAACAGGATTCAAAAAATCAGAGAAGATGTTTAGAATTAGAAAATAGAAAATATACAGGAGACGTATATGGAGAATTTTAACATACAGGAGGAACTGAAGAAGCTGCCTGGAAAACCGGGTGTATACCTGATGCACGATGAAAAGGATGCAATCATCTATGTCGGAAAGGCAATCAGCCTTAAGAACCGTGTCCGTCAGTATTTTCAGAGCAGCAGGAATAAAGGTGCCAAGATAGAACAGATGGTGACACATATTTCCAGATTTGAATACATTGTGACAGATTCTGAATTGGAAGCACTGGTGTTGGAGTGTAATCTGATAAAGGAACACAGACCGAAGTATAATACTATGCTGATGGATGACAAGAGTTATCCGTTTATAAAAGTTACAGTAAATGAGCCGTTTCCGAGGGTTATGCTGGCAAGACAGATGAAGAAGGACAAGGCAAAATATTTTGGGCCTTATACCAGTGCAGGTGCAGTGAAAGATACGATAGAATTGATCCGTAAGCTTTATCATATCCGCAGCTGTAACCGTTCGCTGCCAAAAGACATAGGGAAAGAGAGACCTTGTCTGAATTATCATATCCATCAGTGCCAGGCACCATGCCAGGGATACATTTCTCAGGAAGAGTATCGGAAATCCATAGACGAAGTTGTACGTTTCCTGAATGGACATTATGATCTGGTGTTAAAAGAACTGGAAGAAAAGATGATGGCAGCATCGGATAGTCTGGAGTTCGAAAAAGCAATTGAATACAGAGAACTGCTTACAAGTGTACAGAAGGTTGCTCAGAAGCAGAAAATTACAGATACGGCAGGAGATGACAGAGATATCATTGCAATGGCTTCTGAGGGAGAAGATGCAGTTGTGCAGGTATTCTTTATTCGAAGCGGAAGACTGATCGGACGGGATCATTTTTATCTGAAGAGCGCAGAAAATGATACGGAAGGCGAGATATTGTCAAGCTTTATCAAGCAGTTCTATGCAGGTACACCATATATTCCTGCGGAACTGATGCTGCCGGAAGAGATTGAAGATCAGGATATCATTGAAGAATGGCTGACGGCAAGGAGAGAACGCAGAGTACATCTTCGCATTCCGAAGAAGGGAACGAAGGAAAAACTGGTAGAACTGGCACAAAAGAATGCGCAGATGGTGTTAAAGAATGACAGAGAACGTCTGAAACGTGAAGAGGGAAGAACGATCGGTGCAGTGAAAGAACTGGAAAAGATACTGGGACTAAAAGGCATCATACGCATGGAGGCATATGATATTTCCAATACGAACGGATTCGATTCTGTCGGATCGATGGTAGTCTATGAACATGGGAAACCAAAACGGAACGATTACCGCAAATTCAAAATTAAAACTGTGCAGGGTCCGGATGATTATGCCAGTATGAATGAAGTACTGACCAGAAGATTCGGGCATGGATTGCGTGAACAGCAGGAAGAAAGTGAAACCGGAGGCTTTCAGATATTTCCGGATCTGATCATGATGGACGGAGGACGGGGGCAGGTGAATATAGCACTGGAAGTACTGGAAAAGCTTCATCTGCATATTCCGGTGTGTGGAATGGTAAAAGATGACAATCACAGAACGAGAGGACTGTATTTTAATAATACTGAACTTCCGATTGACCGCAACTCGGAATGTTTCCGGCTGATTACCAGGATACAGGACGAAGCGCACCGTTTTGCAATTACATTTCACAGACAATTGCGCAGCAAGGGGCAGGTGCATTCTGTGCTGGACGATATTCCGGGAGTCGGCCCTGCAAGAAGAAAAGATCTGATGCGGTGCTTTGAGAATATTGATGCAATCCGTAATACAACAGTAGAAGAGTTAAAAGAACTGCCAAGTATGAATGAAAAATCTGCACAGGAAGTATATAAATTTTTTCACCAGAATCATTAAGTATGGTATAATAATTAAAGAGATTTTTAATGCGTGTGAGGTAGAAGAATATGGCGAATAAAGTTGAATTAAAAACACTTGTTGAAAAAATGAATCTTAAAAATTTAACACCGGATGTAGATTTGTCTGATAAAGATGTAGAGATACCAGATATTAACAGACCGGCACTGCAGCTTACAGGATTTTTTGAACATTTTGATTCAGAACGTGTACAGATCATTGGTTATGTAGAATATACATTTCTGGAGAAGATGACAGATGAAGATAAGAAAAAGCGGATTTATGAGACACTGCTTTCTTATAAGATCCCTTGCCTGATCTTCTGCAGGAATCTTCCACCGGAAAAGATGCTTCTGGAGATGGCAGAAAAGGCAAATATCCCTGTATTCCAGACAGAGAAGAAGACATCGGAATTTACAGCAGAGATTATCCGATGGCTGAATGTGGAACTTGCACCATGCATTTCTATTCATGGTGTGCTGGTTGATGTATACGGTGTTGGTGTGCTGATCATGGGTGAAAGTGGAATCGGTAAGAGTGAAGCCGCACTGGAACTGATCAAGCGTGGACACCGTCTTGTCAGTGATGATGTCGTAGAGATCCGCAGAGTCAGTGATGAGACACTGGTTGGATCGGCACCGGATATCACAAGACATTTCATTGAATTGCGTGGTATCGGTATTGTAGATGTAAAAGCATTGTTCGGTGTACTGAGTGTCAGGGAGACACAGAATATTGATCTTGTTATCACGCTTGAAGAGTGGAATAAGAACAAAGAATATGACCGTCTCGGACTGGAAGAAGAGTATACAGAATTCCTTGGAAATAAAGTGGTGTGTCATCATCTTCCAATACGTCCTGGACGTAATCTGGCGATTATTGTTGAGACAGCGGCCGTTAACCACAGACAGAAACAGATGGGATATAATGCAGCACAGGAACTGTACAAGCGTGTACAGCAGAATCTAACAAAAAAATAGGAGAGTAGCAAAATGAAATATTGTTTTGGTGTAGATATCGGGGGAACAACAGTAAAATTAGGTTTGTTTACGACCGATGGGGAGATTGTAGATAAGTGGGAGATTAAGACCCGTACAGAGAATCAGGGAGAGGCAGTTCTTCCGGATATCGCAGAGGCGTTAAAGGAAAAGCTTGAAGAAAAGAAGATCGGCAGAGATGAGGTGGAAGGAATCGGAGTCGGAGTTCCGGCACCGGTGAATGCAGAAGGTGTGGTACAGAACACTGCAAACCTCGGATGGGGATATAAAGAAGTAAAAAGAGAGATGGAAGAGCTTTCCGGTATGAGAGCCGAGATCGGTAATGATGCCAATGTAGCCGCACTTGGAGAAATGTGGCTGGGAGCCGGCAAAGGACGCAAAAATATCGTTATGGTAACGCTTGGAACAGGTGTAGGTGGTGGAATTATCATTGATGGAAAACCATTGGTAGGAGCGCATGGTGCCGGTGGTGAGATTGGGCATCTCTGTGTGAATTATGAAGAGACAGATCATTGCGGATGTGGTAATACCGGATGTCTGGAGCAATATGCATCAGCCACAGGAATTACCAGACTGGCGAATATCCGTCTTGCCAAAGATGATGCCAAGTCAGTATTAAGAGAGCAGGAAGTCAGTGCAAAGACTGTATTTGATGCAGTGAAAGCCGGAGATGCAGTGGCAAAAGAGATTGCAGAAGAATTTGGAAAATATCTCGGACATGCAATGGCTAATTTGGCAGCAGTGGTAGATCCGTCAGCAATTGTGATTGGCGGGGGTGTATCCAAAGCAGGTGAAGTACTGATAGAGTATGTGGAAAAGAACTTTAAAGAGAGAGCTTTTTTTGCTAACAAAGATACCGAATTTGTCCTTGCGACATTAGGGAATGATGCAGGAATCTGTGGAGCTGCTAAATTAATTCTTTCATAAAGGATATTGGAAAAAATGAGATTGATTTTACAATCAAAAAAATATGTATAAAAAATGCGGGATGGTTTTAACTATCCCGCATTTTTCTATATATTACTGAGGTGTAGTACCGCCGGTTGAGCCACCGGTTGTATCGCTGCCGGTTGAACCACCTGTAGTACCGCCGGTTGAACCGCCGGTTGAACCACCTGTAGTACCGCCGGTTGAACCGCCGGTTGAACCACCGGTTGAGCCGCCCGTTGTAGTACTACCGGTTGAGCCGCCCGTTGTAGTACCGCCGGTTGTATCGCCGCCGGTTGCTGTGTTACCGGTTGTATTGCCGGCCGTTGAATTACTGCCGTTTTCTCTATTGGAATCGCCGGAAGTATTAGCAGTAGAATTGCTGTCGTCTTCTGTGGAAGAGTTCGATTTGCTTCCGTATGAATATCCATGTCCGGAACATGTTTCGGTAGGCAGTGTGTCTTTTGCAAAATATTCTGTAATAGACGGGCATCCGCTTCCTGCGAGTTTTCCTGTAATTGTACAGATGCTTTTACGTTCAACGGAAGAAGGAACTTTGAAATCTTTTTCTTCCAGATTCTCGTGAATACGGCTCATGATACCTTTCCAGAGTCTGAAACGGAAACTTGTGTCATAATCACATTCCTTGTTGTCATCATATCCTCCCCATACGGCACAGGTATAATATGGTGTAAATCCACAGAACCATAAGTCTTTGTTGGAAGTTGTGGTACCAGTTTTACCGGCTACCGGCATATTAGGAAGCTGGCATGCAGTACCGGTACCGGAATTGACGACATCTTCCATTGCGCTGGTGAGAAGGTATGCTGTACTGTCTTTGAGTACGGTATGTGATTCGCCGGTACCATCCAGAAGGACATTGCCATCATGGTCAACTACTTTGCTGTAAAGCGTTGGTTTATTATATTCGCCGCCGTTGGCAATCGTTGCATATGCTGCACACATTTCGTAATTGTAGACACCTTCTGTGATACCACCAAGAGCAAGAGTCTGGGAAGTGCTGTCATCGAACACTTTTCCATTGATCGTCTTATTTTTTACAAGAGTACTGATTCCGAATTTCTGACAATACTCATAGCCTAATTCCTGAGTGATCTCATCACTTAATTTTACAGCTACTACGTTGATGGAACGTTTGATACCTTCACGGAGAGTTGTAGTACCGCCATATTGCTTATTGGCATTTCTTAAAACCTGTCCGTTTTTCAGTGTATATGGTTCATCATCAATTGTTGTTGCAAGAGTTTTGTCACAGGAATCTAATGCCGGTGCATAAGCCGCAAGAATCTTGAATGTAGATCCCGGCTGTCTCTTAGAACCCTGGTAGGCTCTGTTAAGACCAAGGCTGGAAGCTTTTTCTCCACGTCCGCCGACCATTGCTTTGATCTGTCCGGTCTTCTGATCCATGATCGTGATAGAAGACTGTGGCTGCGGAGTGATCGTGATACGTTCATCATAAGTATCTCCCTCCCTGGCAATTGTTGCTTTCCATTCTTCGACCATTGCTCTGGCAGCATCTTCGCTGGAATATAAAAGTCCCTGATCTTTTCCGTAAGTTTCTTTTACATAATTCTTGATGTTATTGCTGCCATAATTTTCCGTTGATCCATCGGCACGGGTTACAGTCAGTGCATAATCCAGACCATATTCTTTCAGTCCCGGATAATTGGAATCATCATTGGCTTCTTCATCGCAGATCTGCTGCATGGTTTGATTCTGTGTAGAATAAATACTAAGACCGCCGCTGTAAACAGCATTATAAGCCTGCGTATCAGTATAACCAAGCTGGTCTTTCAGATCCTGAATAACTTGCTGGGCAAGTGCATCAACAAAATAACTATAGGTATTATCTGCCTGAGAAGCAGTATTGGTTGTCTGGATCCGCGCATATACATCATCGGCAAGTGCTTCATCATATTGTTTCTGGCTGATATAATCCTGTTCCAGCATATTCTTTAATACTTTATTGCGTCTTACTTTATTGTTATCCGGATGAGTGATCGGATCATAAGTACTTGGACTTTGTGTGATTCCGGCAATGACTGCACATTCAGATAAGGTCAGATCAGATACATCTTTTCCGAAATAACGCTGCGATGCAGCCTGAACCCCGAGACAGTTCTGCCCAAGATTGATCGTATTCAGATAACTTTCAATGATCTCGCTTTTATCCATTTTCTTTTCAATCTGTAAAGCAAGATACTGTTCCTGGATCTTACGCTGGAATTTGTCATAAAACGTTTTTTCTTTGGTAAAGTTCGGGAACACATTGTTCTTGATCAGCTGCTGTGTAAGAGTACTGGCACCTTCAGTGAAATTACCACCTCTTGCAATGCCGACTACTGCAGCACGGGCAATACCCTGCAAATCTATACCGTTGTGTTTGTAAAAACGTTCATCTTCAATCGCAACAAAAGCATGCTGCAGATCTTTTGGTATCTCATCAACGGATTTGTATACCCTGTTAGAACCGGAAGATACAAATCGTTCAATCTCTGTGCTGCCGTCATCGGCGTAGACGAAAGTGGTAAATCCTTTCGGTTTAACGTCAGATGCGGAGACATGAGGAGTATCATCAATGATCTTTTTTATAAAAAGACCGCCGCCGGCTACTCCGACTACTGCTGCAAGAACAATACAGATCAGTAATGCTTTGAATAAACGGACAACGATACGTTTTCCCTGCATCGTAGATTTGGACGTTATTTTTTTCTGCCTTTTCGCAGCCTTTTTCTTTCCATAATTCATGCGTTTAGGCCTCCTTTATACCAGGTTATTATAGCAAATGTACACTCTTTTATAAAGAAAAAAATGAAAACTTCATATTAGACTAGGAAAATCTTAAGAAATTAGGTATTATATTATGTATAAATTTACAAATTATACGAAAGGACGACAAAATGTTACCAGAATACAGAACCATCTATCAGGGCGGAGAAGATGAGATTGTAGAAAAAAAATCAAGATTTATCGCAACTGTAATACCGGTGGAGAATGAAGAAGAAGCACTGGAATTTATAGAAAAGACAAAAAAGAAATACTGGGATGCCAGACATAACTGTTTTGCATATGTGATCGGAGAGAGAGGACAGCTTCAGCGCTGCAGTGATGACGGAGAGCCGAACGGAACAGCCGGAAAACCAATGTTGGATGTATTGCTTGGAAATGAACTGAGGAATGTGGCTGTGGTTGTGACACGTTATTTTGGCGGTACACTGCTTGGGACAGGAGGGCTGGTTCGGGCTTATTCACAAGCTGTGAAAGCCGGTCTGCGGGCATCGGTCGTGATAACGAAGATTCTGGGTGTGAAACTTCATATAGAGACAGATTATACAACATTCGGTAAGATCCAGTACATTCTGGCCCAGAGAGAGCTGAAAATACTGGATACGGTATATACGGATAAAGTAGAATTGGAAGTACTGATCCCGAAGACGGAACTGGAACAGGTGATGCATGCAATTACGGAAGGGACGAACGCACAGGCAGATATGACACCGAAAGAAGAGTGTTATTATGCTGAGATTGACGGTGTGCCAACGGTTTTGGAATAATTGCTTTGATGGTTTCTGGTGCATACAGGAAATAAAAAAGAGACGGCATGATAGGCTGCCGTCTCTTTTTTGCATCCTGCATTACAGGTATTGTGTTGCATTTTATATAGAATTTTAAGAAAATTCTGGTTCGATCAATCCAAATGTTCCGTTCTTACGTCTATATACAACATTTACTTCGTCAGACTCTGCGTTACAGAATACATAAAAATCATGTCCGAGAAGTTCCATCTGAACACACGCATCTTCCGGATACATAGGTTTAAATCCGAATTTTTTGGTACGTACGATTTTAATCTCGCCGTCATCTTCAATATTATCTTCGGCGTCAAAGAATTCCTGTTTGAAGTTACCGCCTTCCTGTTCACGTGCTACCAGTTTATTTTTATATTTACGAAGTTGACGTTCGATGACTTCTTCTACAAGATCAATCGATACATACATATCAGAACTTTCCTGTTCGGAACGAACCAGACCACCCTTTACAGGAATTGTTACTTCAATTTTCTGATGTCCTTTCTGTACACTTAAGGTTACGTGAATCTCTGTATTCGGAGTAAAGTACCTTCCTAACTTTCCTAACTTGCTTTCTACGGCCTCTCTTAAGCCTGGTGTTACATCGATGTTCTTTCCAATAATAATAAATTTCATGATGCCCAACTCCTTTGCGACATAATTTCAAATAATTGCACGTTATACAATCATCAAATAAATGAATTATAATCTGACAATTGTTACTCGAACCGGCAATCTATCTGATATGTGTAGTATAACATGTTTGGCCGCTAATGTATAGCACGAATTACCTGAATTCTTGAAATTTTTCCATCATGAAGTTTGGCAACCCGCAGACCGCAATCGTGGAAGTAATAACATGCACCAACACGGGGCGTGATATTCTGTTCTTCGAGATGCCGCAGCAGTACATTGGAAAGGGTATCATCTGCTTCATGCGGAATGCTCACGCTGAGAATCTTGTTGACAACTTTAGCCTTGGTTGAAGCACGGAATACCGTTTCGTCTGCTATGTCGAATTCTGAGAATAAGAATTTTCTGGTTGCAAATAAGACTGCGATGGAACAGACGCCGATCAGACTGCTGTAGATGGAAGTGTGGTCCATAATGATGTGTCTTGCAATCGCAAAAAGCAGAACCTCAAATACGGTACTCGGAGAGTGCGAATACATCATACGGATCAATTCGACACCGATGATCAGATTAAAACAAACCTCGAGAAGATCATCGTAATTCGGATAGGTGTTCAGATTCGGAATATACTGAAGTGAACATACCATACGAAGGCAAAGCAGTATGATACCGATCGCAAGCATAAATGCAATCACATATTCCAGAATTGCGGCCACCTGTTTGAGAAGGTGAGAAATCAGTTCTTTCATTCGTGGATTCCTTTCTTTTATATAGATTTTCGCTGTAATTCCAGTATAAGTGAAAAAAAGATATTTGCCAATATCCCAAAGAAAGATATCATATCAAAATGAAGAACAATGGAGAAGAAAAATTTTTAGTAATGTGTGCTGCAGATGAGAACAAAAAAGCGGCAGAAAATAAAATATATAAATTGTCAGGTTTTCGTGAACAAAAACTGTTTTATATATTTTATTTTCTGCCGCTTTCGTGCGGTCAGTTATAACCGTAAATGTTTATTCATTAGCGATTTACACGTTTTCTCATCTTAGGATCCAGAATCTTTTTACGAATACGGAGTGATTCCGGAGTAACCTCCAGAAGTTCATCTGTATCGATGAAGTCGATTGCCTGCTCCAGACTGAGGACCGTCGGAGGTGTCAGACGAAGTGCATCATCTGCGCTGGAAGAACGAGTATTGGTAAGATGCTTGGTCTTACATACATTTACTTCGATATCATCTGTTTTTGCATTTTCACCGATGACCATACCGGAATAAACTTTTTCACCGGCACCGATGAAGAGTGTTCCACGCTCCTGAGCACTGTACAGACCATAAGTTACAGACTCACCGGTCTCGTATGCAATCAGAGATCCCTGTTTACGATACTGGATATCTCCCTTATATGGAGCGTATCCGTCGAATGCAGTGTTCATGATACCATTTCCCTTTGTGTCTGTCAGGAAATCACCACGGTAACCGATCAGACCACGGGATGGGATACGGAACTCAAGACGTGTATATCCACCATTGGCAGCACCCATTGTCTGTAATTCACCTTTTCTCTGGCTCAGTTTATCAATAACGACACCAGTGTATTCATCAGGTACATCAATGTAAGCAATCTCCATTGGCTCAAGAAGTTTACCATTCTCGTCTTTGTGATACAGAACCTCAGCTTTGCTGACTGCGAATTCATATCCTTCACGTCTCATATTCTCGATTAGAACGGAAAGGTGAAGTTCACCACGTCCGGATACTTTGAATGCGTCCATGTTTTCGGTATCTTCAACACGAAGGCTGACATCTGTGTTCAGTTCGCGCATCAGACGATCACGTAAGTGACGGGAAGTTACATATTTTCCTTCCTGTCCGGCAAACGGACTGTCATTTACAACGAAATCCATAGAGATTGTTGGTTCAGAAATCTTCTGGAACGGAATTGGTGTCGGATTTTCAGGTGAGCAGAGTGTATCACCGATGGAAATGTCAGAGATACCTGAAATTGCCACGATTGCACCGATAGATGCTTCTTTTACTTCTACTTTCTGCAGACCGTCAAATTCATATAATTTACTGATCTTAACTTTCTTCTGTTTGTCAGGATCATGATGGTTGACAACAACCATGTCCTGGTTAACTGCGATCGTACCGTTATCTACTTTACCAACACCGATACGTCCAACATATTCATTATAGTCGATCGTACTGATCAGAACCTGAGTCGGAGCTTCCGGATCACCTTCTGGTGCAGGAATATAATCCAGAATGGTCTCAAACAGAGGCTTCATGTCTTTCATTTCATCCGAAATCTCAAGTGCAGCCACACCATTCTTAGCGGATGCGTATACGAATGGGCAGTC
This sequence comes from Dorea longicatena, assembly GCF_024168045.1. Lineage (GTDB taxonomy): Bacteria > Bacillota > Clostridia > Lachnospirales > Lachnospiraceae > Dorea_A. The sequence continues at coordinate 920,226 of NZ_CP100126.1, forward strand.
TAACTGTTCATCAGAAGCACCAAGGTCAATGAGCAGTTCCAGAACTTCATCGATAACTTCTTCGGCTCTTGCTTCCGGACGGTCAATCTTATTGATACATACGATGACCGGAAGTTTTAACTCCATTGCCTTGCGGAGTACAAATTTGGTCTGCGGCATAGCACCCTCGAACGCATCAACAACGAGGATAACACCATTAACCATTTTAAGGACACGTTCTACTTCGCCGCCGAAATCAGCATGTCCCGGAGTATCTATAATATTGATTTTTACACCGTTATAGGTGACGGCAGTATTCTTGGAGAGGATCGTGATTCCACGTTCTCTTTCGATATCGTTAGAGTCCATGACACGTTCTGCTACTTCCTGATTTTCACGGAATACACCGCTTTGCTTTAATAATTCATCTACTAATGTTGTCTTACCATGGTCAACATGGGCAATAATCGCGATATTACGTACATCTTCACGTTTTGTCTTCATTACGAATCTTCCTTTTCTCTACCTATTATTATCTGCAACCACATTAGTTTATCACATTTTTTGAAATTTACAAGTATTTAGTTCTAAAATGCTGATTTGATTCATAGACTTTGTAATGACTTAAAATACGATCCAGAGGAAGGGAGATTACAAAATTATGTCAGATAAGATGATTGAGAACAACCAGGTAACTATGATGGGAGAAATCGTATCCCCGTTTTTATTCAGCCATGAAGTATTCGGAGAAGGCTTTTATATGGTAGAAGTGGATGTGAAAAGACTCAGTAATTCCAAAGACAGGATACCGCTGATGATTTCAGAACGTCTGATAGATGTTTCGAAAGATTATACAGGGGAATTTATTATGGTAAACGGACAATTCCGGTCTTACAACAGGCACGAAGAGATGAAAAACAGATTGATTCTTTCTGTTTTTGTCAGAGAACTCTTTTTTATTGAAGAAGAGCTTGACGGGGCAAAGACGAATCAAATCTTACTGGATGGATATATCTGTAAACAGCCGGTATATAGAAAAACACCGCTGGGAAGGGAAATCGCAGATCTGTTGCTGGCAGTGAACAGACCGTACGGGAAATCCGATTACATTCCATGTATCTGCTGGGGAAGGAATGCCAGATTCGCTTCTGCATTTGAAGTTGGGGAGCACGTGCAGGTGGTTGGAAGAATTCAGAGCCGTGAATATACGAAGAAGATCACAGAAACAGAAACACAGAAAAGAGTTGCCTACGAGGTATCGGTCAGCAAGCTGGAATGTATGGATGAGCCGGTGTAAAGGATGAATTTTCGATAAGGGTTCGGATTGACATCATATTTAATTGATGATAGAATTTCATTAGATTATATGAAAGTCAGGAGGATCACTATGGCTATTTTTACAGGAGCCGGCGTGGCAATAGTCACACCATTTAATGAAGATGGAAGTATTAACTATGACAGGCTTGATGAGTTGATCGAGTTTCATTGTGCACATAAAACAGACAGCATTGTAATCTGTGGTACAACAGGAGAGTCTGCTACCATGACAGAAGAAGAACACATGCAGTGTGTGAAATTCACAATCGACCGTGTGAATAAGAGAGTTCCGGTTATCGCGGGAACAGGTTCCAATTGTACACGTACTGCAATAGACATGTCAAAAGAAGCTTCCGAGTATGGAGCAGACGGTCTGCTTCTGGTTACACCTTATTACAATAAAGCAACGCAGAACGGACTTATCGGACATTTCAGTGCGGTAGCAAAAGAAGTGAAAGCACCGATCATTATGTACAGTGTTGCCAGCAGAACAGGCTGTAATATTGAACCTGCAACAGTTGCAAGACTGGTAAAAGATGTAGATAATATCGTGGGCATCAAAGAAGCATCAGGAAATATCTCACAGGTTGCAAAGATCATGAACCTGACAGACGGTAATGTTGACCTCTATTCAGGAAATGATGATCAGATCGTGCCGGTATTATCACTTGGAGGAAAAGGTGTGATCTCTGTACTGTCGAATGTGGCACCGGATGCAGCACATGACATTTGTGAGAAGTATTTTGAAGGGGATGTGAAAGGAAGTGCAGAACTTCAGCTGAAAGCACTCCCTCTGATCGATCAGTTATTCTGTGAAGTGAATCCAATCCCGGTTAAGAAAGCAATGCAGCTGATGGGAATCGACTGTGGCCCGCTTCGCATGCCGCTTACAGAGATATCCCCTGAACATGAGAAGAATCTTGCTCAGGCAATGAAAGATTTCGGTATTCAGTTAGTATAATAAAAAGACAGAAGGATATCATACGTCTATGGTATCCTTTGTTTTTACCGGCATACGCCCGGAAGAAGCATGTATACAGAGGAGGACAAGAATATGGTAAAAGCAATTATGCATGGATGTAACGGACATATGGGACGTGTTATTACAGATATTATCAAGAACACAGAAGGAATTGAACTTGTAGCAGGTATTGATAAATACACCAAAGTGCCAAATGAGTACCCTGTATTTGAGAACATTGGTGCGTGCGATGTGGAAGCGGACGTTATCATTGATTTTTCGAATGCAGCGGCAGCAGATGAATTGTTGGGTTATTGCGTGGAGAAGCAGGTGCCGGTCGTACTTTGTACAACAGGACTTTCAGAAGAGCAGCTTGCAAAGGTGGAAGAATCTGCAAAGAAAGTTGCAGTTTTAAAATCTGCAAATATGTCACTTGGAATCAACCTGCTTCTGAAGATCTTGCAGGATGCTACTAAGGTACTTTCACCGGCAGGATATGATATCGAACTGGTAGAGAAGCACCATAATCAGAAGCTGGATGCACCAAGCGGTACTGCACTTGCACTGGCTGATTCTATCAATGAAGCAGCGGATAATCAGTATCATTATGTATATGATAGAAGCCAGGTGCGCCAGAAACGCGACGGAAAAGAAATCGGAATTTCAGCTGTACGCGGAGGAACGATCGTTGGAGATCATGAGGTGCTTTTTGCAGGGCAGGATGAAGTGATCGAGTTCAAACATACAGCGTATTCCAAAGCGGTATTTGGAAAAGGAGCAGTGGAGGCTGCAAAGTTCCTGGCAGGAAAACCGGCCGGAAGATATGATATGTCAGATGTGATCCAGTTCTAAAATGTGATATGATATAAGATATTGGAATCTAAAGTCCCATCTATGATGCCGGTGGATTGTTCTGTGCTTTGTGCTCACACAATCCCGGCATCTTAAAAAAATAAAGGGGAGACCGGGAGGTAATTATGAGACAATTGGAGGAACGTTATCTGGAAAGACTTTCTCAACTGTATCCGACCATCGCCAAAGCTTCTACAGAGATCATCAATCTGCAGGCAATCTTAAATCTGCCAAAGGGTACAGAACATTTTCTGACGGACATTCATGGGGAATACGAGGCATTCGCACATGTTTTAAAGAATGGCTCTGGTTCTGTGCGCCGTAAAATTGATGATGTATTCGGTAATACTTTGAGTAGCAGGGACAAACAGACGCTTGCTACTCTTATTTATTATCCGAAAGAGAAGATGGACCGGATCAAGAAGACGGAAAAGAATATGGAAGACTGGTATAAGATCACACTATATCGCCTGATCGAAATCTGCAAAAGAACCGCCAGCAAGTATACCAGATCAAAGGTCAGAAAAGCATTGCCCGCAGATTTTGCATATGTGATTGAAGAGCTGATCACGGAGAAAAAGGATATGACGGATAAAGAGTCTTACTATAATGCAATCGTAAGCACGATCATCCGTATCGGAAGGGCAGAGAAATTTATTATTGCCATGAGTGAACTGATCCAACGGCTGACGGTAGACCATCTGCATATTGTGGGGGATATTTATGACAGAGGACCGGGACCGCATATTATCATGGACAAGCTGATGGACTATCATTCGGTAGATATCCAGTGGGGCAACCATGATGTCCTGTGGATGGGTGCGGCAGCCGGGCAGAGAGGATGTATTGCCAATGTGATCCGTATCTGTGCGAGATATGGAAATCTGGACATTCTGGAAGAAGGATATGGAATCAATCTGCTTCCGCTGGCAACATTTGCCATGAATACATATCGGGATGATCCGTGCGAATGTTTCAAATTAAAAGGCAGTCCGAATTACAGTGCAAGTGAGATGCTGCTGGATGTGAAGATGCACAAAGCGATTTCGGTGATCCAGTTCAAGGTAGAAGGGCAGATTATCAAGAAAAATCCGGGATTTAAACTGGATAAACGCAATCTCCTGCATCATATTGACTATGAAAAGGGTACAATTGAACTGGATGGGAAAGAATATAAAATGCTGGATTCGAATTTCCCGACAATTGACCCGAAAAAGCCATATGCACTTACCAAAGAAGAAGAGGATATTATGGAGCGTTTGGAAAGGGCATTTGAAAACTGTGAAAAATTACAGAGCCATATGCATTTCCTGTTGAACAAAGGCGGATTATATAAAGTGTATAATGGAAATCTGTTATATCATGGCTGTGTACCATTAAAAGAAGATGGCAATCTGAAGAGTGTGAGGATTTTCGGTCATACATATAAGGGGAAAGGTCTCTATGAAGTCCTTGAAAGTTATGTAAGAAAAGGATTCTATGCTATGGATTCTAAGGAAAAAGAACGTGGAAAAGACATTATGTGGTATATCTGGCTGAGCGAGAATTCACCACTGTTCGGTAAAGACAAGATGGCGACGTTCGAACGTTATTTCCTGGCAGAAAAAGAGACACATAAAGAGAAGAAAAATCCATATTATCTGTTGCTGGAAGATGAAAAGGTAATCTGCCATATACTGAAAGAATTCGGACTGGAAAATGAAGATGCGCATATTATCAACGGTCATGTACCGGTAAAATGCAAAGATGGGGAAAAACCGATCAAGTGCGGCGGAAAAGTTCTGGTGATCGATGGTGGATTTTCGAGAGCGTATCAGAAAGAAACAGGTATTGCAGGATATACATTGATTTACAATTCTTATGGACTGATCCTGGCTGCGCATGAGCCGTTTGAATCTACAGAAGCGGCCATTGAGAAGGAAAGTGATATACATTCAGACAGTACCGTAGTTAAACGGACATTGGAACGTAAAAAAGTGGAAGATACCGATGTGGGAAGACATCTGAAAGAACAGATCGCAGATTTGGAAGTGCTCCTTGCAGCATACAGAAGTGGTGTGATAGCAGAGAGACTGTAGAAATGTAAAAAAATACCAGTATCAGCAGCATACGGATTTTGTATATATTTTCAAAAAATGCAGATATTACTGATGACAGGTAATACTTGATGGCAGATGAAAAATATACGAAAGGAAGATTGTACAATGAAACAATGGAAAAAAATGCTGCTGATATTAATGTGTGCAGGAGCAATGTTGGGGCTGACCGGCTGTGGAAATAATACAAATAATACAGATGATAACGCAGTAAATGAAGTGGAAGATGGTGTAGAAGACGGTGTGGATGACATCGTAGATGATCTGGATCCGGACGATACGGAAAAAAACGATACGGAAAAAAACGATACAGGAAAAAATGATACAGGAAAAAATGATACGGATAATACCAGATAGGAAAAGGGACACCTGATTGCTGCAAGGTAAGACAAAAAGTACAAAACAAGGATGCCGGGGTGAAGGAAAAATATCCTTCCGGCATCCTTCGTTGTTGTCCGGGGCATTCGCGGCAAACTGGACGGCTGTACTTTAGTGTGGTAAAATGGTTGAAAACGCAAAAAGGAGATAAACATTTATGAAATTCAGACCATGCATTGATATACATAACGGAAAAGTAAAACAGATTGTCGGAGGGAGCCTTCGGGATCAGGGAGACCAGGCGGAAGAGAATTTCGCGGCAGATCAGGGAGCCGATTATTTTGCGGAAATGTATAAAAAAGACGGACTGAAAGGGGGACATGTCATTCTCCTGAATCCGGCATCGTCGGAATATTACGGACAGACAAAAAAACAGGCATTAAAGGCATTGCATGCGTATCCGGGAGGATTACAGATCGGAGGCGGAATTACGGCAGACAATGCTTCGGAATATATCCGGGCAGGAGCAAGCCATGTGATTGTGACTTCTTATGTATTCAAAAATGGTGAAATCTACTGGGATAATCTGAAAAAATTATGTATGGCAGTGGGAAAAGAACATGTGGTTCTGGATCTGAGCTGCAGGAAGAAGGACGGAAGATATTATATCGTAACTGACCGCTGGCAGACATTTACCAATGTGGAGCTTGGAACGAAGATCCTTGGCAGACTGTCCGGTTATTGCGACGAATTTCTGGTACATGGTGTGGATGTGGAAGGGAAAGCTTCCGGAATAGAACAGGAGCTGATAGAGATCCTGAAGCAGGCAGACATTCCGGTGACTTATGCAGGAGGTATCGGAAGTATGGAGGATCTGGAACAGATACGCAGAACCGGAAACGGAAAGGTTGATTTTACGATTGGAAGTGCGCTTGATCTCTTTGGTGGCAGGATTCCGTATGAAGTGATAAAAGAATATCATTAATGTGCCATGCGGAATCAAAAAGTAATCCCCTATAAACAGGTCGTAAATAAAGTGTTAACACTTTATAAATCAGTTGAATTGAGGTATGGATAGTGATAAAATAATGGATAAAGTGGTCGTTTCGCGGCCTTAAAGAGAAATAAGGAGTATACATCGAATGAATATTATACAGAAAATATTTGGAACTCACAGTCAGAATGAGTTGAAAAGAGTATATCCGATCGCAGATGCGGTTATGGCACTGGATGAAGATATGCAGCGGCTTTCAGATGAAGAATTGAAAGCAAAGACAAAAGAATTTAAGGACCGTCTGGAAAATGGCGAGACTTTAGATGATATTCTCCCGGAGGCTTATGCAGTAGTGAGAGAAGCGGCAAGCCGTGTGTTGGGAATGAAGCATTACCGCGTACAGATCATCGGTGGAATCATCCTGCATCAGGGTCGTATTGCAGAGATGAAAACCGGTGAAGGTAAGACACTGGTCGCAACTCTGCCGTCTTATCTGAATGCACTGGAAGGAAAAGGCGTACATGTTGTAACTGTCAATGATTATCTGGCAAAACGTGATGCAGAATGGATGGGACAGGTACATGAATTCCTCGGACTGACTGTAGGTGTGGTACTGAACAGCATGGATAATGATGAGAGACGTGCCGCATATGATTGTGACATCACATATGTGACAAATAACGAACTCGGATTTGATTATCTGAGAGATAACATGGTTATTTATAAAGAACAGCTTGTGCAGAGAGGGTTGAACTATGCACTGATCGATGAGGTCGATTCCGTACTGATTGATGAGGCGAGGACACCACTTATCATTTCCGGACAGAGCGAGAAATCTACAAAGCTTTACGAAGCATGTGATATACTTGCACGTCAGCTGGAACGTGGTGAGGCAAGCGGAGAATTCACCAAGATGAATGCCATCATGGGTGAGGACATTGAAGAAACAGGAGATTTCATTGTTAATGAAAAGGAGAAGAATATCAACCTTACCGAAGATGGTGTAAAGAAAGTTGAAAAGTTCTTCCATATCGATAACCTTGCAGATTCGGATAATCTGGAGATCCAGCACAATATTATTCTTGCATTACGTGCACACAATCTGATGTTCCGTGACAAGGATTATGTAGTAAAAGATGATGAAGTGCTGATCGTGGATGAATTTACCGGACGTATCATGCCGGGACGCCGTTATTCGGACGGACTGCATCAGGCAATCGAAGCAAAAGAACATGTAAAGGTTAAGCGGGAAAGCAAGACACTGGCAACTATTACATTCCAAAATCTGTTCAATAAATATACGAAAAAGTCAGGTATGACAGGTACAGCTCTGACGGAAGAAAAAGAATTTCGTGAAATTTACGGAATGGATGTTATTGAGATTCCGACAAACGTGCCTGTAAAGCGTCAGGATCTGGAAGATGCAGTGTATAAGACACAGAAAGAAAAGTTCAGAGCTGTGTGCGATGCAATTGAAGAGGCGCACGCAAAACACCAGCCGGTACTGGTTGGTACGATCACGATCGACAATTCGGAACTGTTAAGTGGTATGTTAAAGCGCCGCGGCATCAAACACAACGTACTGAATGCCAAGTTCCATGAACTGGAAGCTGAAATCGTTGCACAGGCAGGTATCCATGATGCGGTAACCATCGCAACAAACATGGCAGGCCGTGGTACGGATATCAAACTGGATGATGAAGCAAGGGCGGCCGGAGGTCTTAAGATCATCGGAACCGAGCGGCATGAATCCAGACGTATCGATAACCAGCTGCGTGGACGTTCCGGACGTCAGGGGGATCCGGGAGAATCCAGATTCTACATTTCCCTGGAAGATGATCTGATGAGACTGTTCGGATCGGAAAGACTGATGAATGTGTTCAATACACTTGGTGTGGAAGACGGCGAGCAGATCGAGCATAAGATGCTTTCCAGTGCGATTGAAAAAGCACAGGAAAAGATCGAGAGCAACAACTTCGGAATCCGTAAAAATCTGCTGGAATATGACCAGGTAATGAACGAACAGAGAGAGATTATTTACGAAGAAAGACGCCATGTGCTGGATGGAGATAACATGCGCGATTCTATCTTCCACATGATGAATGATTATGTGGAAAACGCGGTAGACATGGTAACCAGTCCGGATCAGGATTATGATGAGTGGAATCTGACAGAATTGAATCTGACGATCCGGAATACGATTCCGATGGAAGTGATCACGGAAGAAGATGTCAAAGATATCAGTCAGACGGAACTGAAGCATATGCTGAAAGAACGTGCGGCAAAGGTTTACGAGGCGAAAGAATCAGAATTTCCGGAGCCGGAGCATATGCGTGAGATTGAGCGTGTCGTTCTCCTGAAAGTGATCGACGCAAAATGGATGGATCATATCGATGATATGGATCAGTTGCGTCAGGGAATCGGTCTTCAGGCTTACGGTCAGAGAGATCCAAAGGTTGAGTACAAGATGATCGGATACGAGATGTTTGATGAGATGACAAGAAGCATTGAGGAAGATACGGTACGTACGATCCTGCATGTCAAACTGGAACAGAAGGTAGAAAGAGAACAGGTTGCAAAAGTAACCGGAACGAACAAGGATGATACAGGAGTACGTGAGCCGAAGAAACGTGCCGAAAAGAAAGTATATCCAAACGATCCATGCCCGTGCGGAAGCGGAAAGAAATACAAACAGTGCTGCGGACGGAAGAATTAATTTCAGAATGCAGACGTATATGATATGAGATGACGGCGGCAGGGATAACCCGGCTGCCGGATAAAGAAGAATATAAGAAAAGAAAGAGGTGGAAATGTGGTTGAATTAGATCAGTTCAAAACAATAATGAACGCTTATGAAGAACCTCTTGCCGAAATGAGGGATTCACTTTGACGTTGCAGGGAAAGAGCGGAGAATCGAAGAACTGGAACGAAAGATAGAAGAACCTGGATTCTGGGATAATCCGGAAGAATCACAGGAACTGATGAAAGAATTGAAGAATCTGAAAGAACTTGTGGAGACAATCCATAATCTCTACAGTTCTTATGAAGATATCGGTCTTTTGATCGAGATGGGATATGAAGATGAAGATCCGGAGATGGTAAAAGAACTAGAGGAAGAGATCCATACATTTGAAGAAGTGTTTGAAAAGTTGAAGATCCAGACACTGTTGTCAGGCGAATATGATTCCTGCAATGCGATCATGACGATACATGCCGGAGCCGGCGGAACAGAATCCTGTGACTGGGCAGGTATGCTTTACCGTATGTACAGCCGATGGGCAGAGAGAAAGGGATTCACACTTCAGGTGCTGGATTTCCTGGACGGAGATATCGCCGGAATTAAAGCAGTTACATTTGAAGTGAATGGTGAGAATGCCTATGGCTATCTGAAATCAGAAAAAGGTGTCCACAGGCTGGTGCGTATTTCACCGTTTAATGCGGCAGGAAAACGCCAGACATCTTTTGCATCGTGCGATGTACTGCCGGATCTGAAAGATGATATCGATATTGAGATTGCAGATGATGATCTGAAGATTGATACATACCGCGCAAGTGGTGCCGGAGGACAGCATGTAAATAAGACGTCTTCCGCAATACGTATTACGCATCTGCCAACCGGAATTGTGGTACAGTGTCAGAATGAACGGTCACAGCATCACAACAAAGAAAAAGCAATGCAGATGTTAAAAGCAAAGCTGCAACTCATGAAAGAGCAGGAGCAGGCTGAAAAAGTATCAGATATCCGGGGTGAAGTGAAAGATATCGGATTTGGCAATCAGATCAGGTCTTATGTTATGCAGCCATATACACTGGTGAAAGACCATCGTACAAATGAGGAAAACAGTAATGTAAATGCCGTAATGGATGGTGATATTGATTCGTTTATCAATGCATACCTGAAGAAGATTGCGAACGGCTAAAGGGAGGGAATATATGATCAATATAGCAGTAATGGGCTACGGGACAGTGGGTTCCGGAGTGGTAGAAGTCATCAATACCAACGGGGCACGTATCAATCAGAGAATCGGTGAAGAACTGAATATCAAATATGTGCTGGACATGAAAGATTTCCCGGGAGATCCGGTGCAGGACAAGATCATACATGATTTCGAGACGATCGTATCAGATGAAGAGGTACAGATTGTTGTGGAAGTGATGGGTGGTATCGAACCGGCGTATACATTTGTAAAACGCTGCCTGCAGGCCGGAAAGAGTGTGGCAACATCAAATAAGGCACTGGTGGCAAAGCACGGAGCAGAGCTGCTTTCCATTGCAGCGGAACATAATATTAATTTCCTGTTTGAGGCAAGTGTCGGAGGGGGTATTCCAATCATCCGTCCGCTGAATTCTTCTCTGACTGCAGACGAGATCGAGGAGATCACCGGAATCTTAAACGGAACGACAAATTATATGCTGTCAAAGATGTTTTACGAAGGGGCAGATTATGATACCGTCCTGAAAGAAGCACAGGCAAATGGATATGCGGAAAGAAATCCGGAAGCTGATGTAGAAGGTTACGATGCCTGCAGAAAGATCGCAATCCTGTCATCCCTGATCTCGGGACAGCAGGTCGATTTTGAAGATATCTACTGTGAGGGAATCACAGAGATTACGGTAGAAGATATGAAATATGCAAAGGCAATGGGAACAACGATCAAGCTGCTGGCGTCCAGCAGACGTTATGCGGGCAACAGACTGCATGCGATCGTAGCACCATGTATGTTATATCCGGATCATCCGCTCTACAATGTCAATGATGTATTTAATGCAATCTTTGTGCATGGAAATGTACTGGGAGATGCGATGTTCTATGGAAGCGGGGCAGGAAAACTTCCGACTGCAAGCGCCGTAGTTGCAGATGTGGTAGACGAAGCAAAACATCTGAACCGTAATATTATGACAATGTGGAAAGAAGAAAAGCTCCAACTGGAAGATAAGGCGGATTCTAAGAGAAGATTCTTTGTGAGAATTAAGGGAGATAAAGAAAAACTGATTCCACAGCTGAAAGAATCATACGGAGAGATTGAAGTCGTAAACGTTCCGGAACTGGAAGATGAATTTGGATTCGTAACACCTGTTATGATGGAAGGTGATTATGAGACCAGATCAAAACTTTACAAAGAGCAGATCGTACATATGATCCGTATCCAGGATTAATCAGATTGGTCTGTCACAGGAGGAAACATGTTAATAGTTAAGAAATTTGGCGGCAGTTCTGTTGCCAATAAAGACAGGATATTTAATGTTGCAAAACGCTGCATTGAAGATTACAGGGCCGGACATGACGTGGTGGTTGTACTTTCTGCAATGGGAGATACTACAGATGAACTGATCGCACTGGCGAATACGATCAATCCGGACGCAAAAAAAAGAGAACTGGATATGCTGCTTACTACAGGAGAACAGGTGTCGGTATCCCTGATGGCTATGGCAATGCAGGCACTGGATGTACCTGCTGTATCCCTGAATGCTTTTCAGGTTATGATGCACTCCACATCCCGTTACGGGAATGCTAGATTTAAAAGAGTAGACACCGAACGCATCATGCATGAACTGGATTCCAGAAAGATCGTGATCGTAACCGGATTCCAGGGAGTCAATAAATATGACGATATCACAACACTCGGAAGAGGCGGTTCCGATACAACAGCCGTTGCACTGGCGGCGGTACTTCATGCTGATAAATGCGAAATCTACACAGACGTAGACGGTGTGTTCACCGCAGACCCGAGAGTTGTAAAAACTGCAAAAAAACTGGATGCGGTTACTTATGATGAGATGCTGGAACTTGCAAGCCTCGGCGCAAAAGTTCTTCACAACCGTTCTGTGGAAATGGCAAAAAAATATAATGTGGAATTAGTGGTGCGGTCCAGCCTGAACCGTTCAGAAGGTACCGTAGTCAAGGAGGGTTCAAATATGGAAAAATTACTGGTTACAGGTGTGGCTGCAGATAAAGATACAGTCAGAATCTCTGTTATCGGATTAGAGGATAAGCCGGGGACGGCATTTGCTGTATTTAATACACTGGCTGCAAATAATATTAACGTAGATATCATTCTTCAGTCTGTCGGAAGAGAAGGAACAAAAGACATTTCCTTTACGGTTGCATCTGAGGATCTGCAACATGCGATTGAAGTACTGAATGCGAATAAAGAAAGACTTACGATCCAGGATATCACATGGAATGAAAAGGTTGCAAAGCTTTCCATCGTTGGAGCCGGAATGATGAGTAATCCGGGAGTAGCTGCGAAGATGTTTGAATCATTATACAATTCCAGAGTCAATATCAATATGATCTCCACATCCGAGATCCGTATTACGGTACTGATTCCGGAAGAAGATATTGAAAAAGCAATGAATGCAGTTCATGATGGATTTGGACTGGGAGCCTGAGAAAAAGTCGGGAAAAAAGGAAAGACAATTATTTATCTGAGTGAAGAAAACCGGTAGCGAGTTTACGCTTCTCATCGGAAGAAGAACGGAATGCGAATACAAGATCCACTTCTTCTTCGGTGAGATAGATGTAGTTACCGGTATTTTTTTCGATTCCCTGCATATAAGGAGTAACCGTCTCGCGCATGCCGGAAGGATATTCTGATCCGGGAATAAAATGTTCGGCTTCGAGATCACAGAGGATAAGCTGATCCATAGTAACGTGAAAATGTGCAGCAAAAGAAGCCAGATAACCAAGATCCGGCGTACGTGTACTGGTTTCATAATTGCTGCAGGCCTGACGGCTGATATTGAAGATATCAGCAATATCATCCTGCTTTAGACCAGATATGGTTCTGAGATAGAATAAGTTTTTGGCCAGTTGCAGATTTGCCATGTTAAACCTCCACAAGTTACATATTGCTGTTAGTATAACAATCTGACCATAAAATAGATATGATATGCAACAAGACGTGACAAAACATAAAAAAGCAACAAAATGTGGCGCGAGGATAAATATCAATTTATAAACGGCTCAGATAGCTGTTATGATATTTTCCGGAAAAAGTGACATCTTCGCCGAACCAGCCGGGAGCGGTGAAAGAATCTGCATCGTCTTCGGTTTGGAATTCTACTTCTACAAGCATAAGAGGAGCAAGATCGCCTTCAAAGATATCAAGCTCTGCGGTGAGGCCGGAAGAAAGCGGGATTACATACCGTTTCTTTTTGATCAGACGTCCATCGATCTTGCCAAGAAGATGATGATAGGATTCCCGGTCAAGAGGAAGGTTATATTCCTGACGGGACATCAGTCCGGCAGACTTGTAAGTGAGTTCGTACTTTTCATTATCACGACGGATACGTACAACAGGATTGGTGTTCAGATACCCCTGCTCGAGAAGGCGGCATGGGTAAGTTTCCAGCTGATCCGGCAGCTTTGCAACAAGATATTTTCGTTCTATTTCCATATTATAAGGTCTCCTTTCATTTGCGGTGAAATTATGATACAACAGTTTACAGAAAAAGTAAACGGTGATAGAATTTAGAATAAATAAGAGATGAGGAGGATAATGAAGATGAAAAAAGTATGCGTATTATTGGCAGACGGATTTGAAGAGATCGAAGGTCTGACTGTTGTTGATCTGTTAAGAAGAGCAAAGATATATGTAGATACAATTTCAATCATGGATGATTACATCGTACATGGAGCACATGGAATCAATGTGCAGACAGAAGATTTATTTGATGAAGTAGATTTTGATGAATTTGATATGGTTGTGCTTCCGGGCGGAATGCCGGGAACCCTGAACCTGAAAAACCATGACGGAGTCAGATATGTGGTAAAACAGTATGCAAAAGAAGGAAGATATGTGGGAGCGATCTGTGCAGCACCTACTATATTAAAGAGCCTGGGAGTACTGGAAGGCAGGAGGGCAACCTGTTATCCGAGTGTGGAAGATGAGATGGAAGATGTCGTGCTGACAGAGACAGCGGTTGTAGTAGATGAGAATATTATCACAAGTCAGGGTGTCGGTACCGCAATTGATTTTGGACTGAAATTGATCGAGATTCTGGATGGCGAAGAAAAAGCAAAGGAAATTGCAGATTCCATAGTCTTTTAATAGTTTTTCATAAAATTTAATAAAAATAGAGGAAAAAAGCGGAAAAACACCGGATTTAAGCAAAAACGGGGACTAGATATTTACCAGAGTTTGTGTTATACTTCTGTGGTGAATGTATTGTAGTATACCCGCTTTTTTTCCGCTACCCATGAGGCGGGTTAGAAACAGGAGGAAATAGTAAATGAGTTTACAGGTAGAAAAGTTAGAAAACAACATGGCGAAACTTACTATCGAAGTTCCGGCCGATGATTTAGAAAAAGCGCTTCAGAGTGCATATATGAAGCAGAAGAACAAGATCGCTATGCCGGGATTCCGTAAAGGAAAAGTACCACGTCAGATGATCGAGAAAATGTATGGACCGGAGATCTTCTACGATGATGCAGCAAATGCACTGATCCCTAAGGCATATTCTGAAGCATATGAAGAGTGTGAACTTGAGATTGTTTCAAGACCGGAGATCAACGTTGTTCAGATTGAAAAAGGAAAATCATTCATCTTTACAGCAGATGTTGCAACAAAGCCGGAAGTAAAACTTGGTGAGTATAAAGGACTGGAAGTAGATAAAGTATCTACACGCGTAACTCAGAAAGAAGTAGACGCTAAGATCCAGGAAGAAGCAGAGAAAAATGCAAGAGAAGTTGTAGTTACAGACCGTGCGGTAGCAGACGGTGATGAAGTAATTCTCGACTTTGAAGGATTTGTTGATGGTGAAGCATTTGAAGGCGGAAAGGGAGAGAACTATCCACTGACTATCGGATCAGGATCGTTCATTCCTGGATTTGAAGAGCAGTTAGTAGGCGCTGAAGCTGAGAAAGAAGTTGAAGTAAAAGTTACTTTCCCGGAAGATTATCATGCAGAAGAATTAAAAGGAAAAGAAGCTGTATTCAAATGCACAGTTCATGAGATCAAAGCAAAAGAACTGCCGGAAATTGATGATGAGTTCGCAGCAGAAGTATCTGAATTCGATACATTAGAAGAATACAAAGCAGACGTAAAAGCAAAGATCAAAGAGCAGAAAGCAGCAGACGGAAAGAGAAATCAGGAAGATCAGGCTGTAGAGCAGGCTGTTAAGAATGCAGAATACGAGATTCCACAGCCAATGATCGAGACACAGACAACTCAGATGGTAGAGGATTTTGCACAGAGAATCCAGTCTCAGGGAATCACTCTTGAGCAGTACTTCCAGTTCACAGGACTGACCGCAGAGAAGATGATGGAAGATATGAGACCACAGGCAATCAAGAGAATTGAGACACGTCTTGTACTTGAGGCGGTAGCAAAAGCTGAAAATATCGAAATCACAGATGAGAAGATCGATGAAGAACTTGCCAAGATGGCTGAATCTTACAACATGGAAGTTGAGAAACTGAAAGAATTCATGGGTGAGAACGAGAAGAAACAGATGAAGGAAGATCTGGCAGTTCAGGAAGCTGTTACATTCCTTGTTGAGAATGCAGTAGAAAAATAAGAACGTCAGATCATAACATAGTATAGTCAGGAGGCATATACATGAGTTTAGTACCTTATGTCATTGAACAGACAAGCCGTGGAGAACGTTCTTACGACATCTATTCAAGATTATTAAAAGACAGAATTATATTTTTGGGCGAAGAAGTAACAGATGTATCTGCAAGTGTGATCGTTGCACAGCTTCTGTTTCTTGAAGCAGAAGATCCGGAGAAAGATATCCATCTGTACATCAACAGTCCGGGAGGCTCTGTAACAGCCGGAATGGCAATTTATGATACCATGCAGTATATCAAATGCGATATTGAGACAATCTGTATTGGTATGGCTGCAAGTATGGGTTCATTCCTTCTTACAGGAGGAACAAAGGGCAAGAGACTTGCACTCCCAAACTCTGAGATCATGATCCATCAGCCGCTTGGCGGAGCTCAGGGACAGGCAACAGAGATTCAGATCGCAGCAGATCACATCTTAAAAACTCGTCAGAAACTGAATCAGATTCTGGCAGAAAATACAGGACAGCCGTTAGAGGTCATCAACGCAGATACAGAAAGAGATAACTTTATGACTGCGGAAGAAGCCAAAGCGTATGGTCTGATTGACGAAGTCATCAAGAACCGTTAGGGCAGTCCTCAGACGAGGTGAAAAGTATGGCAGGAAAGAACGATGATCAGGTAAGATGCTCGTTCTGTAACAAGACGCAGAATCAGGTGAGAAAGCTGATTGCAGGTCCGAATGGGGCATATATCTGTGATGAGTGTGTGGATGTCTGCGCAGAGATTATAGAAGAAGAATTTGAATACGAGAACGGAAGAGAATGGAATCCGTTCTCGGATATCAATCTTTTAAAACCGGAAGAGATCAAAGCATTTCTGGATGAATATGTCATTGGTCAGGAAGAAGCGAAAAAAGTATTATCGGTAGCTGTTTATAATCATTATAAACGTGTAATGGCGGGAAGAAATATGGGAGTAGACCTTGGTAAAAGTAATATTCTCATGCTCGGACCGACAGGATGTGGTAAGACGCTTTTGGCTCAGACACTGGCAAAGATTCTGGGAGTACCGTTTGCGATTGCTGATGCAACAGCATTGACAGAGGCCGGATATGTCGGTGAAGATGTAGAAAACATTCTTCTGAAGATCATTCAGGCGGCAGACGGAGATATTGAACGTGCAGAGTATGGAATTATATATATTGATGAGATTGATAAGATTACAAGAAAATCAGAGAATCCATCGATTACCAGAGATGTATCGGGTGAGGGTGTACAGCAGGCGCTTCTGAAGATTATTGAAGGAACAGTTGCCAATGTACCTCCACAGGGAGGAAGAAAGCATCCGCATCAGGAGATGATCCAGATCGATACCACGAATATTTTATTCATCTGCGGAGGAGCCTTTGAAGGAATCGAAAAAATCGTTGAAAAACGTATCGATCAGAAATCAATCGGATTCAATGCAGAGATTGCAGAAAAGCATGAAGATGATGTGGACAGACTGCTTCAGCAGATTCTGCCGCAGGATCTTGTGAAATTTGGTCTGATTCCGGAAATCGTAGGCCGTGTACCGGTAACAGTAGCATTGGAAATGCTGGATAAAGATGCATTAATGAAGATTCTTACAGAGCCGAAGAATGCATTGACTAAACAGTATCAGAAGCTGTTGGAACTGGACGATGTAGAGCTTACATTTGATGATAAAGCACTGGAAGCAATCGCAGAGACTTCCCTGAAGAGAAAGACGGGAGCAAGAGGACTGAGAGCGATTATGGAAAGTATCATGATGGATATCATGTATAAAGCACCATCGGATGAGACATTAAAATCATGCCACATCACAGAAGATGTTGTAAAAGGAACAGGAGAGCCTGTATGTGAACATGCAGAACCTGACTCAGAAAGTGCATAATAAATGAAAAGAAAGACGGCGGGTGCGAAGAATAATTGTACCCGCTGATTTTATACCAAGATAATCCAGTCGGTGAACAGGAGTGTGAATATATGACAGGAGAAACTTATAGTCTGCCTATGGTTGCCTTAAGAGGACTTACGATACTGCCGGAAGAGGTCAGACATTTTGATGTAAGCAGGGAAAAATCACTGCAGGCGATTGAAGAGGCGGTAAAAAACGGCCAGAAGTTATTCGTCAGCGCTCAGAAGGATCTGGAAATAGAAGAGCCGGGAGCAGAAGATGTCTATCTGGTTGGCTGTGTTGTTACCATAAGGCAGGTAGTAAAATTACCAAAAAAAATGAGCCGTGTACTTGTATCCGGAGAAGTAAGAGCAAGTCTTGTAAGAATGGATAGTGAGACACCATATCTCCAGGCAACGGTAGTAGAACTGCCGGATGATGAAGTGGTATCCGGAGAGCGGGAAGAAGACGATCCAATGAACCGAGAAGCAATGATCCGTGGATTACAGGATGTCTTCAAAGAATATCTGTTAAAGAATCCAAAGCTTTCAAAAGAACTTGGCATGCAGGTGGAATCCATTCATGATCTGAAATACCTGACAGATGTGATTGCTGCAAATATGCCGTTTTCATTCGAAGATGCGCAGGAACTGCTGGAAGAGACGAACGTTATGAGACGGTATGAACTTCTGGTATATAAGATCGTGAATGAGATCCAGGCACAGAAAGTAAAAGAAGAGATCCAAAGTAAGGTGAAAGAACGTGTGGACAAGAACCAGAGGGAATACATCCTACGGGAAGAACTGAAAGTAATCCGTGAGGAACTTGGTGATGACAATACCATGTCGGATGCGGATGAATTCCAGCAGGCGGCAGATGCATTGAAAGCTTCGAAAGAAGTAAAAGAAAAGCTGAACAAAGAAATCAAAAGATTCCGCAATTCCATGAATTCCCCGGCGGAAACAGGCGTTATCCGGACCTATATCGAAACAATGCTTGAAATGCCATGGGATAAAACTTGCAAAGAGCATAAAGATATTGCATTTGCAAGACAGGTACTGGATGAAGATCATTACGGTCTGGAGAAAGTAAAAGAACGAGTACTTGAATATCTTGCAGTACGGGCGCTTACGAAAAAAGGCGAAGCACCGATCATCTGTCTTGTGGGTCCTCCGGGAACCGGTAAAACTTCGATTGCGAAATCTCTTTCCAGGGCGTTGAAGAAGCCGTATGTGAGAATTTCGCTTGGAGGTGTCCGTGACGAAGCGGAAATCCGGGGGCACAGAAAGACTTATGTAGGAGCAATGCCGGGAAGAATCGCAAATGGAATGAAACAGGCAGGAGTCAAGAATCCACTGATGCTGCTGGATGAGATAGATAAAGTCAGCAATGACTATAAAGGAGATACATTCTCAGCACTTCTGGAGGTTCTGGATGGCGAACAGAATAATAAGTTCGTAGACCATTATCTGGAAGTGCCGATGGATCTGTCGGAAGTGTTATTTATCACAACGGCAAACAGCCTGCAGACCATTCCAAGGCCGCTTCTTGACCGTATGGAAGTCATTGAGGTTACCAGTTATACAGAAAATGAAAAACTGCATATTGCGCAGGAACATCTGATTCCAAAGCAGATCGAAAAGCATGGACTGAAAGCAGATCAGCTGACCATCAGTAAAAATGCGATCTGGAAGATGGCAAGAAATTACACAAAAGAAGCAGGGGTCAGACAGTTGGAACGTAAGATCGGTGATATCTGCCGTAAATCAGCAATGGAGATCCTTGAGAAAAAGAAGAAATCCATTCATGTGACAGAGCGGAATATGGAACACTATCTGGGTAAGGAACTTTACAGTTATCAGATGGCAAATGAAGAAGATGAAGTTGGTATTGTGCGTGGACTCGCATGGACTAGTGTCGGCGGTGATACACTCCAGATCGAAGTGAATATGATGCCGGGAGAAGGAGAAATCCTGCTGACCGGACAGCTTGGCGATGTCATGAAAGAGTCCGCGAGAACCGGTATCAGTTATATCCGTTCCGTAAGCAAAGAGCACGATATTACAGATGATTTCTTTAAGAAACATGATATACATATCCATATTCCGGAGGGAGCCGTTCCAAAAGACGGACCATCTGCCGGTATTACAATGGCAACTGCAATCATGTCTGCGGTGACAGGAAGAAAAGTACGGGCAGACCTCGCTATGACAGGAGAGATTACACTGCGCGGACGTGTACTCCCGATCGGAGGGCTGAAAGAAAAGCTTCTGGCTGCAAAAAATGCAGGAATGAAGACCGTACTTGTTCCGGCAAAAAATGAAAGAGATGTTGAGGAAATTTCAACAGAGATTACAAAGGGACTGGAAATTAAATTTGTAACACACATGAATGAGGTGCTGAAAGAAGCACTTGTATAGTCAGATCTTCTGGCACGGGTCAGGAGATGGATCAAAGGAGAAATATATGATAATCAGAAATATTAATCTGGAAACCGTATGTGGAATCACCAGCAAACTTCCGGAGAATACACTTCCGGAGATTGCATTTGCAGGAAAATCCAACGTAGGAAAGTCATCCCTGATCAATGCGCTTATGAACCGCAAATCATACGCAAGAATATCTGCAACACCGGGAAAGACACAGACGATCAACTTCTATAATATTAATGAGGCATTATATCTGGTCGACCTGCCGGGTTACGGATATGCGAAGGTATCCGAACAGGAGAAGATCAAATGGGGACAGCTGATCGAACGTTATCTGCACGGGTCGAAGCAGTTGAAAGTAGTATTCCTTCTGATCGATATCCGTCATAAACCATCCGGTAACGACAAGATGATGTATGAGTGGATCGTGTCACAGGGATTCCATCCGGTGATCATTGCAACAAAACTCGATAAGATCAAACGCAGCCAGAAAGACAAACAGATCAAGATTGTAAAAGAAGGTCTGGGAGTGTTACCGGGAACAATTGTCATCCCGTTCTCATCAGTGACGAAACAGGGACGTGATGAGATATGGGAGCTGGTGGAAAGAAATTATCTGAATACTCAGGAGAATGAAGAATAGACAGAATCCATTTCAGATGGTAATTAATGAGATAAAGTTTGTCAAAGGATTGACAAACTTTATCTTTTTTGTTATGATTAGACTAAAGTACAAACGTTGGTCTAAAACGGGTAAAAAATGTGAAAATAACAAGTATAATAAGAGGAAAGGAGAATATCATGGATCTGATAACCAATATCCAGAAGTATTCTATTCATGACGGGGACGGAATCCGTACGACTGTATTTTTTAAGGGATGTCCGTTAAAGTGTGTGTGGTGTCATAATCCTGAGACACAGCGCTTCGAGCAGGAAATTCAGTATGATGCGGAGAAATGTACCGGTTGCGGCGTATGCGCAAAAGTCTGTCCGAACGGCGCGGTCACCATGGAAGACGGAAGACCGAAGCTGGATAAAAAACTTTGTAAGCTCTGCGGAAAATGTGAGAATTTCTGTACACAGGGAATCCGGGAGATCGTTGGCCAGGAATATCCGGTAAAAACACTTGTAAAGGAACTGATGAAAGATCTGATGTTCTATGAACAGTCCGGCGGTGGAGTTACACTTTCCGGTGGTGAAGTGATGGCTATGTCTACAGATTATGTACTTGCGATCGCAAAAGCCTTGAAGAAAGAAGAAGTATCGCTTACAATTGATACATGCGGATATGTTCCGTATGAGAAGTTCGAAGCAATCCTTCCATATGTCGATACATTTTTATATGATGTAAAGGTAATGGATCCGGAATTACATAAGCAATATATCGGAGTAGACAATAAACTGATCTTAGATAATCTTGTAAAACTTTCAGATGCAGGAGCAAGGATATACATCCGCATCCCTACTGTTAAGGAAGTAAATGGAAACGAAGAGAATATGAAAGAGACGATCCGTTTCCTGAAAGAACACGGTATTCACCCGGCACAGGTTAATTTGCTGCCATATCATAATACGGGAAGCAGTAAATATCCGAAGCTGGATATGGAATATAAAGGTAATGACTTGAATGCACCGACAAAAGAAGAGATGGAGGGGTTTGTGAAACTCTTCCAGGAAGCAGGTTTTTCTAACACAAAGATAGGAGGTTAAAACAATGGCTGAAAAAAGAGGCATGAACGAAAGAATCCAGAAGTTAAGAGAACTGAGTGTTACAACACCGGTACACATCGATCTGGAAAGAGCAAAGATCGAAACAGATTTTTACAGAGAAAATGACGGAAAATATTCTATCCCGGTTATGAGAGCTATGGTGTTAAAAGAGTATTTTTCAAAGAAGACACTTTACCTTGGAGACGGTGAGCTGATCGTAGGAGAGAAGGGAAAAGATCCACAGGCATCTCCGACATTCCCGGAACTTTGCTGTCACAGCGTTGAGGATATGACAGTTATGAGTGAGCGTGATCTGGTATCCTTCCACACAACAGAAGAAGACAGAAAACTCCAGGCAGAAGAGATTATTCCGTTCTGGAAGGGAAGAACTATGAGAGAGAGACTTCTGGCTTCCATGACTCCGGAATGGAACGACTGTTATGCAGCAGGTATGTTCACAGAGTTTATGGAGCAGAGAGGACCTGGACATACATGTGGTGGAGAACAGGTATTTACAACAGGATATCTGGACTATAAAGAGAAGATCAAAAAGACAATGGATGCTCTTGATTTTATGAATGATCCGGATGCACTGGATAAAATGGAAGAGTTAAAGGCCATGGATATTTCCTGTGATGCAGTGATCATTCTTGGTGAGAGATATCATGACTTAGCATTGGAGATGGCAGAAAAAGAGGCTGATCCGGTACGTAAAGAAGAATTAAAACAGATCGCAGCCAATCTGGAGGTTGTACCTGCACATGCACCACAGACATACTGGCAGGCAATCCAGTTATACTGGTTTACACATCTGGCAGTTACAACAGAACTGAACCCATGGGATGCATTCAGCCCGGGACGTCTTGACCAGCATCTGATCAAATATTATGAAGCAGATACAGAAGCAGGAATTCTGGATGATGAGAGAGCCAAAGAACTGTTAGAGTGCTTATGGGTAAAATTCTACAATCAGCCTGCACCGGTTAAAGTAGGTATCACATTAAAAGAAAGTGCTACATACACAGACTTTGCAAATATCAATACAGGTGGAGTTACACCGGACGGACGTGATGGTGTCAATGCAGTCAGCTACCTGATCCTTGACTGTATGGACGAGATGAAGCTGGTTCAGCCAAACTCTAACGTAACGATCAGTAAGAAGACCCCTGCACGTTTCCTGAAGAGAGCATGCGAGATCTCAAGAAAGGGATGGGGACAGCCTGCGTTCTACAATACAGAAGCACAGACCATGGAGCTTATCAATGCAGGAAAATCACTGGAAGATGCACGTCGCGGCGGATCTTCAGGATGTGTTGAGACAGGAGCATGGGGAAGTGAAGCATACATCCTGACAGGATACCTGAATATTCCAAAAGTATTCCAGCTGACACTTTATAATGGATTTGACAAGGAATCCGGAAAACAGCTCGGCCTTAAGACCGGTGAAGCAAAAGATTTCAAGTCTTATGATGAATTATGGGATGCATTCCAGAAACAGCTGAAACATTTTATTGATATTAAGATTCGCGGAAACAATGTGATCGAGAAATTATATGCAGAGAATATGCCGGCACCTTGTCTGTCAGTGGTAACAAATGACTGCATCAGCAATGCAAAAGATTACAATGCAGGTGGAGCAAGATACAATACAAACTATATCCAGGGTGTAGGTATCGGAACAGTTACCGACTGTATCACATCTGTTAAGTATAATGTATTCGATAAGAAGAATTTCACAATGGAAGAGCTGCTTGAAGCTATGGATCATAACTTCGAAGGTTATGATGCAATCTTCCGTATGGTACATGACAAGACACCGAAGTATGGTAACGATGATGATTATGCAGATTCTGTTATGCAGGATGTATTCAACCTGTATCATGACCTGATCACAGGACGTCCGACCATGAGAGGTGGAAAATACGGAGTAGATATGCTTCCTACTACATGTCACGTATACTTCGGAGAAGTGATCGGAGCAACTGCAAACGGAAGAAAAGCGAATGTGCCTGTATCGGAAGGTATCTCACCAGAGAAGTCTGCTGATACAAACGGACCTACAGCTGTTATCAAGTCTTGCTCTAAGATGGATCATCTTGCAACAGCAGGAACACTTCTGAACCAGAAGTTTACGCCTGATGTTGTTGCCGGAGAAAAAGGTCTTGAGAATATGTCAAGCCTGATCCGCAGCTACTTTGCAATGGACGGACATCACATTCAGTTCAATGTCATCGACAGACAGACACTGATCGAAGCACAGAAACATCCGGATGATTACAGAGACCTGATCGTTCGTGTTGCCGGATACAGTGACTTCTTCCGTAACTTAAGCAAACCGTTACAGGATGAGATCATCAACCGTACAGAACAGTCATTTGAATAAAATGAAATCTGCAGGGTAAACCTGAAGATAATTAAAAAATAAAAAAGTCCTTAGGCAGGAATCGTGATGCCGGCTGTTGCCGGATGTATAAATTCTTGTTTAAGGACTTTTTTTAGGCTTGACAGCAAAAAATATGATATGATATCAGTAAACGTAGAAATACAGAAAAAAATTAAGAAAAGAGATGGAGAAAAGTTATGAATCTAAAAGGAGTGAATTTGAAAAAGAAAAGGACAAAAATTCAGATGGCGCTGACGGTTTTCGTTATACTGTCGGTAGTCAGACAGTTTTTCCTGGGAAATTACCACAATATGTTTCTGGGAATTCTGACCCTGTTTTTGTTCATGGTACCCGCTGTATTAGATCAGACACTGGGAGTAACGATTCCGGTAGGACTGGAGACGGTGATTCTGATTTTTATCTTTTCGGCAGAAATACTGGGAGAGATCAACGCATTTTATGTTAAGATTCCTGTTTGGGATACCATTTTACATACGACAAACGGTTTTCTTATGGCGGCAATTGGATTTGCACTGATCGACCTGTTTAACAGAAGTGACCGGTTCTCAATTAAGATGTCTCCGTATTTCGTGGCATTTTTTGCATTTTGTTTTTCGATGACAGTCGGTGTATTGTGGGAGTTCTTTGAATTTTCAATGGACTGGTTCTTCGGACTGGATATGCAGAAAGACTGGATCCTTCCATCGATCAGCTCTGTGAAACTCAACCCGACAGGTGCAAATGTCCCGGTGCATGTGGACATCCAGTCAGTGGTGATCAATGGCGAAAAATGGAATCTGGGTGGATATCTGGATATCGGAATAGTGGATACGATGAAAGATCTGATGGTGAATTTTATCGGAGCGGTGGTGTTCTCGATCATCGGAATTCTATATCTGAAGCACCGCGGCAAAGGAAAGCTTGCGGCATCACTGATCCCGCAGGTAAGAGATGAGAAGGAGCAGAAGCGATAAAAAGAACCGGATAAGAGTGGATTATGGAAAAGAATATACAGAAGATCAAAATAAAGAACCAATTGGAATTATGGGCATTCTGTGCGGTCATAGGAACTGTGGCGGGAGCTTTGGTCTGGGCATTGCTGAAGATCATGGCATCAGGAACAGAAATAATATGGGAGTGGATACCGGAAAGAATCCATATTTCGTATTATACAGTGCTCGTGTGTACTGTGGGCGGAGCCATTATCGGGATATTTCGAAAGTTATACGGGGATTATCCGGAAGATATGGAAACCGTCATGGGAAAAGTAAAGAAAGAAAAAAGATACGAATATAAAAATATGCTGGTCATGATGATCGCAGCACTGCTGCCGCTTCTGATCGGAAGCAGTGTAGGTCCTGAGGCAGGACTTACCGGGATTATCGTAGGATTATGTTACTGGGCAGGAGAGAATCTGAAATTTGCAAAACAGCATACAAAGGAATATTCACAGATCGGCGCAGCCGTTTCCCTTAGTGTGTTATTTCATGCACCGTTATTTGGAATCTTTGAGGTGGAAGAAGATCCGGATATGCAGATGGCAGAGCTTGGAAAAGGATCCAAGATCTTCATATATGGAATTGCACTTGCAGCCGGAACAGGAAGTTATGCGGGACTTTCCGCTTTGCTGGGCGGAGGAATGTCCGGTTTTCCGTCATTTGATGCAGTTGCGGTACAGAGAATCGATTATGTGATGATGCTTGTGTATATGTTCTGTGGATGTGTACTTGCATATTTTTATGAGACGACACATACGGTAACCGGAATCATTGCCGGAAAAATTCCGGGTGTCGTAAAAGAAATTCTGGCGGGGTTATGTCTGGGTGTGATCGGAATGTTGATACCGGCAGTGATGTTTTCGGGAGAAGAGCAGATGGGTGTCCTTATGAAAGAGTATGCCGGTTATATGGCGATAGCATTGATCGGCGCAGCATTTCTGAAAATCATATTGACAAATCTCTGTATCCAGTTTGGATTAAAAGGAGGGCATTTTTTCCCGGTTATTTTTGCAGGAGTATGTCTGGGATACGGACTTGCGATGCTGTTCTTCGGACAGCAGGGGGACAGTCATGTTGTATTTGCGGCGGCGATTGTAACATCGACACTTCTAGGCGGTATCATGAAGAAGCCGCTGGCGGTGACCATGCTTTTGTTCCTGTGTTTTCCGGTGAAGATGTTTATATGGATATTTATTGCAGCAGCAGTAGGAAGTAAATGTGTGAAGAAGATGGGAAAAGAAGTATAGTGAAAATACCCGTTATCAGTATGTATTTCGATGATGCAAACAGGAATACATATTGACAGCGGGTATTTTTTAACGGAATTTGCGGACTTTCTGCGAGATATGTTCCAGTTCCTCTTTCGAAAGCTCCGGGAGCCGTTCCAACTTATCCATGAACATAGCAAGTGTTTCCTTTTGCTGCATTTCAACCAGTTGTGTGTAGAAGTTTACGACAACACCTGTGACGATCGCAACGACAAAAATAGTGTAAATCGTGAGCAGGACGGAACAGATCTTTCCAATCAGTGTGACGGTAACAATGTCTCCAAATCCGGCGGTAGAGATGACGGCGTAACAATACCACAGCGCATCACCATAGCGGTGGATATCCGGTTCGACAAGCCGGATAACGGCGGCATCGGCCAGGAGGAAGAGGACAAAACCTAAAAGAATATGATCTGCCCGTGTACGTTTTAAAATTCCCCATAAGATTCTGAGTTTTTTCATAATCTGCTTCTCCTTGTATCCGTGTAAAAACTGATTTAAGTATATCATGAAATGCGTAAAAGTGTTCGGCATTTTTGATAATAAAATAAAAGTAATAAAAAAGCATAGAACAAACATTCGGTTTAGTTCTGTACTTTTTTTCTCCTGAATGATATACTATACAAGTAACAATACTAAAAATACAACTACTATTTCTAAAATATCACCGTCAGACAGAGCGGCTTAGGAGAAATCATATGGATCATTTTGAATTAATATCACAATACAAGCCGACCGGTGACCAGCCGCAGGCAATCGAGGATCTGGTCAAAGGCTTTAAAGAAGGAAATCAGTGCCAGACACTGCTTGGTGTCACCGGATCTGGTAAGACATTTACGATGGCGAATGTTATTCAGCAGATCAATAAACCGACGCTTGTCATTGCGCATAATAAGACTCTGGCTGCGCAGCTATATGGAGAATTTAAAGAGTTTTTCCCGAATAACGCAGTGGAATATTTTGTCTCCTACTACGATTACTACCAGCCGGAGGCTTATGTCCCATCTTCAGACACCTACATTGCGAAGGATTCCTCCGTAAATGAAGAGATTGATAAGCTGAGATTATCGGCAACGGCAGCATTGATCGAGCGCAGGGATGTGATCGTAATTGCCAGCGTTTCCTGCATCTATGGTCTTGGTGAACCGGAAAACTTTGAACAGATGATGGTATCGCTCCGACCGGGGATGGAGAAGGACAGAGATGAAGTCTTGCGCCAGCTGATAGATATTCAATATGACAGAAATGATATGGATTTCAAGCGGGGAACATTCCGTGTACGAGGCGATACTGTAGAAGTTGTACCGGCAGACCGGGGCGATACAGCTATCCGGGTGGAATTCTTCGGAGATGAGATTGACCGGATTTCAGAGATAGACATGCTTACCGGAGAGATTAAAAATACATTGAATCATATTGCGATATTCCCGGCTTCCCATTACGTTGTACCAAAGGAGCGTATGGAGAAAGCAATAAAAAATATTGAGATTGAACTGGAAGAACAGGTGAAATATTTCAAAGAAGAAGGGAAGCTTCTGGAAGCACAGAGAATTGCGGAACGAACGAATTTTGATATAGAAATGATGCGCGAGACCGGATTCTGTTCAGGGATTGAGAACTACTCCAGGCATCTGGCAGGACTTGCTCCGGGGCAGCCGCCGAATACATTGATGGATTATTTCCCGGATGATTTTATCATAATGATCGATGAGTCGCACAAGACGGTTCCGCAGATTGGCGGTATGTATCACGGCGATCAGTCGAGAAAGCGTACACTGGTAGAGTATGGATTCCGTCTGCCATCGGCACTGGACAACCGTCCGCTTAGTTTTGAGGAATTTGAAAATAAGATCGATCAGGTCATGTTCGTGTCTGCAACACCGGGGAAATATGAAGAAGAGCATGAACTTTTGAGAGCCGAGCAGGTGATCCGGCCGACCGGACTTCTGGATCCGGAAGTAGAAGTGCGGCCGGTAGAAGGACAGATCGATGATCTGATCGGAGAAGTGAATAAAGAGATTGCCAATAAACACAAAATACTGATAACAACGCTGACCAAGCGTATGGCAGAAGATCTTACCGACTATATGCGTGAGCTGGGAATCCGCGTGCGCTATCTGCATTCGGATATTGACACGCTGGAACGTACAGAGATCGTGAGAGATATGCGCCTGGACGTATTCGATGTTCTGGTCGGCATTAATCTTCTGCGGGAAGGACTGGATATTCCGGAGATCACATTGGTTGCGATTCTGGACGCGGATAAAGAAGGATTTTTGCGTTCCGAGACGTCTCTGATCCAGACGATCGGCCGTGCGGCCCGTAATGCAGAAGGGCATGTTATCATGTACGCAGATACGATCACAGATTCCATGCGTGCAGCACTGGATGAGACGCAGAGAAGACGTGAAGTGCAGATGGCATATAATGAAGAACATGGTATTACACCGAAGACGATCCAGAAAGCAGTCAGAGATCTGATCTCAGTATCCCGGAAAGTGGCGGCTTCTGAATTACAGATGGAAAAAGATCCGGAATCCATGAGTGAGAAAGAATTAGAGAAGCTGATCAAAGAGCTGGAGAAGCAGATGAAGAAAGCTGCGGCAGATCTGAATTTTGAGGCGGCAGCAGAACTCAGGGATAAGTTAATAGAGCTTAAGAAGACATTGCAGGAAATAAAGATATAGAAAAAGGAGATCATAGACTTACATGCCACAGGAAAAAGATTCAAGACAATATATCAAGATCAGAGGAGCAAATGAACACAATCTGAAGAATGTAGACGTAGACATACCAAGAGACAAACTGGTGGTATTGACCGGTCTTAGCGGATCAGGAAAATCATCACTGGCATTTGATACAATTTATGCGGAAGGACAGAGAAGATATATGGAATCATTGTCTTCTTATGCCAGACAGTTCCTGGGACAGATGGAAAAACCGGATGTAGAAAGTATAGAAGGATTGTCTCCGGCTATTTCCATTGATCAGAAATCTACGAACCGCAATCCAAGATCTACCGTAGGAACGGTAACGGAAATCTATGATTATTTCCGGTTATTATATGCAAGAGCAGGAATTCCGCATTGTCCGAAATGTGGGCGCGAGATTAAGAAACAGACGGTTGATCAGATGGTAGAACAGGTGATGGCATTTCCGGAAAGAACCAAGATACAGCTGCTGGCACCGGTCGTAAGAGGCAGAAAGGGAACCCATGTAAAATTATTGGAGCGCGCCAGAAAGAGCGGATATGTCCGAGTCAGGATCGATGGCAATATGTACGAACTGTCGGAAGAGATCAAGCTGGATAAGAACATCAAGCACAATATAGAGATTGTTGTAGACCGTCTGGTAGTAAAAGAGGGTATTGAACAGCGTCTGACCGATTCCATTGAAAATGTACTGAATCTTGCGGAAGGACTGATGGCCGTGGATGTAATCGGCGGGGAACCGGTCCAGTTCAGTGAAAGCTTCTCATGTCCTGACTGCGGAATCAGTATTGAAGAGATCGAACCGAGAAGCTTTTCGTTCAACAATCCGTTCGGCGCATGTCCGGAGTGCTTTGGACTGGGATACAAGATGGAATTTGACGAAGACCTGATGATTCCGGATAAACGTCTCAGTATCAGTGAAGGTGCGATCACTGTTATGGGATGGCAGTCCTGCACGGATAAGAAGAGCTTCACGTATGCGATCCTGGATGCGTTGAGCAAAGAATATGGCTTTTCATTAGATACACCGTTTGAGGACTATCCGAAGGAAGTCCATGATGTTCTGATCCATGGGACAAATGGCAAAGAAGTGAAAGTATATTATAAGGGGCAGCGCGGAGAAGGAGTCTATGATGTGGCATTCGAAGGTCTGATCCGCAATGTAGAGCGCCGTTACCGGGAGACTTCGTCGGAAACGATGAAAGCAGAATACGAAGAGTTTATGAATATCACACCGTGTTCTGCGTGCAAAGGCCAGCGCCTGAAGCCGGGAGCACTTGCTGTGACGGTAGGAGATAAAAATATTTCCGAACTGACAGGAATGTCAATTGAAAAACTGCAGACCTTTTTAAAAGAACTGAAACTTTCGAACCAGCAATTGCTGATCGGCGGACAGATTTTAAAGGAGATCAATTCCAGAATCCAGTTTCTGATGGATGTCGGACTTAATTATCTGACACTTGGAAGATCGACCGGAACACTTTCGGGAGGAGAGGCACAGAGAATCCGTCTGGCAACACAGATCGGTTCCGGACTCGTAGGTGTGGCATATATTCTGGATGAACCAAGTATCGGACTGCATCAGAGAGACAATGATAAATTGCTTGGAACTTTAAAACATCTGCGGGATCTCGGGAACTCCGTGATCGTGGTCGAGCATGATGAGGATACTATGAGAGAAGCGGACTTTATCGTGGATATCGGACCGGGAGCGGGAGAACATGGCGGTGAAGTAGTTGCAACCGGAAATGCGGAAGAGATCATGCAGAATGAAAATTCTGTAACCGGAGCCTATCTGAGCGGGCGTATTCGGATCCCGGTTCCGGAAGTAAGAAGAAAACCAACCGGATGGCTGAAAGTACTCGGAGCACAGGAAAATAACTTGAAGAACATAGATGTGAAGTTTCCGCTTGGCGTGATGACCTGTGTTACCGGTGTGTCCGGTTCGGGAAAAAGCTCACTTGTGAACCAGATCCTCTATAAACGTCTGGCAAGAGACCTGAACCGTGCAAGGACCATTCCGGGCAGACACAAAGGCATCGAGGGACTGGAACAGCTGGATAAGGTGATCAACATCGACCAGTCTCCGATCGGGCGGACTCCGAGATCCAATCCGGCAACTTATACCGGAGTATTTGACCTGATCAGGGATCTGTTCGCGGCAACACCAGATGCAAAAGCAAGAGGCTATAAAAAAGGAAGATTCAGTTTTAACGTCAAAGGAGGACGATGTGAGGCCTGCAGCGGAGATGGAATCATCAAGATCGAGATGCATTTTCTGCCGGATGTCTATGTTCCATGTGAAGTATGTAAGGGAAGACGTTACAACAGAGAGACACTGGAAGTGAAATACAAAGGAAAGAATATCTATGATGTTCTGGACATGACCGTAGAAGAAGCAATGCATTTCTTTGAAAATGTACCAAGTATCCGCAGAAAGATGGAGACCTTGTATGATGTCGGGCTTTCTTATATCCGTCTGGGACAGCCGTCTACGACTCTGTCCGGCGGAGAAGCCCAGCGTATCAAGCTGGCAACAGAGCTGAGTAAGAGAAGTACGGGAAAGACAATCTATATTCTGGACGAGCCGACGACGGGACTGCATTTTGCCGATGTGCATAAGTTGACAGAGATTCTCCACAGATTGACAGAAGATGGGAATACAGTCATTGTGATCGAGCACAATCTGGATGTGATAAAGACCGCAGATTACATCATCGATATCGGTCCGGAAGGCGGTGACAAAGGCGGAACCGTGATCGCAGAGGGAACACCGGAAGAAGTTGCGGAAAGTCCGGTATCCTATACGGGAAAGTATATAAAACCAATGCTGGAACGGTAGAAATATGACATTTTGTTCAATGCATCGTCCAGATTCGTCATATTGTAATATTTATGTAAAAAGGTTCATAAAGATTTAAGCAAAATGGGTCTTTTTATTTTAAATGATTTTGATTATAATGGGAACATGCTCAAAAATAGCATGTGATATAATCATATCTCACCAAAGATAGGAATATAGACAGCTTGATGAAGGGAGAATTGGGAATGTCAGTAGATCTTGGAATTGATTTGGGAACCGCCAGCGTACTGGTGTATGTAAAAGGAAAGGGTGTTATTTTAAAAGAGCCTTCTGTTGTAGCGTATGACAGAGATACGAATGCAATCAAGGCGATCGGAGAAGAAGCAAGACTGATGCTTGGAAGAACTCCGGGAAATATTGTGGCAGTCAGACCTTTGAGACAGGGTGTGATATCAGACTATACAGTAACAGAAAAAATGATCAAATATTTCGTGCAGAAAACACTTGGAAAGCGTACATTCAAGAAGCCGAGAATCAGTATCTGTGTACCAAGCGGGGTTACAGAAGTGGAACGCAAGGCAGTGGAGGAAGCAACTTATGCAGCAGGAGCAAGAGAGGTACATCTGATCGAAGAACCGGTTGCGGCAGCAATCGGTGCGGGAATCGATATCTCAAAGCCGTGTGGCAATATGATCGTTGACATCGGCGGAGGGACATCCGATATTGCCGTCATCTCACTTGGCGGAACGGTTGTAAATACATCCTTAAAGATTGCCGGAGATGATTTCGACGAGGCGATTGTCCGCTATATGCGAAAAAAACATAATCTTCTGATCGGTGAAAGAACAGCGGAAGATATTAAGATCAAGATTGGTACAACCTATCCAATGATCGAAGATGAGACGCTGGAAGTCAGAGGAAGAAACCTGGTAACAGGACTTCCGAAGACGGTAACGGTAACTTCGACAGAGACAGAAGAAGCACTCCGGGAGACAACGGGACAGATCGTAGAAGCTGTTATCAGCGTGCTGGAGAGAACACCACCGGAGCTTTCCGCAGATATCCTTGACAGAGGGATTATGCTGACCGGAGGCGGATCTATGTTACGTGGTATGGAAGAACTGATCGAGGAAAAGACAGGCATCAACACGATGACGGCGGATGATCCGATGAAGGTTGTTGCCATCGGAACCGGAGAATACGTAGAGTTTATGGGTGACAGAAAAGGAATCTAGATTCAGATAGGAATCCGGGTGAGTGAAATCGAATGGAAGAAATAAAAGGATACGTAGAACATATTGTTTACCGCAATGAAGACAACGGGTACACGGTATTCCATCTGAATAATTCAGATGGAGAAGTGACCTGTGTCGGAAGTTTTCATTATATTGAAGAAGGTGAACTGTTAAGACTGAAAGGAGGCTATACAACGCATAAGATGTATGGCCTTCAGTTCGCTGTGGAGGAATCGGAGATATGTGAGCCGGAAGATCTGGTATCCATCGAACGGTATCTGGGTTCCGGTGCGATCAAAGGAGTCGGAGCTTCTCTGGCGGGAAAGATAGTGAAAAAATTCAAAGAAGATACCTTCCGGATCATCGAAGAGGAGCCGGAACGACTGGCAGAGATCAAAGGAATCAGTGAACGGAAAGCAAGAGAGATCGCTTCACAGGTAGAAGAGAAGAAGGATATGCGGCAGGCAATGATCTATCTGCAGAAATTCGGTATTTCTACAACACTGGCAGCAAAGATCTATCAGCATTACGGACGTAATGTCTACCGCACGATAGAGGAGAATCCGTATCATCTGGCAGACCATGTGCCGGGAGTGGGATTTAAGACTGCCGATGAGATTGCAATGAAGATTGGCATACACACAGATTCTGATTTCCGGATCCGCAGCGGAATCTTTTATACCTTACAACAGAGTGTGAATGAAGGACACGTCTATCTGTATCAGGACGTGTTGCTGAAAGAGACGGGAGACCTTCTTGGAGTACAGATACAAGATATGGAAAAGTATCTTATGGATCTTATGATGGAAAAGAAGATCGTCATGAAGCAGTCAGAGCAGGGGGTGAGAGTGTATACTTCCCATTATTATTATATGGAGTTGAATACTGCGAAGATGCTGCATGATCTGAATCTTGATTTTGAAGCAGCTGATGTGACACTTCTTCACAGGATCAATCAGATTGAAAAGAATACAGAACTGTATCTGGATGAGATGCAGAAAGATGCAGTAATGGAAGCAGTCAGGCATGGTCTGATGATATTGACCGGAGGACCGGGTACCGGTAAGACAACGACCATCAATGCGATGATTCATTTCTTCGAAAGTGAAGGACTGGACATCTATCTGGCAGCACCGACAGGAAGAGCAGCAAAGCGTATGACCGAAGCAACCGGATGTGAAGCACAGACGATTCACCGGCTGCTGGAAGTATCCGGCAATCCGGATGATGAGACAGTTGGTGGTTTCCAGCGCAATGCAGAGAATCCGCTGGAAGCAGATGTGATCATCATAGACGAGATGTCAATGGTAGATCTGCCGTTGATGTATGCACTTTTGAATGCGATCGTGCCGGGAACCCG
This sequence comes from Dorea longicatena, assembly GCF_024168045.1. Taxonomy (GTDB): domain Bacteria; phylum Bacillota; class Clostridia; order Lachnospirales; family Lachnospiraceae; genus Dorea_A. Next base: position 955,074 of record NZ_CP100126.1, read on the forward strand.
TGTGATCCTGGTGGGAGATGTGAACCAGCTTCCGAGTGTAGGGCCGGGAAGCGTACTGAAAGACATTATTTCATCCGGATGTTTTCCGGTGGTAAAGCTTACGAAGATATTCCGGCAGGCAGGCGAAAGTGATATTATCGTCAATGCCCACAAGATCAATCGGGGTGAACCGGTTGTGCTGGATAACAAAAGCATGGATTTCTTCTTCTTGAAACGTGATGATACGAATATGATCATCAGTAATATCATCACACTGATCCAGAAGAAACTTCCCAAATTCGTATCTGCATCAGAAGCAGACATTCAGGTTCTGACGCCGATGCGAAAGGGCCTGCTCGGAGTGGAACGGATCAATAAGATCCTGCAGGAATATCTGAATCCGCCGAAGCCTGGCAAACAGGAAAAAGAATATGGAGATCATCTGTTCCGTGAGGGGGATAAGGTGATGCAGATCAAGAATAATTACCAGCTTGAGTGGGAGATCACCACCCGGTACGGAATGACAATCGATAAAGGGATCGGTGTATTTAACGGGGATATGGGGATCATCAAAAAGATCAATACATATGAAGAGACCGTGACGGTCGAATATGATGAAAAGAAGCAGGTAAAATATCCATACAATCTGCTGGATGAACTGGAACTGGCTTATGCGATCACAATCCATAAAGCGCAGGGAAGCGAATATCCTGCAGTCATTATTCCTTTGTTACAGGGACCAAGACAGCTTTATTATAGAAATCTGCTCTATACAGCTGTCACAAGAGCGAGAAAATGTGTGACGGTGATCGGAAGTGAAAGCGTATTCCAGGAGATGATACAAAACACAAACCAGCAGAACCGCAATACGAGTCTCGCAGAGCGAATCCGTGAATTTAATGAATAAAAGTATCATACAAGATATCAAAGAAAATATAATTGTTCTGTTCTGGCCGGAAACCTGTCCATTCTGTCAGAAAGTCTGTAAAGAGGGCATCTGTACAGAATGCAGGGAAAGGCTGGAATTCTTAAGAATCAGAGAACCAAGGTGTATGCAATGCGGCAAGCAGATCCGTAGTATGGAAAAGGAATACTGTTATGACTGTATGCATACACATCATTATTATGAGCAGGGATTAAGCTTATGGAATCATAAAGCTCCTGTGAATCAATCTATCTATCAGTTCAAATACCACAATCAGAGAAGATACGGGGAACTGTACAGTCAGGAACTCGTGAAAAATTTTCAGAAAGAAATCCGGCGATGGAACCCGGATGTGATCATACCGGTCCCGCTGCACCGGGCGAGACGTAGAAAACGGGGTTATAATCAGGCACAGATTCTTGCGGAAAACCTGGGAAAGATGCTGTGCATTCCGGTGGACAGTAAAAGCCTGGCAAGAAGAAAGAAGACCAGTCCGCAGAAGAAACTTGGACATAATGAGAGAAAAAAGAACCTGAAAAATGCATTTGCGGTAACATCGGCATTTCGCCCTGTCCGGAAGGTGCTGCTGGTGGATGACATATATACGACCGGCAATACACTGGATGCGGCGGCAAAAGCATTAAAGGAAAAAGGCGTGGAGAAGGTTTATTTTTTAACTATAAGTATTGGACAAGGGTACTGATATTTGTTATACTTAAAATGATGTTTTTATGGAATTAATATCATGTTGAGGTGGATATATGTTAGATGAGAGAAAAGTAAAATTAATGACAAAGCTTGCTCTCTATGAAGAGACTTATGGAAAAGAAGATTTTAAGATCAGTTCCTATTATAGAAAAGATTATGCAAGCCTGCACGTTATATATGCATTTCTGAGCGTATCAGTCGGTTATGTGTGTCTGGTGGCGCTGCTTTTACTGGCCGGTGTGGAGGATATAATGAGTAATATGTCGAATGGTCTGATCCTGTTCCTTTTTCTGATCATTCTGGCAGGCTATGTGGGTGTGGTGATCGTATATTGCGGAATTGCCAGTCACATTTATAATGAGAAACACAAAAAGGCAAGGAAAAGAGTGAAAAAGTATAATCATAATCTGATTCAACTGCTGAAAATGTATGAAAAGGAGAAAAGATAGATGGACAATATATATGTAATACGTGAAAGAATAGAAGCGGTTTATGGGAAGCATTCCAAGTCATTTGATAAAGCCTTTCAGTTCATACTGGCAATGATAACATTTACAATGATCAATCAGAATACAGGATTTATGAAATCACTTTCCTCACCGGTGATCTCTCTGGGGCTGGCTGTGGTTGCTACTTTCCTTCCACCTGCGGTTATGGTGGTGCTTGCAACGATACTGCTGCTTGCACATACACTGGCAGCGTCCATAGGCATATTCGCAGTGTCTGCACTGATCTTCCTGATCATGTATATATTTTATATCAGACTGGCACCGAAGATGGCATTTGTTGTGCTTCTGACACCGATTGCATTTGCACTTAAGATACCGTTTGTGGTACCGGTTGCATGTGCGTTGATCTATACACCGGTAAGTCTTGTACCGATGGGATGTGGAACTGTTGTATATTATATGATGGAATATCTTAAGAAAATAAGTGCGGCATCTAAGACGTCCGGAAGTAAGGCAATGCTTGCCGAGATCAGCACATACGTACAGAAAGTGTTCCAGAATAAAGAAATGTGGCTCTACATAGTTGCATTTATCATTGGATTTTTTATCATTTATACCATTCGCAGACAGGAACTGGATCATGCCTGGAAGATTGGGATTATTGCGGGAGCAATTGCCAATGTGGTCGTAACGGCAATGGGAAGTATTGCACTGGGCGTAAACACCTCCTATGGTCCGCTGATCATAGGAAATATTGTGGCAGCCGTTGCAGGACTTGTGCTGGAATTATTCCTGTTCTCGGTAGATTATGCAAGAAGTGAACGTCTGCAGTTTGAAGACGATGAATATTATTACTATGTAAAAGCAATACCGAAGGTTGCCATGACAACGCCGGAGAAGACTGTGAAGAAGATCAATGAACGTCAGGAGACGGAGATCATCGATGCAGAAGCGGTAAAACGTTTGTCGCAGGATACGGCGGAAGAAGAGACAAAAGCCATCGATCTGGAAGTACATGCGGGACATGGACAGAAAAGAGAAACAGAACGGAAGCCGTCATATGGTGATGCAGACTACAGAAGTCCGGCACAGATCCGGGCAAGTCAGGCAAGAAAGCATTCGCCGAAGAGAGGACCGGCACCGAAGAAACATGACATGAAAGATGTAGATAAGATGCTTCTGACACAGAGTCTGGAAAATGAATTTCATGCAGGCAACCGCAGAAAAAGATAGAAAGACAGAAAAAATCATTAAAAACCATGCAGGGAGGTGAGAGGAATGGGACAGACAATTGCAGATTTTATTGATAAATATGGAATTGGACTTTATATTCCGAGAGTGCATATCACAGATATCATAGAAGTTCTGATCCTCACTTTTCTGATCTATCAGATCATCATATGGATAAAGAATACGAAAGCATGGATGCTGCTCAGAGGAATCATTGTACTTGCGGGCTTTATTCTTCTCGCAGCTATATTCAAGATGCATACGATCCTGTTCATCGCGAGAAATTCACTGACGGTCATGGCTACAGCGGCAATTGTAGTATTTCAGCCGGAACTGCGGAGGGCACTGGAAAAGCTTGGAGAGAAGCAATTCCTGACATCAGTTGTTCCTTTTGAACAGAACCGGGAGATACGTTTCAGTGAAGAAACAAGAGAGGATATTATCCGTGCATGCTTTGCCATGGGAAAAGTCAAGACAGGGGCTCTGATCGTCGTAGAACAGGCAATACGGCTTACGGAATATGAAAGCACCGGAATCCAGATGGACTGTCTGGTATCAAGTCAGGTGCTGATCAATATCTTCGAACATAATACACCGCTTCATGATGGTGCGATCATCGTAAGAGGTGACAGGATCGTCTCGGCGACCTGCTATCTTCCTCTCTCGGATAATATGGGGATCAGCAAGGATCTGGGCACCAGACACCGTGCGGCAGTAGGAATGAGCGAAGTCAGTGATGCACTGGTCATTACGGTATCAGAAGAGACAGGAGCTGTGTCAGTCGCACAGGGAGGAGAGCTTACAAGAAGTATCAATGAAGCAGAACTTCGTGTGAAGCTGGAAGAGGTACAGCATAAGAGCAGTGAAACCAACAGAATAAAGGCAATGTGGAAAGGATGGCGGAAGCATGCGAAAAAGAATAACTAACAATCTTGCGCTGAAAATACTGGCTTTCCTGATTGCGGCATTCTTATGGCTGGTTGTAGTGAATATCGATGACCCGGTGGATGACAAGACATTTTCCAATATCCCGGTGCAGGTAACGCATGAAGAAGTGATTACGGATAATAATAATACGTATCAGATCGTGGATAACACGCAGGAGATTAATGTAACAGTTACAGCACAGCGGTCGGTACTGGATAAGATCAGGGCAGAGGATATTGTTGCGACAGCGAACATGAAAGAACTGACGCTTCGTACACAGGTGCCGATTGAAGTGACGGTCAAAGGATATACAGGAAAATATGAAAAGGCAACGGCAAATCCAAGAAATCTGCAGATTCAGATAGATGAGGAAGCGAAGAATAATTTCCCAATCACACCGACAACAACAGGAACGGTAAGAAACGGATATGAAGTAGGAAGTCTGAAAGCACTTCCGGAAAAAGTAACACTTCGCGGACCGAAGAGAATCATTAACAATATTGCAAAAGTAACAGCAGAAGCAAATGTATCCGGATTATCTGAAGATGAGACGGTAGAAGCAAAACTGGTACTGTATGATGCAAATAATAATGTGATCGACCAGACACTTCTTGCAAACAACCTTGGAAAAGAAGGTGTCAGTGTTGAGGTAGAACTGCTTCAGGTGAAAAGCGTGCCGCTTAAAGTGGATACATCAGAGGTGTCGGCAGCAGAAGGGTATAAACTTGGCAAGATCACGGTAGAACCGCAGGAAGTGGAAGTGACAGGTGATAAGAGTACGCTTGCCGAGATCTCGGAGATCGATATTCCACCGAGTGCCCTGAAATTGGAAGAACTGACACAGAGAACGGAGCAGACCATTGATATCTCATCTTATCTTCCGAGCGGTGTATCCCTTGCGGAAGAGAATGCGAATAAGGTGGTAATATCCATCCAGGTACAACAGCCGGGAACAAAGAGCTTTGAGATATCGACAGGATCGATCATCCTGGAGAATATAGCGGACGGACTGAGCATCAATTACGGATCTACCGTTGATCTGGAGATACAGGTGAAGGGACCGAATGATGTGTTGAATCTGTTCTCACCTGCGAAGAAAGTCAGCATTGATCTTAAGAATTATACAGAGCCTGGTACATATACTGTTCCGGTGTCTGTCGAACTGCCGGATGGCTGCACACTTGTGAATGAAGTGAATGTGGAGATCACACTTGAAAATTCAAAGCAGAGCAGTAAAACACAGGGTGAAAGCCAGAACAGCAGTCAGACAAAGACAGATGAAAACAATCAGAACGGCCAGAGCGAATAACAGACAGAAATGGGGAGAATACATTATGATCAGACAGAAAGTTACAATAACAAATCCGACGGGACTACATCTCAGACCTGCAGGGATGTTCTGTAACATAGCAAGCAGATACAAATGCAAAGTAGAATTCATGTATAACGATGACACTGCAGCAAATGCGAAAAGTGTATTGAGTGTCCTTGGAGCATGCGTGAAATCGGGAGATGAAATCGAGCTTATCTGCGACGGGGAAGATGAAGAAGAGGCCATGAAAGCAATGGTGGATGCGGTTGAGAGCGGGCTTGGAGAGTAAGATTTTATACAGATGTAAGGGTGAAAGAGGAGAATGAATGGGCCAAAACGATATGTTTAGGAGACGTTCCCGAAAAGATAATGAAGAAACATAAGATATTTAAATATATAGGAATAATTTTAAGCAGTTTATTGATGGTAGTGTCAGTGTTACTTGCTTTTAGTGCTAAATGGATGTTTGATACATGGACAAGTCTGACAATGGATGAGTTGGTGTTTCATTTAACGACATCTCTGGAAGGCACCAATACGGATATGATAAAAGCGTATTGCCTTAAATGTGTCGTTCCGGCAGTAATTTGTTTGGCTGCAGTGGTTGCTATTTGGGTAATTTGCAGTCTAAAAAAGAAAAACATAAACAAAATGATGATTGTTATATGTTTGATGGGAATTGTTGTGATTGGAACGGCAGTAGCTGTCACATGGCACAAGTTAAATATCGGTGAATATTTGAAAGGCCAGCATACATATTCTGAATTTATTGATGATAATTATGCAGATCCGTCTACAACGAATGTTTCATTTCCTGAGCAGAAAAGAAATTTAATATATATTTTTTTAGAGTCGATGGAAGCAACATATTCCGATAATGAAAATGGAGGTGCATTTAAAAAGAATGTTATACCTGAACTTACAGAATTGGCACAGGCTAATGAGGATTTTTCGGGAAAAAGTAAAAAATTAAATGGAGGATACGCTATGCCGGGGGCTACGTGGACAATGGGAGCAATGTTTGCGCAGACTTCTGGATTACCTTTAAGTATTTCTATTGATGATAATGCGATGGATACACAGGATACTTTCTTTAAAGACACCACTACTTTGGGCGATATTTTACAAAAAGAAGGGTATTCACAAACACTTTTAATTGGATCTGATGCAACTTTTGGTGGAAGAAGATTATATTTTGAAGAACATGGCGATTATGATATCCTGGATTATAATTATGCGATTGAAAATGGATGGATTCCAGAAGATTATAAAGTCTGGTGGGGATATGAAGACGAAAAATTATTTGAGTTTGCAAAAAATAAACTGACAGAATTGTCACAACAGGATACTCCGTTTAATCTGACAATGCTTACAGTAGATACACATTTTGAGGACGGGTATATATGTGAAAAATGCCCGTATACTTTTGGAAAAAATCAGTATGCGAATGTTATGGCATGTTCGAGTAAACAGGTGAAAGAGTTTGTTGACTGGGTTGAACAACAAAGTTTCGCGCAGAACACAACGATTGTTATATCCGGGGATCATTTAACTATGGATAGTGATTTTTGCGAAGATGTTGACACAGATTATGATAGAAAAGTGTATACAACATATATTAATCCGGCAGTAGCAAGTAGTGGTGAAAAAAGAAGAGTTTATACGACATTTGATAATTTTCCTACAACAATAGCAGCATTGGGAGCAGAGATAGTGGGAGACAGATTGGGACTTGGAACAAATTTGTTTTCAGATAGACAAACGTTAAGTGAAGAATATGGAATAGAAAAAGAAAAAATCGAGTTATCCAAGCAATCGAAACTAATGCATAAAATGGCAAATATAAATAAAGGTAAAGTAATAGAGCAAGATAACGATGAACAGAATGAAGAAGAAAGTCCAGAGGCACAAATAAAAACAAAAGAACAACATATTGCAGACAAAAAGTACAAAATAAAAATATCAGTTGATGATTTGAAAAATATGAAAAATGGTGTACAGTCGGCAAGTGCAGCAGTGTGGAGTAACCGGGATCAAAGTGATTTACAATGGGTTCCGCTAGCTGTTCAGGATGATGGAAAATGGACAGGAAAAGTTAATGTGAAAAAGAAAACAAAAAATAAAGGGATGTATAATATTCATGTATATATGATCGACGGTACAGGTACACAATACAATGTTGCGCAAGATATGGTAAAATTGGAATAAAGAAAGTATATATTAATGATTAAAAGTGATCTGAGAATGTAAATGGCTTGGATCACTTTGTTTGCTGTTTTTGTTAAGTAGATAAAAGCTGAGGATTTCGATGCAATAATTATTGATATGTTGAAAGGAGAAAAACGATTAAATGATTAATCTGATTAAGCAAATAATAAAATTTGGTATAGTAGGAGGAATGTGTTTTGTTATAGATTATGGTTTGCTGATTTTTCTGACTGAAGTAATAAGTATAAATTATTTGATATCTTCAGGAATTTCTTTTTCGGTATCTGTTATTGTAAATTATATTTTAAGCCTGAAATATGTATTTGAAACAGACAAAAAAAATAATAAAGTAAAAGAATGCTTGATTTTTATTGGCTTAAGTATTATTGGACTTGGAATTAATCAGGTAATTATGTGGTTATGCGTGGATAAATTAAAGATTTTTTATATGATAGCGAAAATTGCAGCTACAATAATTGTGATGGTATATAATTTCGTGACCAGAAAATTGATTCTGGAAAAAAAATAGAGGAGTTGATGGTATGGGTGATGGTATGAAAAAAACATATAAATATATGCTTGGAATAGTAAGTGCTTTTTGTATAGCACTTATTTGGAATACATATATTTATATGGTAGAGGTGGTTGGAAATGACTATTTGAACATTGATTTAACAGATACTGTATTACATGCTTTCCAAGAAGGGAATACAATTACATTATTCATTGTTTTCAGTTTTATTTTTTGCATTATAGAATATAGAAAAATTGATGTATCTTCTGTTATCTATAAATATAGATTTGTAATAGCAGGTGTTTTGTTTGTTCTGGGTATTATATTTGAAATAAATGGCTCATCTATAGGAATGTGGTGTGGGTATCTAAGTGGAGATGATAATAATGTAATATGGGGAGTATCAAGGGCAATCCGTACAGATGAATGGGCTGTTTCCACACCTATGTTATTTTCGCAGTATCATAATTTCACAGGAAAGTTTCCATATTTCAGCGATACGATCAGAGCAGGTAGTACAGATGTATTTTTTGAATATGGACAACCGGTTCAATTTATTGCGATGATATTCAGACCATTTTATCTTGGATATCTTTTTTTACCAATAGCAAAAGGAATGGCATTTTTTTGGTGCGGAAGACTGATTGCACTTTTTATGGTTACTTTTGAATTCGGAATGCTGGTTACTGGTAAAAATAAAAGATTGTCAGTGGTATTAAGTTTCTTGATCTCGTTTGCACCGGTTGTTCAGTGGTGGTTTGCGATTAATGGTTTAGTTGAAATGTTGATTTTTATGCAGCTTTCAATGGTTATGGTATGGAAATATATGAATACCGAAAATTCCGTGCAGAGAATTCCTTATGTAGTAGTGATAATGATTTGTGCGGGGGGATATATACTGACCATGTATCCAGCCTGGCAGATTTCATTGGCGTATGTGCTGCTTGGAATATTTGTTTGGATAATATGGGAAAATTATAAAAAATTTCATATAAAAATAAAAGATATACTTATTATAATTATTGCAGTAACATCTACAATTTTGATACTGGGATTGACATTTTGGAAATCAAAAGAGACAATCCAGCTTTTAACTAATACAGTATACCCGGGAAGTAGGTGTGAGACTGGCGGAGGCTCCGGAGAGAATTTAATATTATATATGTCAAATATCTGGCAATCAATGTTTGGACTTTCCATCAAATCAAATGTATGTGAAAATGCAATGTTTATTGATTTCTTTCCTGTGTGTTATTTTCCTGCAATCTGGTATACGATTAAATATAAGACGAAAGATAAATTATTAATTGTACTATCAATTGTCAGTTGTTTCCTGGGAATTTATAGTATTATTGGATTCCCTGAAATTTTAGCCAAAATCACATTATTAAGTAATGTTCAAAGTAGTCGTGCAATGATTGCATTTGGAATGTGTAATATTTTATTAATGATTCGTGCGATGAGTTTGATAAAAGAATCGTTTAATAAGATAATCTCAGCTTTGGCAGCCTTTATATTATCCGTATGTTTGAATAAAATTGTTTTTAATATTAATCCAGAATACTATTCTGAAAAATATTTATGGATTTCTATCATGGCATTTGCAGTAATTTTCTATGGTATATTAAGAAATGCTGCTAATAAGAAGTTTTGGAGTTATATGTGTATTGGACTAATGTTGATAAGCGGAGGATTGGTTAATCCGGTTAGATCGGGAATTGATTCAGTTACAAATTTAAGAGAATATCAGGCGATAGAGAAAATTGTAAATGAGGATAAAGGTGCAAAATGGATTGTTGAAGGCGAAGGAATTCCAACCATTAATTTCCCGGTAATGGCAGGAGCACCAACGATAAATTCTACAAATGTCTATCCGAATTTAGCTTTTGGGAAAAAACTTGATCCAACTGGACAACATGAAAAAGTGTATAATAGATATGCACATATCCATATATTTGTAAAGCAATCTGGAAAACCCAAATATGAAGTGGGAGATGCGCCGGATCAGGTTTATTTGTATATAACATTAAAAGACCTGAGAAAATTAGGAGTTAAATATATATACAGCAGAAATGACTTATTGACTTATGAAGATGATTCGTGTATCGTAGTATACAACAGTGATAATTATAAAATTTATGATATAGGAGAGAAATAAAATGGATAAAATAGCAGTGTTGATACCGTGCTACAATGAAAGTTTAACAATTGAAAAAGTTGTATCTGATTACAAAGAAGCTTTGCCAGAGGCTACAATTTATGTATATGATAATAATTCCAGTGATCATACAGATGAATTAGCCAGAAAAGCAGGAGCAAAAGTGGTTTATGAATACCGACAGGGAAAGGGTAATGTAATCCGCAGTATGTTTCGGGATATAGATGCAGAATGTTATTTGATGATAGATGGAGATGATACATATCCGGCCGAAAATGCAAGAGAAATGGTTGATTTGGTTTTAAATAAAGGTGTAGATATGGTTATAGGGGACAGACTTTCGTCTACATACTTTACAGAAAACAAAAGACCTTTTCATAATATGGGGAATAGAATAGTACGTGGCTTAATTAATCATTTGTTTCATAGTAATGTAAAGGACATCATGACAGGCTATCGCGCATTCAGCAGACTGTTTGTAAAAAGTTTTCCGGTTTTGTCAAAAGGGTTTGAGATAGAAACCGAAATGACCATTCATGCTTTAGACAAGAACTTTTTATTGGAAGAAATTCCTGTAACATATAGGGACAGACCAGAGGGAAGCGAATCAAAATTAAATACAGTCAGTGATGGAATGAAAGTATTGAAGACTATTGCAAGTTTATTTAGAGATTATAAACCACTTCTGTTTTTCTCGTGTGCTTCAATTATTTGCTTATTGTTAGGAATAGGATTCTTTGTTCCGGTATTTGTCAGCTATATTCACACCGGACTGGTAGAAAAAATCCCGACCATTATAGTGTCAGGTGTTGTGTTTACAGTTGGTATTTTATTATGGATTTGCGGTTTGATCTTAGATGTTGTTGTGAAAAAACATCGACAATTATATGAAATCGAATTGAATCAGCTCGAAATCGGCATGAAGAATAATAGATAGGAAGAATTTATACATATAGTAAAAGCGTATATTGAGATTGTGAATGAAGAAAGAATATGCTACAATAAAATTTGTAGCATATTCTTTTCTTTATAACTATGTATTCGGAAGAAAAGTTCTACAGACTAAACAAAAAGGAGAAAATAGTAATGAATTGTAAATTTCATGTTGATACAAAAGTATACAGATTAGAGCCTTATGAAAATTATGTGCGCATAACGGGTTGGTGTTTTGATATAGAAAATAGAAATATTGAGTTTTTTATAAAGATGAATGGTGAAGTTGTAGAAAGTGAAGTAAAGAGGAATAAACGTTCTGATGTAGAGAAAAAATATCAGAAAAAATATAATGTTCCGCTGAAGAGTGGTTTCAATATAAAAGCATGTTGGCCGAAAGATAACGATGCATTAGAAAAGGTCGAATTGTTTGTAAAATGTGGAGAGAAGATTGATAAAATCTGCAGTATAAATAAAAAAGAAATTGATAAAATAAAGGATGACAGCACGATTGCGTATAATTTGGATTATGTCAGAATAACAGATGTTAAGATTTTAATTGGTGGATGGACTATTTCTGACTGGGGAGTAGATCAGTTGAAGATAAGTATTTTAAATGAAAAAATGGAAGCGGCAGAAGACGTTAAATTAGCAAGAAATGATCGTAAAGATCTTGTTGAAGCAGGTCTGGTAGAAGAAGAAAATTCGAAATGCGGATTTACAATTGAATTTCCATATGAAGAAGAAAAAATATATTACTTATCAATCGCAGATAAAAAGAAGAGAAAAAGAATCGAATTAAAACCGGAAGTTATCCGCAGAAATAATAAAGTAGAAGCTCGCAGGGGCTTTGCAAAACAATTAGTAAAATGCATCAATAAGAAGAATATAGAAAAAGGGATTAACCATATCAGAAAACATGGTGTAAAAGGACTGAAGGAATATATTGTAAGTCGTGTAAATGCATCTACAATGCCGTACGGTGAATGGTTTGAATTAAATAAACCAACAAAAGAAGAACTTGAAAAGCAGAAAAAAGTTAAATTCGAATTCGAACCAAAGATCAGTATTATTGTTCCGACATACAAAACACCGATTAATTTCCTGAGAGAAATGATAGATTCTGTTGTTGATCAGACATATAGCAATTGGGAATTATGTATTGCTGACGGAAGCGAAGGTGATGCTGCAGTAGAGGCTGAATTGGAAAAATATGCAAAACAGGATGACAGAATTAAATATACATTACTGGAAAAAAATGAAGGAATTTCAGGAAATACGAATGCAGCGTTAGAACTGGCAACCGGTGAGTATGTAGGATTGTTTGATCATGATGATATTCTTGCACCGAATGCTTTATATGAAGTGGTAAAAGCATTACAGGAAAAAGAGTATGACATCTTATATACAGATGAAGACAAGATTACCGGAGATGGGAAAGAACATAATGATCCAAACTTTAAGCCTGATTTCAGTATGGATTTATTCTGTTCACATAACTATATTACCCATTTCTTTGTTGTGAAAACAAATATTATTAAAGAAATTGACGGATTCAGACCAGAATATGATGGTTCACAGGATTATGATCTGATGTTCAGATGTATTGAAAGTGCCGACAGTATTAAACATATTCCGATGATATTATATCATTGGAGAATACATATGAATTCTGTTGCAGGTGATCCGGCAAGTAAAATGTATGCTTATGACGCAGGAAAAAGAGCAATTGAAGATCACTTTAAACGTATAGGTGTGAAAGCTAAAGTAGAACATACAGGGCTTTGGGGAATGTATCATGTGATTTATGAGACTCCAGGTAATCCACTTGTTTCGATTATTATTCCGAATAAAGATCATACAGATGATTTAGATAAGTGTGTAAAATCAATTATAAATAAAAGTGAATATAAAAATATTGAATTTATCATCGTTGAAAATAACAGTACAGAAGATAAAACTTTTACATATTATGAGAAACTCCAGAAAGAGTATGAGAATGTAAAAGTAGTCAAATGGGAAGAGGGATTCAATTATTCTGCTATTAACAATTATGGTGTGAGCTTTGCAAAAGGGGAATATTTACTCTTCTTAAATAACGATACAGAGATGATTACACCGACAGCTATCAATGAATTACTGGGATGCTGTATGAGAGAAGATGTCGGTGTTGTTGGTGCAAAACTGTTATATTCGGATGATACAGTACAGCATGCTGGTGTTGTAGTAGGATTCGGTGGATATGCAGGACATGTAAATATAGGAATTCGAAGAGATGATTATGGATATATGGTCAGAGCGCAGATTAACTGTAATTATAGCGCTGTTACAGCAGCTTGTATGATTACTAAAAAAGAACTGTTTGAGCAGGTTGGTGGATTCGATGAACAATTTGTTGTTGCATGTAATGATGTGGACTACTGTCTGAAAGTAAGAGAAACTGGAAAGTGGGTTGTATTTAATGCATTTTCAGAGTGGTATCATTATGAATCGAAATCAAGAGGATATGAAGATACTCCGGAAAAATTAAAACGTTTTGAAGGAGAAGTAGCAAAATTCCAGAAAAAATGGCCAGAAATTTTGGAAAAAGGAGATCCATTCTATAATCCAAATTTCCCAATTGACAAGGCACCGTTCACATTAGGATAAATAAAAGGAAGGAAAAAGATGAAAAGAAAAATAGCAATTTTCTTATCTGCCATTATGCTTTTGACAAGTGTTACTGGAAATGTCAGTGTGGCAGCTGCTGAAGTACAGGAAACTAATAATGGAATAGTAGAAAATCAAAATAATAACGGGCAAACAAGTGAAATAACACAGGGTAACTCAGAAAATGATAGAGAAAACGAGGGAAATACGGCAGAAAATCAGACGGAAAATGTGACGGAAGATCATACAACAACAGAAGCTGCCGCAACAACAGAAAGTTCAGAGGAAGAACAGGCGGTTATTAATTATCTGGCTGTAGATCAGGGATATCTCCAAAGTCCTGGGGAACAGAAAGTTGTAGTATCTTTTGGAAAAGGAACTGAGAATATTGAACAGCCAAGATTAAGTTTTCAAAAGGCTGATGGAAGTGTAATAGATTTTGCATTTAGCGAAAAGAATGAAGAATTGTTCCTTTTTTCACATAGTTTTTCGGAAGAAGAAAAGGGCGTTTATTCTGTAAAAACATTTACATACATTCTTAATGGAATGGAATATTCCATTGATCTGGAGTCCATAGGTGTTAATGCCAAATTCGGTGTAGATGAGAATTATGAGGGATATGAATTGGGAAGCTCTGATACAGATACAGAACCGGAAATAGAGGCTTCGGTAGTTGATGTGGAGTCTGGGAAATTAGTTGCTGCATCAACAGATATTGCTGCAACTTTAAGTGAAACGGAATCAGCAATTTCAACACAAAGCCTTGAAGAAGGAACTGCCAGAAGCAGGAATAAAGTTGTTGTATTGGATCCCGGACACGGTGGAAGCGATGGCGGAGCATCGGCGAATGGATTGGTTGAAAAAAATCTTACTCTGAAAATAGCACAGTACTGTAAGGAAGAACTGGAAAAATACGCGGGCGTAACAGTATATATGACGAGAAGTATGGATGTGGCTGTAGATTTGGAAGAACGTGTGCAGAAGGCGAAAAACTGGGGTGCAGATGTATTTGTAAGTATCCATATGAACTCCGCGAGTGCTGCCGCGCAAGGAGCTGAGGTATGGTATCCGAACAGCAGCTATAATTCAGAAATACATAATAATGGACAGAAACTAGCATCTGAGATTGAAAAGGAACTTGTCAGCCTGGGATTGGCTGACAGAGGTGTAAAAATACGAAATTCGCAGAATGGGTCAAAATATGAGGATGGAAGCATTGCTGACTATTACAGCGTAATACGAAATAGTAAGTTGGCCGGTTTTCCTGGGATTATTGTAGAACATGCTTTTTTGACGAATTCATCAGATGCACAAAAACTGAAGCAGGAAAGTTTTATTAAGAGTCTGGGAGTTGCGGATGCTACGGGAATTGCAAAATATTTTGGCTTATCAAAAGATTTAGATTCCGGTAAATTTACAGCATCAATTGTAAAGAAAAATGATTTTACAAGAACATTTACGGTAAAAATAAACGGAAAACTTTCAGAAGGAGAAAGCTACAGAGTTGCTGTCTGGTCAGATAAAAACGGACAGGACACGAATAATTTATGGACTGTAGTCAATAAGCAGTCAGGGAATGAAGTAGAGCTTGAGTATAATACTGCCAATTACAAAAATGCAGATGGAATATACAATATACATATTTATAAATATGATAAAAATGAAAAAGTAACCTGTATACAGACAATGACCTGTAATATGTACAACAGTAATGCAAACTGTAAAGTTCAGGACACAACAGGAGAAGAAAAAAACTTTAAGGTTTCTGCAGAAATTACAAATGTTCCGGATACATTAAATCGAATCCAGTTTGCGGTATGGAGCGACCAGAATGGACAGGATGATTTGAAATGGTATGCGGGAACAAAAAGCGGAAATACATGGTCAACCAATATTGCTGTAAAAAATTATAAAAGGTATGGAAAATATAATGTACATGCTTATGCTGTGCTGAACGATGGAACCAATGTATTCTTAAAAGCAATGTCATTTAATGTTACGAAACCGACAGCAAAGCTTACGGTGGCAAAACAAAATAGTACAAATGGAATGGCGGAAGTAACAGTAAGCAATATTCAAATCAAGTCAGGAATAAATAAAGTACTGATTCCGGTATGGAGTCAGGAAAATCAAAGTGATCTGGTATGGTATACGGCACAGAAACAGCCGGATGGAACCTATAAGATTACGATTGATATGGGAAACCATAATTACAACGAAGGAACCTATCATGTTGCCTGCTATATCGTAGATGGAAATGAAATCCAGACAGGAATTACGTCTACAACGTGTGAGATGAAGCTTCCAAATACATATCTTGAAATTAAGGATACTGCAGGAACTGAAAAAGAATTTCAGATTACATTAGGAAATACATCAGCATACGGGAATGTCCGTAAGGTCCAGTTTGCGGTATGGAGTGTACAAGGAGGACAAGATGATCTGATTTGGTATACCGCAGAGAAAAAGAATGACGCTGCATGGATAAAAAAGGTAAAGATAAAAGATCATAAAACACTGGGAACGTATAATGTACATGCATATATCACACTGGTAAATGGAAGCGTAAAGACAAAGACAACGACTTTCAATGTAAGCAGACCAACGGCGACATTGACGGTGGGTACACAGGATAAGGAAAAAGGAACTGTAGAAGTAACAGTAAGTAATATTCAGAGCAAATCAGGAATAAATAAAGTACTGATTCCAGTATGGAGTCAGCAAAATCAAAGTGATCTGGTATGGTATACGGCTCAAAATCAGACAGACGGAACCTATAAAATTACCGTTGATATGGGAAATCATAATTATAATGAAGGAACTTATCAGGTTGCATGCTATATCGTAGATGGAAATGGAATCCAGACAGGGATTGCATCAGGTAGTTGTCAGATGAAAGTTCCGAATGTATCTCTGGAAGCAAAAGATACTGCAGGAACTGAAAAAGAATTTCAGATAAGTCTGACAAATGCCGGAGTATATGGAAATATTCGCCAGGTGCAGTTTGCGGTATGGAGTGATCAAAATGGACAGGATGATCTGATCTGGTACAATGCAGAGAAAAAGAATACCGGAGAATGGACAAAGGCTGTAAAGATAAAAAATCACAAAACGCTTGGAATCTATAATGTACATGCATATATTACATTAGCAAACGGAAAACGAGTAACGAAAACAACTACATTTAATGTAACGAAACCGACAGGTGAAATTAGTATTTCAGAATATAATGCCAATAAGGGAGCCTTTTATGTAACGGTGAAAAATATCAAATCAGCTTCAGGGGTAGAAGAAGTATTGATTCCGGTCTGGTGTGCAGAGAATCAAAATGATTTAGTGTGGTATAAGGCTGAAAAAATTGACAATACAACATATAGAGTGAATGTAAATATAGCCAATCATAAAAATCATGAGGGAATATATAAAGCAGATGTTTACGTAAAAACTGGAAATGGTATTCAGGCTGGAATTGGACGATCTACATTAGAGATAAAACGCACAGAGCTGTATGCGATTATGGGCAGCTCGGATGTGACAGTTAATCAAATGGCTGCATATTATAAAAAAAATAATTTGACATATGACAAATATACAGGAAGTTTGAGTGAATATAATGGAATATTAGCAAAGGGTGGAGCTGCTAATATAGAAATTTATTGTACGATTTTTAAACAGGAAGCAGAAGTAGAAGGTGTGAGAGTAGAAGTTGCTTTTACACAGGCTATGTTAGAAACGGGTTTTTTGAAATTTGGCGGAGATGTAAAACCAGATCAATATAATTTTGCAGGAATGGGTGCAACAGGAGGTATTTCTGGAGAAAAATTTAGTGATGTCCGTGAAGGAATAAGAGCTCAAATACAGCATTTGAAATGTTATGCAAGTGATGCTGCACTGAATAATGCGTGCGTTGATCCACGTTGGGGAACCTGGCTGAGAAATAAAGCTCTTTATGTACAATGGTTAAGTAAAGCGAACAATCCATATGGAATTGGCTGGGCTACGGATGCAGAATATTCAGAAAAAATATTAAGCATGATTAAAAGTTTAAAAGCTAACTAATGAACAATGTCTTGTAAAATGTAAATGAAGCATTTTACAGGACATTTTTGTTTTCAAAAGAAAAAAAAGATGGTATGATGGTTTTATAAAATCTGAAAATATTTTTTAATTGAGAAATATTTTTAGAATATGAGGGACGAAAGGTGAAAAAGAGGTGGCTATATGAAAAAAAGGTTTTTCTTTATTGCAAGTTTGATGCTTTGCCTGACGCTGGGCAGTACAGCTAGCTATGCAAAAGAATCAATTTCTGAAAATGCACAGGTAATTGAAGGAGAAAACATAGCAGATAACGCAGGAGATTCAAAACAGTTACAACAAGAGCAAGCGACAGAGGAAAAAATTAATACACAAATTCAAGATGAACAGATAAAAAATGCTGTTATAAAAGGAACAGTAGAAATAGAAAATCTTGATGATGTGAATGGGACATTTTCTGCTGTATTATCAAATGTGCAGAATGAGGATAAGATAAAAGAAGTGCTGATGGCTGTATGGTGTGATACAAATGGTCAGGATGACCTGAAATGGATTAGTGCAGTAAAAAATGAAAAAGGATATTACATAATAACAGATGATGTGTCTGCTCACAAATATCAGCTGGGAAAATACCATGTAAGTGTATATGCTGTTGACACAGAGGGAAAACTGACAGGTATTACAGGAACTTCTTTTGAATTAAATAAATCTGAAATAGCAGCTACGGTTGAGCAAAATAAAAAAGATAAGTTAAAATATGATATTGATGTAAGCAATGTGAATATACCAGGTGGTATAAAAAATGTATGGATTCCGGTATGGAGTGATGCGAACGGACAGGATGATCTGAAATGGTATACGGTTAAAAGAAATAACAATGGCCATTATACATTGACTGTTGATATACGTGATCATAAAGGTCTGGGAAAATATAATGTACATATCTATGGAGAAAATAAAGCCGGAGATATGATTCAGTTAGGAACAACAATGTTTTCAATCGATACTCCGAAGATTGCGACAGCAGAAATTGTAAATAAGGATCTGGAAAAAGGCACATTTACAGTTAGATTAGCGGATATTGATAATGCGGAAAATATTCAGAATATCAAGGTGCCGGTATGGAGTGAGATAAACGAGCAAGATGATTTAATCTGGTATACGGCTAAGAAAAAAGAAAATACAAATGAATATACAGTAAATGTAGATATAAAGAATCACAATTATTCCATGGGTAAATATAATATCGGTGTTTATATTACTGATGTAACGAATGCACAATATGGTGCGAAAAGTGTAAGTACTGATTTTAATATAAAAAAAGGCAATATAGAGATAAATGAAAAGGGTGATTTTTCTTATCAGATAATAGTAAAAGACTTTGAAGTACCTGGCGGTATAAAAAAAGTTATGGTGCCGGTATGGAGTGAGGTAAACGGACAGGATGATCTGGTCTGGTATACAGCTAAGAAAAATGGAGATGGGCAATATGAGGTGAATCTTGATGTTTCCAAACACAAAGGACTTGGAAAATATTGTGTTAATGCATATGCAGTACAACCAAATGGAAATATGGCAGGATTGACATCTTCTGATTTTGTGGTTGAGGAACCAGAATTGGATCGTCCAGAAGTGGAATGTGACAAAAAAAGCGGACAGATAAAAGTAAAAATTCCGGTAAAAAGAAATGGTGAATTGATAAAAAAAGTTCAGGTTCCAATTTGGTCAGACAGTAATCAGGACAATATAGTCTGGTATACAGCTAAAAAAGATTCTGAAGGGAATTATATAGTAGAAACAAACATTAATAAACATAAATATCATAGTGGTGTTTATAAGATAAATGTATATGTGACAGATATTACTGGAATGCGTAAAGGAAGTGCTGGAATAAGTTGCGATATGTCACCAGAATATGGAGAACTTTCGGCAGTAGACAGAGACGGATCTGAAAGTGTATATCAGATAAATTTGAAAAATCTGAATGTACCAGGTGGAGAAAAAGAAGTACTTTTTGCTGTTTGGGGAAATGAAAGAGGACAAAATGACCTTAAGTGGTATACAGCAGAAAAAGTGGGACAATATGATTACCGTTTGAATGTTTCGATTAGAAATCACAGAGAACTTGGTGTATATAATGTTAATGCTTATTACAAAACACAAAGTAATGATTTACAGTGGATCGCAAACACAACATTTAATGTGTCGCAAAAGGTAAAATATGCGGGATTACGGGTGTCAAATATTGATGGACATAAAGGAACATTTAAAGTAACAATTTCAGGTGTTATGGCACCTTCCGGTATCGAAAAAATCCAGATTCCGACGTGGTGTTCTGATAACCAGAGTGATATTGTCTGGTATACAGCAATAAAAGAAGCTGAAGGTATATATTCTGCAACCATGGATGTTAAGAAGCATTCATATCATTTTGGAAATTATAAGATGAGCGTATATGCGACTATGGGAAATGGTATTTTTACAGGAGTATGCGCAGGTTCACAAACGATTAATCCGGACAATTATCTCTATAGTAAGTATGTCAGTGCTTCTCAAAGAGAAGTCTGGCTTTTGGGAGCAAATGCTGAGCAGGTTCAATTTCCTACATGGAGTGAAACAAACGGTCAGGATGATATCGTTTGGTATAGTGGTGTTAACAGAGGAAACGGTACATGGAGTGTTACTGTAGACAGTAATAATCACAAGCATGGTGGAACATACAATACACATGCATATGTCACAAAAAATGGTGTAAGAAGTGCAGTTGGTTCAACAAGCTACTCGCTGGAAAGAATCCAGACAGCACAGCAGTTTATGAATGCAAAAGCAAATATGTATTCAAGCAGAACACCGTACTTGTTACTGGTAAACAGAAGTACACATAAAGTAGGAATCTATCAGGGATGGCAGGGAAACTGGCGTTGCATTCAGTATTGGGACTGTTCAGATGGAGCACCAAGTACACCAACTGTGGAAGGAACATTCCAGGTAGGAAGTAAAGGTTACTATTTTGATTCGGGTTCGGCGAGATGTTACTGGTATACACAGTTCAGAGGAAATTATTTGTTCCATTCAGTTTTGTACAATAAAAATGGAACATTAATGGATGGAAGACTGGGAATGCCACTTTCACATGGATGTGTCAGATTAAATATTAATAATGCAAAATGGATTTATGATACTATTCCAACAGGAAGTACAGTGGTAGTATATCATTAATAATGAATATAGGTGGTTGATGAAATACATCAGCCGCCTATTATTTTGGTAAGAATTATACAATTAATTATCAGAATATTGCTAATAGGTTGAGATTTAGAAAAGAATATGCTAAAATATATTGTCGTTTGTAAATAATGATTTTTGGAGGAGAATATGTCAAGATATATACAAAATTTTTTGAAATTCAGACCGCTCTTAAGTGAATTGGTTTCAAGAGATATTAAAATTAAATATCGAAGATCGGTTTTGGGTGTGCTGTGGACATTGTTAAATCCATTGCTTATGATGATTATCTTATCTGTAGTATTTTCAAACTTATTTAAATTTGATGTTGAAAATTTTCCGCTGTATTTATTAAGTGGACAGATTGTATTTAATTTTTATAGTGAATCTACATCGAGTGCAATGTCTGCAATTACCGGAAATGCAGCATTGATCAAAAAAGTATATGTACCGAAATACTTATTTGTTATTTCCAGAGTATTTTCAAGCTTTATTAATCTGATGGCTTCATTTACTGCATTACTTCTGGTTATGATGGCTATGCGTTCGGAATTACACTGGACAGTAATGCTGTCACCAATTCCGCTGATGTTATTAGTATTGTTCTCATTAGGAGTTGGTATGATCTTATCAGCAGTCACAGTCAAGTTCAGAGATATTATGCATTTATACTCTGTATTTCTGACCGCATTGACGTATTTGACACCTGTGATTTATCCGATGTCAATTTTACCGGGATGGTTATATAAGATTGTTATGTTAAATCCATTGACGAATATTCTGATGATGTTCAGAGATGTAATGATTAATAACATGGTGTTCAGTATAGGTCAGCTGATAGTTGCAGTTGTGGAAACTGTTGTATTCTTGATTATTGGATTTTATGTATTCTATAGAAACCAGGATCAGTTTATTTTAAATATTTAGGAGTATGACATGGAGAAAGAATTAATTATTAAAGTAGATCATGTATCTATGAAATTTAATCTTGCGTCTGAGAAGTTTGACAGTCTGAAAGAATATATTATAAAGAGTTTAAAAAAGCAAGTGTCATATAATGAATTCTGGGCATTAAAAGATGTGTCATTTGAAGTATACCGTGGAGAGTCGTTAGGTCTGATCGGTTTGAACGGTAGTGGAAAAAGTACGATGTTAAAGACGATTGCAGGAGTATTGAAACCAACTAAGGGATCTGTAAGTGTGTTTGGAACGGTTGCACCGTTGATTGAATTAGGAGCAGGATTCGACTTTGATTTAACTGCGCGAGAGAATATTTTCCTGAATGGAGCTCTGCTGGGATATTCAAGGGAAATGATGAATTCATATTATGATGAAATTGTAGAATTTTCAGAATTACAAAACTTTATGGATGTTCCGGTTAAGAATTTTTCATCAGGAATGGTATCCAGACTGGCGTTTGCGATTGCGACGATTGGGACACCGGACATTATGATCGTAGATGAAGTTCTTTCAGTAGGAGATTTTAGATTCCAACAAAAATGTGAAGCAAGAATCAGAAGTATGATGGACAGAGGAACAACGATTCTTTTCGTCTCACACAGTATTGAACAGGTAGAATCGATATGCAATAAAGTTGTTTGGTTGGATCATGGAGTTTTAAAACGATTTGGAGATGCGGAGCCAATTTGTAGTGAATATAAAAATTCATAAAGGAGACCAATAATGAAGAAAATAATGAAATGGGTTATTGGCATAGCTGTAATTATAATGTTTAGCTTTTTATATGCGCATATTGCCAAAACGCATATTTTGTATGATAACAGAATAGATACCAGTAAATATATGGGTACCGGAGTGCTTTCGGGAAAAATTGAACAGAAATTTGTGTCGGAAGAGGACTATCTGGATGGAATAACAATCAAATGTTCCATACAAGGAGCACCGGCAGATTCTACAGTAAAGATTTCATTAAAAGATGATGAGACAGGCAAGATTGTAGCAAAAACTGAATTGAAATTAAAAGACATTAAAAATAGTAAGTTTAATGTTTTTAGATTTGACAGGATTTCAGAGTGTAAAGGAAAGACATATACGCTGTATGTAGAAAATCCTGACGGTGATGTAGAGAAAACATTAGGAGTTGGTTTCTCTTACGAACCAAAGACAGAAAAAGGAACTGAACTCTTAATTAACGGTAATAATGTTGATGGTACATTGATTGCAAAAACAGTAACGAACCGTTTTGATATGGAGACATTTTGCGTAGTATTACTGTTTGTGTTATATATTGTATTTTTTGTTAAATTCTTATATAGATTGTTTAAATAGTTAAGATGCATATTCCTGACTTTTCATTGTGAAAAGTCAGGAATTATTTTATAATAGAAATATATAAGTCCGATAAATGGAAAAACATGGGGAGGTGTGGAAACATGAAGAAAAGAATATTTATAATTACGATATTAAGTATAGCAATGTTAACTGCATGTAATGAAAGCGGAAAAACAAATGACATTTCGAAAAATGGACAAGATAAAAAGCAGGCAGAAAAATTAGAAATCAATACGAAGAAGGATTCTGACA
This sequence comes from Dorea longicatena, assembly GCF_024168045.1. GTDB lineage: Bacteria > Bacillota > Clostridia > Lachnospirales > Lachnospiraceae > Dorea_A. The sequence goes on from NZ_CP100126.1 coordinate 978,870, forward strand.
AAGAAGAAGAAGCAAAAGAAGCAAAAGAAGAAAAAGAAACGCAGGATAATGATACAACAAGTGAAAGTGACGAAAATAAAGAATCAAAATCAGAAACGGAAACAAAAAAAGATGTTACAATCAGTGTGTTTTACAGTAATGATGATGCAACTGCTTTTACTGCGGATATGGTAAAAATAAAAGAACTTACACCGAAAAATGTATTGAATGCTTTAGCGGATAAAGGAGTAATAGATAAAGATATAAAGATTAATAAATTTGAAGTATCGGAAATTGACGGAATGCAGAGTATAAACATTGATTTTGATCAAAAATTTAAAGAGTATATTATGTCGTGTGGTTCTACGCAAGAGTATTATGTTGTTGGTGGAATCTGCAATACTTTTATAAAAGCATATCGGGCGGATAGAATAAAAATAACTGTTGATGGAAATTGTTTAGAGACGGGGCATAATGATTATCCGGATTATATGTTTGAATTTTAAAAAGATATTTAATAATATTATAAAATCAAAGAATAAAGATTGAAATATAATATATATGTGTTGACGGAGAGGAATTGGACAATAATGAAAAAAGATCTTGTAAGTGTATTGATGGTTAATTATAATCATGCGGACACAATTGAAAAATCGATAAGAAGTGTGTTGGAGCAAACATATTCGAAACTTCAATTGATTATTGTCGATGATGGATCGACTGATAATTCAGTTGAAATTATAAATAGTATAGAAGATCCGAGAATTGAGTTGTATGAAGAAAAAGAAAATAAGCAAATATGTGCAGTGACTAATATTGGAATGAAAAAAGTGCGCGGAGAATATTTTGCACGAATTGATAGTGATGATTTATGGGAAAAAAACAAGTTAGAGATTCAAGTGGAATATTTGAAAAATCATTCAGAACAAAAAATCTGTTTTACGCATGCAGCAATTATTAATGAGAAGGATCAAATAATTGACTCGGAGTTGGAAAAATTATATGCAGTAAATTATGAAAGTCAAGAGGAATGGTTGGAAACATTTTTCTTTATTGGGAATTGTTTACCAATGACATCAGTACTTATGACAACAAAACTTATGGTAGAAATAGGAGAATTTAATATTGCATATAGACAATTACATGACTTTGATTATTGGGTTAGGGTTGCAAAAAAATGTCCGATGGCCGTGATAAGTAAAAAATTAGTTAGAATGAGAAGATATGATAATGAAATAAATAATAGTAATACTTCGGAAGAGAATATGACTAGAACATATAATGAATATGTGGATATCAGAAGACATTTTTTTGATGAAATGTCGGATGTAGTGTTGAAAAAAACATTTGGAAAATATTTTAAAAATAATAATGCTGAATCAAGAGAAGAATTGGAATGTGAAAAAGCATTTTTATTGTGTAGTCCTGTAGGACAGGGAAGAACTATATCAAATGTTGGTATAGAATATTTGATAAACTTACTTCAAGATAAAATAACGGCAGATATTTTGGAAAGTAAATATGAATTAAATATAAAAAAGTTTTATGAATTAACAGGAGAACATCTTTATAATGATTGGAAAGTACAAGAAATAATTCAAAACATAAAGAAAAAGGAAGAAGTATTTGAAAATGAAATACGAAGAAATGAACAGCAAAAACTTATGTTAAAAAAAGACATAGCAGACAGAGATAATAAAATAAAAGAGTTGGAAGCAATCATAGAAGATTATGAAAATTCAACTTCATGGAAGCTGACAAAACCGTTAAGAAAAATTGGAACAATTGTAAAGAAGTAGGAAGGAAAGTAAGTTGAAAAAACCAGGCTACTATTCATCCGGTGAATTTGCCCGCATGGCCCACGTGACCCTGCGGACAATTCGCTATTACGACAAACAGAATATATTAAAACCATCTTACGTCACAGAAGCTGGCGCAAGATTCTACACAGATGAAGACTTCGCCAGACTACAGCAGATATTACTTTTGAAATATCTGGGATTTTCGCTGGACGATATCCGTGATATGACGATCGATGATGCAGACTATCACTTCATGCTCAACTCTCTTAACATTCAGTTAAAATTAGTCCGTGACCGCATCGAACAGATGCAGCTGGTGGAGCAGGCAATTCAGGATACGTCGGATCTGATTAAGAAAGAACATTCCATTGACTGGAGCCAGATGTTGAATCTGATCCATCTGACCGGTATGGAGAAAAGTATGAAGAACCAGTATCAGGATGCATCGAACATTTCCGCAAGAATTAACCTACACAGTCTGTATTCACAGAATACGAAAGGATGGTTTCCATGGATTTTCGAACAACTGGAATTAAAGCCGGGAATGAAGGTTCTGGAGCTGGGATGTGGAGATGGTACACTCTGGAACGTGGACAGGGATAAGATTCCGGAACAGACGGAGATCGTAGTATCAGATATATCGGATGGAATGTTAAGAGATGCAAGGCGTACGATCGGTGCAGACGACAGCAGGTTCAGATTCCGTGTATTTGATGCGGGAAGAATCCCATATGATAAGGATGCATTTGATCTTGTAATTGCCAATCATGTGTTGTTTTATTGCGAAGATATCCCGAAAGTTTGTAAAGAAGTAAAACGTGTATTGAAGCTGGGAGGAAGATTTGTCTGCAGTACATATGGCAATGATCATATGAGAGAAGTGAGTGAACTGGTACAGAAGTTCGATGACCGAATCGTACTGGCAGCAAAGAATCTGTACGAGCGTTTTGGAAAAGAGAACGGAGAAGAGATTCTTCAGAAGGATTTTGAAAAGATAGAGTGGAGGCGGTATGAGGATTCGCTTATCGTGCCGGAACCGGAGCCATTGATTTCTTATATCTTGTCGTGCCATGGAAATCAGGGACAGTATATTCTGGATCATTACAAGGAGTTCCAGTCTTATGTGCGGAAGAAGACGGAAGGCGGATTTCATATTACGAAAGATGCTGGGATTTTTGTTGGGTATAATGATTGAGAATAATAAAAATGTTGTGTATAATAAAATAAATGTATGCATTAATAAATGCGCTTTTTGAAATGTGGCAAGAAAGTGAGCATGAATAAATGAATAACAGGAAAAAATTGCCGGTAGGTGTGAAGAACTTTGAAAAACTAATCAAAGAAAATTTTTATTATGTAGACAAGACGACAATCATTGTGGCACTTCTTAAAAGCTGGGCAAAGGTAAATGTTTTCACCCGCCCAAGACGCTTCGGAAAAAGCCTGAATATGAACATGCTCCAACCCTTTTTTGAAATCGGAAGAGACAAATCCGTCTTTGAAGGATTAAAGATTTCTGAAGAAAAAGAATTATGCGATAAATATATGGGAAAGTTTCCAGTGATTTCTATAAGCTTAAAAGGAATCGAAGGACAGAACTTTCAGACAGCCAGAGAAGCAATGCAGTATGTGATTGGGAGTGAAATCAGAAGATTCTCTTTTCTGACCGAAAGTGAGAAACTGGATGCCGGTGAAAGAAAAATGTATGACAGTATGGTACGCATAGACAAGGGGCGTTTCCTGGCAGAAGAAGAAAATGTTGCCGGTGAGTTTGCTTGTATTGTCTGAACTGCTTGCAAAGCATTACGGTAAAGAAGTGATCATTTTGATTGATGAATACGATGTGCCATTGGATAAAGCTTTCCAGTATGGTTATTATGATGAGATGGTAATGTTGATCCGTGGATTATTTGGTAATGCATTAAAGACGAATTCGAACTTGTTCTTTGCGGTGCTGATAGGCTGTCTTCGTGTTTCAAAAGAGAGTATATTTACGGGACTCAATAATTTTAATATTTATTCAATTACCAATGTAGAATTTGATGAATATTTCGGATTTACAGATACGGAAGTAAAAGAAATGTTGTCATACTATGGAATTAAGGAATGCTAGGATACCGTGAAAGAATGGTATGACGGATACCAGTTCGGTGAAACGGATGTATACTGTCCGTGGGATGTGATCAATTATTGCAAGAATCGTTGTGCGGATATCAATGCACTGCCGGAAGACTACTGGTCGAATACCAGTGGAAACGCTATGGTACGGTGTTTTATTGATAAGGCGGATTACTGGACGAAAAATGAGATTGAGCAGCTGATCGCCGGAGAATTGATTATAAAGGAGATTCGTCAGGATCTGACTTATAATGAATTAGATAGTTCAATAGAAAATCTGTGGAGCGTTCTTTTTACAACCGGGTATCTGAACTTGGATACAGTGATATCCTGATTGAGATCCCGAAAGACCGCACAGGTGTGGCTGTCGAGATGAAGTATGCGGAAGATGGTGATCTGGAGCGGGCATGCACAGAAGCATTGCAGCAGATTGAAGAAAAGGATTATATGGCAAGACTGAAGCAGGACGGTATGCGGCAGTTTATAAAATACGGAATTGCATGTTATAAGAAGGATTGTAAAGTTATGATTGGAGATGATTCTGATAATACTTAAGAGCGGTTTCCATGCAGGCTGCAGGAGATGATTCCCATCCACCGATAATCTGAACCCATTGGGTCGTATATGTTATTAAACTCCAGTAATATGGACGGATGGGATTGTCATGTATATGTTTTGTGAGGGATATTTTGATTGCGTATTCAGATTCCATTTTACAATAATCCTTTGAGGAAGTATAATAATTAAAGGTTAAGCTATTAGTTGTTGAATATTATATGCACGGAAACGGGAGAGTATACATGTTTAGCGAAAAAGAAAAAAAGGACTTAGATTTGTTGGTGGAAATTGGTGAAAAACAGTCAGGAAAGATAAGTTCTATGCTTGTGAGCAATTACTGGGTAGAATTATCATCTGAAAAGCAGACAGAGGAGATGTACAATCGGATAAAAGCTTATCTAAGTAAGATGAATATAGAAGTTATCGATGATGTTCAGGAACAGGATGCAGAAGTTGAAAATGATGAACAGACAATACCGATGATCCGTCCGTTTGATCCAAGTAAGATTGATATCGATATGAAGACAATGGAATTATCAAGTTTGATTAAGCGCTTACAATATAAAGAGATTGATATGAATACGGATTTTCAGAGAAAGGGTGGATTGTGGACGGACATTCAAAAAAGTCAGTTAATAGAGTCTTTGTTTTTAAGAATACCTATTCCGGCTTTTTATTTTGATGGTGGAATTGTTGATTCGTGGCTGATTATAGATGGACTTCAAAGACTTACGGCATTGAAAGAGTTTGTGATTGATAAGACGCTGAAGCTTACTGGACTGGAATTCTTCAGTGACTTGAATGGATTGACATTTTCAGAACTTCCGAGAGCGTTTGTAAGACGTATTGAAGAGACGAATATTGTCGCTTATATTGTAAAAAGTGGAACTCCGGTAAATGTGAAATATAATATATTTAAAAGAATTAATACAGGCGGACTGGAATTAAAACCACAGGAAATAAGGCATGCATTATATCAGGGGAATGCAACAAAGATATGTAAAAAATTTGCAAAGATACAGGAATTTTTATCTGCAACCACCTTTAGCATAAAAGAAGACCGGATGATGGATCAGGAATTTGTTCTTAGATTTATAGCGGTTTGTTATTATGGAATTGAAAAATATGAAGGAGTACCGGATAATTATCTGAATGGAGCAATGGAATTTCTGAATTCCAAAGAATGTGTGGATGAAGAACTGATGGAGCAGCAGTTCATACGTGTGATGAGATATTCCAGAATTATCATGGGAAAATATGCATTTCGAAAATTAGGGGAGAATGGAATGCGCCGCCCGATTAATAAAGCAATTTATGAAGCATGGTGCAGAAGTATGTTTGTGTTAAATGATTCGGAATTAAAAAAATTAGCAGAAGAAAAGAAAGAAGTATATAAAAGATTTATGAAACTTTGTAATGATGAGGTGTTTTTGCAGATTATTAAAGCAAGTGATAAAAAATCCTTTTTATTTCGGTTTACAAGAATTGAGAATTTATTGAGAGGAGTCTTAGATGATACAAAGAATAGAAGCATCGAATTTTAAATGTTTCAAAGATATTTCGTTGGAGATGTCTAATTTGAATTTACTGTCGGGAATAAACAGTATGGGGAAGTCTACGATAATACAGATGCTGTTGTTGTTAAGACAGTCGTATGAACAGAATGCTTTGGAAAAGGGCATTTATCTGAATGGAAAATATACAAATCTTGGTGTGGGAAAAGATGTATTATATACAGAGGCAGAAGAGAATCGCATAAAAATGAAAATAAGCGATGAAAGTACGATGCTGTCGGCAGAATATGATTATAATGGTATGGCAGATTTTCTGAAATTATTAGAAAATATAGACATAAATATGGTTAAAGATATGAATTTGTTTGGAAGTGGATTTAACTATATTGCGGCGGATCGTCTGGGACCACAAAGTAGTTATGAAAAATCATATTACGAAGTCTGGGAACAGGAACAAATCGGAAATCATGGAGAGTATGCGGTACACTATTTACAGACGCACGAGTCAGAAGAAGTTGAAAATAAAAATATTCTTTATGATGAGGAACCGAGTAGACGACTTCAAAGACAGGTAGAATGTTGGCTGGGGGAGATTACGCCGGGTGTGTCTCTTCGAATGGAAGATTATGGACATAGCAACAGAATTGGTCTTATGGTGCATCAGGAGGGAAATATAGGAGCAGACTACTTTACTGCGCAGAATGTTGGTTTTGGTATTTCTTATGTATTACCAATTGTGCTGGCACTTGTGAAGGCGAAAAAGGGAGAATTAATCATTCTGGAGAATCCGGAAGCGCATTTACATCCAAGAGGACAGAGAAAAATGGGAGAACTGATCGCCAGAGCAGCACAGGGAGGTGTGCAGGTTATTGTAGAAACGCATAGTGATCATATTTTGAATGGAATACGTTTGTGTGCAAAACATAATATGATTGATCCGGATATAGTGCGCCTATATTATTTTTCCAGAAAAAAAGCCGATACAGAAGAATACAGTTCTATCCCAGTTATTGATAATCCGGTCTTATATAAAGATGGAAGACTGAGCTTCTGGCCGGAAGGGTTCTTTGATGAATGGGACAGGGCAATTGATGAATTGTTCTAGAGGATACAAGTATGCAAATGATAATAAATGACTTGTCTGCAAAATTTCCGGTAGATACAATATCCGAGGGCAGACAGATTATGGATAGTTTTTTGAATACATATTCGAAAGTGAAGAAAATAATTATAAATGACTCTGTGCTTATGGATCAGAATTATTGTTCTTTTGAATTGGCAAAAAATTACAGAATAGAACAGTGGAGAAATGATCCGGTTGTAGATATGGAAACAAAGAGAAGATTCCGAGCGTTATTAAATAAATCCGTGATATATGATCCTTCGGAGGTTGAATTGGAAAGCGAATTCGATCTAGAAATTCAAGGGAAGAAATATATATCAAAGGGATGTCTGCTGGCATATGAAACAGAGGGCGTGACGATTAGTTTTTTGAGTGATGACTATTGGGAAACCCCTGAGATTAGTGGATATTATGTGACATTTAATGAGAAGGACGATTTAAAGGAAGAACATGTACAGGTCCCGAATGTATCGTGTCAGAAGAATGTAGAGCCTTTTGAAGAAAAGTACAAGGAAAAAAGGAAAGAGTGGCGTGCAGAGATCCGGTCAGCACAAGATGTTTTGAAATGTAAAGAGACTAGATTTCCGAATTTAATCTTTTGTGAAAATGCGATAAATGGATGTTATAAGAATGTAGGTGTTGCAGAAGCGGGACAAGTGTATAAACGCCTGTTGGAGTTACAGGTGGCAGCTGAAAAAATGGGAAACCAATTTGACAAGAAGCTTTTACCTAAAGCTTCACCGGAAACACCGCTAACATTAGAACAATATGAGACGGAACATACTTTTTTGTTACCGGAAGGAAATGCACAACTGTTTTCATGGCATACAAGGTTTACCGGAGGATATGCCGGAAGAATATTTTTTTATCCGGATACAACACAAAAGAAGATGTATATAGGGCATATAGGACATAAGTTGCCAACCAAAAAGTATCCACATTAGAGATGAATACCAGAAGTGATTCTTAAGAATTTCTTAAATATTACAGGAAAGTTACAAAAAAATAAAAAAATACTTGAAGGTGACCTAAGGTCACCTTTTATAATCTAATTAACACGAAACATGGAGACTAGAATAGAAAGTGAAGAACTTGATAACCTATTTATACAAAACGAGGAGGTTTCTGAAATGAAAGGAATTATTTTAGCAGGTGGTTCAGGCACACGTCTGTATCCATTAACAATGGTAACATCAAAGCAGTTACTGCCAATCTATGACAAGCCGATGATCTATTATCCAATGTCAGTGCTGATGAACGCAGGCATTCGTGATATCCTGATCATCTCAACACCACAGGATACACCAAGATTCCAAGAACTGTTAGGAGACGGACATCAGTTTGGTGTGAATCTGTCTTATGCAGTACAGCCAAGCCCGGACGGACTTGCTCAGGCATTTATCATCGGAGAAGAATTCATCGGTGATGATACAGTAGCAATGGTTCTCGGAGATAACATTTTTGCAGGTCATGGACTGAATAAACGTCTGAAAGCTGCTGTTGAGAATGCAGAGACCGGAAAGGGAGCTACTGTATTTGGATATTATGTAGATGATCCGGAACGTTTCGGTATCGTAGAATTTGATCACGAAGGAAAAGCTATTTCCATCGAAGAAAAGCCGGCGCAGCCAAAGAGCAACTACTGTGTAACAGGATTGTATTTCTATGACAATAATGTTGTGAAGTATGCAAAAGAGTTAAAGCCAAGTGCACGTGGAGAACTGGAGATCACAGATCTGAACCGTGTATATCTTGAGAAAGGTGATCTGAATGTAGAACTTCTCGGACAGGGATTCACATGGCTGGATACAGGTACACACGAAAGCCTTGTAGATGCAACCAACTTCGTGAAGACGGTTGAGACACATCAGCACCGTAAGATTGCATGCCTGGAAGAGATCGCATACCTGAACGGATGGATCAGCAAGGACGAGGTAATGGAAGTATATGAAGTTCTGAAGAAGAACCAGTATGGACAGTACTTAAAAGACGTCCTGGATGGAAAATATAAAGAAAATCTGTACTAAAATCTATATTAAGAAATGATACAAAAAGGAGAAATCAAAAAATGACAATTATTGTAACCGGAGGAGCCGGATTTATCGGAAGTAACTTTGTATTTCATATGTTAAACAAATACCCGGACTATCGCATCGTTTGTCTGGACTGCCTGACATATGCAGGTAACTTATCTACACTGGAGCCTGTAATGGACAATCCGAATTTCCGTTTTGTAAAAGAAAGCATTACAGACCGTGAAGCAGTGTACAAATTATTCGAAGAAGAGAAACCGGACATGGTTGTAAACTTCGCAGCAGAAAGTCACGTAGACCGTTCTATCGAGAACCCGGAAGTATTCCTGGATACAAACATCAAAGGTACTGCTGTACTGATGGATGCCTGCAGAAAATATGGTATCAAACGTTACCATCAGGTATCTACAGATGAAGTATACGGAGATCTGCCGCTTGACAGACCGGACCTGTTCTTCACAGAGGAGACACCGATCCACACAAGCAGCCCATACAGCTCATCTAAGGCAGCAGCAGACCTGTTAGTTCTTGCTTATCACAGAACATACGGACTGCCGGTATCTATCAGCAGATGTTCCAACAACTACGGACCATATCACTTCCCGGAGAAACTGATCCCGCTGATGATCGCCAATGCACTGAATGACAAGCCGCTTCCGGTATACGGAGAAGGATTAAATGTACGTGACTGGTTATATGTAGAAGATCACTGTAAAGCAATCGACCTGATCATCCATAACGGAAGAGTCGGAGAAGTATACAACGTAGGCGGACACAATGAGAAGACAAACATCGAGATCGTAAAGATCATCTGTAAAGAGCTTGGAAAACCGGAAAGCCTGATCACTCACGTTGCAGACCGTAAGGGACATGATATGCGTTATGCGATCGATCCTACAAAGATCCACAACGAACTTGGATGGCTTCCAGAGACCAAATTCGAAGATGGTATTAAGAAGACGATCAAATGGTATCTTGAAAATAAGGAATGGTGGGAGACGATCATTTCCGGAGAATACCAGAACTATTATGAGAAAATGTATGCTCACCGGGAGGAGATTTAAGAATGAAAGTATTAGTGACAGGTGTTGGCGGACAGCTTGGTCATGACGTGATGAACGAACTGGCATCCCGTGGTTATGAGGGAATCGGTTCTGACATCAAAGAAACATACAGCGGAATCCAGGATGGTACAGCGGTAACAACAATGCCATATGTGCCGATGGATATCACAGATGCATCTTCTGTAGAAAAAGTTCTGACAGATGCAAAACCGGATGTAGTGGTACACTGTGCTGCATGGACGGCCGTAGATCTTGCAGAAGACGAAGATAAGAAAGACATCGTAAAAGCGGTCAATGCAACAGGAACAAAGAACATTGCAGATGTATGTAAAAAGTTAGACTGTAAGATGGTATACATCAGTACAGACTATGTATTTGACGGACAGGGAGAGAAAGCCTGGGAACCTGACTGCAAGGATTACAAACCACTGAATGTATATGGAGAGACAAAACTTGCCGGAGAGCTTGCCGTATCTGAGACTCTGGATAAGTACTTCATCGTACGTATCGCGTGGGTATTCGGAAAGAACGGTAAGAACTTTATCAAGACAATGCTCAATGTAGCAAAGACACACGATACATTGAAAGTTGTAAATGACCAGATCGGAACACCAACCTATACATTTGACCTTGCAAGACTTCTCGTTGACATGATCGAGACTGACAAATATGGTTACTATCATGCAACAAATGAAGGCGGATATATCAGCTGGTATGATTTTACAAAGGAAATCTTCCGCCAGGCAGCAGAGCTTGGCCATGACGAATACGGCGAAGACAAGGTGACGGTTCTGCCGGTAACAACAGAAGAGTACGGTGTATCCAAAGCAGCAAGACCTTTCAACAGCAGACTGGACAAGAGTAAACTTGTGGAAAATGGATTTACTCCACTTCCGACATGGCAGGATGCGCTTGGAAGATATCTAAAAGAAATCGAATTCTAAATTTTATATAGGTGAAGAATAATCTCAGCCACATGACGTGGCTGGGATTAACTCACGTATAAATCATTTAAAACAATAAGGAGACGTAATAATGGGACAGATTAAAGTAGAAAAAAACGCAGGCGGTATCCAGGGACTCTGTGTAATTGAACCAACAGTACATGGTGACGCAAGAGGATACTTTATGGAGACATATAACCAGAAAGATATGGAAGAAGCAGGACTTACAATGCAGTTCGTTCAGGACAACCAGTCAAGTTCTACAAAGGGAGTCTTAAGAGGATTACATTTCCAGAAAGAATTTCCACAGGGAAAACTGGTACGTGTCGTAAAAGGTTCTGTATTTGACGTGGCAGTAGACTTAAGAAGTGACAGTGAGACATACGGAAAATGGTTCGGTGTAGAACTGACAGAAGAAAATAAGAAACAGTTCTATATTCCGGAAGGATTCGCACACGGCTTCCTGGTATTAAGTGATCTTGCCGAGTTCTGCTACAAGTGTACAGACTTCTATCATCCGGGAGACGAAGGTGGTCTTGCATGGAACGATCCTGAGATCGGTATTGAGTGGCCGACACTGACAGGAGAGTATAAAGGAACAGCATCCGGGGAAGGTTATGCGCTGGAAGACGGCACTGCACTGAACTTAAGTGATAAGGATCAGCTGTGGGTTGGACTGAAAGATACGTTCCATTTTTAGGATAAACTATGAATAAGTTATCAAAATTACTGAATGTTGTGATTTATCTGTGCATCATAAGTTATGCACTTCCAACGGGAGTAATGAAGGGCATACCAATTCAGAAAATATTGGTATGCCTGTTGATTATTCTAGGAGGAATATGCCTGGTTTTACAAAGAAAAAGCCTTGAGATTATAAAAAGTGCGAAGCTGGAGATTACTTTAGGTGTTTTGGGATTGTTGGCATGTATAGTCAGTTACATTCTTGGAAATGAATGGAGCATAAAATTTACGGGATTATTTTATATCTCGGTAATTGTGTTTGTAGAATTGTATTTTCTGGTCAGATATGAATTGGCTGAACCGGAAAAGATTGTAGAATGTATCCTTTATATGATGCTTTTGAAGATTCTGGGAAAAATAATCATAGAAATCGTCTTTGTATGTAAGTTGATAGAATATGAGGCTGTAATAGAATTTTATCTAAACATGTTTGGAACGGAAGCATCGACGATGACAATGCATTTGGGTAGATTATTGCTGATCCGTGTGCAGACTTCATCCGATATTATAGTTGTAACACTGATGCCGTTTTACTGGATGATGGAGAAATATAAAAAAAGCATCAGAAGTCTGCTGTTTATATTGAGCGGGATTTATACATTGATTGTATTTTCGAGAGTTTTGATGGTTGAATTCTGCTGCTTTGCGTTTGTTGCAGTGTTATATTATTGGAAAAAAATTCCGAAGAAGGTAAGATGCATCGGGTTGATTCTGGTGCTTGCTTCGTCGGTATTATGGTTGAAGCCTGTGATACAAATGATAGAATTCCGGTTCTTTTCTTCATTTGCTGCGGAATCAGATGATGTCAGGCAGATACAAATGAGAGAACTGATAAACGGAGTGAAGGAGTCACCGGTATTCGGGCATGGATTTGGAAGTTACATAAGTGATTATACAAGAAGCGGATCGATACCGTTTTCATATGAAATAGAATATCTGTCATTTTGTTACCAGATGGGAATTTTAGGATTTGTAGTTTTTGTCGGAGGAGTTCTCCTGATATACATAAGAAAAATCGTAAAGTATGCCAGAAAAAATATCTGGGTCATTAAAGTATTTACTTTGATTGGACTGGGCTGGTTTGTGATAAGACCTGCATTTAATCCTGCATTTCTCGGACTACAGAATGGATTTCAGATGATCGGATTATTGATGATCAATATGTATTTTAATAAAAAGCAGGAACCGTATCAAAAGTAAAATGATACGGTTCCTGTTTTTTTCTATTTTTTGAATAATTTTCGTCTAAACCAGTCTCTGGCATAAGAAAGAGTATGAAGAATCAGTTCAAACTCGATCAAAATATAGTTAGGCAGGTGCCGCAGCTTAAAAGCAACTTTTTTCTGTTCCCGGGCATGGGAAAGCCCTTCTTTTATTCCGCAGGCATAGTCTTTACCGAACCCCTTATGCATGAAAAACAGATATTTGACAACACAGCCGAGAAAAAGAGGAATAAAGTTCAAAACCAGCTGTAAGAAAGGCATGTTTTTGTAATTCAGGTAAATATTGTTGCGGGCAGATAATTTAACCTTGAAAGAGTTATATTTTGAACCGCTTGTACCGCTTCCTACATGGTAGACAAGTGCTGTGGGACAGTATGTATTTTTGTAGCCGTAAATTTTGGCACGGTATCCGACATCGATATCTTCAAGGTATGCAAAATGGTTTTCATCAAATAAGCCGATTTTTGAAAAAGCATTTCGACGGTAGATGGCTGCCCCGGCGCATGCGGTAAATATCTGATCTGCTTTTGTGTAATTGGAGACAGGACGTCCGGTTCCGCGGCACACGCCCCAACCCATTAAGGTATAAAGATCACCGGCGCTGTCGATCAGTTCTGGATGATACATCTGGATCATCTTACTGCTGACAGAAAAGATGCGCGGAGATTTTTCAATCGCTTTGATCATTTCTTCTACATAGTGTGTATCAACGGTCGTATCATTATTGAGCAATATCACATAAGGTGTAGTGGAATGTTCGATTCCGACATTGACCGCTTTACTGAAACCGTAATTTTTCTTTAAGGAGATAACTTCTATATCTGGGTAGTGCTCACTCATATATTCCAGACTTCCATCAGAAGATGCGTTGTCAACCACTAATACTTTGAAATCCCTGCAGGTCTGTTCTGATAATGACTGGAGGCAGGGCTCCATAAAATGTTTCCCGTTATAGTTTGGGATGATAATTGTTACTTTCATAGTTTGAGAAATACTCCGATCTCTATTTTCTGCTTTGTGTCTATTATAGCAAAAAAAAGAAGAGGGTGCCATATGAAGATTGGGTAAAATAATTTTTTAAATATATTTCAAAATTATTAATAAAGTATTAAGAAAAACTGTGGTATAATGGGTTGCCGTAAGGAAAAAATTATTGTAAGATAAAACGTAATGTAAAATTAGATAAATATGGGTGAGGAACATTGATAAAGGATAATCAAAAGTTATTAAACAGATTACATGTAGTAATAGATGCAGTCGTAATTGTATTTTCATATATTGCATCGTGGTACCTGAGATTTAAAAGCGGGATTTTTGAATTGGATCCATGGTTTTTATCATTGCAGGAATATGCAAAAGTGTTGATTATAATTGTGCCGGGATATCTGGTCTTATATTATGGATTCCAGTTATATACACCAAAACGTGTGCAGGGACGCAGACTGGAAGCATGGCATATCATTCAGGCGAATGTAATTGGTCTGATGGCATTTATTTTACTGTTATATGTGTGGAAGCAGCCTGATTTTTCAAGGGGAATGATTTTTGTATTTTTCCTGGTGAATGTATTTTTAGAGGTTGTTGTAAGAAATATTATCCGTGAAGTGCTGCGGGATATGCGGAAGCAGGGATATAACCAGAAGCACATTCTGCTGATCGGATATAGCCGTGCGGCGGAACAGTATATTGACAGAATTAAAGCAAATCCGGAATGGGGATATATCGTGAGAGGAATTCTTGCGGATAATGTACCAAGAGGAACAGAGTATAAAGGAATTAAGGTACTTGGAAGAATCGATAATCTTATGATTGTTCTTCCGGAAAATAAACTGGATGAGATAGCAATCACTCTCGGGTTGGCAGAATATCATAAATTAGAAAAGATTGTAGGTATGTGTGAAAAATCTGGTGTCCATACAAAGTTTATACCGGATTATAATAATATCATTCCGACAAAACCATATACGGAAGATCTGGTAGGACTTCCGGTAATTAATATAAGAAGAGTGCCGCTTAGCAATATGTTGAATGCATTTGTAAAAAGGGCAATGGATATTTTTGGAGCATTGGTTGCGCTTACATTATTTTCACCGGTCATGCTGGTAATAACAATTATTATAAAAGTGACATCTCCGGGACCACTGATCTTCAAACAGGAAAGGATCGGTCTGCAGAATAAACCATTCTATATGTATAAATTCCGGTCTATGGTTGTACAGGATGCATCAAAAGAAAAGAATGGATGGACGGTAAAGAACGATCCGCGTGTTACGCCGGTAGGAAAGTTTATAAGAAAAACAAGCATTGACGAATTACCGCAGCTGATCAATATCCTGAAAGGGGATATGAGTCTGATCGGCCCGAGACCGGAAAGGCCTCAGTTTGTAGAAAAATTCAAAGAAGAGATCCCAAGATATATGATCAAACATCAGGTGCGGCCGGGACTTACCGGATGGGCACAGGTGAATGGACTACGTGGTGATACATCGATTCAAAAGAGAATCGAGTATGATTTATATTATATTGAAAATTGGACATTGGGATTTGATATAAAAATATTATTTCTGACATTTTTCAAAGGTTTTATTAATAAGAATGCTTATTAGCTTCTAAAGGAGACGACAATGGCAAAGAAAAGACGCAAGACAAAAAGACAATTAAGAGAAGAACGACAAAAAAAATTGCGCAAAAGAAAAAGGAAAAGAATTATTTTACTAACAGTTGAAATTATAATTCTGGCTGCTTTATTAGTAGCTGCTTACGGAATATTCAAACTCGGGAAACTGGATTATAATGTGTTGAATAAAAAAAATCTGGAAGTTTATAAGGATACAGGAGAGTATACGAACATTGCATTGTTTGGATTAGATTCGAGAAATAATGAATTGGATGGCGGTGTACAAAGTGACTGTATTATGATCGCAAGTATCAATAATAAGACAAGTGACGTGAAGCTTGTGTCGGTATACAGGGATACGTTGCTGCAGCAAAAGAATGGACGCTATAATAAAGCGAACTCAGCATATAATACAGGCGGTCCGGAAGAGGCAATCAGTCTTCTGAACCGCAACTTTGATCTTGATATTAAGAATTATGTCAGTGTGAATTTTAATGCGCTTGTAAAAGTGATTGATGCTCTGGGTGGGATTGATATTAAAATGACGAAAGAAGAAGCACACTGGTGCAATCTGTATGGTGCCGAGACGGCAAGAGTGATTGGCGAACATTGGTCGGATATAGAAGAAAAAGCCGGTACACAGCATCTGGACGGTATTCATGGTGTGGCATATGCAAGAATCCGTTATACAAGTGGTAATGACTTCAAACGTGCACAGAGACAGAGAATTGTATTAGAAAAGGTTGCAAAGAAAGCACAGAAAGCGAATTTCATTACTTTAAATAAAATAGTAAATGAAGTATTTCCGATGATTTCGACAAGTTTTTCTTCAAAACAGATTCTGGGATTTGCAGCGAATGCACTGAATTATAATCTGGTGTCAACAAATGGATTTCCATATCAGGTAACAACCAGTGAAACAGTGAAGAATCATAGCGGTGTATCTTTTGTCATTCCAATCGGTTTGGAACAGAATGTAAAGCAATTACATCAGGAACTGTTTAATGATGATTCTTATGAGGCATCAGACAAAGTAAAAGAGATTGACAGTGACATTGTTTATCTGACGGATATAACAGCAGATAATACAGAGGCAATGGAGTCTACGTTTAAAGGAGACAGTCTGAATGAGGGAACGGAATAAAATTATTTTAGAATATGGAACTTATATGCTGAGCTTTTTTGTCAGTTACATAGCGTCACTGGCAAAATGGTATTATGCTTCGGGAATTATTCTGATTGTGGAAGCTGTTTATTTGTATGTTCACTGGGTAAGGGAAAGTGGAAGCTTTGTGGAACTGAGGGCTCTGTTTACACTTGCCTGGGTAGGGGGCCAGGGAATCAGCTGTCTGAAACTCAGTACATTACAGGATACATGGAGCTATATAACCTGGTTGAGCTTTTTTGTGATATATATAGCTTTTGGAATAGGATATGAATGGGGAAGAAAGTATAGCAGGGTAGAGGGAAAAGAACCTGAAAAAAATAAAAAAAAGGCAAACAGACTTTTTCGATGTATTATGTTGCTGCTGGTTGTGTCGGCCGGATGTTTTGTAATCGAAATTATCCGGATCGGTTATATTCCGGTTTTTTCAGATGAACCTTATTCGTATTCTTATTTCAGAATGTCGGCTTTACATTATCTTCATTATTGTGCAATCAGTTGTATCCTGATACCGGGACTTACGGTGCTTTGGAAAAAAATCGATTCTGAGGAAAGTAAGTGGCGTAATGGAGCGATCATTATTGCAAATATAGTGGCATTTGCAGTTCCGTTTCTCTATGTATCGAGATTTCAGTTTCTGTTTGAAATAGGTGTGGCAGCAGTCATTTATATACTGGTAAATAAAAATATGCGGAAAAGTACCTTGGTTCTTCTTGGCCTTGTGGTTTGTGCAGCGTATGTGGTGATTACATTGTCACAGAAGCGGGATGCGATATATTTGAACAATGTATTTAAAATGAAATATACACATATGCCGGTGTTTCTGACCCAGCCGTATATCTATATTGCCAATAACTACGATAATTTTGACTGTCTGGTGAAAAATCTGCCGAAATTTTCTTATGGCCTGCGGATGTTATTCCCGTTTGTGTCATTAACGGGATTGAAATTTGTAATGCCAAATCTGGTTCCGGCAACGGTCTATCTGACCAGTACCGAATTGACAACGTTTACAATGTTTTATGATGCTTATTATGATTTTGGAGTCATTGGAGTATTTGTGATAGCTTTGCTTATTGGTGTTGTGGCAAAGGTCATTATTGATATTATTAAAAAAAGTGATAACCCGGTTGTATATCTTTTTTATGGACAGATTGCAGTGTATCTGGCTCTTGCATTTTTTACAACATGGTTCAGCAGTCCTGCGACATGGTTCTGGCTGATCATTACAGGGATGATTTATTGCTATGTAGGATATGATAAGAAATAGAGGATGAAAAAGAAAAGATGAATAACGATCAGACTTCTGTAGATGTGGTGATACCATCATACAGACCAGATGAAAATTTTAGCAGACTTGTAAAAAAACTTCAGGAACAGAAATATCCGATCGGCACTATTTTTGTGATCAATACAAAGGCCGGAAGGTTTCCGAAAGAAGTAGAGCAGATGGAAAAGGTAAAAGTATCCCATATAGAACGCCGGGAATTTGATCATGGCGCAACACGGGATATGGGAATGCAGATGTCAAAGGCGGAAATTGTTGTATTTATGACACAGGATGCAGTGCCAGCAGATGAATATGTGATTGGAAATCTGGTGAAAGTACTGGAAGAAGATGAAATGACCGGGGCGGCGTATGCACGTCAGCTTGCAGCATCTGATTGTAATTATATAGAAAAATATACCAGAAAATTCAATTACCCGGAAAACAGCCGGATAAAAAGCAAGGAAGATTTACAGGAAATGGGCATTAAAACATTCTTCTGTTCTAACGTTTGTGCGGCATATAAACGGAATATTTATGAAAAAGCAGGTGGATTCTGCAAGAAAACAATATTTAATGAGGATATGATATTGGCCGGTCATATGATAAATGCCGGATATAAGGTCGCTTATGTGGCTGAAGCGAGAGTGATTCACTCGCATAATTATACAGGGATGCAGCAGTTTCACCGCAATTTTGATATGGCTGTGTCACAGGCAGAACATCCGGAAGTATTTGAGGGTATAAAGTCTGAAAGCGAAGGAATAAAATTGGTGAAACAGACAGCCGCTCATTTGGTAAAACAGCGGAAAATATATATGGTTCCAAAACTGGTTTATCAAAGTGGTTGTAAGTATATTGGTTACCGGATGGGGAAAATGTATAAAAAATTGCCGGATAAAGTCGTTAAATGGTGTTCGATGAGTCCGGGTTACTGGGAAAAGTAGACGAAAAGCTATAAGTTTTAAAATTAAATGCGACAAGAGGCATTAAACCTCTGCCGCATTTATTTTTTTTACTCAAAAAGCAGAATGCGGTAGAGCGTAAAAACTCTTACCGCATTTTTTATTTACAAAGGAAAGGAGAATGAGAACGTGGCAAGGAAATATAAAAGATTGAATTATGAAGACCGGAAAGCCATTGAAGCGATGTGCAAGCAGGGAAAGCGTGCAGAAGAGATCGCGGAAGCAATGGACGTTCACAGAGCCACCATCTACCACGAACTGAAAAGAGGTGGCGCAGAAAACGGAAACCGGAAGCAGTACAGCGCAGACATGGCACAGAAGGCAATATAATTTGTTCCCCGAAAAGGATCGGGGAAGTACATATGAAAGGCGGAAGAATATGAAGCTGAATATTAAAAAATTTATGATGACAGAAATGGGCGGAGAACTGGAAGAAACGATCAAGGCATGGGATCAGGCACTGGAAGAACGAAGAAAAGCGACGCCGGGAATTGGTGATCCAGATCAGGGAATAGGCTTCGGATATTGGGATCGTACATGCAAAAGCTGCCAGGATAGATGGGAAGTTTTCAAGTTAGCAATCAGACAGTTTTATGGAATTGAATTCAACTTTACACGGACAGATGAATACTTCGGAATTTGTAACGATGATGAAACTATCTGGCTGATGAAAGAGAACAGAAAGGAGGAACGACAGTGACAAAGAAAAGATCGACTGACATCCGGACATGTCCCGTGTGCGGGCATCCGGTGCAACGAAGTGACATGCAGTTCACACGGGATTGCAATGGGATCCCGTTCAGACTGGTTTGCTGGGACTGCTACGATCAACTAATGGCGAAAGGCTATGACGGGGAATATTACACAGAAGCAGATGAAAATATTGATTATGACTATTAAGAAGGTGAAGAAATGTACATTTTATCGCAGGACAAAACGCGGATTTATAACATGTCTGGTCACATAGAAGGGATCGGATATGAAGAATCAAAAGACTACAAACAAAGAAAGAGTGAAAACATCAGGCATACGATTCAGGTATTTGATGGATGCGCAGAGGAGATCGCGGAGTTCAAAACGAAAGAAGATTGTATGTTGGTGATATATGCGATCTTTAAAGGGATGGAACAGGATAGCAAAGCAGTAGAGATTCCGACACAGGAAGAAATGGAAAAACAGAAAGATCTGATCAAACAGCTTGCGGAAGCAGGGCAGGAAGTGGCAGCAGGCATCGAAGATCTTCTGAAAGAAATGTTCAACGGAGAGTGAAGCCGAAACGGGGCGCAAGCCCCGTCCGGTCACGATGGCAACGTGATCGCTGACGATGGCAAGCTGATAGCCGTCCGATGAACACTGTGGAAAAATAGCGGCGGGCATAGACTGCCAGAATTCTATGCGGATGTCCAACAGGTTTTCAGATGCTTTTTAATGCGAAAAGCAACAACGCAGCGTCAGATGTTGCCGGAAGGGATGTGGTGATATATATGACTGCGCTGATCAGCGCAGATTGATTATGCCGGAAGGCGGTACATAGAAAGGAAAATGAACAGATGACAGCAACAGAAGAAAGACCAGTGCAGATTTTGGAACTATTCGGAGGAATAGGAAGCCCGCGATGTGCATTG
This sequence comes from Dorea longicatena, assembly GCF_024168045.1. Lineage (GTDB taxonomy): Bacteria > Bacillota > Clostridia > Lachnospirales > Lachnospiraceae > Dorea_A. The sequence goes on from NZ_CP100126.1 coordinate 999,611, forward strand.
CGAAATCTAAAGATACCAACAAAAGCGATCGACTACGTTGAAATTGATGAAAAAGCAGTCCGATCTTATAACAATATGTTTAGTGAAGAACTGCCATATAAAACACAGTCTGTCGTGGGGTGGAACCTGAAGCCGGATATTTTGATACATGGAAGTCCGTGTCAAGATTTCAGTATAGCCGGACATCAAAGAGGGGCGGACGAAGGAAGCGAAACAAGATCAAGTTTAATGTGGGAAACGATTCACATTATTGACCAGATGGGGGAATGGAAACCGAAATATGTGATCTGGGAAAATGTGAAAAATGTGACATCGAAACATATGATTGCGAATTTTGTGCGTTATCAAAAAGAGATGGAACGAATGGGCTATACAAATAATTACGATGTTTTAGATGCAAGAGAATTCGGGCTGCCGCAAGCACGCAAAAGAGTGTTTACAATCAGCTGCCTGAATGGTGAAAAATTTGATTTCACAAGTCTGATCAGGACGCCTATGCGTAAGATCAGCGATTTTTTGGAAGATAACGAAAATGTTCCAGAAGTATATAACGTTACACAGCCATCTGTATATAACATGATCGGCGCGTCAGGGATAAAAAGGGCGACGGTGATCAAAGATTTTGCCTACACGATTACAACACGGCAGGATAGAACACCAGCACAGGTGATTGATTGTGGATCAGGACGATACAGATATTTGACAGAACGGGAATGCTGGCGGCTGATGGGATATACAGACGAAGAATTTGAAGCAGCAAAAGCTGTACATGAGAGAAAAGGAAGATATTACATGACACTGTATAAACAGGCGGGGAATAGCATAGCGGTTCCGATATTTGAAAGCATCTTCCGAAAGATAATTCTGGGAGAGGAGAAGAGAAAGAAGGATGACAGTGAACGTCAGGAAGGCGATGCAGGACGTTAGAAAAGCAGGGTAATATAAAAGCCCTCTGGTATGCTTGGCGGCACCAGAAGGCTTCACAGTGGCTTCAGGACGATGCCCGAAAACCATAGTACACATCAAAGATATTGTACACCGGACAGCCTGAAAAGTCAATGAATCCGCGCTTTTCTGAACTTCCTAAAACGACCTTGTAATGGATACTAACAATTCAACTAAAGGAAGTAAAGGGAATGAGAAAGAAAAGAAGGAAGGCTGTATATGTCCCTTATGACTATGAAGCAGCGTATAAGAATAGTTTGGATAAGATGGAGGAAGCAAACGAAGAAAGGATCCTGAAGGAAGGCAAGGTGAAAAGCATCTATGCAACGAAGGAGATTCGATCAGGTGATCAGCTGGAAGTGGAAATCTATCCAGAGTTTACAAAGGGACAGAAAGATCAGATCCCGGATGAAGGGAAAAGAAAAAGGCAAAGACAGGCACAGAAGAATCTGAATGATAAAAACAGTAAAAAGATGTGCGAAAGGGTGATCAGTGAGAACTTCACGGATAGAGATATATGGGCGACATTCACATACACGGATGACAATATGCCTGCTTCGATGGAAGTGGCAACGAAGAACATGCAGAACTATATCAGGCGACTGAATTACCGGCGGAAGAAGCAGGGATTGAGTAATGCAAGATATGTGTATGTCACAGAATGCAGTGAAAAAGGACGCTGGCATCATCACATCGTTATGGATGGCGATGTGGATATGGACACGGTTGAAGCAGTCTGGAATCTTGGAAAAAGAAATGAGATCAGAAGGCTTCAGAGGGATGAAAACGGTCTGGTCGGAATGGCAAGGTACATCACGAAAGAGAAAAGCAAAAAAGGAAAGTATCAAAAGACATGGTGTGCATCAAAGGGACTGCGGAAACCGAAAGAAAAAGTCAATCATTACAAAACGAAACAGAAGGATGTGGACAGGATCGTAAAAGGAGATCTGAATGTCTGCGATCATTTGATGAAATGGTATGGCGATAAATATGATTTTGCTGAAGCAGAAGTGAAATATAACACGTTCAACGGCAGGTTCTACATATACGGGCGGATGCGGTTGAGGAAAGGAACGGCACATGACAAGGGCAAGAAGTAGGAGAACAGCACGAAGAAAGATCAAAAGACTGATCAGGAAGACTTTGAAGATCGTATGTGCTGTATGGGATTTCATTGCAAGGCATCCGGCAATGCTTGCGATGCCGCTGATCATTTTTCTGCTGGTGCTGACAATACAAATGCACGAATTTGAAAAGCAGGTGCAGGCGTGGGATCAGGAGATCCGGCAGCAGCAGGAGCAGATCGAAGAATTGTATGATCGGCAGGATCCAGTGGAGCAGACAGACATGACGGATGTATATGGATGCAAAAGTCTGTACGGTACATATGATTTTCCGTGGAATACAATGTCGCAGGACTGGGGGAGCGATCAAGTGACAGGATTTTATTATCATGAAATATCTGAAGAATGCAAGGCAGCAGGCGGAGAGTTGCCGACGATCATTCAGGTATATACATACATTGTATGCGAACAGAATGGCGTCGATTATGAAATGGTTTTTGCATTGATCGAACAGGAATCCCGATGCAGATGGGACGCTGAAGGCGACAATGGAACGTCAATCGGTTTGATGCAGGTGTCGGAAAAATGGCATATGCAAAGGATGGAAGAACTGGGAGCGTATGACTTGAAGAATCCATATCAGAATGTGCTGGTTGGCGTGAATTATCTGTCAGAAATCCAGAACGATCTTCGCGGAACAGTACCAGATGAAGATCTTCCGTACTATACGCTGGCAGTTTATAACTACGGGAAGCAGGGCGCAAAAGCGAATCTGTGGGATCAGGGCGTTGTGAAGTATACATACAACACAAAGATTATGGATCGAGCGCAACAGCTGAAAGAAGAGAAAAAGAAAGCAGAGGAGGGGCGCGGATGATCAGGAACATCACGAAGAAGATCAGACACATGATCCATATGATCAGGATCCAGCAATGTCATCACTGCTGCCTGTTCTGCAAATATTGGAACATATGCAAGGAGGAAGAAGAGTGAATCGAAGATATGCAAGAAGAAGCGAGGATACAGAGCAGATGAGCGTCATGGACTGGGCGCGATGGAATCAAAACGCGCATCCGGAACTGGAACTGCTGCATCATTGTCCGAATGGGGGGAGCCGCAACAAAGCGGAAGCAGTGAAGTTGAAACGGATGGGCGTGAAAGCTGGAATTCCGGATCTATGTCTTCCGGTTCCGATGGGGATGTACAGCGGTTTGTATATTGAAATGAAATACGACGCCGGAAGACTGGAAGACAGCCAGAAGAAGATGCTGAAGGCACTGGCGGCAGCAGGACATTACTGCACAGTTTGTTATGGGGCAGAAGAAGCGATCCGGGTGCTGCAAGAATATATCAACCTGAAGAAAATTGATACTGGAAACAGAGAAGATACAATGTCAGAACAGAACTTGATGGTCAGAAAGAACGGGAAAGTGAAATGTATTATTTTCAAAGAGTAGAAGAAAGATCAAAACAGGCAAGGAAAGCACTGAAGAACTGCGAACTGGCACAAAGGCAGAAAAAATTCGGATTCAAGGAAGCAGTGATCAGCAGCCGCGGAGAATGTACCGGGTGCAGAAATCCGGATGACGGAACGCTGGATCGGAAGTGCAAGCGTTGCCAGTATAACGAATACTATGAAGCGAAGTGATTATGCTTTTCCTTGCGGCGGCTGCATCTGCAATCACTGCGCGAACAATTTATACAGCGAAGATAAAACGGCAGGGGAAGCAAAGATATTTTGCGATGCCTGCGAGTGGTGCAGATGGTATGACGGAGATACGAAGAATCCGGATAAATGGAAACAGGAATGCGATGAATATATCATCACGGAGGAACAGGCAAAAAGAAACAGGAAAAAATTCAAAATTGTGAAATAGGAGGTACACATCATGAAAACAATCGCAATTATGAACCAGAAGGGCGGGATCGGCAAAACAATGACGGCGGCTTCGATCGCTTACCTGCTGGGAGAAGAACAGGGGAAGAAGGTGCTGCTGGTCGATGCGGATCAGCAGGGCAATGTATCAATGCTGTATGACAGATACAAACCGGAAGGGATCGGGATGTCTGAATTGTTAGAAAGGCACAGAAGCGTTGGAGGATCTTACAAGACAACAGACCTGATCCAGACAACACCGTATCACAATATTGACATCATCACAGCAAATGGATATTTAATGCGGACTAACATGAATCTGCTACTGAACGAAAAAGAAGATCAGATCCTTCGCTTTGCGGCTGCAATGCTGGAAGTGCAGGATGTATATGATTATTGTGTGGTTGATTGCGGGTTGCTGCTGGATATGACCGTGACGAATGTTCTGGTGGCGACGGATCTTGTGATCCTTCCGGTTAAGATCGGCGGATTTGAAATTGAAGCGATTGCGAATATGGATGAACAGCTGGAAGATCTGCGAAGCCTGAATGACCGGATCCGCATGAAGATTTTAATGACTATGCGACAGAAGAACCAGACAAGCCTTCAGGTGGAAGCATGGCTGAAAGAATCATCTGGACAGGATTGCTTCGTGACGGCTGTTAGAAGATCCATCATTGCAGAAAAAGCGACAATGCAACGTGTGCCGCTTCCGAAGTTTTCTAAAAATTGTATTGTCACACAGGACTATCGGAATGTTGTGACAGAACTGCTGAAAGATATGGAGGGATAGGCATGGACATTGATGGACAGGTAACGATCAGCCTGAAGACATTTAACCAGCTTCAGGACAGAGCAAAGCAGGCGGACGAACTGAAAAAGAGAATGCAGGATCTGCAAGAGGAGATCACGGACATTATTGATCAGATCGACGAAACAGAAGCAGAACCGATCTTTCGTGAAATTGATGATAGCAATATGACAGATAAACAGATACAGAAAAGGTTCGATGAAGCGATTGCGAAGTTTAGGATCATTCTGGATCCGGAGAAGACAAAGCGTTTGATTCAGAAGTACATAGAAAAAGACAGAAGTGATTCACATGCGGATGTGAAGAACGCAAGCCGGAAGGTGCTGGAACAGATAACGATCACGATGAAAACAGAGGAGGAATAAACATGGCAGCAGGATGGAGCGTAATGGATGCCTTAAATAAAAACAGCAAGGCAGCAGCAGAAGAGAAACCGAAAGCAAGATTCCGGACACGGGACATTAGCATCCGGAAGATTTACAGCAATGACAGGAATTTTTATTCGATGCCGGGAATTGAACAGCTGGCACAGGAGATCTTGGCGGTTGGTCTGATGGAGAATATGACAGTGGCATATGCGCCGTGTGAACGCGGAGAATATAAGATCATCGCCGGGGAAAGAAGATGGCGTGCATTGAATTTGTTACTGGAAAAGGGATATGAAGATTTTGAAACGGCGACATGCCAGATCAAAAGCGCAGCTGAAGAGAACGAAGAAATGGTACAGCTGATCATTGCGAATGCGTATCGTGACAAGACGATCGCGGACATGTTGGAAGAGGAAAAACGCCTGAAGGAATCACTTCAGTACATGAAGGATAATGGATTGACGCTTCAGGGGTACAAACTGGACAGCGGACGTCTGCGTGATGTGATTGCTTCGATCATGAATATGACTGGAACGAAGATTGCACAGATCGAAAGCATTAACAAACATTTGATTCCGGAATTTTCAGCAGAACTGAAAGAAGGTCGCTTGACATTTTCAGCAGCATATGAAATTAGCGGAATGGCAGAGGATAAGCAGATGGAACTGCTGGAAAAGTACAAAGAAGGCGGGCTGTCATTAAAAGAAGTGAAACAGGCAAAGAAAGAGATCGAAGAAGCAGCAGAGAAAGCAGAAATTCCGGGGCAGATGAATTTGCCGGAAGATCCGGAGGAATGGGAGCAAGAGGAAGCAGAAGAGGAGCAGGAAGAAGAATGGCAGCAGGCACATCCGGAAAGCATCACATCACTTTGCTATTCATGCCAGCGATATTCAGAATGCAACGTGAAAACAGGGACATGTCAGGACTGTGATCGTTATGTTGATAAGGCGGAAGCTGAAAAGACGCCGGAACAGCGATATGACGAGGAACAGGCGGCAATCGACAGGGAAACGGCGAAAAAGCTGACTGAAATGGAGCAGGAAGAAAAGATGAAGAACCTGCCTTCGGATGAAAAGAAAGCGCGAATGATGCGGGTGTCGGCGGAACTGTTCAAAGACATCAAAGAAGGAAAGATCCGTCACATGATTGTAAAAGAGGATCAGGCGGGATACAGAGAAAAGGACATTTTGACACTGCTTGCATTCCGCGATGGAAGATCAACAGGTGAACAGATGCGTGTGTGCATTACATGCGCCGATGATGCGCAGACATCCAGTGCGATCATTGAAGGATATGCTGTCATCGGGATCATGGATGTTTACGATGCGGAAGCACTGGGATTGATTGACTTGGGGGATGAAGACTGATGGCAGATAAAGATAAATTTATAAAACCGGAATTGAAGACATACAGCGCAAAGAAGTTGTTGACACAGGATAGACTGATGAACGCTATGATCGGAATTAGAGAAATTCAGACGCAGCTATGGAAAACGATGCCGGATGATCAGTATGAAAAGCTGGAACCGGAATTTGACACAGCGATCGCTGCAATGATGGCGCATATGTGCGGGGTGATGCCCGCACACGCGCAACCGGATCAGGAAAACGGTCAAGATGTCCTGATGCCTGCGACATAGGAAAGGAGAACGACATGGAAAAGAAATTCAATGAAGAAGCGTACAGAAACGGAGCAGAAGTTGTTTGCGACGTCTGCGGATCTGTAATTGAACACATAAATGTGAAAACAAGGATCATCGCAAGACAGGCGGAAGGATTCAACGTGACAGAACAGTATTTTACCTGTCAGGAATGCGGGAAGAAATACACAGTGCTGATTGTAGATCATGAAATGCAGTTCTTGATTCAGAAACGGCAGCAGGTGGAACGACAGATCAAACTGCATAGACAGATCCGAAGTCGGGCGCAGACGATCCAGCGTCTGATCACAAAGATTGAAAAGATCAAGAAACAGCAGGAAGAAAGAATGATTATGCTGAAGGAACAATACAAGGAGGAAATCGGATCATGATGCAGATGAACATCGAAAGAATGATAAATGCAACAGGATCGTTGCTGATCTGGCTTGTGATGATACTGGCAGCAGTGATTCTTGCAGGTCTGATCATAATTGCAGCAAAGGCAATCAGTCAGGGCATTAAAGATATGGACAGGAAAGGAGAAAGGAAAGATGCAGATAACAACACTTCCGAAAGATGATGTAAAAAGAGGAGAAATCTATTATATAAGCCGGGGAGGATACAACACAGGAAGCGAACAGCAGGCAGACAGACCGGGCGTAATTGTCAGCAATGATAAAAACAATAAAAATAGTCAGACACTGGAAGTTGTATATTTGACAACGCAGCCGAAGAATGAACTTCCGACACATTGCACGATCCGATCAACAGGGCGCGTCAGCACTGTTTTATGCGAACAGATCCATACAGTCGCTGTGGAACGCATTGGAAAATACATCGGAGTGTGTACAGCGCAGGAGATGCAGAACATCGACATAGGGCTGATGATCTCGATCGGTTTAGGCGATGCGGGGGGGGCGACAAAGGACAAAACAGTTGTCACTGATCAGAAAGAAGAGAAAAAAGCAGAGGAGAAAAAGACGGAAACGAAAGTCCAGACGGAAACAAATGAAGAACTGATCAAGACAAGGGCGGAAAGAGATATATTCAAGAAGCTGTATGAACAGATGACCGAAAGGCTGTTAGAAAGGTGAGAATGAGAAAAACACAGATTGTACTTGCAACAGGGGAAGTATACGACGTTGAAGACAAAGGAGAAAAAAGAATACTAATTCCAGTGGGATACATAAAGCAGGAGGAAGAAAAACATGAACAAAGTGATTTTGATGGGACGTTTAACACGGGATCCACAGGTGAGATACACACAGGGGCAGGATCTGATGGCGATTGCAAGATTTACGCTTGCGGTCGATCGAAGGGGAAGAAAACAGGAAGGTCAGCAAGATGCTGACTTTCCTTCTTGTGTTGCTTTTGGGAAAAGTGCGGAATTTGTGGAAAAGTATGTGCATCAGGGAACGAAGATTGTGTTGACCGGGCGGATCCAGACAGGAAGCTACACAAATAAAGACAATATCAAAGTATACACGACGGAAGTGATTGCGGAAGACATCGAATTCGCAGAAAGCAAAGCGGCAGCAGAGGGATCCAGCGGAGCAGGAGGACATCAAAAACCGGATCAGACGGAAAACGATGGATTTATGAATATACCGGAAGGCATCGACGAAGAATTGCCTTTCAATTAAGCAAAAAGGAAGGATGTGACGATATGGGGCTGAAAGAAGCGTTTAGAAAAGTGGGACAGGCGATCGAAGAAACAAAAATGAAGATCGGAATGAAAAAATACAAAAAAGGCGGAATTCAGGTCGAAGAAAAAGACCAGAAGCCGGAAACGGTAATTCCTATAAATGATATTCCACTACCGGAAGAAAAAAGGGAAACAGAAGATGCAGAAATCCGAAAAATCGAAGATCTTCCGGCATATGAAGACAGAAAATTTTATATTGCGGCTAAAATGCAGGTTGAACCGGAGGAAGTGGAAAAAGTGATCAGAAAAACGGAAGCAGAATGGAATCTGTCGCCAGATAAGGCAGCAGAAACATTGAAAATGATCAGTGATGCAGCCGTGAAGCTGAATATGGCGTTTACGGAAATGATGGAAAATATACGGCAGGTAGCTGACAAAATATCAGAGGTTTTCAGGCGTATACATGAAAATAATACGATGACAGAAACACAGATCAGAAAAAGAGAATTATGGCGGCGATATTATGAGGAGAAAAGCCGGATGTCAAACAATGAGCGCAGAAGGCGAGGGATTCCGATGGTAAAACGACCAAAACGGCAGCAGTATAGACCGCCGAAAAAGAAGACGACAAAAGGATAATAAAGGAAGGATGGTGTGGCAAATATGGAGCAGGAAAAGGAAAAGAATGAAGAAACCTTCGTGAAGAAGGTGGTGCAGACAGCACTGGAAGCGGAAAGACAAATCCGCAGGCAGCAGGTGCTGCACAACACACGGATGCTGATGGAAGAATACATCGAAATGAAAAGACACATTGAAAGTGCAGTATCGGAGGAAGAAGAACTGAAGGAAGAACAGTATGATGTATTCAGAGGAGAAGGCGCACATCTCGGAAGTGTTCGCAGGTCAAAAATGAAGACGGCAATGATGATTGCGAATATTGACAGAGCAATGGAAGAACTGCGGGCAGAATATGAAACGAAGGAAATGATATACAAATACGATGCCTTTAAGATGCATTATATTGACGGGGTATCGTATGAAGAGATTGCAGACATCCAGAACTGCGGAAAGAACACACCGTCCAGATGGTCAAAAGAATTGATCAGGAAAATGTCAGTGAAGTTATTCGGGATAGATGGCGTTGAAAAATATTAAAAAGAAATCCTTTTTGCTTTTCTTTTTGGGGAAAAGTTGGGGAAAAGCTGGGGTTTTAATGGTGGGATGAAAGATGTAAACTGATAGCGTGGAAAGTTGCAAGAAGCGATTGTACAGAAATGTGCAGTCGCTTTTTTATTGCCATTTCCACGCCCTTCTGAACACTGCAACGGGCATCCGTAAAGATGCCTGCGTGCGGTGTGTATATAGCACGAAAGAAGGTGGTGCATAGTGCTATTACACAGATGTAAATGCGGGACATTGATACCGCAGGAATTACGCTTGTGTCCGGACTGTGAAGCAAAGGAAAGCGACAAGGTGTCAAGGCACATGGAATACAATCTGCGCCGGAGAAATAAGAAAGCAGCAGCTTTTTATGTGTCGGCGGAATGGCGCAAAGTACGGGCGTTTGCATTGTCTTTATATGACAGCTTAGACATGTATGCGTACTATGTTCAACACAAGATCGTTGTGGCTGACATGGTACACCACATCACAGAGATAGAAGAAGACTGGACGCAACGTTTGAACGTGGAAAATCTATTCCCGTTAAGCAATGGAAACCACGGGATCATCAGTGCGCTGTACAAGAAGGATGAAGCAACGAAAAGACAGACACAGGAGCTGCTACGGAACATTATCCGCCAGCACTGGAAAGGGGTAGGGGGTATCGAAAAAGTTTTGACCGGGCTGGATTAGTCGCGCCCCCTCTATTCTGTGGAGAAAACTCCCCACGGAAATTTCAGATATAAGGGCAAACGGTCATGTGTCAGATTCTGACACAATCCGCAAGGAAAAGCAGCGGGAAAGGAGGTCGATATAATGGCAGGACAACGACAGCCGATCGCGCTGGTACAAGCAAAAGGAAAGAAACATCTGACAAAGGCAGAGATCGCAGAAAGAGAACGGACGGAAGTGAAAGCACCGTCGGACAGAGTGACGCCGCCGTCATACCTGACAGCTACGCAGAAAAAGGCATTCAGAAAAACGGTGAAAGAACTGCGGGCGATCGACCTGATTTCAAACTTGGACGTGGAAGCACTGGCGCGGTTAGTGATCGCGCAGGAGAAATACAGAGAAGTGACAGAAACGATCGCAAAGCAGCCACTGATGGTAACTGTGGCATACGACACAGGGAAAAAAGATGCAGAAGGCTATCCGATCATGGCAGAACATGAGGTTGTGAACAGTCAGGTGGAACGTCTGGCGATCATTCAGGACAGGTATTTCAAACAGTGCCGACAGGGTGCAGCAGATTTTGGACTGACAGTATCGTCAAGATGCCGCCTGATTATTCCAAAAGCACCGGAAGCACCGAAGACAAACAAATTTAAAGACAAGTTTGCGTGATGATGCGATGCAGGACAGAACGACACAGTACGCTGCGGATGTCCTTGCGGGAAAAATAATTGCCGGGGATCTGGTAAAACTTGCCTGCAAGCGTCATCTGGACGACATCGAAAAGTCAAAGGCTGCGCCATATAAATACTATTTTGATGTGGAGCAGGCGGAAAGAATCATTGAATTCGCTGAAACATTGACCATTGCAGAAGGCGAAGAGGAAGAACAGGTCGAATGTTACGCATTCCAGTGTTTTATTCTCGGAAATCTGAACGGATGGCGGACAAAAACAGGCGGACACAGAAGATTCCGAACATCATATGTGCAACTTGGAAGACAGAACGGTAAATCTTTTCTGAATGGAATTCTGGCTGCATATTACGGAAATTTTGAGAAGTACAAATACGGTCAGATATACTGCACAGCAACGAAAAAAGATCAGTCGCTGATCGTATTCAATGAAATTGTGAAGTTTATCCGGTCGGATCATGATCTGGATGAGTGTTTCAACGTACACGAACACAACAGCACAATAGATTGTTTACTGACACATAGCAAAATAAAGGCGCTTTCAGGAGATACGAAGTCAATCGACGGATTCCGCCCGTATCTTGGAATTGTCGATGAATACCATGCACACAAAAACGACCAGATGTACAAACTTCTGGAAGGCGGAATCAAGAAGATGAAATCTGCGCTGATCAGTGTGATCACGACAGCAGGGTTCGATCTGAAGTCACCATGTTATGCATTGTATGAATATTGCGTGAAGGTGCTGAAAGGCATTGCACACAATGATTCACAGTTCATATACATCGCACAAATGGATGAAACAGACGACATGTGGACGCCGAAGAACTGGATCAAGGCGAATCCGATCCTGCAATATGATCTGGAAGCACTTGAAAACATGATTCCGATTGCTGAAACAGCGAAAGAAATGGGCGGATCCAGTTTGCGCGATTTCATTGTGAAACAGCTGAACATGTGGATTCAATGGACGAATGATGTCTATCTGAAAGACATGGAATTGTGGCAAAATGGCGCGACAAAGAAGACACTAGAGGATTTTCGGGGACAGAAGTGCTATGTGGGGCTGGATCTTTCTGCTGGTGGAGATTTGACATCACTGGCGATCGTATTTCCGTTCTTGAAAGATGATGTCAGAAAATATTTTGTTCATGCACACAGTTTCATACCGAAAAGAAGGGTTGAAGAACATATCAAAACAGACCGGACGGAATATGACTTATGGATCCGCGACGGACTTGTGACGGTAACAGAAACGATGGGCGGGGTAAAAACTGACTATCGGTATATTTTAACCTACTTGGAAAAAATCATCACCGATTATGAACTGGATGTGCAATTTATTCTTTACGATCCGCATAATGCGTCAGCTTTCTTGACGGATCTGGAAGCGTTGGGATTCGACAGCGTGGCTGTAACACAGTCAGCAAAAGCACTGAATGATGCAACGGTTGACTTCAGACTTGAAATTGAATCAGGAAATGTGGAACACGATGGAAACGCGATGATCAAATGGTCGATCGCGAATGCAAAGACAACTTCCAACAGTTTCGGAGAAATCAAGATCGACAAAGAGTATCAGACAGAACGAATCGACGTGATAGATGCGATCATTGACGCATGGACAGCTGCAATGAAAGGCGAAGTGAAACAGAATACAGCAGAATCGGTCGAAGAATGGCTGAAACTATATGAAGCAAGTAAGAAAAAACAGGCGAGGGGGTGATGCGGGTTGAATGTATGGCAGAAGTTCAAAGGATGGATTGCAAAAAAAATGAACTTCACCGTGGAAACATCACCAGCGATGAAGGAAGAATCATTTCTTGAATGGCTTGGTGTGAAAAGAAAAAACAAGGATGTGATGGCGGAAGTAACGTACTTCACATGTTTGAAAATGATGTCTGAAACGCTGGCAAAAATACCGTGGAAATATTATCAAAAAACTGAAAAAGGGATCATTGAACCAGAACTGTCGGATGTTGCGAAACTGCTGAAAAACAGACCGAATCCGTTTATGACGCCCACAGCTTTCTGGAATGCCGTGGAAATGAACCGAAATCACTTCGGAAATGCGTATGTATATGTCAGGTCGAAGTTCAAAAGAAAAAAATACGGCGGAGAATACAAAGTCATGGACTTGTGGATTATGCCGTCGAACTGCGTGCAGATTGTAGTGGATGATGAAGGATACTTCGGAGGAAGAGGAAAGATCTGGTATGTCTACAACGATAAATACAGCGGGCAGCAATATGTGTTCGGGACAGATGAAGTTCTGCATTTCAAGACATCACACAGCTTGGATGGTATTACGGGGCTTCCTGTGCAGGCGATATTGAAGACGACTGTGGAGGGCGCAGCGGCATCACAGGACTATCTGAACAGCTTATATGAAAGCGGACTGACTGGGAAAGCAACACTGGAATACACAGGAGATCTGAACAAAGATTTAAAAGAAAAACTGGTGCAGGCATTTGAAGAATTCGGATCAGGCGCAAAAAATGCAGGAAAAATCATTCCGGTTCCGCTTGGGATGAAGCTGACGCCACTGGATATTAAACTTTCGGACAGTCAGTTCATCGAACTAAAGAAATATTCAGCACTTCAGATCGCAGCTGCATTCGGAATCAAGCCGAATCAGATCAATGATTACACAAAATCTTCGTACAGCAACAGCGAAATGCAGCAGTTGTCATTCCTAACAGACACGATGCTTTTTGTATTAAAGCAGTACGAAGAAGAGGTCAATTATAAGTTATTGACAGATGAAGAAGCCTTCAGCGAAGGAAAATATTACAAACTGAATGAAAAAGTTCTGCTAAGAACTGACAGCAAGACACAGATGGAGATTTTCGCAACAGGTGTCCAGAATGGAATTCAAAAAGTGAATGAATGCCGACGAAAACTGGATCTGATGGATGCAGAAGGCGGTGATCAGCTGATCGTGAACGGAAATTATATTCCGATCACAGAAGTTGGAAAACAGTACGAAAAAGCGGGAAATGCACAGCAGCAAAGCGTGCTTCCTATACAGCCGGAAACGGATCAGAAAACGCAGAAGGATCTGGAAGAAGGAGATCAGGCAGACACGACCGGAACAGAACCTGATGAAAAAGAATCGCAGGAAGGAGGGGAAAACGATGAAGAATAAATTCAATTTTTCACGGAGAAATCCAAAAACAAAGAAGATTGAAAATACTGGATTTATGGAATTCAGAAATGTATCGAATAATGCAGCAGACCTGTATATATACGGTGACATTGTTTCTTCAACATGGGAAGCATGGTGCGATGAAGATACATGCCCGCAGGATATATCGGATTTTATGAATCAGATTGAACCGGGGGCTGAACTGACGGTGTACATCAACAGTGGCGGTGGTGACGTATTTGCCGGGATAGCGATTCACAGCATTTTATCACGGCATACCGGACATAAAACAGGCATCGTGGACGGAATGGCTGCGTCGATCGCATCCGTGATCCTGATGGCTTGTGATTCGATTGTAATGTCATCGGGAGCGCAGATCATGATTCACAAACCGCTGTCATGGGCATATGGAAATGCGGATGATTTTCAGCGGCTGATCAGTGAACTGGATAAATGTCAGAAAAGCATCACGGACATATATATGGGACGAGTGAAAGAAGGCGTGACAGAAGAACAAGTCACAGATCTGATCAATGCCGAAACATGGATGACGGCAGAGGAAGCAAAGGAAATCTTCGATGTGCAGATCGAAGAACGTCCAGCGGTCGCCGCCTGTGTTGGCTGGATGATGGAGAATTTCAAAAAAGCACCAGAAGGCATTAAAACACAAAGCGCAGATGATGTGACGGCGAAGATTACAGCCGAAGAAGAAGCAATCATCGATGAAATGGAACTTTTCGGAATCTAAGGAGGAAAACAGAATGAGCAAAGCAGCAAGGGCATTGCTGAAGAAGATCAATGACAAGAAAAATGCGATCAGAGGTCTTCAGGGGCAGGGAAAAACACAGGAAATGAAGGATCAGATGGCGGAACTTCGTGAGATGCAGGAAGAATTCGACATGCTGATGGAAATGGAAGAAGACGATGACGATGGTATCAAGGATTCTTTGCACAATGGGAAGGTGAAGGAAATTGAAGATGGTCAGAAGTCTAAAAAGTACAGCAAAGCGCAGGTGTGCAAAGCGTTTGTAAACAGGATCGTATGTGGTCTTCGTAAACGTGCTATGCCGGAAGAAGATCAGGAGATCATGGACAGCTTCAAAAACATGATGAAGGAAGGCGTAGACGAGGATGGAGGTTTTACGGTTCCGGAGGATGTAAGCACAGACATCATTGAACTGCGCCGTACAGAAAACGATCTGGAACAGTACGTCAATGTCGAAAAGGTAGCGACAATGAGTGGATCCCGTGTGATCGAAGTTGATGCAGACAGTACACCTTGGGGCGACGTGGATGAAGGTGGAGAATTCGGAGAGGAAGAAACACCGAACCTGAAACAGATCAAGTATGCAATCAAGAAAAAGGGCGGAATTCTGAAGACAACACGCGAACTGCTTCAGGACACTACTACGAATATCCTTGCATATCTGAATAAGTGGATCGCAAAGAAGTCAAGAGCGACAAGAAATGCTGCAATTCTGAATGTGATTAACACAATCACAAAAGGAAAAGAAGTTGCGGTTGCGACTTTTGATGATTTCAAAGATGTATTCAACGTGAAGCTGGATCCGGCGATTGCAGTAAGTTCTATTGTATTGACGAATCAGGATGGCTTTAACTACATGGACAAGCTGAAGGATAAGGATGGCAAGTACATCATGCAGCCGGATCCGACAGATGCAACAAAGACACTTCTTTTTGGCAAGTATCCGGTAAAGGTTGTGAGCAATAAGACGCTGAAAAGCACAAATGTATTAAAAGGCGGATCGGGATCTGACAAAAACGATGTGACTGGTTACAAATATCCGGTATACATGGGAGATCTGAAGGAAGCTGTTACCCTGTTCGACCGCGAGAAAATGACGATCGAACTTTCTACTGAAGCGGGAGATCTGTGGGCGAAGGATCTGACGGGAATCAAGGTTCGTGACAGATTTGACGTTCAGTCCGTTGATGAAACTGCGGTTGTTAAAGGCGAAATCAGCGTTGCTGTGGCTGGCTAACACAAAAGGGGCGTGATGATATGAGCCTAAAGGAATTGAAGCAGTATCTGCGCGTCGATTATACAGACGATGACAGCATGATCGAACTAATGCATGATGCTGTCATCGACGAAATGAAGGAACTGATTCCGTCATTCGATCCGGAAAAGCCAACAAATAGGCAGAAAATACTGATCTGTTCGTATGTGAAGGAATTATACGATCACAGGGATCGAATGTACAACAACGGGAAAATCACATCTGATTCAACGGAACGCATCAGGTACGCGATTCAGTCAATGATGCTGAAAGAAACGTTAAGGGGATAGCATGGCAACAGCAAGGATCAAATTTTATAAGCGAAACAAAAGTCTGGAAAACGGACGGCAGCAGGAAAAAGAACCGACACTGTTTTATGAAGCATGGTGTGAGATCAGAAACCTTTACGGGCAGGAATTGTACGAAGCACTGGATGTCAGGCTGGAAAATGCAATCGTATTTGAAGTGAGATATTGCAGACGTATAAAAGAGATTAAAGTACATGCAAAAGATTTCTTGATCGAATTTGAAGGCGACAGATATGACATTTATGCAACGGATTTCAAACAAAATGACAGGCAGTATGTGCAACTGAAAGCCAACAGACACGACTGACAGGAGGAAATAGAGATGGAAATATCGTTCCGATTTGAAGGATTTGAGGAAGTACAGCGTGGTGTGGAAGCCCTGTCGTCAAGTGCTGAAATCGGAGCGATCAATAAAAAAATATTTCAGAGATCCGCCGATATTACAGAACCGAAGATGAAGGCACACATGGCAAGATCTGCTGACAATTCGAAGTCAGGACGGAATGGATACAGACCGCCGGGACATGCGCGGGACAACATTCCTAAGAAGGTAACGACCAAAAAAGGCGAAGTCGGATGGGAATTGAATGGCGACGCGCAAAACTGGTTTTACATGAAGTTTGTGGAGTGGGGGACATCGAAAATGCCGCCGCGGGACTTCCTGAACAATACGAAATCGGAGTGTGAAAGTGAATATCACATGATAGCTGATCAAGAGTACCAGAAAGCATTAAACGAAAAACTGGGAGGATAAAACAGTGGATGTTATTGGATTGGCAGCGGAAGCATTGAAGCCGATTTCGGATGAAGGAACAATCGTACAGCAAGGATGGTATGACGAAAGCCTGAAACGGCTTCATGTGACACTGTGGAAGCTACGAGACACAGAAGATGCACATTCAGATGATGAATGTGAAATTGAAGCAGCAAGCATACAAGTGAATATCTGGTCGCGGAGCGATCAGCAGACGCTTGTGAAAAGAATAAAAAGACTGATGAAGAAAAACGGATTTCTATTTCAGGAAGGAAATGATCAGACTGAAACAGATACGGGGATCTTTATCAATGCGATGCGATTTTTAATTTTGAAAGAAGCAGAGGAAACGGAGGAATAAACATGGCAGGAGAAAAAGAAAAGATCGTGCGAAGCAGGACTGTATCGTTCAGAGATATTCATATCGCAAAAGTTACAACGAATACAGAAACAGAATACACGGCAGAAACACCGTCAAAGCTGGCACGCGCGATCACGGGAAAGATCAGCGATGAATTTGAAACTGAAAAAATTTACAGTGATGATTCGGTTGAAGATGTAAACATGTCATATAAAGGGACAAGCGTGGAACTGGAAGTGAACAGTTTGGCACCGCAGGATAAGTCGCAGGTGTTCGGGCATCTGTATGAAAAAGGCTTCCTGATTAAGACGAAGGATGACAAAGCACCGGAACTTGCGCTTGGATGGCGTGCGAAGAAGCTGAATGGCAAGTATGAATTCAAATGGCTGTACTGTGGAAGATTCGGTCAGGGATTTGAAGATAATTACGAAACAGAAGGGGAAACAAAAACAACGCAGACAGCAACATTGAAGGGCGATTTTTATGCCCGTCAGATGGATGGAAGATATGAATGCAGCGTTGATGAAAGCAATCTTCTTGCGGAACATACAGAAGCAGCGGCAGCGATCAAAGACTGGTTTTCAAAAGTTCAGGAAAAACCGGATGCAGCATAAAACAGGAGGGAAAAGAAATGGCAGCAGCTAAAACAAAGAAAAGATCAATTATCATCGGCAACAAAGAATATACGATGCCGCAGAAGATGTCCACGATGGCATATTTGCACTATCTGGAAGTGCGCGACAGCATTATGGACACAGAAGCGAAACAGGCGTTGTACACAAGACAGCAGTTCATGGATATGATGGACGTTATTGTTGAAATGTACGGAAACCAGTTCACAACAGATGACATGCTGGATGCTGAAACCGGAATGACACCGGATTCGATCGTGATGGAATTTGCACTGATGGATGTATCAGTGGGTGAAAAGGTTGATAAAAGAACGGAAGACTTCGCGAAAAATTTTACAAATGGCAAGTGATGCCGGAACTGATTCTGCCGTGTGGACACAAAGAATATGTCTGCACGACGATTTCAGTGGAAATGTATCGCAGATATACGGAAATCATGGAACGGAATGACAGTGATTCGATCAGGGATGCTTTTGAAGCGAATACGAAGATCTTAATGGTAGTATTCGGAGCAAGGCAGCGGGAGGTGGAAGAAGCAGATCCGGAAGATGTATTGTCAGCTGTGAAAGAAATCCATTTCATGATGCAGGATGTGATCACGAAGAAATTTCTGGATCTTAATCCAGAACATCCTGAAAAGATACAGAAAGAAAAATCTGCTTTCGACGAATATGACGAAGAAAATGGATACAACGATGAAGATCCGGGCGAAAACCTGTGGAAGATATGCAGGGAAAATGTGGATCGGATAGTGAAGATCTGTATCAATCTTATGAAAAACTCATATCAGCAGTGCATGGAAGCGGACATCATGAGCCTTTTGG
Organism: Dorea longicatena; assembly: GCF_024168045.1. Taxonomy (GTDB): domain Bacteria; phylum Bacillota; class Clostridia; order Lachnospirales; family Lachnospiraceae; genus Dorea_A. The sequence continues at coordinate 1,018,533 of NZ_CP100126.1, forward strand.
ATCATGCGGCATTCGAGATTAGGACGGTCGATGAGAAGTAAAGAAAGGAACGCGAAACATGGCTAAAACCTTAATTGAGATTAGGGCAGAAACGTCGCAGTATCAGCAGGCGATGCGTCAGGCAGCAGCAGAAATGAAAAACCTGACGGCACAGCATTCGCTGGCTGCGGCACAAGCAAAGTTAAGCGGATCCGCGCAGGACGCCCTGCGTGCAAGAGTGACCGAACTGACATCGAAGATAGATGTTCAAAAGGGGATCGTGCAGCAGAATGGACAGCAGTATGACAACTTAAAACAGAAGTTGGAACTGCAAAAAACAGCGCACGATCAGCTGAAGACAAAGGTTGAAGCAGCAAAAAAAGCATATGAAGATAGTGCGAAAGCGACAGGCGAAGACAGCGAAGAAACACAGAAGCTGAAGGCGGAATATGAAAAACTGTCTTCACAGCTGTCCACCAGTGAAAGCCAGATCACAAAAACAGAAACAGCGATCACGAAGCAGGAAGCGGCAGTGAATCAGTCGAAAGCTGCGCTGACTGAAATGGAAGCGGAACTGAAAAATGTGAACGCAGAACTTGCGCGCGCGCCGTTTGACGGATATGCAGCAAAAGCAGAAAAGGTTGGCGGCACATTAACGAGTGTAGGGCAGAAACTTCTTCCGTTATCGACCAGTATCGCAGGACTTGGAGTTGCGGCTGTTAAGACGACAGCAGATTTTGACAGTGAAATGTCGAAAGTATCAGCGATTTCCGGAGCAACAGGAACGGATCTTGATAAACTGCGAGGAAAAGCCCGTGAAATGGGCGCGAAAACAAAGTTCAGCGCATCAGAAGCTGCACAGGGTATGCAGTATATGGCGATGGCTGGATGGAAGACGCAGGACATGATGGACGGCTTGGAGGGCATCATGAATCTTGCGGCAGCATCAGGTGAAGATCTTGCATCGACATCTGACATCGTAACAGATGCCCTGACCGCCTTCGGACTTTCGGCAAAAGATTCCAGTCATTTTTCTGATATTTTGGCGGCAGCATCATCGAATGCAAATACCAATGTGTCGATGATGGGGGAAACGTTTAAATACGCAGCCCCGGTTCTTGGATCGTTAGGATACACAGCAGAAGATGCTGCACTTGCGATCGGTTTGATGGCGAATGCAGGTATCAAGTCAAGTCAGGCGGGAACGTCTTTGCGAGGAGCCATCACAAACCTTGCAAAACCAACAGATACTGTTGCGGCTGCGATGGATAAGTATGGAATATCATTGACAGATAGTTCCGGTAAGATGCTTTCGTTGCGTGAATTGATGGAACAGTTGCGTCAGAAACTGGGCGGACTGTCAGAAGCGGAACAGGCACAGGCAGCAGCGGCATTGTTCGGAAAGGATGCAATGTCCGGAATGCTGGCGATTATAAACGGATCAGATAAAGATTTTGAAAAGCTGGCAGGAGCGATCGACAACTGTGACGGATCATCTGAAAAGATGGCAAACACAATGAACGACAATCTTCAGGGACAGATCACGATCCTGATGTCGCAGCTTCAGGAACTTGCTATCAGCTTCGGGGAAATTCTGATGCCAAAAATCCGTGATATTGTGACACATATTCAGAACTTTGTGGACAAGCTGAATGCAATGGACGAAGGACAAAAAGAAACAATTCTTCGCATCGGAATGTTTGTGGCAGCACTTGCACCGATGCTGATAGGATTGGGAAAAGTGATCATATTCAGCGCAAATGTATCACGCGCACTTGGAACGCTGTCAGCCGGGCTTGTAAAAGCAGGCGGATTTTCAGGGGTATTCACGAAAGCACTGGGATTGATTACATCACCAGCGGCGATTGTAGTGGGAGCGATTGCAGCAATTACGGCGGTTATTATTCACTTATGGAATACGAATGAAGATTTCAGAAATACGATCACGGCGATCTGGCAGAAGATCAAAGATGCCTTCACGACATTTGCGGCAGGAATCAGTGAAAGACTGTCAGCGTTGGGAATTACATTCAGTGATGTGACGTCAGCAATAAAAACAATCTGGGACGGATTCTGTAATTTACTTGCACCAGTGTTGGAAGCTGCTTTCAATACGATTGCAATCGCATTACAAACAGCTTTCAATGTCATTCTTGGAATATGGGATGTATTTTCTGCTGTATTCAGTGGCGACTGGTCTGGTGCGTGGGAAGCTGTAAAAGGAATTTTTTCAAGCGTCTGGGATGGTCTGAAAGAATATTTTTCAACAATAATCGGAGCAGTCAAAGGCGTAGCGGATGTTTTTCTTGGATGGTTTGGAACTAACTGGGAAACTGTCTGGAATGGAGTGAAAACCTTTTTTGAAGGAATCTGGAACGGAATATCTTCGTTTTTTGAAGGAATCTGGAATGGGATTTCAACATTCTGCACAACGGTGTGGAATGGAATTGTTACAAACGTGACGGCGTTCTGCACGACCGTACACGATACAATCAGCACAATCTTTAATGCTGTAAAAGATGTCGTGTCTAATGTGTGGGAAACAATAAAGAATGTGGTTCAGGTTGCGATCATGTTCATAGTGGAAGTTATCAAAGCCGCATTTGAATTGATAACCGTACCGTTCCGGTTTATCTGGGAAAATTGTCGAGATACGATCATAAGCGTATGGGAAACAATCAAAAGTGCGGTACAGACAGCAATCAATTTTGTGAAAGATAATATCATCACGCCAGTGATGAATGCGATCAGCACAACGATCACGACGGTATGGAATGCGATTCAGACGACATTCACAACGGTGATAAATGCAATAAAGTCTGCGGTACAGACGGCATGGAATTTCATGAAGGATAATGTGATCACACCAGTGATGAATGCGATCAGCACAACGATCACGACGGTATGGAATACCATCAAAACAACATTCACGACAGTGATAAATGCAATAAAGTCCGCAGTACAGACGGCATGGAATTTCATGAAAGACAGCGTGATCACGCCTGTAATGAATGGAATAAAAACAGTCATCACAACAGTGTGGAATGCGATCAAAACGGCAGTGCAGACTGCCGTAAATGCGATCAAAACGACGGTGCAGACTGTATTCAATGCAGTAAAGACAACAGTGACAACAATCTGGAACGCGATCAAAACAGGAACATCGACGGCATGGAATGCAGTGAAGACTGCGGTGACAACACCGATCAATGCCGCAAAGTCAGCAGTGACATCTGCGATTAACGGGATTAAGTCAACGATAAGTTCTGTATGGAATAGCGTGAAATCAGCAACGTCTTCAACATGGAACGCAATCAAGACAGCGATCACAACACCGATCAATGCAGCAAAAACTGCGGTAGGAAATGCGATCAGCGCGATCCGATCAAAATTCAACTTCAGCTGGTCACTGCCGCATTTGAAACTGCCGCATCCGTCTATCAGCGGATCATTCAGTTTGAATCCGCCATCAGTTCCACATTTCAGCATTAGCTGGTATAAGAACGGCGGTATTATGACAAAACCGACCGCATTCGGGGCAGCAGGCGACACATTGCTGGCAGGAGGAGAAGCGGGAGCAGAAGCCATCCTTCCATTGAAACAGTTCTATGACAGACTGGGCGACATGCTGGATAAAAAGCTGGATGCAATTATGACAGGAACAACGGTATATGTCTATGTAACAATGGACGGCGAAGTCGTGGCAACGAAAGTATATTCAAAAGTGGAAGAAAAATTCACAAATGAAATAAAACGGAGGAGGTAAAGCATGATCATAAACGGGATTGACGTCAGAAGATACGGGGCGACATTGCTGACGGCAGAAACAAAGCCCCCGAAGATGACGGCAAACTATGAAATGATGTCAAAAACACTTCTTCCGACAGAGTACGACACAGATATTCCGCTGGGTTCTATGACAATGACCATATACTTCAGGGGAAAGAACAGGGCGACACTGGAAAGAACAATGTCATCTTTTATGCAGAATTTCAGGTCGTCCTGCATTATGGAAGAAATCAGAGGATTCAAAGGAAAATATAAAGGGTTTCTGACTGGCGATGATTACGAAAAAACGCTTGAAAAGGAAAAAAGAATTCTGACATTAGAATTTGATGGATTCTTTTTTGACGACGAAGCGGAAGCGTTATTTGATCAGAAACTGGAAGGAAAGCTGTATGCAGAGGGAAGCAGGGACACACCTTGCATCATTGAAGTGACAGCAAAAGCGGATCTGACAAACTATAAGATAACACTAAACGGGGAACCGTACACTATTGAAAGCCTGATGAATGGCGAAACGATTGTGATTAACGGGAAGACCGGGAAAATAACAAAGGAAGGGGGCAACGCTTTCGGATCCGTGGATCTGTGGGCGTTCCCTAAACTGCAAACGGGAAGAAATGACCTTGCGTTTTCAACGAATGGCGCAAGGGTGATAGTTAGGTATTCCCCGATGTGGTTATAAAGGGGGATGATATATGCTTCAAATATATGATGATCAGCACCGGAGAATTGCAGGAATAGATGATCCGGATGATCTGAAAATTGAAAAAACATTATCATCCGGAGATAAGCAGATTTCATTCAGTTATCCGAAAACAGGATCAGAAATTGAAAATCTGCGGGCTGAATATTATATCAGGACAAAAGATGATGAATATGTTCTGAAGGAAATAAGCACAGGAGAAAATAAAAACAGTTATGTAGCGCAGCTGAATATAGAAGAATTGGAATCACAGGAATTTCTGTATGGATTTGAGAGCGTAACACAGACGGCGCGTGCCTGCTTGGAATTCGCTTTTGATGGAACGGGTTGGACAGTTGGAAATTGCACAGTAACAAAGCGAAGAACAGTCAGCATTGATGAAACGTGCAATGCTTGGGATGTACTTCAGGAGGTTATGGACACATACAGATGCGAATGCAAGATCGACAGTATCCAGAAGAAAATAGACCTATATGAAGCGATCGGAATGGATCGCGGAGCGTATTTCATAGAAGGATTAAACCTGCGGAAGTTGACACTGAAATCAGATACATATGATTTCTACACAAGAATTTATCCAGTGGGAAAAGATGGGATCACACCGGAAATTATGCTGGGGGTTCCGTATATTGACAATCATCAGTATTCAGATAAAGTGATTCCGCGCTATTGGAAAGATGAACGATACACTATCACTGAAAATCTGATCGAAGACGCGACTGCGAAGCTGGACACAGCATCGAAGCCGTATACAGCATATACTGCTGACGTTGCGGATCTGGCATCGCAGAAAAAGGAATACAGCATTTTGGAATATGACATCGGTGATACAGTGCATCTAATTTCAAAAACGGAAGCTACAAAAGAAAAACAGCGGATCGTGAAGATGACGGAATATCCGCAGCATCCGGATAAAAACACCTGTGAACTTTCTAATGTGACAAAGAGTTTTGCGCAGCTTCAGGAAGAAACAGAAGAAAAAATGAAGTCCGATGCAGTGGATCAGGCACAGGCAAGGACAAAGAAAACGCTGAATGAAGGATACTGGACAATCGAACAGGCACAGGCTGCAATTAAATCTTCAGAAAGCGGGATCATGACATCGGTTCAACAGGTCAGAACAGAACAAAGGGATCTGACCTATGCAGCAGAACAGGAAGCGAAAGACTATGCTTCGCAGCTGAATGAAAAGACCATTGAAAGAATGACAAATGAATATTCAACAGCACTGAATCAGACTGCAAATTCATTTGATATGTCTATTAAGTCGGTCGAAGAAACTGTGACATCGCAGGGCGACGAACTGGAAGAATTCAGAAGAGAGAATGAAACGTATTTCCATTACACGGATGATGGAATGGAGATCGGAAAAAAGCAAGATGGCGGGGTACTGCCGTTTTCAACATTGCTATCAGACAAAAGACTGGAATTCAGACAGGAAGGCGTTCCGGTGGCATATGTGCAGTACAATAAGCTGCACATTGAAAACGTCGAAGCGGTGCGAAGATGGTCAGTTGGAGCAGCAGACGACGGCGGATACTTTGATTTCATATCTACACAGTACGGAATGGGTGTGAAATGGAGAGAAGCGGAGCAGGTGGAAGAAACGGCAACACAGAGCGTCAAAAGGAAAAAACAGAAACAGGAATACAAACAGCTGATCGACGATGATGGAATATTCGAGGTAGTAAAAGTATGAGTACGACAAGAAGAGAAGTACCAGTCACAAGTATATATGCAAAGGCTGTCTTCACCGGGAATGTCAGCGGAGATGTAACAACAATCACATCAGTAACATTCACGCAAAACGAAGATGACTGGCTACTGGGTGTAAAAAAAGAAGATATGCCATCAGTCATGATCATTGATGGAAAACAATACAGATGGACAGTGAATTCCTACTTTACATTAAATACCATCGTAGCACAAGGAACATGGGTAAAAAAAGCAACACTGAACATTGGAACAAAGCTGACAATCAGAAAACCATTCTTCAAAATTGTATACGGTCAGAATCCGACACAAGAAGGAACAGAAATGACCTTTTCATTTTACGATCTGGGATCATTTACACCATACGGATTTAATCCGGGGGCTTCGGAATTTGAAATTGATGGAAAGACGGCAGTTCCTATCAATATAGAAAATGCAAATGAAGATTCACTGTTTTCTGTGAAACTATCATCTGATGCAACGTACAGATTCAAGTGGGCGATTGGATCAAAGTCGTATACGCTGGACAAAAAAACGTCAGGGGCGACAAAGATCAATACAAGCTACACCATACCGAAAAGCTGGAATGAAGAGATAAAAAACAGTACAGCGGGATCCTGCACACTTTCAGTTCAAGTGCTGTTTGGATCACAGGTATATCAATCAATGGATACTGCGGTGAGGGCGACAGTCCCGGATGATTGTGTCCCGGTGATCAATTCCATATCCATCGCAGATACAAAAGGGCGTGTCCCTACGGCGTGGGGGATGTTCGTGGAACATAACAGCAATATAGCCATTACCGCAGCGAATATCACAAAGTCATACGGTGCGGATATTGTATCAGTCAATATGGAACTGAATGACAGGACATATTATGGAACACCTTCTGCGTTGCCACAGTCATATACGTTGGAAGACTACGGGATCATGGACGTGACGGTGAAGATCCGTGATACAAGAGGACGGACGGCGGAAAAAACTGCAAAAGTGACAGTCGTGGAATATAACCCGCCGACGATTCAGGTGGATTCTATGAGGTGTGGACAGGATGGAACACTGGAAAATGAAGGCGTATATTTTTTAGCGACGACAGACAGCACATATTCAACATGCAACGGAAAGAATAAAGCAACACTTCAGATACAGTATAAACTTTCAAGTCAGGGTGTATATACGTCAGCAGTAAAAGAACTTCCGATCGGGGAAGCAACAACTGTTTGCGGCGGGGATCTGAATACAGAATTTTCATATGATGTTCGTTATGTGCTGAAAGATACATTCAATACAGTGACCGTCATTGACTTCGTATCAACAGCGGTATATGCAATGCATTTTTTGCATGGTGGGCGCGGCGTGGCTTTTGGATCGAAGGCAACCGTGGAAAACGCAGTGGATTTTACGTTTGATGCGATATTCAGGCATAGGGTGAAATTCATAAAATCAGATGGATCCGAAGTGACAATGCAGCAGATCCTGAAAAAACTCGGATTATAGAAAGGAGGGAAGACAGTGACACTTGAAAAAGTAATTCAGCGAATTGAAATTGAAATGTCGGGCGGGACAAAACAGTATATGGTGTCTGCAAAACAGGGAGATCGGGCAACAAGATATGTCGAAACCGTACTACTGGATCATGGGGAACCATACACGATCCCGGCGGGATCCAGCGTCACAGCTTTCATCAGAAAACCAGATAGACACAGGGTATATACACCGTGTGAATTCACGGACAATGTTGTGATGGTGGAATTGGACAGTCAGGCACTGGCAGCAGCGGGAACGGCATTGTGTGAAGTAGAAGTGAAATCTTCAGATCTGATGCAGGTGGTAACATCGGTCACTTTTGAAATAGAGATTGAAGCAAAGGTAAAAGATGAAGATGCGATCGTTTCGGGCGATGAACTTTCTATCTTCGATAAGACAATGAAACAGTATGCTGATCAGGAAACGAAACGTGTGAACGCAGAAGAAGCCAGAGCGAAGGCAGAAGCAGGTCGCGTGGACGCAGAAGAAGACAGAGTGCAGGCAGAAACAGGTCGCGTAAAGGCAGAGGAAGCCAGAGTGCAGGCAGAAACAGGTCGTGTGAACGCGGAAAAAGGCAGAGTGTCAGCGGAAAGCGATCGCGTCACAGCAGAACAGGAAAGACAGAAGCAGGCGCAAGAAGTTCTGGACAAGGCGAATGAAGCTGTAAAAATAGCGGGGCAGATCAATGAAGCGTCATATATGCTGGATAAAGATGCAAATATTAAATATGCATACGCAATTTATACAGAACGGGGAATCCCACATCTGGTATTAACACTGATCAATGAGTAAACAGGAGGAAAAGAAGAATGGAAGGAATTGATTTATCATTTCCGTCTTATGCACAGCATGAGAGAATGGCGGCGGCACTGGAAGCAATCGCACTGAACGGCGGACAGAATTCGGCGGAAGCACTTGACGCTGCGTGCAGACAATTACTTGACGGAACAAATACAACACGGGTTTTCTGGTCATGGTATCCGCGTGCGCTGGCGGCGGGCGAAACAGACAAATATAAATTGCTTTCAAGGTTTGCAACAGCAGCAGCACAGGCATGGAATGGAAAGACGTACACACTGCGAAGCTATGATCCGTCAGTATCAGGAATAACAAAAATGACACCGATGGATGATCTGGCAGATAAAGCGGCAGCACAGCTGTGTACAGAAAATACTGAAGCGATCGAAGACTGGGCGGATGAAGATCCGATGACATGGTATATCAGAGCAAACGCGCTGTCACTGGAAGACGGAACCATGAATATCACATATTTTGAAGGTGAAGATGGTTTTGACATCACTGGCGAAGATGCGCCAGTATATACATTTGCGCTTGCATTATGGATTAAAGAATGGAATGACGGTGCATATGATTATATTTCATTCAGAACAACAAGGGGATCCGGCTATTATCCAGATGCGGGGGATGTGGATCCGAAAAATAAAAAGCGACCGATCACATGGCACGCAACATTCCCCGGTGGTCTGGACAGCAAAGGCGCATTGACATCCGGCGCAGGGATCAAGGCATATAACTTCGCATCAGCAACGGCGGGGATCCAGAAGGCACGACAGAAAACAATTTATGAAGGACTGTGGAATGACTGCGATACAAGATGGATTCTTCGTATGTGGCAGTTAAGACATTTTGATCTGGAAAACTCAAACATCGCTGAAGGATGCACAAGTTACAACTATCAGTACATGGTAGCGTTGCCGGAAGAAAATGTGAAAAGGGTTCTTCTGTCTGCAAGTCAGGCAGCAGGATTCATTGTCGGATCCACGGTATCGGTTGGCGATATGGGCGCACAGTCGAATAAAGACAGATGGAATGCATGGATGCGTAACCTTGCGGATCTGGTGAAAGTATCTTCAATCGAAAAAGTAACAGTAAATGGAACAGAATACACAGCGATCAATCTTGACATCAGCGGAACGATCACAACGACAGCAACAACGTGTATTTCAACTATGCCGTGGCATTCGGGCGCAACAGAAGCATTGCCGGGACATAAAGACGGATGCACATTCAGCCTGACAGCAGGAAAGACACCGCTTCGTGTTGCTGGTGTAGAAGTTTTGGATGGATCATATACGATCGGGCTGGATCCACTGTATGACACGACTGCAAATGAAGCAGGAGGATTTGATTGTACTGTGTATCAGTGCCGCGACAGTCAGAAACTGTCGGGATCAATCACAGCGGACTATGAAGATACAGGTATTGTATATTCCGGTATGCCGTCCGGATGGAACTATGTGAAAGCATTTATCAAGTCAAAGTTGGGTGTGCTGTTTCCGAAGCTGATCGGCGGATCTTCAACGACTTATTTTAAATCGGCTTTCTACGGTTCCAACTCCGCCGGGGTTCGCTGCCCGTGGCGTTTTGCGTACTTGTACGATGGCGGGGCTGCTGGTCTGGCTGCGGAGACTGGCAACCATGCGCCGGGTAGCTCGAACTGGTACGGTCGTCCGCGGCTTTGTGGCGCGGGTAAAAAGCGGGGTGAATGGTCTGCGTAAGCAGACCAGAGGGGCAAGACCACTCATACACACCTAACAGGAAAAGAAAATAAAAAGGGTATGCAGGCGCGGGATCGGCTTTCTACGGTACCAACTCCGCCGGGGTTCGCTGCCCGTGGCGTTTTGCGAACTTGAACAATGGCGGGAATGCTGGTCTGGCTGCGGAGAATGGCAACAATGCGCCGGGTAACTCGAACTGGAACAGTCGTCCGCGAATTTATGTATTTATGAAGGCAGGTGAAAACTTGCTGAAATGCGTCTGTATATCCGCGCATAAGCGAAAATCAGTAAAACCGGAAGCCGGGAAACTGGCATGTATAACCGCGGGTTATGCGTGCGGCAAGTAGTAACAAGACGGATCCTGATTCAAGGATCTGTCGCAACCGAAAGCCGCTTCACACATAAAGTAAAAATAAGATGGCACATAAAAAGAGATATAAAAAGTTAAGCAGACAGCTGTGCGAACAGGCAGTTGTCGAATGTTTCAAAGGAAAATGGAGAAGAAACGATGTACTGACGTTTATTGAAAAGTATGCAGGAATTCCACGCGACGATATAAAAATAGATGATTTATCCGGATCGTGGAAGTACAAAAATGAAGCTGTTGAAGCGATTGGCTTGGCAATGCTTGGGATTGTGGAAGATCTGGTCGATCACGGAATAGAACCGGACGATATGGAACCAGTGACGATCCGGCAGCGTCCGGATGGAATGACGGGAAAGATCAGGGACATTGCACTGCTGTGTATTATGCATCAGCTGATCGGTCATATTACGAAACTGATGATAGAACCATTGATTCAGGCGCGATTGCTTCCAACGCAACATGCAAGCATTCCGGGACACGGGCAGACAATGCTGAAAGATCAGATGTTGCGTTATTTCCTGAAGGAATCGCTGGGAATTGAATATGTGAGAAAAACAGATGTTGTACATGCATATGCTTCACTTCAATACGATGTATGTATAGAACTGGTGATGATGGAAATTCCGAAAGCAAGATATGCGATCGGGCTGCTGAAATATTTAAAGAGCGTCGCACCGGGCGGACATCTGATCATCGGCGGGTATCTTGATGCATGGCTCTTTAATTTTGCGATGTCGTATGCGATCCGCTATCTGTATACACTGGGATCGACGCGAAGAGGAAAAAAGATACCGTATGTTATACGCTGCGGAACATTTATGGATGATTTTTCGATAGGATCCGGATCCATAAAAGGAGAACAGCGGGCAGTAAAAGCATTGGACAAGTGGATGACAAAGAATCGGCACTTGCAAATAAAAGAAACGACAGGAATTATCAAGCTGTTGCCGATTGAAGAAGAAAAGCGAAGGCGGAACCTGCCGCGTCCGGGGCAAAGGGGCGTACCGATGCTGGACATGGCAGGATACAGAATCAGCAGAACACACATCACGATCCGGCGGCGCGTATTCAAAAGGGCAAGACGACAGCTGATCCGTGGATATAGAGAACTGAAGCGTGATGGAACACTGCGCCGTGAACGGGCGCAGAAGATAATATCGTATAACAGCTATATTGAACAATCTGATTCATTCCATTTACAAGAAAGATACCACACGGAAGAACTGCTTCAGGTGGCGCATTGCGTAAATGGATTCTATGGACAACTGGAATATCAGAAAAGAATGGAGGAATTGCATGATTTACTTGAACGTAGATGCAGATCAGAAGCCGGAAAAGGTAATGATGGAAAATCTTCCGGGTGGCGCAATGACCGTCAGGATGGCGGACAATATCAAGGAATACCGTCAGGAAGACGCAAAGGATCGGAAGATGTACCGTTTTGATGAAGTAGTGTTTGAACTTCCGGCGGACAGCACGATCACGACAAAACAGATCGAAGATGACTTTGAAAAATACTGGGAGTACGGGAAGACTGATCAGGCTGGAAAAGACGAAGACATGAAAGATGATGAACCGGATCCGGAAAGTGGGGGAATGACGCGGGCAGAAATGACCGTTGAAATTCAGAAACTTCAGGAAAAGAATGAAATGCTGGAATCCTGTCTGCTGGAAATGTCGGAGCTTGTATATGCTTAATTTTGTTAGGCATTCAATATACAAAATTTTATTCGGGAAGGAGGGGCAGACATGGGCGAAGTGAAGGAACCGTATGAAGGCGGAACCGGAAGCCTGCTGGAAGTCGTCGACATGATGTGCGGCGTAACGGAAAAGCTGGCAGACATCGTCAGAAAACAGGCTGTCCTGATCGAGCAGGAGAGGATCGCGGGCGCGGTCTTCCCTGCCGATCTTTCGGAAGAAAGAAAACAGGCGGAAGATGATCTTGACAGGATCGAAATGAAACTAAGGAGGATATGACATGAAAGAAGGAATCTGCACTGCTGTTGGAGTAGTGGGAAGCGCGATTGCAGCTGCTTTCGGTGGATGGGATCAGGCACTTGTGACGTTGGTGATCTTTATGGTGATTGATTATTTATCGGGGCTGATTGTTGCGGGAATTTTTCACAACAGCAGAAAAACAGAAAATGGAGCGTTGGAAAGCAGAGCCGGATGGAAGGGGCTGTGCAGAAAAGGTGTGACATTGCTGTTTGTGTTGATCGCATACCGTCTGGATCTTGCGCTGGGTGTAAATTATATTCGCAATGCAGTGATCATTGGATTCATGGCAAATGAATTGATCAGCATCACGGAAAATGCCGGACTGATGGGAATTCCACTTCCGACAGTGATCCAGAATGCAATCGAAGTTTTGACACGAAAAGCATCTGTGTCAAAGGATGGTGAACAGTAATGAAAAAAGAATATCTGACAATTTTGACCAACATTATCGGCGGCGTGGAATCTGGCGGGCAGACATACGGAAAAAGAAAATATGGTGCGTATGCCGGAAAAGCAGCAAATGCAGACAATGAAAAAACGTGTACATTAGGCTGGGCGCAAAATTATGGGAATGAAGGCAGAAGATTGTGTCAGATGATCCTGAAGGCAGATCCGAAAGCCTTCAGGACTGCTGACACAGCAGGAATCGAAAAGAAACTGTCAGTAGACTGGGAAGCTACAAGATGGAATCCGACAGCAAAAGAAAAGGCTGCATTGATTGCGATTATCACAACGGATGCAGGAAAGAAGTGTCAGGATGATTTATTCAAGGAACTGATGGAAAAATACATCGCTGAAGCTGAAGCATACGGTGTTGATAATATACAAGCACAGGTGATGTGGTGCGAAATAGAACATCTTGGTGGTTCAAAGCCAGTAAAACGAATTTTTGCGAGAGCGAAAAAACCATATACACCTGATACCGTGTATGCATCGCTGATCTTGGATCAGAAGGATACAAGCAATGATAATCAGGTGGGGGATAAAAAGTTTGAAAGCAGACATCAGTGCTGCGTGCGGTGGATTAAACAGTACGTTGTGGACAATGTGGATAAATCAGGGGAAGAAGGTGCAAAAATGTATTCAAGACAGGCTGTTGTGGATCTGGTAGAAAGCTGGATCGGAAAAAATGAAGCGGATGGATCATATAAATCAATTATTGATATTTATAATAGCTTCACAGGTGCCTTCCCGCGTGGGACAAAAATGGCGTATGGATGGGCGTGGTGCGCTTGCACTTGGTCAGCACTTGCCGTTGCGTTGAAATATACGGCAATTATGCCGATTGAAATCAGCTGCTATTATCTGATTGAAAGAGCGAAGCAGATGGGCGTATGGGAAGAAAATGATGCACACGTTCCGAAGCTGGGCGAAGCGGTGCTGTATGATTGGCAGGATAACGGTGTGGGCGACAATACCGGAACACCGGATCATGTTGGAACGGTTACATACGTTAATCAGGTAGCAGGATATTTTGTCGTTACCGAAGGCAATTACAGCGACAGCGTAAAGAAAAGAACGGTATCGCTGAATGGAAGATATATTCGAGGATTTATCACGCCAAAATATGACAGTGATCAGGCGGAAAGCAAGCCAGTAAATACACCGGGAAAGAGCGTGTCAACCGTAGCGCATGAAGTAATTGCGGGACAGTGGGGGAATGGAGAAGCAAGAAGAAAAGCACTTTCTGCAAGTGGTTATGATCCGGATACTATTCAGAAAGAGGTAAACAGAATTCTGAATGGATCAGCGGCAACAACTACGAAACCACAGCCAGCAGATCAGACCATCAGCAAAACAGTCAAGTCAACATGCTATGCAAGAGAGTATGACAAGAAGCTGGCGGGATCTTACGTCACAACAGCTGATCTGTATTGTAGAAACGACGCTGGAAAGAATAAAAAGGCTTTGTGCTGCATCCCGAAAGGAACCACAGTGCATAATTACGGCTATTATAATACATCGAATGGAACGAAATGGTTATATATTACTGTAACACTTGATGGAGTGGAGTATATCGGATTCAGTTCAATCAGTTACCTGAAAGCAAAATAGGAAGGAGGGAAACAGATGTTTTATGTTGGAAACACTTTCGATGAAAAAGCGAATAAGGAATACAAAACAATTCAGAACGCAAAAAAGGCAGCAGAAAAGGATGGCTTGTCAGTATGGGATGAAGAAGGTGTAAAACTTTATCCGCTGAAAGTTGAGGTGACAGATGACGTTCCCGATGATGCAGCACTGGAAGAAAAACCGGACGGATCTGTGAATGCATATGATGAAAACGGGAAAAAAGTTGGTGAAGTTCCGGCTGAAGAAGTGAAAGAAATAATGGATGAAATCACAGCAGAAGACGTCGAAGCAGCGGCGGCAGCAGCCAGAAGCGAAGAAGAAGTACATGGAACGATCCGCAGGGTGTTTGATGGAAGACTTCGCCTTCGCAGAAGACCTTCGTTTGAAGACGATGCAATTTGTGGCGTGACGATGTTTGATGAAAAGAAAGTCGAGAAGAAAGCAAAGATCGGTGACGGGGTACTTTACAAGACGACAGACGGGTACTGGATTTCAGGAGATCCAGAACACACAGAATTTATTCCGGAGGAATAACGATGATTCCGGCATCATACATCGTCACAGCGATCGTGTCTGCGGCGTTTGGATCTGTGACAACTATTTTCATGCTATCAATAACAGCGGCAGCAAAGAAAGCGGACGAAGAGGAAGACAAGCTGTTTTGTGAGTACCTAAAAGGTAAGAAAATGGAATAATGAAAAAGGCAGCGATCAAAGAACAGTCGCTGCCTTTTGTGCAATATCACGAAAACAGATCGAATACATGACGCTGATCGGGATCTATGCGATGACAATATGTACAAAAAAGAAGAAAATTATTTTTCTGCAATCTGCTTCAACAGGCGGATGATTTCTTCATTCTGACGCATAAGAATGAAATTCTGTTCAACCTGTGCGCGTGACATTTCCAGTGCGAAAGTTTCATTTGAATTTCCACTTAAAAGACTTCCAAAAGAATACATTTTTGAACCTGCAAGACTGGATGCGATTTCTTTAAGGGATGCGACATTCTTTTCTTTGATGTCGTCCGAAGTGTAACTGTCGAAATCAACACCGAATTTTTCCATAGCCGCCTTGTCTTTTGCTTCCTGCTCCGCCTGTTTCTTGGCGATTTTGTCATCTGCTTTTTTACCAAACATAGGAAAAGCCCCCTTCGTTATATAATAATATTTGATCAGTTTTCTGTAATTCTGATCATTAACACAAATATAGGTGAAAAAAGTGCTAATGTCAAGAATGATGCTGAACATTAACACAAGGGATTGAGAATGAAGGATGAAGATATACACCTATAAAGGCAAAAAGAATCTATGCGGTGACAGGATTCGGATTGAACGATTGAAAAAGCGAATGACGCAGATGGAACTGGCTGCGAAAATTCAGCTGCAAGGGATAACACTGGAACGCGACAGTATAAGCAGAATTGAAATAGGGACAAGGTTTGTGACCGATTACGAATTGAAGCTATTTGCAAAGGTTTTGAATGTGACGGTTGATGATCTGCTTGAAGAAGATGACACTATGGAATCATAGTGTTTTTTCTTTGTAAAAAAGTAGCTCAATGAGTAAAAAAAGATTGACAAGTAGGCTCAATGGGTATATAATATAATTGTAACAAGGGAACAGCAGGAAAGGAGAAAACAATGGAGAACGAAGAAATGAGCAAAGCCGATTTAATAGCGATGTTGGTATCAATTAGAGAAGTAGCAAGGACAAACGGAGAAATACATACCGTGGAACATATTGACAAGATACTTGAAGAAATAAGAAAATAAAATAGAATAAGGGATCACACAGGGGGCGGATACCTAAACATTCCTGCTAACCGCCCCAAGTGCTTAATTAGATTATAGCAGGAAAAAAATAAAAGACAAGGGGTGCAAAGAAAATGAAAGCTGTAAAAGGATACACAAAGCATGATTATATCATGATATGCAAAGAAGAAGGCGGGGAAGTTTTTAGTTTTGCATCAATAGATGAAGCTGCTGGTTATTTTTCAATGTTCGGGCATGAACTGCCGACTGATGTTGCACTTGATGGAATTTTAAATGATACTAATTGTGACTGGATAGTATTTGACGATGGAAGCGTTATCTTCAAATATTACGGAAAAGGGTATGACGAAAGCATTATCAATGAAATGATTGAAAAAGAATGCAGAATATAAGGAAGCGAATAGAATGAAAATAGAAGAAGCACGCAAACAGAAAAATATGAGCAGAAGAGAATTGTCAGAGTGGCTAGAAATTCCATATAGAACGCTGACAAACTGGGAAAATGGGGAAAGAAGTTGCCCTGACTATATTGAAAAACTAATTGTCGAAAAAATATTAAGGGATAAATAAGGCTGTATAAATTACAAGGAACCGCAGACGATCATGGTCATCGCCTGCGGCTTCTTTTATAGAAGGAGAAAGCGGAGATGGAAAGAACGTTCAAACATTTGACGAAAGCAGACCGGATCAGAATTGAAGCATTGATAAAAGCGGGAGTAAAAATCAAAGAGATCGCGGACATGCTGCATGTGCATAGAAGCACAATATATAGAGAATTAAAAAGAGGACGTTTTACTGCGCTTAATTCAGATCTGACAACGGAAGAAAGATACAGCCCTGATATTGCACATGATAAATATGAAGAAAATCTGAAGAGTAAAGGGGGAAGTCTGAAGATTGGGAATGACATCAGACTGGCGAACTATATTGAAGAAAAGATCATGAAAGAAGATTACAGTCCGGCGGCGGTACTGGGGGAAATTAAGGCACAACAAAAAGAAAACGAATTCAGCGTGATGATCTGCACAACAACGTTGTACAGTTATATTGACAAAGGGATCTTTCTGCACCTGACAAATAAAAATCTTCCGGTTAAAAAGAATAAGAAACGTACATACAAAAAGGTCAAGAAAACACAGGCGAGAGCGTCAGCGGGTGAAAGCATAGAAAAAAGACCGGAAGAAATTGAAACGCGCGAAGAGTTTGGACACTGGGAGATGGACACGGTAAAAGGAAAGCGCGGGAAATCAAAGAACAGTCTTCTTGTGTTGACTGAAAGAAAAACACGCGATGAAATTGTGATGAAGTTGCCAGAGCATACGGCGGCAGCAGTTGTCAACGCGCTGGATGTGATCGAAAGAAAGTGGGGCGATATGTTTAAACAAGTATTTAAAACGATTACAATGGATAACGGAAGTGAATTTGCAGACTGTGAAGGAATTGAACGTTCAGCACTGGGAGCAGGCAGCAGGACAAAGACATATTATTGTCATCCGTACAGCAGCTATGAAAGAGGAAGCAACGAAGTGACAAATAAAATGATCAGAAGACATATTCCGAAAGGAACAAACTTCGATGAAAAAACGGATGAAGAAATATCTGCGATTGAAAGCTGGGTGAATAATTATCCGCGGAAGATCCATGGCTATCATTCGGCGGGCGAACTGTTTGAAGAGGAGATCCGGAAAATCAGTTGAAAAAAAGTTAAAAAAGTGTCGCATTTAATATTGACATTTTCAAAGTAGACGAAAAGCTTTATTTTTGATTGAAGTTTGTCATATTTTAAGGTAATATAGATATGATATGATAAGCTACGGCTGAAGAAAGGATATAAAAAGTAATGGCAAAAGATAAAAAAAGATATAAAAGACGGGGACGAAGGTCGAAAACAAGGGGATTTGCATCCTGGTCTTTGGGTAAGAAGATTGGAGCCATTCTTGGAGGAACATTGGTAACGGTAGCAGCGATTGGAGCTGTCATTGTAGCCAGTAAACTTTCGAAGATCAATACAGTAAAGTTAGATACAGATAAATTAAGCGTTTCAAAGGAAGCCAAAAAAAGAGGAAGCGGATATCTGAACGTTGCATTGTTTGGTGTGGATTCAAGAGACAATGATCTGGATAAAGGAACCAGAAGTGATACAATAATGATTGCAAGCCTGAATAAGAAGACAATGAAGGTGAAAATTGCATCGATATATAGAGACACATTGTCAGAGCAGGAAGATGGAACATTGAATAAAATCAATGCAGCATATTCATATGGCGGTCCGGAAGGTGCTCTTTCAGTGTTAAATAAGAATTTGGATATGAATATAGAACATTATGTAACGGTGAATTTCAACTCGATGATAGACATTGTAGATTCTGTGGGCGGAATTGATATCGATGTACAGGAAGATGAAATGCCGTACATCTGTGGTTATGTTCAGGAAATTATGAAGGTGACCGGAAAGCTGTCTCCGGGAGTTACAGAACCGGGAACACAGACTCTGAATGGTGTGCAGGCAACTGCATATGCCAGAATCAGATACACGGCCGGAGATGATTTCAGACGTGCAGAAAGGCAGCGGGCGGTTCTGCAGAAAGTTGTAGAGAAGCTGCAAAAGGCATCACCGGCACAGTTGAATAAGATTATTGATAAGGTCTTTCCTGAGGTTTCGACAAACTTCACAATGACAGAAATCCTTGAATATGCGAAAGATGCGTTTGATTATGAACTGGGAGAAACAACAGGGTTCCCATTTGATAAGACAACCGATACATTGGGAAATGTAGGAAGCGTTGTTATTCCGGTTACAATGGAAAGTAATGTAAAGCAGCTGCATAGTTTCTTCTATGGAGAAAGTGATAATTATGATGTGTCTTCCACAGTATCGGATATCAGTGCAAAGATAGAGAAAAAAGCCGGAAACAGAGATGCGGATACAGACGAATCAACGCAGGAGTTTATGCAACAGCCGGAAGAGACATATTCCGGAAACAGTGGAACAACAAAGAATAGTTCGGGAAGTACAGGAACAACCGGAAGCACTTCGTACAGATCGGGAACGAGTGGTAACAGTGGTACTTCGGGAAGTACAGGGACAACGGGAAGTACAACTGGAACAAGTACGGGAAGTGGTACATCAACCGGAACAGGAAGCGGAACAACAGGAAGTACAGGAACGACAGGAAATGGTACATCAACGGGAGATACTTCAACCGGGACAGGCGGAGAATCAACCGGCGGCGAAGGTACCACAGAGTAGAACACCATAAAGATAAAAAAAGGGGTATTATTCATGAAAAAAGTCAAAAAAATAATTGTATCATTTCTTTTGATGTGTATGTTGTGTGTTGGAATGACATGTGTGGCAAGTGCAACCGCAGCAGAATTCAGATTTTCTGATCCGCAGACCAGTGTCGGAGCAGAGGTAGATGTAACGGCAAAGGTTTCATCTGCGAAAGCGTTAAATACAATTCAGGCAACATTAAGCTATGATAAAACAAAGCTGCGCTTCATCAGCGGTGATGATGCTACAGGTGGAGACGGAACAATTACAATATCAAGAAATGATGAAAATGCCGGAACAACGATGGAATTCAACTTAAAATTTCAGGCATTGGATGAGGGAACAACATCGGTAGAAGTTGCTAAGGTTGATGGAATTGATAGCAATGGAGTTGCATTGGAGATTACGTCAGGTTCTTCATCTGTCAGCATAGCAGAAGGCGATAAATCGCTGATTCAGAAAGAAGATACCAGTTCGGCTGCTGGTGGAACAGAGGTTAAGATTGGAAAATCAAAATATATCGTAACGGATGATTTTTCGGATACGATTATTCCTGATGGTTTTGTAAGAGATGCGTTGAAATTTGAAGGAACAGATCATCAGATTATTAAGCAGGAATCAAGTGGTGCACTTGCAATGTATCTTACACCTGAAAACGGAGGAGATGCGGATTTTTATCTGTATGACAGTGATACCGGAAAATTCGCTCCTCTTGAAGTAATAGAGGTTGCAAAGGGCAGATATATTATTCCTTTGGCTGATGACGGAAATATCTCATTGCCAAGCCAGTATCAGAAGACATCACTTACATTAAACGGAAAAGAGTTTGATACATGGCAGGATACAAAGAATGCGGAATATTATATTGTCTATGCGATGAATTCGGATGGAGAAAAGACAACATACCGTTATGATACAACAGATGGTACGTACCAGAAATATTCGCCATCATCAGGAACATCTTCAGCGTCAGATTCTACTGTCAATAACGGAAAAGGAATCTGGGGAAAAATTTTAAATTTTGTAGATAGTTTTTTGGATATCGTAGTAATTATTGCACTTGTTCTTTTTGTAGTACTGCTGATCGTAGTAATTATTACTTCTGTAAAACTTCATTATAGAGATCTTGAATTAGATGATCTGTATGACGAATATGGAATTGATATGGATGAGGAAGAAGCAGAGAAGAAGATTCAGAAAAAAGCTGCGAAAAAAGTAAATAAAGAGAAGAAGAAAAATAAAAAGACAGCTAAAAAACCAGCAGCTGTAAAGAAAACGTCTAGATTTGACTATGGAGAAGACGAATTTGAAGATTATGAGGATGATTTCGATGATGAGGATCCATGGGTGACAGAAAATATTGCAAAAGCAATGGAGCACAAGCCTGCTAAGAAACAATCAGCAAGGCAGAAAAAGCCAGCAAGACGCACAGAACCTGAAAGAGAAAAGAAACCATCCCAAGGCGTCCGTACCTTAGACGAGACAGGTCCGGCAATCCGTAAACCTGTTAAGAAGATCAATCTGGAGGATACCAATGATTTTGAAGCATTTACACCTCTGGATGAAGAAGCATTTGACAACTTTGAAGGTTATTATTCAGAAGATGATGATTATGATCTGTTCGGAGCAGGTTATGATGATGACGATCTGTTTGATGCGACAGCAGATCTTTTGAGTAATCATCCGGAAAAGAGAAGAAGTCATGCGGAGATGGATGATACATTCAAAATGGATGTGATTGATCTCGATTAAAATAGGATGAATAGAATGAACCGGTTTGCAGAAATCAGAAAGAAATTGATGGAAGCAAACCGGTTTGTTTTTTATTTTCAAGTGTTCTTGACAAGCTTTTTGAGTGTAGAAAATGTATACCCCATCTCATCCCATTTTCCAAGCAGCTCATCCAGAATTTCGCCATTGGTACTGGAGGTGTTATGCAGCAGCACGATGGCACCCGGATGGATCCGTCCGAGAAGCTTGTCAAAGGCTTCTTCTTTGGATGGCTGCGCGTCGGCCAGCCAGTCAACGTAGGCAAGACTCCAGAAGAAGGTATGATATCCCATGTCTTTTGCCATCTGCAGATTTTCAGTACTGTATTTTCCCTGTGGCGGCCGGTAGAAGCGGGTCATGGATTTGCCTGTGATATCTTTATACAGAGCTTCTACACTCTTAAGTTCTCTGGAAAATGTCTCCTTTGTTGCAATCTGGGACATGTCGGGGTGATGGAAAGTATGGTTGCCGATGGTATGACCTTCTTTTAACATCTGCTTTACCAGCTCCGGATTATCACGCAGAAAGTTTCCGACAACAAAAAATGTGGCTTGAACGTTGTGCCGTTTTAAAGCATTCAAGATAGCCGGTGTATTTCCGTTTTCATAGCCGCAGTCAAAAGTGAGATAGATGACTTTTTTATCCGTCTTTTGTGCATAGTAGGCGTGATATTGCTGAAGCTCATCGAAAGATGCATTACCGACAGGAACTTTGCCTTCCTCCTGAAAGCTTAGCCCCCAGTTTTCGGCAGCCGGCAGAATCGTGGAGAGGGGATTGCCGGAAGTCGAGGCTGCCGGAACTGTGCCGGAGGAAGCTGCATTACCGGATGAACTTTTATCACCTGTTTTGACAGACGCAGGCGGAAAGATCCGGGCAATCTGTCCGCCTGCAAAGAAACAGAATGAAAAGAAGAATAAGAGGATCAATGGTTTGTAATTATGTAATCGGGACATAAGAACTCCGCAGGAATCATTTGTTCATATATATGCAGCAAATACAAAGTTATGACCTGCCTTGCAAATAGCAGGGAATCATAGTAGTATAGGGAAGAAAGAAAAAGGGACGGAATTGAATGGAATATGGATGCAAAAATAAATGAACAGGTAAAGAATAAAAAGCAGGATAATCTGATCACTGCGGAGATCAGATATAAAATGACAGCGAAGGGTATGATGATCACCGAATATTATGGAGCGGACAGTTGTGTGGTCCTGCCGGATGAGATAGAAGGAGAAACTGTGACTGCACTGGATGCTTATGCATTTGCCAGGAATCTGGAAGTGGAAGAGATCTGGCTGCCGGAAGCGTTAAAAGAAGTCGGTCGTTACGCATTCTACCGGTGCAGAAACCTGAAAAAACTGATTCTGGGGAATCAACTGCTCGATATGGGTGGCGGTGCATTGACGGGTTGTCGTCTGGAAGAAGTGGAGATATATTTCCGTGAGGGCAAGAAGAGCTGTCTGAAATCTATTGTAGAAGAGATGCGTTATCAGATCCGTGTAAGCTTATACGGATACAGTTGGAGATGTTGCGCAGAAAAAAACAGTACAGATGAATGGTTGCGGGAAGTCCGGATTCTATTTCCGGAACACTATGAAGAGGCGGTTGAGAACACCCCGGCAAGGATTCTTGAGACACACCATCATGGTGCGGGAGGATACTACCGCCAGTGCTTTTATAACCGGGAATTAGATTATAAGAAATATGATGAGATGTTCTATCATACGGTTGCGGAGGATACAGAAGAGACGGCGGTGGAGCTTGCACTGGACCGTCTGCGTTTCCCGGAGGAATTGTCGGAGAAGAACAAAAATGTCTACAAAACATACATACGGGAGCATATGGAAACGGTGGCAGCGTATCTGGTAAAGAGAGAAGATATAGAAGGAATCCGGTTCCTGGAGCAGAAGAAGCTGTGGAGTGAACCGTCTTTACAGAAAGGTATGGATGTAGCGGCAGAGGGGAACAGGACGGAAAGTCTGAGTGTGCTTATGGATGTCAGAAAAGAGCTGTTCCCGAAGAAGAAAAAGACGTTTGAATTGTAAGGAGAAAAAGCGGAAAATCATATGGCAGATACGAAGAGACGTATAAAAAATGAAGAAATAAAGAAAGAAACAACAGAACCAGAGACTGTGTCACAGTCAACTTCCATGCAGGAGCGTATGGAGTCTGTTAGCCGAAAGATCTTGATCACGGCAAGAAATGAGCTTTATATGAAGATGCGTTTCCTGGACGTTGCATTGTCGTGCATGCCATTTATACCGGATACTGGTGCGGACGGCATGGGAACGGATGGACTGTACCTTTATTATGATCCGCAGTATCTGGGGGGATTGTTCCGGGAAGACCGCGTTATGGTGAACCGGATCTATCTGCATCTGGTACTGCATGGTATCTTCCGGCATATGCTCCGGAGAAAGGGAAGAGAAGAGCGGATTTATCATCTGGCCTGCGACATTGTGGCAGAATCCATCATCGACGGGCTTCAGTACCGCTGTGTGATGAAGGCCAGGTCTCTTCCGAGAAGAGAGATGTACCGGATGCTGAAGAAGGAAATGAAAACACTGACGGCAGAACGGGTATATGAAGTGCTGAAGAAAGAAGAATTCTCGGAAACGAAGCTTGGACAGTTAGAGTCAGACTTCCGTGTGGACGATCACAGCTACTGGCCGAAAGATGAGGATAAGAAGAAGCAGAGCCAGATCGAGAATCAGTGGCAGGACATCAGCGAACGTATGGAGACGGAGATGGAGACATTTTCCAACGAAGCATCGGAAAGTTCGGGCAGTCTGATCGATCAGGTGAAGGTTGAGAACCGGGAACGGATGGATTACCGGGAATTCTTACGGAAGTTTTCGGTTTTAAAAGAAGAGATGACGGTAGATCCGGATTCTTTTGACTATAATTTCTACAGCTATGGTTTGTCGTTGTATGGGAATATGCCATTGATCGAGCCGCAGGAGTGGAAGGAAGTCCAGAAGGTTGAAGAATTTGTGATTGTGATCGATACATCAATGTCGTGCTCCGGGGAACTGGTGAAAAAGTTCCTGGAAGAGACATATGGTGTGCTGAGTGAGAATGACAGCTTTTTCCGAAAGGTGAATATTCATATCATACAGTGTGATGACCAGATCCAGACGGATCAGAAGATCACCTGTGAGGAAGAACTGAAATCTTATATGGAGAAGTTAGAATTAAAGGGCGAAGGCGGAACGGATTTCCGCCCGGCATTTGCCTATGTGGATGAAATGATCCGGCAGCATGCATTTGAACATCTGCGGGGGATGATCTATTTTACGGACGGACGTGGAATCTATCCGGCGAAGCGCCCGGTCTATGAGACGGCATTTGTGTTCATGGAGGAAGAATATGAAGATGTGGATGTCCCGCCGTGGGCGATCAAGATCATTCTGGAAGAAGGGCAGGACTTTTAAGGAAATGTTGAAATACATGGAGGAAAGAAAATAAATGGATATAAAGCGAGCAAAGAAAGAAATCAAAGATTCCATCGAGGCATATCTTGCCAAAGATGAGTTTGGAGATTATATGATTCCACAGATCAGACAGAGACCGATTCTTTTGATGGGGCCTCCGGGAATCGGAAAGACCCAGGTGATGGAGCAGGTGGCGAAAGAGTGTAAAGTGGCGCTTGTGGCATATACGATTACGCACCACACCAGACAGAGTGCGGTGGGACTGCCATTTATTGAAAAAAAAGTATATAGCGGAAAAGAATATTCCGTTACCGAATATACGATGAGTGAGATTATTGCCTCAATATACGATAAGATGGAAGAGACCGGATTAAAAGAAGGAATCCTCTTCATCGATGAGATCAACTGTGTGTCAGAGACGCTGGCACCGACGATGTTGCAGTTCTTGCAGTGTAAGATGTTCGGCAATCAGAAGATCCCGGAAGGCTGGATCATCGTGGCGGCAGGCAATCCGCCGGAATATAATAAGTCGGTTCGCGATTTTGATGTGGTGACGCTCGATCGTATCAAGAAGATCGATGTGGATGTGAACTATGATGTCTGGAAAGAATACGCATATCAGGCAGATATCCATCCGGCAATCCTTGCATATCTGGAAATCCGCAGAGATTATTTCTATCGCATGGAGACGACAGTAGACGGAAGAGTCTTTGCAACGGCCAGAGGATGGGAAGATCTCTCCCAGCTTCTGAAGACATATGAGAAGCTGGGAAAGAAAGCAGACAGAGAGGTCGTTCATCAGTACATTCAGCACTGGAAGATTGCAAAGGATTTTGCAAATTATCTGGAACTGTACAGAAAATACAAGAAAGATTACGGACTTGAGAAGATCATTGAAGGTGTCTACACAAAGGACACCTTGGAAAGACTGCAGTATGCAGCATTTGATGAGCGTCTCAGTGTAGTTAACATGCTGATCGGAAGACTGGGAACCTGCTTTAAAGATTATTTCCTGAAAGACCGGTTTGTGACGATCTTATATGAATATCTGAAGTTATTAAGATCCAATCTGCAGATCGATCTTGTAGTCTGTGAAGCGAGGGACAAGTACGAAAAACTCCGGAAAGAAGAGCAGATGACAAAGCAGGAAGATCATGTACGCAAACAGGTACTGGATACGCTGGAATCCTATGAACAGCTTACGAAAGAGGAACATCTGGACGGAGAAGCAGCATTTGAACG
This sequence comes from Dorea longicatena, assembly GCF_024168045.1. Lineage (GTDB taxonomy): Bacteria > Bacillota > Clostridia > Lachnospirales > Lachnospiraceae > Dorea_A. Next base: position 1,044,692 of record NZ_CP100126.1, read on the forward strand.
TGTAAAGGAATTGTTTGGCAATGAAGTGGCAGGGCGGGAAGAACTGACAGAGCATACACTTGCTGCGCTGGAACACGCATTTGAGTTCATGGAAGATGCATTCGGAGACAGTCAGGAGATGGTCTCTTTCGTGACAGAGCTTAACACGAATTATTACAGTATTCAGTTCCTGAAGGAAAATGACTGCGACAAGTATTATCAGTACAATAAGAAATTGTTATTTGACAAACAGCAGGAAGAGATCCTGTCCGAAATGGATGAGATCGAACAGGATCTGAACACTGCCGTAAAATAATGGTTAAAATTTAATATGTAAGTTTATATCCGTGGCGGATCTTACGGAAAATTTTCCAGATAATGACTGCCGGAAAACTGAGTGCAATATAAAGAGACGACAGTACGCCGACACCTCCGCCGATGATCATAAGAATTAAAATACCAATATTCATAAAAAAGTCCTCCTTGCTGATGTTCGCCGCCGGGAGATTTCAAAGAACCCAATGTGGCAGCTTTTGTGTAAATATGATATGGAATTTTGCTTCCGGATACATTATATGCATTTTGGCAAGGCAGTGAAAGAGAAGAAAGGGCTTCTTAACACGGTCTGAACAGAATACGTTAATTTCTTAACGGAGTTTTAACAAAAGAAGTACATTTACTTTAAACGGCACAGGTGTTAGAATAAACAATGTATATGGATACTGGGAGGATTGCGGATATAACGCATATAAGAGCAGCATATACGATGAATGAACGTAAAAAATATAAGATGACATAAAGGAGAATATATATGAAATGGAATCAGTTTCGCCTGAAGACGACGACAGAGGCAGAAGATATTGTCAGCAGCATGCTTGCTGATCTTGGAATCGAGGGAGTGCAGATCGAGGACAAGATACCGCTCACCCAGTCTGACAAAGAGCAGATGTTCGTAGACATCCTGCCGGATATACCGGAAGATGATGGATGTGCATATCTGACATTCTATCTGGACGAAGATGTAGACAAACAGGAACTGTTACTGAAAGTCAGACAGGAATTGGAAGAGATGAGAAGCTACCTGAATGTAGGAGAATGTACGATTGAAGAATCACAGACAGAGGATGTAGACTGGGTGAATAACTGGAAACAGTATTTCCATCAGTTCTATATTGATGACATTCTTGTCATTCCTTCATGGGAAAATGTCGAGGCGAAGGACAGTGACAAGATGGTGATCCATATCGATCCGGGTACAGCATTCGGAACCGGTATGCATGAGACAACACAGCTCTGCATCCGTCAGCTTAAGAAATATGTGACAGAGGATACAGAAATCTTAGATGTAGGATGTGGAAGCGGAATCCTTGGAATGCTGGCATTGAAGTTCGGCGCAAAGCATTCCGTAGGAACGGATCTGGATCCGTGTGCGATCGATGCAACATATGAGAATATGGACAATAACGGAATCAGCAGAGATCAGTATGAAGTCATGATCGGTAACATCATTGATGATAAAGCAGTACAGGACAAGGTGGGATATGAAAAATATGATATTGTAGCAGCAAATATCCTGGCAGATGTACTGGTGCCGCTGACACCTGTGATCATTCATCAGATGAAAAAGGGCGGTATCTATATCACGAGTGGAATCATCGAAGACAAAGAAGATGTGGTAGTAGAAGCTGTGAAGGAGGCAGGTCTGGAAGTCCTGGAAGTCAATCACCAGGGTGAGTGGGTATCTGTAACAGCAAGAAAGAATTAGAGGATCTGATATGCAGCATTTTTTTGTATCACCGGAACAGGTGAGGGAAGAAAAAATCTATGTAGAAGGCAGTGACGTCAATCATATGAAGAATGTGCTCCGTATGAAGACCGGCGAGGAACTGACCATTGGGGACGGTGACGGGTGGCTCTATGTGTGTGTGGTGGAATCTTACGAAGAAGACATGGCGGTACTTAAGATTCTGGAGAAAAAGAAGGATGAGAGCGAACTTCCGTCAAAAATCTATCTGTTTCAGGGACTCCCAAAACAGGACAAGATGGAACTGATCGTGCAGAAAGCGGTGGAACTGGGTGTATACCAGGTGATTCCGGTGGCAACGAAGCGTGCAGTAGTAAAGTTGGATGCAAAGAAAGCAAAAAAGAAGGTCGAACGCTGGCAGCAGATCGCAGTCAGTGCGGCAAAGCAGGCAGGAAGAGGCATTATCCCGGCAGTAGGAGAAGTGTGTACCTATGCACAGGCCCTGAAGTGTGCAGAGGAACTGGATGTTGTCCTGATCCCGTATGAACTGGCAGAAGGCATGGAAGAGACGAAGCAGATCATTGCAGAGATCCGGCCGGGGCAGTCGGTTGGCATCTTTATCGGACCGGAAGGCGGCTTTGAGAAAGAAGAAGTAGAACAGGCTGTGAAAGCCGGGGCAGAGCCGCTGACACTTGGAAAGAGAATCCTCCGTACAGAGACGGCCGGACTTACAATGCTTTCGGTTCTGATGTTCCATCTGGAAGGGTAGAGACATAATCTAATACTAAGAATGAAGAGTACAGGAAGTGAAGAAATGAAGGAAGTATATCTGGATAATTCGGCGACCACTATGGCATATCGAAGCGTCGGGGAACTGGTGCAGAAGGTTATGTGTGAAGACTATGGCAATCCGTCTTCCATGCATAACAAGGGTGTGGAAGCAGAAAAATATATAAAAGAAGCAAAAGAGACATTTGCAAGACTATGGAAAGTACAGGAAAAGGAAGTGTATTTTACTTCCGGCGGTACCGAAAGTGACAATATGGCGCTGATCGGTGCAGCAAGGGCGAACAAGCGTGCAGGCAACCACCTGATCACGTCATCTATTGAACATCCGGCGATCATTAATACCATGCGTTTCCTGGAAGAGGAAGAAGGATTCCGTGTAACCTATCTTCCGGTAGATCAATATGGAAGGATCCGTCTGGATGCATTGCAGGAAGCACTGTGTGAAGATACGATTCTGGTATCGATCATGTATGTGAATAATGAGGTGGGTTCTGTCCAGCCGATCCAGGAAGCGGCAAGTATCGTAAAGGCATATAATAAAGATATTTTATTCCATGTCGATGCGGTACAGGGATTTGGAAAATATAAGATTTACCCGAAGAAACTTAAGGTAGATATGTGTTCCGTCAGTGGTCATAAGATCCACGGACCGAAGGGTGTGGGTGCTTTATACATCGGTGAAAATGTAAAGATCCGTCCGATCGTTTATGGAGGCGGCCAGCAGCATGATATGCGTTCCGGAACAGAAAATGTACCGGGAATCGCAGGACTTTCCCTGGCGGCAAAGACGATTTACGACAACCTGGATAAGAAGGTAGAGAAGATGAGGATGCTAAAGCAGCATTTCATCGAAGGCGTGGAAAAGATTGAGAATACGACGATCCACGGATTATATGATGAGACATCGGCACCGCATATTATCAGTGTAGGAATCGCAGGTATCCGGAGTGAAGTATTGCTGCATGCGCTGGAAGATAAGGGAATCTATGTATCATCCGGTTCGGCATGTGCATCCAATCATCCACAGATCAGCGGTGTGTTAAAGGGAATCGGCGCAAGGCAGGAGTTCCTGGATGCGACCCTCAGGTTCAGTATGTCAGAATTTACTACGATGGAAGAGATTGACTATACGCTCGATGCACTATATAATATAGTACCGATGCTTAGAAGATATACCAGACATTAAGTAGATCACGATAAAAGAGAAAGAAATCAGGAAAGGAATCAGAAGATGAGATTTCATACATTTTTATTAAAATATGGAGAGATTGGAATTAAGGGAAAGAACCGTCATCTGTTCGAGGATGCACTGGTACGTCAGGTGCGCTATGCATTAAAGGATGTGGACGGACAGTTTGATGTGCATAAGTCACAGGCGAGAATCTATGTGGACTGTGAAGGAGATTACGATTATGATGAGACGGTAGAACATCTGAAAAAGGTATTTGGTCTGGTCGGAATCTGTCCGGTTGTCCGTATGGAGGATAAAGGATTTGAGGAACTGAAGAAAGACGTTGTGGCATATATGGATGAGATGTATCCGGATAAGAACTTCACATTCAAAGTAGAATCCAGACGTGCAAAGAAGTCGTACCCATTGAATTCTATGGAGATCAGCCGTGACCTTGGAGAGGCTATTTTGTATGCATTTCCGGAGAGCGGAATCAAAGTTGATGTGCATCATCCGGATGTCATGGTCAATGTAGAAGTAAGAAATGAGATTTACGTGTATTCACAGATCATCCCGGGAGCAGGCGGAATGCCGGTTGGAACGAATGGTTCGGCGATGCTGCTGTTATCCGGTGGTATTGACAGCCCGGTTGCGGGATATATGGTATCAAAACGTGGTGTGAGTCTTGAAGCAACTTATTTCCACGCACCGCCGTATACAAGTGAGCGTGCAAAACAGAAAGTTGTGGATCTTGCGAAGAAGGTAGCAAAATATTCCGGACCGATCAAGCTTCACGTAGTTAACTTTACTGACATCCAGCTTTATATCTATGACCAGTGCCCGCACGATGAACTGACGATCATTATGAGAAGATATATGATGCGTATTGCAGAGCATTTTGCAAAAGAAGATGGATGCTTAGGTATGATCACAGGTGAGAGTATCGGACAGGTGGCAAGTCAGACCATGCAGAGCCTTGCGGCAACCAATGATGTATGTACGATGCCGGTTTACCGTCCGCTGATCGGATTTGACAAGCAGGAGATCGTGGATGTATCAGAGAAGATCGATACTTACGAGACATCCATCCAGCCATTCGAAGACTGCTGTACGATCTTCGTGGCAAAACATCCGGTAACAAAGCCGAATATTGATGTGATCCGGCGTTCGGAAGAGAATCTGAATGAGAAGATTGATGAGCTGATGAAGCAGGCGATCGAGACTGTTGAGGTCATTGAAGTAAAATAAAAAAAGAGGGCTGAACCCTTAAACAGGTCAGCCCTTTCTCTAAGTAGATCATTTACTTTTATTACTGATTAGTCACAAAGATATGGTTTTAACATTTCCATAATCTCTTCTACGTTGTCATCAGCGTGGATGTTCAGATCGATCGGTTTAGAAAGATCTAAGCTGAAGATTCCCATGATTGATTTTGCATCAATGACATATCTTCCGGATACAAGATCAAAATCATAATCAAATTTTGTGATGTCATTTACAAATGATTTTACTTTGTCAATTGAATTTAAAGAAATTTTTACTGTTTTCATTGGAATACCCTCCTTGATTCATTTCTTGTTCTATAGATATATTAAGAGTCAGACGAGGAAAAGTCAAGAAACAAATTGCCAAAGAATTCAGAAGATTTTCGTTAGAAGTTACAACAATGTGTAAAAAGAAAGGAACAGATACATGAAGAAAGTAGCATTGCATAATCTCGGGTGCAAAGTGAATGCGTATGAGACGGAAGCCATGCAGGAACTGCTGGAAAAGCACGGATATGAGATCGTGCCGTTTCAGGAAGGTGCAGATGTGTATATCATCAATACCTGTACAGTGACAAATATGGCAGACCGGAAATCCAGACAGATGCTGCACAGGGCAAGAAAGATGAATCCGGATTCGATTGTCGTTGCCTGTGGCTGTTACGTGCAGGCCAGAAAAGATGACATCCCGGATGGAATCGATATTGTCATCGGAAATAACAAGAAGCAGAATATTGTCGAGATCCTGGAAAATTATGAGAAAGAGAAAAATCCGGATGCCCAGGCCGGAACACCGGCAAAACAGGAAAAAGCGGCAGAGACCTATCAGGAGATTCTGGATATCAATCATGAAAAAGCGTATGAAGATCTGCATTTAAGCACGGCAGCAGAGCATACGAGAGCGTATATCAAGGTACAGGATGGATGTAACCAGTTCTGTTCTTACTGTATTATTCCATTTGCAAGAGGAAGAGTAAGAAGCAGAAGCCGTGACAGCGTACTTGAAGAAGTAAAGACATTGGCGGCCAACGGATACAAAGAAGTGGTACTGACGGGAATCCATCTGAGTTCCTATGGAATCGACTGCGATGACAATCTGTTATCCCTGATCCTTGCGATCCACGAAGTAGATGGAATTGAAAGAATCCGCCTCGGATCACTGGAACCAAGAATCATCACGGAGGAATTTGTACAGACGATCGCACAGCTTCCGAAGATGTGTCCGCATTTCCATCTGTCACTGCAGAGCGGATGTAATGCAACACTGAAGCGTATGAACCGCAGATACACTGCAGAAGAGTATTACGAAAAATGCCGGCTGCTCCGTAAGTATTTCCGTAACCCGGCACTTACAACAGATGTGATCGTCGGATTCCCGGGAGAAACGGAAGAAGAATTTGCCGAGTCAAAAGCATTTGTAGATAAAGTGGATTTCTACGAGACACACATTTTCAAATATTCCAGAAGAGAAGGAACGAAGGCCGCAGCAATGAAAGACCAGGTCCCGGATCAGATCAAGGCTGTAAGAAGTGCGGAACTTATAGAACTGAGCCATAGAAAACAGGCCGCATACGAAGAAAGACTGATCGGAACCACGCAGGAAGTTCTGATCGAAGAGAAAATTATACGCAACGGAGAAGAATTACAGATTGGCCACACAAAGGAATATGTGAAAATTGGTGTAAAAAATCCGAATAATCTTATTAATCAGCTTGTAAATGTAGAAATTGAAAACCAATTACAAATATTGCATTGAAATTTAAGATTTAATCATGTAGAATAAAATTGAAATATTTTTGGAGGACGTGATTACATGAAAAATATGACAAATACCCAGTTTTTCCAGGTGGAAAGTGGACCGCAGATCAGTGCAAAAGATATTCTGGAAATCGTATACAAGGCATTGAGTGAAAAGGGATATAATCCGGTAAATCAGATCGTAGGATACATTATGTCCGGCGATCCGACTTATATCACAAGCCATAACGGAGCCAGAAGTCTGATCATGAAGATGGAAAGAGATGAACTGGTAGAAGAGATGCTCAAGACGTATATTGAGCATAATGAGTGGAAATAATGACTATGAGAATCATGGGACTGGACTATGGATCCAAGACGGTAGGTGTTGCTGTCAGTGATCCGTTGGGAATTACTGCTCAGGGAGTGGAGACTATATGCAGAAAGGACGAGAACAAGCTCAGAAAGACCTGTGCGCGTATCGAAGCACTGATCGAAGAGTATCAGGTTACGAAGATTGTCCTCGGACTTCCGAAGCATATGAACAATGATATTGGAGATCGTGCGGAAAAATCAATGGCATTTGGTGAGATGTTAAAAAGACGGACCGGCCTGGAGGTCGTGATGTGGGACGAGCGTCTGACCACGGTAGAAGCTGAACGGACTTTAATAGAGAATAAGGTAAGGCGTGAAGACCGTAAGAAATATATTGATAAGATTGCGGCTGTTTTTATATTGCAGGGATATCTGGATTCACTTGCACACACGCCACTGGATTAAGAGGTAGATTGCAGATGGAAAAGATTAAATTCATGTCCGAAGAGATGAATGAAGAAGTAGATTTTTATGTACTTGAACAGACGAAAGTTGGTGGTGTGTCATATATTCTGGTGACGGATTCGGAAGAAGATGATGCAGAATGTCTGATTCTGAAAGACACATCAGGAGAGAGCCAGTCAGAGAGCGTATACGAGATCGTAGAGGATGATGTAGAGCTTTCTGCTGTTCTGAAAGTATTTGAAGAACTACTTGAAGATGTAGAGATTGAAAGGTAGTTTGGAATGTCTATCAGTAAAGAGAAGTTTAAAGAAATGCTGAGAGAGAAGGGGTTGAAAGTTACCAACCAGCGTATACTGGTACTGGAGGTCCTTGCAGATCACCGCGATAAGCATCTGACTGCAGAAGATATTTATGAATTAGTAAGAGAAGATTATCCGGAGATTGGGCTGGCAACTATATACCGGACAGTGCAGTTGTTACTGGAAATGCAATTGGTGGATCGTATCAGTCTTGATGATGGATGTGCACGTTATGAAATCGGAGAATTCTTTGATGGAGAAGAAAGACATCATCATCACCATCTGATATGCAGAACATGTGGTAAGATTCTTCCGTTTAAGGATGATCTGTTGGAAGATCTGGAAGATAAGATCGAAGATACCACGGGATTTCATGTGTTAGACCACGAATTAAAGTTCTATGGACAGTGCAGGGAGTGCCAAAAAAGAGGCAGAAAAAAGTAGTGCGGTAAACACGTGGAGGTGTAATTTTGAAAAGAGAAAACAATGGAAAAATGCGTATCATTCCACTCGGAGGTCTGGAAAAGATCGGAATGAACATCACAGCTTTTGAGTATGAAGACAGTATTATTGTTGTAGACTGCGGATTATCTTTCCCGGAGGAGGATATGCTCGGAATCGACCTGGTCATTCCGGATGTCACCTACCTGAAAGATAACATTCAGAAAGTAAAAGGATTTGTAATCACCCATGGACATGAGGACCATATCGGTGCACTTCCTTATGTATTAAGAGAACTGAATCTTCCTATCTATGCGACAAAGCTTACGATGGGAATCATTGAGAAAAAGCTGACGGAACACAATCTGCTCCGCAGTACAAGAAGAAAAGTTGTCAGACACGGACAGTCGATCAATCTGGGACAGTTCCGTATCGAATTTATTAAGACAAACCACAGTATTCAGGATGCGGCAGCACTGGCAATCTATTCACCGGCCGGTATTGTTGTGCATACAGGAGACTTTAAAGTAGATTATACACCGGTATATGGTGATGCGATCGATCTGCAGAGATTTGCAGAGATCGGTAAGAAAGGCGTACTGGCACTGATGTCAGACAGTACCAATGCCGAGAGACCAGGATTTACACAGTCAGAGCGTACGGTAGGTATCACATTTGATCATGTTTTTGCAGAGCATAAAGATACCAGAATTATCATTGCAACATTTGCGTCAAATGTAGACCGTGTGCAGCAGATCATCAATACGGCATGTAAATATGACCGTAAGGTGGTCGTAGAGGGACGAAGCATGGTGAATATCATCCAGGTTGCACAGGAACTGGGATATCTCAATGTTCCGGATAAGACATTGATCGAGATCGACCAGCTTAAGAATTATCCGCCGGAGAAGACCGTTCTGATCACAACCGGAAGCCAGGGAGAATCTATGGCAGCTCTGTCGCGTATGGCAGCAGATGTGCATAAGAAAGTAACGATCATGCCTGGTGATACGATCATCTTCAGCTCGAATCCGATCCCTGGAAATGAAAAGTCTGTATCCAAGGTAATCAATGAACTGACAGCTAAGGGAGCGAATGTCATCTTCCAGGATGCACATGTATCCGGTCATGCATGTCAGGAAGAACTGAAACTGATCTATTCTTTGGTAAAACCGAAATATGCGATCCCGGTTCACGGAGAATACCGTCACCTCAAAGCAAATGCGGGAATTGCCAGAATGCTTGGCATTCCGAAAGATAATATTTTCATCCTGAAATCCGGTAATGTTCTGGAAGTCAGTGAGAAGGAAGCAAAAGTAGTAGACAATGTACACACAGGAGAGATTCTGGTAGACGGACTTGGTGTAGGAGATGTAGGAAATATTGTTCTTCGTGACAGACAGCATCTGGCGGAAGACGGTATTATGATCGTTGTACTGACACTGGAAAAAGGAAGCAATCAGCTTCTTGCAGGTCCGGATATTGTATCGCGTGGATTCGTCTATGTAAGAGAGTCCGAAAGCCTGATGGAAGAGGCAAGAAAAGTCCTTACAGATGCAGTGGAGGATTGTCTGACACATCAGCGCAACGCAGACTGGAGTAAGATTAAGCTTGTGATCCGTGATACGATGAACGATTTCATTTGGAAACGTACCAAGAGAAGACCAATGATCCTCCCGATCATTATGGACGTATAAAAAAAGAAAAAATGAGCCGCCACATAGTACGAAACCGGCGCCTTCCGACACAGTGTGTGAGGCTGGTTTTGTACAATGTACGGCTCGTTTCCTTGTAGAATCCTAAGAGAAACTGCAGGAAAGAACAGGTACAAACAGTTAGAACAGAGGTAGAGATACTATGATCGTAGATGAACGTATGGTTACATACATCCGGTCGTTGGAACGTCCGGAGAATCCTGTGATAGAGGTAATCGAACAGGAAGCATTGGAAAACTTCGTACCGATCATCCGCAAAGAAACCCAGAGCTTCTTAAAGGTAATGATGTTAATGAACCGCCCGGCCAGAGTGCTGGAGGTGGGCACAGCAGTCGGATTTTCGGCAATCTTAATGAGTGAATATCTTCCGGAAGGAAGCCGTATCACAACAATAGAAAACTATGAAAAAAGAATCCCGATTGCGCGAAACAACTTTAAGCGTGCGGGGAAAGAAGAACAGATCACGCTGATCGAAGGGGATGCCCTGGAAGTGATGAAGACCCTGGAAGGTCCATATGATTTTATCTTTATGGATGCGGCCAAGGGACAGTATATCCATTATATGCCGGAGGCAGTAAGACTGCTTGCGGATGGAGGTATCCTGATGTCAGACAACGTATTACAGGATGGGGATATCATAGAATCCAGATTTGCGGTAGAGAGGCGGAACCGTACCATCCACAGCCGTATGCGGGATTACCTCTATGAATTAAAGCACAGCAATGTGCTGGAGACATCGATCATCCCGTTGGGTGATGGTGTGGCACTCAGTATCAAGAAGAAAAAAGAGGAGAAGGAGAATCAATAAGATGAGAAACAGACATCCAGAATTACTGATTCCTGCAAGCAGTCTGGAAGTGTTGAAGACTGCGGTTATGTTTGGTGCAGATGCAGTATATATCGGAGGAGAGGCATTTGGACTTCGTGCAAAGGCAAAGAACTTCTCTATGGAAGACATGAAAGAAGGCGTGCAGTTTGCGCATGAGCATGGAGCAAGAGTTCATGTCACTGTAAATATTCTTGCACATAATGATGACCTGGAAGGTGCGGCAGAGTATTTAAAAGAACTAAAAGAGATCGGACCGGATGCGCTGATCATTGCAGATCCGGCAATTTTTATGCTTGCAAAAGAGATTTGCCCGGAGATAGAAAGACATGTCAGCACACAGGCAAATAACACGAACTATGGAACATTCAACTTCTGGTGGAACCTGGGGGCAAAGCGTGTGGTAACAGCCAGAGAACTTTCATTAAAAGAAATCAGGGAGATCCGTGCGCATATCCCGGCAGAGATGGAGATTGAAAGTTTTATCCATGGGGCAATGTGTATTTCTTATTCCGGAAGATGCCTGCTGAGCAATTTCTTTACGGGAAGAGATGCCAATCAGGGTGCCTGTACACATCCGTGCCGTTGGAAATATTCCGTGGTAGAAGAGACAAGACCGGGCGAATATATGCCGGTGTATGAGAATGAAAGAGGAACATACATTTTCAACTCCAAGGATCTGTGTATGATTGAACACATTCCGGAAATGATCGATGCGGGAATTGATAGTTTTAAGATTGAGGGACGTATGAAGACGGCTCTGTATGTGGCAACGGTTGCAAGAACTTACCGCAAGGCGATCGATGATTATCTGGAGGATCCGAAGAAATATGAGGCGAATATGCCTTGGTACAGGGATCAGATTTCGAACTGTACGTATCGTCAGTTTACGACAGGATTTTATTTTGGAAAACCGGGTGACGAGAGCCAGATCTACGATAGTAACACGTATATCAAAGAGTACACTTATCTTGGGATTATCGGCGGGATTAAAGATGGCATGTACCGCATCGAACAGAGAAATAAGTTCTCTGTAGGTGAGACTGTCGAGATTATGAAACCGGACGGACAGAACGTAGAAGTAACGGTGGAAAAGATCATAGATGAGGATGGGCAGGAGCAGGAGAGTGCGCCGCATCCAAAGCAGGTGCTGTATGTGGCATTAAGCGGAGAAGCTTCCGTATATGATATTTTAAGACGCCAGGAAGGTGTAACGGAATAGGGCAGACAAGTAACAGAGAAAGCAGTGATTCAGTGCAAAAATGGAAAAGCACAGAATCACTGCTTTTTGCATAGAATATAATAAATCTGCCTAAGAGGTGCTTTGTCTTGAAGTCATTTCCCCAACCATTGACGGCAGCGGAAGAAAAGTACTATATGCAGAAATATACAGAGGGTGATCTGGAAGCAAAGCACATTCTAATAGAACGGAATCTGCGTCTGGTTGCACATATCGTGAAAAAGTACCAGCCGCCTCCGGAAGAGATGGAAGACCTTCTGTCGATCGGAACCATCGGGCTTATGAAGGCTGTTGTAACGTTTGATCCGGATAAGAGCGCAAGGCTTGCATCGTATGCAGCAAGGTGCATCGAAAATGAAGTATTGATGTACTTGAGAGGTAAGAAAAAAAGTTCAAAAGAAGTATCTTTGTATGAACCGATCGGAACGGATCGGGAAGGCAATGAGATACAATTATTTGATGTGATTGAGATGAATGAAGAAGATGTCTACCGAAGACTGGAACGTAAGGAAGACGTGATCCGTCTGTATCAGCAGGTGGAATCGGTATTGTCTCAGAGAGAACGAATGGTACTGAAGCTGCGGTACGGCCTGTATAATGAAGAGGAATATACACAGCGGGAAATTGCAGCAATGCTCGGCATTTCCAGATCGTATGTATCAAGAATTGAGAAGAGTGCGATTGAAAAATTAAGAAACTTTTTCACTTCTTAGAAAAGTCTTTAAAAAATCTTTAGAATTCTATATCCGTTATTTTAAGAATCAAAGTCTATACTTAACACCATAAGAAAGAGGCATGCAAAATGGTATGTGAGAAAGGGTGGCAGTTATGAAAGTACTGGTGTTAAGTGGTAGATTTGGAATGGGACATGAGATGGCAGCCAATGCGATCTGCGAACAGTTCCGGAAAATAGATGAACAGGCAGAAATTGAAAAAAAAGATCTTCTGGAAGAGTTATATCCACATATCAGTAAATTCATTTTCGGTGGATTCCGCATGATGGTAGAGCACTGTTACGGGATTTATAATTTTATCTACAAAATGTCCGGAAGGATGAAGGTAGAAATACAGCCAAGGGGAAAGGCACTCTATAAAAGGTTAAAGAAGATCATGGATGGAGAACAACCAGATGTGATCGTCTGTACACATCCGATGTGTGTAAAAGCAATTGCATCCTATAAAGAAAAGACAGGGCTTAAAACACCACTTGTGACCTGCATCACAGATATCAGTATGCATCCGGAGTGGACAGCACCACAGACAGACATCTATCTTGTTCCGACACAGGAGATCAAAAGGCATCTGATGAAGGAGGGGACCAGGGCGGAAGATATTCTTGTGACAGGAATTCCGGTTCGCCAGCAGTTCCTGGATGCAGATTACCGTCAGAAACGGGAAAGAAACAGAACACGCAGGGTGCTCATTATGGGAGGCGGACTTGGGCTGATGCCGGATCTGAAAGAATTGCTTGAAAAATTACATAGCATGCAAGGTGTTGAGAGCGTAGTCATTACCGGAAAAAATCATAAGATGTATGAGGAATGGGTGAACCGCTATGAGGATGTGGAAGTACTTGGATACACGGAAAATATCAGCAGATATATGCGTGGGGCAGACCTTGTGATTACAAAAGCAGGTGGAATTACGTTGTTTGAAATTCTGCACAGTCAGGTTCCGCTATTTGTCATCCACCCGTTTCTGGAGCAGGAGATGAATAATGCAAGGTATGCGGCAGAAAAAGGATTTGCCAAAGTCATATGGGGCAGACGTGAAGACTATATTCCGGAACTGGAAAAGCTGTTAAGTGATGAAAAAATGATGGAAGAAATGACCGGAAATGTAAGGCGTGCCTGTAAAGAGATGATAGAAGTATCACTGGATGAGGCAGTAGGGATCATGGAAGAAAGGATGACGGCATAATGAATATACCAAAGACTGCAAAGCTGGGACTGGCCTGTGTCGCAGCACTGAGTTATAGTGTGATTCCGACGTATTTGCTGAAATACCGTTGGATTTTCAGAAGCAGACAGAGGGCATCCCGGGAAGAGAAGGTTTTGTACCTGACATTTGATGACGGTCCGGATACAGTATATACGAATATATTACTCGATTTTCTGGAGAAGGAACAGATTCCGGCAGCATTTTTCATGGTCGCAGGATCTGCTCGGAAGCATCCCGGGATCGTGGAACGGATGAGAAAGAGCGGATACCAGGTCGGAATACATTCGTTGAGCCACGAAAGTGCGATGCTTTCCGGACCGGGAAGAACTGGCCGGGATGTGAAAGAATCGAAAAAGATTATGGAGAAGATGGATATTGCAGTGAAATGGTACAGACCACCGTGGGGACATCTGAACCTGGCAAGTCTGTTCTGGATACGGAAGCTGCATCTGAATCTGGTATTCTGGGATGTGATGGCACAGGACTGGTCAGCGAAAGAGACTCCGGACAGTATCTGCAATAAGATATTAAGAAGAGTCTTTCCGGGTGCGGTTATCTGTCTGCATGACGGCAGAGGGGAGAACGGAGCACCGGGAAGAACGATAGAAGCATTGAAAAAAGCAATCCCATTGTTGAAAGCGCAGGGGTATGAATTCAGAAGGATAGAAGAAAAATATGGAACAGCAGGTGAGTCAGAGATCGATTAAAAAGTATATGGTTTTATTTCCGGTTTTAGCACTGTTGGTATGTTTCGTTATTTTGAAGGGTGCAGATATGGAAGCTGTGTGGAATGCCATGAAAAGTGCGAAGCCGCAATGGATGGCAGCAGGGCTTATACTGGCGGCGGTATTCAATATCGCGGAAGCGATCAATCTGAGGAGCGTATTGAATTCATTTGGATATCAGGTAAGTTTCAGACAGGGTATGAAATATGCTTATACCGGCTATTTTTTCAGTTCGATCACCCCATCTGCAACAGGCGGACAGCCGGTACAGTTATATGTGATGAATAAGGATAATATCCATGTGGCACATGGAACGATGGCTCTTCTGACAGAACTCACCAGTTTTCAGATTGCAGCATTTCTGATGGAAAATGTAGCAACGTTCTGGATACTGACGGGAAGGATACGTCTGAATAAGATGATGCTGGCATTGGCGGCTCTCGGGTATCTGATGAATCTGATTTTTATAGCAGCACTGGTGGTCATAATGTTATCCGAAGGTCTGAAAAAGAAGATTGTAAATGGAATACGTTTCCTGATCATGAAACTCCCGTTTGGGAATAAGAAGAGATTGGGCGCTAAGATGGACGAGATTGTTCGTGATTTTGAAGATTGTAAATTGTTTTTTAAAAGAGATCCGGTACTTGCGTTAAAAGTGACAACAGTCAGTCTGATCCAGATCATCTGCTGGTTCAGTGTTCCATGGGCAGTGTATCATGCAATGGGAGAGTCCGGCAGTTCTTATGGAAGTATGTTTCTGCATCAGATCATTTTGTATATGACTACAGCACTTCTTCCGTTCCCGGGAGCTGAGGGAATTAGTGAATTCTCATTCGTAAAGTTGTTTGCAGGTATCTTTACTTCTGTTCCGGTGGCAGCGGCAGTACTGGTGAATCGGGGGATCAGCTTTTATTTTTTGCTGATATTAAGTGGAATCTTTAGCATCGTGCTTGGACGCATGGATAGAAAATCAAAAAGTAAAATGAAAGTGAAATTAGAAAAATATTGACACGGCGGAAAGAATAGGCTATGATGATTGCACATTTAACGAAGATGAGTGATCAAGTACAGACTATTCTTTTTCGTTTTCTAAATCTGGACCGCCAGTGGCGGATTCTGTAGATGACCGAATCGGTCAAGTTATCAACTATATCAAAACAATTTTATATGAGTGCCGGACAAATAAGGCAGAAAAGATGCTTATATAAGGACAGGTTCTGCATGGTCTGGTATGGAAAGGAGTGTGCAGATGGCATTTTGTACAGTTTTATCTGCTTCAGTTCAGGGACTGGGGGTAGAGATGATCCGTGTGGAAGCGGATGTAAGTAACGGACTTCCGATGTTCCATATGGTGGGATATCTGTCTTCGGAAGTGAAAGAGGCATCAGAACGGGTGAGAACAGCAATCCGCAATTCGGGGATGAAACTTCCGGCAAAGAAAATCATTGTCAATCTTGCGCCGGCAACTGTCCGGAAAAAAGGGGCATCGTTTGATCTGCCGATTGCTCTGGCGGTGCTGGCAGCTATGGGGTATATACCGGAAGAAGCAATGGAACGGGTGATCGTAACAGGGGAATTGAGTCTGGAGGGGAAAATAAGAGGTGTACCGGGAGTTCTGCCGATGGTGATAGAGGCGAAAGAACAAGGATGTAAAAGCTTTATCCTGCCCGGAGAGAATGAGACAGAAGGAAGACTCGTAAAAGGAATCGAGATTCTACCGGCAGATAATCTGGAGGAACTCTGTGCGTATCTGAACGGAGCTGCGCGTTCGGAAAAGTCTAAAAGGGAGAAAAAAGAAAATGAAAAAAACAAACAACATAGAACCAGAGAAGATTTTGCGGATATCTGCGGACAGAAAGCGGTGAAACGTGCAGCAGAAATTGCAGTGGCAGGAGGGCACAATCTGTTAATGGCTGGATCACCTGGATCCGGAAAAACGATGATCGCAAAGCGGATCGCAACCATTTTACCGGAACTGTCATGGGAAGAAAGTCTGGAAATTACGAAGATCTACAGTGTATTGGGGCTGGTGGATCAGGAATACCCGCTGATCACACAGCGTCCGTTTCGTAATGTTCATCATACAATCACCAGAACAGCGCTGACAGGGGGCGGCAGAATACCGATGCCCGGGGAGATCAGTATGGCACACGGAGGTGTGCTGTTTCTTGATGAACTTGCGGAATTTCCAAGAAATGTTCTGGAAGTACTAAGACAGCCATTGGAAGAACATCAGATTCATATTGCGAGAAATTATGGAAATTTTACATTTCCGGCGGAATTCATGCTGGTGGCAGCAATGAATCCGTGTCCATGCGGAAACTATCCGGATGTGCAGAAATGTTCCTGCACACCCGGGCAGATTCAGAAATACCTTGGCAAGATCAGCCAGCCGTTCCTGGATCGTATGGATATCTGCATAGAGACTCCGAAAGTTGTATACCGGGATCTGGACGGAGAACGGAAAGATCTGGAAGGGGAAGAGACATCTGAGACGATACGCCGCAGAGTGACGGATGCAAGGAATATACAGAGGGAAAGATATAAAGGAACAGATATCAGGACAAATGCAGTATTAGGACCGCAGGAGATCGGACATTACGTAGAACTGGGAGAGCGCGAAAGAAAGATGATGGAGCTTGCATTTGAAAGAATCGGGCTTACAGCAAGGACCTATCATAAGATCCTGCGTGTGGCAAGGACAATTGCAGATTTGGATTACAGTGAGAAGGTAAAGGAGAAACATTTAAAAGAAGCTATTGCTTACCGGTCACTGGATAAGAAGTATTGGGGACGTTAGGAGGATGTGAATGATATATGAATACTGGCTGGCAGGGATAGAAGGCATTTCGAATCTGAAAAAAAGAAAATTAAGAGAGGTATATGGAAATGGAAAAGCAATATATTATATAGAAGAAACTAATTTGAAGAAACATACATTTCTGAATGAGAAGGATATAGAGAGACTGAAAAAAGCAAAGAAAACAGTTAATCTCGAAATGCAATGGGAAAAATCCGTGAAAAAGAAGATAAAATTTGTGCCGTATTTTTCGGATGATTATCCGAAAAAAATGAAAGTGATCACAGATCCCCCGTACGCCTTGTACGTACTTGGATCGCTGCCGGATGAAAATGTGAAAAGCGCAGCAATCGTAGGGGCCAGGAATTGTACTTCATATGGAGAACAAATGGCATTGCAGTATGGGAAATGTCTTGGGCATGCGGGAGTACAGGTGATAAGCGGTATGGCGAGAGGAATCGACGGAGCAGGGCAGAGAGGTGCTTTGAACGGAGACGGAACAACGTTTGCTGTTCTGGGATGTGGAGTGGATGTGTGTTATCCAAGAGAAAATATAGGATTATATATGGACATTCAAAAAAAAGGCGGAATCATATCGGAATTTCCACCCGGAACCGAACCACTTGCAAGAAATTTTCCGATGCGGAACCGGATTATCAGTGGACTGGCGGAATGGATACTGGTGATAGAGGCAAAAGAAAAGAGCGGATCTTTGATCACTGCAGATTTTGCACTGGATCAGGGGAAGGATGTCTATGCACTTCCGGGACCGGTGACAAGTGCGTTGAGTCAGGGATGTCACAGACTGATCCGGCAGGGAGCGGGAATACTGATCACACCGGAAGAACTGATGGATGAATGGAATCTGAATCGGATGCAAATTGGACAAAAAAATAACAAAAATGAAAAAATGCTTGAAAGTCCTGAGCGTATGGTGTATAGTTGTCTCGATTTGTTCCCGAAAGGAATCGATGAACTGATGAAAGAAACAGAACTTTCTATTTCAGAATTGATGGAAAGACTGATTACTTTGGAATTGAAAGGATACGCAGAAGAAGTATCCAGAAATTATTATATAAGGCTGTTGTAAGAACGGTCGGTATTATGGAGGAAATTATGGCACGCTATCTGGTAATCGTGGAGTCACCTGCAAAGGTGAAGACCATTAAGAAGTTCTTAGGAAGTAATTATGTAGTGACCGCATCGAACGGTCATGTGAGAGATATGCCCAAAAGCCAGATGGGTATCGATATTGAAAATGATTACGAACCAAAGTATATAACGATCAGAGGAAAGGGAGAGATTCTTGCGAAGCTTCGTAAGGAAGTCAAAAAGGCGGACAAGATATATCTTGCAACTGACCCGGACCGGGAGGGAGAAGCAATATCCTGGCATCTGAGTAAAGCTTTGAAATTAGAAGATAAGAAAGTTTATCGAATCAGTTTTAATGAGATTACTAAGAATGCAGTAAAAGCGTCGCTTAAGAATCCAAGAGAAATCGATATGGATCTGGTGGATGCGCAGCAGGCACGCCGTGTACTGGACAGAATTGTAGGTTACAAGATCAGTCCGCTCCTGTGGGCAAAGGTTAAGAGAGGATTAAGTGCCGGACGTGTACAGTCGGTTGCATTGCGTATTATCGCAGACAGAGAAGAAGAGATCAATGCTTTTATTCCGGAAGAATACTGGACACTGGATGCGGATCTGAAGGTCAAAGGAGAAAGAAAACTTCTGACTGCTAAGTTCTATGGTACAGAAAAGAATAAGATGACAATCTCATCCAGGGAAGAACTGGACGCGATCATGAAAGAAGTAGAAAATGCGGAGTATTCTGTTGCCGATATAAAAAAAGGAGAACGTACCAAGAAGGCACCGGTACCGTTTACAACCAGTACGTTGCAGCAGGAAGCATCCAAGGCATTGAATTTTGCAACAGCCAAGACCATGCGTATTGCCCAGCAGTTATATGAGGGTGTGGATATCAAAGGCAGTGGTACTGTGGGATTGATCACATACCTGCGTACGGATTCTACCCGTATCTCAGAGGAAGCGGATGCAACAGTAAGAGAATATATCAGGGAAGGCTTCGGTGAAGAGTATGTTGCCGACGGAGACGTTAAGAAATCTTCAGACAAGAAGATCATTCAGGATGCACATGAGGCGATCCGTCCGACAGATGTAACCAGAACACCGGCAGCAGTGAAAGAATTCTTAAGCCGTGACCAGTTCCGTCTGTACCAGCTTGTATGGAAACGTTTTATTGCCAGCAGAATGCAGCCGGCCAGATACGAGACGACTTCTGTAAAGATTGCCGCAGGACAGTATCGTTTTACAGTCGCTGCATCCAAGATTGTTTTTGAAGGGTTCCGCAGTGTATATACGGAAGCCGGTGAGACAAAAGAAGAGAACAATGTGCTGTTAAAAGGGCTGGATATGGATTCTGTCCTTACGAAAGAAAGTCTGAACAGTAAGCAGCATTTTACACAACCACCGGCACATTATACAGAGGCAACATTGGTTAAGACACTGGAAGAACTTGGAATCGGGCGTCCAAGTACATATGCGCCGACAATTTCTACGATCATTGCAAGACGCTATGTGGCAAAAGAGAATAAGAATCTGTATCTGACGGAAATCGGAGAAGTAGTGAATAATATTATGAAACAGTCCTTCCCGAGTATTGTGGATGTGAACTTTACGGCAAATATGGAGAGCCTTCTGGATGGCGTTGCGGAAGGAAAAGTCAGATGGAAGACAATCATCGAGAATTTTTATCCGGATCTGGAGGCAGCAGTGGAAAAAGCCGAGACAGAACTGGAACAGGTGAAGATTGAAGATGAAGTGACAGATGTGATCTGTGAGGAGTGCGGCCGCAATATGGTTGTCAAATACGGCCCGCATGGAAAATTCCTTGCATGCCCGGGATTCCCTGACTGCCGTAACACGAAACCATATCTGGAAAAGATAGGTGTACCATGCCCTGTCTGTGGTAAAGATGTGGTAATCCGGAAGACGAAAAAGGGAAGACGATATTACGGCTGCGAGGATAACCCAGAATGTGAATTTATGTCATGGCAGAAGCCATCGACAAAAAAATGTCCGAGATGTGGTAAATACATGCTGGAAAAAGGAAATAAACTGGTTTGCAGCGATGAACAGTGCGGATATGTAGAAAATATTGAAAATAATAAGGATAATTAATGATATTCGTTGAATATTTCAGAATTGTATGATAATATACATTCATAAGGATGGAGGAATGTAAATGGGCGTACAATTGTTGGATAAAACCAGAAAAATCAACAAATTACTGCATAACAATAGTTCGAGTAAAGTTGTCTTCAATGATATCTGCGAAGTCCTTACAGAAATTTTAAATTCGAACGTATTAGTGATCAGTAAAAAAGGAAAAGTGCTTGGCGGAAGCAAATGCGAAGGTGTGCCTTACATTACCGAATTGATCGAGAGAGAAATCGGAAAACATGTAGATGATATGCTGAATGAGCGGCTGCTTAGTATCTTATCAACAAAAGAAAATGTAAATCTTCAGACATTGGGATTTTCCGAAGAAGCTGTCAAAGGTTATCAGGCGATTATTACGCCAATTGACATTGCAGGGGAAAGACTCGGGACACTGTTTATCTATAAAAAAGATAAAGTGTATGAGATTGATGACATCATTTTGAGTGAATACGGAACAACGGTTGTTGGTCTTGAGATGTTAAGATCTGTGAATGAAGAAAGTGCAGAAGAAACCAGAAAAGAGCATATTGTACAATCGGCAATCAGTACATTGTCGTATTCGGAATTAGAAGCAATCATTCATATATTTGATGAGTTGGATGGTGCGGAAGGAATTCTGGTCGCAAGTAAGATTGCAGACCGTGTCGGAATTACCAGATCGGTAATTGTCAATGCCCTGAGAAAATTCGAAAGTGCGGGTGTGATTGAATCCCGTTCTTCCGGCATGAAAGGAACGTATATTAAAGTAATCAATGATTATGTATTTACGGAACTTGACCGCATTAAAGCAGAACGTACAAAATAATAAGAACTATAAAGGGTATCGGGCAACTGATACCCTTTTCACAGTATAAAGGAGGATGCGGATAGTGAAATATGGAGGATGTACGGCAAAACTCAGAATGGACCGCGTAATTCTGGAAGACAGTTTTTTTGATGAAACGGAATATTTATGCAAGATCATAGCATATGATGAAGAGGAGGAGACGTTGTATCTGGTATCGGAAGAGGCGGAACTCACCTTTTATTCTTTGGATGGAATCTATGAGTGCAGCATAGAGGATCCGAAAGATCCTGTGGTCTGCAAAGGAATATTAAAAGAACGTTACTGGAACAAGGCAGGCAGGGTTATGAAATTTAAAATTCAAAATGGATTTTATAAAAAAGTTCTAAACTAAATAGAAAGTGTGTTGACAAACCAAAAGGAGAGTGCTATTTTATATCTAGAATCTTTCAGCACTCTCTTTTGTTGAGTGCTAATAATACAGAAATAATTAAGGAGGAATAGATATGAAGTTAGTACCATTAGGTGACAGAGTTGTATTAAAACAGTGTGTAGCAGAGGAGACTACAAAGTCGGGAATCGTGATTCCTGGACAGTCTAAGGAAAAACCGCAGCAGGCAGAGGTTATTGCTGTAGGACCAGGTGGAATGGTGAATGGTAAAGAAGTTGAGATGCATGTTACAACAGGACAGCAGGTAATTTATTCCAAATATGCAGGAACGAATGTTGAGATTGATGACGAGGAATATATCATTGTAAAACAGGATGATATTCTGGCCATCTGCGAGTAATTGTACAATTAATTCATATATTTCAGGAGGTAGATACCAATGGCAAAAGAAATTAAATATGGTGCAGAAGCAAGAAGAGCGCTGGAAGCTGGTGTTAATCAGCTCGCTGATACAGTAAGAGTAACAATCGGACCAAAAGGACGCAATGTCGTTCTGGATAAATCTTTTGGAGCACCACTGATCACAAATGACGGTGTAACAATTGCAAAAGAGATTGAACTGGAAGACAGATTTGAAAATATGGGAGCACAACTGATCAAAGAAGTTGCTTCTAAGACAAATGATGTAGCAGGAGACGGTACTACAACAGCAACTGTACTTGCACAGGCAATGGTTCATGAAGGTATGAAGAACCTGGAAGCAGGAGCGAATCCGATCATTCTCCGTAAAGGAATGAAGAAAGCAACAGATGTGGCAGTAGAAGCCATTGCGAAGATGTCAAGCAAAGTAAAAGACAAAGATCAGATTGCAAAAGTGGCAGCAATTTCTGCAGGTGATGCTGAAGTTGGACAGATGGTGGCAGATGCTATGGAGAAAGTATCTAATGACGGAGTTATTACGATCGAAGAGTCTAAGACTATGAAGACGGAGCTGGATCTTGTAGAAGGTATGCAGTTTGACCGTGGATATGTATCTGCATATATGGCTACAGATATGGATAAGATGGAAGCAAATCTGGATGATCCATATATTCTGATCACAGATAAGAAGATTTCTAATATTCAGGAAATCCTTCCGCTTCTGGAGCAGATTGTTCAGGCTGGAGCAAGACTTCTTATTATCGCAGAAGATATTGAGGGAGAGGCACTTACAACTCTGATCGTTAATAAACTGCGTGGAACATTCAATGTTGTAGCTGTAAAAGCACCTGGATACGGTGACAGAAGAAAAGAAATGTTAAAAGACATTGCTACACTGACAGGTGGTCAGGTTATTTCTGAGGAACTCGGTATGGAACTGAAAGATACAACCATGGATCAGCTTGGACGTGCAAAATCTGTAAAGGTACAGAAAGAAAATACAGTAATTGTTGATGGTATGGGAGATAAGAATGCAATCGCAGACCGCGTTGCCCAGATCAAGGCACAGATCGAAGAGACAACATCTGACTTTGACAGAGAAAAACTTCAGGAAAGACTTGCAAAACTTGCAGGCGGCGTAGCTGTTATCCGTGTCGGAGCAGCAACGGAGACAGAGATGAAAGAAGCAAAACTTCGTATGGAAGATGCCTTGAACGCCACAAGAGCAGCAGTAGAGGAAGGTATCATTTCCGGTGGTGGATCTGCATACATTCATGCGTCCAAAGCAGTTGCTGAAGCGATTGACGGACTGGAAGGTGACGAGAAAACAGGTGCAAAGGTTGTCCTGAAAGCTTTGGAAGCACCACTGTTCCATATCTCAGCCAATGCAGGACTGGAAGGTGCTGTTATCATTAACAAGGTAAGAGAATCAGAAGTAGGAACCGGATTTGATGCTCTGACAGAACAGTACGTAGATATGGTGGAAAACGGAATTCTGGATCCTGCTAAGGTTACAAGAAGTGCACTGCAGAACGCAACATCTGTTGCTTCTACACTTCTCACAACAGAATCTGTTGTAGCAGATATCAAAGAAGATGCACCGGCTGTACCGGCAGGAAATCCGGGTATGGGTATGATGTAACAGAATATTAAATTTTTGAGAACTCCTCGTCAGAGGAGTTTTCTTTTTTGCTTCAGGTGTGCTACAATAGACATAGCTTAAAGCAGACTTGGAGGAAAGAAAAAATGGATGATTTTTACACAGAGCAGCTGATAAAAAAACAGGCGGACTCAAAGGATACACTTAAGAAAGCGGGGCTGATCGTATTGACGGTTTTGTCAGTGCTTTTGGTTTTTGCAATACCGGTGGGGATTATTTTTCCAGTTGTAATGATCGTGGTTGATGTGCTGGTATTCAGCAATATGAATGTGGAGTATGAGTATGTATTTGTGAATGGAGATCTTGATATAGACAAGATCATGAACAAATCCAGAAGAAAAAGAATGTTTTCTGTAGATGCAGATCAGATGGAACTTCTTGCACCGGTAGGAGCTGTAGAATTAATGCAGTATAAGAAGGTCAGGACATATGATTATACATCAGGAAAAAATCATGCAGAAATCTATGCATTGATTGCTTCGAACAAAGGAGAACTGTGTAAAGTTTTGTTTGAGCCAAATGAGACGATCATAGAAGGATTCTTTGTAAAAGCACCAAGAAAAGTAATCAGAAAATAATACGTAAAATGTAAAAAAGATTGTATTAAAATAAAAACATGTTAAAAGCTGTTGACAAATATGGGTATGATTCGCTAAGATAGCTGTTAAATATGAATATGCAAAAGAAAGAGAGGAAGAAATCATGGGAAAGATAATTGGAGAAGGTATTACATTTGATGATGTGCTTTTAGTTCCATCGTACTCAGAAGTAATTCCGAACCAGGTGGATTTATCTACTTACCTGACTAAGAAAATTAAGTTAAATATTCCGATGATGAGTGCCGGAATGGATACTGTTACCGAGCACCGTATGGCAATTGCAATGGCCAGACAGGGGGGGATCGGAATTATCCATAAAAATATGTCTATTGAACAGCAGGCTGAGGAAGTGGATAAGGTAAAACGTTCAGAAAACGGTGTTATTACAGATCCATTTTATTTATCACCGGATAATACACTGGAAGATGCCAACAATCTGATGGCAAAGTTCAGAATCTCAGGTGTGCCGATCACAGAGGGAAAAAAATTAGTTGGTATTATCACAAACCGTGATTTGAAATTTGAAGAAGACTTTTCAAAGAAAATCAGAGAGTCAATGACTTCGGAAGGGTTGATCACAGCACCGGAAGGAATTACTCTGGAAGAAGCAAAGAAGATTCTTGCAAAAGCCAGAAAGGAAAAACTTCCGATCGTAGATAAAGACTTCAACCTGAAAGGTTTGATCACAATTAAGGATATTGAAAAACAGATTAAATATCCATTATCTGCAAAAGATGCGCAGGGACGTCTGCTTTGCGGAGCTGCAATCGGAATTACAGCAAACTGTCTTGAGAGAGCAAAGGCTCTGGTAGATGCAAAGGTTGATGTGGTTGTTTTGGATTCAGCACACGGACATTCAGCAAACGTTATTCATACAGTTGATATGATTAAGAGCAAATTCCCGGATCTGCAGGTAATTGCAGGTAACGTTGCTACCGGAGCTGCAACAGAAGATCTGATCAAAGCCGGTGTTGATGCGGTTAAAGTTGGAATCGGACCTGGATCGATCTGTACAACACGTATCATTGCAGGTATTGGTGTTCCTCAGATCACAGCAGTTATGGACTGCTATGAAGCGGCAGACAAATATGGAATTCCGATCATTGCGGATGGAGGAATAAAGTACTCCGGAGATATGACAAAAGCAATCGCAGCCGGAGCGAATGTATGTATGATGGGAAGTATCTTTGCAGGATGTGATGAGAGTCCTGGAACATTCGAATTATTCCAGGGTAGAAAATATAAAGTATACCGTGGTATGGGATCTATCTCAGCAATGGAGAACGGAAGTAAAGATCGTTACTTCCAAACAGATGCGAAAAAACTGGTTCCGGAAGGTGTCGAAGGACGTGTTGCTTACAAAGGAAGCGTGGAAGATACTGTATTCCAGTTAATGGGTGGTCTTCGTTCAGGTATGGGATATTGCGGAGCACCAACAATTGAGGATTTGAAACAGACAGGAAAATTCGTGAAGATTTCTTCGGCTTCATTAAAAGAAAGTCATCCTCATGATATTCATATTACAAAAGAAGCACCAAACTACAGTGTAGACGAATAAAAAAGATTCGGGCGTCGTGAAAACGGCGCCTTTTTGTATTATATGTGTCTGGCAAAGAGAGAGTTTAAATGAATAATATCAGAAAAAATATCCTGAAAATTCTTCATATCATGGTTTTCAGAGATGAATATATAGAGTATAATAAGATTTAGGTAGTCTGCTTGGTATATAAATGCACATAATAAATACACAAGTAATATTAAAAAAAATAAAGTAAAAGGGAGATGCCTGGATATGAAAAAAGAATTTGGAACAACGAGAAACGGGGAAACAGCAAGCTGTTATATATTGAAAAACAGCAAAGGAATGAAAGCAGTTGTATCTGATTTTGGAGCTGCTTTACTGAAGCTTTACGTACCGGATAAGAATGGAAAGTCTCAGGATGTCGTATTGGGATACGAGACACTTGAGGATTATGAAAATGGTGGAGATTCTGTAGGAGCGACTGTCGGACGTGTGGCAAACCGTATTGGAACTGGTGCATTCGAACTGAACGGAAAGAAATATGAGCTTACGAAGAATGATAACGGGGAAAATACACTTCATGGAGGAACAGATTTCTATAATAAAAGAATGTGGAGTGTAAAAGAAGAGGATGATACACATGTAGTATTTATGCTTGTCAGTCCGGACGGGGATCAGGGATTCCCGGGAGAAGTAAAGATAGAAGTATCCTATACAGTTACGGAAGAAAATGAATTAAAGATTCATTATTATGCAATTCCTGATCAGGATACACTTTTGAACATGACGAATCACAGCTATTTCAACCTGGCAGGACATGCATCCGGAACCGCATGTAATGCAAAAGTGTGGCTGGATGCAGATGCATTTACAGAGACGGATGCTGAACTGATTCCAACAGGAACGGTAATTCCGGTAGAGGGCACACCAATGGATTTCCGTGAAGGAAAAAAGGTTGCAAAAGAGATCGGAGCAGATTATAAACCATTGAAACTGGCAGGCGGCTATGATCATAACTGGGTATTAAACGGGTCGGGATTCAGAAAAGTGGCATCAGCCGAATCGGAAGAGACAGGTATTAAGATGGAAGTATATACAGACCTTCCGGGTATACAGTTCTATTCTGGCAATTTCCTGGCAGGAGCTAAGGGAAAGGAAGGAGCTGTCTATGGAAAGGGTTGTGGTATATGCTTTGAAACGCAGTATTTCCCGGATGCAATTCATAAAGATAATTTTGAATCTCCGATTACAAAAGCCGGAGAAGTATATGATACAACAACAACGTATAGGTTTTGCTGATTTTCATAAAACCATAAGAATCTCTTTCGGGTACATTAAAAAATGAATGATAAAATAGATAAAAGTGTACTATATAAGGATAGATAAAAAAGAGAGAAAAGATGAAAAAAACGAGAAGCCATTCTAAAAAAGGTCTAATCATTCTTATTATAATAACAGTTGTACTGTGTGTGGTGACGGTTTTAAAAAAGCAGGAGCAGCCGGAAGAATATACGGAAAATAAAAGTGATTACATAGATTCTGTAAGACCGGATATAGACGTAGAACTGCTGACGCCGAATGAGTATTCCAGAGCGGGAATCGCAACAAATAAGATTACAGGAATTGTGATTCATTATACAGCAAATCCCGGTGCTTCGGCTATGAATAACCGGGATTATTTCGAAGGATTGAAGGACAGTCACATTACGAAAGCAAGCAGTAATTTTGTTGTGGGTCTGGAAGGTGAGATTGTTCAATGTGTACCAACATGGGAGATGGCGTATGCCTCAAACAGCAGGAATATTGATACGGTGTCGATAGAATGCTGTCATCCGGACGAAACGGGAAAATTCAATCAAAAGACGTATCAGTCTATGGTAGATCTTTGCGCGTGGCTGTGTCTGAAGTTCGATCTGAATGAAAATGATGTTATACGTCATTATGATGTGACTGGAAAGATTTGCCCCAAATATTTTGTAGAACATGAAGATGCATGGAAACAGTTCAAGGGTGATGTGGGAGTAAAGCTGGAAAAATTAAAGGAATATCAATAAATCTCCTTAGTTTTATCACAGATTAAACACAATTACGCTGTACACTACCAATATAAGATATGAAAGGGGCAATAAGATATGGAAAATCAATATAATTATTATACAACCGATCAGAATATGAATACGGGAAATTATGGCGGCGGTGGGGAACCGGGAAAAGAACCGCAGAAAAAAAGAGGAAAAGGCGCAGCGAGATGGGCAAAGGTGGTCTGTGCAGGACTGGTATTTGGAGTGGTTGCAAGTGCTGCATTTCAGACGAGTAATATTGTGGCAGGAAAAGTTCTTGGTACAACACAGACAACGAATAAAACAGCTAAGACAACAACGACCAGCAATGCAAAACTGACAACTTCAACCAACAGCTCAATAGGAACCGCAAATGTAACAGAGGTAACTAAAAATGCGATGCCGTCAATTGTGTCCATTACAAACATGAGTGTACAGGAAGTGCAGAATTTCTTCGGTGGTACACAGAAACAGGAAAGTGAAAGTGCCGGTTCTGGAATTATTATTGGACAGAACGATTCAGAACTTCTGATTGCAACCAATAACCATGTAGTAGAAGGAAGCAGTACACTGACAGTTACCTTTATAGATGGGAAAAGCGTGAAAGCTGACATCAAAGGTACGGATTCAGACAAGGATCTTGCAGTTGTGGCAGTTCCGTTAAGCGAGATCAAGGATTCTACGATGGATAAAATTGCGGTGGCAACACTGGGAAATTCAGATCAGACACAGGTAGGAGATCAGGTAATTGCGATCGGAAATGCTCTCGGATACGGACAGTCAGTAACGACAGGTATTGTATCTGCAAAAGACCGCACAATGGATAGTTACGATGGAAAACTTCTTCAGACAGATGCGGCTATCAATCCGGGAAACAGCGGAGGTGCTCTTCTGAATGCAAATGGAGAAGTGATTGGAATCAATTCTGCAAAGATTGCAACGGAAACAGTAGAGGGAATAGGATATGCGATTCCGGTATCTGATGTAAGTGATCTGATCACAAATCTGATGAATCAGAAGACAAAAACCAAGGTAGCAGAATCCGAAAGAGGCTACATTGGAATCAAAGGTGTAGATGTAACAGCAGACAGTGCACAGATGTATAATATGCCGACAGGAGTATATGTATCAGAAGTGATCTCCGGTGGCGGTGCAGAAAAAGCAGGCATTACAAAAGGAGCCGTTATTACAGGAATCGAAGGAACAAGCGTAGATGGAATGGATGCATTGCAGGAACAGCTTCAATATTATAAAGCAGGAGAAAAAGTAAAAATCACGATTCAGACACAGAATAAGAATGGTGAATACGAGAAAAAAGATGTTGAAGTAACATTAGGAAAACAATCGGAATAATTTGGATAAAAAATTGATATTTGTAAATTGATGTAGTATAATGTCAATGTATATGGAATATACAAGGCCGAAAGGCGCAAAGCACAGTTTGAAATAATACACTATGGGGAGGGACAGATTCATATGAAGTGTCCAATATGTGGTCAGGAATTAAGACCAGGAAAAAAAGATCCGAATTATCTGTTGTGCTATAATTGCAAAAAGAAGTTCAAAATTCCACAGAGTGCTCATAAAGTACAGAAGAGAGCGGAAAAACCGGAACCTGAAGAACAGAAGTATTCGAATATACCGCCAAAAGAAGTACGCGAAAAACGTGAACAGGAAATGCGAGATGCGTATGATGAACTCCTTGCAGTAGGAGATGGGAAAAAGAAAAAGAAACCAGCTCCGAAGCCGCAGCGCAGAGAAGAATTAGAGGATGAATATTATGATGATATCGACGACGAAGAAGAAGAGAAGATGTCAAAAGCACCGATCATTATTCTTGCAATTGCTATCATTGTAGTAGCTGGATTAATTGCATTCATGTTACTCAGATAATTGATCAAGGGAGTATACCGACAACAAATTATCTAAAGCGAACATAAAGTGCTGACTTGCCTACAGGTAAGTCAGCATTTTTGCGAGATGAAAAGATTGAAATTAAGCTGAAAAAGAGTTAAATCAAAAAGAAATAAAAAAGAATAAAATAACAGTTGACAAACACAACGGCTTGTGATATTCTTAATAAGCTGTCGCTTGAGACAAACGAATGTTTGAGAAAGAGATGGTAGACGGACAGCTGAAAAGCTGGTCGAAAAAAGATTAAAAAAGTTCTTGACAAATGTCAATGAATATGATAGTCTAAATAAGCTGTTTCAAACAGCAAAGACAAAGAACCTTGATAATTAAACAATAGACAACAACCCTGAAAATTCTAAAGAGAATTATTCAGAACAGACATTTAATGTCGAACCTTAAAACAGTAAAGGGGATAAGAAAGCTAGTAGTTTTCTTGAACTGGAACGAACTTAATGAAGTTCCATCGGCGGAGCCGAGGAACAATTAATTTGCTAAGCATCGAAGATGCAAAGCAAATTATATTTAACGAGAGTTTGATCCTGGCTCAGGATGAACGCTGGCGGCGTGCTTAACACATGCAAGTCGAGCGAAGCACTTAAGTCTGATTCTTCGGATGAAGACTTTTGTGACTGAGCGGCGGACGGGTGAGTAACGCGTGGGTAACCTGCCTCATACAGGGGGATAACAGTTAGAAATGACTGCTAATACCGCATAAGACCACAGTACCGCATGGTACAGTGGTAAAAACTCCGGTGGTATGAGATGGACCCGCGTCTGATTAGGTAGTTGGTGGGGTAACGGCCTACCAAGCCGACGATCAGTAGCCGACCTGAGAGGGTGACCGGCCACATTGGGACTGAGACACGGCCCAGACTCCTACGGGAGGCAGCAGTGGGGAATATTGCACAATGGAGGAAACTCTGATGCAGCGACGCCGCGTGAAGGATGAAGTATTTCGGTATGTAAACTTCTATCAGCAGGGAAGAAAATGACGGTACCTGACTAAGAAGCCCCGGCTAACTACGTGCCAGCAGCCGCGGTAATACGTAGGGGGCAAGCGTTATCCGGATTTACTGGGTGTAAAGGGAGCGTAGACGGCACGGCAAGCCAGATGTGAAAGCCCGGGGCTCAACCCCGGGACTGCATTTGGAACTGCTGAGCTAGAGTGTCGGAGAGGCAAGTGGAATTCCTAGTGTAGCGGTGAAATGCGTAGATATTAGGAGGAACACCAGTGGCGAAGGCGGCTTGCTGGACGATGACTGACGTTGAGGCTCGAAAGCGTGGGGAGCAAACAGGATTAGATACCCTGGTAGTCCACGCCGTAAACGATGACTGCTAGGTGTCGGGTGGCAAAGCCATTCGGTGCCGCAGCTAACGCAATAAGCAGTCCACCTGGGGAGTACGTTCGCAAGAATGAAACTCAAAGGAATTGACGGGGACCCGCACAAGCGGTGGAGCATGTGGTTTAATTCGAAGCAACGCGAAGAACCTTACCTGATCTTGACATCCCGATGACCGCTTCGTAATGGAAGCTTTTCTTCGGAACATCGGTGACAGGTGGTGCATGGTTGTCGTCAGCTCGTGTCGTGAGATGTTGGGTTAAGTCCCGCAACGAGCGCAACCCCTATCTTCAGTAGCCAGCAAGTGATGTTGGGCACTCTGGAGAGACTGCCAGGGATAACCTGGAGGAAGGTGGGGATGACGTCAAATCATCATGCCCCTTATGACCAGGGCTACACACGTGCTACAATGGCGTAAACAAAGAGAAGCGAACTCGCGAGGGTAAGCAAATCTCAAAAATAACGTCTCAGTTCGGATTGTAGTCTGCAACTCGACTACATGAAGCTGGAATCGCTAGTAATCGCAGATCAGAATGCTGCGGTGAATACGTTCCCGGGTCTTGTACACACCGCCCGTCACACCATGGGAGTCAGTAACGCCCGAAGTCAGTGACCCAACCGCAAGGAGGGAGCTGCCGAAGGTGGGACCGATAACTGGGGTGAAGTCGTAACAAGGTAGCCGTATCGGAAGGTGCGGCTGGATCACCTCCTTTCTAAGGAATAAAAGTAAGGGTTGTTATCTATTGTTTAGTTATTAAGGCTGTCAAAAGCTTAATAATGATTACTGGTGGCGATGCGCTTGAGGGTAACACCCGTTCCCATCCCGAACACGATGGTTAAGACTCAAGCGGCCGATGGTACTTCACTGGAGACGGTGCGGGAGAGTAGGTGGCCGCCAGGCTATAAAAAAATTGAAGAACACGAAGCAGATCCGCTGCAAATGTTCGGGAGATTCATATAGATACAGGCAAAAGA
This sequence comes from Dorea longicatena, assembly GCF_024168045.1. Classification (GTDB taxonomy): domain Bacteria; phylum Bacillota; class Clostridia; order Lachnospirales; family Lachnospiraceae; genus Dorea_A. The sequence continues at coordinate 1,077,052 of NZ_CP100126.1, forward strand.
TGAGCAACAACTTATCGGTGCCAACCTTATCAGCAAGGAAGTGCTGTTATGATAGCTGGTTTTACCAGTGATTAGAGAGTTGAAGTTGAGAATGCGATTTCAGTTTTCTAATGACTGATAAAGATTCAGTCAAAATTGAATAGATGCAAAAGCTCTAAAGAGAAAAAGCATCTCTATGTACCTTGAAAATTGCATATAAGAAATAGAAATGATAAGATTTTTAAATATCTTAATCAAGACATCCGAGGTAATTGTTATAAACAGAGTAATAATTACTGTCTGAAGAAAACAGACGTAAATAAAATTGACCTTAAGCCAACGCCGATAACGCTATATCGGTGTAGCGATCATTCATTCCCGTGAATGAGAGCAAGTTGGTCATGCTAGAAAGAGCGTATGGTGGATGCCTTGGCACTAAGAGCCGATGAAAGACGTGATAAGCTGCGAAAAGCTTCGGGGAGGAGCAAATATCCTTTGATCCGGAGATCTCTGAATGGGGAAACCCACTTGAGCAAACCTCAAGTATCCTTAAGCCAATACATAACTTAAGGAAGGGAACCCGGTGAACTGAAACATCTAAGTAGCCGGAGGAAGAGAAAACAACATGTGATTCTGTGAGTAGCGGCGAGCGAAAACGGAAGAGCCCAAACCGGGATGCGTGCATCCCGGGGTTCGGACCGCATAATTGATTCAACAAATTTAGCAGAACGGTTTTGGGAAAGCCGGCCAGAGAGGGTGAAAGCCCCGTAAGCGAAAGATGAGTTGACATGGCGGTATCCAGAGTAGGTCGAGACACGTGGAACCTTGACTGAACACGCGGGGACCACCCCGTAAGGCTAAATACTCCTTAGTGACCGATAGCGCATAGTACTGTGAAGGAACGGTGAAAAGGACCCCGGGAGGGGAGTGAAACAGAACCTGAAACCATATGTTTACAAGCTGTGGAACCACTTTATATGTGGAACCGCGTACTTTTTGTAGAACGGTCCGGCGAGTTGCGCTGGCTGGCGAGGTTAAGCACCAAAGGTGTGGAGCCGAAGGGAAACCAAGTCTTAATAGGGCGAAAGAGTCAGTCGGAGCAGACCCGAAACCGGGTGATCTATCCATGTCCAGGTTGAAGTTGCCGTAAAAGGCAATGGAGGACCGAACCCACATCCGTTGAAAAGGGTGGGGATGAGGTGTGGATAGGGGAGAAATTCCAATCGAACCCGGAGATAGCTGGTTCTCCTCGAAATAGCTTTAGGGCTAGCCTCATATAAGTCTTGCGGAGGTAGAGCACTGAATTTCCTAGGGGGCGTCAAAGCTTACCGAAGAATATCAAACTCCGAATGCCGTGTAGATGTTGTATGGGAGTCAGACTGTACGAGATAAGTTGGACAGTCAAAAGGGAAAGAGCCCAGACCTGCAGCTAAGGCCCCAAAATGTGTGTTAAGTGGAAAAGGATGTGGGATTTCAAAGACAACTAGGATGTTGGCTTAGAAGCAGCCATACATTCAAAGAGTGCGTAATAGCTCACTAGTCGAGAGGTCCTGCGCCGAAAATGTCCGGGGCTGAAACACACTGCCGAAGCTCAGGAATGTACCTAGTACATTGGTAGAGGAGCATTGTATACGGGACGAAGCAGTACCGATAAGGAGCTGTGGACTGTATAGAAGAGAGAATGCCGGAATGAGTAGCGAGAGGAAGGTGAGAATCCTTCCGGCCGAATATCTAAGGTTTCCAGAGTAAAGCTGATCTGCTCTGGGTAAGTCGGGGCCTAAGGCCAGGTCGAAAGACGTAACCGATGGACAACAGGTTGAAATTCCTGTACCTTAAGTAAACAGAACTGTGGGGACACGTGTGGAGAGCACAAGCCGGAAATGGAAAAGCCGGTGCAAGCGGGGTAGGAGATGAATAGGCAAATCCGTTCATCAATCCGAAGACGTGATGCGGACCGAATTAAGAGTAGGGAAGTGTGTGAGCCATGCGTCAAGAAAAGCCGCTATTGTTTTACTTAAGCCCGTACCGTAAACCGACACAGGTGGATGAGGAGAGAATCCTAAGGCCGACGGGAGAAGCATTGTTAAGGAACTCGGCAAAATGACTCCGTAACTTCGGGAGAAGGAGTGCCAGCGAGAGCTGGCCGCAGAGAATTGGCCCAAGCAACTGTTTAGCAAAAACACAGGTCTATGCAAAACCGTAAGGTGAAGTATATGGGCTGACGCCTGCCCGGTGCTGGAAGGTTAAGAGGAGAGGTTAGCGGTAACGCGAAGCTTTGAATTTAAGCCCCAGTAAACGGCGGCCGTAACTATAACGGTCCTAAGGTAGCGAAATTCCTTGTCGGGTAAGTTCCGACCCGCACGAAAGGCGTAATGATTTGGGCACTGTCTCAACAATGCACCCGGTGAAATTGAAATACCAGTGAAGATGCTGGTTACCTGCGCCAGGACGGAAAGACCCCATGGAGCTTTACTCCAGCTTGATACTGGGATTCGGTATTGCATGTACAGGATAGGTGGGAGGCTAGGAAGTGATGACGCCAGTTGTCACGGAGCCGCTGTTGGGATACCACCCTTGCAGTATTGGATTTCTAACCAGCGACCATGAACTGGTCGGGGGACAATGTCAGGTGGGGAGTTTGACTGGGGCGGTCGCCTCCGAAAGGGTATCGGAGGCGCTCAAAGGTTCCCTCAGAATGGACGGAAACCATTCGAAGAGTGCAAAGGCAGAAGGGAGCTTGACTGCGACACCGACGGGTGGAGCAGGTACGAAAGTAGGACTTAGTGATCCGGTGGTATAAAGTGGGATTGCCATCGCTCAACGGATAAAAGCTACCCTGGGGATAACAGGCTTATCACTCCCAAGAGTTCACATCGACGGAGTGGTTTGGCACCTCGATGTCGGCTCATCGCATCCTGGGGCTGAAGTAGGTCCCAAGGGTTGGGCTGTTCGCCCATTAAAGCGGTACGCGAGCTGGGTTCAGAACGTCGTGAGACAGTTCGGTCCCTATCCGGCGTGGGCGTAGGATATTTGAGAGGAGCTGTCCTTAGTACGAGAGGACCGGGATGGACTGGCCGCTGGTGTATCTGTTGCATACCAAGTGCATGGCAGAGTAGCCAAGCCGGGACGGGATAAACGCTGAAGGCATCTAAGCGTGAAGCCCCCCTCAAGATGAGATATCCCTACGTAAGTAGTAAGACCCCTTGAAGACGACGAGGTAGATAGGTCAGAGGTGGAAGTACAGTAATGTATGGAGCTGACTGATACTAATCGGTCGAGGGCATGACCAAGCAAGGTGATAGGTAGGATGAAAGAAAATATTTCTTGTATGCAGTTTTGAAGGTATATATAAAAGGTAAAAAGCAATCAACATATGTTGGTTGCTTTTTTTACAGAAAAAATATCAGTGAGAGAATTTTTATATTTATTTACAACAAGATTTATGATCAAATTCAGGATTAAATGCGTAGAAGTTTTTACTATCTAATTTATCCTGGACAATTCTGAGGCTTTCTCCAAAACGTTGATAATGAACAATTTCACGTTCGCGAAGGAATCGGATCGGATCACAGACTTCAGGATCTTTGATAAGACGCAAAATATTATCATAGGTAGTACGGGCTTTTTGTTCTGGGGCGACTTCGTAAGAACAACATTACACAATATAATATGAAGATAAAACAAGCTATCCTACATAGTTCTAGTATTTTTAATAGAATAAACTTTAAAAAAGGGAGGAAGTGATTTATACTATAAAAAAATAACAAATGAGGATTTAGTAGATGGATAATTTATTTCAATTTTTGGATAAAATATTGCCTTTAATTTCAACATTATTAGGAGCTTATATTACATATTTTGTTACTGTTTCGAGTAAAAAAAGTGAATTAAAAGTAAATGCACAAACTAAGGCAAGAGATGAATATTGGATACCATGTTCTATTGCAATTTCAAATTTGCAGAAAAAAATAGTTGAATTAACAAAAAAAGAAAATTGTTATGTTACCTTTCAAGGTGAAAATAGTTGTGAGCAGGAACTTCAGGAATTACTGAAATATCTTCAAGCTGATAAAAGAATTTACTTTTATGAAAGGACAAGAAACATATTAACTTTATTAAACGAAAGTATAGAAATTTATGAGACAGCAGTAAATGATGATGTACGATCTATTTTAAATATCTTTCGCAAACAATATTATGCTATGATAAAGGAATTTTCAGTATATAAAAATAATAATTGTACTGATTGTGAAATAGCTATTAGAACAACTTTTCCTCAAGAGATAAAAGAAGGAATATTAACCCAAAAAGGTATAATATGGTTTGGACAGGTATATGATGTTGATTTTGTAAGAGGTGATTATTCAAATACATTTTCTACAGACATGACTTATGGTTCTGAGGATTTCTATTATGAGGTATGGTTGCAAATAAAAGAATATGGTAGACAACGAGAAGAATTTGGATTATCCCCAGAACAAGAACTAGGCTTAGATGTCCTTGATTATGAATTTGAAAATTTTAGGAAATTTACTAGTCCTTTAGTTGAATTTATAAAAGGCATAAATTATCAAAACAAATATACTGCAATTTTTGAAACATTATCTTTGTTACAAGATGAAATCTTTAAGAATATTGATGATGTAACAATTTTATAATTTTTAGGCGTTCAGAAATGAGCGTCTATTTTTTTACCCAAAATCGAAAGGAGAAAGAAGAAATATGAATAAGCTAGTAAAGCGATTGCTGACAGGAACGCTTGCTTTTGCAACCATTCTCACGACATTACCTGTGACGGCGGTTCATGCTTCCGGCAATCAATACTGGACAGAATCAGCAGAACGTGTCGGCTACATTGAACACGTTATGAATGATGGTTCTATCAAATCTACATTCAATGAGGGACACATGAAAGTTGAGGGCGAAACTGCCTACTGCGTGGACATCAACACCAATTTCAAGAATGGCTATAAAACACGTTCTGACGCAAACACCCGTATGAGTAGCGATCAGATTGCGGACGTTGCTCTTTCCTTAGAGTACGTCAAGCAATATACCGCTTCTCATACGAACTTGAATTATAAACAAGGTTATCTGTTGGAACAGTGTGTTGTCTGGCAGAGATTGAGTGAACAGCTCGGCTGGCAGTGCGATAACGTCAGAGCTTCCTATAATGAAATCTCACAGGCAGTACAGAACGAAGTTTACGCTGGTGCGAAAGCATTTGTGAAAGCAAATAAGGGACGCTATGAATGTGGCGGTTACATTTATACTGGCGAAGGACAGGACATCGGACAGTTCTGGGCGAAGTTAAATGTAGGAAATGCAAAGGTCAAAAAGACTTCTTCCAATCCAACGGTCACAGATGGCAATGCCAACTATTCCTTTGAGGGTGCGACATTTGGTGTCTATTCTGATAAGGGCTGTAACAGCCAGCTTGCCACACTTACTGCCGATGGAAACGGCGATACCAAAGAAGTTGAGGTAAAAGCCGGAACAGTTTACATCAAAGAACTTTCCGCACCAAAAGGTTACAAGCTGGATTCTACTGTCCATGCCTTAAATGTGGAAGTTGGAAAAACAGCGACATTAACTGTTGCTGACACTCCAAAGGTCACAGAGACTTTGATTGATTTATTCAAAATTGACATGGAAACAGGAAAATCTACTCCACAGGGAACTGCTTCTTTAGAGGGTGCAGAGTTCACATGGAGCTATTATGACGGATACTACAATGCAGATAATCTACCTGCAAAAGCTACCCGTACATGGACAACCAAAACCGTTGCCGAAAAAGACAGTGACGGAACTATCCATTATGTATCCAGACTTGCCGACAGCTACAAAGTATCCGGCGACAGCTTCTATACACAGGACGGTAAAAATGTACTGCCACTTGGTACACTCACTGTCACAGAAACAAAAGCACCAAACGGCTACTTATTAGATGGTGCATATATGCAGGCTGACGGAAGTTCTGAACAAATTAAGGGGACGTACCTTACACAGATTTCCGAAGATGGCGAACTTGCCATACTTTCTGGAAGTAACCAGTATTCCGTATCTGACAAGGTTATCCGTGGCGGTGTAAAAATCCAGAAACGTGACCTTGAAACAAAGGATACCAAAGCACAGGGAAGTGCGACCTTACAGTACACAGAATTTAATATCATTTCCTTAAATGACAGTCCTGTACTGGTAGAGGGAAAATTATACAACAAGAATGAAACTGTCAAGAAGATTCAGACAGGCATTGATGGAATTGCTTCTACTTCTGCTGACTTGCTCCCTTACGGAAATTACAGATTAGAAGAAAGCAAAGCACCAGAGGGTTACTTGACAGACGGTGCAAAAGCAATCGACTTTTCTATCACGGAAGATGGAAAAATCGTTGACTTGACCGACAAATCCCACTCTGTCTACAACCAGATTAAGCGTGGCGATATTGAGGGTGTAAAAATCGGTGCAGGTACACACAAACGCCTTGCAGGTGTTCCATTCAGAATCACAAGCAAGACAACGGGAGAATCCCATATTGTAGTTACTGACAAAAACGGTCAGTTCTCCACTGCTTCAAGCTGGGCTTCCCACAAGGTCAATACCAATGCCGGAAAATCCAGTGAGAACGGTGTATGGTTTGGGACATCTGAACCAGACGACAGCAAAGGTGCATTACTCTATGATACCTATGTGATTGAGGAATTAAAGTGCGATTCCAACGCCGGATTTAAGCTGATTCCAGCCTTTGAGGTGGTCGTATCCAGAAATAAAGTGACCGTAGATTTAGGGACACTGACCGATGAATACGAAAAAGAAATCACAATCCATACCACAGCTACCGACAAGAAAACAGGCGAAAAAATGATTGTTGCCGGAAAAGACATCAAGATCGTGGACAAAGTCACACTTGATGGATTGGAAACAGGCAGAAAATATAAGCTTTCCGGCTGGCAGATGTTAAAGGAAGAAAACGCCGAACTTCTGATTGACGGGAAACGTGTAGACAGTGATTATACTTTCACTGCTGACAGTGAAAAAATGACGGTTGAGATTACTTACAGTTTTGACGGTTCATCTCTTGGCGGTCAGAACCTTGTTACCTTTGAGGAATTGTACGATATGAACAATCCGAAAGAGCCTGTCAAGGTTGCCGAACATAAAGACATCAACGATGATGGACAGACGGTTCTTATCACAGAACGTATCATCAAAATCCATACGACCGCTACGGATAAGGACGGCAAGAAAGAAATCGAAGCCGGAAAAGATGTAACGATTGTGGATAAAGTCACATTAGATGGTCTGGAAGTTGGAACAAAATACAAACTTTCCGGCTGGCAGATGTTAAAAGAGGAAAATGCAGAACTTCTGATTGATGGAAAGAAAGTATCCAATGATTATGAGTTTACAGCCGACAATGAAAAAATGACGGTTGAGATTGCCTTTACCTTTGATGGTTCTTCTCTTGGTGGCAAGAGCCTTGTCACATTTGAGGAATTATACGATATGAGCAATCCAGACGAAGCAAAGAAAGTGACAGAACATAAGGACATCACAGACGATGGACAGACTGTGACAATCAAGGAAGTGCCGGAAGTCCCAGACACACCAAAGGATACCGACACGCCGGATACACCATCTACGGTTACTAAGACAAGTGACAGTCCAAAAACAGGCGACAATACCAATATCTATGCTTATCTTGCCATGCTCGGTCTTTCCTGCGTAGGGCTTGGCGGTATGCTTTACTTCAAACGCCGTAGAAAGAAATCGTAAGGCGGTAATGTAGCGGTTGGTAGAGCGTTCAAGGTCGCCACCCTTTTTACAATTTCACGCTCCCGTGAAGCTCTGATTTACGGGAGTGTGAAGTCCACTAGGGGCGTGGGGAGTGTAGCTCCCCACAAAGTACAGCAGGAAAGAACTTACAAATAGAAAGAAAAGAGGTCAATTATTTATGGAATTAAGATTTGTCGTACCAAATATGGAAAAGACATTCGGAAACTTGGAGTTTGCCGGAGAAAATACTACGGAACAGCAGAGAATCAACGGGCGTATGGCTGTCATTACCAGAAGCTACAACCTGTATTCCGATGTGCAGAGAGCTGATGATGTTGTCGTTGTGCTTCCTGCCAAAGCTGGTGAAAAACATTTTTCGCCGGAACAGAAAGTAAAACTTATCAACCCACGAATCACTACCGATGGTTATAAAATCGGGGAACGTGGATTTGTCAATTATATCCTGCTTGCAGACGATATGTTACCAGCAGAAAGTAAATAAGGGGGTATTCAGATTATGAGATTAGCAAATGGAATCGTCATTGATAAAGAAAAGACTTTTGGAGTGTTGAAGTTCTCCGCATTACGCCGTGAGGTTCATGTACAGAATGAAGATGGAACAGTCAGTGAAGAAATCAAGGAACGCACCTATGATTTAAAATGCAACACACAGGGACGCATGATACAGGTATCCGTTCCAGCGACTGTTCCGTTAAAGGACTATGACTACAACGCCGAAGTGGAACTTATCAATCCTGTTGCAGATACGGTAGCCAATGCGAATTACCGTGGTGCAGATGTGGACTGGTATGTAAAGGCAGACGATATTGTTTTGAAGAACAAAGGCACTCATGTCGGAAATCCACAGAACAATGCTCCACAGCAACCGCCGAAGAAATAAGAGGTGTTAGCGTATGACGTGGAAAAAGAAAGGTAACAGGATTCGTGCCAGTGACAAATCGCTGGTCTATCACTTCTGTATCGGTTGGCTGTTGCTCCTGTTCGTTGCGGTGTTCCTGCTACTGAATCTGCGACAGCTCCTTGTTATAGACTGGAAAGATTTTAACCTGCTCCATGTCGGAATTACTTGGACTGCCTACAATTCCATTACGGTTCTGATAGCGACTGGTGTTTGTGCATTGGTCGCTTTCCTCTACTACCGTTACGGATATGACCGTATCAAGCGGTTGCTACACAGACAAAAGCTGGCTCGCATGGTGCTGGAAAATAAATGGTATGAAGCGGAGAACACCAAAGACACCGTTTTTTTCACTGACCTGCAAAGCAGATCAAGAGAAAAAATCGTGTGGTTTCCAAAGATTTATTACCAGATGGAAAAGGGACTGCTTCATATCTGCTGTGAAATCACAATGGGAAAATATCAAGAACAGCTCCTGTCCTTAGAGGATAAACTGGAATCGGGGCTGTACTGTGAGCTGACCGACAAGACACTGCATGACGGATACATTGAATACACCCTGCTCTATGATATGATAGCGAACCGTATTTCGATTGATGAAGTGATTGCCGAAAACGGCGGTCTGCGGTTAATGAAAAATCTGGTGTGGGAATACGATTCACTTCCCCATGCCCTTATCTGCGGTGGTACAGGTGGTGGAAAAACCTATTTTCTGCTGACCATCATTGAAGCCTTGCTTAGAACCAATGCGGATTTATACATTCTTGACCCGAAGAACGGTGCGAGACGTTTCTACTTGAAAAAAGTAGACACTGCACAATCAATTAAAATTGTGTTGGAGAACTGAACACACGAATAGTCGAATGATGGGGTAACGCCCTGAAAGGCTACTTTAATACTCCGACTGGCAGGATTATGAGTAAACATAGGTCTGTCAGAAGCTCGGTGAAGTCGGCAGAGAGATACCGTAACAGATAGCGCTGTCGAAAGATACCCAGAGGTGGGTGTCGTATCCTATATGCCGGAAGTCTATAAAATATCTATGGTTAGTATGTAGATGAGCGGTCTACTGACGAATCTTTGAATGTACAGGTCTATATCGGGACTGGATAGAAATGTCCAGTGACACAAATAGTGTCGCTACTGTGGGTGAGTAAGACTCGTTTTTATGAAAACCCATATAATGTTACAGGCATTATCAAAGTAGCAGGCTTAGAGAAGAAACCTACGGATATATATGTACAGATAGTGTGTTTGGAACGTTGAAAGCTGGCAACATGGAGATTTTACTGTCTATGAAGTGTTCACATCATAAGGTTGTTGTGAGATTAGCAATAATATAAGGTGTGTTTATGCCAGTGAAAGTGGTGGCACAGTACCTATGAAACCGTGATAACAAACGGTGGAGGGATAGCCACTAGTCATTGAAGAATAGAATTACTAAGAATGGTATGGGTTCGAGTAAGACTAAGAGATGTACTTGCTCCTGTGATTAAGGAGGGTACAGACCATGCTAAAGAAAGACAAGCTCCGCTATAACGAATATTATGATATGCAACATATTTATGATGAGTTATACGCACAGAGCAAAAATGGTAATAACTTTTATAAGTTACTGGAAATTATTGGTTCAGAACAAAATATCTGCTTGGCATACCGAAATTTAAAAACAAACAGCGGAAGCAAAACCGCTGGTACAGATGGGCTAACGATTGATGATATTAAACATTTGTGTGATGAAGATATTATTATGAAAGTCCGAAGCAGCCTGGATAATTACCAACCAAAATCAGTCAGACGGGTTTTTATTCCTAAATCTGGAAGCGATAAAAGGCGACCTCTCGGAATCCCCTGTATCTGGGACAGACTTGTACAACAATGTATCTTACAAGTCCTAGAACCGATATGCGAACCTAAGTTCCATAATCATTCCTATGGATTCCGTGCGAATCGAAGTGCCCACCATGCACTTGGCAGAGTAACCAGTTTGATAAACATATCAAAGTATCATTACTGCGTTGATGTAGATATTAAAGGATTCTTTGATAATGTCAACCACGGGAAATTGTTAAAACAGATTTGGACACTTGGCATTCGGGATAAAAGACTGATTTGCATTATTAGTAAAATGCTGAAAGCTGAAATTGACGGCGAGGGTGTTCCAGAAAAAGGAACTCCGCAAGGCGGTCTGTTAAGTCCCCTGCTCTCGCTCATAGTCCTTAATGAATTGGATTGGTGGGTAAGCAGTCAATGGGAAACTTTCCAGCCAAAGCACCGTAATAAAAACGGTTGGTTTCAATATGCAAAGAAACATACGAGGTTAAAAAGTGGCTTTATTGTGCGTTATGCTGACGATTTTAAAATTATGTGTTCGACCTATGAAGAAGCACAGCGATTCTATCACAGTACCGTAGATTTTCTAAACAAAAGGCTGAAATTAGAAATCAGTCCAGAAAAATCAAAGGTAGTAAATCTGAAGAAAAATTCATCAGATTTTCTGGGATTCAAAATTAAAGTGATTCCAAAAGGGAAGACAAAACATGGATATGTTGCCAAAACAGATATGAACCAGAAAGCACTAAAGAAAGCAAAAACAAATCTAAAGTTAAAAGTCAAGGATATAGTCAGGCACACAACTACTTTCCAGATTGCACGTTATAATCTGGCGGTTATGGGAATGCAGAATTATTATTGTGTGGCTACGAATATATACAACAATTTAACAGAAGTAAGTTACGCTCTCTTACCGACCACCAGAGTTCGTTTTAAAAAGATTGCAAAGCTAATACCTTTTGAAACTACAAGTCAAGATTTCCAGATGAAAACAACTGGAATACGACCACAAACAAAAATTATTATGATTGCCGATACTCCTCTATTGCCAATCAACGGAGTAAAACACAAAAATCCGCTGAATTTCTCACAGGATATATGCAACTTTACAGAACACGGAAGAAGCAAAATACATGAGGAAATAGCATTGGTAACGAAAGGAGAGATACGGATTCTTTTAGAGTATAAAGACACCACAAAGAGTGTTGAATTTAATGATAATCGAATTTCGGTATTTATAGCCCAACAAGGCAATTGCTATATCACTAATCGAAGGCATAGCCCGACTGATATGGTTTGTATCTACAAGAATATTACCGAAACAGATAGAGATAAATACCAAAATCTTGTATTTGTTGAAATACCAATATCAAAAGCGATACTGACTGAATCAGTACAACAGGCGAAAATGTGGTTGATGAACTATGGCTTGAGCAGTCAACAAAAGAAAAAGCTGAACAAAATACGAGCGAACTATGGATACCAAGCAATAAAATAACCAGAACTTATGAATCTATTTGAATATGATGGAACGCCGTATGAAGCGAAAGTTTCATGTACGGTGTGAAGCGGGGGAAAACTTGGAGATAACATCAAAGAGTTACCTATCGCTATCTGACCTTGCAGACTTGGGAATGGTCATGGAAAATGTCTACCACACGAAAGACGATATGATTGACTGCGTCAATGCCTTTTATGAGGGCATGGTCACACGCTCGGAAGAAATGAAACTGCACCCGAACTACCGTACAGGGGAAAACTATGCCTATCTGGGGCTTGCTCCACAGTTCCTTATCTTTGATGAATACGTGGCTTTCCTAGAAATGCTCACGACAAAAGAAAGCACCGCCCTGTTAAGCCAGCTAAAGAAAATCGTCATGCTTGGCAGACAGGCTGGATACTTTCTGATTGTGGCTTGCCAGCGTCCAGACGCAAAGTATTTCGGGGACGGTATCAGAGATAACTTTAACTTCCGTGTGGGGCTTGGTCGCATGAGTGAACTCGGCTACGGTATGCTCTTTGGAAGTGATGTGAAAAAACAGTTTTTCCAGAAGCGAATCAAAGGGCGTGGATACTGTGATGTAGGAACAAGCGTCATATCGGAATTTTATACTCCCCTTGTACCCAAAGGATATGATTTCTTGGGTACGATTGGGGAACTTACACACATAAGGCAGGACGGACAAGTGGCGTGCGAAGCGAAAGCCACAGGTACGGACTAGCCTTGCTGGTGTGGCGGTAGCCACGCCAGCATATATCAAGCCCCTCGGTATCTAACAGAGGGGCACAAATCACAAGGAAACATACACAAAAGTTACCGATTCTTGGCTAAAATCAAGCGTTTGGTAGCTTTTTTTACTGCTGTGACATCGGATTAAAAATGTCACAGTTTTTTCGTAAAGGGGGTATCACACTGAATGATACAGAGTGGATACAGGATTTTGCAGACAGGCGTTTGCAGTACGGTGTATCCCAGACGAAACTTGCGGTCATGGCTGGAATCAGCCGTGAACATTTAAGCCGTATCGAATCCGGCAAGGTGGCGGTCACAGAAGAAATGAAAGTGAAACTACTGGAAGCTCTGGAAAAATTCAACCCAGAAGCACCGCTTACCATGCTGTTTGATTATGTGAGGATACGGTTTCCGACACTGGATATTGGACACATCATTAAGGACATCTTACAGCTCAATATCCAGTACATGATACATGAGGACTTCGGGCATTACAGCTACACGGAACACTACTACATCGGAGATATTTTCGTATACACTTCTCCCGATGAAGAAAAAGGTGTTCTGCTGGAACTGAAAGGAAAAGGCTGTCGCCAGTTTGAAAGTTATCTGCTGGCACAGGAACGGAGCTGGTACGACTTCCTTATGGACGCTCTGGTGGACGGCGGTGTGATGAAACGCCTTGACCTTGCCATCAATGACCATACAGGAATGTTGGATATTCCAGAACTGACCGAAAAATGCCGGAATGAGGAATGTGTATCGGTGTTCCGTTCCTTTAAGTCCTATGCTTCCGGCGAACTGGTCAAGCATGAGGAACAGGACAAGGCTGGTATGGGTTATACGCTTTATATCGGCTCGCTAAAAAGTGAGGTGTACTTCTGTGTCTATGAAAAAAACTATGAACAGTACATCAAACTGGGGATTCCCATTGAGGAAGCACCGATAAAAAACAGATTTGAAATACGGTTGAAAAATGAACGTGCTTATTATGCTGTCCGTGACCTGCTGACCTACTATGACGCTGAACGGACGGCATTTTCTATTATCAACCGTTATGTACGCTTTGTGGATAAGGAAGCAGACAAGAAACGGAGCGATTGGAAATTATCTGTCCGCTGGGCGTGGTTCATCGGGGAAAACAGAGAGCCGTTAAAGCTCACGACCAAACCCGAACCCTACACACTGGACAGAACCCTACGCTGGATTCAACGGCAGGTTGACCCGACACTCAAAATGCTGGAAACAATCACAGCGAAAACAGGGATTGATTATCTGAAAGAAATCCGTAAATCCACGAAACTGACGGAAAAGCATTACAAGATAATTGAACAGCAGACCACATCTACCGAAGATGTGATTTTAGAAAAGGAGAATTGAAAAATGCAACGATTATTATTTGACTTCCTGTTCTTCTCTTTAGGGGGAACAGTTGGCGTGGTTGCCATGTGTATTTTACAGGCTGGCAGACAGTCTGACCGAAAAATGATGGAACTGAAAGGAGAAAAGAAAGCATGAATTTTGGACAGAACCTTTATAACTGGTTTTTAAGCAATGCACAGAGCCTTGTGCTGATGGCGATTGTTGTTATCGGTATCTACTTGGGATTCAAGCGTGAGTTTTCCAAACTTATCGGATTCTTGGTAGTTGCCTTAGTAGCCGTTGGTCTTGTATTCAATGCGTCCGGCGTAAAAGACGTATTGTTACAGTTATTCAATAAGATTATTGGAGCGTAAAGCCTATGGAAGAATGTAGCGTATTGATTGAAACGACCAAATCAGCAGAGGATAAAACCTCTCGCTGGTTTGATTTACCCATTGATTATGAGCTGTTCCGTGACCTGCTCGGGGTGGAAGCTGACAGTAAAGATTATCAAATCACAGACATGAAGCTCCCTTTTGCTGGCGACATTGTAAGGACAACTTCTGTCAGACGGTTAAACAAGCTGTACTTTGCTTACACGGATTTATCGCCAGAGGTTCAGCAGGCTTATAAAGAGTTGATTCCCTACTGTGGCGGTGTTGAGGATTTATTGCAGAAGTCGGAAGAATTTCTGTTTTATCCAGAGTGCCACAACATCATGGACGTTGCCCGTTACCGCTTGGAGCATAACATTGAATTTTCTGCTCTCTCCGAAAAGGGAAAGAAATATTTTAATCTGGAAGCCTACGCCCATGAGCTGGAAGAAAAAGGACGTTATGCTCTCTGCAACAACGGTATGTTCAAGCTGTAATGTGCGGTGATTCTTATGGCAGATTTTATGAATACAACCGAAAGGAAGTGACCGCTTATGATTGATGATATGCAAGTCTATATAGCCAATCTTGGCAAGTACAATGAGGGAGAACTGGTCGGGGACTGGTTCTCTTTTCCGTTGGACGAAGAAGTGATTGCAGAACGTATCGGCTTAAATGCAGAGTATGAAGAATACGCAATCCATGATACGGACAACTTCCCGATGGAGATTAGCGAATACATTTCCATCGAAGAACTGAACCGTATCTATGAGCAGTTGGAAGAATTACCGGATTACCTGCTGGACGACTTGGACAGTTTTATATCCTGCTATGGAAGTCTGGAAGAACTGGTGGAACATAAGGACGACATCATTCTGTATTCCGGCTGTGAAACGATGACCGATCTAGCCTACTATCTGATTGATGAAGAACAGGTACTCGGAGAAATCCCGTCCTCTTTACAGAACTATATCGACTATGAAGCCTACGGGCGTGACCTCGATATAGAGGGGACATTTATTGCAACAAACGCTGGTATCTGTGAGGTACTGCGTTAAGGGCTGGCAGATCAGCACCGCCACTGGTGCTACTGTCAGCTTTTCTCTTGGGGGCAGTCTGGAAAATCCGGCTGTCCCTGTTGTTAGGAAAATGAAGAAAGGAGTATTTACAAGTGAAGAAAATCCGAAGTTATACAAGTATCTGGAACGTGGAAAAGGTACTGTATGCCATCAATGATGTAAACCTGCCATTCCCCGTGACCTTTACCCAGATTACATGGTTTGTGCTGACGGAATTTATTATCATTCTGTTTGCAGATGTACCGCCACTTTCCATGATAGAGGGTGCATTTTTAAAATATTTCGGGATTCCCGTTGCCCTCACATGGTTTATGTCACAGAAAACCTTTGACGGGAAAAAGCCATACAGTTACATCAAGACGATGGTGCTGTATGCCCTGCGTCCCAAAGTGACTTATGCCGGAAAAGCCGTGAACCTGCATAAGCAGAAATTTGAGGAAACTATCACGGCAGTAAGGAGTGTGACCTATGTTCCCGATTAAATATATCGACAACAACCTTGTCTGGAATAAGGACAATGAGGTGTTCGCCTACTATGAGCTGATACCGTACAATTATTCATTCTTATCCCCAGAACAGAAATACCTTGTGCATGACAGCTTCCGTCAGCTTATCGCACAGTCCCGTGAGGGAAAGATTCATGCGTTGCAGATTGCAACCGAAAGCTCAATCCGAAGCATACAGGAACAGTCAAAGAAGCTGGTAACGGGGAAATTAAAGGAAATCGCCTATCAGAAAATAGACGACCAGACCGAAGCCCTTGTATCCATGATAGGCGACAATCAAGTTGATTACCGTTTCTTTCTGGGATTCAAGCTCATGGTCACAGAGGACGAAGTCAATCTGAAGAACATCAAAAAATCGGTATTTCTGACATTCCGTGAGTTTTTGAATGAGGTAAGGCATACGCTGATGAATGACTTTGTTTCCATGAGCAATGATGAAATCAACCGTTATGCGAAGATGGAAAAACTGCTGGAAAACAAAATCTCCCGTAGATTCAAAATCCGCCGACTGGAAGCCAAAGATTTTGCCTATCTGATGGAACATCTCTACGGCAGGGACGGGATAGCTTATGAAGATTATGTGTATCCTCTGCCAAAAAGAAAATTAAAAAGAGAAACACTGATTAAGTATTATGACCTTATTCGTCCTACCCGTTGTGTGGTGGAAGAAAGCCAGCGATATTTGCGTCTGGAACATGAGGACAGCAAAAGCTATGTATCCTACTTTACGGTCAATGCCATTGTCGGGGAGCTGGACTTCCCATCATCGGAAATCTTTTATTTTCAGCAACAGCAGTTCACATTCCCTGTGGATACGTCTATGAATGTTGAGATTGTCGGGAATAAGAAAGCCTTAACCACTGTCCGTAACAAGAAAAAGGAATTAAAGGACTTGGATAATCACGCCTATCAAGCCGGAAACGAAACAAATTCAAATGTGGTGGAAGCTTTGGACAGTGTCGATGAACTGGAAACAGATTTAGACCAGAGCAAGGAAAGTATGTATAAGTTAAGTTACGTCATACGGGTGTCTGCACCCGATCTTGACGAACTGAAACGCCGTTGTGATGAAGTCAAGGACTTTTACGATGATTTGAATGTGAAGCTGGTACGCCCTGCCGGAGATATGATGGGACTGCATGGAGAGTTTCTTCCAGCCAGCAGGCGTTATATCAATGATTATATCCAGTATGTGAAATCCGACTTTTTAGCCGGACTTGGTTTCGGTGCTACCCAAATGTTGGGAGAAAATACAGGAATCTATATCGGATATTCCGTGGATACAGGAAGAAATGTCTACCTGCAACCGTCCCTTGCCAGTCAAGGGGTAAAAGGTACGGTCACAAATGCGTTGGCTTCTGCTTTTGTAGGTTCGCTTGGCGGTGGAAAGTCATTTTGTAATAACCTGCTGGTGTATTATTCCGTCCTGTTCGGTGGACAGGCAGTTATCCTTGACCCGAAAAGTGAACGTGGCAACTGGAAAGCAACCCTGCCGGAGATTGCAGAGGAAATCAACATTGTAAACATTACCAGTGATTCCAGCAATCAAGGGCTGTTAGACCCGTATGTGATTATGAAAGATGTCAAGGACGCCGAAAGTCTTGCCATCGACATTCTGACATTCCTTACAGGTATCAGCAGTCGTGATGGCGAAAAGTTCCCTGTCCTTAGAAAAGCTGTCCGCACGGTATCCCAGAACCAGAACCACGGGCTGTTGCAGGTCATTGAGGAACTGCGAAAAGAAGATACCGCCGTATCCCGTAATATTGCTGACCACATCGAAAGTTTTACCGACTATGATTTTGCACAGCTTTTATTCTCGGACGGTTCGGTGGAAAATGCAATCAGTCTGGATAACCAGCTCAATATCATACAGGTGGCAGATTTGGTTCTGCCGGATAAGGATACCACTTTTGAGGAATACACCACCATTGAATTATTATCGGTATCCATCTTAATTGTTATCAGTACATTTGCCTTAGATTTTATCCACAGCGACCGAAGTATTTTCAAAATCGTGGACTTAGACGAAGCATGGGCGTTTCTAAATGTGGCACAGGGCGAAACTTTATCAAATAAACTGGTGCGTGCTGGTAGAGCCATGAACGCCGGAGTATATTTTGTCACACAGTCCTCTGGGGACGTATCGAAAGAAAGTCTGAAAAATAACATCGGTTTAAAATTTGCGTTCCGTTCTACAGATACCAACGAAATCAAGCAGACCTTAGATTTTTTCGGATTGGACAGTGAAGATGAAAACAACCAGAAACGGCTGAGGAACTTGGAGAACGGACAATGTTTAATGCAGGATTTATACGGGCGTGTCGGTGTGGTACAGATACACCCTGTCTTTGTAGAACTGCTCCACGCTTTTGATACCAGACCGCCGATAAAAAGTGAGGTGGATTTGGAATGATGAAATCTGTCACAAAAGAAAAGGTATTCCATGTACTGAAAATGGTTCTGCTTGCCGTGACCGTCACGCTGGTACTGCTGTCCCTGCTTGGGACAGTGGCTCATGCGTCTGGACTGGTCGATGATACAGTCAATGCAGACAACCTGTATTCAAAGTATCCGCTTTCCAATTATCAGCTTGATTTCTATGTGGACAATAGCTGGTCATGGCTTCCGTGGAACTGGCTGGACGGCATTGGGAAATCAGTGCAGTACGGACTTTACTGTATCACAAATTTTGTCTGGACAATCAGCCTGTATCTTAGCAATGCCACAGGATATGTGGTGCAACAGGCGTATAAGCTGGACTACATCAATGATATGGCAGACAGTATCGGGAAAAGTATCCAGACACTTGCCGGAGTGACCGAACATGGATTTTCCAGCAGTGGATTCTATGTGGGATTCCTGCTCATTATCATTCTGATTGTAGGTGTTTACACTGCCTATACAGGACTTCTCAAACGGGAAACAAGCAAGGCACTTCACGCCGTTATCAACTTTGTGGTGGTGTTCATCGTGTCGGCTTCCTTTATTGCCTACGCTCCCAATTATATCCAGAAAATCAATGATTTCAGTTCGGACATCAGCACCGCTTCTCTGGATTTGGGGACAAAAATCATGCTTCCCGATTCTGACAGCAAGGGAAAGGACAGCGTAGACCTTATCCGTGACAGCCTGTTTGAGATACAGGTACAGAAACCGTGGCTGTTATTGCAGTTCGGAAACAGTGATACCGAAGAAATCGGAGCTGACCGTGTGGAAGCTCTGGTATCTGCCAGCCCATCAGACGAAGATGGAGAAACAAGGGAAAATGTTGTAAAAACAGAGATTGAGGATAACGACAATGACAACCTAACGATTCCGCAGGTCGTCAACCGTCTTGGCATGGTGTTCTTCCTACTCATCTTCAATCTCGGTATCACAATCTTTATCTTTCTGCTTACCGGCATGATGTTATTTTCCCAGATATTATTTATCATATATGCCATGTTTTTACCGATTAGTTTTTTACTGTCCATGATACCGACCTATGAGAACATGGCGAAACAGGCAGTTGTCCGTGTGTTCAATGCCATTATGACAAGAGCCGGAATCACACTGATTGTGACCGTGGCATTTTCGATTTCCAGTATGTTCTACAACATCTCCACGGACTACCCGTTCTTCATGGTGGCATTTTTGCAGATAATCTGTTTTGCCGGAATCTACATGAAGCTCGGAGAACTAATGAGTATGTTCAGTCTTAATGCCAATGACAGCCAGCAGATAGGTCGCCGGATATTCCGTAGACCGATGGTGTTTATGCGACACAGGGCAAGACGTATGGAACGCCGACTTGCAAGGGCTGTGGGTACAGGAAGTATGGTCGGAGCTGGTGCTGGTGCAGTCGCTGGTTCTGCTTATAATCACTCTCGTTCTACACATAAAAATACGCCAGCCAGACCACAAAGGAATAATGAGGTTTCCATGGGAAGCCGTGTTGGTTCTGCGGTAGGTGCTGTAATGGATACGAAAAATAAAGTCCGTGACAGTGCTTCTTCTCTGAAAGAAAATGTGAAAGACTTACCGACACAGGCTGGTTATGCTGTTCACTCTGCAAAACAGAAAGCAAAGGATAATGTATCGGACTTTAAGCGTGGCGTTGTGGAAGAACGGGAAAACCGACAGGAACAGCGTACACAGAAACGTAACCTGCACAGGGAAAATATCTCACAGAAAAAGCAGGAATTACAGAAAGCACAAGAAGCAAGGCAGACAGTTCATGCGAATGGATCAGCGACAGCCGGAGCTACCAGAAGCCATGAACGCCCTGTTGCCACACCTGTTCCAAAAACAGCACAGACCGATACGGTCATAAAGCCGGATATGAAGCGTCCTGCTACTTCTCCTGTGATAAAAAATGCAGAAGTCAAGGCTGGAAAAGAAACTGTCCGAACCAATATCAGACAGGAACAGCAGGTCAAATCGGTTGCCAGAAAGAACCAGACAAACGTAGCGGAATCCATCAGCAATCATAAGAAATCTACGGTACAGAAAACACAGGTCAATGGGAAATCTGCCCGTAAGACTGTTACGAAACAATCAGAGAAAGGACGGAAGAAATGAGATTAAAACGTATCCTTATCATAGGTACGATATTTCCTGTCCTTTTCTCTATTGTCCTCTTTTTCGGGATATTGATTTCCGGCGAAGATGACGACAATTCAAACAGCTATTCGCCTGTTTATTCTGGCATGAACCTGTCAGCCGATGTCCTCAAACATCAGCCGATGGTAGAAAAATACGCCAGAGAAAACGGTATTTCGGAGTATGTAAACGTCCTGCTTGCCATCATACAGGTGGAAAGTGGCGGTACGGCTACCGATGTCATGCAGTCCAGTGAAAGTCTGGGGTTACCGCCGAACTCATTAAGTACAGAGGAATCTATCAAGCAGGGGTGTAAATATTTTGCGTCCCTGCTTTCTTCCTGTAAAGGGAAAGGTATGACAGACATTAACGTGGTCATTCAGTCTTATAACTATGGCGGTGGCTATGCTGACTATGTGGCGAAGAATGGGAAAAAGCACAGTTTCAATCTTGCAGAGAATTTCGCAAGAAACAAATCTGGCGGTACAAAAGTGACCTATACCAATCCGATAGCTGTCAGTAAAAATGGTGGCTGGCGTTATAACTACGGAAATATGTTTTATGTGGAGCTGGTCAACCAATATCTGACCGTGAAGCAGTTCAGCAACGAAACGGTACAGGCGGTTATGAATGAAGCATTGAAATATCAAGGTTGGAAATATGTCTATGGTGGCAGTAATCCGAACACCTCTTTTGACTGTTCTGGTCTTACCCAGTGGTGCTACGGAAAAGCCGGAATCAGCCTGCCACGAACTGCACAGGCACAGTATGACGCAACCCAGCATATCCCATTGTCACAGGCACAGGCTGGCGATTTGGTCTTTTTCCATTCCACTTATAATACCAGTGACTATGTTACCCATGTAGGAATCTATGTGGGAAACAATCAGATGTATCATGCCGGAAATCCAATCGGCTATACCGATTTGACCTCTGCCTACTGGCAACAGCACATCATTTGTGCCGGAAGAATCAAACAATAGAAAGGACTTGAAATATGTTTAAGAAAAAAGAAAAAACAGAGAAAGCACCTAAGAATAAGAAAGTGCGTACCATGAAAGTCGGGACACATAAGAAATCTGTCCTGCTGTTGTGGGCGGTGCTTCTGGCAAGCACCAGCTTTGGTGTGTATAAGAACTTTACCGCCATTGACACCCACACGGTACATGAAAAAGAAATCATTCAGCTAAGATTGAACGATACCAACGGTATTGAGAATTTCGTCAAGAACTTTGCGAAAGCCTACTACTCATGGGATACCAGCAAGGAAGCCATTGAAGCAAGGACAACAGAAATCAGTAAATACCTTACCAAAGAATTACAGGACTTGAACGCTGATACCATCAGAACGGACATACCAACCAGTGTTACGGTTACAAATGTGCTGGTCTGGAATGTGGAACAGTCTGGAATGAACGATTTTACCGTTGCCTACGAAGTAGATCAGCAGGTAAAAGAGGGAGAACAGACACAGGCAGTCACAGAAAACTACACCGTGACCGTTCATGTGGATAAGGACGGTGCAATGGTCATTACCCAGAATCCAACCCTTGCTCCGGCGGTACAGAAATCAAAGTATGAACCGAAAGTACAGGAAGCAGATGTCAGTGTCAGTTCCGACACAGTCAAGGACGCTACCGCTTTCTTGGAAACATTCTTTAAGCTGTATCCGACAGCTACGGAAAAAGAACTTGCCTATTACGTCAAAGACGGTGTGCTTGCTCCTGTTTCCGGCGACTATGTATTTTCGGAACTGGTAAACCCTGTCTTTACCAAAGACGGCGATAACCTCAAGGTCAGTGTGTCTGTGAAGTATCTGGATAACAAGTCGAAAATGACACAAATCTCACAGTATGAGCTTATGCTTCATAAGGACGATAACTGGAAGATTGTAGAATAAATAATCAAGGCTTGCGTCATAAACCGTATAGTATGCTCCGCAAGCCTCATTTCGGTATGATTTGCAAGCTGATTAATATAGTTGTTACATTTCGTTTAAGAGATTATAATAATTAAAATAGCTAAAATCTATCAATTTTTAACAGTAGTATGTGGACATAGTTGATAAAAAATTGCTTTTTCAATGATAAGATATATTTCTAAGGAGGAACGAGATATGGCACAGAGCATTTTGATTGTAGACGACGAAAGAGATATTGTATCAATGCTAAATCAATATTTTTGCAAAATTGGTTATGTAGTATACACAGCAATTAACGGAAAAGAAGCACTGAATGCAATCACAAAACATCCAGATATTATTTTATTAGATATAAATATGCCAGATATGAATGGTTTTACAATTTGTGAAAAAATCAGGAATTTTGTGTCCTGTCCTATTATTTTTTTAACAGCTCGGATTGAGGACTGTGATAAAATCAAAGGATTTGCTGTCGGTGGTGACGACTATGTTGTAAAGCCTTTCTCCGTTGATGAATTAGAAGCCAGAGTTGCTGCACATTTGCGGAGAGAAAAAAGACATGGTTCGTCCGCAATAGTTCAGTTCGATAATAATATAGTAATTGATTATTCATCACGAGTTGTTTTTTATAGAAATGCTGAAATAAATTTTACGAAGAAAGAGTTTGATATTATTGAATTTCTTTCACAAAACAAGGGGATTATTTTTGATCGTGAGACAATTTATGAAAAAGTATGGGGCTTAGATGGTTCTGGCGACAATTCTGTTATTACAGAACATATACGCCGGATAAGAACAAAATTCCTTTCTATAGGCGACAATCCTTATATAGAAACTGTCTGGGGGTGCGGATATAAATGGAAAAAGTAAGGCGAAAAAATTCAAGGCATTATATTGACAACATGAGTATTAAAAATTCGTTTGTTTTTTATGCTCTTATTTCCTTAGTGATTGGTATTGTAATAGGTGTTATATCTATTACTCTTGTAGATGATTACAGAATAAACCTTAACTATAAATATGAGGACATGACAACAAGGTATGATATACCTGAAAATGGTTCATTTACAGCGAAATATAACAAAGACCAAACAGAATACACAATATATAATGCAAGTGAAAAGGAAGTATGTAATTTTGTTGTAGACTATCAAAAGGAACGTCCAGTACAAGAATATATTTATCCTAATCATGTTTCTTACATTGAAGTTTCACCAAAGTTTACTAAACATGATAGAATTGTGGATTCTGCTCTAGGTGTGGTTAATATTGTCACCATTCCTATTGTTCTTTCAATTAGCATGATTCTTTGTGTGACTATCTTTGTAAACCGAAAATTAGTAAGACCCATAAAGTTACTGACGAATGCATACAGAAAAGTCGAAAACAACGAACTGGATTTTACGTTGCCGTACCCTTATAAAGACGAGATGGGGAGGCTGTGTCTTGCATTTGAGAAGATGAAAAATTGTTTATATCAAAACAACCAAAAAATGATACGGCAATTTACTGAACAAAGGAGATTAAATGCTGCTTTTTCACATGATTTACGCACGCCTTTAACAATACTAAAAGGACATACCACAATGTTGTTATCATTTATTCCCAAAGGATTAGTTTCTCAACAGGAGGTACTCGACGAATTATCAACAGTACGCAACAATGTGGAACGGCTTGAAAAATACGTTAGTGCTATGACAAACTTATACCGTTTAGAAGATATAGAAATCGAAAAAGAAAACATAAACTTTGACTTCTTATTAAAAACCTTATCAAATACAACGGAAATGCTCTGTTCTGATATAGAATATACGATTAAAACAAATTGTAATAAACAGCAAACTCTATTTATCAATCTTGAAATTATCATACAAATTTATGAAAACCTGTTGTCTAATAGCATTAGATATGCTAAGTCGATGATAGCTATTGATGTAAATAAACAGGAGGAATTTTTATTGATTACGGTCTCTGACGATGGCTGTGGTTTCAAAAGTACGGATATAGAACGTGTAACATTACCATTTTATAAACCATCGCAAGATACTACGTCTGAACATCTAGGTCTGGGATTAAACATTTGTAAAATATTATGTGAAAGGCATGGAGGTACAATAAAAATTTCAAATAATCATAAGGGGGGAGCCTGTGTTACAGCTTGTATAAAAATTGCATATGTTGATGAAAAATAGACATTTTCCCCATATAATTGCATTAAGCACTTATAAAGGAGGTTTCGATTATGAAAAAAATTATCTGTATTATTTTAATAACTGTCACAAGCATTTTGTCCGGGTGCAATTCAACATCAGATGAAGAAATAATATCATCACAGGATTTCAAAGAGAATTATGAGGTTTCGTCCTATGGAACTGAGGAAAAAATTAATACTTTATCAGATGTTGAGCTTACATCAAGTGAAAAAGAGTATTCTGACTTAGAAAACGCAAAATTTTTTTTAGAAAATAACTCCAACAAAGAGTATCATTATTCTAAAGCCTATTTTGAAATTGAAGCGGAGCAATCAGAAACATGGTATCAATTAACTCAACTTTATGACCCATCAAAAGATAACGAAGATGATGCAGTTATAAATCCCACCGAAAGATTAAGTTTACCATTTGATATTTCCTCGGTTTATGGCGAACTCCCATCAGGGCACTATAGAATAATAGTAAGTATTTCTTATTTCGAATCCCCTAAAGATTGGGATTATGACACTTATTATTTGGCATGTGAATTTACATTAAAATAGTATATCAGAAAGGAAACAAATGGGAACAGCAAAATGGATATACTGTCCTATATGCAAGAATAAAACAAGAACAAGACTTCAATTTGACTGTCTGGCTCGTAAGGTGATTGGCAGAACTGTAAAGAACTACAACAAAGAACTTGCCAGACGTGCAAAGCATGAAATATCTTTCTGTGAAATACCAGAGCTGGAATTAAACCAGTTGGGTGTATCGGACGAATACTCGCTTGAATTTACTTCCTTTGATGTGTTCGGTACAGAAGTTCGTGTCTATGATGAGAAATTATGTGAAGCAATCAAAAAATTAAGTGAAAGACGACGCAATGTTGTGTTGATGTTCTACTTTCTGGAATTACCAGACGCAGAAATCGCAGAGATTTTGGATATTTCCAGAAACTCTGTTTATAGAAACAGAATGTGTTCACTAAAGCTCATTAGAGATATGTACGAGGAGGAATTATAACATGATGAAGTCTACAAAAAAGTGTCCTCTATTCTCCACAATCAGTTTAGCTGCTGATGGCGACGAAGTGGCAATAGAGAAAATTTTAAATCACTATGACGCTTACATATCAAAAGCAAGTTTACGCCCGTTCTATGATGAACACGGAAATATGTATATTGTGGTCGATATGGAACTGAAAGGCAGAATTAGAGCTGCCCTTATTAAAGCAATTCTAGGTTTTGAAGTCAGAGTGAAATAAGCGAATATATACGGAGTGTGATACCACCTCATTCCAGCTCCGTTTTACAAGTGTTCTTTGAAAATTGAATAAAGTAATCAGATACGTTTGATATGCGGTGAGCCGACGGACTGGAACGCCATGACCCATGAAAAGGAGGGATAAAGAAGCGAGCGACCACGCCAGTGATCCGTAAGCGACTGTTGGAAAAGTTGCTGCCATGACCCGTATATCAGAATAATGATACACTCGCATGGTGCGGTTCACCCATCAGAATGGGAATGGTGAAATTCCAGTGGAGCTTTCCAAAGCCATCTGATTACTTCTTACTTTATAGACAAATTCTTTCATAATGTACAAGCATTTTTGCATACTTTGTAAATATATTGTAGTGAGGTGGTTCAATGGCAAATGACGCAAAGGTAGTTTGCAAGAATGTTTTTAAAAATTGTGATAAAGCGGCGTTTACAAAAGCATTTACTCTAAAATGGATAGAGTTGATAAATCAATATGAAAAAAATAAAGGAAGGGCAACTCCTGCCAGATGATAGACAAACTATCCTACAAGATGTTATAATAACATTATGTAGAGATAGTTTGTTTCGTCTTCTCAAAAAGGAGAACGAAGCATGATAGAATCAAAATCAAGAGTTGCTATTTATTGCCGCTTATCAGAGGAAGATAGAAACAAACAATCAGAAACAGACGACAGTAACAGTATTCAGAATCAAAAGTCAATGTTACTTCAATACTCATTAGAGCATGGTTGGGAAGTCTACAACATATACAGTGATGATGATTACACTGGTTCTGACAGACGACGACCAGAATTTAACAGGTTGTTGGAGGACGCAAAGAATCGTAAATTTGATATTGTCCTTTGTAAGACACAATCCAGATTTACCAGAGAACTAGAATTAGTGGAAAAATATATCCACGGTCTTTTTCCTATTTGGGGTATTCGCTTCATCAGCATTGTTGATAATGCAGATACCGCTAATAAAGGAAATAAGAAATCAAGACAGATTAACGGTCTGGTGAATGAGTGGTACTTGGAGGATATGTCAGAGAACATTAAAAGCGTTCTCACTGACAGAAGAAAGAACGGACACCATATCGGTGCTTTTGCTCTGTATGGTTACAAAAAAGACCCTGACGTAAAAGGGCATTTGATTATTGATGAAGAAGCTGCGGAAGTTGTCAGAGAAGTTTTTACACTGTTTTCACAGGGATATGGAAAGACCGCCATTGCCCGTATGCTGAATGACAGAGGAATACCAAACCCTACGGAATACAAACGACTTCATGGTTTGCGTTACAAGCAGCCTAAAACGAAAAACAGTACCCTATGGAAATATTTTGCCATATCAGATATGTTGGTGAATGAAATCTATATCGGGAATATGGTTCAAGGGAAATATGGCAGCGTTTCTTATAAGACAAAGCAAAACAAACCCAGACCCAAAGACGAGTGGTACAGAGTTGAGGGTACACATGAGCCGATTATTGACCGTGAGTTATGGGATAGGGTTCAAGCATTGGTAGCTCAAAAGGCAAAACCTTTCACAGTTGGCACAATCGGTTTATTTGCCAGAAAAGCTCGCTGTATGAATTGTGGTTATACAATGCGTTCGTCAAAGAATCATGGTAAGCATTATTTACAATGCTCTAACCGCCATGTAGCAAAGGACGCTTGTATAGGTTCTTTCATTTCAGTAGACAAATTAGAAAAAGCTGTGATTGATGAACTTAATAAGTTATCCGCAGAATATCTTGACAAAGATGAGCTTGAACAAAATGTGCAATTCAACAATGACTTGCGAGGTCAAAAAGAAGCTCTGGAAACGGAGATTGCTGCTTATCAAAAAAAGATTGCGGAATATACAAAAGGAATCCGAGAATTATATTTAGATAAGGTAAAGGGTATTCTTTCCGAACTTGATTACTTGGATTTATCCAAAGACTTCTCAACACAAAAAGAAAGGCTCGAAAAACTGATGATTGATACGCAGAAACAGCTTGATGTTATTGAAAGAAAAATGCTGATTGGCGACAACAGACGACAGTTAATCGAGCAATATACAAATCTTGAACACTTAGACAGGGAAACGGTTGAAAAGCTGATTGATTATGTATTGGTTGGCAAAAAAGACCCTGTAACTAAGGAAGTACCTATTGAAATACATTGGAATTTCTAGGGTTCTCATATCTGGCAGCTAGTATGCCAGATTATCGGGAACTTTCTTTTAAAACCTCAATGTTGTCTTTATACAATCGCACCCTCGGCAGCCATATCTTCATGAAGATCTGTGATAGGGTCACCTTTAGATTGGAAAGTTGTAGCACTCCAAGGAGTTCCACTGGCAGCCTGTGGCCAAAGAGCAAGTGTATGGTCAACATAATATTTATCAAAACCGGATTTTTCAAGCTGTTCCGGAGTCAGATTGCGTGTGAGCTGGTGTACAATGGCGCATACGATTTCCATATGGGCAAATTCTTCGGTAGCAATGTCTGTTAGTGTGCCAATTACTTCATTATAAGGCATGGTATATCTCTGAGAAAAATATCTCAAAGAAGCTCCTAATTCTCCATCCGGTCCACCGAACTGTGATAAGATAATCTGAGCAATCTTAGGATTTGTCTGAGTAATTTTAACAGGGTATTGTAACCGTTTTTCATAATTCCACATAAATTAACATCCTCCTTCCTGCCATGGCCACGGTTCATTGATCCATTTCCAGCAATCCATAGGTGTATTTGCCGTATCCAGTGTTAGAGGTCCATAATATTTTGCATATTCCTTTAAGGCCTGCACACGCTGCTTTTTGAATTCATCAAAGAATTCCAAGGCTTCAGGACAATTTGGATGTGTGTCGAGAAATAATTTTACGTCATCAACAGCAAAACTTACGATATTGATCCATTCCAGAAGCTCTTTTTTACAAGGTCTGTTTTCATTCATCGAGGACTACCACCTTTCCAACAAAATGGAAGATTCAGTTCGGCAAAAATAGTTCCGCACCGGAATCCTTTTTCAACTTCATAGAGAGAACGCCACTCCTGCCATGGAACATAGGCCATTGCAATGGAAAGACCGCTTAATTTGTCGTGATCGTAAATATTACAGCACGGACGGGACGGTGTGGACGGTGATACAGAAGGCGGCATTGTTCTGTTGCTTCCACCGACATGACATCCGTTAGAATGGTTTTGACGCATATAATCCGGCGTATTATAACGATAATTTGGCATTTAAAGTACTCCTTTCGATAAGATTATGCAATAATAGTATATGAAAATTAAAGAAAGTTGTGAATCAGACAGTTGTTTTTAAGAACGTATCTGAGTATAATAGATACGATTGGAGAGTAGAATATGGTAAAAGAAAATAAAAAAAGAAGCACGAATACCAGAGTGAAAAAGAAAGAACACAGCATCGCATACTTCGATTACAGTCTGCTGGCAATATTGATCTGCCTGATCTGCTTTGGACTGGTCATGCTATATAGTACGAGCTCTTACAGCGCAATGATGAAACAAAACGGAGACAGCCTGTTTTACTTTAAAAGACAAGTCCTGTTCTGCATTGTGGGTTTGATCGGGATGTGGATCGTAAGTAGAATAGATTATCATTGGTATTTTGAAAGATCAAAGTTCTTCTATTTTATTTCTATTTTTATGATGTTCCTTGTAAAGACACCATTGGGAAAAGAAGTAAATGGAGCAAAAAGATGGATTAAACTTCCGTTCGGACAGCAGCTGCAGCCGGCAGAGATTGCCAAGATTGCGATCATATTGTTTATTCCGGCATTGATCTGTACGATGGGAAGAGAGATAAAGACGCTGGAAGGAATTGTGAAAGTACTGGCATGGGGGGCTTTTTCAGCAGCAGTAGTCTTTATTATTACAGAAAATTTAAGTACGGCAATTATTGTTATGGGAATTACGTGTATTATGATTTTTGTGGTACATCCAAAGACAAGAATATTTATCATAATTGCCGTGGGAATTATTTTAATAGGAATTGTCGGTGCGAGGGTTCTTGGTATGGCAATGGAGACCAGCGGGAACTTCCGTCTGAGACGTATTCTGGTATGGCTGAATCCAGAGAAATATGCATCAGAAGGCGGCTACCAGATCATGCAGGCATTGTACGCAATTGGATCAGGAGGTTTTTTTGGAAAAGGTCTTGGTAACAGTGCCCAGAAAATGATCATTCCAGAAGTTCAGAATGATATGATTCTTTCTATTATCTGTGAGGAGCTTGGAGTATTTGGTGCAATCATGGTTCTGATCCTGTTCGGAATGCTTCTGTACAGATTATTATTTATTGCGCAGAATGCACCGGATCTTTATGGTTCATTAGTGGTGAGCGGAATATTTGCACATATTGCATTGCAGGTAATATTAAATGTTATGGTTGTGATCAATTGTATTCCGACAACAGGAATCACACTTCCCTTTATCAGCTATGGCGGTACGTCGGTGCTATTCTTAATGGCGGAAATGGGACTGGCATTGGGAGTCTCTTCAAAGATTAAAATTGCTGAATAAAAAGCTTTCATTTCTTTTTCAAATATGCTATGATAAATAATGTAGTATTTAAAACTACTTCTAATGAGAATAGATGACTCGGAAAGAGTTTTGATATCAATAATATAAAGTAATAATACGTTACATTGGGAGGAATATATGAGTTACAAGATTATCATAGATAGTTGTGGTGAATTGACAGAAGAAATGAAGAAATCGGGGAATTTCGAGACAGCTTCGTTACAGATCGATGTTGGCGGACATCATATCGTAGATGATGAAACATTTGATCAGGCAGATTTTTTGAAGAAGATCAGAGAATCTGAAGAATGCCCGAAGTCATCATGCCCGTCTCCGGAACGTTATATGGAAGAATATCACTGTGAGGCAGAGCACATATATGCAGTGACGTTGTCTGCAGAACTCAGCGGTTCTTATAACAGTGCGGTACTTGGAAAGAATTTATACGAAGAAGAATACGGAGAGAAGGATATTTACGTATTTAATTCCAGATCGGCATCGGTAGGAGAGACGCTGATCGGGTTGAAGATTGCCGAATGTGAGAAAAAAGGACTCAGCTTTAAGGAAGTAATTGATACAGTAGAAGCTTATATTGAAGAGCAGCATACCTATTTCTTACTGGAAACATTGGATATACTGAAAAAGAACGGAAGACTGAAAGGGTTAAAAGCAGTGGTCGCAACGGCATTAAATATTAAGCCGGTGATGGGATCTACTCCGGATGGAAATATTCAACAGCTTGCAAATACAAGAGGAATGAAAAAAGGGCTGGTCAGAATGGTGGAACAAATAGTGGCTGATCTTAAGAACCCGGAAGAGAAGATACTTGCGATCTCTCACTGCAATTGCAGAGAACGCGCAGAGACAGTGAAAAATATGCTTCTTGAAAAAGCAGGATTCAAAGATATTATTATTGTAGATACTGCGGGAATCAGTAGTATGTATGCAGCTGACGGAGGCGTGATTGTAGTTGTATAATCCGATGGAGTGTGGTAGAATAGATACATCGGAAAAAAAGGAGCAAAAGAACTATGAGTCAGGCAAAAGTAGATAAATATAAAGAAGCGAAGAAAAACCGGAAGAAGCAGATGAAAAAAGAAAAGATACAAAGCTATCTGCGCAGAGGTGTGGCATGTATCGTTGCAGCAGCACTGATAGGAATGGCAGGTTTTTCTATATATAATATATATGAGTCAAAACAGCCGAAGCAGGAAGTAACGGTTGATTATTCTGCAATAGCAAGTCTCAGTCAGTCTTTGTCAGATAACGGAACGTCGGCCGAATAGAGAAGAAGAAAGAAAAATGCGAGTGAACAGGAAAAATCCTGTTCACTATTTTTTTGCCTTAAAATTCTCTTAATTTCCCTAAAAGGCTTGAAAACAGTAAAAAAGTAGTTTACAATGGGTTCAAGTGGTAGAAAGTGGTGAAAAGTGGAACAAAGTGGTATGAAAATGGATGAAGCCGGAAAGGAAGAATAACTGATTTTACCGGAAGAACTTCAGGAGATACCACCGGGAAAAGGAGAATTCTATGCTGAAAGGAGAGTACAGTCATAATATTGATGCCAAAGGGCGGCTGATCATTCCGGCCAAGTTTCGTGACGATTTAGGGGAGCATTTCGTCATTACAAAAGGAATGGAGAATTGTCTGTACGTATATCCGGAAGCAGAATGGAACACTTTTGAAGAAAAACTTAATGCATTGCCAACCACCACTGACAAAAAAGCACGTGCGTTTGCATATTTCTTTCAGGGAAGTGCAGCGGACGGCGACCTTGATAAGCAAGGCAGAACTCTAATCCCTTCTGTACTGCGTACATTTGCACATCTGGATAAAGAAGTTGTATTCATCGGTATGGGGAAGCGTGCCGAGATCTGGGATAAGGCAAGATGGGATGAAAAGAATGCTGAAGTGGAACTTAACATTGAAGATATTGCATCTGATATGGAAGAAAACGGATTCAGTATCTAGAGGGAGAAGATATGGGATTCGAACACAAATCAGTATTACTGAATGAGACAATTGAAGGATTAAACATCAAGCCGGATGGTATCTATGTAGACGGAACGCTTGGTGGAGGCGGACATGCATACGAGGTGTGCAGGCGTCTCGGTGAAAAAGGGAGTATTATAGGAATAGACCAGGATGAAGCAGCAATCGAAGCTGCAGGCATCCGATTAAAAGACTTCGGGGAGAAGGTCACAATAATCCGAAGCAATTATTGTGATATGAAGTCGAAGCTTCAAGAACAGGGAATTGACAAGGTCGATGGAATAGTACTTGATTTGGGCGTATCTTCTTATCAGTTAGATACGGCAGATCGGGGATTTTCCTATCGCGAAGATGCACCTCTGGATATGAGAATGGACAGACGTCAGAAGATGACTGCCAGAGACATCGTCAATGATTACTCAGAGATGGATTTGTACCGCGTGATCAGAGACTACGGGGAGGATAAGTTTGCAAAAAATATTGCAAAACATATCGTGGCGGCACGCGGGAAAAGTCCGATTGAAACAACGGGGCAGCTGACAGAGATCATCAGAGCTTCAATACCAATGAAATATCAGAAAAAATCCGGACATCCTGCAAAGAGAACATTTCAGGCTATTCGGATTGAACTGAACAGAGAATTAGAAGTATTGAAAAATTCTCTGGATGACATGATTGAAATACTAAACCCGGGTGGAAGATTGTGTATTATTACATTCCATTCGCTGGAAGACCGGATTGTAAAGAGTGCATTTAAGAAAAATGAGAATCCATGCACCTGCCCTCCGGATTTTCCTGTGTGTGTATGTGGCAATGTTTCTAAAGGGCGTGTTGTTACCAGAAAGCCGATTCTTCCAAGTGAAGAAGAATTAGAGTATAACAGTCGTTCTAAAAGTGCGAAACTCAGAATATTTGAGCGTTCTTAATGAAGAATGATATGTGATCAGACAGAAAGGAGTGGCGTAGATGGCAGCAAGAAGATCTTATGCAAGCGATAGACGCCAGTCCGGTGGATATCGTTCCATGCAGTATGGAAGCAGACAGGCTTATATGTATGGTAATATAGTTACCAAGCCGGAATATGAACCGCGAAGAAGAAAATCATCTGCAAAACCAAAAAAGAAAGTAAGCAGACAGGTGCAGAAGAACAGAAATCGTGCACTGCATATGAATGCAGCTTATGTGATTTTTCTCGCAGTTGCAGCAACTGTTGTGCTGTTATTGTGCGTTAATTATGTACGCTTACAGTCGGAACTGACTCGAAGATCCAAACATGTCACTGCATTACAGGAAGAACTGGCGGATCTGAAAGAGGAAAATACGACAAAATATAACGCAGTAGTGGATTCTGTCAATCTTGACGAGATCCGGGAAAGAGCGATCAATCAACTTGGCATGACATATGCTGCGGCTGATCAGATCGTGGAATATGATAATCCTGCTTCAGACTATGTAAAACAGTATGAAAATATTCCGGAAAATGGTGTACTTGCTCAGTCAGACAAGAATAAGAAATAGGTGGAAATATGGCAAGAAAGAAGAAAAATTTCTTTAAGAAAAAAATTTCAGGCCTTATGCAGAGAAAGCTAGTAATGCTCTTTGGAGTAATCATACTAGCTTTTGTTTTCTTGATAGGGTGGATTACTTATATCAATGCTTCGAAAGGAGAAAAATATACCAAAGTCGTGCTGGATCAACAACAGTATAATAACCGTACGATTCCATTTAAACGTGGAGATATCGTAGACCGTAACGGTACGAAACTTGCGACAAGTGAGAGAGTATATAATGTTGTAGTCGATGCCAAAGTGATAACAAGTAACAAAAAGTATATGAATCCGACAGTAAAAGTATTGGCAGAGTGCTTCAGTTTGAAGAAGAAAGCAATCCGTACTCAGGTGAAGAAGAATCCGAACAGCCGGTATATTGTCCTGAAAAAAGGAGTCAGCTATGCAAAGGCGCAGGAATTTGAGAAGATTACAGCAGATACGAAGCATAATCCTAATGTGCAGGGCGTATGGCTGGAGGAAGATTATACAAGGCAATATCCGTATAAAACACTGGCAAGTGATGTAATCGGATTTACAACGAATGGAAATGTAGGAAGTAATGGAATAGAGGCATCATATAATTCCATTCTGAATGGAACAGATGGCAGGGAGTATGGGTATCTGGATGAAAGTTCTGGATTTGAAAGAACTGTGAAGGAACCGGATAATGGAAGCACTGTTGTATCAACAATTGATCTTCAGGTGCAGAGTATTGTAGAACAGCATATACTTGCATTTAACGAAGAACACAAGGATGAAGAGACAGAGGGAGAAGGAAGTAAGAATACCGGAGTGATCGTGATGAATCCTCAGAATGGAGAGATTCTTGCAGAAGCTTCGTATCCGAATTATGATCTGAATCATCCAAGAGATCTGACAAAGTATTATACAAAAGCACAGCTGAAAAAGATGACGGATAAAGAAAAGCTGAATATACTGAATGATCTTTGGAATAATTATTGTGTCAGCAATACGTATGAACCGGGATCGACATTCAAACCATTTACCATATCGGCAGGTCTTGAACTTGGAGATCTTACAGGAAATGAGAATTATGTCTGCGGCGGTGTATTGCACGTGGGAGATCATGACATTCACTGTAGTAACAGATCAGGACACGGGCCGGAGACGTTGAAACAGGCTTTGGAGAATTCGTGCAACGTTGCACTGATGCAGATCGGTGCAAGTATCGGAACAGAAGAATTCTGCAGGTATCAAAGATTGTTTGGGTTCGGAGAATATACAGGAATCGATCTTCCGGGAGAGGGAGAGACGAGCGGACTGTTGTATACACCGGCGACTATGGATCCGGCCAGTCTGGCGACAAATGCATTTGGGCAGAATTTTAATGTTACAATGACTCAGATGGCGGCATCTTTCTGTTCGCTGCTCAATGGCGGCAATTATTATGAGCCGCATGTTGTAAAGCAGATTCAGGATGAAAATGGAAATGTTACAGAGAACAAAGATCCGGTGCTGGTTAAGAAAACAATTTCAAAAGAGACCAGTGATATCATTAAGGATTATATGCAGGGAGTTGTTGAGGAAGGAACCGGTGCGAGTGCGGCGGTAGAGGGGTATGCTGTCGGAGGTAAGACCGGTACAGCCGAGAAGCTGCCTCGTGGAAATGGAAAATATCTTGTTTCTTTCATCGGATATGCACCACAGGAAAATCCACAGGTTATGGTGTATGTTGTCATTGATGAGCCAAACTCGGCTGTTCAGGCAAACAGTGGTTATGCAACACAGCTTGCATCACAGATCATGACAGATATATTCCCTTATCTTGGAGTAGAGAAAAAAGACGGTGCGTCTGATACTATAGAAACATCCGCAGAAGAGACAACAACACAGACAGCACAGGAATAACTGTAAAAGTATATGGAATTCATAACCTCATAGAAGTTTTCATAAATTATAAGAAAAACTTCTATGAGGATTTTTTATTATGAAAAACAAAACATTTCATAAAAGAAAAATACTGGTGGTATTCGCCGGAGCCTTTGCGATGATATTTGTTTTGATCGGAAGACTGACCTATCTTATGGTATTTGATGCAGAATATTATCAGAAAAAAGCGGAAGATCTGCATGAGAGGGAACGTGACATTAAGGCTGCGAGAGGAGAAATCCTTGACAGGAATGGGAAAGTTTTGGCAACAAACCGGACGGTATGTACAATTTCTGTGATACATAGTCAGATCAGGGAAGCGGAAACAGTCATTGATAATTTATCGGAACTTCTTGAAATGAATAGCAGTGAGGTGCGCAAACGTGTGGAAAAGATATCATCCATAGAAAGGATAAAATCAAATGTGGATAAAAAAACGGGAGATAAGATCCGAAATCTGGGGATGGCAGGAGTAAAAGTAGATGAAGATTTTAAAAGATTTTATCCATATGATGCGCTTGCCTCTAAAGTATTGGGGTTTACCGGAGCTGACAATCAGGGAATCATCGGACTTGAGGTAAAATATGATAAATATCTGAAAGGTGTTGACGGTAAGATCCTGACAACAACAGATGCAAGAGGAATCGAACTGGATGGTGTCGCAGAAGACAGAAAAGAGCCAGTGGCAGGGAATACATTAAAGATCAGTCTGGATTATAATATGCAGAAGTATGCTATGCAGATGGCGGAAAAAGTGCGGCAGGAAAAGCAGGCGGAAAAAACGGCAATTCTTCTTATGAATCCTCAGAACGGGGAAATATATGCGATGGTAAACGTTCCGGAATTCAATCTGAACCGGCCGTTTGAGCTGAATACGGAAGAAGAGTCGGATGAAAATATGACGGATGAGCAGAAGCAGGATGCTCTGAATCAGATGTGGAGAAACGGATGTATCAACGATACCTATGAGCCGGGGAGCACATTTAAGATCATTACAGCATCTGCAGGTCTGGAAGAAGGGGTAGTCCGTCTTACAGATCAGTTTCAATGTCCCGGATATAAAATGGTAGAAGACCGCAGAATACGCTGTCATAAGGTGGGAGGGCATGGTACGGAGAACTTTGTGCAGGGCATACAGAATTCATGCAATCCGGTATTTATAGAACTGGGACTTCGTATCGGAGTCGATAGATTTTGCGATTATTTTCATAAGTTTGGTCTGATGAATCTGACGGGGGTAGATATCCCGGGAGAAGCAGGGACGATCATGCATAAAAAGGAAAATATCGGACAGGTAGAACTGGCTACGATCAGTTTTGGACAGTCGTTTCAGATTACACCAATCCAGCTTGCAGCGACAGTAAGTGCACTGATCAATGGGGGAAAGAGAGTGACGCCGCACTTTGGAACGGAGATCCTGAATGAAGACGGGAAAGTAACGAAAGAATTTCACTATAGTGAAAAAAAGCATATTGTTTCGGAAAAGACATCTGAGACTATGAGGATACTTCTGGAAAGTGTCGTTTCTGAAGGATCCGGAAAGAATGCGTATGTGGAAGGATACAGAATCGGAGGCAAGACGGCGACCTCCCAGACATTACCGAGAAGTGCGAACAAGTACATATCTTCTTTTGTGGGATTTGCCCCGGCAGATGATCCGGAGATCCTGGGAATGTGTGTGATCTATGATCCGCAGGGAATTTATTACGGAGGTACGATCGCAGCTCCGGTAATCGGTAATATTTTCGAAAATATATTGCCTTATCTTGGCATTGAAAAACAATTGGAAATGCAGTATACTAGGTAAAGTTAGAGATTAACTGAATAACAAAAGAATTAAAGAGGTGGATTATGGATTATAAGGTGTTTATTCCGGTATTGATTTCATTTGTGTTAAGTGTGATTCTTGGTCCTCTTGTGATACCTGTACTCAGAAGACTTAAGATGGATCAGACGGAGAGAGAAGATGGAGTGCAGTCTCATTTGAAGAAAGCAGGAACTCCGACGATGGGAGGCGTAATGATCCTGTTGGCGGTTGTGATCACTTCCGTTATTTATATCGGACGTTATCCGAAGATCATTCCGATCCTGTTTTTGACACTTGGATTTGGTCTGATCGGATTTTTGGATGATTATCTGAAAGTTGTAATGAAACGTTCGGACGGATTATATCCAAAGCAGAAGATGGCACTTCAGATCGTGGTAACAGCAATCTTTGCATTTTATATGGTGAAATTTGCAGGGGTTCCACTTACAATGCTGATTCCTTTTAGTGGGGGAAGATATCTGAACATTGGATGGCTGGCAATTCCATTGATGTTCTTTGTAGTGATCGGAACCGTAAATGGTGTGAATTTTACAGATGGACTGGACGGCCTGGCATCCAGTGTTACGGTTTTGGTTGCAACATTCTTTACGGTTGTCGCAATTGGAACAAAAAGCGGAATTGAGCCGATTACCTGTGCGGTGGTGGGAGCACTCCTTGGATTTCTGCTGTTTAATGTATATCCGGCAAGTGTGTTTATGGGGGATACGGGTTCCCTGGCGCTGGGAGGATTTGTAGCATCCGCAGCATATATGCTCCAGATGCCGATTTTCATCATCATTGTTGGATTTATCTATCTGGTAGAAGTATTATCCGTTATGATCCAGGTAACATATTTTAAAAAGACCGGCGGTAAAAGAATCTTTAAGATGGCGCCGATACATCATCATTTTGAACTGTGCGGATGGTCAGAGACAAGAGTTGTTGCAGTATTTTCGATTATCACAGCAATTTTATGCCTGATCGCACTGATGGCTATGTAGGAGGGTAACATGGAAGTAAAAGGAAAAAAAGTACTTGTATTTGGTCTTGGGATCAGTGGAATCGGAGCTGGAAAGATTCTGGAAAGACAGGGAGCGGAAGTCGTACTGTATGATGGAAATAAGAAGCTTATGGAAGAAAAAGTAAGACAGCAGTCCGGTGCAGACAGCAACGCAAAGATCATAATTGGTGAGTTTCCTGAAGAAATCCTTGCAGAACTTGATATGACTGTATTAAGTCCGGGAGTTCCGACAGACCTTCCGGTGATCGAAAAGATGCGTAAGCAGGGAATTACGGTTATCGGAGAGGTGGAGCTTGCTTATCAGTTTGGAAAAGGCGATGTTCTTGCTATTACAGGAACGAACGGCAAGACGACTACAACTACACTTCTTGGTGAGATTATGAAGAATTATCAGGATGATGTATTTGTTGTTGGAAACATTGGAACACCGTACACAACTGCAGTAGAAGATATGACAGAGAATTCGATCACGGTTGCGGAGATGAGCAGTTTCCAGTTGGAAAGTATTGTTGAATTCCGTCCGAGGGTCAGTGCAATTCTTAATTTTACACCGGATCATCTGAACCGGCATCATACGATGGAAGCGTATGTGAATGCAAAGAAGAATATTGCAAAGAATCAGACAGAAGAAGACTACTGTATCCTGAATTATGAAGACAAACTGACAAGGGAATTTGGCAATGAAGTAAAAGCCAGAGTTCTATATTTCAGCAGTCAGCGTAAACTGGAAGAGGGAATATATCTGGAAGAGGGAAATATCATCTACAATTATGAAGGTGTAAAAGAGACAATCTGCCATGTAGATGAACTGCAGATTCTTGGAACACACAATCACGAGAATGTTATGGCGGCATGTGCGATGGCAGCAGTTTACGGAGTTCCTGTAGGAGTGATCCGTGAAAGTGTGAAAGCGTTTGGTGGTGTGGAGCATCGTATTGAATATGTAACAGAGAAGAATGGAGTTACATATTATAACGATTCAAAAGGAACCAATCCGGATGCTGCGATCAAAGGAATCCAGGCAATGAAGCGTCCGACTGTTCTGATCGGTGGCGGATATGATAAAGGCTCTGAATATACAGAGTGGATAGAAAGTTTTGACGGAAAAGTAAAAAAACTGATTCTTCTTGGGGATACCAGAGAAAAAATTGCTGCTGACGCTGAAAAGTGCGGATTTACTGATTATATGTTTGTAGATTCATTTGAAGAAGCAGTGCTCACGGCAGCGAAGATTGCAAAAGAGGGAGAAGCGGTTCTGCTTTCACCGGCATGTGCAAGCTGGGATATGTTCCCAAGTTACGAAGTACGCGGAGAGAAGTTCAAAGAGATTGTAAATTCCTTATAAGGAGTGAACGGGTTGAAGTATTCGTGGCAGTCAGAACAAACGGAACAGAAAAAATGTGACAGAGTTCTGATATTAGTACTGGCAATCATTATCGTAACTGGTCTTGTGATTCTCTACAGCACAAGTGCATATAATGGAGAGATAAAATTCCAGGATACGTTTTATTATCTGAAAAAACAGGTATTTGCAACGCTTCTCGGGATTATGGGTATGTGGTGTATAGCGAATATAGACTATCATATCTGGAAAAAGTGGGCAGTTCCGGGATATCTGTTATCTATTTTACTCGGAGTACTGGTAATGTTGTTCGGAGAAGAATACAATGGGTCCAAAAGATGGTTGTCTTTTGGACCATTTTCTTTTCAGCCATCGGAATTTGCAAAGGTTGCGGTGATTCTGTTCCTGACATATATCATACTAAGAAATGCAGAAAAAATGTGGAAATTTTCAACAGTCTGCAAGATTGTTATCAGTGTGCTGCCAATTGTAGGTCTGGTTGGGGCGAGCAATTTGAGCACAGCGGTTATTATTCTGGGAATAGCAGTCATCCTGGTATTTGTCGCAAGTCCGAAGTATGGGCAATTTGCGTGGATGGTGTGTCTGGGGTGTGCATTTATGGGGATATTTCTTGCTATGGAAAGTTACCGGCTTGAACGGCTGCAGATCTGGCAGCATCCGGAAAAATATGAGAAAGGCTATCAGACACTTCAGGGGCTGTATGCAATCGGATCAGGAGGATTGTTTGGCAGGGGACTTGGAAGCAGTATCCAGAA
Organism: Dorea longicatena; assembly: GCF_024168045.1. Lineage (GTDB taxonomy): Bacteria > Bacillota > Clostridia > Lachnospirales > Lachnospiraceae > Dorea_A. Next base: position 1,117,988 of record NZ_CP100126.1, read on the forward strand.
ACTCGGATTTGTACCGGAAGCGCAGAATGATATGATATTTTCTATTATCTGTGAGGAAATGGGATTGATCGGGGCAGTATTTGTAATGTTATTATTTTTCATCCTGATATGGCGCTTTTTTATTATTGCATCTCATGCACCCGATCTGGAGGGAGCTTTGATCGCATCCGGCGCAATGGCACACATGATGATACAGGTAATTCTTAATATTGCGGTTGTGACAAATACCATACCGAATACGGGAATTACATTGCCATTCATCAGTTATGGAGGAACTTCGGTTATGTTCCTGCTTTTTGAAATGGGGCTTGTGTTGAATGTGTCATGTTTGGTAAAATAATATACATGTGGATGAAAGGAAGTTTGAATCATATATGGGAAACCAGAGGCCAAAGAAAAAACAAGGGAACAAGAAGAATGGAAAAAAGCATCATGTATATGCAGTGATTGTTCTGCTGCTGGCAGCAGCGATCATCATTATCGGAGGTATTTTGCTGTTCTATATTCAAGAAATAGAAGTAAGCGGAAATGAGTACTGTGACAGTCAGGAGATTGTGAATTGCGTGCAGAATGATAAGCTGTCGGATAATTCTTTATATGTAGTTGCAAAATATTCTATGGGAAAAGGAACCGTACCGAAATGTCTGGATTCTTTAAAAGTCAGAATGAAAAATCCGTGGACACTGCAGATTACGGTAAAAGAAAAGGCAATTACCGGGTGCGTGAAAACCGGAACAACCTATAGTTATTTTGATCAGAGTGGACTTGTGGTAAAACAATCTTCGGTAAAAGATGCGCAGATACCGGTTGTAGAGGGACTGAAGATAAAATCAGGCAAACTGTATAAGCAGATCCGAACATCAAATCAGACAAAATTTAATGAAATACTGGAAGCATGTGCAGAAAGTCAGAAATATGGGATATATCCGGAAAATGTGACGGTAAAACAGCAGCAGATCTATATGAAATTTGGAAATGTAAGTGCCTGTCTGGGAAGCCAGGTATCTGGTGAACAGATTGCTCAGATCAAGCCGATCTTAAAAAAGCTTGGTGATAAAGAGGGAATCCTGCATTTGGAGACCTATTCAGAGAATAACACTACGATTACTTTTGAGATGAAAGAAATTTCACAAGAAAATTAGAAAAATTAGAGAAATTCTATTGATATTTTACACGAAAGTCTATATTATATACTATATATAGCAAACTGAGTTCATCTCACTTGCTCTATCAATGGGATGTATAATATATAATAAGGATAACAAAGGAGGAGAAACCCTTGCTAGAAATTAAAACAAATGAATCAGAAGCAGCGGCAAAAATAATTGTTGTTGGAGTCGGTGGAGGCGGTAATAACGCAGTAAACCGAATGATTGATGAGCAGATTGCCGGTGTTGAATTTATAGCGATCAATACAGATAAACAGGCACTTCAGCTGTGTAAAGCTCCGACATTGATGCAGATCGGTGATAAGATCACAAAAGGTCTGGGAGCTGGTGCAAGACCAGAGATTGGTGAGAAAGCTGCAGAAGAAAGTGCAGAAGAAGTATCAGCAGCACTGAAAGGTGCTGATATGGTATTTGTAACTTGTGGTATGGGCGGCGGAACAGGAACAGGTGCTACACCGGTTGTTGCCCGCATTGCAAAAGAACAGGGAGCATTAACAGTTGGTGTTGTAACAAAGCCTTTCCGTTTTGAGTCAAAGACACGTATGAACAATGCCCTTGCAGGAATTGAAAAATTAAAAGAAAGTGTAGATACACTGATCGTAATCCCGAATGATAAACTGCTGGAAGTTGTAGACAGACGTACAACGATGCCGGAAGCTTTGAAGAAAGCTGACGAAGTGTTACAGCAGGGTATTCAGGGAATCACAGATCTGATCAATGTACCTTCACTGATTAACCTTGACTTCGCAGATGTACAGACAGTTATGACAGATAAGGGAATTGCCCACATTGGTATCGGTCAGGGACGTGGTGATGATAAAGCACTGGAAGCTGTAAAACAGGCTGTTGCCAGTCCGCTTCTGGAGACAACTATTGCCGGAGCATCTCATGTCATCATCAATGTATCCGGTGATATCACACTTATGGATGCATCCGATGCAGCAGAATATGTACAGGAACTGGCCGGAGAAGATGCGAACATCATTTTTGGTGCAATGTATGATGATTCCAGAGCAGACGAAGCTACAATTACTGTAATTGCTACAGGACTTCATAATGTTGGCGGAAGTGCTTCAAAATTAAAATCAAGACTGGAAAATCAAGGAAGAACATCTGCGATGCCACATGGTCAGCAAGGACATGCATCTGCATATGAGAGACCGGTACGTCAGAGCAGTGCAATGTATGGACAGCAGCAGGCAGTACGTACACCGCAGGCAGAACGTCCGGTATCACCAAGACTTGATTTCGGAACAACAACAAAGAGAGAGACAACGGGAACTGCAACAAGACGTCCAATGGGTGGAACCACTCCTACACTGGATACACCTAGAACACCTACAAGCAAGGTGAAAGAACAGTCAATTAAAATTCCTGATTTCTTTAAAAAATAATCACATAAAGAATAGTACTACTTAGAATACAGAGAATATGCCGCAGGCAGTTTCTCTTACATACATTTCTATAAGAAAGATCGTACACAGGTTGGCGTGAGCTGACTTGTATACGGTCTTTTTTGTGTATCTTAGTTTTACTAATATGTTCGCAGGGTTACGAGAGCTGTCGAACGAAAAACGGAATCACATACAGTATCTGACAAAATCCTTTTGAAAAAATTTATATAATGTTACTTGTTTAAAACAACAAATTTATTTCTGTGCACGGAAAGAGAAAGAAGGCCTGATGTGTACTATGAATTATATGTAGATGTGTTTTTTATGGTGAATTTTACAATGGATGCGATTCTTTTGATCCTTCTGAAGAAATTACTTGCCTGTCCGGCGGGGTATGGAAGGGTTTTTGCAGGAGCGGCAACTGGAGCCGCGATGACATGTATTGCAATTGTCATATTCAGGAAAACACCGGTATTAAGATTTGTAGTATTTCATGGAGTCATTAATGTAGTAATGATGAAGGCCGGCCTTGGAATAAAATGGGGCCGGGAATTGTTCAGAGGATGGGTGCTCTTGTATATAGAGTCATTTCTGCTGGGAGGTGTGTTCCAGTTCGTTCAACAGTATATAAGGCGGGGAAGTATGTTCTTTTTATTGGCTGTAATCAGTTACTACCTCGTGTCGGTAATCTGGAAAATCATTTTATTCTTTTCAGAGAAAGGAAATCGTTACTGTGAAGTCGAAGTGTTTTTTGGAGAAAAAAATGACAGACTGAGAGGACTGATAGATACAGGGAATACATTGAGTGATACGATCAGTAATGATCCTGTCAGTATTATAGACAGAGCATCTGTAAGAAGACTGACAGAGGAAAAGAAACCGGAACGATTCAGATATATTTCTTATCATTCCATCGGGAAAAAAGAGGGTGTGATGCCGGCGTTCCGGCTGGATAAGATGCAGATCATACGGGATGGAAACAAGATAAATGTGGAACATCCATTAGTGGCAGTAAGTGAAGAAGAATTAGGTTCAGAAAATTATCAGATGATTATCAATCCAGATATATTGACAGGAGGAAAGAAAAATGGTGATAAAAGTGGCAGTTCCACATCAGTTTAAATTGAAAGTTATTCCGGATTTCCGGTCTCTCTTTTTTTCGGACAAAAAAGACATTCATTATATAGGAGGATCGGATATTCTTCCGGCACCATTGGAAACAGAGGAAGAAAGAAAAGCAATACGGGGACTGGGGACAGAGAATGATGAACAGGCAAGAAAAATGCTGATTGAACACAATCTTCGTCTGGTTGTGTATATTGCAAAGAAATTTGATAATACCGGAGTAGGAGTTGAGGATTTGATTTCTATAGGTACAATTGGGTTGATAAAAGCAATTAATACGTTTGATCCAGATAAGAATATCAAACTTGCAACGTATGCATCCAGATGTATTGAAAATGAGATTCTGATGTATCTGAGGAGAAATAGTAAGACCAAGATGGAAGTGTCGATTGATGAGCCTTTAAACGTCGACTGGGATGGAAATGAACTGCTGTTGTCGGACATTTTGGGAACAGAGGAAGATGCTGTCTATAAGGATCTGGAAAATGATGCAGAGAAGAAAGTACTGATCAAAGCAATCAGCCGCCTGTCAGGAAGGGAACAGATGATCATCCGGATGAGGTTCGGTTTGGGGACAGCCGACGGAGAAGAAAAGACACAGAAAGAGGTGGCAGATATGCTTGGTATTTCCCAGTCTTACATATCCAGATTAGAGAAAAAGATTATGCAAAGATTGCGCCGGGAAATGGTGAAGTATTCCTGAAAATGTGCTACAATAAAAAGAAAAAGGGGTTGGTCATATGAGGCTTAGTTTTTTTGGAGCAGCCCATGAAGTGACTGGAAGCTGTCATCTTCTTGAAGCATGCGGAAAGAATATCTTGATTGACTGTGGAATGGAGCAGGGACCGGATCTTTACGAGAATCAGGAACTTCCGGTTGCACCGGGAGATGTAGATTACATTCTTCTGACACATGCACATATTGATCATTCCGGAAATATTCCGCTTCTGGTGAAAAAAGGATTTTCCGGGGAGATCATCACCACATTTGCAACGGCGGATCTTTGTGATATTATGCTTCGTGACAGCGCACATATTCAGGAATTTGAAGCGGAATGGAGAAACAGGAAGGCAAGAAGAAGCGGAGAACCGGAATACGAACCGATTTATACGGTTGCAGACGCAGATGCCGCAACGAAGCTTCTGGCACCGGTAGATTACGGACAGAAGATTACGTTGTGTGACGGAATTGAAGTAAGATTCAATGATGTGGGGCATCTGCTTGGATCGGCAAGCATTGAAGTATGGATAACCGAAGGAGATGTCTCAAAGAAGGTTGTATTTTCCGGAGATGTAGGAAATGTCAATCAGCCGATCATTAAAGATCCCCAGTTAGTAAAAGAGGCAGACTATCTGGTAATCGAATCTACATACGGAGACCGTACACATGGTGAGGATATTCCAGATTATGTGGGAGAGTTTACAAGGATTTTGAGAGAGACATTCCAAAAAGGCGGCAATGTGGTGATTCCTTCTTTTGCGGTTGGACGTACGCAGGAGATTTTGTACTTTATCCGTGAGATCAAAGAAAAGAATCTGCTTCCGGAATTTCCGGGATTTGAAGTATATGTGGACAGTCCGCTTGCAATCGAAGCTACGAATGTGTTTAATAAAAATGTCAAAGGATGTTTTGATGAGGAAGCAATGGAATTGGTAAATCAGGGGATCAATCCTCTGCTGTTCCGGGGTCTGAAGACGACGATTACCAGTGACGAGTCCAGACAGATCAACTTTGACACAAAACCGAAAGTTATCCTGTCTGCATCCGGTATGTGCGAAGCAGGACGGATCCGGCATCATTTGAAGCACAATCTGTGGCGTCCGGAATGCACGATCTGTTTTGTGGGATATCAGGCAGTCGGAACGCTTGGAAGAAAACTGATTGAGGGTGCAGAGAGTGTAAAGCTGTTTGGAGAGAATATCACGGTCAATGCCAGGATCGAGGTATTGAAAGGAATCAGCGGACATGCAGATATGAATGGTCTTTTGGACTGGATCAGGGGATTTGAAAAAATACCGGACCGCGTAATGGTTGTGCATGGGGAAGATACAGTGACAGATCATTTTGCAAAATTGGTAGAAGATACATTCGGTTGTCCGGCATTCGCACCATATTCAGGTGGAACGGTAGACCTCGCAGCAAATGAGATTATAACGATCGGACAGAAGATTCCGAAAAAATCAGATGAGAAACCGAGTAAGCTTAAGAGTGCATCCGCATTTAATCGTCTGGTGGCAGCTGCAAAGCGTTTGCTGAACGTTGTGTATAAGAATGAAGGCCTGGCGAATAAAGATATGGCCAAGTTCGAGACCCAGATCCAGAATCTGGCAGATAAGTGGGATAGATAACGCAGAATCTGTCAGATGTCAAGGAGTAAAATTTTTTTTATTTGATAAGAAACCGCATAAGCCTGTGCGATAAGGAGCATCATCTTAATAGAAACTGATGGATGAGATTCTGACAGGAGGTCTGTAATGGCACAGGGAAAGGTAGAAATATGTGGTGTGAATACGGCAAAGCTTCCTATCCTGAATGAGGAGGAGAAGGAAGCTTTGTTTGCACGCATCAAAGAAGGAGACCGGGAAGCGAAAGAAGAGTACATTAAAGGAAATTTACGACTTGTCCTGAGCGTGATAAGACGATTTGGGGCAAGCGGGGAGAACCCGGATGATCTGTTCCAGATTGGGTGTATCGGACTGATTAAGGCGGTTAATAATTTTAACACAGAATTAGAGGTAAAATTTTCCACCTATGCAGTACCAATGATCATTGGAGAGATCAGAAGGTACATGAGAGATAACAATTCCATTCGTGTCAGCCGGTCACTCAGAGATACGGCATATAAAGCAATCTATGCAAGGGAAAGTTACAGAAAGAAGAACCAGAAAGAACCGACGGTGCAGGAAATTGCGACAGAAATTGGCATATCCAAAGAGGATATTATGTTTGCTTTGGATGCAATCCAGATACCGATGAGTCTGCAGGAACCGGTCTATAATGATGGTGGAGATGCATTGTATGTGATGGATCAATTGAGTGATCAGACGAATAAAGAAGAAAAATGGGTGGAAGACCTGTCACTGGAGGAAGCAATGAAGCATCTTGATGAACGGGAACGTTATATTATCAAGCTCCGGTTCTTTCAGGGAAGAACGCAGATGGAAGTTGCAAAGGAGATACGGATATCCCAGGCTCAAGTCAGCAGGCTGGAGAAGAATGCGTTGAAAACTATGCGCCAGTACCTTATCTAAGGGCTGGCGTATTTTTGGTATTGCATTTTTGACGGTCTCATACTATGATATTTGCAGGAGGAATTTGTATAATGAAAGCTTGTATATTTGATCTGGATGGAACATTAACAAATACATTGGAATCTATGACATATTCCGTAAATCTGACACTTGAGGAGATGGGACTTTCCAAGATCACAAAAGATCAGTGCAGATTGTTCGTCGGGAATGGAGCCAGGGTATTAATAGAAAAGTCACTGAAAGCAGCCGGAGACACAGATGCTTCAAGGATTGAAGAGGGGATGGAAATATACGGACGTATATTTGACCGGAATTGTACATATCATGTAACACCTTATGAAGGAATCCCGGAGATGTTGAAAGCATTGAAAGATAAAGGAATTCAACTGGCAGTCCTTTCCAATAAGCCGGACCGTCAGACAGTAAAAGTTGTGAAAGCAATCTTTGGAGAAGAATTGTTTGATTATGCACAGGGACAGAAAGAAGGTATCCGAAGGAAACCGGAGCCGGACGGAGTATGGTATCTTATGGAACAGATGCACGTATCAAAAGAAGAATGCCTGTATATCGGAGATTCAGAAGTTGATGCGGCAACCGGAAGGAATGCAGGCCTTAAGACGATAGGTGTGTTGTGGGGATTCCGGGACAGAAAAACGTTAGAAACTGCGGAAGTAGATGATCTGATCGACAGACCGGATGAACTGTTGCAGTTTGTGTAATATTACGATAAGGGAGGTTGAGATGTATGTACGAGTATGATGAAGAATGTCTGCAGACGTTTATTTTGAATCAGGGACAGCTGTTTGATGAACCGGTTGCAGAGACTTTGGAAGAGGCAGAGGCTTTTCTGGAGGACTGTATGGCTTCTATCGTAGATAATATCGGAGAAGTCAGGGAATTCCTTGATCAGGAAGGAATGGATGTCAGTGGAATGTCTGACGAAGAGATTGAAGATGCATCAGAAGTATTTGCGCTATCGGATGGTCGTTATCTTATCGTTGAAGGATAAAAGCAAAAAGACGAAAGTACCTGCCGGGTGGCATCGCACAGGCCACTGTCAGATGTAAGAAAAAGCCGCAACTACTTTGTAGTTCCGGCTTTTTTCAATGCAGTTTCAATGGCCTGGACAATCAGCTGGGAAGTGTAAGGAGTGTCAGATGAATACTGGATATTGTCGAGTGACTGTTTTTTGTAGACCTGTTCGGCAATATCTTCGATCGCAGGTTCGATGAACGGATACATGGTTGTGATAGATTCGTTCAGATTGGTGAAACGGATGGAATTGATATGGGATTCATCTACAGTCACCTCAACTTCCAGCGCAGTATTGTTCAGAGTGATATCTGAGGTGTAGATTCCCGGAGTATAGATCCGGTTATCTTTTGAGGCGGAGCGATGTTCCGGGCGGAACATGAATATCAAAAGCAGGATCAGAATAATGGCCAATACTGCGAAAATAACGGTATAGATGATTTCTTTCATGTGAAGTACAACAATTTTTGTTTTGGAACTCATAGTGAGACCTCCTGGTAATTGGTTTCAAAGATTGTTTCATTTTCTATAATGTATGAAAAATGTGGAAGAATTATTCGTTTAATTTTTCCGTGACAAATGGAAAAGGTTCTTGTAGAATGATAAAAGAAATGGAAGGTGAAAAATTATGTTTATTATTGCAGGACTTGGAAATCCTACACTTCAGTATGAAGGAACCAGACACAATGTAGGGTTTGATGTCATAGATATGTTGGCAGACAGATATAATATTTCTGTAGACGGAAGAAAAGGAAGAGCACTGATCGGCAAAGGAATGATCGGGGGACAGAAGGTGCTTCTGGTAAAACCGCAGACGTATATGAATCTGAGCGGGGAAAGCTTAAGAGAACTGGTCAATTATTATAAGATTGATGAAGAACACGAACTTCTTGTGATCTATGATGATATCAGTCTGGATGTAGGGCAGTTGAGAATCCGTAAGAAAGGAAGCGCCGGAGGGCATAATGGAATAAAAAATATTATTGCCAACCTTGGAACCGATGTGTTTCCGAGAATCAAGATCGGCGTTGGGGAGAAGCCAAAGAAATACGACCTGGCGGATTATGTACTGGGACATTTTTCGAAAGAAGATCGTGAATTGATGGAAGAGGGATATGACCGCGCAGACCATGCGGTGGGAATGATCTTAAATGGAGAGATCGAGGCTGCCATGAACCAGTATAACAGGAAAGTAAAGCCTAAGGAGGCATAAAAAGATGCAGGGCTTAATCGGACCGTTAAAAGAACTTGCAGAGTTTGAAGAACTCTGTAAAAATAAGAAAAAAGATGCAGGAATGATCCGTGTATGCGGATGTGTGAATTCCCAGAAATCTCATATGATGTATGCAATTGGCGATGGCTGTAAATACAAGGTCATCGCCTGTTCCAGTGAGACAAAAGCAAAACAGATATATGAAGAATACCGATTCCTGGACAACAATACTTATCTGTATCCGGCAAAGGATTTTCTGTTCTATAAAGCAGATATCCGTAGTAAAGAGCTGGTGAAGCAGAGAATGGAAGGAATCCAGGCAGTGCTTTCCGGAACACCTGTGACGATTGTGACAAGTCTGGATGGGTTCATGGATCACCTCGCACCAAAAGAGAGTATTGAAGAAAAAGTACTGAAGATACAAAACGACAGTGTCCTTAAACTGGACGAGATGGCAGAGAGACTTTCTGATGTAGGGTATGACAGGGAAGTACAGGTAGAAGGCCCGGGGCAGTTTGCAGTGCGGGGAGGAATACTGGATATCTATCCACTGACGGAGGAGTTTCCGGTAAGGATTGAATTTTGGGGAGATGAGGTGGATTCTATCCGGACTTTTGACGTGGAGAGTCAGCGGTCCATTGAGAATATGACAGAAATTACCATCTATCCGGCGGTGGAATTTCCGCAGGGAGAAGAGAAGGGAGTATCGTTCCTGGATTATTTTTCGAAAGAAGATACCATTCTTTTTCTGGATGAACCGGTGCGTCTTGTGGAGCGCGGACAGAATATTGAAGAAGAGTTTTTGGAAGCGCAGAAAAAGCGTCTGGAGAACGGGTATGAACTGGAAGAGGAAGAGGCAAAGATATTTCCGGTTGCAGATATCCTGAAGAAGATCAATACTTACAGCAGTATCGGCTTTTTTGCGTTAGAGATGAAGTGCAGGGGATTGGAAGTAAGAGAATCTTATGAAATCCAGGCTAAGAGTGTGAATCCGTACAATAACAGTTTTGAGATGCTGACACAGGATCTTAAGAGACTGAAAAGAAACGGATACAGGGTAGTCCTGTTGTCAGGATCGAGAACCCGTGCAAAGAGGCTGGCGGAAGATTTAAGAGATTATAATCTAAGCAGTTATTACGGTGAAGAATTGGAGCGCGAAGTAAAGCCAGGAGAAATTATGACGGCATATGGATACATTGCGGAAGGGTATGAATATCCAATGCTTAAATTCACTGTGATCGCAGAGTCGGACATTTTCGGAAAAAGAAAAAAGAAGAAAAAGAGAAAGACTTATGAAGGACGCAAGATCCAGAGCTTTTCGGAACTGAAGCCGGGAGATTATGTTGTTCATGAGAATCATGGTGTAGGCGTCTATCAGGGAATTGAAAAGATCGTTGTAGACAAGATTTCAAAAGATTATATGAAAATCTCGTATGCACAGGGCGGGAATCTCTATATCCCGGCAACACATCTGGATCTGATACAGAAATATGCCAGTGCCGATGCAAAGAAACCAAAGCTGAATAAGCTGGGAACCCAGGAGTGGAATCGGACCAAGACCAGGGTGCGCGGTGCCGTAAAAGAGATTGCAAGAGATCTGGTGAAGCTGTATGCGGCAAGACAGGAGCAGGATGGTTATGTCTACGGAGAAGATACAGTATGGCAGAGAGAATTTGAAGAGATGTTTCCGTTTGAAGAGACGGAAGATCAGATGATGGCGATCGAGGCTGTAAAAAAAGATATGGAAAGTCATAAGATCATGGATCGTCTGATCTGTGGGGATGTTGGATTTGGTAAGACGGAGGTTGCAATCCGTGCGGCATTCAAAGCTGTACAGGAGAGTAAGCAGGTAGTCTATCTGGTTCCGACAACGATTCTTGCACAGCAGCATTACCGGACATTCGTACAGCGTATGAAAGAGTTCCCGGTGCGGATTGACCTGATGTGCAGATTCCGTACACCGGCACAGCAGAAAAAGACGGTCGAGGATGCGAAAAAGGGACTGGTAGATATCATTATCGGAACACATCGGGTACTGAGTGAAGACTTGAAATTCAAAGATCTGGGGCTCCTGATCATCGATGAAGAACAGCGGTTCGGTGTTCAGCACAAAGAAAAAATCAAGAAATTGAAGGAAAATGTAGATGTATTGACACTTACAGCGACTCCAATCCCGAGAACACTTCATATGAGCCTGATCGGTATTCGCGATATGAGTGTATTGGAGGAAGCACCGAATGACCGTATGCCGATCCAGACATATGTTATGGAATATAATGACGAGATGGTACGTGAAGCAATCGAACGGGAATGCGCAAGACAGGGGCAGGTATACTATGTCTATAACCGTGTGGAAGATATCGATGAGGTAGCAGGACATGTGCAGAAGCTGGTGCCGGATCTGTCGGTTGCCTATGCGCACGGACAGATGCGGGAGCATGAACTGGAGAGGATCATGTACGACTTTATCAACGGAGAGATCGATGTGTTGGTATCCACAACGATCATAGAGACCGGACTGGATATCTCAAATGCAAATACGATGATCATTCATGATGCAGACCGGCTTGGACTTTCACAGCTTTACCAGCTGCGCGGACGTGTCGGACGTTCCAACCGCATGGCATATGCATTCCTTCTCTACCGGAGAGATAAGATGTTAAGAGAAGTGGCAGAAAAGAGGCTGGCTGCTATCCGTGAATTCACGGACCTTGGCTCAGGATTCAAGATTGCGATGCGTGACCTGGAAATCCGTGGAGCGGGAAATCTTTTGGGTGCGGAGCAGCATGGTCATATGGAGGCGGTCGGATATGACCTTTACTGTAAGATGTTGAACGAAGCGGTGAAGCATCTGAAAGGTGAGATGGAAGAAGAGGAGACCTTCACAACTACGATGGATCTGAATGTGGATGCATTTATTCCGGCATCTTATATTCCGAATGAATACCAGAAACTGGATGTCTATAAACGAATCGCTGCAATTGAGAGCCGGGAAGAAATGGAAGATATGGCAGAAGAACTGACAGACCGGTTTGGAGATATTCCGAAGAAGGTGGAGAAACTTTTGGAAGTTGCCGCATTGAAAGCACAGGCACATCAGTTGTATGTAACGGCTGTCGAACAAAAGGGAGAGGTTTACACATTTATCATGTATGAAAAAGCGAAGGTACATCCGGAACGGATTCCGAAGCTGATCGAAGATTTCCGTGGGGAACTGACATTCAAAGCAGATGGAACCCAGCCGTGTTTTATCTATGAGAAGAAGAGAAGAAATCTGAAAGAGAAGCAGACAGATGCACTGGAAATTACGAAAAATGTGTTAAATGGGTTGAAAGGATTGATAGGCGGAGAAAAAAGCGGTATAATTGACCCATTAAGCAAATAAAGGCAGGTTAGGATAAATGAAAAAAAGAGCATTAATATTAGCGCTGGCAGGGATTATGGCAGCATCACTTACCGGATGTGGATCGCTGAAGGATGATGCGGTGGTCGTAAAAGCAGGAGATGAAGAGATCACGGCAGGTGTTGCAAATTTCTATGCAAGATATACACAGGCTCAGTACGAAACATACTTTGCGAGTTATTTCGGCGGAGATGATATGTGGACGAAAAATGCGTCAGATGGCAAGACCTATGAAGAATCGATCAAAGAAACTTTGCTGGATGATCTGAAGAATATGGCACTTCTGGAAAAGCATATGAAGGATTATGACGTAAAGATTACAAAAGCAGATAAAAAAGCAATCGATGATGCGGCTGAAGAATTTGACAAGGCCAACTCCCAGAAGAAAAAAGACAAGGTATCTGGTTCCGAAGAGAATGTAAAACGTGTCATGACATTGATGGTGATCGAGCAGAAGATGCGTTCGGCAATCGTAGCGGAAGCAAATGTGAATGTAACAGATGAAGAAGCAGTACAGAAGCATATGCAGTATGTGGAGTTTGATTATACTACATCATCAGATTCGTCCGATTCATCAGATACGACTGTATCCGATGATGAGAAGAAGCAGGTAAAGGAAAAAGCTGCGGCATTTGCAGAGGGAGCAAAGACGGCGGAAGATTTTGCATCCTATGCAACCGAACAGGGAACCGAAGCAAAAGATGCAACGTTTGATTCGGATTCTGTAAGTCCGTCTAAAGAAGTTGTAAAAGCAGCAGACAAATTGGGAGAAGGTGAGCTTACGGGTGTGGTTGAAAGCGATACCGCATGCTATGTGGCAAAAGTTACAAGCCTCAATGATGAAGCAGCCACAGAGACCAAGAAACAGTCCCTGCTCACGGAGAAACAGGATAAATACTATAAAAAAGTATTAAAGAAATGGAAGAAAGAGGAAAAAATCACTGTTCACAAAGGAACATGGAATAAGATTGATTTCACGAAATTGAGCGTAAAAGCCAAAGATACAAGTACAACCGGAACAAGTACAGACAGTGCTTCGGGTAACTAAGACGAATAGAGATAAGAAGAATGGGCAGCATCCAACCGGGTGCCGCCCATTAATAATGGTACTGTCTTAATTCATAAAAGCAGATACGATCTCGTTAACGAGCTTTCCGTCTGCCTTGCCTTTTACTTTAGGCATCAGGTTCTTCATGATCTTTCCTTTATCCTTTGCAGTAGGAGCATCCAGTCCCATTTCTGCAAGAACAGAAGCAACAACTTCTTTGATCTCTGCTTCATCCATCATCTTAGGAGCATACTGTTCCAGAACTGCAAGACGCTTATTGCATTCTTCGATGATCTCTGTACGGTCTGCAGGAGTCATATCGAGTGTCTCTTTTGTCTGCTTGATCTCTTTTAAGATAACCTGTGTCTCTTCTTCCGGTGTCAGATCCGCACGTTTGTCGATTGCTTTATTCTTAAGAGCTGCAAGCAGCATGGATAAAGTTTCCTTTGTGTCTTTGTCTTTTGCTTTCATGGCTTTGACCATATCAGCACGTACTTCATCAATTTTACTCATGATTCATTCCTCCTAATATTTTCTTCCAACTATTATACAAAACTATTGAAAAAATATCCAGTCTAATATCAGAATGAATAATTCCATCTTTTTCTCAGCATACTAACCATATGTTAGAAAATATGGAAAAAACAGAAAAAAACAGGAGGAAGATAAATGCTATGAAAGCAACAGGAATCGTAAGAAGAATCGATGATCTGGGACGTGTAGTCGTTCCAAAAGAAATCAGAAGAACACTGAGGATCAGGGAAGGCGACCCACTGGAGATATTCACGGACAAGGAAGGAGAGATTATTCTGAAGAAATATTCTCCGATCGGAGAATTATCGGCATTCGCCAAACAGTATGCAGAAAGTCTGTCGCAGATGCTGGGATGTCTGGCAGGAATCTGTGATATGGATCAGGTGGTCGCAGCGGCAGGAAACGGGAAGAAAGAGCTGCAGGATGAAGATATAACAAGGGAACTCGGAGAGTTTCTGAAGGAAAGAAAGACGCAGAATGCAAAAGCAGGAGAAAAAAGATATGTGCCGGTGGTGAGCAAAACAGAACCTTACAGTCAGGAGGTGATCAGTCCGATCCTGTGTGCGGGGGATGTGATCGGGGCGGTACTCCTGCTGAACATGGATCAGAAAGACCTGTTTGAAGAAAGAGAAATCTGCCTTGCGGAATATACAGCGAAGGTTCTGGGAAAACAGATGGAACAATAGAACAATTATGGACAGAACAGAAGCATAAATGAGAGTCTCCCTTCATAATCTGTGATAGATGAGGAGGGAGCAGATGAGAAAAAAAGAACAAAATGAAGTATGGATCATGTGGATGGTGAAAGCTCTTCTTGCGGCATATGTAGTGACAGGTATTCTTCTGATAATACTGGCGCTGGCTCTTTATAAATTCGAATTAAATGAAGGCGCGGTGACGGCAGGAGTGACGGCAGTCTATCTGATCTCGACATTTACCGGCGGACTTGTGGTGGGAAAACTTGCAAAAGTCAGGCGGTTCCTGTGGGGAATTGTTCTGGGAATATTGTATTTTGCGTTACTTTTGCTTGTCACAGTCGGAATCTACCGCACATTTCATGGAAGCAGTACAGAGATATTGGTGACGTTTGCGTTGTGTGCGGGAGGCGGCATGGCCGGCGGAATGATATCCTAAGAAAAGGATTGCGAAACCTATGTTGAAATGTTATAATAATATAAGTTAAGCAATAGTAAGGAGGGACATGAACATGAAACATGTAAAATCATTGAATAAACCTATGAACAGCAACCTGAAAAAAAGTGGATGTGGCGAATGTCAGACATCATGCCAGTCAGCATGTAAGACATCCTGCACAGTAGGAAATCAGACTTGCGAACAGAACAAATAATTTAAAATCATATGGATACTCGGGACAGCGGTCTTTAGGGTCGCTGTTTCTTGCTGTTCATGGAATTATCTGACAGCATGAGATTTCAGACAATCAGAGAAATAACAGGAATTTTCCGATATAGAATATGAAAAACAAGAAAGGGGTACCAGATATGATTCATCAGTACCGTAATAATGGATACAATATCGTTATGGATGTGTACAGCGGCTCTGTACATGTGGTAGATGATGTCTGTTATGATGTGATCGCAAAATTGAACGGATCAGAGACAGAACCAACTGCCGGAACATTAAAAGAAACAGGTGTAAAAGATCAGCTTCTGCAGTCACTGGGAAATAAATACGAAGCGTCAGATATCGAAGATGCATTGTCAGACGTGATCGAGCTGACAGAAGGCGGACAGTTATTTGTAAAAGATACATACGAATGTATGATTGAAGAGGTGAAGAAGAGGAAAACGGTCGTAAAAGCATTGTGCCTGCACATTGCACATGACTGTAACCTTGCCTGTAAATATTGCTTCGCAGAAGAGGGAGAGTACCACGGAAGACGTGCACTTATGAGTTTTGAAGTGGGTAAGAAGGCACTGGATTTCCTGATCGCAAATTCCGGAAACCGCCGCAACCTGGAAGTTGACTTCTTCGGAGGGGAACCTCTGATGAACTGGCAGGTTGTAAAAGATCTGGTGGCTTACGGAAGAGAACAGGAGAAGATCCATAACAAGCATTTCCGTTTTACCGTTACGACCAACGGTGTCCTTTTAAATGATGAGATCCAGGAATTTGTAAATAAAGAGATGGACAATGTTGTATTAAGTCTGGATGGAAGAAAGGAAATCAATGACCAGATGCGTCCGTTCCGTAACGGAACGGGAAGCTATGATTTGATCGTTCCGAAATTCCAGAAGCTTGCAGAAAGCAGAAATCAGGAAAAATATTATATCCGTGGAACATTTACAAGAAACAATCTGGACTTTTCCAATGATATTATGCATTTTGCAGATCTTGGATTCAAACAGATGTCGATCGAGCCGGTCGTTGGAGATGAAAGTGATCCGTATGCGATCAGGGAGGAAGATCTTCCTAAGATCATGGAGGAATATGACAAACTTGCGAAGATGATGATCGAACGCGAGAAAGAGGGAAAAGGCTTCAATTTCTTCCATTTTATGATAGATTTAAACGGTGGTCCGTGTGTGGCAAAACGTTTATCCGGATGTGGTTCCGGAACAGAGTATCTGGCTGTTACACCATGGGGCGACCTCTATCCATGCCATCAGTTCGTCGGACAGGAAGAGTTTCTGATGGGGAATGTGGACGATGGAATCGTGAAGCCGGAGATCGCGGACGATTTCAGAAGCTGTAATGTGTATTCGAAAGATAAATGCAGAAACTGTTTTGCAAAATTCTATTGCAGTGGTGGATGTATGGCGAACTCTTACAATTTCCACGGTACGATCCATGATACCTATGAGATCGGCTGTGAGATGCAAAGGAAGCGTGTAGAGTGTGCGATCATGATGAAGGCTGCACTTGCAGAAGAATAAATAATTCGAGAGGATGTGTAGGAGAACGATGAAAAAGTCAAAAAGCATACTGAGTCTGCTTCTGACTGTAATTCTCATCGTCGGTCTTGGTTTTACTGTTATCACAGGAATTGGAAAATCTAAGACCGGTGCGATGAAGAACATCAAACTTGGTCTGGATCTTGCCGGTGGTGTCAGCATCACTTATCAGGTAAAAGATAAGAATCCGACCAAAGAAGAGATGAGTGATACAATCTATAAGCTGCAAAAGCGAGTAGAGCAGTACAGTACAGAAGCAAGTGTATACCAGGAGGGAGACGACCGAATCAATATCGAGATTCCTGGTGTTACAGATGCCAATAAGATTCTGGATGAACTTGGAAAACCAGGTTCCCTTTCTTTCCAAACAGCAGATGGTGAGACGGTCCTTACAGGAACCGATGTAAAGAGCGCATCTGCAAAGAGTGGTCAGGATGATATGGGGAATAAAGAATACTCCGTAGAACTGAACCTGACAAAATCAGGAACAAAGAAATTTGCTACAGCAACACAGAACAATATCGGAAAACAGATTGCGATCATTTATGACGGTGAGACCATCTCCAGTCCGGTTGTCCAGTCTGCGATCACAGGCGGACAGGCTTATATTACCGGAGACTTTACATACGAAGAAGCTGATAATCTGGCATCAACGATCCGTATCGGTGGACTGAAACTGGAACTGGAAGAATTACGTTCGAATGTAGTCGGAGCACAACTTGGAGAGCAGGCACTTAGCACAAGTCTGAAGGCGGGAGTGATCGGTCTGATCCTGGTATTCCTGTTTATGATTCTGGTATACAGGCTTCCGGGACTGGCATCCAGTCTTGCACTGCTGATCTATACAGAGATTGTACTAGTGATCCTGAATGCATTTAATGTAACCTTAACCCTTCCGGGTATTGCAGGTATCATTTTAAGTATTGGTATGGCGGTGGATGCGAACGTTATTATCTTTGCCCGTGTGCGTGAAGAGATGATGAAAGGAAAAACTGTGAAGTCATCACTTAAGGCAGGATTCCAGAAAGCAATGTCAGCTATCGTTGACGGTAACGTAACAACCCTGATTGCAGCAGCGGTTCTGTGGTTCAAAGGTTCCGGAACAGTAAAAGGATTCGCACAGACACTGGCAATCGGTATTGTGGTATCCATGTTTACCGCACTGGTGATCACACGTATGATCGTATATGCATTCTATGGAATCGGAATCCGCAAAGAGAGTCTGTATTATCATCAGATGAAAGAAAGAAAGCCGGTGAATTTCCTCGGAAAGAAGAAGATATTCTTCAGCGTTTCCATTGCACTGATCCTTGCAGGATTTGTGATCATGGGAGTTAATTCAGCAAAGGGAAATGGAGCACTGGCATACAGTCTGGATTTCCAGGGCGGAACTTCTATGAATGTGAAATTTGACAAAGATTATTCTATCGATGAGATCGATGAAGAGATTGTTCCTGTAGTAGAAAAGATTACCGGAGACCACAACATTCAGACACAGAAGGTGTCCGGAACCAAACAGGTCATTATTAAAACAAAGACATTAAGTCTTGCGAAACGTGAGCAGGTCAACAAAGCACTGAAAACTACATTTGGAGTGAAAGAATCCGATATCACAGCTGAAAATATAAGTTCTACGATCAGTGGTGAGATGCGTCGTGATGCAGTAATTGCCGTGATCGTGGCAACAATCTTTATGCTGCTTTACATCTGGTTCCGTTTCAAAGATGTACGTTTTGCTACAAGTGCGGTTGCGGCACTGTTACATGACGTTCTGGTGGTACTTGCATTCTATGCGGCATCCAGAATCTCAGTGGGAACAACATTTATTGCATGTATGCTGACGATTGTCGGTTATTCCATCAATGCAACGATTGTAATCTTTGACAGAATCCGTGAGGAACTTCCACTGATGAAGAGAAACGATGATCTGGCTGAAGTGGTAAATAAGTGTATAACACAGACGTTGACAAGAAGTATTTATACATCGTTGACGACATTTATCATGGTATTTGTTCTGTTTATTATGGGTGTAAGTTCTATTCGTGAATTTGCAGCACCGCTTATGGCAGGTATCATCTGCGGAGGATATTCTTCCGTATGTATCACAGGAGCCCTGTGGTATGTTATGAAAACAAAAGCCTCTAAAAAAGCAACAAACAAAAAGAAAAAATAAATCAGAAAATGATTTGAAAAGCAGTTGTGCCTGTTGACAGGGTATAACTGCTTTTTTAAAATTAAAAAGTAATTGTACTTAGACTGAAGAGACAAAGGAGCGACAACAATGGAACGATGGGTTCTGCTGCGGAAAGGCGCAGATTTTGAGGCAATAGGGAAAAAATACCAGATCAGCCCGCGGCTGGCATGTCTGATCCGGAACAGGGATGTGATCGGGGAAGAAGCGGTTGACCGCTATCTGAATGGAACAATCAGTGATCTGTATGATGGAATGCTGATGAAAGATATGGATAAAGCAATCGATATTCTGAAAGAGAAGATCCTGGAAGATAAGAAAATCCGGGTGATCGGAGATTATGATATAGACGGAGTGAATGCAACTTACATTCTGCTGGAAGGACTGGAACGTCTCGGTGCGGATGTGGACAGTGATATACCAGACCGTATCAGTGACGGATATGGACTGAACAGGCATCTGGTCGAAAGAGCTTATGAAGCCGGTGTAGATACGCTCATTACCTGTGATAATGGGATCGCGGCAGCAGATGAAATCGCGTATGGAAAAGAAATGGGGATGACAGTGATCGTAACAGATCACCATGAGGTCACGTTTGATGAACAGGATGGAGAAAAACGATACAGAATTCCGCCGGCAGATGCGGTTATGGATCCTAAGCAGCCGGATTGTCTCTATCCATTTAAAGGACTCTGCGGTGCTGCGGTTGCATACAAGCTGATGGAGGCATTGTGGGAGAGTATGGGAAAGGATTCGGCGGATCTGGATGATCTGATCGAAAATGTTGCGATCGCTACGATCGGAGACGTGATGGATCTGGAAGATGAGAACCGTATTTTTGTCAAAGAAGGTCTTCAGATGCTGAGACGCACAAAGAATCCGGGATTGAAAGCTTTGATCGAGTGTACAGGGATTGACAAGAACAGCCTGAATTCCTATCATATCGGTTTTGTACTCGGGCCATGTATCAATGCCAGCGGAAGGTTGGATACAGCAAAACGTGCGCTGGAATTACTGAGAGCAGGAACGCAGAAGGAGGCAGATATCCTTGCAGGAGACTTGAAAGCGTTGAATGACAGCAGGAAGGATATGACGGAAGAGGCTGTAAAACAGGCAGAAGAGCAGGTGGAGACAACAACCATTTCCAAGGACAAGGTGTTGGTCGTTTATCTTCCGGATTGTCATGAAAGTCTGGCAGGTATCGTCGCCGGAAGGATAAGAGAGAACTATTATAAACCGGTGTTTGTACTGACGGATGCAGAAGAAGGAGTGAAAGGATCCGGCAGGTCGATCGACGGATACCACATGTATGAAGAACTGAATAAATGCAAAGAATTGCTGACGAAGTTTGGCGGACACCGGCTGGCAGCCGGATTGTCACTTCCGAAAGAGAATGTCGGGAAATTTCGCGAGATGTTGAATAAAAACTGTACGCTGACCGAAGAAGAGATGAAAGAAAAAGTAACTATCGATATGGAGATGCCGTTCGGATGTGTGACGGAAGGATTGGTGAAAGAACTGGAACTTCTGGAACCATTTGGAAAAGGAAATACAAAACCGGTATTTGCAGCACGCGATGTCACATTACTTGGTGCAAGAATTCTTGGGAAGAATAGAAATGTACTGAAATTACAGGTGCAGGATGTGAATGGATGCAGGATTGAAGCAATGCTGTTCCATCATGCAGATGATTTCCTGGGCAAACTGGAAGAACAGTATGGAAAGACAGAAGTGGAGGCACTCTTAAAAGGTCGTGGCAGACAGATCCGGATCTCGATGACATATTATCCGGATATTAATGAATATATGGGGAAAAAGACACCACAGATTGTGGTGACGCATTACCGTTAAACCATAGATTGAAAATTAGAAAAAGTAATGCTATACTTAAAGTTGTATTTTAGACAGAAATGGAGAGAGTATCATGAAAGCGATAGAAGAGTATGTAAGAAGCATTCCGGATTTTCCGGAACCGGGAATTATATTCAGAGATGTAACAAGCATTCTTCAGGATGCGGAGGGGTTACATCTGGCAATAGATCTGATGCAGGAAAAATTAAAAGACGTAGAGTTTGATGTGGTTGTAGGACCGGAATCCAGAGGATTTATTTTTGGAGTTCCGATTGCATATAACCTGCATAAGCCATTTATCCCGATCAGAAAAAAAGGAAAGCTCCCTTGCGAGACTGTTTCTGTTGAATATGAACTGGAATATGGTACTGCTACGATCGAGATGCATAAAGATGCGATCAAACCGGGACAAAGAGTGGTTATCATTGACGATCTGATCGCAACAGGCGGAACCAATGAGGCAATGGTAAAACTAATCGAAGGACTTGGCGGGAAAGTAGTAAAGACAGTATTTCTTATGGAACTTGCGGGATTAAAGGGAAGAGAGCGATTAGAAGGATATGATGTGGATGCCGTGATCACATATCCGGGTAAGTAATAGAAGCATCAAGGGAAGGAGGCGTTGATATGTCAGACAAGACAACATATGAATCACTGGACAACCGGATTGCACCGGAAGCCCTGACGGAAGACCATACAAAAGGACTCGCTGTCGTAGACGGACATGCGGTGAAATCGCAGGAAGATTATGAAGATCCGGACCGGTTGTATGGCATGTTGATTGCCCGTATCCGAAAGTATCATCCGTCCACAGATGTTTCCCTGATTGAGAAAGCTTATAAGCTGGCAGTTGAAGCACATGGAGATCAGCGCAGAAAATCCGGAGAGCCATATATCATCCATCCGTTATGGGTAGCGATCATTCTGGCAGATCTTGAGATGGATAAAGAGACGATCGCTGCAGGAATGCTGCACGATGTGGTTGAAGATACAAAGTTTACGGAAGAAGATATCCGAAAGGAATTCGGAGCAGAAGTAGCACTTTTGGTAGATGGAGTTACCAAGCTGGGAAGACTTTCTTATTCTTCGGATAAACTGGAGGTACAGGCAGAAAATTTAAGAAAGATGTTCCTGGCAATGGCAAAGGACATCCGAGTCATCATCATCAAACTTGCAGACCGTCTGCATAATATGCGTACACTGCAGTTTATGACACCGGCGAAACAGAAAGAAAAAGCAAAAGAGACGATGGACATTTACGCACCGATCGCACAGCGTCTTGGAATTTCCAAGATCAAGACAGAACTGGATGATCTGGCACTTAAGTATTCACAGCCGGAAGTGTTCTATGATCTGGTGAATCAGATCAATGCCAGAAAGACTGAGCGGGAAGAATTTGTAGAGCAGATTGTAGATGAAGTGTTGACACATATGAAGAATGCGGGCATCAAAGCAGAAGTCAACGGGCGTGTCAAACATTTCTTCAGCATTTATAAAAAGATGGTCAATCAGGATAAGACAGTAGATCAGATCTATGATCTGTTCGCAGTCCGTATTATCGTAGAATCTGTAAAGGACTGCTATGCGGCACTCGGTGTGATTCATGAGATGTATACGCCGATCCCGGGACGATTTAAAGATTATATTGCAATGCCAAAACCGAATATGTACCAGTCACTGCATACAACGCTGATGAGTTCGGTCGGACAGCCGTTCGAGATCCAGATCCGTACAGAAGAGATGCATAAGACAGCTGAATATGGTATTGCGGCGCATTGGAAATATAAAGAGTCGAATGACGGTAAGAAGAGTGTTGAAGCACAGGAAGAAGAGAAGTTAAGCTGGCTGCGCCAGATCCTGGAATGGCAGAGAGACATGTCGGATAACCGGGAATTCCTGAATCTGATCAAAGGTGACCTTGATCTGTTTGCAGAAGATGTGTATTGCTTTACACCGCAGGGAGATGTCAAGAACCTGCCGAATGGTTCGACGCCGATTGACTTTGCTTATGCGATCCATAGTGCAGTTGGAAATAAGATGGTTGGGGCTAGAGTGAACGGAAAACTGGTCAATATCGATTATAAAATTCAGAACGGGGATCGAATTGAGATCCTGACTTCACAGAATTCCAAGGGGCCAAGCAGGGACTGGCTGAATATTGTAAAAAGTACACAGGCAAAGAACAAGATCAACCAGTGGTTTAAAAAAGAATTCAAAGAAAGTAATATCATCCGTGGAAAGGATATGATTGCTACATACTGCAAGGCAAAGAGTATCAATCTTACAAATATTATTCAGCCGAAGTACCAGGAGATCGTGCAGAAAAAATATGGATTCAAAGACTGGGAATCTGTGCTGGCGGCAATCGGTCACGGAGGATTAAAAGAAGGACAGGTAGTAAACCGGCTTGCAGAAGAGTATGGAAAAGATCACAGACAGGCAATTACGGATGAAGTTGTTCTGGAGAGAGTGGCTGAGGCTGCAAAAAATAAGGTGCATATTGCCAAGTCCAAGAGCGGTATTGTAGTCAAGGGAATTGATGATATGGCGGTCCGTTTTTCCAGATGCTGTAATCCGGTACCGGGAGATGAGATTATCGGATTCGTTACCCGTGGAAGAGGTCTGTCCATTCACCGTACAGACTGTATCAATATGATACATCTGTCCGAAGCGGAACGCGCAAGACTGATTCCGGCAGAGTGGGAGACGGAAGTGACAGAAAAATCAGGAGGTCAGTATCTTGCCGAGATCAAGATGTATGCCAATGACCAGCAGGGGCTTCTGATGGAGATTTCCAGAATTTTCACAGAAGAAAATGTGGATGTCAAATCTATGAATGTCCGTACCAGCAAGAAAGGAACAGCAACAATTGAGATGGGATTCATCGTTCACGGCCGTGAAGAACTGGAGCGTATCGTGAAGAAATTGCAGCAGCTTTCCGGAATCATTGATATAGAAAGGGCAACAGGCTAAAAGTATGAAGATAAAGAAATACGTAGTTGGAATGATTGGTACGAATTGCTATCTGGTAATCAACGAAGAGACAAAAGAGACGGTCATGGTTGACCCGGGAGCTTATCCGGCGAAGGTAAAGAATGCGGTAAAGGAGCAGGGACTGAAACTGAAAGCGGTGCTTTTGACACATGCACATTTTGATCATATTATGGGACTTTCTGATGTGATGGAAGACGTAAAAGTTCCGGTATATGTAGAAGAAGCGGACCTTCCGATGATGACGGACGGTGAAAGTAATCTGTCTTCTACATATGTGCGTGGAGGATACCGGTTTGAGGAGGCGGTTCCGGTCAGTGATGGGCAACAGCTGGAAATTGCAGGTTTTCAGTTCCGTGTGATCCATACACCGGGACATACACCGGGTGGATGCTGTTATTATATGGAACAGGAAGGCGTCCTCTTTAGCGGTGATACATTATTCCAGACATCGGTTGGCCGTTCAGACTTCCCGGGCGGAAGCGCATCGGCATTGGTTCGTTCTGTAAAGGAGAAACTGTTGGTACTGCCGGAAGAGACACATGTATATCCGGGGCATATGGAAGAAACGACGATCGGTTATGAAAAACTCCATAATCCATTTATATAATGAATGTTGGCAAAAGACAGTGATAAAAAACAGAATGGAGAATTAAAATGATTCAGATTATATGTAAAAGCGAGTCTTATACTTATAATGCGTATCATATATTAAAGGCTTTTTATCCGTCGCAGGAAGTATCCTGCAAGACGGATGAAGAAGCCTCTAATTATGTAACGGTACAATTACCGGATGGTCAGGAAATTTTTGCAGAAACGGAGAATCTGCAAACGGAGAAAAAACGGCAGACAGACCTGAATCTGTATGACCAACTGGAGAAGATCACCGGAGAACCACTTGCATGGGGAGTGCTTACAGGCGTACGTCCGACCAAGCTTGCTATGCAGAAGCTGGAAGCCGGCTGGAAAAAAGAAGATTATATCAGATGGGCATGGGAAAGCGCAAGAGTAAGAAAAGAAAAGGCAGTGCTTGCATGGGAGATTGCCGAGAGGGAGCGGAAGATTCTGGAAGAACTGGATTATGAAGAAGGGTACAGCTTGTATGTAGGAATCCCGTTCTGTCCGTCGGTCTGTTCTTATTGTTCTTTCAGTTCCGGACCGCTGGATCGCTGGGAAGAAAAAGTAGATGTATATGTAGATACACTTTGTAAAGAGTTGGAATTTATCGCAGAGCGTTCAAAAAATAAAAAGCTGAATACAATCTACATCGGCGGAGGTACACCGACTACTCTGACGGCAGAGCAGCTGGAACGACTGCTGGGATGGATTGATGAGAAATTTTCGAGAGAACATCTGTTGGAGTATACTGTAGAAGCAGGAAGACCAGACAGCATAACAGAAGAAAAATTAAAGGTTATAAAGAGCCACGGCATTACCAGGATTTCCATCAATCCGCAGAGCATGCAGCAGAAGACACTGGATGCGATCGGAAGAAAACATACCGTAGAAGAGATAAAAGAGGCCTATGCATTGGCCAGAGAGACCGGATTCGATAATATCAATATGGATATTATCGCAGGACTTCCGAGGGAAGATATTTCTGATATGGAAGATACATTGGCTCAGATCGCTCAGATGAAGCCGGACAGTCTGACGGTGCATTCACTGGCAATCAAGAGAGCGGCCAGAATGGAAATGAGAGATTTACACCGGGATGTGAAGGAGACACATGACATCCTTTCCGGCATGATCGAAAAAGCAGCAAAAACAGCAGAAGAGATGGAACTTTTCCCGTATTATCTGTACAGACAGAAGAATATTGCAGGGAATTTTGAAAATGTTGGTTATGCAAAGGTTGACAAAGCCGGAATATACAATATACTTATTATGGAAGAAAAACAATCTATTATTGCCGCAGGCGCAGGTGCGTCGACAAAAATCGTATTAAAGAATCCGATTCCTATGCCGGGCAGTAAAAAGAAGAAAATGACACGTCTGATCCGTCAGGAGAATGTCAAGGCAGTAGATGCCTATATCGACAGGATCGACGAAATGATAGAACGCAAAGGAGAATGGTTATGGCATTAAAGAAAAAACCGGTTACCGGTATGAAAGACATGCTCCCACGTGAGATGGAGATCCGTGATTACCTGATCGGACTTATTAAAGAGACGTATAAGACATACGGATTCTGTTCCATCGAGACACCGTGTGTGGAACATATCGAGAACCTGTGCAGCAAGCAGGGAGGAGACAACGAGAAACTGATCTTCAAGATTTTAAAAAGAGGTGAAAAACTGAAGATCGATACAGCAAAAGAAGAGAATGATCTGGTGGATGGAGGTCTGCGTTACGACCTTACCGTACCGCTTGCCAGATATTATGCGAACCATTCGAATGAGCTTCCGGCACCGTTCAAAGCATTGCAGATCGGGAATGTATGGAGAGCAGACCGTCCGCAGAAAGGACGTTTCAGACAGTTCATGCAGTGCGATATTGATATTCTGGGTGAACCGGGAAATCTTGCAGAGATTGAGCTGATTCTTGCAACCACAGCTATGCTTGGAAAGTTAAGCTTCCAGAACTTTACGGTATGTATCAATGACCGTAACATACTGAAGGCAATGGCTGCATATAGTGGCTTCCGTGAGGAAGACTATGATGAAGTCTTCATTATCCTGGATAAGATGGACAAGATCGGGGCAGAAGGCGTTGCAAAAGAACTGGAAGAGATGGGATATGCAAAGGAAAATGTAGAGACTTATCTTCAGCTGTTTCAGGATGTTGCACCGGATGTGACAGGTATCCGTTTTCTGAAAGAAAAATTAGGAGACTGCTTAAGTGGAGAGACAGCAGATAGTATGGAAATGATCATTTCCAGCGTTGAGACTGCAAAGGAATGCGAATTTAATATCAAATTCGACCCGACACTTGTAAGAGGACAGTCTTACTATACAGGAACTATCTTTGAAGTAACAATGGATGACTTCGGCGGATCAGTAGCCGGAGGCGGACGTTATGATAAGATGATCGGTAAATTTACCGGACAGGATACACCTGCATGTGGATTCTCCATCGGATTCGAGAGAATTGTTATGCTGCTCCTGGAAAATGGATATGAAGTTCCGACTGTAAAAGAGAAGAAAGCATATCTGTTAGAAAAGAAGATGACAAAAGAAGGTCTTTTAAAAGTAATGTCACTTGCAAAGACAGACCGTCAGGCAGGAAAACAGGTTCTGATCGTCAACATGAAAAAGAATAAGAAATTCCAGAAAGAACAACTGGCAGAAGATGGTTATATAGAAATCGTGGATTGCTATGCAGATTCCGTAGAGAACTTATAATATGTTTTAGAGAACAATAAATCACGGCGTAAAGACGCCGAAAAAGGAGAAAAAAGAACATGGCAGAATCAATGAAAGGGTTGAAAAGAACCCATAGATGTACAGAATTATCTGCAGCCAATGTAGGAGAAAAAGTTACCATCATGGGATGGGTACAGAAGAACCGCAACAAAGGAGGTCTGGTATTTGTAGATGTCAGAGATCGCTCCGGTATCATTCAGGTGGTATTTGAAGAAGGAAAATCAGAAGCAGCGCTGATCGAAAAAGCAGCAAAGCTTCGTGCAGAATATGTAGTAGCAATCGTGGGAACGGTTGCAAAGCGTTCCGGTGCGGTGAATGATCATCTTGCAACAGGTGAAATTGAGGTACTTCCGGAAGAACTCCGTATTCTTTCCGAGTCAGAGACACCTCCGTTCCACATTGAAGAAAATTCCAAGACAAAAGAAGAAGTACGTCTGAAATACAGATATCTGGACCTCAGGAGACCGGATCTGCAGCGCAATCTGATGATGAGAAGTAAAGTTGCAACTCTGACACGTCAGTTCCTTGCAGAAGAAGGATTTCTGGAGATTGAGACACCGGTCCTGATCAAGAGTACACCGGAAGGAGCAAGAGATTACCTGGTACCGAGCCGTATCCAACAGGGACAGTTCTATGCACTGCCGCAGTCGCCGCAATTATTCAAACAGTTACTGATGTGCTCCGGATATGACAGATATTTTCAGATTGCAAAATGTTTCCGTGACGAAGACTTACGTGCAGACCGTCAGCCGGAATTCACACAGATTGATATGGAGTTATCTTTTGTAGATGTTGATGATGTCATCGAGGTAAATGAAAGACTGCTTGCAAAATTATTCAAAGAAGTACTGGGGGTAGAAGTATCCCTTCCGATCCAGAGAATGACATGGCAGGAGGCAATGGATCGCTTTGGTTCTGACAAGCCGGATATCCGTTTCGGTATGGAACTGACGAATGTTACAGATGTTGTAAAAGACTGCGAGTTCGTTGTATTCAAAAATGCAATTGAAAATGGTGGAACTGTTCGCGGTATCAACGCCAAAGGACAGGGTGGAATGGCCCGCAAGAAGATCGACAAGCTGGTTGATTTTGCGAAAGATTACGGCGCAAAAGGACTTGCCTATATTGCAATCCATGAAGACGGAACTGTAAAATCCTCATTTGCCAAATTTATGACAGATGACGAGATGAAAGCGCTGATCGAGGCAATGGGCGGAGAGAACGGTGACCTGTTATTATTCGCGGCAGATAAGAATAAAGTTGTATGGGATACACTTGGAGCACTTCGTCTGGAACTTGCCCGCCAGATGGAACTCCTTGATAAAAACGAATACAAATTCCTGTGGGTAACAGAGTTCCCGCTTCTTGAGTGGAGTGAAGAACAGAACCGCTTCACGGCAATGCATCATCCGTTTACGATGCCGATGGAAGAAGATCTTCAGTATATCGACAGTGATCCGGGAAGAGTGCGTGCGAAAGCATACGATATCGTATTAAATGGTAATGAAATCGGTGGCGGAAGTGTCAGAATCTTCGATCAGGATATTCAGAGCAAGATGTTCAAAGTACTTGGATTTACGGAAGAACAGGCTCAGGAGCAGTTCGGATTCCTTCTGACAGCATTCAAATACGGAGTACCGCCGCACGCAGGACTGGCTTACGGTCTGGACCGTCTGGTTATGCTGATGGCAAAACAGGACAGCATCCGTGACGTGATCGCATTCCCGAAGGTAAAAGATGCATCTGACCTGATGACAGAAGCACCGGGACATGTAGATGCAAAACAGCTGGAGGAACTCGGAATTGCAGTTGTGGCAAAGGAAGAGAAGAAAGACGACGCTGAGTAAGTAAAGAATAAAATGCCGGGAACAGTCAGATAAAGATTATTCCTGGCATTTATTAAATTATTTGAATTTTCAGATAGAAAGAAAAATTCAAAAAACTTGAAAAAGATATTGACATAATGAGAAAGTTGCGATATACTAAATATCGTTCTGATGAATACGAAAACATAAAATATACTTGATGTGCGATAGTAGTACAGTTGGTAGTACGCCACCTTGCCAAGGTGGAGGTCGCGGGTTCGAGTCCCGTCTGTCGCTCTGAAAAGACGTTGCAAGTAGTTGTTATGCGATAGTAGTACAGTTGGTAGTACGCCACCTTGCCAAGGTGGAGGTCGCGGGTTCGAGTCCCGTCTGTCGCTCTGAATTGACTGTTTGCAACGTTTTTTTGTTGTACTAATTTACGAGCAGAGAAAGAATCCGATTGAAATCATATGTGGCACTGTGCTATACTAAAGTGTACATAAACAAAAAGAGAGTGAACAAGAAAACGAGGATGTGAGAAGATGAATCAGGAAAGAGTAGTAAAAGCAGGTCTTCTGGGACTTGGAACGGTTGGCAGTGGTGTATATAAGCTTGTAGAATGCCAGAAAGATGAGATGGCAATGAAAGCCGGGGCAGGTCTTAAGATCCAGAAGATACTGGTACATAACATGAATAAGAAGAGAAAAGGCGTAGACCAGTCTCTTTTAACAGATAAGTGGGAAGATATCATTAACGATGATGAAATCGAGATCGTGATCGAGGTGATGGGTGGCATTGAGCCTGCAAGAACTATGATTCTGGAAGCTCTGCATGCAGGGAAGAATGTTGTAACTGCAAATAAAGATCTGGTGGCAACACATGGACATGAACTTCTGGAAGCTGCAGAAGAAAGTGGAGTGGACTTCTTATTTGAGGCAGCCGTAGCAGGAGCAATCCCGATCATCCGTCCACTGAAGCAGTGTCTGGCGGCAAATGAGATCCAGGAAGTCATCGGTATTGTCAATGGTACAACGAACTTTATCCTGACCAAGATGATCGAAGAAGGCATGGATTTTGGCGATGCACTGGCACTTGCTACCGAGCTTGGCTATGCTGAGGCAGACCCGACAGCCGATATCGAAGGACTGGATGCCGGACGTAAAGTAGCGATCATGGCATCGATCGCATTCCATTCCAGAGTGACATTTGATGATGTATATACAGAAGGAATTACGAAGATTACGGCAAAAGACGTAGAGTACGCAGAAGAATTCGGTGACGTGATAAAATTGCTCGGTGTCGCACATAATACAGAAGGTGGTATAGAAGTTGCAGTACATCCGATGATGATTCCGAAGGAGCATCCTCTTGCATCTGTCAGAGATTCCTTTAATGCAGTATTCGTACATTCCGATGCAGCAGATGATACGATGTTTTATGGACGTGGAGCGGGAGAACTTCCGACAGCCAGCGCGATCATGGGTGATGTGATCGATGTGATCCGTGATATTCAGTATCATTGTACGGGAAGAATCAGCTGCACCTGTTATCGTGACACACCGGTAAAGGATTTTAAAGAAGTAAAGAATAAATTCTATATCCGTATGCTGGTGGATAATAAACCGGGTGTGCTTGCAGCAATCGCGAGTGTATTTGGAGTGCATAAGGTAAGTATTGCCAGAGTCATCCAGAAGACGGAGGCAGATGATGCGGCAGAACTGGTTATCGTGACAGAAGCAGTAAAGGAAAAGCATCTGGAAGATGCACTGGAACATTTGGCGGATATGGATACGACACGTGAGATCGGAACTGTGATCCGTGAATATTAGAGCATAAATAGCAGAATATTTTTAAAGGACGGAGACTGTAACAAGCTCCGTCTTTTATAATCGGATAAGGAGTGAAGATGAGATGGAGGAACAGAAAAAAAGAAATCCTCTGGAGACAGAAAAAGAAGGAAAACTGATCGCGAAATTTGCAATTCCGGCAATTATCAGTATGCTGGTGAGCTCGTTATATAATATTGTAGACCAGATCTTCATCGGACAGGGAGTCGGACTTCTGGGAAATGCGGCGACCAATATCGCATTTCCGGTGTCGATCATCTGTACGGCAACAGCGCTTCTTCTGGGAATCGGCAGTGCATCGAATTTTAACCTGTGTTCCGGTGCGGGAGATCATGAGAAGGCAAGCAGGATCGCAGGAACCGGACTTGCTATGCTGGTGATCTGCGGAGTGATCATTGCGGCGGTCACACTTGTATTTTTGAATCCGTTACTGCACATCTTTGGGGTAACAGCGAAGATCCTGCCATACGCACAGGATTACACGGGGATTACCGCATTCGGAATACCGTTTCTAATCCTGACGACGGGTGGGAATCATCTGATCCGTGCAGACAGAAGTCCGACATATTCGATGACGTGTATGCTGACGGGAGCAATCATTAATACGATCTTAGATCCGTTATTTATCTTCGGATTCCATTGGGGAATCAAAGGTGCTGCCTGGGCAACCGTGATCGGTCAGATCGTATCAGGTATTATGGTCATTGTATATTTCGGACGATTCCGTAAAATGGAACTGAAAAAAGAGATGTTCCGTCCGTCAGGAAAGATTTTGAAGAAGATCATATCACTGGGAATGGCTTCCTGTATCAATCAGATTGCTATGGCTGTGGTACAGGTCACGATGAATAATACATTGCGGCATTATGGAGCGGCTTCTGTGTATGGAACGGATATTCCACTGGCATGCGTGGGGGTGATCTCTAAAGTAAATATGGTGTTTATGGCAATCGCAATCGGGATTTCACAGGGCTGCCAGCCAATCTGGGGATTCAATTACGGTGCGGAGGCGTATGACAGGGTGAAGAGGACCTATTGGAAAGCATTCCAGATCGCCATGACGGTTGGCATTGTATTTTTTCTGTGTTTCCAGTTCTTCCCGATGCAGCTTGTGAGTATCTTTGGTACAGGAAGTAAGGAATATTATCAATTTGCAGCGAGATATTTCCGGATTTTTATGTTCATGACATTTATCAATGGAATACAGCCGATGTCCTCCGGATTTTTTACATCGATCGGTAAGGCAAAGCTGGGTATTGTAGTTTCACTTACAAGGCAGGTGATTTTCCTGCTTCCACTGATACTTATTTTCCCGCTTTATATGGGAATTGATGGTGTAATGTATGCAGGACCGATTGCTGATGCAGCAGCAGGAATTGTTGCAATAGGGTTTGCGCTAAAAGAGCTTCGTGCGATGGATGAGATTGCATAGCCTGTTGGAATATGGTAAAATAAATTGATTGAATGAGTCCGTCCGGGGATGTGAATCTTCCCGGACGGATGATGTTTACAGGGGAATGGGAGAAGACAAAGGATGAAAGAACGATTACCCGTTGGATTTATGTTTAAACAGATTAATAATATTTACGAGAAAGAATTCAACAGTCTGCTCCGCGGGATTGGGATCACATCGTCACAGTGTGCGGTGCTGGATTACCTTCTTGGCAGCAGCAAAGAATTCATGAATCAGAAAGACATTGAGAAAGCACTAAGTCTTAAGAATCCGACGGTGACAGGAATCTTAAAAAGGCTGGATGAAAAGGGGTTCATTCTGGCGGTTCCAAGTAATCAGGATAAAAGATGCAAGAACATATACCCGACAGAAAAAGCGTACGATATCCAGAAAAAAATGGATAACTACCGGAAGAAGATCGACCGGCGGCTTACGATCGGAATGAGTAAAAAAGAAATTGCAGCATTGGAAAAGATGCTGGACAGGGTCCTTTATAATATCAGTGATCCGTAGACAGAACGAAAAGCAGAGAGACAGGAGATGTAAAAATGAGTTATGCAGATAAAGTGTTTATCAACATGTGCCGTGACATCATCGATAACGGTACCGATACCAGAGGAGAAAAGGTCAGACCGGTATGGGAAGACGGGACACCAGCGTATACGATCAAAAAATTCGGAGTCGTGAACCGTTATGATCTGTCGAAAGAATTTCCGGCATTGACACTTCGAAGAACCGCGATTAAAAGCTGTACGGATGAACTTCTCTGGATCTGGCAGCAGAAATCAAATAATATCAATGACCTGCACAGCCATATCTGGGACAGCTGGGCAGATGAAGACGGATCGATCGGAAAAGCTTACGGATATCAGATGGGCGTAAAGCATCAGTATAAAGAAGGAATGTTCGATCAGGTGGACCGTGTGATCTACGATCTGAAAAATAATCCATACAGCAGAAGGATCATGACGAATATCTATGTACATCAGGATTTGCATGAGATGAACCTGTATCCATGTGCTTACAGTATGACATTTAATGTGACGAAGAAACCGGGACATGATAAACTGACACTGAATGCGATCCTGAACCAGAGATCCAATGATGTCCTGGCTGCAAATAACTGGAACGTATGTCAGTATGCTGTGCTGATCCATATGCTTGCGCAGGTGTGTGATATGGAAGTGGGAGAATTTGTCCATGTGATTGCAGATGCACATATTTATGACAGACACGTACCGATGATTGAAGAACTGATCAGCCGTGAACCGTTTCCGGCACCGAAGTTCTGGCTGAATCCGGAGATTAGGGATTTCTATCAGTTTACAAGAGATGATGTGAAATTGATCGATTATCAGACACATGACCAGATTAAAAATATTCCGGTAGCGGTATAAGTAGGAGGAAATAATATGAATTTGATCGTAGCAGTAGATTCGAACTGGGCAATTGGAAAAGAAAATAAATTATTGGTGAGTATTCCGCAGGATATGAAATTTTTCCGTGAGACAACGAATGGAAAAGTTGTTGCGATGGGCAGAAAGACACTGGAAAGCTTTCCGGGAGGACAGCCGCTGAAGAACCGAGTTAACGTGGTACTTACGACAGATAAGAATTATAAAGTAAAAGATACCGTGATCGTACATTCTGTAGAAGAGATGGTAGAAGAATTAAAAAAATACGATTCGGAAGATATCTATGTGATCGGTGGAGAGAGTATTTACCGCCAGCTTCTTCCGTATTGTACAAAGGCTTATGTTACAAAGATCGATCATGCGTATGATGCAGATACATACTTCCCGGATCTGGATGCAGATCCGGAATGGGAGATGACAAAAATCAGTGACGAACAGACGTATTTTGATCTGGAATATGTATTTGCGATATATGAGAGGAGATAAAGAAAGCGGGATGAGAATACTTAGTGTCACGGCACAGAAACCATGCAGTACCGGGAGTGGAGTCTATCTGACAGAGGTTGTGAAAGCACTTGCAAAAGAGGGACATACGCAGACTGTGCTGGCAGGCATTGCAAGAGGGGAACAGATGGATATGCCGGATGGTGTGAAGGCATATCCGGTATATTTTGAATCGGAAGGATTACCATATCCGGTTGTGGGTATGTCAGATGAGATGCCATATATCAGTACAAGATACAAGGATATGACAGAAGATATGACAGTACAGTTCAGAAATGCATTTCTTGCAGTATTGGATGAAGTAATAGAAAGAGAAGATCCGGAACTGATCTTATGCCATCATCTGTATTATCTGACAGCACTGGTGCGGGAGCACTATCCGGAAAAGAAAGTATATGGATTCTGTCACAATACGGATTTGAGACAGATGAAAAATACGTCATTTCAACGGGAATTTATACGCAGTCAGATTCCGCGTCTTGACCGGATCTTTGCACTTCAGGAAGCACAGAAAGAAAAGATCAGACAGATATATCCGGTGAAAAGTGAGAGCATGACGGTAATCGGTACGGGGTACAATAGTCATGTGTTCCGGATAACCGGTGAGAAGCCGGGAAAAAAGGATGATGTGGTGCGGCTGGTTTTTGCCGGGAAAATCACGCAGAAGAAAGGCGTAAAAAGTCTTTTGCGTGCGATGAACCTGCTGGATGAAGAAAGCGGACAGATAAAACTTGTGCTTGCGGGTGGAGCTGGAAATCAGAAAGAATATGAAGAAATAAAAGAACTGGCTGCACACTGCAGATATCCGGTCAGATTTGCCGGTTGTGTGCCGCAGGTGGAACTGGCAAAACTGTATAACGACGGAGATATCTTTGTCTTGCCGTC
This sequence comes from Dorea longicatena, assembly GCF_024168045.1. Classification (GTDB taxonomy): domain Bacteria; phylum Bacillota; class Clostridia; order Lachnospirales; family Lachnospiraceae; genus Dorea_A. Next base: position 1,153,379 of record NZ_CP100126.1, read on the forward strand.
TATGTATGAAGGACTGCCGCTTACAGTGATCGAAAGCCTGGCGTGTGGTGACCGCGTAGTGATGACGAGGCTGGATGGAGTGGCAGACTGGCTTGAGGATATGATACCGGATGCTGATATCCGTTATGTGGATCTGCCAAAGATGAAAGGTGCGGATGAAGCAGTGGAAGAAGAACTTCCGGTTTTTGAAAAAAGACTGGCACAGGCACTGGAAGATGCAATTAGGACAGTAAAACAGGAAAATAGAGGACTTGTGAAAAACAGGGCATGTGATGTGAGCAGAATATCCTGGCAGAAGATTGCGCAGGAAGTCATCCGGTAAAAGGTAGATAAAAGAGAGCGAAAAGATCAACTTGATGATTTTTCCGCTCTCTTTTGTTATATTTCCGTTAAAAGTATATTCTATAATGTATCGTTCCTTCTTACATATCCAGGACGGTCTTCAGAAGCGGACAACTCTTTTGCATGTGTGATCTTAGCATGTTTGTCAATTACCTGATTCTCTACGTGAACATTTTCACCGATGTAAGCATCAGAAAGTACGATGCAGTTTTTGACAACAGCTCCTTTCTTGATGATACATCCACGTCCGATAACAGAATGATCAATCTCTCCTTCGATCAGACAGCCATTTGACACAACAGAGTTTTTGGCTGTTCCGGTTTCGAAATACTGGGTTGGGCAGGAATCGTTGGTCTTGGTATAGATCGGCCAGTCCGGCACGAACAGATTCTGTGCTGTTTTGATATCTGTCAGGGACAGGTTGGACTCATAGTAGCTGTTAAAATCTGAGATTGCTGCAAAGTAACCTCTGTGAGAAACTCCGCGGATATCAAGGTCTTCGCAGGAAGCATTTACGATATCCAGTAATGTGTATACAGAAGAAGTCTTTCTTGATTTGTGGATCAGTTCGATGAACAAATCTTTCTTCATGATATAAGTATCCATAAAGATGTTTTTGTTCTTTGCATTTCCGTGATTTTGTTCCAGTGAAAGAACCCCTTTCTGCTTGTTCAGATTAACAGCATAGCAATTCAGAAAATATTCTTTTGCATTGTCTACGGAGTGATACAGTAAGGTAATATCAGCACCGGATTCGATATGAGTGTTTAACAGTTTGTTGTAATCCTGGGTATAGATCATATAACTTGGAGCGATTACGACATATTCCTCCAATTGCTGTTCAATATATTCTAAGTTCTCGATGTAGGATGCAATGTCATTGTTATACAGACTCATATTCATTCCGAGTCCGGAATAAAGAATCTGGAGATTACCACTCTTGGAGTTGATATTATAATGACGTCCGGTTCCGAGATGTGCAGTCAGTGACTGCGGTTTTCTGCGGATATAAACCTGAATATGGTCGATGCCGCTGTTACTCATATTAGAGATCGTGAAGTCGATGACACGGTAACGTCCAAGGAAAGAAAAAGCACCTACCGGACGATATTCCTGCATACCTTCTACTGCAATGTGATTTCCGGCAAAATTTACGATTCCAAATGCTTTAGCCATGTTATTCTACCCCCTTTACACGTTTTGAAATGAGCTCGATGTGCTCGCTCTTGGCATCGCCGACAACTGCGCCTGCACCAATCTTTACATTATCGGCAACCAGTGCACGTGTAACGACAGCATTCTCTTCCACTTCAACACCAGGCATCAGAACGCTGTCGATGATCTTTGCGCCTTTTCTGACTTTGGCACCGGTGAAGAGAACGGAATTCTGGATATCACCTTCGATCACACAACCCTGATTGACAAATGCATGTCTGATATTGGCATCCGGACCGATGTACTGAGGAAGAGTAGTTGCATCTTCGGTGTAAATCTTCCAGGTCGGATCATTCAGATCCAGTTCATTGTTTTTGCTCAGCAGATCCATATTTGCTTCCCAGAGAGAATCAATTGTTCCGACATCTTTCCAGTACCCCTTGAACTTGTATGCATATAATTTTTTTTCATCACTCAGAAGAGACGGAATGATATCTTTTCCGAAGTCATGGTTGGAATCAGGATCTTTCATATCAGCAATTAATTTCTTACGTAAAAGCTTCCAGTTAAAGATATAGATTCCCATAGAAGCAAGATTGCTCTTTGGATGTTCCGGCTTTTCTTCAAATTCTATGATCCGGCCTTCTTCGTCGGTATTCATGATACCGAAACGGCTTGCTTCTTTCATAGGAACTTCGATGACTGCGATGGTTGCATCGGCACCGTTGTCTTTGTGCGCCTGCAGCATCTTGTCATAATTCATCTTATAGATATGGTCACCGGAGAGAACCAAAAGATAATCCGGTGAATATGTATCAATAAAATCGATGTTCTGAGAAATTGCATCTGCTGTACCTCTGTATACATCCAGGTTCGCATCTGCCTTCTCACGTGGCGGAAGAACGAATACGCCGCTTTCTTTGGCATCTAATCCCCAACGACGTCCGGCTGCCACATAACTGTTCAGCAGAATTGATTCATACTGCGTTAAAACTCCTACTACGTTAATTCCGCTGTTTGCGCAGTTGCTGAGTGGAAAATCGATGATTCTGTATTTTCCACCATAAGAAACAGCTGGTTTTGCAACTTTATTTGTCAGTTCGTGAAGGCGTGAGCCTCTACCGCCGGCTAATATCATCGCTAACATATTATTTTGTTTCATGATATATCCTCCTTATTGCTTATGTATCTATTGTATAATTTTTTGCATTTTTTTGCTATACATTTTTGGAAAAAAATACAAAAAATCACAAAAAAATTTAAAATTAAATGTGAAATTTGTGAAAGATGGAAAAATAACGAAATTTGTCGGGAAAATGATAAAAAAGATCAATAACACGATTGTGCAAAAGTTCATTATAAAAATCAGCAGTAAATGAATCGGATAAAAAGAGTTGACAATACCAAAGAACGTCACCTATAATGTTTTATAAATATTCAGTGAAATGCTGTAAAGATGCAATAATCGCCCTGAGCTTGCAGCTTAGGGCTTTTCTTTTTATTTTATAGAAAAGTAAAAATTTAAGGAGGTAGTATATGAAAAAGATCAGTGGAAATAAATTATTGGTAAAAGCGCTGAGAGAAGAACAGGTAGATACAATTTTCGGGTATCCGGGAGCCTGTACGATCGATATCAGTGATGAACTTTATAAGCAGGATTATACGAAGGTAATTCTTCCGAGACAGGAAGTAGCACTGGTACATGAGGCAGATGCTTATGCAAGATCAACCGGAAAAACAGGAGTGTGTCTGGTTACAAGCGGACCGGGGGCAACGAATCTTGTGACAGGTCTTGCAACTGCCTATTACGACAGTGTACCACTGGTATGCTTTACGGGGCAGGTGTCCAGACATTTGATCGGAAATGATGCGTTCCAGGAAGTAGATATTATCGGAATCACCAGAAGTATTACGAAATATGGTGTTACGGTCAGAAACAGGGAAGACCTCGGACGTATCCTGAAAGAAGCATTTTATATTGCAAGAACAGGAAGGCCGGGACCGGTATTGATCGACCTTCCAAAAGATGTAATGGGAGAATTGGGAAGTGCCGAGTATCCGGATGAAGTGAATATCCGTGGATATAAGCCGAATACCCATGTACATGTCGGACAGTTAAAACGTGCGGTTAAGATGCTTTCCAAGGCAAAGAAACCATTGTTCCTCGCAGGCGGAGGTATCAATATAGCACATGCCAATGAAGAATTTACGAAACTGGTGGATGTGACGAATGTCCCGGTTGTAACAACAGTTATGGGACGTGGGGCGGTTCCGACTACACATCCGTTATATATAGGAAATCTTGGAATGCATGGTGCCTATGCATGTAATATGGCGGTAAATGAATGTGATCTGTTATTTTCGATCGGAACCAGGTTCAATGACAGGATCACAGGAAAGCTGCATTCATTTGCACCGAATGCACAGATTGTACATATTGACATTGATACAGCCGCAATTTCTAAAAATGTGCAGGTGGATGTGCCGATCGTAGCAGATGCCAAAGAAGCCGTTACGAAGATGTTAGAGTATGTCACTCCTTTTGAGACGGGAAAATGGATGGATACGATCGAAGACTGGAAAGCGGAGCATCCGCTGAAGATGAAAAAGAAACCGATCATGACACCGCAGGATGTTATTGAGGCGATTAACCGGATCTTTGATGAGGCGATCATTGTAACGGATGTCGGACAGCACCAGATGTTCACTGCGCAGTTTATTGAGATTACAGAGAAGAAAAAGCTTCTGATGTCCGGAGGACTTGGAACAATGGGATATGGTATGCCGGGAGCGATTGGAGCGAAGATCGGGAATCCGGATACACCGGTCATCTCAATCTCCGGAGACGGTGGTTTTCAGATGAACAGTCAGGAACTGGCAACCGCAGTGTTGGAAGAACTGCCGATCATCAGTTGTATCTTTAATAATAATAATCTTGGAATGGTGCGTCAGTGGCAGAAATTATTCTATGGAAAGCGCTATTCCATGACATGTCTGCGCTCGGGAGCAGCCTGCAGAGGAAAATGCGGAGAGGTTGAATGTCCTGTTTACACACCGGATTTTATGAAACTGGCAGACGCTTATGGTGCAAAAGGCATCCATATTACGAAAAAAGAAGAGATCGAGCCGGCATTCAGAGAAGCTATGAAGAGTACAAAGACACCATATATCCTGGAATTCGACATTGATCCGGAAGATCTGGTATATCCGATGGTAAAACCGGGCGGGACACTGGAAGATCTGATCATGGATTGTTAGGAAGAAGAGGACAGGAGGAAAAAAACAATGAATAATAACGGTATGAAAAAACGATGGATTTCCTTATATGTAGAGAACCAGGTAGGAGTTCTGTCAAAAATCTCAGGGTTGTTCTCCGGCAAATCTTATAACCTGGACAGTCTGACTGTTGGTACGACAGAAGATCCGACCGTGTCCAGAATGACGATCGCAACAGTCAGCGATGATGAGACATTTGAACAGATTAAGAAACAGCTGAACCGTCTGGTGGAAGTGATCAAGGTCATCGATTTTACAGATGTATTTGTCCGTATGAAAGAAATACTGTATGTCAAAGTGCGAAAATGTTCAAAAGATGATAAAGTGGAATGTTTTCAGATTGCAGAGACATTCAAGGCAAAAATCATTGATTACGGCAAAGACAGTGTACTGCTGGAATTTGTACAGACGGCAACGAAAAATGATGCAGTAATCAAACTTATGAAAGAAGAATTCGCCAGTATTGAAGTTGTACGAGGCGGAAGTGTGGGAATTGAATCCATAAGTATGATGGAAAGATAAAAAAACAGAGTGCACTCTTGAATTTTAAAAACAGTAGTATTATAATAAGACAAGATGATAAATCAAACATTTGTTTAAAGGACGGAGGAGTCACAATGGAGAAGAAGAATATTGACTGGTCAAACATAGGATTTGGCTATATGAAGACAGATAAGAGATATGTTTCCAATTTTAAAAACGGAGCATGGGATGAAGGTACACTTACCTCCGATGATCAGATTACTATCAGTGAATGTGCAGGTGTACTTCAGTATGCACAGACATGTTTTGAAGGAATGAAAGCGTATACCACAGAAGACGGTCATATCGTAACATTCCGCCCGGACTTAAATGCAGCGAGAATGGCAGACTCTGCAGCAAGACTTGAGATGCCTGTATTCCCGGAAGATAGATTTGTAGATGCTATTAAACAGGTTGTAAAGGCTAATGCAGCTTATGTACCGCCATATGGATCAGGAGCAACCTTATATGTCAGACCATATATGTTCGGTTCCAGTGCTGTAATCGGTGTAAAACCGGCAGATGAGTATCAGTTCCGTGTGTTTGCAACACCGGTTGGACCATATTTCAAAGGCGGCGCAAAACCGATCACGATCAAGGTGTCTGATTTCGATCGTGCAGCACCGCATGGAACAGGGCATGTAAAAGCCGGACTGAACTATGCGATGAGCCTTCATGCAATCGTAACAGCTCATGAAGAAGGATACGATGAGAATATGTATCTGGATGCAGCAACCAGAACAAAAGTGGAAGAGACCGGTGGAGCTAACTTTATCTTTGTAACAAAAGATAACAAAGTTGTAACACCAAAATCATCTACAATCCTTCCATCCATCACAAGACGTTCTCTGATGTATGTTGCAGAACACTATCTTGGACTGGAAGTAGAAGAAAGAGAAGTTTATTTAGATGAACTTGGCGACTTTGCAGAATGCGGACTTTGCGGTACAGCAGCAGTTATCTCTCCGGTAGGAAAGATTGTTGACCACGGCAAAGAGATCTGTTTCCCAAGCGGAATGGAAGAGATGGGACCAGTTACAAAGAAATTATATGAGACATTAACCGGTATTCAGATGGGACACATCGAAGCTCCGGAAGGATGGATCTGCAAGATCTGTTAATTGTTTTACAGATGTTGAAAATGTAGAAAGAAGAGACGGGACACTGTGTAAATAGCTGGCTTGTCTCTTTTTTATACCCGGATTATAAAATCGTAAGGAGAGGTTGCATGAAACATATATTGTGTTCAACAATGAAAAATTATAAAAAAGAATATCTTCCCAAAGATATTTTCTCGGGGATCATCATGGCAGCAGTGTCAATCCCTATCTCGATGGGCTATGCACAGATTGCCGGACTGCCTGCAGTATATGGACTATACGGTTCGGTATTCCCGATTCTGTTCTTTGCGCTGTTCTCAACATCGCGGCAATTCATTTTCGGAGTCGATGCGGCACCGGCGGCAATTGTCGGAGCAGCACTGGTATCACTTGGGATTGAAAGCGGAAGTGAAGCGGCAATGCAGTATGTGCCTGTGATCGCATTTCTGACAGGAATCTGGCTGCTGCTGTTTTATTTTTTAAAAGCCGGAAGAATCGTGGACTTCATTTCGACACCGGTGATGGGAGGATTTATCAGCGGGATTGCACTGACAATTATTCTGATGCAGATACCGAAGATCCTTGGCGGAAAGGCCGGATCTGGAGAACTTCCGGAACTGCTCAGGCATATCGCAGAGACGTGCAAAGAAATCAGCTGGCTGTCAGTGGTACTTGGTGTGGGAGCGTTGCTGCTGCTTCGCATGGCAGGAAAAGTAATTCCCAAATTCCCGGCAGCAATTGTGATCATGGCAGCAGGTGTAGCAGCAACGATGTGCTTTCGTGTAGACGAACATGGTGTGGTACTTTTGGATGCGGTGGAAAAAGGACTTCCGAAGCTGGTACATTTCCATTTTGCGGGAATTGACCTGAGGCAGGCACTTGGAAGAAGTCTGATGATCGCAGCGGTTATCATGTCGGAGACGCTGTTGTCGGAAAATAATTTTGCCATGAAGAATGGCTATAAGATTGATGAAAACCAGGAGATCCTGGCTTGTGCGATGGGAAATATCACAGCGGCATGTGTAGGCTGTTGTCCGGTGAATGGCAGTATATCCAGAACATCCATGAATGAACAGTATGAAGGAAAGACACAGGCGGTATCTGTCGTAGCGGCAATTACGATGGCAGCCGTATTGCTATGTGCAACTGGATTTATCGGATACCTGCCGGTTCCGATTCTGACAGCGATCGTAATCTCGGCACTGATGAATGTAGTAGAACTGCATCTGGCGGTGCGCTTATTTAAAGTAAGCCGTAATGAATTCTATATTTTTGTAGCTGCGTGTGTGAGTGTATTATTTTTAGGTACTATTTATGGTGTGGTGATCGGATTGCTGCTTTCTTTTGTAGCAGTGGTACTTCGTGCGACGAATCCTCCGAGGTCTTTCCGCGGTATGATTCCGGGAAAAGAGGCTTATTACGATCTTAAGAGAAACCGCAATGCATATCCGATACGCCATACGATCATTTACCGGTTCAGTGAGAACCTTTTCTTTGCAAATGTAAAGATATTCCAGTCGGACATTGAGAACAGTATCAAAGAGGATACAGAGGTTGTAATCGTGGATGCGGCTGCGATCAACAGTATTGACGTTACGGCAGCAGACCGGCTGGAAATGATGGCGGAAAATTTTGATAAGAAAGGGATCAGGTTTTATATTACGGAGCATTCCGAAAATGTAAATGAACAGATGCGCAGTCTTGGGATCGGTCATCTGATCGAGGAAGGAAAGGTCAGAAGAACGATTCTTGCAGCATTGCAGGATGCAGGTGTTGCAACACCGGGGACGAGTATGGAATCGGAGAAATCTCCGGTTATCCAGATGCCGTGGCAGTTGGAAATCCCGGCGGCAGTGCATGCAGTTCACGAAGCAATGATCCCGGCAGAAGAAGAGAATACATTAGAAGAATTCGCATGGGCGTTCGGTGATGATGCGGTGGAAGAGATGGAAAAGAAAGTCCATCAGGTTATGGAACAGATCCATAGACTTCCGGATCTGGAAAGGCTTGCAGACGTAGGGTTTGAAGAAAAACTCAAAAACTGGCATTCACTGGGGGCATTGGATGAAGATGAGATCTTAAGACGAATGGAAATGCATCTGGATGAACTTCCGGAGAATCTGCGTGGAGACAAAAAAGTGATCCTGCAGTTGATTGAAAAGAGAAGACGCAAGATCGAGCAGCAGTTATTAATGCATCATCCGGAGATCCTGGACCATCTGAAAAAGAACCGCGAACGATTGGAGAGACGGCTGGAAAAACAGAATCCGGAGGCAGCGAGAAAGCTGCATGAATGGGAACGGCAGATGCGGGAAAAATAGAAGAACAGTGAGAGCACAGGAATTTCCTGACGACCGGAATATGCAGGGAATATGCAGAAAATATGCAGGAAATATGCAGGAATACGCCGGATAATCTTGCGTGAAAGTAGATTCCTTGCTATAATACATGAATATATCGGACAATAGTTTGCAATTTATAGGAGAGTACAGAAGAATGAACGATTTAGAAATGTACAGAGAGCAGCTGGCTCTGTGTGATGATAAGATTATTGACGCTTTGGTAGAACGTAGTTCTATTATTGAAAAGATCATGGCGTATAAAGAAGAATATGGTATGCCAATCTTACAGCCGCATCAGGAAGAAAAACAGAAGAGAAGACTGGAAGAAAAACTGAAAGAAAATAAATATAAAGAAGAAATCTTTGATGTGTTTGGATGTATCTTGCGTAACAGTAAGAGAATCCAGGCAAGAAAACTCTTTGATTATAACATTGTACTGATTGGATTCATGGGGGCTGGAAAGTCAACAATTTCTGATTATCTGAGCACGATGTTTGATATGGATATTGTAGAGATGGATCAGGTGATTGCAGAACGTGAAGAGATGAGTATTCCGGATATCTTTGCTACATATGGCGAAGAATATTTCCGTGATCTGGAGACGAATCTTCTGATCGAGATGCAGTCGCATAAGAATGCAGTAATCTCATGCGGTGGTGGTGCGGCCTTAAGAGAGAGAAATGTAGCAGAGATGAAAAAGAACGGAAGAGTTGTTCTTCTTACTGCTACACCGGAGACGATTTTTGAACGTGTAAAAGACAGCAATGACAGACCGGTATTAAATGGCAGAAAGAATGTCAAAGGCATTTCAGAACTTATGGAGCAGCGCCGTGAGAAATATGAAGCGGCAGCAGATATAGTAATCAATACGGATGATAAGACCGTTCTTCAGATCTGTGAAGAGCTGGTACAGCATCTGCAGGAGTCAGAAGAATAATATGTTTGATAGATTTTTTCCGGATCAGTATGTAGCATCCACTTATGTGATCGATTTTGAAAAATTATATGAAGAGGGTGTACGCGGACTGATCTTTGATATTGATAATACGCTGGTTCCGCACGGAGCACCGGCGGACGAGAGAGCAAAGGCATTATTTGCCAGACTGAAAGCAATCGGATTCCGATGCTGTCTGATCTCGAATAACCAGAAGCCAAGGGTAGAGATGTTCAATAAAGATATCCAGGTGGACTATGTTTATAATGCGCACAAGCCATCAACCAGGAATTATCTCAGGGCGATGGAGATTATGGGAACAGACAGAAGGAGTTCTGTGTTTATCGGAGACCAGCTTTTTACAGATGTATGGGGAGCAAAACGTGCCGGAATCCCGAATATTCTGGTAAAACCGATACATCCAAAGGAAGAAATCCAGATTGTTTTGAAGCGTTATCTGGAAAAAATTGTGTTACATTTCTACAAGAAGAGTCAGAGACACGAAAAAAAGGTTGAAAAATAATATCATGTATTATAGAATAATATGAGATGAAATTACGTAAGCGTGTATACGCGATTTAAGGAGGATAAGGTAATGGCTAAAGTTTCAGCAGGAGACATCCGTAATGGTGTAACAATCGAAGTTGATGGAAAAGTATGTCAGGTTATTGATTTCATGCACGTAAAACCTGGTAAAGGTGCAGCTTTTGTGCGTGTTAAGATGAAAAATATTATCGACGGTGGTGTGGTAGAGACAACATTCCGTCCTACAGAGACATTTGAACAGGCTCACATTGAAAGAAAGAAAATGCAGTATCTGTACAACGATGGAGAATTCTATAACTACATGGACAACGAGACATTTGAGCAGATTATGATCAGCGCAGATGATGCAGCAGATTCTATGAAGTTTGTAAAAGAAAACGAAGAAGTATCTATCAGCTTCTATCAGGGAAATGCATTTGCGATCGAGCCGCCGCTCAGTGTTGAACTGGTTGTAACAGAGACAGAGCCAGGTGTAAAAGGTAACACAGCTACAGGTGCTACAAAGCCGGCTATCGTTGAGACAGGTGCGAAAGTTAACGTTCCGCTTTTCGTTGATCAGGGCGAGACGATCAAGATTGATACCCGTACAGGAGCATACCTCTCAAGAGCATAAGAGTCATAAGAATTCTAAATTAAATAATTATAAAAAGCCTTGCATTTTGTGCAGGGCTTTTTTATAATCTAATTACCATAATATTTCAGAAACAATTCAAAAGATGTTCTGTTATCTCAGGCGGTAATATCACCGCAGATTTTCAAGATGATTTTTGTATATTGCTGGATAGGAAGGAGCTTTTATGACATATTTTCAGTTTATCCATGCAGTAGAGACAAAAGTAAAGAAAGAGGTGGAAGGAGAAAAAACAGTAAGCATTCATACCAATGTGAAGAATAATGGTGTGAGGAGAAGCGGTATTATGATTTCGGAAAAAGGAATCAATATTTCACCGACGATTTATCTGGAAGAGTATTTTCATCAGTTCCGGATGGGGTATCCGTTGGAACAGATTGCAAAAGATATTGTCGGATTATATGAGAAAATCCGGTTTCAGAATTCATGGGAGGACGGTGAAAAGGTAAAAGACTATGAATTTGTCAAAGATAAGATCATATACCGTCTGATAGGCAGAGAGGAGAATCAGGAGCTTTTAAAAGAAATTCCATATAAAAGTTATCTGGATCTTGCAATTATTTATTATGTACTGTTAGAGGTAGATGAATATGGCATGGCATCCATGATGGTCAGAGCAGAACATATGGATATGTGGAAAGTAACGGAAGAAGATCTATATTACCGGGCTTCTAAGAATACCCAGGAGTTACTGCCGTATGAATTTGCACCGATGCGCACGGTGATCGAAGAATTGCTGGGACTTGGGATGGAAGAGGGACCGGCAGAAAAAATGTATATCCTGAGCAATGAAATGCGTAGCTATGGGGCTGCGGCACTGATCTATCCGGATTGTCTGAGAAAGATTGCCGGTGTAGTGGGAGAAAATTTTTTTGTGATCCCAAGCAGTGTGCATGAGACCATTATTGTGGCTGAAAGCGAAGCGCCGGGCAGAGAAGAACTGGGAAGCATGATCGAGGAGATCAATGAGACACAGGTAGAGGCGGAAGAAGTACTTTCGGACAGGGCATATTATTATGACCGGGAGAGTGGAAAACTTGCGCTGTAAGATTTAAAAAGGGAAATTAAAGAAAAATATTAAAAAAGTAGAGGAAATGATCGAAAAGTGGGATGCATTTCCTTTACTTTATCTCAAAGATGTGTTAATATTACTAAGGCAATTTCATATAGTAATTGTATACGCACCCGTAGCTCAGGGGATAGAGCACCGCCCTCCGGAGGCGGGAGCGGCGGTTCGAATCCGCCCGGGTGTGTACTTTTTTTGCTATTTTTGATGGAAATTTATAGGAATTATAGAAAATATAGGAGATATGAAGTGAAGAAAATCATTGATTATATTGCAGAAGAACTTTCAGAAGCATTCGAAAAGGCAGGTTATGACAGAACGTATGGAAAAGTAACACTGTCAAACCGTCCGGATCTCTGCGAATACCAGTGTAACGGAGCGATGGCAGGAGCAAAAGCTTACAAAAAAGCACCGTTCATGATCGCAGAGGATGTCGTTGCCCTGTTAGAAGACAGTGCATGTATGGAAGAAGTAGAGGTTGTAAAACCTGGATTTATCAATATCAGACTGAAAAAGTCATTTGTTGCAGATTATCTGAATCAGATGGAAGAGACGGATAATCTCGGAATCGAGAAGACAGAACATCCGGAGATGATCGTGCTGGATTATGGCGGACCAAATGTGGCAAAGCCGTTACATGTAGGACATCTCCGTTCGGCGATCATCGGAGAAAGCGTAAAGCGCATCTCAAGAAAGATGGGGCATGAAGTTCTTGGCGATATCCATCTTGGAGACTGGGGATATCAGATGGGACTGATCATCACAGAATTGAAAGAAAGAAAGCCGGAACTGCCATATTTTGATGAAGCGTTTGAAGGTGAATATCCAAAAGAGGCTCCATTTACAATCAGCGAACTGGAAGAAATCTATCCGACAGCAAGCGGTAAGGCAAAAGAAGATGAGACATACAGGGAGAATGCATTGCATGCGACGTATCTGTTACAGAACGGGCATAAAGGATATCGTGCGATCTGGAATCATATCATTCGTGTATCGGTATCTGATCTTAAGAAAAATTATGCGAATCTGAATGTAAGTTTTGATCTCTGGAAAGGGGAGTCTGATGCTCAGGCATACATCCCGGATATGATCGAGAGATTGAAGAAAGAAGGATTTGCACATGAAGACCAGGGAGCACTGGTGATTGATGTGCAGGAAGAGACAGATACCAAAGAGATTCCTCCTTGCATGATCCAGAAATCAGACGGAGCATCTCTTTATGGAACAACAGACCTTGCCACACTGGTACAACGTGTACAGGATTATCATCCGGACAAGGTTGCCTATGTGGTGGATAAGCGTCAGGAACTGCATTTTACACAGGTGTTCCGTGCTGCAAAGAAGACAGGAATCGTTCCTGCGGAAACAGAACTGAAATTCTTAGGTTTCGGTACCATGAATGGAAAAGATGGCAAGCCGTTCAAGACAAGAGAAGGCGGGGTAATGCGTCTGGAGACACTGATCTCAGAGATTACAGAGAAGATGTATGAGAAAATCTCTGAAAATCATTCTATCGAGGGAGAAGAAGCAAAACAGACAGCAAAACTCATCGGAATGGCAGCAATTAAATACGGAGATCTGTCAAACCAGGCATCAAAAGATTATGTATTTGACGTAGACAGATTTACTTCCTTTGAAGGAAATACCGGTCCGTACATTCTGTATACAATTGTACGTATCAAATCGATCCTGAATAAATACCAGTCACAGGGAAATAGCCTGGATGGACTGAAAGTACAGGAAGCATATGCGGATTGTGAAAAAGCTCTGATGCTGGAAGCTGCAAAATATAATGATGTGATGGCGAATGCATTCCAGGATCTTGCACCGCATAAGATCTGTGCATACATTTATGATCTTGCCAATGCATTCAATCGTTTTTATCATGAGACAAAGATTCTGGCAGAAGAAGATGCCGGAAAACAAAAGAGTTATATTGCGCTTCTGAAAGTGACGAAGGATGTACTGGAAGCTTGTATCGACGTACTTGGATTTGAAGCACCGGAGAGGATGTAGGAAAAATGACAGAGAAATTATTTTATGAGGACAGTCACAGAACCGAATTTACAGCAAAAGTAATTTCCTGTGAAGAAGCGAAGGATGGTTTCTGTGTGGTGCTGGATCAGACAGCATTCTTCCCGGAAGGCGGCGGTCAGTATGCCGACACGGGCATTCTCGGCAATACAGAAGTTACCGATGTGCACGAAAAAAATGATGTGATCTTTCATTCTGTGACAGCACCATTGGAAGTGGGAAGTATAGTATCCGGTAAGATCAACTGGAAAGAACGCTTTGAGAAGATGCAGCAGCATACAGGAGAACATATAGTGTCCGGTATTGTGCATGAAAGATTTGGCTATAATAATGTCGGTTTCCATTTGGGAGCCGACTATTGTACCATGGATTTTGACGGACCGATCAGTAAAGCGCAGCTGAAAGAAATCGAGACAGAAGCCAATGAAGCAGTATACCGGAATCTGGAAGTTGAGGTTCTGTATCCATCCAAAGAGGAATTGAAAGATATGGATTACCGCAGTAAGATCGAGATTGAAGGTCAGGTTCGTATCGTGAAGATTCCGGGATATGATGTATGTGCATGCTGTGCTCCGCACGTGAAGACAACCGGTGAGATCGGAGCTGTCAAACTGGTAAGCATGGTAAGTTATAAAGGCGGTGAACGCATTACGATGCTTTGCGGAAGACGTGCCATGAGAGACTATGAGAAAAAGGATGCCATGACAAAAGAAATTTCAACCATGTTGTGTGCGAAAGAATATGAAGTGGCAGAAGCGGTCGGCAGACTGAAGAGTGAGCAGACACGTATGAAGAGTCAGATTGCAGAACTGCAGCAGAAACTTCTGAAGTTTTGTGTGGCAGAGATACCGGTGGATGAGAAGATTGTGACTGTATTTGACGGATCTTTATCGGGAAATCTTCCGAGAGAGATGATGAACCAACTGCTGGATAAAGGGGCAGTCATCTGTGCGGTATTTGCAGGAACGGACGAGGAGGGGTATCGCTATGTGATCGGAAGCAGAAGTGAAGATGTCCGTTCAATCAGTAAAACGTTAAACAGTACATTAGAAGGACGCGGCGGCGGAAAGCCGGAGATGGTCCAGGGTTCTGTGAAAGGAACAGAAGACGCCGTGAAAGAAATAATTGCACGGTATCAGTAGCCGGATGACAAGTCCTGTAGCCGGAAGAAGCTTTAAGCTTCTTCGCGGTGACTCCGGATGATCAGGCGGACCGTACGGTACAGGAAAGGCTTGTACGCTTCGATAGATACAGGCTCTTCAAAGAGAATAGAATTATATCCGGTAGAACCGGCCAGTTCGAGGATCGTGAACAGCATGATGTCAATATCTTTATAATTATAGGTGTCGGCTGCTACCAGTTCAAGATATCTTTCATAAAAGATCTTGTCGGCTTCTTCATCTGACCAGAAAGCAGACTTTAAGGCACCCATTACAAGATTTTTAGAAATGAAATTCAGCAATGGCTTGTTGTTGACCAGAATATTAATGATGTCATCGATAATAAAGACAAGCTGATCTTCCAGACCGGTGATGCCGGAATTTTCCAGTGCAACGGCAGCATGATCAAACAGTTCTTTTGTTTTATGTGCGATCAGCTTGTTTTTAATATCATATTTGTCTTTAAAATATAAATAGAACGTTCCTTTCGCTACACCGGCCTTTTCAACAATGTCGGAAATGGCGGTTGAATTAATTCCTTTTGTGGTAAATAATTCATATGCGGTGCGAAAGAGCGCCTCTTTTTTTTTCTTTTTGTTTTCTTCGACTCTTCCCATGAGTAATCAGACTTCCTTCTTAAAATTCACAGATCTACAGTTCTTGGTTCGTTATATAAAATTCATTTGAACAAGATATTGAAATAATATATTCAATAATATAAGTATAACAAAATAAAGATAAGAAGTCAAAATTAAATTGACTAATGGTCATATTTTCTACGTTGCCTTTTTTACGGATAGCAGATATAATAGAAATGTTAAATATGCAAGGATTTATAAGGAGGAAGAGATGGAGGCATATACAAGTTTTGCCGAGGTCTATGATACATTCATGGATAATGTGCCATATGAGGAATGGGCAGATTATCTGGAAGACAGATTAAAAGAATATGGAATAAGAGACGGGCTGGTTCTGGAACTGGGATGCGGAACCGGAAGCATGACGGAACTACTGGCAGAAAAAGGATATGATATGATCGGGGTGGATAATTCCGAAGACATGCTGGAAATCGCAATGGAGAAGCGTATCGAGAGCGGACATGATATCCTCTATCTGTTACAAAATATGCAGGAGTTCGAATTATATGGAACAGTGAGAGCTATTGTCAGTGTATGTGACTGTGTAAATTATGTGACAGATAAAAATGAATTGCAGGAAGTATTCTGCTTGGTCAATAATTATCTGGACCCGCAGGGAATCTTGATCTTTGATTTTAATACAGAATATAAGTACAGAGAAATTCTGGGTAATCAGGTAATCGCAGAAGACAGGGATGAGTGTAGCTTTATCTGGGAAAATTATTATAACCATACATCGATGATCAATGAATACGAACTGACATTATTTGTCCGCGAGGATGAAGAGGAAGCACTGTACAGAAAGTATCAGGAGAGTCATTTCCAGAAAGCATATACACTCAGAGAAATCAGAGGACTAATTGAAAAAGCGGGTCTGAAATTCGTTGCAGCTTATGATGCGTATACAAAGAAAGCACCGATGCATACGAGTGAACGGATCACTGTGATCGCAAGAGAGCATGGTAAATAATAGAGATGAGAAGTAACTCATCGGAATAAAAATAGGAAAACAGAAGATGGAAAGGAATATATATGAACGACTATATCGTAAGAGCAACCGCAGCAGACGGCCAGGTAAGAGCGTTTGCTGCAACAACAAAAGAACTTGTGGAAGCGGCCAGAGAACATCATAATACCAGCCCGGTGGCAACCGCAGCACTGGGAAGACTTCTTACTGCAGGAGCTATGATGGGAAGTATGATGAAGAATGATACAGATATGCTGACACTTCAGGTAAGAGGAGACGGACCGCTTGGCGGAATTACAGTTACTGCGGACAGCAAGGGAGATGTAAAAGGTTATGTAAATCATCCGGATGTCATGCTGCCGCCAAAGAATGGAAAGCTGGATGTAGGCGGTGCTGTTGGAATCGGGCTTCTCCAGGTTATCAAAGATATGGGACTCAAAGAGCCATACTCCGGACAGACCATTCTGGTATCCAGTGAAATTGCGGAAGATCTGACGTACTATTTTGCCAATTCAGAGCAGGTGCCATCTTCGGTAGGACTTGGGGTGCTGATGGATAAAGATAATACAGTGGCATGTGCAGGAGGCTTCATTATCCAGATGATGCCATTTGCAAAGGAAGAGACGATCAGTCAGATTGAGGAAAATCTGAAGAATATCACATCTGTAACGGATCATCTGAAAAAAGGTGAAACACCAGAGCAGATCCTGAAAATCCTGCTTGGAAATCTTGGACTTGAAATTACAAGTACAATGCCGACAAAATTCTATTGTAATTGCTCAAAAGAAAGAGTAGAAAAGGCTGTGATCAGTGTCGGAAAGAAAGAAATCCAGGATATGATAGATGATGGTCAGGATATAGAAGTAAAATGTCATTTCTGTAATACGGCATATAAATACAGCGTAGAAGAGTTGAAAGATATCTTAAAACGCTGTAAACGATAAGGAGAAAAGTCATGAGAGACGGGTTTGTAAAAGTGGCAGCAGTAACTCCGGATATCCGTGTGGCGGATGTTGCCTATAATACACAAAATATCTGTAAGATGATTGATGAGACTGTTGCAAAAGGAGCAAAAGTTATCGTATTTCCGGAATTATGTGTAACGGGATATACCTGCAGTGATCTTTTTACGCAGGACATTTTGTTAAAGGAATCGAAAGAAGCACTGTTTAAAATAGCCGAATATACAAAAGAGAAGGATGCGATTATATTTATCGGGGTTCCGCTTGCCATAGATGGAGAACTTTATAATGTCGCAGCAGCTTTGAATCATGGTGAGATCCTCGGCCTTACGACGAAGACATTTCTCCCGAACTATGGGGAGTTTTATGAAATGCGGCAGTTCCGTCCGGGACCGGATAAGGCGAGATGGATCACATTGGATGGAAAGCAGATCCCGTTCGGACCACAGCTTTTATTCGTGGCAGATCAGATGGAAGAATTGGTAATCTCCGCAGAAATCTGTGAGGATGTATGGTCGCCGGTTCCGCCAAGTACACTTGCAGCAAGAGAAGGAGCAACTGTGATCGTGAATTGTTCTGCAAGCGATGAGACGATCGGTAAAGCATCTTATCGTGAAAGCCTGATCGAGGGACAGTCAGCGAGACTGATCTGCGGATACATTTATGCCAATGCCGGAGAGGGAGAGTCTACGACAGATCTGGTATTCGGAGGACATAATATTATTGCGGAGAACGGAACAACACTTGTGTCGAGTGATCGCTTCGCAAATGAAGTGATTTATACAGAATTGGATGTGAAGCGCCTGTTAAGCGAGCGACGTAAGAATACAACATTCCAGACAGAAAAAGAAAGAATGCTGATCCGTATTCCATTTTCAATCCATGTGGAAGAGACGGAACTTACCAGAAAATTTGCTTCCAGACCGTTTGTTCCAAGTGTGATGGCAGAGAGAAATTTACGTTGTGAAGAGATTCTGACAATTCAGGCAATGGGACTGAAGAAACGTCTTGCACATGCACATGCAAAGAGTGCGGTTGTCGGAATCTCCGGCGGACTGGATTCTACACTTGCGCTTCTTGTGTCCGCAAAGGCATTTGATGCACTTGGAATGGACCGCAGTGGAATTACAGCGGTAACAATGCCATGTTTTGGAACAACGGACAGAACTTATCAGAATGCATGTAAGATGTCACTAAAACTGGGAGCAACACTGCGTGAGATTCCGGTGGGGGCAGCAGTAGAGCAGCATTTTAAAGATATCGGACATGATCCGGAAGATCACAGTGTAACCTATGAAAATTCCCAGGCAAGAGAAAGAACACAGGTACTGATGGATGTTGCCAATCAGACCGGTGGAATTGTAATTGGTACAGGAGATATGTCTGAACTTGCTCTTGGATGGGCGACTTATAACGGGGACCATATGTCTATGTATGGAGTCAATGCGTCGGTTCCAAAGACACTGGTACGCCATCTGGTCCATTATTATGCGGATACCTGTAAAGACCAGGAATTAAAAGATGTCTTGTATGATGTACTGGACACACCGGTGAGTCCGGAACTTCTTCCGCCAAAAGACGGTGAGATTGCCCAAAAGACAGAGAATCTGGTCGGACCGTATGAGCTGCATGACTTCTTCTTGTATTATCTGCTGAGATTCAGTTATGAACCGGGTAAGATATACCGTATTGCGAGATATGCATTTGACGGTGAATATGATGATGCAACCATTTACAAATGGTTATATACGTTCTGCAGACGATTCTTCATCCAGCAGTTTAAACGCTCCTGTCTGCCGGACGGACCAAAGGTAGGAACTGTGGCACTGTCTCCAAGAGGCGACTGGAGAATGCCGAGTGATGCATGCGCGGAAGTATGGCTGAGAGATCTGGAGAAGGCGAAGCCGGTAGGGATGTAATTGGGATTTAATTCAGAAAGGCACGACGACCCGGACCTGCATAAAAAGTAGGAAGCCGTTCCTGTTCAAGTTCCGGCGGCGGGAAATACTAAAGCGTCAAAATTATGCTAAAAACGGGCTTCCGAAATTTGCAACTCGCCATTCGGCTCAAACAGGCAAATTTCGAAAACCCAACGCATAATTTTGACGCTTAACTATTTCCAACACCTTCTTCACATTCACTGGAACGGCTTTCTACTTTTTATTCCGTGGGTGTCGAATGCCTTACGAATGAAACCTGCTAAGAAAAGTCAATAATTATTTTTATCCTTTTTATTTTCTGTCACAAAATATATTTGCGTACTACAAATAGACTGTCTGATTGGCAGTCTAAAAAATTATTTATTTTATATAAGATTATATATTTTTATATAGTTCAGTTACTCGAGCATAATAAATGCGTAAAAACTTATTTAATCCGGCTATCTTTGCTGATTTTTTACTTTTACCTTCTGATTCCTTTTTTACAACATATCGGTAAACCGGATCTTCTGGTCTGGAACGCATTTTTAAACTTCTCATTGTTTCGTATCCTACTTTGCGCAATGATGCTGAACCACGTTTCGAGATTTTCCTATTACAACCTACAAATTGACCAGATTCATACGGTGGTGGATCAATTCCTGCGAATGCAACCAATGCCTTCCCGTTGCGAAATCTGCGAACATCTCCTATTTCTGCAATTAACTTTGGGGCTAATGTATTTCCCACTCCACCCATTTCTCTTACAACCGAATATTCTGGCAAAGTCTTGGCTATTTCCTGCATCCGTGATAAAATTAGACCAAGGGTTGCATCAACTTCCTTGAGCACCCGAACTGCTTCAGTCACCAGTATTTTGACCGATGAGGTTTCTGAAGGTAATGTGGGAATACTTTCCTGAGCCAGGGTGTATATAACTTTGGCCTTTTCCTGGCTTGGGACGTATTTCTTTTCTTTTGCCCAAAGTATATACTCTTCAGTAAATTCCTGTTCAGACATAGATGTTATTACATCATAATGCCAAAAACGTTCCACAAAATCACTTCTTTTATCTTTCCGATTTGTTTCATTCCAACTTGCAAGAAGATTCTTTATTCCAGGCATGGTCAAATCTAAAAGATGGGTCAATTCAGCGAGAGATAAAAGATGAAGTTTCATATAATGCCGATATTGCTGTCCAAGCAACTTCAACTCTTTATAAATCTCTCCAGAAGTTTGAAATTCTTTCATTTTAAACCAATGATCAATTCCATAATTAGCAATGATACGGGAATCAATCTTGTCGGTTTTGGCTTTTCGCAGACTTTCGTTACGATAACTTTTCATAAGATACGGATTAATTACAGAAACAAAAAATCCTTTTTCCTGTAAATATGTAAGAACTGGAAGATGATAAATTCCGGTTGCTTCCATAACGATTTTGACTTCATCATTTAGTCTGAAAAGCATGGAAGATAATTCGCTTAAATCCTTTTGGGTATGGGTAATATTGAAAGGCTTACTAACAATCTCTCCATATGGTTTCAAAATACATACTGTACTTTTCCCTTTTGATACATCAATTCCTACGCTGATCATAATATACTCCTTTTCTTTTTATAGAATTGCAGTTGTTTATCCCATCTACACTTATTATGATTCAGTTTAGTTCGTTACGCGAAAGCTCCTGCGAGTTTCAACCTGCTTAAATGAATGTTTATAATAAGGGGATGGCTGACGGTTTCATTCACGGATGTGAAAATCCTAATGGCAATATGTCATACCAACTACTTCCCTTATTATAATAAAATAAGTGTAGATGTTAGAGTTAATTACTCTCTAACAACTACACTTTTATGGTACTAAATGGCAATTGCGTAACCGTAGTGGCCTCCACCGGGTTACATTTCCGGGCATTTTATTTATTAACATCCGCTGCCAGTCACGACTTGAAGGAAACAATAGATAAGGATTATTGTGAATGTGGAATGCCGTTAGAAACAATTAGAGAGTCAGAAGCACCGTTAAAGGAACGAAGCGAACGTGTTTGAGGCGAACGCCGAGTTTGAGCGTAGTTCCTTTGCTTTTAGGTGATTCTGGCTCTCTTAGTGTTTCTTATGGTATGGAACCTGAACAAGAAGCCTTATCTATTGTTTTCTTCAAGGACTGAGAGGCCGCTTCCCCAGTTAATAAATTAAATCCCAACTAATCTAATTTCAACCCTTTGAATAAATCTCCGAGACTTGTACCAATCGCCTCAGCTTTAGGAATCTCTACATGGATTTCCTCTTCTTCTTTTTTCTCTTCTTCAAGAGCTTTCATGCTGAGACTGATCTTACCGTCTTTTACGCCGATGATCTTTACATTTACCTCATCTCCGACATTTAACACATCAGAAGGTGATTTGATCCGTTTTAAACTGATCTGGGAGATGTGTACCAGCCCGGAGAGTCCGTCGCCGAGATCTACAAATGCGCCGTAGTTCTGAAGACTTTCTACCGTACCAGTTACTATGCTGCCGACTTTAACAGCTGCAATTCGGGCTTCTCTTTCTTTTCTTGCTTTTTCCTGTAGGATCTCACGTGCAGAGAGCACAAGACGGTTATTGGCTTCATCTACATCAATGACCCTGACTTCAATATCTTTTAACAGATATGTTTCCAGATCTTCGATATAAGAAAGAGATAATCTGGATGCAGGAATGAATCCGCGGATTCCCTCGATCATGGCAATGGCTCCGCCGTTCACGATTCCTTCTACTTTTACAGGCAGGATCGTGCCTTTTTCCATATAAGATTTTACTACGTTCCATGGATTTGCATCATCGAAATGTTCCTCAAGGTCAGCCATTGTAACAGCTGCTTCTGTCTGTGTTTGTTCGTGTAATAATTCTTCGCTCATAGTGTAATAATTCCCTTCTTAGTAATAGTAAGAACATGCAAATAACATGTTCTCCAGTATTAATTTCAGTATAGCATAGAACCATAATATTGTTCAAAGAAAAATACGAAATACATGGAAATAAAGGTTGACGAAACTTCAAAAAGATGGCAAGCTTAATACTTGAAGGATATAAGCAAAAGGATGTGAAAGATAAAAGATGGCTAAAAAAGAAGAAAAAATATACGTTGTGGGACATAAGAATCCAGATACGGATTCCATCTGTTCGGCAATTGCCTATGCGAATTTAAAAAGAGAAATAACCGGTAATGATTATGTAGCCAAAAGAGCCGGTCAGATAAATGAAGAGACACATTATGTATTACAGAAGTTTGGGGTAAAAGTACCGACACTTCTTGAAAATGTAAAACTGCAGGTAAAGGATATGGATATCCATCAGATTGATGGTATCGGTCCGAATGTGTCTATGAAAGATACATGGATAAAGATGAAGGAGAATAATATCAAGACCATTCCTATATTAAGAGACGAAGAACTTCTTGGTGTGATTTCCACAGGAGATATTGCAACATCTTATATGGAAGTATATGATAACATGATCCTTTCCAAAGCAAAAACACAGTACCGTAACATTATGAATACACTGGATGGAGAGATGGTAACCGGTAATGAACACGGATATTTTACCAAAGGGAAAGCGGCAATCGGTGCGTCCAGTCCGGAACTGATGCAGGAATTTATTGAAAAGGATGATCTGGTGATTCTTGGAAACCGTGTAGAGTCACAGATGTGTGCCCTGGATATTGATGTAAGCTGCATGGTTGTCTGCCAGAATGCGGAGGTTTCAAAAGAAGTGATCAAGCGTGCAGATGAACAGAGTACGGTGATCATCAGTACGCCACACGATACATTTACCGCGGCAAGACTGATCAACCAGAGTGTCCCGGTTAAGCGCTTTATGACGAAGGCACCTCTGATTTCTTTCCATATGAGTGATTATGTGGAAGATATCAAGGAAGTGATGGCAAAGAAGAAGTACCGTGATTTCCCGATCATTGACAGACATGGAAAGTTCAGGGGGTTCATATCCAGACGTCGTTTTTTAAATGTAAGTAAGAAGAAAGTAATTCTGGTAGATCATAACGAGAAGAATCAGGCTGTAGACGGTATCGAAGAAGCAGAGATTGTGGAGATCATCGATCATCACAGACTGGGAAATATAGAGACAATGGGACCAGTGTTCTTCCGTAACCAGCCAGTAGGATGTACCGCAACGATTGTATATCAGATGTACAAAGAAAATGATGTGGAGATCAAGCCAACAATTGCAGGACTTCTGTGTTCGGCAATTATTTCAGATACACTTTTATTCCGTTCACCGACCTGCACACCGCTGGATGAAAAGATTGCCAAAAAACTGGCGAAGATTGCGGGTATCAATCTGGAAGAACAGGCACAGGCGATGTTCAAGGCAGGAAGCAGCCTTGCCGGAAAGACAGCAGAAGATATTTGCTTCCAGGATTTTAAGCAGTTTACAGTCAATGATATGGTATTTGGCGTAGGACAGTTGAATTCCATGAGTAAAGAGGAACTGCAGAAAGTAAAAGAGATGCTGACACCATATCTTCCGAAAGTACTGGAGAAGAATGGAGTGCAGATGGTGTTCTTTATGCTGACAGACATTCTGGATGAGTCGACAGAACTGTTATGCTGTGGGGCAAGGGCAAAAGAGTATATCATTGATGCATTTGACCTGAAAGAAAACACGGAGAAGATGATCTTAAAGGGTGTGGTATCCAGAAAGAAACAGCTGATACCGACTTTGGTAAGTGAATTACAGCAGTAAAGGAAGCGGGGGAGAAGACATGGCAAAGCAGATCTGGAAACCGGGAAATATGCTGTATCCGCTTCCGGCTGTGATGGTAAGTACTGCAGATAAATCCGGCAGATCGAATATCATAACAGTTGCGTGGACAGGAACAGTATGTACGAATCCGGCGATGCTGTATATATCTGTAAGACCGGAACGATATTCGTACAATCTTTTGAAAGACAGCGGAGAGTTTGTAGTAAATCTGACGACCGAGAAGCTGAAAAAGGCAACAGACTGGTGCGGTGTACGTTCCGGTCGTGATGTCGACAAATGGAAAGAGATGCATCTGACGGCCGGCAAAGCGTCAAAGCTTGATCATGCACCGATCATAGAAGAATGTCCGGTGAACATTGAGTGTAAAGTAACAGAGATAAAAGAACTTGGTTCGCATCATATGTTTCTGGCAAAAGTAGAGGCTGTTCAGGTAGGAGAAGAATATCTGGATAAAAAGGGAAGACTACAGCTGGGAAAGGCCGGACTTCTGGCATATTCTCACGGAGAATACCTGACATTGGGAAAGACTCTCGGAACATTTGGATGGAGTGTCAGAAAGCTTTCTGCGTCGGGAAGAAAAGCGACATCACGAAAACGAAAGAAATAAAAACAAAATAAATGTAGGGCGTCAGAATGCTGACGCTTTTTTTAATTCCATGCGTTCGAAATAAGGGTATGAGCATGGAATTTTCTGTCTTTGCATATAGTAAAATGAAATGGTGGTATGTGGGGACAGCATGGAATTAAATCGGGATTATGAATCTGCTGCAATATATAAATGGCGGAAGAAGAGAAAGAAAGCATTTGTTTTGTTCATTTGCATAGTTGGAATCTGTTTTCTTGTGACAAGGATGGTGCGGGTGGAAGATAAGACAACGGTGAAAGTTCATAACATGCATACGGAACAGAATGAAAAAGCCATTCGGTATGTTGCATCAAATATGATAAAAGAGGATCCAAAGATTGCAATTACCTTTGATGACGGACCAAGTCCGGCATGGACTCCGCAGCTTCTGGATGGATTGAAAGAGCGGAATGTAAAAGCAACATTTTTTCTGATCGGAGAAAACGCAAAAAATAATCCGGAACTGGTAAAGAGGGAAGCGGAAGAAGGACATCTGATAGGCAATCATACCTATCATCATGTGGAAATCACACGGGTGCCGGATGAGACGGCACAGGAAGAAATACTGATGACAAATGAAGTAATCACCGGAATTACCGGAGAGGAAGTCTCTTATATGAGACCGCCGTTTGGAGTCTGGCAGAAGAATCTGGAGAGGAAACTGGATGTCATGCCTGTGTTGTGGACCATAGATCCGCTGGACTGGACAACGGACAATGAAGACGAAATTATCAATAAAGTAGTGACGCAGGCGGGGGAAAATGATATTATTTTATTACATGACTGTTATGAATCTAGCGTGAATGCAGCACTACGTATAGTGGATATTTTGCAGAAAGAAGGGTTTGAATTTGTAACAGTCGATGAACTGATAATGAATTAGAGTTGTACTCTTGTGGTTCAACTAAATGGAGATGAAAGAATGGATTTATTTGATTACATGCGGGAGCAAAACATGGAAAAGGAAGCTCCGCTTGCATCCAGACTGCGGCCGACAACATTGGAAGAAGTAGTGGGACAACAGCATATTATAGGAAAAGATAAATTGCTTTACAGGGCGATCAAGGCGGACAAATTAAGCTCAGTCATTTTTTATGGTCCTCCGGGAACTGGGAAGACCACGCTTGCCAAAGTAATTGCCAACACGACCAGTGCGGAATTTACCCAGATCAATGCAACGACTGCGGGTAAAAAAGATATGGAAGAAGTGATTGCCAAAGCAAAAGAGATGCAGGGAATGTACCGTAAGAAGACCATCCTGTTCGTAGATGAGATCCACAGATTTAATAAAGGACAGCAGGATTATCTGCTTCCGTTTGTGGAGGATGGTACGATCATCCTGATCGGTGCAACGACGGAAAATCCGTATTTTGAAGTGAATGGGGCACTGCTTTCAAGATCGAGCATTTTTGAGTTGCAGCCGCTTGCAAAAGAAGATATTAAGACGCTGATCACGAGAGCGGTCTATGACACGGTAAAAGGTATGGGAAGTTATCAGGCAGTGATAGAGGAAGATGCATTGGAATTTCTTGCAGATATTTCCGGCGGGGATGCCAGAAGTGCATTGAATGCGGTTGAACTTGGTATCCTGACAACAGAACGGGGGGCAGACGGAAAGATTCATATAACACTGGATGTTGCGTCCGAATGTATTCAGAAACGGGTAGTCAAATACGATAAGACCGGGGATAATCATTACGATACGATCTCTGCATTTATCAAAAGTATGCGGGGTTCTGATCCGGATGCGGCAGTGTATTATCTTGCAAAAATGCTGTATGCAGGAGAAGATATCAAGTTCATAGCCAGGCGTATTATGATCTGTGCATCGGAAGACGTCGGAAATGCAGATCCGATGGCACTTACGGTAGCAGTATCTGCGTCCCAGGCAGTTGAAAGAATCGGTATGCCGGAAGCACAGATCATCCTTTCACAGGCAGTCACTTATGTGGCAACTGCCCCAAAGAGTAATGCCTCATATATCGCAATCGCTGATGCAATGGCAAGTGTGAAGAGGACAAAGACGACTGTTCCGTCACATCTGCAGGATGCTCACTATAAAGGAGCACAGAAACTGGGACACGGAACCGGATATAAATATGCTCATGATTATCCGCACCATTACGTAGAACAACAATATCTTCCAGACGAGATCGCAGGAGAAAAATTCTATGTGCCGTGTGAGAATGGACATGAGAGAAAGATTAAAGAGTGGATGCAGTATATTCGGCAGAATCAGTAATTCCGGAATGTCATTTATTAACCGGAACGGCCTCTTTCTAAAAAATATCTAAACAGTGTTGACAAAAATATGCGGGAGTGCTATCTTAATAGTCGAAAGGTGTTAGCACTCAGATATAAAGAGTGCTAATAACCCAAAACCGAAAGGAGGAGGTACCGGTGATAAATTATGAAGAACTGAGTGAAAGAAAATTGAAAATACTTCATGCAGTCATTCAGAATTATCTGGAGACAGGAGAACCGGTTGGTTCCAGAACAATTTCCAAATATACGGATCTGAATTTAAGTTCAGCAACGATTCGTAATGAGATGGCTGATCTGGAAGAGATGGGATATATCATCCAGCCTCATACGTCGGCAGGACGTATTCCTTCGGACAAAGGATACAGGCTCTATGTAGACATGCTGATGGAGGAGAAAGAGCAGGAATTAAATGAGATGCAGGAGCAGATGCTTGATAAGGCTGACAAGATGGATCAGCTTCTGAAGCAGGCGGCAAGGGTTCTTGCAACGAATACAAATTATGCAACGATGGTTTCCACTCCGATGAACAATTCGAATAAGATTAAGTTCATTCAGTTGTCTATGGTAGATGAGGAACAGGTGATCGCAGTCATTGTACTGGGCGGCAATGTGATCAAGAATAAGATCATCAACATTGACGAACCAATCAGTAATGAGAATCTGCTGAAGTTAAACATGCTGTTGAATACAACACTCAATGGCATGGCAATCGAAGAGATCAACCTGGGGCTGATCGCCAGATTGAAAGAGCAGGCAGGAATCCACAGTCAGGTGGTCGGATATGTTCTGGATGCAGTTGCGGATGCCATTCATCTGGATGATGACATGCAGATTTATACAAGCGGTGCAACGAATATTTTTAAATATCCGGAGCTGAGTGATAACCAGAGTGCACAGGAGATCATCAGTGCATTTGAAGAAAAACAGCAGTTATCCGAGCTGGTAACCCAGACCCTGGCAAAGGAAGACAATACAGGAATCCAGGTATATATCGGTGATGAGACGCCGGTACAGACCATGCGGGACTGCAGTGTGGTAACCGCAACGTATGAACTGGGGGATGGTATGAAAGGAACGATAGGAATTATCGGACCGAAACGTATGGATTATGAACATGTTTTAAAATCTATGAAGCGTCTCCAGACAGAACTGGATCAGATGTTTCATAAGAATGATAGAAAGGTGGAATAACCCTTGGAGAATAAGCAGGAAAAAAGTCAGGAAGATATGGTAAAAGAAGCTGTGGAAGAAGCCAAAAAGTCTGCAGCTGAGACTGAATCTGCAGAAGCTGAGGCGGAAGAGACAGAAGAAACTTCCGAAGAAGCCGGAAGCGAAGAAGCCAAAGAGGATGCAGAAAAGAAAACTGGCAAAAAATTATTTGGTAAAAAGAAAGATAAAAAGGACGAGAAGATAGAAGAACTGACAGATAAGCTTACTCGTCAGATGGCAGAGTTTGATAACTTCCGCAAACGTACAGAAAAGGAAAAGTCTCAGATGTATGAAATTGGAGCGAAAGATATCATAGAAAAGATTCTTCCGGTTGTAGATAACTTCGAAAGAGGATTAGATGCGGTAAAGGAAGAAGAAAAAGAAGATCCGTTCGTTCAGGGAATGGAAAAGGTATACAAACACCTGGTTACCACACTTGAAGGAATAGAGGTGAAGCCTATTGAAGCAGTAGGTCAGCCGTTTGATCCGAATTTCCACAATGCGGTGATGCATGTGGAAGATGAAAACTTTGGTGAAAATATTGTTGCCGAAGAATTTCAGAAAGGTTACACATACCGTGATTCGGTCGTAAGACACAGCATGGTAAAAGTAGCAAACTAGAAACAAGCATATTCACAATTATCAGAATAAAGAATAATACAGGAGGAAATTTATCATGGGTAAAATTATAGGTATTGACTTAGGAACAACAAACAGTTGCGTAGCCGTAATGGAAGGTGGACAGCCGACAGTTATCGCCAACACAGAAGGCGCAAGAACAACACCATCTGTAGTTGCATTTACAAAGACTGGTGAGCGTCTTGTCGGAGAACCTGCAAAACGTCAGGCAGTAACAAACGCAGAGAGAACAATCTCTTCTATCAAGAGAGAGATGGGAACCGATTATAAGGTAACAATTGAAGATAAGAAATATTCTCCACAGGAGATTTCAGCAATGATCCTTCAGAAATTGAAAGCAGATGCAGAAGGATATCTCGGAGAGAAAGTAACAGAGGCTGTTATCACAGTACCTGCTTACTTCAACGATGCTCAGCGTCAGGCAACAAAGGATGCTGGTAAGATCGCCGGTCTTGATGTAAAACGTATCATCAACGAGCCGACAGCAGCAGCACTTGCATATGGACTTGACAACGAGAAAGAACAGAAGATCATGGTATATGACCTTGGTGGTGGTACATTCGATGTATCAGTTATCGAGATTGGTGACGGAGTTATCGAAGTATTATCTACAGCCGGTAACAACAGACTTGGTGGAGATGACTTCGACCAGAAGATCACAGATTACATGATCGCTGAATTCAAGAAACAGGAGGGTGTTGACTTATCTACAGATAAGATGGCACTTCAGAGATTAAAAGAAGCAGCTGAGAAAGCTAAGAAAGAACTTTCATCTGCAACAACAACAAATATCAACCTTCCATTTATCACAGCTACAGCTGAAGGTCCAAAACATTTTGATATGAACCTTACAAGAGCAAAATTCGATGAACTGACACATGATCTTGTACTGAAGACATCTGAGCCGGTACAGAGAGCATTATCAGACGCTGGCATCACAGCTTCTGAACTTGGTCAGGTACTGTTAGTTGGTGGATCTACACGTATCCCGGCAGTACAGGAAGAAGTAAAACGTCTGACAGGTAAAGAGCCAAGCAAATCTCTGAACCCGGATGAGTGTGTAGCACTCGGAGCATCTGTTCAGGGTGGTAAACTTGCAGGAGATACAGGCGCCGGCGACATCCTTCTTCTGGATGTAACTCCATTGTCACTGTCTATCGAGACAATGGGTGGTGTAGCTACTCGTCTGATCGAGAGAAATACAACAATCCCTACAAAGAAGAGCCAGATCTTCTCTACAGCTGCTGATAACCAGACAGCCGTTGATATCAATGTGGTACAGGGTGAGAGACAGTTCGCAAGAGATAACAAATCTCTCGGACAGTTCAGACTGGACGGAATCGCACCGGCTCCACGTGGAATTCCACAGATCGAAGTTACATTCGATATCGATGCAAATGGTATCGTAAATGTATCTGCAAAAGACCTTGGAACCGGAAAAGAACAGCACATCACAATTACAGCAGGATCTAACATGTCTGATGAAGATATCGACAAAGCTGTAAAAGAAGCTGCTGAATTCGAAGCTCAGGATAAGAAACGTAAAGAAGGAATTGATGCTAAGAATGAAGCTGACGCCATGGTATTCCAGACAGAGAAAGCTCTGCAGGAAGTTGGCGATAAGCTTGACGGTGCAGATAAAGCAGCAGTAGAAGCTGACTGCAAAGCTCTGAAAGAGTTACTGGAAAAAGCAAATACAGATACTCTTACAGACGAGCAGGTTGCTGAGATTAAAGCAGGCAAAGAAAAACTGACAGAAAGTGCTCAGAAGCTTTTCACAAAGATGTATGAGCAGGCTGGTGCAGCAGCAGGAGCTCAGGGAGCAGGTCCTCAGGCAGATGCTTCAGCAGGAGCAGGTCCGGCTCCAGAAGGATTCCAGGGCGACGATGTCGTAGACGGAGATTACAAAGAAGTCTAAGAACATTAAGTGAGGAATAGGAAATGGCAGAGTCAAAAAGAGATTACTATGAGGTGCTTGGAGTCAGTAAAGATGCTGACGAAGCAACTTTGAAAAAAGCATACAGACAGGTTGCCAAGAAGTATCACCCGGATATGAATCCGGGTGATGCTGAAGCTGAAAAGAAGTTCAAAGAAGCTTCTGAGGCATATGCAGTCTTGAGCGATCCGGAAAAACGTCGTCAGTATGATCAGTTTGGACATGCTGCTTTTGACGGAAGTGCAGGAGCAGGCGGCGGATATGGCGGATTCGATTTCAACGGTGCTGATTTTGGTGATATTTTCGGAGATATCTTTGGAGATCTGTTCGGCGGCGGACGCAGAGGCGGACGTGCGAACCAGGGACCGATGAAAGGTATGAATATCCGGAAGAGTGTCAGGATCACATTTGAAGAGGCTGTATTCGGATGCGAGAAAGAATTGGACGTTGTATTAAAAGATCCATGTCCGAAATGTAACGGAACAGGTGCCAAACCGGGAACATCTCCGGAGACTTGTCCGAAATGCGGCGGTAAAGGTCAGGTTGTATATACACAGCAGTCTTTCTTTGGAACTGTACAGAATGTACAGACCTGTCCAGATTGCCAGGGAACTGGTAAGATTATTAAGGAAAAATGTCCGGATTGCGGCGGTACAGGTTATGTAGCCAGCAAGAAGAAGATATCCGTATCCATTCCGGCAGGTATTGATAATGGTCAGAGTGTGCGTATCCGTGAAAAAGGTGAGCCAGGTGTAAACGGCGGACCAAGAGGAGATCTTCTGGTAGAGGTCGTGGTATCAAGACATCCGATCTTCCAGCGTCAGGATATGCATATCTTCTCAACGGTACCGATTACATTTGCACAGGCGGCGCTTGGTGCGGATATCCGTATCAAGACGGTAGACGGAGAAGTAATCTATACTGTAAAACCGGGAACCAAGACCGATACAAAAGTACGTCTGAAAGGAAAGGGAGTTCCATCTCTTAGAAATGCACAGGTTCGCGGCGATCATTATGTAACGCTTGTTATCCAGACACCGGAACACTTAAGTGCCGAAGCAAAAGAAGCACTTCGTAAATTCGATGAACTGACAGGTAATTCTCTTGGAACAGAAAAGAGTGACAAGACGGAAGAGCATAAAGGTAAAAAGAAAAAAGGATTTATGGATAAATTAAAGGAAACCTTTGATGATTAATTTCATCAGGGGTTTCCTCTTTTTGCCTAGAACTATCTATGGAAAACCGGTGACGGCAGGTTCTGTAAATCTGACAGGTATTGAAAAATATACAAAAAAATGCTGGCATTCACCGTGGTAAAGTGCTATCATATTAAAAAATCGAATTTTTAACAAACCAGGAGGACTCAAGTATGTACGCATTTGATGAAATTAAAAAAGCAGACAGTGAAATTGCAGATGCCATTCAGGCCGAGATGGAGAGACAGAATTCGCATCTGGAACTGATCGCATCGGAGAACTGGGTAAGTAAAGCGGTCATGGCAGCAATGGGAAGTCCGCTTACAAATAAATACGCAGAAGGCTATCCGGGCAAACGTTATTATGGTGGATGTCAGTGTGTGGATGTAGTGGAAGATCTTGCAAGAGAAAGAGCAAAGAAGTTATTCGGTTGTGATTATGCCAATGTACAGCCGCATTCCGGCGCACAGGCAAACCTGGCAGTATTCTTTGCGATGCTGGAGCCCGGAGACAAAGTTATGGGTATGAACCTGGATCACGGCGGACATCTGACACATGGTTCTCCGGTTAATATTTCCGGTAAATATTTCAACGTCGTATCATATGGAGTGAACGACGAAGGCGTGATCGATTATGATAAAGTCCGTGAGATCGCAGTGAAAGAAAAACCAAAGATGATCATTGCGGGAGCCAGTGCTTATGCAAGAATCATTGATTTCAAAAAGTTCCGTGAGATTGCAGATGAAGTAGGAGCATACCTTATGGTCGATATGGCACATATCGCGGGACTTGTTGCAGCAGGACTTCATCCAAGTCCGATCCCGTATGCAGATGTAACTACAACTACTACACATAAGACACTGCGCGGACCAAGAGGAGGTCTGATCCTTTGCAATCAGGAAGCAGCAGATAAGTTCAACTTTAATAAAGCTGTATTCCCGGGAATTCAGGGAGGTCCACTGGAACATGTGATCGCGGGAAAGGCTGTGTGCTTTAAAGAGGCACTGGAGCCTGAATTTGCAGAATATCAGAAGCAGATCATCAAAAATGCACAGGCACTCAGCAAAGGTCTGATAGGTCGTGGTGTAAAGATCATATCCGGCGGAACAGATAATCACCTGATGTTGATTGACTTAAGAGGCGAAGAGGTAACCGGTAAAGAACTGGAAAAACGTCTGGATGCCGCACACATCACATGTAACAAGAATACGGTACCGAACGATCCAAGATCTCCGTTTGTGACAAGTGGTGTCAGACTTGGAACACCTGCAGTTACAACAAGAGGATTAAAAGAAGAAGATATGGATGTGATCGCAGAGTGCATCGCACTGGTACTTCAAAGTGAAGACAATATTGAAAAAGTCAAAGGAATGGTTGCAGAGCTGACTGCAAAATATCCTCTGGATATGTAATATTCGAGAATAACGAAAGAAAATAAGAAAATCAAGGATGCGTCGGAGTATGGTTTTTAAACTTATTCAGACGCATTTTTGCTGTGCAGATACCAAAAATTTTAGTAATAAGACAGCGTGTTTTTATGAGTTTTTATGAAAATGATAAAAACAAAGCAATAACAGGGTGGAAATTTAAAAGCAGAAAGCGTATAATTAAAATAATGTATATTAATCTATACAAGAAGAAAAAAGGAAGACCTGGTATAATATAGAAATCCGGGAAGGAGCTAGATTTTGAGACTGAGAAATAATAAAGTAGCAAAGAGATTGGGAACAAAAGCACTTGCAGGAGTGCTTGCAATAGGACTTATCATCAGTACTCCGGCTGCAGCGCTGGCAGATGGAGGGGCAGAGACAGCCGGGACGCAGAGCACAGCCTCTCAGACACCGGCCGCACAGGCAGAGAAGCTGCAGGCAAAATCAGTAGATGGCAAGGATACACTTACAGATGTATCAGATGCAGTGAAAGAGATGATCCAAAGAGGTGAGGTAAAGCTGGATGAAAGTACAGGATATCTGATAGATACAACAACCGGACAAAAGACGAATCCGGTTACAGGAGAACGTGTAGATCAGATTCCGGCGATACCGGCGACACCGGCAGAACCGGAACAGCCGGCGGAACCGGCAACACCAGTGACACCAGCAGAGCCGGAACAGCCGGCGGAACCGGAGGCACCAGCAGAGCCGGAACAGCCGGCAACACCAGCAACACCGGAGGCACCGGCGACACCAGCAGAACCGGCGGCACCGGCGACACCAGCAGAACCGGAGGCACCAGCAGAGCCGGAACAGCCGGCAGATACAGTTACAAGTGCAAAAAGCAATCAAGCACTTGTTGCAAAGCAGCAGATTATAAAATTACCACAGATCGTGGAAGATTTCCGGTTCTGGACAGTTGCCAGAAAATATGCATTTGCAAAATCGAAGATCAATATCCGCGAGGCAATTCCGGAGAATATTGATGGCAGTAATACACAGGATGTAAAGACGGATCTGGAAAATGCAAAAGCAGATACAAAAAAGCTACAGAAGAAAAAAAAGAAAATAACAAAGAAACAGACAAAAACAATTAAAAATAAAATATTCAAGAAAGCAAAGAGTAAAGCGGTCAGAAATCTTCAGAAGACGATGGAAGAAAGAAAGAACCTGAAACAGAAAGGTCTGGACGCAGCACTTGCAAATCAGCAGCTGGAAGAAAAAGTCCGTACAGTAGGAACTTTATCACAGGATGGTCTGTTATATATCCTGAAAGAAGAAGAGAATGGCTGGCTTTACGTTGAATCTGGAAATGTCAGAGGGTTTGTAAAAGCATCAGAAGTATATACAGGGGATGCGGCACAGGAAATCCTGGATGTTTATCAGACCAAGGCTCAGAAGAAGGCAGAGAAAGCCGGAATGGAATATACCGGTATTGAGGGAACTGCAAAGACAGCGGAAGCGACTGTCGATGCAAAAGAAAATCAGGCATACACATATCTGCGTGCGACGGTGAACCCGACGGTAGCAGAGAAGGATTATGCGCTGGTTAATGATCAGATCGAGACAGGAATACTGAATATAAAAGAAGAGAATAATCCAGATGCGAGAACTGTCGGAACGCTGAAACAGGGACAGCTCTGTTATATCCTTGCCGATAAAGATGTCGACTGGGTATATATAGAGTCCGGTAATGTCAGAGGGTTTGTTGAAAAGAAATATCTCGATAACAGCGATGAGACAAAACAGCAGATCACGACAACAGGGGAAGAACAATATAAAACGGCGGAAGAAACAGTAAAACCAGAAGAAAATGCTGCTTTATATTATACATTGGCTTCTGTGAAAGAAGGAACGCCAAGTGGTGAGATCAGAGAGTCCATCCTGCAATTTGCTTCCCAGTTTATCGGTAATCCATATGTATGGGGAGGTACAAGTCTGACAGACGGGGCAGACTGCTCCGGATTTGTACAGCAGATATACAAACAATATGGATATGATCTTCCAAGAGTGGCAGAGGACCAGAGCCAGTGTGGGACGAAGATTCCTGTAGAGGATGCACAGCCGGGTGACCTGATCTTTTATGCAAAAGAAGGCCATATATACCACGTAGTGATGTATGCAGGTGATGGAAAGACTATTGAAGCAGCCAGCACGAAACTTGGGATTATTGAAAGCAAAGTAAATACTAAAAATGCAGTATGGGCAACACGTATTATCAATGATGATTATACACTTGCCGGAGGCGGAATCAGTAATGTCAATGCAACGAACGAAATGTATGGACAGAATCTTGGTAATTTCCAGATTACATATTACTGTGCATGTGAAATCTGCTGTAATAAAGCAGACGGAATTACAGCAACAGGAACGCCGGTGGTAGAAGGTCAGACGATTGCGGTTGATCCAAGAGTTATTCCTTACGGAACGAAAGTGATCATCGGAGGTCATATATTTACAGCTGAGGATTGCGGCGGTGCAATTCAGGGAAACCACATTGACATCTATGTAAATAATCACGCAGAGGCAACGGCGCTCGGGGTGACAAATGCAGATGTATTTCTTGTGAAATAAGAATAAAATAAAAATGAGAAAAGACAGCTTTTTCAGATTTGAAAGTTTGAAAAGCTGTCTTTTAATATTACGTTGCATTCATAAAAAACGATGGATAGATATGGATTATTTACAGATCTTTAAAAGTTCTTTCAGATAATCCCACATACGCTTTGTAGATTCGATATGTACGCGCTCATTATAAGTATGTACACCTGTCAGTTCCGGTCCGAAAGAAATGATATCAAGATCATTCTTCTTTCCGAATAAGATTCCACATTCCAGTCCTCCGTGAGTTGTCTCAACGGTAGGCTCTTTGCCGAACATTTCTTTATAAAGTTCAATTGCTTTCGGACGGATCACGGAATCTGCATTGTAGCTCCATGCCGGATATTCACCAGAGATTTCGCGGGAAGCACCTGCAAGATCTGTTGCAAGATCCAGTTTGTTTCGCATATCATCTAACTTGGTAGCAACGGAGCTGCGAACCTGAAATTTGATCTTTACCGTATCTTCTGTGGTTTCAACGATACCTGTATTCAGGGAAGATTCTACAGCTGTAGGGAACGCACGGTCATAGCATTGTACACCATCGATTGCTCCATACAGGAATCCGATTACATGTGCGGTAGTATCTGCGTCAAATGCTTTTAAGGCAGTCTCGCCTTCGGAAACAGCGTTCAGAGATAAAGTTGGTTCCTGTCCGGCAAACTCAGCGGAGATCGTCTGTTCCAGTTCGGTAACAGCATCTGCGATAGCCTGAGCCTGTGCAGGGTCAGCAATAATCTCAGTCGTATTATATTGTGCGATTACGTTTGCTGCATTTCCGCCGTTTGTGCTTACAATGTTGAAGTCGTAATCTTTTGCAAGAGCATACAGGACGCGTCCAATGATCTTGTGTGCATTTCCAAGTTGGTTCTGGATTTCTGCGCCAGAATGTCCACCCTGCAGACCGGAAATGGAGATCGTCATCTTTGTTCCGTTTTCTTCACTCCATTCGATCGGGATGAAGGTATCGTAAATGTAGCCGCCGGCACATCCGACAGTCATAACACCTTCAATTTCAGAATCAATGTTCAGACAGATCTTTCCTTTTAATACAGATGTATCCAGGTGATGTGCACCGCCCATACCAATCTCTTCATCAATTGTGAATACAGCTTCGATCGGTGGGTGTGGAATGTCTGTGCTGGCAAGGATTGCCATAGCGTAAGCAACGGCGATGCCATCATCGCCACCGAGAGTGGTGTTCTTTGCCCCAATCAGATCACCATCTACAAAAAGGTCTAAAGGATCATTTTCAAAATCATGATCACTGTCGGTTGTCTTTGTAGCGACCATGTCCAGATGTCCCTGGATGATAACCGGATCACTGTTCTCGTATCCGGCAGTACCAGGTTTTTTGATGATTACGTTGTTCACTTCATCCTGGATATATTCCAGATTGTGAGCTTTTGCAAATTCCACACAAAAATCACTGATTTTTTTTGTGTGGAAGGTACTTCTAGGTACCATACTTAATTCTTCGAAGTAATGGAATACTTCTTTTGGTTCAATATTAGACAAAATTCCCATTGTTCATTCCTCCGTTTGTCTTTAGTCTCTATCTGTCATTGTACCATGAAATTCAGCACTTTACCATGATAAAATTTAATGTATACATAACGGAATGTAATAGTTATAATAACTGTAGCTTATAAGATTTTATTAAAACATTCAATAACTGCAGGACTACACAAAAAAGAAGAAAAAATATATAATATTTAAGTTGAAAATAATATGAATCGCCATGCGTTCGAAAGAAATTTACAGGAGGATATATATGAGTACAAAAGAAGCAAAACAGATGGACAAAGCATTATTTGATTTTTATGGGAAACCATCTATCGGACAGGCTTTGCCACTTGCAATCCAGCATGTACTTGCGATGATCGTCGGATGTGTAACACCATCGATCATTGTTGCGGGAGTGGCCGGAATTTCACAGGAAGATTCCGTGATCTTAATACAGGCAGCACTGGTGATGTCGGCACTGACGACATTACTGCAATTGTTTCCATTTATAAAAACAAAGAATTTCCGGATCGGTTCGGCACTTCCGGTTATGATGGGAATCAGCTTTGCGTATGTTCCAAGTATGCAGGCAATTGCGTCTGATTTTGACATTGCAACAATTCTGGGTGCACAGATTATCGGAGGTGTGGTTGCACTTCTGGTGGGATTGAATATTAAGAGAATCCGCAAATTCTTCCCGCCGCTGATTACAGGAACGGTCGTATTTTCTATCGGTCTTTCTCTGTATCCGACAGCAATTAACTATATGGCCGGAGGTGCGAGCAGCAAGACTTATGGATCATGGCAGAATTGGGTGGTTGCGATTATTACATTGATCATTGTAACAGCATTGAATCATTACGGAAAAGGGGTATGGAAACTGGCATCCATCCTGATCGGAATTATTGCAGGATATATCGTAGCGTTGTTCTTTGGAATGGTAGATTTTTCATCTGTGTCATCGGCATCGCTCTTCCAGCTTCCGAAACCAATGCATTTTGGAATCAAGTTTGAACCATCTGCATGTGTTGCGATCGGAATTCTGTTTGCGATCAATGCAGTACAGGCAATTGGTGATTTTTCGGCAACAACAACAGGATCTATGGACCGTATGCCGACAGATGAAGAACTGACAGGTGGAATTGTAGGCTATGGAATCAGTAACATTTTCTGTGCATTCTTTGGAGGACTTCCGACTGCGACATACAGCCAGAATGTAGGTATCGTATCAACAACAAAGGTCGTCAGCCGTGTGGTAATGGGGCTGGCAGCAGTGATATTACTGGCAGCAGGATTGATTCCGAAGTTTTCTTCTCTGCTTACAACAATTCCGTATTGTGTACTCGGCGGTGCGACAATCTCTGTATTTGCTTCGATTACAATGACGGGAATCAAACTGATCACGACAGAGCCAATGGATTTCCGTAATACAACAGTTGTAGGACTTGCAGTAGCAGTAGGAATGGGTGTGACACAGGCAAATGCTTCACTGGCACAGTTCCCGGAATGGGTGACAACAATTTTCGGAAAATCTCCGGTTGTTCTTGCAACGATTGTAGCAATTGTGTTAAATTTAACCCTTCCAAAAGCAAAGAAAAAAGAGGAGAAATAATCCTTATATGATAATAAGTTATATAAATGGTGAATGGAAAGAGCCTGGCAGTTTATGCCAGGCTATTGGAATTTTTAAAGAAAATTTTCATAAGACGGTATCCGTTGTCGGCGGAGGCGGAAAGACGACAGTGATCCGCAGGCTTATGGATGAATGCCGGAATGCCGGAATTCCATGTGCGGTTTCTACAACAACTCATATACAAAAATGTGATGCCGGATATTTTCTGGGGAAACCTTCGCTGGAAATGTTCCGTCAGATTATGATAAAATATGGTGTTGTATGGATGGGAAGAGAGACAACGGATGGGAAGCTTGCATCTTTTCAAGAAGAATATCTAAAAGAGATCAGCCGTGAACCAGGCGTACTGCTTCTAGAGGCAGACGGAGCGAAGCGTCTGCCGGTTAAAACCCCTGCGGAACATGAGCCGGTGATCTGTGAGCAGACAGATATTGTTTTGAATGTATATGGGATGAGTGCGGTTGGAAAGAAGCTGAAAGAAGGTTGTTTCCGGGTGAAAGAAACCGGGAAGATTCTCGGAAAGACAGAAGAAGATATTCTGTGTCCGGAAGATATTGTCACACTTGCGGTAAGTCAGAGTGCGGGACGAAAATACGTGACGGATGATATGGAATATCAGGTGATACTGAATCAGGCAGATACTAAGGAGCAGAAAAAAATGGCAGTGGAACTTGCGGAAGAGATCGTAAAGCAGTTGTCAGACAGGCATGCAGATAGTATGGAATGCCCGGGGCAGATCCGCAGAGTGCATGTGGTATCGGACCTGATTCCGTTGAAAGAAAGATGGTAACTATGTCAGAAATGTATAAAAACAGAAAAAAAGTATTAATCAGAGGAGCCGGAGATCTGGCTACGGGTGTAGGAGTGGCACTTCACAGGGCAGGATTCCGGGTGATCATGACGGAGATTGCAGTGCCGCTTACCGTCAGACGTGAAGTTGCAATGTCACGGGCAGTCTATGAAGGCAGGATAGAAGTAGAAGGAATAGAAGGAATTCTTGTGGAAAATTATCAGGAAGCCAGGAGGGTACTGGCAGCGGATAAGATTGCCGTAATCGTAGACCCGGAGGCAGAGATCCGGAGAGAATTCAGACCGGATGTACTTGTGGATGCAATTCTTGCAAAAAGAAATACAGGAACCAGTCGGGCAGATGCACCATATGTGATCGGTCTCGGACCGGGGTTTATAGCGGGAAAAGATGTCCATGCTGTCATAGAGACAATGCGTGGATTAACACTTGCGGATATCATCTATGACGGACAGCCGATTCCCAATACCGGCATTCCGGGATATGTGGGCGGCTATGCGCTGGAACGTCTGATCAGGGCGTCGGCAGCCGGACGGATGGAGCCGAAAGCACAGATCGGGGATGTCGTCCGAAAAGGACAACTTCTGGCTCTGACCGGAGGAAAACCGGTCTATTCTCAGTTGGACGGTGTGATCCGGGGGATGTTACAGGAAGGCGTGCAGGTAAAAAAGGGTCTGAAGATTGGAGATGTGGATCCGAGAAAGGACAAGAAATTGTGTTATCTGATCTCGGATAAGGCAAATGAGATTGGCAGTTCCGTGGTAAAGACAGTAGAAGCACGCCTGTCAGATAAAGATTATGCGATGATTCTCCTGGCAGCCGGAAAGTCAAGCCGATACGGGAACAATAAGCTGCTGGAGAAACTGGATGGAGGGCAGATGTTCGAACATACCCTTCGTAAAATGCGTGCATTTCCATTGTGTACACAGGTAGTGGTAACAAGATTTGAAGAGATAGAGAATGCGGCAAAAACACAGGGGATGCTGGTGGTACAGAATACGGAGCCGGATCTTGGAATCGCACATTCGCTGAAGTTAGGATTAAAGAGAGCATTAGATGAGAATCCGGGGTTAAAGGGGGCTATGTTCATCGTATGTGACCAGCCGGGATTGACAGCCGGGACATTTGCCCGTATGCTTGAGATGGGGAAGATGCATCCGGGAAAGATTGTATGTGCCGGATGGAAAGGAAGAACCGGGAATCCCGTATTATGGGATTCGTGCTTTTTCCGGGAGTTGTGCAGACTTTCCGGTGATAAAGGCGGAAAACAGATCATCTGTGCACATAAAGAAGATGTGGTGCTCTGTGAGACAGAAGAAGCAGAACTCCGGGATGTAGATGTACCGGAACAACTGATAAAATGGGAGAGAGATTATGGAGAATCAGGAAAATCAAGAGAAGAAACATAAACGGAGAGTCCGATATTCTGGAACACATCCGAGAAATTATAAAGAAAAATATAAAGAACTGAATCCGGAAAAGTATGCAGATACTATTTCAAAGGTGATCCAAAAAGGCGGAACACCGGCAGGAATGCACATTTCCATCTGTGTACAGGAGATTTTAGACTTTTTTGATATCCAGCCGGGACAGCAGGGACTGGATGCAACGCTTGGATATGGAGGGCATACCTCAAAGATGCTGGAAAAACTGCAGGGAGAGGGTCATATCTACGGACTGGATGTAGATCCGATCGAATCAGCAAAGACAAAGAAACGTCTGGAGGAAAAAGGATTTGGATCAGACATCCTGACAGTAAAGCTTGAGAACTTTGCTAATATTGACAAAGTAGCAAAAGAAGCCGGAAAATTTGATTTTGTACTGGCAGATCTTGGTGTGTCATCCATGCAGATCGATAATCCGGACCGGGGATTCACATTTAAAGCAGAAGGTCCTCTGGATCTGCGGATGAATCCGGAGAAAGGAATCAGTGCGGCAGAACGGCTGCATGACATTTCAAGAGAAGAACTTGCAGGGATGCTGGTTGAAAATGCAGATGAACCTTATGCAGAAGAGATTGCAGAAGCAGTTACGGAAAAGATCCGAAAAGGCGGAAAGATTGAAACAACAACGGGATTGCACCAGGTGATCGGAGAGGCACTTGCATTTATTCCGGAAAAAGAAAGAAAAGAAGCAATACGTAAGTCGAGCCAGCGGGTATTCCAGGCACTTCGTATTGATGTGAATCATGAATTTGAAGTATTGTATGATTTCCTGGATAAGCTGCCGGGTGTGCTAAAACCGGGAGGAAAAGTGGCAATCCTTACCTTCCATTCGGGGGAAGACCGTCTGGTAAAGAAATCATTCAAACAATGGAAAAAGGAGGGCCTGTACAGTGAGATCGCAAAAGACGTCATCCGACCGTCCAAAGAAGAATGCTTCCGCAACAGCCGTGCGAAATGCACGAAAATGCGCTGGGCAATCAGGTCAGAAGAGTAAAGTACAGAAAAATAAAAAGCAGACACGGAATCAGACTTCTGCATGTAAAATCGATAAAAAATGTGGCGGCTGCCAGTTCCAGAAGATGCCATACAAAGAACAGCTGAAAAGAAAACAGAAGCAGGAAGAAAAATTATTGGGCGGCTTTTGCAAAGTCAGTCCGATTATCGGTATGGAGCATCCATATTTTTATAGAAATAAAGTACATGCGGTGTTCGATCATGACAGAAAAGGAAATGTGATATCCGGCATCTATGCAGAAGGAACGCACCGTGTGATCGCAGTGGAAGAATGTCTGATCGAAGATAAGAAAAGTCAGGAGATCATCCG
Source organism: Dorea longicatena (assembly GCF_024168045.1). Taxonomy (GTDB): domain Bacteria; phylum Bacillota; class Clostridia; order Lachnospirales; family Lachnospiraceae; genus Dorea_A. The sequence goes on from NZ_CP100126.1 coordinate 1,196,361, forward strand.
TACAATCCGTGAACTTCTGCCGTCTTTTAAGATTAAGACATATAATGAAGATACAGGATATGGACTTTTGAGACATGTATTGATCCGCAGAGGCTTTGAGACTGGTGAGATTATGGTCGTTCTGGTGCTTGGATCGCCAATTCTGCCATCAAAGAATAACTTTGTGAAGGCTTTGAGAAAAGTACATCCCGAGATTACGACCGTAGTACTGAATGTGAATAACAAGCAGACCAGTATGGTGCTGGGAGAAAAGGAAAAGCCGATCTACGGACCGGGATTTATTAAAGACAGATTATGCGGCTGTACGTTCCGTATTTCTCCAAAATCGTTCTATCAGGTGAATCCTGTACAGACGGAGATCCTTTATAATACAGCCATGGACTATGCGGAACTGACCGGAAAAGAGACGGTGATCGATGCGTACTGCGGAACCGGTACAATTGGTCTGATTGCAGCCAGGAATGCAAAGAGAGTCATTGGAGTAGAGCTGAACAAAGATGCGGTGAAAGATGCGAGAATCAACGCAAAAGAAAATGGCATCAAGAATGCCGAGATCTATGCAGGTGATGCGGGAAGATTCATGGTAGATATGGCTTCGAAGAACCAAAAAGCAGATGTGGTATTCATGGATCCGCCGAGAGCCGGAAGTGATGAGAAGTTCCTTTCTTCTGTAATAAAGCTCGGGCCAAAGAGGGTTGTCTATGTGTCCTGTAATCCGGAGACACTGGCAAGAGATCTGAAATATTTGACGGGAAACGGATATCAGGCAATGAAGATCCAGCCGGTGGATAACTTCCCGTTCTGCGATCATATCGAGACGGTAGTAAAGCTTGTGAAAAAGAGATAGATAAAGGAGGAAAAATATATGGGACTTATCAAAGCAGCAACAGGCGCAGCAGGTGGAACACTGGCAGACCAGTGGAAAGAATTCTTCTACTCTGATTCATTAGACAATGACACGTTGATGGTACGCGGAAAAAAACGTATAGACAGGCATTCATCGAACACAAAAGGACACGATAATGTGATCACGAACGGATCCGGAATTGCCGTGGCGGACGGGCAGTGTATGATGATCGTGGATCAAGGGAAGATTGTGGAAGTATGTGCGGAACCGGGAGAATACACATATGATATGTCTTCGGAACCAAGTGTTTTTTGCGGCAGTCTTGGAGAAGGGATCAAGGCGACCTTTCAGACGATCGGGAAACGATTTACGTTCGGCGGAGATACGGCGAAAGATCAGAGAGTGTATTATTTTAATACCAAAGAAATTACGGACAATAAATTCGGCACGGCGAATCCGGTATGGTTCCGTGTGGTAGACAAAAGAATTAATCTTGATAAAGATATCGAGATCCGCTGTAACGGAATCTATTCGTTCCGTATCACAGATCCACTGTTATTCTATACAAGTCTCGGCGGAAATGTGACGGACTGCTATGAGAAAGACCAGATTGCTCCACAGTTAAAGACGGAATTCGTGAATGCCCTGCAGCCGGCATTTGCGAAGATTGCAGAGCTTGAGATCCGCCCAAGTCAGATCCCGGCACATTCGATGGAAATCAGTGATGCGATGAATGAGATTCTGACGAAGAAATGGTCAGAACTCAGGGGAATCTCAGTTGTATCGGTTGCATTCAATCCGGTCACGATCAAGGATGAGGATGCAGAAGCGATCAAGCAGGCACAGAATACTGCTATGTATACAGATCCGAGTATGATGGCTGCAACGCTTGGCATGGCGCAGGCAGAGGCAATGAAGAGTGCGGCAGGTAATCCGAATGGAGCAATGATGGGCTTCATGGGTATGAATATGGCGTCCGGTATGAATGGCGGGGCGAATCTGCAGGGTCTTTATAACCAGGGGGCAGAGAAACGTCAGCAGGAAGAACAGGCAAGACAGATGGCTGCACAGGAACAGTCTGCACAGCAACAGACCGGAAGCTGGACTTGCAGCTGTGGCACTTTGAATGAAGGAAAGTTCTGTATGAACTGTGGAAGTCCGAAGCCACAGGCACCGGAGAACTGGATTTGCAGCTGTGGAGCTGTAAATCATGGGAAATTCTGTACAAACTGCGGCAAACCATTTGCTTAAGAATTACGATTGGATGAGACTCAGATAAGGAGTATATATGTCTGCTATAAAAGAATATAAATGTCCGGCCTGTGGAGGAACGATGGAATTCGACAGTACTTCCCAGAAGATGAAATGTCCTTACTGTGATACAGAGATTTCGGTGGAAGAATATGAAGCACTGAATGAATCGCAGACGAGTGAGGACAAAAAAAGCGGACAGACGGAAAAAAGCACGAAAGAAAGCACTTTTGTTACATATATCTGTGAATCCTGTGGAGGAGAGATTACGGCCGATAAGACGACCGGGGCAACAACCTGTCCGTTCTGCGGGAACCGTGTTGTACTAAAAGGGCAGTTTGAAGGCGGATTAAAACCGGACTATGTCATTCCGTTTAAGCTGGATAAGAAAGCGGCAAAGGCGGCTTACCAGAAGCATCTGGAAGGAAAAGCTTTTGTACCGTCTGTTTTTAAAGAGGAAAATCATATTGATGAGATTGTAGGAATTTATGTACCATTCTGGCTGTTTGATATGGAGACAAATGCACTGGTTACTTATGATGCAGAACGATCAAGAGTATGGATGAGCGGTGATGTAGAATATACAGAACATGAATTCTTCAAGATTGAGCGTGGAGGAACGATGGCATTCGAGCATATTCCGGAAGACGGATCAAGGAAGATGGAAGATGATCTGATGGAATCTCTGGAACCATACGATTTCAAAGATGCTGTGCCGTTCAAAGATCCGTATCTGGCAGGTTATGTGGCAGAACGGTATGATGTGGAAGCAGATGAGTGTAAGAAACGGGCAAAAAAACGTGCAAAGGCAAGCATAAAGCGGGAACTTCGGGACACAGTGAAAGGCTATTCGATCGTAAAACCGGTTTCAGACAATGTGAAGATTCAAAAGGCATCTCAGAAATATGCACTGTATCCGGTGTGGATATTAAATACAACCTGGCGGGATCAAAAGTATGTATTTGCCATGAACGGACAGACGGGAAAGATGGTAGGAGATCTGCCGGCAGATAAAGGCGCATTTTGGAAGTATGTTGTATCCAGAGGACTGGTGATCGGAGTCATACTTTATGCACTGATGTGGCTGACGGTTCTGATATAAGAAAAGGAGAAAAGACATGAAACGAAAGAAAACAAGACGGTATATATCCGGTATGATCGTGGCAGTTCTCCTGTTTCTACTATGCGTAGTTCAGAATGTAAATGCAGAAGATGTACCGGCTGGCAGCGAACTGCCAAGGCTGGTAGATGATGCAGATATCCTAACAGACAGTGAAGAAAAAGAACTGAATCAGCAGTTGGATACAGTTAGCGAGGAGCAGGAGTGTGACGTGATCATAGTGACTGTGGATTCTCTGAATGGAAAGACCGTGGAAGAATATGCAGATGATTATTATGATGACAACGGCTATGGGTATGGAGAAAACGACAGTGGGATTCTGTTTCTGGTGGCAATGGATGACCGGCAATGGAATATATCTACAAGTGGAGATGCGATCACGGCGTTTACGGATGCCGGGCTTGCATACATGGAAGACCAGTTCGTACCAGATCTGAGTGACGGAGCGTATCTGGACGCATTTTCGAAATATACATCGTTGTGTGATGATTTTCTGACACAGGCGGAGAAAGGAGAGCCGTATGATACGGGGCACCTTCCGAAAAAGAAGGTATCACCATGGTGGATAGCGGGAGATCTGCTGATCGGCGCCATGATTGCATTTGTAATGGCAATGATCAAAAAAACAAAACTCAAATCCGTAAAATCCCAGGTAACGGCAGCCGAATATGAAAAAGCGGGCAGCCTGGATCTGACGGTCAGGACGGATCACTTTGTGAACCGTGTCGTAACAACAAGAAAGATCGAACGGAAGCAGGAAAGCGGTGGAAGTTCTGTGCATACCGGATCTTCCGGTAAGAGTCATGGAGGCCGCAGTGGTAAGTTTTGATCAGGAACTCAGGTGAAGAACGGCCGATGGATAAGACGATTTTCAACGGAAGAATTTATGAGTGAATAAAATGGATATAAATAGACATTTTCTCTGGATTGTTGGTTTTATGATCTGAAAAAAAGAGCTATAGTTAAAGTATACAAGACAGAATATACTTGCGAAAAGGAGGAAGTGTTATGATTATTTGTATCGGAAGAGAATTTGGAAGCGGCGGTCATGAAATCGGAAAAATAATTGCAGAAAAACTGGGGATGGAATTATATGACAGGGATCTGATTGACAAGGCAGCAGAAAAGATTGTTGCAATGCCCAAAGAAGTTCTGGAAAAGGCGGATGAGAAAAAACATAATCCATGGCTGCATCAGGTGTGGTATGATGTGCCGAATCAGGAACTCAACGGAATGACAGCCAATGATACACTGCATCAGGCATACAGTTCTATTATCCGGGAGCTGGCAGAAAAAGCAAACTGTGTGTTTGTCGGACGTTGCGCAGATTACATACTGGAACAGGCAAACCTTGATCATATCAGCCTGTTTATAGCTGCACCGTTTGAGTGGCGTGTACAGAGAAAGATGGAACAGCTTTCCATAGACGAGAAAGCGGCAACTTCGCTGGTTAGAAAGAAAGACAAAGACAGAAAAGCATATTATGATTATTACACCGGAAGAAGCTGGGGCAGACCACATAATTATGATCTGTGTATTAATAGTTCTAGACTTGGAATTGAAGTGACAGCAGAAAAGCTGGTAGAGATGATCCGGGAACTGGAAAAAGCTATGTCTCCTGTTAATTTTGACCTATAAAAAAACTGCAATTGATAATATTGTTATAACGGTATTATCAATTGCAGTTTTTTTATCTTTATTTACAGTTCTTTCCGTGAAGATAGAAAAATAAGCCGCCGATGATAAATCCACCGCCTATAATATTACCGATTGTAACAGGCAGAAGATTGACAAGAAAGAAATTTTCCCAGTTCAAAGAAGCAATCTGACTTCCGGTGATGCCGTATAATTCCTTTGCTTTGGCAACATAATCCGCATTCATGGAAGCAAAGATTCCGGCCGGGATATAATACATATTTGCAACGCAGTGTTCGAAGCCGGATATAACGAATGCCATGATCGGGAAGAAGATGGCGAGGGATTTTCCGGCAATATCTTTTGCAGTAGAAGCCATCAATACTGCAGCGCATACCAGGATGTTACATAAAATTCCGGAGATCAGAGCAGGCAGAAAAGACAGGCTGACTTTTCCGAGAGCTACTTTTATTGTAAATGCACCGAGAGCACCATTGGTGTAATTATACTGTCCGGACAGATATACCAGATACGCGAGAGCAACTGCACCGACCATATTTCCGAAATATACAATTACCAGAGTACGGATGAGAGAAGCAACGCTGATCTTTCTCTTAATACATGCCATCGTCATCATACAATCTCCGGTGAACAATTCTCCTCCGATAAATACAATCATCATCAGACCTACCGGGAAGACGCATCCTGCAACCAGACGCGCAAGCCCTACATTTGAAATATCATGCATGGCAACATTACTGGACTGAGCACCGAGTGCGATGCAGACACCAGCCATGATTCCCATAAAGAATACTTTCTTTTTAGAAGTCGCAGCTTTTTTTACAGCACCGTTCATATTGGCCTGTACAACTTCCTGCGGAGTGTTAAACATTGAATCCATAATAACCCTTTCCTTTAGTAATAGTTTAATAAAAATATCACATAAAATATAACATGGATAACAAAGCAGGGGCAACCTGTAATCGCAATGTTTATGCTCTTTTTTACATACAGTATCGGAAAAATATGTTATAATCGATGAAAAACAGAGAAATTCAATTATCAAATCAGAAAAAGGAGAATTACGATGGCTCAGAATAGCTGTGAAAGCTGTACTTATTATACATACGATGAAGATTATGAAAGTTATATGTGCGATATCAATATGGATGAAGATGAATATATGCGTCTTATATCTGACCAGCATTATCAGTGTCCTTATTACCGGAATGGGGATGAGTATATGGTGGTGAGGAAGCAGATGTGATTGGGATTTAATTCAGGAAGGCTGTGGATACCCGAACCGGAATAAAGCTTGGAAAGGTGTTCCTGTTCAGGTTCCATCGGCGGGTCAATTCTAAAGGGGCAAAATTCTGCTAAAAGCAGGCTTTCAAAATTTGAAACTCGGCATACGCCTCAGACAGTCAAATTTTGAAAACCCAACGCAGAATTTTATCCCTTAAGAATTACCAACGCCTCTTTCACATTCACTGGAACGCCTTTCCAAGTTTTATTCCGTGTGTATCAAATGCCTCAAGAATTAATGGCAAATGCGTAACCGTAGTGGCCTCCACCGGGTTACACTTCCGGGCATTTTATTTATTAACATTCGCTGCCAGTCACGACTTGAAGGAAACAATAGATAAGGATTATTGTGAATGTGGAATGCCGTTAGAAACAGTTAGAGAGTCAGAAGCACCGTTAAAGGAACGAAGCGAACGTGTTTGAGGCGAACGCCGAGTTTGAGCGTAGTTCCTTTGCTTTTAGGTGATTCTGACTCTCTTAGTGTTTCTTATGGTATGGAACCTGAACAAGAAGCCTTATCTATTGTTTCCTTCAAGGACTGAGAGGCCGCTTCCCCAGTTAATAAATTAAATCCCAATTACGCAGATTCTATCTCGTAAGTGAATCCGGCATCGGTTATCGTCTGGATTGTATCGTTGATTCCCTGTCCACCGGCAGTAAGGTAACCGGAGGCAAAGATGGAGTCGACCACACTTAATAATTCTTTTTCATGTCCTTTAAAATACACTTCACGACCTGCGGCGCATCGGATATCAGACTGCGGGACCAGGAGTCTTGCAAGGCAGAGGACTTTCATTCCATATTCATAAGTAAGCCCGGAGATATCCTGATCGCCAAGAGGAGTACCGGGAATCGGAAGCAGGAAGTTGATCGGAAGAGCTTCCGGATTGATCTCTTTTAGTTCCAAAAGCATATCGACCACATCTTCTTTACTTTCTCCCATACCGATGATACCACCGCTGCAGATTTCAAATCCGAGCCGTTGAAGCATATGTATATTTTCCACACGCTGGTCAAAGGTGTGCGTAGTACAGATATGACTATAATAATTACGGCTGCTGTTCAGATTGTGGTTGATGCGGTCAAGCCCGGCATCTTTCAACATTCTGGCCTGCTTTTCAGTTAAGAATCCAATGGAGCAGCAGAGATGGGTTCCGGTTTCCTTCATCTTGCGGATACGCCCGGCAAGCTGTTCAATATCGGCATCGGTGAATCCCATACCACTTAATCCGATGCAGTGGCGGGAAAGATGATATTCATTTACAAAATCATTATCATTATATAATTTGTCGTCGTCTACCCATTTGTAAGTGTCGATGTCTGCATCAGAACGGCAGGATTGTGCGCAGTAAGCACAGTCCTGAGTACAGTTGCCACTGCGGACATTGGTCAGAATATGAATGCTGACACGGTTTCCTTTATATTTTTTACGGAGAATCCCGGCACGTTCGATGAGCATATCTAACTGATCATCAGGAGTATTAAGAATTTCAATGGCTTCTTCTCGTGTTAAAATGGGATCTTCGTGTGTGTGAATTTCTGAAATCATGGTGTTACCTTCCTTTATATGTAGTATAAATCACTTGTTAACTGATATAGTCAAAAGGTTAACATACTGAAAAGAGAAAGTCAACATCAGTCAAATGATTGGTTAACATTTGTGTGTAAATAAATATTACATTGACACATTCTCAGAGAAGTAGTGTATAATATTATTATGGTATGTACAGATGTATTCTATGAGGAGAAATATTATGCCAACACAGAAAGAAGAGTTACAACTGAATACACAACAGGATATGTCATCGGAGGATATGTATGTTTTAAAGAAACTGTTCACGGAATATGTATCATTATACCGGCTGGAATTGAATTCCGGAAAATATGAAATTCTGCGGCTGATTGAAAATACGAACGCAAAACAAATCGTCGGAGAGGAGTACAGAATATTTGCTGATTATGATGAATTTACAAGACGGTATGCAGAGACCTTTATTCCGGAAACGGAACAGGAGGAATTTTTAGACTGGCATAAGTGTGAAAATCTGAAAAAGAGACTTCAGGAGAAGGAAAGCCTTACTTATTATTATCACAGTGTTTCCAAAGACGGAAAAGACAGTTATTATGAGGCTTATGCAGTGAAAGGAAAGACAGACGGGAAAAATTTTTACATATTTCTGGGGTATCGGAATGTGGACGGTATTCTGTATAAAGAAAAAGCAATTCAGAAACAATTACAGAAGGCACTGGATGAAGCGAAACTAAGCAATGAGATTATAGAGGCTATTGCCAAAAGCTATCAGTATATTTCAAGAATTGATATTTCGAAAAACTGGTTTGAAGAAATTTCAAACCGGGCTGTTGAGAATATGAATTATAAAAAATCCGGAGAAGTGACTTCTGGCAACAGGAATGCATGCAAGAAGTTTGTGGCAGAAGAGTATCAGGAAGCATTTCTTAAATTTGCAGATATAACGACACTGCCTGTACGAATGAAGAATGAAGAGACCATTGTGATGGAGTACCAGATGAAAGATGGCAACTGGCATAAACTTCGTTTTATCGAGAAGAAAAGGGACAAAGACGGTAATCTGACCCATGTACTGTGTGCGATCCGCAGTATCAGTGATGTTAAGAAAAAAGAACAGGAACTGCTACAGCAGGTTGCGGAAGCCAGGAAAGATGCAGCGCTTAAATCACGGTTTTTGTCTAATATGAGTCATGATATCCGGACACCGATAAATGGAATCATCGGTATGACCGAGCTTGCGGATCGTTATCCGGACAATCCGGAGATACAGAAAAAATGTAGAGAGAAGCTTTTGGAATCCGCCAGGCATCTTGTTTCTATGGTAAATGATATTCTGGATATGAACAAGTTAGAGACGGAGCAATTTGTCGAAAATGATATACCGTTTAATTTGGCGGCAGTGTTAAACCGAGTCAACACAGATCAACAGATGCAGGCAGGTAAAAAAAAGATTGATTATGTTGTGGACTGGAAAAAATCGGAGATGAATCATATGTATCTGATGGGAAATCCGGTTTATATAGAAAAACTTCTGACAGTAATTACTGATAATGCAGTGAAATTTACAAAGCCAGGCGGCAATGTGAGTGTGTGGTGCAGGGAAATATCGGAAGATGACGAGAGAGCGTTTTATGAATTTGGGTGTTCAGATAATGGAATTGGTATGAGTGAGGAGTTTGCAGGACACGCATTTGAGATGTTTTCGCAGGAAAATAAGACAAGCCGGACACAGTATGAAGGTACCGGGCTCGGTCTTGCGATAGCGAAGAAGATTACAGAAAGACTTGGCGGGACAATTGAGATAAAGAGTAAAAAGAACTATGGAACAACTGTGACTATGACGATTCCATTTAAGACCGGGGTACAGAATCTGATGCAATATACAGAGAATGTGAATACAGAAAGTACAGAAGATATTCCGTTGGAAGGCTTGCATGCATTGATCGCAGAAGATAATGAGTTGAATCTGGAGATTGCAAAGTTAATGCTGGAAGAGAAAGGAATCTGTGTAGAGTGTGCGGCAGACGGTAAAGAAGCAGTTGCGAAGTTTGAGGAGTCGGAACCGGGATATTACGATGTGATTTTTATGGATATTATGATGCCGTATATGAATGGATGGGATGCGACAAGGAAGATCCGGACATTGCAAAGACCGGATGCGGATAAGATACCAATCATAGCAATGAGTGCAAATGCGTTTGCAGAAGATATCATTAACAGCCATATTTCAGGGATGAACTGGCATCTTACAAAGCCTATTGATGCAGATAAAATGATGACGGCACTGAAGGAGTGTATAAGAAAAAATAATATCAGATGATGGTATAAGGCTGCAAATGATTGTTGAAAAAAGTAAAGAGGAAGATTAGAATATGCTATAGAGAAATCTGTAGCATATTTTAGGTATGTGGGAAAGAAGGAGAACTTATGTATAATTTTAATTATTACACACCGACCAAAGTTGTATTTGGAAAGAATACAGAAGACCAATGTGGAGGACTCGTAAAGGAACAGGGCTGTAAAAAAGTTCTGATTCATTACGGAAGTGGAAGTGTCAGACGTTCTGGGCTTTTAGATAAAGTGAAGGCTTCTCTGGATGATGCAGAGGTAGATTATATAGAACTTGGAGGAGCAGTACCGAATCCAAGACTTTCTCTGGTGTATGAAGGAATCGGGCTTGCAAAGAAAGAAGGTGTAGATTTCATTCTTGCAGTAGGCGGAGGAAGTGCGATTGATTCTGCAAAAGCAATCGGATACGGAGTAGCCAATGAAGGGGATGTATGGGATTTCTATGACAGAAAGCGTCAGGCAGCAGGCTGTCTTCCGATTGGTGTTGTACTTACAATTGCAGCAACCGGAAGCGAGATGAGTAATTCTTCTGTTATCACAAAAGAAGAAGGATGGGTCAAGAGAGGATACAGCAGTGATTATGGAAGACCGCGTTTTGCAATCATGAATCCGGAACTTACCATGACACTGCCAGATTATCAGACTGCATGCGGATGTACGGATATCTTGATGCATACGATGGAACGTTATTTTACAAATGGCGGGAATATGGAGATTACAGACAGCATTGCAGAAGGTCTGATGCGTACCGTAATTGAAAATGCAAGAATTCTGGTCCGTGATCCGAAGAACTACGATGCCCGGGCAGAAGTGATGTGGGCAGGAAGTTTGTCGCATAATGGTCTGACCGGCTGCGGCGCTGTCGTCGGAGGAGACTTCGCATCTCATGCGTTGGAACATGAGATAGGAGGAATCTATGATGTGGCACATGGTGCAGGACTTGCTGCAATCTGGGGATCCTGGGCAAGATATGTATACAAAGACTGTCTTCCAAGATTTGAAAAGTTTGCAATGAATGTTATGCAGGTGGATCCGGAAGGAACAGCCGATGATGTGGCCTTACGCGGAATAGAGGCAATGGAAGATTTCTACCGTGAGATTAAAATGCCAACATCTATCCATGAACTTGGCATTGATCCGGGCGATGATGAGTTGAAACTGATGGCACATAAATGCAGTATCGGATGCAAGGGAAGCAAAGGATCAGCGAAGGTGCTGCATGAAGAAGATATGTATAAGATATATAAAGCGGCATTGTAGGAGAATTGGGATTTAATTTATTAACTGGGAAGCGGCCTCTCAGTCCTTGAAGGAAACAATAGATAAGGCTTCTTGTTCAGGTTCCATACCATAAGAAACACTAAGAGAGTCAGAATCACCTAAAAGCAAAGGAACTACGCTCAAACTCGGCGTTCGCCTCAAACACGTTCGCTTCGTTCCTTTAACGGTGCTTCTGACTCTCTAATTGTTTCTAACGGCATTCCACATTCACAATAATCCTTATCTATTGTTTCCTTCAAGTCGTGACTGGCAGCGAATGTTAATAAATAAAATGCCCGGAAGTGTAACCCAGCGGAAGCCACTACGGTTACGCATTTACCATTCGTAAGGCATTTGATACACACGGAATAAAGCTTGAAAAGGCGTTCCAGTGAATGTGAAAGAGGCGTTGGTAATTCTTAAGGGGCAAAATTCTGCGTTAGGTTTTCAAAATTTGACTGTCTGAGGCGTATGCCGAGTTTCAAATTTTGAAAACCTGCTTTTAGCAGAATTTTGCCCCTTTAGAATTGACCCGCCGATGGAACCTGAACAGGAACACCTTTTCAAGCTTTATTCCGGTTCGGGTATCCACAGCCTTCCTGAATTAAATCCCAACATCAGCCTCAAGTATCTCTGCCTCACCAATCGGAAGCACCAGACAGGTGGCTGTAATGAGCGGCACGAATGTAAACCATATTCCATGAATTCCGGCGTGCTTTACTGCAAAATATCCGGCAAGAACTCCTAGATGGAAGAAAATCAGTGTACCTGTAAAAAGCCATGCACGTTTTTTCTGTGACTGATCATGAGTCATATGATATCTCATCCACGCAAGGACGGTCTGTTTGTAGTTATTTGTCGAAAAGATGGTGGAACTGTTATAACATTCCGGAGTAGTAAACGTCTGCCACTGGTATGCATTCAGAATGAATACAGGGAACAGCGCGATCAATGGATGAACGGATGACGGAATGATTCCGGCAATCCATACACAGACAGTTTCTATCACCAGCGCGATATAAGATTTTACGGAGGAAAAACGTTCCCCGATTAAGAAAGCTGCAATGATTGCAAGACCATATAAAATAAAAATCGCCAGACGCAGAAAAGCATCTGTCAGATTCATTTCAGCAAAATTTAAGATCATTTCAATCAGATTCATGGTCTGTGCGGCACCGAAGTTACCACCGCGGACTAAGATGGCGTAGACACCGGTCAGTCCACCGATAAATGCAAGGTTTATGTGCAGTAATGCACGTTTATGATTATGTATCCAATTCATTTTTATCACCCGTTGCCTATTATAGGCTGGGGAAGCAGAAAAATCAAACGAAAGTGCAGAAAAATTCGATCGAATGGAAAATAATACAAATATAGATTGACATTTGAAGGAAAGTTGAGTATTATAGACTTTAATGAATAAAAGCGTTAAAGTACGAAAGCCAAAGACGCTAAGAATCATATAAAACATAATAAATATGAAATGAACACGAAAGGGGAATTTTCCAATGCCGATTACAGATATATTGGAGAAAAACTGCCGCCTGTACGGAGACGATGTTGCGCTGGTAGAGATCAATCCGGAGATGCCGGAGACAAAAAGAACTACATGGAAGGAGTTTGACCTGATTGAACCATCCCGTGCAGCTTATTACAGAAGAGAAATCACATGGAATGTATTTAACGAAAAGGCAAATAGATTTGCCAATCTGCTGGTTGAAAGAGGAATCAAAAAAGGAGAAAAAGTGGGGATTCTCCTGATGAACTGTCTGGAATGGCTGCCAATCTATTTCGGAATCCTGAAGACCGGAGCACTGGCAGTACCTTTGAATTTCCGTTATTCTGCGGATGAGATCAAGTATTGTGTAGAACTTGCAGAGATAGATATTCTGGTATTCGGGCCGGAGTTCATCGGACGAGTAGAGGAGATTGCAGACGAGATCAGCAAAGGACGTCTGTTATATTTTGTAGGAGACGGATGTCCCGGTTTTGCGGAGGATTACAATGCGCATACAGCTAACTGTTCCAGTCAGTCACCTAAGATTGATGTGAACGACGATGACGATGCAGCTATTTATTTTTCATCCGGAACAACAGGATTTCCGAAGGCAATCCTGCATAATCATGAATCGTTGATGCATGCGGCAAAAGCAGAACAGAATCATCACGGTCAGACAAAAGACGATGTGTTTTTGTGTATTCCGCCGTTGTATCATACCGGAGCCAAGATGCACTGGTTCGGCAGTCTTCTGACTGGTGGAAAGGCAGTATTGTTAAAAGGAACAAGTCCGAAGACAATTTTACAGGCTGTATCTGAAGAGCACTGTACAATCGTATGGCTGTTAGTACCATGGGCGCAGGATCTTCTTCTTGCACTTGACAACAAAGAACTGAATATTGCAGATTATGATCTGGACCAGTGGAGACTGATGCATATCGGAGCACAACCGGTACCGCCAAGTCTGATCAAACATTGGAAAGAATACTTCCCAAATCACAAATACGACACGAACTATGGCTTAAGTGAGTCTATCGGACCTGGATGTGTACATCTTGGAGTGGACAATATTGATAAAGTAGGAGCTATCGGAAAAGCCGGATATGGATGGGAAACGAAGATTATTGATGAACAGGGTGAGCCTGTAAAACAGGGCGAGACTGGAGAACTTGCAGTCAAAGGACCTGGAGTCATGACCTGTTATTACAGAGATCCAAGAGCAACCGCAGAAGTTCTGCATGATGGATGGTTATATACCGGAGATATGGCGATGGAAGATGAAGATGGCTTTATCTTTCTGGTTGACCGTAAGAAAGATGTTATCATCAGTGGCGGTGAGAATATCTATCCGGTGCAGATCGAAGATTTCCTGCGTACCAACGAGGCAATTCTGGATGTAGCTGTTATCGGGCTTGCTGATCACAGACTGGGCGAGATATCTGCGGCGATCATTGAACTGAAGCCGGGAGTAGAATGTACGGAAGAGGATATTCAGGAATTCTGTAAGAAGCTTCCAAGATATAAGAGACCACGAAAGATTATATTTGCAGATGTCCCACGTAATCCTACCGGAAAGATTGAAAAACCAAAGCTTCGTGCGAAATACGGAGCAACACAGCTGGTTGCAGCACAGAACCAGGGATAATGAAAAGTATCAGAAATGTCATTTCTTTTGCAAGGAAAACTTTGCAGGGAGATGACATTTTTTTACAGATATGTTTATAATAGTGAGAATGAAAAATAAGCAGACTGGAGCTGAAGATAGAATGAATCAGAATGAGAAAAAAGAAATGAAGATCCGCATTGCAAAAGAGGAAGATGCGGAAGCACTGCTTGCAATCTATGCGCCTTATATCGAGCACACAGTTATTACATATGAGTATGATGTGCCGACCGTGGAAGAATTCCGAGGAAGAATCAGACATGTGCTGGAGAGATATCCATATCTTGTGGCAGAGTTAAATGGGGGAATATGCGGATATGCATATGCAAGTGCCTTTCACGACAGACCGGCAGGTGGATGGAATGTAGAGACATCTATCTATGTGGACCAAAATAAAAAAGGAATGGGAATCGGAACAGCACTATATGATAAGCTGGAGAAGATATTAAAGAGGCAAAATATACTGAATATGAATGCGTGTATCGCCTGTACGGAACAGGAAGATGAATATCTGACCAATGCAAGTATCCATTACCATGAACATTTGGGATATCGTATGGTCGGCTGGTTTACAAATTGTGGTTACAAATTCCACAGATGGTATAATCTGGCGTGGATGGAAAAAGAGATTGGAGAGCACGTGGCAGATCAGCCGCCGGTGATTGCATTTCCGGAGATTGTGGGAGATATTTCTTTACAGAACGGAGAACTACGTTTATAATATGCATGTTAAATAAGTGAAAATACTAGGTTTCTCCGAAGCCTTCATACCTAAGATCACATAAAGTATCATATCTGAGACGTCGATGCATAGAAAATGAAATCGAAATCAGACATAAAGGGATCAGAAGAATTGTGATGATGGGATGCTGGCCAGGAACGGCAGATACGTCAGTTCCTCAGGGTAGATGTGGAAACGTATCTGCCTCCCGCATATTTGGAAAGGAGAGCAGTACCTAAGATATACAAGAGAAGTTGCCGGATATCCAAGCATCTGTAAAGAACTGCCAGTGGCAGATCTTTTGAATGGAGGGCAAGTTCTCTGTGTCTGCCTGCTCTTTTTTCGGAAAGAGCAGGTTTTTTATATTATGAATGCAGAATTGAATAAGATAAAGTCCGGATCCAGCGCAGTGATACTTTGCGGAGGAAAAAGCACCCGGATGGGTCAGGATAAAGCAGGACTTCTGATTGGAAAGAAGACATTTTTACAACAGATTGAGGAAAATCTAAAAGACGCAGATGAGATATTGCTCTCGGTAAAAGACCGGCGGGATTATCCTGAGATAGGAGCAAGGCATATCGAAGACCGGAAAGCGGATAAGGGTCCGCTTATGGGACTCTGTTCTGCGTTGGAAGAATGCAGTTACGACAAGGTCTGGGTAATGTCCTGTGATATGCCGTTGGTCAACTGGGATACGGCACAGGAACTGGAACATTATCTGACAGATGGAATCGATGCAGTAATCCCGGTAGACAGAACCGGAAAGAAATACGTTCTCTGTGCATGGTATCGGAAATCTATACTGGAGATTCTGAAAGAACAGCTGGAATCCGGAGATTTGAAAGTAAAGCACCTGCTGGAGCGTCTGAGAGTGTGTTATGTAGCTGTAGAAGGATTGACGGATGGAAGCCGTAAATTCCAAAATATCAATACCAGGGAGGAATATCAGACGTTTACAGAACGATCAGCAGTCAGACCGGATAAAGAACTGCACACAGATATTCCGATTGTATCTTTTGTTGCATATTCCGGCACCGGTAAGACGACATTTTTGGAGAGATTAATCCCAAAGCTGAAAGCACGGGGACTTAAGATCGCAATTGTAAAACATGACGGACACCGCTTTGAAATTGACCACGAAGGAAAAGACAGTGACCGTTTCACAAAAGCCGGGGCAGATGTAACAGGACTGATCTCATCGGAAAAAGCGGTATTGATGGAAAACAGGCAGACAGATCCGGAAGAATTTCTGAAAAAGATAGACGGAGTAGATCTGATCCTGACGGAAGGATTTAAACAAGGACCATGGCCGAAGATTATGCTGCACCGGAAGGGGACCGGAAAACCCATGCTGCTATTGCCGGAAGAATGTCTGGCGGTGATCAGTGATGTGGAGATTCTGGATTGCAAAAATGTGTTCCCACTGGAAGAGATTGAGAAAACGGCAGATTTTTTATTTCGCTATATACAGAATATATCATGATGATAATGTAAACAAAAAAATGAGGAGGAAAATATGAGACTGATCAGAACAGAAGATGCAGCAGGACATGTATTATGTCACGACATGACACAGATCATTCCGGGAGTAACGAAAGATGCAAGATTCCGAAAGGGACATGTTGTCACAGAAGAAGATATTCCGGTATTGCTTTCGATTGGGAAAGAACATCTGTATGTCTGGGAGAAGACAGATGGAATGCTTCATGAAGATGAAGGTGCGGAACGCCTGCGTAAGATCGCACAGAATGAAAATATGCATCCGTCAGAAGTAAAAGAAGGAAAGATTGAATTGATTGCGGATATTGACGGTTTATTTCAAGTGGATGTCGGGCGTTTATATGATGTGAATAGTGTCGATGAGATCATGATTGCGACCAGACATACGAATGTGGCAGTGAGAAAAGGAGACAAGCTTGCGGGAATGCGTGTGATTCCGCTGGTCATAGATGAAAAGAAACTGGAAGAAGCAGAAAAAGCAGCGGGGAAAGAACCATTATTGAAGGTGACACCGTGGAAATTAAAGACTGCAGGTGTGATCACGACAGGAAGTGAAGTCTATAAAGGCCTGATCAAGGATAAGTTTACGCCGGTAGTAGAAAAGAAACTGGAAGTATTCGGGATACAGATGATAAAACATGTGCTGTGCAGTGATGACATGGAGATGATTACACAGGCGATTGCAGATATGAAGAAATCAGGAGTGGATCTGATCATCTGTACAGGAGGAATGAGTGTTGATCCGGATGATAAGACGCCGGGGGCGATCAAAGCTTCCGGAGCAGGGATTGTAACCTATGGAGCACCGATACTTCCTGGGGCAATGTTGTGTCTTGGATATTTTGAGGACGGGACACCGATTGTCGGACTTCCGGGGTGTGTGATGTATGCAAAGGCGACGGTATTTGACCTGATTCTTCCGAGAATAGCGGCAGGAGTCCGGATTGACCGGAAAGCGATTATCCGGATGGGACATGGAGGACTCTGCCTGGGATGCCGGGAATGCCATTATCCGGTCTGCCCATTTGGAAAGGAGACATAAAGTGCGGCCATCCAGAGTAACACTTGAACAGGCGCAGGAGTTGTTTAAAACCTGTATGCCTGTAAGAAAAAAAGAAGAAAAGCGGTCGGCAGACTGTCTGGGACAGATTCTGGCAAAGCCGGTATATGCGGCAGTGACACAGCCGCCGTTTCCAAGATCCGCAATGGATGGATTCGCATTGAGAAGCCGAGATATATGCAGGGCGGATATGCAGCATCCGGTTACATTAGAAGTTACAGGGTGCGTGTGTGCCGGACAGAAGACGGAACTTGTGCTAAAGCCGTATCAGGCAGTACGGATCATGACCGGTGCGATGATACCGGAAGGCGCAGACTGTGTGGTAAAGCAGGAAGATGCAGAATGGGACGAAAGAGCAGTCCGGATATATCATAATGCGAAGCCCGGAGAAAATTACTGCCCGGCGGGAGAAGATTTTTCGGCAGGAGATTTGCTGGCAGAAGCCGGAACCCTGGTAGATTCTTATCTGCTGGCAGCTGTCACGGCAGCAGGAGTAAGAAACCTTACGGTGTACAAAAGACTGAAGGCGGCGGTGATCACAACGGGTGATGAACTACAGAATACGGAGACACCACTGCAGCCGGGAAAAATCTACGATGCGAATGGAATCTGGCTGTGTACAAGGTTAAGAGAGATGGACTGCGAGGTAGTACGGTATCAGACAGCAGGAGATGACCAAAATAAAATTGCAGATGAGATCAGAGAAGCATGGAAAGAAGCAGATCTGATCCTTACAACCGGAGGTGTGTCGGTAGGAGAGAAAGACCTTCTGCCGGGTGTCATAGAAAATCTAACCGGAAACGTGTTATTTCATGGGATACAGGTAAAACCCGGAATGCCGACGATGCTTTCGATGGTGAAGGGAACTCCGGTTCTGTCGCTTTCAGGCAATCCATTTGCTGTGGAAGCGTTATTTGAAGTATTAGCCGGCGGCTATCTGACAGATATGGAAGCCAGCAGGTATTTGCAGAAGAATCAGATGAAAATATTGAAACAGACATTTGTAAAGTCAGGTAAAATGAAACGGATTGTAAAAGGAAGATGCGATGAAAGCGGTGTATATCTACCACAGATCCAGAAAAACGGTCAGCTTAAGAACGGAATCGGAAGTAACTGCCTGGTGATTTTTCCGGAAGGTGAACGGACGTATACAGAAGGAGAAGCCGTCCGGGTAATCAGGATATAAGCAGAATCACATAGTAAAAAGGAGTAATCATGGGAGAATTTACGCATTTTAATGAACAGGGACATGCAGTGATGGTTGATGTCAGTGAAAAATCAGACACAGTGCGTGAAGCAACGGCAATGGGAAGAATCTCAATGTCGCAGGAGTGTTTCGAAAAAGTGAAAACAGGCGGAATGAAAAAAGGAGACGTTCTTGGAACGGCCAGAATTGCAGGAATCATGGGAGCTAAGAGAACATCGGAGTTGATTCCGCTGTGCCACATCCTGAATCTGAGCAAGGTTATGATAGAATTTGAATATATAGAGGCAGCCTGTGAAATTGAAGCACGCTGTACAGCGAAGACAGTCGGAAAGACCGGTGTAGAGATGGAAGCGCTCACCGGTGTACAGGTAGCACTGCTTACTATCTACGATATGTGTAAAGCAGTGGATAAAGGTATGTGCATGAAGGATATCCGGCTGTTGGAGAAAACAGGTGGAAAAAGTGGAGTGTGGAAGGCCGGACAGGAGAAGAACGTATGATCGATGCTGCCGGAAGAACAATTGATTATATGAGGATCTCCATTACGGACCGGTGTAATTTGAGATGCAGGTACTGTATGCCGGATGGAATTACGCAGGTGGCTATGTCTGAGATTCTCACATACGAAGAAATTAAAAAAATATGCACGCTTGCGGAAGAGCTTGGAATCCGGAAGATCAAGATTACAGGAGGAGAGCCGCTGGTAAGAAAAGGTTGTGTGGATCTGATCGGAATGATAAAAGAGATTCCTGGTATCATACAGGTGACGATGACGACAAACGGTGTCCTATTGAAAGAAAACCTGAAAGCATTAAAGGATGCCGGACTGGATGGGATAAATATCAGCCTGGATACACTGGATCATGAAAAGTACTACAAGATCACCGGAACAGATGCCTGTGATACTGTGCTGGAAGCAGTGGAGGCTTCGGCAGAAAGTGGAATACGGACCAAAGTAAACAGTGTGTTGCAGGATGCCGGTGACAGACAGGAATGGAGAGCACTGGTAAGACTGGCAGAAAAACTGCCGGTAGATGTCAGGTTTATAGAATTGATGCCGATTGGCTGCGGAAAGAGGAATACAGGTGTATCGAATCTGGAATTACTGGATGAAATAAAGAAAGAGTATCCGGATATCCGGATAGATCCGGAAATACATGGAAACGGACCTGCGGTATATTACCGGATCCCGGGATTTGCAGGAAGCATCGGATTCATCAGTGCGATGCACGGTAAATTCTGCAACACCTGTAACCGCATCCGGCTGACTTCAACCGGAGACCTGAAGCCGTGTCTGTGCTACGGGGATATATATCCGCTTAAAGAATTACTGAAAAGCGGAACAGATGATGAGATAAGAGAACAGATAAAGCATGCCATAGAGAATAAGCCGGCGGCACATTGTTTTGAAAAGCCGGGGGAGATTACAGAAGCACATCAGATGGCACAGATTGGAGGATAAAAACAGGATGGATCAGAAGAAAGGCGTAGTCAGAGGAATCTGTATCAGCAAAAAACGAGGAACTGCCAAGTATCCGGTAGAGTTAGCCAGGATCGTACCGGACTGGGGAATCGAAGAAGATGCACACGGCGGGAAATGGCACAGACAGATCAGCCTCCTTGCACTGGAGAAGATTGAAGCGTTCCGGGAACAGGGAGCAGATGTGGATTTCGGGGCATTTGGAGAGAATCTGATCATAGAGGGATTCGACTTGAGAAATGTTCCGGTAGATTCCGAGATACGGATCGGGGATACTGTCAGACTGAAAGTTACACAGATTGGAAAAGAATGTCACAGCCATTGTGCAATCTATCGGCGGATGGGAGACTGTATCATGCCGAGAGAAGGAATTTTTGCAGAAGTGCTGGAAGGTGGAAACATCTGTGTGGGTGACAGTGTAGAAGTCAGAATGCCGCAGGCAAACCGGCCATACAGCACTGCGGTGATCACACTGAGTGATAAAGCATTTGCCGGGGAGAGGGAAGACTTAAGCGGGCCGGCGGTTGAAAAGATGCTAAGAGAAAGTGAAGAAAAAGAACATATCAGATTTGATATAAAAGAGACACTTCTTCTGCCAGACGGCGAAGAAGGACTGAAAAAGCAGCTGATTCGTCTGGCAGATCAAAGGCAGCTTGATCTGATCCTGACAACAGGTGGAACGGGATTCGCACCAAGGGATGTAACGCCGGAAGCTACTTGTGCAGTCTGTGACCGCATGGCAAATGGAATTGCAGATGCGATCCGGAATTATTCCATGACGGTTACAGACCGTGCGATGTTTAGCCGGGCAGTATCGGGAATTCGGAAGAAGACACTGATTATCAATCTTCCGGGAAGCCCGAAAGCAGTGACGGAAGCATTGGAGTATATTCTTCCGAGACTTCCTCACGGACTGGATGTTCTGCGGGGAAATGTACAGGAATGTGGCAGAAAATAATCCTGGTGCAGATATAGCAACTGGTAAACTTATAAAAACACAAGAACAGAGAGAGAAAGTATTATGAGAAACCAGATAGTAAAGAGAATCGCAGCTGTCCTTCTGGCGGGAGTGATGATAGTCTCACTGGCAGCATGCGGAGGAAACAAAAAGACAGAAGAAAAGGCAGCAGATGACAGCAAAAAAGAGACGGAGATCCAGGTATTCATCGCAGCAAGTCTGAATACAGTTATGACAGAACTTGCTAAAGAGTATAACGAAGATCATCCGGAAGTGAAGATCACATTCAACGCAGACAGTTCGGGAACGCTTCTGACACAGATTGAAGAAGGATATGAGTGCGACTTGTTCTTCTCGGCAGCACAGAAGCAGATGGATCAGCTCGAAGCAGACGGACTGGTAGTAGACGGAACAAGAGCAAACGTCCTGAACAACCAGGTAGTAGTTATATCTCTAAAGGACAGCGGAACAAAGGTGACAGGGCTTGAGAATTTGAAAGATGCCAAAAGTATTGCACTTGCAGGAGGAAGCGTTCCGGTCGGAAAGTATACAAGACAGGCACTTGTAAATCTCGGAACATTAAAAACAGACGGGGAAGTAGATGCCATTACAACAGCACAGGTATCACAGGCACTCGGTGGAGTTGAGATCAGTGAGGAAGACAATGTAAGCAAAGTACTTACAGCAGTAGCAGAAGGATCCTGCGAAGTGGGAACAACATACTATTCAGATACTTACGGATATGAAGACAAACTCGATATCCTTCAGACAGTAAGCTATGATCTGACAGGTGATGTTATCTATCCGATCTGCCAGGTACAGAATGATGAGGCAGATAAGACACAGACTGCAGCAGCAAAAAACTTCTACAAATTCGTATTATCTGATAAGGCCAAGAAAGTTTTTGATGCATACTACTTTGATACAGATGTAGAAAGATAAGAAAATCTATAGGAGTACAAACACAGAAAATATGCAGACGGTTACGGCTGCATGTTTTCTGTTTATCAAAGTATATTACAGATAAAGTATGTAATAGATGTAATAGATGAAATACGAGGAGGAAAATACATGGATGCAGTGATAGAGATATTAAAGGGACTGGACTACAGTCCGTTGTATGTATCATTGAAGACAGGAATCGTTGCAACGATATTCTCATTTTTCCTTGGTCTGTTTGCTGCGAGAAAAGTGATCAAGGCAGGTCCGAAAGTGAAAGCAATTGCAGATGGAATCCTGACACTGCCGATGGTACTGCCGCCAACGGCAGCAGGATTCTTCCTGCTTCTTCTGTTCAGCAGAAGACGTCCGTTTGGAATTCTGCTGTATGAGGAGTTTGGTATCAAGGTTGTACAGGCTTGGGCAGGCTGTATCATCGCAGCAACGGTGATCGCATTTCCGCTGATGTATAGAAATGCAAGAGCGGCATTCGAACAGATCGATGTAAATCTGATCCATGCGGCAAGGACACTTGGTATGCCGGAATATAAGATATTCTGGAAGGTTGCGGTTCCTTCGGCAGGACCGGGCCTTGTGGCAGGAACGATCCTGACATTCGCAAGAGCACTGGGAGAATACGGTGCAACGTCCATGCTTGCAGGCAATATTCCGGGAAAGACGGGAACCATTTCCCAGAGGATTGCAATGGTTATCCAGGATGGTGATTACATGACAGCCGGAATCTGGGTTGTGATCATTATGCTGGTTGCATTTGTGCTGATATTCCTCATGAATCTGGTGACAGGCCGGAATATGAAGAATATCCGGAGATGGTAGGAGGAAAGACAGATGTCGATGGAAGTAAAGATACATAAGAAGCTTGGAGAATATGAACTGGATGTCTACTGGAAATCCAAGAAGAAGAGAATCGGAATCCTTGGGGCTTCTGGAAGCGGCAAGAGTCTGACTTTGAAAAGCATTGCGGGAATTGAACATCCGGACAAGGGCTATATCCGGATCGGAGAGCATATCCTGTATGATTCCGATTCCGGAACGTGTTTAAAACCACAGAAAAGAAATGTCGGTTATATGTTCCAAAACTATGCATTATTCCCTGCAATGACCGTGGCACAGAATGTAGGAGCCGGACTTTCCGGTGATAAAAAGAAGAAGCAGGAACAGGTAGAGAAGATGATACGGCATTTCCACCTGGAGGGGTTGGAAAAAAGACTTCCGAGAGAGCTTTCCGGTGGTCAGCAGCAGAGAGTTGCACTGGCGAGGATTATGGCATATGAGCCGTCCGTCATCCTTCTTGATGAACCGTTTTCGGCACTGGATGTCTTCCTGAAAGACCGTCTGCAGCAGGAGATGATGGAACTTTTGAGTGATTATGACGGGACGGTGATCCTGGTGTCCCACAGCAGGGATGAAATCTACCGGTTCAGCGAAGAACTTCTTGTTATCGATGACGGGAAGCAGATCTGTTATGGTGATACAAAGGAGATATTTGACCATCCAAAGAAGGTAGAAGCTGCAAGACTTACCGGGTGTAAGAATATCGTTCCGGCAGAACGTCTGGATGCACATCATGTCAGGATTCCGGACTGGGGAACCTGTCTTCATCTGAAACAGATGATAGATGTGGATATCACCCATATCGGGCTCCGCGCCCACGAGTTCATTCCGGTATGGGGAGAAAGAGAAGACAACTGTATTCCGGTTAAGGTAAAAGGAAAGGCAGAATTTCCATTCGAATGGAAATATTTCTTAAAAGGAGAGACGGAAGAAAGCGACGATATCTGCTGGTATGTACAGAAAACCCTCTGGGCAGAACTGGAAGAAAAAGGAATTCCGGATTATTTGAAACTGCCGGAAAAAGAGATTCTTTTGCTGAAATAGAAAGCATGTTATAATGAGCATCAGAGTTTTAAGATGATTCTATGGAGGGAAATAATGTATACAATCGGAACACACATGTCCATCGCAGGAGGACTTGCAAAAACTGCGGAAAACGTAGTAAAGATGAATGCTGATACCATGCAGATATTCAGCAGGAATCCAAGAGGATCAAGTTATAAAACGTATCTGCCGGAAGAAATAGAAAGATTCCAGAAGATACGGAAAGATCATGCATTCGGTCCGGTTCTCGCACATGCACCGTATACGATGAATCTGGCAAGTGCAACAGAAAAAACGTATGAATTTGCCTGTACGGTGATACGGGAAGATATCAGACGTATGGATGAATTGCAGATAGAAAATCTGGTATTCCACCCGGGCAGTCATACCGGGATTGGAGAAGAAGCAGGAATTGCCAATATCATCCGTGGACTGGATCAGGCAATTACAGGTTCGGAGAACATTACGGTTTTACTGGAAACGATGAGTGGAAAGGGTACAGAGATCGGTTACCGGTTTGAACAGCTGAAAGAGATCCGGGACGGTGTGCAGCATCCGGAAAGGATCGGAATCTGTCTGGACACCTGTCATGTGTTTGCGGCGGGATATGATATTGTTCATAATCTAGATGGAGTGCTGGAAGAATTTGACCGGATACTGGGACTGCCGCTTTTAAGAGCTGTCCATCTAAATGACAGTATGATGCCGTTTGATTCCAGAAAGGACCGTCATGCAGTGATCGGAGGTGGAGAGATCGGACTGGAAGCTCTTCTGAATGTGATGCGTCATCCAAAGCTAAAAGATCTTCCATTCTATCTGGAGACACCGCTTGATGATGCCGGACACAAAGATGAAATTGCCAGATTAAAAGAGTATCTGGGGGAAACAAGGAGCGAACATATTTGAATGCACTGAAATATATAGCAAAAATCCAAACAGACTTTCCGACAAAATTCGGGATTCCGAGACAGTCGGGACTTGTGAATACGAAAGGAACTATTGTATTCGAACCGGAATACCGCAAAGAAGAGGCACTAAAAGGACTCGAAGAATGTTCACATCTGTGGCTGATCTGGGAGTTTTCAGAGGCTGTCAGAACAGGCTGGAGTCCGACCGTGCGTCCGCCGCGGCTTGGGGGGAATAAACGGTGCGGTGTGTTTGCAACCAGATCACCGTTCCGTCCGAATCCGATCGGATTATCCTGTGTGAAGCTGACCGGAATTAAAAAGCATCCGGAAAAAGGAATGGTTATTGAAGTGGAAGGGGCAGATCTGATGGATGGAACACCAATCTTCGATATCAAACCATATCTTCCATATGCGGATTGTGTACCGGATGCCAGAGGCGGATTCGCTGATGTGGTAAAGAATTATGCATTAGAGGTAGAGATTCCGGAGATCTATCTGTCAAAACTGCCGGAGAAGCACAGGGAATGTGTGAGGCAGATTCTTGCCGGTGATCCGAGACCATCTTATCAGAATGACCCGGACAGGGTGTATGGAATGGAATATGCTGGATACGAGATCAAATTCCGGGTGAAAGACTGCGTGCTGACGGTCTGTGAGATCGGACAGAGCAATAATAGGAAGACAATCAGGAGGACATAAAGGTGAAGTACTATCTTGCGCCATTAGAAGGAATCACAACTTACATATACCGGAGGGCATATCACACACATTACCGTCCGATGGAGAAATATTTCACACCGTTTCTGGTGCCGCATACCAAAAAGGATTTTAATACACGGGAGAAGAATGATATTTTGCCGGAACACAATCCGGACATGTATCTGGTGCCGCAGATCCTGGCAAATGATGCAAAAGGTTTTTTGGATACAGTAGAAAAGTTAAAGATGTATGGATATGACGAGGTGAACCTGAATCTTGGATGCCCGTCGAAGACCGTAGTATCGAAAGGGCGGGGATCCGGATTCCTGATCCATACAGAGAAGTTGGAACGGTTCCTGGATGAGATCTATGCGAAAGCGGATGTAAAGATCTCTATTAAGACAAGAATCGGAAAATATGACGTCGATGAGTGGGGACAGCTTCTGGATATTTATAATAAATATCCGGTGGAAGAACTGATCGTGCATCCCAGGGTGCAGCAACAGTTTTATAAAGGCCATCCAGATCTGGATGCATTTGCGGACGCAGTGAAAGAATGCAGGCATCCATTGTGTTATAACGGCGATATCTTTACAGTTGAGGATATGGAAAGGTTAAAAAAACGGTTTCCGGAGATATCCTGTGTTATGTTGGGGCGTGGAATCCTGAGGAATCCGGAACTGACAGATATTATCGAATCCGGTGGCGGGAGAATTGATGTGAAGAAATTAAGGGCATTCCATGACCAGATTTTTCAGGATTACCAGGAGGTAAGCAGTGGGGATAAGAATGTGTTGTTCAAGATGAAAGAACTCTGGTGTTATCTTGGAACTTTGTTCCCGGATAAAGAAAAACAGTTAAAAAAGATCCGGAAGGCAGAGAAACTGGACCGCTATGAAGCAGCTGTAGAAGAAATCCTTTACTTTTGAAAACGTATGCAATATAATAGATAAAAATTCTATATACAGGAATTTTGAAAAAGGGAGGGGCATGAATTGGATCATTTGAATGAGTTGATCGCAGAAAATCTGAAAGATATCAGGAAAGGAAAAGGACTGAGTCTGGAACAGGTGTCATCCCTTACCACAATCAGCAAAAGTATGTTGAGTCAGCTGGAAAGAGGAGAAGTCAATCCTACGATATCAACAGTGTATAAACTGGCATTGGGATTAAAGGTACCGGTTACTGCATTTACCGCAGACAAACCACAGCCATTCTTTGAAACCGGGAAGAAAGAAGTAGAACCTTTGGCGGGGGATGATGGAAGATACCGTCTTTATCCGATCTTCAGTTTCCGGGAGGGACAGGATTTTGAAATCTTTGACCTGGAATTTGATGAGAACGGAATGATGCAGGCGAATCGTCAGATGAATGGTACGAGAGAATTCATTACCGTGTATTCCGGTGAACTGACACTGATCTTTAAAGACCAGGAATATGTATTGAGAGCCGGCGATGCGGCTTCGTATAATGCTTTTGATGATTACGTGTATAAGAACACAGGAAAGGGAACGGTGACTGCGAATATCGTAGTACATTACCCGAATTAGAAAGGAGAAACAGCATGGAAGACCAGAAACAGCGTGTATATGATGCGTTAAACAAGATGGGAATTAAGTACGAGGTGGTAGAGCATGAACCCGTACATACGATGGAGGATATGGACCGGCTGGGACTCCCGGAAAAAGGAACTTTATGCAAGAACTTATTCCTGAGAGATTCCAAAGGAAAGAGACACTTCCTAATCACAGCAGATGAGAAGACAAAAGTAGACTTAAAGACGCTCGGAAGACAGCTTGGAGCAGGAAATCTAAGCTTTGCATCCGAAGAACGCCTGGAGAAATATCTTGGCGTAAAGCAGGGGAGCGTAACTCCGTTTGCGCTGATGAATGATACCGAGCATGCGGTAGAATTTTTCATCGATAAAAATTTAAGCAGATGTAAAAGTATGGGAATCCATCCGTTGGAAAATACAGCAACAGTATTCATATCATTCAAAGATCTGGATAAGTTTTTATGGAATCTGGATGTCGATGTCGTAAAGATCAAATTGTAAAAAAGTTTATATTTTTTTAATTGCAACTTTCCTCACGTAGAAGTAGAATAGAACAGTATATGATACGAAGCAACAGATGAAAGTGAGGATAACTATGGAAGAATGGCAGAACGGACACGACCAGCCGGGATACCATTATCACCAGGAACAGGAAAGAAAACCAGTTGAGACACCGGGAAAACGTTTCTGGAAGATGTGGGGACCGCTCCTGATCAAATGGGGGATCGGAATCGGCGTAGGTATGGCAGTCATGGCAGCCATGATGATGGCATATATGAAGACACACTATCAGACGCAGGCAGCATTAGAGGCGTTGATGTCTGATCAGAATAAGCTGATGGCCTTTTATGAAAAGATGTTGAATAAGTATATCGACTATACGACATGGGTAGAAGGTCTGTCGGCACTTGTTACAATCCCTGTTATGGCACTTATGTATCACGGGGACAGAAAGAAAGAGAAGACAGCCGGTATCGTACAGGATAAGAAAGCGCCGTTGTGGCAATATCCGGCAGTGATCATTATGGCACTTGCCATGAGTTTGGGGCTGAATAACCTGATCATCATTGGAAATCTGTCAGCGATAGATGCAAATTATAAGGCAACTATGAATGCGATGTATTCGGCACCGCTTGCAATACAGATCGTGTGTCTGGCAGTGCTGGTACCCATCTGTGAAGAATATGTATTCAGAGGATTGTTCTTCAGAAGGATGGAAAGGGAAAGCTCATTTGTGTATGCGATGGTCTATTCATCCGTCGTATTTGGCATATTGCATGTGAATCTGGTGCAGATGCTCTATGGATTCGCCCTGGGGATGATGCTGGCATATGTGTATGAAAAATATGGTTCATTGAAAGCACCGGTGGCAGCACATATGTCAATGAATCTGTTATCTGTGCTGGCTACCAGATATGGACTCTATAACTGGATGCTGAAAGATAATATCCGGATCGGTATAATTACAGTTGTTTGTGCAGCAGTTGCATCAACAATGTTTGTTATAATCCAGCGCATTGAAGAAAAACCAACAAAGAAGAAAGAAAACGAGAATCTGGCAATGTAAGTTGTCGGATTCTTTTTAAACTAGAATATAAAAAGTCGAATAATCTGACAACTCAAAATAATTTTTATCTTTACAACAGTAAAGCCTTGTGATATAGTAGGAAAAAACAAAAGAAAGGAACAGATGTATGAAAGAAGGAAATGTAGTCCAGCAACGTGGACTGTATCGTTCCGAATTTGAACATGATAACTGTGGAATCGGTGCGATCGTTAATATCAAAGGACAGAAAAGTCACGATACAGTGGCAAATGCATTGAAAATCGTTGAAAATCTTGAACATAGAGCTGGCAAGGATGCCGAAGGTAAGACAGGTGATGGAGTTG
This sequence comes from Dorea longicatena, assembly GCF_024168045.1. Lineage (GTDB taxonomy): Bacteria > Bacillota > Clostridia > Lachnospirales > Lachnospiraceae > Dorea_A. The sequence goes on from NZ_CP100126.1 coordinate 1,225,636, forward strand.
GAATCTTATTACAAGTTTCTCACAGATTCTTCTCTAAAGTCTGTAAACCTCTCGGCATCTTTTTGCGTTCTGAAAGAGATTACGGAGTGGGAATGTTCTTCTTTCCACAGGACGAATTAAAGAGAAATCAGGCAAAGAAGATATTCGAAGTGATCGTCAAAAAAGAAGGAATGAATTTCCTTGGATGGAGAGAAGTTCCGGTGAAGGCAGACGTACTTGGAAGCAGAGCGGTCGAATGTATGCCATGTATTATGCAGGGATTTATTGAAAGACCTAAGAAGGTAGAACAGGGGGTTGACTTTGACCGTAAACTGTATATTGTAAGGCGCGTATTTGAGCAGAGTGCAGATGATACATATGTGGCATCACTTTCCAGCCGTACCATCGCTTATAAAGGAATGTTTCTGGTAGATCAGCTCAGACTGTTCTTCCCTGATCTGCAGGATCCGGATTATGAATCTGCAATCGCACTGGTTCACTCCAGATTCAGTACGAACACGAATCCAAGCTGGGAGAGAGCGCATCCGAACCGTTTTATCGTGCATAATGGAGAGATCAACACGATCCGCGGTAATACAGATAAGATGCGTGCCAGAGAAGAAAATATGGAATCCGAGTGTATGAAAGGAAAACTTCATGAAGTGCTTCCTGCAATCAACAGCAGCGGTTCTGATTCGGCAATGCTGGATAATGCAATTGAATTCATGGTTATGAGTGGTATGGATCTTCCGCTGGCAGTTATGATCGCAATTCCTGAACCGTGGGCAAATAACAGAAACCTTTCCCAGAAAAAGAAAGATTTCTATCAGTATTATGCAACTATGATGGAACCATGGGATGGTCCGGCGTCTATCCTGTTCAGTGATGGTGACTGCATGGGAGCCGTGCTTGACAGAAATGGCCTGCGTCCATCGAGGTATTATATCACGGATGATGATATGCTGATCCTTTCTTCGGAAGTTGGTGTACTGGATATTCCACCGGAGAAGATTGTAGTGAAAGAACGTTTGCATCCGGGAAAGATGCTTCTGGTAGATATCAAAAAAGGAAAAGTCATTGATGACGAAGAATTAAAAGAAACTTATGCAAGCAGACAGCCTTATGGTGAGTGGTTGGATAACAATCTGATCGAATTAAAGGATCTGAAGATCCCGAATCAGAAGGTTCCAGCTTATACAGCAGAAGAATGCAGAAGACTTCAGAAAGCATTCGGCTATTCATATGAAGAAGTAAAGACTTCTATCCTGAACATGGCGAAGAATGGTGCCGAAGGAACAGCAGCCATGGGTATTGATGCGCCGCTTGCGGTATTATCTGACATGCATCAGAACCTGTTTGGATATTTCAAACAACGTTTTGCACAGGTAACCAACCCTCCAATCGATGCAATCCGTGAGAAGGTCGTTACATCTACAACGGTTTATATTGGTGAAGATGGAAACCTTCTGGAAGAAAAAGCAGAGAACTGTAAGATGTTAAAGGTTAACAATCCAATTCTTACAGAGACAGATCTTCTGAAAATTAAAAATATGAAAGAAGATGGATTCAAGGTTGCGGAGATTCCGACCATTTATTACAAGAATTCGAGCCTTGAAAAGGCAATTGATTATCTGTTTATTGAAGTTGACAGAGCTATCCGTGAAGGAGCCAACATTCTGATCCTCTCAGATAGAGGTGTAGATGAATATCACGTGGCAATGCCTTCGCTCCTGGTGCTTTCCGGACTGCAGCAGCATCTGGTGCGCACAAAGAAACGTACTTCTGTAGGAATCGTTCTGGAGACCGGAGAACCAAGAGAGGTACATCACTTCGCAACACTGATCGGTTATGGTGCATGTGCGATCAACCCGTATCTTGCACACGAATCCATCAAACAGCTGATCGATACGGATATGCTTCAGAAAGACTATTATGCAGCAGTAGATGATTATAACAATGCGGTACTTAGCGGAATTGTAAAGATTGCATCAAAGATGGGTATTTCCACAATCCAGTCTTATCAGGGAGCAAAGATATTTGAAGCAATCGGATTAAAACAGGAATTCATTGATAAATATTTTACAGATACTGTCAGCAGAATTGGCGGAATCGGAATTGAAGAGATTGCAGCAGATTATATTGCGCGTCATTCACAGGCATTTGATCCGCTCGGACTGGAAGTGGATATGACACTGAACAGTGTAGGGCAGCACAAACTAAAAAGCGGCGGAGAGAGACATCTTTATAATCCACAGACGATCCATATGCTGCAGGAATCTACCAGACGCGGTGACTATGGTATGTTCAAACAGTATACAGAGCTGGTCAATGCGGAAGGAGAACACATCAACCTGCGTGGACAGTTAGAATTCAACTATCCAAAGAAAGGCATTCCAATCGAAGAAGTAGAAAGCGTCGACGAGATTGTAAAACGATTCAAGACAGGAGCAATGTCTTATGGTTCTATCTCGAAAGAAGCGCATGAGACACTGGCAATTGCGATGAACCAGTTGCATGGTAAATCCAACAGTGGTGAAGGTGGAGAGGAGATTGAACGTCTGGATACGAACAGATGCTCTGCAATCAAACAGGTAGCTTCCGGACGATTTGGCGTTACATCCAGATACCTGGTAAGTGCACAGGAAATCCAGATCAAGATGGCGCAGGGGGCAAAACCGGGAGAAGGCGGACATCTGCCGGGCGGAAAAGTATATCCGTGGATTGCAAAGACACGTCACTCTACACCTGGGGTCAGCCTGATCTCACCACCGCCGCATCATGATATCTATTCGATCGAGGATCTTGCGCAACTCATTTACGATTGTAAAAATGCGAACAAAGATGCGAGAATTACAGTAAAACTGGTATCAGAAGCCGGTGTCGGTACAGTTGCAGCCGGTGTAGCCAAAGCGGGAGCAGGCCTGATACTGATCTCCGGATATGACGGAGGAACCGGGGCAGCACCAAGAAGCTCTATCCATAATGCAGGACTTCCATGGGAACTGGGACTTGCAGAGACGCATCAGACACTGATTCAGAATGGCTTAAGAGAAAGAGTCCGTATCGAGACAGACGGTAAGCTGATGAGTGGTCGTGATGTGGCGATCGCAGCGATCCTTGGAGCAGAAGAATTCGGATTTGCAACTGCGCCGCTGGTAACGATGGGGTGCGTAATGATGCGTGTATGTAATCTGGATACCTGTCCGGTCGGTGTGGCAACGCAGAATCCGGAACTGAGAAAACGTTTCCGCGGAAAACCGGAATATGTCGTGAACTTTATGCGTTTTATTGCAGAAGAACTGCGAGAATATATGGCAAGATTCGGTGTCCGTACACTGGATGAACTGGTTGGAAGAACAGATCTTCTAAAAGTAAAGGAAGTAGCAACTTCAGAACGTGCAGCCACACTGAATCTGGAACAGATTCTCGATAATCCATATGAAGGCACAAAGACACCGATGACATTCAATCCGAAGAAAGTCTTCGACTTTGAATTGGAGAAAACTCTGGATGAAAAAGTTCTGGTCAGAGAATTGCTCCCGGCGGTAGAGAAGAAACAGAAGAGAAGCATTGAAATAGATGTGACAAATACGAACCGTACATTTGGTACAATCTTTGGTTCGGAGATTACGAGAAGATATCCGGAAGGTTTGGACGAAGACAGCTATGTGGTACATTGTAAGGGTGCCGGCGGACAGTCCTTCGGCGCATTTATTCCGAAAGGACTGACATTGGAACTGACCGGTGACAGTAATGACTATTTCGGAAAGGGACTTTCCGGCGGAAAACTTGTAGTATATCCACCAAAAGGAATACGCTATAAAGCGGAAGAAAACATTATCATCGGTAACGTGGCACTTTACGGGGCAACCAGCGGTAAAGTATTCATCAATGGCGTGGCGGGAGAACGTTTTGCAGTACGTAATTCCGGTGCGACAGCAGTTGTAGAAGGTGTAGGAGATCACGGATGTGAATATATGACAGGCGGACGCGTAGCAGTCCTTGGCGGAACAGGTAAGAACTTCGCAGCCGGTATGAGCGGTGGAGTTGCTTATGTACTGGATATGGAAAATGATCTTTATACAAGAGTCAATAAAGAGATGGTTCATATTGAACATGTGACAACCAAGATCGATGTCGGAGAATTAAAGAGCATGATCGAAGAACATGTTGCCAATACCAATTCGGAACTTGGTAAGAAGATTCTGGATAACTTCACTGAATATCTTCCGAAATTCAAGAAGATTATTCCGATTGATTATGAACGTATGCTGACAACCATCCTTCAGATGGAAGAACAGGGCATGAGCAGTGAACAGGCAAAGACAGAAGCATTTTATGCGATCAAAGAAGGAAGATAGGGGGTAAGAACAGTGGGAAAAGCAACAGGATTTATGGATTATGACAGGCAGGATAAGATGGCTGAAGATCCAAAAGAGCGAATTAAGCATTTTAAAGAGTTTCATACACCTCTGTCAAAAGAAGAACAGGAGCTGCAGGGAGCCAGATGTATGGCATGTGGCGTGCCGTTCTGCCAGTCCGGTCAGATGCTGATGGGAATGGCAAGCGGATGCCCTCTTCACAACCTGGTACCGGAATGGAATGACCTGATCTTTCAGGAAAACTGGGAAGAAGCATATTACAGACTGAAAAAGACGAACAACTTTCCGGAATTTACATCAAGGGTATGTCCGGCACTCTGTGAGGCTGCATGTACATGCGGACTGAACGGAGATGCAGTTTCAAGTAAGGCGAATGAATATAGCATTATTGAAAATGCATACAAAAAAGGTTATGCAGCAGCAAAACTGGTAAAAGTAAGAACCGGTAAGAAGGTTGCAGTTGTAGGTTCCGGTCCGTCGGGACTTGCAACTGCTGATATGCTGAACAGAAGAGGACACAGTGTGACTGTCTTTGAAAGAGAAGATAAAATCGGTGGACTCCTCCGATATGGTATCCCGAATATGAAACTGGAAAAGCAGTTCATTGATCGCAAGATTGCAATCATGGAAGAAGAAGGGGTTCAGTTTGTGACAGGATGTAATATCGGAAAAGATAAGAAAGCAGCTACATTATTAAAAGAATTTGACCGTATAGTACTTTGCTGCGGTGCATCAAATCCAAGAGATATTAAAGTACCAGGAAGAGAAGCCGAAGGCATCTATTTCGCAGTAGATTTCTTAAAATCAACAACAAAAGCACTCTGGAAAAATGCAAAACCGAATGCAGATGGAACCTATGACCTGAGTCTGAAGGAAGGCACATACATTTCCGCAAAAGGAAAAAATGTTATGGTCATCGGTGGAGGAGATACAGGAAATGACTGTGTGGGAACATCGATGAGACATGGTGCCAAGAGTGTACTGCAGCTTGAGATGATGCCGAAAGCTCCGGATGAACGTACAGAGATGAATCCTTGGCCGGAGTGGCCGAGAGTCTGCAAGACAGATTACGGTCAGCAGGAAGCCGCTGCCGTATTTGGACATGACCCGCGTGTATACCAGACAACCGTCAAAGAATTCAAAAAAGACAAAAACGGTAAAGTCTGCAAGGCAGTTCTGGTGAAATTAGAGCCGAAAAAAGATGAAAAGACAGGCCGTATGATGATGGCAGAGGTGGCCGGAAGTGAATACACGGTGGATGTAGATCTGGTATTGATTGCAGCAGGATTCCTGGGAAGTCAGGATTATGTGACCAAAGCATTTGGCGTAGAAGTAAATGAACGCACAAATGTTAAGACTGCAGCCGGAGCATATAGTACAAACGTTAAAAATGTCTTCACAGCAGGCGATATGCACAGAGGACAGTCACTGGTTGTGTGGGCAATCCGTGAAGGGCGCGAGGCTGCAAAAGCTGTAGATATCAGTTTGATGGGATATACGAATATGTATGTCCAGTAGTGAAAAAGTACAGCAAAAGGATGGGCGAAAAATTTCCTTGCATAAAATAAAAAGCTGAACTATAATAGGAAAGAACAGGTCGGAATCATATATTCCGGCCTGTAATTGTTACAAAAGTATTAAAAAATGTTGCAATTTGCTCTATGTTGAGCTATAATAGCAATCAGATGCGGAAGAAAGAATAATCTTGCGCCTGAGGGGAAGCAATAATTAAAACAAAAAGAAAGAAGAGTGAGTATGAATAAACACGGAATCAGATTGATCACAGCAGTGGTGACAAGTTCAATGATTGTAACACCTGTTTTGGCAGCACCGTCTGTCGATGATTTGAAGAAGGAAAAAGCTGCAAAGCAGAGTGAAGTAAGTTCCTTGCAGTCGCAGCTGACAACATTAATGGGAAAAGTCAATACACTGGAAAGTGAATTGATTCAGACCGGTGAGGACATTACAAAAGCACAGGGCGATTTGGAAGTTGCGCAGGAAAAAGAAAAAGAACAGTATGCAGCAATGAAGAAGCGTATCAAGTATATGTATGAAGCCGGTAATGATTCAGCATTTGAGACGCTGGTTACATCAGAAGACTTTACAGATCTTCTCAGTAAAGCAGAATATGTTCAGAATGTACATAGCTACGACAGAAAACAATTGCAGGAATATGTAGAGACAAAACAGCAGATTTCCGATCTGAAAGACAGTCTTGAAAAAGACCAGAAAGAATTGGAAAGTAAACAGGTGGAATATGAAAAACAGGGTGATAACCTGAATAACCTGATTACTTCTAAATCAGCAGAAGTTGCTAATCTGGATTCGGAGATTCAGGCAGCAGCAGAAGCAGCAGCCAGAGAAGCAGCAGAAAGAGCGGCAAAAGAGGCAGCGGAAAAAGCAGCAAGAGAAGCGGAAAGACAGCAGGCAGCAGCAAGCAATAATAATTCGGCTTCAACATCGAATAGAAACAATACAACAAGCAGTTCAACAGCTACAAGCAACAGAAATAACACAACAAGCAGCAGCTCGTCAAGCAGTTCAAGTGCATCTGCTACGACAAAGCCATCCAATTCAAGCAGCAGTACTACAACGAGTGGAACGAATGCAAACGGAGGTTCAATCGTAAGCAGAGCATACAGCCAGCTTGGAAAACCTTATGTATGGGGTGCATGCGGACCAAACAGTTTCGACTGTTCCGGATTTGTAAGCTATTGTCTGACAGGAAGCTATAGCCGTCTCGGAACAACACTTACATTCATGGGATGGACAAGAGTAAGTAACCCGCAGCCTGGTGATGTTGTAACAACAGCAACACATTGTGGTATTTATATCGGAAATGGTCAGATGATTCATGCTCCGCACACAGGAGATGTTGTAAAAGTCGGACCGGTACAGTCTGGTATGATCTATGTGCGTAGATAATGAAAAGTAAATAAAATAAAAACCGGAATCAGGGAACTGGCTTCGGTTTTTTATTTTTTATGCTAAAGTTTGCAGAAAAATAAAATGAAAATCCTTGCAAACAGACAACCTTTATGGTAATATTAAAAAGTCGCAAAAAATCACGCATAGGCTTGTCCCGATGGTGCCAAAGCCTGGTAACAGGACGGTTTCGGGGACGTATAACAACATATGCGGAAGTAAAAAACCAATGGAGGAAAGAAACATGAGCGTTATTTCAATGAAGCAACTTTTAGAAGCAGGTGTTCACTTTGGACATCAGACAAGAAGATGGAACCCTAAGATGGCTCCTTATATCTACACAGAGAGAAATGGTATCTATATCATTGACCTTCAGAAATCTGTAGGTAAAGTAGATGAAGCTTACCAGGCAGTAGCTGATATCGCTGCAGAAGGTGGAACAATCCTTTTTGTAGGTACTAAGAAGCAGGCTCAGGATGCTATCAAAGTAGAAGCTGAACGTTGCGGAATGTACTATGTAAATGAAAGATGGCTTGGAGGAATGCTTACAAACTTCAAGACAATCAAGAGCAGAATCGCTCGTCTGAAAGATATCGAAAGAATGTCAGAAGACGGAACATTTGATGTACTGCCTAAGAAAGAAGTTATCCAGTTAAAGAAAGAATGGGATAAACTTGAGAAGAACCTTGGCGGAATCAAAGACATGAAGACACTTCCAGATGCTATTTTTATCGTAGATCCTAAGAAGGAAAGAATCTGTGTTCAGGAAGCACACACTCTTGGAATTCCACTTATCGGTATCGCTGATACTAACTGTGATCCAGAGGAACTTGATTATGTAATTCCTGGAAATGACGATGCTATTCGTGCTGTAAAACTGATCGTTTCTAAGATGGCTGATGCTGTAGTAGAAGCTAACCAGGGTGTTGCAGGCGAAGAAGAGTATGTTGGAGAAGCTGAAGAAGCAGTAGAAGAATAAGATTCTTAAAAAACATAATTGGAGGATAAGATCATGGCAGTTACAGCTAAGATGGTAAAAGAATTAAGAGAAATGACCGGTGCAGGAATGATGGACTGCAAGAAAGCTCTTAATGAGACAAATGGTGATATGGATGCAGCTATCGAGTTCTTAAGAAAGAACGGAGAAGCTAAGGCTGTTAAAAAAGCCGGACGTATCGCAGCAGAAGGTATTGTTATGGCTGATGTTAAGGATGACAAGACAGCAGCTATCGTAGAAGTTAATTCAGAGACAGACTTCGTTGCTAAGAATGCTGAATTCCAGGGATTCGTTAAAGCAGTTGTTAATCAGGCAATCGCTTCTGATTCTGCAGATATGGATGGATTCATGGCTGAAGCTTGGAATGAAGACGCTTCTAAGACAGTACAGGATGCATTAAATGAGAAAATCTCTGTAATCGGAGAAAAGCTCAGCATCAGAAGATTTGAGAAAGTTGTTACTGATGGTTGTGTAGTATCTTACATCCACGGCGGCGGACGTATCGGTGTTCTTGTAGAAGCTGAGACAGATGTTGTTAATGATGAGATCAGATCATGCCTGAAGAACGTAGCTATGCAGGTTGCAGCTATGTCTCCAAAATATACTTCACGTGATGAAGTAGATGCTTCTTTCTTAGAGCATGAAAAAGAGATTCTTCTTGCTCAGGCTAAACAGGAGAATCCAAACAAACCGGATAATATTATCGAAAAGATGATTATCGGACGTCTCAACAAAGAGATGAAAGAAATCTGCCTGTTAGATCAGGTATACGTTCAGGACAGCGACCTTACAGTAGCTAAATACGTAGAGAAGGTAGCTAAAGAGAACGGAGCTAACATGACAGTTAAGAAGTTTGTTCGTTTTGAGACAGGAGAAGGTCTTGAGAAGAAGAATGAAGACTTTGCAGCTGAAGTTGCAGCACAGATGAACGCATAATCGAATAGTGTGTTGAATTTCTGAAATGATAATAACCCTTGCGAATGGTGGTGACACTGTTTGTGAGGGTTGTTTTTATAGAAACTTAAAAAAATGAATTGATTTGTTAAGCGGATTTTTCATATAAGATAGACAAAGAAAACGAATAAATTTATTTGAACATGAGATGAAAGAAGGCAATGAGCTGTCAGAACTCTTGTCTTCTTTTTTTTGTGAGAAAGATGAAGAGTGTTATTCTTAGATATTTCATAAATTGGTTTATAGATGTACAATATTCTGTTGTAATAATGTACAAAGAAAGGAGGTGCTACAATGCCAGTAATCAAACCAATTACAGATTTACGTAATACAAATGAAATATCTGAATTATGTCATAAACAGCAGCAGCCAGTTTTCATTACAAAAAATGGTTATGGAGATTTGGTAGTTATGAGTATGGAAACTTATGACGAGTTGCTTAGCACGAACCATATTGATAAAGCAAAGGCAGGATTTTCTGATCCTAAGTCTGCTATATATAATGCCTGAGAAAAGACTTGACTTTTAAATACTACAAGTGTAAGATTTAAAAAATAAAAGCGTTGAAAGAAAGGGGTATCTATGAAAAAAAGACGGAAAAAACAAAGCACTAAAAAATCTTACACTTGTAGGATTTTGGGGTTAATAATGGCTATAACAGTAATTGCTATTTGGGGAGGTGTTTTATTAAAAAGATCAATTACGGAATCACCAGAAGACACACTGGTGGAATATATGAATCATATTGAAAAAAAGGAATATGAAGCGATGTATGCCATGATAGATTCAGGGGAGAAAGGTTATCTGGAAAAAGAAGAATACATACAACGAAATTCTAAGATATACGAAGGAATAGAGGTCAGTGACATTAAAATCAGTCATATAGCTGTGAAAGAGAAAAAAGCAGATACAGTTACGCTTTCGTATGAAACATCATGTAATACAATTGCCGGAACAATACAATTTGACAATATGGCGGAACTGAAGAAGACGAAACAGGGATATAAATTAGTATGGCAGGATAGTTTGATTTTTCCAGATTTAGAGAGTGATGATAAAATAAGCGTTACTACCTCAAAAGCGGAGCGAGGAGAAATATTAGACCGGAATGGTAAAATGCTTGCAGGAAAAGGAGTAGCAACATCAGTTGGCATTATACCGGGAAAGCTGGAAGACAGGAATGTATCTATTGAAAAAATAGCGGAGTTATTAGAGATAGATGTAGAAACAATAAATAACAAACTCACAGCAAAGTGGGTAAAAGAAGATTCTTTTGTACCAATTGAAACTATTCCGAAAGTAGAAGAAATAGATTTAATGAAAATACAGCCAGAAGAAAAGACACTTGAGGAGCAGGATTGTCAGAATAAACTTTTGGAAATTCCAGGGGTTATGCTATCAGATGTGGAAGTTAGAACCTATGAGTTAGGGGAGGCAGCAGCTCATTTAATTGGTTATGTACAGTCTGCAACAGCAGAAGATTTGGAAAATCATCCAGGGGAAGGATATTCAGCAGAAAGTGTAATCGGAAGATCTGGGGTGGAAAAGTTATACGAAAAGCAATTAAAAGGAAAAGATGGTTGTGATATAAAGATTTTGGATAATGATGGGGAAGTAAAAGAGGTTCTTGCAAGTATTTTTAAAGAAGATGGTATGGATATAAGATTAACGATAGATTCCGATTTGCAAAAATCATTATACGAGCAGTTTAAAGAAGATCCGGGGTGTTCTGTCGCAATGAATCCTTATACGGGAGAAGTATTGGCTTTGGTAAGTACCCCATCTTATGATAATAATGAATTTATACGGGGCTTATCATCAAAGAAATGGACATCATTAAACGAAGATGAAAAGAAACCATTATATAATCGTTTCTGTCAAGTATGGTGTCCTGGTTCAACATTTAAGCCAGTTGTAGCAGGAATTGGGTTGAAAACGGGAACCATAGATCCAAAAGAGGATTTTGGAAATGAAGGTCTGGAATGGCAGAAAGATTCGTCCTGGGGGTCTTATCAAGTGACAACACTTCATGAGTATGAACCGGTTATTATGAAAAATGCAATTATCTATTCTGATAATATTTATTTTGCAAAGGCAGCTCTTAAAATTGGTAGTGAGAATTTTATGAATACTTTAAATGAAATAGGATTTAATCAGAATATGCCGTTTGGGATTGCGATGCAGGAATCAACATATTCCAATACAGATAAAATAGAAACAGAAATACAATTGGCAGATAGTGGTTATGGGCAAGGGCAGATTCTTGTAAATCCATTACATCTGGCAAGTATTTATACTTCATTTTTAAATGAAGGGAATATGATAAAACCGTATTTGAAATACAAAGAAGAAGCATCTGGTGAAACATGGATAGAAAATGCGTTTAGCAAAGAAAATGTAGAAGAAATTATGCAAGGGGTGGAAGGTGTTGTAAATGATCCGGAAGGAACCGGATATGCTGCACATCGTGACGATATTTTGCTGGCTGGAAAAACAGGGACAGCCGAGTTGAAGGCAACGAAAGAAGATACTTCTGGCAAAGAAATCGGGTGGTTTTCGGTGTTTACGGCAGATAAAAGCGTGGACAAACCAATTCTTCTTATCAGTATGGTTGAGAATGTGAAAGGAATCGGTGGAAGTGGTTATGTTGTTAAAAAGGATGCAACCGTATTGGAGGAATATTTTGAAAAATAAAAAAATTTTTACGGGGAATTATTACATATGTAAGAAATTTGCAATGATATTGATAGTTCTTATTGTTTTTACAGGGTGCGGACAAAATCGAATTACGGAAAAAGAAGAAAAGAAAGAAACCGTAGAATCTGAAATGAATGCAGAAGCAAAAAAAGCAGCGCAAACTTTTCGGTCTGTTTATATGAAGGAGAAGTCGGAGTTAAATACATTAAAGGCGAAAAGAAAAATTATCAATTGTCTGGAAGAGAAAGGATATGCGGCAGTAGATTGTGATAATCAGATTGATATGGTCAATCGTGAAAAAGTAGAAGAATTTTGCAAAGCAGCGGAGAAAGAAGAACAGGCAGCAGTTGATATTGTTGTTGTATTTGATGAAGGGGAAATTATACAATATCATTTAGAGTCAATGAATGGAAAGATAAATGTTCGATTATGTCAGGTTAAATGGAAGGATAATAGTCCACAGGCTAATTATTATGATGAATATGAAGCATATGAGTGGAAATATACAGAAAAAGGATACTTGTTTCTGGAGGAATATCACCCACCGGGATTTGATGGAGCACCGGGTGAAACTGGATTCAGAGTGCAGCCATTAGATAAAACATGCCGGGAATTGAATCGAAAATATGTTATGCCGTTGGGGTATGCACTTAATAATCTGTTGATTACAAATTGGGATAACCAGAATTATACGGAACTTGATTTTTATGATCTTTATGAAAAAATGTATTATATGAAATATGGAAAGCAAGTTCCATATGAAGCAAATTATGGTGGAGCAGAATATGAAGTTCCAGAAGATGAGTTTGAAGAGGTTATAAAGACCTATTTACCATTTAGTAATACCGAGATTGAAAAGGGAACTTTTTATAACTCTGATAATAAAACTTTTAGATACAGACCGCGAGGGTTATATGATTGTGAATTCCCATATGAGCCATATCCGGAAGTTATCTCATATGAAAAATTACAAGATGGAACATTAAAACTTACGATAGAAGCAGTATGGAAAATCAGAATGTTAGATCAGGCAATCACCAGTGAATTGATGATAAAACCTATGGAAGACGGAAGTTTCCAGTATTTATCAAATAAGGTAATTAGTTCAGATCAAAATGCAAATGCAGGGTGGTATATGCCAAGGTTAACAGAAGAAGAGTGGGAAGAGAATTACAGTAATAATTAGGGGGCAATATGAAAAGAAAAAGTATTTTGTTAGTACTTTGTATAGGAATGATTCTGACTTCCTGTGAAAGTAAGATATCGTTAAACAGCACAGATGTAAAAAATGAGAAGAATCAGAAAAACACTACCATGGAAAATCTGGATAAGGGATATAATCTACCAATCGATGAAGACAAGAAAAAGGAAGTTGTGAACGATTGTGAAGAAATTATGGGCATTGTCCGAGACATTTATTCTGAATATAATGGAATACAAGAAGCAGATCAGAACACTGCTGAGCAAATGATGAATCGGATGAAAGAAATTATCAAACAAAATGGAAATCCGGTCATTGGTTCCGATCATTATTCTGTTATGGATAATTATCAGAAGATGGAACAATTTTTAAAATCTGCAGAACAAGAAGAAAAAGGAAGTGTAATTTTATATGAAGCAGATACAGATGGTGGAATTACCAGAAAAGAATATAGTTATGATGGAAAAGAAATGAGTGTGATGTCCGCAAAAATGATCTGGAGTGAGGATACAGAGCCTGTACTTACATACATATCGCTATCAAAAATAAAAGAATGGGCATATACTGAAAATGGGAATTTCTGTTATGAATTATGCGTACCTGAACCACCGGAAGTGACAGAGATTGTAGATGGAAGTTGTATTATCCGGGTAAAGCCTTTGAGTGAGGAGTGTCGGGAATATTCAAAAAAATATGTGAGTACGTTCGGCTATCAGGGAAACAATCTGTTATGTTCAAACTGGAATGCGGAGGATATGCAGGGGTTGGATTATAATGGACTTTATGAATATTTTTATCAAATGAAATATGGAGAAAAATTTACTGCAGAAAAAGAGGTTGTGGGAATTCCAGCAGAAGAGTTCGAAAATGTAATTATGACATATCTTCCTGTTACAAAAGAAGAATTGAAAGAATGGGCGGTCTACGATGAACAAAGTAATATGTTTATCTGGGAACGATTGGGATATGGTAATTATTCACCAACACATTTTGGCTTGTCTTTACCGGAAGTAACAGAAGTCAGGAACAATGAAGATGGAACCATTGTTTTGACAATTCATGCAGTATGTGATTCTGTTGTATGTAATGATGTTGTTATTACACACGAACTTACGATGAAAATTCAGGATGATGGAACGATTCAGTATGTTGGAAACAGGATTTTAGATAATGGTATTGATAATATACCGAGGTATCAGTACCGGTTAGGTAATTTGCAGAATTGATCAGTAGAGAAGAATGAAATAAAGAGAACTGATAACGGGAAATTATGCTATCAGTTCTCTTTATTTATTTCCAAATACCAAGATTAGAAAGTACAGATTCTGTTATTTCGGTAGCTTGACTTCCAGTTGCACCAGAAGAGGATTGAATATTTGTTGCGAAGTAGTAAGTATTATTCGCTGTTTCAATGTATCCGATAAACCAACCATTGACATCTTTACCATTGACACGCCCAGTTCCTGTTTTCCCGTAAAGAGAACCGGAAGAAGTAGTGGAAAGCAGCAGGGCTTTTTTTACTGCCTGGATATTTTTACTGTCAAAATGAAAATTATTTTGATAGAAATCCTGTAACAATTCCACCTGTTCTATGGGTGATATCTTCAGAGAGAAATCTGTCCAATAGAGATTTAGATTTGTTCCAGTATTCTGATTCCCATAGTTTATTGTCTGTAAAAATGTTCTTACAGCTTCAAAACCTGCCTGTGAATCAATTGCCTGAAAATACCAGTTTACGGAATTATGTATAGCCGAGGTTAAATCTTGATCGGCTTCCCATGAATTAAAAGGATATGGTTCTCCATTCCATGTGAAAGTGGAATGTTCCGGTGTAATAATTCCAGATTCCAAGCCAAGTAATGCATCATATATTTTATAAGTCGAATTCGGTGATACACGTGTGGAAGCATGATCCATATTATAAATATTCCATCTATCAGCAGACTGATCATATAAAACAAAACTTCCGGTGTAGTCCCCAAAATTGGAAGAAAGATTTAGCTGAGTAATATTCTTTTCGGTTGTGTCAAAATGATAGCCAGTCTGAACAGAAGCATAAACAGAAAGTATGGGAATGCATCCAATGATGATAGTAGAGACGAATATGCATATAAGATATCCACGAATTTTTTGTTTAAAAGTAGGTTGGTGGAATGATGCAATATTTAAAATGCGTCCTTTTAACTGTTTTATATTTCCACTGATTCCCATAGTAAGAGGGAATGGAGACAGAGCTATTGTTTCGGCAAAGTTAATCAGTGTATTTCCATATGACTTGTATTCTGTTTCTTTCAATAATTGTAATACAGCACTGTCGCAGGCAAGTTCCCGTTCCTGCCGTATTCTTTTTAGAAAATACCAGATTATGGGATTGAACCAGTAGAAAACATTTACTGTATTTATCAAATATCCAATTAGAATATCTTTATGCTTGTAGTGCTGTAGTTCATGAAGAAGCATATATCGAATATCAGTTGCGCTTATAGTTCCAGCGTTAAAATCTGAAATCAAGTGAATTGGAAGATAAATGCGAGGATGCAGGAAACCAGCCAAAACAGGAGATTTCAAAAATGCTGTACTATAAATCGGAATGGTATGCTTGCTGTTCACTTCGTTTAAACATTCTATATAAAGAGCGTTTAGTTCTTCATTTTGAAGAGGTAAAGCAGAACTATGTAAGGCTTTTACTTGTTTTGCTGAGCGGTAGAGAAGAAAAAACATTATGAATATACCGATACTCCAGAAAAATACAAGTAATGTGTGAATAAAAGTTGGTATTTGGGTGCTGACAGAGACAGCAAAATCATTTATTTTATCCAAATTATAACCATTACCAGAAAGAAAAGTGGTTTGAATGTCACCATTGGTACTTGAACTGGCTGTCAGCAAATGTCTCCACGATATAGAAGATGGGGCAGAGTTTATCGGTAAAAAGGGAACAATCAGAACGGCAAGAAATATAATCGAAAGATTATATTGCATACATGCGGATAATTGCCTTTGCAATAAATTTTTTAATCCCAGTAAACTACCTAAAAAAATACAAATGATGGCATTACAGAGTAAAAATCGAAAACTAAAATATATCAAAATATGCTCCTCCCATGGTTAATGATTGGAAAGAAAATCCCGTAAGCTGGCAATGTCTTCTTCAGACAATTTATCATCCTCAATGTAAGAGGCAAGCATAGAAGTGATATTACCATTATAATATCGCTTTAAAAAAGAATTACTTTCCTGCCGAATATATTCGTCTTCCTTGACCAATGGAGTATAGACAAAAACCCGGCTTTGTTTTTCATAGGTTAGTGCTTTTTTAGAAACGAGACGTTTAATCAATGTCTGAATTGTTTTAGGACTCCAACTGGAAATTTGTGTTAATTTTTCAGTAATTTCATTGGTGCTGATTGGTGCGTATTTCCAAACGATTTTCATAACTTCAAATTCAGCTTCTGAAATTTGAGGCAAATTGCTCATGTGACATCCCTCCAAATCTTACGTTTGTAATAAAAATATTATATATTGAAAACGTCTGATCTGTCAATGGAATGAAAAAGCTTGGTTTTATTGATAGACGAGGAAGGTAGTGGATTCCTTTACTGGACTTAGTTAAAGTAATCAGGTAAAATAATATTTAACAGAATGCGGAGTGTGAATATCCGCCTGATTAAAAATACCCAGGACGAAGGAGATAAAATTATGTATGAAATTATGAGTGCAGATGAAGCGATTCGTCTGATTCGGGACGGTGACTGTATCTGTGTCAATTCATTTGTAGGAATAGAGAATCCGACGGAACTTCATGAGGCAATCTACCGAAGATATCAGAAGATGCAGTCACCGACGCATCTGACAATTGTATCGAGTGCAGGGTTTGGTGTCTGGGACGAGGAACATAATGCAGAAAGATATATCAAAGAAGGTGCAGTGGACAAGCTGATCTGTGGTCATTTTGGAGCAATGCTTAGCACGAAAAAATTGGTGCTGGAGGATCGGTTTGAAGCATATAATCTGCCGCTTGGATGTATTTCCCACGCAATCCGTGCACAGGCAGGGGGGCTTCCCGGAGCTCTTTCCAAAGTTGGTCTGGATATTTTTGTAGATCCAAGACGAGAAGGACCTGGAATTAACAGAATTTCTATTGATGACTCACTGGTAAAACATGTTGAAGTGGATGGGGATGAATTTCTGTATTATAAACTTCCAAAGATTACCATTGCGTTGATCAAAGGAACTGCGGCAGACAGAAAAGGCAATATTACATTTGATGATATGTTCATGTCGGGAGATGCGCTTTCTATTTGTCAGGCAGTAAAGGCAAATAGGGGAAAAGTAATTGTGCAGGTAGACAGATTGGTTGATACACCATCCCGACCACGTAATGCCATTATTCCGGGCTGTTTGGTAGATGCAATCGTTGTGACAGAGCCGGAGAAGAGAAACGAAGCATATACTGCACTTACCGGAAGTTTTGAGATTCCTTATAAGGAGTGGCATGCATGGAGCGAAAAGATAGAGAATGTGTCTACGAAGCCACAGAAAAACAGTGTAACCGGAAATATTATCGGCAAAAGAGCGGCGCAGGAACTCAGGGTAGATGATATTGTTAATATTGGGATCGGAATTCCGGAGATGGTATCAAGATATGCACGAAAGTGTGGTATGCTTGATATGGTAACCTTAACAGTAGAATCGGGTGGAATTGGAGGATTTCCGGTATCAGGAGAGGCTTTTGGAGCAATGATCGGGGCAGCATCTGTCTATGATATGGCAAACCAGTTTGATCTGTATGATAATGGCGGACTTGATATCTGTTTTATGGGTGCGTTGGAAGTGGATAGATATGGAAACATCAATGCACATAGAGGTCCCGGAGCTTTTGCCGGAATTGGTGGATTTGCGAATATTACGGCAAAAACACCAACGGTTGTATTCTGTATGACATTTGATGCCAAGGGATTGGATGTTACGCAGGAAAAAGGTGTGGTAACGATTCGGAAAGAAGGAGAGATACCAAAATTTGTAGAGAAGGTCAATAGTGTAAGCTTTTCTGCAAAACGTGCGATTGAAAACGGACAAAAGGTATTGTATGTAACAGAACGATGTGTATTCAGACTGACACCAAAAGGCTTAAAACTGATCGAAGTCTACCCAGGAGTAGATATGCAGAAAGATATTCTGGACAGGCTGCCGTTTGAGGTGGAGATTTAAATTGGGATTTAATTCAGGAAGGCATGATTACCCGGACCTGCATAAAAAGTAGGAAGCCGTTCCTGTTCAGGTTCCGTCGGTGGGAAATACTAAAGCGTCAAAATTATGCTAAAAACGGGCTTCCGAAATTTGCAACTCGCCATTCGGCTCAAACAGGCAAATTTCGAAAACCAAACGCATAATTTTGACGCTTAACTATTTCCAACACCTTCTTCACATTCACTGGAACGGCTTCCTACTTTTTATTCCGTGGGTATCAAATGCCTTACGAATGGTAATTGCGTAACGGTTGTGGCTTCCGCTGGGTTACACTTCCGGGCATTTCATTTATTAACATCCGCTGCCAGTCACGACTTGAAGGAAACAATAGATAAGGATTATTGTGAATGTGGAATGCCGTTAGAAACAATTAGAGAGTCAGAAGCACCGTTAAAGGAACGAAGCGAACGTGTTTGAGGCGAACGCCGAGTTTGAGCGTAGTTCCTTTGCTTTTAGGTGATTCTGACTCTCTTAGTGTTTCTTATGGTATGGAACCTGAACAAGAAGCCTTATCTATTGTTTCCTTCAAGGACTGAGAGGCCGCTTCCCCAGTTAATAAATTAAATCCCAAGAATTACAGAATATCAATATATTCTCCGGCCAAAGCTTTATTCATACTTCTGACTGCACAGAATTTTCCGCACATACTGCAGGTATCACTATGATCATCTTCCGGGCTTCGGCTGTCACGGATAGCTTTGGCTGTTTCAGGGTCTAATGCATAGGCATACTGTGCGTCCCAGTCAAGTTTCTGACGTGCTTCAGCCATTTTATCATCAATATCACGTGCTCCGGGAACACCTTTGGCGATATCGGCAGCATGTGCAGCAATCTTGGAAGCGATGATTCCCTGTTTTACGTCATCTACATTAGGAAGTGCCAGATGTTCTGCAGGTGTTACATAACATAAGAATGCGGCACCATTCATAGCAGCAACTGCACCACCAATAGCGGATGTGATGTGGTCGTAACCAGGAGCGATATCCGTAACAAGAGGGCCAAGTACATAGAACGGAGCACCCATGCAGATACTCTGCTGTACTTTCATGTTGGCAGCAACCTGATCAAGCGGTACATGTCCCGGTCCTTCTACCATTACCTGTACATTGTGATCCCATGCGCGTTTTGTAAGTTCTCCAAGACGCACCAGTTCTTCAATCTGGCATACATCGGTAGCATCGGCCAGACATCCAGGGCGGCATGCATCACCAAGGGAGATCGTAACATCATATTCTTCGCAGATATCAAGAATCTCATCATAGTGTTCGTAGAAAGGATTTTCTTCTCCGGTCATACACATCCATGCAAATACAAGACTTCCGCCGCGGCTTACAATATTCATTTTACGTTTGTGTTTTTTTATCTGTTCAATCGTTTTACGTGTAATTCCGCAGTGAAGTGTGACAAAGTCTACGCCATCTTCTGCGTGAAGACGGACAACGTCGATGAAGTCCTGCGCAGTCAGAGTTGCAAGATCTCTCTGATAGTGGATGACACTGTCGTATACAGGAACCGTACCGATCATAGCAGGGCACTCATGTGTCAGTTTCTGGCGGAATGGCTGTGTGTTACCGTGGCTTGATAAATCCATGATGGCTTCAGCACCAAGCTTTACAGCACTCATAACTTTTTCCATTTCGATATTGTAATCCTTGCAGTCACGGGATACACCAAGGTTTACATTGATCTTGGTACGGAGCATGCTTCCGACACCCTCCGGATCAAGACTGGTGTGATTTTTGTTGGCACAGATTGCAACCTTGCCTTCTGCAACCAGTTTCATAAGTGCTTCTGTTGTCATGTTTTCTTTTTTTGCTACAATCTCAATTTCAGGAGTGACAATTCCTTTTCTTGCAGCATCCATCTGTGTTGTGTAATTTCTCATGTTTTGCCTCCGTTTAAAAAAATAAATATAAGGTTATAATGCGTCAGCAAAAACACACAGATTTCGATGCGGGAAAACATTTCTCTACACAGATCCGCGGTTCATAAAAGAACTATGAAATTACTGACGCCTATATCAGATGGGAAAATCTGATACTTGTGTATGCGGTACAAGGTGGTGTCCCCAATGTACCGTTTCTAAACAACTCTTAACGAGTCGTTTTTATCATAGCCATTGCGCCGCTTTTATTCAGCGCTGTAATCAGCAGAAATGCAAGAATGCTTCCTGCAATAGTAGAAATCAGAAATGGAACTACGTAGACGAAGATCCCGGCAGGAGTGATTCCCATAATATATACTGCAACAGGATAAGCAGCCAGGCCGCCAAGAATTCCTGTGCCGAGTGCCTCTGCAAGACAAGTCAGGCTGAGCTTGTGGCAAATGGAGTATACAAGTCCACAGCAAAGTGCTCCAACCATACTTCCGGGAAAAGCCATCATGCTGCCAAGACCAAGCAGATTTCGTAACAGGCTGGCACAAAATGCAATTCCTACACTGTACCAGGGTCCTAATGTGACTGCTGCCAGAATATTAATAATATGCTGTACAGGTGCACATTTACTGCCTGCAACCGGAAAGCTTAAGAAACTTCCGACGATGGCAAGAGCCGTAAATACACCGGCAAGAGCTAGTCGTCTTGTCCGTGAAGAGTCTGATGATAAAGTTGTGTGTGTCATAAATAAACATTCCTTTCATAAAAAAATACCCTTCATTCATAAAGCGGATGGAGGGTACAAAAAGTAAAAAAAGAAGAGATGCGGGGGCATCTCTGTCAAATCAATACATGGTATGAATCCCTCCGTTGGCATTATCCAAATCAGGTAAAGGGTCGAAACGGAATTACGTTTCCTCTCAGCCGATTTTCTCCAGCTCCCCTGTTTATAAAAAACTTTGTTCAATCGTTATTATAGTCTGGCATATCGGAAAATGCAAGAAAATTTTTCTGCCGGTAAGAAGAAGGGGAGGATTTCATATACTGTTTAAAAAGCCTGGAAAAATATAAGGAATCTTCATATCCTACAGATCTGGAAATTTGGGCAATTGGAAGATCTGTATTCTGCAAAAGTTCACATGCTTTGCGGATACGGTAATCCAGAAGATATTCCTGTGGGGAGAAGCCGGTTGCTTTTTTAAAAAGGCGGTAAAGATAAGTACGTTCCAGTCCGAGAGAATCTGCAATTTCCTGAATGCTGAAAGAATGATCATAATTATTTTCAATGTATTGTAAAGAGTCTTCAACATAAGAACGCTTTTTAGCTTCCGGTGAAATATTTTCCTGCGGATATTTGGTGGCAAGAAGATATAGGTATTCGTACAGGATACTATTGAGTATGAGATCACGATTTTGGGTTAGGTGATAGGCTTCATACATTTTTTCATGGCAAAGGCGGACGCGGTCATCTTTGTCATAATGAAAACATGGATGTTCCAGTAAAGAAGTGCGTTCAAAATACTGACGCATTTTGATCCCCTGAAATCCAATCCATGTATAACTCCATGGATGGTTGTGATCCGCTTCATAATAGATGAGGGTATCCGGTTTGATCAAAAAAGCATCTCCTTCTGAAAGCTGGTAAATCTTACCGTTTGTCTTATAAATTCCTTTCCCTTTTAAAATGTAGTGAATCATATAGCCGCTGCGGATGGCAGGACCATAACTGTGTCCGGGAATACAGGTTTCATATCCACAAGTATAAATCATGGCATCCAGATTTCGGGAAAAATCATTTGAGAATATATAATCTTTCATAGTGTCCACCTTTCAAATATTCAACAAAATCACATAGATAAACAACATAAATCCATATATAATTTAAAATATCAGATTATAATTAGAATTGCAATAAGGAAATGGGAAAGGAGTAGAAAATGCCGATTGTTTACGATAAATCAAGAAAAATTTTTCATTTGCAGGCTGGAGATACAAGTTATATTATGCAGATTGTGAAAGAAAAGTATCTTGTACATTTGTATTGGGGAAGACGCATTTCTTCATATCATGAAAGCAGGAGGATTATCTGGAAAGATCGTGGTTTTGCACCTAATCCGGATGCATCAGATCGAACATTTTCATTAGATACATTACCGCAGGAGTATCCCCAGACAGGAAATGGAGATTTTAGGAATCCAGCATACGGGATACGTCAGGAGAATGGAAGCCGGATTAGTAATCTTGAATATATAGGGTATGAGATTTCAGACGGAAAACCGAAACTTCCAGGCCTTCCAGCATCATCTGGAAGTAAGAAGGATGTACAGACCCTGAAAGTGTATATGGAAGATGCCGTAGCAGGCCTTAAAGTATGTCTTTTATATAGTGCATTTGCCAGCGAGAGCGTTATTACACGTAGCGTCATTTTCCTGAATAAGGGGGAAAAGCCGTTGCATTTGACGAAAATGTTAAGTATGTCAGTAGACATAAGAGAAGATGAATTTGATGTTTTGACCTTGTATGGAGCACACAATAATGAACGTAATATGGATAGGCGGCCTCTTAGTAGTGGAACGGTAAAGATCGAGAGTCTGAGAGGTACAAGCTCGCCACATCAGGCACCGTTTATGGCACTCTTAAGAAAAGGTGCTGATGAAGACCAGGGGGAGGTATTTGCTGCGAATTTTGTTTATAGTGGTAACTTCCTGGCAGAAGTACAAGTAGATCCGTACCGAAATATCAGATTCCAGATGGGAATGAATCCATGGAATGGAGAATGGAAATTAGAAGCAGGAGAGATGTTTCAGACTCCGGAAGTAGTAATGGTATATTCAAAACAGGGGTTGGGAGAAATGTCCCGTACATTTCATAAATTCTATCAAAACCATCTGGTTAGGAGCCCATATGCTAAAAAAGAAAGACCGATTTTGATTAACAATTGGGAAGCAACATTTTTTGATTTTGATGAAGAAAAGCTCTTGTCGCTAGCGAGAAAAGCCGCTTCTGCAGGAATAGAACTATTTGTACTGGATGATGGATGGTTTGGACATCGGGATGCAGATGACAGCTCGCTGGGCGACTGGTTTGTTGATAAAAGAAAACTCCCAAATGGCTTGAAATCACTTGCAGAGAAAATTCATGATATGGGTATGCAATTTGGGCTCT
Source organism: Dorea longicatena (assembly GCF_024168045.1). Classification (GTDB taxonomy): domain Bacteria; phylum Bacillota; class Clostridia; order Lachnospirales; family Lachnospiraceae; genus Dorea_A. The sequence goes on from NZ_CP100126.1 coordinate 1,249,062, forward strand.
GGTTTGAGCCGGAGATGATATCGCAGGACAGTGAGTTGTACAGAAAACATCCGGATTATGTATTACATACAGAAGAAAGACCGTATACAATCGGACGTGGTCAGTTGGTTTTAGATTTGTCAAGAAAAGAAGTATGTGATTATGTGATTGCAGCTGTCAGACAGATATTAAAGGATAATCCAATTGACTATGTAAAATGGGATATGAACCGTCATCTGACCGATGTGGGAAGTATGTATTTTGAACCAGACCGTCAGGGAGAGATTACACATCGATATGTGTTGGGACTTTATTATATTATGGACGTGTTAACATCGGAATTTTCGGAAATATTATTTGAAAGCTGTTCCAGTGGAGGTGGAAGATTTGATCCGGGAATGCTTTATTATATGCCGCAGACATGGTGTAGCGATAATACGGATGCAGTTTGCCGTATGAAAATCCAATATGCAACATCACTGACTTATCCACCGATCACGATGGGAGCGCATGTAAGTGTTGTTCCGAATCAGCAGACAGGAAGAGTATCTCCGTTGGCTACAAGAGGCTATGTGGCAATGAGTGGAAACTTTGGATACGAATTGGATCTTGGCAACTTAACGGATGAAGAATTAGAATATGTGAAAGAGCAAATTCAGTGTTATAAAATGATTCGCCCGGTTATACAACATGGAGATTTTTATCGGATAAGGAATCCGTTCAATGAAAATCTCGCGGCATGGAACTTTGTGTCGCAAGATCAGAAGCGGGCAGTTGCATTCTTTTTCGAAATATTAAGTCAGCCGGCCGCACCAGTAAGAATTTTAAAATTAAAAGGTTTACATCCGGATAAATTGTATCGTAGATATGATAATGGAGAAATCTACAGTGGAGATGAACTGATGTATTGTGGTATCAGCATTCCGTTGAAAAAAGAGGATTTCAGAGGAGAAATGTATTGCTTTGAAGAGATAGAGAAAGGAGAAGAAAATGGACACTAAAAAAAGAAAACGATATGAAGCTATTGTGCAGCAGGTAATAGAGCTTGCAGGAGGAAAAAAGAATATTCTCGGAATTGCACATTGTGCAACCAGACTAAGACTGGTATTAGAAGATAATGACAGTGCAGATCTTAAAAATATGGAAAATGTAGATTTGGTAAAAGGTGTATTTGTAGCAGGGGATCAGGTACAGATTATCTTTGGCGCCGGACTGGTGAATGATATATGTCAGGTATTGGGAGAGACACTTCATATGGATACCATGAGTCTTGGAGATCTAAAGACAAAAGCAGGACAAAAGATGAATTTTCTTCAGAAAGCGTTGAAGGCATTATCTGATGTGTTTATCGAGATTATGCCGGGAATCCTGGCAGCAGCGCTTCTGACCGGACTCTCAAGCGTGCTTGGAAATATGAAAGCTGTGGAAAGTAATGAGACATTATATGGAATTGCAAGACTGATTAATATTTCGTCAGGTGCGATTTTTGGTTTCCTTCCACTTTGTGTCGCCTATAGTGCAGTGAAACGATTTGGTGGAAGACCAATTATGGGTATTGTAATTGGATGTATCATGTTATCTGGGAGTCTGGCAGATGCTTATGCGGCCGCACAGGGAACTGTAGAAGTAACAACATTACATATTTTCGGACTTGGTGTAGATCTTGTGGGATTTCAGGGTGGAATCATTGTGGCTTTGCTTATGGGACTTGTAACTGCTAAATTAGATATTTTCTTTGAAAGGAAAGTGCCAGAAGTGATCAGACTTTTGGTATCACCACTTCTTACGACATTGGTAAGTTCATTTTTATTATTCCTTTTGATTGGACCAATTGGAAGGGGATTAGCATCAGGAATTACAAATGTACTGGTGTGGATGACCAGAAACTTGGGAATTTTTGGATATGCTGCATTTTCAGGAGTTCAGCAGTTGATTGTTATTACTGGTTTACATCATGTGTTTGGAGCAATTGAATCGCAGCTTTTGGTGGATACTGGAAGAAACTTTCTGAATCCGTTAATGTCTGTAGCAATCATTGCACAGGGTGGAGCAGTACTTGGATATATGGTGAGAAATATGAAAGATGCAAAGGCAAAAGAACTTTGTATTCCAAGTTTTGTTTCTGTATTATTTGGAATCACAGAACCAGCACTTTTTGGCGTGAACATCCGGTATAGATATCCACTGGCAGGAGGCTGTATCGGGGGTGCAGTCGGAGGCGCAATTGTATATATTACAAACCTTGCAGCACTTGGATTTGGAACAACTGTAGTACCAGGAATTGCACTTGCAGATCCGGCACATCATGGATATATGAATTATGTAATTGCACATGTTGTGGCTCTTGGAACTGGATTTTTGATGACACTTATTCTTGGAACTTTATTAGGAAAGAAAAAAGCAACAGTTACAACTACAGATGAAGTGGGTGAAAATATATTTGAAAAGATTCATGTGACAGAGAGAAAAATGGCTGAAACACAAAAGAATGAGATCGCTGCATATGCAGATGGTGTATTGATTCCGATTGAAGAAGTAGATGATGACACATTTGCGCAGAAGGTATTGGGCGATGGAATTGCAATCATACCTGAAAATGGAAATATATACGCTCCGTTTGATGCAGAAGTGGTTATGGTAATGGATACTGGACATGCAATCGGATTGATGGATAAAAATAACAATGAATTTTTGATTCATATTGGAATTAATACAGTTAATCTGAATGGAAAATATTTTGATGTACAGGCAGCTGTTGGTGATCAGGTGAAAATGGGAGATATTCTTGTGACAGAGGATATAGAGAAGATAAAAGCAGAAGGTTATGATATGTCAGTGATGTTAATTGCTACAGATGCAAATGGAAGAAAAATAGAAAAAGAATCTCCGGGCAAAATAAAAAAAGGAGAAAAGATTGCTGAATTGGTATAAGTAATAAAAGTAAGAAAAGCGGAAGCTGGTGTAAAAAACAGTTTCTGCTTTTTGTGTTCTGGTTATTCTTTATTCTATAGATGTCGGATGATTTGATGTATACATGACATAGAAAGGTATGCTAAAATAGAAAAAGATGTTGTTATAAAAACTGTACTGGAAAAGAAGCAGCGTACAGACAGATGTATGGACTGGAGGTTCAAAAAAAGAATGAGAGAGAATAATCTAGAGAGGTTTATCAAAGCGCAGGAGTCAGACTTTAAGACAGCTCTTGCAGAGATTAAGAGTGGACATAAGAGAAGTTGCTGGATGTGGTACATTTTTCCGCAGATTCAGGGGTTGGGGAGTAGTGGTACTGCAATGTACTACGCTATTGAAGACTATGAAGAAGCTAAAGCATATATAGAAAACGCAGTGACAAATGCACATTTAAGAGAGATTTCAGAGGCACTTTTGCAACTGGAATCAGATGATGCAACCAGAGTCATGGGATGGCCTGATGATCTGAAACTGCGTTCGTCAATGACGTTGTTTGCGCTGGCGGCAAAAGAGAATGAAGTCTTTCGGAGAGTACTGGATAAGTTCTTTGATGGAAAATTAGATGCGCAGACAGTAGATATCCTGGATATGGGATATCTGGTGATGAGAATTGATGAACCGGATTTTGGATGTGAAGGAAGACCGGACGGGGTAGAACCAATGGCTAAAGTAACCCTTCTGAAGCTGAAAAGTGAAGAAGAGATTCAGTTAGAGATTCCGGATGCGGAACTTTACCGGAAAGAGATTGTTGAGGGGAGCGAAGTTGCAGTCAGTCCGGATGGAGTCATGATCAAGATGTAAACAGATCAGGGAGCCGGTTCAGAAGACGATAAGTAAATAAGACGGGTAATAATAAGTAATAAAGGGGAGTTTCAGGTGAAAGACAGAGACGAGAAAAAAGAGACCAAGAAGAATGGAAAAGAAGAGAAGGAAGAACTGACCGGTATGGCGGCTGTATGGGATTATCTGAAAACATTTCTGATCATATTCTGTGTTGTATTTGCAATGAACAAACTGGTGTATATCAATGCCGTGATTCCGTCGGAATCTATGCAGAATACGATCATGAAAGGAGACCGGGTGCTGGGGAACCGTCTGGCATATATCAAAGATGATCCGGAGAGATATGACATTGTAATCTTCAAATATCCAGATGATCCGTCCAAGATTTTTATCAAGCGCGTGATCGGACTGCCAGGAGAGACGGTTACCGTGAAAGACGGGAAGATTTACATTGATGGAAAAGAGCAGACACAGGCGGTAAGCTTCTGTCCGGAAGAGATGGCAGGAAGCTTCGGACCTTATGAAGTTCCGGAAGATAGTTATTTTGTAATGGGGGATAACCGGAACAATAGTCTGGATTCCAGATACTGGGATAACACGTATGTAAAGAAAGAGGCAATTCTGGCCAAAGCAGGATTCCGGTACTGGCCGCTTAATAAAGTTGGATTTGTAAATAAATCTGCAGAAAAATAGTTGCAATTGTTTTCTCTGTTTTATATAATGAATAAAGTTTTGCGAGAAAAGGCTCTGAAGCGATATCAGGGTCTTTTCTTGACGTAAACACATAGAAGGCAGCTTGAAGATGAAAGATAGCGATATACACAGATGACGGAAAAGGAGGAAAACAGGATGGAAAAAGATATGACGGCCGGCACTCCCGGGAAGATCATTTTCAATTTTACAATGCCGATCTTTATCGGTAATATTTTTCAGCAGTTTTATAATATGGCAGATACGGTGATCGTCGGGAAATTTGTCGGGAATGCGGCACTGGCGGCGGTAGGAGCATGTGGAACACTGGTATTTCTGATCATTGGATTCCTGCAGGGAGTTACGGCGGGATTTACGGTTGTTACAGCACAGCACTTCGGAGCCGGAAACATGAAGGCGATGAAGAAGTCTGTGGCATCCGGTGCGGTACTTACAGGGATCGTAACCGTTATTCTTACATTGCTGAGCATGATCAGTATGGCGAAGGTGCTGCATCTGATGAATACACCGTCAGACATGTATGGAGAAGCTTACGGATATATTATGGTCATTTGCGGCGGGATTGTGGCACAGGCACTTTACAATTATCTTGCAAGTGTATTAAGGGCACTGGGCGATAGTAAGCGTCCGCTTTATTTTCTTGTGATTGCAGCACTTTTGAATATTGTGCTGGATCTGGTGTTTATCATTGTATTTAGAATGGGAGCGGCAGGGGCAGCCTATGCGACAGTGATCGCACAGGGAATTTCGGGAATCCTGTGTCTGCTATATATTGCAAAGAAGGTTCCTGTACTGCATCTCCATAGAGAAGACTGGGAAATAGATAAGAATCTGGCCGGATGGCAGCTGAAGATCGGACTTCCGATGGCATTCCAATATTCCATCACGGCGATAGGAACGATTGTTGTACAGTCTTGCCTGAATATCCTCGGTTCTACAGCTGCAGCCGGATTTGCGGCAGCAAGCAAGATCGAGCAGGTGTTTACGCAGGCCTACGTTGCGCTTGGTACAACGATGGCGACTTACTGTGCACAGAATATGGGGGCAGGGAAATATACGAGAATCCGTAAAGGATTTAAGAGTGCAACATTGATTGGATTTATTTATGCGGTTGTGACAGGTGTGATTATTTTCTTTGTCGGAAAATATATGACGATATTCTTTGTATCAGAGAATGTAAATCAGATCATGGAATATGTGGATATTTATTTGAGGTGTGTAAGCGTGTCATTCCTGCCTCTTGTTATTGTTAATTTGTATAGAAACGGAATTCAGGGAATGGGATATGGACTGCTTCCGATGACAGCGGGGATTGCAGAACTTGTCGGACGGAGCGGTGCATCGCTGATTGCATCACATTTTGGCAGCTATATGGGAATCTGTCTAGCATCTCCGGCGGCATGGGTGCTGGCGGGAACACTTCTTCTTATTATGTACTTTGAGATCATGAAAGGAAAGAAAGACAGAAATTTGAAAAATAGATAGAAAACTGAAAAGCAACTTGTTATAATAAAATGTACGAATAAACATAGAAACATTGATGGGTGAAACAGCATGAATCAAAGAGTAATAAAAAAAGTCCGCTGTAATATCTGTTCAGCGGGATGTCCGATCGATGCTTATGTAGAAGAAGGAACGCTTGTGTCGGTAGAAGGCAGCCGGGATCTTCCGGGACAGAGTGGGGGATTGTGTTCCAAAGGAGCGGCCTCCAGACAGTATGTTTATAACAAAGACAGGATCCTGTATCCGATGAAACGGATCGGAAAAAAAGGAAGCGGGGAATTCGAACGAGTATCCTGGGATGAAGCGTATCGGATGATTTCTGAGAATCTTCTCAGGGTCAAAAAAGAATATGGTCCTCAGGCGACAGCGTTTTATGCGGGATATCCGAAATGGTACAGACCGGCACTTCTGCGGCTTTCCAATGCTTACGGGTCTCCGAATTACTGTACAGAATCTAGTACCTGTTTTCAGTCGGCGGCAATGGCATGGAGATCCATTTATGGAAATGACATCTGCTTTCCGGATCTGATGCATGCACAGACGGTTCTGGTATGGAGTAACAATCTGTATCATTCCAATGCAGGGATGGCAAGATCTTATCAGGCTTTGAAAGCACGTGGGGCGAAGATCATAGCCGTAGATCCAAGAGAGACCGTAACGACACAGGCGGCGGATATCCACTTGAAATTGCTGCCTGGAACAGATGGGGCACTGGCGTTGTCTATGGCGCAGGTGATCATAGAAGAAGGTCTGTATGATAAAGAATTTGTAGAAACATATGTATATGGTTTTGAGGAGTATCAGGCATATGTGAATCAGTTTCCGCCGGAAAAAGCAGAGAAGATTACCGGTGTAGATAAAGAACTGATCCGTGAGGCTGCCAGAATGTATGCATCTAACGGGCCGGCAGGCATAATGTTTTCAGCGTCGCCGGTTGTACATAATATTAACGGAATGCAGAATTACCGGGCAGTGATGTGTCTGATCGCACTTACCGGCAATTATGATATCCCGGGCGGCAATCCGTCAAGACCGGGTCCGGTGTCTCCTTGCAATGAATACGGAAAAGTAAAACGGTTGGATACGATAGAAGCCATCGGTGAGAAAGATTTTCCGGCATGGTTTGATCTCCCGTGTGAGGAAGCGCAGTGTACAAGAATTGCAGATTATATTCTGAAGGAAGAACCATATGCGCTGAAAGCTGTGGTGGGATTCGGTCTGAACCACAGAATGTGGCCGGAACCGGAATATTTTCAGAAGGCGTTAGAAGCATTGGATTTTTATGTGAATGTAGATCTGTTTTTTTCAGATTCAAGCAAGATGGCAGACCTGGTTCTTCCGGCAGCGTCTTCCTTTGAACGAGATGTTGTGCTGAATGGACGGGGAGGAATGTTCTTCCTGTCAGAAAAAGCAATCGAACCGGTCGGAGAGGCGAAGAATGATATTGAGATCATGATCGGCATGCTTCGTGCCATGCAGTTACATGATGAAGCATTGGAACATGGCTATGAGAAATATATGGAATATATTCTGGAGCCATCCGGTGTCACACTGGAGGAATTGCGGGCGCATCCGGAAGGGGTAAAAGGACGTGTGATCATTCCGCCGGCATTTAAGAGATATGAAAAAGAAGGCTTTCATACACCATCCGGTAAGGTGGAATTTGTATCACAGATACTCGAACGTTACAAAGACAGCCACGGATATTCCGGACTTCCGGAATACAGAGATTTCCGTGAGGTGTCAGGCATGGACAGGGAAGCATATCCACTGATTCTGAATACCGGTTCCAGAAAACCACAGCTTTTCCATGCAAGAACATACCGGGTACCGTGGCTTGCAGGACTTGAAAAGGCAACACTGGTAGAGATCCATCCGGAAGATGCGAAAAAGTATGGTATTGCAGATGGTGACATGGTGAGGGTATCTTCCCCGGTGGGAAGTATCTGCGGAATTGCGGCGGTTTACCTGAACAGCCAGCCGGGAATTGTACACGTCTATCATGGCAATGCAAAGGGTGAGGCAAATGATCTGATAGACAGAAATTATCTGGATCCAATTTCAGGATTCCCGGGATATAAAAGTTATTTCTGTAAAATCGAGAAAGAAAAAGGCGAGGTGAAGGCATGAGTTACCGATTAAAATTTGATCCGGATAAATGTGTCGGCTGTTATGCCTGTCATATAGCCTGTCTGGATGCACACCATGATGTGGAAGATGTAGATGCAAAGAGCCATCGGACGGTCAAAAAGGTAGTGAAAAATCAGTTTGAAAAGAATATCTGTCCGGGCTGTGATCACTGCGGTATCTGTATCAAAGCCTGTCCGGTGCAGGCAATTTACAAAGATCCGAAGACTGGATTTGTACTGACAGACAAAGAAAAATGTATTGGATGTCATGCCTGCGAAAAGGTCTGCCCGAAAGACGTGATCCATTTTGACAAGGACGGAAAAATGAAAAAGTGTGACGGGTGTATTGAAAGAATCAGGGAAGGGCGGGAACCTGCCTGCGTCAGAGTCTGTTTTCCCGGTGCGATCACACTGGAATAAAGACGAATAGATAAAAAGGTGAGACTGATAAAAGTAAGAATAGATGAAACTGGATAAAGCTAAGTAAAGAGAGATAAGGATAAAGGCGTATGTTAAAAATCAAGGAATATGTGAAGGCAGAAAGTCTGGAACAGGCATATGAACTGAACCAGAAGAGGACGAACTGCATTCTGGGCGGCATGTTGTGGCTTAAGATGTCGAACCGGAATGTACAGAAAGCGATTGATCTGTCCGGACTTGGTCTGAATCAGATCGAAGAGACAGAAGAAGAATTCCGGATCGGATGTATGACGACACTCCGTGAACTGGAATGTCATGAAAGATTGAACCAGTGGTGTGAAGGCGCAGTAAAAGATGCGGTCAGTGATATTGTCGGCGTACAGTTCCGGAACCTTGCAACGATTGGTGGAAGTATATTCGGACGCTATGGATTTTCGGATGTACTGACGGTGTTTCTTGCAATGGACAGTTACGTAGAACTGTATAAAGGAGGGATTGTTCCATTACAGGAATTTGCGCAGATGAAAAGAGACAATGACATTTTAGTCAGAGTCATTGTAAAAAAGGATCAGAGAAATATGGTCTATCTGGCACATAGAAATTCCAAGACAGATTTTCCGGTATTGACATGTGCGGTTTCAGTAAATGCTGAAAATGGATGCGTATGTATCGGTGCAAGACCGCAGAAGGCGGTCCGACTGGAACTGACAGAAGCAGTCAGAGAAAAAGTATGGAGCGGTGTCTGTACTGAAGAAGAGATGAAGAAAGAGGCAGAATGCATTGCTTCACAGGTGAAGACGGACAGTAATATGCGCGCCGGCAAAGAATACAGAAGCCGTCTGGCATATGTTCTGATCCACAGGACATTGGAAGCACTGAATACAAAAGGAGGAGATCAGTAGGATATGAAAGTAAAGATTCTTTTAAATGGGACAATGAGAGAAGCGGAAATATCCAGCGATCAGCTTCTGATCGATTTTGTCAGAGATCATGGATGCTATAGTGTAAAACGTGGATGTGAGACGTCGAACTGCGGCCTGTGTACAGTGTTTGTAGATGATAAACCGGTATTATCCTGTTCGATGCTGACAGCCAGAGTCGACGGATGCAAGGTAGATACGTTAGAAGGACTTCAGGAAGAAGCAAAAGAATTCGGTGCATTTGTTGCAGATCAGGGTGCAGAACAGTGCGGTTTCTGCAATCCGGGAATGATCATGAATGCAATTGCCATGTTCCGCGAGAATCCGGAGCCGACAAGAGAAGAGATCAAGGCATATCTTGCGGGAAATCTTTGCAGATGTTCCGGATATGAAGGACAGCTTCGTGCAATGGAAGCATTTATCGAATACAGAAAGAAAGGAGAAAGATCATGAAAGCAGTCGGACAACCGATAAGAAAAAAAGATGCAATGGCACTGGTGACAGGAAAACCGGTATTCATGGATGATCTTGCTCCAAAGGACTGCCTGATCGTAAAGGTACTCCGAAGCCCGCATGCCAATGCGATCGTAAAATCAGTAAAGACAGATGTGGCAAAAAGAGTGCCGGGGATTGAAGACGTTTACACATGGGAAGATGTGCCGCAGGAAAGATTTACAACAGCAGGACAGACCTACCCGGAGTTCAGCCCATATGACCGGCTGATCCTGGACCGGCATGTTAGATATGTGGGAGATCCGGTGGCAATCGTTGCAGGTGAGAATGAGGCATGTGTGGATAAAGCGTTAAAGATGCTGAAGGTGGAATACGAAGTGCTTCCGGCAGTTCTGGATTTTCATATGGCAAAAGATGGTGATGTTCTGGTACATCCGGAAGATAACTGGAAAGCACTCTGCAAGGTAGGCGCCGATAATAAGAGAAATCTCTGTGCAAGCGATTCTACGGAAGACGGAGATGTGGATGCAGTGCTGGCAGATTGTGATGAGGTCGTAGAAGGAACTTATCACGTCAGGGCTGCGCAGCAGGCCATGATGGAGACATTCCGTACCACTTGCTTTATGGATGCTTATGGAAGACTGAATATTTTAAGTTCCACGCAGATCGTATATCATGTAAGACGAATCATTTCCAATGCACTTGGAATTCCGAAATCCAGGATCCGTGTCAGTAAGCCAAGGATCGGAGGAGGATTTGGTGCAAAACAGTCGGTTGTGGCTGAATTATTCCCAGCATTTGTTACATGGAAGACCGGGAAAGCATCGAAGATGATCTTTACGAGAGAAGAATCACAGATTGCATCGTCTCCAAGACATGAGATGGAAGTTCATGTACGTCTTGGTGCATCTAGAGAAGGAAAAATCCGTGCGATTGATGTGTATACACTGTCAAATACAGGGGCATATGGAGATCACGGTCCGACAACGGTCGGATTATCGGGACACAAATCCATTCCTTTATATAGTTCTGCAGAAGCACACCGTTTTGCATATGATGTTGTCTATACAAATCACATGGCAGCAGGAGCGTACCGTGGATATGGAGCAACACAGGGAATCTTTGCGGTGGAATCTGCGGTAAATGAGATGGCGCAGAGACTTCATATGGATCCTGTGGAGATCCGTCTTAAGAACATGGTAAGAGAAGGCGACGTTATGCCTGCATATTACGGTGAGACGGCGAAGAGCTGTGCACTTGACCGTTGCCTTGAACGGACTGCGGAGCTGATCGGATGGAAAGATAAATATCCATACAAAGATATGGGAAACGGCAAAGTCAGAAGTGTGGGAATCGCAATGGCTATGCAGGGTTCCGGAATCTCCGGTGTCGATGTAGGATCTGCAACCATTAAGATGAATGATGATGGATTCTATACTCTGATGATCGCAGCGGCAGATATGGGTACCGGATGTGATACGATCCTTGCACAGATGGCGGCAGAATGCCTGGATTGTCCGGTGGGAAATATAGAAGTCCTCGGAGCAGATACGGATTCGTCTCCATACGATTCGGGATCTTATGCGTCAAGTACGACATATGTAACAGGAAAAGCGGTAGAAAAAGCCTGCCAGAAACTGATCGCCAGAATTCTTGAGATTGCATCCGGTATGCTGGATGCACCGGTGGAAGAACTGGAATTTGCAAGCGACCGTGTAGAATGGCCAAAAGCACGGAAGTCTGTATCACTGATAGATATTGGTACGAAATCAATGTGTGGAAATGGCTGTGCACTGGAAGCAACAGAAAGTAACAGTTCACCGACATCACCGCCGCCATTCATGGCAGGAGCTGTGGAGATTGAACTGGACAAAGAGACCGGTCATGTGGAGATATTGGATTATAAAGCGGTTGTGGACTGCGGAACAGTAGTGAATCCAAATCTTGCAAGAGTACAGACCGAGGGTGGTCTGGTACAGGGAATTGGCATGACGCTTTATGAGAACATCCAGTACAATGACAAAGGAACCATGTTGAATAATTCTTTCATGCAGTACAAGATCCCGTCCAGAAGAGATATGGGAAACATCCAGGTGGAATTTGAAAGCAGTTTTGAGCCGACGGGACCGTTCGGAGCAAAATCCATCGGAGAAATCGTAATTAATACTCCTGCACCGGCACTTGCACATGCAATTGCCAATGCGACAGGAATCTGGTTTAAGGAACTTCCGATTACCAGTGAGCAGATTGCAATGGGAGTTTTTGAGAAGGAAGATATAAAATAGATCATATATTAAAAAATATATGTATAAATGACTTGCAATCAGAACGAAAAGTCATTACAATATGGGGTAACGTTTAGAAAAATATGTGGAGGCCGCTAAGATGCAGTTATTAAAAGACAGAATCCGCAAGGATGGAAAGATAAAAGAAGGCAATGTCTTAAAGGTGGACAGCTTTCTCAATCATCAGATGGATGTAAAGCTATTTCAGGAAATCGGGAAGGAATTCAAGAGAAGATTTGAAGGTGAGGAGATTACGAAGATTCTTACGATCGAAGCTTCTGGGATCGGAATCGCATGTGTTGCGGCTGAAGTATTTGATGTACCGGTTGTATTTGCAAAGAAGACACAGACAAAGAATATTGCAGGGGATGTATATACAACAAAGGTAGAATCATTCACACACGGAAGAGTTTATGATATTATCGTTTCCAGAGAATTTCTTGGAAAAGGAGATAAGGTTCTTCTGATTGATGATTTCCTTGCTAACGGGAAAGCACTGGAGGGACTGGCAGAACTGGTTAAAAAGTCAGGAGCCGAGCTGGTCGGAGCTGGTGTTGTGATCGAGAAAGGATTTCAGGTTGGTGGAGATATCATCCGCTCCAAAGGAATTCATCTGGAGTCGCTGGCAATCGTAGAAAGTATGGATGAGAAGACAGGGGAAGTCGTTTTCCGTAATTAACAGCTAAAATTCAAAGGATTTTTTAAGGGAATGTGAGGGTTTCATATTCCCTTTTTTTTATTCCTATGCTATACTTTATGATAAGTATGTGAATGCATAAAGAGAACTTATAGTAAGGAGTAAGAACTTATGAAAAGAGTATTGTTAAAACTCAGCGGGGAAGCTCTCGCAGGCGATAAAAAGACAGGATTTGATGAAGCTACCTGTATGGGTGTTGCAAAACAGGTAAAGCAGCTTGTAGATGATGGGGTACAGGTTGCGATTGTAACAGGTGGTGGTAACTTCTGGAGAGGAAGAACCAGCGAGACGATAGACCGTGTTAAAGCAGACCAGATCGGGATGCTGGCAACAGTTATGAACTGTATTTATGTATCTGATATTTTCCGTTATGCAGGAATGAAGACAGAAGTATTTACACCATTTGTGTGTGGCGCATTTACTACATTGTTTTCTAAAGATGCGGCAGTAGAAGCACTGAATGAAGGAAAAGTTGTGTTCTTCGCAGGCGGAACAGGACATCCATATTTCTCGACAGATACTGGTGCGGTTTTAAGAGCAATTGAGATTGAAGCAGATGCTATGCTTCTTGCAAAAGCAATTGACGGGATTTATGACAGCGATCCGAAGGTTAATCCGGAAGCAAAGAAATATGACGAGATTTCTATTCAGGAAATTATTGATAAGAAGCTGATGGCTGTAGACCTGACAGCATCTATTATGTGTCTGGAGAATAAGATGCCGATGCTGGTATTCGGACTGAATGAAGAGAACAGCATTGTTGAGACGATGAAGGGAACATTTACAGGAACAAAAGTAACAGTATAAGTATTATTATGGATTATTGCGATAAAAGGAGATCACGCTATGAATGAAAGATTAAAAACATTTGAGGAAAAGATGAAAAAAACAATTGGAAATCTGGACGGAGAACTTTCAGCAATCCGTGCAGGACGTGCGAATCCAAATGTGTTAAATAAAATTGTAGTAGACTATTATGGAACACCGACACCAATCCAGCAGGTGGCTAACGTATCTGTACCGGAAGCGCGTATGATCCAGATCCAGCCATGGGAGAAAAGCATGGTAAGAGAGATCGAGAAAGCAATTATGACTTCTGATCTCGGAATCAATCCTACCAATGACGGAACAACTGTACGTCTTCTCTTCCCGGAACTTACAGAGGATCGTAGAAAAGAACTGGTTAAAGATGTTAAGAAAAAAGGGGAAGCTGCAAAAGTTGCAATCCGTAACATCCGTCGTGACGGAATTGATGCAGCTAAGAAATTAAAAGGAACAGATGTCTCAGAAGATGAGATCAAGGACATGGAAGATGATCTGCAGAAACTGACAGATAAATATGTAAAAGAAGTGGATAAAGCTGTAGAATCAAAATCAAAAGAGGTTATGACAGTATAAGATCTGCAACAGATAAAAAGGTATAGAATAAGAAGGGGATAAGATCCAGAGAATCTGGAACTGTCCCCTCTGTTCTTGTATGACTGAAGAGCACTAAAAAGTTTTTTGATTACATAAGTTCGAATGTGTTAGTAGGAGGAAATAATCATATGAATGTACCAAAGCATGTTGCAATCATATTGGATGGAAATGGCCGTTGGGCAAAGGCAAAGGGAATGCCCCGGAATTATGGTCACGCACAGGGCAGTAAGAATGTAGAGCGTATCTGTGAGGAAGCATGGAGAATGGGGATTAAGTACTTGACTGTCTATGCATTTTCTACAGAAAACTGGAATCGTCCGGATGATGAAGTCAATGCATTGATGAAGCTTTTACGTAATTATATGAAGACATGTCTGAAGACAGCAGCAAAGAATGATATGAAGGTTCGTGTGATTGGAGATATCACCAGACTGGATGAAGATATTCAGAAGAGAATTCTGGAACTGGAAGAGGCAACGAAGAATAATAGCGGTCTGAATTTCCAGATTGCGATCAATTATGGAAGCCGTGATGAGATGGTCCGTGCAATCCGGAAGCTTGCAAAGGATTGTATAGATGGAAAAGTGAATCCAGAAGAGATTGAAGAACAGACATTTGAACAATATCTGGATACAAAGGGAATTCCGGATCCTGATCTGATGATCCGCACAAGCGGGGAACTCAGACTTTCCAATTATCTGTTATGGCAGCTGGCGTATACAGAGTTTTATTTTACAGATGTTCCATGGCCGGATTTCAGTAAAGAAGAACTGGAAAAGGCGATTGAACAGTATAATCACCGCGACAGACGTTACGGCGGTGTGAAGGAGGAAGAAGAACAGAATGTTTAAGACAAGATTATTAAGTGGGATTGTTCTGGTCATTATCTTAATAGCAACAGTTGGAACCGGTGGCGGATTGTTGTTCGGTTTTCTGGCACTGATCAGTCTGATCGGATTGTCGGAACTTTATAAAGTTGTGGATGTGCAGAGCAAGATATTAGGCTTTACCGGTTATCTGGCAGCCGTTGTATATTACGGAATCTTATATACCGGACAGATGCAGTATGTGACATTTCTTACGATTGTATTTCTGGTCGTACTGATGGCGGTATATGTATTTTCATTTCCGGTATTTAAAGCAGAGCAGGTGATGACGGTATTCTTTGGTGTATTTTATGTTGCAGTGATGCTGTCTTATGTATACCAGACAAGAATGCTGGATGACGGAGCTGTTGCAGTATGGCTTATCTTTTTGAGCTCCTGGGGATGCGACACTTGCGCGTACTGCGTAGGTATGCTTCTTGGAAAGCATAAGATGGCACCGAAGTTAAGCCCGAAGAAATCTGTAGAAGGTGGAATCGGTGGAATCGTAGGAGCAGCTCTTCTTGGGGCAATCTTTGCTCTTGCAGCGAATAAGATTACAGGAGCAGGTGTGAATCCGGGACAGTATGCAATTATCTGTGGAGTTGGAGGAATGATCTCACAGATTGGTGATCTTGCAGCTTCTGCGATCAAACGTAATCATGACATTAAAGATTATGGAAAACTGATTCCGGGACATGGCGGAATTCTTGACAGATTTGACAGTGTTATCTTTACGGCGCCGATCATTTATTATCTTGCAACATTTCTTGCAGGCAGATTGTAGGAGGTTCATATGAAAAAGATAGCAATTTTAGGTTCCACTGGTTCTATCGGGACACAGACGCTGGAAGTGGTCAGAGAGAACGGCGATATTGAAGTGCTTGGACTGGCAGCCGGAAGTAATATTAAGGTGCTGGAAGAACAGATCCGTGAATTCCATCCGCAGATCGTGGCTGTATGGTCAGAAGAAAAAGCAGAGGAATTACGTGTGAATGTAGCAGATACGGACACGCAGATCGTGGCAGGCATGGATGGACTTCTGGAAGTCGCAACCATGAATGATACAGAGATTCTTGTGACAGCGGTTGTCGGTATGATCGGTATCCGTCCTACAATTGAAGCAATCAAGGCAGGAAAAGACATTGCACTTGCCAATAAAGAGACACTGGTAACAGCTGGGCATATCATTATGCCGCTGGCAAAAGAGATGGGAGTATCGATTCTCCCGGTAGACAGTGAGCACAGTGCCATTTTTCAGTCATTACAGGGCAATCGTCACGGGGCGATTCATAAGATTCTTCTGACCGCATCCGGCGGCCCGTTCCGTGGCAAAAAGTCAGAGGAACTGATGGAAATCAAGGTGGAAGATGCATTGAAGCATCCGAACTGGTCAATGGGGCGTAAGATCACAATTGATTCCTCTACAATGGTCAACAAAGGTCTCGAAGTCATCGAAGCTAAATGGTTATTTGATGTAGATGTGGATCGGGTGCAGGTTGTAGTACAGCCACAGAGTATTATTCATTCTATGGTAGAGTATGTAGATGGTGCGATCATTGCAGAGCTTGGAACACCGGATATGAAGCTTCCAATCCAGTATGCATTATATTATCCGGAGAGAAGATTCCTCCCGGGGGACAGAGTAGACTTCTGGACATTGGGAAAACTGGAATTTGAGAAGCCGGATACAGATACATTCTATGGATTGGAGCTTGCATACGAAGCAGGAAGAAAGGGCGGGAGCCTTCCGACTGTATTCAATGCAGCAAATGAACTTGCGGTAAGCCAGTTCCTGAACAGAGAAATCAAGTATCTGGAGATCACGGAGATCATCGAAGACTGTATGAAGGCACACAAAAATATTGAAAATCCAACATTGGAACAGATTCTGGAGACAGAAGCAGCGACCTATGAAAGAATCAACAGCAGGAGGTAATTAGAAATTTGGGAATTATATTAGCAATCTTGTTATTCAGCTTCATCGTATTTTTTCATGAGCTGGGGCATTTCTTACTGGCGAAGAAAAATGGAATTGATGTAGATGAGTTTGCTATAGGAATGGGACCGGCAATTTATTCAAAAGAATATAAAGGGACCAGATACGCCGTACGTATCCTTCCAATCGGAGGGTTCTGTGCGATGGGGGAAGATGAAGAGGCGAATGATTCGCCGAATAACTTTAATAATAAATCCGTATGGGCGCGAATCTCAGTCATAGCGGCAGGGCCTGTGTTTAACTTTATTCTGGCTTTTATCTTTGCAGTGATCATAACGGCAATGGTTGGTTACGATAAGCCGGTGATCGGGGCAGTGGAATCCGGATATCCGGCAGCAGAAGCTGGTTTAAAAAAAGGTGACGAGATCGTGCAGATGGGGAATAAAAAGATCCACATTTTCCGTGAAGTCAGTTTTTATAATCAGTTTCACTCTGATGAAGACGTGGTTGTCACTGTGCTGAGAAACGGAAAAGAAAAGACCGTTACACTGACTCCGAAGATGGACAAAGAACTGGGATATAAGAGACTCGGAATCGGCAGTTCCGGTTATACCAAAGCCAATGCACTGACGGCGGTCAAATATGGCGGCTATGAAGTGAAATTCTGGATCTGCACGACACTGGACAGTTTGAAGATGTTAGTGACCAGACAGATTGGAGTGAACGAACTTTCCGGACCGGTCGGAATTGTTAATACGGTAGATACCACCTATAAGCAGAGCCGTTCCTATGGTCTGTTTGTCGTCATTGTAGAGATGCTGAATCTGGCAATTCTGCTGTCGGCGAACCTTGGTGTGATGAACCTTCTGCCGCTTCCGGCACTGGATGGGGGACGACTGGTATTCCTGATCATTGAAGCAATCAGAGGAAAGCGTGTGCCGCCGGAGAAAGAAGGGTATGTACATTTTGCAGGGATCGTGCTGTTGATGGCGCTTATGGTGTTTGTGATGTTTAATGATGTGCATCGGATATTCTTTGGGGGATAGAAGAAATAGGTATTATTTTTGAACAAAAGGCATGTGAAAAATGAAAGGTCATTTTTTCCATGCCTTTTTAAAGCATTCGTTGATATAGAATTCAAAGTTAGCATTTTCCCATGTGGGGAAAATGGTTGTCAGTTCAATTCCGCAATCCGCGATACCCCCACATATATCTCCGATATCTTATACCAGGTCGTATAATCCACTTCTCCGGTCTGAGGCAGTCCAAAGACTTTTTGAAATACCCGGACAGCTTCGGCAGTTGCCGGTCCATAGATACCGTCAGCAGTGATCTTTGGAATAGCCGGATAAGCACCTGCAATCACATTTAACTGCTCCTGCATCTGCCGGACTTTGTTGCCGGATGAGCCAATCTTCAGAGTATAACCAGGCCAGGAGGACGGAATGCCGGAGATGGCTTCGGCGGTGTTGATGTACATGTCATCACCATAATAATAGCGTAGGATTTCGATAGGGGAGTAGCCCTGATCGCCTAATGATTTGGATCCCCATTGTGTCATCCAGTTCGGACACTGCACCTGCCGCCCGTCACAATACTGTGTCAGTATCGGCTGCTTCACATTCGGTCTGGAAAGATAATCGGCAAACAACTCATCGACGATCACAGAGATTGTATCATAGATATTCCGTTCAGGAATCCATTTATGGTCAAAAGCGGTAGATGAGGTAATCGTGAAATCATATCCTTTGTTCCGGTACCATTCTGTATACACACGGTTCAGTGTAAAGGACATGATCGCCAGAACATTTGCCCGGATTGTATCTTCAGGCCAGGTAGCATAGATTTCGCTGGAAGCCACATTTTTGATATAGTCTTTATACTTTACGTAATAATTTCTTGCAGTAGAATCCCGCGGGCTTCCATCGTGGACAACAATATATTCAGGAACGACGACACGACTTAAGACAATCTCACCGGATTCAATGGTTGGCTTGATCTCATCCTCTGGAATCTTGGGCGGGTATGTGGCATATAATGTATGAGCGGGTATGACGAATATAGATTCATTTTCTTCCTGGTTATCGACGGGTTTCATGCTGACATTCTGCAGGGCTGTTACGTGGGGCAGAATCTCTGCTCCGGCAATGCTGACGGATTCATATCCGGCAGCAGATATTTGTAAGGTGTATTCTGAATACGGCTGAATCTCATTTTCAGGGTCCAGGCTGTATTCCAGCGGTGGTGCGGCGAGATCGATCATATCGGTCTGTCCGGAACTGTCGGTAGTAAGCTGCTCTAAAGGAGTTTCCGGGATACCGGTGTAGGAGATGGAAATCCGGGCTCCCTGAATCGGATATGCAGTGATGTCGGAGACAAGATTGATCTGCAGACGGCCTTTATCAGGAGTATCCTGAGTGGTTGGAGTCGCTCCATTCATAATAATAGGACCTCTTTTAAGACTCTGTTACTGACAGAGTATGCAAAAGTAAGAAAAATGTGAGAATTGCGGAAAGAGAAAGAAACCGGTATAATAAAGTATTCCTACATTATGCAGGAAATCATAAGAATGATAGAAACAGGAGCGAAAAAACAGAGCATGAAAAGAAGACATTTGCGAATATATAGAAAAAGAAGAGAAAAGAAAACGCTCATCCTGATTCTGATATGCATCTTACTCATAGGGATCGCGGCAGCAGAGCGAATCGGATACATAGATATGGAACAGTTTATTTCCGATAAACAGGAAGCGATTCCTTATCAGAAAGTATCCAAAACGGCAGAAGAGAACACAGAAAAATACTATTACCGGCAATTGCCGGAAGAACAGAAGCAAGTTTATCGGGAAATCCTGGAAGGTGTCAGAAATCATACAGAGGAGATCTATGTACATGATACAGATGCGGATGAGACGAATCAGATATTCCGGAAGCTGATGAAAGATCAGCCGGATATCTTCTGGTGTGATGGAACAGCGACAGCTACAACGCATAAGGGAACGGAAAGCTATACGGTTCTGAAACCAAAATATTTTTATACAGCTAAGGAAAGCCAGACGATGCAGACAGAGATTACGCAGGTGGCAGCAAAGTGGCTGGCAGGTCTGGATGCTGATGCAGATGAGTATCAAAAAATTCTCTATGTGTATGAAAAAATCGTAGATGAAGTGGACTATGACGAGAGTGCACCGGATAACCAGAACATTTACAGTATATTTGTCAACAGGCAATCCGTATGTGCCGGATATTCAAAGGCAACGCAATACTTACTGGAACAGCTTGGTGTGTTCTGTACTTATGTGACAGGAAAGACGACAGAAGGCGGAAACCATGCATGGAATCTGGTGAAGTGCAACGGCGATTATTATTACGTTGACACAACCTGGGGAGATCCGGTGTTTCAGCAGGAAGAAGGCGAGGATATATCCCAGGATACAAATCAAGAAACAGACACTTCCGGGAATAAAACAAATATCAGTTATGATTACATGTGCTGTGATGATACACAACTGTTCCAGACACATATCCTGGATAAAGACACGCAGATGCCGGAGTGCAGCAAGATGGATTGCAATTATTATGTGGTAAATGGAATGTATTACACGCAGTATGATGCGGAACAGGCATTGGGAGCCATGAACCAGACAATCTGGACGAAGAAAAGTGCGACCACTTTCAAGTTCTCTGACAATGCGGTTTATCAACAGGCGCATGATGACATTTTCCAGAAAGAACTTGCAAAAGCAGCGCAGAATCTGGCAGACTACTATGGGTTATTACAGGTGAAGTACCAGTACATCGATGATCCGAGATTACACAAGATTGTAATATTTTGGCAGTATTCATAAAAAAACAAAAATATCCGTTGAAAATCCTCGGATTATGTAGTATAATTTTTACAATTTGTGAAGACATAAATTGTCTGGTACCGATGGATTAAAACAGGGCAGTTTTGTGCTTGCACAAACTGCCTTTTGTTCTATATTTTTAAGAAAAAATTCCTTGTTACAACGAATTTTTTTTGCCCAAATATAGGAATATACCTGAGGGACGGCGGGATGGCTTCATAAAAAAGAAAAAGAAACACAGAAGGGAAAAGGTGAATATATGAAAGCATTTCTTATATTAGAAGACGGGACTGTCTTTACCGGAACCAGTATCGGTTCGACAAAAGACATGATTAGTGAGATAGTGTTTAATACTTCAATGACAGGTTATCTGGAGGTATTAACCGACCCTTCTTATGCGGGACAGGCCGTAGTAATGACCTATCCATTGATTGGAAATTATGGCATCACACCGGATATGGAGTCAAGGAAGGCATGGCCGGATGGATATATCGTAAGAGAACTTTCCAGAATGCCAAGCAACTTCCGTTGTGAAGGAACAATTCAGGATTTCCTGAAAGAACAGGATATTCCGGGAATTGCAGGAATTGATACACGTGCCCTTACAAAGATTCTTCGTGAAAAGGGAACCATGAATGGAATGATCACCACCAATGAGAATTATAATTTAGACGAGATCCTTCCGAAGCTAAAAGCTTATACAGTTGGTGATGTGGTATCAAAAGTAACATGTGATGAAAAATATGTCTTAGAAGGCAATGGACCAAAGGTAGCTCTTATGGACTTTGGTGCGAAAAAGAACATTGCCAAGTCTTTAAATGAACGCGGCTGTGAAGTAACAGTCTATCCGGCAGGTACAAAGGCAGAAGAAATCATTGCTTCTGAACCGGACGGTATTATGTTGTCTAATGGACCTGGAGATCCGGAGACATGCGTATCTATTATCGAAGAGATCAAGAAATTATACAATACTGATATTCCTATTTTTGCAATTTGTCTTGGACATCAGCTTATGGCACTTGCAAATGGCGCAAAGACTTATAAGTTGAAATATGGACACCGCGGCGGTAACCATCCGGTGAAGGATCTGACTAACAACAGGGTTTACATTTCTTCACAGAATCATGGTTATGCAGTTGACGGTACGTCAATTGACCCGAAAGTAGCAAAAGAAGCGTTTATCAATGTTAATGACGGAACCAACGAAGGACTTGCATATGAAGGAAAGAACATTTTTACAGTTCAGTTCCATCCGGAAGCTTGTCCGGGACCACTGGATTCCGGATACCTGTTTGACAGATTTATGGATATGATGAAAGGAGCAAAATAATGCCTAGAATTAAAGATATTAAGAAAGTATTAGTAATTGGCTCTGGTCCTATTATCATTGGACAGGCAGCGGAGTTTGACTACGCAGGTACACAGGCCTGCCGTTCGTTAAAAGAAGAAGGTCTGGAAGTAGTTCTGCTGAACTCTAATCCGGCTACAATCATGACAGATAAAGATATCGCAGACCGCGTATACATTGAACCTCTGACAGTTGAAGTAGTAGAACAGCTGATCTTAAAAGAAAAACCAGACAGTGTTCTTCCGACACTTGGCGGACAGGCAGCGCTGAACCTGGCTATGGAACTTGAAGAAAATGGATTCCTTAAGAGAAATAATGTACGTTTGATCGGTACTACTTCCGAGACGATCAAAAAAGCGGAAGATCGTTTGGAATTCAAGATGACGATGGAGAAGATCGGTGAGCCTTGTGCAGCTTCTAAAGTCGTAAAGGATGTGCAGACAGGTATCGAATTCGCAGAAAGCATCGGATATCCGGTTGTACTTCGTCCGGCTTATACACTTGGCGGAAGCGGCGGAGGAATCGCTGACAACAGAACAGAACTCGTAGAGATCCTGGAAAACGGACTTCGTCTTTCCCGAGTTGGGGAAGTTCTGGTAGAACGTTGCATCGCAGGATGGAAAGAGATCGAGTACGAAGTAATGCGTGACAGCAATGGTAACTGCATTACCGTATGTAATATGGAAAATCTGGACCCTGTAGGTGTACATACCGGAGACAGTATCGTAGTAGCACCTTCTCAGACACTGAGCGATAAAGAGTACCAGATGCTCCGTACATCTGCTCTTAATATTATCAGTGAGTTAAATATCACTGGTGGATGTAACGTACAGTATGCGCTGAATCCAGATTCATTTGAGTACTGTGTAATCGAGGTTAACCCTCGTGTAAGCCGTTCTTCTGCACTTGCATCTAAGGCAACAGGATATCCGATTGCCAAGGTTGCAGCAAAGATCGCTCTTGGATATACACTGGACGAGATCAAGAACGCAGTAACAAAGAAGACATACGCAAGTTTCGAGCCTATGCTTGACTACTGTGTTGTAAAGATCCCGAGACTTCCATTTGATAAGTTCATCAGTGCAAAACGTACACTGACAACACAGATGAAAGCGACCGGAGAAGTTATGAGTATCTGTGATAACTTCGAGGGAGCACTTATGAAAGCCATCCGTTCTCTGGAACAGCATGTAGACAGCCTTATGTCTTATGACTTCTCTCATTTAAAAGGAGAAGAACTGTTAGAAGAACTGAAAGTTGTAGATGACCGTCGTATCTGGAAAATCGCAGAAGCAATCCGTCAGGGCATCAGCTACGAAGACATTCACAGAATTACAAAGATTGACAACTGGTTCATTGACAAGATCGCAATTCTTGTAGAGATGGAACAGAAATTAAAGACAGAAGAATTAACAGCAGAGACATTAAAAGAAGCAAAACGCTTAGAGTTCCCGGATAATGTGATCGCAGAACTGACAGGAAAGACAGAGCGTGAGATCCATGACCTTCGTCATGACAATGGCATCACCGCTTCTTATAAGATGGTTGATACCTGTGCGGCTGAGTTCGCAGCAGAGACACCATATTACTACTCTGTATTCGGAAGTGAGAATGAAGTAGTTGAAACTTCCGGCAAGAAGAAAGTACTGGTACTTGGTTCCGGACCGATCCGTATCGGACAGGGTATCGAGTTCGACTTCTGTTCTGTACATTGTACATGGGCATTTGCCAAAGAAGGATACGAGACGATTATTGTAAATAACAACCCTGAGACAGTAAGTACAGACTTCGATATCGCTGACAAGCTGTATTTCGAGCCTCTGACACCGGAAGATGTAGAAAGTATCGTAGATCTGGAAAAACCGGACGGAGCAGTTGTACAGTTCGGTGGACAGACAGCGATCAAGCTGACAGAATCTCTTATGAAGATGGGCGTTCCGATTCTTGGAACATCTGCTGAAAATGTAGATGCAGCCGAAGACCGTGAGCTGTTTGATGAGATTCTTGAGCAGTGCGAGATCCCAAGACCGACAGGTGGAACTGTATTTACAGCAGAAGAAGCGAAGAAAGTTGCAAACAGACTGGGTTATCCGGTACTGGTAAGACCTTCTTACGTACTTGGCGGACAGGGAATGCAGATTGCGATCAACGATCACGATATTGATGAGTTTATCGGAATCATCAACCGTATCGCACAGGATCACCCAATCCTGGTTGATAAGTATTTACAGGGTAAAGAGATAGAGGTTGATGCCGTATGTGACGGAGAAGATATCCTGATTCCTGGTATCATGGAGCATATCGAGCGTGCCGGAATCCATTCCGGAGACAGTATCTCTGTATATCCTGCACAGAGCATCTCTCAGAAGACAAAAGAGACGATTGCCGAATATACAAGAAGACTTGCAAAATCCTTACATGTAATCGGACTGATTAACATCCAGTTCATCGTATGTGGAGAAGATGTATATGTAATCGAAGTTAACCCTCGTTCCAGCCGTACTGTTCCATACATCAGTAAGGTAACAGGTATTCCGATCGTACCACTTGCAACAAAAGTGATCATCGGACATAAGATCAAAGAACTTGGATATACGCCTGGATTACAGCCGGAAGCAGATTATTTTGCAATTAAGATGCCGGTATTCTCATTCGAGAAAATCCGTGGTGCAGATATCAGCCTTGGACCTGAGATGAAGTCTACCGGAGAGTGTCTGGGAATTGCCAAGACATTTGATGAGGCTCTTTATAAAGCATTCATCGGTGCCGGAGTCAAACTTCCAAAACACAAGAACATGATCATGACAGTTCGTGATGAAGATAAGGAAGAAGCAGTAGAGATCGGACGCAGATTCGAGAAGATCGGTTACAAGATCTTTGCTACAGAAGGAACTGCCAAGGTTCTGACAGATGCCGGAGTAAAGGCTATGACAGTGAATAAGATCGAGCAGGAATCACCGAACCTTATGGATCTGATCCTCGGACATAAGATCGACCTGGTTATTGACACACCTCCGCAGGGAGCTGATCACTCAAGAGACGGATTCGTGATCCGTAGAAATGCGATTGAGACAGGTGTCAATGTACTGACAGCGATCGATACAGCAAAAGCACTGATCACCAGTCTGGAGAATACAGATATCCAGAAGCTGACACTGATTGATATTGCCAAAATTAAATAAAGAAAATTAGAAGTGGCATACAGCATTCGTATTTGCGGTATGCCGCTTTTTTTTGTTACCAGATATCGACAGAACCTGCCATTGACAGTTTTTCGAACATATGGCAGTTATAAAATCAAAAAATTAAAAATATATGATCATTTATCTCATGTAATACGTTCTATATATAGGGGACGCCCTTAGGAGGAAGAATTTTGATGCGTGAAAATGAATTACTTAGGAAGATAGCAAAAGGTGAAACAGAATACTGGGAAGAATTGATCGGGATGTATTACGAAGATATCCTCCGTTATTGTATCTACCATGCGCCAGATAAGACGGCGGCAGAAGACGCGGTACAGGAGACATTTCTGAAAGTGATCCGGTATATGCCTAACTACAGACACCGGGGGAAGTTCAGGGCATTCTTATATAAGGTCGCTGCGAATACCTGCAAAGACCAGTGGAGGAAATGTGCAAGGGAAGAATGGTTTGATACAGACAGTGAGGAATCGGATGGCGAGAAAAAGCTGTCTGAAGAAATGATCTATCTGGAAACCGGTTATGCAAAGACAGAAGGTAATATCAATTTCCTAAGACTGATCCGGGAGCTTTCAAAGGAGCAGAGAGAAGTGGTATATCTAAAATATGCACAGGAACTTTCGTTTCGTGAAATCGCAGAGATACTCGGAATTCCGGCAAGAACGGTTCAGTCAAGGCTCAGGATTTCATTGAAGAAATTAAGAAAAAAGGAGGGAAAGCCGGATGCGTAGGAGACGGGAAACAATCGAAGAGGAGTATTTATATAAAGCATTGCAGTTAAGAGAATCGCTGCAGGTAAGCGAAGAGAAAAAGTCGGAACAGATCGAAAAAATCATGGAAATGAGCAAGGCTGACCGACTGAGCGAGAGGAAGAAAGCCCGGACAGGTTTTACAGAATTTCTGATTCGTCAGATTCCGTTCATCGGATGGAAGATGTGGAGCATACAGGCGCTGGTAATGATAACTGCGCTCATATTCTTCTGTGGAACAGACCGGGGGGCAGTGGATATGACATGGCTGCTCACGGGAAGGCAGCTTGCGTTTTGGGTCGGAGCACTGGGAACTGTTATGGCGATGATCGGGATCCCTTATGTGATGCAGTCTTTCCGGTATCGGATGTATGAGATGGAAAAAGCGGCAAAGAATGGATTTGCAAGGATGCTTTTAAGCAGGATGGTTGTATTGTCAGTCGGAGATCTGGTTACTGTCCTGTTGTGCATGATCATGATCAGCAGTAAGAATTATGCATCGGCCGGTATGGTTCTGCTGTGGTATCTGGCACCGTTATTCTTGATAGGAAGCTTCTGCACGGGGTGGATGCAGAAGATAGAAGCAAAATTTGATAT
This sequence comes from Dorea longicatena, assembly GCF_024168045.1. Taxonomy (GTDB): domain Bacteria; phylum Bacillota; class Clostridia; order Lachnospirales; family Lachnospiraceae; genus Dorea_A. Next base: position 1,275,877 of record NZ_CP100126.1, read on the forward strand.
GGAAGATCAGACCTTAAGATGTATCCAGATTTGTGAAGGTGCCTGTGTGGGACTTTTGATTTTGCAGTATCTTTTATACATCAAGCTGCCATCTGTGTATGGAAATACGGGATGGTGGATCGGCATTCTCGTGATTGCGGCAGGAGCTATGCTGTATCAGGGAAAGAAGGTTATCATCATACAATCTTAAAAATAGAAATGAATCACAGAAGCTTTTGCAAAGAAAGGAATAAAATATGAAACTTGAAATATGTGATGTCAGTAAACAATATAAGGATAAATGTGCTGTTGATCATGCGAACCTGACACTGACACCGGGAGTCTGGGGACTCCTTGGAGCTAACGGTGCAGGCAAGACGACGCTTATGCGGATGATCGCCGGGATCATGAAGCCGACTGGCGGTGAGATCCGTTATGACGGGATCGAGATCGACACACTGGGAGAAAAATACAGAGATATCTTCGGATATCTGCCGCAGGAATTCGGATTCTATCCAGGATTCTCGGTACAGGATTATCTGGAATATATGGCCGCATTAAAAGGAATCGGCAAAAAAGAGACGAAGGAAAAGATACAGGAACTGCTGGAGATTGTATCACTTACCGATGTCAGAAAGAAGAAGATTGTAAAATTATCCGGCGGAATGAAACGCCGTGTGGGAATCGCACAGGCATTGTTGAATGACCCGAAAGTACTCATCTTAGATGAGCCGACCAGCGGTTTGGATCCGGGAGAGAGAATGCGTTTCCGTAATCTGTTATCGGAGTTCGGAAGGAACAGGATTGTATTGATCTCCACACATATCGTGTCGGATGTGGAATATATTGCCACCTGCAATGCGATTATGAAAGACGGGAAGATTGCAGCAGTAGGAGAGACAGAAGAACTGGTAAAAGAAGTCGAAGGAAAAGTCTGGAATGCAGTTCTTGATATGGCAGAGGCAATGACTTATGAGACGAAAGTTCCGGTGGTGAACATTTACAACCGTGAAGATGGCAAGACGGTACTGCGTTATCTGGCAGAGCGACCGGTCATTTCGGGATCGGAACCGGCGGATGCAAGAATGGAAGATTTGTATCTGTGGATGTTCCCGGAGCAGGGAAAGGAGGAAGTACGATGAGACTGTATGTATTAGAATTAAAACGTCTGCTGAAGACGAGAAGTGTCGGTATTTTGATCATTGCGGCACTGATACTTTCGGCAGTGCTGTCCTATCTGCCGGTAACTTATATCCAGGCTTATAAGACAGACAAGTCGGGAACAATCCAGGTGGTCACCGGAATCGAAGCGATAAAGGCAAAAAAAGCAGACAAAAAAGCACTGCATGGCGAGATGACAGAAGCAAAGATCCGTGAGACAATCGCAGATATAAAAGAAGTATTGAAAGAATACGGGTCTCTGGAGCGGCAGAATATTCCATTGGACGTATATGTGAAAAAAGTATATTCGCATCTGGATATCATTGCAGTACTGGAACAGACGATTATTCCAAATGGAAAGAACCTGTATACATTGGAGTATTCAGAGATCAGTGAAGATGATGCGAAGAATGTATATACTGCATACCGGGAAAATGTTCAGAATCTGAATAAAAATCCGGAAGTTCAGAAGAAAATCAATCAGATGACGAAACATATACAGATACCACTTGCTTATTATTCGGAGTTTACAACTGATCAGCTGGACTATTATCAAATCTATCTGTTCCTGGTAATGATCTTCTTCATGGTGATCATAACACCGGTATTTGCGACCGAGTATCAGACTGGATCGGATCAGATTCTGCGCTGTACGAAACATGGAAGATTTCGTCTTGCCATTACAAAGATCGCTGTGGTATTTACATTAATTTTCGCAGTATTTGCGGTCGGAACGACAGTCTTTTCTATTATAATGCGTATATTATATGGCGCGGAAGTATTTAAAAATCCATTGCAGATGCTTGGATATCTGTACTATATTCCTGCATTTACAGTAGGAAAAATGTATAAGGTCATGGTTGCGGGTGGGCTGCTTTCACTTGTGGCAGTTGGAGCGAGTATACTGTTCTTTTCGGCAAAATGCAAGACAGTACAGTCGGCACTGATCTGTGCATTTGCAACTGCATTTGTACCGATGGTTATTTTTACAATATCAAACAGCCGGAATATTCTGGAGATTTTAAGGTGTATCTTCCCGACCAGCGGACTTGCCTTTATGAACAGTCTGGAGGGAGAATTGCTTGCCAGAAACTTTGTACAGATTGGCAGTGGATATTACTGGACACCATATATTATTGCGATTGCGGCGGCAATCTGGATTCCGGTATTTCTGGTCATAACGGTGGTGAGTTATTGTAAAAGGGAAGCTTAAGAAACAGTGAAATAACAGAGAAAAATAAATAATAAAAACGAAAAAAAGAACTGTGTAATCTGTGTGTTCAAAAATAAGTAAATAAAAAAGTTGACAAAACACGATGTACATGATATGATACCAATCGTTGCTTGTAACAAATTTGTAATATTTGTAATAAAGTTGCAAAAAGTGAATATACTTTATTAAAAGAAATGTAAATCATTGCAACAAAATCAGGAGGGTATTTATATTATGTTAAAAGCGAAGAGACTGAAATCAATGTTCGTGCTGTATTCGGCATGTGCAGTAATGGCAACTGGTTTTACCAGTCAGGCAGCCTCTGAACGGCCGGAAGTAACAACAATCACAGAGACAAAAAAGGAAGATGCGAATACACATACCGCTGTACAGACAATATCACAGAGTATCGTTGCATCTGCACAGGAGATGACAGATGCAAGCCAGCAGGTGATCGCAGAAAATATAGCAAAAAAAGAAGAGGAAGAACGTATTGCAAGAGAAAAGGCAGAGCAGGAAGCAAGGGAACAGGCGGAACGCGAAGCAAGAGAAGCGTACGTAAGAGCGAATCAGGAACTAATGGCATCCATCATCTATTGCGAAGCCGGTAATCAGCCATATGAGGGGCAGGTTGCTGTAGGTGCGGTTATTATGAATCGTGTCAAGAGTGGGAGCTATCCGAATTCCATCGAAGAAGTCATCTACCAGTCCGGACAGTTCGGACCGGCCACAACCGGATGGCTGAACAGAGTCAGAAGTTCAAAGGGATATTCACAGACGGCTCTTCAGGCAGCTGTAGATGCATTGAATGGATCAAATCCAATCGGAAGCTGCCTTTATTTTGACCAGGGAGGTTCCGGAATGAAGATCGGAGCGCACTATTTCCATTAGGATTCAAACAGAATTCCAAAGAAATCTTAAGAAAGCCGGAATTGACAATTGTATAACGGTTGTATTACGATAAAAGGGCAAAAGTTTTAAACTTTTGTCCTTTTTATAAAGTATGGGGAGATAAAAAAATTGTATAAAATTTTAATCGTGGAAGATGATGAGACAATAGCAGGTGGACTGAAAACCCATTTGGAGAAATGGAATTATCAGACAGAGTGTATGACAGATTTTAAAGACGTAATGGGTAAATTCTTGGAATTTGAACCGCAGCTTGTGTTATTGGACATTGTGCTTCCGTTTTTTAATGGGTTTCACTGGTGTCAGGAGATCCGGAAGATATCAAAGGTGCCGATTATCTTCCTGTCATCTGTGAATGACAATATGAATATTGTGATGGCAATGAATATGGGCGGCGATGAATTCATCGAGAAACCATTTGACCTGAATGTGGTGACGGCAAAGGTGCAGGCCGTGTTAAGAAGAACCTATGAATTCCGTGGAACGGCAGATATCATGGAGTGGAATGGTGCGATCCTGAATCTGGCAGATGCAACAGTTTTGTATCAGGATCAGAAACAGGAACTGACGAAGAACGAATTTAAGATCTTGCAGATGCTTCTGGAAAATACGGGGAAGATCGTAAGCCGTGAAAGTATTATGACGAGACTCTGGGACAGCAATGAATTTATTGATGACAATACACTGACGGTCAATGTGGCAAGACTTCGTAAAAAAATGGAACAGATTGGCCTTGGTGGAAAGATCATCACAAAAAAAGGAATAGGATATATGGTGGAGGCATGAAACTTTTAATAGCATTTTTAAAAGATAAAACAAGAGAGATCAGCCTTTATGCCGGAACGGTCGGAATATTTATTGTTGTAGCATTTCTTTATAATATCAGGATGGATGCGTTGAAATATGCACTGCTGCTGGTGATATTGTGGCTGCTCCTTTATGTAATAACGGAATATCATCGCTTCCGGAAGAAGCATCTTCTGCTGGAACGGTTTAAGAAGAGCACGCAGGAGTGCACAAAAGAACTTCCAGAGTGCAGGAATCTTCTGGAATTGGATTATCAGGAATTACTGGGGATCTTTGATGAAAAGATTCTGGAGTTGAAATCAGAGGCAAGAATCAAAGGCCAGGACTTAAGTGATTATTATGGTATGTGGGCGCATCAGATCAAGACACCTATCGCTGCGATGCACATATTGCTGCAATCGGTGGAAGATGAAAACCCGGCACTGCCGGAATTAAAAGAGATGAAGATGGAACTTTTTAAAATGGAACAGTATGTGGAGATGGTGCTGACGTATCTCCGCATGGAAGATATGTCAGGGGATCTGCAGTTTGAGAAGGTATCTTTAGATAAGATTCTGAAACAATCTGTCCGGAAATATTCTCAGATGTTTATTTTTCAGAAGATCCGTCTGGATTACCGGCCGGTGGAACGAATAGTTCTTACAGATGAAAAATGGCTGGAGTTTGTGATAGAACAGATTTTGTCTAATGCTTTGAAATACACAAAGAATGGCGGCGAGATCAGAATCTGTCTGGAAGAAAAAAGAGGACGGGAGTGTCTGGTGATCGAGGATAATGGAATCGGTATTCAGGCAGAAGATCTTCCTAGAGTATTTGAAAAAGGGTTTACCGGATATAATGGAAGAGCAGATAAGAAGTCTACCGGGATTGGACTGTATCTTTGCAAAAAGATCATGGATAAGATGGGACATAAGATATGGATTGATTCAGAGGTGGGAAAAGGAACCCGTGTATATCTGGAATTGACAAGGAAAGAATGGAATCCGGAATAACGATCAGACAAAAAGAGAAAACCTTACAGGAATGTAAGATTAAACAGGGGAAATGTCACATGCTTCGATGGCAGGATATTTCCTCTTTTTTTATAATAGATACCGTAAAGAAGAAATCTTAAAAAGAAAGGAAGAAAAACTTATGTCATTACTGGAAGTAAAAAATGTGAAGAAGATATATACGACTCGTTTTGGGAGCAATCAGGTAGAGGCTTTAAGAGATGTGAATTTTACGGTAGAACGCGGGGAATATGTTGCAATCATGGGAGAGTCTGGATCGGGAAAGACGACTTTGCTGAATATTCTGGCGGCACTTGATAAACCGACAGAAGGAAAGGTTTATTTAAAAGACAGGGATCTGGGAAAATTAAAAGAAAAAGAGATCGCAACGTTCAGACGTCAGAATCTCGGCTTTGTATTTCAGGATTTTAACTTGTTAGATACATTTTCATTAAAGGATAATATATTCCTGCCACTGGTATTATCCGGAAAGAAATATCCGGAGATGGAAAAGAGATTAAAACCGATTGCAGAAAAACTTGGAATTGAAAAACTACTGGAGAAATATCCATATGAGGTGTCCGGTGGGCAGAAACAAAGAGCTGCAATTGCAAGAGCGCTGATCACGAAACCACAGCTGATTCTTGCCGATGAACCTTCGGGAGCACTGGATTCGAAAGCGGCAGACAGTCTGATGAATCTTTTTACAACGATTAACCAGGAAGGTCAGACGATTGTTATGGTGACACATAGTGTGAAAGCGGCGAGTAGTGCGAAAAGGGTGCTTTTTATCAAGGACGGAAAAGTATTCCATCAGCTTTACAGGGGGAATCTTACGAACGAAGAAATGTATGAAAGAATTTCAGATACGCTGAAGATTCTTACCACAGGAGGTGAGGAGGATGAATAATTTCATCTATGAAAAACTTGCTGTGACCAATCTTAAGAATAACCGTAAGACCTATGTACCTTATATCTTTACCGGTGTTCTGACTGTCATGATGTTCTATATTATTGATGCGCTGAGCAGAGGGAAAGGTATTACACAGGATACATTAAAGATATGTCTGCAGTATGCAACGGGTGTGATTGTTGTATTTGCAGTGATTTTTCTGTTCTATACAAATAGTTTCCTGATCAAGCGACGAAAGAAGGAGATCGGGGTATACAATATTCTGGGAATGGGAAAACGGCATATTGCACGAATGATGGCGGTTGAGACGATCCTGACGGCTGGAATCAGTATTCTTGGCGGTCTGGTGTTTGGAATAATATTTGGGAAACTGATGTATCTGCTGCTCCTTAAGATTCTGCACAATAGCGTAGATATGCAGTTTTCGGTCAATGGGACTGCAATTGTACAGACTGTCATATTATTTGCAGGAATTTTTCTTCTGACGTATTTATATAACATTTTACAGATACAGCTGGTGAATCCGGTGGAACTTCTGCACGGAGGCAATCAGGGGGAGAAAGAGCCGAAGAGCAGATGGCTGCTTGTGATCGTCGGTGTGGCGGCACTTGGCAATGGTTACTGGATTGCACTTACAACAGAGGCACCGTTAGAAGCACTTTTGAAATTCTTTGTTGCAGTGGTCTGTGTGATTATTGGAACTTATGCACTTTTTATTGCCGGAAGCATTGTGGTATTGAAAATACTCCGGAAAAATAAAGCTTATTATTATAATCCAAAGCATTTTACCAGTGTATCAGGCATGATCTATCGTATGAAACAAAACGGAGCGGGACTTGCGAACATCTGTGTGTTAAGTACGATGGTGCTGGTTATGGTATCCACAACGGTATCTTTGTATGCGGGAATGGAAGATATCCTGGACTCACGTTTTCCGAGAGATGTTTCAATTGTCTGCAAACAGGCAGATGTGGACCATGAAGAGATCATTGAACGTTTGCTGAAAGAGCAATGTGAAAAAGCAGGTGTGAAAATAACCGACAGAGTCTGGTACAGATATGGAAGTATGAATGCGGTTCTGAAGGGAGATAAACTGGAAAATGTGGATCAGTATTATCCGGATAATCATTTCTACTATGTAGAGATGATGACACAGGATGAGTATAACCGGATAGAAAAACGGAATGTATCGTTAGAGGAACAGGAGATACTGACCTATACCTCGAACGGCAAATGTGGGAAAAAAGAGATAAACATTGCAGGACGGAACTATCAGGTGAAAAAAGAACTGTCCGAGATGACGAGTCAGCCGAAGAGTACGGCAGAAATGTACAAGACATTATATATTGTATTTGCAAATGCAGAGCAGATTGAACGTATCGAGCCATTTTCTTATGCAGATAAATTCAACCTGAAAGGAGATGACGGAAAACAAAAAGAGGCACTGGAACAGATACAGAATGAATTTTATGAAAAGATCCCGGACGGAATGATGGAAAGCCGTATGTTAAGCCGTTCTTCTTTTTATGAATTGTATGGCGGACTGTTCTTTATTGGAATCTATCTGGGAAGTATGTTTATTATGGCAACGGTACTGATCATTTATTATAAACAGATATCGGAAGGTTATGATGACAGGGAGCGTTACCAGATCATGCAGAAGGTTGGCATGAGTAAAAAAGAAGTGAAGCGTTCCATTCGAAGCCAGGTCTTAAGCGTATTCTTCCTCCCGCTGATTGTAGCGGTGATCCATGTTGCAGTAGCCTTTAAAGTAATGACAAAAATTCTGGGAGTATTAAATCTTACGAATGTATCGTTGTTTGCGGTATGCACAATCATTACGATAGCGGTGTTTGCGGTATTCTATATCATCGTTTACAGTATAACTGCGAAAGAATATTACCGGATCGTGAATTAAGATTAAGGGTTTACCATTGACTTTGTATCTTTCAGGTTGTATTGTTGTTTTAGAATGTTTTACGAATCAAGGAGGAACTTAAAAATGACAAGAGAAGGCGAAAGAGAACTGGTAAAAGTGGAACATGTAAATGGCGGAGACGGTTATATTGTAAGAGAAGCAATGGTTACTTCGGAAGAAGTTGGAGAAGCATGTAAGATGTATGCCAAGATTCATCTGGATCCGGGATGTGAAGTAGGATACCATTATCATCATGGTGAGACGGAGTCTTACTTCATTCTGACCGGACACGGAACTTATGACGATAACGGTGAAAAACAGCCGGCAAATCCTGGCGATTTGTTCCTGTGTAAAGACGGAGATGCACATGGAATTAAGAACACCGGTGATGAAGAACTTACCTTTATGGCATTGATCTTAAAAAAATAACATAGGAAAATATGAAAAACACCTGTCTGTAACTGGGATCATTTCAGGAATGATACCGGGCCGCAGACAGGTGTTTGTATTGCCATGCATTCGGAAGAAGCTGCCAGTGGCAGGTTCTCTGCATTGATTATAATGAACGGAATACATCCAGCAGCCGGTCATTATCCTCTGGATTCATAATGCAGAACCGTACATATTCTCCGTTCAGGCTTTCGAAAGAAGAACAGTCCCGGATCATGAAATTCTGGTGAATCGCTTTTTCAAAGACATCGAAAGAAGTGAGTCCTTCTTTTAAAATCCTTACAAGGACAAAGTTGGCATAAGCAGGATAAATCTTTACAGTATCCAGTTCAGAAAGCTCTTTGCACATTCGGGTGCGCTCGGAATCAATGAGAGTCCAGGTCTTCTTAATATAATCGGTATCTTTCAACATCCGTTCTCCGGCATAAGCTCCGACACTGTTCAGGCTCCACGGATTCTGGTGGGTAAGAAGCGTCTGAAGAAATGCCTGATTACTGGTGAGACCATAACCAAAGCGAAGTCCAGGTGCGGCGAAGAACTTGGATACACCGCGGATGACCATGAAGTTGTCGAATTCCGGTACAAGAGAAACTGCAGAGAGGGAAGTGCCTTCCGGTGCGAATTCGATATAAGTCTCATCGATCATAACGAAGATACCAAGTGACCGGCATACGGTTAACAGCTTTTTCATATCAGCGGTACTGATGGCTGAAGAGGTCGGGTTGTTCGGATTACAGATGATCAGAAGATCAATATCACTTTTCAGTGTATCGGTCAGATCGGAAATATCCAGTCTGAAATCCTGTTCTTCTTTCAGATTATAATATTCCAGTGTGCCGCCGACCAGATTCAGCTCTCTTGCATATTCGGAATAGGTCGGTCCCAGAAGCAGCGCTCTTTTTGGTGCGCGCTGGCTGATCAGAAGTGAGATAAGCTCCGTAGAACCATTTCCGACAACAATATGTTCCGGCGAGGTATTGGTATATGCAGCAATTGCTTTTTTCAGATCTGTATAATCTCTGTCTGGATAACTGCTGATGATATCCAGATGTTCTGCGAGATCTTTTTTTACCTGTGCGGATAATCCGAGCGGGTTTACATTGGCACCGAACAAAACAATCTTTTCCCTATCAAGGTGATAATAATCTGCGATCTTTTCCAAATCGCTTCCGTGAAATTCTGGCTTTTTTTTCATAATTTTCCATCCTATCGACACAATTTTGATATTTTCTCTTTCCGGCATTGCCATTCGTTGACAAACAATGCTATAATTTATTATAGTATGTTTTAAGAAAAAAGCAACGAAAGAAGCAGGTGTAGGACTTGAAAAATAAAATCCAAAAATTTTCAAAAGGCGACTTTCAGTTGATACGACCTGATGTTATATTCGATGAGACCAATCTGGTACTCATTATAGGTGAAGGGGAAGTATACAGAGGAAGTTTTACAATGAGGGCAAACAATGAGGGAAGGATACGAGGACTGGTGTACTCGTCTTCTTTCCGCGTCCATTTTAAAGATCAGGGATTTGAGGGAAATCCGGCAAGAGTGGAATTTACGTATGACGGACGGGGACTTCGTCCGGGACATGTAGAGGCAGGAAAGTTCACGGTCGTATGTACCGGTGGTGAGTTTGAACTGGCTTTTACGGCAATCATTGAGAAACCATATGTGATGACAACCTATGGAAAAGTACAGAGTACCGATGATTTCCGCAAACTTGCAATTAAGGATTTTTCAGAAGCGGGAAGGCTCTTCCGTTCCAAAGAATTCTATGAAATTTTAAAATATGAGAATGAGCGTACATTCTATCTGTACGATAATATGCGCAAATGGTCTCTCGGAGAACAGGCCATGGAAGAATTCATGGTAGGGATCAAACAGAAAGAATGCATTTTCCTTACGCTTCAGGGAGAGGGGATGCTATTCGAAGATCTGACAGAGTCGACAAAGGGAACACTGACTCTGATGAAAAATACATGGGGATATATGCCAATCCATATTGAGACAGTCGGTGATTTTATCCGGGTGTCCAGACCTGAGATCAGCACAGAAGATTTTGTGGGAAATGCGCATGAGATTGAATATGTGGTAAGAGCAGAGAAACTTCATGGCGGACGGAATTACGGAGCATTGAAGTTCGTGACACCATATGAGACACTCACTTATGAAGTTGAGGTATTGCAGAATCAGGAGTATGACGAAGATCACAGGATGCCGGAACTTTTACTGGCTCAGATTATCAAAGAATATGTAGGATATGTGGCAGGAAGAGTAACACTGGAACACTGGGTGGATAGTGCGGTCGAGAAGATGGTAGCACTGCGTAAGCTGGATCCTCTGAATGAAGTATATCAGTTGATGCTTGGTAATATCTATCTGCTCGGAGGCAAGACGGAAGAAGCAAAATGGATTCTTGAGAATTACAATTATAATCGGTTCGCAATCGGAAAAGATCCGCTGACAAACTGTTATTATCTGTATCTGACTGCAAAGATCCGCGGAGATGTGAACTATGAAGAACGGGTGCTGGATGAGGTTGGAAAGACATATATGCGTCATCAGGATTCCTGGTGGCTGCTCTATATGATCCTGAATCTTGACAACAGATATAAGAATCCTTATAAACGTCTGGAAGTTCTGGAACAGCAGTTTGAGTATGGAATCCATGCAGTAATGTTTTATTTGGAAGCATATCTGTGCTATCAGGAAAAGCCGACACTTCTTAAGAAATTAGGCACATTTGAGATTCAGGTGTTGAATTTTGCGACCAAATACCGCATGATGACAAAAGAACTGGCACTTTATATTTCAAATTTTGCCAGTCAGCAGAAAAAATACAGTGACAATCTGTTCAGAATCCTGGAAAGAATCTATAAGATGTATGAAGAACCGATGATACTGAATACGATCTGTACACTTTTGATCAAAGGAAATAAAACGGCAAAGAAGTATTTTTCATGGTATCAGAAGGCAGTTGATTCAGATCTTAAGATTGCCCAGCTTTATGAATATTATATGATGACAATCGACGAAGACAGTGCGCACGGACCGTTGCCGAAATCGCTGGTTTTATATTTTATGCATGGAAATGCTCTCGATTATAAGAAGGCTGCGTATCTGTATGCAAGTCTTGTGATCCATGAGGAACAGGCAGGAGATCTGTATCTGAATTACAGAGAACAGATGGTGGCATTTACATGGGAACAGTTGGCAAAGCGCCACATAACAGAATCACTGCGTACATTGTACAAAAGATTTTGCAGAGAAGACGAGATGACGGCAGAACGTATGGAGGCGATGCGAGACATCTGTTATTCTTATGAAGTAAGGACAAAGGTACGCGGGATGAAATGTGTGCTGGTAATCGAAAAAGATGGTTCGGTACGTCAGCGTATCCCGTATGATACGAAGAATGGAGCTATCATTTATCTGTATGATAAGGAATCGAGAATTGTATGGGAGTCTGTAGAGGGCAGACATTATACGGATTCCATTCCATATGAGACGAAAAGACTGTTTTATGAGCCGCGTTTTGTAGATATGTGCAGAAAATATGCAGCATCTACAGGATTCTGGAATCAGGAGCCGGAGAAAGAAAAACCGGATTATGAAAAGATCCAGGCAAAGGGGATAGATTCATTTGAGGATAAGGATGTCTTCCTGGTTTGCAGCAGAAGAATCAGGGAAGAAAATTATACGGAGGATGACTTCTTAAGTTATCTTGCTTTTGAAATGTTCCGGAGAGGACAGTATGACAAGGTGACACTTACGTATCTTGCGGAGTATTACTGTGGCGCAATCGGAGATATGAAGCGACTCTGGAAAGTATTAAAACAATATGGGGTTCCGTCTTATAAGGTCAGTGAACGGATCATTACACAGATGGTCTTTTCGGAGACATTGTATGAGGAAGAGCATATTTTTGAAGATTATTATCTGTCGGACAATGTATATTTCCGCTTAAAACAGGCATATCTTGCTTACGTTACAAGGGAATATATCGTATATGGACGAAGCCTGGAAAAATGTGTATTTGAAATCATTGCAAATGAATGTGATCAGAAAGAAGATCTGCCAGATGTATGTAAGATTGCACTTCTGAAATATTATTCAGATAAAGAATACACAGGTGAACTGGAAGATGTCCTTCATCAGGTACTACGGGAAATGTGCGAAAAACAACTAGTCTTCCCATATTACATGAATTATAAAGAGGAATGGCTGCGGGAAGTACAACTCTATAATAAGGTGATGGCAGCATACCGCTGTAAACCAGGAGGAAAAGTAAGACTGTACTATAAGATGAAACAAAAAGACCGGGAAGAACTGGGATACCGAGCAGAGGCAATGATGCCGGTCTATGAAAACCTGTATGTAAAACAATTTGTCCTTTATAATGACGAATCAGTGAATTATTATTTCCAGGAATCCGGAAACGGAGAAATGATCACAACAGACAAAAAGACGCTGAAAACAGATAAAGAACGTGTATTTGCCGGAAAATATCAGATGCTGAATGCAATGACAGATATGGATTCGGATGCGGAACGTTCGAAAGCCATGCTTGAGTTTGAAGAAGAAGAACAGATGGCAGATCAGATATTTAAGATATATTAAAATGAAAGGAGGAGACGATAATGCAAAAAGGAAGTGTTTTGGGCTATGATCTGAATGAAAAGAATTGTCAGATCAGTTATTATGATGAAAATAAAGAAGAACCGGAAACGATGGAAGCAGCAGTTGATAATTATCAGATTCCTCTGATCCTTGGCTATTATAAAGAACGATGGGTATATGGACAGGAAGCAAAACGATTGAGAGAAGCGGGAGAGGGAGATATTGTCACTCATCTGTTCCGTAAAGCTGTAAAAAGAAAAAAAGTACGTGTAGGCGGGAAAATCCATGATGGCGTATGGCTTCTTGCAAAGTTCATTTCCATGACATTGAAGAAATTCGAACAGATTGATTATATTACGTTTTCCGTTCCGTATACGAATGTTGATATGTCGAAGATGTTAAAGGGAATCGGAAAATATATCGGTGTTCCGGGAGAATGTGTATTTGTACAGGATTATAAGGAAAGTTTCTGTCAGTATATGTTTTATCAGCCGAAAGAATTGTGGCAATATGAATCAGCATTGTTTTATTGTGATGCGCAGGAAATCCGTGCATATATGCTGCGCCGCCTGAATACAGTAAGCACCAAGAGCAGGGATATGTTTGTGACAGTAGAAGAAGTCGCCAATGCGCACATGAAAGAACTGGAAGCAATCTATCCTGTGTTGAATGTAGATAAAGCCAAAGATGCGGATGAGAGTTTTAAGTCTTTCATCCAGAATGTATTTGATAAAAAAGTGGTATCGTCTGTTTATCTGACAGGAGAGGGATTTGAGAATAACTGGTATCCGAATTCCCTGAAGGTACTGTGTAACGGACGGAGGGCTTTCCTTGGAAATAACTTATACAGTAAGGGTGCATGTTATTCATCCATGCGCTATGCAGATCCGTATGATGATGGTCCGATTTATCTGGATGGAACAAAGATGACAGAACAGATCTGCCTGCGTATGAGAATTGGCGGACAGGAAGGATGGTATCCGATTGTTGCATGGGGAACACACTGGTATGAGGCAGACGGACAGTGGGAAGTGATTTTGGAGGATACATCGGATATTGAGATCCATATAGAGACACTTGACGGAGAGGATCTTAAAGTTGAGACAGTGTCACTGGAAGAACTGCCGGAACGAACAGATTATTCTTTGCGTCTTCAGATTGAAGTCATGTTTATGGATGAGCGTACCTGCAGGCTGCGTTTTAAAGATGTTGGTTTCGGAGAATTTTATCCGGCATCAGATTTCCTTGTAGAAAAGGAATTACATTTAGGAGGTATCAATGGGCAGTTTAATTCTTTGTCATAAAAAACGGGCCAAACGACCTTTTGAAATATCCAGAGTTCATATGCGGATTTACACGATAGAAGAATTGTGTTATTACATCTGTAATAATCTGTATTTGATCGATTATACGATCGTCAATGAACGATTGTGCCGGTGGGTCGGGGATGAACTGGAACTGCCGAAGCTGGCAGAGGAATTAAGAAGGCTTCTTCGGGAGAATGGATCGATGGAAGAATTTGTACTTACGATCCTGAAGGAATCTAATATCTATGCTGCGGCAGAAATTCATAAGATGCAGAGTGTTCTGGAACAACTGCAGTCACAGAGAGACGTAGAAAAAGAAAAATATAAGGCGGATACGCTTCAAAACAGTAAAGAATACGAATCAGCGATTCTAGTATATCAGTCCATCCTTAACAAAGACTGGGATGAATCGGTAGATAAAAAGTTTTACGGTCGTGTGTATGCAAGCATGGGATCTGCATATGGTCATCAGTTCCTGTATAAAGAAGCGGCAAAGGCTTATCAGGAAGCGTATAAGATATGTGAACAGCCTGATATATTGAAGGCGTATCTTTATAGCTGTTATAAAGCTCTTCCGCATGATGAATACTTAAAAATGCTGTCGGGGAATCCAATCCTTCTGAGTCTGGACACTATTTTGCGTGATGAAATGGAAAAAACAAAGAAAAAGATAGGTGCGGATATTCCGGAAGAAAAGCTGAATGAATGGAAAAAGGAGTACCGCAGGATTGACAAACACCGTGGAATATGATAATATATCCAAAAGGTTTTAGTGTGGTAAAGTAATCAACTGCTAAACTGGTAAAAGAGCGTAGCGGCTGTTTGGCAC
This sequence comes from Dorea longicatena, assembly GCF_024168045.1. Lineage (GTDB taxonomy): Bacteria > Bacillota > Clostridia > Lachnospirales > Lachnospiraceae > Dorea_A. The sequence continues at coordinate 1,290,975 of NZ_CP100126.1, forward strand.
ACGTAAAAGGAATACAGGAGGATATATGTTATGAAAAAGAGATTAGTACTGCTCCTTGTTACGGCAATGGCAGCTACAACGGTATTGGCAGGCTGTGGAAGTAAAGATTCAGGTTCATCTGACAGTGGAAAGAAATCGGCAAAAGAATCAAAAGTAGAAAATGATGATGACACATTGATCGTTGGGTTTGATGCTTCTTTCCCTCCATATGGTTATAAAGATGATAGCGGAGAATATGTAGGATTCGATCTTGATCTTGCACAGGAAGTATGTGATAGAAATGCTTGGAAACTGGTAAAACAGCCGATAGACTGGGATTCTAAGGATGCGGAACTAAATTCGGAAACAATTGACTGTATCTGGAATGGATTCACTATGAATGGCCGTGAAGATGATTATACATGGTCAGATCCATATATTGACAACAAGCAGGTTGTGGTAGTCAGAAGTGATTCGGGTATTGATGACTTTTCGGGGCTGAAAGGAAAACATGTAGAAGTACAGACAGACTCTTCGGCACTTGCGGCTCTGGAAGGAGATCAGAAAGACCTGGCGGCAACCTTCGCAGATCTTAATCAGGTTGCAGAATACAATACAGCATTCATGGATCTGGAATCCGGTGCATGTGATGCGATCGCTATGGACATCGGAGTTGCAAACTATCAGGTGAATTCAAGGAAAAATCCGGATGATTACAAGATCCTGGACAAAGAAATTTCATCTGAACAGTATGCAGTCGGATTCAAAAAAGGAAACACAGAGCTGAAAGATAAAGTTCAGAAGACACTGGATGAGATGGCCGAAGACGGAACGGTTGATAAAATTGCAGAAAAGTATGCAGATTACGGAGTTCCGGGAGCTCTTTGTATAGGAAAGAACAGCAAGTAAAATGAAGGGGCCAACCCCGGAGGGGATTGGTCCCTTTTGGCTCGCCATTCATTCGGAAGAAGCGTGAAAAAACTGGAGGACATTACAGATGGAGATAGGAACACTGATGAGAGAACTTGGCGGAGGAATGTGGATCTCGGCAGAGATATTTATTCTGACATTACTTTTTTCACTGCCGCTTGGACTGGTGGTTGCATTCGGGAGAATGTCGAAGATTGCACCGGTCAGATGGATATCAAAATTATACATATCGATTATGAGAGGAACCCCGCTGATGCTTCAGTTGATGGTAGTGTATTTCGGACCATATTATCTGTTTGGAATGCGCATTTCCACAGGATACCGTATGACTGCGGTGCTGATCGGTTTTGCAATTAATTATGCGGCATATTTTGCTGAGATATACAGAGGCGGGATTGAGGCAATTCCGGTAGGACAGTATGAAGCGGCAAAGGTACTGGGATATTCCAAAAGCCAGACATTTTTCCGAATCGTATTTCCTCAGGTATGTAAGCATATTCTGCCGGCAGTGACCAATGAGATCATCACGCTGGTAAAGGACACTTCACTGGCATTTGTGCTGGCTGTAACGGAGATGTTTACAATGGCAAAACAGATTGCGGCGGCACAGACTTCCATGGTTCCGTATATTGCAGCAGGTATCTTCTATTATGTATTTAATTTGCTTGTTGCGATGATTATGGAAAAGATTGAAGAAAAGTTGAATTATTACCACTAGGAGGAATAGATCATGAGTCTGCTTGAAATGAAAAATATCAAAAAAAGTTTTAACGGGGTCGAAGTTCTGAAAGACATTTCTCTGAAGGTGGAAAAGGGAGAAGTCCTTGGTATCATCGGTCCTTCCGGCTCGGGAAAATCAACCCTTCTTCGATGTGCAACGGGGCTTGAGACTGCGGATGCAGGGGAAATCCATTATTCCGGAACCTTTGGACTGGTGTTTCAGAATTTTAATTTGTTTCCGCATTATTCGGTGATGAAGAATATCACTGATGCACCGCTGAAAGTACAGAAGAGAAAGAAAGAAGAAGTCTATAAAGAAGCGAGAGAACTTTTGAAGAAGATGGGACTTGCCGACAAGGAAGATTCATATCCTTGTCAGTTGTCGGGAGGACAGCAGCAGCGTGTATCAATCGCGAGAGCACTTGCACTGCATCCGGATATTCTGTTTTTTGATGAGCCGACGTCCGCGCTGGATCCGGAACTGACTGCAGAGATCCTGAAAGTTATCAGGGAACTTGCGATGGAGCATATGACGATGGTGATTGTTACGCATGAGATGAATTTTGCGAGAAACGTATCGGATCATGTAATCTTCATGGATGGAGGTGTGATCGCAGTAGAAGGAACTCCGGAAGAAGTATTCGATTCATCTAATGAAAGAATGAAAGAATTTCTCGGAAAATTCAATGATTAACCGCGGGAAAACTAATGAATAGAACTGGATTATAAGCTATGCTTATTAAACGACGCGTTATAAATAATGTATCAGCAGGAATACAAGGTAGATGGAAATATTGCTTTTCCGTTTGCCTTGTATTATACTGATATAGCAAAATGCTTTTTAAAGACAGTTTTGACAAATGAAAAATTTGAAAAGAATGGAGTCTGCATTTATGAGTGAATTTGAAAAAGTAACAACAGGACTGGGTGAAGAATGCGGTGTGTTTGGAGCCTATGATATGGATGGCGGAGATGTTGCACCATCCGTTTATTATGGACTTTTTGCATTGCAGCACAGAGGACAGGAAAGCTGTGGTATTGCGGTAACGGATACATATGGAGAAAGAAAAGTACATTCCAAGAAAGGACTTGGACTGGTAAATGAAGTGTTCGATGAAGAGTCTTTACAGGAATTGAAGGGAAATCTTGGTGTCGGACATGTAAGATATTCGACAGCAGGTGCTTCCAGAGCTGAGAATGCGATGCCGTTGGTTATCAATTATGTGAAAGGGATCCTTGCAATTGCACATAACGGCAATCTGACAAATGCCATTGAACTTCGCCATGAACTGGAGTACACAGGCGCTATTTTCCAGACAACGATTGACTCGGAGGTGATCGCATATCATATCGCCAGAGAACGTCTGAATGTAGAGAAGGCAGAAGATGCGGTAAAAAATGCGATGAAGAAGATACAGGGAGCGTATGCACTGGTTGTCAGTTCGCCGAGAAAGATGATCGGTGCTAGAGATCCATTTGGATTGAAACCTCTTTGTATTGGAAAAAGAGATAATACTTATTTCCTGGCTTCGGAGAGCTGTGCGATTGCTGCCGTCGGAGGAGAATTTGTAAGAGACGTAGAGCCTGGAGAGATTGTAAGTTTTACAAAACATGGAATGAAATCAGATAAAACTATGGCAATCGATCCCAAAAAGCAGGCAAGATGTATTTTTGAATATATATATTTCGCAAGAATGGACAGCGTGATCGATGATGTGAATGTATATCATGCGAGAATTGTTGCAGGGAAAGCTCTGGCAGAATCTTATCCGGTTGATGCGGATCTGGTTGTCGGAGTACCGGATTCCGGGCTGGTTGCGGCGAAAGGATATTCGGAACAGTCGGGAATTCCGTATGGCATGGCATTCCACAAGAACAGTTATGTCGGAAGAACATTTATCAAGCCAAAACAGAGTCAGCGGGAAAGCAGTGTGAAGATTAAGCTGAACGTGATCGAAGAGGTTGTAAAGGGAAAACGTATTGTTATGGTAGATGATTCTATTGTACGAGGAACAACCTGTGCGAACATTATCAAGATGCTCAAAAAGGCCGGAGCGAAAGAGGTACATGTAAGGATCAGTTCACCACCGTTCCTGCATCCATGCTATTTCGGAACAGATGTGCCTTCGAATGAACAACTGATTGCACATTCCCATACAACAGAGCAGATCCGTGAGATGATCGGGGCAGATTCGCTTGGCTATATGGAAGTTGATAAATTAAAAAACATGGTCGGTGATCTGGCATATTGTGACGCATGCTTCACCGGTAATTATCCGATGGAAGTACCTGGAAGAGATGTTTCGCTGGCATTTGAATAGAAAACAGGTTAAAATAGTCGGGTGGAAGAATTGACGAAGGAGATTATTAGTATGAGTAATGACAGATATACAAGTCCACTTTCAGAAAGATATGCAAGCAAAGAGATGCAGTACATTTTCTCGCCGGATAAGAAGTTCCGTACATGGAGAAAACTCTGGATCGCACTTGCTGAAACGGAAAAAGAACTGGGACTGGATATTACAGAAGAACAGATTGAAGAATTAAAAGCACATGCAGATGATATCAATTATGATGTGGCAAAAGAAAGAGAAAAGGTAGTCCGTCATGATGTTATGTCTCATGTGTATGCATATGGAAAACAGTGTCCGAATGCAAAAGGAATCATTCATCTTGGTGCGACTTCATGCTATGTAGGCGATAATACAGATATCATTCTGATGTCGGAAGCGTTGGAGATTGTCAGAAAGAAACTGATCAATGTGATTGCCGAACTCGCAAAGTTTGCGGATGCACATAAGAGTCTTCCGACACTTGCATTTACACATTTCCAGCCTGCACAGCCTACAACAGTAGGTAAGAGAGCAACACTCTGGATGCAGGAATTCATGATGGATCTGGAAGATCTGGAATATGTAAAAGGAAGTTTAAAGCTTCTCGGATCAAAAGGAACGACCGGAACACAGGCAAGCTTTCTGGAACTCTTTGACGGAGATCAGGAGAGAATTGATAAGATCGATCCGATGATCGCCAAAAAGATGGGATTTGAGACATGTTATCCGGTATCAGGTCAGACCTATTCACGTAAGGTAGATACAAGAGTGGTAAATGTACTTGCAGGTATTGCAGCAAGCGCACACAAGATGTCCAATGACATCCGTCTCCTTCAGCATCTGAAAGAGATTGAAGAACCATTTGAAAAGAGTCAGATCGGATCTTCGGCAATGGCATATAAGAGAAACCCTATGAGAAGTGAAAGAATTGCTTCACTTTCTAGATATGTGATGGTAGATGCCATGAATCCGGCAATCACATCTGCAACACAATGGTTTGAGAGAACGCTTGACGATTCTGCTAACAAACGTCTCAGTGTCCCGGAAGGATTTCTGGCAATTGATGGTATCCTGGATCTGTGTCTGAATGTTGTAGACGGACTGGTAGTATACCCGAAAGTTATCGAAAAGAGACTGATGTCAGAACTTCCGTTCATGGCAACAGAAAATATCATGATGGATGCTGTAAAAGCAGGTGGAGACAGACAGGAACTTCATGAGAGAATCCGTGAGCTGTCTATGGAAGCCGGACGCAATGTCAAAGAAAAAGGATTAGACAACAACCTTCTTGAACTGATCGCTGCAGATCCTGCATTCAATCTTTCGCTGGAAGAACTGCAGAAGACGATGGATCCTGCAAAATATGTGGGACGTGCGCCGATTCAGGTCGATGTATATCTGAAGAACGTCGTGAATCCTGTGCTGGAAGCAAATAAGGATATTCTTGGAGTAACAGCAGAGATCAATGTATAAGATTCTGTAACAAATAAAAACATGAAAAAGAAAGTGGAGTTTCAGTGAGCAATGGAACATCACTTTCTTTTCTTGTATATATGATTTATAATAAATCCATATGGAAGTATAAGGGGGAAGAAAGCGGATATATGGAAAAGGCTATGGAAAAGATTAAGAATATGAAGAATGGTACAGCGTCAGAAAAACAATACCGGGTCAGAAGGTGCAGATATACGGATCTGGCAATGGTACTTGTGATCGCAGTTTCCATACAGTGTTTCACGAGGCTGGAATATACAGGGGAAAGATATATTCAAAGCCGGAACGGGTATGAGATAGCCGGCGGCATAATGGAAGGCTGCGGACGGAAAACTGTAAAAGGATATGTGGAAATAAAAGCATCGTGTGTTTCGAATGCGAAGAATATAATCGAAAATTTGTGCGCTCAGGCAGCGGCACCGAATCGAACAATTATGAATGTGACCACATCAACAGCTGATGCCGGAAAAGATGACAGCCGAATTACAAAGCTGCCTGCTGCAGAAGAGATGAACACGTCTGCTTCGGAAGATGGATCTGAGATTTTGAAAGCTGAAAAGAATGCGGACGCTGCACTTGTTGCGGCAGATACAACAACTGCGGAAGCAGCGGTTGAGAGCGCTGAAGAGGACAAGAGCAGCACAGAAGAACAGCAGAGTGGTATGCTGAATCTTGATGGATTTATCATAGGAGAAAATGGCATGATCGAACGTTGTGAGAACCCGTCTCTGGCTGCCGAGGATGGAATTATTATATTGCCGTCAGACGACAGATGTAAGGGGATCGGAGCAGAAGCATTAACTGGAATTACGGGAGTGGAAGAAATCTATATTCCGGCCAATATTACATGGATTGAACCTGGAGCCCTGGAAAAACTGGAAAATCTTATGTATATAGAGGTTGCACCGGACAATCCGGCATATCAAAGCATAGATGGAGTTCTTTACAGCAAAAAGGAGCAGAAAGAAAAGGCATGAATATTCGACAGATAACAGACGGCAAAGAAGATTATATAGAATTGCTTCGTATGGGAGATCCGGATGAATCCAGAATCCGTAAAGTATTGGAAGAAGGTGAACTCTTTTTACTTGAAGAGCATGGAAAACTCCGTACATTGTGCGTGGTTATATTTTCGGAAGAAAAGAAATGTGAGATAAAAAATATTGTAACCATAGAAAAAGACCGAGGCAAGGGGTATGGCCGGTATATGATCCATTATATCTGTGAACATTACTGCTCACAGTATGACTGGGGATATATGAAAAAAGACCGATGCCGGGACATCATGGAATTCTGTGAAAAATGTGGATTCACAGATGAAGATGAGGTATATCTGAAAAAGGAACTGATGTCGGAAATCGACACAAAACGTGTAATTAATCTTGCAATGGAAGCAGGAAGAATGCTTTTGAAAAACGGAGGCGAGATCTTTCGTGTAGAAGAGACGATGATGAGAATCTGTCGTAGATTCGGGGTGAAATATGTGGAGCTGTTTACTTTGAGTCATGGATTGTTTATCTGTGCAGGAACGGATAAAGAAAAGTTGTATACAAAAGTAAAACAGGTACCGCTTTCCTCTACACATCTTGGAATAGTAGCAGAAGTAAATGATCTGTCCCGGGAAATTGCAGCAGGACATGTCGGAATTGAAGAAGCAATAAAGAAGTTAAAGAAGATCGACAAGATGCCGGTCAAGCGTATTCCTTATCAGATAGCGGCGGCGGGATTAAGCGCCGGTGGATTGGGTTATCTGCTTGGCGGAACATCAATGGAAGCATTTGTGGCATTTTTTGTCGGCTGTGTTGTGTTTTCATGGTCACTTTTTGCCGGAAAACACGGTGTTTCAAAGATCCTGGTTCACATTGTAGGCGGGATCATTATTGCCTCTATGGCTTTGGCAGCAATGCAGATTCCGCTTTTAGGGGAACTTAGGATGGAAGGGATCGTGACCGGCGGGATTATGCCGCTGGTGCCCGGACTTGCATTTGTGAATGCGATCCGTGATCTGGCGGACAGTGATTATCTTGCAGGTACAGTTAAAATGATTGATGCGATTATGGTATTTGTCTATATTGCAATCGGTGTGGGAACGGCATTGTCGGTATATCATCATGTGTTAGGAGGCATTTTATAATGATCATAAAAATTATAGCAAATCTGGCATGTTCATTTATCGGGACGATTGCATATGCGGTTATGTTTCAGGTGCCGAGAAGGTTCTATATCGGATGCGGAATCACCGGATCGGTGGGATGGATGATGTACAAGTTTGCGTCTGTATATTGTTCGGTTGCAGCTGCGTCCTTTGTAGGAACGGTATGTGCTGTATTGGTTGCGAGAATGCTGACGGTCCGCCTGAAATGTCCGATCACTATCTTTATGATTTCGGGTATCATTACACTGGTGCCGGGAGCTGGCATCTATTTTACAGCGTATTATCTGGTGACAAATCAGTTTGCAATGGCTGCTGCGAAAGGGATCGGAGCAATAAAAGTAGCTTTTGGGATTGTGCTTGGAATTGTCTGCATTGTATCTGTCCCGAGAGAAGTGTTCCAGAAAGAATACTGGGTTGAAAGAAAGATTGCAAAACAACAGAAAAATGGAAAGAGGAATCCGGTAAATCTTCCGGGTGAAAGACACAGATGAAAGATCTGATATAAAAGGTTGCTGTCCGCCTTGGATTTGTGCTACAATGTAGAGACGGATAGTGTTCTAATGTATGTAGCAATACATAGATTTCATACATTTCAAAATAATAATGAAACAGGAGATAATGACAGTTATGAGTAAGGTAAGAACAAGATTTGCACCAAGTCCTACAGGAAGAATGCATGTAGGAAACTTAAGAACAGCGCTGTATACTTATTTGATCGCAAAACATGAAGATGGAGATTTTATCCTCCGGATTGAAGATACAGACCAGGAACGTTTTGTAGAGGGTGCACTGGATATCATTTATCGTACATTGAAAGAGACCGGGCTGGTTCATGATGAGGGTCCGGATAAAGATGGCGGGGTAGGACCGTATGTGCAGAGTGAACGGAATGCACAGGGACTTTATTTGAAATATGCAGAACAGCTGATCGAACAGGGGGATGCTTACTACTGCTTTTGTGACAAAGAACGTCTGGAATCTTTGAAAAGCAAAGTGTCTGACGAGGATGGCGGAACAGAGATTGTTGTATATGACAAGCATTGTCTGCATTTAAGTAAAGAAGAGATTGAAGCGAACCTTGCAGCAGGAAAACCGCATGTAATCCGTTTTAACATGCCAACAGAAGGAACTACTACATTCCACGATGAGATATATGGCGATATCACAGTTCCGAATGAAGAACTCGATGACCTGATTTTGATCAAATCAGATGGATACCCGACTTACAACTTCGCAAATGTTGTCGATGATCATCTGATGGGAATCACACATGTTGTACGTGGTAATGAGTATCTGTCATCTGCACCAAAATATAACAAGATTTATGAAGCATTCGGATGGGATGTGCCGATATATGTACATTGCCCGCTGATCACAGATGAAAACCATAAGAAACTCAGCAAACGCTGTGGACATTCTTCTTATGAAGATCTGATCGAGCAGGGATTTGTGACAGAGGCAGTTGTTAATTATGTAGCACTGCTTGGTTGGTCGCCGGAAGGCAATCAGGAGATATTCTCACTGGAAGAGCTGGTAAAGGCATTTGACTTCCACCGCATGAATAAATCACCGGCTGTATTTGATCTTGGCAAATTAAAATGGATGAACGGTGAATATATCAAAGCTATGGATTTTGATAAGTTCTATGAAAGAGCGGAAGGGTATATCCGCAAAGTTATTACAAAAGATTATGACCTGAAGAAAATCGCAGCATTGGTAAAATCACGAATTGAGATCTTCCCGGATATTGCAGAGCAGATCGACTTTTTTGAAGCAGTACCGGAATATGATACAGCAATGTATTGCCATAAGAAGATGAAAACCAATGAAGAAAATTCACTGGAAGTATTAAGAGAAGTTCTTCCGCTTCTGGAAGCACAGGAAGACTATAGTAATGATGCGCTGTTTGCGCTTCTTAAGAGTTATGTTGACGAGAAGGGTGTAAAAGTCGGTTATGTAATGTGGCCAATCCGTACCGCTGTATCAGGAAAGCAGAGTACACCGGGTGGAGCCACAGAGATTATGGAGATTCTTGGAAAAGAAGAATCTGTAAAACGAATCAAAGACGGAATTGAATTATTAAACAAGTAAGGGGATTCTATGAGTTTAAATCATGCTCAGACAGAGGCAGTCGCCCATAATGAAGGACCATGTATGGTTCTCGCCGGCCCCGGTTCGGGGAAAACTCTAACCATTGCAAAGAGAATAGAATATCTGATCATGAAGTATAAGGTAAGGCCAGAAGAAATTCTGGTCATTACCTTTACTAAGTATGCAGCTCAGGAGATGAAAGAAAGAACCAGACGGATCTGTGGTCCGTCTTCTTATGCTGTTACATTCGGAACGTTTCACGGAATCTATTACGGAATCCTGAAATGGGCGTACCGTCTGGAACCATCGAATCTCCTTACGGATGAAGAAAAATACCGGATGTTAAGAACTCTTCTGCCAAAAGTCGGATGGGATCAGGAGCCGGAAACGGATGAAGAAAAAGACTATTTGCAGGAACTGGCCGCAGAAATTGGAAATGTAAAGAATAATTGTATGGCTATTGAAGCCTATGAACCGGTAAAATATACAACAGAAAAATTCCGTGCACTATACAAAGATTACGAAGAAGAAAAGAAAAAATGCCGGAAGATTGATTTTGAGGATATGTTGATCCAGTGCAGGGATCTGTTTTTTAATTATCCGGATATTCTGAAAAAATGGCAGGATAAATTCCGGTATATTCTGGTAGATGAGTTCCAGGATGTGAATCAGGCACAGTATGATGTGGTCCGTATGCTGGCTGAACCGCAGAATAATCTGTTTGTAGTGGGGGATGATGATCAGTCGGTATATGGATTTCGTGGAGCAAAGCCGGGAATCATGATGGAATTTATGAAAGATTATCCAAAGGCCAAGAGGGTACTTTTGGATATTAATTACCGCAGCAGTGCTTATATTGTCAATGGTGCTTTAAGAGTGATCGGTAATAATAAAATCCGGTTTGAAAAAAAGATCGAAGCGTTTCAGAAAGCAGATGAAACAGTTCATGTTCAGGAAGTAAAAGACCCTGTGCAGGAGGCAGAATATGTGCTGGGAAAAATAAAGGAATGTCAGGAAAAAGGTATTGCTTATACAGATATAGCTGTGTTGTACCGGACGAATGTAGATGCAAGGGCAATGTCGGAACTTATGATGGAATATCAGATTCCGTTCGTGATGAAAGAACATCTGAATAATATTTATGAACATTTTATTGCACAGGATATCAGCAGTTATTTTCACCTTTCACAGGGGGAATATAGCCGGAAATATTTTTTGCAGATCGCAAACCGGCCAAACAGGTTTTTCTCAAGGGATAGTATGAAAGGCGGAACAGTTACCTATGATTCGCTCAGAGAATATTACCGGGATAAAAACTGGATGAGGGACAGAGTGGATCAGCTGGAATGGGACATGAAGATGATAAAAGACAAAACACCATATGCAGCAATCCAATATATCCGGAAACATATGGGTTATGATGAGTTTTTAAAAGACTATGCGGCATATCGGAAGATTTCAGTGGAAGATCTTTTTGCGGTGTTGGAAGAGATATGGCAGAATTCCAAAGGATATAGAACGATCGGTGACTGGTTTGAACATGTAGAACGATACGGGGAAATATTAAAGGAGCAGAATTGTAAAAAAAATGCGGCAGAGGGTGTGAATCTGATGACAATGCATGCGGCAAAAGGGCTGGAATTTGATACGGTATTTGTGATCGAGGCAGATGAGGGCAGCAGTCCGTATAAGAAAGCAGTGACGGATGAGGAAATCGAAGAAGAGAGACGGCTTTTTTATGTAGCAATGACCAGAGCGAAGAGAAAACTGATCATCAGTTATGTAAAAGAAAAAAACGGGAAAGATATGACTCCTTCCCGTTTTGTGTCCGAATTACTCTTCGACGTCTGATTCATCAAATTCCTGAGAATCCATCCATTCATCAAAAGCATCAGCGGCAATTTCGTATTCGTCATCATCTTCGATGTTGCCGAGATCTGGTTCGCCGTCCTCGGTTTCATTGTATTGATAGAGATAAACATCACCGGCTTCATTAGGTTCAAGATTCTCATCCAGAGGAAGCAGGGCAATGTATTCTTTGCCTGCAGCTTCATATACTGTGAGGATTGCACATTCAATGATCTCATCGTTATCGAGTGTAAGCTCTACGGTTGTGTAGCTTTCAGTTTCCTTTGTGTCGCTCATATCATAGTCTCCTTTACTAACATTAAAACTTATCTTAACTTTAACAAAGAAACGGATAAAAAGCAAGATGATAGTAGTCAAACAGGTAAAAATGTTGTAGAATGTAGCTGTATGTAACGCAATAATAAGGAGGAATAACAACATGATGAAGAAGAGAATGTTAGGAGTGATTGCAGTATTACTCGTATGCATTTTCGCATTATCTGCATGCAAGAAAGAGGCTGGAAAGCCGGTGGATAATGCAGTCAGTGAGAATACAACAGATGATTCAGAGGATACGGATCAGACAGAAGACGCAGGAAAGTACAAGTTTGGGTTCTCTGTGATTGATATGCAGAATCCATATTTTATAACATTGGAAGAAGCTGCACAACAGATCGTAGAAAAAGAAGAATGTACCATGTTGGTAAAAGATCCGGCATCTGATGCGGATACACAGGCAGAGCAGATCAGGGAGATGATCAATGAGGGGATCAATGCAATTTTCCTTTGCCCGGTCGATTGGGAGAAGATTACACCTTCGCTTCAGGCATTGCAGGACGCAGGGGTAAAAATTATTAATATTGATTCACAGGTAAAAGACACAGATTATATTGATGCATATGTGGGCTCTGATAATACAGAGGCAGGGAAGCTTTGTGGCAATGATCTGATTGAAAAGTATCCGGATGGCGGTACAGTTGCAATCCTGGAGGCTACGACACAGAATTCGGTGAATGACCGTATTACAGGGTTTGAGCAGGCAGTTGCCAAGGCGGAAAAAGGGTTTGAAGTTGTAGCGAGAGAAGATACAAACGGAACATTTGACAGTGCGCTGGAAGCAGCCAAGAAGATTTTGGAGGAACAACCGGATGTGACGGCAATCATGTGTGGAAACGACCAGATGGCTGTTGCAGCAAAGACAGCACTGAATCTTGCGAATAATGATCAGACTGTTGTCTACAGTGTAGATGGTTCGCCTGATATTAAGAAGGAATTAATGAAAGCGGATAGTCAGATCGCAGGGACAGTCGCACAGTCTCCGATCAATATCGGGAAAAAAGCAGTAGATATTGCATTGAATGTTCTTGACGGAAAAGATTTTGAAGCGGAGACGGCAATAGACGTATTTATGATTAATAAAGATAATGTTGAAATGTATGGCGCAGACGGATGGCAATAGGCGCAGACGGGCAACGGGAAGGACATAACAGAGATGAGAGAGGTTCAAGGATATCCATTACCATTGGGAGTGCAGATAAGTAAAGACAGGGTTAATTTTTCCATTGCAGTTCCGGCAGATAAGGACTGCCAACTGTTATTATACCGCACAGGGAGAAAGAAACCGTGCAGGCAGTTTGATATGAAACCAATGATCGGTGAAGTGAGGTGTATAGCACTTGAGGATATCGAGCCGGGAGATTATGAATACAATTATCTGATCAATAAAGAAGTTGTAACTGATCCGTACGTAAAAGCAATTGCCGGCAAAGAACGCTGGGGTGTAAAAAAGGAACTGTCAGAACATGAGATCCGGGGACGGCTGCAGATGAGTGATTATGACTGGGAAGGAGATCATACATTACAGATACCATATCATCAGGTAATAGCGTACAGTCTGCATATACGCGGATTTACAAGACATCCATCATCAAAAGTAAAGGCGAAGGGAACTTTTCAGGGAGTAATTGAAAAGCTGGAATATCTGAAAGATCTTGGGATTAACCAGATCCATTGTATGCCGGTATATGAATTTGAAGAATGCCAGATATATAGAAATTACTGGGGATACGGTGCGGGAAGCTATTTTGCACCCAAAAGCGCATATTCTGCAGATGGAGATGGCGCCAGAGGACTGAAAGATATGGTGAAGGCTTGTCATCGGTCCGGAATAGAGGTCGTTCTGGAGATGCCATTCTGCACGGCTGCAGATAAGATGATGATGTTAGAATGTCTGAGGTATTATGTTATGGAATACCATATAGATGGATTTATATTGAATCCGTTTGTGGTTTCGATGGAGAGTGTGCATGCGGATCCGTTTTTGAAAAACACCAAGATTATGGAACACGAGTTGGGATTCCAGACAGTCATGCGAAGATTTCTGAAAGGTGACGAAGGGATGATCCATGACGTGATCTACTGGCTGAAACACCATTCAAAAGAGCAGGGAATCTTTAACTACATTACTGATCAGAATGGATTTACCCTGAATGATCTGGTGTCTTACGATGCGAAACACAATGAGGAGAATGGTGAACATAATCAGGATGGACCGGATTATAATTATAGCTGGAACTGCGGGGCGGAAGGACCGAGCAGGAAAAAGGCAGTAATGGAACTGCGGAATCATCAGATATTTAATGCATTTTTCCTGCTCTTTCTGGCACAGGGAACTCCGTGTATGCTTGCAGGAGATGAGTTTGGAAATTCTCAGAAAGGTAATAATAATGTATACTGTCAGGATAATCCGATAGGATGGACAGATTGGCGGGGACTGGAAAAGAAGAAAGAACTGCATGATTTTGTAAAAGAACTGATTGCATTCCGTAAATCGCATCCGATTCTCACACCGGAGCGAGAACTGCAGGGGATAGATCTTAGCTGTTGCGGTGTGCCGGATGTATCTTATCACGGGGAAGAGGCGTGGCAGATACCGGGGGAGGTGTCGAGCAGGCAATTGGGCGTATATTACAGTGGAGCACAGACAAAAAGCGAGGACTGTTATGTTGCATATAATATGCATTGGCTGGAACATGTATTTGCACTGCCGGCTTTACCAAAGGGATATGGCTGGTATGTGAAAGCGACGACGGAACGGGGGATGTTAGATGTGCCGGTGCTTTTGAAAGATCAGAGAAAATTAGAGTTAAAAGAGCGGTCGGTTACAGTGCTTACAGCAGAACGGATTGTGGAGGTTGAAACGAAGAAAAATGAAAACATTACAACACTTACAGACGATCAATCATCATAAATATCTTGTTATGAAGGAATGCTTTAAAGTAGGACTTTACAGACAGGGACTTCTTCATGACCTGTCCAAATATTCACCGACAGAATTTTTAGTTGGATGCAGGTATTACCAGGGAAATAGAAGTCCGAATAATGCTGAACGGGAGGCAACGGGTTATTCTAAGGCATGGTTACATCATAAAGGACGTAACAAACATCATTATGAATATTGGATCGATTATAGTGTAGATCCGGGGGAAGGTATCATAGGCCTTAAGATGCCGCTTCAATATGTTGTGGAGATGTTCATGGATCGTATTGCGGCATCTAAGACATATCAGGGGGACGCATACAGAGACAGTCATCCATTGGAGTATTATGAGAAGGGAGCCGGGCGGCTTGGAAAAATGATCCATCCGGATACAGCAGGCCTTCTGCACGAATTGTTGAAAATGCTGGCAGAAGAGGGAGAGGAAAAAACTTTCCGGTATATTAAGAGAGTCCTTCTGAAACAGAAGAAATATTAACAGTTTATGCAATAGTTCAAAAAAATAAAAAAATTCAAAAAAACTGTTGACACAATAACAATTTCGATGTATTATATATCTTGTCTTCGCGAGAGAGCAAAGATGAATGCGGAAGTGTCGGAACTGGCAGACGAGCAAGACTAAGGATCTTGTAAGCATTGCGCTTGTGTGGGTTCAAGTCCCATCTTCCGCAGTTATTTTTTGAGAGTAACGGAGACTGAAAATTACATAGTGAATATGCGGAAGTGTCGGAACTGGCAGACGAGCAAGACTAAGGATCTTGTAAGCATTGCGCTTGTGTGGGTTCAAGTCCCATCTTCCGCATTCATCTAAAAGATGGAAACCCTTGATTTGTTTTGGGTTTCTTATTTTTTTACATACTAATAATTTTTTTGATTAACGATAAGGAATTTTAATAAAAAAGAGAAAAATTAAAGGAAATCAAAAAGTTTTGTCGAATAATAATAATGAGGAGATTCAAAATGTATTATTCTGATGAGATTATCGAAGAAGTAAGATCAAGAAATGATATTGTAGATGTAATATCTACTTATGTAAAACTGCAGAAAAAAGGCAGCTCATATTTTGGCCTGTGTCCGTTTCACAATGAAAAGTCTCCGTCTTTTTCTGTCAGCAGGCAGAAGCAGATGTATTATTGTTTTGGATGCGGTGCCGGAGGAAATGTATTTACATTTTTGATGGAGTATGAGAATTATACATTTGTCGAGGCACTGAAATATCTGGCAGACAGAGCAGGGGTAGAACTTCCGGAGGAAGAATACTCGAAAGAGGCAAAAGAACGTGCGGATACAAGGGCAATTCTTTTGGAAATCAACAAAGCTGCAGCACAATATTATTACGTGCAGCTTAAGAGCAGTCAAGGAGCCGTAGGACTTGGATATTTTAAGAAAAGACAGCTCAGTGACGAGACGATCAAGGCATTTGGTCTGGGTTATTCGAATAAGTACAGTGATGATCTGTACCGTTACTTGAAGTCGAAAGGATATAAGGATGACATGATTGCCAAAGCAGGACTGATCAGTATTGATGAAAAGAATGGTGTGTATGATAAGTTCTGGAACCGTGTGATGTTTCCGATTATGGATGTCAATAGCAGGGTAATCGGATTTGGTGGTCGTGTGATGGGAGATGCAAAACCAAAATATCTGAATTCACCGGAAACAATGGTTTTTGATAAGAGCCGGAATTTGTATGGATTGAACAGGGCAAGACGTACCAAGAAGCCATATTTCCTTTTGTGTGAAGGATATATGGATGTGATTTCACTTCACCAGGCAGGGTTCACCAATGCTGTTGCGTCATTGGGAACTGCGCTGACACCGGGACATGCTGCACTGATCCGCAGATATGTACAGGAAGTGTATCTGACCTATGACAGTGACGGAGCCGGTACAAGAGCAGCATTAAGAGCCATGCCGATTTTAAGAGATGCAGGGATTACTGCTAAGATCATAAGGATGGAACCGTATAAAGATCCGGATGAATTTATTAAGAATTTGGGAGCAGAGAAATTCGAAGAACGGATTGCAAGTGCGAGAAATGTATTTATGTACAGTCTGGAAGTGCTGGAGAAGGAGTATGATATGAATTCGCCAGAAGGAAAGACAGAGTTTATGAAAGAAACGGCGAGAAGGCTGACACAGTTTGAAGAAGAGATTGAACGCAATAACTACATAGAAGCAGTGGCGAAAGCCTATCATGTCGGATTTGAAGATCTCAGGAAACTGGTTGGAAAGATGGCGGTACAGGCAGGACTTGCAAAACCGGTTGAAAGACCCAGGGAGATACAGAATAACAGGAAGAATAAAAAAGAAGATGGAATTCTGGTATCTCAGAAAATACTGCTCACATGGCTGATTGAAAGTGAAGATATCTTTCGACAGATTGAAAAGTATATTACACCGGAAGATTTTTCGGAAGGGCTTTTCCGGCAAGTGGCAGAACTTTTATATGAACAATATGAAAAGCATGAGGTTAATCCGGCTCAGATCATGAATCACTTTACAGATGAAGAGGAACATCGGCAAGTGGCAGGTCTGTTCCATACGAAGATCAAAGAACTGACAACTGTGAAAGAACAGGAAAAGGCATTGCAGGAGACAATTCTACGGGTCAAAGATTACAGTATTGAAGAAGCGACGAAGAATCTGGATCCTACAGACATTCAGGGACTGCAGCGCCTGATGAATGAAAAAAGAAAAATGCAGGATCTGCGGACACTGCATATTTCCATTAATTAAGGATAAAATATAAACAAGCAATGAGAGGATGGACACTACATGGACGAAAATATCGTAAAATTCCAGGAAAAGTTAAGAGAACTTGTATCACTTGGAAAGAAGAAAAAAGGAATCCTGGAGATTCAGGAAATCAATGATTTTTTCTCTGATATGGAACTTGATTCTGATCAGATGGAAAAAGTATTCGATTACCTGGAAGCAAATAATGTTGATGTGCTCAGAATCAGTAATGATGACGATGATATACCGGATGATATTGTGATGTCAGACGAAGATGATATTGATGTGGAGAAAATCGACCTTTCGGTGCCGGATGGAATCAGCATTGAAGATCCGGTCCGTATGTACCTGAAAGAGATTGGTAAAGTACCGCTTCTGTCAGCAGATGAAGAAGTAGAACTTGCCAAGAGAATGGCAGAGGGCGATGAAGAAGCAAAGAAAAGACTGGCAGAAGCGAATTTGCGTCTGGTTGTAAGTATTGCAAAGCGTTATGTTGGACGTGGTATGTTATTCCTGGATCTGATTCAGGAAGGAAACCTGGGTCTGATTAAAGCAGTAGAAAAATTTGATTATCACAAAGGTTTTAAATTCAGTACTTATGCTACGTGGTGGATCAGACAGGCTATTACGAGAGCAATCGCAGATCAGGCAAGAACAATCCGTATTCCGGTTCATATGGTAGAGACGATCAATAAATTGATTCGTGTATCTAGACAGTTGTTGCAGGAATTAGGACGTGAACCTACGCCGGAAGAGATTGCGGCAGAATTAGATATGCCGGTAGAAAGAGTAAGAGAGATTTTGAAAATTTCACAGGAACCGGTATCATTGGAGACTCCGATCGGTGAAGAAGAAGACAGTCATCTCGGAGACTTTATTCAGGATGATAACGTGCCGGTACCGGCAGAAGCGGCAGCTCAGACACTTTTGAAAGAGCAGTTGGATGAAGTTCTGGATACTCTGACTGAGAGGGAACAGAAAGTATTGAGATTAAGATTCGGTATGAACGATGGACGTGCACGTACACTAGAGGAAGTAGGAAAAGAATTCGATGTTACCCGTGAACGTATCCGTCAGATTGAGGCAAAAGCACTTCGCAAGCTGCGTCATCCAAGCCGGAGCAGAAAATTAAGAGATTATTTAGATTAAGAAAAGAGGCGCCTATGGAACTATCAAAGAGACTGCAGGCAGTTGCAGATCTGGTGACAGAGGGCGCTTCTGTTGCAGATATTGGTACAGATCACGGCTATATTCCTATTTACCTGATAGAACATCATATAGCGGAGAAAGTGATCGCACTGGATATCAACAGGGGTCCCTTGGAGAGAGCCAGAATGCATATAGTCGGCCATGGACTGAAAGAAAAGATAGAAACCAGACTTTCGGACGGATTGGAAAAAGTCCTTCCGGGAGAAGTGGATACGATGATTGCTGCCGGCATGGGCGGCGGTCTGGTGATAAAAATCCTGATGGAAGGAAGAATGGTAGCAGATGCGCTGGATACAATGATCCTGCAGCCACAGTCGGAGATTGGAAAAGTCAGACGATTTTTGAATGAACATCGGCTTCAGATCATAGAGGAGAATATGGTAGAAGAAGATGGGAAATTTTATCCGATGATGAAAGTCATACATGGAGAAAAAGAAGAGTATACTGTATGTGAATATACATATGGAAAATGTCTGCTGAAGCAGCGGCATCCGGTACTCAAGAAATATCTGGACAGGGAGATGGCAATTAAGGAGCATGTATTCGGGCAGCTTTTTAAACATCAGAACAGTGAAAGTGCTGCCAGAAGAATGGAAGAACTGAAAAAGGAGATCATACTGACGCAAGAGGCATTGAAGTATTACGAGTAGAAGAAAGGGAGTATGTAAGATGTTGTGTAGAGATGTAATGAATGTAATTGAAAAAGAATATCCGCTGAATTACGCACTTTCATGGGATAATGTCGGACTTCTGGTGGGGAGAGACGATAAAGAAGTGAAAAAAATATATATCGCACTGGATGCAACAGATGAAGTAATAGATGAAGCGGTTAAGAATGGTGCAGATATGCTGATTACACATCATCCGATGATCTTTTCACCGATCAAGAAAATTCATAATCTTGATTTTGTAGGAGGTCGTATTCTTAAACTGATTCAGAACGACATTTCTTATTATGCAATGCATACGAATTATGATGTACTGGGAATGGCGGAACTTTCTGGAGACAAGATGAATATGAAAGACGCTGAGATACTGGAAGTGATGGCAGAAGGTGATATCGGGGAAGAAGATGAGCCGGAAGGGATCGGAAGAGTATCAGATCTTGAGATTCCTATGACGCTCAGAGAGTGCTGTGAGGATGTAAAAGATGCATTTCATCTGGGAACAGTAAAGGTGTTCGGTAATCTGGAAGACAAAGTGAAGCGTATTGCAATCTGTCCGGGTTCCGGGAAAAGTGTGATCCAGGCAGCCCTGGATAAACATGCAGATGTACTGATTACCGGAGATATCGGTCATCATGAAGGAATTGATGCAGTGGCACAGGGGCTGGCAATCATAGATGGCGGTCATTATGGAATCGAGCACATTTTTATTGAAGATATGAGACAGTATCTGGAAAAGAATCTGAAAGATGTGGAAGTTATTGCGGCTCCGATCATTCATCCGTTTCTGCTTGTGTAAAGATGAGAAAGTCTGTGAGCCAGAGGTAAAATGAGATGAGGAAGTTATGAAACGGCCAAAGTAAAAGTGTGAAAATGAGGTGTGTCTATGAATGATATTTTATATACGGTCCATGTAGATGGAACAGACAAAAAATTCAAAAAAGGAACGACATATCAGGAGATAGCCAGAACATATCAGCAGGAATATCAGCATGATATTGTGCTGGTATTTGTGGATGGACGACTTCAGGAATTGTTCAAGACACTGGAAACTGATTGTGAGTTGAAATTTGTGACGACTGCGGATCCGCTGGGTTATAAAAGTTACCGGAGAAGTATGAGCCTGATGCTCGTGAAAGCAATTTATGATGTGGCAGAACATAAGAATATCGATAAAGTCAGAATTCATTATTCTGTAAGTAGGGGTTATTATTGCACGATAGAAGGAAATATTGATCTTACACAGGAATTTCTTGATCGCGTAGAAAGCCGTATGAGAGCTATGGTGGAAATGGATCTTCCTATCAGAAAAAAAAGCGTGCATACAGATGATGCAATTGCAATGTTCGGACAGCATGGCATGCATGATAAAGAACGTCTGTTCCATTACCGGAGAGTGTCTCGGGTGAACATTTACAGTTTGAATGAATTTGAAGATTATTATTATGGATATATGGTACCGAGTGCCGGATATCTGAAATATTTTAAATTGTACCTGTACGATGAGGGATTTGTGATTCAGATGCCGGTGATGAATGAGCCGGAAGCAGTACCTCCGTTCGAACCGCAGAATCACTTGTTCCGTGTGCTGCAGGAATCAACCAAGTGGGGAGATATTCAGGGTATCGAAACAGTTGGAGACCTGAACGACAAGATTACAAAAAGTGATGTGAACGAATTGGTATTGGTGCAGGAAGCACTTCAGGAAGAAAAAATTGCACAGATCGCTGAACAGATCAAAGAGCGTTCGGATGTCCGCTTTGTATTGATTGCAGGACCATCGTCTTCGAGTAAGACTACTTTTTCACATCGACTGTCTGTGCAGCTGCGGGCTAATGGATTGTGTCCGTATCCGATTGCTGTGGACAATTATTTTAAAGAACGTGAAGAGACACCAAGAGATGAGAATGGAGAATTTGATTTTGAAGGACTTGGTGCGGTTGATGTGGAATTGTTCAATCTTCAGCTTCAGGAACTTCTGGAGGGAAAAGAAGTCGTAATACCGGAGTTTAACTTTGTAACCGGTCATAAGGAATACAAAAGAAGGCCAAAGAAATTAAAAGAAAACGAAGTGCTGGTAATTGAGGGAATTCATTGCCTGAATCCGGAACTGACCAGAAAGCTTCCGGATGAAAATAAGTTTAAGATTTATATCAGTGCACTTACACAGCTGAATATTGATGAGCATAATCGTATCCCGACAACAGATGGACGTCTGATCCGCAGAATTGTACGCGATGCAAGAACCAGAGGTACATCAGCAAAGGAGACGATCCGTATGTGGCCGGCGGTGAGAAAAGGAGAAGAGAGGAATATTTTTCCTTATCAGGAAGAGGCAGATGTGATGTTTAATTCAGCATTGATCTATGAACTTGCAGTATTGAAACCATACGTAGAAGCTCAACTCTTTGGAATTGAACGAGACTGTCCGGAATATTTGGAAGCAAAACGTTTATTGAAATTCCTTGATTACTTTGTTGGAATCGGAAGTGAGAATGTACCGGCGAATTCATTACTTAGAGAGTTTATAGGGGGCGGGTGTTTTCACGTGTGATTTTTTGGGATTTAATTCAGGAAGGCATGATTACACCCGGACCGGCATAAAAAGTAGGAAGCCGTTCCTGTTCAGGTTCCGTCGGTGGGAAATACTAAAGCGTCAAAATTATGCTAAAAACGGGCTTCCGAAATTTGCAACTCGCCATTCGGCTCAAACAGGCAAATTTCGAAAACCCAACGCATAATTTTGACGCTTAACTATTTCCAACACCTTCTTCACATTCACTGGAACGGCTTCCTACTTTTTATTCCGTGGGTATCAAATGCCTTACTAAATGGCAAATGCGTAACCGTAGTGGCCTCCACTGGTACACTTCCGGGCATTTCATTTATTAGCATCCGCAGCCAGTCACGACTTGAAGGAAGCAATAGATAAGGATTATTGTGAATGTGGAATGCCGTTAGAAACAGTTAGAGAGTCAGAAGCACCGTTAAAGGAACGAAGCGAACGTGTTTGAGGCGAACGCCGAGTTTGAGCGTAGTTCCTTTGCTTTTAGGTGATTCTGACTCTCTTAGTGTTTCTTATGGTATGGAACCTGAACAAGAAGCCTTATCTATTGTTTCCTTCAAGGACTGAGAGGCCGCTTCCCCGTTAATAAATTAAATCCCAAGATACACTTGTTTCATATATTCAATCCGGGAACTCATATTTTGCATCAGGAGATCTACAAGTGTAACGGCAGCCATGGATTCTACCACAACAACTGCACGAGGAACGATAACTGGATCGTGGCGTCCGGAAATCTCAATTTTAATATTTTCACCATTAGTGTTCACTGTTTTCTGCGGCTGGGAAATAGATGGAGTAGGCTTTATGGCCGCACGTAAAAGGATCGTGCTTCCGTCACTGAGACCTCCGAGAATTCCGCCGCTGTGATTGGTCAGTTTGGATATCTGCCCGTTTTCAGCGAAGAATGAGTCGTTATTCTTACTTCCTTTAGAAGAGACGACAGAAAATCCATCGCCGATTTCGACACCTTTTACAGCACCGATGGACATGACTGCTTTTGCAAGAGCGGCATCCAGTTTGTTAAATACCGGTTCACCGATACCGGATGGCATGCCGTGAATCATGCATTCGATCAGTCCACCGGAAGAATCCTGTTCTCTGATACAGGATTCGAGATATGCACTTGCCTGTTCAGCATATTTCTGATTTGGCATATAAAGCTGGTTCTCGTTAATTGCAGAGTAATCATATGCATCAGAAGGAATAGAAAAAGGTCCGATAGCTTTGGTGTAAGTGGTAAGATGAATTCCGAGTGCTTCAAGAATCCGGCAGGCAATTGCACCGCCGGCAACCCGTCCGATGGTTTCACGCCCGGAAGTACGTCCGCCACCGCGATAGTCACGCACTCCGTATTTCTGGTCGAAGGTATAATCAGCATGTCCGGGGCGGTAACAGTCTTTGATCTTGCTGTAATCATGAGAACGCTGGTCAGTGTTGCGTACGATAAGAGAAATCGGTGTTCCGGTTGTATATCCTTCAAAGACACCCGAAAGAATCTCTACGCTATCGGATTCCTTTCTTGCTGTGGTGAATTTGCTTTGTCCGGGTTTCCTGCGGTCAAGGAATGTCTGTATATAATCACTGGTAAGGGGAATGCCTGCCGGGCATCCATCGACAACAACACCGAGTGCCGGACCATGGGATTCCCCCCATGTTGTAATAGTAAATAAAGTTCCAAAAGTTGATCCTGCCATATCATAGTCTCCTTAATTATGTATTAGTCATCGTGAATATAATAATCTATAAAGTATTATATATAAAAAGAAATGAAGCCGCAATCATAAAATGTGTATAAAATATCCTGTAAAAAAATAAGAATTAGACTGTACTTTTTGATATATGCATATTATAATTAGAAAGCATGAATCTTATAGAAGTAGAATATTCATATAGAGGAGTTAAGATTAATGAGCAGAAAAGATATGCAGTCAGATGAGATTGAAGAAATAATGAAAGAAATGCTGAACGATGATGAGTATGCAGATGAGGGATTTGAGGATATTGACAGAGAAGATAACCGGCATGAATCGAAGAAAGCAATGAAAAAAGAGAAAAAAGCAGAAAGAAAATCAAGAAGAAAAAAGCGGAAAATGAGCAATAAAGTAGCGATTGTCCTTTCGCTGATTGTGGCAGTTATAGCAATCGGATATGTGGCAACAGCGGTATTTTACAGCACACATTTTTTCGCAAATACAGAAATAAACGGAGTGGACTGCTCAAATAAAAGTATAAAGCAAGTGGAAGCTTATCTGGAGAAGCAGGTTTCTGATTATAATCTTACTTTGAAGGAAACAGAAGGAAAAACGGAAGAAATCAGCGGGCAGGATATTTCTTTGAAATATGTGGAAGGAAAGCAGGTTGAGAAACTTGTGAAGAGCCAGAACCCGTTTCTGTGGCCGGAAGCTTTTTGGAAATCCAGAAAGATGGAAGCAAAAGTAGGTGTTGAATACGATGAAAGTGCATTGAAAGCACTGATTGCAAATCTGGATTGTATGAAGGAAGAAAATCAGACGGAACCGGCTAATGCACATCCGGAATTTCAGAATGATAAATTTGTAGTCATACCGGAAACTGACGGGACAAAGATTGATACAGATACATTCAGGGAAAAAGTGATCACTGCTGTAGATGGATTGAATGCGGAGCTGGATCTTTCGAAAGAAGGCTGCTATTTAAAACCGTCATATACTGCTGAATCAAAAAAAGTGACAGAGGCCTGTGATGCAATGAATAAATATCTCGGAGCCATGGTTACTTATGATTTTAAACCAAACACGGAAGTGGTGGACTCGTCAATGATATCCCAGTGGGTAAAGGTAGATGATGATATGAATGTTACGTTTGATGATAACGCTGTCAAAGAATACATTCAGTCACTTGCGGCAAAATACGATACAAAAGGAAAAGAAAGAACATTTACATCCGCAAGTGGTAACACTGTCACTGTTTCTGGTGGAAGCTACGGCTGGAAGATTGACCAGAATGCAGAATATAATGCGTTGATCGCGAATATTCAGAATGCAGAAACAGTAACAAGAGAACCGAATTATTCAAGCCGCGCTGCAAGTCATGAGGGCAATGATGTGGGAAATACTTATGCAGAAGTAAATCTGACAACACAACATATGTATTATGTAAAAGACGGACAGATTGCACTGGAAACAGATGTAGTAACAGGTAATCCCAATAAAGGAAACGATACTCCGACAGGAGTATATTCACTGGCATACAAAGCCAAGGATCAGACTCTTAGGGGAACGAAAAAAGCCGACGGAACATATGAATATGAAACGCCGGTAAAATACTGGATGCCATTTAATGGAGGCGTGGGATTCCACGATGCATCATGGCAGCCGACTTTTGGTGGAAGCAGATATCTGACAAATGGTTCGCACGGATGTGTAAATATGCCACCGGAGATGGCAGCAAAGCTGTTTGATCTGATTTCGGCAGGCACACCGGTAGTGGTACATAATTAGGGAAAAGGAAATAGAACATGTATGAATTAATAAAAAAAGATGGTCTTGCAAAAAGGGGAAGACTACATACAGTACACGGGGTCATTGAGACACCTGTATTTATGAATGTGGGTACTGCAGCGGCAATCAAAGGTGCTGTTGCAACCTCAGATCTTCAGGAGATAAAGACTCAGGTGGAATTGTCTAATACATATCATTTACATGTGCGTCCCGGAGATGAAGTAGTAAAGAAACTGGGGGGACTTCACAAGTTTATGAACTGGGACAAACCGATTCTTACCGACTCGGGTGGATTTCAGGTGTTTTCACTTGCCGGGCTTCGCAGAATTAAAGAAGAAGGCGTATATTTTAATTCGCATATTGATGGAAGAAAAATCTTCATGGGACCGGAAGAGAGTATGCAGATACAGTCAAACCTTGCATCTACGATCGCTATGGCATTTGATGAATGTCCATCCAGCGTTGCAGACAGGGATTATATGGAAAAGTCCGTAGCGCGTACGACAAGATGGCTGGTGCGCTGCAAGAAAGAAATGGAACGTTTGAATGCACTTCCGGATACGATCAATAAGCATCAGATGCTTTTTGGTATTAATCAGGGCGGTGTGTATGAAGATATCCGTATCAAACATGCAGATGAAATCTCAAAACTGGATCTGGATGGTTATGCAGTCGGCGGGCTGGCGGTTGGTGAATCGCATGAAGAGATGTATCGCATTCTGGATGCGGTTGTTCCACATCTTCCGGATAATAAACCAACTTATCTGATGGGAGTCGGAACTCCGGCAAACATTCTGGAAGCAGTCGACAGGGGAGTGGATTTCTTTGATTGTGTATATCCAAGCAGAAACGGAAGACACGGACACGTGTACACAAACCATGGGAAACTGAATCTGTTTAACGCCAGATTTGAGCTGGATGCCAGACCGATTGAAGAGGGATGTCAGTGTCCGGCATGCCGTAATTATTCGAGAGCATATATCAGACATCTGCTAAAAGCAAAAGAGATGCTTGGTATGCGTCTGTGTGTCCTTCATAACCTTTATTTCTATAATACAATGATGGAAGAAATCAGAGATGCAATTGATCATGACTGTTACAAAGAGTATAAAACCCAAAAAATCGCTGCTGTAACAGGAAAGAATGAATAAAATAATGAAAAAAGCATAAAAAACCTTGCTGAATGCGAGGTTTTTGTGTATGATAGCAATAGTGTTTAAAGATAAGTAGGAGGAAAAGAGATGTTTTCATTAGCAGCACAGAGCTCCAGTGGTACAAGCTGGGTTATTTTAATTGTTGTATATGCAGTTATTTTCGGAGGATTCTACATGATTTTTATGAGACCTCAGAAAAAAGAGCAGAAAAGAGTTCAGGCTATGATCAACGAGATGGAAGTTGGCGATACAGTACTGACAACAAGTGGATTTTACGGTGTGCTTATTGACATCAGTGATGAAGATGTGATCGTAGAATTCGGAAGCAATAAGAACTGCCGTATTCCAATGCAGAAAGCAGCAATCGCACAGGTTGAAAAGGCTTCTGCAGAATAAAAGATGAACGTAGAGAATCTGTTGTGTGCAGGTTCTCTTTTTTCTTTTTGTACACGGAAATATCAGAAAACAAAATAGTACATATATGTGAAATTGTGTTGGAATAAATACAAAATAACAGTGCATTGTTCATATAAATATACACAAATTGCATAAAATTGCATACAAGCGTGATATTGAAAACGATTATCAGAATAAAGGTTGATATTTTCTTCACGAAATGTTATACTGACGGCGCAGAAGAAAATGAAAGATAGGAAAGGGGAACAAAAAATGGCACATTTTGAGCAGTGGGCTGGTTTTAAAGGAAAAGAATGGGTAAATTCTGTAGATGTTCGCAGCTTTATCCAGGAGAACTACACACCTTATGAAGGAGACGAATCTTTCCTGGAAGGACCAACAGAAGCAACAGATATTCTGTGGGGTAAACTTCAGGAACTTCAGAAAGAGGAGCGTGCAAAAGGCGGCGTTCTTGATATGGAGACAGAAGTAGTATCCGGACTTACAGCATATGGACCTGGATACATTAGCGAAGAGACAAAAGATCTTGAGAAGGTCGTTGGTCTTCAGACAGACAAACCTCTGAAGAGAGCTTTTATGCCATATGGTGGAATTAAGATGGCTGAGCAGGCTTGTACAACTTATGGTTATCAGCCGAGCGAAAAGCTTCACGAGATTTTTACAAAATATCATAAAACACACAACCAGGGAGTATTCGATATCTATACACCTGAAATGAAGAAAGCAAGACACAATAAGATCATCACAGGTCTTCCGGATACATATGGAAGAGGACGTATCGTTGGTGATTACCGTCGAGTAGCTCTTTATGGTATCGACTTCCTGATCGAAAGAAAACAGTATGACTTTGAGCGTTATGCAAGACACGGAATGAAAGGAACAGATTTCCGTCTCCGCGAAGAGCTTGCTGATCAGATCAAAGCTCTGAAAGAAATGAAAGAAATGGCAGCTGCTTACGGTTATGACATTTCACAGCCAGCGAAAGATGCTCATGAAGCAGCACAGTGGCTGTACTTCGGATATCTTGCAGCAATCAAGACTCAGAACGGAGCTGCAATGAGTGTTGGACGTATCTCTACATTCCTTGATATCTATATTGAAAGAGACTTAAAAGCTGGAAAGATTACAGAAAAAGAAGCTCAGGAATTAATTGACCACATGGTTATGAAATTCCGTATGGTT
This sequence comes from Dorea longicatena, assembly GCF_024168045.1. Lineage (GTDB taxonomy): Bacteria > Bacillota > Clostridia > Lachnospirales > Lachnospiraceae > Dorea_A. The sequence goes on from NZ_CP100126.1 coordinate 1,319,213, forward strand.
AAGTTCGCAAGAATCCCATCTTACAACGAACTGTTCTCAGGAGACCCGACATGGGCAACACTGGAAGTTGGTGGACTTGGACAGGACGGACGTTCTATGGTAACAAAGAATGATTACCGTTTCCTTCACACACTGAAAAACATGGGACCTTCTCCAGAACCAAACCTTACTGTACTTTACTCTTCAAGACTGCCTGAAAACTTCAAGAAGTTTGCAGCCCTGATCTCAGTAGAGACAAGCTCAATCCAGTATGAAAATGATGATGTTATGCGTCCGGTATGGGGCGATGATTACTCAATCTGCTGCTGCGTATCTGCTACAGAGACAGGTAAAGAGATGCAGTTCTTCGGAGCTCGTGCAAACCTTGCCAAGTGTCTGTTATACGCTATCAACGGTGGTATTGATGAAAAGAATAAAATTCAGGTTGCACCTGCTTACAGACCAATCACATCTGAATATCTTGACTTCGATGAAGTAATGGAAAAATATGATGCTATGATGGAATGGCTGAGCAAACTGTATGTAGATACACTGAATATGATTCACTACATGCATGACAAGTATTACTATGAAGCAGCTCAGATGGCATTGATTGATACAGACGTTAAGCGTTCATTTGCAACAGGTATCGCTGGATTCTCTCATGTGGTAGATTCACTTTGCGCTATCAAATACGCAAAAGTAAAAGCTATCCGTGATGAAGATGGAATCACAACAGATTTCGAGATCGAAGGAGATTTCCCAAGATACGGTAACGACGATGATCGTGCAGACGACATGGCTGTATGGCTTCTGAAGACATTCATGCACAAACTGAATAAGTGCCATACATACAGAAATTCTGTACCTACAACATCAATCCTTACAATTACTTCCAATGTAGTATACGGTAAGGCTACAGGATCTCTTCCGGACGGAAGAAAAGCAGGAGAGCCACTTTCACCAGGTGCTAACCCATCTTACGGTGCAGAAAAGAACGGACTTCTTGCATCCCTTAACTCTGTTGCTAAGCTTCCATACGAGCTGGCACTGGATGGTATTTCTAATACTCAGACAATCAGCCCAAGTGCACTTGGACATACAGATGATGAGCGTAAAGAAAATCTTGCACGTGTAATGGACGGATACTTCGATCAGGGAGCACATCACCTGAATGTTAACGTATTTGGTACAGATAAACTTATTGATGCTATGGAGCATCCGGAAAAACCAGAATACGCTAACTTCACAATTCGTGTATCTGGATACGCAGTTAAGTTCATCGACCTGACCCGCGAACAGCAGTTAGACGTTATCGCAAGAACTTGCCACGATCATATGTAAAAGCTATGAGCCATGCATCAGATGAGACAGATGTTATAATCAAGCTTGCTTGAATTATGATATCTGGATCAGATGATATACGGCGACAGCCGTCAGCGAGATGAAGCAAAGCGGAATCGAGCTGCGCATGGCGGAGTACATGGCGAATTACATGTAATAAATAAGAAAAGGAGCAAAGCTATGACCAAAGGATATATTCATTCTCTGGAAAGTTTCGGCTCCGTTGACGGTCCAGGTGTCCGCTATCTGATCTTTACGACCGGTTGTGCTATGCGCTGCCAGTTTTGTCATAACCCGGACACATGGAACATGAATTCAGGGACTCTCTACACAGCAGATGAACTGATTGATAAAGCCTGGAAATACCGCACTTACTGGGGAAGTAAGGGCGGTATTACCGTCAGTGGGGGCGAACCGCTTCTGCAGATCGATTTTCTGCTGGAGTTGTTCCAGAAAGCAAAAGAAAGAGGAATCAACACAACACTGGATACCTGTGGAAATCCATTCACAAGAGAAGAGCCATTCTTCAGTAAATTCCAGGAACTTATGAAGGTGACAGATCTTGTAATGCTGGATATCAAGCATATTGATGATGAGCAGCATAAGATCCTTACCGGTCAGACGAATAAGAATATTCTTGATATGGCAGAATATCTTTCAGAGACCGGAAAACCAGTCTGGATCCGTCATGTACTGGTCCCGGAAAGAAGTGATAAAGACGAATATCTGCACAGACTTCATGATTTTATTGAGACGTTAGATAATGTGGAGAAAGTAGAAGTCCTTCCGTATCATACACTTGGTGTATATAAATGGAAAGAACTGGGGATTCCGTATCAGTTGGAGGGCATTGATCCACCATCGCAAGAACGGGTGGAAAATGCGAACCGGATTCTTGAAACAGCAAAATATCATGCATAAAAAATGTGGAACACATGGAAATAATGTGTTCCGCATTTTTTTATAGCAATCAATCATCAAAGTGTACAAGAAATATTATAAAAAGCGTTTTTTAAGTAGGTAAAATGTAGCAATTTGTCAATTTAACCAATTAAAGTCTTGAAACATGTATAAAAATACGATAATATTATTTTTATAGATTTTTACCGAAGGAAGGAAGAAGAACGATGAATCTTAAAATTGGTGTGATTAAGGGAGACGGAATTGGTCCGGAGATCGTAACGGAGGCAATGAAAGTTCTGGATAAAGTTGCAGGAGTATATGGACACACTTGTGATTATACACAGTTACTCATGGGGGGAGCATCCATTGATGTTCACGGAGTGCCTCTTACAGATGAGACAATCGCAGAGGCAAAAGCATGTGATGCAGTTCTGATGGGTTCCATCGGAGGAGATGCAAAGACATCTCCGTGGTATAAGTTAGAGCCGTCTAAAAGACCGGAAGCAGGACTTTTGAAGATCAGAAAAGCCCTGAATCTTTTTGCAAACTTAAGACCTGCAGTACTTTATGAGGAATTAAAAGGTGCATGTCCGTTGAAAGAAGAGATTACAGAAGGTGGGTTCGACATGATGATCATGAGAGAACTGACTGGTGGTCTTTACTTTGGAGAGAGAAAGACAGAAGAGATTGACGGAGTGATGACAGCAAAAGATTCTCTTACATATAATGAAGAGGAGATCCGAAGAATCGCAAAACGGGGATTTGATATTGCAATGAAGCGACGCAAAAAAGTAACTAGCGTAGATAAGGCAAATGTTCTGGATTCTTCAAGATTATGGAGAAAAGTGGTAGAAGAAGTTGCAAAAGATTATCCGGAGGTGGCAGTGGAAAATATGCTGGTAGACAACTGTGCAATGCAGCTTGTAAAAGATCCAAAACAGTTTGATGTCATTCTTACAGAGAATATGTTTGGAGATATTCTTTCCGATGAAGCAAGTATGGTGACCGGATCTATCGGAATGCTTGCAAGTGCCAGCTTAAATGAGACAAAATTCGGTTTGTATGAGCCGAGCGGCGGATCGGCACCGGATATAGCAGGAAAAGGAATTGCCAATCCAATCGCAACTATCCTTTCTGCAGCAATGATGTTGCGTTTCAGCTTTGATCTTGATAAAGAAGCAGATGCAATCGAAGCAGCTGTTGCAAAGGTGTTAAAAGACGGATACCGTACGATTGATATTATGTCAGAAGGAAAGACACAGATTGGAACAGAAGAGATGGGCGATCTGATTTCAGAAAACATTCGTTAATTATAGAATTATATATAGATAAGAAGTATTTGACAGAAAGAAAACAGGAGGATAAAAATGAGAAGTGATACAGTAACAAAAGGAAAACAGCAGGCACCTCACCGTTCATTGTTCAATGCACTTGGACTGACGGAAGAAGAGATGAACAGACCATTGGTCGGCATCGTATGTTCTTATAATGAAATCGTGCCGGGGCATATGAACCTGGATAAAATTGCGAATGCAGTAAAACAGGGAGTTGCCATGGCAGGTGGTACACCGATCATGTTTCCTGCAATTGCAGTTTGTGACGGAATAGCAATGGGACATATCGGAATGAAGTATTCTCTGGTAACCAGAGACCTGATCGCAGATTCTACAGAAGCAATGGCGATGGCACATCAGTTTGATGCGTTAGTTATGATCCCGAACTGTGATAAGAATGTACCGGGACTTCTGATGGCTGCAGCAAGAATTAATGTACCGACTGTATTTGTCAGTGGCGGACCGATGCTTGCAGGACATGTAAAAGGACAGAAGAGAAGTCTTTCCAGTATGTTTGAGGCGGTAGGAGCGAATGCGGCCGGAACAATGTCAGATGCAGACCTGTGTGAATTCGAGAATAAAGTATGTCCTACATGCGGATCATGTTCGGGTATGTACACAGCAAACAGCATGAACTGTCTGACAGAGGTACTTGGTATGGGACTTCGCGGAAACGGAACAATCCCGGCAGTATATTCAGAAAGAATCCGTCTTGCAAAACATGCAGGTATGAAAGTCATGGAACTTCTTGAGAAGAATATCCGCCCAAGAGATATTATGACAAAAGAAGCTATTCTGAATGCACTTACTGTTGATATGGCACTTGGATGCTCTACAAACAGTATGCTTCATCTTCCGGCAATCGCACATGAAGTGGGAATGGATTTTGAGATTGATTTCGCAAATGGAATCAGTGAAAAGACACCAAATCTCTGTCACCTTGCACCGGCAGGTCCTACTTATATGGAAGACCTGAATGAAGCAGGTGGTGTCTATGCAGTTATGGCAGAACTGAATAAGAAGGGACTCCTTCATACAGAATGTATGACAGTTACAGGAAAGACAGTAGGAGAGAATATTGAAGGAGTAGTGAACAAAGATCCAGAGGTTATCCGTCCGATTGACAATCCATATACACCAACAGGCGGGCTTGCAGTGTTAAAAGGCAATCTTGCACCGGATGGAAGTGTTGTAAAGCGTTCGGCAGTCGTAGATGAGATGCTGGTACACGAAGGACCTGCAAGAGTATTTGACTGTGAGGAAGATGCAATTGCAGCAATCAAAGGTGGTAAGATTGTAGCCGGTGATGTTGTTGTTATCCGTTACGAGGGACCAAAGGGAGGTCCGGGAATGCGCGAGATGTTAAATCCTACATCTGCAATCGCAGGTATGGGGCTTGGATCGAGTGTGGCGTTGATCACAGACGGACGTTTCAGTGGAGCATCAAGAGGAGCATCTATCGGGCATGTATCTCCGGAAGCTGCTGTCGGCGGACCAATCGCACTGGTAGAGGAGGGAGACCTGATCCAGATTGATATTCCGAATCTTTCTATTCATCTGGATGTATCGGATGAAGAACTGGCTAAGAGAAAGGAAAACTGGACTCCAAGAGAGCCAAAGGTTACAACCGGATATCTTGCAAGATATGCGGCAATGGTTACTTCCGGAAACAGAGGCGCAATCCTTGAAGTTCCAAAAGCAAAATAAAAATTATGACAGGGGAATGAATGGTATGCAGTTAACAGGATCACAAATTGTAATCGAATGTTTGAAAGAGCAGGGAGTGGATACCGTATTCGGTTATCCTGGCGGAGCGATTTTGAACGTATACGATGAATTATATAAGCATAAAGATGAGATTAAACATATTCTTACATCACACGAACAGGGTGCTGCTCATGCGGCGGACGGATATGCAAGAGCAACAGGAAAAGTCGGTGTATGTCTTGCAACCAGCGGACCAGGTGCAACGAACCTTGTAACTGGGATTGCAACCGCATACATGGATTCCATTCCGGTGGTTGCAATTACCTGCAATGTAGGAGTAGCACTTCTGGGAAAAGACAGTTTCCAGGAGATCGATATAGCAGGTGTTACGATGCCGATCACAAAGCATAATTATATTGTAAAGGATGTCAATAACCTGGCGGATACAATCCGCAAGGCATTTGTGATCGCTAAAGAAGGAAGGCCAGGTCCGGTTCTGATCGATATTCCAAAGGATGTAACAGCTAATAAAGCAGAATTTATATCACGGGAACCAGAGATTGTAAAACCGTCCGAAGATATCTGCGAAGAAGATCTGGAAAGTGCAGTTCGCATGATCAGGGAGTCGGAAAGACCATATATATTTGTTGGCGGCGGGGCAATATTATCAGGAGCCAGCAAGGAATTATATGAATTTGTAAAGAAGGTAGACGCACCGGTTACCGATTCCCTGATGGGAAAAGGTGCATTCCCGGGAACGGATCCGCTGTATACCGGAATGCTTGGAATGCATGGCACAAAAACATCCAATTACGGAGTCAGTGAATGTGATCTTCTGATTGTAACAGGAGCAAGATTCAGTGACCGTGTGACAGGAAATGCTAAGAAATTTGCCAAGGATGCAAAAATCCTGCAGTTTGACGTAGACGCAGCGGAGATGAATAAAAACATCCTGATTACAGAAGGGGTAGTCGGTGATCTGAAAGTCGTTCTTCAGAAGATGAATGAACGCCTGGAACAGCAGAATCATAAGGAATGGATAGAGAAGATCATTTCTTATAAAGAGAAGTATCCAATGACATATCATCCGGATGTACTCAGTGGTCCGTTCATAGTGGAAGAAATTTACCGTCAGACAAATGGCGAAGCAATCATTTCTACGGAAGTCGGACAGCATCAGATGTGGGCGGCGCAATATTATAAATATACAGAACCAAGAACATTTCTTACATCAGGAGGGCTTGGAACGATGGGATATGGTCTTGGTGCTTCACTTGGAGCGAAGGTCGGAAGACCGGAAAAGACGGTAGTCAATATTGCAGGAGACGGATGTTTCCGTATGAATATGAATGAGATTGCTACCGCAACACGCCATAATATCCCGATAATTCAGGTAGTGATCAATAACCATGTACTTGGTATGGTGCGCCAGTGGCAAAATCTGTTTTATGAACAGCGCTACTCGGCAACTGTGCTCAATGATGCAGTAGATTTCGTAAAACTTGCAGAAGCTATGGGAGCAGAAGGAGTACGTGCATCGACAAGGGAAGAATTTAAAGAAGCATTTGCAAAGGCATTAAAGAGCGGTCATCCGGTAGTGATTGACTGTCAGATTGACAGCGATGACAAAGTATGGCCGATGGTTGCCCCAGGTGCCCCGATCAGTGAAGCTTTTGATGAGAAAGACCTGAAAACAAAAAATGCAGAATAAAAGAAGCAAAAAGTAAAGGAAAGTGGAGGAACAACAATGAGCAGAGTGTACAATTTTTCAGCAGGTCCGGCTGTATTGCCGGAAGAAGTATTAAAAGAGGCAGCAGCAGAGATGTTAGATTATAAAGGCTGTGGAATGTCGGTTATGGAAATGAGTCACCGCTCATCGGTGTTCCAGGAGATTATTGAGACTGCAGAAGCTGATATCCGTGATCTGATGCAGATTCCGGATAATTATAAGGTATTATTCCTGCAGGGCGGCGCATCTCAGCAATTTGCCATGATTCCTATGAATCTGATGAAAAATAAAGTGGCTGACTATATCGTAACCGGACAATGGGCGAAAAAGGCAGCCAAAGAAGCAGAAAAATACGGAGAGGTTCATGTAGTCGCATCTTCCGAAGATAAGACATTTTCTTATATTCCGGACTGCTCGGATCTTGAAATCTCTGAAGATGCAGATTATGTATACATCTGCGAGAATAATACGATTTATGGTACAAAGTTCAAAGAACTTCCGGATACAAAAGGGAAGACACTGGTGGCAGATGTGTCATCCTGCTTTCTGTCTGAACCGGTAGATGTGTCAAAATATGGCGTGATCTATGGAGGAGTTCAGAAAAATGTAGGACCGGCGGGTGTGGTGATCGCAATTATACGTGAAGACCTGATTACAGATGATGTATTAGATGGTACACCGACCATGCTGAAATATAAGACACATGCAGATGCCGGATCTTTATACAATACACCGCCGGCATATGGAATCTATATCTGCGGGAAAGTATTCAAATGGCTGAAAAAGCAGGGTGGTCTGGAAGCAATCAAAAAGCGTAATGAAAAGAAGGCAAAGATTCTCTATGATTACCTGGATGAAAGTAAATTATTCAAAGGTACAGTTGTTCCAAAAGACCGTTCACTTATGAATGTTCCATTTATAACAGGTAATAAAGAGCTGGATGCAAAATTTGTAAAAGAAGCGAAAGAAGCCGGATTTGAAAATCTGAAAGGACACAGAAGTGTCGGAGGTATGCGTGCAAGTATCTACAATGCGATGCCGGTTGAAGGAGTGGAAAAACTCGTGGAATTTATGAAAGCATTTGAAAAGGAGAATCTGTAATCATGTATAAGTATCATAATCTGAATCCAATTTCACAGGTAGGACTGGATGAATTTACAAAAGACTATGCACCTGTAAGCACACCGGAGACGGCTGATGCGATCCTGGTAAGAAGTGCGGCAATGCACGAAATGGAATTTGCAACAGATCTGAAAGCAATTGCAAGAGCCGGTGCAGGTGTGAATAATATCCCGCTTGAGAAATGTGCGGAACAGGGAATTGTTGTATTTAATACACCGGGAGCTAATGCAAATGGAGTAAAAGAACTGGTGATTGCCGGTATGCTGCTGGCATCCAGAGATATCATTGGCGGCATCAACTGGGTGCAGGAGAATGAAGAGGATGGAAACATAGCCAAAGATGCAGAAAAGGCGAAAAAAGCATTTGCGGGACAGGAATTGCAGGGAAAGAAACTTGGAGTTATCGGTCTTGGAGCAATCGGTGTGCTTGTGGCAAATGCTGCAACACATCTTGGCATGGATGTATACGGATACGATCCATATGTGTCGGTAGATTCTGCATGGAGACTTTCCAGAAGTATTCATCATACAACAAATGTAGATGAAATCTATGAAAACTGTGATTACATTACCGTTCACGTGCCGGCACTTGACAGCACAAAGGGAATGATCGGAAAAGATGCCCTGAGCCTTATGAAGGAAGGTGTGATCGTTCTGAACTTTGCAAGAGATGTGCTGGTGGATTCCGAAGCAATGGTAGATGCACTTGTTGCCGGTAAAGTAAAGCATTATGTTACAGATTTCCCGACACCTGAGATTGCAGGTGTAAAGGGAGCGATTGTAATTCCTCATCTCGGAGCATCTACGGAAGAATCTGAAGATAACTGTGCAAAGATGGCAGTGAAAGAAGTGATGGATTATCTGGAAAACGGTAATATCAGACATTCGGTGAACTATCCGGATTGTGATATGGGGCTGAGAGGAGATAAGACACGTATTCTTGTATTACATCACAATGTACCGAATATGATCGGTCAGATTTCCGCTGTTCTTGCAAAAGATAATATGAATATTGCAGACCTTACGAATAAGAGCAAGGGGAAATATGCGTATACAATGATCGATGTAGATTCCGAAGTGCCGGAAGGTGTTGTGGAAGAACTGAAACAGATCGGTGAAGTGTTACGTGTACGTGTTATATGTTAAATAAAACTTAATAAATTTGTAAGAATCCCTTAATTGCGAAATATGTCGAATTAGAGTATCCTATTAATGAAAGAGATGCAGTGAAGATATCTTCATCTCTGATAAACAGAACTTATGAAATCCGGGGGATACAGGGAATGGACAATACAGGGATTCGATCAAGACGTAAGAAATATAGGAGAAGAGTAAGAAACATTCGTGTGGGTCTTACTCTTTTTGTCATATGCCTGATCGCTGTGGCAATACCGGTCATACGTGAAATGCTAAGAAAACCGGCACAGATTACGATACAGGTCGCTGATATTGAGGTTACGCAGGGAACAGCACTTCCGTCGTATACGGCAGATGTAAAGATACAGGACAAAGATAAGAACAAGCTTACAAAGACATATACTGCTGAGGACTTTGCAAAAGATCTGCAAAAAGGAAAAGATATTACCATTTCCAGTAAAGCTGATTCGAATATAGAAGGAACTTATGTGATTACAGCAAAACTGTCAGAGAAGATTAAAAAAGAACTGAATGGAGCATGGAAGAAAAAGGCGCAGGTAACAATCAGGAACGGAACCTGTACCGTGAAGAATCCAATCGGTGTATGGAATGGTAATAAATTTAAAAAATACGATGGAACTTATGTAACATCAGATTTCGTGGTGTCGAAGGGAAATACATATTATTTTGATGCAGATGGAAATAAAGTGACCGGCTGGCAGACCATTGAGAATGCGTTATATTGTTTTGATGAAAAAGGAATCATGCAGAAGTCCGGATGGATTACAACGGATGACGGAAGAGCATATCTGAGTGATGACGGAAAGGCACTGAGCGGCTGGCAGACCATTGACGGAAAAGAGTATTATTTTGATTCAAAAGGAATTGCGGCAACAGGAGAGCTGAAGCTCGGACTTGAGAAATGTAAATTCAGCGAGTCGGGAGAATTGCTCTCGAAAGAAAAAACAGAGATAGATCCGGGAAAACCGATGGTGGCACTTACATTTGATGATGGACCCGGACCAAGAACATCAGAGATTCTGGATCAGTTGAAAAAATATAATGCACATGCTACATTTTTTATGCTCGGAAAAAATGTAAAATCCTATCCGGATGCCATAAAGCAGATGTTGAAAGATGGAAATGAACTTGGAAACCATTCCTATGATCACCAGCAACTGACGAAGATTGATGCAGAAGCAATAGCCAAAGAGGTCAATGATACGAATGAAAATATCAAGAATATCTGTGGAAGTCCGGCTACTGTATTAAGGCCTCCGTATGGTGCAATTAATGATACAGTGAAATCAAGCGTAGGTATGCCGATGATCCTCTGGAATGTGGATACACTGGACTGGAAGACGAGAAATACACAGAGCACAATTGACGAGGTTATGCGTAATTTGAAAGACGGAGATATCATACTGATGCATGATATTCACACACAGACAGTAGATGCGGCGCTTCAGCTGATTCCAAAACTGGAAGAAGAGGGCTATCAGCTCGTAACCGTTTCAGAAATGGCAGCGGCAAAAAACAAGACCTTGGAAAACGGAACTGCTTACAGTGATTTTGTAAGTACAAGTAAAAAATAATTTGATATATCTATTATAAAACAGGATCAACCGGTAAAAGTTGATCCTGTTTTTAGGTTCGTTTATAACGAAGTATTATGTTTTGCTAACAGACGGTGAATCTTTTCTGTAGGATCCATAACCTTTCCGATGCTGATATCATGGTTCATAGAATCGATGATCAGTGCGATAAACTTACTCATATCTGCGATCAGGAAATAAGGCTTTTCCTTTGCTTCGGCAGGAAGATAAGTGAGATTAGTAGTGATCACGCGGTCGATGTAACCTTTTTCATAATAATCATCAAATTTTTCAAAACCATCGGTAAAGAGTCCGAATGTGGTGCAGACAAATACCCGGTTTGCTCCGCGGGCTTTAATCTGTTTTGCAACATCCAGCATACTTTCACCGGAAGAAATCATGTCGTCAATGATGATCGCATCTTTTCCATCCAGATGTTCACCTAAGAATTCATGTGCAACAATCGGATTCTTTCCGTTTACAATAGTTGAATAGTCACGGCGTTTGTAGAACATACCCATATTAACACCCATAACGTTAGAAAAGTATACAGCACGCTGCATAGCTCCCTCATCCGGGCTGATGATCATCAGATGTTCCTTGTCAACTTTAAGATCCGGCTCCGCTTTTAATAATGCTTTCATAAATTGATACGGTGGGTTAAAGCTGTCAAATCCGTGGAGAGGAATAGAATTCTGTACACGTGGATCATGGGCATCAAATGTAAATATATTAGACACACCCATATCGATCAGTTCCTGAAGTGCAAGGGCACTGTCTAAAGATTCACGTTTGGTACGTTTGTGCTGACGGCTTTCATAGAGGAAAGGCATTAACACATTGACACGGTGCGCTTTTCCATTGGCGGCAGCAATGATTCTCTTTAAGTCCTGAAAATGATCATCCGGTGACATATGATTCAGATGGCCGTTTACAGAATAAGTAAGGCTGTGGTTACAGACATCTACCATAAGGAACAGATCTGTTCCGCGGATAGATTCTGTAAGAAGTCCTTTTGCTTCGCCACTTCCAAAACGTGGACACGGACAATCGATCAGATAATTGTCACGCAGGTAATTATAATATAATGGTGAATCTGTGTTCTTGTCCATTGTGCTTTTCCTGAATTGTACAATGTAATCATTTACTTTTTCACCAAGTTCGCGGCATGATTCCAAAGCACCGATTTTTAATGGCGCAACAGGAAGTCCGCTTTCCATTAATTTGATATTTGGCATAATAAAAACTCCTGTGTATTTTATATATTAAGTTACTCCTAATTATTTATATCACTTTTTCTATAAAAAGGTCAACTACTGATTGGACTATTTGACAAAGGTAATGTATAATAGTATCGTTAAGAGACAAATATAGAATGAAATATAGAGGAGAGTTAAGATGAGTAAACCAGTAGTTGCTATTGTGGGAAGACCGAATGTAGGGAAGTCAACCCTTTTTAATGTACTGGCGGGAGAGATGATTTCAATCGTCAAAGATACGCCCGGAGTAACAAGAGACCGTATCTATGCAGATGTCACATGGCTGGACAAAGAATTTACTATGATCGATACCGGTGGTATTGAGCCGGAGAGCAAAGATATCATTCTTGCACAGATGAGAGAACAGGCACAGATTGCTATTGATACTGCAGATGTGATCATTTTCATTACGGATGTCAGACAGGGACTTGTAGATGCCGATTCAAAAGTTGCGGATATGCTCCGCAGATCAGGCAAACCAGTCGTTCTGGCAGTGAATAAAGTAGACAGTTTTGAGAAGTTTATGCCGGATGTATACGAATTCTATAATCTGGGGATTGGTGATCCTGTGCCGGTATCTGCAGCTTCCAGACTTGGTATCGGTGACATGTTAGATGCTGTGATCGCACATTTCCCGGAACATGAAGCTGAAGAGAAAGAGGACGAGCGTCCGAGAGTGGCGATTGTAGGAAAACCAAATGTAGGAAAATCTTCAATCATCAACAAACTGACCGGAAAGCAGCGTGTGATCGTATCAGATATAGCAGGAACAACTAGAGATGCTATTGATACCAATGTGAAATATAATGGAAAAGATTATGTGTTTATTGATACTGCAGGGCTGAGACGAAAGAGCAAGATAAAAGAAGAACTGGAGCGCTACAGTATCATCCGTACGGTAACTGCAGTGGAACGGGCAGATGTCGTTCTGGTAGTAATCGATGCGACGGAAGGTGTAACGGAACAGGATGCGAAGATTGCCGGTATCGCACATGAAAGAGGGAAAGGTATCATTATTGTTGTAAATAAATGGGATGCCATTGAAAAGAATGACAAGACTATGAAAGAGTACGAGAATAATGTACGCCGTGTGCTTTCTTTTATGCCGTATGCAGAGATCATGTATGTATCGGCAGAGACGGGACAGCGCCTGAACAAGCTATATGATATGATTGATATGGTCATTGAGAACCAGACACTGCGTGTCGCAACAGGTGTTCTGAATGAGATCATGACAGAAGCTGTTGCAATGCAGCAGCCACCTTCAGACAAAGGAAAGAGACTCAAACTGTATTACATTACACAGGTAGCGGTAAAACCGCCATCATTTGTGATTTTTGTAAATAATAAAGAACTGATGCATTTTTCTTATACTAGATATCTGGAGAATAAGATCCGGGAGGCATTTGGATTCCGTGGTACAGCTTTGAAATTCTTTATCAGGGAAAGAAAGGAAAAGGATCAGTAATCATGGAACGGTTGATATGTGTACTTGTCGGATATGTGTTTGGTCTGATACAGACCGGATACATATATGGAAAAAAGAATGGCGTTGACCTTAGAAAAAAGGGGAGCGGAAATGCAGGAACAACGAATGCACTTCGTACTATGGGTTGGAAAGCAGGAGCGGTCACACTGCTTGGAGACTGCTTTAAATGCGTAGCGGCAGTGGTTGTCGTACATCTGATCTATGGAAAGACACATACAGATATGATGCCTTTACTTTCCATGTATGCCGGAATGGGAGCAGTCCTCGGACATAATTATCCATTCTATCTGAAATTCAAAGGCGGAAAAGGTATAGCAGCGACAGCAGGTCTGATCATCAGTACTACGAATATATGGATCGTACTGATCTGTCTTGCAGCATTTATTGCAATTGTTGCGGCAACCAAATATGTATCTCTTGGTTCCATGACGGTTGTTACAATCTATCTGATCAGTGTAATCGTATATGGTCAGCACGGTGGATTTGGTGTGGAGAATGTATCCTATCTGCATGAGATGTATGGTGTAGCAGCGTTTCTAATGATACTGGCATTCTGGAGACACAGAGCGAATATTAAGAGACTTTTAAGCGGCACAGAGAATAAGATCAGTGTTGGCGGAAAGGATAAAAAATAGTCAGGGATGACAGATAAAAAGAAAGGACAGGCTATGGCAAACGTAAGTGTGATCGGAGCCGGAAGCTGGGGAACAGCACTGGCATTACTATTATGTAAAAATGGACATGATGTGACGGTATGGTCATATAAGGAAGAAGAAGTGCGCACGCTGAGTGAGAAAAGAGAACATGTAAGTAAGCTTCCGGGAGTAAAGATTCCAAATGAGATTTTTTTTACTGCGGATCTGAAAGAGGCGGTAGAAGGAAAGGACGTAGTTGTACTTGCAGTACCGTCTATTCATGTGAGAAATACTGCGAAAAAGATGAACGCATATGTAAAAGGCGGACAGATTTTAGTGGATGTAGCAAAAGGAATAGAAGAAGACACCCTGATGACACTGTCTCAGCAGATCGAAGAGGAGATACCGCAGGCAGATGTAGCGGTTCTTTCAGGACCAAGTCATGCCGAAGAAGTAGGAAGAGGTCTTCCTACAACGGTCTGTATCGGAGCACATACAGAGACAACTGCAAAGTATTTACAGCAGCTTTTTATGAATGAAGTATTCCGCGTATATATCAGTCCGGATATTCTGGGAATTGAACTTGGCGGATCGCTTAAGAATGTTATTGCACTTGCAGCCGGGGTTGCAGACGGAATGGGATATGGAGATAATACCAAGGCTGCATTGATCACCCGTGGAATTGCCGAGATATCAAGACTTGGTGTGAAGATGGGAGGAGCGGCTGAGACTTTTGGTGGTCTGGCCGGTATCGGAGATCTTATTGTAACCTGTGCAAGTGTACACAGCCGTAACCGCAAGGCCGGATATCTGATGGGACAGGGCAGAACGATGCAGGAAGCTATGGATGAAGTTAAGATGGTAGTGGAAGGTGTATATTCTGCAAAGGCAGCAGCGAAGCTTGGAAAGAAATATCAGGTATCACTTCCGATTATTGAAGAAGTAAATAAGGTGCTGTTTGAGGACAAAAGTCCGAAAGAAGCGGTAAATGAACTGATGCTGCGTGTTGGAAAAGCGGAACATATGGCTCTTCCATGGGAAGAATAAAAAGAGTCAGTTTTGCAATATGATATAAAAATAACAGAGAGGAAAGATTGTTAAAAATCTTTCCTCTCTGTTATTTTTTAAAGATCCGCATGTTCTATTACATACTTTTTGAAATCCATGATGACAGGTGCCTGATAGACATTTTTTAAAGTAGCCATATAAAAGAGTCTTTCCCACGAAGGTTTTTCTATTTCGATAATAGATACCGGCATATAAGAAAGAATGGGCATCTTTGGAACAACTGCAATACCAAAACCTGCACCGACAAGACCTGCAACGCCCTGATCTTCTTCCATGGAGTAAGCAATCTGCGGGTAACCTCCACATTTATGAAACAATTTGTCAATAACATATCTTAAGCCGCTTCGTTTGGAAAAAGCAATATGCGGATAAGAAAGTGTATCTTTCAGATCAATAGAGCTGCGTTCTTCAAGAGGATGTCCTTTTGGCACGATCAATACCAGTTCCTGTTTTGCGACAGGTATGAATTCGATCAGCGGTTCATTGTCCATCATAGAGCAAAATGCAATGTCATATTTTCGGTCTTTTAACCCCTGGATCATATCAGAAGTAAGACCTGTAGAACTATGAAAATAGAAGTCAATCTTTTTGTCCGGCGTAGAATCCAGGAATCCTTTTACGAAACCGGGAACCACAGTACTGCTTAGAGTGCGCAGTTCCACGATGTCGATACGACCTTCACCACGACCTGTCATCTGAAGCTTGTTAACACTGGAATCGATCATATCCAGAGCCTGTTCCACATCAATGAGAAAGGCCTGCCCGCATTTTGTAAGGACTACATTCCGGCCCTCTTTCTCAAAAAGTTTTACCCCCAGTTCTTTTTCAAGAGATGCGATCGCATGACTCAGGCTTGGCTGAGTGATGGAAAGAATTTCAGCGGCTTTTGTGTAATGCTCCAGATGTGCCAACGTGGCAAAATATCTTAGATGATACAGATTCATAAAGCCGGTCCCCCTTTCTTTTGTTATATTTATATATGTTTATATCTTATCATGAACGGAGTGGAAAAACTATGAATAAAATCTATAAATTATAATAGAATAACCAATTTGTTTTTTATTTAACAAGGATATATAATCAAACCATAGCAAATATTACTAGATTGAACATTAAGCAAAAAGGGAATCTGTTCAATTTTAACAATGGAGGTAGAATTATGTCAAAAAAGAATCCAATTACAGTAAGTTCATGGACACTTGGAGATCAGTGCAAATTTGAAGACCGTGTGATCGCTGCAAAAGAAGCAGGGTATGAAGGAATCGGTCTTCGTGCAGAAACTTATGTTGATGCGTTGAATGAGGGACTTCATGACAAAGACATTCTTGCAATTCTTGATAAACATGACATGAAAGTAACAGAAGTTGAGTATATCGTTCAGTGGTGCGAAGAGCATCGTTCATACGAGCAGAAATACAAAGAGCAGATGTGCTTCCATATGTGTGAACTTTTCGGAGTTGGTCATATCAACTGTGGACTGATGGAAAATTATTCCGTAGAATATACAGCGCAGAAATTAAAAGAGCTGTGTCAGAGAGCCGGAAAATACATTATTGGTGTTGAGCCAATGCCATACAGCGGTATTCCAAACCTTCAGAAAGGCTGGGAAGTTGTAAAAGCATCCGGATGTGAGAATGCAATGCTTATCCTTGATACATGGCACTGGGTAAGAGCTAATCAGCCATATGATATTCTTACACCGGAAATCGCTGAAAAAGTTATTTCCATCCAGATCAATGATGCATATGAGAGACCGTATGCAGATTCAATCTTAAGAGATGAGTCCATGCATGACCGTCTTGCACCTGGAACAGGAGCAAAAGATACAGCTGGATTCGTTAAGATGATCAAAGATGCAGGAATTGATCCAAAGGTTGTTGGTGTAGAAGTAATTTCTGACGAGATCCTTGGAAGAGGAATTAACGAAGCAGCAGCTTATACATATGAGAATACTGAAAAAGTATTAAAAGAAGCTTGGCCAGAACTGGTAGACTAATTTATAGAAATCAGATTTGTTCAAAAGAGAGAGGAAAAAAATAATGAAGTTCAAAAATATGTTTTCTCCGATTCAGATCGGACCAATGACAGTAAAGAACCGCTTTGTAGTACCACCAATGGGAAATAATTTTGCAAATACAGATGGAACATGGAGCGATGAGTCTGTTGCATACTATGCTGAACGTGCAAAAGGTCAGTTTGGCCTGATCACGATCGAAGCAACAGTTGTCCATAAAGGAGCAAAGGGTGGCCCGAGAAAACCTTGTCTGTATGATGACAACAGCATTGAGAGTCTGAAAAAGATTACCGATGCCTGTCATGCAGAAGGTGCTAAGATTTCCATTCAGCTTCAGAATGCCGGACCGGAAGGAAATGCCAAGAATGCGGGAGCACCAATCCAGGCAGCAACAGCTATTGCAGCGGCTGATGGAAGAGATATTCCGGAAGCAGTTCCTACAGAGCAGGTATATGAGCTTATTAAAGGATATGGAGATGCAGCGGTCCGCGCAATGAAGGGCGGAGCAGATGCAGTGGAAATTCACATGGCACACGGTTATCTTGTGAATTCTTTTATGTCACCAAGAACGAATAAACGTGTAGATGAATTTGGTGGAAACTTCGAAAACAGAATGAGATTTTCTCGTCTGATCGTTGAAGAAGTTAAGAAGAGAACAGAAGGTAAAATTGCAGTGCTTGCACGTATCAACAGTACAGAAGATATGTTTGGCGGTCTGGATAACCATGATATGTGTGCAATTGCTTCTTATCTTGAAGATTGCGGAGTGGATGGACTTCATGTATCACGTGCGGTACATCTGAAAGATGAGTATATGTGGGCTCCGACAGGAATTCATGGCGGATTCTCGGCAGAGCTTGTAGCAAATATCAAAAATTGTGTATCTGTTCCGGTTATTACAGTCGGACGTTACACAGAGCCACAGTTCGCAGAACAGATGGTAAAACTTGGAAAAGCTGATCTGGTGGCATTTGGACGTCAGTCACTGGCAGATCCTCATACTCCTGAAAAAGCGCAGGAAGAGAGACTGGAAGATATGACACCTTGTATCGCATGTCTGCAGGGATGTGTCGCTAACATGTATGCCGGAAAACCTCTTTGCTGTCTGGTAAATCCTGTGCTTGGCCGTGAGTCAGAAGGTCTTCCGAAAGCAGAAAAGGCAAAGAAAGTATATGTCATCGGTGGCGGAGTAGCAGGTATGTGTGCCGCATTTACAGCTAAGAGACGTGGGCATGACGTGACATTATTTGAAGCTACAGATAAACTTGGTGGAAACATGAGACTGGCAGCTTATCCGCCGGGAAAAGGTGACATCACAGGTATGATCAGAAGCTATATCGTAAAATGCGAAAAAGCCGGTGTAAATATCAAGATGAACACAAAAGTAACAGCACAGATGTTAAAAGAAGATACACCGGATGCAGTTATCCTTGCAACCGGATCTGAGACATTAGTCCTTCCGTTTATCAAAGGTATCCACAACCCTGATATCGTATATGGTGTGGATTGTCTGGAAGGAACACGTCCGGTAGGACATAAAGTCTTAGTTGTAGGCGGCGGTATGGTAGGTGCCGAGACAGCAGATTTCCTTGCTGAACAGGGACATGAAGTATCTGTTATCGAGATGAGAGATGCCATTGGACCGGATGTGATCCACGAGCACCGTATCTTCCTTATGGAAGCATTTGAAAAATACGGAATTGAACAGATTACAAGTGCCGCAGTATCTGAAATCTTCTCAGACGGCGTAAGCTATAAGAATGCCGCAGATAAATCTGATGAGACAATTTACGAGGCAAGAGGATTCGACACAGTTGTTCTTTCTATGGGATTCAGCTCCCGTTATACACACCGCGATGGTCAGAATGTTGTATATGACTTCGCCGATGAATTAAAGGACATTGTTCCGGAAGTTCATGTAGTAGGTGATGCAGTAAGAGCACGTCGTGCCTTGGATGCTACAAAAGAAGCTTACGATGTGGCATTAAAACTTTAATAATTGAATTTAGAAAGAAAACCAGGAGGGTTAAGATCATGGAAAAAAGAATTTCCGGACATACAGGCTTAATGGCGTTATTTGGAACACCGGTCGGACATTCAGGATCTCCTGCAATGTACAACTTCAGCTTCCAGCATGATGGATTGGATTATGCGTATATGGCATTTGATGTAACAGAAGAGGAAATGCCGAAAGTATTCGAATCTATCCGTTTATTAAATATGCGTGGTGGTAACTTTACTATGCCATGCAAGAACATCGCTGCACAGCTGGTGGACAAACTATCACCTGCAGCTGAGATCATCGGAGCCTGCAATGTATTCGTTAACGATGACGGAGTAATCACAGGACACATTACAGATGGTGTCGGATTCGTTAAGAATCTGGAACTCAACGGAGCACCTGTAAAAGACAAAAAGGTTGTTGTTCTTGGAGCAGGCGGAGCTGCTACAGCAATTCAGGTTCAGTTAGCACTGGATGGAGCAAAAGAAGTAAATATCTTCAATATCAAAGATAAATTCTTTGAAAGAGCAGAAGGAACAAAAGCTAAATTAGCAGAGAAGTGTCCGGAGTGTGTAGTTACCGTAGATGACCTTGATGACAAGGCTAAACTGGAAGAAGCAATCAAAGCATGTGACATTCTTGTAAATGCTACAATTATGGGAATGAAACCACATCAGGATGTGACACTGGTTGACAAATCGTTATTCCGTAAAGATCTGGTTGTTGCAGATACTGTATACAGCCCGGAAAAAACAAAAATGATCCTGGAAGCAGAAGAAGCAGGATGCAAGGCAATCGGCGGAGTGGGAATGCTTCAGCAGCAGGGAGCAGTAAACTATGGACTGTTCGTTGGAAAAGAAATGCCGCTTGCCGAGTATCAGGAATTCCAGAAAGCACAGGCAAAATAAAAGACAAAGGAGAATGAGGGAATGAAAGCAAAGAAATATTTATGGTCTATCATCTGCGTATATTTTTGCTATCTGACACATGGAATTCAGGCAATTATATTAAGCCAGAATAATGTGAATTTCGCAAAACAGTGGGGATTCAATATGTCAGATCCGCAGTCTGCAGCATATGCAGCAGGACTTGCAGCAGTAAGTACAGCAGTTGCATGGACTGGATTTGGTAAATTCATAAGCGTATGGATTGGTGGAGAAATCTCTGACCGTGTCGGACGTAAGAAACTGATGATCGGTGGAGCAGCATTATATATTATCTGCTTCCTTGGATTCTTATTTACTAAGAGTGCACTGGTTGCTTCTGTATGCGGTTTTGCATCTGGAGTTGCAACTTCAGGATTCTGGGATGCTTCAGGATACCCTGCAGTACAGGAAGCTTATCCGGCAGCACCTGGATCAGCGCTTGTAGGAATCAAATTCTTTGTTTCACTGTCAGGTATGGTATATCCACTTCTAGTAGTACATAATGCAAACAGTGGAAACTGGAAATTAAATGTTATGATTCCGGTAGTTATGTCTATTATCTGTTTAGTACTTGCAATTATTGCACCATTCGTATATGATGATCAGAAGAAGGCATCGGAAGGAAATGATGGAAAATCAAAAGATGCAGTACAGGCAGAAATTGATGCAGCGAAAGCAGCTATGCTTACAAAACCGAGCAAATTTGTAGTATTTCTGGTAATGTTTTATGCATTCCTCTGCATGGCAATCATGTATGGTGCTCAGCAGTATACGAAAGCGTTCGGATTATCTGTATGTGGATTGTCTGAGATGCAGGCAGCAGGTATGACATCTATCTATACAATCGGTTCTATCTGTGCAGTACTTTTTTGGGCATTCATGATGGCTAAATTAAAATGGAGCCCACTGAAAGTTGTCTTGATTGATTCTATCTGTACTGCAGTAGCACTTGCAGGTGTTCTGTTTATTCATCAGGTAGCAATTATCTACATTGCAATTGCAATGTTAGGATTCTTTGCAGCAGGTGGTGCTCTTCAGACTGGTCTTGCAGTGGTTCAGTTATTCAACCCGGGACCAAAGGGAAGAAACACCGGTATCTATTACACATTTATGGGTGCAGCAAGCTACCTGATCCCGGTAGTGGCAGCACAGCTTACAAAAGCATCGGGTGAGGCAAATGCAGTATACAGCCTCATGATCATGTTATTGGTATTTGCAATTCTTGCTATTTTAAGTTCCCTCTACTTAGTAGCGCAGCACAAGAAAATCTTCGGAAAGAGTGCATTGTAAAAAAATGTAATGAAGGACAAAAAGGGACTGTTGTTCCGGATGGCAGCGGATAGACAGTCCCTTCCTTTTAACATAGGATTGTTAAAAAAAAGACATTCATAGAAAACACTAAAAAATTAGAGGATAATACGTGTCATTCTATAGAAAACATCTATGGAATGACCGGTGTTATATCATAATAGCTAGCTGATGCTGAAGCATACGAAGAATATTTGTATGAAAAAATCATAAGACGAAGGAGGACACTCAAAGATGAGTCCGAAAAGAGCAAAAAGAGCCAATGAACTTCCCTTTATTCCTCTTGGTCCATTTCAATGGAGAATTCCGGGAATCCATTACAGAGTAGAATATGTGGAATTTTTTCAGGGTCTGATCCTTGGCGCAACAGCTTTAAGTTCTATTCCGTATCTGACAGATAATCTTGGACTTCCATATGAACTTGCATGGAGCTGTGTCATCATTGAAGTATTTATGTATATGCTTCATGGATGGTTAGGGGATCCGGTAGTTCCGGGATGGATTACTCCGACACTGCCATTTACCCTGGCGTATTTAAATGGGTTCGAAAAGGGACCAGACAGAATACAGGCAATGATCGCGTTGCAGCTTCTGGTCGCATTTGTATTTATATTTATGGGAATTACGAAACTGGCAGACAAATTTGTAAATGGTGTGCCAAATTCAATTAAAGGTGGTATCCTGATCGCTGCACCGATTACGGTATTGCAGGGACAATTATCGGATGGAAGCCAGCTTATGACTGCACCGGTAGCAACACTCGCCGGTACATTATTGCTCGCATTTTTAAGCTTTTCACCATTCTGCGAAAAGAACAGAAGTAAATATAAAATATTAGATATCATGGCAAAATACGGCAATTTGTTCCCGTATCTGATTGCTATGGTAGCAGGGGTTGCTCTTGGAGAGTTATCAAAACCTGTATTAGAACTTGGAACAGTCATCAGAATTCCTGATTTCAGTAATATATTCCATACAGTCAGTATCTTTGCGGTAGGTTTCCCTCCGCTTTCAAAGTTCATCAGTGCCATACCTCTGGCCTTGATCTGCTATGTACTGGCATTTGGAGATTTTGTTACATCAAAGACTCTGGTAGAGGAAGCACAGGAGAGCAGAAGCGATGAATATATTGACTTTAACTCGAGCAGATCAAATCTGATCAGTGGACTGAGAAACCTGATCCTTGCGATTTTCGCACCATTCCCACCACTGGCAGGACCGCTTTGGGTTGGAATGACCGTATCGGTAGCAATGCGTTATAAAGAAGGAAAGAAAGCAATGAAATCATTGATCGGTGGAATGAGTTCTTTCCGTATGGCGACATTTATCAGTGTTATTCTGGTACCGATCGCATCTTTCATGAAACCAATCATGGGAGTCGGATCGGCAATCACATTATTGTTCCAGGCTTATGTCTGTGCCAGAATAGGTATGGAATACTGTCAGTCTAACACAGATAAGAGTATTGCAGGTGTTATGGCAGCGGTATTGGCATTCAAAGGATCCGGATGGGCATTGCTTGTCGGTTTTGTAATGAACCTGTTACTTTCAAATATGGATTTCCAGAAGAAAAAACTGGGAGCGCTTACAACGGAAGAACTGGATCAGGTAGAAGCGAAAAGAAACGAAGAAGTGCAGAGGCTTCTTGCCCAGAAAAAACAGGGATAAAAAATATGTGCCTGTGTTATGTTGTGTGGCAGGATAATATATTAAAATAAATGTAATAAACATAAAATGAGGGCCTGTGGGAATATCCATGGGCCCTCTCTCTTTTTTCGTTTTTTACAATGCATCGTGCACAATCTGAAGTGCCTGATGTAATTTTTCTGCTCCGATCTGTCCAGGTGCAGAAGCCTGTGCTCCGGAACCAAATGTCAGACAGGAACCAAATGCCTCGCAGGCAATACGACTGATGCTTCCAAGCCCTGCCATAGACATGGTGATGATTGGTCTGTCGGCATAATCGGATGCCATCTCTTCAGTAGCGGAAAGAAGAGTCAGGACATCTTTTTTGGTTTGTGGCATAACCGCCATTTTAGGAATATCGGCTCCCATATCCTGCATTTTGCGGAGGCGGTAAATGAGATCAGATTTGGCAGGTGTTTTGTCAAAATCATGGTTAGAAGCAATAACCTTTGTGCCGGAAACGTGGATTGCATCAATCATCTCCCGTACAATGTCATCGCCTGTAAAGATCTCTACGTCAATAATATCAGCATTGCCGGTTGCAGCAACTGCTTTGTTAAGTTCGGCGTATTTTTCAGTGGGCATTGGATGTACGCCCCCTTCTTTGTCTGTACGGAATGTACAGAGAAGAGGAGTATTGCCCATTACATCGCGAAGTTCTTTTACGAGCTCTGTGACTTTTGCAATATCTTCGACATCTTCGTACCAGTCCATCCGCCATTCCATCAGATCCATATGCATGTCAAGGTAGGTACGGGTAAGAGAAAGAATGTCTTCTTTTGTCTTTCCAACATTAGGAATACAGATTGCCGGAATTCCGTTTCCGAGTTCCAAATTTCTTACTTTTACAGTGTTCATAGAAAAATTCTCCTTAATCTTCATAAACGTAGGAAATTCCCAGTTTTTCTTTCATATATTCACTGTCCACACGTTTGCCGAGGATCAGTTCGATAGCAGCAATTGCCTGGAAGAGCATCATGCCCTGACCGTTCATTGTTTTACATCCGGCGTGTCTTGCCATTTTCAGCATTGCTGTTTCGTGTGGTGCGTAGACAACATCTGTTACGATAAGATCAGGACGGAAGAAAGAAGGATCAGGAATATAGGTAATTCCTTCGAGCGGTTTCATTCCAACACCTGTGGCATTTGTGAAGAGATAAGATGAATGCATCTCTTCTTTTAATTTGTCCAGATCTTCCAGAGGGTAGAATGTTGCTTTACAATTGGTGTTTTCGTTAATTTTCTTTACTGTATCCAGTGCATTCTGCTTGAATTTATCGTCTCTTGCGAAGATAGACATCTCAGCGACACCATCCAGTGCAGCCTGAATTTCAACAGCAGTAGCAGCTCCGCCGGAACCTACAATTGTCAGTTTCTTTCCGGTAGGATCAATATCATTGTCTTTTAAAGACTGTACATAACCGATACCGTCTGTGATGTGTCCGACCAGATAGCCATCTTTATTGACGATAGTATTTACTGCGCCACAGAGTTTGGCAGCCGGAGAGATTTCATCCAGATACTGATGTACGATCGTTTTGTTTGGCATAGAAACATTGGCACCACGGAGTTTCAGCGCGCGTAAGCCCTTAATTGCATCCTCAAGCTCAGGTGCATCTACTTCAAATGCTAGATTTACAATGTCAACACCAAGCTTTTCGTAAGCTGCATTATGTGTTGCCGGTGACTGTGAGTGACGGATAGGATAAGCCAGAAGACCGATTAATTCGGTGTGTCCGGTAATCTGATGTCTTTCCATAATAAGAATCTCCTTTTTGTAATAAAAATTATCTTTATGTTTGCCTATATTTTAACAAAATGCAGATGTATAATCAAATGCTAAACAGATACGGAAACGATAGAAAATGACTATTGATCTGTAGTGCAAGTTCTATAAAGAGCGAAGAAGTGCATATACTTTAACAGCACAGCAGGAAGGAGCAGGGAAAGTGGACACAGAACAGTTATATAAAGATATAAAAGCAAGAACGCACGGAGAAATCTATATCGGTGTTGTAGGACCGGTAAGAACGGGAAAATCGACATTTATTAAGCGTTTTATGGATGTAATGGTATTGCCGAGAATGGAAGATGAACATATGAAAGAGCAGACAAGAGACGAACTTCCGCAGTCTGCCGCAGGCAAAACGATTATGACAACAGAACCAAAATTTGTACCGAAAGATGCGGCAGTAATACATCTGAACCGGGACGTTGAAGTGAAGGTTCGTCTGATAGACTGTGTCGGATATTTGGTGAAGGGTGCTTCGGGATACGAGGAGGCCGGGCATGAACGTATGGTAAAAACCCCGTGGTACCAGGAAGAAATACCATTTACCAAAGCGGCAGTGACAGGTACCCAGAAAGTGATACGTGAGCATGCAACGATAGGAATCGTGGTCACAACAGACGGAACGATCACAGATATCCCGTCAGATAATTATGAAGATGCGGAGGCACGTACGATAAGGGAACTTCAGTCTATCCGGAAACCGTTCGTGGTATTGGTAAATTCAAAAAAACCGCATGGACAGGAAGCTAAAGAAAAGGTTAAAAAGCTGGAAGATACCTATCAGGTCAGAGCGATGACTGTAAATTGTGAACAGATAAAAGAAGAAGATATTTACCAGATTCTGGAGGCCGTTTTGTATGAATTTCCGGTATCGGAGGTACAATTTTATATACCGAAATGGGTGGAAATGCTTCCGGTTACGCATAAGATCAAACAGGATCTGCTGGAACATATACAAGAAATTCTTGGAAATCTTGAAGAAATTAAGGATGCGGTATCTTTGACCGGAAGACCGGACAGTTCTTACATAAAAGACTGGTATGTAGAACAGATACAGATGGATACAGGCTGTGTTATCATTCGGATCCATATGTATGAAAAGTATTATTATGAAATGTTGAGTGAGATGACAGGAACTACAATTTCAGGTCAGTATGATCTGATAAAGACGATGAAGAAGCTTTCAATGTTAAAGAATGAATATGAAAATGTAGAAGATGCATTTACAGCAGTCCGGATGAAAGGGTATGGAGTAGTCAGTCCGACAAAAGAAGAGATTATTCTGGATGAACCGGAGATCATCAGGCAGGGAAATAAATATGGGGTGAAAATTCATTCGCAGGCGCCTTCCATTCATTTGATCCGTGCAAATATAGAGACGGAGATAGCCCCGATTGTTGGAAATGAGCAGCAGGCGGAAGATTTGATCCAGTATATTAAAAATGAAGAAAAAATGGAAGGAGGTATCTGGAAAACCAGTATATTCGGAAAAACAGTGGAAGAACTGGTTATGGACGGTCTGAAAAATAAGATGGCGGTCATCAATGAAGAAAGCCAGGAAAAACTTCAGGATAGTATGCAGAAAATCGTAAATGACAGTAATGGAGGCATGGTATGCATTATCATTTAGAAAAAAAGTAAATAAATATGAAAAAATACTTGAAATCTGTGAATGACCGTGTCTATAATATGAATTAGAAATTGGTAAAGGGGCCATACTCGTCAGGGTGTGGTCTCTTTTTTTACCATAATAGATAATAAGAATCTGGAGGATGATAAAAATGAAAGATTACACGTTCAAAGTACCGCAGGATATTGTATTTGGTGTAGGTTCTTTAAAAAGACTGCCGGAGCTTCTTGAAAAAAGCGGTTCTAAAAAGATGATGGTAGTATCAGACAGAGGGCTGGAGAAATTAGGAGTCGTACAGAAAGTGCTGGATATTGTGGAGACAGAAGGTATAGAAACAGTAAGTTTTCTTGATATTCTTCCAAACCCTACAGTGGATATGGTAAATGCGGCGACAAAGGTATATAAGGAATCAGGAGCGACAAGTATCGTAGCACTTGGAGGCGGAAGCCCGATGGATGTTGCCAAGGCGGTAGGTGTTCTGGCAAGATACGGCGGATCCATTACAGAGTATGAAGGTGCACATCTTGTTCCGGGACCGATCGAACCAATCATTGCAATTCCGACAACAGCCGGTACGGGAAGTGAAGTGACGGCGTTCTCCGTTATTACAGATACCTCCAGAAATTATAAACTGACAGTATTCAGTTACGAATTACTTCCAAAATATGCACTGTTAGATCCGGAGATGATCATGTCTGTACCACCGATGGTTGCGGCTTCCTGCGGAATTGATGCACTGATCCATGCATGGGAAGCATATACATCACTTGGCGCTTCACCGTTTTCTGATGCAATGGCAGAAAAAGCAATGGAACTGATCGGTGGTAATATCCGTAGATTTGTGGCAAACAGAAAGGACGAGGAAGCTGCATGTGCAATGATGTCAGGAAGTATGTTTGCCGGAATTGCATTTGCATGGGCAAGACTGGGAGATGTACATGCTATGTCACATCCGGTCAGCGCATTCTTTAGTGTACAGCATGGAGTGGCGAACTCTATTCTGCTTCCTGTGATCGTAGAGTATAATGCGCTGGCAGATCACGGACGCTATGAAAAAATCTACAATTATATCAGTGAAGATAAAGAGCCGGTAAAAGATTTCAAACCAGAGATGCTGGTGGCAGAGATCAAGAAATTAAATGCATCTCTTGGTATTCCAAAGACTCTTTCCGAAGTCGGTGTAACAGAAGACAAGATTCCACAGATGGCTGTAGATGCGATGAAGAGTGGAAATATTGCGGCTAATCCAAGACAGACAACATTAAAGGATGTGGAGATGTTGTACCGCAAAGCACTGTAAATAAAATAGCGAAAAAAGATAATAGAAAAAGATTCACATTTTGACCAATATTTTAGAAAATGGAAAATGTGAATCTTTTTTTGTGGGAACATGCGGAAAGCCGTGGAATAAGTTTTTTGGCATCCGTAAGTGTCGGAAATAAAGCTTATAAGATTGCATTATCATGACAAAAGAGTTAAAATATAAAGGTATATGACTATCACAGATAAATGTTGGAGGTACAATATGAAAGTAGCAATTATTACAGCAAATACAGATATATACAAAGGGACAAAAGCGAATGAAAGCGGAGAGGCAGTAAAGCTTGTAGCGGAAGAAGCCGGACTGGAAGTTGTATTTATGAGAGCACTGCCGCTGGACAGAGAAGTATTGTCCGCAATTATGAAACGTTTGGCAGATGGAAAAGCAGCAGACCTGATCCTTACCACAGGTGGAGCAGGGTGCAATCCGGACGATTGTACACCGGAAGCAACGATGGATATTGTAGAAAGACCGGTTCCGGGAATCCCGGAAGCAATGCGGGCACATACAATGAAGCTCACCAGACGCAGTATGCTGAATAGAAGTGCGGCAGGAATCTGTGGAGAGACTCTGATTGTTAATCTTCCGGGAAAAGCACAGGCAGTGAAGGAGAGTTTAAGATACTTACTTCCGGAGCTTGTACATGCTGTTAAGGTCATCAAAGGAGAAGTATAGGAGATATGAAGGTTACATACCTGGAACATAGTGGGTTTGCAGCAGAATATAAAGAATATGTGCTGATTTTTGACTGGTACAGGGGAAGCCTTCCGGAATTTGATCAGCAGAAAAAGATTTATGTATTTGCCAGTCACTCGCATTATGATCATTTTAATAAAAAAATCTTCGGGTGGAGTGAGCAATATCCAGATGTTCGGTACATCCTTTCAGCAGATATTGCAGGAAAAGAACAGTCAGAGGAACAGTCGGAGCGGACTGTATATGTAACTGCAAATAAGAAATATGATTTTGATGGTATAAAGGTACAGACACTTCATTCTACCGATGAGGGGGTTGCATTTATTGTGTATATGGAAGACAAGGTAATCTATCATGCGGGGGATCTGAACTGGTGGCACTGGGAAGGAGAAACAGAAAGCTATAATGAACAGA
Source organism: Dorea longicatena (assembly GCF_024168045.1). Lineage (GTDB taxonomy): Bacteria > Bacillota > Clostridia > Lachnospirales > Lachnospiraceae > Dorea_A. The sequence goes on from NZ_CP100126.1 coordinate 1,348,302, forward strand.
TGCGTCAGGATTATCAGAGGGAGATTGACAAGCTGAAAGATATTGTAATTGATATAGCGTTTGTTCCGCTGGATCCCAGACAGGAAAATCAGTATGCGTGGGGAATGGATTATTTTATGAAACATACCCATACAAAATATGTGTTTCCGATGCATATGTGGGGAGATTACGAAATTTATGACCGTCTGATGGAGAACCCTGAGGCAGAGCCATACAAAGAACGTGTAATAGAGGTAAAAGAACCGGGGCAGGTATTTGAAGTGAATGTGTAATGCAAAGAATCAGAATAAAAAAGATTTGTTATTTTAATAAAATAGTGTTATAATAATAAACGCTTTTGAAAAAATGCAAGTAAGACAGATGATCGCAGCTGTAATTGCCGAAAGGCAGCAGGTGAGGAAAGTCCGGGCTTCACAGGGCAGGATGCCGGATAACGTCCGGTGGAGGTGACTCCAAGGATAGTGCAACAGAAATGTACCGCCAGGATCTGATCCTGGTAAGGTTGGAAGGGCAGTGTAAGAGACTACCGCCTTGCTGGTAACAGCAGGGGCATATGTAAACCCCATCCGAAGCAAGACCGGATAAAGACGATGTGGCGGCCCGTCACGTCTTAGGTAGGTCGCTTGAACCCGCTGGCAACGGCGGGTCTAGATAGATGATCATCCAATGACATAACCCGGCTTATCGTCTTGCTTGTATAAAAAAGAGAACTTGTCAGTTGACAGGTTCTCTTTTTTGTCCCAAAGAAATTATTTACGTCTTCCGTCGTATTTTTCTTCACAGTATTTACAGCGGTAGACTTCCTTTTCAGGATCGGTAAGTACAAATATATGATCCAGTCCCTGTTCGATCGAGGTGATGCAGCGCGGGTTTTTGCAGTGGATCACATTGCGGATCTCGTGAGGCAGATGAAGCGCTTTCTTATCTACAATCGCGGAATTCTTAATAATATTTACGGTGATGTTATGATCAATAAAACCGAGAATGTCCAGATCCATAAAGTCGATAGGGCATTCAATCTTCATGATATCTTTCTTTCCCATTTTATTACTTTTTGCATTTTTAATGATCGCAACACAGCAGTCAAGTTTGTCCAGATGCAGATATTTATAGATATCCATGCTTCGCCCTGCCTGAATATGATCCAGAACAAATCCTTCTTCGATACGACCGACAGTTAATGTATTTTTTACCATTGTTATTATCCTCCTAAACTTCAATTCCCAAAAGTGTAAGTATCAGTGCCATACGGATGTAAACACCATATTGTACCTGCTTGAAGTAAGCAGCTCTCGGATCATTATCTACCTCTGTGGCAATTTCATTTACTCTTGGAAGCGGATGGAGAATATACATGTCTTCTTTTGCCAGTTCCATCTTTTTGTTATCCAGGATGTAGAAGTCTTTCATGCGTACATAATCTTCTTCGTTAAAGAAACGTTCTTTCTGAACACGGGTCATGTAAAGAATGTCCAGATCAGGAAGGGCATCTTCCAGCCGTACAACCTCTTCGTAAGGAATGTTCTGACGATCTAATACATCATTCTTGATATAGCTTGGAAGTTTTAATTCTTCCGGTGAGATCAAAACAAAACGAATACCCGGATAACGTACCAGCGCATGAATCAGAGAGTGTACGGTACGGCCGAATTTCAGATCCCCGCATAATCCGATTGTCATATTGTCAAGACGGCCTTTTAAAGAACGGATCGTGAGCATATCAGTAAGGGTCTGTGTCGGATGCTGATGTCCTCCATCCCCTGCATTGATCACCGGAATCGTGGCGTGCTGGCTTGCAACCATAGCAGCTCCTTCTTTTGGGTGGCGCATTGCACAGATGTCTGCGAAGCAGGAAATTACACGGATTGTATCTGCTACACTTTCCCCCTTGGAAGCAGAACTTGAATCGGCAGATGAGAAACCAAGAACGCTGCCGCCAAGATTGATCATGGCTGCTTCGTGGCTTAATCTGGTACGTGTACTTGGTTCGTAGAAAAGAGTGGCAAGTTTTTTGCCCTCGCATGCATGTGCATATTTTTCTGGATTGGCTTCAATGTCTTTCGCAATATCCATCAGGTTGTCCAGTTCTTCCACGGAAAAATCTAGTGGACTTAATAAGTGTTTCATGTAAAAACCTCCTGTTTTATAAATAAGTTAATAAATCACTTACGGATTTTCTCTTAGGTGTGTCCGGATCGATATCCGGATGTCCGATCGCGATGAGAGCGGCAAGTTCCTGGTCTTCCGGAATCTGCAGCAGATCTGTGATACCGTCTTCATCCCAGATTCCCATAATAACAGTTCCGAGACCGGCATCATGTGCGGCGAGACAAAATGTCTGGCAGGCGGCGCCTACATCGAACATCTGCCAGCGGTCTTCTTTTTTGGTACTGTAAGAACCGTCACGTTCAAAGCCGCAACAGCCTTTTTTGAAAGTAACTGCTATCAGCATCGGTGCCTGCTTTATAATTTTTGCATTGAAATCTGGGGTATAATCGGTAACGATTTTATCAAGAACAGAAGAATCTTCAATTGCTGTATAACGTGTGATCTGGGTGTTTTTCCAAGATGGAGAATAAGATGCCGCCTCGATCACAGATTCTAATGTGGCATGATTTACAGGATCAGGTTTGAATTTGCGAATACTGCGTCTTGTTTTCATACATTCAATTGTATTCATGGTTTTACCTCCGTTTTCAAATCTTTCATACATCATATAATATTTAACATGGATTTTCAATGTCTTGAAATAATTTTTAAAGAAATTTAATCTATGTAATTTTTGAAATGCTATGATACGGATGGGTAGATTTTATGGAAAGAATGTATTATAATTTAATAGATTTGCAGATTTTCTGCATAATATACATAAAGGAGAGAGTATATGGCATCATTGGAAGAGCTTAGGGCACAGCTTGGCAGTGTAGATGACAAGATCGTAGAACTTTACGAAAAGCGGATGAAACTCTGTGAAGAGATCGGAATCTGTAAGATTGAAAATGGCTATAAGACGTTTGACCGTCAGCGTGAAAAAAATACTATAACAGACGTGATGAACAAGGTATCATCCGATATTAATAAAAAGGGCATCGGGGAAGTGTATGAGCAGCTTCTTGCAATCAGCAGAAAGCTGCAGTATAAGCAGCTGGTTGAGGCTGGAGCACTTGGAAGACTGCCATTTATAGGAATTGATCTTTTGGATAAAGATACAGCCAGAGTTGTCTTTCAGGGGACGGAAGGTGCTTACAGTCAGGCTGCTATGGAGCATTATTTCGGAAAAGACTGTAATAATTATCATGTACATACGTTCCGGGAAGCAATGGAAGCAATCGAAGAAGGTGCAGCCGACTATGCGGTGCTTCCGATTGAAAATTCGACAGCAGGTGCAGTCAATGAGATTTATGATCTGCTGGTAGAATTTGAAAATTATATTGTCGGAGAGACGATCATTCCGATTAAAAATACGCTGTCCGGATTACCGGGGACAGACATTTCAGAGATTGAACGAGTATATTCCAAGGCAGAAGCATTGATGCAGGCATCACATTTTCTGGGAGATCATGGTGACTGGCAGCAGATCAGTGTGGCAAATACCGCACTGGCGGCAAAGAAGATCCTGGAAGATCAGGATAAGCGTCATGCGGCAGTGTGCAGTGCATATGCGGCATCTGTGTATGGTCTGTCCGTGCTTGCAGATAATATCAATGATGAAAAGAACAATTCTACCAGATTTATCGTGATCACCAATCAGAAAGTATTCCTGAAGGATGCAACAAAGATCAGTATCTGCCTGGAACTTCCACATGAAAGCAGTTCTCTTTATCATCTGCTGTCGCATTTTGCATACAATGATCTGAATATGACTAAGATTGAATCAAGACCAATGGAAGGAAAAAGCTGGGAATACCGCTTCTTCATTGATTTTGAGGGAAATCTTGCAGATCCGGCAGTAAAGAATGCAATCCGTGGTTTGCGTGAGGAAAGCAGAAACTTGAGAATTCTTGGAAATTATTAAAAGAAAAAACACAACGTCGAAGTCATCAGGCAGAGGCAGAATGGATATATATTGGAGGAAAGACGATGAGAACAAATGAACTGATGTTATATAAACATATGGAGAACGGACAGATTCTGCAGGATATCACATTCTTGATCGAGAATTATCAGAATGACTATTATAATATGGAAGATATGAAAGGACTGTTATATGATGCAGTCAACGAGATCCTGGAGATGGCAGTCAGCCATGGATTCGAGGGTGATCTCTGGCATAATTATCTGACTTACCTGATGGCAAGCCATGAGAATGCTTACAGTACATCCTGCGAAATTGTCGGGTCGGTAGATGGAAGCATCAATCAGGTTGCACTGCACGATTTCGAAATATTCAAAGAATTATTTGATTATGACTTTGCAGATATGGAAAGTGTGATGGGCGTTGACTGTATTTCCATGCTGCATGATTATGTGGGAACAAGCGGACACGGAAGTGTGTTCAACCAAAGAATCCGGGATCGTATCTGCGATCTGAGCAAATCACTTGCAAAAGCAGAGACGGCAGAAGAATTTAAGGCTGTTATAACACAGTTTTACAAGGAATTCGGTGTCGGAAAACTTGGACTTCACAAAGCATTTCGTATTGCGCACACAGAAGAGGGTGCATTGATCGAACCGATCACAAAGATTGCGCACGTACATCTGGATGATCTGGTAGGATACGAGATCGCCAAGAAAAAACTGATCGATAATACAAAAGCATTTGTTGAGGGAAAGAAAGCAAATAACTGTCTGCTGTTCGGTGATGCGGGAACAGGAAAATCTTCTTCTATCAAAGCAATCCTGAACCAGTACTATGACCAGGGACTGCGTATGATCGAAGTATACAAACATCAGTTCCAGGATCTGAATGATGTGATCGCACAGATTAAGAATCGCAATTACAAATTTATCATTTACATGGATGATCTTTCTTTTGAAGAATTCGAGATTGAATATAAATATCTGAAAGCTGTGATCGAAGGCGGACTTGAAAAGAAGCCTGATAATGTATTGATCTATGCAACTTCAAACAGAAGACATCTGATCCGCGAGACATTCAAAGATAAAGAAGACAGAGATGAAGAACTTCATACAAATGATACCGTTCAGGAAAAACTGTCTCTGGTGGCAAGATTCGGTGTTACTATATACTTTGGAAAGCCGGATAAGAAACAGTTTCAGGAGATTGTGCGTGAACTGGCAAAGAAAAACGGAATTGACATGTCAGACGATGAATTATTCCTGGAAGCAAATAAATGGGAATTAAGTCACGGTGGATTATCCGGAAGAACTGCCCAGCAGTTTATCGATTATCTGGCCGGAACCAGATAAAATGTAATGTATTGTAAAAAAATGTGCAGAAATTAATCCTGCACATTTTTTATATTTGAAATATCGGAGTCAATGACCAGAGAATAGTTTGTATAGTAAACAACGAATCCCGGCTTTGCCCCGTTCGGCTTCTTGACATGTTTTTTCTGGATATAGTCGATCTCCACTTTGTCTGCTCCACGGTTTTTAGAGTAGTAAGCGGCCAGACGACCTGCTTCTTCAAAGGTACGGTCCGGAAGTTCATCCCCGCCGCTTTTGACGATAACGTGAGATCCCGGAGCACCTTTTGCATGGAACCACCAGTCATTGCCATTGGCAAAAGAAAAAGTAAGTTCTTCATTTTGAAGGTTGTTCTTTCCAACGTACATATCATAACCATCACTGGAAATGTAATGCATTGGTTTGCTGGTCAGTTTAACTTTTTTCTTCGTATGTTTTCTGCGGATATAGCCGCTCTGCATCAGTTCCTCTTTGATCTGAGCAAGATCCGCTTCGTTCAGAGCAATGTCAAGTGCGTTGCTGATAGATTCCAGATACTGGATATCATCGGCAGTTTCCTGGATCAGCTCCGTCAATGCTTCAAATGTACGCTTCTGTTTGTTGTATTTTGCAAAATAACGTTGTGCATTCTCGCCCGGAGTCTGTGTCGGATCAAGCGGGATAGTAATCTCTTCGTTGGTATAATAATTCAGGGCAGTCAGTTCTTTTGATCCCGGTTCCAGATTATAGCCGTAAGTATTGATCAGTTCTCCGTAAACTTTATATTTGTCACGCTTTTCCGTTCCCTTTAACTGCTTGGACTGAAGATCGTATTTTTTGCGGTTCCGTTCCAGTGCTGTCTGGACAACATGCCGGAGATCTGCACTTTTCTGATGGATTCTGGTCAGTGTGTTACGTGTGGAATAATACGTATAGAGGACTTCCGAGATGGAAAAGAACTCTTTTTTTGTATATTCGTTAAAATGTGTGACCGGAAGGGCACTGAATTCCTTTGGTGCATTTCCATTATAATAAATAGAAGGATGGAAATTTCCCTGTCTTACGTCCTCCATATAATAGGTAAACTGACGGTACAGATGTGTCAGTACATCTTCGGAAAGATCATGCGCCGTCATGGAAGAGTCCACACCTGCAAGATAACAGATCTCTTCGGCAATGACCGGGCTGATACCTGTCATGCTGGAATAGATTGCTTTGGATATCGTCATCGGTTTTGCAAGGATTGCCGAAATGAATTCTTCCTGCGTAGCCGTCATCGGATTCTTTTTCGACATCGTATCCGGAATAAAGTAATCGCGTCCCGGCAATACTTCACGTACCGAACTCATCTGTGCAGAGACGTGCTTGATACTGTCGATGATGCGTCCGTTCAGATCACAGAAAATAATGTTGCTGTGTTTTCCCATGATCTCGATGATCAGTTTTTTCCTGCACAAGTCACCCATCTCATCCAGATGCTCAATATCCAGGTGGATGATACGCTCGAGTGACGGCTGGGAGACTGCGGTAATCCGTCCGCCTCCGATATGCTTGCGCAGAAGCATGCAGAATCCAGGAGCTGTCATCGGACTTGGTTTGTTCTCGTTGGTTAAATAGATAAGTGGAAGAGAAGCACTGGCAGAGATATAGAGCCTTTTTTGTCCTTCATTTCCTTTTATTGTTAAAAGCAGTTCGTCATTTTCTGGCTGGGCGATCTTGGAGATACGTCCGCCGACCAGAGTATGTTCTAATTCCTGAACGACTGCTGCGACTGTGATTCCGTCAAAAGCCATAAAAAGACCTTCCTTTCCTTACAGAATTTCATATTTGTCTAGTATAGCATAGTTGACGAACTTTGCCAAATGTCTTATAATAAATGCTGGTTTATTTTAAATAATGAATAAGAAGAGGATCATATCATGATTAAGAGTATGACAGGATTCGGACGCTGCGAAGCGGCTGATGAGGAACGTAAATTCACGGTTGAGATGAAGGGAGTGAATCATCGTTATCTGGATGCCAATATCCGTATGCCGAAGAAGCTTAATTTTTTTGAAAGTGCCATTCGAAGCCTTTTAAAGGAAAGTGTTCATCGTGGAAAGGTGGACATCTTTATTACATATGAAGACTTTTCAGAGAGTCAGGTCTCTTTAAAATACAATGAGACACTGGCAGCAGAATATCTGGAAAAGTTTAAAATGATGGAAGAAAAATTCTCACTGGAGAATGACATCCGTGTATCCACATTGTCCCGTTATCCGGAAGTCCTCACAATGGAAGAGAAGATGGATGATGAAGAAGAACTGTGGAAAGGACTTAAGAAAGCACTGGATGGTGCGATCGCACAGTTCGTACAGACTAGAACCGTAGAGGGAGAGAATCTGAAGAAGGATCTGATCGCGAAGCTGGACGGTATGCTTGAACTGGTCGGACAGATTGAAGAACGTGCACCGAAGATCATTGCGGAGTACAGAGAAAAGCTAGAAGGAAAAGTAAAAGAACTTCTGGAGGACACACAGATCGATGAGGGACGGATCGCATCAGAGATCGTGATCTTTGCGGACAAGATCTGTACCGATGAAGAAGTGGTACGTCTGAGAAGTCATGTGGAACATATGAAGGCAACCCTTCAGTCTGATGACAGTGGAATCGGACGTAAGCTTGATTTCATTGCACAGGAGATGAACCGTGAAGCGAATACGATTCTTTCGAAGGCGAATGATCTGGAGACTTCCAATATCGGAATCGAACTTAAGACAGAGATTGAGAAAGTCAGAGAGCAGATACAGAATATTGAATAAATCAGATTGTTAAGAAGATTAAAAGAGGGTATCGAAATGAGAGAAAAAGGGATTCTGATCGTTGTATCAGGTTTTTCAGGTTCCGGTAAGGGAACCATTATGAAAGAGCTGTTAAAACAGTATGATAATTATGCATTATCTATTTCCGCAACCACCAGAAATCCGCGTTCGGGAGAAGAAGACGGACGGGAATATTTCTTCAAAACTGTAGAAGATTTTGAAAAAATGATTGCGAAAGAAGAACTGATAGAGTATGCTAGGTACGTGGATAATTACTATGGAACGCCGCGTGCATATGTAGAGGAGCAGTTAGAGGCAGGAAAAGATGTGATTCTTGAGATAGAAATTCAGGGAGCGTTGAAAGTAAAAGAAAAATTCCCGGATACACTGCTTTTGTTTGTAACACCGCCGAGCGCAGAGGAACTTAAGAGCCGTCTGGTGGGCCGTGGAACAGAGACAATGGACGTGATTGAATTCCGCATGAACCGTGCGAAAGAAGAAGCGCTGGAGATGGATCAATATGATTATCTGATCATAAATGATGACTTGCAGGAATGCGTAGAAGAGATGCATCAGATCATCCAGGGTGAGCACAGAAGAAGTTTCCGTAACGCTGAATTTATAGAGCATATGAAAGAAGAATTGAAAGGAGAATAAGTGTATGTTACATCCATCTTACACAGATTTAATGAAAGTGGTAAATAAAGACGTAGAAGAGGGCGAAACAAAAGTAGTTAACAGCCGTTACTCTATCGTTATGGCCACAGCAAAGAGAGCAAGAGAGATCATTGACGGATCTATGCCGCTTGTTGATGCAAAGATGGGCGAAAAGCCGCTTTCTATTGCAATTGATGAGATGAATCAGGGAAAGATGACGATTATTGCACAGGATGAAGAGGAAGAAGAATAAAATCTGACACCTTAAGGATCCGTTGCAGACGGATTCTTTCAGACACATTGCTGACTGAGATACAAAAGGCAGATGCCGCAAGGTGTCTGCCTTTCTTGAACTGGATATAGCAAGATAGCAAAGATGTGTGCCGAATAGAATGCATACTGCAAAAATCAGAAATAAATAAAAAGGAGAACCGAATGAATATATTTTTCGTATCACTTGGCTGTGATAAGAACCTGGTAGATTCAGAGGTCATGCTTGGACTTCTGGATGCGAAAGGATACCAGATTGTTGATGATGAGACACAGGCAGATGTTATGGTGATTAATACCTGTTGTTTTATTCATGACGCAAAAGAAGAAAGTATCCAGACGATTCTGGATATGGCAAGATATAAAGAAGAAGGAAGATTAAAGGCATTGGTTGTAACCGGATGTCTGGCACAGAGATATAAGCAGGAGATTATTGATGAGATCCCGGAAGTTGATGTAGTGCTTGGGACGACTTCGTATGATAAGATTGTAGAAGCAGTAGAAGAAGCACTGGAAGGTAAATCAGAAGTAGAACTTGCCGATATCGATGCGCTGCCGCTTCCGGAGACAAAGAGACTTGTGACGACCGGAGGTCACTATGCATATCTGAAGATTGCAGAAGGCTGTGACAAACACTGTACATACTGTATTATCCCGAAAGTCCGTGGAAATTACCGCAGTGTACCGATGGAGCGTCTGATCAAAGAAGCACAGGAACTGGCTGACCAGGGCGTAAAAGAACTGATTCTGGTTGCACAGGAGACAACGGTATATGGACAGGATATTTACGGTGAAAAATCCCTGCATAAGCTTCTGAAAGAGTTATGTCAGATCAAAGGAATCCGCTGGATCCGCCTTCTGTACTGTTATCCGGAAGAGATTGATGACAATCTGATACAGGTAATGAAAGAAGAACCGAAGATCTGCCATTATCTGGATCTCCCAATCCAGCATGCAAGCGATGCGATCTTAAAGAGAATGGGAAGAAGAACTTCCAAGCAGCAGCTGATCGATACGATCACAAAACTGAGAAAAGAGATTCCGGACATCGCACTTCGTACAACGTTGATCACCGGTTTCCCAGGGGAGACACAGGAGCAGCATGAAGAAGTAATGGAATTCGTAGATGAGATGGAATTTGAAAGACTGGGCGTATTTACTTATTCGCCGGAAGAAGATACTCCGGCGGCGACCATGCCGGATCAGATCGACGAAGAAGTAAAAGAAGACCGTCAGGCAGATATTATGGAGCTGCAGCAGGAGATTGTATTCGATCAGGCAGAAGATATGATCGGAAAAGAAGTACTGGTTATGATCGAAGGAAAAGTTGCCGATGAGAATGCATATGTCGGAAGAACTTACCGCGATGCACCGAATGTAGACGGACTGATTTTTGTAAATACCGATGAAGAACTGATGACTGGTGATTTCGCAAAAGTGAAAGTTACCGGAGCAGCAGAATATGATTTGATAGGAGAGTTGATGTAATGAATTTACCAAATAAGTTAACTGTTTTAAGAGTAATCATGGTTCCGTTTTTTGTATTTTTCATGCTGACAGGTGTGGGCGGAGCTGCAAACAAATGGATCGCACTGATCATTTTCTGTGTGGCAAGTCTCACAGATATGCTGGATGGAAAAATTGCAAGGGCAAGAAATCTTGTGACGAATTTCGGAAAGTTTATGGATCCACTGGCAGATAAACTGCTTGTATGTTCGGCTATGATCTGTATGATCCCGCTTGGAAAACTTCAGGCATGGTTTGTGATCGTCATTATTGCAAGAGAGTTTATCATCAGCGGTTTCCGTCTGGTAGCAGCAGACAACGATATTGTGATCGCTGCAAGCTACTGGGGAAAATTCAAAACGGTATCCCAGATGTTCATGCTGATCCTTCTGATCGCAGATCTTGGCGGTGCATTTAACATGATCGCACAGGTACTGATCTGGGTATCTCTGGTACTTACAATCGTATCTTTGATCGATTATATTGCAAAGAATGTACAGGTACTGACACAGGGCGGTATGTAGGCTCAGAAGAAATTTGTAAAAAAGGCAGATAAGGATTCTTTTGAAAGAAAACAGGTCGAAAGAGATATGAGAAGGTTCTTCTTCGGGAATGGTATTTCCCCGAGAAGAACCTTTTGCAAATTGTGCCAAAAAAAGAGAAAATTCCATACAAAAATGTAGAGAAAAATCAATTGACGAATGTCGAAATATATGAGAAAATAAATACAAGTATGGATGTTAAAGAGATAACAAACCTTACGATAAGCAAACTTACATAGTTGAAAGGAGTTTTAAAATGATTTATTCACAGGAAGTAGAAATGATGTGTCCGGTAGCTCAGGGTGCAAACCACGGACCAGCTCCGATTCCGGAAGAAGCAAAATGGGTTCAGGCTAAGGAAATTAAAGATATCTCTGGTTTTACACATGGTGTAGGCTGGTGTGCTCCTCAGCAGGGTGCCTGTAAATTAACACTGAATGTTAAAGACGGTATCATCCAGGAGGCTCTCGTTGAGACTATCGGATGTTCAGGAATGACACATTCAGCAGCTATGGCTTCTGAGATTCTTCCAGGAAAAACTATTTTAGAGGCATTAAACACAGACCTTGTTTGTGACGCTATCAATACAGCAATGCGTGAGTTATTCCTGCAGATCGTATACGGAAGAACTCAGAGTGCATTCTCTGAAGACGGACTTGCTATCGGAGCCGGACTGGAAGACCTCGGAAAAGGACTTCGTTCACAGGTTGGTACAATGTACGGAACATTAGCGAAAGGTCCTCGTTACCTTGAAATGGCAGAAGGATATGTAACAGGTATCGCTCTTGATGAGAACGATGAGATCATTGGATATCAGTTCGTAAGCCTTGGAAAATTCACAGACTTCGTAAAAGCTGGAGACACTCCAAACGAAGCTTGGGAGAAAGCAAAAGGACAGTACGGACGTGTTGCAGATGCAGTTAAGATCATCGACCCACGTAAGGAGTAATCTCAATATTTTAAGGTAATTTAATCAGGAGGATAAATTAATGGCTTTATTTGAATCATATGAAAGAAGAATTGATAAAATCAATGAAGTATTGGCTGGTTATGGTATTTCTTCTATCGAAGAAGCACAGCAGATCACAAAGGATGCCGGACTTGATGTATACAATCAGATCAAAGGTATTCAGCCAATCTGTTTTGAAAATGCATGCTGGGCATACATCGTAGGTGCAGCAATCGCAATCAAAAAAGGATGTAAGACAGCAGCAGAAGCTGCAGCAGCAATCGGAGAAGGACTTCAGGCTTTCTGTATTCCTGGATCAGTTGCTGATCAGAGAAAAGTAGGTCTTGGACATGGTAACTTAGGAAAGATGCTTCTGGAAGAAGATACAGAGTGTTTCGCATTCCTGGCTGGTCATGAATCATTCGCAGCTGCTGAGGGTGCTATCGGTATCGCAGAGAAGGCTAACAAAGTTCGTAAGAAACCTCTTCGTGTTATCCTGAACGGTCTTGGAAAAGATGCTGCAAAGATCATCTCAAGAATTAACGGATTCACATATGTTCAGACAGAATATGATTACTACACAGGAGAACTGAAAGAAGTACAGAGAATCTCTTACTCTGACGGACTCCGTTCTAAAGTTAACTGCTACGGTGCTAACGACGTACGTGAAGGTGTTGCAATCATGCACAAAGAAGGCGTAGACGTATCTATCACAGGTAACTCTACAAACCCGACACGTTTCCAGCATCCGGTTGCAGGTACATATAAGAAAGAATGTATCGAGCAGGGCAAGAAGTACTTCTCAGTAGCATCAGGCGGTGGTACAGGACGTACACTTCACCCAGATAACATGGCTGCAGGTCCTGCTTCTTATGGTATGACAGATACTCTTGGACGTATGCACTCAGATGCACAGTTCGCAGGATCTTCATCAGTACCAGCTCACGTAGAAATGATGGGACTGATCGGAGCAGGAAACAACCCGATGGTTGGTATGACTGTTGCAGTTGCCGTTTCTGTAGAAGAAGCAGCTAAGGCTGGTAAGTTCTAAGAAATTGAATATTTAGTTTGGCTTGTATAGGCCGGATTTGAAAAGAGAGAACGAAAACGTTCTCTCTTTTTTAAATCCTAAATTATTTGTTTAAGTTTTTATTCGCCGTAGAAAGCATCAGTTTCAACCGGTTCAACTGGTTGACTTCGCTTGCACCTGGGTCGAAATCAATTGCTACGATATTAGACTCCGGATAGCGTCTGCGAAGTTCTTTGATAACTCCCTTACCTACGACATGGTTCGGCAGGCAGGCGAATGGCTGTGTACATACGATATTTGGCGCACCACTGTGGATCAGCTCTAACATTTCTCCTGTAAGGAACCATCCTTCACCAGTCTGGTTACCAAGAGATACGATGTCCGAAGCCATCTTTCCAAGATCCTGAATCTTAGCTGGCGGTGTGAAGTGCTTGCTTGCTGCAAATGCTTCAGTTGCCGGAGCACGGAACCATTCCAGAGCTTTGATACCAAGATTAGCTGTTGTGGCTTTTTTCTTTTCGAATCCAAGCTTTTCAACCTTGAAGTTCTGGTTGTAGAAGCAGTAGAGCAGGAAGTCCAGGAGATCCGGGACAACGGCTTCGGCTCCTTCACTTTCCAGGAGGTCTACCAGGTAGTTATTGGCAGCCGGAAGGAATTTGACGAGAATCTCGCCGACAACGCCGACACGAGGTTTCTTAATGTCCAGTAATTCAATGTTGTTGTCAAAATCTCCAATGATCTCACGGCAGAGACGTTTGAATTTACGCCTGCTCGGGTAGCCGTTAGACAAGAAGTCCTGGCATACTTTCACCCATTTTCTGTGCATTGCATTGACAGATCCGGTAACTGCTTCATATGGACGCAGACGATATACACATTTCATAAAAATGTCACCGAATATAGCACCATAGATGCCTCGTAAGATCAGCTTCGGAGTCAGCTTGAATCCCGGATTGTCTTCCAGACCGCTTAAGTTGATGGAGATAACCGGAATATTTCCGTATCCGGCCTTCTTAAGAGCACGGCGGATGAATCCGATGTAGTTGGAAGCACGGCATCCACCGCCGGTCTGACTGATGATCACAGCGATTTTATCTGTATCATATTTACCGGAAAGAATTGCTTCCATGATCTGACCGACTACCATCAGAGATGGATAGCAGGCATCATTGTTTACATATTTCAGGCCTACGTCTACAGCCTGTTTGTTGTCATTAGGCAATACCTGAAGGTTATATCCGGATGCGTTGAATGCAGGCTCCAGAAGCTCGAAATGGATGGGAGACATCTGTGGGCAGAGAATTGTATAATTCTTACGCATTTCTTTGGTGAATACGACCTTTTTTATTGCAGAAGAATGAATGGTACGTTTTTCCCCACGTTTCTCTCTGACACGGATTGCGGCAAGCAGTGATCTGACACGGATTCTTGCGGCGCCTAAGTTATTAACCTCATCGATTTTTAAAGAGGTGTAGATCTTGTCAGAGTCATTCAGTATTGATGCCACCTGATCGGTTGTAACGGCATCCAAACCACATCCGAAAGAATTTAATTGGATCAGATCCAGGTTGTCTACCGTCTTTACGTAGTTTGCTGCGGCATACAGACGGGAATGATACATCCACTGGTCCATAACATTGAGCGGATGCTCGGCAGGATTTAAGTGGGAGATGGAATCTTCCGTCAGAACTGCAATATTATAAGAATTGATCAGTTCTGGAATACCATGGTTTACTTCCGGGTCGATGTGATACGGACGTCCTGCAAGAACGATACCACGGTTGCCGGTTTCGTTTAAGAACCTGATCGTCTCTTCGCCTTTTTTCTGCATATCTTTTCTGCAGGCGGCGAGTTCTTCCCAGGCAGTATGCGTTGCTTTTTTGATCTCGTCAGCTGGGATATGGAACTTTCCAGATAATTCATCAACCAGCCGGTAAGAGAT
Organism: Dorea longicatena; assembly: GCF_024168045.1. Taxonomy (GTDB): domain Bacteria; phylum Bacillota; class Clostridia; order Lachnospirales; family Lachnospiraceae; genus Dorea_A. The sequence continues at coordinate 1,363,348 of NZ_CP100126.1, forward strand.
GGTGTCTTCGCTGGCAAAAGAAATAAATGGATGAAGAAAATCTACTTCTCCGTGAACAATTGCATCAATGTTATTCTTGATATTTTCCGGGTAGGAAGTTACGATCGGACAGTTGTAATGGTTATTGGCTTCCGCAAATTCATTCCTCTCATATGGAATGCTAGGATAAAAGATGGTGTGGATACCGTTGTTGATCAGCCATTGTACATGTCCGTGTGCCAGTTTTGCCGGATAACATTCGGATTCACTTGGGATGGAATCAATTCCCAGTTCGTATACCTTGCGGTTTGACACAGGAGAAAGAACAACCCGAAATCCCAGTTCATTAAAGAATGTGAACCAGAACGGATAATTCTCGTACATGTTCAGTACACGAGGAATACCAATGATTCCGCGAGGAGCATTTTCCTCTGCCAATGGTTCATAATCAAAATAGCGTTTTAATTTATATTCAAATAAGTTCGGAAGCTTGTTAGTTGTTTTCTGTTTCCCGAGACCACGTTCACAACGGTTACCTGTGATGAACTTACGTCCGCCGCTGAAATGATTGATCGTCAGGCGGCAGTTATTCGTACATCCCTTGCATTTTGTCATAGTAGTAGAATATTCCATGGCTTCAATATCTTCGATGGAAAGCATGGTTGTACCTTCGCAGTCAACGTAACGCTCACGTGCGATCAGTGCAGCACCGAATGCGCCCATGATACCGGCAATATCCGGACGAATGGCTTCGCAGTTGGCGATCTTTTCAAAGCTCCGCAGTACAGCGTTGTTGTAGAATGTTCCTCCCTGAACAACGATGTGTTTACCGAGTTCAGATGCATCGGACACCTTGATAACTTTAAATAATGCGTTCTTGATTACGGAGTAAGCAAGACCGGCTGAAATATCTGCAACCTCCGCACCCTCTTTCTGAGCCTGTTTTACTTTTGAATTCATGAAAACAGTACAGCGGGTACCAAGGTCAATCGGGTTTTTGGCAAATAATGCTTCATGAGCAAAATCTTCTACCGTATAATTTAGAGATTTTGCAAATGTTTCAATAAAAGAACCGCATCCGGATGAACATGCTTCATTCAATTGTACGCTGTCAACCGTCTGATTCTTGATCTTGATACATTTCATATCCTGGCCTCCGATATCCAGGATACAGTCTACATCCGGTTCAAAGAAGGATGCGGCATAGTAATGAGAAACTGTCTCTACCTCTCCTTCGTCTAACAGGAGGGCAGCTTTGATCAGTGCCTCACCATAGCCGGTAGAGCAGGAGTGAACAATCTCCACGCCTTCCGGCAGTTTACTGTAAATGTCTTTGATGGCAGAGATCGTTGTACCAAGAGGATCTCCTTCATTATTATGATAGAAAGAATATAATAAAGTACCGTCTTCGCCTACCAGGGCAGCTTTGGTTGTGGTGGAACCTGCATCAATACCAAGGAATGCTTTTCCCTGATAAGTGGCAAGATCCTTCACAGGTACCTGATGTTTTGCATGACGGTTTTCGAATTCTTTAAAATCTGCTTCCGTTGCAAACAGCGGCTCCATACGATCCACTTCGAATTCCATTTTGATCTTTCCTTCCAGACGGTGCTGCATATCAATGAGAGGCACGTCCAGATCTTTCTTTGAATTCAGAGCAGAACCGGCTGCTGCAAACAGATGGGAATGTGTCGGGGCGATGATGTGTTCATCGTCCAGCTTCAGTGTGCGGATGAAAGCTTCGCGCAGTTCAGAGAGGAAATGAAGAGGTCCTCCTAAGAATGCAACATGTCCGCGGATTGGTTTACCACAGGCCAGTCCGCTGATAGTCTGGTTGACAACTGCCTGAAATATAGAAGCAGCAAGGTCTTCTTTGGCAGCACCATCATTGATCAGAGGCTGGATATCCGTCTTGGCAAATACACCACATCGTGCAGCAATGGTATAGAGAGCTTTATAATTTTTTGCATATTCGTTCAGTCCGGAGGCGTCAGTCTGTAAAAGAGATGCCATCTGATCGATGAAGGATCCTGTACCACCGGCACAGACGCCGTTCATACGCTGCTCTACATTACCACCTTCAAAGTAGATAATCTTGGCATCTTCCCCGCCGAGTTCGATAGCAACGTCTGTCTGAGGTGCATAGTCCTGGAGAGCAGTAGATACAGCGATCACTTCCTGTACAAACGGTACACCAAGATGTTTCGCAAGAGTCAGTCCGCCGGAACCGGTAATGACCGGTGATGCATGGACAGGACCTAATTTATGTACCGCTCTTCCTAACAGATCGGAAAGAGTTTCCTGGATGTTCGCGAAATGCCTCTCATAATCAGAAAATACCACTTCATTATTCTCATCTAATATGGCAATCTTTACGGTTGTAGAACCGATGTCGATACCAAGTGCGTATAATTCTTTTTGATTCATATTATGTAACTCCTTATCATGTTAATCTATATGTCTTTCTTCTTATTAAATGCATTTTGCTTAATTGCAACCTGTAACATTATACGACAAAAGTTCTCAAAAGACAATTAACAAATGTTGAAGATATGTTAAAAAGAGATGAACTTTACTTGGCACAATTGACAAATATCAGTTGGGAAGGTAGAATATCTACAGTGTGAGAATAAACGTAAAGGAGCAGTTATATGAACAATTGGTTAGATAAACTTGAACGGAAATTTAGCAGATATGCTATTCCAAATTTGATCACATATATTATAATATTATATGCAGCCGGATTTGCGCTGGAGTTGATTAACCCGACGTTCTATAGCCAGTTTTTAAGTCTGGATGCCAGCAAGATTCTCCAGGGGCAGATATGGAGAATTGTTACATTTATTATCCAGCCTCCGTCTGACAGTCTGATCTTTATTGCATTTGCATTGTATCTCTATTATATGATAGGGAAGCAGTTAGAGGCAGCGTGGGGGGCGTTTCGTTTTAATCTGTATTTCTTTTCGGGAATGCTCTTTATTGTACTGGGAGCCATACTGGCATATTTACTGACAGGCACTGTGTTACCAATGGATACATGGTATCTGAATTTATCGTTATTCTTTGCATTTGCAGCACTGTATCCGGATATCCAGCTGTTATTATTTTTCGTTATTCCGATTAAGATCAAATGGTTGGCTATACTTGATGGCTTGTATTTTATCTATGCGATTGTGCAGGCTTTTCTTCCGGCCTACGGCGGAGGTGTTTTCGGTATATATTATAAGGCGAATGCGCTTGCAGCATTTATCTCAATACTGAACTTTATCATTTTTTTCCTGAGTTCACGTAATATGAAGCCTTACACACCAGGTCAGATGAAAAGAAAGAATGATTTCAAACGCAAGATGAGATATGCGGAAAGACCGGTAAACAGCTATGCAAATGGGGCAAAACACAGATGCGCAGTCTGCGGAAGAACAGAACTGGATGATCCGAATCTGGAATTCCGGTATTGTTCAAAATGTAATGGCAATTATGAATATTGCCAGGATCATTTGTTCACACATACACATGTTAAATAACTAAGAGAGGAATAGGAGAAATATGAAAAAAACAAAAATTATCTGTACAATGGGACCAAATACAAATGATGAAACCATGATGAGAAAGTTAGTTCAGAATGGAATGGACATTGCAAGATTTAACTTTTCACACGGTGATCATGAAGAACAGAAGGGCCGTATGGATATGTTAAAGAAGATTCGTGAAGAAGAGAACAAACCGATCGCAATTCTTCTGGATACAAAAGGACCTGAGATCCGTACAGGTGTATTAAAAGATGGAAAGAAAGTACAGCTTGAAGCAGGAGAGACATTTACCCTGACAACAGACGAGATTGTCGGAGATAACAAGATTGTTTCTATTACATACAAAGGTCTGGTAGAAGATGTCAAAGCCGGAAGTACGATCCTGATCGATGATGGTCTGATTGAACTGAAAGTAAAAGATAAAAAGGGAAATAACATCAATTGTGAAATTGTCAATGGCGGCGAGCTCGGAGAAAAGAAAGGTGTTAATGTACCAAACGTTGCGATCCGTCTTCCAGCTATCACAGATAAAGACCGTGATGACCTGAAATTCGGTGTGGAGCAGGGTGTAGATTTTATTGCAGCTTCATTTGTCAGAAATGCAGAATGTATTCTGGAGATCAAATCATTCTTAAGAGAATGTAAGGCTCCGTATATTCCTGTAATTGCAAAAATCGAGAACTTTGAAGCAATCAAGAATATTGATGAGATTATCCGTTGCGCAGACGGAATCATGGTAGCCAGAGGAGATCTTGGTGTTGAAATTCCGGCAGAGGAAGTTCCATACCTTCAGAAGACAATTATCCAGAAATGTAACGATAACTTTAAACCGGTTATCACAGCTACACAGATGCTTGATTCTATGATGCGTAATCCACGTCCTACAAGAGCGGAGGTTACAGATGTTGCCAATGCGGTATATGACGGAACAGATGCAGTCATGCTTTCCGGAGAGACAGCTCAGGGTAAATATCCGTTAGAAGCTTTACAGATGATGGTTCATATTGTTGAAAATACAGAGGAGCATCTGGATTATGATATGATCCTTAGAAAAGCAGGAGAACACAGACTTAAGAGTGCATCCAGCGCACTTGCAAATGCAACAGTAACAACGGCTAATAATCTTCGTGCTAAATGTATCGTAACACCAACTGTATCAGGTGCTACGGCAAGAGTTGTATCTAAGTTCAAACCTAAGACAGGTATTATCGGTATCAGCCCGGATGAGGCAACACTGAGAAGAATGCAGATCAACTGGGGAGTTATGCCGCTGAAATCAGTTGCTGTATATACAACAGAAGATATCTGTGATACGGCAATCGATCTGATCTGTGCAAAGAAGCTTGCAGAAGCAGGAGACATGGTTGTATTAACGCTTGGAATTCCATCTACAAATGTATCTGAGAACAGAACAGTAAGTAACATGATGAGAATTGCGATGGTAGATGACAGAAAATAAAAATAGTAAATAAGCAGGACTGCTTATAAAGAACCAGAAAGCAACGAGGCTGAATCAGCCTGGGCTTTCTGGTTTTTTGCATGTTTTTGAGAAAGTTTCTCCTTGACATACAGTGAAAATTCACTTATAGTGTTCCTGTAGAGAACTACTAAAGAACCAAAAGGTGGATGACGAAGATGGAACAGACATCATTTACAGAGCGCCTGATGGAATTCGGACTCACAAGACAAGAAGCAAGCATTTATCAGTGCCTGCTGACAGAGGGAAAGGTAACTGGATACGAAGTTGCTAAACAGACCGGAATATCCAGATCCAATGCATATAATTCTCTGGCTAGTATGACAGAGAAAGGTGCGGCTTACCTTGTAGAAGAGGCCAGTACCAGAAAATATGTGCCTGTCCCGCTTAACGAATTCTGTAAGAATCGTATCCGTAAGCTGGAGGAATCCGGAAAATGGCTGCAGGAACATATGCCGACGGAGAAAGCGTATGTAGAAGGATACATTACAATTGAAGGCGCAGAGAATATACTGAATAAGATAAAGAATCTGTTATCTCAGGTTGATCAAAGAGTCTATATCAGTTGTACAAGAAATTATCTGCTGCTTCTGATCCGGGAGCTTGATACATTGATGGAAGAAAGAAAAAAAGTGGTGATTATCACCGATCAACCGGCGACCTTTCACAATGCAAAAGTATATTTTGGAGAAAACAGAGGAATGCAGATAGGAATCATTGCCGATTCGAAATATGTACTGACAGGTGAATACGGAGAGGGGAGTATGAATACATGTCTCTATTCCGGACAGAAAAACTTTGTAGAATTGTACAAAACAGCACTTGCGAATGAGATAAAGTTATTATCTATACGAGAGGAGAACAAGGATTGATGAAAAAAGAACCATTTGTAACAAAAGCACAGTTAGACGAGATTATTAAAACTTATCCGACACCGTTTCATTTATATGACGAAAAAGGAATCCGTGAGAATATGAAAGCTTTAAAAGAAGCATTTTCGTGGAATAAAGGATACAGAGAGTATTTTGCGGTAAAGGCAACGCCAAATCCGTTTCTGATCAATATTTTAAGAGAGTATGGATGCGGATGTGACTGTTCTTCCTATACAGAGCTGATGCTTTCCGATGCGATCGGGGCAACAGGAGAGGACATCATGTTTTCTTCGAATGATACTCCGGCAGAAGAATTTGTACTGGCAGACAAGCTGAATGCAATCATCAATCTGGATGATATCACACACATTGATTTTCTTGAAGAAGCAATCGGACATATTCCGGAGACGATCAGCTGCCGCTACAATCCGGGTGGAATGTTCAAGATCAGTAATGACATCATGGATAATCCGGGAGATGCGAAATATGGAATGACAACAGAACAGTTATTTGATGCATTTAAGATTTTAAAGGAAAAAGGTGCCAAAGAATTCGGCATTCATGCATTCCTTGCAAGTAATACAGTAACCAATGAGTATTATCCGATGCTTGCGAAAGTTCTGTTCGAAGTTGCAGTAAAGCTTCAGAAAGAAACAGGTGTACATATCAAATTCATTAACCTGTCCGGTGGTGTAGGTATCCCTTATAAACCAGATCAGGAGCCAAATGATATCCGTGCGATTGGTGATGGTGTGCGCCGCGTATATGAAGAAGTACTGGTACCTGCCGGTATGGGCGATGTGGCAATCTATACAGAGATGGGACGTTTTATGATGGGACCTTACGGATGCCTGGTTACAACGGCAATTCATGAAAAGCATACACACAAAGAATATATTGGTGTAGACGCATGTGCAGTTAACCTGATGCGTCCTGCTATGTACGGAGCTTATCATCACATTACTGTAATGGGTAAAGAAAATGCACCTTGCGATCACAAATATGATATAACAGGATCGTTGTGTGAAAACAATGATAAATTTGCAATCGACCGTATGCTTCCGAAGATTGATATGGGTGATGTGCTGGTAATTCATGATACGGGAGCACATGGCTTCTCTATGGGATATAATTACAATGGAAAATTAAAATCTGCCGAAGTGCTTCTGAAAGAAGACGGGACTACACAACTGATCAGAAGAGCAGAAACACCGGCTGATTATTTCGCAACATTCGACTGCTTTGATATCGGAAAAAAACTGATTGAAAAATAGTTGTGGAAAAAATCAGGTTTAGATATAATGATAGTGTCCTTTCAATTAAGAAACGGGCACTATCATTTTTTATGAGGAGGCAATAAAATGAAAAAACATGGTGTACTGGCGCTGGTGCTGGCCGGAGTGATGTTACTGTTATGCGGATGTGGAGGTATGACAACGGACGATGCAATGGATTATGTACAGTCTGCCTTGGATTGTGGATACAAAGCAGAAGTTAAGAAGTATGCCGAGATAACAGAGACGACAGAAAAAGAAGCCAAAAAAGAATACGAGACAAATCTTGATACAATTATGAAAGAAGCCGGCTTTGATGACACCGGTGTATCAGATGAATTAAAAGCGGACTATCGTTCGATGTTTGAAAAAATGTTAAAGAGTGCAAATTATAAAGTGAAAGAAGCAAAAGAAACAGAAGATGATGAATTTACTGTAACTGTTGAAGTGTGTCCGTTTACGGCATTTTCTACTGTATCAGATGAGCTTGATCAATGGGTGACAGACACATATTCGAATGTAGAAACAATTCCATCAGATGAAGAGCTTAATGAGGCGATTATGCGGAAGATGTATGAAATTATGAGTGCAAAACTCGCTGACCCGACGTATGGCGATAAGATGGAAAAAGAAGTTCACGTAAAGGTGAATAAAGACGGAGCATATTATATTCCGAATGATGATCTCACGGCAGTAGATGATGCATTGTTCCCGCAGAATCAGCTTTAGGTTCCGGTAAACAAAATATGAATTAAAAACTATGTAAAACACAGGTTTTGGGGATTGACATCCCTGGAATCTGTGTTGTATTATATACAAAAATAATTGAATAACATTCTGTTGTTCGGTCTTATTTAATTTCAGATAAATGATCAAAAGGCAGGTCATGCTTCTCATATGACGTTGCCAGACAACCCATTTATAATCTATCCAAGTGAATATGGAATAATCTGACAGATTTTACGTTGTGTTTGACATGGAAAGGAGGTATTTACAACGGTCGGATTAATATAAATAACAAGAAAGAGAGGAATTGTATGACGAAGATTCAAAAAAGTAAGAAAACGATAGCTTCGTTACTGGCAGGGATATTGCTATGTCAGGTCTCTGCGTTTGGCGTGTCACAGACCAGTGTGAATGCGGAAAATCCGGCAAGGAAGTTGAGTTTTGAAGTTGTAGGAGAAGGTTCCGTAACAGTAACAGATGTAGAGGATTGTATAAGAACGGTCCAATCAGGCAGTGAAATAACAGTGCCTGATGGAATGTGTATACGTGTACAATCGGATGCAGAAGAAGACACCAGGATCAGCATGAAGATACTTGATGAAGAAGGCAGATACGAGCTGGAAGACACTTCGGTGACAGAGGGGAAGAGTTACTGGCGTGATATTACAGCTATGGGTATGAACAAGAAAGTAGTCATAACATTCGGGGAAGAAGCAGGAAGAAGCAGTGTATATTCAAGAAGAATGGTACAGGCGCGGGGAAATCAACAAAAGCCGGAAGTAGGGGATGTATTTACCGGAAATTGTGTGGTCACGGCTGTGAATGGTGGAAACGGTCATACGGTACACGGGGTAACCATGGGCGGATTTACCGGAATCCTTGCCGGCGTTACTGCAAACGGAGGGTGTGCGGATCATACGGCTGCTGCGCCATATACAGGGCAGGAATGCACCTATAAATACACCATCACTGCAGTGAATAAAGCAACGGGAGAAGTTACAGGAAACTTATACTGTACGAGTGTGAATGGGGCAACGGATGGCGTGACAAAAGACAGCAGCGGCAGGCTGATCGGGTATCAGAGAGTCAGCGGAACTGCCGTCATACACCGCAGTTACAACGGTTATGCAAAGTTAAAAAAAGGAAAGACACTGACAACGCTTACAGATGGTAATGCAGAATATTCTTTGGAAGGTGCAGCCTACGGAGTCTATTCAGATCGTGGCGCAACGAGAGAAAACGCTGTATTTACAACGGATAAAAACGGAGAGTCTAATACGCTGGAATTAGAAGAAGGTATGTATTATGTAAAAGAAAAGAAAGCACCAAAAGGATATAAACTGGATGAGAGGATATATCCGGTAACAGTTACATCCGGACAGACAGCAGAAGTAAATGTGAAGGATGTACCGGTGTATTCAGATATAGAATTGCTCCTGGATAAAATCGATCAGGAGAGCAAAGAGGGAAAAGCACTTGGCGGTGGAAGCCTGGAAGGTGCAGAGTTTACAGTACGCTTTTATGCAGGCAGATATACGCAGGAATCTTTGCCTGAAAAACCTTCGAAAGTATGGGTGTTACGTACCAAAAAGGAGAATGACGTCTGCAGAAGTAAAATGGGAAAAGAGTATCAGATATCCGGTGATGATTTTTATTATGCAGAAAATGGAGATAAGCCGGTGCTTCCGCTTGGAACAGTCAGCATTGAAGAAACCAAAGCGCCAAAAGGATATATGCTGGAAAAGGCTTATATAGAAGGAGATAACGGAAAACTTGCAGAAAATTATTACCTGACACAGATCGTTCAGAATGGAAATCAGACCAATATACAGGGTGGAAACAACTATAAAATAGCAGACCGTATATGTAGAGGGGATATTGAATTTCAGAAAAAAGATGAAGAAACACAGATGGCAATGGCAGGAATTCCGTTTCAGATCACATCGGTAACGACGGGTGAATGTCACCGGATCATGACAGACGAAAATGGATATTTTTCATCGGCATCTGATTATACGAAACACAGCAAAGATACCAATAGCGGACAATCTGAAAGTGGTGTGTGGTTTGGAACGAACAGTAACGGAGAAAGTGTAGAGGTAAATGATGCATATGGTGCATTTCCTTATGATACCTATCAGCTGGAAGAACTTCGCTGTGAAGAAAATGTAGATAAAGTTCTGTATAAAGGAACATTCCGTATTTCCAGGGACCGGTATGTTGTTGATCTTGGGACAATACTTAATCCAGATCTTACAATTGCAACATCAGCAAAAGATGAAGCAACCGGAACACATTATTCAAATGCAGACGAAAAAGTAACGATCATAGATACCGTCACTTATACAGGTTTGAAAAAAGGGCAGGAATATGTCATGAAGGGTACATTGATGGACAGGGAAACAGGGGAAATGATTCTGGATGGCGAAAACGGAAATATTACTGCTTCTAAGAGATTTAAGCCAAAGACAGCAGAAGGCAGCGTGGAAGTAAAATTTGACTTTGATGCAAAGTCTCTGGCCGGAAAAAGTATTACAATATTTGAAGAATGCATGTTGGATAATACAGTGATCGCAGTGCATAAGGATCTGGAAGATGCAGATCAGATGATTCATTTTCCAAAATTAAAAACTTCTGTAAAAGACGAAGTAACAGATATGAAGATGGTAAAAGCTGAGAAAGATATGCGGATTATAGATACGGTAGAATATCATAATCTGAAAAAAGGGAAAAAATACAAGATTACCGGAACGTTAATGGATAAGGAAACAGGAAAAGCAGCAAGAAGTGCGTCTGGCAGAAAGATAACAGAAAGTGTAGAATTTGTTGCAGAAGGAAAAGACGGAACAGCGGAAGTAGAGTTTGTGTTTGATGGAAGTAATCTTGCAGGAAAGACATTGGTCGCATTTGAAAAATTATATTATGGTGATAAATTATATGCAGTACATACAGATCTGGAAGATGAAGATCAGACAATCCATGTGCCGGCAGCAGGAACAACGGCTTCTGACAAAAATACAGGGACACATCATGCATATGCCGGTGAATATGTAGAACTTACAGATACGATAGAATACAGGAATCTACTGCCTGGTGAAACCTACACATTACATGGAACGGTAGTCGAGAAGGAGACAGAACAGCGGTTGAGTGAAGAAAAACAGCAGGAATTTATTCCGGAAAAGGCAGATGGCAGTATTGAAATTGCATTTGAAATCAATGGAACTGATCTGTCGGGAAAAACGGCAGTCATATATGAAGAGATTAAAATAGACGGAAAAAGCATCGCAGAACATAAAAATCCGGAGGCAAAAGAACAAAGTATTTATTTCCCGAAGATTGGTACAAAAGCTATGGATAAAAAGTCAAAGACGCAGGAAGGAGATGCAAGAGAAAAGCAGACAATCATAGATCAGGTGTCTTATGAAAATCTGCTGCCTGGCGAAACTTACATATTAAAAGGCGTTTTGATGGATAAAGCAGACGGGAAAGAAATGACAGATAAAAACAACAGAAAAATCACAGGCAGAACAACATTTACGCCGGAAAAATCAGCAGGAACAGTTGAAATGACATTCGAACTTGATGCACGTGAATTGGGCGGGAAAGCGGTTGTGGTATTTGAGAATCTGTATGATGAGGAAGATCATCTGATTGCAGATGAAGCGAATATAGATAATGCGGATCAGACAATTATATATAAGAATAATGAAAAATCTGCAGTATCGCCGAAAATCAACACAGACAATCCGAAACCATCTTCATCCATCCGTAAATCACCGAAGACAGGAGTGGAAAATCATACATTTTTATGGATGTTGACGCTTGGATCTCTGGGAACAGCGGTTGCGGCCGGAATTGCAATTTATAGAAAAAAACGGGATTGATGAAAGTTAAGCACTAGCGGAAGAAAATAGAATCTTCTGTTAGTGCTTTTTGTATAAAAAAAGAAACATCTACTTCTTACGAAAACATAGTAACAAAAATAGTAAGAAAAGTAAATGTCTCTAATCGTTAAACCCCTTGATTTTACTGGGTTTTTTGAATGCGGATAGTGGGACTTGAACCCACACGAAGTCACCTCCGCAAGATTTTGAGTCTTGTGCGTCTGCCATTCCGCCATATCCGCATATGTGTTGTTCACACAACAAAATAAATTATAACTATAAATGTATCGTCTGTCAATCTTTTTTTAAAAAAAAGAAAAGGTGAATGTGACAGATAAGGGAAGAATAAGTAGGAGTAAAAATTAGCCTTTTAAAAAGAAGCAAATTGGTGTATAGTAAGATAGTGATTTTATAAGAAAATGAACTATTTAGGTGGAGAGATAAAATGAGCAGTAAAATTGTTCTGATAGATGGCCACAGTATTTTGAACCGCGCCTTTTACGGGCTGCCGGATCTGACGAATGCAGAAGGCCTTCATACAAATGCAATATATGGATTTCTGACGATTATGTTTAAACTTCTGGAAGAAGAAAAACCAGACTATCTGACGGTGGCATTTGATGTCCATGCTCCGACTTTCAGACATAAAATGTATGCAGAATATAAAGGCACCAGAAAGCCGATGGCTGATGAACTAAGGCAGCAGGTTCCTGTGATCAAAGAAGTGCTTCAGGCAATGGGAGTGAAGACGATCGAATGTGCGGGTCTGGAGGCCGATGACCTGATCGGTACACTTTCCAAGCGTTGTGAGCGCAAGGATATGGAAGTTGTGGTTATTTCCGGAGACCGTGATCTGTTGCAGCTGGCAACTGAGCATGTAAAGATCCGAATTCCGAAGACGAAGCAGGGCAGAACGGAGATAGAAGATTATTATGCCAAAGATGTTTTTGAACGCTATCAGGTGACACCGGAAGAATTCATCGATCTGAAAGCGTTAATGGGCGACACGGCAGATAATATTCCGGGAGTTCCTGGTATCGGGGAAAAGACAGCGACAAAGATCATCACACAGTATCACTCGATAGAAACGGCGCACGATCATGTGGAAGAACTGAAGCCGCCGAGAGCGTCTAAATCATTAAATGAATACTGGGATCTTGCGGTGCTCAGCAAAGAACTTGCAACAATCAATGTGAATGCTGAGTTTTCATATGAACTTTCAGAAGCAAAACTGGGTAACATATACACTGAGGAAGCATATGTCTTCTTTCAGAAACTAGAGTTTAAAAATCTTCTTTCCAGATTCGATGTTGCGGCACCGGCAAATAAGATCGAGGATGGTTTCAGGATTATCACTTCAAAAAGAGAGGCAGAAGAGATTTTTGCAAAGGCTGAAAAGGCACAGACGACAGGAACAGTACTTTTTAAAGATATGGAAAATGTATTGCCGTTATTTGCAGATCAGGCCGGACTCGGAGGTATCGGTCTGTGCTTCTCAAATGAAGCAGGCTTTTGTATAAAAACCGGGAATGATATATCAGGAGAATGGCTTTTGGAAAAGCTTGCAGATGTGGCAGAAACGACAGATACATTTTCGATGTTTCATCTGAAAGAATCAATGGATCAGATTAAGATCCGGAAACCGGAAAATTGTTTTGATGTGAGTGTGGCTGCATATCTGCTGAATCCACTTAAGAATAATTATACATGGGAAGATGTTGCGAGAGAACATCTGGACCTGATGGTTGATGAAAAGGCAGATCAGGAAATAAAGGCCTGCTATGAAGCTTATACAAATTATGCATCAGTAGAAGTCCTGAGCCGGAAATTAGCGGATACGAAGATGGATACCTTGTTCCGGGAAATTGAGATGCCGCTGGTATTTACATTGTTCGATATGGAGCAGAATGGTATCCGTGTTGAGGCAGAGGCACTAAAACAGTATGGTGATCAGCTTGCCGGCAAGATCGGTGATCTGGAAAAGGAGATCTACGAAGAGGCTGGCGAAACATTTAATATTAATTCGCCAAAACAGCTGGGTGTGGTATTGTTTGAAAATATGAAGCTTCCGGGTGGGCGAAAGACAAAGACGGGTTATTCCACTGCTGCAGATGTTCTTGAAAAACTGGCGCCGGAACATCCGGTAGTTGCAAAGATTTTGGAATACAGACAGTATACAAAGCTCAAATCCACATATGCGGACGGACTGGCAAATTATATTCAGGATGATGGAAGGATTCATGGAAAATTCAATCAGACGATCACGGCAACCGGAAGAATCAGCAGTACAGAACCAAATCTTCAGAATATTCCGGTGCGGATGGAGCTTGGCCGCCTGATCCGTAAAGTATTCATTCCGGAAGATGGATACCGGTTCGTGGATGCCGATTATTCACAGATCGAACTTCGCGTATTAGCACATTGTTCCGGAGATGAGCATCTGATCCGGGCATATAAAGAACAAAGTGACATTCACCGTATTACAGCATCGCAGGTATTTCATATACCGTTTGATGAGGTGACTCCGCAGCAGAGAAGGAATGCAAAAGCCGTAAATTTCGGTATTGTGTATGGAATCAGTTCATTTGGACTGAGTCAGGATCTGAGCATTACACGAAAAGAGGCTGCAAAATATATTGATGATTATTTTGCAACCTATCCGGGAATCAAGACATTTCTGGATCATGCAGTGACACATGCAAAAGAAGAAGGGTATGTGGTAACACTGTTCGGAAGAAGACGTCCGGTTCCGGAGCTTTCTTCCAGTAATTTCATGCAACGTTCGTTCGGAGAGCGGGTGGCAATGAATTCTCCGATTCAGGGAGCGGCAGCAGATATCATAAAGATTGCAATGATCCGGGTGAATCAGAAACTGAAAAAACAGAAGATGAAATCAAGACTTGTCTTACAGGTGCATGATGAACTTCTGATAGAAGCATACGAACCGGAACTGGAAGCAGTTCAAAAGATTTTAAAAGAAGAGATGGAGCATGCGGCCAAATTAAAGGTGCCGCTTGAAATAGACATGCATACAGGAGTGAACTGGTACGAAGCAAAATAAGAGGTGTGAGAGATGAAGATTATAGGAATTACCGGAGGAGTAGGCGCAGGGAAAACACAGATTTTGGAATATCTGAATAATAAATATGGTGCGACTATTTGTATGGCAGATGAAGTAGGAAAGAAACTGCAGAAAAAAGGAACAGAATGCTTTGATGAAATTGTTGCACATTTCGGAGAGAAAATTCTGGATGAAAAAGGAGAGTTGGACCGGACAAAGCTTTCAGACATTGTTTTTGCCGACAGGGTTGAACTTTCTGTACTGAATGGGATTGTACATCCAAAAGTAAAAGAAGAAATTCAGAAGAAGATTGCAAGAGAAGAACGCAAAAGTACGAATCTGATGCTGATTGAAGGAGCACTTCTGATCGAGGATCATTATGAGGAGATCTGTGATGAACTTTGGTATGTGTATGTGGAAGATTCGATCCGCAGAAAACGTCTGAAATATGCAAGAGGATATGAGGACTGTAAAGTGGATCAGATTTTCGAAGCACAACTTCCGAAAGATCTGTTCATGCGTCACTGTGACCGGGTGATCGATAACAGCGGACAGTTTGAAGAGACAAAGATCCAGCTGAATAAGATCATAGAAGACTTATAGAAAGGCAGATAATATTTAATATGAGATTATGCAGTATTGCAAGTGGAAGCAGTGGAAACTGCATCTATGTAGGAGATGATCAGACACATCTTCTGGTTGATACCGGTATCAGCAAAAAAAGGATAGAAGAAGGGCTGGCAAAATTGGAGATAAAAGGAGATGAACTGGAAGGCATCCTGATTACGCATGAGCATGTGGATCATATTCAGGGACTTGGTGTGTTCAGCAGAAAATATGAGATTCCAATCTATGCGACACCTGGAACTATTGCGGGAATCCGGAATTATAAAAAGCTGGGAAACCTCCCAGACGGACTATTACATGAGGTAGAGGTTGATCAGCCATTTTCACTGGGAACACTGAACATTGATCCGTTTGCAATCTCCCATGATGCGAACGAACCATCCGGATACCGGATAGATAACGGTAAAAAGGCAGTTGCGGTTGCAACAGACCTTGGAATATATGATGATTATACCGTAGAACATCTAAAAGATTTGAATGCAGTCGTTCTGGAAGCAAATCATGACATACATATGTTGGAAGTAGGACCATATCCATACCCCCTGAAACGGAGAGTTATGGGAGATAAGGGACATCTGTCTAACGAATTGTCAGGAAAGCTTCTTTGCGATATATTACATGATGACTTGCAGTATGTCGTTCTTGGACATTTAAGTAAAGAGAATAATTATGAAGAACTGGCATATGAGACGGTCAGACTGGAAATCAGCATTGGTGATAATCCTTATAAGGGAAATGACATTCCGATGATGGTAGCTAAACGGGATCAGGTATCTGATATCATTGCATTATAAGAAAAGTAGAATGTAAGAAAGAAACAATGGCGAAGACAATAGGAGGAAAACAAATCATGAAGAAATGTGTAATCACAGTTGTAGGAAAAGACACCGTAGGTATTATTGCAAAAGTATGTGAGTATCTTGCAGGAGCAAATGTTAATATCCTTGATATCTCTCAGACCATCGTAGATGGATACTTTAATATGATGACGATTGTTGATGTAACAAATTGCAGCAAAGAAGTGGCTGTGGTTTCAAAGGAGCTGGAAGAGATCGGAACTTCTATCGGTGTTGCCATTCACTGTCAGAGAGAAGAAATATTTGAAAAAATGCACAGATTATAAGCAAATTAAAAATATTCACGGAAAGGCAGGAAAAACACATGATAAACAGATATGAAGTATATGAGACAAATCAGATGATTGCAGAGGAGAATCTGGATGTACGTACAATTACCCTTGGAATCAGCCTGTTGGATTGTATAGATGCAGACCTTGATAAATTAAATGAAAATATTTACAACAAAATCACTACCGTTGCGAAAGATCTTGTGAAGACCGGAGAGGAGATCGAGCAGGAATTTGGTATTCCGATCGTTAATAAACGAATCTCCATAACACCGGTAGCACTGATCGGCGGTGCGGCATGCAAAAGTCCTGAGGATTTTGTTACGATTGCAAAGACATTGGATAAAGCTGCAAAAGAAGTCGGTGTAAACTTCATCGGTGGTTATTCGGCGCTGGTGTCAAAGTCTATGACAAAAAGCGATGAGAACCTGATCTGCTCGGTTCCGCAGGCACTTGCATGTACAGACCGTATCTGCAGCTCGATCAATGTGGGATCAACGAAGACCGGTATTAACATGGATGCAGTACGTCTGTGTGGTGAAATTGTAAAGAAGACAGCTGATGCAACAAAAGAAAATGATTCTCTCGGATGTGCAAAACTTGTAGTATTCTGTAACGCGCCGGACGATAATCCATTTATGGCAGGTGCATTCCTTGGTGTAACAGAAGGAGATGCTGTGATCAATGTCGGTGTCAGCGGACCTGGTGTTGTAAAGCATGCGATTGAACAGGTGCGGGGCAAAGGCTTCGAAGAGTTATGTGAGACGATTAAAAAGACAGCATTTAAGGTGACTCGTGTCGGACAGTTGGTTGCCGGAGAAGCATCCAAACGTCTTGGTATTCCATTTGGAATTATTGATCTGTCACTGGCACCGACTCCGGCAATTGGGGACAGCGTCGCAGAGATTCTGGAAGAAATCGGTCTGGAACGTGTTGGTGCGCCGGGAACGACGGCAGCGCTTGCAATGTTAAATGATCAGGTTAAAAAGGGCGGTGTTATGGCTTCTTCTTACGTAGGCGGACTGAGTGGTGCTTTTATCCCTGTAAGTGAAGATAAAGGTATGATCGATGCAGTGGAAATGGGTGCACTCACAATTGAAAAACTGGAAGCAATGACATGTGTATGTTCGGTAGGACTTGATATGATTGCGATTCCGGGTAAGACAAGTGCTTCTACTATTTCCGGAATTATTGCAGATGAGATGGCAATTGGTATGGTGAACCAGAAGACGACCGCAGTACGTCTGATTCCGGTTATTGGAAAAGATGTCGGAGAGACGGCAGAATTTGGTGGGCTTCTCGGTTATGCACCAATCATTCCGGTCAATGAATATGACTGCAGTGCATTTGTGAATAGAAAAGGAAGAATCCCTGCTCCTGTACACAGCTTTAAGAACTAAAAAGAGAACAGAGCTATAAGAAAAACGTGTGGCATATGATAATGAATACAATTTATATTATCATATGCTACACGTTTTTGTGCCTGGACAGGAAAGGAGCGCTGCTGACGAAAGAATGATTTATATACTATACATGTATGATCTGCTTTTGGTATTCGTTTATGAAAGGAATTCCGAACTTGTCGGACACTACGCTTTCGTACAGATCTGATGCAAAAGTGGTCTGATCCAGCATTCGTATTGTTTCCGGAAGAAGCGAATCTGTCTGCCCTAATTTTGTAATAACCGGAATGCTGGCGTTTTCTTTTATCTGACGCAACACATCGGCATGTTCTTTACGAAATCCAAGAATTCTGGTATAGATGCAGGAAGATTCCCGGTATCTCAACATATCTTCTTTTTTTACAGCTAACAGAATATGCAGCAGACATCTGCTGATACGGCTATAAGTCAGTTCTTTTGTTTTTAAAAGCTGACAGAACTGTTCGAAGTTCAGAAACTGATTCCGGTTTCGGATGATACGGTTTGCAAGATCCTCGGATATATCCTGATACTCACATAGAGATCTCCGGGTTTCGCAGAGCAGGCGGTATTTTAATAAAAGGGAGAAATCATTTGTTTCAATGGGACAAGATTGATTCCATGCATCCCGTAACAGACGCAGGGCGTTTTCAGGAAGCTGGTTCTGCAACAGTTCGGAGAATCCGTCCGGTGTCTGCTGAGGATCTGCCGGATATCTGCTGAATGGCTGCTTTTCCCAATGTCTCAGGGCATTCCGAATGGCAGAGGCAGAACTTGACTGTGGCTGAAGTTTTGTGTCGTGGTATCCGGAAGAGTCCCGCTTTAACGTGTATGGTACCATTCTGCTGTTCTGCTTTTTCAGTGCTTTCAGATATTCAATCCCAAGAATATTATTGGGTTCAGAAAGAATCTGTGAAACGGAAGCATCACCGGTTAATTTTTCCAAAGCCTGGTGTCTGGCGGCAGGAAAAGAATGTCCTTTTTTTAATGCATCCTGAAGCATATGGCTGTAAGTATCTGATTCGGAGAGAAGCAGCTGTGCAATATGCTGTAAAACAGAAAGCTCTCCGCATTCACTTCCAAAGCATAATGTATCGATGCATCCCAGACCTTCCAGAATAGAGATGGCGCCTTGGGCGAAGAATTCGGCACTGCCGGATGCATAGCAGACAGGAAGCTCGCAGATAGCCGATGCGCCGTTTAGAAGTGCCATATGCGCACGGGAATGCTTGGATAGAAGCGCAGGAGTTCCGCGCTGTACATAATCGCCGCTCATGACGATTACAACCCGGTCGGCACCGGTTAGTTCCCTGGCTCTTTCTATATGATAAAGATGTCCGTTGTGAAATGGGTTATATTCTGTGATAAGTCCAACAGTTTTCATGAAAATCTCCTTGTATAACATTCTGAAATTGATTATACTATACAATGATTTGGTACGCAAATGGGATGTTTGCCGGGCAAGATCCGAAGAAAGGAGGAGGCATATTATTATGGAAGAAAATATGAATGAGGAAGCCTTAACGGCAGACGGGCAAAAAGACGATGATATTGATTATGTAGAAGACAGAGAAGAACTGACTGAAGAACGTATTAAGGATATGCTGGATGCCCGGGAATATAAAGAATTGAAAGAAGAACTGGAAACAAATATGTATCCGGTGGATCTTGCGGAGATTCTGGAAGAATTTGATCAGAAACACATGGTGCTGGTATTCCGTCTGCTTGCAAAAGAAGAAGCGGCAGAGACATTTTCATATATGAACAGCGATATGCGCGAAGACCTGATCAATGCACTGACGGATTCCGAACTGGAAGAGATCATGGAGGAAATGTATCTGGATGATACCGTTGATGTGCTGGAAGAGATGCCTGCCAACGTGGTAGACAGACTGCTGATGGTGACAGATGCGGAAAAACGTCAGCAGATCAATCAGCTTCTTCAGTATCCGGAGGACAGTGCCGGAAGTGTGATGAATGTAGATTATATTGCACTGCGAAGAGAGATGACGGTTGCTGATTCCATATTAAAAATAAGACAGGTTGGTCTCAACCGGGAGACGATTTATACCTGTTATGTAACAGAACAACGTCATCTGATCGGGCAGGTTGACATAAAAGAACTGCTGACCAGCAGTGAATCCAAGACGGTTGAAGAGATCATGGATACAAATATGTTGTATGCCCGTACGACAGACGATCAGGAAGACGTTGCTAATATCATTACAAAATATGGTCTGATCGCATTGCCGATCGTAGATCATGAAAACTGTATGGTCGGTATTGTAACCGTTGATGATGCGATGCAGGTACTTCAGGATGAGACAACGGAAGATATCAGCATCATGGCCGGTGTCAATCCAAATGAAGACTCGTATTTCGGGACATCAATATTCGAGCATGTAAAGAGCCGTATTCCCTGGCTGTTGTTTCTGATGCTGTCTGCGACGGTAACACAGATGATCATGAACAGCTACGAGAATGCACTGGCACTGATGCCGCAGCTTGCAGGATTTGTTCCGATGCTTACCGGAACCGGAGGAAACTGTGGATCGCAGAGCTCGACACTTGTGATCCGCGGACTTGCTGTCGGAGAGATTGAATTTTCGGATCTGTTTAAAGTAATCTGGAAAGAAATCCGCATTGCATTCTGCATCAGCATCATACTGTCTGTGGTAAATGGAATCCGTATCATGTTGATGGGACAGGGAGATGCCATGATGGCATTTACCATTGGTCTGACGATGGCTTGTACAGTGTTGATCGCAAAAGTAGTCGGATGTACACTCCCTCTGATCGCTAAGAAAATCGGACTTGATCCGGCAATCATGGCGACACCGCTGATCTCTACACTGGTTGATATCAGCACGATCAGTGTATATTTTGCGATCGTGAGTTACGTATTTCGCTTATAACACTGTGAAATTGCAATAGTTTTTGTCAAAAGCAGGATAAATATTGTACATTGTACGCAAAAAGAGACATAAGATTACCGTAAGAGCCCTTGTCCGCAAGGGCTCTTTGTATTATAATGAAAATACTGAGAAAAATATTTGGAAAGGAGTCTATTTATCATGGGATTTATAGATGAAATCAAAGCAAAAGCAAAAAGTTGTAAAAAAACAATCGTTCTTCCAGAGAGCGAAGACATCAGAACTTATGAGGCAGCAGAGGCAATCTTAAAAGAAGGGACAGCTAATCTGGTCCTGATCGGAAGCGAAGAAGAGATCGCTAAGAATAAAGGGGATTTCGATATCACAGGAGCAACAATCGTTGACCCTGCTACATACGAGAAAACAGATGAATATGTAGCAACACTTGTTGAACTGAGAAAGAAAAAAGGAATGACAGAAGAACAGGCAAGAGAGATTCTTCTTACTAATTACTTATACTATGGTGTAATGATGGTTAAGATGAAAGATGCAGACGGAATGGTATCAGGAGCATGCCACTCTACAGCTGACACACTTCGTCCATGCCTTCAGATCCTGAAGACAAAACCAGGAACAAAACTCGTCTCAGCATTCTTTGTAATGGTAGTACCTGATTGTGATATGGGAGAGAATGGAACATTTGTATTCGCTGACTGCGGACTGAACCAGAATCCTACATCCGAAGAGCTTGCAGCAATCGCTCAGTCTTCAGCAGAAAGCTTCAAACAGCTCGTTGGTGCTGATCCAAGAGTTGCTATGCTTTCTTACTCAACAATGGGAAGTGCAAAACACGATGACGTAACAAAAGTACAGGAAGCTGTTAAGATCGCAAAAGCTGAGAATCCGGATCTTATGTTAGACGGAGAGATGCAGCTTGATGCAGCACTTGTTCCTTCTGTTGGAGCAGCTAAAGCACCAGGAAGCCAGGTTGCAGGAAAAGCCAATACTCTGATCTTCCCTAACCTTGATGCAGGTAACATTGGATACAAACTTGTTCAGCGTCTTGCAAAAGCAGAAGCTTACGGACCAATGACACAGGGAATCGCAGCACCTGTTAACGACCTTTCAAGAGGATGCAGTGCTAAGGATATTGAAGGTGTTGTTGCAATCACAGCAGTTCAGTGCCAGAATCAGTAAGAGATAAAGTAAGAGGAGAAATAATATGAAAGTATTAGTAATGAACTGCGGAAGTTCATCTTTAAAATATCAGTTGATCGACATGGAGAACGAGAGCGTTCTTGCAAAAGGTATCTGTGAAAGAATCGGAGCCGATGGATCTGTATTAACACACAAACCAACAGGAAAAGATAAATATGTTGTAGAGCAGGCAATGCCAGATCATGGTGTAGCAGTACAGTTAGTACTGGATGCTTTACAGGATAAAGAGCATGGTGTGATCGAAAGTGCGGATGAGATTACAGCAATCGGACACCGTGTACTGCATGCAGGTACTATTTACAGTGATGCAACACTTGTAACAGAAGACGTGAAGAAAGTTGTTCGTGACTGCTTCGACCTCGGACCTCTTCATAACCCTGCAAACCTGATCGGTATTGAAGCTTGCGAAAAAGCAATGCCTGGCAAACCGAATGTAGCAGTATTCGATACAGCATTTGGTATGAATATTCCAAAGAAAGCAGCTATGTATGCAATCCCATATGAATATTATGAGAAATACAGCATCAGAAGATATGGTTTCCACGGAACAAGCCATATGTTTGTATCTGGTGAAACTGTAAAACTTCTTGGAAAAGAAGATGCAAAGGTTATTGTATGCCACATTGGTAATGGTGCAAGTATCTCCGCATCTATCGGTGGAAAATGCGTAGACACAAGTATGGGACTTACTCCTTTGGAAGGACTTGTTATGGGAACACGTAGTGGAGATGTTGATCCTGCAGTTCTTCAGTTCATCTGCAATCATGAAGATATCAGCGTAGATGAGATGCTGAATATCCTGAACAAAAAGTCAGGACTTCTTGGAATCAGCGGTGTGTCTTCTGACTTCCGTGATGTAAGACAGGCAGCTGTTGACGGAAACGAAAGAGCACAGCTTGCAATGGATACTTACAAATACCGTGTTGCAAAATATATCGGATCTTATACAGCAGCAATGAACGGTGTAGATGCAATCACATTTACAGCCGGTGTTGGAGAGAATGCTCCGGATCTCAGAAAAGACATCTGTGATTACCTTGGATATCTTGGCGTAGAGCTCGATGAAGAAAAGAATGAGAATGTTCACGGAGAGACAACCGTAATTTCTACACCAGAATCAAAAGTAAAAGTAATTGTCCTTCCTACAAACGAAGAGTTAGCTATTGCTCGTGAAACAGCAAAATTAGTTTAAGACTAAATGACTAAAAGAATGTAAATTTCTGTTGACAAAATAATTTTACATGATATAATAGTCTAGTGTGTGAATAGGAGACGATACTATGATATTAAACCTATCCGACGTTCTGTCTGAGCAGCATAAAGCAATACATGAATCTGTTCCAATCGAAATGACTTGTTTCAAGTCTGAGATGGGAGATTATGCAATTACAGAGAAGACACCACTTGAATTGTCTGTAGAATATGCAGGTGACCGCAAGTTGGAAGTGACTGGTAAAGCTAAGATTACATCAGTTGCACCATGTGACAGATGTCTGGAAGATGTAGAAGTGAAGGTGACACTTGACTTCAAGCATAAGATTGATACAGAGTCAGATGCATATGATCAGTCAGAAGATTTAGACGAGAATAACTATATTGACGGATATAGCTTAGATGTAGAACAATTGGTCTACAACGAGTTATTGGTAGGGTGGCCGACGAAAATTCTATGCAGCGAAGACTGTAAAGGTATTTGCAACGTATGTGGTCAGAACCTGAATAAAGGTACCTGTAACTGTGAAGATACGGGGCTCGACCCTAGAATGTCAGTTATCCGTGATGTATTTAAGAATTTTAAGGAGGTGTAACCTATGTCAATTTGTCCAAAGAATAAATCTTCTAAAGCAAGAAGAGACAAAAGAAGAGCAAACTGGAAAATGAGCGCACCAAACCTGGTAAAATGCAGCAAGTGTGGCGAATTAATGATGCCTCACAGAGTATGCAAGGCTTGTGGTTCATACAACAAAAAAGAAATCATTGCTCAGGATTAATTTTTGAAAAATGATAAAAAGAGACGATCGGTTTTGGTCGTCTCTTTTTTTGACTGAATTTTGTATAAAATAGTGAAAAAAAGATAAAATGATTACATTTTGTGTTGCAACATTTTCTGAAAGTGTTATAATTTTAACCAGATATAGAACGTAGTCTATAAATAAACTGCCGATGGGGAAAGTGAAAATTCATTTTACAGGCAAAGAGATGGACTATGTAGCTAAGGAGGAAAACAGAATGACAGAAGTAGCAAAGCGTATTGAAAAGCTTCGCGCACTGATGGCAGAGCAGAATATCGATGCATATGTTGTACCAACTGCAGATTTCCATCAAAGTGAGTATGTAGGAGAGCATTTCAAAGCAAGAAAGTTCATTACTGGATTCAGTGGTTCTTACGGAACGGCTGTAATCGCAAAAGATGATGCAGGTCTGTGGACAGATGGAAGATATTTCACACAGGCACTGACAGAGATGGAAGGCAGTGGAGTACGTCTGATGAAGATGTTCGTTGATGATACACCTTCTACAACAGAATGGCTTGCCCAGAAGATCCCGGAAGGCGGTAAGGTCGCATTTGATGGTCGTGTCCTTTCTATGGGTGAAGGACAGGAATATGAAGAAGTATTGGGTGCAAAGAATATCACGATCGAATATGAAGTAGATCTGATCGACCAGATCTGGGAAGACCGCCCGTCTCTTTCTAAGAAACCTTGTTTCTTCCTGGAAGACAAATACACAGGAGAGAATGTTGCATCCAAGCTGAAACGAGTTCGTGAGAAGATGGCTGAATACGGAGCAACGGTACATTTGATTGCGTCTCTGGATGATAACGCATGGCTTCTGAACTTCAGAGGAGATGATATTGACTTCTTCCCATTGGTTCTTGATTATGTGATCGTACGTAAAGACAGTGTAGATCTGTATATCGATGACAGCAAACTGAATGACCGCATCAGAGAAGAGATGGCAAAGAATAATGTCAACATTCATCCATACAATGACATTTACGAAGATGCTAAGAAGATTGGTGCAGATGAGGTTGCACTGATTGACCCGATGAAGATGAACTATGCACTGTATAAGAGTCTTCCATGTAAGGTAGTAGAAGGAGCTAATCCGACTATCTTGATGAAAGCAATTAAGAATGCTGTTGAGATTGAAAATATCAAAAATGCAGAATTGAAAGACAGTATTGCACTGACGAAGTTCATTTACTGGGTTAAGAAAAATTATGACAAGATGGAGATTACAGAGCTTTCTGCTTCAGATAAACTGACAGCTCTGCGTGCAGAACAGGAAGGATATATCCGTGACTCATTCGAACCTCTGCAGGCTTTCGGTGAGCACGCTGCAATGATGCATTATGCACCGTCTAAAGAGACAGACGTTGTATTAAAAGAAGGCGGTATGCTTCTGAGCGATACAGGCGGCGGATATTATGAAGGTTCTACTGATATTACCAGAACAACAGTACTGGGACATATCACACCGGAACTGAAGAAATATTACACAGCTGTATACAGAGCAATGCAGCACTTAAGCGCAGCAAACTTCCTCTATGGTAACCACGGATGGTCTCTGGATGTATTGGCAAGACAGCCAATCTGGGATATGAACAAAGACTTCCAGTGTGGAACCGGACATGGTTTCGGATATCTTGGAAGTATCCACGAGCCGCCAACAGGATTCCGCTGGTACATCGTTCCTTCTAAGAACGAACATCATCAGTTTGAGCCTGGTATGGTAATTACAGATGAGCCGGGAATCTATGAAGAAGGAGATTTTGGTATCCGTATCGAGAACAACCTGCTTACTGTAAACGGTGAGAAGAATAAATATGGACAGTTCATGCACTTTGAGACTCTGAACTTCGTACCAATCGACCTTGATGGTATCGATCCGGAAGAACTGACAAGATCAGAGAAAGAATGGCTGAATGATTATCACAAAGCCTGCTACGAGAAGGTTGGTCCATATCTGACTGATGAAGAAAGAGAATGGCTGAAAGAATACACAAGAGCTATCTAATACTTCTAAAGTACATAGAAAAAGCTGCAAGTAAGTAACTTTACTTACTCATAAGAAAATTTAACTGACAAGGGGTGTCAGAAAATTATAATAAAAAAATGCCGCGGACCAGCGGTCTGCGGCGTCTTTTAAGAAAAGGAGAATAGGTAAAATGGCAAAAATTACAGAAGGATATATGCCTTTCCATGGCTATCAGACATATTACAGAATCGTTGGAGAACAGAAAGATAACGGAAAAGCTCCGTTGATCTGCTTACACGGTGGACCTGGATCTACACACAACTATTATGAAGTCCTGGATAACGTTGCAGATGATGATGATCGTATGATCGTTATGTACGACCAGTTAGGATGTGGTAAATCTTATCTTGACGGACATCCGGAGATGTGGACACAGGATCTCTGGCTGGATGAATTAGATGCTTTAAGAGAACACCTTGGATTAAAAGAATGCCACATTATCGGACAGTCATGGGGCGGAATGATGCAGATTGCATATGCCATCGAGCGTGGAGCAGAAGGGGTAAAATCCTTCATCATTTCTTCCGGACATCCAAGCAGCAGCCTGTGGGCAAGAGAAGGTATGCGTAGAATTAAGATGATGTCTGAAGAGGATCAGGCAGCAATCAACGATGCTCTGGAGCGCAATGACTTCACAGGAGAAGCTTATCTGAAAGCAGTAGATAACTATATGGACAGATACTGTAATTACTGGAGAGAAGATCTTCCAGAGTGTTGTACAAGACCTAAGAAATCCGGTGGAGAAGCTTATCTGTATGGATGGGGACCGAACGAATTCGTTCCATCTGGTACACTGAAAGACTTCGAGTACATCGACAGACTTCACGAGATCAAAGTTCCATCACTGATCATGAGTGGTATCTCTGATCTGTGCTCACCATTAGTTGCAAAGACTATGGCAGATGAAATCCCGAATTCTAAATGGATCCTCTGGGAGAGAGCAAGACATACAACATTCGTAGACAGACACGATGATTACTGCGTAGAGCTGATCAAGTGGATGAACGAATACGATAAATAAAATACATAAAATGATTTGAAAAAGATCTCCGTCATTTGACGGGGATCTTTTTCAAATGCGATATCTGTAAATTAATAGTGACTTCACTGCGTAAATGTGATAAAATAAATCGTCTGGCATATAAGAATAATCAATGTCTGATAATATAATCTGATAAGAAAGAGGGAAAGTTCTGATTGTAATCATGGAAAATCAGAACTGAAAGAGAGATGGAAAAAGAAAAAAATAACAGAAGTTCCTTTTCAGGAAAAATAGGATTCGTTCTGTCTGCGGCAGGCGCATCCGTCGGTCTGGGAAATATCTGGAGATTCCCCTATCTGGCCGCAAAATATGGTGGAGGTATATTCCTCCTGATCTACATCCTGCTTGCGCTGACATTTGGTTATACAATGATCGTTGCGGAATCAGCTCTTGGACGTATGACAAGAAAGAGTCCGGTTGGTGCGTTTAAAGCCTTTGGCAAAAAGGCCGGATGGTTGTCGTTCGGTGGATGGATCAATGCAATTATTCCTGTGTTGATCGTACCGTATTATTCTGTCATCGGTGGATGGGTAATTAAATATTTTGTGGAATACCTGAAAGGGAATGGCGCAAAATTAGCAGAAGATGGATATTTTTCAAACTTTATATCCAATGGTCTTTCTACGGAAATATGCTTTATTGTTTTCTGTATGTTCACATTGATCATTATCTATGCGGGTGTCCGTAATGGAATTGAACGTGTTTCCAAGTTTATGATGCCGATACTGGTGGTACTGTCTGTGATCATTGCAATCTATTCGGTGACAAGACCGGGTGCGCTGGCTGGTGTGAAATACTTCCTTGTACCAAATCCTAAAAACTTTTCATGGATGACGGTTGTAACAGCCATGGGACAGATGTTCTATTCTCTGTCAATTGCTATGGGTATTTTGGTCACATTTGGCTCTTACATGAAAAAAGACACGTCCATCGAAGATTCGACAAGGAATGTTGAAGTATTTGATACTGCAATTGCAATTATGGCTGGTCTGATGATTATTCCGGCTGTATTTGCATTCTCTGGTGGAGATCCGGATACGCTGCAGGCAGGTCCGTCATTAATGTTTATTACAATTCCAAAGGTATTTGATAGCATGGGATTTGGAACGTTTGCAGGAATCCTGTTCTTTTTACTTGTATTATTTGCTGCTGTTACAAGTTCTATCGCATTAACAGAAAGTTCAGTTTCTACTGTAGAAGACGAATTAAAATGGAGCCGTAAGAAATCCACGGTTATTGTGGGATTCATTATGATTATTCTCGGAACATTGTCATGCCTTGGATATGGACCATTATCATTCGTAAAGATTATCGGAATGCAGTTCCTGGACTTCTTTGACTTCCTTACCAATTCTGTGATGATGCCGATTGCTGCGTTGATGACAAGTTTATTTGTATCTAAAGTAGTTGGTGTGGATCGTATGGAAGAAGAAATCCGGCATGGGGAAAGTAAATTCCGCAGAAAGAAGATATTTGTCGTAATGATCAAGTATCTGTGCCCAATCTTTGCTATTATTATTCTGGTCAGTTCGGTAGCAAATGCATTTGGGTGGATTTCAATGTAAGTGTATTGGGATTTAATTCAGGAAGGCTGTGGATACCCGAACCGGAATAAAGCTTGAAAAGGCGTTCCTGCTCAGGTTCCATCGGCGGGTCAATTCTAAAGGGGTAAAATTCTGCTAAAAGCAGGTTTTCAAAATTTGAAACTCGGCATACGCCTCAGACAGTCAAATTTTGAAAACCTAACGCAGAATTTTACCCCTTAAGAATTACCAACACCTCTTTCACATTCACTGGAACGCCTTTTCAAGCTTTATTCCGTGTGTATCAAATGCCTTACGAATGAAACCTGCTAAGAAAAGTCAATAATTATTTTTATCTTTTTTATTTTCTGTCACAAAATATATTTGCGTACCACAAATAGACTGTCTGATTGGCAGTCTAAAAAATTATTTATTTTATATAAGATTATATATTTTTATATAGTTCGGTTACTCGAGCATAATAAATGCGTAAAAACTTATTTAATCCGGCTATCTTTGCTGATTTTTTACTTTTACCTTCTGATTCCTTTTTTACAACATATCGGTAAACCGGATCTTCTGGTCTGGAACGCATTTTTAAACTTCTCATTGTTTCGTATCCTACTTTGCGCAATGATGCTGAACCACGTTTCGAGATTTTCCTATTACAACCTACAAATTGACCAGATTCATACGGTGGTGGATCAATTCCTGCGAATGCAACCAATGCCTTCCCGTTGCGAAATCTGCGAACATCTCCTATTTCTGCAATTAACTTTGGGGCTAATGTATTTCCCACTCCACCCATTTCTCTTACAACCGAATATTCTGGCAAAGTCTTGGCTATTTCCTGCATCCGTGATAAAATTAGACCAAGGGTTGCATCAACTTCCTTGAGCACCCGAACTGCTTCAGTCACCAGCATTTTGAACGATGAGGTTTCTGAAGGTAATGTGGGAATACTTTCCTGAGCCAGGGTGTATATAACTTTGGCTTTTTCCTGGCTTGGGACGTATTTCTTTTCTTTTGCCCAAAGTATATACTCTTCAGTAAATTCCTGTTCAGACATAGATGTTATTACATCATAATGCCAAAAACGTTCCACAAAATCACTTCTTTTATCTTTTCGATTTGTTTCATTCCAACTTGCAAGAAGATTCTTTATTCCGGGCATGGTCAAATCTAAAAGATGGGTCAATTCAGCGAGAGATAAAAGATGAAGCTTCATATAATGCCGATATTGCTGTCCAAGCAACTTCAACTCTTCATAAATCTCTCCAGAAGTTTGAAATTCTTTCATTTTAAACCAATGATCAATTCCATAATTAGCAATGATACGGGAATCAATCTTGTCGGTTTTGGCTTTTCGCAGACTTTCGTTACGATAACTTTTCATAAGATACGGATTAATTACAGAAACAAAAAATCCTTTTTCCTGTAAATATGTAAGAACTGGAAGATGATAAATTCCGGTTGCTTCCATAACGATTTTGACTTCATCATTTAGTCTGAAAAGCATGGAAGATAATTCGCTTAAATCCTTTTGGGTATGGGTAATATTGAAAGGCTTACTAACAATCTCTCCATATGGTTTCAAAATACATACTGTACTTTTCCCTTTTGATACATCAATTCCTACGCTGATCATAATATACTCCTTTTCTTTTTATAGAATTGCAGTTGTTTATCCCATCTACACTTATTATGATTCAGTTTAGTTCGTTACGCGAAAGCTCCTGCGAGTTTCAACCTGCTTAAATGAATGTTTATAATAAGGGGATGGCTGACGGTTTCATTCACGGATGTGAAAATCCTAATGGCAATATGTCATACCAACTACTTCCCTTATTATAATAAAATAAGTGTAGATGTTAGAGTTAATTACTCTCTAACAACTACACTTTTATGGTACTAAATGGCAATTGCGTAACAGTTGTGGCTTTCACCGGATTACACTTCCAGGCATTTCATTTATTAACATTCGCAGCCAGTCACGACTTGAAGGAAACAATAGATAAGGATTATTGTGAATGTGGAATGCCGTTAGAAACAGTTAGAGAGTCAGAAGCACCGTTAAAGGAACGAAGCGAACGTGTTTGAGGCGAACGCCGAGTTTGAGCGTAGTTCCTTTGCTTTTAGGTGATTCTGACTCTCTTAGTGTTTCTTATGGTATGGAACCTGAACAAGAAGCCTTATCTATTGTTTCCTTCAAGGACTGAGAGGCCGCTTCCCCAGTTAATAAATTAAATCCCAATTAAATCCCAAATCAATTTAAATAACGGGTCGCACAGTGCGCCAGACACGCAGCCCCGATCGGACACACATCCTCATTAAACTGTACCTTTGGGTTATGTGCAGAATACTTCCCGCGATCATCCATATATCCGGCAGACAGATACATGAAAGCGGATGGTACCTGTTCTGCAATATTTGCAAAATCTTCAGAAGCACTTGCGGATATGCCAGGGTAAGGGGTTAGTTTCGGAATATCCAGTTCCTTCATGAAGCCGACGATCTGTTCGGTAAATTCCGGATTGCAGATCAGAGGCGGTACTTCCGAGATCATAGTGATTTTGGCTGTTCCTCCGAAAGTTTCGGCTGTCCGGATTGCCGTTTCTTTCATTCTTCGTACCAGAAGTTCTCTGGAATTTTTATCGTTCGTTCGAATAGTTCCTTCGAGAACGGCAGTATCAGGAATGATATTGGCAGCGGTTCCGGCCTGGAATTTACCGACGGTCATAAGACAGGCTTTGGAAGGATCTGTCTCACGGGCGATTACAGACTGCAGTGCAAAATATACATGGGCTGCAATATTGATCGGATCAACGGAATTCTGAGGATAGGCACCATGTGCTCCCTTTCCTTTGATTTCGATATGAAAACCGTCAACGGAGTACATCATAGTTCCTGTACTGTTATACATGTAGATTCCAACCGGCATCTGCCCTGGAGATACATGATAGGCCAGTGCCGCATCTACTTTCGGATTCTCCAGGATACCAT
This sequence comes from Dorea longicatena, assembly GCF_024168045.1. Classification (GTDB taxonomy): domain Bacteria; phylum Bacillota; class Clostridia; order Lachnospirales; family Lachnospiraceae; genus Dorea_A. The sequence goes on from NZ_CP100126.1 coordinate 1,395,028, forward strand.
GTTCTATCATATTTTTACTGCCTTTGAATGTTTCTTCCGCAGGCTGGAACATAAATTTGACTGTGCCTTTTAACTCGGCCTCATTTTCTTTTAGCATTTTTGCAGCGGTCAGTAACATGGCAGCGTGAAAATCATGTCCGCAGGCATGTGCTTCTTTTCCGGTCGGGCAGGCAAATGGAAGTCCGCTTTCTTCCGGCATTGGGAGGGCATCCATGTCCGCACGTAATAATAAGACTTTACCACCATTTCCGACAGTAGCAGTCACACCTTCTCCGCACCTCGAAGGCACCAATCCATATTCGGTTAATTTGTCCATTACATATACGCAGGCCATTGGCATATGAAGACCGGCCTCTGCATTCATATGAAAGTAACGTCTGTTTTTTATGGTTTCATCGTTGAGTTCAAGAGCTCTCTTATAATAATCCATTTATTGATCCCTTTCTTTCTATAATTCCATATCTAATTTTGATGATAAAAGGTATTATACCAACCGGATCATATATTATCAAACTTCTGATAAATATTTTTGAAAATATTGATTTTTGCATGGATGTTTAGTAGAATAAATTCAGTAATATTAGGAGGAATAAATATGTCAGAAATTACGGTGATCGCATTGGACGCTATGGGCGGGGACAATGCACCGGGTGAGATGGTAAAAGGGGCAGTCGATGCCCTTGGACGTGAACAGGATATAAAGGTATATCTGCTTGGCAAAGAAGATATAGTGAATGCTGAATTGCAGAAGTATACTTATGATAAGAACAGACTGGAAGTTGTGAATACAACAGAAGTAATAGAGACTGCCGAACCTCCGGTGAATGCGATCAGAAGAAAGAAAGATTCTTCTATTGTAGTCGGAATGAAGATGGTAAAGGAAGGAAAGGCTGATGCATTTGTATCTGCCGGAAGTTCCGGAGCAATCCTGGTAGGCGGACAGGTAATCGTTGGAAGGATCAAAGGTGTAGAGCGGCCACCACTTGCGTCACTGATCCCGACAGAGAAGGGTGTAGCACTTCTGATCGACTGTGGAGCGAATGTAGATGCTAGAGCCTCACATCTGGTTCAGTTTGCCAAGATGGGTTCTATCTATATGGAACATGTAGTTGGTATTAAGAATCCGAAAGTTGGGATTGTAAATATCGGAGCAGAAGAAGAAAAAGGTAATGCACTGGTAAAGGAGACGTTTCCTCTTTTAAAAGAAGAAAAAGAACTGAATTTTATCGGAAGTGTAGAAGCAAGAGAGATTCCGCATGGACAGGCTGATGTCATTGTGACAGAAGCATTTTCGGGCAATGTAATCCTTAAGCTATATGAAGGTGTCGGGGCGGTATTGATCAGTAAGGTAAAAGAAGGACTGATGTCCACACTCAGAAGCAAGATCGGAGCATTGCTTATCAAACCGGCGTTAAAAACAACTTTAAAGTCATTTGATGCAAGTGAGTATGGCGGTGCGCCATTGCTTGGATTAAACGGTCTGGTCGTAAAGACACATGGAAGCTCGAAAGCAAAAGAAGTCAGCAATACATTAATCCAATGTGTAACATTTAAGAAGCAGAAGATCAATGAAAAGATCAGGGAAAGTATTCAATCGGAGCAAAAATCCGCTGAATAATATATTACTAACTATGATAAGAAAAGGAGATTTGATATGGAACTTGAAAAATTAAAAGAAATCATCGCTGATGTATTAAATGTAGAAGTGAATGATATTACAGAGGACACAACATTTGTAGATGATCTGGGAGCAGACTCCCTTGATATCTTCCAGATTATTATGGGAATAGAAGAAACATTTGACATTGAGATCGATAATGATGACGCTGAGCAGATCTCTACAGTTGGAGATGCTGTTGAGCAGATCAAGAATGCAACAAATAATAACTAGGCAGATATAAAAAGAACGAAAGGGCCCTGCCAGGGGCTTTTTTCGTTCTTTAGGATGGAGTTTACAATGAGCAAAGACCTTAAAGAATTAGAAGGAAAGATTGGTTACAAATTTGATGACTTTACCCTGTTTACAAAGGCGATGATTCACAGCTCTTATGCCAACGAAAAGCATCTGCCAAAGTATGAGTGTAATGAACGTCTGGAATTTCTGGGAGATGCGGTTCTTGAACTGGTGTCCAGCGAATTCCTGTTTCACAATAATCCGAAGCTTCCGGAAGGGGAACTTACAAAGACAAGAGCAAGTATGGTATGTGAACCGGCACTGGCATTCTGCGCAAGAGATCTGGATCTTGGTGAATACCTTCTGCTTGGTAAAGGAGAAGATGCTACCGGAGGACGAAAGAGAGAATCTGTAACATCGGATGCAATGGAGGCTCTGATCGGAGCAATTTATCTTGATGGTGGTTTTGCTAATGCAAAAGAGTTTATACATCGATTTATTTTGAAAGATTTGGAGAACAAGAAACTCTTTTTTGATAGCAAGACTATCCTGCAGGAAATCGTGCAGGCGAATTTTAAAGAAGTAATCTCGTATCATCTGATTGGTGAAGAGGGACCGGATCATAATAAGACTTTCCGTGTTGCGGTACATATCGGAGAAGAAGAATACGGAGTCGGAGAAGGCCGGACGAAGAAAGCAGCAGAGCAGGAGGCTGCATATATCAGCATTTTGAAACTGCATGAAAAGAATATAAAGTAGGTGTGGAATGTATTTAAAAAGCATAGAAGTGCAGGGATTTAAATCATTTGCCAATAAAATTAAATTCGAATTCCATAATGGAATCACCGGCATTGTCGGTCCGAACGGAAGTGGAAAAAGTAACGTAGCAGATGCGGTCAGATGGGTGCTTGGGGAACAGCGTGTGAAGCAGTTAAGAGGCGGCAACATGCAGGATGTTATTTTTTCCGGTACTGAGAACAGAAAGCCGCTTAGTTATGCATCGGTGGCGATTACTCTGGACAATTCAGACCATAAGCTTCCGGTTGATTACGAAGAAGTTACGGTAGCAAGAAAGCTATACCGTTCCGGAGAAAGCGAATATCTGATCAATGGAAGAGCATGCAGATTAAAAGATGTAAATGAACTTTTCTATGATACAGGTATCGGAAAAGAAGGGTATTCGATTATCGGACAGGGACAGATTGATAAGATCTTAAGTGGTAAGCCGGATGAGAGGCGGGAACTTTTTGATGAGGCGGCAGGAATTGTTAAATTCAAACGAAGAAAAAGTATGTCAGTCAAAAAGCTGGAAGACGAACGCCAGAATCTGGTCCGTGTCAATGATATTCTGTCTGAACTGGAAAAACAGGTCGGACCGTTAGAACGTCAGTCTGAAAAGGCGCGGGAATATCTGAAACGCAAAGAAGAATTAAAAACATACGATATCAATATGTTTCTTTTGGAAATGGAACGTATCCGGGATCAGATCCGGAATCTGGATGAAAAACTGCGTATTACAAAAGGAGAACTAGAAGAAGCAACCAGCAAGTATGCAGATACAAAGACAGAATATGAGTCGATTGAAGAACAGGTGGAAGTGATCGATGATTCCATTGAAAAAGCGAACCGTCAGTTAAATGAGACAACCATTCTGAAGCAACAGTTAGAGAACCAGATTGCATTGTTAAAAGAACAGATCCACAGTGCGCGGATGAATGATGAACACTTCGATCAGCGTGCCGGTGTTATTGATTCGGAGATAGATGTCCGTGAAGGACAGCTGAAAGAACTTCACACGGAAAAAGATTCCATTGAAAAACAGATGGAAGAAAAGCGGTCAGAAGAAGATAAGATCAAAAATGAACTGACGGAATTGCAGGAGAAGATTGCTCAGATTACCGGATCTGTCGATGAAAAAAAGAATCATATTATGGAAATACTGAATAACAGAGCATCCACGAAGGCTCAGATTCAGAAATTCGATACAATGATGGAGCAGATTCAGGTAAGAAAATCGCAGATTAACCGTGAAATCCTTGCAAATGACAGTGAGATCGCAGAAGAGAATGAGAGTCTGAATAAATTCCAAATGGAATTGAAAGTTATTTCCGACAAGATCATTTCACTGAATGACGAGAATAAAGAATATGAACGCAGGATCAGGGAATTGCAGACTAAGATTTCGAAAGAATCCCAGAAGCTGCAGATCGGACAATCTGCTTTTCACAGGGAACAGTCCAGACTGGAATCATTAAAGAATATTACGGAACGGTATGACGGATACGGTAACAGTATTCGTAAAGTCATGGATAATAAGGACCGGGAGCAGGGACTTCTGGGTGTAGTAGCAGATATCGTGAAGGTTGAAAAAGACTATGAGATCGCTATTGAGACTGCACTTGGAGGAAATATCCAGAATATCGTAACGGAGGATGAGGATACAGCAAAACGAATGATTCATTTCCTGAAGAAGAATAAGTTTGGACGTGCAACCTTTCTGCCGTTAACGTCGATCCGTGCGAATTCCGGGATTAACCGGCCGGAAGTACTGAAAGAAACGGGAGTTATCGGGACAGCCAACAAATTGATCCAGGTGGAGAGCAAATATAAAACCCTTGCAGATTATCTGCTGGGAAGAACACTGGTAGTAGATCATATTGATCATGCAACAATGATTGCAAGGAAATACCACCAGTCTATCCGTATCGTAACACTGGAAGGCGAGCTGATCAATCCAGGTGGTTCCATGACCGGTGGAGCATTTAAAAACTCAAGTAATCTTCTGAGCAGACGACGGGAAATCGAAGAATTTGAAAAGACCGTGCAGAAGCTTAAGCAGGAGATGACGGAGATGAAACAACAGATCTCTGGTCTGAAAGAAGAACGTGCAGGGTATTATGAGAAGACCGATGCAATCAGTACAGAACTGCAGAAAGCATATGTCGTACAGAATACGGCGAAGATGAATGCAGATCAGTCATCAACCAGGATCAGAAGCTTCAGACAGCAGTTTGATAATCTGCGGAATGAAGCTGCGAAACTCGATGCACAGATCACGGAGATCATGGACAATCAGGAATCTATTAATATTGAGCTGGATACATCCGAAAGTCTGGAGAATGATCTGAATCTCACCATTGAGAAAGAGCAGAAAGAACTGGAAGATGTTCATACAAAAGAGAGTATTAAGACCAGAAAATCAGAACAGATTCATCTGGAATATGCAGGATTAGAGCAAAAATATACATTTATCACGGAAAATATTACCCGTATCTGCGAAGAGGTCGATAAATTCCGGACTGAATTGGAAGAGCTGACAAAGAATAAAGGCGGCAATTCCAGGGAGATCACCGAAAAAGAGGAGAAGATCCACGAGTTAAAAACAACAATTGATCATTCCGGAGATTTGTTTGAAGAGATCAAACTTCAGATCGAACATTCAAAAAGTGAACGAATGGAACTGAATAAACGTCACAAAGCGTTCTTTGAAAAACGTGAAGAGATCTCGAAACATATGGCGGATCTTGATAAAGAAGTTTACCGTCTGGAAAGCCAGAAAGAAGGCTGCGAAGAAGCTTCCGAGAAGCAGATTAATTATATGTGGGAAGAATATGAACTCACACTGAATCATGCAAAAGAGCTTAGGAATCCGAATCTGACCGATCTTGCAGATATGAAGAGACGGATCCAGGAATTAAAAAGTGAGATCCGTGCACTGGGAAATGTCAATGTCAATGCGATAGAAGAATATAAAAGTGTATCCGAACGGTATGAATTTCTGAAAGGACAGCATGATGATCTGGTTGAAGCAGCCGAAACACTGGAGCAGATCATCGAGGAACTTGATAATGCCATGCGCAAGCAGTTTAAAGAGCAGTTTGCCAGAATTGCCGCAGAGTTTGATCAGGTATTCAAGGAGATGTTCGGCGGTGGAAAAGGAACGCTGGAACTTATGGAAGATGAGGATATTCTGGAAGCAGGTATCCGGATTATTGCCCAGCCGCCAGGAAAGAAGCTGCAGAACATGATGCAGTTATCCGGAGGCGAAAAGGCACTGACAGCAATAGCACTTCTTTTTGCAATCCAGAATCTGAAACCGTCACCATTCTGCCTGCTGGATGAGATAGAGGCGGCGCTTGATGATAACAACGTAGACCGTTTTGCGCAATATTTGCACAAATTAACAAAATATACGCAGTTCATTGTAATTACACACCGACGAGGAACAATGACCGCAGCAGACAGACTGTATGGTATTACTATGCAGGAAAAAGGTGTCTCTACACTGGTATCTGTCAGCCTGCTGGAAAATGAACTGGATAAATAGGAGGAAGGTATGGGATTTTTTGAAAAACTGGTTGCCGGTCTTGGCAAGACCAGAGATAATATTGTATCAGGAATGGACAGCATCTTTCACGGATTCTCCCGTATCGATGATGACTTTTACGAGGAATTGGAGGAAGTACTGATCATGGGAGACCTTGGTGTACAGGCAACCTATGATATTCTGGATGATCTGAAAGCAAAGGTAAAAGAAAAACACATCAAAGAACCGATGGAGTGCCGGGAACTTCTGATTGAAAGTATCAAAGAACAGATGGATATCGGGGAAACGGCATATGAATTTGAAAACCATACATCCGTAGTGATGGTGATCGGTGTCAATGGTGTGGGAAAGACTACAACGATCGGAAAGCTGGCCGGAAAACTCCGCGCAGAGGATAAGAAAGTGGTAATTGCAGCGGCTGATACATTCCGTGCTGCAGCAGGAGAACAGTTAAAAGAATGGGCGAACCGTTCGCAGGCTGAGCTGATCGGCGGACAGGAAGGCTCTGACCCGGCATCGGTAGTGTTTGATGCTGTTGCGGCAGCAAAAGCACGGCACGCAGATGTATTAATGATAGATACAGCCGGTCGTCTGCATAATAAAAAGAATCTGATGGAAGAACTCAGAAAGATGAATAAGATCATCGACCGGGAATTTCCTGAGGCATACAGAGAGACGCTGGTGGTTCTGGATGCAACAACAGGGCAGAATGCTCTGCAGCAGGCAAAAGAATTCAACGATGTGGCAGAAATTACAGGAATTGTTCTGACAAAGATGGACGGAACCGCAAAAGGCGGTATCGCAGTTGCAATCCATGCAGAACTTGGCGTTCCGGTAAAATATATCGGTGTAGGAGAGACCATTGATGATCTGCAGAAATTTGATGCGGATGATTTCGTGAATGCGTTATTCGAAAGACCAAAAGATGATGAGACTTCAGAAGAGGTTTCAGAAAACAAATAAGAGGAAGAGAGGAAATACGAGATGTTAACATTAGAAAAATTCAAGCAGGCGAGTGAAATCGTAAAAGAAGTAACCCTTCCAACCAAGCTGGTATACAGTGAATATTTAAGCAACCAGACAGGTGCAGAAGTATATCTGAAACCAGAAAATATGCAGTACACGGGTGCTTACAAAGTACGTGGCGCATATTATAAAATCAGCACAATGAGCGAAGAAAACAGAAAGAAAGGTCTTGTTACAGCATCGGCCGGTAACCATGCACAGGGCGTAGCATATGCAGCAAAAAAATTTGGCTGCAAAGCAACGGTCGTTATGCCGACAGTTACCCCACTGATCAAAGTTAACCGTACCAAGAGTTATGGTGCAGAAGTTGTATTACACGGGGATGTCTATGATGATGCCTGCGCATATGCGATGAAATTAGCAGAAGAAAACGGATATACGTTTGTCCATCCGTTCGATGATCTGGATGTCGCAACCGGACAGGGCAGTATCGCTATGGAAATCTTTGATGAACTTCCGGATGTAGATTATATCCTCGCACCGATAGGTGGCGGCGGACTGATTACAGGTGTATCTACACTTACAAAACTTCTGAATCCAAATGTAAAAGTAATCGGTGTAGAACCGGCAGCTGCTGCAAGTATGACAGAAGCATTAAAGGAAAGACATCCTGTAACACTTTCCAGTGCAAACACCATCGCAGATGGTACTGCTGTGAAACGTGTAGGAGAGAAGATATTCCCATACGCAGAGAAAAATATTGATGAAGTGATCACTGTTGCAGATGATGATCTGATTGGGGCATTCCTCGATGTAGTAGAAAATCATAAGATGATAGTAGAAAATTCCGGACTTCTGACGGTGGCAGCCCTCAGACAGCTTGATTTGAAAGGAAAGAAAGTCGTATCTATCTTAAGCGGCGGAAATATGGATGTGATCACAATGTCGTCAATCGTACAGCATGGATTGATACAGCGAGACAGAATCTTCTCTGTATCGGTACTGCTTCCTGACAAACCAGGTGAACTGGTACGTGTTGCATCTACGATTGCCAAAGCAAACGGTAATGTAATCAAACTGGAACACAACCAGTTTGTAAGTACCAACCGAAACGCAGCAGTAGAACTTCGAATCACACTGGAAGCCTTCGGAACCGAACACAAGCACCAGATTATGAAAGCGTTAGAAGACGAAGGCTTAAGTCCTAGAGAAGTCAATGCCAAGCTTTATTAATATGATACCAGAGAACTTTTTCAGCGACTATTCAAAAAATGATTATGGAAATCCCATAATCATTTTTTTTGAATAAATATCCATAATAATACTTGACAACACATGTATCATTGTATACAATTATACATGTTGAATTTAGTACTTTACTACGAAAAATTATTTTTAGAAAGCAGGCGATGAAAGAATGGAAAACAGGAAAGTATACCTGGATAATCATACAAATTTATTGCAACTGGAAGAACACATGTACCCGTTGGTAGATGTAAAGACGCCGAATGTGTTTCGTAATCTGTTCCATTATGATGAGATTCCGAAAATCGCATTCAATGACCGAATTGTTCCGCATTGTATGCCGGATGAAATCTGGATTACAGATACAACATTCCGGGATGGTCAACAGTCACGTGCCCCATACAGTACGGAGCAGATCGTAACATTATATGATTATTTCCATCGTCTGGGTGGTCCAAAAGGAAAGATCAGACAGTGCGAATTCTTTCTTTACAGTAAAAAAGACAGAGATGCTGTATACAAATGTATGGAAAGAGATTATAAATTTCCGGAAGTAACAAGTTGGATCCGCGCAAGCAAGAAAGATTTTCAACTGGTAAAAGAGATTGGAATGAAAGAAACAGGTATTCTAGTGAGCTGTTCGGACTATCATATTTTCTATAAATTAAAAATGACCAGACGTGAGGCAATGGAGCATTATCTGTCTATTGTAAGGGAATGCCTTGAGACAGGAATCAGTCCGAGATGTCATCTGGAAGATATCACCCGTTCCGACATCTACGGATTCGTGATCCCGTTCTGCCTGGAACTGATGAAACTGATGGATGAGTATAAGATTCCGGTTAAGATACGTGTCTGTGATACGATGGGATATGGAGTAAATTATCCGGGAGCAGTAATTCCAAGATCTATTCCGGGAATTATCTATGGTCTGCGTGTACATGCAGGTGTTCCGAGTGAACTGATCGAATTCCACGGACACAATGATTTCTACAAAGCAGTCAGCAACTCTTCAACCGCATGGTTATATGGTGCTTGTGGCGTAAACTGTTCGCTTTTCGGAATCGGGGAACGTACCGGCAATACACCACTGGAAGCGATGGTATTCGAATATGCACAGCTTCGCGGTACACTGGATGGCATGGATACAACAGTCATCACAGAGATGGCAGATTATTATGAAAAAGAGATTGGTTACCGGGTTCCTTCCAGGACACCATTCGTTGGCAAGAACTTTAATGTGACCAGAGCCGGAATCCATGCAGATGGACTCTTGAAAAACGAAGAGATTTATAATGTATTCGATACCGATAAATTCCTGAACCGTCCGCCGCTTGTGGCAATTTCCAATACTTCGGGACTTGCAGGTATTGCCCACTGGATCAATACATATTTTAAGCTTCCGGATGATAAGAAAGTGGATAAGAATTCAGAACTGGTAAACGCAGTAAAAGACTGGGTAGATGAACAGTACGAAGAAGGACGTGTAACCGTTCTTACAGATGATGAGCTGATCGCAGTTATTGATCAGAACTGCAAAAGACTGGGTATAGATTTGATTTAATTGGGGTGTTTTTATGGAAGAATATCAGGACAGATCCTTACGAGGAAGAGTGTTCCGGCATCTGCGGGAAGATATTCTGAATGGGGTATATAAAGATCATGAAGAATTAAGGGAAGTAACAATCGGTGAAGAACTGGGGGTAAGCAGAACACCGGTAAGAGAAGCCTTAAGACAATTGGAGTTAGAAGGACTGGTTACGATCATTCCGAATAAAGGTGCATATGTGACAGCCATTACCAGAAAAGATGTGAAAGATATCTATAAGATACGTTCGCAACTGGAAGGGCTGTGTGCCAACTGGGCAACAAAATATATTACGGACGCGCAGATTGAAGAACTGGAAGAAGTGATTCTTCTGTCAGAATTTCATTTACATAAGAAAGGATCCGGACAGATTGAACAGATGTCAGAAATGGATGGTAAGTTTCATAAGATATTGTATGAGGCATCCAACAGCAGGATCCTGGAACATGTATTGACAGATTTTCACAAGTATGTACAGCTTGCAAGGACGATGTCGATTGAAGCACCGGAGCGTGCCGAAAAGTCAATAGAAGAACACCGAGAAATACTGGAGGCAATCAAGGCAAAAGATGCGGCAAAAGCAGAACAGCTTGCAAACGAACATATATTACATGTGATGGAAAATCTGCATCTGGAAGAATAATGAAAGATGCCGCGAACAGATAGAAAGGAGACAAACATCATGGCAAAAATTAAAATGACAACACCAATCGTAGAGATGGACGGGGACGAAATGACAAGAATCCTCTGGAAGATGATCAAAGAAGACCTTCTGGAGTCATATATTGAACTGAACACAGAATATTATGATCTGGGTCTGGAGCACAGAAATGAGACGAATGATCAGGTGACTATCGATGCAGCCAATGCGACCAAGAAATATAAAGTAGCCGTAAAATGTGCAACCATCACACCAAATGCAGCACGTATGACAGAGTATGATCTGAAAGAAATGTGGAAGAGCCCGAACGGAACGATCCGTGCAATACTGGACGGAACAGTATTCCGTGCACCGATCGTTGTAAAAGGAATTGAGCCATGTGTAAAGAACTGGAAAAAACCAATCACTATTGCAAGACATGCATATGGAGATGTATATAAAAATACAGAGATGAAGATTCCTGGACCTGGAAAAGTAGAACTGGTATACACGGCAGAAGACGGCACAGAGACCAGAGAACTGGTACACAACTATGCAGGACCGGGTGTTGCACAGGGAATGCATAACTTATGCGGATCTATTGAAAGCTTTGCGAGAAGCTGCTTTAATTATGCATTGGATACAAAGCAGGATCTGTGGTTCGCAACAAAAGATACGATCTCTAAGAAGTATGACCATACATTCAAAGATATTTTCCAGGAAATCTTTGACAAAGATTATGCCGAGAAGTTCAAAGAAGCCGGAATTACATATTTCTATACTTTGATCGATGATGCGGTTGCAAGAGTTATGAAATCAGAAGGTGGATATATCTGGGCATGTAAGAACTATGACGGAGATGTAATGAGTGATATGGTTTCTTCCGCATTTGGTTCTCTTGCAATGATGACATCTGTTCTGGTATCACCGGACGGAAATTATGAATATGAGGCAGCTCATGGAACGGTACAACGTCATTATTACAAGCATCTGAAAGGGGAAGAGACTTCTACAAACTCTGTAGCTACAATTTTTGCATGGACAGGTGCTCTCAGAAAACGTGGTGAGATGGATGGAAATTCCGAATTGACAGCGTTCGCAGATAAGCTTGAAAAAGCAACCATCGATACCATTGAAGAAGGTAAGATGACAAAAGACCTGGCATTGATCACGACACTGGAAAATCCAACTGTATTGAACAGCGAGGGATTTATTAAGGCAATTGCCGAGAAATTAAAGTAGATAATATATGACAAAAACACCATACAATGTGAAAATTTCCGAATGAATTTGACGGATCACAGTGTATGGTGTTTTTATGTATGAATGAACAGCGTATAAATTAAGCGTCTTCCGCTAATTCCTCCCATTTCATATATAATTCTTCTAATTCTTCCGCTATGGTGGCTTTTTCTTTTGCCAATTCCTGGCATTTTACAGAGTTGGTGAAGATTTCTTCCTGAACCATCAGGGCATCAATCTCACCGTCGCGGTCTTCCAGTTCACCGATACGTTCTTCCGTTTTTTTAAGCTCATTCTGACGTTTGCGGAGTCTTGCCTGGGCTTCCTTTTGCTCCTGCCAGCTGAGTTTTGACTCGGATACATTCTTGTCTGTACTGTTATCTGAAACGGATGAAGATGTAGAAGCTGCTCCGGCATATGCGGTAGTGAGTTCTTCTTTTTTCTCCAGATAATAGTCATAATTTCCGATATAATTTACAAATGTATGATTGACAAGATCTAGAATCCGTGAAGCGGTCTGATTGATGAAATAACGGTCATGAGAGACATAAAGTACGGTGCCGGTATAATCATTCAAAGCATTCTCAAGGATTTCTTTGGATGCGATGTCCAAATGGTTGGTCGGCTCGTCGAGGATCAGGAAATTTGCTTCAGAGAGCATCAGTTTCGCAAGAGATACACGTCCGCGTTCCCCACCGCTCAAAGAACTGATCTGTTTGAAGACATCATCACCGGTAAAAAGAAATGCTGCAAGCACATTCCGGATTTCCGTATTCGTAAGAGTCGGATAATCATCGGAAATCTCGTCAAAAATTGTTTTCTCCATATGAAGGACATGATGTTCCTGATCGTAGTAGCCGATCTTAACATTGGAGCCAAGTGTATAAGTACCGGAATCGGCAGATACCACACGGTTTAAAATCTTAAGAAGCGTAGTCTTTCCTGTCCCGTTATCACCGATTACTGCAACATGTTCACCTCGTTTGATCTCAAGATTAACGTCTGTAAAAAGCTCCTGTCCGGGGAAAGATTTGCTTAAATGTTCAACAGTCAGGACATCATTGCCGCTTACACAGGATGGTTCCAGTTTCAGATGTATATCTGTATTAACTTCTATCGGTTTTTCGATAGTCTGCATCTTTTCCAACATCTTTTCACGGCTTTCGGCACGTTTGATGGATTTTTCACGGTTGAAAGAACGAAGCTTTTCGATAACTGCCTCCTGATGCTTGATTTCCTGCTGCTGGTTAAGATACTCCTTCAGGCGTATGTCGCGAAGCTGCTGCTTCTTTGCTGCATAGTCACTGTAGTTTCCCATATAAGTACGAAGTTCTCCAAGCTCGATTTCAAGAACTTTCGTGACAACTTTGTTCAAAAAATAACGGTCGTGAGACACGATCAGCACAGCTCCCTGGTAGTTTAGAAGATAGGTTTCAAGCCATGCAATGGAATTCAGATCCAGATGGTTGGTTGGCTCATCAAGAAGCAAAATGTCTGGTTTCGTTAACAGAAGCTTGCCAAGAGATACACGGGTTTTCTGTCCTCCGGAGAGAGTGTCGACCGGTTTGGTGAAATCATTTTCCGTAAATCCAAGTCCTTTTAACACACCGGTAATCTCACTTTCGCAAGAATAGCCATTCTCACGTTCAAAAGTGGCCATAAGGCGATTGTAAGTTTCCAGACGGTCGTTCAGAGCGTCACCGGAGAGATGCTTAAGTTCCATCTCAATCTCGCGGATACGGCGCTCCATAGCGATTATATCGGCCTTTGCGGTGCGGACTTCTTCATAGATCGTATTACCGCTTTGCATCTCCTGATGCTGGGCAAGATAGCCAAGCGTCTTACCTTTTGTCAGAATGACGTTGCCGTCATCCGGGGCTGATTCGCCTACAATCATTTTGAGCAGAGTAGACTTACCGGCACCGTTCGGTCCGACAAGAGCTGCTTTTTCGTGATCTTCTATATGGAAGGATCCATCTCTGACGATGAGGTGTTCACCGAAAGATTTCTGGATCCCGTGACATGCTAATATCATATATTTCCTCCTGCGTTGTGGATAATTGATACATTCGTATTCGTAAAATGCATTTGCACATGCTATTTTATTATAACGGAAATTGTATAAAATTCAACAATAGTTTGACAATAATCTTTCAATTTTATATAATTATTTCAGACTATGATTGGAAGGGTGAATATAGTGGAAGAAAGAGAGATTTCTCGTGCAGTCATTCGTAGATTGCCGAGGTATTACAGATATTTGGGTGAACTGCTGGAAAATGGTGTAGAGCGTATATCTTCGAACGATCTGAGTAAGCGTATGAAGGTGACTGCATCACAGATTCGTCAGGATCTGAATAACTTTGGCGGATTCGGCCAGCAGGGATATGGTTATAACGTAAAGTATTTATATACAGAGATCGGAAAAATTTTAGGATTGGAAGAAGATCATAATATCATTATCATCGGTGCCGGTAATCTTGGACAGGCACTGGCAAATTATGCAGCTTTTGAGAACCGTGGATTTATCCTGAAGGGAATCTTTGATGTAAATCCAAGACTTCAGGGTGTCTCTATCCGAGGCGTACCGATCCGCATGATGGATGACCTGAAAGCATTTGTACAGAACAATAATATTGATATTGCAGTGCTGACGATTCCAAAAGAGAAAGCAATTGAAGTGGCGAATATGCTGGTTGATAACGGAGTGCGTGCAATTTGGAACTTTGCGCACACAGATCTGAATCTTCCAGATAATATTGTTGTCGAGAATGTACATCTGTCAGAAAGCCTGATGCAGCTGTCATACAATATCAGTCGTTACAAAGAGGATCATAAGTAAATTATTATAAAAGAAAAAGGCGTGTAGGAGTAGTCCGGAAGATGGACATATTTTTACACGTTCTTTTGTTGCGGTAAGTATAAAGCAGGACTTGATGGGAGATGATTGGATGCAGCTTTGGGTGAATGCAGCACAGATGAAAGCAGCAGATCAGTATACAATTCAAAAATTAGGGGTTCCTTCCCTGGAATTGATGGAACATGCGGCGCAGGCGTGTGTACAGGTATTAGAAGATGAAAAGGTTGATCTTTCGCATGTCTGTGTTGTCTGTGGTTCGGGTAATAATGGAGGGGACGGTTTCGCAATTGCCCGCATTTTACAAAATAACAGATACTCCGTAGAGACATTTTGTGTGGGAAACCCGGAACATTATACCGAGGAAACACAGGAACAGATGCACCGCTTACAGGAATGCGGCGGGAAGATTACTTATGGAATGCCGCAGGAAGACTCCTATAGTGTGGTCATAGATGCTGTCTTTGGAGTGGGGTTGAGTCGTAAAGTAGAGGGCAGATATCGTCAGGTGATCGAACAGATGAACCGGATGAGGGGAACAAAATTTGCGGTAGATATCCCGTCCGGACTTTCTGCCACAACAGGCTGTATCCTGGGCTGCGCTTTCAAAGCGGACTATACAGTGACATTCCAGTTAAAAAAGATTGGTCTGGAACTGTCACAGGGCAGAACTATGGCCGGCAGGGTTATCGTGCCGGATATCGGCATTTCTACAGATTCTATCTGTGAGGATCAGGAAATAGTCCGGACAGCCGGAAAAGATATCTATCGGAAGATGCTGCCGGACAGACCGGAAGATTCAAATAAAGGCACGTACGGAAGACTCCTCGTGATAGCCGGAAGCAAAGGAATGGCCGGGGCCGCTTATCTGAATGCGCATGCCGCTTACATGACAGGAGCAGGACTGGTGAGAATATACACTTCCTCAGATAATCGGGAAATCTTACAGACACTCCTTCCGGAAGCAATTGTCACAACATATGAGGAATATAATAAAGAAGAACTGTTATCACTTCTTACATGGGCAGATAGCGTATGTATCGGTTCGGGCCTTGGAATGAGCAGGCTTTCCGAAAAAATATTAAAAACTGTGATTGAATATGTAAAAGTACCGTGTCTGATCGATGCAGACGGACTGAATCTTCTTGCAGAAAATAAAAATTATCTGAATCAGATGGCCGAGCGCAGATTTGTGATCACACCGCATATGAAAGAAATGTCAAGACTTACAGGCACTCCTGTAGAGGAACTGAAAGCAGACAGGATCCAGATCCTGAAAGATTTTATTTCAAGATACCGGATTACCTGTGTACTGAAAGATTCGAGAACTCTGATCGCAAGCGAAGAGAAAGGTATACGTATGAACCTTACCGGGAACAGTGCGATGGCAAAAGCCGGATCGGGAGATGTTCTCGCCGGCGTGATCTCCGGATGGATGGTGCAGGAAAAAGAAGCGGAAGATGCTGCAGAATTAGGCACATATATACATGGATTGTCCGGTGACCTTGCAAAATTTGAAAAAGGCGTATATAGTGTAATGGCGAGAGATCTGATAGAATATATCAGTAAAGCATTAATGAAACTGGAGGAAGAATAACAGTGAAGCAATATACAAGAGTTTTAGCCAGAGTCAATTTAGATGCGGTTGAATATAATATAGAAATGATGAAAAAAAATATTCATAAGAATACCCAGATGATGGCAGTCATCAAAATGGATGGTTATGGGCACGGGGCTGTCCAGATCGCAAAACTTTTGGAGCCGATGGATTACATCTGGGGATATGCCGTTGCCACATTGGACGAGGCGATACTGATCAAGGATGCATGCCTGAAAAAGCCAGTACTGGTACTGGGATGCATTTTCCCTGATCAGTGGGATGTAATGATCCGTAACGAGATACGTATGACCGTTTACAGCTATGAGATGGCAAAAGAAGTATCTGAGCTTGCCGAAGCTATGGGATGTAACGTCTATGTCCATATTAAGCTTGATACAGGAATGGCAAGACTTGGTTTCCAGATTACGAAGGAAAATGCAGATGAGATCGCCAGAATCAGCAAGCTGCCGAATCTGGTAATGGAAGGTATGTTCACGCATTTTGCCAAATCCGATGAAGAAGATAAGACATTTACAAAAGAACAGTTGGAGAAATACCTCTGGATGAAAGAGGAATTGAAAAAGCGTAACGTTACATTCACGTATTATCATTGTTCCAACAGTGCCGGCATCATTGATCTGGAAGAAGCCAATATGGATATTGTGCGTGCGGGAATTACAACATATGGAATGTATCCGTCCGATGAGGTGGAAAAAGATAAAGTACCATTAAAACCTGCAATGGAACTGATCAGCCATGTTGCACATGTAAAATGGCTGACGGAAGGAAAGCCGGTAAGTTATGGAGGAACTTATATCACAACACGTCCGACAAAGGTGGCGACGATTCCGGTCGGATACGGAGACGGGTATCCAAGAAGTCTGTCCAATAAAGGCTACGTCCTGATCCACGGACAAAAAGCACCGATCATCGGTCGTGTATGCATGGATCAGTTCATGGTTGATGTAACGGCAATTGAAGATGTAGAATTCGGAGATAAGGTTGTCATCTTCGGACGTGATGGAAAAGAGTTCCTTTCTGTTGATAAACTGGGAGAACTTTCCGGTAGATTCAATTATGAATTTGTGTGTGTGTTAAATAAACGTATTCCGAGAGAATACATCCGGCATGGAGAAGTCGTAGAACAGGTCGACAGTTTTTAAATCGCCGTGTGTTCTTGAAATTTTGCAGAATACATCCGAGAAAAAGGGAAATACTTAGTATATCTTAAGAATCGGAGTGTGAAGCAAGGTGCAGGTGAAACGAGGAGATATTTATTATGCGGATTTAAGTCCGGTAGTCGGATCGGAACAGGGTGGAATCCGTCCGGTCCTGATCATACAGAATGATGTTGGAAACAGGCATAGCCCGACCGTCATCTGTGCGGCGATCACCTCAAGGATGAACAAAGCAAAATTACCGACACATGTGGAAATTGACGCAAGAAGGTATCATATTGTCAGAAATTCCGTGGTTTTACTGGAACAGATCCGTACGATCGATAAGCAGAGACTTAAGGATCTGGTATGTCATCTGGACGAAGAGATAATGAACAAGGTTGATGAAGCAATTCGAATCAGTTTCGAGCTTCATACATAGAGAAGGAGTTAAGGATAATTAATTATGGAAGAGGGAAGTTTATTCCAACGAATGAAACAGATATTTCACGAAGATGAAATGGACGAAGAGATGCAGAAAGAAGCGGCAGGTCTGATCCGCAATATTTTCCGTTATATGGATAAGGATGCAAAGGATATTATGACCCACCGAAAAAATATTGTAGCAATCGATGGAGACTGGTCACTGGAAGAGGCTTTGCAATTCATGCTGGATGAACGCTTTTCAAGATTTCCGGTCTATCAGGAAGATATCGATGAGATCATCGGGATCATTCATCTGAGAGATGCAACGTCTGGCTATCTGGACAAGTCAAAACGGCAATGTCCGGTAAAAAATCTGGAGGAATACCTCCGTCCGGTTACATATATTCCTGAAACAAAGAGCATTGATACTCTTTTCAAAGAAATGCAGGCGGCTAAAAATCATATGGTCGTTGTGCTGGACGAATACGGACAGACTTCTGGCCTTGTCGCAATGGAAGATATCTTGGAAGAGATCGTCGGAAATATTTTGGATGAATATGATGAAGAAGACGAAATGATCAAAAAACAGAATGACGGAAGTATGATTGTCAATGGTCTGACTGAACTGGAGGATCTGGAAGATCTGATTCCGGTAACATTTGACAAAGAAGATTATGAGACACTGAATGGATTTCTGATCGATAAACTGGAACACATCCCTGGAGAAGACGAAACCTGTGTTGTTGACTATGACGGCTATCGTTTCACGGTATTACAGATCGATAATAATATAATTCAGACAGTTAAGATTGAAAAAGTTTTCGAAGCGTGATAGAATAGACAACGTGTGTAATAATACAATTTTAAAAAAAGATAAAAACAAATAGATAAAGAGAGGTAAAAGACATGTCAGGACATTCAAAATTTGCCAATATTAAGCATAAGAAAGAGAAAAATGATGCTGCAAAAGGAAAGATTTTTACAAAGATCGGTAAAGAGATTGCAGTAGCTGTAAAAGAAGGCGGAAGTTCTGATCCTTCTAACAACAGCAGATTACGTGACGTAATTGCAAAAGCAAAATCTAATAACATGCCGAATGATACCATCGAAAGAAATATCAAACGTGCATCCGGAGATATGAGTGCGGCAAACTATGAGCACATTACATACGAAGGCTATGGACCGAACGGTACAGCTATCATCGTAGAGACTCTTACAGATAACAAGAACCGTACAGCATCTAACGTAAAGAACGCATTTACAAAGGGAAGCGGTAATGTAGGAACACCTGGATGTGTATCATTCATGTTCGATAAGAAAGGTCAGATCGTAATCGATAAAGAAGAATACGAAGGCGATGCCGATGAGCTGATGATGCAGGTACTCGATGCAGGAGCCGAAGATTTTGTAGAAGAGGAAGACAGCTTTGAAGTATTGACTGATCCGGACGATTTCAGTGCAGTCCGTCTTGCAATGGAAGAAGCAGGAATTCCTATGGCATCTGCTGAAGTAACAATGATTCCTCAGACATATGTAGAACTGACAGACGCAAAAGATATCGCCAATATTCAGAAAACTCTGGATATGCTGGATGATGACGATGACGTTCAGGATGTATATCACAACTGGGATGAATAAAAAGAATCCGATACCTCCATACTAAGAAAAAAGTATGGAGGTATTTTTTATGAGTGAAGAGAAAAAGGAAAAAGAAAAAAGTGCGGAACCGACTGAAGAACTGAAAGAAACAGGAAGCGCCAATCTTGAGAACAGCAGGGACAGCCACCGGATCAAATTACTTACTATTGTAGGAGAGATTGAAGGCCATGAAGCAGTATCGGGAAACACCAAGGCAACCAAATACGAGCACTTACTTCCTTTGCTTGCGGAAGTCGAAGACAGCAATGAGATCGACGGATTACTGATTCTTCTGAATACACTTGGCGGCGATGTGGAAGCAGGACTCTCCATTGCAGAAATGATCGCCTCACTCAGTAAACCGTCTGTGTCACTGGTTCTTGGAGGAAGTCATTCCATCGGAGGCCCGCTTGCCGTATCTGCGGACTATTCCTTTATTGTGCCAAGCGGGACAATGGTCATTCATCCGGTGCGCTCGAACGGGATGTTTATCGGTGTGCAGCAAAGCCTGGATAATATGCTGAGAACACAGGACCGGATCACCAGATTCCTGGCAGATCACTCGTCTATGACACAGGAGCGGATCGAGACCCTGATGTTAAATCCGACAGAACTGGTAAAAGATGTCGGGACATTGCTGGAAGGAAAAGATGCGGTACAGGAAGGACTCATCAATGAAGTCGGCGGATTAAAAGATGCATTGAATAAATTGCACGAAATGATCAATGAAAGAAATAAAAAAAAGAACGAAAATGTGTAATGACATCAAAACCCCTAAATGCTATAATTATAATTAGTATTGCCATCATAAGGGGGAGTTGTAATGGCAGCAAAGTCTACCAAAAGTAAAACAACTGGAAAAAAGACGAATACGACAGCAAAAAAGCCGTCTTCGAATAAAAAAACAACAAGAAAAACAACGAAAAAAACAACCGGAAAAAGAAAAACTGCCGGCCGGAAATCAACCGGAAACGGTAATAGTTTTCTGATAGATGAGATTCTGATCTGGACAACTCTTGCAGTCAGCATTATTCTTCTGATCAGTAATTTTGGCATTGCAGGATTCTTAGGAGATGCGATATCTGGATTTTTATGGAATGTCTTTGGCGTTGCAGCGTATGTGATCCCTTTTATCCTGTTCGGACTTGTATCATTTCTGATATCGAATAAAGACAACCGCAATGCATATGTCAAGAGTCTGATCGGCGTGATCCTTCTGATCCTTGCAGAAGTATTGTTACACCTTATCGATGACATGGGCGGCAAGATCGGAAAATCTGTAGCATCTGTTATGACACCTGCAATCGGTGTGGCAGGAACTTATGTTATTACGATCATCTTTATGATCATTTGTCTCGTCATTATCACCGGAAAGTCAGCATTAAGAGGTGTAAAGGCCGGTAGTGATAAGGCATATGCGAGAGCAAGAGAAGATGCCAGACGGCACAAAGAACTTGCAGAAGAACGAAAACGCGAACGCATGGAACAGCGGACGCAACGTGAAAGAGAACGGGCAGAAGCGGAAGCTTCCGGCACGGAAAAACGAAGAGACAAACATGTAGAAGGGGTTTCCTTTGATACCTCTATTGCGAAGAAATCACCGGAAGTAAGAGAACTTCCGATCGATCCAAAGACAGCGAAAGGACCGGAAAAACCAGAATTTGTCATTCACCGTGCGGATCCGGAACCGGAAGCATCTGATACGGCAGATACGGCAGTTGCAGGAACGGAACCTGTTAAAAACGCTGCAGAATCTGCAGCAGGTACAGCACCGGAAGAAAAACCAACGCGGCGGAAAAATCCTAAGATGGGTGTTGCAGGAATGGCAGATGAAGTTGCGGATGTTGCAGCCAGTGTTGCAGCCGATTCTACAAAACCGAAAAAGGCATACAAATGTCCGCCGTTATCCCTGCTTCAGCACGGAAAACGTGGCGGCGGTGAGTCGGATGCACATTTGCGTGAAACAGCTATGAAGTTACAGCAGACACTGGAAAACTTCGGTGTAAATGTAACGATTACGAATGTAAGCTGTGGTCCGTCTGTCACCAGATATGAATTACAGCCGGAAATGGGTGTTAAGGTCAGCAAGATCGTCGGACTTGCCGATGATATCAAGCTGAATCTTGCAGCCGCAGATATCCGTATTGAGGCTCCGATCCCCGGAAAAGCAGCAGTAGGAATCGAAGTCCCGAATAAAGAGAACAGCGCAGTTATGCTGCGTGACCTTCTGGAATCACCGGAATTCCAGAACAGCCCTTCCAAGATATCATTTGCCGTCGGTAAAGATATCGGAGGAAAGACAGTCGTTGCGGATATCGCAAAGATGCCGCATGTCCTGATCGCCGGTGCGACCGGTTCCGGAAAATCCGTATGTATCAACACCCTGATCATGAGTGTGTTATACAAAGCGGATCCCGATGAAGTAAAACTGATCATGATCGATCCGAAGGTCGTAGAGCTGAGTGTCTATAACGGCATTCCACATCTGCTGATTCCGGTTGTCACCGACCCGAAAAAAGCAGCAGGTGCACTGAACTGGGCAGTGGGAGAGATGTCCAGACGTTATCAGGCATTTGCCAAATATAACGTCCGCGATATGAAGGGATATAATGAGAAGATCAAAAACCTCGGCGTGCAGACAGAAGAGGGGGAAAAGCTCGATCCGATGCCGCAGATCATTATCATCGTCGACGAGCTTGCCGATCTGATGATGGTTGCTCCGGGAGATGTGGAAGAAGCCATCTGCCGTCTGGCACAGCTTGCCAGAGCAGCCGGAATCCATCTGGTGCTCGCAACACAGAGACCATCTGTGAATGTCATCACCGGATTGATCAAAGCAAATATGCCTTCCAGAATCGCATTTTCTGTATCATCGGGAGTCGATTCCAGAACGATCATTGATATGAACGGGGCAGAAAAGCTTCTCGGAAAAGGTGATATGCTGTTCTATCCATCCGGATATCAGAAACCGGCCAGGGTGCAGGGTTCCTTTGTGACGGATAAGGAAGTACAGCAGGTTGTGGAATATCTGCGTGAGCACAACGGAGATGTTACATATAATCAGGAAATAGAGACTCACATGAATACGGTTCCGACCGGCAATCCACTTAGCGGAGCAGGCGGAAATGATGATAATGAAAATGATGCATATTTTGCAGATGCAGGAAGACTGATTATCGAAAAAGAAAAAGCATCCATCGGAATGTTACAACGGGCTTTTAAGATAGGATTTAACCGTGCGGCAAGAATTATGGATCAGTTATGTGAGGCAGGAGCTGTCGGACCGGAAGAGGGGACAAAACCTCGGAAAGTTCTGATGTCTTCTGAAGAATTTGAACAATATTTGAATGAGAAAAATGGATAAAAGATAGTATTCACAGTAGGAGGATGGCATAAGATGAGATGTAGGTATTGTGGTCAGAGAATACCTGAAGGGGAATTGTATTGCAGACATTGCGGAAAAGAGGTCCGCATTGTTCCGGACTACAACCCATTAGATGATATGCTTACAGCACAGATCAAAGGTGCAATAGATGGTGATGAAGATATATACAATGACTCATATACGACACGTTCAACCCGAAATAGAAATAATAGAAATGCGGGAAGAACTGCAGGGGCAGCAAGAAATGCTTCCGGCCGCAATCGGAACACCAGCCATAGTGGCGGCCTGCAGATGAGCGAAGAAGAACGCAGGCGTAGAAATCGTGAACGTGCAAGACAGAAAGCAAGACATAAGAAAAAGAAAAAACGCGCTTTATTACTTGCCCTGTTTTTGCTTCTGATCATAGCAGTGGTCGGCGTATTTGCTTACCTGACATCGTATATCGGTGCAGTGAACAAAGGAAATCGGGCGCTTGGCCGGAATGACTATACGACCGCCGAGGACAGCTTCCGCAACGCACTGGCAAAAGATGATACCAGACCGGAAGCCTATACCGGCCTTTCCAATGTATATCAGGCACAGGACAATGCAGATAAAGCAGAACGTTTATTTACATCTGCACTGAAAAAGCAGGGGGAGAATATAGAATTATACCGTGCATGTATCAAATTCTATATTCGTTCTGATCAGAAAGAGAAGATTCCGGAACTTCTGGATGAAGCTGATTCTTCGATATCAGACGCACTTCCGGAATATATAGTAAAAACTCCGAAATTCAGTCTGGATGACGGAGAAGATTATGATGATGTCCAGCAGTTAAAGCTGACGGCAGCATCCGGATGTAAAATTTATTACACAAAGAATAAGAAAAAACCAACAACAGGAAGCCGCAAGTATACCGGACCGATCCAGATTGAAGAAGGTGACACAACTATCTATGCAATTGCGGTAAATAAAGCCGGCATTCCAAGTCTCCCTGTAAGGAAATCATATACCGTAGAACTTCCAATTGAGGATGCACCGGCAGTATCTCCGTCAACCGGACAGTACAGCAGTGCCCAGGAGATTGAGATTAAAGTACCGGATGGATATACGGCATATTATACAACCGACAAGTCAGAACCGACAACTTCATCCACGAAATACACCGGACCGGTAGAGATGCCGGAAGGCGAGACTATCTTTAAGGCAGTGCTTGTCAATGCCAAGGGAAGAGTCAGTGGAATTACAACCAGAAATTATGTATTGAATTAGTGTCATACAGAAAGATGACAAGAGAGGCATATATATGGAACCTGGATTAGCTTTCACATTATGCGGGTTGGGAATTTGTTTTCTGATTCCGGCCTTTATCTTAGGATTTGTTAACAAGAGTAAAACAACGAGATGCACAGTTACAACAGTTGCAACAGTGAAGGATATTTTGGATAAAAATTCCGGAGACAGTCTGAGTTTCTATCCATTATACGAGTACGAAGTTAATAATGTCCTATATACGAATACTGGTGCATATCTATCACATCATGTCCCACAGAAGGGGGCAAAAATCGAGATACGATATAATCCAGACAATCCAAAGAAGTCGTATATTCCGGGCTACGATACCAAAGTATATAAGTTATTAAGCATTATATTCAGTGTGATTGGTATGATTCCAATACTTGTTTGTGCCATCATATTCTTTGCAATTAATTAAGTTATTACAGTCGGTTGATGGCTAGAGAATGCAGACTCTCAAAAGAAAATGCCAGAGGCTCTGTTTTATACAGGGTCTTTCTTTTTGACTAAATTGCATGAAAGCAATTCGCGAGGGCTTGCCCAGTAGGAAAAGAGAGAAACTGATCATAATCTTTGATAAAAAAGTCAGGTTGATTATATTTAATCTTCCTGACTTTTCTACATAATTAGCTAATATTTTCTATATATCATTAAAAGCATACTCTCGTGGCAGATTCCTCTTTGCACCGATAATGTATAGAATTGCCGGCATATAACAGGAAAAAAAGATAATAACCTGCATAAGAAGCGGAAGCTTATAATTAAAATGTCCTACAGACGCTCCAGCATTAAAAATCATATAAAGAGTAGCCACGATATCAAAGATAACTGCCGTTACCAACAAAATCTTTCCATTATTAACAAGCTGTGCAGACTTTTCGGTTGTGCCACAATCGCGTTCAGCGATATTTCCAAATGATAAAGATAGCAAAAAGAAAGTAAGACCAATTGCTGCAACAAATAATACAAGTAATCCGGTTTGTGCAAGTTCGGACGGAATTATAATTGTATAAAATAATGCAAGTAATAGGATTAGTGAAAAAAGTGCTGTTCCAAGAATTCCTGTTAATTGATAATAAATTCCGGCACCTTTTAACAGATAGCGACCACCTGGAGCCTTGCTGCCCCCGATAGAGTAAAGCAATTCATCACAAAATTCAGTTGGGGTCATGTCCAAAACATCTTCAAAATCTTCTCCACGTTTTTCAGCTTCAAGAGCCATTCCGGTAAGATCCCGTTCAAATTGCCTAATTTCAGAATCTAACAAAGGAAAGGTACGGATATGGCGCATCATTTGCCGTATTATTTTTTGATCTTTTTTATTCAACATGATTTTATACCTCCGTATCAAATACCTGGTTTACAGATTGGGATATCTGTTTCCAGTTTGTTTTAAATTCGTTCAAATATTCTACTCCATCTGGTGTAATGGAATAATATTTTCTGCTTGGACCCAGTGGAGAAGGCTGCATCTCAGAGGTAATAATTCCTTTTTTTTCAAGACGAACCAATAATGGATAAATGGTTCCTTCCTTTATATCTTTAAATCCATAACCCAGAAGAGTTGTAACAATTTCATAACCATAAGATGTATTTTGGGATAATATTTTTAAAATACATCCTTCTAATGTTCCACGCATTAATTGAGATTTATCATACATTGCATCACCTGATATTTTCTAATCTATTTATCAATATTATAACATAGCCAGAAAACATGACAATAGATAAGTAATCGAATTGACAATAACTACTATGTGGTGTAAAGTAGAACTATACTATTATGCGGAGCAAAGTAGCTAGTTGCAGATTACAAAATGAAGAGGGGAATGAAGATGTTAACAAAAATAATCTATAAAAATTTTCGAAGTAATTTAAAGAATTATATTTTGTTTTTCTTGAGTAATATTGTTGCAATTATGGAGCTGTTTGTATTTTATGGAATTCGTTCGATTATTAAAAATTCGATTACAGATAAAGTTACAGCAGAAGCATTAAAAACAGATTTTCAAATTGCAGTAGGTATTATTGCTGTAATTACATTGATGTTAATGTTTTATGCTATGAAATGTTATATCAAACTTAGAATTAAAGATTATAGCATGTTTCTTATATTAGGAATGAAGAAAAAAGCTGTCAGCCTTTTATTATTATTTGAATATTGTATTGGTTGTGTTATTTCTCTTATTTTGGGGATTGGAACAGGAAGAATTCTTCTTTATATCATCCAGAGATTATTAGTAAAGTATTATCCTCAATATATACGGATGTATGTGTTAAGATATCAGATTTATAAAAATGTATGCTTGGGAAGTATCTCAATCATGATATTGGTATTTGTTGTATTGCTGATATGGTTAGATGGACGAAGTCTTGGAATGCTCATGGCAGAAGATAAAAAGAATGAGAAAAGACCTATAAGTTATATGTGGATTATATTGGCAGTTATTGGAATTGTCTTGATGATGGCCGGCATAATTTTATATTGCGGTTCAGACACGCAATATTTGTACGCACATGGTGTTTTATTGATGGGATTAATATTGGCAGTAGTTTTTGGACTTGCATTATTCTTGAATTTGCTTAAAAAATGCAAGAATTTTTATTATCGATATATGCTGGATCTGAATCAATTATATAGCAGATATCTGAACCATATGATTTTATTGATACTTCTTATTGTGGTTCATTTCTTCTCATTGTCGTACCTTGTTGTACAAACGGCTGAACTATTGCCGCTTGATCAATATAGAAACCAATATCCTTATGACATGATCTGGATAACAGAAAAGGGCAATAAAGAATACGCAAAAAAATTAGCTTCTACATATAATGGAACATTAACCGAGGTACCTATGATGCGTGTATCCACATATTATGGGGCAAATCATATTGGAATTTCAGAGAAAACGTATAGAAAGCTTTCAAAATCGCCGGCGTTAAATTTAAAAGAAAATCAAATAGCCGTTAGAATAGAGAATTCTGATGAAAAACAAGAAGACATCAAAGATTCTGCTTATTGGGAAGGATATAGTACATTATATGCAGGTAAATATTTTGGAAAACAAGATTCAGATACACTAATTGATGTAAAGAAAAATAAAGATATACATTTCAATATACAATCAATTTGTACACAAACAGTATGGATTCTAATCGATGCAATGCTGGATACATGGGAAGCAGAACATCAGATATTAATATCTCAATTAGAGGAACAGGAAAAGCATGCATTACAAACGAAAGTCAAGATTTTGGAAGAACGCTATCAAGAAATGTTAAAAAGCCGAAAAGTGGTTCATGATATGAAGAACCATATTCTAGCGCTCAAGAACTATGATCAAGAGCAGAACTGGCCCGGATTGCATGAATATCTGAATGAACTTAGTGATGATATGCTGGAATATAATTTTCATGTCTGGACTGGAAATCATATGCTGGATATGATCTTAAACCAAAAGGAAAAGGATGCACAGAATCAAAATACCGTTATGCAGATTGATACAGAAGTCTTTTCGACACTCCCTTTTACAGACCGGGAAATCATATCCCTTTTTGGGAATCTATTGGATAATGCGTTGGAAGCCTGTGAGAAAATCAATGATAAAAAGCGTTGGATAAAGATTAAGATAAAAAAGAAAAATCTATTGTTATATATTGAAATTGCAAATGCATTAGAGGAAATGCCGAAGCAAATTCAAAAAGAATTCGTTTCGAATAAAAAAGATAATGGACTTCATGGATATGGAATGAAGAATATACAGGATATTATAAAAAAGTATGATGGAATCTTCGAATATAAGGTATATGAAGATCATCTGATATTTATGATTTCTATCTATAATAACTGATAAGGATAGGGGGATGAAAAGTATGTTGAAAAAAATATTTTTTAAACTGCTGGGAGAAAGGAAAAAGGATTACATAAGAGTTATTTTAAGTGGAATCTTCTGTATATCGGTCGTATTTTTTTCTACGTCTGTTGGCAGCAGTCTTGTTTATATATCAACGGGACGACGGGCAACTATGACAGAATTAGTAATGGAAGTTGAAAAGAATTTTATTTTGCCGTATACTGGAATTTCTGCAACAGAATATAAACGCCTTACAGGAAAGCAGGTTCATTTAAAAAATGATGAAATATACGTTGTATACCAATGGGACCGAAGCGAATATGGAACAATTGGTCTGGATTTCGGAAAGCTGAAACCAAGATTATACACCGGATGCGCTACTGCAGATATCTGGATTTATACTGCGAGAACATTACCAGGTAATAAATTTACAAGAAAATATACAATTAAGGGAAACGACAGAAGAATCATTACCGGGAATTTTAAAACAAAGATATCTTTTCCCTGAAGGATGAGGAACTTACCATTTTCAGACGAAGAAAAATCGGCTTTGTATTTCAGGCATATAATCTGGTGCCTGTACTAAATGTATACGAAAACATCGTGCTTCCAATCGAACTGGATGGCGGTAAAGTCGATAAGGAATTTGTAAAAAAAATAACAGAGACACTGGGGCTCGACCAGAGACTTGACGCTCTTCCAAATCAGCTCTCAGGAGGACAACAGCAGAGAGTTGCCATAGCCAGAGCATTGGCGGCAGAGCCTGCCATAATTCTTGCGGATGAACCCACCGGAAACTTAGACGGACGTACAAGTCAGGACGTATTGGGTCTTCTGAAGGTGACAAGCCAGAAGTTCTCGCAGACGATTGTGATGATTACCCACAACGAGGAAATCGCCCAGCTTGCGGATCGCATAATAAGAATTGAGGATGGACATATTCAGGAGAGAGCAGTATGAGAGTAAAGAACAGAAAATGTATCCGCAGACTTAGCTTCAAGTCTCTGTGGGCATCCAGAAAAAGAAATATTATTGCAATTTGTGCTATAGCACTCACAACTTTGATGTTTACATCATTATTTACCATTATGCTGTCTGTAAACTCAAGCTATGAGACCTACAATTTCAGACAGGCAGGTGGCTATAGCGATGGCAGCTTTAAGGATTTATCAAGAGAACAGGCTGATAAAATAGCCGCCCACAAGGGAATCAAGGCATCTGGTGAGCGTATCGTGTGCGGCTTCAGCTCCTCTGACGTATTCGGCAAGGTAGCGGCGGAAGTAAGCTACATGGATAAAAACTGTACCAAGTGGAGCTATGCCACCCCAACCACGGGAAAGGAGCCTCAAAAAGAAAATGAAATAGCCATGGACACTACAGCCTTAAGACTCCTTGGCGTAGAACCGAAGCTGGGAACAAATGTGACGATTACTTATCAGGCTGGTAATGGAACAGACACCGGGATACCACAGACCGACAGCTTTATCCTCGTCGGCTATTGGGAGTATGACGATTTGATGCCTGTTCACTATATCAACGTATCAAAAGCCTATGTAGATAAAATCAACGAAAAGTGTATAGCCGCTGGTGATGAAGCTCTTGACATAGACTTAAATGTCATGCTTCCTTCCAAGCTTAATATCAGGGAGCAGATGGAAAAAATAGATACAGACTTAGGCTATGACTGGAATACAAGAGACCAGGAGAACAGCGCCAGAATCGGTGTGAACTGGGGACTTACTGCCTCATCTGTAAGCTCTGACATAGATTTCTCACTGGTAGCTGCAATCCTTGCTTTTTTCCTGCTTATTATATTTACAGGCTATCTGATTATATACAATATATTCCAGATTTCAGTGACTGGGGACATCAGGTTTTATGGCCTGCTAAAGACAATCGGTACCACCCCAAGACAATTAAGGCACATAATTACACAGGAAGCTCTGTTTTTGTGTATTATCGGTATTCCTGTAGGATTGCTTCTGGGCTATGGCATTGGTGCGGTTTTAACTCCTATTGCATTAGAAACCACAAGTATTATAGGCACAAAGGCTGCTATCAGCAGCTCGCCGCTTATTTTTATCGGTTCTGCTGTATTTGCCATTATCACTGTCTTTTTGTCCTGCAGGAAGCCCGGCAAAATGGCTGCAAAGGTATCGCCTGTTGAGGCAGCAAAATATACAGAAGGTATGACCGGCAAAAAGAAAAAGCGCCACAGCCGTGGGGCTAAGGTATATCAGATGGCTTTTGCCAATCTTGGCAGAAATAAGAAGAAAACTATCCTGGTTGTAGTCTCGCTGACACTTTCCGTAACTCTTTTAAATGTGCTTTTTTCACTTGTCAACGGCTTTGACATGGATAAATATGTGGACAGGTCAACCTGTGCAGACTTTATCGTGAGCAGTACAGATTATTTCCGCTATAATACGGCAGATGAATATATAGGAGCAGATACCATTGATGAGATAAAGGAAAACACAGATGAGACTGTCTCTGGAAGCGGCTATGACCTGGCAGACATATCCCCTATGATGTGGATGGAGACAGACCAGTATAGTAAACTGGCAGAAAACTATCTAAGCGGCAAAGAGCTGCAGGAGGAAATCTCCCACTACGAGCAGAAAGGTGACAGCATACTTGTCGACGTCAGTATAGAGGGCTTTGACGATGGACTTTTTGATAAGCTTACTGTAGTAAAAGGCTCCCTGGAGCCACTATCTGACCCGGATAGCCACGCAATCGCTGTAGCTGTATCCACAGACGATTACGGCAATATAGTAAATTTGGACAACTACCCTGAGCTGGGAGACACTTATACCGTAAACTACCAGATTGGATATGACATAGACAGCCGAACCGGCGAGCGGGCAGACCAACAGACCACGCCTGAGGAGTATTTGGAATACCATGAGGAAGAGGCAAAGGAGGTGGAGTACAGTGTATGTGCTCTTGTGACGGTTCCTGATTCCATCAGCTTCCGTTATACAAGTCTGGGTTATAGTATGGTTTTGCCGGTAGAGAAACTTAAGGAGGACAGCGGTACAGATGTCATTCCAAAATTTTATATGTTTGACACACCGGATTCTCAGGCAGAAGCAAGTGCTGAGCAGTATCTGCAAAAGCTCACAGCAGGAGATACATCTACTCTCATGTATGAGAGCAAGGCATCTATCAGACGTGAATTTACCCGGTTTAAAAATATGTTTTTAATCTGTGGTGGTGCCCTCTGTGCTATCATCGGACTTGTGGGCATACTTAATTTTTTCAATGCAATTATGACAGGAATTTTGTCCAGAAAAAGAGAATTTGCCGTATTACAGTCTGTGGGCATGACCAAGAGACAGCTAAAGCTCATGCTTATTTATGAGGGCTTATTTTATGCGGTGGGCTCCATCATAGCATCCCTCATACTTTCAGTGGTGCTCAGCCCTATGCTTGGCAATATGATGAGTGCTATGTTCTGGTTTGTAACATACCATTTTACCATTATGCCTGTAATCCTGATTATACCAGTATTTCTCCTGCTGGGCTGGCTGATTCCTGCTGTGCTTTACCATGCCGGCAAGAGGCAAAGCATTGTCGAAAATCTAAGGGAATTGTAATTGGTGTTTTAATAAAATTTTGTAACTGAAAACCAGCTGAAATGAAAAATCAGAAATTAAGAAACGATAATCGGATATGACAGGGACGGTTTTATCATCAATGACAGCAACAGTCGCACAAACAGTAAAAAAAGATGGTCATATGAGCAGTTGAGCAGACAGATGCGGAATCTATGGGCCATGTATAACTGAAGGGAAAAGCCAGATGTTGAACAGCTTTTGAACAGTGATACTACCATATTTTTCATATAGCAGCGATTGAAACACAAGGATTTTAGAATTTAGATATTTTTCTAAATAGTTGTTGACAATTCTGCTTCGTCAGAATATATTATATTTAGAAATATTTCTAAATACTTTTGAAAGAAGTGATGCTATGGCTTTTGCAGATACTTTTAAGGCCTTGTCCGATCCTGCACGCCGAGAAATCTTACAGTTATTAAAGAATGGCCGAATGTCCGCCGGAGAAATTGGTAGTCATTTTCATATGACCGGTGCTACTGTTTCCTATCATCTAAAGATTTTGAAAAAGGCTGATCTGATATGGGAAACAAAAGAAAAGAATTTTATTTACTATGATTTGAATACTTCCGTTGTAGAAGAATTACTTCTATGGTTAAAAGACTTGAAAGGAGACGAATCTCATGATGAAAAAATATAAATGGTCTTTGTTACTTGGCAGCCTTCTTTCTTTAAGCCCAATCTTGATCGGATTGCTTTTGTGGAATCAGCTTCCGACAAAGCTCCCTACCCATTTTTCCACTGGAAATACTCCAGATGGCTGGAGCAGCAAGGCAATTACCGTTTTCGGACTTCCGCTTTTTATGTTTGCAATGATGTGGTTTTGCTTTCTTTTCACCCATGTTGATCCAAAACGCCAGAACATCAGTCCGAAGCTGATCCGGGCACTTGTGTGGTTTATGGCTGCACTTTCCCCGATTGTTGTGTGCTCTAGCTATGCTATTGCTCTTGGAATAAATGTGAATATTACTCTGCTCACTTATCTGATCATTGGACTCATGCTTTTGGTAATTGGCAATTATCTGGCAAAAACAAAACAGAACTATAGTGCTGGCATTCGGATTCCATGGACACTGTCCAGTGAAGAAAACTGGAATCGCACACACCGTGTCAGCTCCAGACTGTTTATCTTTTGTGGCCTGGCTATGATCGCCAATGGATTTCTGGACTCTAATATACTGTTATTTTTCATCATGGCAGTGTTGATCGTTATCCCATATGCATATTCTTTTTTCTTATTTAAAAAAGGAATATGATGTACACTTTTGGAACATGCCTTTGTAGTTACAATAAGGGCATATTATAGTAGGGGTAGGTGTCACATCAATTGTAACCCTGCAGCATTCTACATAAACAAATCATTGGGGATATTGACTTCATTATTTAGATTTTGGTATAATAACACGGTTTGTATAGTGCTAAAAGAGCCTTTTCAGACTGAAGAAATTTAGCTACAAGAGGGTGCAGAAGTGTTTAACATAGCAATTTGTGATGATGAAGAAACGCTCATTGGTGAGTTGAAAGAAAATCTTATAAAGTATGCTGCTGAAACGAATAAAGAGTTTTGCTTTTTTATCTATCACGACGGCAGCGTGTATTTTAAAGAGGGGATCTGGTTTTGCCAGTCCCTTTTTTGCGTTTGCGCGCCATGGGCGCGCTCTAACGGGTGCAAGTCCCGAACATGCCCAGATAGTGGGAAGTGTATAGCCGAACAGCAAGGGTGTCTATCGCGAGGTAGAATCTGAAGGAAGCTGTAAGCAAATCTCTGGTCCGACGAACAGAAATCACATATAAGGCTAGGCTACGAGAGATAAGTTGGCGTGAAGCAACGAAGTCTAATAACTATCACCTTTGGCTGTTCGTTTCGTTACGGATGGAATGGATATATTATTTTCTTTTTTCTTTCCACCATAGTTTCCCCTTGCTTTTACAATATAGGTATTTGTGTCGATATATGGTTTCAGAAAAAGTTCATCCAGATAATTGCGAAAAATAAGCTTAATTACACTATTGCGCTGTCCATTCCGAAACTGCTGTAAAATTTTGATAACCTCATTTTCAATTTCGTTTTTGGGATCCAAAGCAAAATGCGCATCAGAATTTTCCAGAGGTTTCTCTGGAGGCATTTCTGGAGGAAGCGGAATATGAAATTCCTCATCCCCCTGTGCATATGCAATCATGGCCTTTTTCATCCATTTTCCCATTTCAAACATTGGATGCAAGGTAAGTGCGACCAAATCCAGATCATGCTGCCAGTATAAACGAACGATTACGTTCATATTATCACCTCCTAGCGGATCTGATTAACACGCTGGTAATAATATCCCCGCACATTTGAATAGATATTGCTTAAATCCGGATCATTGATATTACCAGGAATAATTTGCAGTCCATCCATATAACGGAAGACATTATTAAACTGTTCGGACCATGCATCATAAGTACCACCGGTTGCAACAATGTAATCAATGTCAGCAAAATAATTATGTGTTGATTTTAACTTTTCAATTGTTTCATTGCATACTTCTCTGGATGCATCTTCCAGTAGTGTGCGGAAGGATTCATTGCTGCGTTTCATATGCTTTCGATCGAGAATCCGTATTTCACCTGTTTCTAAAAGGTTCTGCAGATCCGGGATCTGTAATGATACACCATAAGTGTCCTGAATTTTTTTACATGTTCTTGAAAAGACCTCCCGCATCCCAAAATCCGGGAATGTGTTTTCATCGACAACACTACCATGATCGACAAGATAATCATCACAGGTTCCAAATCCTGGATCAAACACAATCGTATTCTTTGAAAAGATTTTTGCTGCAGTGGCAAGCTGTTTTCCATCTTTTCCGACAAGAGCAGAAACCAACGCTCCGAGCGGCTGCGGCATAACAAAAATATCTTTGCTGTCTACCACAAAATCAAACTGCTGCCAAGGTGCACGTCCAATACGCAGACTGAAATGATGATGTCCGGAAAGAACTTCCTTCAAATCATTCTGGTCGGCTTTTAAATATTTTGGCGGGAGTCCTGTCTGAATGGTAAGTTTCTTTCCTTTCGAATTTCCTTTATCATTTCCCATTAATCCAATGGCGATACCAGTGTCCGAGATAACACGGAACATATCAGAATAGTATCTTTTACGGCCAAATAATTCCTGCTCGCTGTCAATTACATCCGATGCAGAGAGTTCATTGTAAGCCAGAGAGCCAACAACCCAGATATCACCATTTTCTGCTTTATAATAGATATCTGTTTCAGAAGGTTCATTGAGCCTGACACGATCAGCAGGGATTTTCCTTGCGTAAGCTGAAACAGAATAAATTTTATTAGGACTCATTCCTTTGATTGCAGAATATCCGATATCCAGACCGATGATCCAATGGTTTGCCGGGCACGGTGCTGCACGATGGATTGTTTCACTGCGGGTTTTAAAGTCTTTAGTATTCATATAGATCCACCTTGTATGTAAATAGTCATATTATTGATATTCATTAATAGTATGAAAGAAATTATTTCATACCTGATTTTCTGGACAAAATTATTTATTGTTATTTCAAGCACTCTATTTTTAGAACTAATGAATTCGATGAGAGGAGGGAAAAATATGAAAAATTTATAAAATAAGCAAAAGATAAGATATAATAATTTTATGTTAAATTTTATATCTAATTTTCGATTATCCGCATAAACACTATACTTTCAAGTATTTTGAAGTATAGAAAAAACTCATTTTACCACGAATTTACCACGATTGAATGAGCCTTGATATGACCTATAAAATAACACCCAAAAGACATCATTACACCTAAATGGTGTCTTTTTAAAAAGCAGTCAATCCTAAAACTAACTGCTTTGTGTATATGGATATGAAATTGTAAACTAGAAGCTGTTTATTTTTTCTTTTTAGGTTTTGGCGTTGGTAGTTCATCATACATCACATCAAATAACCCCGTCAGAAAATCTTTATTATCAACTTCTTCCACCAATAACATTTCTTTGGCGTTTTCGTATGGAATTTCATAAGTAACTGTCGGCATATAAGAAATTGCAGACTTTGTTGGTTTTACAAGTAACCTATCATCATATATACCGCCAACGATTTTTCCACGATAATAAATAATAAATTCTCCCATCATTGCACGATATGTTATTTCTTGTAATTCTGATAATTGTTCTAAAACAAATTGTAAATAATCTTTACTTGAAGCCATTTCCAACCCTCCAATCTTGAATTTTATTATTCCAATGCTTTCTTTAAGTCCAGAACAAATTGCTTTTGTTGTTTTTTCAAATAGGTTTTTACAAAAGGTTTCATAAACCACTTTTTAGGTATCACATTTTCTGTAAAGTCTATTTGTGTTTCATTCCCTTTGTCTATAAAAACACCAATCCAATGACCTTTCATGTTGCTATTCTCCATATCAAATTCCCAGCGTT
This sequence comes from Dorea longicatena, assembly GCF_024168045.1. Taxonomy (GTDB): domain Bacteria; phylum Bacillota; class Clostridia; order Lachnospirales; family Lachnospiraceae; genus Dorea_A. The sequence continues at coordinate 1,431,182 of NZ_CP100126.1, forward strand.
TATATGGTTCTGCAACGGTAACGGTAAATGTAGTAGCATATCCATTTTTTGTGTATTCAATAAATTGTTTGTCATTTATTATTTCTGTTTTGCTCAAATCACTTCGCCATGAGTTATATTTATCAACAGCTAAAACAATGTTCCAAACTTTTTGAATATCATTACTAATAATTGTATTTATATTTGAAATTGCCACTTTTTCATTTCCCCTTTTCAAACTGAAATTTCTGGTGTTACATCGGTGTTCCTACTTCAATCAAATTACCGTCTAAATCATAAAAACGAACTACTTTTTGTCCCCAACTATGTGTCATAAGTTTATTAGCATACTGAATTGAAGGATAAGACCGTTCCAACTTTTCAACAAATGCTTCTATATCTCGTTCTTCAAAATATAATTCACAAGAATTACTTTTAGGGATAATATCCTTTCCTAAAAACTTTTTCCAAATTTTTTCGTCTTGAAGCACAAGTCCTTCCGTTAAAATCATGTTACCGTCATTGTCAAGTACCAAATCAAGACCGAACAGGTCATTGTAAAATTGTTTTGATTTCTCAATATCTTTAACAACAATTAAAATGTTCTTTAATTCCATTGTCTAACACCTCTAAATAAATTCAAGTTTGTCGCTTTCTTCATATCCACATTATATCATTTTCATATCTGCACCACAATAAAATTTTATGCACCGATAATCTTATTGAACAGCTCTAACAAACACCATTTCATCACTCCAATCTGAAATTTAGGTATGAAAAAAGCAGTCAATCCTAAGACTAACTGCTTTGTGTATAGAGATATGAAATTGTGAAATAGAATTTGCCTATTTCAAATCAAAAAGAGAATTTTCATAGTCCTTTACATAGTATCGTATATTTTTACGCCCCTTTTGAATAATGGTATGTCCCTCTGCTTCTAATTTTTCTTTCTGTGCTTCAATACCATTTGGATATTTAGCATTTAATTCTCCGTTTGCTTTTAATGTTCTCCAATAGGGTGTTTCATCTTCGGAACGCTGATAACTCGCCCACGCTACAATAGAAACAAATATACCCGCTGTAATCGGCTCTGTAAAATCTGCACCACTCAATTTTGCAAAGTGTTCTCGTATTTTTCCAACCGTAATCACTTTACCATACGGAACTTTTTTCATTACTTTGTCATAGTCAATCGGGGGAGCAAAATACATTTTGTTTCCACCATATTTCTCAATACTTTTCTGGTCTATGATAATTTGAAATTTTGGCATATCCTTACTATCATGCAACATAGCATTAAAATCTTTTTTATCTTCATTTGCCATTTGTGCCACCTCCTACTTTAAGGATAACAAAGGACGTATCCTGCATACTGGAGAGAGCCAACGAACAGACGGAAAATACTTATATAAATATGTGGGTATGCTAGTGTTGATGAGGAGTATAGAGATAATTTTGATAAATGTGATTTTAAAAAATTAGATTCGATGAAAGAGTTAGCAGAACTTCCAAACGCAATAATTAATCAATTAATGGAAGGAGGTTTTATAATTCCTAAGAATTTTGATGAGTTTAATGTTATTAAATCTATGCATTATAGAGGAAGATTTGGTGCGAATAAAGCATTAACAATGACTCTAATTCCGACAATGAATTGCAATTTTAGATGCCCATATTGTTATGAAAAAGATAAAAAATATCCAGTAAAAAAAATGACAACAGAGGTAATGGATTACTCATCTTGCAAGAAAGGCAGGGTGAAGCTATGAATAAGAATCAAAAACAATTTATTCGTCCACCTTATGATTCACGATTTGACCAGTTAAATATTATTAACTGGAATTTTCCGCAAAACCCGACTTTTCAACATGGAAAATACTGTATCCGTTTTACTCTGATTTTGGGTGATGGTTCTACATTGAACCGTCAAAAGGGTGGGTTTGCTTCTGCGAAGGAAGCTATGAAATATCGTGACAATCTAATTGTAAAACTTACCAAAAATCAATATATGCCATACCGATTTACTTTAAAGGAATTTTACAATTTCTGGTTATATTACTACATTATAGATGGATGTAAATATGCTTATAATACGTTTAAATACTATGCAACACCGGTTAAAAGGTTTTGTGAATATTTTAGACCAGACACCTATATGGATTCTATAACCACAACAGATTTAAAAAATTTCATCAACAAGTGCGAAACTTTTAGCGCATACAAAGCTATGATGCAAATGATTCAAAATTCTTTTCAATATGCAAAGAATCAGCAGATTATTATATCAAATCCGGCACCACTGGCAATAGAAATTTGCAAAAAAGAAAAGAAGATTACTAAACCACCTACTAAGAAAAACGCATTTACGCTGAACGAACTTATGAATTTATTATTGACCGCAAGAAAAATGGATTATACATTCTATTTATTTTTACTGCTGTCTGCTTCAACAGGAGCACGTGTAAGTGAAACAAGAGCGATCTGTTTTTCAAAAATCGACTTTCAAAAAAAACAACTCTTAATCGACTGTCAGTTGGGAAGAGGATATGATAATGAGGGGTTCGATGACAATACGTTACTTTCTCAAAAGAGGACATTAAAAACTCGTAACAGTAAAAGATACGTCCCGCTTCCTGATTTTATTATGGATGAGCTGTATCTGGCAAGAGCACGATATGAAGAAACACTGAAAAATGATCCGGAATTTGATGAAAACTTAGATTTTGTTTTGTTTAGGGATCACGGGAAGGCAATCGCAAGACCGTATTATTATTTTAAGAAACTAATGAAGAAATGTAATATTGATTGTACAAAACATGTATGCACGATTTACGGCACACTTATGCAACACTGTTAGATCAAAACAATATGAACATGAAAGTAGTATCGGAGATATTAGGTCATTATTCAGAAGAATTTACAAATGAAGTTTATGTCATTCATAAACCAGAGGTCATCATCTATGATACAAGTGAAGTAATGAACTCATTTATTGAGTCATTAAAACTGGACTCAACAGAAAGAACCATACCTGTATATGATATTTCGTTCATTCAGGAATATTTATTTTAAACTATTCTGACAATTCAAATTTTTATTTATTAATTTAATTTTAGTGTTACATTTTTAACAAAGCTTTTGGCAAAAATATGTAATACTTAATGCTTATCAATGATTTTTAATCGTTATTAAATAAGCGAAATCTTTTGAAACAGAAAAGAATTTTTGCAGATTTTAAAATTTTTAAAACTAAGATATTTTGTTACAACAGAAAAGCAACAAAAATACAACTAAAAGTAGTTAAGATAAGAGATATTTTAACAAACATCAAAAAGCTATAAATCGGAAAAAAATCTTCTAAATATACATTTGTTATATAGAAGTAACAAACAGATAGAAGAAATACACTATAATATTAAAAAAATCACAATTTTATCGCCCCAAAGACTTGAAAAAGAAATTCGCGAGTAGTACAATTGTGTTAAAAGATTAACACAATATTTTAAAAGGAGCGTGTTTGAAATGGCAAGATTTACATTACCAAGAGATGTTTATCACGGAAAAGGATGTTTATCCGAATTAAAGAATCTGAAAGGTAAAAAAGCTGTCCTCGTAGTTGGCGGCGGATCTATGAAGCGTCAGGGATTCCTGGACAAAGCAGTGAACTACCTGAAAGAAGGCGGAATGGAAGTCAAACTGATTGAAGGTGTAGAACCGGATCCGTCTGTAGAGACTGTTATGAAGGGCGCAAAAGTAATGCAGGAATTCGAGCCTGACTGGATCGTAGCAATGGGCGGTGGATCTCCAATCGATGCGGCTAAAGCTATGTGGGTATTCTATGAGTATCCGGATGAGACATTTGAGAATATCATCACGCCATTCAGTTTCCCTGAACTTCGTCAGAAAGCAAAATTTGCAGCCATTCCATCTACATCAGGAACTGCAACAGAAGTAACAGCATTCTCCGTAATCACAGATTACAATACAGGAATCAAATATCCTCTGGCAGACTTTAACATCACACCAGACGTTGCAATCGTTGATCCTGAACTGGTAGAAGGACTTCCTCAGAAACAGGTTGCTTACACAGGAATGGATGCACTGACACATGCGATCGAAGCTTATGTATCAACACTCAACTGTCCATTTACAGATCCACTTGCACTGCAGGCAATCGAGATGGTTTTGGATTATCTGCCGGCATCTTATAACCTGAATATGGAAGCAAGAGAGCAGATGCATTATGCACAGTGCCTGGCTGGTATGGCATTCTCGAATGCATTACTTGGAATCGTACATTCTATGGCTCATAAGACAGGAGCAGCATTCTCAACCGGACATATTCCTCACGGATGTGCTAATGCGATCTATCTGCCATATGTAATCAAATACAATGCAAAAGATAAAGTGGCTGCATCACGTTATGCAGAGATTGCACGCAGAATGGGACTTCCTGGAACATCAGAAAAAGCTCTGATCAACAGCTTGTGTGCAAAGATTGATGAGTTCAATGCAAAGATGAATATTCCTAAGACTCTGAAAGAATTCGGAATCAACGAAGAGGAATTCAAAGAAAAACTGGATAAGATTGCAGAACTTGCAGTTGGTGATGCCTGTACAGGATCTAATCCAAGAGCAATTGATCCTGCAACAATGGCTAAATTATTTACATGTACATATTATGGAACAGAAGTTGATTTTTAAATAACAAAAATCAGATAACGGCGGCTGTCACATAGGTTTATGTGACAGCCGTTTTGCGTACTTTGGTATAAAAATCAAAATCTATTCCATATACAATAAAATAAATCTTGAACAATTTTATCGACATTTTTTGAAAAATATGGTTTTACTTGCGAAATAGAACAAGCCGTATTATGATAATAGTAATATTGGGAATTAGGAGGAAATAAGATGTACAAAATTTTAAAAGCAGAACAATTAACTGCTAACATCTTTCTGATGGATGTAGAAGCTCCTCGTGTAGCAAGACATTGTGAACCGGGACAGTTTGTCATTGTAAAGATGGATGAAAAAGGGGAAAGAATCCCTCTCACAATCTGTGATTATGACAGAGAAGCCGGAACGATCACAATCGTATTCCAGCCGGTCGGAGCATCCACAACCAAGATGAAAGAATTAAAAGCAGGAGATTATTTCCGCGATTTCACAGGTCCGTTGGGAAATGCTTCAGAACTCGTAGAGGAAGATATCGAAGAACTGAAGAAGAAAAAGATCCTGTTTGTCGGAGGCGGTGTCGGAGCAGCACCTGTATATCCACAGGTGAAATGGCTCCATGAACACGGTGTTGATGCTGATGTTATCATCGGTTCCAAGACAAAGGACATGCTGATCCTGGAAAAAGAGATGGAAGCAGTATCTGGAAATTATTATCCATGTACAGATGATGGTTCTTACGGTCATGCCGGAATGGTTACGACAATGGTAGAAGAACTGGTAGAAAAGGGAAATAAATATGACGTATGTATCGCAATCGGACCAATGATCATGATGAAATTCGTATGTCTCCTTACAAAGAAACTGGAAATCCCTACTGTTGTAAGTATGAATCCGATCATGGTAGATGGAACGGGTATGTGCGGAGCCTGTCGTCTGCATGTAGGAGATGAGATCAAGTTCGCATGCGTAGATGGTCCAGAATTTGACGGACACCTTGTCAACTTCGATGAGGCTATGAAGAGACAGCAGATGTACAAGACCCAGGAAGGCCGTGCAATGCTGAAATTACAGGAAGGTGACACACATCATGGCGGATGTGGTCAGTGCGGAGGTGACGAGTAATGGCAGATGTATTAAAGAAAGTTCCTGTAAGAGAACAGGAGCCAAAGGTTCGTGCTACGAATTTTGAAGAAGTATGTTACGGATATAATAAAGAAGAAGCAATGGAAGAAGCAACCAGATGTCTGAACTGTAAGAATGCAAGATGTATCCAGGGATGTCCTGTATCCATTAATATTCCTGCATTTATCGCAGAGATCAAAGAAGGCAATATCGAAGAGGCTTACAAAGTGATCGGTCAATCTTCTGCACTTCCTGCTATCTGCGGACGTGTATGTCCACAAGAGTCACAGTGCGAGAGCAAGTGTGTTCGTGGTATCAAAGGTGATGCAGTATCTATCGGTAAACTGGAAAGATTTGTCGCAGATTATGCACTGGAAAATGATATCAAACCGGAAAAACCGGAAAAGACAAACGGACATAAAGTAGCAGTCATCGGTTCCGGTCCGTCAGGACTTACCTGTGCCGGCGACCTTGCAAAACTCGGATACGAAGTAACTGTATTCGAAGCACTGCATGAACTTGGCGGTGTTCTGGTATATGGTATTCCTGAATTCCGTCTTCCAAAGCAGAAAGTTGTTAAGAAAGAAATCGAAAAAGTCAAAGAGCTTGGTGTTAAATTCGAGACAAACGTTGTTATCGGTAAATCTACAACCATCGACCAGTTGATGGAAGAGGAAGATTTTGAAGCTGTATTCATCGGTTCCGGAGCAGGTCTTCCGATGTTCATGGGAATCCCTGGCGAGACAGCCAACGGAGTATTCTCTGCAAATGAATACCTGACAAGAAGTAACCTGATGAAGGCATTTGATGATTCTTACGATACACCGATCGCAGCCGGTAAGAAAGTTGCCGTTGTCGGTGGTGGTAACGTAGCTATGGATGCTGCCAGAACAGCACTTCGTCTTGGTGCGGAAGTACATATCGTATACCGTCGAAGCGAAGCAGAACTTCCTGCACGAGTAGAAGAAGTACATCATGCAAAAGAAGAAGGTGTTCAGTTCGACCTCCTTACCAATCCAAAAGAAATCCTTGTCGATGAAAACGGATGGGTAAAAGGTATGAAAGTGATCAAGATGGAACTTGGTGAGCCGGATGCTTCCGGAAGAAGACGTCCGATCGAAATTCCTGGATCTGAATATGAGATTGAATTAGACACTGTTATCATGTCCCTTGGAACCTCTCCAAACCCATTGATTTCTTCTACAACAAAGGGTCTTGAGACGAACAAGAGAAAATGTATCGTAGCAGAAGAAGAGAACGGACAGACTTCAAAAGCTGCCGTATTCGCAGGCGGCGATGCCGTAACAGGTGCTGCAACTGTAATTCTTGCTATGGGTGCAGGTAAAGCAGGTGCAAAAGGTATCCACGAATATCTGTCTAAGAAGAATGCTTAATTCTCCACAGGATAAAAGATTCTATAAGTATTCAGATATGAATATATGATAAAAGAGATATGCATAAGAAAAAATCTTGTGTGTATCTCTTTTTTGATGCTGTATCCGTACTTGAATAAAAACAGCTGTATGTGTTATGATTGTAAGACATATTTAAATACTGAAAATAATTATAAAATCAGTCCTGCTGACAAGTAAGGATAAAACAAAAAGACAGGTTGGAGATTATGACAGAATTAGATTTGAAAGACGGAAAGATATTTTTAAATAAAGTAACGGAGAAGATCCGTACACGGCTGACAGAAGTAGATGCATCCATTGAAGCCGGACAGAAAGACATTCAGAGTATGAACGAATACTACTGGGAGAATTACACTGAGATGGACGAATATGGTTATGAGAATTACGATAACCAACAAGCACTTTTACATCAGGTAAATGATAATCAGGAAAAGCAGAAGATGAGACATCGTCTCCGTAAGATGTTGGAAGCCCCATTTTTTGGACGTGTAGATTTTATCTATGATGGGGAAGAAGAGCCGGAGATTTTTTATATCGGTATCGGCAATTTTGCAGAGCGTACAGGTATGCTGCCTTTGATCTATGACTGGAGAGCACCTGTCAGCGGATTGTTTTACGATTATGATAAAGGACCGGGTTCTTATAAAGCTCCCGCCGGACTTATCGAAGGCGAAATTGCCGCCAAATGGCAGTATAAAGTAAAAAATGGAAAAATGGTCTATGCATTTGAAAGCGATACCAAGATTGATGACGATATTTTAAAACAGGAACTGGGAACCAACAGTGATGTGCAGCTGAAAAATATCGTACGTACGATCCAGAAAGAACAGAATGCCATCATTCGTAATACACAGGATCGGATCCTTGCAATTCAGGGGGCAGCCGGAAGCGGCAAGACTTCCGTTGCATTACACAGGATCGCATACCTGTTGTATCACGACAGAGAACATTTAAAATCCTCTAATATACTGATCCTTTCTCCCAACAGTGTTTTTTCGGACTATATTTCTCATATTCTTCCGGAACTGGGCGAGGAAAATATTCAGGAGATGAGTTTTGATCTGTTCGCATACCGGGAATTGAAAGGTATCGTTCCGGACTGTGAAGATCGCTATGACCAGCTGGAAAGAACCATGAAGCTTCAGGACCCGTATCTGACAGAACGCTTTGAAGAGAAGCAGTTGGAAGGCTTTGTCGGAATGATGGAAGGATTTCTCGCAAGCCTGGAAGATGAACTGATGGATTTTCGAACGATTGAATATAAAGGAATTCAAAAAACAGAAGAAGAACTGATCAATCTGTTTTATTTCAAATTTCAAAATGCACCTCTGCTCACCCGTATGGATGCGATCCGTGACTACTGCGTTGATGAATACGAAACATTACTTGGACGGGATCTTTCCGAAGAAGAACTTCTGATCGTGCAGAATAAGTTTGACAAGATGTATGTGACAAAAGATATCTATAAGATCTACGGATGGTTTCTGGAAGAATGCGGCTATCCGGCACTTCCGGATGTCGAATACGAAAAGCGCAAGCTGGAATACGAAGATGTATTTCCGGTGTTATATCTGAAGTACCGTCTGACCGGAAAAGCTGTGCATAACCACATCAAGCATCTGGTCATTGATGAAATGCAGGATTATTCTTATCTGCAGTATGTGATCCTGAATCAGATCTTCAAATGCCGGATGACAATCCTCGGCGATAAGGCCCAGACACTGGATGAACAGATGCGAGATGTATTACAGTTCCTTCCGGGGGTGTTCGATCAGAAGATCCATAAGATTGTAATGAATAAAAGTTACAGAAATACGATGGAGATTGCCAGATACGCTGAAAAACTAACCGGTGTAAAAGACGTGGAACTTTTAAAGCGTCATGGAAAAGAAGTCATTGAAGAGAATTTCCAAAATGAAGATGCTGTGCTGGATGAGATCTTTTTAAAAGCAAAACTTGGAGAAGACGAGTATGAGACTGCTGCCATTATTACCATGACGGAAGCAGAAGCGTTCACATTGTATCAAATGTTAAAAGCCCGCGGCGAAGAAGTGCACTATATTGACCGCAACAGTTCTGCATTCAAAAAAGGGCTTACCGTCACAACCTTTTATCTTGCGAAAGGACTGGAATTCGATCAGGTATTCGGAGTCTTCCGGGATATTGAAAATCCGATGCAGAACCAGGCAAAATATATCTGTGCAACGAGAGCATTGCATGAATTATATATGTATCAGATAACAGAATAGTATATAGAAAGAACAATAGAATGAAGATAACATTAATCACAGTAGGAAAAATAAAAGAAAAATACTTAAAAGACGCGATTGCAGAATACAGCAAACGTCTGAGCCGTTACTGCAAACTAGAGATCATCGAAGTAGCAGATGAAAAGACACCGGATAACGCAAGTGAGACTGTAGAAGACGGCATCCGTGATAAAGAAGGTGAACGGATTCTCAAATATGTCAAAGATGATGCCTATGTCATTACACTTGAAATCAAGGGAAAACTATTGACATCCGAAGAATTGGCAGAAAAGATCGATACACTAGGAATCCAGGGATCCAGTCACATTATATTTATCATTGGCGGTTCGATCGGACTTGGAAAAGAAGTGCTGAAACGTTCAGACTATGCACTGAGTTTTTCAAAGATGACATTTCCACATCAGCTGATGCGGGTAATTCTGCTGGAACAGATTTACAGAAGCTACCGTATTATCAGCCATGAGCCATATCATAAGTAAACTGCCGAAATAGAAGAAAAATCTTGTATCAAAATCCATCATCCTTTATACTAATATGGATGAAAATGTCAGGAGAGGGTATGATATAACTATGAAACACTTAAATTTCAAAAATCTGTGCATGATCTTACTTGGGAATACGATCTATGCACTTGCAATCGTCATGTTTATTCTGCCAAATAATATGATCACAGGCGGGACAACAGGGCTTGGTATTGCGATCCATCATTATTTCGGACTTCCAATCCATAGTTTTGTATTGCTATTCAATACATTGATGTTCCTGCTTGGAGCGGTTGTCCTTGGAATGAAATTTGCACTTACGACATTGGTCAGTACCTTTTATTATCCGGTTATTCTGGGAGTGCTGGAGCAAATGCCTGCACTTCAGAATGTAACAGACGATAAGATGTTATCTACTATATGCGGCGGTCTGATGATCGGGATGGGGATCGGCGTCGTGATCCGGTGCGGAGCCTCTACCGGAGGAATGGATATTCCGCCGCTGGTTCTGAACAAGAAGTTTGGTCTTCCGGTATCTGTGATGCTGTACGTATTTGATTTTGTTATCTTAATCTCACAGATGCTCTTCACCAATAAAGAAGAGATTGTATATGGTATCTTGTTGGTACTGATTTACACAGTCATTTTAGACAAGGTGCTTCTGATGGGATCTACCCGTACAAAAGTAGAGATCATGACAGAAAAATTTGAAGAGCTGAACCGTCTGATCCAGGAGCAGCTTGACCGTGGAACAACACTTGTCTACACACAGACCGGATATCTGAAAAATGATCAGCCGATGATCCTTACCGTTGTATCCAACCGCGAACTGATGCGGCTGAACCAGCTGGTACAGGAGACTGATCCACATGCATTTATGATCATCGGAAATGTAAATGAAGTACGAGGAAGAGGATTTTCACAGCAGAAAGTCTATAAAAAAGAACAGGAAGAAAGATAAGAAAAAAAGCTGGTATTTTTAGCCAGCTTTTTTCTTACGTTCTTTACAGATCCATCTGGAATCCTGATATATAAAATGCCAGTATTCAAAGATCTTTTCGGATGTATTACTATCTTTCCCACGGACAATAACCCAGATATCTTTTGAATCGGATTCCTGTTCTGTATGTTCTTCATCCGCAAAATCCGGAGCTTTTACAGGAGAAACTGTTGTAAACTTAATGTGTTCCGATTTGATATTTTTCTCTATCTCTTCCTGAATGCTCAGATAGCCATCGGTAATCCCGATCTGCCGGTACTGTTCGGCAAGACGGATTCTTTTGTTTCTCCCCGCAAGGATAAGATACGTAACAATGGATGTGATGATCGATGCAACAATAACAAGTGCCAATATGATCAAAACAAGAAATGATGTATGCATAGATAAAACCTCCTTAAAATATATGGCTTTCAAAACCATACTATCTGACCTTGATGCAATGATACAGGCTGATTTTACATAGATTTAACGTAAATCTAATAATCGTTTGGAAATACTATGATACATTAGAAACATTGAAAATGCAATACAAAGAAAGGTGAAAAAGTTATGAGTAAGATATATATGAACCGGGAACTTTCCTGGTTAAAGTTTAATGAACGTGTTCTTGAGGAGGCAGAGAACCCGGAAGTTCCGTTGTGCGAAAGACTGACGTTCGCATCGATTTATCAGAGCAATCTGGATGAATTCTTCATGGTGCGTGTGGGTTCTTTATATGATCAGACACTTCTCGATAAGAAGATCTGCGAAAACAAGACAGGAATGACATCGCAGGAACAGATTGATGCAATTTTAAAGCAGACTAAATTGATCAACAAGAGAAAAGAAGCCGTATACGAAGAACTGATGGCACGTGTGACAGAGCAGGGAATCCGTATTTTGCGTTTTAATGAACTGGATGAAGACGGTGCCCGTTATCTGGAAGGTTATTTTAAGTCAGAGATCGCACCGCTTATTTCGCCTACTGTTATCGGAAGGAGACAGCCATTTCCGTTTTTGAAAAACAAGGAGATCTATGCGGTAGCGGTACTCGGTGCAAAAGGGAAAAAAGACCGTCTCGGAATCATTCCATGCACAAGCAATATTTTCGGACGTCTGATCGCAGTACCGGGTATGCCTGGCACATATATGCTTGCTGAAGAACTGATCCTTCATTTTGCACCGGTTGTATTCAAAGGGTATAAGATCAAATCCAAATCTTTGCTGCGCATCACAAGAAATGCTGACATTGATGCGGATGCTTTATACGATGAAGATCTGGACTACCGCGAATTCATGGCAGGTCTGATCAAACAGCGTAAGAAACTGGCTCCGATCCGTCTGGAACTTTCCAGAGATATGGACAAAAAAGGAATTGCCGTATTGTGTGAGTATCTGGAACTGGATGAAAATCATGTATTCATGTCCTCAACACCATTGGATCTTTCGTTCGTATTCCAGATCCAGGATCTGCTGAGAAAAAATCCGGAATTATATTTTCCGAAAAGAACACCTCAGAAATCCGACCAGTTCCAGGATGGAAAAAGCATTATAGCACAGATCAAAGAAGAAGATAAACTGTTATCTTATCCTTATGAATCCATCCGTCCGTTTTTGCATTTGCTGACAGAAGCTGCCGAAGACCCGGATGTTATCTCGATCAAGATGACCTTATACCGTGTTGCAAAGCAGAGTAAGGTTGTAGAGGCATTGATAGAGGCCGCAGAAAACGGGAAAGAGGTCGTTGTATTAGTTGAACTTCGTGCCCGCTTTGATGAAGAAAATAATATTGAATGGTCCAGACGTCTGGAAGATGCCGGATGTCAGGTGATCTATGGATTAGACGGATATAAAGTGCATTCAAAACTCTGTCTGATCACCAGAAAAAATGCAGGACAGGTAGAATATATCACCCAGATTGGTACAGGTAATTATAATGAAAAAACTTCCCGATTATATACGGATCTCTCTTTAATGACATCCAATGTAGAGATCGGGCTGGAAGCTTCCAATGTATTTCAGGCACTGTCGAAGGGAGAAGTTGTTGAACATACCAGGCATCTTCTTGTAGCACCGAAGTGTTTGCAGAATAAAGTGTTGGATATGCTGGACGAAGAGATCGCACATGCAAGAAACGGAGAAGAAGCTTATGCAGGATTCAAACTTAATTCCCTTACGGACAAAAAGATCATCGACAAACTGATCGAGGCTTCTGAGGCCGGAGTCAAGATCGATATGATCATCCGAGGTATCTGCTGCCTGATCCCCGGAGTGGAAGGAAAGACAGAAAACATCCGTATCATCAGCATTGTCGGAAGATTCCTGGAACATTCCAGAATCTATATCTTCGGAAGCAAAGAAAGAAGGAAATATTACATTGCATCTGCAGATTTCATGACCAGAAATACTGTACGACGTGTAGAGGTTGCTGCACCGGTATATAATGACAAACTGAAAACGAAATTACAGGAAATGTTCGACGTTATGCTTTCTGATAATCAGAAAGCAAGAAAACTGGAAGTAGACGGAAATTATCACCGTGTGAGTAATGATCTTACACCGGTAAATGCACAGGAATATTTTTACGCTGAGGCATACCACGAGATTCCTTAAATCCGGGCAGGTATATATCTGAGGCGGAATGCATAAAGTGATATAAATCACAAAAGTGGTATGGATATGAATCGTCAGGAATGGAAAGAAAAAGCGGCGGAAATGTCGGGAGTCCCAAAAGATGTAGCAATGGGGCTCCCGATTCTTACGATTACCGGTACGGATGAACTATGTGTGGAAAATTACAGAGGAATAACGGAATATACAGATCAGATTGTCCGGCTGCAGACCAGATGCGGACAGATTAAAATCGGCGGCAGGAAACTGGAAGTCATCTATTACACCAATGATGAGATGATGATTCACGGTCACATCAGGACGATCGAATACCAAACATAGGAGGGATCGCTGTGTTTGAACAGTTCATCTGGTATCTGAAAGGCTATGTCCGGATACGTGTGTCAGGATATTCACCCGAACGTTTTCTGAATGCCTGCCGTTATAAAAACATCTATATATGGGATCTGAAACGTGTCTGTGGAGCATATGAAATGAATCTGTCGGTCAGTGGGTTCCACAGACTAAAGGAAATTATAAGGAAGACCGGCACAAAGGTTTGTATCATCCGCCGCAGCGGTCTTCCTTTTCTTTTTCACCGCTACCGGAAACGTCATATACTGTTTCCTGGATTTATTCTCTGTATTTGTCTTATCCTGTTTATGACACGTTATATCTGGGGAATTGATATCCGCGGGAACCTGTCGTATACGGATGATACTTTAAAGAAATTTCTGGCATCCGAACAGATTAAAAATGGTATGAAAAAGACAAATGTAGACTGTCAGAAGATTGTCCGGGATCTAAGGCGCACATATGACGGGATCATATGGGTATCTGCTTCCATAGATGGCTGCAGGCTGGTCATTCAGATAAAAGAAAACGAAGACGGCCTTGCGGATAACAGCACTATATCCCGGATAAACAACCAGTCTACAGATATCATTGCCGACACTGACTGCACCATCACAAGTATTACTACCAGAACCGGCATCGCACAGGTAAAAAAAGGTGTACAGGTAAAAAAAGGTGATCTTTTGGTATCAGGACAGATCCCCATCTGCAATGATGCAAAAGAAATCACAGGGTACTCACCCTGCAGATCGGATGCTGACATATCCGGCGAAACCTGTATTCCGTATCAAAAGATGCTCTCAAAAAACTATTTCGAAAAAGAATATTACAAATCAAGATATCATTTTATCCAGAAAAAAGAATATGCAATCCGGGCAGGAAGATATATGATCCGAATCGGTTCTGTAAAAAATACATATCCTTATTTTGAAAAGCACATCTTCCAGTGGCAGTTCAGGCCGTTGAATATATTCCCTCTTACCTTTGAAGAAATTACAGTAACTCCTTACCGGAAAAGACAAAAGAATTATACAAAAACGCAAATCCGGAAGATATTATCCGGAGATTTTCAGAATTACTGTAAAGAAATGAAGAAAAAAGGGGTAGAAATTATCCAGAATGATGTTAAAATATACACAGGGTCTGAGACGTACTCTGCGAAAGGAACACTGAAGATCAGATGCTCCGTTGGAAAGCAGGTTCCGTCCACACCGCTTCCGTCGGACTATATTGCGGAAGACGACACAAAGAATGGAGACTAATGCATGGGATTAATGGAGACAGTCATCGATATACCTGCAGAACACGAAGCCAATGTGTTCGGACAGTTCGATGCATATGCAAAAAAAATAGAACGCGCTCTTCATGTAACACTGATCGCAAGAGGTGAAAGCGTCAAGATCATGGGAGATGCTTTGAAAGTAGAAAAAGCAAAAAAAGTGCTGGATCAGCTTGTAGAACTTTCAAAAAGAGGCAACACGATCCAGGAACAGAATGTAGATTACACTCTGGCACTGGTTATGGAAGACAGCGAAGAAAACGTACTGGAGATCGATAAAGATATTATCTGCCATACCTTACAGGGAAAACCGATCAAGCCGAAGACACTCGGTCAGAAAAAATACGTCGATGCAATCCGTAAACAGATGATCGTATTCGGACTCGGACCGGCCGGTACCGGTAAGACTTACCTTGCGATGGCAATGGCGATCACTGCATTCAAGAACAATGAAGTAGGACGTATCATACTGACACGTCCGGCAATCGAAGCAGGAGAGAAGCTTGGATTCCTTCCGGGCGACCTTCAGAGTAAGATCGATCCTTATTTGCGTCCCCTCTATGATGCACTGTATCAGATCATGGGTGCGGAAAGCTTTATAAAGAATTCGGAAAAAGGTCTGATCGAGGTTGCTCCGCTTGCTTACATGCGTGGCCGTACATTAGATAATGCCTTTATTATTCTGGATGAAGCACAGAACACAACACCGGCACAGATGAAGATGTTTCTTACCCGAATCGGTTTCGGCTCAAAAGTCGTGATCACCGGTGACGCAACACAAAAAGACCTTCCGTCCGGACAGGTGTCCGGTCTTGATGTGGCGGCAAAAGTTATAAAAGATATCGAAGATATCAGTATCTGTCACCTTACCAGCAAGGACGTTGTACGTCATCCACTGGTACAAAAAATCGTAAAAGCATACGAAGATTACGAAAGCAGACAAAACCGTCACGGTAATGACGCAAAATACAAAGGAAAAGATAAGAGGCGAAAATCATGACATTATACTTTGAAGAAGAAGGCGAAATAAAGCTTCCTCTGGAATGCGAAACACTTGCAAAGAAAGTAGTAGAAGAAGCATTGGATTATGTAAATTGTCCGTACGAAGCACAGGTGAATCTGCTATTGACAGAAAATGAACAGATTCATGAAATGAACAGAGAATTCAGAGGCATTGACCGTGCGACCGATGTACTGTCTTTTCCGATGATCGACTATCCGGAACCCGGAACATTTGATTTTCTGGAAGAGGAAGAAGATTGCTTTGATCCGGAAAGCGGAGAACTGACGCTTGGGGATATCGTGATATCAAAAGAAAAAGTTCTTTCGCAGGCAGAAGAATACGGGCATAGTCCAAAGAGAGAATATGCTTTTCTTATTGCCCATTCTGTGTTACACTTAACAGGTTATGACCATATGGAAGAAGAAGAACGTCAGGTAATGGAACAGAAACAGCGTGAGATCATGGAACGCCTGGACATTCTGAGATAATCATTGATCTTAATAAATTTTTTACAAAATGATGGAGTTAAAACTGTATGTCGGAACAACATAAAAAAAATGAAAAAAATTTCCTGATACAGGGATCGATTCTTGCAATTGCCGGAGTTATCACAAAGCTGATCGGAGCCTTTTACCGGATTCCGCTTTTGAATATTATCGGAACAGAAGGAAACGGATATTATTCGGTTGCATTTTCAATTTATTCAGTTGCATTGATGCTGACTTCGTACAGTCTGCCGTTAGCTGTGTCAAAGCTTGTATCGGCAAGAGTGGCTGTCGGCGAATATAAAAATGCAAACAAAATCTTCCGGGGTGCTATGACCTTTGCACTTCTTGCCGGTGGAATTGTCTCTCTTCTGGTATTTTTCGGAGCAGATTTTATTGCAACAACCATTATGCATCTTGACATGAGTGCCTATGCGCTCCGTGTTCTCGCACCGTGCATCCTGATCGTAGCACTTCTCGGGGTGTTACGCGGATTTTTCCAGGGAATGGGATCTATGATCCCGACAGCAATCTCACAGGTGATCGAGCAGATTGTAAATGCTGTTGTATCGATCGCAGGTGCATATTTATTATTCAATGCAGGAAGAGCTGTCGGAAAGACCAGAGGCGACAAATCCTTCGGTCCTGCCTATGCGGCAGCAGGCGGAACACTCGGAACAGTCCTTGGTGCATTGAGCGCCTTGATATTTGTCGGATTCATTTTTCTCGCATACCACAAAGTATTCAAAAAGAAAATGAAACACGATCATTCAAGGAAAAGAGAAAGTTACAGAACCGTATACAAAGTGTTGTTTGTGACCATCGCACCTGTCATTTTAAGTGCAACGGTATATAATATCAGTGATTTTGTAGATACTGCACTTTTTAACAATGTCATGGCTGCCCAGGGATTCAGCAAAAAAGAATACGCAAGTCTTCTTGGAATCTTTCAGGGACAGTACAGTACAATGATCAATGTGCCGCTCTCTATCTCAAGTGCACTTGCCGCCTCACTGGTGCCGAGCCTGGTTGCCACTGTACAGACCGGTAACCGTAAGCAGGTACATAACAAGATTAATACCGTAAGCCGTTTCAACATGTTGATCGCAATCCCATGTGCAGTTGGATTTATCACACTTGCAAAACCGATCCTGAATTTATTATATTTTACACAGGATAATACTACAGCAGCACGGATGCTTCAGATGGGGGCGCTTTCAGTTGTCTTTTTCTGTCTGTCAACAGTGACCAACTCTGTATTACAGGGACTGGATGATATGATGACACCGGTAAAAAATGCGGCAATTTCACTGGTGATCCATATCGTGACATTATTCCTGATGCTGGTAGTACTAAAATGGAACATTTATGCGGTTGTATTAAGTAAGATCATATTCTCCGGAGCAATCTGCATACTGAATGCGAAAGCACTTCGTGACAGAATCGGTTATGTTCAGGAGAAAAAGAAAACATTCTTAATTCCGACACTTGCTTCCCTGATCATGGGTGTGATCGCAATTGTGATTCATCTGATCTTCGAATTATTCGCTGGTCCGTATATCGCAACAATCATTGCACTTCTGGCAGCAGTTGCAACATATGGAGTATCTATCGTTGCACTTGGCGGGATTACGGAAGAAGAATTACTTGGCATGCCAAAAGGAGCAGCCCTTGTGACAATATGCCGGAGACTACATTTGATAAGAGGGGAATACAAGTAAGTATGAGACCAGTAAAGAAAATTGCTCTGTTACACGATATCTGCGGTGTCGGCAAGGCAGCCATGATGAATATGACACCGATCTTAAGCATGATGGGAATCGAGGTATGTCCAGTACCGACAGTACTGTTATCAACACATACCGGTGGCTATGGCACTCCGGCGGTCTGCCATGTACCCGGAGACTATATACGTGCATGTGCAGATCATTACAAGAAAGAACATATTACATTTGATGCTATTTTTGTCGGATACCTTGGAAAAGCTGATGTAATTGATGCCGTCATCTATTTCATTAGTCAATTTCCGGACACAAAGGTTATTTTAGATCCTATCATGGGTGATCACGGAGTTTACTATACAAATTTTGACGAATCTTATGGTGCTGCAATGCGGAAAATCCTTCCGTATGCAGACGTAATTCTGCCAAATCTGACAGAAATGTATCTGCTCGCCGGAAAAGAATATCAGCTCACAGGCAATCACAGAAATGTACTGCATTTGTGTGAAATCCTCCGTGAATTGGGAGCAAAAAACATGATCATTACCAGCGTTCCAAAAGACGACTGTAAAAAGGGTATCGTGTTATACGAAGACAATGCATTTCTTTATATCGGAAATGGTGAAAACCTGAAAGAATTTCATGGAGCCGGAGACGCATTTGACGGAATGTTCCTGGCAAAGCTTCTGCAGGGAAATTCCCTTTTGGAAAGTGTACAGGCTTCGCATGCGTTTGTTTGTGCCTGTATCAGAGAAAGCGAAAAGTATGACTATCCGGAACGGGAAGGCCTTTTAATTGAAAGAACATTGAAGAAAATTGTATAAATAGGGTGAGTTGAGCGAATACTGTACTCAAAAAAGGAGTCTTCATTATGAAAAACAAGTATGGTATTGGCTTTTTACTGTTTCTGATCCTCATCGTATTCGGAATCACCTGTGCTTATCAGCTTAGCTTAAACAGGGGAAAACGTGAAATTCAGGCAGAGAAAACAGCAGAGAAGCAAAAAACACAAGATCTTTCTGTTGCCGCAGATGGACAGGCTTTAAAAGAAGACTGTTACTATCTGAAATCTCTGAATGGCTATGTAGTCGTATATCTGAATGATAAAAAAACGGTATATGAATACACAGATATTCCACTGGATGGTCTTCCTGAGACACTGCAGCAGGAGATCCATAATGGAAAATACGTTGAGACATCAGCAGCCCTATACGGATTTCTCGAGAATTATTCGAGTTAAATCTGAGTATATTAAGGAAGGACAAAAGATAATGGATGATAAGAAAGTAGCAAGAATCAATGAATTATATCACAAGTCTAAAGCCGAAGGTCTGACACCGGAGGAATTAAAAGAACAGCAGATATTGAGAAAAGAATACATTGATTCTTTCAAAAGAAATCTGCGCGGACAGCTAAACAACATTTCTATAAAGGAAAAAGACGGAAGTATTACGAATTTGGGTGAGAAATTTGGAAACAAAAAAGGAAATTAGACATAAGATCATCCGTCTCAGAAAAGAGATGGATCCGCTTGTGTGGCAACAGACCACCAATACTATCACGGAAACAGTGATCAATCATCCACTGTTTTTAGAAGCGACTGACATCTACTGTTATGCGAATTACAATGGCGAAACCGGAACCTTGGCAATCATGGAGGAAGCCTGGAAACTTGGTAAAAGTGTATGGTTTCCAAGAGTCGAGGGCAGCGAGATGAATTTTTATCTGGTAGAACAAAAAGAGGATCTGCAGCCTGGTGCATATGGAATTCTGGAACCGACAGGTGAATACAAAGCCGACGGATATGACGGACTTCTGATCATGCCGGGTGTCGCTTTTGACGAAGAATGTCACCGAATCGGATATGGCGGCGGTTTTTATGACAAATATCTGGAAAAACATCCGGATCTGCATACGATTGCAGTTGCTTTTGAATTGCAGATGTACAGAGAACTGCCTTTTGAGGAACATGATATAAAACCGGAAAAAGTTATTACAGAAAAGCATATCTATCCATTGGAATCAGGTGAATGTTTTTTGTAATTTCTGATTAAGATATGAAAAAATATAATACTTAAAGGAGTGAGCCAGAATGGCAAACGGATTACCCAGAGATCCCATGCTGTTACTCAGTGTGGTCAATACAAAACTAAGAGACTATTATCACAGCCTGGATGCTTTATGTGACGATATGAATGTCAATAAAGAAGAAATTATAAGTGCTTTGAAGTTGATTGATTATGCATATGATTCAGACATACAGCAATTTGTCTAGATTGCCATACATTCTGCAAAAAGCTGTTGTCTTCACTTTCTGTGAAAGACTAATAATGAATAATACAAAGGAGCAAAGAGAATGCTTAATACTATGAATTACGATATAGATATTACAAAAGAACCGCCTGCGGATGATACTGCCCGTCAGTATTATTTTATCGAAAAAGCAAAAGCTTATGTACAGCGCGAATCCGAAGAACTGGGACGTCCGCTGACATTCTGTGTCACAACATTCGGTTGTCAGATGAACGCCCGTGATTCCGAAAAACTCTGTGGAATCCTGGAAAAGATCGGTTATGTAGAAGCGCCTGAAGATGAGGCTGACTTTATCATTTTCAACACCTGTACGGTAAGAGAGAACGCCAACATGCGTGTCTACGGACGTCTCGGACAGTTAAAACCAAGAAAGAAGAAAAATCCGCATATGATGATCGGTCTCTGCGGCTGTATGATGCAGGAACCGGAGGTTGTAGAAAAGCTGAAAACAAGTTACCGCTATGTGGATATTATCTTCGGAACACATAATATTTTCAAATTTGCCGAACTGATCGTGACACGGTTTGAATCACAACGTATGGTGATCGATATCTGGAAAGATACCGACAAGATTGTTGAAAACCTTCCGAATGACCGCAAATATTCCTTTAAATCCGGAGTAAATATCATGTTCGGATGCAATAATTTCTGCAGTTACTGTATCGTCCCATATGTACGTGGAAGAGAAAGAAGCCGTGACCCGGAGGCAATCCTATCGGAAATCCGCCAGCTGGTTGCAGATGGTGTGGTTGAAGTCATGCTGCTTGGTCAGAACGTTAATTCATACGGAAAGAATCTGGAAAATCCGATTACGTTTGCCCAGCTTTTGGAAAAGATCGAGCAGATCGAAGGATTGGAGCGTATCCGTTTTATGACGTCTCATCCAAAGGATTTATCTGATGAACTCATTGAAGTTATGGGAAGATCCAAAAAGATCTGCAAACACCTGCATCTGCCGGTACAGTCCGGAAGCAGCAGGATCTTAAAGAAGATGAATCGTCATTATACAAAAGAGCAGTATCTGGAACTGGTAGAAAAAATCCGCAAGAATGTTCCGGATGTGTCTCTTACAACTGATATCATCGTTGGTTTCCCGGGAGAGACAGAAGAAGACTTCGAAGAAACTATGGATATTGTAAGAAAAGTGCGTTATGACAGCGTATTCACTTTCATCTATTCAAAACGTACCGGAACACCTGCCGCCGTGATGGAAGACCAGGTACCGGAAGATGTGGTCAAAAACCGTTTTGACCGACTGCTGAAAGAAGTACATACGATTGCGGCAGAAGTATGCGCTGTACATGAAGGAACCATTCAGACTGCTCTGATCGAATCGGTAAGTGAACACGACCCATCCATGGTAACAGGACGTTTAAGTAATAATCTGCTGGTACACATCAAAGGTGATAAGGGAATGATCGGACGGCTTGCCGATGTCAGACTGACGGAATGCAAAGGTTTCTATTATATGGGAGAACTGGCAGAATAAATGTATTATAATTAACCATGAAAACGCTCAAACTATGTAATATCAACAAGATAGTGAGGGCGTTTTTGTATGAAAAAAATCAGTGAGTATTTATTTTTGTGGGGGATCGGTGGTTGGATCTATTATACGCTGGAAATTCTTTTCCGTGGTTTTTCCCACTGGTCCATGTTCGTGCTGGGCGGGATCTGTATGATGTTTTTCTCCTATCAGGGACAGCAGGTACACTGGCAGGATGATTTTCTTCTGCAGGTATTCCGCTGCAGCATCTTTGTAACAGCAGCAGAATTCATTACAGGTATTATCGTAAATAAATGGTTTGCACTTCATGTATGGGATTACAGCTGTATGCCATTTCAGTTGTTCGGTCAGATATGTCTGCCGTACACCATGCTATTTACATGTCTCTGCGCAGCAGGGATCTATCTGAGCGCCAATATTCTTTATCTTCTGTATGATGAAGAAAAGCCTCAGTTTGTGAAAAAATCTATCCTTTTAAATTCAAAATATAAATGCTATAATGAAATGTAAAATTTAAATGATCAGAGGAGTAAAAAAAGTGGCAGAATTAACACCAATGATGCAGCAATATATGCAGACGAAAAAAGAATATCCGGACTGCATCCTCTTTTATAGATTGGGAGACTTTTATGAAATGTTCTTTGACGATGCGTTGACTGCATCCAAAGAACTGGAGATTACATTAACCGGAAAGAACTGCGGACTGAAAGAACGCGCACCAATGTGCGGTGTCCCGTATCACGCAGTGGACGGATATCTGAACAGACTGGTATCCAAAGGTTATAAAGTGGCCATCTGTGAACAGTTGGAAGATCCGGCTGCTGCAAAAGGAAT
The DNA here is from genome assembly GCF_024168045.1 of Dorea longicatena. Lineage (GTDB taxonomy): Bacteria > Bacillota > Clostridia > Lachnospirales > Lachnospiraceae > Dorea_A. The sequence continues at coordinate 1,454,215 of NZ_CP100126.1, forward strand.
TGTAAAAAGGGATGTTGTAAGAATCGTAACTCCCGGAACCAACTTGGACACGCAGGCACTGGATGAAACAAAGAATAATTATATCATGTGTATTGCTTACGCATCGGATCATTACGGCGTATCTGTCGCCGATGTATCAACCGGCGAGTACATGGTAACCGAGATTGAAAATTCTGAGAAATTGTTTGACGAGATCTATAAGTTCATGCCGTCAGAGCTGATCTGTAATGAAGCCTTTTATATGAGCGGTATGGATTTTGAATTGTTAAAAGAAAAGCTTGGAATTACCGTATATTCTCTGGATTCATGGTATTTCGACGATGCAGTCTGTGAACGTGTTTTGAAAGAACATTTCCATGCCGGTACGATTGAAGGACTGGGACTTACCGATTATGACTGCGGTGTAATTGCAGCCGGTGCACTCATGCAGTATTTGGTGGAGACACAAAAACGAGATTTATCACACATTTCCCACCTGACAATCTATGCTTCCGGAAAATATATGCTTTTGGACAGCTCAACCAGACGAAATCTGGAGCTGTGTGAAACACTGCGTGACAAACAGAAAAGAGGTTCCCTTCTGTGGGTACTGGATAAGACGAAGACTGCCATGGGTGCAAGAACCCTGCGCAAATATATTGAACAGCCGTTGATTGACAAGAGCGCTATTGAAAAACGACTGGATGCTGTGGATGAATTAGTGAAAAATGCAATTTCCAGAGAGGAGATCCGTGAATACCTTTCACCGGTCTATGATCTGGAACGGCTTGTGTGCAGGATCACATATCAGTCTGCGAATCCAAGAGATCTGATCGCATTCCAAAGTTCTCTTGCAATGCTTCCGCATATAAAATATATCTTGAATGATATGCAGACACCTCTTTTAAAGGAATTGAATGAAGAACTGGATACGCTCGGAGATCTGTGCAAGCTGGTCAGTGATTCCATCAAAGAAGATCCGCCGATCGCCATGAAAGAAGGCGGCATTATCAAAGACGGTTACAATGCAGAAGTGGACAAACTCCGCAACGCCAAATCTGACGGGAAAGACTGGCTGGCAAAGCTGGAAACAGAAGAACGTGAAAAGACCGGTATCAAGAACCTGCGTATTAAATATAACAAAGTATTCGGCTATTATCTGGAAGTTACCAATTCATTCAAAAATCTGGTGCCGGATTATTACACAAGAAAACAGACGCTTGCCAATGCAGAGCGCTATATCATACCGGAATTAAAAGAGCTGGAAGATACGATTCTTGGTGCAGAAGATAAGTTGTATGCTCTTGAATACCAGCTTTATTCCGAAGTCAGAGATACTATCGGAAAAGAAGTTGTCCGCATCCAGAAGACGGCTAAAGCCATTGCAAAATTAGACGCATTTGCCTCTCTTGCACTGGTTGCAGAACAAAATAATTATGTCAGACCAAAGATGAATGACAAAGGACTCATTGATATCAAAGACGGCCGTCATCCGGTAGTCGAAAAGATGATCTCCAATGACATGTTCATCTGTAACGATACATATCTGAATGACAAAAAGGAACGGATTTCCATTATTACGGGTCCGAATATGGCCGGTAAATCAACATACATGAGACAGACAGCCCTGATTGTCCTGATGGCACAGATCGGTTCGTTCGTCCCTGCTTCTTCGGCAAATATCGGTGTGGTTGACCGTATCTTTACCCGTGTAGGTGCTTCAGATGACCTTGCAAGCGGACAGAGTACCTTCATGGTGGAGATGACAGAAGTGGCCAATATTCTCCGAAATGCGACGAATAAGAGCCTTCTGATCCTTGATGAGATTGGTCGCGGTACCAGTACCTTTGACGGTTTGAGTATTGCCTGGGCAGTGATTGAATATATCAGTAACAGCAAATTGTTAGGAGCAAAAACTTTATTTGCAACACATTATCATGAGCTGACTGAACTGGAAGGAAAAATTGAAAATGTTAACAATTACTGTATTGCCGTAAAGGAAAAAGGTGACGATATCATCTTCCTGCGTAAGATTGTCAAGGGCGGTGCGGATAAAAGTTACGGAATCCAGGTTGCAAGGCTTGCAGGTGTTCCACAGTCAGTTACAGACAGGGCAAAAGAGATCGTAGAAGAACTGGTACAGGCAGATGTAACCGGTAAGATCAAAGAGATCGAAGTGCAGGGGCAGGAAGCATCCAAACCAAAGACAAAGCATTTTGATGAGGTAGATCTTGCCCAGATGTCACTTTTTGATACTGTAAAAGATGATGATGTCATCAAGGAGATCAAAGAACTGGATCTTGCCAATCTGACTCCGATCGATGCATTGAATACATTATATCAACTTCAGAACAAACTAAAAAACAGGTGGTAAACGATGAGTAAAATTCAGGTGTTAGACCCGATTACAATTGATAAGATTGCAGCAGGAGAAGTGATCGAACGACCAGCTTCTGTTGTAAAAGAGCTGGTGGAAAATGCCATTGATGCCGGTGCTACAGCAGTTGTCGTAGAGATTAAGGATGGCGGGATCTCGTTCATGCGTATTACAGACAATGGCTGCGGAATAGACCGGGAAGATGTACGCTCTGCGTTTTTGCGGCACTCAACGAGTAAGATCCGTTCTGTCGATGATCTGCTTCACATCGGTTCACTGGGATTCCGCGGAGAGGCACTTTCCAGTATCTCGGCAGTTGCACAGGTAGAACTGATCACAAAAACAAAAGATCAGACATTTGGCACGTTATACCGTATTGCAGGCGGCAAAGAAGAAACTCTGGAAGATACCGGTGCACCGGATGGAACAACCTTTATCATACGGCAGTTGTTTTATAACACACCTGCCCGAAGGAAGTTTTTGAAAACACCGATGACCGAAGCGAGCCATGTCGGAGACCTGATGACGCGACTTGCACTTTCTCATCCACACATTTCGTTTCAGTTTATTAATAACGGACAATCCAAATTACATACATCCGGTAACGGAAAGTTGAAAGATGTCATCTATCACATTTACGGACGCGAAATTGCTTCAAATCTTCTGCAAGCAGAATATGATACACCGGGACTTAAAATCACCGGATTTTTAGGAAAACCAATCATCTCCAGAGGAAACCGGAATTTTGAAAATTATTATGTGAATGGCCGGTATGCCAGAAACAGTATCATTTCCAGAGCCATCGAGGATGCATATAAGGATTTTACCATGCAGCATAAATATCCGTTTGTGGTACTGCATATAGAGATTGACGGAGAACATGTAGATGTCAATGTACATCCGACGAAGATGGAACTACGCTTTAACAATCAACAGGAAGTCTATAACGCTATCTATTCGGCAGTTGATCAGGGACTTCACGAAAAAGAACTGATTCCGCATGTAGAGATGCCGGAACCAAAGCCTGCCATCCAGTCTACACCGGAACCAAAGCCTGCCGTCCAGTCTACACCGGAACCAAAGACAGTCGTCCGATCTGCTCCGGAACCAAAGCCTGCCGTCCGATCTGCTCCGGAACATAATCTGGAATACTTCATGTCCAAAATGAAAGAACGGGTACTGGCAGAGCATGAAGAAAAGAAGAAAAAAGAAGAGGCTGTAACAAAACAACCGGTAAATACGATACAAACTATTGCAGAAGAAAAAACACCTTACATGCAGAATACTGCCGTCAGACCGCAAATATCAAGACAGACAACTGCGCCAGATCCACCAAAACAAATGGAACTTTTCGAAGATCATCTGCTTACCAGAGAGGCCATGCAGAAATATAAAGTAGTCGGTCAGGTATTCGAAACCTACTGGCTGGTAGAATACGATAACAGTCTGTATATTATCGATCAGCATGCAGCGCATGAACGGGTTCTGTATGAAAAAACTCTGAAATCTATGCAAACCAGGGAATTCACCTCGCAGATGATCAGTCCGCCGATTGTATTGAATTTAAGTATGCGGGAAGCAGAATTGCTGAACACTTATATGGACCGGTTTACAAGGATAGGGTTCGAAATTGAAGAGTTCGGACAGGACTCTTATGCAGTTCGTGCTGTTCCGGATAATCTGTTCAGTATTGCGAAAAAAGAACTGCTGATCCAGATGCTGGACAGCCTTTCGGATGAGATTGCCCGCAATCAGTCTCCGGATCTCATTGATGAAAAGATTGCTTCGATGTCATGCAAGGCTGCCGTAAAAGGAAATATGAAATTATCCGTGCAAGAAGTTGATGCGTTGATCGGTGAACTGTTATCATTGGACAACCCCTATCATTGCCCGCATGGAAGACCGACCATTATCGCAATGACAAAGAGAGAATTAGAAAAGAAATTCAAGAGGATCGTATAAAATGAAGAAGAAACCACTAGTAGTACTAACAGGGCCTACGGCCGTCGGGAAGACAAAAGCTTCGATCGGACTAGCAAAAGTGATTGGCGGGGAGATTATTTCTGCCGATTCCATGCAAGTATATGAATACATGGATATTGGTTCTGCCAAGATACGCCCGGAAGAGATGCAGGGTGTTCCTCATTATCTGATAGATGATTTGAAACCATGGGATGAATTCCATGTCGTTCGATTTCAACAGATGGCTAAAAATGCAATGGAGCAGATTTATGCCAACGGACATATTCCAATCGTTGTCGGCGGAACAGGATTCTATATCCAGGCATTGCTGTACGATATTGATTTCACCGGTACCGCCCAGGATGACACTTACCGGGTAGAGCTGGAAAATCTTGTAAAGGAAAAGGGGGCAGCATACCTGCATAATATGCTGCGAAAAGTTGATCCGAAATCCGCAGAAGATATTCATGCGAATAATGTGAAACGAGTGATCCGTGCGCTGGAATATTACCGTCAGACCGGGCAGAAAATGTCAGAACACAACGAAGAGGAACGTCGGAAAGAATCCCCGTATGAATTCGTCTATTTTGTTCTGAATGCGCCAAGAGAGCAGTTGTATGCAAGAATTGACAGGCGTGTAGACCAGATGATAGAAGAGGGACTCGTTGACGAAGTAAAACACCTGAAAGAACTTGGCTGTACGAAAGAGATGGTTTCCATGCAGGGACTCGGTTATAAAGAAATCCTGGCATATCTTGACGGGGAATGTGATCTGGACACAGCTGTCTATACCATCAAACGTGACACCCGGCATTTTGCCAAACGTCAGCTCACCTGGTTCCGGCGCGAACGTCAGGTGACGTGGATTCAGAAAGAAGTGTATGATTATGATGAAGACAGGATCCTAAAGGCAATGCTCTCGCATCTGGAGGGAAGAATATGCTGAAGAAAAAGTTAAGAGGAAAATCCAAATTTTTGAGAAAAATGAATGAACTGATGGAAATATATTCACGTAATCAGGACACTGCTTTTGCTTACCGCGAACTGCTCGGCCTGGAATCCATGATCCGGTACGAAGGCGAGCAGGCAATGTTTGATCTTAATAAAGCTTCTCTTTTATATGACATGGGAAGATACCGTGAGGCAGAAACGGTTTTGAAACAGATTCCATCCATTAATCCAACATTTGATGCTATGTGTGAATCCCTGCGTTTCAAGCTGCTGGAAGTCCGTTGATTTTCTCGAAATATTTACGACAAATCAAAATAAAAAATCAGAAAGAAGGATAAATATAGATTATGACACCGATCAACACAATTTATAGCGAAATGGGCATCCGTGAAACAGTCCTTTCGTTCGGAAATACAATAGAAAAAGACCTGAAAAAACGTTTTGAAAAAATTGATAAGATTGCCGAATACAATCAGTTAAAAGTAGTAAAAGCAATGCAGGATAACCGCGTCAGCGCAGGATGTTTTAATTATGCCAGCGGTTATGGTTATGATGACCAGGGAAGAGATACCCTCGAAAAAGTATATGCGTCTATTTTCCATACCGAAAGCGCTCTGGTACGTCCGCAGATCACTTGCGGAACACATGCACTGGCACTGGCTCTTGCAGCAAACCTAAGACCGGGTGATGAGCTTCTGGCACCTGCCGGAAAACCATATGATACGCTGGAAGAAGTCATTGGTATCCGCCCGTCAAATGGATCCCTTGCAGAATATGGCATTACTTACTCTCAGGTAGATCTTCTGGAAGACGGAACCTTTGATTACGAAAATATCAAAAAAGCAATCAACGAGAAAACAAAGATGGTTGCAATCCAGCGCTCCAAAGGCTATCAGACACGACCGAGCTTTTCGGTTGAGCAGATCGGCGAGCTGATCGCATTTGTCAAACGGCTCAAACCGGATCTGATCTGTATGGTGGACAACTGTTACGGTGAGTTTGTCGAAACGATCGAACCAAGTGATGTCGGTGCAGATATGACAGTCGGCTCACTGATTAAGAACCCCGGCGGGGGACTTGCCCCGATCGGCGGGTATATCGCGGGTCGCGAAGATCTGATCGATGCATGCGGATACCGACTGACTTCCCCGGGCCTCGGAAGAGAGGTTGGTGCATCTCTTGGTATCATGAAAGATTTTTACCAGGGATTATTCCTTGCCCCGACAGTGGCAGCAGCTGCACTAAAAGGTGCAATCTTTGCAGCTAATATTTATGAAAAACTGGGGTTCCCTGTTATTCCAAACAGCACAGAAAGCAGACACGATATCATTCAGGCTGTAGAATTTGGAATTCCGGAAGGCGTCATTGAGTTCTGCAAAGGAATTCAGGCAGCAGCACCGGTCGATTCCTATGTGACTCCGGAACCATGGCCGATGCCGGGATATGATTCTGACGTTATCATGGCAGCAGGTGCTTTCGTTCAGGGATCATCCATCGAATTGAGTGCAGACGGACCAATCAAACCGCCGTATGCCGTATATTTTCAGGGAGGTCTCACCTGGCCGCATGCCAAGCTTGGAATACTGATGTCATTAGAGTATCTGGTACGTGCCGGAATTGTAACTTTGTAACCCTCAATATATATAATCATTGCAATATTTGGAAGAATAGATATGAAGAAAATAGCAATCATTGGCGGCGGTGCTTCCGGTCTTGTGGCGGCAATTGCAGCCGCAAGGACGAACCCGCAGGCACAGATCCTGATATACGAAAAGAAAGACAGCGCAGGCAAAAAAATTCTTGCAACCGGAAACGGGAGATGCAACCTGACAAACAAAGATATGAACGCCTCTTATTTCCACAGCGACAATCTTTCCGTTGTAGAAGAAGTATTACAGAAATTCGGCTATGAAGACACCATTGCGTTTTTCACATCTCTTGGGCTTCTGACAAAGGCAAGAGGAAATTACGTCTATCCTTATTCCGACCAGGCTTCCACCGTTCTTGATTTGTTGAAATCAGAACTGGATCGTCTGCATGTAAAAATAACCACTGATGTGACTGTGACGGGTATTAGTCCAACATCTCATGGTTTTACGGTCCTGACAGATCATCAAAAGCAAAAGGCAGATGCTGTAATCCTTGCCTGCGGCGGGAAAGCGAATTCCAAGCTCGGATCCGACGGAAGTGGTTATGCACTTGCAAAGGAGCTCGGACATACGATGGTTCCGGTCGTACCTGCTCTGGTTCAATTAAAAGTAAAGAATCATCCGTTTGCCAAAGCCGCAGGGGTCCGTACGGATGCTGTCGTAACTGCAGTATGCCATGGACAACCGGCAGCTTCCGATCACGGGGAATTACAGCTTACGGCTTACGGCATTTCCGGAATACCGGTTTTCCAGATCAGCCGCTATATTGCCAAATCTCTGTATTTAAAGCAGGATGCAAAAGTGAACATTGATTTCCTGCCTGCTTTTACGGAAGAGGCATTTTTTGAGTTCTTGCTGAAACGTAGAAACGGAAGAGAGCAGATGACCTGCGCAGATTATCTTCTTGGAATCTTTCACCGGAAGCTGATCCCAAGATTTTTAGAGCAGGCACGCATCCGGATGCATACACTGACAGGTGATCTGTCGGATACACAGATAAAAAGTCTTGTTCAGGTAGTTAAGAATAACGTAGTAACAATTGATACCACTAATGGTTTTGATAATGCACAAGTCTGTGCCGGCGGAATCTCAACAGAAGAAATCACTCCCGACACTATGGAATCCCGTTATGTCCGGCACCTTTATCTTGCCGGGGAATTGCTGGATGTGGACGGCATCTGCGGAGGGTACAATCTGCAATGGGCCTGGGCGACCGGTTATCTTGCCGGAACTGCTGCTGCAAACGATATATCATCAGATAGATGACAAACTGTAAAGGAGTAAAAACATATGATTCGGATCAACCAGATGAAACTGAACATTGAACATACATCAGACGACTTTGAACGCAAGATTTTAAAAACACTTTGCATAAAAAAAGAGGAACTTCAGGGCTTTCAAATCCGCAAACAGTCGATTGATGCCAGAAAAAAGCCTGTTCTTTACTATGTCTATTCTGTAGATGTCCAGGTAAGAGATGAAGCAAAAGTTAAGAAAACGGTCAAAAATAATCAGATACAGTTCCAGGTTAAGCCGGACAGCTACCATTTCGAAGTAAAAGGGACAAAGGAACTGACACACCGGCCGGTCATTATCGGAACAGGTCCTGCCGGACTGTTCTGTGGTTATATGCTCGCTGCGCACGGATATCAGCCAATTCTTCTGGAACGCGGAGCCGATGTAGATCAGCGTACAAAAGATGTGGAAGCATTCTGGGAAAACGGACAGCTGAATCTTTCATCAAATGTTCAGTTCGGTGAGGGTGGCGCCGGAACATTTTCTGACGGAAAACTGAACACTCTGGTAAAAGACAAATTCGGACGCAACCATGAAGTACTACGTATCTTTGCCGAACACGGTGCTCCGGAATCCATCACCTACGAGAGCAAACCTCATATCGGTACCGATGTGCTCTCTGCAGTTGTAAAAGAAATGCGGAAATATATCTGTGCTCATGGTGGAGAAGTACGGTTTCACTCACAAGTCACTGATATTCAGACACATTCCGACAACAGTCAAAAGATTCTCCGCAAACTTAAAATCTACGATTCGCAAAAGAAGGAAACATATCTGCTCGATACAGATCTTGCAGTTTTTGCCATTGGTCACAGTGCACGGGATACTTTTTCCATGTTATATCAGCACGGCCTTCCAATGCAGCCGAAGGCATTTGCTGTTGGTGTACGAATCGAGCATCCGCAGGAAATGATCAATCAGGATCAATACGGTAAGAATTATCCTTCCTTTCTTCCGGCAGCACCGTATAAACTGACCGCTAACCTCGATAATGGAAGAGGCGTATATACCTTCTGTATGTGTCCGGGCGGATATGTCGTAAATGCTTCTTCCGAAGAACACCGGCTTGCCGTTAACGGAATGAGTTACAGCCGCCGGGATAGCCAGAATGCCAATACTGCAGTGATCGTTACTGTTTCACCCGATGATTTTGGAAGTGATCATCCGCTCGCTGGTGTCGAATTCCAGAGAAAGCTTGAAGAAGCGGCATATCTCGAGGGAAACGGCAAAGTTCCGGTACAGTTATTTGGGGATTTCTGTGAAAACAGACCTTCCGTGCAGCTGGGTACAGTCACTCCGCATATAAAAGGTATGTATCAGCTTGCAAACGTCAGAAATATTTTTCCGGAATTCATTGCAGAGTCGCTGACAGAAGGAATTCAGATCTTTGACCACAAGCTTCCCGGATATGCGCGGTGCGATGCCGTCATCTCGGGAGTAGAAAGCCGGACTTCTTCGCCTGTACGACTCATAAGAGACAAATCCCTTCAGAGCGAAATCCGCGGGATCTATCCTTGCGGCGAAGGCGCAGGCTATGCAGGCGGGATTACCTCTGCGGCTATGGACGGAATCAAAGCAGCCGAAATGATTGCTTCCGTTTATCATCCGTTCAAGATGGAATCTTAATTTTTTATCTAATCTGATCATTTTATGTAAAAAAATGAAAAGAAGTTTAAGAATTTTTTAATATCATAAACCTATACACTTTTTCTGAAATGTGATAAAATGTATTGAGTTTTTTAGATAGGAAAAACGAGGAGGAGTACATATGAAAGGTGCAGGAAGTAAAAACGCCTGGGCTTTATTTCTGCTTCTGCTGGCAGGAGTAGTTCTTGGTGGCTTTATTGGTGAACTGGCAAAAGGGGTGCCGGCTTTATCCTGGCTGGGCTATGGACAATCTTTCGGGATAGACGATCCGATCGTTCTGAATCTCGGAGTAATGGTCATAACATTTGGTCTATCGATAAAGATAACCATGGCAAGTATCATTGGCGTGATTCTTTCCATTATCATATATCGTTTCTTATAATTTACAGAATCTGTCTTTTGACTGAGTCTGTAAAAATGTCGTGCGAATCTGAAGAATAATATGAATCAATCAAATACCATAAGAGAAATGCCGAGAGACGAGCGACCATATGAAAAGTGTTCCCGTCTCGGAGCCGAACATTTAAGTGACGTTGAATTGCTGGCAGTGCTGTTACGAACCGGTACCCGCGGTGAAAATGCATTGGAACTTGCAGGAAGAATTCTTTATCATGCCGGCGGAATCGGCATTCTCGGAATTCATCAGTTTAACGCTGAACGTCTGAAGCAGATCAAAGGGATTGGCAACGTAAAAGCAACTCAGATATCATGTATATCTGAACTTGCAAAAAGGCTTGCAAAAGCGTCTTATCAGGATACAGTATGTTTTACCGATCCAAAAACGATTGCGCAATATTATATGGAAGATTTAAGACATGAGAAACAGGAACATATGAAATTATTAATGTTAAACTCGAAGGCAAAGCTTCTTGGCGAAACTACCATTTCCAAAGGGACTGTGAATGCATCCCTGGTCACGCCAAGAGAGCTTTTTATAGAAGCATTGCAGAAAAATGCAGTATCCATTATCATCTTACATAATCATCCAAGCGGAGATCCGTCTCCAAGCCGGGAAGATATGCTGACAACAAAAAGGATTCAGGATGCAGGTGCATTAATTGGAATTGAGCTGTTAGACCATATTATAATTGGCAATAATTGTTATATAAGTTTTCGTGAAGAGGGAATGCTGTAAAATTCTGCAACCAAGATAGAAAGGATTCTGTCAGATGGCAAGAAATGTATACGGACTGGATCTTGGGTCTTATGACATCAAGGTCTATGATAAGAAAAAAGACACGATCTGGAAAGAGAAGAACGTAATCGCATTTAAAGACAATCGTGACCGTGATATTTTTGCGGTTGGTGATGATGCATTTAGTATGTATGGGAAAGCTCCCTCAAATATCGAGATCACATTTCCGATGAAAGAGGGCGTTATTTCCAGATTTAACGACATGCAGTTTCTTCTTCAGAACTTATTAAAAAGAGGAAGACAGTTTTCCCGTGGTTCTGAATATGTAATTGCTGTTCCAACAGACGTTACCGAAGTAGAAAAGAAGGCGTTCTTTGATCTTGTGATCCATTCAACAGCAAAAGCAAAAGAAGTAAATATCGTAGAACGTTCGATTGCCGATGCAGTCGGATTAAATCTGGATATTCAGAATACAAAAGGAATCATGATCGCGAATTTCGGTGGTGAAACTACCGAACTGTCTGTACTGGCCGGAGGCGGAATGGTACTGAACCGTCTCGTAAAAGTAGGCGGACATACGTTTGATCAGGGGATTATCAATCTTGTAAAGCACAGTCACGACTTCCTGATCGGTCGGCAGACTGCTGAAGTACTGAGACGGAATTTCAATGTCTTTACCGGAGATTCTGATTCTATCTTATCGGTAGCCGGCAGAGACCTGATCACAGGTGTACCGATGCGGAAGCCGGTTTCTATCATGCTGATCCGTGCTGCAATGAAAGATCCGTTACTGGAATGCGTCAAAGCCATCCATTCCCTTCTTGATAGAACACCTCCGGAAGTCCGCAAAGCAATCTATGAGAATGGTATTTTCCTCACTGGCGGACTTGCAAATATGCCCGGTCTTGAAATTTATATCGAACAGATGGTAGGCATCAAGTCAAGAACTGCCCTGGAACCGGATACCTGTGCAGTCAATGGCCTGAAACGTATTATTATGTCGAAAGACTTAAGAAAACTGACATTTTCAATGATAGAAGATAATTATAGGTGGATGAGATAATGAAGACAAAAAATCAATCTTCCCTTCCAAGTAAATACTGGCTGATCATCGTAATCGTCATATGCGTCATCCTGATGGGTGTGGAACGTATTACCGGAGGGAACGGACCAATCAGTTTCGTTGCAAACTATACAGTCATTCCTATGCAGAAAGGGATCGGATATGTTGGACGCTATATGAGCGATCTTTCCGATAACTTTGAAACACTACAGGACATGAAAAAAGAAAATAGAAAATTACAGTCCAAAGTAGACGACCTTACGATCGACAACACGCGACTACGCCAGGATCAATATGAACTGGAGAGGCTGAGAGAATTATATAAACTGGATGAAAATTATTCTGATTACAAAAAAGTAGGTGCACACGTCATTTCCAATAACGGCTCCAACTGGTTCAGTGATTTTACGATCGACAAAGGAAAGAAGGACGGCATTAAAAAGAATTGCAATGTCCTCGCCGGAAGCGGACTGGTCGGAATTGTAACGGAGGTTGGTCCGCATTATGCGAGAGTACGTTCCATTATTGACGACGAAAGTAATATCAGTGCAATGCTCCTTTCAACTTCCGACACCTGCGTAGTCAGAGGAGACTTGAAACAGATGGAAAACGGCAGGATCCGGTTTGAAAAACTTGCCAATAACGATAATAAGATTAAAGTCGGAGAACAGGTTGTTACATCTCATGTCAGTGACCGGTTCCTTCAGGGACTTTTTGTCGGATACGTCAGTGAAGTGAAAGTGGATTCTAATAACCTGACCCGGTCCGGATATATTACACCTGCTGTAGATTTCACTAAACTGCAGGAGGTTCTCGTTATTACCACAACGAAAAACGACCTGATCAAACAAGAATCCGCAGATACAAAGGGAGAGTAATTCATGAAACGAAAGTTGATTACATTTTGTATTATCATCATATGCTTTTTAATGGAATGCACCATCTTCCACCGATTATCTTTTGCATCCATCAAACCGAACCTGCTGATTATCATCACTTCATCGTTCGGATTTATGCGTGGAAAGAAAGAGGGGCTTGCCGTAGGATTCCTTTCCGGCTTTTTGACGGATGTATTCTGGGGGAATACACTTGGATTCTATACGTTACTTTTCTCGGTGATCGGATATCTGAACGGATCATTCCGAAGACTTTTTTATGATGATGACATTAAACTTCCAATCGCACTGATCGCAGTCAGCGAATTGATCTATGGTTTAGTTACATACTTCTGTATGTATCTTTTGCGGGGGGATTTTGCTTTTGAAGCATACCTGAGACAGATCATTATGCCCGAGCTTGTATATACAATCCTGGTCACACTGATTCTGTATCAGATCATATTACACATTAACAAGAAACTGGAAGCAGAAGAGCAAAGGAGTGCAAGTAAATTTGTATAGTTTATGGGAACGGATCAAATCCGGCATTGCAGAATTCGTACAATCTCGAATATTCGTGCTGATCATTGTCTTTTGTATTACATCGGCAATTCTGGTACAGCGGATATTTTATCTTCAGATTGTAAAAGGACAGGAATACCTTGACGATTATAAACTGCAGATTCAGAAAACAAAAGAGATTCAGGGAACCCGTGGTAATATATATGACCGCAATGGCAACCTACTGGCTTATAATGAACTGGCATACTCTGTCACAATTGAAGACAATGGTTCTTATGACAGTATTGCACAGCAGAATAAAGTTTTAAACAAGACGATTTCTTCTGTTATTAAAATGGTAGAATCCAATGGTGATACCGTGATCAATAACTTTGGAATCATTTTGGACAGTAATAATATGTATCAGTTTGTTGCACAGAATGAAACGCAGAAATTACGTTTTATCGCTGATGTATATGGTAAATCTACAATTGATAAGCTTTCCAAAAAACAGAAAGAGACTACTGCCGATGAACTAATTCATTATCTGTGTACAAATAAGCAGAAATTTGGTATTGATGAAAAATCTATGGACAAGTCCATGGTATTAAAACTGATCAATATCCGTTATCAGATCTGGCTGAACAGTTATCAGAAATACATTTCAACTACAATTGCCGAAGATGTCAGTGATGCAACAGTTGCAGACATCATGGAAAATCTGGACAAATTATCCGGTATCAATGTAGAAGAAGAATCACTGAGAAAATATGCTGACAGTAACTGTTTTGCAAACATTATAGGATATACCGGTCAGATTTCCCAGGAAGAGTATGACGCATTAAGTGATGCAGATCAGGAAAGATACAACAAAACCGATACTGTCGGTAAAGCTGGTCTGGAAAAGGCACTGGATTCCCAGCTTCAGGGAAAAAAGGGAAATGAGAAACTTTATGTTAATAATGTCGGAAAAGTAATCAAAACAGTAAAGGGCACAAAGCCCAAAGCCGGAAATGATCTGTATCTGACGATCGATGCTAATCTTCAAAAAGCTGCTTATAACATTCTGGAACAGGAACTTGCGGGCGTACTGCTTGCCAAAATACAAAACAATCTGAATTTTGACCGGAATAAAGTCGAAGACGGAAGTGACGTTATCATTCCGATTGGTGATGTATATAACGCTATGATCAACAATGACGTACTTGATATGACGCATTTTACAGATGCAAATGCCGGTGAAGCCGAAAAAGAGGTTGCATCTGCATTCGCCGTAAGAAAAGAAGAAGTGAAGAATTCTCTTACGAAAATATTCAGCGATTCCAATGCAGCAGCATATAAAGATCAGCCGAAAGAAATACAGGCGTACCTCACCTATCTGGTATCGGATGTGCTGACAAACGGAACAGGTGTAGTAATGTCAAAATCCATCAATACTAAAGATGATACTTATAAAGCCTGGAAAGATGATGAATCTATTAATGTATATAGCTATCTGAATTATGCTATTTCAAAGAACTGGATAGATACTTCACTATTGAAAGATTATATAAAATCAAATGAACAGTATTCTGATTCCAGTGAAGTATATCAGGGAATTATTAATTATATTTTGGATTATGTTGATTCAGACAATAGTTTTGACAAACTGATCTACCGCTATATGATAAAATCCGGAACAATTACCGGCAGGCAGGTATGCATGATGCTCTATGAACAGGGAATACTGGATCAGGATGATGAGCAGTATAACGGTCTGAAAGCAGGAAATGTCGGTGCATATGACTTTATGCGGAGTAAAATCCAGTCTTTGGAGATTACACCCGGACAGTTAGGACTGGAGCCTTGTACCGGTTCATTGGTTGCAACAGATCCGAACACCGGTGAAGTACTTGCATGCGTCTCTTATCCCGGATATGACAACAACCGTCTTGCAAATACCATGGATTCTGATTACTACAGCAAACTGCTTACCAATCAGTCCCGTCCATTCTACAACAATGCAACACAGGAAAAGACAGCACCTGGTTCCACTTACAAACCATTATCTGCAATTGCCGGTCTGACCGAAGGTGTCATTGACGTTAACACATATCTTCCATGTGCCGGAGTATATAAGAAAGTCACACCGAATCCAAAATGCTGGATTTACCCGTCATCACATGGTAACCTGAATGTATCGCAGGGTATTCAGCATTCTTGTAATGACTTTTTCTATGAAGTCGGTTACAGACTGGGGCTCAATAATGCCGGTGATTCAAAGCTGGACAGTGATACCTCAGATGGAAAGAGTACACAGAATTATTATTCAAGCGAACGTGGTATTGCAAAACTTCAAAAATATGCGGAAGAATTCGGTCTTGGAGATACTTCGGGTATGGAAATTCCTGAATCTGACCCGCAGATATCCGATGACAACTCTGTATTATCTGCTATCGGACAGGGTACCAACAACTATACTACCAGTCAGCTTGCAAGATATATCACAGCAGTTGCAAATGAGGGAACCGTATACAACTTAAGTCTTTTAGATAAGGTTACAAGCCCTAAAGGGAAAACGATCAAAGACTATACTCCTGAAGTAAAAAATAAAGTTACCGCTGTGTCCGCCTCTACATGGCAGGCAGTCCATGAAGGTATGAGAGCAGTTGTAACTTCAGAACATAAAGATATTTTTACGAAATTAAATTCGAGTGGTATTGCATTATCCGGTAAAACCGGAACTGCACAGCAAAGTCAGACTCATCCAGACCACGGTCTGTTTGTAGGATTTGCTCCTAGTGACAGCCCACAGATTGCATTTGCAATCCGTATTGCCAACGGCTACAGTTCGACATTTGCAGCTGAAGTCGGTAATGATGTCATGGAGTACTACTATAAAGTCACACCGGAAAATGAATTGATCACGGGATCTGCATCAGATATTGGTACCGGATCAAATGGTGGAGATTAAAGAAAGGATGATTCTATGTGAAAGACCAGGTGCTCATCAAGAGTAACAAATACGGCATCACTATTTATTTTGATTCAGACAGTTCATTCGAGGAACTTCTGGAAGTCGTAAAAAAGAAATTCCAATCTGCTTCCAGGTTCTTTGCTCACGCAAAAATGGCTGTGGAATATGAAGGCCGTTCTTTCACAGAAGATGAAGAGCGGCAGCTGACAAGAGAAATTGAATCAGCTGCCAATATCGAAATACTTTGTATCATTGAGAAAAATACTGTTACAGAACAAGTCCATAAAAAAATGCTGGACGAAAGCCTTGAAGCCATCCATGAAAAAGACGGGCAGTTCTATAAGGGTACATTAAGAGGAAGGCAGGTTCTTGAGTCCGAGCAGAGCATTGTGATCATAGGTGATATCGAAGAAGGTGCTACCGTTGCATCCAAAGGAAATGTAATTGTAACCGGTACCATATACGGTACGGTGATCGCAGGTGCCTCCGGACGCAGAGATGCTGTCATTGCAGCTCTCCGTATGCAGCCGAAAAAACTGCGGATAGGAGAAGTAAAAGTAAAACCAGTTATAGGAGGAAGTTATTCATGGGCGAAGTTATCGTAATTACATCAGGAAAAGGTGGAGTTGGAAAGACGACTACAACTGCAAATGTAGGAGCAGGTTTATCGAAGCTTGGCAAAAAGGTAGTGATCATAGATACTGATCTAGGGCTCCGGAATCTGGATGTTGTGATGGGCATGGAAAATCTGGTCGTATATAATCTGGTCGATGTTGTGACCGGCGGATGCCGCCTGAAACAGGCATTGATCCGTGACAGCCGATATGAAAATCTATATCTGCTCCCGTCCGCCCAGACAAAAGACAAGTCGGCGGTATCACCGGAACAGATGAAAAAGCTCACTTCTGAATTAAAAGAAGAATTTGACTACATACTTTTGGATTGTCCGGCCGGTATTGAACAAGGCTTTCAAAATGCCATTGCCGGTGCTGACCGTGCATTAGTTGTTACAACTCCGGAAGTATCATCCATTCGTGATGCTGACCGTATCATTGGACTTCTGGAACAGAATCAGATCCGTAAGATTGACCTGATCATCAACCGCATCCGGATGGACATGGTGAAGCGGGGAGATATGATGTCCGTTGATGATGTCACCGAAATCCTCTCGGTACCTTTAATTGGAATCCTTCCTGATGACGAACAGGTTGTTATCGGGACTAACCAGGGGGAACCGGTAATTGGTCTCGATTCAACGGCAGGAAAAGGATATTTAAATATTTGTAAGCGTATTCTGGGATTGGAAGTTCCTTATATAAATCTTGATACCGGAAAGGGATTCTTCTCAAGGATCTCACATGCATTCAAGAAGAATTAGGAGGCCCTGAATATGTTGAAAAGCTCTTCCGTATCCATTGCAAAGAACCGTCTCCGCGCATTGGTCGTATCGGATCGGGTACAATGTACGCCTTCCGTTTATGATCATATCTGCCGGGACTTATATCAAACCCTTTCCAAATACGTGGAACTTACAGAAGATGATTTTCAAGTAGAGATTAACCGTTCACAGATAGTGATAAGAATAGCAGGAGAAGAAACGTGAGATCACATAGATTTACAAAACCATATAACTGGAAAAATTACAAATTCGGAATTGTTGCACTTGTAGGTATTTTATCCATTTTCGGTATCTTAGTCGTAGGCAGTGCAAAAGAATCTCTTCAGAACAAACAGATTCTTGGTGTCGTGATAGGTCTTGCGGCTATGATCATCGTGTCACTGATTGACTATATGTGGATCATAAATTTTTATTGGGTATTGTATATACTTTCTATCATTATGCTTACTGCAGTAAAATTATTTGGTGAGAATGTAAATGGTGCAACCCGCTGGATCAAGGTAGGCTTTATCCAATTCCAGCCTTCAGAACTTGCAAAAATATTACTGATCATATTTTTTGCAAAATTTTTGATGGAACACGAAGAAGATATCAATGATAAATTTACACTGTTGAAATATGCTGTCCTCGCAGGTATTCCGCTGGTATTGATCTTAATTGAGCCAAACCTGTCCACAACCATTTGTACCGCTCTTATGATCTGTCTTATGATCTATGTAGCCGGACTAAGTTATAAATTCATCGGTACCGTCCTTGTTATATTAATACCGGTCGCAGTCATCTTTTTAAGTATCGTTGTTCAGCCTGACCAGAAGCTTTTAAAGGATTATCAGCAGAAGCGTATCCTTGCTTTTATCGAACCCGAAAAATATGAAAGTGATGAAGCTTACCAGCAGAAAAACTCTGTCATGGCAATTGGTTCCGGTCAGCTAACAGGAAAAGGGCTGGATAATAACACGACTACATCCGTAAAAAACGGTAATTTCATTCTTGAACCACAGACAGATTTCATTTTTGCGATCATTGGTGAAGAATTAGGTTTTGTCGGAGGTTGTATAATTATTGCGTTATTACTATTAATTGTGATACAATGTATTTTAGTTGGGATACGATCGCAAGACCTTGCAGGAAGAATCATATGCTGTGGTGTTGGGGGACTGATTGGCATACAAAGTTTTATTAACATTGGTGTTGCCACCAAGATATTACCTAATACTGGAGTACCATTACCTTTTGTAAGTTATGGACTGACATCTCTTGTAAGTTTATATATTGGAATTGGATTAGTCTTGAACGTAGGATTACAACCGAAAAAATACCAGTAAGGAGTGAATAATATGAATATAGGTCTGATAGCACATGATTCAAAAAAAGCACTGATGCAAAATTTCTGTATCGCATATAGAGGAATTTTAAGCAAACACAGTCTTTATGCTACAGGAACGACAGGAAGATTAATTGAAGAAGTTACAAACCTGAAAGTTCATAAATATCTGGCCGGTCCCTTAGGCGGAAAGCAGCAGTTAGGAGCGCAGATTGCGCAGAATGATATTGATGCTCTGATCTTTTTGAGAGAGCCTTCCAATCCAAAACCTCACGACCCGGATCTTAATGATGTGATCCGTATGTGCGACACTTATAATATTCCGCTGGCAACGAATCTTGCAACAGCAGAAATTATTATCTTAGCAATTGACAGAGGAGATTTAGACTGGCGTGAAATGTATCGGTAAATACTCAAAATTAATAGCTGTGCTGTCATTGACGGCAATGGTGACAACCGGTTGTGGTTTTGGTTCAAAGAATGTAGTAGCAGATTATGAAATCGAAAATTATAACACAAATCTGTATACAGGTGATTTATTTGCTTCTGATCTGTTTGTTGCATCTGGTGATGTCAATCTGAAAGGGATTACCTCTGCCGAAACAGATACACTTCATTCAGCAGCCTTGTTTGATGTTGACGGAAAAAAAGTTGACTTTTCCTATCAGATGTTTGATAAAATCTATCCGGCAAGTACAACCAAGCTTATGACTGCTTTGGTTGCTTTGGAAAACGCTGATCTGTCAGACGTTGTTACAGTGTCTCAGAATGCCGATATGAACAGCTTTGCTGCAGACGAAGCGACTTGCGGAATACAGGCTGGCGATAAGATTACATTATCCGATTTATTATATGGTCTGTTACTTCATTCCGGAAATGACAATGCAACAGCAATTGCAGAATATGTGGGCGGAAGTATGGATGGATTTGCCAAAATGATGAATAAAGAAGCGAAAAAGTTAATGGCAACAGGCACACATTTTGTAAATTCTAATGGTCTTCATAATGATGACCATTATACAACTGCTTATGACCTTTATCTCATTTTTAATGAATGCATTAAAAATGATGATTTTGTCAAAATCATCAAATCAAAATCACATACCGCAAAGGTTACCGGAAGTAGTGGTGCTGTAAGAAGTATTACCTGGGAACCTACTAATTTTTATGCTACCGGTGAAGCAGAAAAACCAGATAATGTAACTGTCATCGGCGGAAAAACAGGAACAACCAAGCTGGCCGGGAATTGTCTCGTTCTTCTTACAGAAGATGAGAACAATCATCCATATATCTCTATTGTAATGAATGCTGATACAAAGCCATTGCTTTATAAAGATATGACAGCAATTGTGGAAGCAATTCCTGAAAAATAATATGTAAAAATATAGAAGGGGCATCCATAATACGGATACCCCTTTTTTAGGATGAACTTCCGATTCTTCCATAAAGGCTGATGAGATAAAGTCCACATAGACCGATAATGGTATAAATAATTCTGGAAATCCATGTGAGATTTCCAAAGATTACGGCTACGATGTCCAGTTTAAATATACCAACCAGAAGCCAGTTAAGTGCACCGATGATTACAAGCGTCAATGCAGTGTTATCAAACCATTTCATCTGAGTAATCCTCCTTTTATCGAATGATAATAGTATTGCCGGGAAAAGTGGAATTATACATTGCGGAAAGGATTTTTATCATGGATAAAAGTGAAAAATATTATCCATATTCACAATATCTCAAAGAAAGATATGGAGAAAAAGTATATAAACTTCCGGTAAACCTCCCGGTCAGCTGTCCAAATAGAATTAACGGAAACGGCTGTTCGTTCTGTGCAGAAAAGGGAACCGGATTTGAAGCAATGGACTCTGCCGTATCTGTCACAGAACAGCTTCTTAGAACTCGCGACTACATTGAGAATCGTTATCATGCGCATAAGTTTATTGCGTATTTTCAAAACTTTACGAATACATTTTTACCGCTTGAAATATTCCGTTCATATATCGAGGAAGCATCCCGCGTTCCTGATATTGTTGAAATTGCCGTCTCTACACGTCCGGATTGTATACGGGATGACTACCTGGATGTATTACATACAGTCCGGGAAAAAACCGGAATCCAGATTACGATCGAACTCGGACTTCAAACAGTGAATTATCATACCTTAAAACAAATATCAAGAGGTCATTCTCTTGCGGAATTTATCGATGCGGTCCTGCATATCAACAAATATTCTTTCGATATCTGTACCCATGTAATCCTGAATCTTCCGGGAGATGATCTGGATGACAGCATTGAAACGGCAAAAATATTATCTGCACTTCCGGTACAGATCGTAAAGGCACATTCTCTTTATATTGCTAAGAATACAAAGTTGTGCGAAGCGTATGAAAATGGTACAATATCTCTATGTAAAAAAGAAGAGTACCTGAACCGCCTCATCCTGTTTCTGGAATATCTGAGACCGGATATTGCAATTGAGCGCCTGTTCAGCCGTATTCCGGAAAAGGATGCTGTATTCTGTAACTGGGACACCAGCTGGTGGAAGTTAAGAGATGAACTATTTGAAATCATGACAGAAAGGCAAAGTTATCAGGGAAAGGCATTTCACTATTTAAATGGATCAGCGTTACGTATGTTAAAGCAATAAAGATAGGAGGCCGGAAATTTGGCTGGAAACACGCAATCATCAAATATAAAAGTATATCAGAAGAAAAAACATTTAAATATTGGGATCATCATTTTTGGTGTTATATTTATTTATCTTGTTGTAACTGTATTAATGTATCTGACAGAAAAACATATTTCTGTTTATGAGGTTCGGGAAGGATCCATTCTCAAAGACAATTCCTATACCGGTCTTGCCATCCGTAATGAAACAGTAATCCGCTCCGAAGACAATGGATACGTTAATTACTTTGTTTCAGCCGGTAGTAAAGTCGGTGCTAAAACACAGATTTATTCTCTTTCTGACCACAAGTTACAGTTTGAATCAAAATCAGGAAAAAGTCAGAAATTAACCTCCGTTGAGCAGAACAATATACGTCAGAAGACCCAGACTTTCTGCGAAAATTATTCTGATGAAAGTTTCGGAGATGTATATACATTAAAAAGTAATATCTCAAATGTGCTGGATGGAAAATCAAATCAGAACCGTCAGACTCAGCTTGCTGCTCTGACCGATGCAGATACCGACGGACTTCATGTGTTTTCTGCGGATTCTGACGGTATCATATGTTATTATGTGGACGGATTCGAAAAAACTACTGCGGATGATGTAACCCCGGATATGTTAAGCAAAGAAGGCTATCGTAAAAAAGAGCAGAAGAACAATACCCGGATTAAATCCGGCACCCCGGTATACAAATTAATCAAAGATGATGACTGGACTTTGGTTATTCCTTTAACCAAAGAGTGTGCAAAAGAGTTGAAAGATTCTTCTAGTGTCCATGTACGTTTTCCGAAAGATAATGAAACTATGACCGCTGCATTTTCCATGAAAAAAGTAAAAGGGTCTTATCTCGGATATCTTGCATTTGATTCTTCGATGGTACGCTATGCCCAGGATCGTTTTGTTGACGTAGAACTGATACTCGAAGATCAGTCCGGACTTAAAATACCGAAATCAGCGATTACAAAGAAGGACTTCTATGTAATTCCGGAAGATTATCTTACCCAGGGCGGAAATAGTAACAGTACCGGTGTATTGATCGATACCGGGAAAGAGAATGCAGAATTTCAGGCTGTTGATATCTATTACCGCGATACACAGACCGGTTCTGTCTATGTTGATCCGGATGATTTTGAAAAAAATACAACCTTAAAAAAAGCAGGCTCTTCAGATACTTATCAATTATCAGAAACAAAGCAATTAAAGGGAGTTTATAATATCAACCGGGGGTATGCGGTATTCCGTCAGGTACAGATTTTATGCGAAAGCGATGATTACTATATTGTACAAAGTGGAAATGATTATGGTCTGTCCAATTACGACCACATTGCACTGACAGGAAAAGACGTACATGAGGGTGATGTCATTTCTTAATTTGATATAAGAGAAAAGGAGCTAGAAATTATGTTAAAAGAAAATCTTGCAAAAGTAGAAGAAAATATCCAGGCTGCATGCGACCGCGCCGGCCGTAAGAGAGAAGAGGTTACGTTGATCGCAGTAAGCAAAACAAAACCTGTAGAGATGCTGCAGGAAGCATATGATCTGGGTGTTCGTGTCAATGGAGAGAACAAAGCACAGGAACTCGCTTCCAAATATGAAGTTCTGCCAAAAGATATCCACTGGCATATGATCGGTCATATGCAGCGTAATAAGGTCAAATATATTATTGATAAAGTAGATCTTATTCATTCTGTGGATTCTGTCCGATTGGCTGAAACAATTGATAAAGAAGCAGAAAAACATAACGTTACAGCCAATATACTGATCGAAGTGAATGTTGCGAAAGAAGAAAGTAAGTTCGGACTTATGCCGGAAGAAGTTCCTGCATTCGTAGAGCAGATATCAAAATTTTCACATATCCGTGTAAAAGGTCTTATGACAATTGCTCCATTTGTAGAAAATCCTGAGGATAATCGCCCTGTTTTTGCTCATTTACGCAAATTATCTGTTGACATCGCAAAGAAAAACATTGATAATATTACTATGAGTATTCTTTCTATGGGTATGACAAATGACTATCCGGTAGCCATAGAAGAAGGAGCTACCATGGTCCGTGTTGGTACCGGAATCTTCGGAGCACGAGACTATACTCATCAAGTATAAACGGAAGATAGGAGATTTATTAAAAATGGGAGTATTAGATAAGTTCTTAAGTATCATGAAGTTAGACGACGGAGACGATGAATACGATGATGATGAATTCTTCGACGATGACGAATATGATGATGATTATGAAGAAAAGCCCAAGAGAAGCCTCTTTCATAAAAGCACAAAAGACAATGATAAAGATTTTGATGAGAATGACGAGGAGGAATATACAGCACCTGTAAAGCAGAAATCTTCATTCTCTAATAATAAAGTAACACCTATGCGTCAGCCTGCAAGAAGAAGCAGTGTAAATATGGAAGTATGTGTAATTAAGCCAACTTCTGTTGAAGATTCCAGAGAGATCACAGAGACTCTGTTAAGCGGACGCACAGTGATCCTTAATCTGGAGGGACTGGATCTTGAGATTGCACAGCGTATTATTGATTTTACTTCAGGTGCTACATTTGCAATCAGTGGTAACCTGCAGAAGATTTCGAATTACATATTCCTGGTAACACCTACAAATGTAGATATTTCGGGAGATCTTCAGGATCTGTTGAACACTTCTTTGGATTCTTCATCTATGAGGACAAGATTTTAATTATGAACAAAGAAGAAAGTATGTTACAGAAACGTCTGGTTGAACTTTCCAGACTTGCATATAACAGAGGAATTGTTGTATTTTCTGACTTTCTTAATTTGAATGAATTGAATATTCTTCATACGACACCGAAAGACATGTTCTTATCCCAGTATAAGACGTATGGTGGATATGACTTATCAGAGCGTCAGATGGCTGTATTTCTACCTGATGCTCTTTATTATGAGTATGAATATCCGATTCAGACAATAGAAGTCAGCCCGCTGAATAAGAAGTTTTCCGAAGATCTTACTCACCGCGATTATCTTGGTGCACTGATGAATCTTGGTATTGAACGTTGTAAGATCGGAGATATTATTGCAGAAGATCATAAAGCGCTGATATTTGTCAAAGAAGAAATGGCAGAATATGTCACCGATAATCTGACTCAGATCAGACATACTCATGTAAAAGCAACGATCGGTACCGGTGTTCAGGTTGATTATGAACCGAGATACGAAGAATTAAAAGGAACCGTATCATCCATCCGTCTCGATAGTGTTCTCGCTTTGGCATATCCTCTTTCCAGAAGTAAGATCACGTCTCAGATTGAAGCCGGAAAAGTGTTTGTGAATGGAAAACTGATTACCAGTAACGGATACCGGTTAAAAGAGAATGATATAATTTCCGTTCGTAAAATGGGTCGTATTGCCTATAATGGGATCCTGTCTGAGACAAAAAAAGGACGTTATATGATTTCTGTACGCAAATATATATAGTTTTTGTACTATGAATTCAAAAAAGTTATAGATTCATAGTATGATCGGCAAGGAGTATCATGAATACAAATACAAAACGTATCACACATTATATCACAGCACTGATCAGTGTTGTTGTACTGGTATGCATAGACCAGTTTACAAAATATCTTGTTGTCGGACACTTAAAAGACCGACCGGCTTATGTACTGATCAGAAATATATTTCAATTAGAATATCTTGAAAACAGAGGAGCTGCATTCGGTATACTGCAAAACCAGAGAGTTTTCTTTTACATCAGTGTACTCCTGATTACCGCAGCTGTGATTTGGTTCTACAGCAAAGTACCTATGGGGAAAAAATATCTGCCACTTCGTATCTGTGCGGTATTGATCGTTGGCGGGGCTTTCGGTAACTGTATTGACCGTATCCGCCTGAATTATGTAGTCGATTTCTTTTATTTCAAACTGATCGACTTTCCGATTTTTAATGTTGCAGATATCTATGTTACCGTTGCAGCATTCCTGTTAGTTATATTAATACTCGTTTACTATAAGGAGGAAGACCTTGAAAGAATTTTCCATCGATCTTAATGCCGAAGGCCAGCGGATTGACCTCTATCTTTCCGAACAGTTCGAAGACAGATCAAGATCTTATATTCAGAAAATCATCAAAGATGGATATGTAAAAGTAAACCAGAAGCCTGTAAAATCCAATTACAGGCTTTCTTTTGATGACAGGGTAGAAGTTACCCTTCCAGAAGCAAAAGAGCCTGATATCGTGCCTGAGAACATTCCACTGGATATCTTATATGAGGATCAGGATATTATTATGATCAATAAACCAAAGCAGATGGTTGTTCACCCTGCTCCAGGACATTACAGCGGAACATTGGTCAATGCTCTGATGTATCACTGCGGAAATGAACTGTCCGGTATCAACGGCTGTATGCGTCCCGGAATTGTTCACCGCATTGATATGGACACCACGGGTTCACTGGTCATCTGCAAGAACGATAAAGCTCATCAGAGCCTTTCCGAACAATTAAAGGTACACTCTATCCGTCGTATCTATGTTGCGATCGTACATGGTAATATCAAAGAAGATTCCGGTACGGTTAATGCACCGGTCGGACGTCATCCGACAGACCGCAAGAAAATGAGTACTCACTGTAAAAATGGACGGGAGGCCATTACCCACTACAAAGTTCTGGAACGTTTCGGAGATTATACCTATATCCAATGTGAGCTTGAAACCGGACGAACCCATCAGATCCGTGTCCATATGGCAAGCATCGGTCATCCTCTGCTCGGTGACGAAGTTTACGGTCCGAAAAAGTGTCCTTTTAAAGGATTGCAGGGACAGACTTTACATGCACGCACTCTTGGTATCATACACCCATCTACCGGGGAATACCTGGAAGTCAACGCACCCCTTCCGGAATATTTTATCGAACTATTAGACAGACTAAGGAATATTTGCAGGTAAATTATGTGAAAATTCTATACATTTCTCCGAGTTTGCTGTATAATATGTTTATATTAATTTATGTATAGGAGCGTGGTATATATGGCAAAGACAAATACAATCATTACGATCGGCCGTGAATATGGTAGTGCCGGACGCCAGATCGGATATAAAGTTGCTGAAGATCTCGGAATCAAATTATACGACAGAGAAATGTTGGAACGCGCAGCAAAGGAAAGTGGTATCTGCGAAGAACTTTTTGAAACACACGATGAAAAACCTACGAACAGTTTTCTGTATTCTCTGGTTATGGATTCCTACTCATTCGGATATCCTTCATCCAGTTATACAGACATGCCGATCAATCATAAAATTTTTCTCGCACAATTTGATACCATCCGCAAGATCGCATCGGAAGGTCCTTGTATTCTTGTTGGACGTTGTGCCGACTATGCACTGGAAGAATTTAATAATGTCTTAAGTGTATTCATTCATGCCGACATGGACGCAAGAGTCCGCAGAATCGCACGGATCTATGATCTGACAGATGCAAAAGCCAAAGATCTGATTAAAAAGACTGATAAGAGACGTTCCAGCTATTATAACTATTACAGCAATAAAAAATGGGGTGCTGCCGAAAGCTATAATATCTGCCTTGACAGTTCTCTTCTTGGAATTGACGGGACAGCAAAGGCAATCGAACAGTTAGTAGCATTAAAAGAAACTGTTACAGACAGAAAATTGTAAATCAAAAATCTCTGACGTATAAATATAAATTGTATATTTTACGTCAGAGATTTTTTGCATGTTACGACATAAAAATGTTCGATTCTGTATATCTTACAATTCCCGCAATTTAACTGCTGAAGCTGCTTTACGGCGACGGGTATCATCTATTGCGGCATAGTGCTTTTTCGTCGTATTTACATCTTTATGTCCCAAAACATCTGCCACAAGATAAATATCACCGGTCTCTTTATATAACGATGTGCCATAAGTACTGCGAAGTTTGTGCGGTGTGATCTTCTTATTCGGCGTTACCTGTCTGGCATACTTTTTCACCATATTTTCAACTGCCTGGACACCCATACGCTTTCTCTGTGTCGATAAGAACAATGCCTGTTCATGGCCAGAGAGGGGAGTAGCTGCCTCGCGGTCACCCGTTATATAATTTTCAAGTGCTCCGGCAACTTCATCGCCAAAATACACAACCATCTGATTGCCACCTTTTCTGGTAACCGTAATTCCATTGTTCTTAAAATCCACATCCTTAAGATCCAGTCCGACACATTCGGACACACGGATACCGGTTCCTAATAACAGCGTAAGAATAGCAATATCACGGTCCCGCGTTTTCTTATAGTAATTCAGTGCCTGTCCGGTCAGGTGATCGCCTGCAGATTCCACAAAATCCAACAACAAAGCAACTTCATCGGTATCCAGACGTATGATTGCTTTATCATGTAGTTTTGGCATATCTACCAGAAGTGTCGGATTCTTCTGTATGATCTGATGTTTGAAATAATATCCGTAAAAACTTCTAAGAGCAGACATTTTACGTGCCAGTCCTTTTTCCCCATTGGTGATCAATTCACCGTCCTCATCGCGTTTATATACTTTCAGGTATTCCAGATATTCCTCAATATCTACAGGTTCAAGGTCCTCCAGATCCCGGGGCATAAAACGGTCCATCGTATAATTCTTATACACAGGATTATTTTCCATAAGGAAATGGAAAAACACACGGATATCGTAAGCGTAGTTAATGCGGGTACGTGCAGATGATTTTGGTTCCATAGCACGGAAATAGTCCTTCGCAAAAGGCGGCAAAGTCTTTAAGACTTCACGAAGGCGTAACGTCTGATCAATCTGACTCTGTTCATGATAATTATGCGGTTTGTTTGATGCCGTGTTTGTTAGGTTGGTAGATGAATCAATCATGTAATAGAAAACCTCCTGAATAGAAATGATGGAATAAAAGTATCAATAAAATAATAAAAATTCCTCATAAAACAATATAATTATAGCAGAATTCGTTATTTCCGTCTATATCTTTTGGAAAAATCGGTATTTGTCGTATAGATATGTACCAATAACAAAATGGCAATGAACTACTATTTTTCATTCATTGCCGTGGGTGAGTATAATATATATAAGCCTTTCAGCATATATATCGGAATGATTCTGTTTTAAAGAATGATTTAAAAAATCATCTGTAATCGTAATATGGAACGGTCAGATACTGACTGTCCTGAATCTGATCGGATGAAAGCTTATTGATCTTTTTTACTTCTGTAATATAAGCATTGAAAGATTCATAATCTTCAGTTATATATTCCTCTGCAATATTCCAAAGAGTATCTCCTGAATGAATCTGAATACTTTTATAGTACTTGCATCTTACCGGATCATCCTTGACGTTATCGTGTGCACTCACAAGACCGCTCCCATAAAATGCACTGAGTCCAAGAATCATAAACAAAGAAAAAATACCAACAAATAGCTTCTTTACATGTACACTTCTTTTTCTTCGGCTGCTTGCCCTGTTGTAACCGGTATAATTACTTCCTCTGCTTTCTCTATAGATTCTCTTTGTATCCATCTCGTACCCCTCCATCTATTCTTCAAAACAGTTTTGTGCGAACATTTGTTCTCTACGTCATCTATTATACAAGTCGAACAAATGTTTGTCAATAGATTCCGCCATATATTTCGAACATATTTTCTAAACATCTGTTTGCGTTTTCCGATATCCTGTGTTATCATTAAATATATAATAATTAACGAATTTACAATCCATCTTAAGGAGGACATAATATGGCGCAGGGGAAAATAACTGCAAAGCAGGAAGAAATATTAGAATATATCAAATCCCAGATACTGGAGCGTGGCTTCCCGCCATCAGTCAGAGATATCTGTGAAGCAGTTCATCTGAAATCTACTTCTTCTGTTCACTCTCATCTGGAAACTCTTGAGAAGAATGGATATATCAGAAGGGATCCAACCAAACCACGTGCGATTGAGATCCTGGATGACTCTTTTAATTTTAACCGCCGCGAAATGGTAAATGTGCCTGTCATCGGACATGTTGCTGCAGGAGAACCACTTCTCGCAGAACAGAACATAGAGAACTACTTCCCTATCCCGATGGAATATATGCCTAACAAACAGACTTTTATGCTCAAAGTACATGGCGAAAGTATGATCAATGCTGGTATTCTTGATGGAGATTTTGTACTGGTCGAACAGTCTGCTGTTGCCGATAACGGAGATATTGTAGTCGCATTGCTTGAAGACAGTGCCACTGTCAAAAGATTTTACAAAGAAGAAGGTATCTTCCGTTTACAACCGGAAAATGATGCGTTGGAACCAATTATCGTCCGTGATCTTCAGATTATGGGAAAAGTGATCGGGGTTTTCCGTTTCTTCTAAACGATATTTTTCAGAAAAAAACCCCAGGCAATATATCAAAAAACGGATTTCTGTTTTACATGATATATTTGCCTGGGGTCTTTAACAAAAGTTCATTCTACATACTAAATACTAACAAACTTTTATTTTATGATACTTTATAATTCATTTACATCATCAATTCTCTTTCCATCATTCCAGATACGCTCCAGATTATAGAACTGACGGTTTTCTCTGTCAAAAATGTGTACGATCACATCACCGAAGTCGATCAACACCCACGCTCCGCTTCTGTGTCCTTCTGTCTCTTTTGCGGCATATCCTGCTTTATGCATCTTTTCTTCTACATTCTCAACAAGTGCACGTACCTGACTGTCACTGTTACCATTTGCAATTACAAAATAGTCTGCAAGAACAGATACCGATGAAATATCAATCGCACATACATTTTCACCCTTTTTATCTTCTAACGCTTCAAATGCGATTTTTGCCATTTCCTTTGCCTGATCCATACTTAATCCTCCTTTCCCATTTCTTTTTTATAATAATCATACGTTTTTTGTGTCATAGGATCCACCGCAATCTTCCTGCTGTTCAGGTATACCAGTGAATCTTTTAAAATCCGGTACAGACATTCATCAATATTCTGAAAAGCAAGCCGTCTTACGGCCGCCATATTCGGCAGTTCTCTTCTGCCCGGCTCGATATAATCCGCAATGTATATGATTTTTTCCAGCATCGTCATAGCCGGACACCCTGTTGTATGGCTTTCAATCGCATGAATAATCTCTTTATCTGTCACACCATATTTTTCATGAGCCAGACAGGCACCCAGTTTTGCATGCAGCAGACTTGGGTTCTCTCTTTCTATGTCTGATACTGTAAAGCCGTATTTCCCGCACAGATGCAGTTTCTTATCATTCGGGATACATTTTGCGCAGTCATGCAGTAAACCGGCATACAGGGCTTTCAGCACGTCCACATCATAACGCATAGCCATCGAAGCGGCCGTATACATCACACCCAGAGTATGCTGGTAGCGGTTATCGTCCAGTTCTTTCTTTAGCACATGCTGTATTTTTATGATTCTTTCATCCATTACCGTATTCCTTCTTTTGTTTTTTCTCTGATACTATCGATATAAATGATGCTGCTTTATATAACTGCATACAGCAGCCGGCATATATTCCGAGACGGAATCCCCGGACTGAAGACTGGCACGCAGTTCATGAGATGAGACAGGCATAAGAGGCGTCTCCAGCAGACGTATCTTTGCATGATATTTTTCAGACAAATATTGTATCTGTCTGTTCATCTCCTCTTTTGTCTTCACCTCATTGCGATAGGTAGCAAGAATTGTGCATGTCGGAAAGATTCGTTCCGGATGTATCCACGTCTCGATTGCCATAAGAGAGTCCGCACCAATGATAAAATAGAATTCATCGTCCGGATATATTTTGCTAAAATGTTCCATCGTCTGGTAAGAACAGGATACTTCCGCTCTCAATGCCTCGTATGGCTGCAGAACAAACTCTGGAAACGGTGCAATCGCAAGACTGGTCATCTTCATCCGGTCTTCTGCAGTGGATTTTATTGTCTCGCTCTTTTTATGCGGAGGGTTCCCGTTCGGCATAAACCAGATCTGATCCAGGGAAAATGCTTTATATGCAGCATGTCCCAGCATCAGATGCCCGTTATGGACCGGATCAAAGGTTCCTCCCATAATCCCTATCTTCATTTGAATCTCCTACCTGTATTATTTTGGCAGCTCTATCTTCTTGTGTTTGTCTTTGCCTTCTTTATATAATACGATCTTCTTACCGATTACCTGTACGACCTGTGAATGTGTACGTTCTGCGATCACTTCTGCAAGTGCACGCGGATCATCTGCGCAGTTCTTAAGTACACTGACTTTGATCAGTTCTCTTGCGTCCAGTGCCTCCTGGATAGCTTTGGTAACTTCCGGTGTCATGCTGTTCTTTCCAATCTGGAAGATTGGATCTAAATTCATAGCAAGACCTTTTAAATAAGCTCTCTGTTTTGTTGTCATCTTTAATCTCCTCTTTATACCATCAACGGACCGCATCTGAACTATTATTTGTAATAGTCAAACTGCAGGCCATACATTCGTACTGTATCTCCCTCCTGGATACCAGCTTCTTCAAGCTGCTCCAGAATTCCTGAATCCTTGAGGAATTTCTGGAAAAATGCAAATCCTCTCTCGGAATCCAGATTTGTATATCCCAGCATCTTTTCGATCTTCGGCCCTTCTACCACGTACATATCGTCTTCTTTTTCGACTGTATACGGAAGATCGTTCATAGGAATCTCTTCCTCAGGGAAATATTCCTGTTCAAATACAATTGTCTCCTGATCCAGATGCTGTAATTCGTTCGATACATAATAAAGTAATTCCTTAATTCCCTGTCCGGTTACTCCGGAAATCGGAAATACTTTTACTCCCTGTGGTTCGAATTCGTCTTTCAGGCGCTGTACCGGATCATCCTCTGTAAAGATCGCATCAATCTTATTCGCTGCGATCACCTGTGGACGGTTCGCAATGTCAGCATTATATGCCTTTAATTCGTTGTTGATCTTATAGATATCATCTACCGGATCCCGTCCTTCTGTTCCAGCCGCATCTACTACATGGATCATCAGTTTGGTGCGTTCGATATGACGCAGGAACTGATGTCCAAGTCCGACACCCTCTGATGCTCCTTCGATCAGTCCTGGAATATCTGCAATTACAAATCCATTCGCATCCGGAAGATCTACAACACCAAGATTTGGATTCAGTGTTGTAAAATGATAATTGGCAATCTTCGGCTGTGCGTTAGTTACGCGTGATAAGAACGTAGACTTTCCGACATTCGGAAATCCCACAAGCCCTACATCAGCGATCACTTTTAATTCCAGATCAACATACAATTCTTTTGCAGGCTGTCCCGGCTGTGCATACTTTGGAACCTGCATGGTTGCAGTTGCAAAATGCTGGTTTCCAAGACCACCTTTGCCACCTTTTAAGATGATCTGTCTGCGGTTGTCTCCGGACATATCTGCGATGACTTTACCGGATTCTGATTCTTTAATAACCGTTCCCTCCGGAACTTTCAGGACAATATCTTCACCGTCCGCACCATGGCATCTGCGTTTACCGCCCTGTTCACCGTCTCTTGCTGTAAATTTTCTCTTGTGCCTGTAATCCTGAAGCGTATTCAGTCCTTCGTCGACTTCAAATATAACGTCACCGCCACGTCCGCCGTCACCGCCATCCGGACCTCCATTCGCTACATACTTCTCGCGCCGGAAACTCACATGACCGTCTCCGCCTTTTCCTGCTCTAATAAATATCCTTGCTCTGTCTGCAAACATACTGTATTCCTTTCATCTATAATAAATAAACGGAAGTCAAAAAAAGCGCGCTGCATCATAACCGAAAGAAGTTAATCATTGCAACGCACTTTTTCAACTCATAATTAAGCTACTGGATAGATAGAAACCTGTTTCTTATCTCTTCCTTTTCTTTCAAATCTTACAACGCCATCAACGAGTGCGAATAATGTATCGTCACCGCCGCGTCCTACATTGATTCCCGGGTGAATCTTTGTTCCGCGCTGTCTGTAAAGAATGTTACCAGCTTTTACAAACTGTCCATCAGCTCTTTTAGCACCAAGTCTTTTAGACTCAGAATCTCTACCGTTCTTTGTAGAACCTACACCTTTTTTATGAGCGAAAAACTGAAGGTTTAATTTCATCATGGTTGTTACACCTCCTCGAATGTTAAATCAATATATTCTGCATAGTTGTCATCATCTACCATCTGTTCCAGGCCAAGAATCATTGCATTCAGCAAAAGTCTTGCATCTTTTGAAGGATGATTCAGATGATAAGAAATCATTCCCGTCTCATCTTCCGAAATCAGACTTGCGTCATCTTCCGTAAATTCTTCAATTGCATTTATTGTGTTGATTACCAGAATAGAAGCAGCGGCACATACAATATCCTGTCCCGGATTTGCATATTCGGCATGTCCTTCCGTCTGAAAACCTACACACTCTTTATACTTGTTCTGAAAGATCGTTACATGAATCATGGATGCTCTCCAATATTAAGCGTTGATTTTTTCAATCTTAACTGCAGTATACTGCTGTCTGTGACCGTTTTTCTTGTGGTATCCAGATTTTCTCTTGTACTTGTAAACGATAACTTTTCTAGCTTTACCGTTTTCAACTACAGAAGCTTCAACTGTTGCACCTGCAACTGTCGGATTACCAACTTTTAATCCGTTGTCACTTACTGCAAGAACCTGGTCAAATGTAAAAGTCTCTCCAGCCTCTACACCAAGTTTCTCTACTTTAATGATATCGCCTTCGGCTACTTTGTACTGTTTACCACCTGTTGCTATAATTGCGTACATATGGCACCTCCTATTATCATTACTCGCCAGTTACGGTGTCTGACTGATGATTCCGGCAGAACTTCAACCTCACTGTGCGGCATACTAGAAGATAATAGCATATGTTTTCCGAAAATGCAAGCATTATCAGAAATATTTTTTATCTTTTATATTCCAAGCAGTTTTTTCGCATTTCCTGAAAAGACTGCCATCTTCTCTTCCTCTGTCAACGGCATCTGATCGAATAATGTCACAAATTTCTTCTGATCGGCCCATGGAGAATCCGTTCCGAACAGGATCCTGTCTGCGCCATGCATATGTACCATCCGCAAGAACTGTTCCTCCGGCATTCTATCCAGAATGACACCCGTATCAAAATATACATTCTGCCCTACCAGATATTTTTCCACCTCATCCCACATTTCGTTTCCACCCATATGGGCAAGTACCAGTTTTTCCGGCTTTACATCATCCAGAAGCTTTCTTGCCATCTTTGGCGTGCAATGTACATCTTTTGGACATTTCGGATCCGCTCCGGCATGGACTACCGTGATAAGTCCAAGTTCCGATGCTGTATCGACAATGTGTTCATAACGGATATCATCAAAATACATATCCTGATAATCCGGATGAAGTTTGATTCCCTTCAATCCCAGATTTTTGATCTCTTTTAATATTTCTTTATAATTTTCACATTCCGGATGGATTCCTCCGAATGAAATAACTGTCCCTTCTGTAAAAGCAGAAGCAAAACGGTTAATAGATTCTACCTGCGATACTTTCGTCACCGCCGGAAGTGAAACAGAAACATCAACTCCCGCTTTCTTCATAGAATCACAAAGTCCGGTATGTGTTCCGTCTGCAAACGGACTTGCTCCAAAAATGTCAGAAAGATAGTCGAGCGTCCGCCCGGCTATCTTATCTGGAAATATGTGTGTATGAAAATCAATGATCATTTTACTCTCCACATTCTTTTAATCTGTCATAACAGTAACCTATAATATCTCTTCTGGTGATAATTCCGATGAAATGTCCCTGATCATCGATCACCGGAACAAAATTCTGTTCCATTGCGCGTCCGATCAGATCTTCCATATTCGATTCTGCTGTCACGCACTGATAATCCACACGTCTTTTAATCTTCATGATACTGATTGATTCTGCCTCTTTAATATTAAATAGATCCAGCTCCTTCAGTGACCATAAAAGATCTCCCTCTGTGATAGAACCGACATATTTCCCCTCTTTATTTAATATCGGTACACAGGAATACTTGTGATATTCCATAATCTCCAAAGCCTGTCGCAAAGTGTGATAATCATAAATGTAAGCAAGATCACTTTTCGGCTTCAGAAAAAACATAATATTCATAGCTAATGAAAGCCTCCCCAATTTATTAAACTATTGTATTTACAAAAATATCATAAACCGCATTGATAGCAGCATTAAAATCATGGCTTCTGACACCAATGATGATATTCAGCTCACTGGAACCCTGATCGATCATCTTGACATTGACATTTGCATGTGCAAGTGCTGCAAATATACGTCCGGAAGTTCCCCTGGTCGCACGCATACCTCTTCCTACAACAGCAATCAGTGCCAGATCTGACTCCAGTTCCAGGAAGTCAGGCTCTACGGCTCTGTGAATTCCCGCAATGACATCCTGTTCTTTTTCTTCAAATTCATCTCTGTGAACGAAGATCGTCATAGTATCGATTCCTGACGGCATGTGTTCAATAGAAATATGATTATTTTCAAAAACTTCTAATACCTTGCGGCAGAATCCGACTTCTGAGTTCATCATTGCTTTTTCGATCGTGATAGAAGCGAAATCCTTCTTACCGGCAATACCAGTGATCGTAAAACGAGGTTTTCTGCAGGTATCTTCTACGATCAGAGTTCCCTTATCTTCCGGTGAATTGGTATTGCGGATGTTGATTGGAATGCCTTCTTTACGTACCGGGAAGATTGCATCTTCATGAAGTACGGTTGCTCCCATATAAGATAACTCGCGCAATTCTCTGTATGTGATCACATCGATCGGCTTTGGATTCTTGATGATTCTAGGATCAGCGATCAGGAAACCAGATACATCGGTCCAGTTCTCATACATGTCTGCATGCACAGCCTTTGCAACGATCGATCCTGTAATATCAGATCCGCCACGGGAAAATGTCTGGATACTTCCGTCAGGTTTTGCCCCGTAGAATCCCGGGATGACTGCACGTTCCGTATTCTCCAGTCTTGCAGACAGGATCTCATGCGTCTTATCTCCGTCAAAATTACCATTCTCATCAAATACGATCACTTCTGCAGCATCGATAAATTCATATCCAAGATATGCTGCCATAATGATACCATTCAGATATTCTCCACGGGAAGCCGCATAATCTCTTCCGATTTTCTTGCTGAAGTTTGTACGGATTGTCTTAAATTCCTCATCCAGACTCAGTTCCAGATCCAATCCTCTGATAATGCTGTTATATCTCTCTTTGATTGCTTCTAACTGCTCTTCAAAGTCTTTTTCCGCATCTTCCCCAAGGATTGCCTGTCCATAACAACTGTATAACATATCCGTTACTTTTGTATCATCCGGCGTACGTTTACCAGGTGCAGACGGAATGACATATCTTCTGGATTCCTCTTTTCTGATAATGTTACCTACTTTTTTAAACTGCTCGGCACTTGCAAGCGAACTACCACCAAATTTTACAACTTTTTTCACTTTTCGTATTCCTCCAACCAAGTATTTTCTGAAATGCATTCATATTCTTTCGCTATAAAAAACGTAACTGTATTTATCTTACATCATTTTTGTGCGCACTTCAATGCAATAATGTGTTAATATGTGCGGGAATAACGATTGATTTTTAGAACTACTGCATAAATATACATGCTTTTCAGGTACTCTCTGATTCTCCCCACAGCATCACTGCATGCGGTTATGGGCGGATCACATCTGCAAATTCTGCTTTTGCAACCTTCTGAAGATCCTGTGGTGCAAGCCGGATCTGCATTCCAAGTTTCCCGCCGCTGACATGCATATATTCCAGTTCCTTTGCATCTTCCTGAATCACGGTAGGGAACTGCTTCTTCATGCCGATCGCCGTGCAGCCCCCGCGGACATATCCGGTCACTTTCGTCAGATCCTTTAAATGCAGCATCTCCAGTGATTTCTCACCAACAACTTTTGCCGCTTTCTTAAAATCAATCTCGGCTTCGATCGGAATCACGAATACATAATGGTTCCCTGTTTTTCCCGTTGTTACCAGCGTCTTATAGACCAGCTTGTGGTCGTATCCAAGTTTGTCTGCGGTCTGGATACCGTCTGTAAAATCATCGCATTCATATTCTTCATAACTATATGAAACTTTTGCGCGGTCCAGCATACGCATGGCATTTGTCTTTACTTCCTTTTTACTCATGTTTAATCACTCCTGTCAGATTGATGGAAGTCCGTTATATCTTTATAAAATATCTTTCCCAAGTCCATCCAGCGAAATGAACTCTGTCTTTCCTTCTTCTGCGTCCGGATTCTTTGCATACACATCAATTCTATGAATATGCACCGGTGTTTCTTCCGGATCTTCTCCTGCAAATTTCAAGAACGCTTCTGCCACCAGATCCGGCTTCAGATTCTGCTCACTTCCGGTTGCAAGATACAGATAGATGCCATCGTCCAGTGCAGCCATTTTGTAGATCATCGGTTTGATATCAACTTCTTTTTCACTTCGCTTGGTCTTTTTCAACACCACAATCTCCGGCTGCGCCATGAATGACTCCACCTTTCCTTTCCAGCTTTCCGGGAGCACGCGGATCTCTTCTGCATGCCTGAACGTCTCAGGAAATGTTACTTTATAATCTGCGGCAGCAACGATCGTCATACCACTGGCTTTCTTATCCGATGAAATCTCACGGAAGCTTATGACTTCTATTCCTTCCACCATCACTGCATTCAACTGCGCAACCGCGTTTTCGGAAGAAATCGGTTTCGTGATCTCGATATCAAAATATTCCCCATCACTTGTCACACCGACTCCGAGCGGCTGTGCGAATGACATGATCATATGCGGGCTGTATCCAGTTGTAAATGCAATCGGAATCTCTGCCCTGCGGATCGCCTTCTGGAAATAACGCATCACATCCAGGTGTCCGATGAAACGCATGACTCCATATTTGCGGAATTTAATTCTTACTTTCAATACAGACACCTCCTTTCCATTTTGCGACACCGCAACCGGAACATTTCATACGGCAGTTCGGTGTTACTTCTGCATTCATTGCATGATTCCACTCTTGTTTCAGGAATTCTTTTGTTACGCCGATATCGATGAAATCCCATGGGAACACCTCATCTAAAGGCCTTTCCCTGAGATTATAGAATGCGATATCAATGCCCGTATTTTCAAATGCCTGCATCCATTTGTCATTATCAAACTGATCGCTCCAGGAGTCATACAGGCATCCCAGACGGTAAGCTTCTTTGATGACTTCAGAAGTTTTTCTATCACCTCTTGCAAATACACCTTCCAGAACAGTAACTTCCGCATCGTGCCAGTGATACTTCAGGCTCTTTCGGTTAAGCTGTTCATTAAATGCATGCTTTACGATCGCTGCTCTGGAAATGTATTCTTCATTCGTATACATTCTTGCCCACTGGAATGGTGTGAACGGCTTTGGAATGAAGAATGATGTACTCGTTGTAATCTGACATTTTCCATTCCGCTGCTCTTTCGGGATCTCATAGTAACGTCTGGCAATCTGATCTGCAAGTTCCGGGATTGCCCGCATGTCCTCTTCGGTTTCAGTCGGAAGTCCCAGCATAAAGTAAAGTTTTACCTTATTCCAGCCACCGTCAAACGCCTGTCCGGCTCCCCCAATGATGTCCTCTACCGTAAGGCCTTTGTTGATCACATTACGCATTCTCTGCGAACCGGCTTCCGGTGCAAATGTCAGGCTGCTCTTTCGGATATCCTGTACCTGTCCCATCACATCCAGTGAAAATGCATCTATACGTAGGGACGGAAGACTGATATTGATTCCCTGAGATTTAAACTCATCGATCAGGAAGGTTACCAGTTCTCTTAAATGGCTGTAATCACTGGAGCTTAATGAACTGAGGGAAATCTCCTCGTGTCCGGTACTCTTTAACATCTTGTATGCATATTCTTTTAATACCTCTACATCCTTTTCACGGGTTGGACGGTATAACATTCCGGCCTGGCAGAAACGGCATCCACGGATACAGCCTCTCTGAATCTCAAGAACAACTCTATCCTGTGTTGCCTTGATAAACGGCACGACCGGTTTCTCCGGATACGTTGCACCGGTCATGTCCATAACCACCTGCTTTTTGATCTTTTCTTTTGCATGTGGATTGTTCGGACGGAAGCTCTCGATCGTTCCGTCTTCCTTATATGTCACATCATAGAACGCAGGCACATAGATTCCTTCGATTTCTGCTGCCATCTCCAGAAATTCTTTTCTCGTCCCGCCACGTTTCTTGTTCTCTTTGTAGACATTTAGCAGTTCATCATAGACTGTCTCGCCTTCCCCCATGTAAAAAAGGTCAAAGAACTCCGCCAGCGGTTCCGGATTATACGTACAAGGTCCCCCGCCGATCACAATTGGATCATCCCAGGTACGGTCTGCTGCCTGCATCGGAATCCCACTTAAGTCCAACACCTGTAAAATGTTGGTATAACACATCTCATACTGGATCGTGATTCCAAGAAAA
Source organism: Dorea longicatena (assembly GCF_024168045.1). Lineage (GTDB taxonomy): Bacteria > Bacillota > Clostridia > Lachnospirales > Lachnospiraceae > Dorea_A. The sequence continues at coordinate 1,494,447 of NZ_CP100126.1, forward strand.
TCGAAATCCTTAATCGGATCCTGCGACTCCAGTGCGAACAGCGGAATCTTCTGTTCTCTCATAATCTGATCCAGATCGGTCCACGGCGAATAGACACGTTCACACCACACATCATCCCGGCGGTTGAACATGTCATAAAGGATCTGTATTCCCAGATGCGACATTCCTATTTCGTAAACGTCCGGGAAGCACATGGCAAATCTAATAGACACCTTTTCAGGGTCTTTCATGACTGAGTTCACTTCATTCCCGATATAACGTGCCGGTTTCTCTATTTTTAGTAATATTTCATCATTTAACGCAAGCTTTCTCATTAAATCTCCTTGTATTTTTGTACATGTTGCACAATAATTTTCTTATTGTTTTTTTCGTAAATCTTTAATTATTTTCTTTTTTTTAGGCTTTTTTTCTGCCTGTTTTTTTTCTGTTTTTCGTCGCATTTTGGGGTCAAAATCGCAAATTACTACAAAACCTGCAAAACACTAAATACTGACTAACGTTTACCAATGTTCAGCAATGTTTACTAATATATAATAATATATGGTAATCCGTTAGGAGTCAATCCTATTTACAAGCATCTTTTTTTGTTCTTTTTTTGAATAACTATTCCTTTGATTTCTGGTCAAAAATCACCTCAAAGATTGTTCCACCTGCAGGGTTTGACTTAATGCTGATACTGCCATCGTGCACTCTCACGATCTCATGAACCAGAGCAAGTCCAAGTCCTACACCACCAAGCTCTCGGCTTCTGGATTTATCCACGCGAAAGAATGGTTCAAATACACGTTCCCTGAGTTCTTTCGGAATTCCGCTTCCGGTATCCTCTACTGACAGGTAAATATGTTTTTGTTTTTTGTATGCATTTACTGTAACCTGTCCATCTGAATGATTGTATTTTATAGCATTCTCAACAAGATTGTATACCAGCCTATAAATAAGGATATCACTTCCAATCATCGTTATATTCTTATATTTTCCAATAAGTTTTATATTCTTTTCCTGTGCAAGAGGTTCCAAATCTTCCAATACCTCGTCAACGAGATCATTAAGGATAATTTTTTCATCCCGTCCTACAGTCTGAAGCTCACTCATGTCAAGAAGTGTTTTTACCATCTTGCCAAGCCTGTCATTTTGTTCCGTCAACATCTTTATCATCTGTACGGTGTCTGCATCACTGCCCGGATGCTGAGTGGAATGATACAAGTCAAGCTGTACCTGCATTAACGATAATGGAGTTCGAAGCTCATGTGCTGCACTCGCAGTAAATTGTCTCTGTATCTCAAATGCATCCGAGAGGCGTTCAAGCATCTTGTTATACGAAACACTAAGCTGATTCAGTTCTTTAATCTTACATTCTTCTATTCCCGAATCTGCCAGGTTTTGAGCCTGCACTTCTTCAATTTTATCAGAAAACTCACGAATTGGTTTAAGCGCATGTCCACTTATAAAATATGCGGCCACTCCACCAAGGAGAGCCAATAAAGCCGAAACTATCAGACTGTTTCTTTTGTAGTCTTCTTTATTATTGTACACTTGAACAGAAAAATCATTTGAGAACTCATCCCACTTATCCTCTGGTATGGTGATGTATATTTCTTCCGAACCACCTCCGCTGTCATCTCCCTGAGCGTCAACAGCCTTTTGCAGGGAATCCATATAATACACACCATTTTTATAGACGAACATTGTCAGGCACCCACATATAATCGCAATACACAATGTAGTTATACACGTAAGTCTCCACTGCAGTGACATTTTTTTCATCAATCAGACTCCTCTCGTATTTTATATCCTTCTCCCACCTTATTCATAATCGCATCATATCCAAGCACTGCCTTAAGCTTTCTCCTTAGCGAAGACATATGCACCCGGATGGCTCCACTGAAGCTATCCACAGATGCATCCCAGACATGCTCCATCAATTCCTCTTGACTTACCGGTCTTCCCAGGTTAAGAAGCAAATATTCCAAAATTCCTTTTTCTTTTCTTGTCAGGGAAATCTTTGTTTCCTTTGCATATGCCTCACGTTTTATCGTGTCGAACATGATATCGCCACTTTCCAGACATACATCCTTTTGTACAAATTTCCTTCTTGTCAGACTTCTGATACGAGCCTCAAGTTCCTGTAGATGAAACGGCTTTTCCATATAATCATTCGCACCAGCATCCAACCCTTCGACTTTATCTGCAATCTGCCCTCTTGCCGATAATATAAGAACCTTTGTCTCCTCATTGCTCTGTCTGAGTTCTTTTAGGATTTCCATCCCATCCATGCCGGGCAGATTCAGATCCAGAACAATCAAATCATAATTTTCTGTCAGGATGTATTCCAATGCCTCTTCCCCATCATAACAGGTATCCACCTCGTACCCGGCATCATACAGACTTTTCGCAACCGCATCACATATTTGTTTTTCATCTTCAACTATTAATAATCTCAAAATCATTCCACCCTCTTCTTAACGAAAATTTCACACTAACTATTGTATAATACCGAAGTCAGCTGGTCAACAAATACAACCAACGAAAGGAGTAACAAAATCTTGAAGTGCAAAAAAATATTTCAATTTGTAATATTCATCACAGGTACAGCCATGATTGGCTATGGTGTGATCCGAGGTGAAGCTGCTGCCGTCTTTGGCAAAGCAATAAAATTATGTCTGGAGTGTGTTGGAATTGGATAAAAAAACGAAATTACTATCAAAAAAAGTTGCCAGAATACGGGGATGGATACAGGCAATTGCCACATTACTTACCAATATCCATATTTCCAATTTACTTAAAGGCAAAATATATCAGGGCAAGATTAAAACAGTATGTGTGCCAGGATTAAACTGCTATTCCTGTCCTGCTGCGACAGGAGCCTGCCCCATTGGAGCCTTTCAGGCGGTTATCGGATCCTCCCGATTTAAATTTTCATATTACATAACCGGTTTTTTCATTCTGCTCGGTGTGACACTCGGAAGATTTATCTGTGGTTTTTTATGCCCGTTTGGCTGGTTTCAGGATTTACTTCATAAAATCCCCGGGAAAAAATTTTCCACAGCCCGGTTGAAACCGCTAAGATACCTGAAATATATAATCCTCATTGTTTTCGTTATTCTTCTGCCATTGTTTGTAACGAATTCTATAGGGATGGGGGATCCATTCTTCTGTAAATACATTTGCCCACAAGGTGTTTTGGAAGGAGCCATACCACTGTCACTTGGAAATACCGCTATAAGGTCTGCACTTGGAACACTTTTTTCTTTTAAATGTCTTATTTTAATTACAGTTGTTGTGTTGAGTATTTTGTTTTACAGGCCGTTCTGTAAATGGATCTGTCCTCTTGGAGCGATCTATTCATTATTTAATAAGATCAGCTTTCTTAATATTAAAGTTGAAGGCAGCAAATGTGTCGGATGCAATCAATGTTCAAAGGCATGTAAAATGGATATTGATGTGTGCAAGACTCCGAATCATCCAGAATGTATACGATGCGGGGCATGCATCAAGGCTTGTCCAAAAGATGCGATCCAATATCAGTTTCTGGGAAAAACATGCCCCAAAAAAGAACAGCAGCAATCAACCATAACCAACCGGTAACTATTAATTTTATTACTATTATTTTAAGGAGCAATTATTTATGAAAACAAAAAGAACATTTCTCTCTATTTTAACACTTTGCATAGCATTATTATTTACAGCATGTAGCGGGAAAGGAACTGCAGACACAGAAAAATCTCAGAATACCAAGACTGAATCCGGCTCAAAATCTGCAGACGATTCCGACTCTAAACTGAATGATTTATATCAGCAGGAAAATCAGATCTTCGCAGATCATGAAGATGTATGGAACAAAGCATTTGGCATGATGAGTAAAAGTGCTGCGGATCCAAATGGAAATTATGCGGATTCTCTGGCTGACACTGTTGAATCAAACAAGGAGTCTTTTACAGATGACGAGCTGAAAACACTTACCGCTGATATTGAAACTATCCGAAAAATCGAGGAACAGATCGCTGAGATTGAAAAGAAAAATACAGGATCTGATAAGACTGATCAGAAAAACAGTTCCAAAGACGCATCTCCTTTCAAGAATTTCTCTGGTCAGGATTATGATGGGAATTCTGTTGATGAAAGCCTGTTTTCCAAAAATGCAGTAACTGTCATCAATTTCTGGTTCACCGGCTGCAAACCTTGTGTTGCCGAATTATCTAAACTTAACGAATTAAACGATGCAATCAAATCAATGGGTGGAGAAGTTGTAGGTATCAACACAGAAACCTTCGACGGAAACAAAACTGCTATAAAAGAAGCAAAGACTATTCTCGAAAAGCAGGGTGCTAAATATCGCAATCTTTCCATTGACTCTTCTTCAGATGCAGGGAAATACGCATCCGATATCATGGCATTTCCTACAACAATACTGGTCGATAGAAATGGTAATATTGTAGGTGATCCGATGCTCGGCGGAATTGATAATCAAGATAACTATGATACTTTGATGAAACAGATTCAGTCTGTCATCGATGCTGATAGCACAAAAAAATAAAAATATGCAAAAGGCTCCCTGTGTATTCCACAGAGAGCTCTTTTTGTGAATCTTTTACAACTCTTTCATCTTCCCAAGAATCTCCTGATAAAATGCCTCCTGATCCCCACTGTTCTTCAGATCTTCCAGTATCACACCATCTTTCAACAGGATCAGCCGGCTGCAATAGCTTGCCATCTGTGGGTCATGTGTGACCATAATAATCGTCTTTCCCATATGTTCATTAATGTCCTTCAATGCATCAATCACGATCTTCCCGGACTTGGAATCGAGGTTTCCGGTCGGTTCATCTGCGAGGATCAGATCCGGGTTATTGATCAGCGCACGGCAGATTGCAACTCTCTGTTTTTCTCCGCCGGATACTTCATATGGCTGCTTCTCGAGAAGGTGTGATAAACCAAAGTTTTTGGCATATGCTTCTACATTCTTATAACACTTATCAACCGCTGCCTTGTCCAACACCATCGGCAGCATGATGTTCTCCTTTACAGACAGACTATTTAACAGATAAAAATCCTGAAACACAAATCCAATCTCTCTTCTTCGTATATCCGCCAGTTCATCACTCCATAATTCTGACGCATCCTTTCCCGTAAAGAAAATCTTCCCGGAAGTCGGTTTGTCGATCAAGCCAAGCACTTTTAAAAGTGTTGTCTTACCGCAGCCTGATTTTCCCATGATCCCGACAAATTCCTGTTCTTCAATGGTAAAATCCAGCCCTTTTAAAACTTTAATTTCTTCTTCATCCTGTCTGTCAGAATGAACCATTTTATAATTCCGGACAAGGTTCTCCACTTTCATAACTTCCCGTTTATTCATCTTTTCCTTCCACCTTTCGAATGATAAATCTTCCTAATATCCATGCAAAGCCCCACTGTACTGCCAGATACATAAGCCATATCCAGACAGCATGTTTCAGCCATGCAATTCTGACGGCATGCGTATACATCCGGGCATGAAACGTTGCTGCTGTAAAGATACTGGTCACGACTATCGTTATCAGCTCCGGCAGCCAGTAAAAGTAATACAGTTCTCTTTTCAGGAGTGATACTCGTTCTTTCTTTCGCATTCCCATACATTTCAAAAAGTCAGCCCTTACTTTCTTATCACTCATTTCTGATAACGATTTAATATACATCAGGAAAAGGCCGAAGATGGTCATTGTAAGCAATACGAATGTATTTATGATCAGTTTCATCGTATATTCTGTCTTCAGATCATTGACTGCCGTCTTTTTTGAATACCAGCAATGTACTTCGAAATCATACTGCGCTTCATATGTATGATTCTTTTCCAGCTTTTTCATTTTCTTTTCAATTGCTTTCTGGTATTTTGGGTCTGCCTGGATCAGTACAAGCTTCGTCGGACCCTGCTTAATTGTGACACCATCTATTCGCAAGGCCTTTTCTTCTATCTTGTCTCCGGTTAATATGTTCGTGTATTTCCACATTCCCTGTGCTTTCTTGAAATATGCATCCGAGAATACAACGATATTTTCCAGTTTTCCCTGACGGAAACATCCAATCAGACTTCCAATTTCTTCCCCTTCTATTGTTCTTTTCGGATATGCTTTGCTCGGCGAATATAAGGTATAATATTCACACGGAAGACCGATATGCAAAAATGGTTTCTTCTTTCCAAATGTCCAATCCACCGGCTGTGCCTTCACGGAGCGATCCTGTTGGTGCACCAGATATATCTTCTTTCCATTTCGATCAAGATGCATTGCTTCTTCCTTATACGATGGATCTACATATTTTTTCAATTGTTTGTATGTCGATTCAGAAATCCCGATCTGTTGTCCCTGCGGTCTTTTTCCTTGTTGCACGCCTTCGTTTTGTTCTGTCTTATCTGCATTTGCCACGCGCACCATCGGATATTCTATGATTTTTGCCTGATAACCGTTTTTTATCCTATCAAAAATCGCATCATCTCCATCATCTGCAATACAGACAAAATCATACGGATACAGACTTTCCGGCTCCTCTGCAATCGTTACCGAAACTACCTGAAACAGAAAGTAAAACACTGCGCATACGTTCAATATTGTAAGTGCCAGCACATACCTTGCAGTTGTCTTTGATTTATAATACAAATGATTCCGGTTCAGCATCTGTGGCAGATATGCCGGTGTCTTTTTTGCACGTCTCAAATATCCGGCTCCTACAAAACGAATCAGTAAAAATATACCCGCAAAGAATGCAAAGAGCAGATACATACTTTCATGATTTCTCAACTGCCGGTATTCGAATATAGCGATCATACAGATTATGATTCCGGCTGTTATGAATAACTTTGTCCTCCTCTGCGGCATAGGTTCTTTTGCAATGTTTCTGATCGATGCCCTGACCAGATTGAAATCCGATACGATATCCCTGGTCGCCATCAATACAATTATATACACTGCCAACACCACCAACGTACCTTTCACATAAGTAAGCCACGTCACCTTTGACAGAACAATTCCTTTTGCCAGCATTGAGAAAATCACTTTCCGGAACAGAAACATGATCATATTTCCCAATAGACCGCCGGCAATCAGCGAACACAAAAAAGCGACTACGATCTCTATCCCAATAATCGTATACAACGCTTTTTTTCGAATTCCCAGCGTCACGAATACACTGTAATTCTGCGTCCATTTTTTCATGTAAAATACGAGAACAAACACCATCAAAAAGATGGCACATACCGCCATCGGAAGCATTGCATTCAGCAATATCCTTCCAAGTCCTTCACCCAGCAGGAAATTCTCTGCCCGGTGAGCCTTCGCCATCATCTGATATATTCCAAGTCCTGCAAAGGAGAATGCAGAAACGATTACGCCACAGAACAGCAGGAGGCCGTAATCTTTCCAGTCATATTTAAAATTGTGCCAGACCATCTGATAAAAAAGTTTGGTATAATTCCCCGGAAAATATAATCTCCTGCGCTCTTCTTCTTTTTCTTCCCGTTCCTTTTCCGCAAATATTTCTGCTGATTCCTTGGCATCTTTCCATACATCAAGCATTTTTCTGATCAGCACTTCTGCCATAACAAATATCATGATGATTGCAGAAATCAGAATCGTTTTTGTTGAATTATCCGCAAGCATTCCAAATCCGGATTCATTCACCACAATATATACACCTAGAACAACTAACGCAGCGATATTCAGATAATATTCCTTATGCAGCCACTGCGTCACTATATGTAATACAATCACAATCTGAAATACAATAAGCAGTATTAACTGTATCCTGATTATCGTAATATTCCCATCCCAGTCAGACGCTGCCATCTCCGAAAGTGCTTTTATTCCTTTTTCTTTGATTCGGAAATATGCTGCATATATACTGTAATTTTTCCCTTTCAAAACCACCCACGGAAGCTGAATAAAAATCAAAATCATACCGTACATAATTGTCGATACAATATATCTTCTTTTCTTTGTTTCTTTCATATTCACCCGCCTCCTATCCGTAAATAGTAATCACAACCTCAAACCGATCCTCCTGGCTTTTACACTGAAACATTCCATTGTATTGTTCTACAATATCCCGGATATTTTTCATTCCATAACCATGTAACACTCCATCCTTTTTTTTTGATACAAAATTTTCATCTGTCTGTATTCCCGTATTTTTAGCCGCATTTACAATCTCGATGTATAAGAGCTGATTCTTCTTTTTCATTTTTATATGTATCCAGCGTTCTCCTTCTTTGATCTGCTCACACGCTTCCAACGCATTGTCCAAAAGATTTCCAAAAAGTGAAATGATCTCTCTGTCAGAAAACGGAAGCGTTGTGAATACTTCCGTGCTGATCTGCATCTGCGTCTTTTGCTTCTCTGCCTCCTTCTCTTTCTGGTTAAGAATCATATCCAGCATATGGTTTCCTGTCCAGATCTGGTAATTGTAATCCAACATGTCCTGGCTGAGTTCGTTCAGATATTCTTCCAATCCCTTCCAGTCCTGTTCCTGCGTATATTTCTTTAATGCAAGCAAATGATTCTTCATATCATGAACAATCTTCCGGCTCTTTAACATTTCCCTATATTGTTCTTCCATCGCCTTTACTTTCATCTGGAGCATCTTCTTATCCTGCTCTTCCAGTTCAGCTCTGTGCTGTTCTGTCTCAACGTCCCATGCTTCTGCCTGAATATCAAGAAATATCCAGATTTCTATGACAGCCAGAAACAGCATCATATAACAAAACATCGGCATAGAATAAAATTCTGCAAATCCGGTAGATGCTATAGCCATAAAGATGTAAAATGCTGCAAGATAAGTAATCCAAACAAATACATGATAATTTGTTGATTGATTCCCGTTTTTTATGCACTGGTATAATTCATACAATTCTATACTCTGAAGCAAAATCAGGAATATTAACATCAGTAAAAATATAAACGCAACTACCTGTGAATGTTTCCATTTCCACATATGCTGTTTTAAAAATGTATGATTATACATCTTGATGTAATCATTTTCCTGAAAGGTCTTAATTACATACCTGTGAATCGTATTCCATTTTCTATTTATGCGCATCCACGGGAAGAAACAGTACACTTGCAATAAAATCCCCATAAAAGTATCTACTTTTCTCTTTTTTGTCCATCCATTCATTTTATCGTTCTCCATCTTATTTTCACGTGAAATCTTTATAGTTATTGTACCATGCCTTTTCTTCTTCCGCCTTATAATGGCCATGAATAGCGGGTTTTCTGACCATGAAATTTTAAAAGTATGGATCTACCGTGGTAATTACACACAGAAAAACCGCATGTTTTCTTTCATCCCCTGCTATACGAAAAACGGTCAGACATGTCTTGATAAACATATCTGACCGTTCTTATAATATGACCATGCATTAGTATAAAGCTGCTACCCACAGAACCTGCCACTAACAATTTCTTACAGATACTTTTCGTTCTGTATTTCTTTCATAATATTCTTTAATTCTGAAATATCGATCTCTAACATTTCTGAAATTTGCTCAATCGAAAATTTATCAGACAATTTTTCTAAGAGTTCTCTTTTTCCTCTTAATCGTCCAATTTTCTCGCCTTCTATTCTTCCCTCAGTAATTCCCTCCTGCCTTATCATTATCTGTTCTTCCCATGTCTGCATATACTTCACCTCTGTCTTTTCACTTGCTTTGATCTGACAAACTCGTCTATGCATCTCTTGAATCCGCTTACTTTTACACTTCCCTGATACTTCATCCGTACTACGTTCCATATACTTAAACAATTCTATCAATTCTGGTGACACCAGCTCGGGATGTTTGCCCCTGGTATTCAGAAGTATGATATCCAACATCGTCTTTACATTTTCCGGATCATCCATCGCTTCATCGAACAGAAATTTATCCAGCAAGTTTAATTCTTTTAATGATTTTCTTTGGTTCATAAGCAGTTCTCCTCTCTTGTACAGATATAATACCTGCAAAGAAGAACTGTTTAGCTTTATGCATATGATAACACAGAATTTATATATATACCAGTATATACCGTTATCTTCTTTTATCAGACATGTATTTATCTGTTTTTTATGATTTTCATCTTGGATTCTTACCCGATTGTTTGGGCTTGAAATAAATGAATTGGTAAATATAGATGCGTTGCAGATATTAGAATTCATCTGCGTGTTGATAGGATAACATGCTCTATTCATGCTTTCAATATATATTTTAGAAATGCTCAATTTTTGTAAATCTTCTACAAATTATCCCCGGGCAATTTTACTCCACAGACATATATTATATTGTAGACACATATATGAAAGGAAGGTTAAAAATATGGCTCAATTTACAAACCAGGCACAACTCCGTTACGGAAATTCTGTTACTAATTCAAATATTGCCGTCGGTGAGATTCTCGAAGTATTGTCAATCTCGAAAACTGCAGTAAAAAATACCTATCATCCGGGAGGTACTGTCACCTATATTATAAGTATTGTTAACTCCGGTACCACTCCTATTACAGGACTTACACTCACAGATGACCTTGGTGCGTATGCATTTTCTACTACTTCACTGACACCGTTAACGTATCTGGATAACACGGTAAAATACTATACAAACGGAACGTTACAGGCTGTACCTGCTGTAACCGCAGGTCCTCCGCTTGTCTTCTCTGGATTAACTGTTCCTGCAAATGGTAATCTGACACTGGTCTATGAAACAGCTGTAAATCAATACGCTCCTCTCACCAATGAATCATTCATTACCAACACGGTTACTGCAAGTGGAGACGGCATTACTTCTATCACCGCTAAGGAAACGGTAAATGCAGAAGCCTTGCCGCTCTTAGGTATCACAAAATCTATCAGTCCGGTACCTGTTACTGAAAACGGAAGCCTGACCTACACGTTCCTGATTCAGAATGAAGGAAACGTTCCTGCAAATGAAGCCACGGCCGTAATCGTTACCGATACGTTTAATCCAATACTTTCTAATCTGACTGTCACCTTTAACGGAAGCACATGGACAGAAGGTGAAGACTACACTTATGATAAAACTACCGGTACTTTTGCTACCGGTTCCGGAAAAGTTACTGTTCCTGCAGCAACATTTACCGTCAACGAGACTACCGGTGAATGGAGTTCTAATCCGGGATTTAGCACTCTGACAATTACCGGAACAGTATAAGCATTAAAAAATGGCAGGAGAGGCCATCTGAATAATGTCAGATGGTCTCTCCCGTTGCGATTATTTTCCGATTTAATCTTCTGTATCATATTGTTCCTCAATGATATGTTTCACCTCTGAAACATCCATATCCAATACATCTGCAATTTTCTCAATGGACATCTTATGATTCATTTTTCTGAGCAATTCTCTTTTTGTCTTTCCAGCAATATTTCTTCCCATGCCTGCATATACTTCACCTCTGTTTTTTCACTTGCTTTAATCCGACAAACTCGTCTACGCATCTTTTGAATCCGTTCACTTTTGCACTGTTCTGACACTTCATCTGTACTGTGTTCCATATATTTCAAAAGTTCTATCAGTTCTTGGGATACCACCTGGCGGCAGCAGTTTACTGTCGATGATTCCCTGATACAAACGACTTCTTTTCAGAAGATTATGCGTATTTTCTTTCTGCGCCTCCACTTCGTATATCACATCGTCTTCATCCATAGCATAGACATCTAACCGGACCTGCCGATTATCCGTAGACGTTCTCTGTTCCTTCTCTGTCTGCGGTGGATGCTTCAGATTCGTCTTTTTACTTAATATGATGTCTAACATCGTCTTTACATTTTCAGGGTCATCCATTGCTTCATCGAATAGAAATTTGTCCAGCAAGTTTAATTCTTTTAATTCTTTTAATGATTTTCATTTGTTCATAAACAGCTCTCCTTTCTTATACAGATATAACTCCTTTAAAAGAAAAACTGCTTATTTTTATGAATATCATAGCATACATTTTATATATATATACCAGTATATATGAACAACTTTCTTTATCAGGCATGTATTTATCTGTTTTCTGTGGTTTTCATTTTTGATTAATGCCCGAATATCTGGGCTTGAAGTAAATGAATTGATAAATATAGATACGTTGCAGATGCTAGAATTTATCTGCGTGCCGCTAGAATAACATGCCTGATTTTTATTTTCAATGCAATTTCTAGAAATACTGATTTTTTGTGAACTTTCTACAACTCCTTCATCTTCCCAAGAATCTCCTGATAAAACGCTTCCTGATCCACGCCATTTCTCATATCTTCCAGAATCATTCCATCTTTCAGAAGAATCAGCCTGCTGCAATAACTTGCCATCTTCGGATCATGTGTTACCATAACAATTGTCTTGCCAAGTTCCCGATTGATATGACTCAGTGTATGGATTACCACATCACCGGACTTAGAGTCGAGGTTTCCGGTCGGCTCATCCGCAAGTATCAGATCCGGATTGTTGATCAATGCTCTGGATATCGCCACTCGCTGCTTTTCACCTCCGGATAATTCATACGGCTTCTTGTTCATCAGATGTGTAATTCCGAACTGTTCTGCATATTTCTGCGATTCTTCCATACACTCTTTCGCACTCTTCTTATCCAGGATCTTCGGAAGCATGATATTTTCCCTGACGGACAGACTGTCCATCAAATAGAAGTCCTGGAACACGAATCCGATCTTTCTTCGTCGTATGTCCGCAAATTCATCCTTCCACAAATCTTCCGTATCATGTTCTTCAAAGAACAGCTTTCCTCCGGTCTGACGGTCTATCATACCCAATAGTTTCAAAAGTGTCGTCTTTCCACATCCGGATCTTCCCATAATTCCGACAAACTCCTGTCTCTGGATAGAAAAATTTAATCCCTTCAAGACGTGGATCTCTTTCTTCTTTTCACCATCTTCTCCATACTGCACATAATCACGGACCAGATTCTCTGCTCTTAATACGTCTGCCGTTTTTTTATTTTCATTCTTTTCTAATTTTTCATTCATTACAAATCTGCTCCCTTTTCAATCTTTTTCACAATCGTATCTTCCAGCCACTTCAGATTCAGCCACTGTAATATGAAATATATAATCCAGAGTACACCTGCATTTATCACATAATTCTTCACATCATTCAGATGATAATCCCTGAGTCCAAATACAATTCCAGAATACAGTACCGTAACTATAACGGCAATAACAGATGGGATCGTCACAAACCGGCTGATTTCCTTTTTCTCGATGCAGATCCGTTCCCTGCGATTCATTCCCAGACGGTTCATGAACTGATACCGTTTCCGCATATCCGGCAGTTCCATCTGAACCTTCATATGAAGTAGGAGCATACTGATCACAGATAAAATAATAAGCACAAATCCATTCATCACACATTCAAGGATTCGCTCCATCTGCCGCTTTTTCGCTGCTTCTGTCTTCGTATATGTACTTTTTACAAGCGAATCAAATGACTCATCATATGCATGTTGCTTTGCAAAATCTATTGTCAACTGATCTGCTTTTTTCTGGTATTTTTCCGGTAGATTTGCAAGGACAAGTTTCGTCGGCCATTCATGGATATTTTCTTCCAATACCGCATCCGACGTTTTTATTTTTTCTCCCGTACTCATGTCTGTCGTTTTCCAATAGTCTTTTATTTTGTCAAAATATGCATCAGCGAATACAATAAGATTCTCGTATTTTCCCTGTTTGAATGCGCCGATCAGACTCGAAGTCTCGGAGCCTGTAATCGTCCGTACCGGATAATAAGTCTGGTGCTCCATTGTATCAAAGCCAAACAATGGCTGTCCGATATGTAGATTCGGATGTATCATCAACTGATAGTGATCAATTGGTTTCGCCTTTGTTCCCTGATCTTGCTGATACACGACATAAATTTTCTTTCCGTTCTTGTCAAGATTCAGATGCTTTTTCGGTTTTTCTCCGACTGCCTTCTTTAACTTTCGATAACTGCTCTCTGATATACCGATATTCTGGCCTTGCTGCCAGACAAGATCAAATGGTCCTTCCAGACGTTCTGTATTATCTATCGTTGTTGCCCGGACCATCGGAATACTGGTCACTTCTGCTTTGCATTCTTGCTTAAGCTTTTCGATAATCCCTGTATCATTACTATTCGCAAGCCATACATAGTCGTATGGGTACAGCGTATCCGTCTTATCTGCGATTCTGTTAGATACAACTTTTACCGAGAAAAAGGACATCACACATACATGTATCACGATCATAAGTGTCAGATACTTTACAGTTGTCTGGTATCTGTGTCGTATCATATGTTCTTCCGGAAGGGTTCGCAGGTATTGATCCATAGACGTTTCTTTTTTACGCAGGATCATGGCACCTATATTATACAGAAAAACATACAAACACAGGAAGAACCCACACAAAAGAAAGATACTCTCTGAAAATCTTCTCTGTGTATACAGATACAGGACGATTACTCCCAGCAGCCCGCTGATCAACGCCCCTGCTTTTCTGCATATTCCCGGAATCTTCTCACTTTTCACCGCTGCATTTCTGGCATCGGCGGAACGTTCTCCTGCATGGATATCCCCAGAGATACCAAAAGCAAACAAACAGATAACAGCTATCACGATTGCCGTGATCAGATACACCTTCCACGATACCTCTGATTTCATATCGATTTTAGGAAAATGCTGTATAACAGCGGCATATATGCCAAACAAAATGGCTCTTCCAATCACAAATGCCGTCACCAGTGCCACCGCAAATCCGGCAAGTAATTCTCCGATCCAGGACCAGAACACGGCATTGCTCCGCATGCCAAGTGTCCGGAAAATCCCATCATCCGCCATCCGTTTTTTCCGGTAGAATACCATGACAACCGTAATCAAAAACAATGATATCAGTACGATCACGATCAGGCAGTCCTTCATAATCTCAGTCAGCCCAAGCCCTAGTAATTCATTATCATATCCATAGCTTCCGGAAAATGCCTCTCTCATTCCAAATCCAATGAACAGAAATGCTGCCGATAACAGAACCGATACAAATAAAAAAGAAAAATCTCTCCAGTGATATTTAAAATTCTCCCACAGCACATGGTAATAAAGCTTCGAATATTTCCCTGGAAAATATAATCTTCTTTTCCGTTCCTGTTTATAATGCTTATCATTTTCCTGCGTTTTCAGGATCTGTTCACCGGATTCTTCCCATTCTTCCATGGATTTATGCATCAGTAACCGTATCCCCGTCCATATCGGAAATACTGCCAGATACCCAAGTAGATACATCGGGAACACCTGTATCGTACCCGCACTGCTCCATGAACTGTTAAGTCCAATCTCGGCCACTACCGACAGCATTGCAAATAATCCGATAAGTTCTATGATAGATAAAAATTTTATTTCCCATCCCTTGATGTTACAGATAAGCCGTATTGTTTCGATTACTTCAAGAACGACATACAGCATAACACATACCGTGAATGTTTTTGCCAGTGTATGAATATCCAGTGGTAATGCATCTGCTACTCCGTCTAAAAACGTCGTGTTATATGTATCTGCACAACTGTGATTTCTCAACACAGCAATTACATACATAATAAAATTCTTCCGTTCTCCCGTTATATTCATCCACGGAAACAGAAAATATATCTGAAGTATGATCCCCAGAATAATATTCATCCGTCTCTTTTTCTCTTCCATTCTCATTCCTCTTCCGCCCCTCTTATATCATATATCGAGATGATACAGACCAGATACTCCCCGTAAATTTTATATCGGAATATGCCGTCATATTTTCTGACAATATCCTGTATGTTCTTCATTCCATATCCATGAAGTATCTCATCTTCTTTTACTGATACAAATTCCTTCTGATTCTGCACCGGCATTTCTTTAATTGCATTTGAGGTCTCAATATATAATAAATGATTCTTCTTTTTTATCTTAATTTTTATCCAGCGCTTTTTATCTTGGATCCGTTCACAGGCTTCCAGCGCATTATCTAGAACGTTTCCAAAAAGTGAAATAATCTCCCTGTCTGAAAACGGAAGGGTTGCAAATACTTCTGTCTCAATCTGCATATCCGTCTCTTTCTCTTTTGCATCTTTCGTCTTTTGATTGAGGATCATATCCAGCATGCGGTTACCCGTCCAGATCTGATAGCTGTCATCCAGCATATCATCACTTAATTCATTCAGATACTGGTGCAGTCCTTCCCAGTCTCTCTCCTGATCGTATTTTTTCAATGCAAGCAGGTGATTTTTCATATCATGTACAACCTTCCGGCTCTTTAACATTTCCTGATATTTTTCTTCCAGCGCTTTCACTTTTACCTGCAGCAACTGTTCGTCCCGCTCTTTCAGTTCTGTCTTATGCTTTGCTGTCTCCGTATCCCATGCAGCCGCCTCGATATCCAGAAACATCCAGATTCCAATAATACCTATGAATATCACCATATACATATAGATTCTAAGCTTGAACAGCGCACTGTCATCCAGATAGATGTATGAAGCATCAAGATATAAGAAAAAAAGAACGATGGCAAGAACCCAGACATACCTGTGTATATCAAACGTTTTGATCCCTTTCATATGTCTGTACAATTGCCATAGTTCGATCATCTGCATCACAATCATAAATGCTATGATCATGGTAAATGTCACTGCCGCAAAACCGGAATATTTCCATAAGATTGGATGCCCAGATAAGAAAATATAATTATATGCCTTGATGCAGCTTTCTTTCCGGAATATCTCGATCAGATACACGTGAATCGTGTGATACCCTCCGTCTATACGGATCCATGGAAAGAAGAAATATATTTGTAGCAGAATCCCCATACAAACATCTGCTTTTCGCTTTCTCGTCCATTCTTTCATTCTACATTTCTCCAGTATTCCATGATCCGTGTCTTCACATCCTGAATAGTCTCTGCCCCTGCCTGAATCTTAATCCCGTCTTCCAGATAGATGGCAGCCGTCGTGATCCGATCCACATGATCGATATTGATAATATAACTTCTTCCGGCAAATATAAAAGCCGGGCTTTTCAAATCTTCAAAAATCTGATGCAGTGCCAGACGTTCTTTGTATGCGCCATTTACCATTACAAATTCAACATACTTCTGCCCTTTGACCTTGCGGATACAGATAATGTCTTTATGATATAATTTTCTCTGGTCCGTCACCCCACCGATCCAGAAGAAATTCTGGCTCTCTTTTTGCTTTTCCTGATAAATTTTCTGTAATACTGCCGGCAAACGTTCCTTCATATCTCTTTTCAAAATATACTGATATGCCTCGAGGACATAACTATCCACTGCAAATTCGGCGTACGATGTCAGGAATACCAGGCAGATATCTTTTTGTTCTGCCTTTAAAATTCTTCCCAGATCGATCCCGCTTTTCCCCGGAAGATCAATATCTGAGATAACTACATCGTAGTGCTTCTTAACTTCCAGAAATTCTTCGGCTGTTTTATATATTTCGGTAGTTATATCCTGCACCTTAAGTTTCTCGAACTCCCGGCTAATAAGTCTTTCCACTTCCTGTCTTGTATGTTCTTCATCTTCTATCATTGCTATCTGAAACATTTATATTTTCTCCGTATTTATTCACATAATTATTGCATTCATTGTACCACGATAGTTACAAATATTGTTATAACTGGCCATGAATTCCGGGATTTGTGGCCATGAATTCTTGAAAAAACGTCTGCTGATACAAAAAACTTACCATTGGCAAAGCTCCTTACAGATGTTTTGGCAGCCAAGCAGCTCCTTACGAACACATGGCAACACAAAAGAACTGCTATTTTAAGACTTTACTCCTAAAACAGCAGTTCTTATTTTTTCAATCATTTACTTCTAATATTTCAACCAGCAGCTCGTACTTTTCTCATTTCCGATAGATATTCTATCTATTCCGCTTTATTCAGTCCCATGTCCTCACTCGCTTTTGTCACAGGAACTTCCACCATCACAGAGTTGTCATCAATCTCTACCGAATATGTCTTATGGATCAGGCAGTTTACCGGATCTTCTGTTGCAACAACTACTGCAAGTCTGTGTCCCGGCTCTACAGTATATCTTGTCGCATTGAGATATACGGTATAATCATGATATTCACCTTTTTTAAGCTCGATGCTGTTCTGTGCCGTTTCCGGTGCGTAACCTGCTTCCGGATTACACAGATCTGCAAATGCACGTGTGATCACACGGTATTTTTTATGTACAGTATTGAATTCTGCCTCATCAAATGCCGGAAGATCTCCGCCATTCATGATTCCGCCTTCTTTTACTGTCGTGACCGGAACAATATTTCTTTCCGGATCTACAGTCTGGATACTGTCGAATTCTTCGTCACATACATCACAGAGAAGCACTGCAATCTCTACATCATCCATTTTGCCGGATACTTTGGAATTACCAAGCTGCATGGTCAGTGTATCCACATCGTTTCTGTTTTCCGGATCGAAATCTGTTTCGATATTTCCGTCTTTTAATGCTGCCTTTAAGTTCAGGCATACCGTTCCCTGTACAGTCACGGCTTTTTCAAATGGATCTGTCACATAACGCTGAGCCATATTTGTAGACTTCAGTGCCATCACATCATCAAAGTTTTCTGCACTGACACCGGCTTTTTCCCAGTCTGTATCAATCACTGTCTTACTCTCTTCTTTTGAAGTAAGCTTCATGGTATACTCTGTTTCCCATGCACTTTCTGTTTCCCATTTTTTCTGATCATAGTTCGTCTGAGCAAGTACTTCCGGCATCTTTTCGGCACCATTTTCTACTCCGTACAGATAATGGGATATCCATTCATTTACGATATCATCATAGAATTTTCCATCGATCAGGATTCCGTAATTCTTATTCGCCATGGTCGGTGTGATATGTGGACCCTGATGAAGGATCAGTTTCACAGTCTGTCCTGCCTGTTCGAATGCGGTATGCATCATTTCGAACTGTTTTGTAGATACATTTTCATCATTGAATCCATGTACGATCAGCGCACTGCACTTGATCTGGTCTGCATGCAGACGGTAGTTTCCGGCTCCCCAGAAATCCGGATCATAGTCGAATCCGCATTTTAACTGCTGAAGACTTAATTCATGATGGAATGCTGCAATATCATCCAACTGTTTCTCAGATAATGTCTCATCGTTATAACGGCTGGAACAGAAATATGCCAGGAAACTGTTCAGCATCTCTTTCGGCCAGTAACGCTGTGCACCCTGCATATTCTGCTGTGTATACCAGTCTGCGATACCTGCAACCGGAACAATTGTTTTCAGGCCTTCTACGCCTGTGGTTGCAACTGCAAACGGCATGGTTCCGGCATAAGATCTTCCGGTCATGGCAACATTCCCATTCGCCCAGTCTGCCTTCGTCTCGATCTTTCCTTCACGGTCTGCGTAAGCCACTCTGTCGCCATGCAGCCATTCTACAACAGATTTGAATGCATCTCTTTCATACTCTGAACCGACATAGTTGAATCCATCTGAGCCAAGCGCTCCGAATCCGGCACTTACAACCACTGCAAAGCCGCGCACCAGATAATAATTGAAGTTATCTAGATTTTCATATACCATGCTGTTATTGTTTCCTTTATCCGGATAATACCAGTCTGCCGGATCTGCCTTTAATGCAAGATCCATGGCACTGATCGTCCCTTCCGGAATACGTGCAGGCACTTCTTTGTCAAGATCTGCAAAGTCAAATTTGCGGTATTCTTTGCTTTCTACTTCTTTCATATGATCATATCCGTCTGCCTGCACTCCTGCACAATACGGACGTGCTTCATATAATGTTGCCGCCTTATAACTGCCTTCTACAGCACTTCTCGGAACCTGAATAAATGCTTTGACGAGATCTCTTTTTCCATCACCGTCCATGTCGTAGTCAGATTCCACATATACGCAGTATCTTACGATACTTGATGTGGCAGGATCATAGTTTTCTCCTGTCTTTCCGTCTGTGAATTTGAAAACAGGCTGTGCCAGTCCATTTTCAAATACAGGTACTTTACTGTAATTTTTTTCTCCCATTGTAAAAACCTCTCTGATTCAATATTTTATCTGAAGAATATTGTACCACGCATTTCGGAACCGGGCAAATTTTCTTTCTGAAAATATCTGGAAATGACTGATACAGAAAAATGCGTAAAAACAGTTCTTTATCTGTTTTTACGCATCTATAATATATCCAAAATCGTATCATACACTGACGGATTGTCTTTGATCACAATCGCCAGTTTTTCTTTTGCCTGATTCAGCTGATGAAAAAGAAGTCTCACATTTGATTTTCTGCCTTCACTCGTTGTTATACGGGTTATTTCATAAGAAGCTTCACTAATCTTTCCCGCACGGAGATAACCGTCCTCATCATAATAATACTGTTCATCCAGTACGGCTACCAGGCGGTTCACATCCCGCATTGCCGGATTCTGATAGAGATATCCCCGTCTCGCATAGCCTTGCATCAAACATACCGCTTCTGTATCATCATTCGCATACACTACTTCAATATTAGGATAGCCCTTCTGCCCTTTTCTCCGCGACAGATCCAGCATGTTCTGAATAAAGGAAGAAAGTTCTGCATTTGTACGGATACGGTTCGTCATATGAAAGCTCTGCACATCCGGCAGGCTCGCAAGTCTTTGCGATATTTCACGATCCAGTTCTTCAGGCGAGATCATGTCTTCCGTATCACTGGAGAAGATTATCGGAATCTGCTTTTTACATTCTTCTAATATCTTTAATTGCTCCACAGAAAGCAGATGTGCCTCATCCACCAGAATAGCACTGTATGGTTTTAAGAATGTATCAAACGCTTCTTCCGCACACACATTTTCTGTCATCGTCTGCTTTGCTGCCTGAAGTGATAACTGACGATCCGACAGAAAATCAATCCGGAGCAGACGTTTATGTAAAATTCTCCAGTCCTCTCCTGATTCTCCGCAATGAATCATGCAGACTCTCTGACGTACCGACAACTTCATCGCAAGATCATACAGAAGCAATGTCTTTCCCGTCCCCGGAAGTCCGCTGAACCAGTAATAGTCGGAATGTTTTGCACGGATTCCTTTCAGGATCTGTCGTTCGATATCTCTTTGCTGTGCCGTCAGAAAATATTCTTTCTGTAAAAAGCGTTCCGGCTCTCTGAGCGGTGAGATCAGATAGAGTTCTGCGCGGAACAGTTCTTCGATATTCCCATCATAATCCGGACTTTCTCTTTTCAAAGCTCTGCATAATTCGTCCCAGTCTGCCTCTGCGATATGATCATGATTCGTCAGTCTTACCAGACGGTTCTGGCTGCTGATATAAGTATACGAATGAATCGTTCTTCCAAGCACCGACAGATAATAGCGGTTCTGCAAAAGCTGTCTGCGAATGGCCTCATCCGATACCACACCGCTTTTTAATTCAATATTAATAATCTGATCTTCCTTGATCTGCAGAAGATCAAATTCTTTTCCCAGTCTCGGAATCTGAAACGAATAAAAGAAACGAAGTGCATATACATCCTCCATACAGGTTTCCAATTCGGCTGTCAGTGCTTTCATACTTTCCAGTTCCCATTCCCGCATTTTCAGAAAATAGTCTCTTCCGGATAACTGACGTTCCAGTTTTTGCAACTGTTCGATATTCTGATTTCTTGTGATCGTATAAATGGATATGGATTTCATTTTTTAATCTTTAACCCTCTTAGATATTCTTTCTGCTCTGGCGTGATCCGGTAACTTTCGATAGCTTTCTGGATCGTCTTATTATGCGTCCAGACATCTAATTTTTGCTTTTCGACAAACGGGAGAATCTTATCATACTGCTTTGCAAGCGCCGTCGCAAAATACCATGCACGCATCATATTTACATAATATTCTTCCGAACGGATCTGTGCCACTTTCTCCGGGTACTCCATCTGAAATGCATCTTCCAGATAATAGCGCATCAGCATACTGATACCGAACCGGATGGTATATGCATGGTCGGATTCCATCCATCGGTATACTTCATCTATAAATGTATCCAGATGTTTCTTCACTACCTTGACCGCAAGCATATCGCAGGTCGCCCAGTTATCAATATACGGAAGAAAACGTTCCAGTTCTTCCAGACATGTGTCATAGTCTTTAATCTGTTCGATCAAAAGTCCGTGCAAATTATTTTCTTCGTAGTACTGATGTGGCAGCATCTGCAGATATTCTTTTGCTTCATCCGTTTTTCCATACTTCTTCGCAAATACACGAAGTGCCGGCGTCCGGACACCGATGATCTTTTCTTTGTTGACTGTCGGCATTAGTTTTGCATGGAAGTCGCGGTATTTTAAGTCTTGCAGCTCAAAAAGACGGGTTTGTACGTTGGTTATGATTGTTGTTTTATTCATATTTTCATCCTTGATTCTTATATTTCCCATGTCAGGCATATGATCTTTTTATTTATTATATCGCTGTTGCGATACAATTTCTATTGTTGTGACATGCTCCCACCACTTAAATCTCTGATTTTGAAGTGGGGGCTTCTTGTTCAATGGCTCTACTGAGCCAAGTATCTACAAGCTATCCTCGCGTGCCCCGCGATTCTTTTGCCCGGACACGGGCATATTTTCTTGTTTTTCTATTGTCCGGATACGGACAGTTTATGCTGTCAACAGCCTTCTTGCCTCTTCACGGATGTTAATTGCTGCATTACGATCTCTATCCATCTCATTTCCACACGCACAGCGATAGACTCTTTCGGATAATTTCAGTTCTTTCTTTATCCTTCCACATTTACAGCATTTTTTACTGGAAGGAAAGAAACGATCTACCTTTACCATTTTCTTTCCTTTCCATGCCAGTTTATAGTCTAACATTTTTCTGAACATTCCATATCCATTATCCTGTACACTTTTTCCGAAATGCAGACACTGCCCCATTGCTTTCATATCGATATCTTCCACTGCAACTGCATCATAATTATCTGCAATCTTTCGACTAAGTTTGTGCAGATAATCTCTTCTCTGATTTCGTATCTTTTCATGACATCTGGCAACTTTCTTTTTCTGCAATTCGTAATTATGACTTCCTCGTACGCATCTTGACAACTTTCGTTGCTCCCTCGCCAACCTTTTTTCATTTTTTCTGAAAAAACCTGCTTCTTCCGTCTCAATCTTTTCTGAAAACACTGCCATTCCCTGCATTGCATAATCAATTCCAAGTATCTTTGCAGTACTGTAATCTGATTCAGCTGCTTGATTTTCACAGCTGTATCCTTCATACAACAGGCTTGCAAAGTATTTTCCGGATGGTTCCATACTGACTGTCACTGATTTCAGACGAAAATCTTCTGCTGGCTCTCTGTGTTTTTTCATGGCAATCCATTTTAACTTAGGAAGTCGGATTCGCTTACTTTCCACCAAAATATTTCCATTGACCAAATTCGTTGTATAGCTGTTTCTGGAATGATGCTTTGACTTGTATCTTGGAAATCCAATCTTGGGTTCCCGAAAAAAATTCTTATATGCCTTTTCCAGATGAAGCTGGACATTTGCCAGCGCCAGCGAATCTACTTCTTTCAAAAATGGATATTCCTTTTTATACATGGCCGGTGTATTTTTTAACATTTTCTTCGTCTTTTCATACTCCTGAATCTTATCATTAAGCATTTGATTGTACAGGAAACGACAACAGCCAAATGTTTTGCCTAGAAGTATCTTCTGTTCTTCTGTCGGATAAATTCGGAAACGATATGCTATGTTCAATACTTTTTCACTCCCTGGCTTTCAATGTATTGACGGATTACTTCTACCGGAGCACCTCCAGCTGTCAGTAGGCAGAAACTCTGACTCCAAAAGGCTTCTTTCTTGCTCTTTCTGAAATTGGATTGTCAATGACTTTTCTTCGATATTTCACTACCATGATCAGATGATAATACATTAGATATACTGAATGCGCATTATGATCTGTTTTTTTCTCTAACAATTTATGTTTTCGACTGACTCTATAATACCACGAATCGCATTGTCGAACAAGTGTTCTTTTTGTTTTTTTGCAATTCATCTCCCACCTGCAGAGGAAGAAGAATTCTTGCTATATTATGTTAAACGCATTAAACAGCACTTCTCCTCTTTTTTCTTGCTAAAAAAACTCTCACACAAACCCCCACAATCAATCCAACAACAATTATCGCCCAAAGCGACATCTGTTCCGACATCGGCAATGTTCCCCATTCATCTTTGCGCAAAAAGAACCATAACATATAACACAGGAAATAAATCACTGAAAACACCCCTTCGATCCAGGGATTCGAATATCTCAGCTTCCTTTCCGGGATTTTCTTATCCAGGTAATATGCAGCAAAGAACAGTGCACCCCATACAGCCCAGCATATAATATTCACACACATAGGTCCGTGTGAAAAAAGAGGAACCTGCAATACCGCAACCGCTGCAATTCCTAATATATATATGATCATCTGAATTTTATACAATAACGGCTCATCCAGCGATGCAATCCAGGCTTTTTCTGTCTCTTCCTGATAGTGTTCCGGTTCAATCCTTTTTCCAAGCATGAATTCACCGACACTGATATCCAGTATCTGACACAGTGGCTCGATCAGACTGATGTCCGGGAATGATTTTCCAGTTTCCCTTAGTTAAAGATATGAACCCTCTTTATCAGTCTACTTTTCCAATAAATCGGTAATATATCTCTATTTCCTGTATTCTTTCGTTCTCCTCATTCGTTGTTGCTTCGTGAATAAGGATTTTTTCTATCATTGCATTTAATAACGGTGCTGTCAGTTCCTTTGGTACGGAATACTCCTTGATTAACTCAATCCACCTTTCAGCACCTATCATATCCTGTTCCATTTTACTTAATTCTTCTCTTAGGTTGGTTATCTGCTGTTCCAGTTCTATCTGTTCTTTCTGATATTTCCCCGACAGCATGATGAAGTTTCGTTCCGTTATCTTCTCACAGGCTCTATCTTCGTACATTTTCGCAAACAAGCGGTCAATCTCATTTTGTCGGTTCTCGGCTTTCTTCAAGGCACTTGCCTTTTTCTTCTTTTCCCGTATTCGCTCTGCATTGCCAGCCTTTTGTATCTTATTCAACACCTTTTCTTCGTCCTGCTGTACTGCCTTAGCCCAATACTGCAATCGTTCCAATACGGCTTGATACAACACATCATAACGGATATAGTGCATAGAACAAGTACCTTTGCCAAACTGCCCGTAGTAACTGCAAGCATAATAACTGTATGGCGTTTTATTTGCCTTATTTGTCGCAAACCGCATAGACCAGCCACAATCCGCACACTTGACAAGCCCTGCAAATATCGGCGTTGCTTTTTCCTTTGTCTGTCTACGCCTTGATTTTATCTGTTCCTGCACACGATAGAACACTTCCTTGTCAATAATCGGTTCATGGGTATTTTCTACTCGAAACCATTCACTTTCGGGCTTACGCACTTTTTTCTTGCTCTTGAATGAAACTGTTGATTGTCGATTATGAACGCTGTTTCCGATATAGACTTCACTTTTTAAGATTGCCTTGACATGAGCAATCGTCCACTCATAACGCTTGCTTTCGGGCTTTCCCTCAAAGATGTGTGCAAAAGTACCGTACCTTGTGAAATTCAGCCAAGACGCTGTCGGAACTTTTTCTTCTCGCAGTACCTTTGTGATTTTTGCACTACCGTAACCTTGATAGGCTAGGGAGAAGATTTTTTCAACAATCCATTTTGTTTCCTCATCAACCAGCAGTTTTCCTTTGATGTCGGGGTGTTTCTTATATCCTAACGGAGCATAAGCCCCATAATACGCACCCTCTGCAAATTTTGTCTTAAATGCCGATTTCACTTTACGGCTTGTATCTCTTGCCACCCATTCATTAATGATATTTTTAAATGGTGCAATCTCACTTTCGCCTTTTTCGCTGTCTACACCGTCGTCAATCGCTATGTAACGGACATTATGGCTGGGAAAATACAATTCTGTATATTGTCCTGTCATAATATAATTTCTGCCAAGTCGGGAAAGGTCTTTCGTTACAACACAGTTGATTTTTCCTGCCTCTATATCTTCAATCATTCTCTGGAAACTCGGTCTTTCAAAATTTGTTCCCGACCAGCCGTCATCAATATATTCATCAATCACATTCAAATGATGTTCTTTTGCATATAGACGCAACATACTTCTTTGTGTGGTAATGCTGGAACTTTCGCCCTGTAATTCATCATCTCGGCTTAACCTAAGATAAAGTGCAGTATTGTAAATCTGTTGTTTCATTGTCAGTTATCCTCCTTTATAACTAACCCGTGTTTACAATACCTGCTTGCAAGTAAAGTATAACACGGGTACTTTTTGTCATTCAATCTATTTCTTACAACTGCACCGATTTTATGCGATTGTCTGCTTTGCTTTTTCCAGCATAACATCTGTCAGAAGTTCTCCCATTGTCTTTCCCTTTTCGGAAAAGTGCTCTTTTATAACAATCTTTGTTTTTCCTCTGTTGCCAATGCCACGCTTATTATTTGTCTTTTCCTGCCTTGTTTTTACAATATCAGCAATAACACATACCCCCTTTCTGTAAAAATCTTTTCTAAGCAATTCAACGGCTTTTGTCATAGCCCACAGGAGTTCCACCTCTGCATAGTTCTTATGTAGCCGTACCCATTGCGTGCGACGCTCTGAACGCTCAAGCTGTGGCTGTACGGGAGTATCATTATCAGACAGGACAGGTCATGGCGATAAAAGAGAACAAATCTTTTACAGGAACACAAATAAGTTGTCGCTCGCTTTTGCAGGGGAAAGGTCATGGCGTATCTGTTTCAACGGCTCGCTGTCTGTCAAACGTATTGAACTGCTTTATTCAGTTGTCAAAGAACATGAAAGAAGAAAATCGTCTTTCCTATATACCGCGTTGGAAAAGAGCAGAAGCGTAACCAATCTTCAAAACTTTTCTCTTTTCCTGCACCATATAGGGAAAGAAAGTGTCATTCTGCTAAGTTGGTGATGAAAAAATCTGATTTTCTTTTCACACCCTAACTACCCATGCAACACTATTACTACCAACTATGGAATGAAAGATTTTCTTTGCTCCATATAGGGAATGGAAACTACGGATTGTTAAGTTGAAATTGAAAATCGTTTCTTCTTTCACATCATATAGGGACAGCAACCACCGATTTAATGACCTGTTTTCAAAAAAAGTCAGATTTCCTTTCCTTGCACCATATCTGTACGCAAGTAACCGTTTTGTTGCAGATTTTTTGAAGAAATTAAAAAATACCGTCATTCCCTTGTGGAACAGCGGTATCTTTCTCAATCATATCTGCTATGTCTGTTGTCATTTGTTTAATTTTTAATTCCTGCTTTTCTGTTAGTCTTGTATGTCTGTCGATTTCTTCCAGATAATTTGCTCCTGTTTTCTTTTCAATCTCTTTTATCATCAATAAAGAGGGCATGACCTGTCTTTCTAACCAGCGTTTTGTTTTCTCCATATTGACAGCAACAGGCGTCATAATAAACGGAAGTGAGGTCGTTACATTATCTAAAAATATATCCCATAAAATATAATCGGGAAAATCTATCTGTGTGAGGATAAGGCTTGCTATGGTCTGTTCGGGATTTCTTGTAAAAACAAGTTGTTCTATCGTTTGTTCTGCTTTTCCATTTTTTAAACGAATTTCAAAGCGGTTCTTAATGTTTGTTTTTATACCTTTGCTTTTTTGTTCCTTTTCTTTTTCATACAGGCAAAAGTAGATGGAACTATTCTTTGAACCGATATAAAAGGTTTTTGCAGTATCTCCATGTGTACCCGATAATTTCCCGCTGTCTACTGCTTCATGGGTTCTTGAACGTTTCCATACCTTGTTGGCATAATAGCGTTCCCTTAGAATTTCTATATCCAGCAGTCCGCCCATATCATTGACCGCTAAATCTATGCGTTTAAAAACACCTTGATAATCTATACAACATCTTAAAAAGTAATACCAGTCTATCCCTCTTGCCTGTAAAACATATTCCAAGTTCCGACACCCCATACCTCTTAATTCCAATAAAACACCCATAGAACTATCTTTAGAAGCATTTACACTAATATCCCCATAGACATACTGTTCTTCATAGCCATACATTCCGTAATCTTCATGGATAAAATATTCGCTCTTCATTGCCAGTACATTTTTTATAATTTCCAATGCGTCTGTGGTGAGAAAACGAACACGCAGGTAGTCAATCGTTAAAGTGAAAGGCTGAGTACAATTACAATAATCAAGATAATGTAGAAGTATATGTTTCATTTCTTTACTGGCTTTTGTTTTTCCGTTTTCAATTTCATTTAAGTTCTGCCTGCTGATTTGCAATTCCTGTGCCAGTCGTGATTGCGAATAATCACAGTCTTTTCTCTTTTGCTTTAATGTTTCAATAAATTTCATATCATTCATGCTTTATTCCTCCAATCAAAAAAGGCATATACTCATAGAAGCATACGCCTTGTATCTTATCATTATTTGCTATTGATATGCTGTTTTAGACCTGTCGGATCGAAAAAATAGGATGTGAAGTGAAATAAGTTCTTATAACCTTGTAAATCGTTGCATATCAGCAGTTTTGTATTTGTTTTTGCTCTTGTCTTTTGTAATAGTACCCCCCTGTTAGATAACGGGGGCTTTGAACGGCTCGCAAGCTCGCCGAACCGCCGAAGCGAACCGCCCCCTTGCAAGCATGGCGGAAAAATCTTAAGGATTTTCCCGCCAACGTGGTCGGATCGCTCCGTCGGTTTAACAGCTTTTCTGTTTCTCTCTAGTTATCTACGCATATAAATCAAATCGGTTATTCCGTTATAAGTCTGTGTTTTACAAAGCCTTAACTTTATTTCCCTGTCTATGTTGCCCAAAAGACGAACCCCATTTCCTAACAGAGTAGGAATAACAGAAATGTAATATTTATCAATCATATTTTTGCTTACCAACTGCTGAACAAGATTTGCTCCGCCACAAATCCAAATATCCTTTCCTGCTTCTTGTTTTAGCCGTTCCAATAATAAAACAGGATTTTCACTTGTAAAATGAATTTGTTGGGAAGAATTGCACTCTTTATGTGTTAATACATAAGTTGTAAATTTATTATATACCCATTCTTGCGGAGAAAGTTCAGTAACAACCTGATGAGAAGTATTCCACCCCATTAAGACAGTATCTATATCTTTGGTAAATTCTGTATAAGTGTCGATGTTTTCATTGTCATTTCCATGACCATTTAGCCAAGCTACTCCACCATTACCGTCCGCAATATATCCGTCAAGGCTCATGGCAATAAATAAAACTACTTTTCTCATTTTTTCTCTTTTATAAATACAAACAGGAATTTATTTCTCTTTTTTACTCATAAGGGAACAACTGATTGCTACAAATAAACCCATTAAAATCCATGGAAATGCTGCTCTTATAAAATCACTAACCATACTTTATTCCTCCTTAAATTCCAATTTCCTTAGTTCTACAAACTGAAATTTTTGCCTATGAATGTATCTTGTTCTTTATACGCAAACAGGCTTCTGTGTGCATAATCCAATGTCTTGAAAACGGCATTTGAATTAGTCCACAAATATCTTTATTACACCAATAATCAATCAGCCAAATTGCTTTTTCATTGTCGTTTACTACATTCAACGATTCTAAGTATCCTTTTCTTTCTTTCGGTATTTTTCTTTTCAATTCATCATAAGATAACCGTTCAAGCATTTTCTCAGTGCTTTCCCATACTTCGAAAATATATAAATATAATTCTTCCAGATTAAGCTGTTTTGAAAAGTCTGCAATCTGCTGTTTCATGAGTTCATTTCCTGTTGTAATGATAGGTGAATTGATACGCTCTTGATAATTGCCTGCAAAAAATACTTGTTCATCTTCATTTATCACTGTATGCACAACTATATCTTCAATGCGGAAAATATGCCAAATAGAATAAGCAATCGTCTTACTATGATAACCATCAGCGTTTATGAAGGGGATTGAGTTAAAATCTTCTCTGCATAATTCTTCTTTGAAAGATACTAAGGTTTGTATTAACTGACTTCGTAAAGTAAGTAAAGTATCAATACCCCTCTTATAAGTATCTTTCTTTTTTATTTGTGCCTGCATTGTTTTATTAAGTTCAGACCATTCCTTATTCATATTCAATCCTCTCTCAAATTCTGATTTTATCGCCCCATACAAACTGGAATTTGTCTTACAACAATTTATATATGCATAAAAAGCAATATATTTATGAAAACACCCTAAATCCAAAATTTACTCAATTCATTTTTTCCTTACATAAAATGTTCTCGTATATTTCACTTCCTCACCAAGTGTTTCCCCTATCAAAACTTCAAAATCATTGATATCAAATTCTGGAAAGAATGTATCTCCATCTTCAATATTTAAATCTACTTCTGTGATATACATTTTATCTACTATTTGCAAAGCTTCCTTAAATAGTCCATATCCACCAGATATGTATACATCTCGTCCTTTAGCCAATAATAATGCATCTTCTAATGATTTAACTGAAACTAAATTATCTCCTTGATACTCTGTTGTGGTGGAAACAACAATATTCATTCTATTAGGCAACGGATGACCGATTTCTTCATAAGACTTTCGCCCCATAATAACCACATTACCCGTTGTTAACTCTCTAAATTGCTTTTGTTCTCCCTTTATTTTCCATGGTATATTACCATTCTTGCCTATAACATTATTCTTTGACCTCGCAACAATCAAACCTATCATCTATTTCATCCTCCATAATATGATGTCGTACCTGTGATTCCATCAAGTGCACCACATCTTAACAAACTCAAAATTATCTCGAACTAACCAGCTCGACAAATTCCTTTTTTGTCTTCATCTGCATTATATCATATTGTTATAAGCATTGCCATTTCTTTTCTGCTTTTGAAAAGTTACTTATCAGCCTATGTTTTGTAAAGGGTGATATTCAGCATTTCTCACGCAACAAGCCCTTGACAAACCATAGACTAATAAGTTTTAAGGTAATCAAGCAGAAATGAAATAGTCTGCTGTTTCACGGCAACAAAAAAGAGATACCAACACACTTATGTAGTATCTCTTAGTCTAGTAGCAATATTCTTTTGTTTGCAAGCAGGTAAACATGGGCTGTTTCTTAATATCTTTTTGTTTGGGAAACACCATTCTCCCATTTTGACACAGCTCTGTCTGTCACGCCCAGTTCTTCTCCCAGCTGCTTCTGCGTCAGATTTTTTTCCTTCCTGCATGTCGATATAAACCTTCCAAGTTCTAATGGTTCAACCATATGCGTCACCTCCTGTCGGCTTTATTATGCCATATTTCTCCCAGAAAAGCACTCCACTTATGGTT
Organism: Dorea longicatena; assembly: GCF_024168045.1. Classification (GTDB taxonomy): domain Bacteria; phylum Bacillota; class Clostridia; order Lachnospirales; family Lachnospiraceae; genus Dorea_A. Next base: position 1,525,769 of record NZ_CP100126.1, read on the forward strand.
GAACGCCTCTAAATGCCGCTAATTCTCACTAATTCTTATGAAAATGGAATCAGATATCACTGAAGCGGCATCTGCGGATTCACCCATAATACTTTCACCGCATTTTCATCTGCCGGATCATCCTCTTCTTTCTCCAATGATTCCTTCACAAATTTTTCGACCCTCGCCGGAGCCTTTTTAACTTCATCATTTTCCTGCCACAGGATCTTTTTCTCACCGGATCTTCCGACATAGTCAAATTCCGATGCCTTTGTTCCGTTATCTGTGATAATCTGTCCATCTTCAAACGGAATGACATATGCAACCTCTTTGGACGTAATATACATCACTCTTGCAAATGGATTTATACTCGAATTCATAGATATTCCATATGTGACAGAGTTCTTTGGTTCGCGTACAGCGCCAACTGCATCTTTACCTGCTACCGTATTTGTATCTGTGTCTATATCTGTCTGAGGATAAGACAGTCCTGTGGTTCTGCGTTTGCTCTTTACATGTACATACAGTCTGCCATTCTTTAACTGATACACCTCTTCTACCTTTATATCTTCTGCCGCAATCCTTGATAAATGATAAGACTGAAAGGCATCCGAATATAGAGCCACGGTCAGCATTATACAGATCAGGAAAACAACTCCGCACGCCATAACGATTCTTCTGTTTAATTTTCTTGATACTTTTTCAGAAAACTCCCGGAACCCTTTCCACTCCTCGTCTGTGCCTTCTATTTTATCTGTTTCTATCGGAATCTCACCTTCCATTTTTTTCAGATATGTTCTGCACGATTCACATTCTTTTATATGTTCTTCTATTGCATTTCTGCTCTTTTCACTGCATATATCATCCTGATATAACGGCAGCAGGTCTCTTATGATCTCACATGGAATCTTTGCCATTATCTACTCCTCCTTTCCAGAATGTCCTGTATCTTCACCCGGGCCCTGTGATAGGTAACTCTCGCCCATGTCTCCTGTTTTCCAAATATCTGTGCAATCTCTTTATAATTTAATTCGCCAAGTACCTTTAGTGTAAATACCTCTTTATAAGGTTCGTCCAGATAATGAAGGGTCTGATAAACCATCATGGCTTCGTCCTTCCGAAGCATACGTTGTTCGGGTCCATCCGTTTTTCCGTCACTGTATGCCTGTTCTGTCAGTCCCTGATCTGTACGGTGTTTTTTTCTGGTATAAGAAATGTATTCATTCCTGGCAATCTGACACAGCCAGGATTTGATGCTGCATTTTCCCTGAAAATGCTTTACTCCTTTTAGTGCTTTGAAAAATGTCTCCTGTGTGATCTCTTCTGCAATGTGCGGATCCTTACTCATTGCGAGAACGAAATAATACACATCCTGAAAATAGGTTTTATAAATCTCTTCCAACTCAAGCTTCAAGTACCTGTCACCTCCCTTCTGTTATCTATTAGACGCATGAATTCCATTTTTGTTACAGCCTTTTACATTTATTTTAGAATAATCTGCAAAATATGTCTTGCATCCTTTGATATAAAAAACTCCCTGAGCCCCAAAGACTCCGGGAGTTTTATATCTTTATATGTTCGAAAAAGCTCACTCTGCCGTAACCGCCATCGTCCTGTGGATCTTCTTCCTTACAAACCAGAAGCAGATCACCTGCATGATGATTGTTGCAATCCAGGATACCGGATAAGACAGAAACAAGAAAGTCAGTGATCTGTGTGAAGGGAACAGTCCATAGATCCAGATAATCCGGACTCCGACCGTACCGATGATAGAAAGGATCATCGGTACCGTGGAATATCCCATTCCTCTCAGTGCTCCCGGGAACAGATCCATCAAACCGCACAGAAAATAGGTAACGGTTGTATAAGAAAAGATCTCCATACCGTATTTGATAACATCTGCCTGATTACTGTAAATATGCAGAAGTTCCGGTCCGAATATGTACACACCGCTTCCGAGGATCAAAGTTACCACAACTGAAAGGATCATACAGTCGATCAGAACCCTGTCCATACGTTTTAATTTCTTCACTCCGTAGTTCTGGCTTGTGAAGCTCATACAGGCCTGTGTGAAGGAGTTCACCGACACATATAAGAATCCGAAAATATTATTCGATGCCGTATATCCTGCCATTGCGATCGATCCAAAAGAATTGACCGATGACTGCAGCATCGCATTTGAAATATTGATTACCGTGCTCTGGATTCCCGCCGGAACCCCGACTTCGAAGATCCGCTTCAGATACACGGATCTGATCCGAAGCTTTGCAAGGTGAAGCTGATAGCTGCTCTCTGTGTGATGCAGGCACCGGAGTACCAGGATACAGGATACCAGCTGGGATATAACGGTCGCAATCCCGACGCCTGCTACATCCAGATGAAAACCGATGACTAGGAACAGATTCAATATTGCATTAATCACTCCGGATACGATCAGGAAGATCAACGGACGTTTGGTATCCCCCACTGCCCTTAATATGGCTGCTCCATAGTTATACATCATAAAAAATGGCATACCGCAGAAATAAATCCGCATATAAAGTGTGGATTTGGCAATTACATCATCCGGTGTCCCCATAATTTCCAGCGCGCCTCTGGCAAAGACCACTCCGATCACCGCCATCGCCACTCCGCTTACCAGAGCAAGTGCAATAGCCGTATGTACCGTCTCCGACATTTCTTTTGTTTTTCCGGCCGCATAATATCTCGCTGCAAGTACATTTGCTCCCAATGAGATTCCAATGAAAAGATTGGTAAACACATTGATCAGTGCCGTTGTCGAACCCACCGCTGCGAGCGCCTGACTTCCGCTGAAACGTCCCACTACCACGATATCCACCGCATTGAACATCAGCTGTAAGATTCCTGACAGCATCAGTGGTATGGAAAATGAAATCAATTTGTCCATGATGGTTCCATTGCACATATCAATCTCATATTTATTTTTCTTCAAAACAACTCTCTCCTTTTATAGTAATATCTTCAATCAAAGCATAAAGCCGTAATTTTTATTGTAGCATAGATTTATCGTTTGTGAACATTTAATTATTAATTCGTTTTATATGTGTAAAGACATTTTCCTTGACAGAACATCAAAAACAACCTATAATCACTTAGCTTATATGTTTTCATTTACATTCATTGTAAACATCCATATCAGTAAATATAAAAAAGGAGAATACGTATGAATATTCAGCTCTCAGAGCATTTTACCTATAAAAAATTACTTCGTTTTATCCTGCCCTCCATTATTATGATGGTATTCACTTCCATCTACAGTGTGGTGGACGGCATCTTTGTATCGAACTTTGTGGGAAAATCAGCATTTGCTTCCGTGAATCTCATTATGCCTTACCTGATGGGAATCAGTGCACTTGGATTTATGATCGGTACCGGAGGAAGTGCTTTTGTATCAAAAACCCTTGGTGAAGGAAAGAAAAAACTGGCAAATCAGTATTTTTCAATGCTGGTTACGATTGCTGCTATCGGAGGATTTGTGTTATCTGTTCTCAGTTTTATATTTATGAGGCGGATTGTCATGGCATTTGGTGCCGCTGGTGATCTGATTGATTATTGTACTCTTTACGGACGGATCTCCTGCATATCCCTGACCGCCTTCATGCTGCAGAATGTCTTCCAGAGTTTCTTTGTGGCTGCTGGAAAACCCCAGCTTGGACTGAAAGTCATTGTGGCTGCCGGTTGTACAAACATTGTTCTCGATGCCCTGTTCATCGGTGTATTACACTTTGGAATTGCAGGCGCCGCGTTCGCAACCATGACCAGTGAATTTATCGGCGGTCTGCTCCCGGTGGTATATTTCTTCCGTAAGAACGACAACCTCCTTCACTTTGTAAAACCGGTATTCGACAGACGTGTATTTCTTAAGACCTGCACCAATGGTTCCTCGGAACTCATGACTAACCTGTCCATGTCCTTAGTCAATGCATTATACAATCTCCAGCTCATGAAGATTGCCGGAGAAAATGGTGTTGCTGCTTATGGTGCAGTTATGTACGTCAATTTTATCTTTGTTGCCACCTTTTTAGGCTATGCAATTGGCTGTGCCCCGGTTATCAGCTACCATTATGGTGCTGGAAATCACGCAGAGCTTAAAAATCTGTATAAAAAAAGTATGTCTATCATACTGGTCTGGGGCGTGATCCTGTTCGGTGCCGCACAGTTACTGGCACCTGTTCTGTCTAAGATATTTGTCGGTTACAATACCGGCCTGTACGCTATGACACTGCACGGCTTCCGTGTATATGCCATTGCATTCCTGATCATCGGTATCAATATCTTCGGATCCTCGTTCTTTACTGCACTGAATAACGGCCTGATATCGGCTGTCATCTCATTTCTGAGAACGTTAGTGTTCCAGGTCATCATGGTCCTGACACTTCCACTCTGGTTCGGGATCAACGGTATCTGGAGTGCGATCAGCATTGCGGAGGCGCTGACACTTATCATGACCACTACATTTTTCGTCCGTCAGAAAGACAAGTATCATTACCTGTAAGACAATCTCTTTCAAATGTATAACAATATAAAAAACGTATCTCTGCAATGTTTCCCCACTGTCTGAAAAGGAAGCATCTCAGAGATACGTTTTTTATTTATTAGAACATCTTTTAAAAATTAATATCTTCGATCCTAATTCTCTTCCGCATAGAACACATTCTTATCCAGTGCCTTGTTCTGGTGTGCAACAATCGTTGTACATACAGCATCACCTGTGATATTAACGGCAGTTCTTGTCATATCCAGGATACGGTCGATACCCATGATCAGACCAATTGCCTCAACCGGAAGTCCGACAGAATTGAATACCATTGTCAGTGTTACCAGACCTACACTTGGCACACCGGCCGTACCGATGGATGCAAGTGTTGCAGTTCCGATTACAGTAATATAATCTGTCATACTTAAGTGGATTCCGAATGCCTGTGCGGCAAATACAACGGCTACCCCCTGCATGATCGAAGTACCATCCATATTGATGGTCGCTCCAAGAGGAATGGTGAAAGATGATATCTTCTTAGATACACCCACCTTCTTGGTCAGGGTATCGATTGACAGCGGAATCGTTGCATTTGATGTTGCTGTTGAGAATGCGAAAGCCATAACCGGGAAGAACTTCTTGATAAATTTCAGAGGATTCAGTCCGGTAAATATCTTCAGTAAGATCTGGTATACACCGAAACACTGGATTGCCAGTGCGATCAATACACCGATCATATATTTTGCCAGCGGTACAAATGCACTGAATCCGATGTTTGCAAATGTGCGGCTGATCAGGCAGAAGACACCAATTGGGGCAAGTGCCATGATCATCATCGTCATTTCCATCATGATATCATTAAACTGGCTGAAGAAGTTCGCAACTGTCTCTGCACGTTCTCCTAATTTTGCAAGGATCACACCGATGATCAATGCAAATACGATGATCTGCAGCATCTCTCCGCTTGCAAGAGAATTAATCGGGTTATCCGGGATAATATTTAACAACGTGTCTGTCAATGAAGTAGCCTTCATAGTTTCTACAGATGCTGCATTAGTCTTGATCGTGCTCATGTCCAGTCCCACACCCGGATTGATCAGGTTTCCGACAGACAATGCTACGGTAACCGCAAGTGCTGTTGTTGCCAGATAAAAGATCAGTGTTCTTGCACCGACTGTACCAAGCTTCTTCGTATCCCCGATCGACATACTTCCGCACACAAGCGAACAGAATACCAGTGGTACAACCAACATCTTCATCAGTTTGATAAAGCCTTGTCCGACCACGTACAGTACACCTTCTACGATAATGTCGTCTTTGATATGTCCACTTGGAACCGCATAACATAAAATAATTCCAAATACCGCTCCTGCAAGCAATGCAATAAAAATCTTCGTTGTAAGTCCTATTTTCTTCTTTTCCTTCTTCTGTGTCTCTCCCATATTAGTCCTCCATCCTCTCATCCATATATTCTTTCAGTGAAGCTCTCCAGTCCGGCATCTCGTATACATTGATGATACGAAGGATAAAATTATCCAGGACCGCATATGCTGGTCTTGCAGAAGAAAGATCCGATTCGCTGGTCACTACCGGGCGCAGAGTGATCCTCTTTCCTGCAAGTTTCAAAACTTCCTGCGCAAATTCATAACGATTACATACACCCTGACAGGTTGCATGGTACGTTCCGTATTCATTCGTTTTGATCAGATAAAGAATAATACGTGCCAGGTCTTTTGCACTGGTCGGAGAACCAAACTGATCTGATGCAATCAGAAGTTCATCCTTTGTATCTGCTGCATGAAGTACGCGGTTTACAAAATTATTACCATTTCCATACACCCAGTTACTGCGCAGGATGAAATGCTTGTGTGTAAATTCCTTTACATAATTCTCCCCTGCTCTCTTGGAACGTCCGTAAACGGTCTTCGGATTTGTGTCATCGAACTCTGTATATGGGGTATGCCGGATTCCGTCAAATACATCATCCGTGGATATCTGTACCATCTTGGCCCCTGTCTTTCTTGCCACAATACTTAAATTTCTTGCTCCCAGCGCATTCACACGGTATGCAAGCTCCGGTTCTTTTTCACAGAGATCTGTATCTGTGACTGCTGCACAGTTGATGATCACATCCGGGCGGTTGATCACTCCGAAATTCAGCACCTCATCGGTGTCCGTAATGTCTAATTCTTCCTTATCTGTGTTAAACACTTCCATTTCTAATGGATCCAACACTTCATTGATGGCCGATCCGATCTGTCCGGATGCACCAACAATCCATAATTTTAACATATCTGCTTCCTCCTCATCTGCCGGGACCGGCTGACGCCAGTCTCTCTGCTTTCCTTTTAATATAGCTAGTATACACAAAAAAACCGTCAGTTTCAATTCTTAACCAACGGTCTCAAATCTACTCCTCTATGGTATTTTTTTCCACACATCGGTAATGTCAGCGTTTTTACTGACCTCCTGCACCACTTTTGTGCTGCTTATATGTAGAATATCTTTCCCTTCATTCTGCATAAATACAAACACCGCAAACAGAATCATACAAATAAATGTACGAATTCCCAGGCTTCCCTGTTCTGCCTCTTCCTCACCATACAGTTCACTATAAGATGCCCTGTATCTAGGATGTATTGCCGGTATCCCGGATTCCTGATAGCTGTAACGTGTCTGTTCCAGAAGTTCTCTTCTTCGCTTTTCCACTTCATTCACATGCGCTCACCTCTGAAACAATATATGAGATATCTGTTTCACTCATGTGCAAAACTTACTGCATACAGGCTCTTTTTCATGTTTTCTAAGAGTTTCTGCTTAACGATCTGCCAATTCTTTTACGATGTCTTCCCATGTCAGACCTTTTTCTACCATCAGAACCATTGCATGATACAGGAAATCCGCGATCTCATATTTGACTTCTTCCGGATTCGGATTCTTTGCTGCGATCACAACTTCCGTTGCTTCTTCTCCAATTTTTTTCAGGATCTTATCAATTCCCTTATCAAACAGATAATTCGTGTAAGACCCCTCCTTTGGATTCTCTTTACGGTCTGCGATCGTGTCATATACCGATTCAAAGATCCGAAGCGGATTCGTCTCATCATAGTCAATTCCTACAAGCGGCTGGAAGAAGCAGGTCGGATTACCGGTATGGCATGCTGCTCCGATCTGATCTACTTTTGCAAGCAATGTATCTAGATCACAGTCAATCGTCAGGGATTTTACATACTGGAAATGACCGCTCGTCTCCCCCTTTACCCAGAGTTTCTGCCGGCTTCTGCTAAAATACGTCATCTTTCCTGTCTTGATCGTCTCATAGAAAGATTCCTCATTCATATATGCCAGCATCAGGATCTCCTGTGTCTTATAATGCTGGACGATGACAGGAATCAGGCCCTGATCATTGGTCTTAAACTGTGAGAACTCCATCATACTCTCAAAAGATGTCATCTTAATTCCTTCTTCCGTACACTTATCTTTGAATGCCACACAATCAATATCTGTACGGCTTACATATCTTCCCGAAAGCCCCCGGACACCCGGGCATTTCAAAATTTTAAATAACTCTGACTCTTCTTCCGTATCCGTAATGATCACACACGGTACATCTGTTACATTCATAATGGAATTCAGATCCAGTCTGTGCATAAAGACAATTTCACTGCTGTAATCCTGGATCAGATGCTGATGTTTGAACAATGCATCAAAATCATTCAATGATACCGCAAGCTTCTCTTTTCCGAATCTCTTTGCCGCATCCTCAATCAGTTTGACACTATCCGGCTTAGAGAAATTCAGCATTGCCCGTTTTGCACCTGTATACAGAATCTTCTTAATATCTTCCTGGCGTCTGATATTGCCGCCTGCGATCATCGGGATCCTGATCACACGATTGATCCGTTTCATCAATGTGATCGTTTCATCATGTTCTTCATCCGAATCTGAGAGATCAAGCACGATCAGTTCATCTGCACCGTGATCACTGTAATATTTTGCAAGTTCAATTACGTCTTTGGATACAACAGTCGGATCATCAATCCATCTGACCGCTTTCCCGTCTTTTATAAAAATGCAAGGTATTAATCTTTTATAACTCATGTCTGTCCGTCTCCTTTTAGAGGCTTCCCTTTGTGGTCCATGCCTCTTTTATCCTTGGCTCTTCCATTGTCGCCATATCAAGTGCTTTTCCGAACGCTTTAAACAGCGCCTCCGCCTTGTGATGATCGTTGATACCATCCAGAATCTTCAGGTGGATATTCATCATTGCGCTGTAAGAAACTGCGTAAAAGAATTCCCTTACCATCTCAGTATCCATCTCACCCATCTTATCTGACACAAACTCTGCATTATAATTCAGATATGGTCTTCCGGAGAGATCCACCGCACAAAGTGCGAGTGTCTCATCCATTGGAAGCATAAAGTGGCCATAACGTTTGATTCCGGCTTTATCTCCTATTGCTTCCAGAATAGCCTGTCCAAGTACGATTCCCGTATCTTCGATGGTATGATGACTGTCCACTTCCAGATCCCCTTTCGCATGTACCGTCAGATCGAACAATCCGTGTCTTGCAAATCCATTCAACATATGATCAAAAAAACCGATTCCTGTATCAATCTCCGTCTTTCCGGTTCCATCCAGGTTCAGAGTTACCGTAATATCCGTCTCCTTTGTCGTTCTTGTCCTGGTGACTGTTCTGTTCATAGCTCCTCGCCTCCTTATTTTTCTGCTGTCTTCTACTCTTCGCCCTCAAAACGGACTTTGATAGAATTGGCATGTGCCGTCAGCTGCTCTGCCTCGGCAAATGCTTCAATATCTTTATGTATATCGCGTAATGCTTCTTCCGAATATCCGATGATACTTGATTTTTTAATGAAATCATCCACAGAAAGCGGTGAGAAAAATTTTGCTGTACCATTGGTTGGAAGAACATGGTTCGGTCCTGCAAAATAATCTCCCAGTGGTTCACTTGCGTATTCCCCGATAAAGATGGCACCGGCATTCCTTACTTTTGTCATCACATCATATGGATTCTTTGTCTGGATCTCCAGATGTTCGGATGCAATCTCATTTGCAATATCAATCACATCATCCATCGTATCTGCGACCAGGATATAACCGTAGTTGTCCAGTGATTTCCGGATGATCTCACTTCTGGAAAGTTCTTTTAAGAAGCCATCCACTTCATCCGATACTTTCCGGGCAAGTTCTTCAGATGTTGTGACCAGAATTGCAGATGCAAGTTCATCATGCTCTGCCTGTGAAAGAAGATCTGCTGCCACAAATCTTGGATTTGCCGTCTCATCTGCAATAACAAGAATCTCGCTTGGTCCGGCAATTGCATCAATGCTTACATAACCATAAACTGCTTTTTTCGCCAGAGCAACATATATATTTCCAGGTCCTACGATCTTGTCGACTTTTGGAATGCTCTCTGTTCCGTATGCCAGAGCAGCAATAGCCTGCGCCCCGCCGACTTTATAGATGACATCCGCGCCGGCTTCATGTGCTGCAACCAGCGTGTTTGGTGTCACTTTTCCATCTTTTCCGGGCGGTGTGACCATCACGATCTCATCAACTCCGGCTACCTTTGCAGGTACAATGTTCATCAATACAGAAGATGGATATACCGCTTTCCCGCCCGGCACATATACACCGACTCTGTGAAGTGGTGTGACTTTCTGTCCCAGGATTGTTCCGTCCGGTTTGCTGTCGAACCAGCTGTACTGTCTCTGTTTTTCATGATACGTACGGATGTTCAGAAGAGCTTTGCGGATGATCTCCACCAGTTTTGGATCTACTTCTTTATATGCCTCTTCGATCTCCTCTTCTGTAACCTTAATATTGTCTGCAGTGATATCTGCATGATCAAATTTCTTCGTATATGCAAATACTGCCTGATCCTTTTCTTCTTTTACATGAGCGAGGATTTCCTGAACTCCCTGTTCATACTGACCGTAATTATTCGGGCTTCTCTTCAGAAGATCCTCCAGTAAGTTCTCTTTTGCATCTTTTGTCAAACGCTGTATTCTCATAGCCTTAACCGCCATCCTCTCATTTTATTTTCTTTCTGTCTGTACAGTATTATACCTGCTCCCGCAGTCTTGTCAGCAGGTCTTTGATCCTTGCGCTTTCCATACGCATACTGACCGGGTTCACGATCATCCTAGCAGACAACGGACATACTTCCTCCAACACTTCCAGACCATTTTCACGGAGAGTCGACCCTGTCTCTACAATATCCACGATCACTTCGGACAGTCCGACGATCGGTGCAAGTTCAATGGAACCATTTAACTTAATGATCTCTACAGTCTGATGCTTCGTGTTATAGAAATAATCTTTTGCAATATTCGGATATTTTGTTGCTACCCGGATCAGTTCATGATGCTGCAGAAGTGGTGCGGCATCTTTGTATCCGCATACACACATCTTACATTTTCCATATCCAAGATCCAGTACTTCATGTACCTTACGTCCTTCTTCCAGGATTGTATCTTTTCCAACGACTCCGATATCCGCTGCGCCATATTCTACATATGTCGGAACATCCGGTCCTTTTGCAAGAAAGAAACGGAGTTTCAATTCTTCATTGGTGAAAATCAGCTTCCTGGAATCTTTATCTTTCATCTCTTCGCAGGTAATCCCGATTTTCTCAAATAATTCTAATGTCTGTTTTGCCAGACGTCCTTTCCCCAGGGCAAATGTCAGGTATCTCATAATGTCTAACTCCTATCTGTACTATTCACGATCTTCTGCTCTCCGGTAACGAGATTGACCATCGTTACTTCTCCGGTCTCCTCGATATATACCAGACTTCCGGCATAATAATCATTTCCGTAACGGATATAATCTTCCAATCCACTGTTTTCATCCTTCTTCAGAAGTTCTGCATTCTTGGCTTTTCTACGGAAATCCTTCGCAAGGCGGATTGCTTCAAGCTGTCTTCCTTCCGCATATATGATGATCGTATTCTTTCTTGGATATACGATGCGGATCTTCTGACGGGTCAGTGCACTCACCAGTTCATCAATTACAATCGCAAAACCGATAGATGGTGATTTCTTACCGAACTTTTCGATCAGATGGTCATAACGTCCGCCCTTTACAACTGCATCCCCGGTTCCGTAAGTATAACCACGGAACACGATTCCTGTATAGTATCCATAGGTTCCTGTCATGCTCAGGTCAAAGGTGACAAATTTTTCCACTCCGTAATAGCGCAGGATGTGGTATATCTTCTCCAGACGTCTGATTGCCATCACACCTTTGGAATTCGGCGCAAGGTTTTCCGCTTTTTCCAGGATATCAATTCCTCCGATCAGTTCATTCAATGCTGAAAATGCTTCTTTGGAGCTTCTCTTTGCCTGAATACTGTCCAGAAATTCTTCTACACCGAAGTAATTGCGGTTACCGATCAGTTCTCTTACTCTTTCTTCCGCCTCTTCATCCAGACTTGCGTCTTCGATCAGACTCTGGAAGAAATCAACATTACCAACACAGAGCTGGAATTCTTTCAGCCCGATCGTCAACATAGATTCAATCACCAGGGCAAGCATCTCTGCATCTGCCTCTACCGAATCATCCCCGACAAATTCTGCTCCCATCTGCGTCGTCTCTCTTAAGCGTCCCTGATAACTGGAATGGTTCACAAATGTATTCCCTGTATAGCACAGACGGATAGGAAGATTCTCATCTTTAAACAACGTTGCCGATGCTCTTGCGATCGACGGTGTGATATCGGGTCTTAAGACAAGTGTATTGCCATCTTTGTCAAAAAATTTATACAGATCGTTGGCCGGTGTCGTTCCAATCTCCTCGCGGAACACATCAAAATATTCAATCGTCGGAGTCTGGATATCATGATATCCATATAAATGAAATACTTTTTTCAATCTGCTTTCCAACGCAAGTTTTTTTCCGCATTCTACGTTGTATATATCCCGTACTCCTTCCGGAGTGTGTAATTTTTTCTTCATATGTCCTCCAGGTAGTAATATTTTTCTTCCAGCACTTTAGTGTGCTACCATGTTAAAAAATCACTTTGCATTATACGCAGTTTCATCCGTTTTGTCAAGTTCATCACGAAGTTCCAGATCGAGATTCAAGGCATCCAGGTATGGAACATAACATCCATGGAAGAATTTCATAAAAAACCGTTCGTCCAGTTCCTCAAAACGGAAGCTTTTTCTTCCTCCGTTCTGTGCACGCATCCAGAACCTGTACAGTTCCTCAAAACGCATATAATATAAGATATTTTTAGATGAATAATAAATCAGGACAAATGCAACCCCCTGCTGCTTTTCAAAATTCTTCATAAATTCCACCTGATGTTCATGAATATTCTGAAGCGGAAATGTCTCTGCCACACATTCCTTCGCATCAAAACACACCGGAATCCCCTGCACTGCACCGATATAATCGATCGTACTGCGCTGATCAAAATAAGCCAGCGTGATCTGTCTGTGTTCTTTATCCATACGTACCGGCGTGATCGGGGTCGGGATCTTCTGCATAAGTGCCAGATTCTTTTCCAGATACCACTCATTGGTACGATTCACCATATCTTCTAATGTAGAACCTCTAAGGCCTCTTGAGTTCCATGTTCCCATGCCGTCTCCTTTATCAGTTTCCAGAATGTCTCCGGAACTTTTGCGTAAAATGTCTTTTCAGAAAGATTCTCCAGTTCTTTTTTCATACCGGGCATTGTAAGCTGATAGGCATGCAATACCTGGTCTTTGATCTTCCATTCTTTTTTATAACGGTCATTCCATTTCTTAGAACCGTATTTATAATCTCCGAGAAGCGGATGTCCGGTGCCTGCCAGATGTGCACGAATCTGATGGGTACGTCCAGTGATCAGATGTACTTTCAGAAGCGTCATCTCCTGATTCCATGCGATCGGAAGATATTCCGTCTCGATCGGCAGGCCATTCGCCTCTTTTGAAGAAGTTCCATTTGAAAAACTGACGCGGTTCGTCTTCTCATCTTTCACAAGATATCCACTGATATGTGCCGGTTCCGTGATCCTGCCTTTTACGATACAGAGATAATACTTTTTCAGCGTACGTTCTTTGAATAATTCTCCCATTTGCTGCAGGCCTGCAAGACTCTTTCCCGCAACGATCAACCCGCTGGTATTCCGGTCAAGACGGTTGCAGATGGACGGGCGGAAAGTCTGAAGATTCTCCTTTGTTAGCTGTCCGGATTCCAAAAGATATGCTGTCACATTCTCTACCACTGATACATCTGTCTCCTTCGCTTTCTGCGACAACATCCCCGACGGCTTGTTAATAAATATCACATTCTGATCTTCATAGATCACATCCAACTTTACCGTATTCTTTATGTTTTCTTCTACTGTCTTTCCCGCCGCCTGGAATTTGGCAATTGTATCATCCGCCAGGAACAGTTTCACACTGTCTCCCTTTCTCAGATGTTCATTTCCGGTCGCTTTCTTTCCGTTCAGCACAATATTCTTTTTACGCAGCATTTTATAAATAAAGCTTCCCGGCGCTTCGCTCAAATATTTGCGCAGCAGCTTATCCAGGCGCTGTCCCGCCTCATTGTCATGAATGATCAGTTCTTTCATATACTCTTCTAACTCCCGCTAATCTTCTACATGGAAATGTTTAAGATGATCTTCCGGATCTTTTTTTCTCTCCGTAAAGATTCTTTCTGTTCTACTTCTGCCATATTATTCATGCCCTCCGCACGCGCTAAAAATGCAGTATAATCATGGAAAATCTTCACCGTCATCTTATCATAATGATTGTCTTTCAAAATGTCTTTGATATGACGGGCAAGTGCTGTCTCATCGGTCTTCGGATTGCTGGCATATCCGCAGACAATGTGTCCGGATACTACCACTGCATCCAGAGGCATGATCTTCTGTGAGCTGGTAATGATCATATCATATGCCTTCAGTATCAAAGGTGCTTTTTCCTCCAGTTCCTGATATTTTGCTTCTTCAATACTCTTGTACGGTGCCATTGTGATAAATTCAACCAGCATCTTTGCTGCCGGAAGGCATCCGACTACCGCTACAACGGTAAGCAGATTCAGTCTGGATCCGGTCTGAATATATCCGGTTACAAAGATTGCGATCACAATTGCAAATTCTACGACCGCTCCCAGAAGATATTTCTGTTTTCTTGCCTTTACATATCCCGGCTGTCCTTTTTCTGTTCTCATATTGTCTGTCCTTTTTGTTTTCTATTTATAATTTTTCTGTAATCGTCTTTTTCTATCATGAAAAAACATTTTCTCAAGCTCATAGATATTCCGTATATGCCTTTATATATCCGCATGGTTGATCTTCATCATCCCCCATACAAGCAGGTGATCCGGAAGGATCTTGGAAAGGATTCTGGAACCTTTCATTGCTGCTCCATATACCGAAACGCTTCTTCCACGCACGCTGTCTGTAAGTGCCTGTGTCACCACCGCTTCCGGTTCGGCACAGAGTGCTTCTTTTTCACTTGCCGCAAGCGCACCAGCCCGGTCAAAGAATTCTGTACGTACCGGTCCCGGACACACTGCCGTTACCAGGATTCCCCGTTTCTTCAATTCTGCTGCCAGTCCCTGTGAAAAACGCAGTACATATGCTTTGGAAGCCGCATATACACAGAATCCCGGCTGTGCACAGAACGAAGCTGCCGAAGCCAGATTGACAATCCGGCTGCCTTTCGACAGATATGGCAGGCAGATTCCTGTCATTCTGGTGAGTGCTGTACAATTCAGATCAACCATGCCGCACTGTTCTTTCAGATCAATGTCACTGACGTTACCGATCTTTCCATATCCTGCCGCATTTACAAGCATCCTTACATCTGCCTGCCGGCGATCCAGTTCTCTTTGCAGTTTTTCGAAAATATAGTCTCTCTGCATATCCCCGTCGAAGATCCTGACCGGGATCTTTACCTGTTCCTTCAGACTTTTCAGACGGTCTGTCCGTCTTGCCACTACCCATAATTCATCCAGGTTCTTATACAGCTGCGGGATCTGAAGCGCAAATTCCCTGCCCATTCCCGACGATGCTCCTGTAACGATCGCTATTTTCAACTTTAACACCTCTCTACATCCATCCGGCTGCCGGTTTTTCATCATTTTCCCTTTATGCTATTTCTCTTGCTGTTATTTCTTCTTATGCACATTCCGGATCGATTTCTTTTTCTGTCTGCTTCTATCCGTTTCTGTATTCTGTCTGCTGTTCTGTCTGTCACTTTGCACAGTATTTCTTCTGGAATGCTCGTTTTTGTTTTTCCTACGGTCATTCTGTCCCGGTTTTCCGGAAGACTTCTGATTCTGCGTTTTCTGTCCCGGTACTTTCTGCTGTGATCTGCCTTCGAATTTTCTCGGGCGTATCAGACAGTGTTTATCAAATCCTACCAGATCCATGCGGTGTGCCTTTTTCAGAGCCTCCATGACCAGATCATAATTCTTCGGATCCCGGTACTGGATCAGAGCTCTCTGCATTGCCTTTTCATGCGGATTCTTCGGCACATAGACCGGCCGCATCGTTCTTGGATCCACGCCTGTATAATACATACACGTCGAGATCGTTGACGGTGTCGGATAGAAATCCTGTACCTGTTCCGGCATATATCCAAGATCCCGGATATGCTCTGCAAGTTCTACTGCATCTTTCATTCTGGATCCCGGATGTGAAGACATCAGATACGGCACAAGATACTGATCTTTGTGGATCTTCTGATTCATCTTATTGTACTTTTTCACAAATTCCTGATATATACTGTTCTCTGGTTTTCCCATCAGTGTAAGAACATCATCCGATACATGCTCCGGTGCAACCTTTAACTGTCCGCTTACATGATAACGGCAGAGTTCCTCCAGAAATGCATCACTTTTATCCGCAACAACATAATCGAACCGGATTCCCGAACGGATGAATACCTTCTTCACTTTTGGAATGTCACGCAGTTCTTTCAGAAGTTTGATATAGTCTCTGTGATCTACTTTCAGATTCGGACACGGCTTCGGGAACAGGCACTGGCGGTTCTTACACACGCCACGTGTGAGCTGTTTTTCGCAGGATGGCTGGCGGAAGTTCGCCGTCGGACCTCCTACGTCGTGGATATAGCCTTTGAAGTCCTTTTCCTGCGTAATCATCTTCGCCTCATCTAACAGCGACTCGTGGCTTCTCACCTGCATGATCCTTCCCTGATGGAAGGTAAGTGCACAGAAGCTGCAGCCGCCAAAGCAGCCACGGTTGCTGATCAGACTGAACTTGACCTCTGAGATTGCAGGTACGCCGCCGTCCTTCTCATAAGAAGGATGGTAGGTCCGCATATAAGGCAGTCCGTAGACATCGTCCATTTCCCCTTCCGAAAGCGGAAGTGCCGGTGGATTCTGTACTACATACATATGATCATTATATGGCTCTACCAGCCTTTTCCCGGCAAATGGATCGGTATTGCAATACTGTGTATAAAAGCTTCTTGCATACTCCAGCTTATCCTGCTTCATATCTTCGTATCCCGGAAGAATCTCCGCGTCATAGACACTGTCCAGACTCTTCGTCTTATAAACCGTTCCAGCGATAAATGTGATATCACTGACCGCAATACCGCTGTCCAGAGCTTCTGCAATCTCAATGATCGAATGTTCTCCCATTCCATAAGATATCAGATCTGCACCGGAATCCAGCAGGATCGAACGTTTTAATTTGTCTGACCAGTAATCATAATGTGCCAGTCGTCTGAGACTTGCCTCGATCCCTCCGAGGATGATCGGTGTCTTCTTATATACCTGACGGATCAGGTTACTGTATACAACCGCTGCGTAATCCGGACGCTTTCCCATCACGCCTCCCGGCGTATAAGCATCCGTTCTGCGATGCTTTTTCGACACGGAATAATGATTCACCATCGAATCCATATTTCCCGCAGAAACAAGGAATCCCAGTCTCGGTTCTCCAAGGATCGTAATGCTGTTCTTATCTTTCCAGTCCGGCTGCGCAATGATACCGACTTTAAATCCATGCGCTTCCAGAAGTCTCGTAATGATCGCATGTCCGAAAGACGGATGGTCTACATAAGCATCTCCGGAAATATAGACAAAATCCAGCTGTTCCCATCCCCGTTCTTCCATATCCTTTTTGCAAATCGGTAAAAATTTATTTTCTGACATTCTCTATCTCCTCTTCTGTCAGCAGCCGGTATTCTCCGGGCTTCAAATTTTCATCCAGGCACAGGGTTCCCATGCGTTCTCGCTTCAGATAAGTAACTTCTTTACCCACTGCAAGGAACATCCTCTTCACCTGATGGAACTTTCCTTCATGGATCGTAAGGCGGATCTCAGATTCTTCCGCGCTCTTCATAATGTCAAGTTTTGCAGGTCTTGTCATCTCTTCTTCCTCTGCGCCGATATCGATTCCTTCTGCGAACCGCTTTACATCCTCTTCTGTAACCATTCCATCTATTTTTGCATAATAGACTTTATCCACATGCTTTTTCGGTGCCAGCAGACGGTGTGCCAAATCTCCGTCATTGGTGATCAGAAGTAATCCTTCCGTATCTTTGTCCAATCGTCCGACCGGGAAGAGGTCCTTTCGCTTCTTCTCTTTGATCAGATCGATCACTGTAGTATCTCTCCGGTCTTCAGTTGCCGATACCACGCCGGCCGGTTTATTCAGCATATAATATTCATACGATACATAAGATATGTTCCGGCCGCTAATCGTCACTTCATCACTGGTCTCATCAATCTTTGTATCTGCTGCTTTTACCACTGTTCCGTTAACTGCTGCTTTTCCCTGACGGATCTGTTTTTTTACCTCCTGGCGGGTTCCCACACCCATCTCTGCCAGATATTTATCCAGACGCATCATCTTAACACAGCCTCCATCCCGGCAGATATTTGTTCTTCAATGTACCATTGGATACTTTCCCCCATCCAAGCGGGAACCCATCCACACATACCAGATACCAGCCTTTTGCTTTTCTCTCCGTCAGATCGTCCACATCCAGTGTCTCCCCTTTCAGGTATCGTCTGACTCGTTCATCTTCACACGGGAGATCAATGATCTGTGCATATTCGTCTTTCTTCAGACACATAGCAAATGCCTGGCTTGGTTCAAAACGGTTCTTCTTCAGTTCTCCAAGCAACAGTCCGGTTCTTAAGAAACGGATTCCTCTCACATCCGGAAGTCCCTCCGGCATATAGTAAATGCGCTCACCATGGATATCCAGTCTGGAACCGTCCAGTTTCCAGGTTACCAGCTTCATAAACTCTTCCAGGTCGGCCGGAATCTTTCCCGCCTTCTTTTTTGTTTTCAGTTCTTTTGCAGGCAGTGGTTCACCCTTTTGCAGAAGGGCTACATAATGGCCTTCTCCTTTCATCTTATGTGGGAAAATGCGGACTGTCTTTTTCAGTTCTTCGTCTTTTTCCTCTGTCACTTCCGGTATTCCCGGACAGAATCCCTCATAACTTTCCATCGGAAGCACATGGAATTCAGGATATTCTTTCTTCAGATGTTCAATGATACGCTCATTTTCACCCGGATCAAATGTACACGTCGAATATAGCATAAGGCCACCCGGCTTTAACATTCTTGCTGCCTGCAGAATGATATTCCGCTGCAGATTGCTGAAGAATTCCGGTCCATGTTCCTCCCATGCTTTTACCATCTTTTTATCTTTCCGGAACATTCCCTCTCCGGAACACGGTGCATCGATCAGGATCTTGTCAAAATATTCCGTAAAATAATTTTCCAGACGTCCCGGTTCCTCACTCAAAACAAGGACGTTCCCGATTCCGAATACCTCTATATTCTTAAGCAGGCCCTTTGCCCTTGAGCTGCTGATATCGTTAGCGATCAGCACTCCCTCTCCCTGTAATTTTGCTCCTAATTCCGTCGCTTTTCCTCCCGGAGCTGCACATACATCCAGAACCTTGTCTCCCGGTTCTACCGGAAGGCGGTTCGCAGGTGTCATGGCACTTGGCTCCTGAAGATAATAAAGACCGGCAAAATAGTACGGATGCTTTGCAGGAGACACTTTGTCCCCGTCATAATAGAAACCATTTTCGATCCATGGAATTTTTTTAATCTCAAACGGACATATCTTTTCAAATTCTTCCACAGATATCTTACCTGTATTTACACGCATGCCATAGTATCTTGGTTCTTTATAGCAGGCAATATAGTCGTCGAACTCTTCTTGCAGAAGTGCCCGCATCTTTTCCTCAAATGCTGCTGGCAGTTCCATATATTTATCCTCCGTCATCTTTTTCTTGTTCTGACTGTCTTACTGTCGTCATTATGAATGTTGTTATTATTTCCTGTTATTTGCAGTTCTTAAGTACCAGTTTCAGGAATTCCCAGCTTCTCTGCGTAGATGCAATATCCAGACGTTCATTATATGAATGAATATCCAGAACATCCGGTCCGCAAGATACACAATCCAGATCCGGCCGTTTTCCAAGAAAGATTCCGCACTCCAGTCCGCCATGGATAATGCATATCTCCGGTTCTTTTCCGTAGATTTCTTTATATGCTTCTATCATGACCGGACGGAGCTCTGACTTTGGTTTGTATTGCCATGCCTGATATGCACTGGAAATTGTTCCTGTTCCTCCGAACGCTTTTGTCACAGCATCGACTTCTTCCAATACCTGCTGCTTTCTGCTGTCCACGGCGCTTCTGATCAGGAAAGCAGCTTCCACACCGTTTTCTTTCATAGATACAACACCAAGATTTAAGGAAGTTTCTGTCGCGCCGGCAACCTTACGGCTGTATTCTTTTAATCCATTTGGACTCGCCTTCAGATACCCTACTACTTTTTGCGTAGTATCTTTTGAGAACACTACTGTATCTGTATTTTTTTCTGTTTCTGTTTTTACTGTCAGACCAGGTTCTTCTCCCATGAATTCCGCATTCCATACATCCTCCATATTCCGGATCATGGCCAGTATCTGTTCGGTATCTTCCGGTGCTGCTACGAGAGATGCATGTGCTTCCATTGCGATCACGTTGTCTTTAGAGCCGCCGTAAATCTCACTTAAGCGGTAACTCTTTTCTTCTGCAATGTGATACAACAGACGTGCCATCATCTTATTTGCATTGCCACGCTGTCTGTGGATTTCTTCTCCGGAATGTCCTCCAAGAAGTCCCTGGATGGTAATCTTGATCTCATCACCGGATGCCGTCTCTTTTTCTACCGGAATCAGTCCCTGATAGCGGACTCCGCCCGCACATCCAACCGTCAGGGTCTTCTCTTCTTCTGAATCCAGATTGATGAGTTTTTTCCCTTTTAGTACAGTCAGGTCGATAGCTTCCGCACCTTCCATTCCAAGTTCTTCGTCCACGGTAAATACTGCCTCAATTGGCGGATGTGGAATCTCTCTGCTATCCAGCAGTGCAAGTGCCATTGCGACAGCAACTCCGTCATCTCCCCCAAGAGTGGTATCTTTTGCCTTTAAAAATCCATCTTCCACATACAATTCCAATCCGTCATTTTCAAAATCATGTGTGGATTCCGATGTCTTTTCACATACCATATCCATATGCCCCTGCAAGATTACAGGTTCGCTTTCCTCATATCCGGGTGTTCCTGGCTGAAATATGATTACATTATTCACTTCGTCCTGAATCACTTTCAAGTCTCTTTCTTTTGCAAATGCGACCAGATAATCACTGATGCGCTTTGTATCGCGGCTTCCTCTCGGGATTGCACTTATTTCTTCAAAAAAGCGAAAGACTTCTTTCGGTTCTAATTCATTTAATACTGCCATTTTCCTACATTCCTCCTATGTTACACTGATATCTATTATCTAACAGTCTTCATAAAAAATCAACCTTATCCATACAATGAATTAACAAGGTTCTCCGGGTGATCACATGTCCAGACATCCTGCCCTTACCATTCCGATATTGATTCTGTTTTTTAGCATGCTGTCATTTCCGCAGACAGTCTTTACCGGTGCCAGTTACGGACTTGTTCTGTGGTTCCGGCATGTCCTTCCCACATTGCTTCCTTATATGATACTAATCAATGTTCTGATCTGCACACCTGCACTTCACTGGATCTGCCGTATCACATCCACTTTTTTATGTCCGCTTCTCGGCACCTCTTATTATGGCACATTCGCAGTACTCACCGGATTCTTATGTGGATATCCGATGGGTGCGAAGACCACCTCTGATCTTCTGAATGTCAATAAAATCTCGCGTTCGGAAGCCTCTTACCTTTTATCTTTCTGCAACAATATAAGCCCTGCTTTTATCTTAAGCTATGTAGTGGCCCAAAATATGAAGGAACGTAATCTTTGCATTCCTTTTTTCCTGATTCTTACATTTACACCGCTTATGTTGAGTTTTATCTTCCGCCTCTTCTACCGCCTGCCAGAATCCTCTTGTTCCTTTCCACAGGTAACACCCGGTTCTTTCTCCAATCCATCTGAAAGTATCTCTGACAACTTTCTTGACCGTTGTATCTTGAATGCATTCGAATCTGTCACAAAAGTCGGAGGATATATGATGATGTTCTCTGTCCTGATACAACTGCTTGCTTCGGTTCTTCCGAACACTATCTTTTCGCTTCTTCTGTATTCCAGTCTGGAGATCAGCACCGGAATCAGACTGCTCTTTTCATCTGCGTTATATACAACTGAGAAGATTATCCTCTGCGCTTTTCTGACCTCTTTCGGCGGATGGTGTTGCATCGCCCAAACATATTCCATGATCTCCAGCAGCCAATTACCGATTCTTCCCTATATAACAGCAAAACTGGTCACCGCATTGGTAACCAGTCTTCTTATCTCCGCTTACATATATGCTATTTGATTGTATCTTAATCCAATGTATCGTCTTCCTGAATATCATAATCAGAAATCGGCATATCATCCGGATATGAATTTCCATCATCCAGATAATCATCCTGTCCGTACGTATCCTGCTCATAAGCATCCTGCGGATATTCTTCTGCCGGATATTGATCCTGCGGATACTCCTGCTGTACATTCTGTTCTGTCTCCGGCGGAACATCAAGCTCTGCTCTGTTGTTACGTACCATGTCGTAACATTCCTGAAGAGAATTTACAAGACTGTCATACTTCGATGTATATGTATCCAGTGTGCGTCCGATCGCACTCTCCGCCTGAGAAAGGAGATCATCTGTATAATGAATGGCTCCGACACGGATCTGGTTTGCATCGTTCGTTGCATTGTCCAGTATCTGCTGTGCCTGTGCAGTTGCTGCGGTTACGATCTCGTTTGCCTGTGCATATGCCTGCTGCATAATCTCATGCTCACTTACCAGTTCATTTGTCTGAATCTGTGCTTCCTGGATCATGCCGTCTGCTTTTGCCTGTGCATCAGCCAAAATCGCATCCTTGTTCGCAATGATCTTCTGGTAACGCTTGATCTCATCCGGTGTTTTCATACGAAGCTCTCTTAACAGTTCGTCCATCTGATCTTTATTTACAATTATTTTTGTTGTCGACAACGGCTGGAATTTACAGCTGTCGATATACTCTTCAATTTCCTCTATGATCTGCTCAATACGGCTGCTCATAATATTTACACTCTCCTTCTATGTTTCATTTTCTCCCAGACTTTCTGCTCTATGTATTCCGGCACAAATTGGGATATATCTCCTCCGAAGGCCGCTACTTCTTTCACTGTAGTAGAGCTTAAATATGAATACTGCAGATTCGTTGTCAGAAAAACTGTCTCAACATCCGACGCAAGCTTATGATTTGTCTGCGCCATCTGTAACTCATATTCAAAATCGGTGATTGCCCGTAGTCCCCTTATTACAATCTTCGCATTCAGCTTATGGGCAAAATCCACCAGCAGTCCTTCAAATGGAATAATCTTAACATTTGCTATGTCTTTCGTTACTTCCTCTAACATTTTAACACGTTCTTCTACGGAAAACAACGGGGTTTTTGCTTTATTATTCAACACTCCGACTGTCAGTTCATCCACCATTCCGGCAGATCTTCTGATGATATCCAGATGTCCGTATGTAACCGGGTCAAAGCTTCCCGGATAGATTCCAGCTAACATATTTCTTTCCTTCCCGCAGGTTCCAAAAATACATGCTTGTTTGTTTTATATTCTTTTTCTTTGATGATGTGATATCCGAGATCTTCCGCGTAATCAAATTCTGTCTCTTTGGAAGCTTCTACAATGATGATTCCTTCCTCTGACAAAAGCGATGATTCCGCAAGATAAGTCAGCACGCTTTTTTCTAATTCATGATTATACGGTGGATCCATAAATATATAATCGAACTGCTTTTCTCCCTCTAATTTATAGAGAGCTGTCATCACATCCATCTGCATGGTCATCCCTTTTCTTTCAAAATGCGTCTTCTGAAGGTTCTCTTTGACACATGCCATAGCTTTTGGATTTTTCTCTACAAATACAGATTCCATTGCTCCCCTGCTCAGAGCTTCAATCCCGATTCCGCCGCTTCCGGCAAACAGATCCAGAAAGATGCTGTCATATAAATATGGAGCGATCATGTTAAACAATGTCTCCTTGATCCTGTCTGTCGTTGGTCTGGTATCCATGCCTTCTAACGTCTTTAACTGTGTTCTTCTTGCACTTCCGGCAATGACTCTCATATTCTATCCCCTCTCTTTCCTGTCTGTTCCAAGCTTTCTGTAACGGTTCATACAGGCATAAATCTCCTGTATACGCGGTCTTGCAAGATTGCCCGGTACAATGTTTCCTTCACACATTCCGGCAGGTCCCCTTTTATCCAACAGCTTCTCCGCCTGTTCCACAGCCTGTCCAAGCGTCTTCTTTCCATCAAATACCTCCTCTTCCAGAAAGCGCACAATCTGCCCCAGCGTATTCAACTGTTCACTGTCCACGAGCTGTTCCACATACCGCAGATCGATCGTCTCATGACCGATCATGATTGCATCACGCCCCATTGTTTTCAATTTTACTCTGCCTTTCTGTCGAATACCCGGATTTCTGCGTACTTTCCGGTCATAGGATGGCTCTTTTGGCTTTTCTTCCGGGAACTTCAATGCCGGATAGTCTGCAGCTGCTTTCTTTGCAAGTTCCGTAATTTCTTTCGGAACATACTTATCCATCTGAACGATCTGATCCGCAATCTGGAAATAGGATCCGGAACTTCCCGCTACCAGCACGGTCGATATTCCATATTCCCGATAAAGCTCCCTCACTCGCTCAATAAATGGTGTGATCGGCTCCATATCACGGTGAATCACCTGCTGCATCAGTTCATCCCTGACCATAAAGTTCGTTGCACTTGTATCTTCATCAATCAGGAATACCTGTGTTCCCGCTTCCATGCTTTCTATGACATTTGCCGCCTGTGATGTACTTCCGCTCGCATCTTCTGTATCGAACGCATAAGTATCTTTTCCATTTGGCAGATCATTGATAAACATGGAAATATCTGTATGCCGGATACTTCTTCCGTCTTCCGCACGGATCTTCATTGCCGTATCATCCGTGACCACATATTCTCTTCCGTCTCCCGCAACATGTGGATATACACCACTTTCTAATGCTTTCAAAAGTGTAGATTTGCCATGGTAGCCGCCACCTACGATCAAGGTAACCCCCTTTCGGATCCCCATTCCGGTAAGCATACCTTTATATGGAAGCTTCATAGTAATTCTCATAGAATCCGGTGAAGCAAACGGTACCGCATCCTTCATCGGTCTCTGGGAAACCCCCGATTCTCTCGGAAGTATAGATCCGTCAGCAACAAATGCGACCAGTCCTTCTTTTTTCAACTGTTCACGGATATATTCCTGATCCACGGAAAGTTCTGCTGCCTGCTTTACTGCATTGCGGTCCATATTTTTATAATATAATGCTTTTTCCACACATGCCGGGAGATATTGATAAAGAATTTTAACCAGCTCTCCTGCCTGTATCGTACGTCCTCTTGCCGGAAATCCGACTTCAAAGCGGACAGTCACATCCCCTGTCTTTTCATCTATCTCACACGCCGTACGTTCCAGCACTTCCTGACCACATCTCGTCACCTGAATAATTCCGCTTTTTCCGGAACCATGTGCCTGAAACGAATGCCGTTCCAGCTGCTTTGCAAAATTTCGCAGCAGATAATCTGCCACCGCCGTCTTTTTATGTTTGCTGTCATATAGTTCTTTCGGAATCCGTACTGCTCTTCCGGCCACCTGTATATGTAACCTGGACGGTGCTGCAAACGGATCTCCCTGTACATGATCAATTCCCAGTATATATGTTCCGAACTGGTATACGCCTCTTGTATCCTTATATGCCGGATATCCTCTGTGATCAATGCGTTCCAATATCTGTTTTAAATCTTCTGATGTCTTCATATTTTTGTAACTGCTACTATTCCTTTTTATTTTCTTCTCTTTCTTTTAGAAGTCTGCTTTTGCGTTTTTTCTGCACTCTACAGATCCACAATCCTTGCTCTGTGATGAATCGCCGGAAGATATTTCTGAAGCAGATCTTTTGTCTTGAATTTCAAATGGCTGGTATTGATCCCCGGATTGCATCCGAACCATTCTGCCTCTGCAACTTCCTTATCTATGATCACCTGCACATAATCATCTTCATCCGTCAGAAGTCCCGCAACACTTGCAGATCCCGGTGTTGTACCAAGATGTTCCAGCATCTTCTCCGGTGGTGCGAATGACATATGGGATACGCCCAGCTTCTTACTGAAAGAAGACGTGTCAAACGCTTTATCGGCCGGCATCACCAGCAAGAAGAATGTCGTCTTCTTCTGATTACATAGGAACACATTCTTCCGTATCTCCGTTCCGATTGCCTTGTCTACTTCCGCACATTCTTCCATAGAAGATGCCGGATCATTGTCTACCTGTTCATATGGGATTTTTAATTTTTCCAATGTATCGTAGAATTTACGCTCTAACGGCATTCTCTCGTCTGCCGGTGCTTTTGTCCTTATTTCACTGATATACATAACACTAAACCTCCGTTTCTGATACTTATACTTGTTAACATTATATCGAATCTGCACAGCGATTGCAATTTTTACATTACAAATTTATTTCTTATAAATTTCTGTTTCTGTCATTTTATGCTATACTATAATTGATGTTGTCGGGGGATTTCTGCCTTTGACACCTTTATATCTAAAAAGTCACAAGGAGAAAAAGTCATGAAATACGTATTAGCCTCAGCTTCTCCCAGACGGCAGGAGCTGCTTACCCAGGCAGGATTTTCTTTTGATGTTATCCCGTCTGCAGTTAAAGAAAAGATTACAAAAGATATTCCATCCGATGTCGTGATGGAACTGGCACATCAAAAAGCTCTTGATGTATACGAATCACGGATAAAAGATAATCCTGCATATCAGACAGAAGACTGTATCGTGATCGGTGCCGACACCATTGTATCTTACCGCGGTGAGATTCTCGGAAAACCGGCTGATAACGAGGAAGCCTTTGATATGCTTTCCATGCTCGCGGACCGCACACATCAAGTCTATACCGGAGTCACATTCGCAGGACATATCAGCGGGAAGCAGATCCTACATACATTTTACGAAAAAACGGATGTTACATTTTATCCAGTCACAAAAGAGGATCTTCATACTTATGTTGACAGCGGTGATTCTCTTGACAAAGCCGGCGCTTACGGCATCCAGGGCGCATTTGCCATCCACGTAAAAGGGATCGAAGGTGATTATAATAATGTAGTCGGCCTTCCGATCGCACGACTCTACCATGAACTTGATTCCATTTTGCCAAAGGAGAAGATACATTATGCATTCTAGCCGGAGTAAACAGAAATACGAAAAATCCGCACTCCGTATCTCCATCACAGGAAGTACGATTTTCGTAATCCTGGAGATCGTTATGGCGGTCATCACAAGGTCGCAGGCCGTCCTTCTGGACAGTGTCTATGACGGCGTCGAGATTCTGATGGTATTCGTGTCACTTTCACTGGTTCCGCTGATGTACAAGCCGTCCAGCGAAAGCCACCCATTTGGTTACCAGCAGATTGAATCCTTATTTGTTGTTGTAAAAGGTGCGATCATGATTGCTGTTACCGTCGGACTGATCATTAACAACATCCAGATCATCTTCCACGGCGGCCAGCATGTCAACTTTTCCATGGTTGCGTATTTTGAAATGAGTGCCACCTTAGTCAGTATTGCTGTGATCTTCCTGCTTCGCAGGATGAACAGTAAACTGACTTCACCGATCGTGATCATGGAGATCCAGGAATGGCAGATCGACTCTGTTGCATCATTTGGTATGTGCATCGCATTCTTTCTGCCGCAGATCATAACCGGAGAATGGTTCCAGCCTTTGATTCCTTATCTCGACCCGATACTGGCGATCATCCTGTCCCTTTTTATGCTTCCGGTTCCGGTAAAAACCGTGATTACGGGACTTCGGGACCTGTTCTTACTCCCTCCGGAGGAAGAAACGGTTCAGGAGATCAAAGATATCGTATCTCCGATTCTTGCCACATACGGGGACACAAAATTATATTATGATATCCTGCGTACCGGACGGAAATTATGGATCAGCGTATATATCACCATGAACCGTGATATGATTTCTATTTCCAAATTCAAATCTGTGCAGAAAGAGATTATCCAGGCGCTTTCAAAAGAATATCAGGATTTTTATTTTGAACTACTTCCGGACATTGAATACAACGGGGATACAGAGGTTCCCGAACCCGTTCCTGATGAAGAAGAAGCATAATACGTAAGAGGCTGCCAGCATAATTGCCGGCAGCCTCTTTTTAAAGGTAGTTTTATGAATCAAAATTGTGGTATTGTCTGAATTAGTATTTTGCAGCTGCATCTTCGATAGACGCTCTCATGATCAACATCAACTCATCAATCTGTTTCTTTGTTACGATAAGTGGCGGGATCATACGGTTTACACTGTCTCCGATTGCTGTGATCAGTGCCATTCTGTCAAGGCATCCGTGTTTTACCTCTACAGCGATCGGAATATCATATTCGCATCCGACCAGCAATCCACGTCCTCTTGCTTCTTTCACATGTGGGAGTTTTGCAAGTTCCTGTTTCATGTATTCTCCCATTTCTTTTGCATTTTCACTTAAGTTATTATCAAGAATTTCTGTTACAGATGCAAGACCTGCTGCACATGTTACACAGTGTCCGCCATATGTAGAACCATGTGTTCCTGCTGTAAATTCTTTTGCTACTTTCTCTGTTGCACAACATGCTGCTAATGGCATTCCGCCTCCGACTGCTTTTGCCATGGACACTGCATCTGGCTTCACGCCATATCCCATGTATGCCATCGGTGCTCCGGTACGTCCCCATCCTGTCTGAACCTCATCAAACAGGAGTAACATATCTTTTTCATCACATAATTTACGAAGTCCTTCAATGAATTCCTGTGTTGCAGGATGCACACCACCTTCACCCTGTACAGGCTCAATCATGATTGCGATCGTATTCTCTGTTACCTTAGATTTGAAATCTTCAAGGTTATTATATTCTGCATAATCGAATCCCGGAAGCATTGGTTTGAATCCCATCTGGATGGCATTGTCCGGCTGTCCTGTTGCAGACATTGCTCCGTATGTTCTTCCATGGAAACCATGTTTTGCTGTAATGATGTGATATCTTTCCGGTCCAAAGTTATCCACACCGTATTTTCTTGCCATCTTGATCATGCACTCATTGGCTTCTGTTCCGGAGTTCTGATAAAAGATCTTATCCATTCCAATCGTATCACAGATCTTCTTAGCCAGTAATGCCTGTGGAATTGTGTATGGGTAGTTAAATGTATGCATGATATCATCTAACTGATCCTTGATTGCTGCAATGACTTTTGGATTTCTGTTACCACAGCTGTTAACGGCAACTCCACCGTAGAAATCAAGATATGCATTTCCCTCTTCATCATACAAATACATGCCCTCTGCTCTCTCTGCAATGAAATCATATCTTTCATAAGTCTCCATCATATACTTATTGACCATGTCCTTCAACTCTTGTGCTGTAAGTCCCGTATCCTTTAATCTCATAATAAAACTCCTCACTTTCATTCATTTTCGAATTTGTTGAATTATGATCTCGTTCGTTTTCCTATCCTTTTATCACTCTGTCATTAGAACGAAAAAAAGGCACCACACCCAAACGGGTATGGCGCCTTTGCCTTTCAACGATTCACAGTATATACCTGTGTTTTTGAAACGTCAATATGTTTTTTGAAATTTTTTTTAAATATTTTTATCATGAACTTTTCCGACATACACAGGTATAAAAAATAGAGTGTCATACGACACTCTATTTCTGCACATATTAGTTATACTTACGTTTTCTAGCAGCTTCAGATTTCTTTTTGCGTCTTACGCTTGGTTTTTCGTAATGTTCTCTTTTACGAATTTCCTGCTGAATACCAGCCTTTGCACAGTTTCTTTTGAATCTGCGTAAAGCGCTATCTAACGATTCGTTTTCTTTAACGATTACATTTGACATAGTCTCACACCTAACCTCCCCTCCAGTCCTATATTGTGCATCATACGACTGTTCGGGTATTTTTATTGCACTACATATGATTATAACATATTTTTTTCTCACGTCAACAACTTTCTTCCACTTTGGAAAAAATTGCAAAATTTCGCGAATTGACAGTAAAATTTTATGCAAGCTGTCCTTCTAATGCTTCTTTTGCAGCCTTCAGAGCATCCTCTACACCTGCCGGATTCTTACCGCCGGCCTGCGCCATATTCGGACGTCCGCCGCCACCGCCGCCAACTAATTTGGCAACTGCTTTGATCAGGTTACCTGCATGAGCTCCCTGTTTCATAGCTCCGTCTGTAGCGGTAGCCATCAGGCTTACTTTACCATCATTAACAGAAGCAAGCAGGATCACACCTTCGCCCAGCTTCTCTTTTAACTGGTCTCCAAGATCACGAAGGCCGTTCATATCTACACCTTCCAGGCTTGTAGCAAGGAATTTCACACCTTTTACTTCTTCTACCTGGTTCATCACATCACCCATGGCATCTTTTGCAAGTTTGCTCTTCAGGCTCTCTACTTCGCCCTTTAATACCTTATTTTCATTCATCAGATGAGAAACCTTCTCTTCGATGTTTTCCGGTGTTGCTTTCAGTAATTTTGCAGTCTCATGAAGCTTCTTCTCCTGAGCGCTATAGTAATCCAGAAGTCCTTTGGATGTCAGGGCTTCAATACGGCGTACTCCGGCAGCCACACCTGTCTCGGACAGGATCTTAAATGCCATGATGTTTCCTGTATTCTTTACATGTGTACCACCACAGAATTCGATAGAGAAATCACCCATACTTACAACACGTACAATGTCTCCGTATTTTTCTCCGAACAGAGCTGCAGCTCCCGTCTTCTTAGCCTCTTCGATCGGCATATTTTTAATTACAACCGGAAGATTCTCACGGATCTTCTCATTTACGATATCTTCAACCTTCTGCAGTTCTTCTGCTGTCATGGCAGAGAAATGTGTAAAGTCGAAACGCAATCTCTGTGCATTATTCAGAGATCCTGCCTGCTCTACGTGATTGCCAAGTACCATACGGAGAGCTTTCTGAAGCAGATGGGTTGCACTGTGGTTGTTCTCAGCAAGTGCACGGTTCTCTTTGTCAACTTTCAGCATTACCTTGTCACCGACTTTGACCATACCTTTTGTAACCTGTCCGATATGGCCGAATTTATCACCTGCAAGCTTCACAACATCTTCCACTACAAATTCGCCGTCTTCTGTACAGATCACGCCTTTATCAGCTTCCTGTCCACCCATCGTCGCATAGAACGGAGTCTTAGCAGTAATAATCGTTCCTTTATCTCCGTCTGTCAGTGCATCTACCACTTCTGTCTCACTTGTCATAGCTGTTACTTCAGATTCCACTTCCAGCTGGTCATATCCAACAAATTCAGAAGATAATTCTGCCTCTAGTTGGTCGTATACACTTGCATCTTTACCGCTGTAGTTATGTGTACCAAATGTTCCTTCGGATTTTGCACGTTGTTCTTTCTGTGCTTCTTCAAATCCTTTCTCATCATAAGTCAGACCCTTCTCTTCCAGGATCTCACTTGTCAGGTCGATTGGGAATCCATAAGTATCATACAGCTTAAATGCATTCTTTCCGGAAAGAACCGTCTCTCCGTTCTTCTTCATCTCTTCTTCCATGTCTGCAAGAATAGAAAGTCCCTGGTCGATCGTCTTATTAAACTGTGCTTCTTCTTTTGCGATTACATTAAAGATAAAGTCTTTCTTTTCTTCCAGTTCCGGATATCCGTCTTTAGATCCGTCAATAACTGTCTGTGCAAGTTCTACAAGGAATGCTCCCTTGATTCCAAGAAGTCTTCCATGACGGCATGCACGGCGGAGAAGACGTCTCAATACATATCCACGTCCGCTGTTTGATGGAAGGATACCGTCTGAGATCATAAATGTTACTGAACGGATGTGGTCTGTCAGTACTCGGATTGAAGTATCTGTGTTATCATCTTTCTGATATTCTACTCCTGCCATGTTACATACATGGTCTCTTAAAGCCTTTAATGTATCGATATCGAACATGGAATCAACATCCTGCACGATACATGCCAGACGTTCCAGTCCCATACCTGTATCGATGTTCTTCTGCTCTAATTCTGTATAGTTATTATGTCCGTCGTTGTCAAACTGTGTAAATACGTTGTTCCAGATCTCCATGTAACGGTCACATTCACATCCGACTGTACATCCTGGCTCTCCGCATCCATATTTTTCTCCACGGTCATAATATACTTCTGAACACGGTCCGCAAGGTCCTGCTCCATGCTCCCAGAAGTTATCTTCCTTTCCGAAACGGAAGATTCTCTCCTCCGGAATTCCAATCTCTTTATTCCAGATCTCGAAGGCCTCATCGTCATCCTGGTAAATGGATGGATATAATCTATCTGGATCCAGTCCCACTACTTCTGTAAGGAACTCCCATGTCCAGTGAATTGCTTCGTTTTTAAAATAGTCTCCAAATGAGAAGTTACCAAGCATTTCGAAAAATGTACCATGTCTGGCTGTCTTTCCTACGTTCTCGATATCTCCTGTACGGATACATTTCTGACAGGTGGTAACTCGTCTTCTCGGTGGTATCTCCTGTCCTGTAAAATATGGTTTCAATGGTGCCATACCAGAGTTGATCAGTAACAGACTCTTATCGTTATGAGGCACTAACGAGAAACTCTTCATTGCCAGATGTCCCTTACTTTCAAAAAACTCAAGAAACATTCTTCTTAATTCGTTTACGCCATACTTCTGCATAATTTCCTCCTGCTCTACATTCATGTATCTAATCAGTATAAATATTTTTATCAATACTAACTTTTAATTATAAAGAGAGACAGGCGTTTTGTCAATCTTTACGCCTGTCTCTTTTTTGGTCTCTTTTTTACTTATTTCAGCTCGATTTCACCGAGTTCTTTTGGCGGAAGCTGCTTGCTGGATGCTTTTACAAATTCTTTCACTTTCTTCTGTGCTTTTGGCACCGGGATGTTCGTTCCCGCACCGGCTACACATCCGCCCGGACAGCCCATTCCTTCGATCAGACATCCGTTCATTCTTCCGATCTTCGCCATAGAAAGAATCTTCTTACAATCCGCAAGACCTTCTGCATGCTCAATCTTTACTTCCACACCCGGATAGTACTCATTTACACATTTTTCAATTGCAGATGCCACGCCGCCTGCAACCGCATAGCCGCGTCCTGCACCTGTTGCATTGTGGAAGGAGGACTCTGCCTCATATTCGGAAAGGTCGATTCCTTTCGCATCAAACATTCCCTGCAGTTCTTCAAATGTCACTACAAAATCAACATCACTTCTTACGGTTCTGCGCATCGCTTCCAGTTTCTTGGCCGCACATGGTCCGATGAATACTACTTTAGCATTCGGATGTTCTTTCTTGATCGTACGTGCAGTAGCAACCATAGGAGTCAGTTCCTGAGACACTTCATCGATCATATCCGGGAAATATTTCTTTGCCAGCATTGCCCATGACGGACAGCAGGATGTCAAAAGGAACGGTAATTCTCCTGTCGCAACCTTCTCTACATAATGATGTGCCTCCGCAACAGCTCCGATATCTGCACCAAGCGCCACTTCATACACCTGTGAAAATCCAAGTTCTTCCAGTGCTGCTTTTAAGTTTCTCGCATTGATATTATCTCCGAACTGTCCGGTAAATGCCGGTGCGATCTCAGCAATAATCTGCTCGCCTTCCGACAATGCTCTTGCAAGCTGGAAGATCTGGGATTTGTCTGAAATTGCTCCAAACGGACAGCTTACCATACACATACCACAGGATACGCATTTGTCCGGATTGACATAGGCGCGTCCCATTTTATCCGATTCAATTGCATTTACACCGCATGCTTTTGCACACGGACGCTCTTTTTTGGAAATTGCATCATATGGGCAGACACTCTTGCACTTTCCACATTTGATACATTTTTCCTGATCAATATGGGATTTGCCGTTTACCATGGAAATCGCACCCTTCGGACAGACTTCCATACAAGGATGTGCCAGACATCCTTTGCACATGTTGCTGACCTCATATCCTTTCGCTTCGCATCTCATGCATGCGGATGGAATTACCTGCATAAGCGGCGGTTCATAATACTTATCTGATATGTTACTTGCTTCCACCCCCGCTGTCAGATGTACCGGTTTGTCTTCCGGCCGGAGTGAAAGTCCCATTGCAAGTCTTACCTGTTCTCGTACAACTGCTCTTGCGCGGTAAACACTGTCACGGTACTGCTCTGTCTCATCATTCACCAGTGCATATGGGATTGCTTCCATATCATCGCACAGAGTATCTGCATCTGCTTTGAAACCAAGTGCTGCAACTTCTTCAAAAACTTTTCTTCTCAACCGTCTTACGGTTGTGTTAATGCCTCTCATCATAGTTGGAGTTCCTCCTGTTTTTCCTTTGTCATTTTTATAACAGTCTATAGTTCTATTATAGACACTTGAGAAAATGTTATCAACTAATTTTGAAAATCAATTTAAAGCAGAATCATATTGTGTTCTTTGCAGGTTTTCCGCATCTGCTCCGGCCACAAACTTGCCTGTACTTCACCGACATGTGCGCGGTCGAGAAGCAGCATGCACAGTCTGGACTGTCCGATACCACCTCCGATGGTGTACGGAAGTTCGCCGTTTAACAGCATTTTGTGATATGGAAGATTCTTTCTCTCTTCGCAGCCGGCTTTTACAAGCTGCTCTTCCAGAGCTTTTTCATCTACACGGATACCCATGCTGGAGATCTCAAGTGCACAGTTCAGTGTCTCGAACCAGAACAGGATATCTCCGTTTAACTGCCAGTCATCGTAGTCCGGTGCACGTCCGTCGTGCGGTTCGCCGCTTGCGAGTTTGTCACCGATCTTCATCAGGAATACACAGCCGTGTTCTTTTGTGATCAGGTTTTCTCTTTCCTTCGGAGTCTTATCCGGATACATATCTTCCAGTTCCTGGGAAGTGATGAAATAGATGTCCTCCGGAAGTTTCTTTACTGCCTGTGGATATTTGTACCATACTTCATGTTCCATATGTTTGATGATCTTGAAGATATTGCGTACGGTAGCTTCCAGTGTCTCAATGGTACGTTCTTCTTTTTTGATCACTTTTTCCCAGTCCCACTGATCCACGTAGCAGGAATGTAAGTTGTCAAGTTCTTCATCTCTGCGGATCGCGTTCATATTTGTATAAAGTCCCTCACCCGGCTGGAATCCATATTTGTATAATGCCATACGTTTCCATTTTGCAAGGGAATGTACAACTTCTATTGTCTCTCCCGGAACGCCTGCGATATCAAACTGTACCGGTCTTTCCACACCGTTCAGGTCATCGTTCAGACCACTGCTTTTTTCTACGAATAACGGTGCAGAGATTCTCTCCAGATTCATCTCTTTTCCGAATTCCTTCTGGAACGTGTCACGAATGTACTTGATTGCTTCCTGTGTCTCTCTTACGCTTAAGCGAGGGTCATAATGTTCTGGTAATATTAATCCCATTTTTTCTGTCTCCTTTTTGTTTGCTGTATATTTTTATGAAATTCTTTGCTCACTGATTACTCTTCTTCAAATACTCTCTGTGCATAATATACGGACTGCATTGCATCTTTGCCGTAAAAATCTGCCCCGATCATATCTGCATAATCCTGATTCAGCACAGCTCCCCCTACCATGACTTTACATTCAGGTTTACGTTCTCTCAATAACTTGATGGTCTCTTCCATGCTTACAACCGTTGTCGTCATAAGCGCGCTTAGACCTACCAGCCGGATATCCTGCTCCACTGCAGTATCTACGATCACTTCCGGTGGTACATCTTTCCCCAGATCGATCACATCAAAACTGTAATTCTCCAGAAGGACTTTTACAATGTTCTTACCAATATCGTGAATATCTCCTTTTACCGTTGCGAGAATGACCTTATTCTTCGCCTGGACTTCCCCGCCTTCCTGTGCGAGTACATCCTTGATCACTGCAAATGCGATCTTTGCCGCATCGGCACTCATCAGAAGCTGCGGCAGGAAGACAGTTCCCTTTTCAAATCCTTTTCCTACCGTATCCAGTGCTGGGATCAGATGTTCATTGATGATCTCCAGCGGTGCCTGTTCCTTTAACAGTTCTCCTGTTGCATGATGTGCTTCTTCTTTCAGACCTTTTTCGATGGCCTCTTTTAAAGTCAGTTCTGCCTTGGCTGCCGGTGCAGGTGTTCCTGCTTTCTGACTGCCATATACACGGATATACTCCTCGCAGTTCTTATCGTAATTCATCAGCGCACAGAATGAATAATACGAGCGCATCATATCCTCAGAAGAAGGATTAATGATCCCCGCACTTAATCCATTCTGCATGGCCATCGTATAGAAATTTGAATTAACTGCCGGACGGTACGGAAGACCGAACGAAATGTTCGATACACCAAGAACCGTACAGACACCATAAATCTCCCTGACTTTTTTGAGTGCTTCCAGCGTGACCTTCGCACCTTCCGGTTCAGAACTGATCGTCATTGCCAGCACATCGATCACGATGTCTTTTTTGTCAATGCCGTATTTCTTCGCTTCTTCGATGATTTTTCCTGCCACACGGACTCTTCCGTCTGCGGTTGCCGGGATTCCGTCCTCATCGATCGTAAGACCGATCACAACACCTCCGTAACGCTTAATAAGCGGGAAGACAGCATCCATATTTTCCTGTTTTCCATTTACAGAGTTCACCATCGGCTTACCGTTATAGATACGCATCGCCGCTTCCATTGCTGTGATATCAACGGTATCGATCTGAAGCGGCAGGCTTGATACGCTCTGAAGCTCCATGATGACTTCTTTCATCATCGCCGGTTCGTCAATATCCGGAAGTCCTACGTTGACATCCAGAATATGTGCTCCCTTATCCTGCTGCGTAATCCCCTCTTTCAGGATATAATCCATGTCGTGGTCTTTTAATGCCTGTTTGAATTTCTTCTTACCGGTCGGATTGATTCTCTCTCCGATGATCATCGGCTTGCCGCCAAGGATGACCGCATGTCCGTAAGAAGATACCATTGTGATATCTTTCTTTGTTGCCGGCTTTACGCTCATCTCTCTGGTCGTCTCAACCATCTTCTGGATATGTGCAGGTGTTGTTCCACAACATCCGCCGATCACATGCGCTCCCATCTCTACGATTTTTGCCATATATCCGGCAAACTGTTCCGGTTCTACATCATAATAGACTTCCCCGTCACGCTGCTTCGGAAGTCCTGCATTCGGTTTTACGATGATCGGAACCGATGCGTATTTCAGAATATCCTCCAGGATCGGAAGCATCTGTTCCGGTCCCATACCACAGTTGATTCCAAGTGCATCCACGCGGAGTCCCTCCAGCATGGCAATCACTGCCGGGACATCTCCACCTGTCAGAAGTTTTCCCTTTTCATCAAAGATCATGGTTGCAAATACCGGAAGTGACGTATTCTCTTTTGCTGCAAGTACTGCTGCTTTCACTTCGTAACTGTCACTCATGGTCTCGATATGGATCAGATCTGCTCCTGCTTCTTCTCCATAGATCATGGTCTCTTTAAATGCCTCATATGCATCTTCAAAAGAAAGATCACCCATTGGTTTTAATAATTTACCCGTCGGGCCCACATCTAACGCTACATAAGTCGTTCTTCCATCATGCACGCCGAGCTCTGCGGCCTTTTTCGCATTTTGGATCCCGGCCGTCACGATTTCTTTCAGTCCATACTTGGAATCATGAAATTTGATCGCATTGGCACCAAATGTATTGCTAAGCACGATATCACTGCCGGCTTCGAAATATGACTTATGAATATCAACGATCTCTTCTGCATGCTCCAGATTCCAGACTTCCGGAAGTTCTCCTGGCTGCAATCCTTTTGACTGCAGAAGCGTTCCCATGCCGCCATCAAAGTATAATAATTCTTTTCCCAGTCGTTCTAATAACATCTGTCTGCTCCTATCCTTTTCCTGTATCTTATGACCTGCGATATGCGCAGTCCTTCTTCTGACACACTTCACAACCTTTGATATGGCAGGAAGTCTCTGTTTCACTGAGACCGATCACTGCCGTCACCGATTTTGACGGTGTCAACATATTGCCGCCGGTAAGTGTCAGCCCGATCTTCTTTGCCGTATCCAGCATACGGAGGATCATATCCTGATGTGCAATATCAAAGTCTCCATATCCAGGACTGAATCTCGGTCTGATATAATAACCCTCTTTCTTCATATCTGCTTCCAGAGCAGTCTGCCATTCATCCAAATATTCTTCCAGCATAGCAGCCGCACACGCCTGAAGTGTTACCACTCTTGCCATATCTCCGATGGAATATTTCCGCAATAGCAGATCAACTTTCGGTCCAAGCGTTGCACCTAGCAGCACTGCTTTTTTACATCCCGTCAGATTTTTATAAAGATTTTTACTGTGGATATCCAGATTTCCCAGAAGGATTCTTCCACTCTCCGGGAATTCTAATTCAAAAATGCGGTAGACGATCCTGCCGCACGCCGCCTGGGAAAGTTCTTCAAAACAGCTTTCCACAAGCTTCAGCGTATGATCATCTACCGCATGTCTGCCATATCCCAAGTAACGAATTGCTTCTTTCGTTCTTGCGTCCATTTTGCTTCCTCTATTTATTCAGAATCTCTGAAAGATTTGCCTGGATTGCCGCAGCAACCTCCGGTTTATTCATAGAATATACGTGAACATGGTTAATGCCATTTGCGAACAGATCGATGATCTGGTCTGTCGCATACGCAATACCTGCCTGCTGCATTGCTTTCGGATTATCTCCAAAGCGATCTACGATTGCTTTGAATCTCTCCGGAAGGTTGGTTCCGGACATAGACAGGATTCTCTTTACCTGATTTGCATTTGTTACCGGCATGATTCCCGGAATAACCGGAACGGTAACACCCTTTTCTCTCGCTCTATAGAGGAAATTATAAAGAATATTGTTATCAAAAAACATCTGTGTAGTCAGGAAATCTACACCACAGTCTACTTTCTGTTTCAGATGTGCAATATCATCCTTCTTATGTTCGGACTCTACATGTCCTTCCGGATAACATGCAGCCCCGATGCAGAAATCTCCCTGACTCTTGATATCCTCGATCAGCTCATATGCATACTGATAATGATTCGGAAGTGGGAATTCACTCTCTTGTGGAATATCTCCTCTGAGAGCAAGGATATTCTCAATTCCTGATGCCTTTAACTGATCGATTACCTGATGCACTTCTTCTTTTGTTGATGATACACAAGTAAGATGTGCAAGGCTTGGTACATTATATTTATCTTTGATATGTGATGCAATCTTTACAGTATTCTTACTGGTACCGCCGCCTGCACCATATGTAACACTCATATATGACGGTTTCAATTCTGCAATTGCTTCTGTCGCCTTTAATACTCCTTCATATGCTGCATCTGTCTTCGGAGGAAATACCTCAAAAGAAAGATGCGGTGTCTTTTCTACTAATATATCACTGATTTTCATATTTTTTCTGTCGTTCTCCTTTAGTCTGTTTTTACATTCCTTCGTATAATTCTTCGTACTGTTTTGCAGAATTCTTCCATGAGAAGTCTTTATTCATGGCACGTTCAACAATCTTGTTCCAGTCACGCTTCTTATCGTAATAGATCTGTTCTGCATAACGTACAGTTGCCAGCATCTCATGTGCATTGTAGTTCATGAAGCTGAATCCTGTACCGGTCTTTTCATACTCATTGTATGGCTCTACCGTATCTTTTAATCCACCTGTCTCGCGTACGATCGGAACTGTTCCGTAACGCAGACTCATCAACTGGCTGAGTCCGCATGGTTCAAACAGGGATGGCATAAGAAATGCATCACAGGATGCATAGATCTTATGGGACATTGCTTCTGAATAATAAATGTTTGCAGATACTTTTCCCGGATATTTCCAGGCAAAATGACGGAACATATTCTCATACTGCTCTTCCCCTGTACCAAGAACTACGATCTGTACTGCATCCTGACACAGTTCATCCATTACATAGGCAACAAGATCAAAGCCTTTCTGGTCTGTCAGTCTGGAAACCACACCGATCATCATGGTCTTCTGGTTTTCCTCCAGACCAAGTTCTTTCTGAAGCGCGATCTTATTCTTGATTTTTTCTTTACGGAAATTGCTGACATCATAATTTCTCTCAATCTTATTATCTGTCAGCGGATTATAATCTTCGTAGTCAATTCCATTTACAATTCCTGACAGACAATTTGCCCTTGCATTCATAAGACCATCCAGCTTTTCACCATAGAATGGTGTCTTGATCTCTTCTGCATAGGAATTACTTACCGTCGTCACTCTGTCTGCATATACAATTCCACCCTTCAGGTAATTTGCATCCTTATATGCCTCCAGTTTATCCGGTGCGAAATAATACTGAGGTAATCCGGTAATATCTCTGACACGCTTCGGATCCCATGTTCCCTGGAATTTCAGATTATGTATGGTCATGACCGTCTTGATTCCACGGTAAAATTCATTGCCATATCTGAAATTATCCAGATAGATTGGAACCAGCCCTGTCTGCCAGTCGTGACAGTGAATGATATCTGGTCTGAAATCAATCAATGGAAGTGCGCTTAATACAGCTTTTGAGAAGAATGCAAATTTTTCAATATCCGCATATATATCACCGTACGGTGCATATCCGTTAAAGTAATATTCGTTATCTATAAAATAAAACCTGATTCCGTCGTATTCCATTTCAAGAACACCTACATACTGCTTTCTCCAGTTCAGATCCATATAAAAATGTGTGTGATACTGAAGTTTTTCTTTCCATTCATCTTTCATGCACATATACTTCGGAAGCATTACACGCACATCGAATTTTTCTTTATCAAAATATTTTGGTAATGAGCCGACAACATCAGCAAGTCCTCCTGTCTTGATAAATGGGACTGACTCAGATGCCGCAAATAATATTTTCTTCATTGCATTTTCCTCCCAACCTTAGAATACTTTATCATTATAACGTATTTTTATTCAGAATAAAAGGGTTGTTTACCGGTTTTTATTTTCCAGACGGATCGTATCTGCGATCAGTGCAATAAATTCCGAGTTTGTCGGCTTACCTTTTCCGTTGCTTACTGTATATCCAAAGAGTTCATCCAGTGTATCCAGTTTTCCTCTGCTCCATGCAACTTCGATTGCATGGCGGATTGCTCTTTCTACTCTGCTTGCCGTCGTCTGGTGCATCTTAGCGATCGTCGGATACAGAACTTTTGTGATTGCATTTAATACATCCATATCATCCACTGCCATGATGATCGCATCTCTCAGGTAATGATATCCTTTGATGTGTGCCGGTATTCCAATCTCATGGATCATATCTGTCACCCTCGTCTCCAGATTATACTCCGGCTTCTTCTGCACTGTGCTTCCGGGTATTGCTTCAGAACTATTCCGCCTCTCTCCTTTTCCTGCATCTTTGATCCGGCTTAAGATCATATCATTGTGAAATGGTTTCATCACATAATAACTTGCTCCTTTTCGGAAAGCATCTTCTGTGATCCGTTCCTGTCCAACAGCCGTTACTATGATAAATTCCGGACGCTTGGTGATCTGGTCATCTGCATTTATTTTTTCCATCACACTTAAACCATCGAGCTTAGGCATGATCAGATCCAGTAGTACTACATCCGGTTCTTTTTCTTTGATCAGATGATACATATCTTCTCCATTATTGGCTTTGCCTATCAGATTCAAATCATGATCCTGCTCTATGATTTCCCCCAGCATATCCAAAATTCTCTCATTGTCG
This sequence comes from Dorea longicatena, assembly GCF_024168045.1. GTDB lineage: Bacteria > Bacillota > Clostridia > Lachnospirales > Lachnospiraceae > Dorea_A. The sequence continues at coordinate 1,567,550 of NZ_CP100126.1, forward strand.
TCAGCGATTGCTACATTAACTTCTCTCATTTTACGTTATGCCTCCTTGTCCCTTAATAATCATGTCGAGTTTTATTATATAATTCCTGCAATTTCCGAACAAGAAAATGTTGTCGTAAAAACCTGACCTGCATCGACAATATTCTGATTATTCTACATGTTTCAGCATATTTTCGATAAAAATCCCATATCCCCTTGCAGGATCATTGACGAATACATGGGTGACTGCACCAGCGATTTTCCCGTTCTGAAGGATTGGTGCCCCGGACATTCCCTGTATGATTCCGCCTGTAATCTCAAGAAGTTCCGGATCTGTCACCTTGATCTCCAGACCTTTATTTTCTTCTTTTGTATGTTTGTCGGTTTTTGTTATACGAATTTTGTATTCTTTTACTTTTCCTTCTACACAGCATCGTATAACCGCATCTCCTTTTTTGATCTCATCCGTTGCCATAATGCCGACCGGCTCTGTATTCCGGAACAGGTTGTCTGTACGTTCAAGGGTTCCGAATATCCCACAATCTGTATTTTTATCAATAGTTCCCAGAACATTATACCGGTTATAGACGATGATTCCTTCTATCCCGCCCGGTTCCCCTCCTGCTCCTTTCTGGATACTGCGAATGCTGGTCTCGTAGACCCTTCCGTCTTTAATCTCCATCAGAGTGTTCGTATCTGTGTCATGGATTCCATGCCCCAATGCTCCAAAACGACTGTCCGTGTTCAGAAATGTCACAGTTCCAAGCCCCTGTGCATTGTCCCTTACCCATATTCCCAGCATGTACTGATTCTTTTTATTCCGCACCGGTTTTATCTTCACATCCAGATACCCGGAATCTCTCCTGAGCTTTAGGACCACCTCTTCCGCATCCAGCTTTTTTAATGTGTCCTGCAGCCTCTTTTTATCGGCAATCTTCTTTCCGTTACATTCCACTATATAATCCCCGGCTTTCACAAGATGCCTGGCCGGTTCTGTCATTTTCCCATCCGCTCCGGTAATCTTCTCTGTACCTAAGACCATGACCCCTTCCGTCTCCAGATAGATCCCAACCGGCATTCCTCCCGGGATCACAGTGTCCGAAGAAACCGTATCTGCACTTACTTCTTTTTTTCTCCCCTGTTCCTGCCGCTTTGTAATTTCATATCCTGCATAACCAAGGACAGATAACACAAGCAGCACAAGCAGGAATCTACGATACCAGTATTTTCTCATATTCCACACTCCATCCTGTCTTTTGTCTGCACAGCAATAAAAAAACAGACACTCTGTTACAAATGTCTGTCTTAGTATATGGTATTTCAGAAAAAATACTCTGGATCTTTACGTTTTTTATTTCATCTGTGATGCCAGATTTTTCATCTCTCTGGCACTTTGCATCACCGTATCTGTGATCCTGGCTCCGCCAAGGATCCTTGCAAGTTCTTCCACGGAATTTTCTTCATTCAATGGATAGATCTGCGTTCGTGTCACGGCATCTTCTGTCTTTTTTTCAATCAAAAAATGCCGGTCTGCCATAGCTGCGATCTGCGCCAGATGCGTAATACAGATCACCTGGTGTTCTTTTCCGATCAGTGCCATTTTTTCCGAAACCTTCTGAGCAGTACGTCCACTGATCCCGACATCGATCTCATCAAAGATCAACGTCTCGATCTCATCTTTGTCTGCCATTACCGCTTTGATCGCCAGCATAATTCTGGAAAGTTCCCCGCCGGATGCCACTTCTGTCAGCGGCTTCACCGGCTGTCCCTGATTAAGCGAGATCCTGAATTCCACATCATCGATGCCATCTTTGGCATATTCTTTCTTTTCCGCAAAATGTATCTCAAACTGTACCTGTTCAAAATTCAGATCTTCAAGACCTTTCTGAATCTTTTTTTCAAGCATTTTAGCCTTCTTCTGCCGCAGTGCCGAAAGCTTTCCTGCCAGTTCCAGATACTTCTGCGACAACTGCTCACAGGATTTCTCCAGTTCCTGCATATAAGTATCATAATTTTCCAGAATCCCGATTCGTTCTTCCTGCTTCTTACAGTATGCCATGATCTCTTCATAAGAATTCCCATACTTTGTCTTCAGATGATTGATCTCGTTCAGCCGCTTTTCTGTCTCATAGAATTCTTCATCCGAGAATTCACAGTTTTTCTGATATTCTGCCAGTTCATGATTAAAATCATTCAGCAGATTGTCTACATCCGCCAGCTGGGTATATAACTGTGACAGCTGCTCATCGGCATCCACAGCTTCCGACAGTGTTCGGAGTGCCCTTCCAAGCTTTTCGCTCGCACTTTCCCCATCTTCACCCGTATACTGGTAGCATTCCGCAACACTTTGGGCAATCTTCTTTCCGTTACACATGCGCCGGTAACATGCTTCCAGTTCTTCATCTTCGTGCTCTTTTAATTCTGCCCGGACGATCTCATCCACTTCAAACTTAAGAAAAGCCAGTTCCTTTGCCCGCTCGGATCCATTTGTTCCTACTTCCGACAGTTCTCTTATTTTTCCTTTATACTGCTGCCATGTTTCCGCCACTTTTTCTTTCTGCTTTTTCGTTTCTTCTCCGGCAAATGCATCCACTATTGCCAGATGATTCTTTTTATAAAGCAATGACTGATGTTCGTGCTGTCCGTGAATATCGATCAGGATGGCGGATACTGCTTTAAGCGTCGCCATCTGCACCGTCTCTCCATTGATCTTGCTGACACTTCTTCCTTCCATCAGCCTTCTCTGAAGCGTAACAAACCCGTCCTCCGGGTAAACATCCAGTTCTTTTAATCTGCGGATCTGTCGTTCACTTTCTACCGAAAATGTCAGTTCTACCAGTCCGTATCTCGTTCCCTGTCGGAGGATATCTTTCGTGTATCTCCCGCCAAGAGCAAGATTGACCGAGCCAAGAATGATCGACTTCCCGGCACCGGTCTCTCCAGTTAATATGTTCAGTCCTCTGCCGAACTCTACTTCGATCTCATCGATCAAAGCCAGGTTTTTCACATGTAAATACTGTAACATGCATCCTCCTATAAGATAATCTTGCTAATCTTGTCCATTACTTTTACCGTGTCATCCACACTTCGGATCGCACACATGATCGTATCATCCCCTGCAATACTTCCGACAATCTCATTCCATTTCATTGCATCCAGTGCCGCACATACCGCACTTGCCATTCCCGCTACTGTCTTGATCACCAGGATATTCTGCGCCATATCCATGGACAGATATCCTTCTCTTAAGACACGGATATATTTTTCACTCATTGCACTCTCATGATGCTGATGCAGTGCATATCTCTGCTTGCCGTTCTCAGACGGTATCTTTGTAAGCTTCAGGTCCCGGATATCTCTGGATACCGTTGCCTGTGTTACTTTAAACCCTTCCCGGTTCAGATATTCTGCCAGTTCTTCCTGCGTTTCAATATGATATTTGTTGATCAGTTCTATGATCTTCGCATGTCTGTTTACTTTCATCTCATCAATTTCCCTTCATCTTTCTCCGTAATATTTCCAAAAAACTGATTTTATTGATCTTCATTATCTTTGTCGTCTTTTCCGCCTTACAGATTGTCAGCTTATCCCCGGTCTGGATCGGCACACTGGTCGCACCGTCAAATGTGACCAGTACTTTTTCGATATTTCCTCTTCGTCCTTCCCCGATCTCAATTACGATCTCATCGTCTGAAGACAGAACAATACTTCTTGTATTCAATGCATGAGAGCAGATTGGTGTGATCACGGTAAGTGACGCTGTCGGTTCCACGATTGGACCTCCAGCCGACAGATTGTATGCCGTAGATCCGGTCGGTGTGGATATGATAATTCCATCCGCTTCGTAAGAATTCAAAAGTTCCCCGTTTACAAACAATTTGAAATAAATAATGCGCAGGTCATCGCCCCTTCGCGACACAACAATATCATTTAGCGCGACATCCTTTTTCCCATCCTGAAATGTTCCTTCTAACATCATGCGTTCTTCATACAGATAATCCCCCTGCAGCATCTGCGTGATATCTTCTTCCAGATTATTCACTTCTACTTCTGTAAGATACCCAAGCGTTCCCATATTGATACCCAAAATTGGAACATCTCTTTTCCAAAGTGTTCTTGCCACTTCAATCAGACTTCCGTCACCGCCGATCACGATCGCACAGTCTATCATGTCCGGAATCCGTTCCCTGATAATATTCTTTTCTGCATCCTTTTCACACAATGCACAGTTTCTTCCTGCTATCTCCAGCAATTCTTTTACTTTTCCTGTCACCGCATGATTCGTATCTTTCCCGTCATTGGTAACGATCCAAAACTTTTTTAACATCTGCCTCTAACCTTTCGCAAGTGTAGCAAACGACAGATCTACCGTCTTTTCGACATCGATCTGCGGCGAGATTCTGTCAGTCGCTTCACATTTCTGTAAGTGGACCAGATATTCGATATTACCTTCCGGTCCTTTGATCGGAGAAAATTCCAGATTCAGCACTTCAAATCCAATAGACATTGCATAATCGATCACTTTATGAATCACTTCTATATGTGTACTCTTCTCACGTACAACGCCTTTCTTTCCAACCTTTTCCCTGCCTGCTTCGAACTGCGGCTTGATCAATGCTACGATCTGTCCTTCATCCGTCAGATAATTACGGATGGGAAGCAGTACTTTCGTAAGTGAGATGAAGGATACGTCAATGGATGAAAACTGCACCGGTTCCCCTATATCTTCCGGTGTCACATAACGGATATTCGTCTTTTCCATACACACTACGCGTGGATCCTGTCTTAATTTCCAGTCAAGCTGTCCGCGTCCCACATCAATCGCAAATACCTTTACCGCGCCATTCTGCAGCATGCAGTCTGTGAACCCACCCGTAGAAGAACCTACATCCGTACATACTTTTCCTTCTACGTTCACATCAAAGTTCTTAATTGCTTTTTCCAGTTTCAGTCCTCCGCGGCTGACATACGGAAGCGTATGTCCGCGTACTTCGATCATAGCTTCTTCCGGAAAAGTAGTCCCAGCCTTGTCTTCTTTTTGCCCATCTACATATACGATTCCGGACATAATGATGGCTTTTGCCTTTTCTCTGGAAGCTGCCAGATTTCTCTTTACCAGTAATACGTCTAATCGTTCTTTCATAATCTCTCCTGTTATCTATCGTGTCACATATCTATAATGTCTCATATAACTTACGGATCTTCGCTGTCATGGTCTCTACATCCAGACCAGTCTCTTTGCGCAGAACCTCCACATTGCCATGCTCTATATATTCATCCGGAAGTGCCAGGATCTGCACTCTCGCATCCGAACCCGTCCTCATCAGATACTCTGTTACATGTTCACCGAATCCGCCGGATCTTACATTTTCTTCGATCGTAACGATCAGCTTGTGCTGCTCTGTCAGGTGATCCAGCATCTCTGTATCCAGTGGTTTTACAAATCTTGCATTGACCAGTGAGCAGTGATATCCGGCTTCTTTTAACTGTTTTCTGACCTCCAGCGCCTCGCCAAACATATGTCCGACAAAGATCACTGCAATCTCCCGTTCTTCGTATAGCATTTCACTCTTTCCGTATACTACCGGACTTCTGAATTCCGGACAGGCATCGCATGCACTGCCTCTAGGATACCTGATGGCTACCGGACCATCATATGCGATACCGAATCTTATCATATCAGCCAGTTCCCATTTATGCTTCGGCGACAGTACAACCATATTAGGGATAGTGCTTAAGTAGGACAGATCAAAGATTCCCTGATGGGTTTCCCCGTCGTTTCCCACCAGACCTGCACGGTCTACTGCAAACATTACCGGAAGATTCTGAAGTGCCACATCATGGATCATCTGGTCATATGCCCTCTGTAAAAATGACGAATACACGGCGAATACCGGCTTTATTCCACCTGCTGCGAGTCCCGCCGCAAATGTCACTGCATGTTCTTCTGCAATTCCCACATCAAAAAAGCGATCCGGATATTTTTTCCGGAATCTTGCAAGTCCCGTGCCGTCTTCCATTGCTGCTGTGATCGCTGCCAGCTTATCATTTCTTGCCGCCTCATCGCACATTACTTTACAAAAAACATCTGTATACGTATCTTTCTTTTTCGGGTTTTCCGGTTCTCCCGTCTCTACCCGGAACGGTCCGATTCCATGGAATTTTTCCGGCTTTTCTTCTGCCGGCCCGTATCCTTTTCCTTTTTTGGTAATTACATGAAGCAATACCGGTCCTTCAATCTTTCTTGCCTCTTTAAATGCACGTACCATCGTCGGGATATTATGCCCCTGGATCGGCCCTAGATAGGTGATCCCCATGTCTTCAAAGAACATCCCCGGAACGATCAGCTGTTTGAGGCTGCTCTTGGTCTTGCGGATACGCTCGATCACAGGATCTCCCACGACCGGAACGTTATGCAGTACATTTGTTACACCTTTTTTCAGATCTGTATAGAAGTCCGCCGTACGCAGCTTTGCCAGATAATCCGACATTCCTCCAACGTTTTCCGAAATAGACATATGATTATCATTCAATACAATGATAAAATTCTTTTTAAGCGTGGATGCATTATTCAGTGCTTCATATGCCATCCCACCTGTCAGCGACCCATCTCCGATTACCGAGATCACACTGTAATCTTCCCTCTGCAGATCTCTTGCGCACACATACCCAAGCCCCGCCGAGATAGAAGTAGAGCTGTGTCCGGTGTCAAATGCATCGCATGCACTTTCTTTTCTCTTCGGGAATCCGCTCATTCCGCCATATTTTCTCAGGTCATCAAATCCGTCTTTTCTTCCGGTCAGGATCTTATGTGTATAGGACTGATGTCCTACATCCCATATGATTTTATCCTTCGGCAGATCAAAGACCAGATGCATTGCCATTGTAAGTTCTACTACGCCGAGATTCGATGCCAGATGTCCTCCGGTTTTACTGATCTTCTCGACCAGGAACTTTCGGATCTCCTGTGCCAGTTCCGGAAGTTCTTCCGGCTTCAGATCTTTTATATCATTTGCTTTTTGAATTCTTTCTAACATAACAAGGTATCCCCTTTATCTGTCTCTGTGAATCAGCTGTATCAGTAACTGTTCCAGATACGCATTCTCCCCTGTAAACTGATGAAGCAGTGCAATTGCTTCATTCGATAATTCTTCCACTTTCTTCTGTGCCTGTTCAATTCCCAGAAGTGTTACATAAGTGGTCTTCTGATTCTTCTCATCACTGTGGATCGGCTTTCCAAGTACCTCTTCTGTACTCGTCACATCCAGAATGTCATCCTGGATCTGGAATGCAACACCTACATAATGTGCAATCTTTTCTACGCTCTGTATTTCTGCATCCGAAGCACCACCGAGGATTGCGCCGATCATCATTGCACATTCGATCAGAGCGCCCGTCTTCAGTTCATATATGGTATCCAGCACATCTTTTGAAACCGCATGTCCGGTCTCTTTTACATCGATCACCTGCCCGCCGATCATTCCATAGATACCTGCTTTTCTCCCAAGGACAGTAAGTGCACGCCCAATCTTAAGACTTTCTTCCGGAGACTGCTCAAATGCCCGGAATGCTGTCTCAAATGCGTAATTCAAAAGTGCATCTCCTGCCAGGATTCCCATATCTTCCCCGTATACAATGTGTGTCGTCTTTCTGCCTCTGCGGTACTCATCATTATCCATTGCCGGAAGATCATCATGCACCAGTGAATATGTATGGATCATCTCAAGTGCTGCCATAAAAGGCTTTAATGTCTCCGGTTCTTCTCCAAAAAGTCTGCAGGTCTCCTGCATCAGCATCGGCCGGAGTCTTTTCCCGCCTGCCATCAGACTGTACTCCATTGCCTCCATGATCACCTTCTGATATCCTTCTGCCTCCGGAAGATATCGTTTCAGGATTTCTTCGATCTCTGCCACTTTCGTTTTCATCTGTATTGTAAATTCTTCTTTAGAATTCATGTTCCTCACCCTCTTCATCTAATAACAGCATCTTCTTTTCTACTTTATCGATCTTGCTGTTACAGGCTTTCAGCATATCCATGCCCTGATGATACAGCTGAAAAGATTCCTCCAGTGAAATCTCTCCTTCTTCCATCTTTTTTATCGTCTGTTCCAGATCTGAGAATATCTCCTCAAGGCTCTGTTCTTCCAAAGATTGTCCTTTTTTTTCCGCCATTTGTTTCTCCTGGTATCTGTCTGTTCTATTTGTTCCGTGCTTTGCACCGGCATCATTTATATCTCATACGTCTTATTCTGCACAGCTTCTACGGATGTCTGAATCAGTCCGTCTGTCACATACACCGTCAGTTCATCACCTTTTTTTACTTGCCGGATACTCTTTATCACACTGCCATCCGCTTCTTCTACATAAGAAAATCCCTGATTCAGCTTCCGGATCGGAGACAATCCATTCATCTTCTCGATCTGGATCGCCAGACGGTATCTTGCTTCCTTCACACGGTCATTCATCATCTGACGGAGTTCATCTTCCAGCTCAGCCAGCCTCTGCTGCTGTTCCTGTAACTTATGACGCGGATGCAGATAAGAAAGTCTGGTCTCCATCTCTTTCAGCCGCAGCCGGTTCATACGGACGGCTCCTGCTACACTCCGATTCATACGCAGACGGCATTCTGCCAAATAATTCTCCACCTGTCTGTAATCCCACACTGCAAGCTCCGCAGCCGCCGAAGGTGTCGGGGCACGTAAGTCTGCCACGTAATCTGCGATTGTCACGTCTGTCTCATGACCTACCGCCGATATCACCGGAACCGTACAGTCGAAGATTGCCCTTGCCACTTTTTCTTCATTAAAGGCCCACAGATCTTCGATCGAGCCGCCGCCTCTTCCAATGATGATCACATCTACTTCTTTCATCTCCAACATACGGATTCCCCGCACAATGGACTCTTTGGCGCCTTCTCCCTGCACCTGAGCCGGATAAAGAATCAGCTGTACATACGGATTGCGTCTCGCAGATATATTCATGATATCCCGGACTGCAGCTCCCGTCGGCGCAGTCACAACACCGATCCGCTTTGCATATGCCGGAATCTGTTGCTTATATTCGGGTGCGAACATTCCCATCTCTTCGAGTTCCTGCTTCAGCATCTGGTACTTCTCATAAAGTGCTCCTTCTCCATCCAGCCGGATCTCATTCGCATAAAGCTGGTAAGCGCCGGTTCTTTCATAGACATTTACGGAACCAAGCACAATGATCTGCTGTCCTTCTCTCATATGAAAAGAGAGCCCGCCTCGCTGCCCCGCAAACATGACACAGGCAATCGTTCCGGACTCATCCTTTAATGAAAAATATATATGTCCCGATGTGTGATACTTACAGTTAGAAACTTCTCCCTTTACATAGATACGGTTCAGCATAAAGTCCTGGGTGAACATATTCTTGATATATGCATTCACCTGTTTTACTGTATATACATTTCGAGCCATTTCCTACCTCTGATTAATCTGCAAGCTTTGCCAATACTCCATTTACAAATGATGCACCGTCTTCACTGCTGTATTTCTTTGCAAGATTGACAGCTTCGTTGATTGCAACACCTGTCGGGACATCCTCGTCCCACTTCATCTCATAAACCGCAAGTCTCAGAATTGTAAGATCTACCTTGTTCATACGTCCTGTCTTCCATCCGGTCGTATGCTCATTGATCATTGCATCGATTTCATCAATCTTCTCTACAACTTTCTGCGCTTTTTCACTGATATACTGCATATCTTTTTCTGTGGCGCCCTCGATCTGTTCAAAATACAGTTCTGCCTGTGTTCCCTGTTCTGCTTCTTCGTTAAAATCAGCACCAAATATCAACTTAAAGATATGTTCTCTCTGCTCTGTTCTCTTCACTTATGCTTCCTCCGGTATCTCGACTCCGGCAACGCGGATGTTCACATCTGCCACCTCAAGTCCTGTCATATTCTCAATTGCAGTTTTTACCTTTTCCTGCACTTTAGAAGTGATGTCTTTGATGCTGTAACCATAATTCAGGTTCAATGCCAGGGATACCGTTACGATCCCGTCCAGCACATCTACTTTTACACCTTTAGATAGAGACTTCATTCCAAGTTTGCTGATCAGTTCTCTTGTCGCATTTCCCGCCATAGAAGCAACACCTTCTACTTCCATTGCAGCAAGACCTGCGATAATCGCTACAACTTCATCTGCAATCTTGATCTCTCCAAGATTTTCATCTGTTTTTATTGTATACGTATTTTTTTCTTCTTTACTCATATTCTAAGCGACCTCCCGTCTGGTTTTTCACTGTCTTTTATTATAACAAACTTATATACATTTGAAAACCCCCAGTCATCCCGGGAGTTTTATTTCTGCTGATATTTTTATGATCTGCCGAACTCAGTCAGTTTCAGTCCTTCATTTCTGTCTACCGTCATACGGATGCTCCATTCATTGACAAATAACAGAAGCGGACGTCCCTTCAGATCTTTTACCTTTTTCATATCCGAAGTTCCGGTCAGTTTATCCAGATCAATTTCTTCATTTTCAATCCAGCGGATGTACTCATATGGCAGATTTTCCAGACGGATCTCCACGTTATATTCGTTCTCCAGACGGTATTTTAACACATCAAACTGAAGCACTCCGACAACACCGACAATGATCTCTTCCATACCGGTATTGTATTCCTGGAATATCTGTATTGCACCTTCCTGGGCAATCTGGTTGATTCCCTTAATGAACTGCTTTCTCTTCATAGTATCAACCTGGCGCACACGTGCAAAATGCTCCGGCGCAAATGTCGGGATCCCTTCATATGTGAATTTATCCTGTGCGGTCGTCAGTGTATCTCCGATTGAAAAGATTCCCGGATCAAATACACCGATGATATCTCCGCCGTAAGCTTTACTGATCATCTTACGCTCGCTTGCCATCATCTGCTGCGGCTGGGAAAGACGTACTTTCTTTCCGCCCTGCATATGATATACATCCATACCGGCTTCGAATTCTCCGGAGCAGATACGCATAAATGCAATCCTGTCCCGGTGCGCTTTATTCATATTCGCCTGGATCTTAAATACAAATGCCGAGAAATCTCCTTCTTCCATCGGATCGATCGGACCTCTGTCAGATGTTCTCGGAAGCGGTGATGTCGTCATCTGAAGGAAATGCTGGAGGAATGTCTCCACTCCAAAGTTGGTAAGCGCAGATCCAAAGAAGACCGGTGAAAGTTCTCCCTTGCTTACCAGTTCCTGGTCGAATTCTGCTCCGGCACCATCCTGAAGTTCAATCTCTTCTTCCAGCTGCACTCTCTGATCATCTGTGATCAGCCACGAGATCTCCGGATCATTGATATCTACCTTCTTTACTTCTCCCTGCGTCGTTCCCTTTTTTGTATCCGAGAAGATTTCCACCTTTTTACTTGCTCTGTCATATACACCTCTGAACTCTTTACCTGAACCGATCGGCCAGTTGATCGGGCATGTTGCAATTCCAAGTTCATTTTCAATATCATCCAGAAGTTCAAATGTATCCATTGCTTCACGGTCCATCTTATTGATGAATGTAAAGATCGGGATATGGCGCATCGTACATACTTTAAACAGCTTTCTCGTCTGTGCCTCGACACCCTTGGATGCATCGATAACCATCACCGCAGAATCTGCTGCCATCAGGGTACGGTAAGTATCCTCCGAAAAGTCCTGATGCCCCGGTGTGTCCAGGATATTGATACAGTATCCGTCATAATTAAACTGCAATACGGAAGAAGTAACCGAGATACCTCTTTCTTTCTCAATCTCCATCCAGTCAGAAACCGCATGCTTTGCAGTTGCCTTTCCTTTTACGCTTCCCGCCTGATTGATGGCACCTCCGTAGAGAAGGAACTTCTCTGTCAGTGTCGTCTTACCTGCATCGGGATGTGAGATAATTGCAAATGTTCTTCTTTTCTTTATCTGATTCTTTACTTCATTCGTAATCTGTGACATATATTATACACTCCTAATTTATAGTATATCCGTTTATAGGCACTATTAATCAGTATAACATATGTCTTTAAAATGCTCAAACATATTTTTCCTGTATTTTCAAGGTTTTCCCTTGTTTTCTGCAGCTTACTTCGAATCCGCATTCACCGGATTGATCACAATATTCTGTGCTGCCACCCCCGTCTTTCTGGTCACAATATCTTCGATCTGCGCACGGTTTGCATCACTTAACTCGGAAGCTCCTACGATCACATCTGCCTGATCATCCGTGATGCTCACAACGGAATTATGAAATCCTTTGGCTGCCAGGAGTGACTCTGCAGCCGATTCTTTTTCTGCGGTCTCCGTCATCTGCACCATCTGGTTCACGGCTTTTTCTTTTTCTTCGGCGCTGAGATTCTTATTATCGATAATATTCTGTAATGTTTCTTTATTCTTAGAGCGCACCTGTTCCCTGCTCACCTTTGCCTGCGACACAACCGAACTTACTGATCCATTTGTAAGGACTGCTTCTCCGGGTGTTCCGTCTACACTTCCGTCATCTGTACTTCCGGCATTGCTGTCTGCGCCGCTGCCGGAATCCCCCTCCTGACTTTTCATATCTCCGGATGACACCGATGCATCTTCATCGGAAATATCCAGCAATTCCTTGTTTGCGAGTTCAGAATTGGTCTCCTGTGTCTTCGTCTTGTTCGGAAATAATTTGCCCGAGTAATTCATATACCCTGCGGCTGCGATCATCACTGCCAGTGTTGCGATCACAATCTGATTCTTCTTTGCAATCTTTTTCAATGTTATGCCCTCCTGTCCGTTTTACACTGCTTTAATTCATCTGCTTTTTCATTATTCTAATCTTATGCGGTTCGATATCAAATAATGCCTGGACCGCACTGCTGATATTTTCTTTCACCACTGCATTCCCGCCTCCATCTGCGATCACGACCACACCTTCGATTTCGGGACTTAATTCTTTGCTTACATATGGAGATCCGCTACCCTGAGTAGTGCTGTCACTGTCACTTGCATATACCGTATTTTCTTTTTTGGATGCCTTTGACGACTGTCTGGTTCCACCCTGGCTGTCTTCTTCCGTCACCGTTTCCTGATCCGATTCTGTATCCTTATCCAGCACCTTTTCTGCTGAAGATTTCAGTGTGATCATCACCTTTACTTCTCCGGCTCCTTCAATCTGCGATAAGATCCGACTCAGGCGGTCTTCCAGATAGGTAGTATACGCTTCTTCGTCTGTCCCATCAGATGTCCCCCTTACAGTTTTTCCTGTATTGCCGTCTGATGCGGACGAAGCATGTTCTTTCGTCTTTCCTGCCGGAACTGCGATCACCATCAGAAGAATTCCTGCAAGAAGCAGAATCAGGAGCTGATCTTTTTTTAAATTTTTAAACGAAAACTTTTTCCAGTTTGTAAGTTTGTTCGGAAACAATTCACTCAGATTCTTTGCCGATTTCAATCTGCTCCACCTCGATTCTTCTGTTCTGGCTTGTATTTTCATCATTCTGTCCATCTATCCTGAGAATCTCTTCCTGAACTTTCTGACTTTTTTCTTCCAGTTCACTGACCTGAATCTTATATACACTGTTATGATAAATTTCTTCAAATGCGGTTCTCTTATCCAATAATTCCAATACCGGAACAACCAACATTGCTGTCAGAATCAGTCCCAGAACGAAACGGACATATTTTTGAAACCCATGATCCGGCAGCATCTGTAAGATCATGCTTCCAAGCACTGCAAAAAATGATAACTTTAAGATCCAGTTATAGATAAACTCCATCTGTCCCGCTCCTTTTTGGTCATGCATTCGTCACCGCCGCCACGATTGCGATCGTCAGCAGAAATAACACTCCCACAGTAAATACAATCTGCATCAGTATCTGACATCCTTCTCCTACCGCTTCTACGCAGCCCGTGACACGTTCATCCGACACCGGCTGGATCATGGCAGCCGCAAGCTTATAAAGAAGAGCTGTTCCCGCAGTCTGGACTAACGGTATGACACACAGGGCAATACAGATCACCGCTCCTGCCATCCCGATTCCATTCTTTACCAGTACTGCCGTTCCAAGCGCCACCTCCGTCATTCCGCCCAGGAGATTGCCTATTCCCGGGATTGCCTCTGCACCTTTCAGTACGGTGCTTCTTTTCACCGTATCGATCGCAGGACTGATCATTCCCTGGATCAGGTTCGCACCGATGACACACGCAAGTGCTGTCTTAAGCGTCCAGCGGATGACAATTTCCAGAAATTCCGATAATTTCTCCAACATATCTTCCGGTCCCAGAAAATTCAAGATACGGATGATCATATATACTCTCACCATCGGCAGCAGTACATTTTCGATTATGATCTCAACCGCATAGATTAAAAACAGAACAAGATTGTAAAATGCCACCCCGGTCACACTTCCCTTCGCCACTGCAACCGCCAGAAAATAAACCGGATAGAATACTCCCATAAAAGCAGTGATATTCCGTATCCCGGATTCCACCCACTTAAGAACCACATCAAAAGCAGCGACCGTCAGTGCCGCCAATAACATGTAAATCATATAGAATCCGACACTTGCCACCTGTCGGTTCTGAAGGGTACCTGCAAACTGATTCATGAATGCTGCAATCATTGCAATCAGCAATATATGTATCAAATTCTTTTTGCCCGTCTGAAGCAGATAAAACATCTGCTCCCTGACGAATTCTGAAAGAAGCTTTGCAGATGCCTTCAGATTTCCGGTTAAGATTTCCGATATTACTTCTTTAAATATGATCCGTTTTTCAGGGAACAGAGACTGTAAGGAATCGTCAATTTTGCCGTATTCAAATTCTGAGAGGATGCTTTCTTTTATTTTCTGTTGTTCCTGTTCTGGATCCGCCGCATAACAATATGTAACTCCAATATCTTCCAACGCCGAAAACAATAGCAAAAATATTAAGACGCACCCGATATAAATACCCGTTATTTTTTTATATCCCGCACTACATCTCATACCAGAAATCCCCGTATCGTCTGCAAAAGCGCACTTAACACCGGAAGACTTAACACCAGGATTGTAATCTTGGCGAACACTTCGATCTGTAATGCAATCGTCTGATACCCCGCATCTTTACATATTGCCGAAGAAAATTCGGCCGCATATGTAATCCCAAGAATCTTCCACAATGTTTTCCAATAATCATTGCCAGGCCCGGCAACGCTGTTGATCTCATTCAACACATCTTTGATCAGTCTGATCTTCCCAAGCAAAGTGGCAAAGATCAAAAGACCAAGGACAATACTGATATAGATGCCATATTCGGATTTACCACTTTTGAACTGCAAAGCCAGAAGAACTCCTGCCACTCCCAGTATTCCGATCTGCAGCATACTCATATGTTCCGCCTCCCATCCCATATAGCACATACTTCTCAGACATCACACATTTTATAACGAGAACAGATCCTGGATGGATTCAAACAGATCATAGATATATGGCACGATCCAGAATAAAACCAGTAAAAGTCCTGCCAGACTGGTCAAGAATGCCTGTTCTTCTCTTCCGCTGTGCTTTAACACCTGACAAAGTATGGATACAAGAATCCCTACCGCCGCAATTTTAAATATCAGATTCACACTCATATACTGCCTCCTATTTTTTACAGGAGGATAATTGCCAGAAATATGCCTCCGGTCACTCCGACACACTGGTACAGACGGATTCTCTCCTTCTGCTCCGTTCTCATGTCCTCCATTTTCTGTTCCATTTGTTCCAGGTACAGATCCAATGTCTTCACCTGCATCTCGATATCGATCGTTCCCAATTCACTGCCCAGGCGTATCAGACTCTCCGTCATATCCTGTGGGATTCCGGTTTCCGCAAGATATTTTCTCGTCTCTTCTTCCCATATTCCCGCCAGACTTGTACCCTGTCTTTTCGTCAGCCTCTCGCACAAAGAAAGCAGCCACATCTTATACGGTTCCTGCGCTTCGCTCCCTACATGCAGAAACGCTTCCGGAAGCACCTGTCTGGAATAACGGATCTCACTTCTGATCCGAAAAATCAGTTTTCTCAGATATCGCATCTGTCTGTAACACTCTTCTATTTTTGCAGCCTGCAACATTCCCCAGCCCCCGCCTGCAAGAATGACCATGACTGCCCCGATTCCTTTTATCATTTCGCCATTTCCATCATTTCTTTGTATAGAAGGCTTCCCCTGTTATCAAAGATTCCTTCGATCTGTCCCACGTGTGCGTCATTTCCAAGTAAAATATACCGTTCGAACCTTCCTTCTCCGATCATCCGGTTGAACAGTGGTTTTTTCCTAAGTTCTTCCATTGACTCTGCATGTACGGTCGCCAGCATCTTACATCCACAGTGCATGGCATATTCTATAGCATGTACATCTTCCGGTGTCCCAATCTCATCCACAGCGATCACCTGCGGTCCCATTGAACGGATCAGCATGATCATCCCTTCTGCTTTCGGGCACCCATCCAGAATATCCGTACGGATTCCAAGATGATTCTGCGCCACACCCATATAGCAGCCGCCAATCTCCGAACGTTCATCCACCACACCTACCGCAAGTCCCGGAAGCCAGGAATTTCCTTCCGATATCTGACGAATCAGATCTCTTAACAGTGTCGTCTTACCACATCCCGGCGGCGATACGATCAATGTATGACATAACAACCGGTTACATACAATATAGGGAAATACCGCATCGGCGCATCCGATCATCTCATGTGCCACACGGATATTTACCGAAGAAATGTATTTCAGGTTCTTTACCTTCCCATTTTCCATAATAGCCTGTCCCGACAATCCCACTCTGTGTCCTCCTTCGATCGTGATAAATCCCTGCCGCATCTCCTGCTCGCACGCATATAGGGAATAATTACTGATGTATTCCAGCATTTCGCGGATATTATCTTTCGTCACCAGGTATGGCCGTCTGGCTTTCGCTCCGGGAATAACTTCTGTGTCATGATACAGGAAGATCAGCGGCTTTCCCTCCCGGAGACGGATCTCCTGTAAGTATTCGAACTCCAGCTTTTCCTTTTGTATAATACTTCTGACATCCCATGGCAGGACTTTTAAGATTGTATCTTCTTTCATGTTCATCACCTCTTTACACCCATGTATATGTGGATGGGCGGAGATTATGACTGGTATTTTTCCAGAAACACAAAAAAGCCTCGGGTTTCCACTACCGGAAATCCGAGGCTTTCACATAACATCTGATATTAAATTATAATCTTATTCCGCTACATCCTTCATAGAGAATGAGATTCTTCCCATCTTGTCCTTGCCAAGGCATACAACCTTAACAACATCGCCAAGTGTGAGAACGTCTTCTACACGATTCACTCTTTCTTTGGAAAGCTTAGAAATGTGTACCATTCCTTCTTTTCCAGGTGCGAACTCAAGGAATGCACCGAAGTCTTTGATGCTGACAACTTTTCCTTCCAGAACCTGTCCGGCCTCAAAATCTGTGACGATGATGTGGATCATCTTCTGTGCTTCTTCCATACCTTTGGCATCTGTTCCGCAGATAGATACGGCACCATCATCTGTAATGTCGATCTTCACACCTGTCTGCTCGATGATCGCATTGATTGTCTTTCCACGCTGTCCAACAACATCACCGATCTTCTGTGGATCGATCTGCATCTGAATGATCTTCGGAGCGAATTCTCCAACCTCTGCTCTTGGAGCATCGATTGCTTTATTCATAACTTCATCAATGATGTAAAGTCTTGCTTTTCTTGTCTTAGCAATAGCTTCTTCAATGATCGGTCTTGTCAGTCCGTGGATCTTGATATCCATCTGGATCGCTGTGATACCTTTATGTGTACCGGCTACCTTGAAGTCCATGTCTCCGAAGAAGTCTTCCAGTCCCTGGATATCTGTAAGCACCAGATAATCATCGTCTGTATCACCGGTAACAAGTCCACATGAGATACCTGCTACTGCAGCCTTGATTGGTACACCTGCTGACATCAATGACATAGAAGATGCACATACACTTGCCTGAGATGTAGAACCGTTAGATTCGAATGTCTCAGATACAGTACGGATCGCATACGGGAATTCTGCTTCGCTTGGAAGTACCGGAAGCAGCGCACGCTCTGCCAGTGCTCCATGTCCGATCTCGCGACGTCCCGGTCCTCTGGATGGCTTTGTCTCACCTACAGAGTATGATGGGAAGTTGTAATGATGCATATATCTTTTGACTGTCTCTGCTTCATCCAGACCATCCAGTTTCTGAGCTTCAGAAAGTGGTGCTAATGTACAGATATTGCAGATCTGTGTCTGTCCACGAGTGAACATTGCAGAACCATGTACTCTAGGGATCAGGTCAACTTCTGCTGCAAGTGGTCTGATCTGGTCGATCTCTCTTCCGTCCGGACGTTTGTGGTCTTTTAAGATCATCTTACGTACCGTCTTCTTCTGATACTGATATACAGCTTCAGGAAGAACTGCAAGCCACTCTTCATTTTCAGCAAATGCTTCTTCTAATTTTTCTGTTACGGCGCGGATATTCTCTTCTCTTGTCTGTTTGTCATCGGAGAATACTGCTACTTCCATCTCTTCCGGAGTAACGATCTCTTTGATTGCTGCAAAGAGTTCTTCCGGAACTGCACAGCTTTCATATTCGTGTTTCGGTTTTCCGCATTCTGCCACGATTGTATCAATAAATGCGATTACCTTCTGGTTTAATTCATGCGCAGCAAAGATCGCATCGATCATCTGCTGCTCAGGAACTTCGTTTGCTCCTGCTTCGATCATGATGACTTTCTCTTTTGTCGAAGCAACCGTTAAAGCCATGTCAGATACTGCTTTCTGAGCTGCTGTAGGGTTGAATACGAATTCGCCGTCAACCAGACCTACCTGTGTAGTAGAGATTGGTCCGTCAAACGGGATATCAGAGATTGTTGTTGCGATTGCTGCACCAAGCATAGCTGTAAGCTCCGGTGAACAATCCTGATCGACAGATAATACAAGGTTCTCCAGTGTTACATCGTTACGGTAATCCTTCGGGAACAGTGGTCTCATCGGACGGTCGATCACACGACATGTAAGGATTGCATTCTCAGATGCTTTTCCTTCTCTCTTATTGAATCCCCCAGGAATCTTTCCTACCGCATACATTCTTTCATTGTATTCAACGCTCAGTGGGAAGAAATCGATTCCGTCTCTTGGCTTCTCTGAAGCAGTTGCTGTACACAGTACAGTTGTATCACCATAATGCATTAACACAGCACCATTTGCCTGTTTTGCAACTCTGCCGACATCAACTCTTAAGGTTCTTCCGGCGAGTTCCATCTCAAATGTTTTATACATAAATGTGTTCTCCTTTATTTTTTCTTTTGTGGTTCAAGATCACCCCGAAACTACTGAAAAACACATTTTTATATCAAATATACTTTTCAGTGGTCTCGGTGAAGTTTTCCCAATCCACAATCCTATTTATTATAGCATACACTTTCACAAAAAGCTATACCCAAAATCGTTCACATAATCTGCCGCCGATGACTTCTATTGCTTATTCCGACAATGAAAAAGGGACATCCTTCCGAATGTCCCATAAAATCATGAATTATTTTCTTAATCCAAGTTTCTCGATCAATGCACGATATCTTTCGATGTCTGTCTTCTTCAGGTATGCAAGAAGTCCTCTTCTCTGTCCTACCATCTTAAGAAGTCCTCTTCTTGAGTGGTGATCCTTTGGATTAGCTTTGAAATGATCTGTAAGATCATTGATTCTTGCTGTCAGGATAGCGATCTGTACTTCCGGTGATCCTGTATCTCCTGCTGTTCTGCCATACTGTGCTACGATCTGTTCTTTCTGTTCTTTAGAAATCATGTTTGTTTCCTCCTGTATTCTCTTAAATTAAAACGCCTGATATTAAGTAACGGTTGGAGTTTCCAGTTACCGAACACCGGCTTCAACGTTACTTAGTATATCATATGAACTTCCCTGTGTAAAGAGAAATTTATACAATTCCAAAATATTCCATTCCCTTTGCAATATCCTTATCAATCTGTTCTTTCAGTGCTCCGATTCCATTGAATTTTTGTTCCGGTCTCCGGAATTCCATCAGACTGATCCGGACTTTTTCTCCGTATGCATTTCCCGAATATCCAAAAAGAAACGCTTCGATCAACAGCTTCTTCTCTTCCGTTACAGTGGGCTTAATACCGACATTTGCAATCCCCGGATAGGTCTTGTCCTGTACATCAATCTTACAGAAATAGACTCCGTGTGCCGGCACGATCTTCCCGTCAGGCCATGCAACATTCAGTGTCGGAAATCCGAGCGTACGGCCAAGCTGTCTGCCATGTTCGACCATCCCCTCTACTTCAAATGGATAACCAAGCAGCTTTTCTGCCAGTCCCACATCTCCGGCTTTTACCACTTCTTTTACATAAGTACTGCTGATGATCCGGTCATGATAACGTTCTTTTTCTATGACGATCAGCTGATAGTCATATTGATCTGCATATTCCGCCAGCATATGCACATCCCCGCGTTTCTCGCATCCGAATGTAAAGTCTGTTCCTACCACAACATATTTGGCATGAAAAAGATCATGAATGATCTCCTGTATAAAATCCTCCGCACTTTTCTGACGGAAAGATTCAGTAAACGGGCATTCGATCAGGTAATCGACTTCGTCTTTCACCCTTTCCTGCCGTTCTTCCCCGACCATCAGAAGTTCCGGAGTAATCCCTCTTTCCTTCCATAGCGGTCTCATGTCAAACGAACATACGATGCTGTTAATATTCTCCTGTTCTCCTAATTCACGAACTTTTGTCACAAGCACCTGATGGCCTCTGTGTAATCCATCAAACTTTCCAAAAGTCACCGCTGCCCTGCCGCTTCCGTTATATTCCGCAAGCTCCCTGATATACTGCATAGTCTTTTCTTCCTCGTTTACTCGTTAAAAAACATCTTGACGATGTGATATTTTTTTTCTTTTTCTTTCCATTGATAAATAGCAATGAATTTACCTGATTCCTCATACAGACGCACCTGTCTGTCTGCCTCCTGTCTGTCTGCCTCCTGTCTGTCTGCGTCTTTCAACATCTTCTCATCCAGCGGATTCCCGTTTTTTGCAAATGCTTTCCAGTCATCCTTCACTGTGATCTTTGGATATAACGGGAACATTTCATCAATCGGCACCAGAATCTCCTCAAGCATTCCTTCCTGCTTTAATGCTCCGATTTCTTCCAGTGTCTTTGCATCCTTTATCTGAAACGCCGATACTCTTGTACGTATCAGTGATTCCATACATCCGCCACATCCAAGCTGTTCGCCGATATCGTGGCAAAGAGTCCGGATATAGGTTCCTTTGGAACAGGATATCTCCATACGAACACGCGGAAGATCCATTTCTATGATCCGGATATCCAGGATCTTCACCGGACGGGCTTTTCTTTCTACAACCTTTCCTTCCCTGGCAAGCTCATATAATTTTTTCCCGTTTACCTTAAGTGCCGAATACATCGGTGGAATCTGATCATAGTCTCCGATAAAGCTTCTGATCACTTCTCTTACTTTATCTGCTGTAAGTGTTTCCGTACTTCTTTCTTCCAGAATCCTGCCCGTAACATCCTGTGTGTCAGTTGTCATACCGAGAAGCATAACTGCCTCATAAGTTTTATCCTTATCCGTCAGAAGATCACAAAGCTTGGTTGCTTTTCCCAAGCAAACCGGAAGAACACCTGTCGCATCCGGATCAAGTGTTCCGGTGTGTCCGATTTTTTTCTGTCCCACGATCCCACGGAGTTTTGCTACTACATCGTGGGAAGTGAACCCTTTTTCTTTATACACATTAATGATTCCGTGTATCATAGTTTACTGCTCCTGTGTCTTTTCCAGTTTTTCCATCTGCGCTTCGATCTGTTTTGACAGATTGTTCAGCACATCAAACGGTGTTCCTGTCATTGTAAATCCAGCTGCCTTCTTATGACCACCGCCGCCAAAATACTGTGCAATCCTGCTGACATCGACCTTCTCTTTTGAACGGAGGCTTACTTTGAATTCATTCTGCCTCAGTTCATACATAAACACGGCAACTTCTACCCCTTCCGTTACACGGAGCTGACTTACAATTCCTTCCAGATCTTTCGGCCCTACCCCGTAAAACTCCATCACATCTTTTCGGATAAAAGATGCAATACCGGTTCCATTCAGAAACAGGATACTTTCCATCAATGCACGCCCCATTACAAGATTCTGTGCGTAGGATTTCGCAAAGAATGTCTCTTCTATGATCTTTGGTGCGTCAATTCCTTTTTCCAGAAGTTTCGCAGCCACCCGGAATGTCTCCGGTCCGGCACAGGAATACTGGAATACTCCCGTATCATGCACGATTCCAAGATAAAGTGCTTCCGCTACATCTTTAGAAATCTTCTCTTCATCCAGCAGTCCGTATACCAGCTCTGATGTTGAACTTGCTTCCGGAACGATATGATTGACCTCTGCAAAGCCAATGTTGCTGATATGATGATCTACACAGAATGTATGCTTTGCTTTTACAAACAATGGTTTGGAATATTCCAGTCTGTCTGTATCCCCGCAATCCAGGGAAATAAAGAGATCATATATTTTTTCTTCATTATCCACAGACTCCAGAATTGTCTCTGTTCCGTTTAAGAAATGAAAAGATTCCGGGATGTCTTTCAGATAAATGTCTACGGTTTTATCACTGTAATTCTCGCGGATATACTGTCCGAGTCCCACACAGGAACCCACACAGTCTCCATCCGGACGTATATGTCCGCCGATCGCGATCGTCGACACATTTTCCAATACTTTATTCAGCATCTTCCTCAACACCTTCCGTTTTCAGGTCTTTGGTTACTTCATCGATCTTCTTTGACATATTGACACCATATTCAATGGACTGATCCAGCACGAACCTGATCTCCGGTGTATTACGGAGATTCAATGTTCTTGCCAGTTCCCGGCGGATATATCCTTCCGCACTCTGCAGACCCTTGATTGTCTGTTCCTGCTCGTAAGCATCTCCGAGCACACTGATATATGCCTTACATGTCTTAAGGTCCGGCGCAACTTCTGCGGCTACAACCGAAGTCCACGGTGCAACACGCGGGTCTTTTAAGCCCCCGCGGATGATGTTCGATAACTCGTGCTGCACCTCTGCATTTACTCTTGTATTCTTAATACTTCTTTTTCTCATTTTTATATCAACTCCTAGCGTGGAATCTCTACCATCTCAAATGCCTCTACGAGGTCACCTTCTTTGATGTCATTGAAGTTTGCAAATACGAATCCGCATTCGTAACCTGCTTTTACTTCTTTTACATCGTCTTTGAATCTCTTCAGTGATGCCAGAGGTCCTTCAAATATTACAATACCGTCACGTGTCAGGCGGACAGAACAGTCTCTCTTGAACAGTCCGTCAAGGACATAAGATCCGGCGATTGTTCCGACTCCCGAAGCCTTGAATGTCTGACGTACTTCTGCGTGTCCGAGTACTTTCTCCTCAAATACAGGATCCAGCATACCTTTCATGGCCGCTTCTACGTCTTCAATCGCATTGTAGATGACACGGTACAGACGAATGTCTACACCTTCACGGTCTGCCGTTTCTTTTGCAGTTGCATCAGGACGTACATTGAATCCGATGATAATAGCATTTGATGCAGAAGCAAGACTTACGTCCGATTCATTGATCGCACCAACACCACCGTGGATAATCTTAACGACTACTTCATCGTTCGAGAGTTTCAGCAGGCTCTGTTTGATTGCTTCTACAGATCCCTGTACATCTGCTTTTACGACGATTCCAAGTTCTTTTAAGTTACCCTCCTGGATCTGTGTAAACAGATCATCCAGAGAAAGTTTGGATTTTGTCTCTTCCAGAAGTTTTACTTTGCTCTGTGAGATAAATGTCTCTGCGAAGTTTCTTGCTTCTTTTTCATTTCCGCATCCAACGATAACCTCTCCGGCATTCGGTACATCATTCAGTCCCAGGATCTCTACCGGTGTAGACGGTCCTGCTTCTTTGACTCTTCTTCCCTTATCATCCATCATGGCTCTTACTTTACCAAACGCAGAACCGGCAGCGATTGGATCTCCGACGCGAAGTGTTCCCTTCTGAACCAGGATATTGGCAACAGAACCTCTTCCCTTATCCAGTTTTGCTTCCAGGACAAGACCTCTGGCACGACGGTTTGGATTTGCCTTTAATTCCATTACTTCTGCTGTCAGAGCGATCATTTCCATCAGATCTTCCAGTCCTTCACCTGTCTTGGCAGATACCGGAACAAAGATCGTGCTTCCACCCCAGTCTTCCGGAATCAGTTCATACTCTGTCAGTTCCTGTTTTACACGGTCGATGTTGGCACTAGGTTTATCCATCTTATTAACAGCAACGATGATCTCTACACCCGCAGCCTTTGCATGGTTGATCGCTTCTACTGTCTGCGGCATAACACCATCATCTGCTGCTACTACAAGAACAGCGATATCTGTAGAACTTGCTCCACGCATACGCATTGCTGTGAACGCCTCATGTCCCGGAGTATCCAGGAATGTGATCTTCTCTCCGTTGATTTCTACAACATACGCACCAATGTGCTGTGTGATACCACCGGCCTCACGGTCAATAACATTGGTATGACGGATCGCATCCAGAAGAGAAGTTTTACCATGGTCAACGTGACCCATAACACAGACTACCGGCGGACGTTTCTTCATTTTCTTTTCGTCCTCTTCGTCTTCCTTCAGAAGTTCTTCGATTACATCTACAACTTCTTCCTTCTCACACAGGACATCGAATTCCAGTGCGATCTCTTCTGCTGTCTCGTAATCGATTTCCTGGTTTACAGTAGCGATCTTACCCTGCATAAACAGCTTTTTCACGATCACAGATGGTACGATCTTCATCTTGTCTGCCAGTTCTTTGATTGTCAGAACTTCCGGGATTGTGATCTGTTTGATCTCTTCTTCTACCTTCTGCTCTTTCTGCTGTGGTTTCTGAAGCTGCTGCTTCGGCTCGTTTTTCTTCTTACCCTTTGGCATTCTTTCTTCATCATCACGACGATAATCTTTCTTCTTGTGATCGTCTTTTCCCTTGGCATTCTTTCTCTGTGGTTTCTGTCCTTCGATTGCAGGAGCCGGAATGCTTGTGTTATTTCTTCTGTCATTTCTTCTGTTATCTGATTTTTCTCCGAATTTGCGTCCCTGTCTGTCATCACTACGGTTGTTGTCATATCTGTTATCACGGTCTCCCTGATTTCTGTCGGAACGGCCATTCTGCGGACGGTCGCCTCTCTGGAATCTCTGTCCGCCTCTTCCTTCCTGACGATCACTACGTCCGTCTCTTCCACCGCCGCGTCTGTCGCTGCCGCGGTTATTTCTGTTGTCGTCTCTGTTTGATCTTTCTGTTCTTTCTGTTCTTTCATTTCTGTCCGGTCTTTCGTTTCTTTCCGGACGTCTGCCCTGTGCTCTTTCTGCTGCCGGCCTCTCTGTTCTCTTTGGAGCCTGTGCCTCTCCTGTTGCTGTGTTCTGTGCCGCAGGGCGCTTTGCCGGACGGCCGTTATTTGCCTGCATCTGTTTTCCCTGTCCGGAATTCTGACGGTTTCCGCCGGATCTTCTTCCTTTATTACCGCCGTTCTGTGTATTCTGCGGACGGAATACATGCACGATATTCTTTTTCTTTGGTGTTTCTGATTTTTCTGTATTTTCGTTTATATTTGTTTCTATATCTTTATTTGACATATGATCTGCCTCCTCTACGCAATTGTCTGATTCTCTGTGTCTATATGCTTCCGGATACCTTTTGCGAATCCCTCATCAAGGACCACCAAAGATGCGCGGAATTCTTTTCCCATTGCATGCCCCAATGTCTCTTTGTCTTTGTAAAAATAGATCGGAACCTGATAAAAGTCACACATGTTCTGAAATTTCTTCTTGGTATTATCGGATGCATCGTCTGCAACGATCACAAGACATGCTCTTTTGGATTTTACTTCTTTCTCCGTACAGAACTCTCCACTTGCAACCTTGCCGGCTTTTGTAGCCAGACCAATCATAGATAATGCTTTATTCTGACTCAAGTACTTCCATCTCCTTTTCCAGTGCTTCATACACTTCTTTTGGAATAGCCTGCTTAAAGGATCTCTCCAGGCCTTTGTTCTTCACTGCTTTTGCAAGGCAGCCGCCATTCGGACAGAGATAAGCACCGCGTCCGTTCTTTCTTCCTGTCGCATCCAGCAGAAATTCTCCCTCCGATGTGCGGATGACACGAATCATCTCTTTTTTACTCTTCATTTCCTGACATCCTACGCATTTGCGCATAGGAACTTTTTTATTTACTCCCACGAATTATCACCTATTCCTCTGTGTCCTCAACTTCGTCGAATGTGATCTCTGTGTCGTCTTCATCATATTCAGCATCTGCCGTGTTCTCTACATCGAATTCTTCTGCATCGTCGTCATACTCTTCTTCGTACACGCCCTCGCTTAATTCCATGTAGTTTTCCGGAAGTTCTCCGGACTCGATTGCCTGCGTTTCATTTTTGATGTCGATCTTATATCCTGTCAGTCTTGCTGCAAGTCTTGCATTCTGTCCTTCTTTACCGATTGCCAGAGATAACTGATAATCCGGAACGATAACGCTGGCTGTCTTTTCATCCGGATCAGCCATTACAGAGATAACCTTTGCCGGGCTTAATGCATTCTCGATCAGAATAGCCGGGTTGTCACTCCAGTTGATGATATCGATCTTCTCCCCACGCAGCTCATTGACGATCGCATTGACTCTGGCTCCGTTCATACCGACGCATGCTCCGACCGGATCTACATCAGGATCGTTAGACCATACGGCAATTTTTGTTCTGCTTCCCGCTTCTCTTGCAATGCTCTTGATCTCTACGATACCATCCTTCACTTCTGTAACTTCTGATTCAAACAGACGTTTTACAAGTTCCGGATGTGTACGGGACACGAGGATCTTTGGTCCCTTTGTCGTATTCTTTACTTCTACCACATATAATTTGATACGTTCTGTCGGTTTGAATACCTCGCCTTTTACCTGTTCGTTCTCTGTCAGCATAGCATCTGCCTTACCAAGGTTGATGCTGACATTCTTTCCGACATAACGCTGCACAATACCTGTTACGATATCTTTTTCTTTTTCAAAATACTGATCGTATACAACCTTACGCTCTTCTTCGCGGATCTTCTGCAAGATCAGGTTCTTGGCATTCTGTGTTGCAATACGTCCGAATGATTTAGATTCGATCGGAATATGCACGATATCACCAAGTTCAAACTTGCTGTCAATCTCTTTTGCATCTTCCAGACTAATCTGTTCCAGTTTGTCTTCTACTTCTTCCACAACTGTTTTCTCAGCATATAACTGATACTCACATGTTTCTTTGTTCATGATCAGTTTGATATTATCTGTTTTGCCGAAATGGTTTTTACAGGCATTCATCAGTGAATTTTCAATGGCGTCTAACAGTGTTTCTTTGCTGATATCTTTCTCTTTCTCCAGTATATTTAACGCTTCTAATAATTCTGTATTCATGGTCTTTCCTCCTTGCTTATCCATGCCGTTTAAAAATCAAACGCTAATCGGATCAGTGCGATCTCGCTCTTTTCAAATGTTTTCTCGGTCTCATCTTCCATCTCGATCGTAACCGTTGTCTCATCGTAATCTTTTAAGATTCCGGTGAATTCTTTCTGTCTGTCAATCATGCGGTAGGTTCTGATCTCGACTTCTTCTCCAAGGCTTCTCCTGAAGTCCTTTTCCTTCTTCAGCGGTCTGCCAAGTCCGGGTGAACTGACTTCCAGGATATAGGAATCTTCGATATAATCTTTCTCATCCAAAATGTCGGAAAGTCTGCGGCTTACAGCCTCACAGTCATTCACTCCGATTCCGCCCGGTTTATCAATATATGCACGAAGATACCAGTTACTTCCTTCTTTTACATATTCGACATCCACCAGTTCAAATCCATACTCTTCCACGATCGGAAGCAGGATCTCTTCTGTTTTCTGTTCATACATTTCTCTTTTTGACAATCTAAAATCCTCCTTATGCAGACCTTATTTATCTACGTTATGCGATCAGCCGGTCTTCTTTCATTTATGCTTTTTACCTGCTTATCTGCAGGATCTGCCACTGGCAGATTCTGCTGCATACTTTGATATGCAACAAAGAAGAGTGAACGATATGTCCACTCTTCTGCCGGTTGATTTATGTAACTGAATTAACTATAGCACCGTTTTTCTGCAAAATCAAGGGATTTTGCGTATTTTTTTACATTTTTCCATGTTTGAATGCCATCATCATCTCATTTGTCAGGCTCAGATCTTCGGCCTCTACCGGCATCTGCTCCCTTTCAAACCACTCTGCCATAGCAAGTTCATCGGTATCGAGCGTGATACCGTCTTCCCCGTCCAGTTCACAGAAGAATCCCATCAGCAGTGTATCGGTAAAGGACCACGGCTGACTCTTATAATACCGCAGATTCTTTACCTTCAGTCCGACTTCTTCCATGACCTCACGCCTTACCGTCTCCTCAATGGATTCACCCGTTTCATTAAAGCCTGCGAGCAGTGCATACTTTTTGTATTCTCTTCCCGCATACTTCGACATCAGGATCTTATTTCCATGTGTGACAGCTATGATCACCGCCGGACATATCTTCGGAAATTCCATCATTCCACAATCCGGACAACGCATCATGCGTTCTTTGTCGTCATGTACCATAGGCTGCCCGCAGTGGCCGCAGAATTTCCGTGACTGATACCAGCGGTAAAGCTGCCATCCTGTCACTGCGGCAAATTGTCTGTACTTTGGTCTGGCCTCGCGGAAATACTGATTATCCTTCAGTTCAAACCCCGGAAAGTCTGCCGGGTCGATTCCATCCGTCAGATAGTATCCCTGTCCGTCAATCGAGAAGAGATACGTATAATCTTCATAGATATCCGGATAACAGACTGCAGCCTCTTTGAATGTCAGGAAAGAAATCTCCTGATCTTCCAGCTTCACCAGAATCTTTCTTCCTTCATAATACAAGATCACGCTGTCTTCCTTTGGCGGCTCCGGGACATATTCATTTCTATATACATGTGGTTCAATGTTCTGTATCATATCGTTTACCCTCTGTACTTTGTTCCTGTACCATCTCGTTTTGCAAGCTTCAGACGGTTCAGGGTGACTTCTTTTTCATGGTATGAAATCTTACACTCAGTTCCCTCTTCAAACAGGTATACATTCGTCAATGCATCGTCTTTTTTCAAGCGGATACCCCGCACTCCGATCGCGCCTTTCTTCTTCTCCGTAACTTCTGCTGCCGGAAAACGCAGGAAAAATCCATCTGCCGTCTGCAGTACAATATGCTGGTTCTCCGTCACCACCCTGATATTCACGACTTCATCTTCCGGCTGAAGTTTCGTTGCCGCAATGGTGCGTTTTGTTACCTGGAATTCGCTTCCGCCGACCTTCTTAACCATGCCCTGCTTTGTGGCAAACAACAGATTCGCATACCGCATCTGTTCGGAATCACAGATATATACAATTTCTTCCTGTGTACTGTCGTAATTACTGATATT
Organism: Dorea longicatena; assembly: GCF_024168045.1. Classification (GTDB taxonomy): domain Bacteria; phylum Bacillota; class Clostridia; order Lachnospirales; family Lachnospiraceae; genus Dorea_A. The sequence goes on from NZ_CP100126.1 coordinate 1,597,078, forward strand.
GTCGATCGGCTGTCCTTTATCACGGAATTTTCCATATGGGAGATCCATCACTTTCACCTGATGCATCTTCCCATCCTTTGTAAAAATACAGATCCTGCCGGTATTCATGCAGTGCAGGATGTATTTATTTTCATTATCTGCTGCCTCTTTATTACGCTCATACGTACTGACATCAACCGTCTTTGCATATCCGAAACGATCCATCAGGAATACGATCTCCTGCTCTTCCACTTTCTTCTCTTCAAACACAGCCTCTTCTGCATTCTCTACAACCGTACGTCTATTTCTTTCGAATTCTTTCTTGATACGGTCCAGATCTTCCATGATGACAGCTGCCATAGAATCATAATTGTTCAGGATATCTTCATATCTTGCGATCTTCGCAAGTGTCTCCTCGTGCTCTTTCTGAAGTGCTTCAATCTCCAGACCGATCAGTTTATAGAGCCTCATTTCCAGGATCGCAGTTGCCTGACGCTCTGTAAACCTTAACATTCCTGCCATTTTTTTTGAAATAGAAGACTTGAATTTGATATTCTCTGTCTCACCGTTCACCAGACATGCCTTTGCATCTTTTATGCTCTGGCTTCCTCTTAAGATCTCAATGATCAGGTCGATTACATCACACGCTTTGATCAGACCTTCCTGGATTTCTTTTTTATCCTGTTCTTTCTTCAGCAGTGTATTATATTTTCTCGTTGCCATGTCAAACCGGAAGTCTACATGTGCCTCAATAATACGTTTCAGGCCCATAGTCTCCGGTCTTCCGTCTGCAACTGCCAGCATATTTACTCCGAAAGTATCTTCCAGTCTGGTCTTCTTATAAAGCATATTGGTCAGGTTTTCTACATCTGCCCCCTTTTTCAGGTCGATGACGATACGGATGCCTTCTTTGGATGACTGGTTGGAAATGTCTACGATATCCGTTGTCTTCTTGGTCTCCACCAGATTGCAGACATCATTTAAGAATTTTCCGATTCCCGCACCGATCATCGTATACGGGATCTCTGTGATAACCAGACGCTTCTTTCCGCCCTTCACATCTTCCACTTCAACTTTTCCGCGGATCTTGATCTTTCCGGTTCCTGTCTCGTATATCTGTGGCAGGTCGTCCTTATTGACCACGATTCCTCCTGTCGGGAAGTCCGGTCCTTTGATATATTTCATTAATTGTCGGGTCGTGATCTCATCATTTTTCATGTAGGCTTTCACCCCATCCACAACCTCACCCAGATTGTGTGTCGGGATACTGGTTGCCATACCGACCGCAATACCTTCCGCACCGTTGACCAGAAGGTTCGGAATACGTACCGGAAGTACGGCCGGTTCCTTCTCTGTCTCGTCAAAGTTTGGCACAAAGTCTACAATGTCCTTGTCCAGATCGGCCAGATATGCTTCCTGCGTGATCTTCGCAAGCCTCGCTTCGGTATAACGCATTGCCGCTGCACCGTCTCCTTCGATCGAACCAAAGTTACCGTGTCCGTCTACAAGGACCATCCCTTTTTTAAATTCCTGTGCCATGACCACCAGTGCATCATAGATGGAGCTGTCCCCATGCGGGTGATATTTACCCATGGTATCTCCGACGATACGCGCACACTTACGGTACGGTTTATCATACCGTATTCCCAGTTCATGCATGTCATAAAGTGTACGTCTCTGTACCGGTTTTAATCCGTCTCTTACATCCGGCAGGGCTCTGGCAATGATTACACTCATCGCATAATCAATATATGATTTTTTCATCACATCCGAATATTCGGTTCTGATGATCTGTGAATCCTGCATTTTCTCTCTCCTATTCTATATATCAAGTTCCGCTTCCGTCGCATTCTCATAGATAAAGGAACGTCTCGGCGGTACTTCCGATCCCATCAGCATCTCGGTTACACCGGATGCCATTCTTGCATCTTCAATCTCTACCAGTTTCAGGATCCTGGTCTCCGGATTCAGGGTAGTCTCCCACAACTGCTCCGCATCCATCTCTCCAAGACCTTTGTATCTCTGCAAGGTAAATGGACCGTCATGTGTCTTTCTGTATTTTTCCAGTGCCTTATCATCATACAGATACTCTTCTTCGCCCTTCTTCGGCATCGCCTTGTAAAGAGGCGGCATCGCAATATAGACATGTCCTTCAAAGATCAGTTCCGGCATAAAGCGGTAGAACAACGTCAGGAGCAGTGTCGAGATATGGGCACCATCCACGTCCGCATCAGCCATGATGATGATCTTATCATAACGCAGTTTGCTGATGTCAAAGTCATTTCCGTATCCTTCGGAAAATCCACAGCCAAATGCATTGATCATTGTCTTGATCTCTGCGTTTGCCAGTACTTTATCGATACTTGCTTTTTCCACATTCAGGATCTTACCACGGATTGGCAGGATTGCCTGGAACATACGGTCTCTGGCCGTCTTTGCAGAACCTCCGGCAGAATCACCCTCCACAATGAAAATCTCACATTTTGACGCATCACGGCTCTCACAGTTGGCAAGCTTTCCGTTACTGTCAAATGAATATTTCTGCTTTGTCAGCAGATTGGTCTTCGCACGTTCTTCCGTCTTACGGATCTTTGCCGCCTTTTCTGCACATCCGATCACCTTCTTAAGGGTCTCAAGATTCCGGTCAAAAAAGCGGATGATCTCATCATTCGTCACCTTACTACAGGCTTTCGCCGCATCCGGGTTATCAAGCTTTGTCTTGGTCTGTCCTTCGAATCTCGGATCCGGATGTTTGATCGATACGATCGCAGTCATACCGTTACGGATGTCCGCCCCGGTAAAATTCGCATCCTTTTCTTTCAAAACTCCAAGTTCTCTTGCATACTGGTTGATTGCTGTCGTAAACGTCGTCTTGAATCCGGTCAGATGCGTTCCTCCCTCTGCATTATAGATATTATTGCAGAAACCAAGCACATTTTCATGGAACTCATTGACATACTGGAAAGCCACCTCAACTTCGATGCCTTCTGCTTCCCCTTTGAAATACACCGGATCATGCACGACTTCTTTTTTGTGATTCAGTTCGCGGATGAATCCAAGGATTCCATCCGGCTCATGATAAATGACCTGTTCCGGCTCCGCTCCCCTCTTATCTTCGAACACGATCTTAAGATCCGGGTTCAAATACGCTGTCTCATGAAGCCTACTTTTTACCTCTTCTGCTTTGAACTTTGTCTTTTCAAATATGGTATCATCCGGAAGGAAATTCACCTTCGTTCCGGTCTTTCTTGTCTTTCCGATCGTCGGCAATAATCCGTTTTCCAGTTCGATCACCGGTTTTCCCTGTTCATACCTGTCATGATGGATATATCCGTCCCTGCTTATCTGTACATCCATATAAGTTGACAATGCATTTACGACAGAGGAACCGACACCATGGAGTCCCCCGCTGGTCTTGTATGCCGAATCGTCGAACTTTCCGCCCGCATGAAGTGTCGTATATACCACACGTGCCGCCGATACGCCGGTCGCATGAAGGTCTACCGGCACACCACGTCCGTTATCTGCGATCGTTGCTGATCCATCTTTTTCCAATGTCACATGTATCTCGTTGCAGTATCCAGCCAGGTGCTCATCCACCGCATTATCCACGATCTCATAGATCAGATGGTTCAGGCCTTTGGTAGAAACACTTCCTATATACATTCCGGGTCTTTTTCTTACCGCTTCCAGTCCTTCCAGGATCGCGATACTGCCCGCATCATATGTATTCTTTTTCGCCATTCTTTCTATATCCTTTCTCCGTTTCATCCGTATGAAAAATGCTGAAAGCTATTCTGTCATATATTATTCATAAGGATCATACAGATTTTTCCATACTTTGAATATCTTATCATAAAAATATTTTTGAATCAAGACAACACCTGATGCAGAAGTTCTGCAAGAATCTCCATCGCATTGCGCATCTCTTCCACTGTATTGGTCTGCGCTCCGGCTTCGATCAGAAGTGTCTTGGGCTTGAAATGCATATTATAACGGTACGCACGCAGAAAAATGTGTCTGGCAAATCCCGGATAATATGTTGCCGCTGCAATCTCCATCTGCAGGGAAAATGCCAGGTTATCTTCCAGGTATGGGTTGGACAGATAACTGATATTTCCATTTGCCCGTGTCCTGCTGAGCCCGTTGAAGAACATGATCTGCGCCGTCGGCTTACCGTCTATCTCTGTCACCAGATGCGTCCCTTCCGCCACGCCATCCCGGTGAAGATCGATCACAACTTCGATAGCCGGATTCTCTTTCAGTATTTTCTGCACATCCGGCTCTGCAAGCTGATACGCCTTACTCCGATCCAGTTTTCCATTCACCAGATCATATACCCCTTCGTGATGATATGTGGATATTCCATACTTTTGATTCAAAAGTTCAGACAGATATGTCCCCATTCCCACAATTGATGTACCGGCATCTCCCGGAACAGAATCTGCAAATTGTTCCTGGGAATGCGTGTGGTAGATCAGGACTTTAGCCCCTTTTGTATCCGGATTTAATTTCATATCTTTTCCCATCAGCTTATCTGCATTGATCAGTCCCTCATCTGCCATAGTACTGCTGTCCACGGTATAGAAATGACTCATAAGATATTCATAATCTCTTAGCTTTTCCATGGAAATATCTGCTTTTACCACTGGTGTTTTCCATGTCTCCTTCTCCTCTGTATCCGGATTCTGTGTGATCAGTTTGCCATTTTTATCTACAGCGTTCTCATCATTTTCCTGTTTTTCCAGTATCATGGCATACGTCCTGGAATCTTCGCCGGCCGTCTCTTCCTTCCCTTGTTCTGTCATAAATGCACCGGCAGGCCATAACCACCGCATCACTGCCCATGCTAGATCCTTTGACGGAGTATCCGTCTGATCCTTTTCTGCCGCATAGACAAGTGCCGGCAGCATCATTCTGACAGCACCGTCCGCAATCTCCTGTTTCCCTTTTTCTGCAAAAACCCTTTCATTTATTATTCCGTTTCCGACACCTGTTTCTTTCATGATACAGATCAGAAAACATCCAGCAATGATCCTCACCGCATGCTGTATATATTTTTTGCATCTGCTCTGCATGTCTTGTTCTTTCACACCTGCACACCCCGATATTTTGTTAATCTTACGCTCTACTTTCTAAAGGTAAGGTATGCAGTCATCTCACTTTCTATGCTGTTTCTTCTTTTTTTTCTGATTCCCCTGCTTTTCCTGAAAATAACAGATTCAATGCCTCCGAGACGGTATAGCTGATCCTTCTTATCGTCTCATCGATATCTTTCGGTGTTACGAACATTCCGTTCAGATGTGGTGCGATCAGTTCTTTTACCAGTTCGTATTTTTCCGCAGAATTGTATCCTTGCAATACGACACCTACCCCTTTCAAATTCTCCGACGTCTCCAGTGCCGCAATAAAATTCTCCATCGTGTCATTTACAATCGTTGCGGCATCCACTACCGTCGGAACACCGATCGCGATCACCGGGATTCCCATCGTCTCTTTCGTGATCACGCTTCTGTGATTCCCCACACCCGCTCCGGGATGGATCCCGGCATCCGAGATCTGTATGGTCCGGTTCAGTCTTTTACTGCTTCTTGCCGCCAGCGCATCGATCACCAGGATCATATCCGGCTTTGTCTCCTTTACGACTCCCTGCACAATCTCTGCCGTCTCCATCCCTGTCTGCGCCATCACTCCCGGAACGATTGCACTTACGATCCGGCTTTCTTCTTCTACGCCATATCTTCCATATTCCTGTACCATATGCCTGGTGATATTCAACTGATCTACCACATATGGTCCCAACGCATCCGGCGTCACTTCACGGTTACCAAGCCCTACTGTCAATATCGAGCATCCCTTTTCTTTCGAATGCTCTTTTTTCGTTTCCTCATTTTCCACATATTTTTCCAAAAATCCTGCCAGAGTTTCTGATATCTCTCTGTGATATCCATCGTCTGCCGATGCCATATCAGGGACTTCCAATGTAAGATATGTTCCCACCGGTTTTCCCATCATCTTCGCCCCGTTCTCCGTTTCAATCCTGACGGTTGTAATCTTAATCTCCCTCTCTTCATCGTATTCTTCTTCCAGTACAACGCCGGACACTTCTACATGATCTGATTCAAACCGTTCTTTTTGCTCCATCGCAAGATCCGTCCGGATCGTATACTTTTCCACCATCGTTTTCTCCATCCTTTCTTAAATTAATACTAGTTTTTCCAATATTTTCAGAAATATGTATTGACAGAATCTAATTCATGTCCTAAAATAAATTCGTATGTTTCGTTAGATCGTCCGTGTCCGGCTCTAACGAACTGGAAATCGAATTATAAAAATCGAAATACATTGATATCGGAGGTGGACAAATTGGCTAATATCAAATCTGCAAAGAAAAGAATTTTAGTAAACGAAACAAAAGCTGCTAGAAACAAAGCAATCAAGTCTAAAGTAAAAACTTGCGTAAAGAAAGTTGAAACAGCTGTAGCTAAGAAAGATGCCGCTGCTGCTGCAGAAGCATTAAAAGTTGCAATCGTTGAAATCAACAAAGCTGGAAGCAAGGGTGTTTACCACAAAAACACATGCTCTAGAAAGATTTCCCGTCTGACAAAAGCTGTTAACGGAATTGCTTAATAATAGAGATTAAACTCGAGTTGCAAATTTCGAGCCCGGATCATCCCGTCAATGATCCGGGCTTTTTGTTATAAATACAACCGTAAAGTCCATAATAAAAAGGATATGGCTGATGCCATATCCTTTTTGTATGTATCGTATTCTTACAAATCTGATTAGTTGTTGATCAGTTTGTCTTCTCCATTCCAGCTGTAGAGCTTTCTGATCTCTGCTCCGACTTTCTCTGATGGATGTTCTGAAGCAAGTTTTCTCATAGCTTTGAAGTGTACCTGACGTCCTGCTGGAGACATGTCTAATAAGAAGTCTTTTGCAAATGTTCCGTCCTGGATGTCTGTCAGGATCTGTTTCATAGCTTTCTTTGTCTCAGCTGTAACGATCTTAGGTCCTGTTACATAGTCACCATATTCAGCTGTGTTAGAGATAGAGTATCTCATTCCAGCGAATCCTGACTGATAGATCAGATCTACGATCAGTTTCATCTCATGGATACACTCGAAGTAAGCGTTTCTTGGATCATATCCAGCTTCGCAAAGTGTCTCGAAACCAGCCTGCATAAGTGCACAAACACCACCGCAAAGTACTGCCTGCTCACCGAAGAGGTCTGTCTCTGTCTCTGTTCTGAATGTTGTCTCAAGAAGACCAGCTCTTGCTCCACCGATTGCAAGACCATATGCAAGTGCACGATCCCAAGCTTTTCCTGTAGCATCCTGCTCTACAGCGATAAGGCAAGGTGTTCCTTTTCCAGCCTGATACTCACTTCTTACTGTGTGTCCCGGTGCCTTAGGAGCGATCATTGTTACATCTACATTCTTTGGTGGTTTGATACATCCAAAGTGAATGTTGAAACCATGAGCGAACATTAACATATTACCTTCTTCAAGGTTCGGCTCAACGTCTTTCTTGTACATATCAGCCTGTAACTCATCGTTGATCAGGATCATGATGATATCAGCCTGTTTTGCTGCTTCTGCTGCTGTGTATACTTTGAATCCCTGAGCTTCTGCTTTTGCCCATGATTTACTTCCTTCGTAAAGACCGATGATAACATCGCATCCGGACTCTTTTAAGTTCAGAGCATGTGCATGTCCCTGGCTACCATAACCGATGATAGCGATCTTCTGTCCCTCTAATACTGATAAATTACAATCTTCCTGATAAAAAATTCTTGCTGCCATTATAGCATACCTCCTAAAAAATAAATGATTTTTTATTTTCTTAAACAAGGGGTCGCCCTTCCACCGGGCTCGTCTCTGTTTAATGTTTGATTAAAATGTGTTACTGTTTGTCCATTATAATATATCAATTATAATGTGTTGATGTTTCCTTCCTGATCAATGACTGTTACATCCTTGATTCCTCTCTGCAATCCGGTAATACCTGTTCTTGCAAGTTCAAGAATCTCGTAACCTTCCAGAAGTTCCAGAAACGCATCTACTTTTGAACCATTTCCTGTCAGTTCCACCATCAGGGAATCCTTCTCTACATCAACAATCTTCGCGCGGAATATATCCGCCACAGATATGATCTCCGTTCTCTCCGTCTTATTCGCCCGAACCTTCACCATGATCAGTTCGCGATATACCGAATCTTCCGGATGAAGTACTTTGATCTCAATGACATCTTCCAGCTTTCTGACCTGCTTTTCGATTTGCGATAAGATCAGCTCATCTCCGCTGGCCACAATGGTAATTCTGGTAAATCTCGGATCTGCCGTAACTCCTGCAGTTATACTGTCGATACTGTATCCTCGTCTGCTGAACAGTCCGGATACGCGGCTTAATACACCGGGATTATTGTCTACCAATAATGAAAATACTCTTTGCATATTGCACCTCTTTTCTATCATTTATAAAAAACAGAGTGCGTTCTGTTTTTTTATAATAACAACTACTTCTTCTTTTGTCAAGTATTGGCACCCATATTTTTACATTTTTCACAAAATGCAGGATTACCGCATTATTTCAGGATGATCCCGGCAATGTCTTCCGGCGTCCCGGCAACGTATACTGCGCCTGCTTTTTCCAGTTCTTCACGGTTGCCGAATCCGTATAATACCCCCATACAGTCAAGCCCTTCCTGCTTTGCCCCAAGCACATCATGTTCACGGTCACCGATCATCAGTATCCTCTTCTTATCCTGCATCCGGCAGGTATCGATCAGATATCCAATCACCTCTGCCTTACTGCCTCTGCCTCCGTCCAGTTCCATACCTGCCACATATTCAAAATATTGATCCAGGTCAAAATGTTCAATGATCCTTCTTGCATATACTTCCGGTTTGGACGTCGCAACAAAAAGTCTTTTTCCTGCTGCCTTCAATGCCTTTAATGATTTTTCAAATCCGGGATACACCGAACACTCAAAAATCCCCGTATCCTGATAATATTCCCTGTAATACTCCACCGCCTTCCAGCTTTTCTCATCGTCAAATCCATAGAATCTGGCGAACGAATCGGTAAGCGGCGGACCGATGAATTTATATAATTTTTCCCGTTCGGTCTCTTCGATTCCGAATTTCTCCAGCGCATACATCACCGAATTCGTAATTCCCGGTGAAGAATCGATGATCGTGCCATCCAGATCAAAGAAACAGATATCATACATTTTATCAAGCTTTTCTTTTTCCATATTCTCTACCTGCCTGCTTCAAAAAAATACCGGAGCCGTCCTTCTGCGTTTTTCCGCATCCGTCACACCCCGGTATTATTATAACCGTTCCATCTATACTTTTGCAAACTGTATCATCCAGAGAAGCAGAAGATGCACCGGATAAAATCCGTAGAAAAACCATTTTTCCCAGCCGTGTGCTGTTTTGTCTGCTTTGTTATACATACACTGTATAACCACTCCCGATGCTGCCGGCCCGATACAGGCGCATGCAGAATGTATGAGCGCACTCTCCAGCCCGTAGTCCGCCCTGTATGACAACACATTCAACAGAAAGAAGAGTCCCACTGCTTTTCCATATGCCAGTGATACTTTTTTCCTGTCCCCATATGCATTTGCAAACAGCATCGTAAATACCGGTGCCAGAAGTGCCCAGTCCGTCCAGAGCGAACAGATTACCAGCACGCACAGCCATAGCATTTTCTCCCCTTTATGTTTTACATGATCTGCAACCCACACCACTCCCAGACATAGAAGAAGGCTGAACATCATGTTCAGGTTCGTCTGTTTCAATACCAGCATGAAGGGGATCTGTGAAAGGATCCCAAATACAAGCAGCCGCAGTGCATAGTTCTTTACAGATCTTGTGTAATGATATCCTTCCACAAGGAAATAGCACATAGTAATGGCTGTAAAATACCCGATATCAACCATAACTTCCTGCCCTGTACTGCCTTCTTTTAAAAATATATAGGCAAAATGATTACAGAACATAGCTGCCATTGCCAGATATTTTATTGCATTTCTACTCATACTTCCCTCTCCATTTTTATTCTTCGATATTTCTGATAAATCCGACATAGGTCGCTCCAAAATAAACTACATATACGCCAAAGAACAGGGCGAATGAAATTGCAAAATACTGTAACACCGGTGTACTGACTCCTGTATAAAAGTTAAATCCGGCACCCATATACACCGCTACGATCCCGCTGATTACTGCCGAAAGGATTGCCGGACACAGATAATACCCGGACAGCTGACGGAATACGGTCTGTTGGATCTCGCATCTTCCAAGGCCGATTTTCGAAAGCACCTGATAGCGGAACCTATATTTTGCCGAATCGCTCAGCTGTTGTACCGATAACACCGTCAATGCAATACACAAAAATACCAGCCCGATATACATACATGGGAATGTGATGCAACTCATCATATATCTGACCTCAGCCGATGCATTTTCCCGCACAAGATTCACCGCAGCATATGTGACAATGGTATCCGTACCATAACATACATTATCATCGTCTTCTTCCATGTATGTATGGCCGGCATAATCATGTTTATCTGACAGATCATCCAGCTTATTCTGCAGGTTATCCGGCACTTTTTTCTTCACACTCACCGCAAGTTCCGAATAGTACGGTGTCATCTGCTGTATCCGTTCATCCGGCACAATGATGATATAATCACCGCCGTTATGTCCGTCCTGCGAAAATGATTCGGTGCAGATCTTCCTGCAGGTCAGTGTCTCTCCACGGTCCTGAAGCTTCACGTCATCTGTAAAATCTTCGGTTTCCTTATACACTCTTTGCTTCATCTGAAGGATATATTCATTTTTTCCAAGCGTCTCCGTGGAATATCCCAGCATTTTTCTCAGATGATTGTAATCACTCAGCCCCATATATGTATCATATCTGCAATATGCATCATCATCGGAACCTTTACGTATCTTTTTCTCATCCGGTGTTCCATCTTCTCTGCGGTACGCATCTCCAAAATACCGCAGATGCGTATACAGCCATGTATTCATTGTGTTCGTATGATTTTCATAAATACGGTACACGCACGAATCCTTTACACCTGCTTCTTCTCCGACAATATCCAATTCCTTTGCAAAATCATATTCCGGATTCTGACTGTTCACCTGTACATCAAATGGAAATTTCGTCTCTAAAACCTGATTCTGCCAGTCCGTAAACATTAATGCAACCGAGCACCCCAGAAATGCGACCATAAAAAGCACCGTAAGTGTTCCCATGGTAAACCGCATCGTTTTCAATTTAGATGCAAACTGACGCAGCAGGAACAGATTCTGCCCCCGGTAGACCGCATTTCCTTTTTTCTTCACATAGCAGATGATCCATGCGGAAAGCCCTGTATAAAACACATACATTGTAATAAACAGACCCGTCAGAAATACTGCTGCCCCTCCCGGCGACTGTATATTTCCGCTCAGTATCCAGACACCGAACGCAAAAATGAACAGAATGGAAAACGGCAGTAATAACCGCTTTATTTTTTCATTCTTTTCTTTTAATTCCTCATTCTTCTGATTTTCTCTCATCAGATCATGAATGTTCATCTTGCGGAATTTCCGGCTGCACCGGAACAGTGCCAGCAGATAACATCCTGCAAAGCAGCACACAGTCATAAGGAAACAATATCCATTGAATTCCAGATGGGGTCTTAGTTCCACCTGTATGACACTATAAAGGACAACGAGCAGCACCTGCTGAAGCAACATTCCAAGGCCCAGTCCTATCACAAAGGAACACACACCGAGCAGCAGATTTTCTTTCATATAAAGCCCGGACACTTCCTTTTTATTCATTCCGATCAACAGATAGATACCGAATTCACGGCTCCTTTTTTCCAGCATGAACCGTACCATATAATTGATCAGCCATGCAACGATCAGTACAATAAAGAATGTGGCAATACCGATCATCGCTGCCATTATCGCTGCCATTTCATACATTTTCTGAAGATCCTTCGAAAAAATGATACTGTTAAATGCAAACATCAATGATACCACAAATGTCATCGTCAGCACATACACCAGATAATCTCTGGCGGAACGTCTGACATTGCGCAGTGCAAGCTTACCGAACATCTGACAGTTCACCTCCTGTCAGAGATAATACATCCAGGATCTTATTCAGAAATTCCCGCCTTTCTTCCACTCCTCTTACCAGTTCATGGAATATCTTTCCATCTTTCAGGAAAAGAATACGGCTGCAGTAGCTGGCTGAAAACGCATCATGTGTAACCATGAGGATCGTAGAGTGCATATCATGATTCACCTTGCGGAATGTTTCGAGCAGCATCTGTGCCGCTCTGGAATCCAGCGCACCGGTCGGCTCATCTGCGAGGATCAGTTTCGGACGATGAATCATCGCTCTGGCACAGGCACAACGCTGCTTCTGGCCCCCGGATACCTGATAGGGGAATTTATCCCGGATTTCTTCGATATCAAGCAGCTTCAATATGTGATCACATTTCTCTTGGATCTCTCTTTTACTCTTGCTGTGCAGCGTCATTGCCAGCACAATATTCTCTTCTATCGTAAGTGTATCTAACAAGTTGTAATCCTGAAATATGAATCCAAGATTGTCTTTCCGAAATTCCGCCAGTGCCTCATCACTCAACTCTGTAATATCCGTTTCTCCGTAGTATATATGCCCTGCAGTCACACGGTCAATCGTAGACAGCATATTCAAAAGTGTTGTCTTTCCGGAACCCGATGCTCCCATGATTCCCACAAATTCTCCTTTTTGGACGCAAAAGCTTACCCTGTCTACCGCTTTGGTGATGTTCGTATCACTTCCGTAATATTTTTCCACATCACACACCCGGATCTCTCCATCCGGGATTCTGCCTCCTGCCAGGATTCTGTCTGTTTTTTTCTCTGTTGTCTTGCCATGCTTTCTTATTCTTCTCATCCATATCATCCTTTCCGGTCTTTTTGTAATACTCTTTTTCATCTCTACTTTACCCGTCCGGACCAGAAAGATGTATCGATGTATCTTTCAGTTATCTTACATTTTTGAAAGATAACTGCTGACCGGAAATGTAAGGATCATCTTCGTGCCTTCACCACGGACAGATTCCGCCTCGATGGCAATTCCAAGCTTTTCACACAGCCGTCTGCACAGATAAAGACCCATCCCCGTAGATTTCTTACCATTTCTTCCATTGGAACCGGTAAAACCTTTTTCAAAGATTCTGGACATTTCTTCTTCCCGTATTCCGGTTCCGTTATCTTCTACGATCAGCCGGACACCATGACCGTACCTTTCCGTGTAAATATGAATATACGGATGGACCTTTGGATTCTCACTTTTATATTTCACACTGTTCAGCATAAGCTGGTTCAGTATAAAAAGGATCCACTTTTTATCGGTATACGCAAGATCAGGGCACTCCACTTCCCCGCGCACTCCGTTACTAATTAGATAATACTTATTTTTTATCAAAATTTCAGAAGCTGCCTTCCCAAGGTCTGTCTCTTCAATCATATAGTCTTTGTATACCTTTTCCATTCTGGCATAATACAGAACCATATCTACGTCATTTTCAATCCGTTGATTCTCAAGACCGATCTGTCTGGTCACTTCGTCTTTATGATTCTCACACGCAAGCTGGATACTGGTAATCGGTGCTTTGATCTCATGCACCCAGCTTTCGATATAATCCCGATAATCATTCTGTTCATCTTCAAGCATACGGATCCGTTCGATCACAGATTTATTCGATCGTCTGATCAACTCCCGGTAGATCCGATCTTCCAGATATGGTGAAGCTGGCAGCAATTCTCCAAGCAGATATCTCTGATCTACATTTTCCAGAATATGTTCTGCCCTGTCAAAATATTTCTTCCTGCGATAATATCCTGTCACAATCCATATCCCAAGGATGATCCACCAGAAAATGAGAATCAGTGCAGCTGCGTTTCTGTTATACCCTGTAATATAGAAGAACCCCATCAGTAATATCATACACAGGAGGTGCAGCAGACATATCAGAATCTTATCTTTTATATATTCCGAAAATCTCATATGCGGTACCCCATTCCCCGTTTTGTCTCAATGAAATCCGTCACTCCGATGTCAGCCAGTTTTCCTCTGAGTCTTGTAACATTCACACTTAATGTATTGTCATCTATGAAGACTTCATTGTCCCACAGGTATTCGATCATATCCAGTCTCGGAACAATCTCACCCTTTTTCTGATATAGAAGGTGCAGGATCTTCAACTCATTTTTCGTAAGATCTGTCTTTTTTCCTTCATGCTCTATGCAGCCTCCCACAACATTTAGGATTACACCTTTATATTCCATGTTCAAGGCATTACCCCTTGATTTCTCTGCATTTTTATCAGTAGTTCTTTTTAGTACTACGCCTATTCTTGCCAGCAGAATCGGTGGATTGAACGGTTTTGTGATATAATCATCTGCCCCTTTCAAGATTCCGGTCAATTCATCCATGGAATCTGTCCGGCTGGTCAGAAATATGATTGGAATATCTGAATGTTCTTTCAGCTTCGTACAGATGTCAAAGCCGCTTTCCCCCGGAAGATTCCAATCCAGGAGTACCAGATCCGGTGCCGGTATCATGCTGCATATCTGCTCTGCCGTATCTTTAAATTCTTCGATTATCTCTGCTTCATAAAAAGCATTTTCCAGGAGCTGTTTTAATTCCTTTCGGATACCCGGATCATCTTCTACAATAACAATCTTCATGTCGTTCTCCTCATGATGTTCCTTTTATAATTATACTGATAAATACAGAACAGATTGTAGAAAATACGCTTTTGCATTTTCCACAATCTGTTCATTATAGCATATAACATACGTTGAATATGTTTGTATTATTTCACAAGAAGTGATGTTCCAGTCATCTCAGCCGGCTGTTCCATACCCATCAGTTCGATCAGTGTAGGAGCAATATCTGCCAAGCATCCGTCTTCTTTCAACTTGTATGCAGGATCTGCGTTTACAAGGATGAATGGTACAGGATTGGTTGTATGTGCTGTAAATGGCTCTTTTGTCTCTTCATCGATCATGTACTCTGCATTACCGTGATCTGCACAGATGAACATCTGTCCGTCAGCTTCTTTTAATGCTTCGTAAGCCTTTCCTACACACTCGTCAACTGCTTCAATGGCTTTTACAGCAGCCTCGATCACACCAGTATGACCTACCATGTCAGGGTTGGCAAAGTTAATTACGATAACATCATACTTATCAGACTTGATTGCTGCAACGAGCTTGTCACATACTTCATATGCACTCATCTCTGGCTTCAAATCATAAGTAGCAACCTTTGGAGATTTTACAAGAATTCTATCTTCTCCTTCATTTGGTTCCTCTACGCCGCCATTGAAGAAGAATGTTACGTGAGCATACTTCTCTGTCTCAGCGATACGTGCCTGTTTCTTGCCGTTCTTGGCAAGGAACTCACCAAATGTATTAGTGATTTCTTCTTTCACAAATGCGACCTGTTTATTTTCGATTGTAGCATCGTATTCTGTAAAGCATACAAATGTTGTCTTGATTCTGTCTCCTCTGTCAAATCCGTCAAAGCTGTCGTCACAGAATGTTCTTGTGAGCTCTCTTGCTCTGTCCGGGCGGAAGTTGAAGAATACTACGGAATCATTTTCTTTGATCGTTGCAACCGGTGCGCCGTCCTTTGTTACTACAAATGGTACAACGAACTCATCCGTTACATCTGCATCATAAGAAGCCTGGATTCCTTCTGTTGCAGAAGCGGCTGTCTCGCCTTCGCCTGCTGAAAGTGCCTTGTAAGCCTTTTCTACACGATCCCAGCGGTTATCACGGTCCATTGCATAATAACGTCCGGAAACACTTGCAACCTCTCCTACGCCGATTTCTTTCATCTTAGCTTCTAACTGCTCTACATACTCTTTTCCGGAAGCCGGTGGTGTATCACGGCCATCCAGGAAGCAGTGTACGTATACTTTCTCAAGTCCCTGTCTCTTAGCCAGTTCCAGAAGGCCGAAAATATGTCCGATGTGGCTGTGAACACCACCGTCAGATACCAGCCCCATCAGGTGCAGTGCAGAATCATTTTTCTTGGCATTCTCACATGCAGCCAGAAGTGCTTTATTCTCAAAGAATACACCATCTTCAATTGCCTTTGTGATCTTTGTCAGTTCCTGATAAATGATACGTCCGGCACCCATGTTCATATGACCAACTTCTGAGTTACCCATCTGTCCGTCCGGAAGTCCTACTGCAAGTCCGCTGGCATTTCCTTTTACACATGGATATTCTGACATCAGTTTATCCATAACAGGTGTTTTTGCCATAGCAATTGCATTACCTTCTGTCTTTTCATTCAGTCCATAACCGTCTAAGATCATAAGTACTGTTGGTTTCTTACTCATTTTTAATATCACCTTTCGTCTTAAATATCACTTTTACAGCATAAAACCGCAGGAAGCAGTCAAACGAAAGCCTCCTGCGGCTGATTTTCTAAATCTTATTTGTAGTTTACGATCTTTCCGAAATCAGCTTTCAGAGATGCTCCACCTACAAGTCCGCCGTCGATATCAGCCTGAGTGAATAACTCTGCTGCATTTCCAGCGTTTACAGATCCGCCGTACTGGATACGGATAGCTTCTGCTGTAGCTTCATCATATACTTCAGCGATGCATGCACGAATACCAGCGCAAACTTCTTCAGCCTGCTCTGTAGTAGCTGTCTTACCTGTTCCGATAGCCCAGATTGGCTCGTAAGCGATCACTGCTGTCTTAGCCTGATCAGCTGTTACATTCTGGAATCCAACTTTCACCTGCTGGCGGATGAAATCCATTGTTACACCCTGTTCTCTCTGCTCCAGAGTCTCTCCACAGCACATGATTGGTGTAATACCATGCTCGAAAGCTTTCAGCATTTTCTTATTTACTGTCTCGTTTGTCTCTGCAAAGTATTCTCTTCTTTCAGAGTGTCCAAGAACAACGTATTTTACTCCTGCATCTGTAAGCATAGCCGGAGAGATTTCTCCTGTATATGCTCCGCTTTCTTCAAAATACATATTCTCAGCACCAACCTGGATATTGGTTCCCTTTACAGCCTCTGCTACAGGGATAATGTCGATTGCAGGTACGCAGAATACTACGTCTACATCTTCATTAGCTACTAATGGTTTTAATTCTTCAACTAAAGCTACTGCTTCACTTGGAGTTTTGTTCATTTTCCAGTTTCCGGCTACGATTTTCTTTCTTGCCATCTTTCCAAATCTCCTTATTCTATTTATCGTTAGCTGCTGCTACACCCGGGAGTTCTTTTCCTTCAAGGAATTCAAGAGAAGCTCCACCACCTGTTGAAATGTGTGTCATCTTATCTCCATATCCCAGCTGGTTAACTGCTGCTGCAGAATCTCCTCCGCCGATGATTGTTACAGCGTCTGTGTCTGCAAGTGCTTTTGCAACCGTTTCTGTTCCTTTTGCAAATTTAGGCATCTCGAAGCATCCCATTGGTCCGTTCCATACAACTGTCTTAGCATCTTTTACTGCATCGCTGAAGATCTTAGCTGTCTCTGGTCCGATGTCGAGTCCTTCCCATCCTTCCGGAATCTCTCCAGCTTTTACTACCTGAGTATTTGCATCATTAGAGAAATCATCTCCGACAACGTTATCTACAGGAAGAAGGAGTTTTACACCTTTGGCTTTTGCTTTTTCGATCATGTCAAGTGCATACTGGCAGTAATCTTCTTCCAGAAGGGATTTTCCGACTGTTCCGCCCTGTGCTTTTGCGAATGTATATGCCATTCCTCCACCGATGATCAGAGTATCTACTTTGTCAAGAAGGTTCTCAATTACAGAAATCTTGCTTGAAACTTTTGCTCCGCCAAGAATTGCTACGAATGGTCTTTCCGGATTGTTGACTGCATTTCCAAGGAAATCAATTTCTTTCTGCATAAGGTATCCAACAACTGCTGTATCTACGTATTTTGTAACTCCTACGTTAGAGCAGTGTGCACGGTGTGCTGTTCCGAATGCATCGTTAACAAATACGTCGCAAAGAGAAGCGAGATCTTTACTGAATGCATCTTCATTCTTTGTCTCTTCTGCTCTGTAACGTGTGTTTTCAAGGAGGATAACATCTCCATCTTTCATCTCAGCTACTGCTGCTTTCGCATTTGGTCCAACAACTTCCGGATCAGCTGCAAATTTTACTTCCTGTCCAAGGAGTTCTGAAAGGCGAACTGCTACAGGAGCAAGAGATAATTCTGGAACCGGCTGTCCCTTCGGCTTTCCAAGATGAGAGCAAAGGATAACCTTTCCGCCATCAGCGATTAATTTTTTGATTGTAGGAAGTGCTGCAACAAGACGATTCTCGTCTGTAATCTTTCCATCGATAAGTGGAACGTTGAAGTCACATCTTACAAGTACTTTTTTCCCTTTTACGTTAATGTCGTCTACAGATTTTTTATTAAGCATAGTACTGCCTCCTGGTTATATATTTTATAACTGCAAAAAGGATCCGGCCCAATAAGACCGGACCCTTTGTGAGTCTTAATTCATGCTTTAAATTATGCTAATTCAGAGAAGTATTTGATTGTTCTTACCATCTGGCTTGTGTATGAGTTCTCATTGTCATACCAAGAAACAACCTGAACTTCTGTAGTTCCGTTTTCCAGTGGAAGTACCATTGTCTGAGTAGCATCGAATAATGAACCATATCTCATTCCAACGATATCGCTAGATACGATTTCATCTGTGTTGTATCCGAAGGACTCTGTAGAAGCTGCTTTCATAGCTGCGTTGATTTCATCAACTGTTACATGTCCTTTTACAACTGCTGTAAGGATTGTTGTAGATCCTGTAGGTGTTGGTACACGCTGAGCAGATCCGATTAACTTTCCGTTCAGTTCTGGGATAACAAGTCCGATTGCTTTTGCAGCACCTGTGCTGTTAGGTACGATGTTAACTGCAGCTGCACGAGATCTTCTGAGGTCACCTTTTCTCTGTGGTCCGTCAAGAGTCATCTGATCTCCTGTGTAAGCGTGAATTGTGCACATGATACCAGACTCGATTGGTGCAAGATCGTTAAGAGCTTTTGCCATTGGAGCCAGGCAGTTTGTTGTACAAGAAGCTGCAGAAATTACTGTATCTTCTGGTTTCAGTGTTTCGTGGTTTACGTTATATACGATAGTTGGCAGGTCGTTTCCAGCTGGTGCGGAAATAACAACTTTTCTTGCTCCTGCTTTGATATGAGCAGATGCTTTTTCTTTAGATGTATAGAATCCTGTACACTCCAGAACTACGTCTACACCGATCTCTCCCCAAGGAAGTTCTTCAGCGTTAGCTTTAGCATAGATTTTGATTTCTTTTCCATCAACGATGATAGAATCATCTGTTGCTTTTACAGTATCAGCTAAAGCGTATTTTCCCTGTGAAGAATCATATTTTAACAGGTGTGCAAGCATCTTAGGAGATGTTAAGTCGTTGATTGCTACAACTTCATATCCTTCTGCTCCGAACATCTGTCTGAATGCAAGACGTCCAATACGTCCAAATCCATTAATCGCTACTTTTACTGCCATGATTAATTCCTCCTAAAGTTTGTTTATTAACTACTTATGCAGTCTACATTGTGAAATCTTTCTCAAGCCCTTTAGAAGCTCTATCAAGACCTCTCAACTGCTAATAATTGTACTTTATCTGATACAAAATTTCAAGAGGTTTTCCTATTTTTATATAAGTTGCTTAAAAACAGGCTTTTGTTCAAAAAATTCTGTATAATATTTAAAGCCGCAGGACTTCAAAATTTCTTCTGCCTTTGCAAAATCATACGCAATATGCTCCGGTTTATGTGCATCGGCTCCAATCGTAATGATCTCACCGCCAAGCTCACGATAACGCTTCAATACATCCGGATGTGGATGTGCGAACGGAAGGCCATACTTCAATCCGGCCGAATTCACTTCCAGACCCTTTTCCTTCTCAATCAATAGTTTCAAAATCTCGTCTATAATATCCGCATAATCTGTATACGAATATTCTTTTTCCCTTGATTTTCCATATCTTACAACATAATCCAAATGACCAAGTGTTTGAAAGCAGTCCGAAGTTCTCACATTTTCCAGCGTTGTCTCCATCATCAGACGGTACGCCTCTTTGTCAGTACGGTCTGCAAAAAGCTTTTCTGCCGCAGGATCAGTATATAATATGTTCCCTTCCACATCTTTCTTATACGGAACATTGTGAACCGATCCAATCACGAAATCAAACGGATATTTCTTCGTCAGTTCTTCATAATAATCTTTCAGATATGTCCTAAGTCCCAGTTCTATTCCAATCCTGATATTCAGTTTTCCTGCATATTCTTCCTGAAGTTTCTGCATTTCCACAAAATAAGCATCCACATCAAAGATACCTTCTTCTCCCCATTCCAGATCATCCTTGTCAAAATGATCCGTAAAGCAAATGGTTTTCAACCCTTTTCTGACTGCCTCATCCGCCATATCGCATGGACAGGCTTCGGAATCCGTTGAAAACCATGTGTGCATATGCATATCCGCCTGTATCATAACTTATTCCTCTTTATTTTGTATTTTATCAATATTCTTTATGTTTCCTACTTATCCGCAATGATCGTTCCGCCGCCAAGTACGTATTCTCCGTCATATAATACGACAGCCTGTCCCGGTGTGATCGCTCTCTGCGGCTCTTCAAATGTACAGAGGATCTCATCTTCTCCCGTCTTTTCAACAGTACACCATGCACCTCTGTGATTATAACGAATCTTCGCCCACACTCTTTTCGGCTCTGTCAGATCTTCTACTGTCATGAAATTCACCTGATCTGCGCGCACATAACGGGACATAGATTCCTCATTTGATCCCACTACAACTTCATTGGTTTCCGGGCGGATCTCCAATACGAACACCGGATGTCCGAGAGACAGTCCCAGACCTTTTCTCTGTCCCACCGTATAATGAATGATTCCTTTATGTTTTCCGACAACCGTTCCATCCGAAAGCACGAAATTGCCCGGCGTAATCTTTGCATCTGAATTTTCTTCGATATAAGACGCATAATCTCCATCTGACACAAAGCAGATATCCTGACTGTCCGGCTTATGTGCAACAAGAAGGCCTATTTCATCTGCCATTGCACGGATCTGATCTTTTGTATATTCTCCAACCGGCATCAGTGTCTTCGAAAGCTGATCCTGTGTAAGGTTATAAAGTGCATATGTCTGATCTTTTGCCGCAGTCGCAGAATTACGGATTGCATATCTTCCATTCGACAGCTTCTCTACCCTAGCATAATGTCCCGTTGCTATATACTCCGCACCAATATCAAGGCTTCGCTTTAACAATGATTCCCATTTCACATATCGGTTACAGGCGATACACGGATTCGGCGTTCTGCCATGCAGATAATCATCGATAAAATAATCAATAACATTTTCTTTAAATTCTTTTTTAAAATTCATGACATAATACGGAATATCCAGCGCTGCCGCCACTCTTCTTGCATCATCCACCGCGCTCAGACCACAACAGCCGCCATGTTCTTCCATCGCGGCTTCTTCTTCATCCTGCCAGATCTGCATCGTAACTCCTATTACATCATATCCCTGATTTTTTAAAAGCCAGGCTGCCACGGAGGAGTCAACCCCTCCGGACATCCCGACTACAACTTTTTTCTTTTCCATATAAAGTTCTCCGGCTTAGTATTCTTCCTCTTCTGCCTCTTCACCTTCGTGAATGTCAGACTTCGGTTTCTCGAGTCCTTCAATCTTAATATCATGCTTCTCTGCGTAGTCCCATAAAGCTGCGTGGATTGCTTCCTCCGCAAGCAGTGAGCAGTGTACTTTTACCGGCGGAAGTCCGTCAAGCGCTTCCATAACTGCTTTATTTGTAACTTCCATTGCTTCCTGGATCGTCTTTCCTTTTACCATCTCTGTCGCCATACTGCTGGTTGCAACAGCTGCACCACATCCGAACGTTTTAAATTTTACGTCACGGATGATCTGGTTTTCATCGATATCAAGGTAAATTCTCATGATATCTCCGCATTTTGCATTTCCTACCGTTCCGACACCGCTGGCATTTTCAATCTCTCCTACATTTCTTGGATGTTCAAAATGATCCATTACTTTTTCTGAATACATATCTCAATTACTCCTTTTATATCTTTTATCTGATTTTTTATTCCTGTCTCTGTTATTTCTGTTTTTTGATAAAGTCTTCATACAGAGGAGACATTTCTCTTAAATGTGCAACAATTTCTTTCAGATTGTCTACAACATAATCAATGTCTTCTTTCTCAATCTCTTCGTTCAATGTCAGACGCAGAGATCCGTGTGCAATCTCATGCGGCAGACCAATCGCAAGCAATACATGGGACGGATCCAGTGATCCGGATGTACATGCAGATCCGCTGGATGCACAGATTCCTTTCATATCAAGTTTGATCAGAAGAGATTCTCCTTCTACAAACTGGAAGCTGAAGTTGGCATTGTTAGGAAGGCGGTCTGTTCTGTGTCCGTTCAGACGGCAGTAAGGGATTTCATTCAGGACTCTGTCGATCAGATAATCTCTGACTTTTCTTTCTTTCGCTGTTCTTTCTTCCATATTCGCTGCTGCACGTTTTGCTGCAGTTCCGATTCCTACGATTCCCGGAACATTCTCTGTACCTGCACGGCGTTTTCTCTCCTGTGCTCCGCCATGAATAAATGAACGGATCTTTACTCCTGTACGGATGTACATGATTCCGATTCCCTTCGGTCCGTTGAACTTGTGTCCACTGGCACTTAACATATCAATATGACATTCATCTACATTAATTGGAAGCTGTCCGAAAGCCTGTACCGCATCTGTATGGAACAGGATTCCATGCTCATGAGCGATTTCTCCGATCTCTTTGATCGGCTGAATCGTACCAATCTCATTATTTGCAAACATAACAGAGATCAGGATGGTTGTCGGACGGATTGCCGCTTTTAAATCATCCAATTTTACTTTACCATCTTCATCTACATCCAGATATGTGATCTCGAATCCTCTTTTTTCAAGATATTCCGCTGTATGAAGAATTGCATGGTGCTCAATCTTTGTTGTGATAATGTGATTTCCTTTGTTGGCATAAGCTTCCGCTGTACATTTCAATGCCCAGTTATCAGATTCGGATCCGCCGCCTGTGAAATATATCTCATTCGTCTTTGCACCGATCATTTCAGCAATTGCATCTCTCTGCTGGTTGATCACTTCTTTATTTGCAGCCGCAAAGCTGTAAACACTGGATGGATTTCCGAATTTTTCTGTAAAATACGGAAGCATCGCTTCTACAACTTCCGGTGCTGTCTTTGTTGTTGCCGCATTGTCAAGATATAATAATTTACTCATTTTATCTCCTCCATTTTTTTGTATATTCTGTAATATTTCTTTTATCAGATTTCTTTCCGGCCAATTACTGACTGCATTTTGGATTCTCACATTCGCCATCCGGATTGATGCTTTTGCTCTCTCTGATCAGTTCATCCAGCATGATCTGGTTCACTGTGTCATTGATACTGTCATTAATCTTCTGCCATACGTACTTTGTCACGCATCCGTCTGACGCCATGCACCCTTCTCCTGTTGTGGTATCAAAGGCCGCACACTTAACCGGCTCCAGACTTCCCTCCAGTGCCCTTAAGATATCTCCGACAGAGATTTCCGATGGTTTTTTCTCCAATACATAACCGCCAGAGGCTCCACGAATGCTTTTCACCAGCCCCGCCTTTTTCAGAAGTGCTACAAGCTGTTCCAGATATCGTTCTGAAATTCCCTGTCTTGCGGCCACACTGCCGATTGACACCGGTTCTTTCTCACTATATCTGGCAAGATCTATCATGGCACGCAGTCCATATTTCCCTTTCGTGGAAAGTTTCATCTTATCACCTCTTTTAATCCCCAGTATTTTACTAGGATTTTTACTTCTGTAGAATATCACTGCTTTTTGGTTCTGTCAAGCACTATTCCGGAATAACTTATAAAGATACAATCCTGTCATAAAAAAGGAGTCTTTCATGTCCAGAAAGCAAGCACTTATACGCGGAACCGCAGTTCTCACAGTCACGAGTCTGTCCACCCGGTTTATGGGATTTTTCTACCGCATGTTTCTGAGTCATACCTTCGGGGAAGAAAATGTAGGGCTGTATCAGCTTGTCTTTCCTGTCTATGCACTTGGTATCTCTCTATCCTGCGCAGGGATGGAACTCGCCCTGTCCCGATGCGTTGCCAGGGAAGCCGCGGCCGGCAGAATGCAGAAAACACGGGAATTGTTAAAAACGAGTCTGATCTTTACTTTTTTCATTTCCTGTATGATCTCTCTTTTCATCCGGCAGAATGCAGATACCATTGCGCTGACTTTCCTCCGCGATTCCAGATGCAGCAGTCTTTTGTTCTTATTATCTTACACATTTCCATTTGCATCCATTCACAGCTGCATCTGTGGATACTCGCTGGGACTGAAACAGACAAAGATTCCGGCTGTATCCCAGCTTCTGGAGCAGGCATTCCGTATTTTGTCCGTCA
This sequence comes from Dorea longicatena, assembly GCF_024168045.1. Classification (GTDB taxonomy): domain Bacteria; phylum Bacillota; class Clostridia; order Lachnospirales; family Lachnospiraceae; genus Dorea_A. Next base: position 1,621,635 of record NZ_CP100126.1, read on the forward strand.
TTGTCATCTGTATGTACTGTTCCGGACAGGGGCAGAACATCTCGATCGCATTCGCTGTAGCCGGCCTCACATTCGGAGAGATTGCCGCTTCTTTTTACAGCCTGCACTCCATCCGGCAGTCCTGGAAGCCGATTTCAGAAAAAAGCAGAAGTGTTTTCCTTCCCCCTGCCGCATTCCGCCGGCATTTACAGAGACTTCTGGAACACGCTCTTCCACTTACCGCAAGCCGCGTATTCTTAAATATCCTGCAAAGTGTGGAAGCTGTCTCTATCCCTGTCTGCCTCCAATATTACGGAATGCCGGCTGCACAATCCCTGCAGACCTATGGTGTTCTTACCGGGATGGCACTTCCGTGTATTTTATTTCCATCCGCAGTTACCAATGCCGTTTCTTCCATGCTTCTGCCGACGGTAGCCGGGCTTCAGGAAATGAAAGACCGGCAGCAACTTCGTTCCTTAATTTTAAAAATCACCTGTTCCTGCATTTTGCTTGGATGTTTTTGTTGTGGTGTTCTTCTGATACTCGGGAAATGGATTGGAATTTTTCTGTTCAAAAGTCCGCTTGCCGGAAATTTTATTCTGACACTCGCATGGATCTGTCCGTTTCTGTATACGAACACTGTACTTCTCAGCATGATCAACGGACTGGGAAAGACTACCTGTTCTTTTCTGTTCAACCTTTTCAGCCTCTGCATACGGATCACCGGTGTCTTTCTTTTCATCCCCGCCGCCGGAATCAGCGGATATCTGAACGGTCTGCTGATCAGCCAGATATTCCTGTTTCTTTGCTGCATTCTCCGGTTATCTGTATACGCCGGCAAATATTAACTGATTTTCTGCACAAAAAAAGAACCGATACATGATATAAAACATATTTTTTCATGTATCGGTTCTTTTATTCTACATTTTTGTATATTTACAGTGTCTTCAAAAACAAGCCTGTAAGTACCGGATTTACATAACACTCTGTAATGATCCCCAGCATCAGAAACAGGCCAAGCCGGATACTTCTTCCCGCATCCCATCTCACCATTGGATATTCCAGCATATAGCGGAATAACACGATCCCTGCCATTACATAAAAGATTCCCTGTGGTGCAAGTGCGGTAACGATGAGTACGATCCCTTTGCTTCCTAATTTTATGATTGCCATACAGATTACCATACCAAAACAGAATCCAAGCCATACCACTGTCAGCATAACTGCCGTTTTCCTGTAGCGCGTTCCTGCTGCAGCCAAAAGCAGCACAAACGGAGTTCCTCTGCTTTTTACCAGATACCACAAATACGCTTCATATACGATGTCTGCCCGGTTATATTGTTCCAGAAAATACTGGTTCAGTATTCCGATATCCAGCACATACTGTTTCATCCAGAGATTTGCACTGCATATCCCTAGCAAAAAACCTGTCATTCCTGCCAAAAGCACATATTTTTGTTCGCCTTGTATCCTCACACAGCATTCTCCTTTTTTTCGTCCGGATACTTCATTATATGTGCTATTCCCGTGGATATGCTTTTATCGCAGTTTATCTGTTCTATGCATTCTGTCCATGCAGATATTTCGACTCATACGCAAGGATTGCTGCCATCGTCTTGGAATCCTGAATCTTTCCTTCAAAGATCATCTCCTTGAGTTCTTCCAGTTTGTAAGCTTTCACATCTACAAATTCATCTTCATCCAGATGCTGTTCCCCCGGAATCAGATTCCTTGCAACAAAGACTTCAATTCTTTCATCACAGAACGCAACCGTTGTACGGATTGTAAGGAGCCATTCCAGATCATCGGAACTGTACCCGGTCTCTTCCTTCAGTTCCCGAGATGCACATACAATCCCTTCTTCATCCGGATCATCCAGCTTGCCCGCTGGGATCTCCAATGTATCTCTTTCCAACGCATTCCGATACTGTTTTACCATCAGTATCTTACCATCATCCATAACCGGAATAACTGCTGCCGCTCCGTCATGATGGATAAAATCCCAGTCTTCCGTATTTCCATTGGAAAACTTCATATGGTCTTTATATACTTTCAAAACAGTCCCCTGGTATGCCAGTTCTCTTCCCATACGCTTTACGTCTTCACTCATATCTTTTCCTCCCGATTCTGCTATTTGTTTTGATAACAAAAAACCGGCTGACACATGGATCAACCGGTTTTTGTCATTCATTTATCTTCTACTTGGCATAGTCTGTAACACGTGACTCACGGATTACATTGACTTTAATCTGTCCTGGATATTCTAATTCAAATTCAATCTGTTTCGCAATATCTCTAGCCAGCAATACCATATCTGCATCAGATACTTGTTCTGGAACTACCATAACACGAATCTCTCTACCTGCTTGAATTGCAAAAGATTTATCAACACCCTTGAACTGGTTGGTGATATCTTCTAATTGTTTTAACCTGTTTGTGTATGTTTCTAATGTTTCTCTTCTTGCGCCCGGCCTTGCTGCCGAAATCGTGTCTGCAGCCTGTACCACACACGCAATCAGAGTTTCCGGTTCTACATCTCCGTGATGTGCTTCTACTGCATTGATCACAGTAGCAGATTCTTTGTATTTTCTACAAAGATCCACACCAATCTGAATATGAGAGCCTTCTACGTCATGATCGATCGATTTACCGATGTCATGAAGAAGTCCTGCACGTTTTGCAAGTCTGACATCTAATCCGATCTCTCCTGCAAGAAGTCCTGACAACTGAGCCACTTCAACGGAATGCTTTAAAGCATTCTGTCCGTAACTTGTTCTGAACTTCATACGTCCGAGAAGTTTGAGCAGTTCCGGATGAATTCCGTGCACTCCAACTTCCAGTGCGGCTGATTCACCCTCTTCACGAATCATCGTGTCAACTTCTTTCTGCGCTTTTTCAACCATCTCCTCAATTCTTGCCGGATGAATACGTCCGTCAACAATCAGCTTCTCCAGCGTGATTCTTGCAACTTCTCTTCTTATCGGATCAAATCCGGAAAGAACCACTGCTTCCGGCGTATCATCAATAATGAGTTCTACACCCGTCAGCGTTTCTAAAGTACGGATATTACGTCCTTCACGTCCGATAATTCTTCCTTTCATTTCATCACTTGGAAGCTGTACAACCGAAATTGTAGTTTCCGCAACATGATCTGCCGCACATCTCTGGATAGCAGTAACAACATATTCTTTTGCCTTCTTGTCTGCCTCTTCCTTTGCCTGCGCTTCTAATTCCTTGATCATCTTTGCAGTGTCATGTTTTACATCTTCTTCAACAGTTTTTAACAAATATTCTTTTGCCTGTTCGGAGGTAAGTCCTGAGATTCTTTCTAGTTCCTGTACACGTTGCTGACTCAGCTCTTCCACTTTCGCTTCGCGCTGCTTCAGTTCTTCTTCTTTCGCTGTAAATCCTGCTTCTCGTCTTTCAATGGCCTCTGATTTTTTATCAAGAGCTTCCTCTTTGGAAAGTACACGCTTCTCGTAACGCTGCAATTCCGATCTGCGTTCCTTCGTCTCTTTTTCAAGTTCGTTCTTATTTTTGATAGACTCTTCCTTGATTTCCAAAAGAGACTCCTTCTTCTTGGTCTCCGCTGTCTTTACTGCATCATCAATGATCTCTCTGGCCTTTGCCTCTGCATTTCCGATTTTGGATTCTGCATTGTTCTTCAGGTTGGAGACTGTCAAAAAATGACTGAGCACAGCGGCCGCAACAGCCACAACGATAAGTACGATTGCTACAACAATCATTGTTCCTATCGGCACAGGAGCACCTCCTTATTAAATTTTCATTGTACGATTATTACAACAAAACAATTTTATACTTTTTACACAAATATGTCAAGCTTTCACTCACAAACTTGTAACACATTGCGGACATCCTGATAACTGAATCCTTTACGCATCAGATAACCCATCATTTTCTGTTTTTCCTTCACATCGGCTGTTTCCGGATTATAACTTCTCTTCCGCATCAGTGCCTCGATCGCCTGTCTGGAATCTTTCTCCCCGTAGTCCGCTTCTTCAAATACCTGTTCTACAATTTCTGCCGGAACCCCTTTTTGCAAAAGTGCCGCATAAAGTTCTTTTTTACTTTTCCGATCTTTCCTGCTGTCAATAAAACTCCTTGCATATTCCATATCATTAATGTAGCCGAAGGACTTCACATACCGGATTGCCGCCTCCACTGCATCTTCCGCATAGCCGCCCTGTTTTAACTTGGTCCTAAGCTGTGATTCTGTTCTTCCCATATCGGAAAGCAGATGCATTGCCCGCAGCTTCGCCCTCTTGATAACGATCAGACGGAGGCTGTCATAGATGTCATCTTCGATCACAGATTCTTCCGCTATATGATAACGGGACAGTTCGCCCTTATAGAGAGTAAAGGCAAACTGTCCGTCTAAATACACTTTATATCTTGTCTTTGACAGCGGTTCTATCTTCGTAACCGTCATCATATATTATTCTTCCTCTTTTGTGATTCCTTCTGCTGCAGCTTCTTCGGTCTCTTCCATGTCACCTTCCGCTCCAATATGATAGTGTGCACGGATGTTCTGCTCCAGCTCTTCCATGATCTCCGGATGTTCGGAAAGATATGTCTTCGCATTCTCTCTTCCCTGACCGATCTTGTCACCATTATATGCGAACCATGCGCCGCTCTTGCTTACCAGATCACATTTCACTGCAAGATCCAGGATATCTCCTTCTTTGGAAATTCCCTTACCGAACATAATATCGAATTCTGCCTCTTTAAACGGAGGTGCAATCTTATTCTTCACGATCTTCACACGGGTTCTGTTACCAACCATCTCACCGCTCTGCTTCAGTGTCTCAATTCTTCTGACATCCATACGTACAGACGAATAGAACTTCAGCGCACGTCCACCGGTTGTAGTCTCCGGATTACCGAACATTACGCCCACCTTCTCACGCAGCTGGTTGATAAAGATAACTACGCAGTTAGACTTGCTGATTACCGGTGTCAGCTTACGAAGTGCCTGGGACATCAATCTTGCCTGCAGTCCGACATGGCTGTCTCCCATATCTCCTTCGATCTCCTGCTTCGGAACCAGTGCGGCAACAGAATCGACTACGATAATATCCATTGCTCCTGATCTTACCATTGTCTCTGTGATCTCCAACGCCTGATCTCCACTGTCCGGCTGTGAAATATAAAGTTCATCAATATCTACTCCGATATTCTTCGCATAAACAGGATCCAGCGCATGCTCTGCATCGATAAATCCTGCAATACCGCCTCTCTTCTGTACTTCTGCGATCATATGTAATGCAACCGTCGTCTTACCGCTGGACTCCGGTCCATAGATCTCAACAATACGTCCCTTCGGTACTCCGCCAAGTCCCAGTGCAAGATCCAGACTTAATGAACCGGTAGGAATGGTCTCTACTGCTACCTGTGCTGACGGATCTCCCAGACGCATAACTGTTCCTTTACCAAAATCTTTCTCTAATTTTGCGATCGCCGCATCCAATGCGCGCTTTTTATCTTCATTTGCCATGTTAATTCTCCTTTTTCGTTCATCGAACGAGTGTTCGTCCTTTGGTTAATATAGTATTATACTTCATCCCGAATGTCAATATTTAATTTTTCCCTCATCATTTTTCTCTTGTATATTCTGGAATACTCTACAGAAATGTAAAAGAATACAACCATCTGTGATTCAGACATATTTAACATACCACACAAGGCTTTCCAGCGTCAAGAATTTCGCCATTACTATTTTCATGCATTTTTCCCAGGTTCTTTTTTCAACCGCACGCTCCGTTACAACCACATTTTCTGCAATTTTTTCATCAGCAAGATAATACGAAACGGTTCCTGCTTTTTCTCCTTTTTTTACCGGTGCTTTTTTGCATTTTACCGTCTTTATTTCCATGCGGATCTCTTCTTCCTCCCGCAGCAGGATTTTTTTTGATTTCTCGCTGTTCTTCACTCTCAACGAGATCTTTTCTGAGGTCTGATACGGAATTTCCGGATCAAATGCATCCACTACCAGTAATTTATCCGGTACCGTATTCCTGTACACTTCCCGGTAGTGATAATGTTCCAGTCCATACTCCATCAACCTCCTTGTATCTTTCCATTTATATCCTTTATTATCCGGCCATCCGCATGCCAGAAGTGCCACGATAAAGGTACGCTCATCCCGTCTTAAGCTTCCCACATAACAATATCCCGCCTCTGCCGTAAATCCCGTCTTGCCGCTCAGTGCCCCGTCCATCATATCCAGGAATGCATTATGATTATGACACGAAAATGTACGCTTCCTGTCTGTATCCTGGAACTGATATTCCTTCGTCCGGGTCACTTCAAGAAATGTCTCCTTTTCCCCGGATGTCATAATACAGTACCGCATGATCTTCGCCAGGTCTTCCGCCGTTGTAAAATGTACGCCGCCTTCATCTTCCGCATCCAGTCCGTTCGGCGTAATGAAGTGGGTGTTCTTGCAGCCGATCTCTGCAGCTTTTGCATTCATTTCTTTTGCAAATTCTTCTACACTTCCGGCAATGCCCTCTGCCACAGCCACAGCGCTGTCATTATGCGATTCCAGCATCAGGGAATACAACAGGTCTTTGATGTAGAACACTTCCCCTTTCTGCATCCCAAGATGTACCTTCGGCTGGGACGCAGCCTGATCCGATACTTCTATCGTCTGATCCGGATGTTCCCGCAAGTATTCCAACGCAAGGATACACGTCATAATCTTCGTTGTACTTGCCATCGGACGGACCACATCTGCATCCTTCCCGAACAATACCCGGCCGCTGTCCGCATCCATCAGCACCGCCGATCTGGCATAAAGTTCTGCCGGTTCATCCCCGAACACCCGCTTCGCATTCTGCGCAGCAGCATCGTTCTCCGTTCCATCCGTCTGCTTCTGTGCCTCTTTTTTCCCCGATTCGGTCAGAATCTTCCCGGCAGTCTCCGTATTCTCTGCCCACCTTTTATTCCTTGATTCCAGACTCTGTATACGGCATGCCATGCCCATGCTGGCAATCAATACCACCAGCAATACCACCGATACGATTTTATGCGGCCGTCTTTTCATATTTCTCCACTCCGGGTATATTCCGTTAAGAAAATATATGCCCGAAAAAACAAAAAAATCACTCCACCGGCTGTCTGCCGCGTGAAATGATTTTCCATGTTATTTCCTGCCACATCTTCTATATATCTAATTTTAACTGTACTTCTTCTTCTGCTTCTTCCTTGAACGACTCTACCTGTTCCGGATTCGGACTTGGCAGATCATCCAGCGAATGAATACTGAACCGGCGCAGGAATTCTTCCGTTGTTCCGAAAAGGATCGGTTTTCCCGGAGCGTCCAGACGTCCTCTTTCGCACACCAGATTATATTCCACTAATTTATTCACCGCATGGTCTGATTTCACCCCGCGGATCTTTTCGATCTCAAGCTTTGTGACCGGCTGCTTATATGCAATGATCGACAATGTCTCCAAAAGGACATCGGTAAGAACGTGTTTTTTCGGCTGGGATGCCACACGGATCAGATATTCATACATCTCTGTTTTTGTACACATCTGATACGCACCGTCCAGTTCTATAATGCGGATTCCTCTATCTTCGGCCGCATATTTATCCATCAGCTTATGTATCACCTTACGGGTCGTTGCTTCATCCTGTTCCAATGCCCGGGCAATCTTCCCGACCTCTACAGAATCCCCCATTGTAAAAAGAATCGCTTCAATGATTCCTTCCATCTGTTTTATTTTTAACTTTGCCATGTTCTCTTCCCTATACTTCTTCCACTTTCGATGTGATCATAATCTCATCAAACGGCTGATCCTGTTCGATAAAAATCACGCCTTCTTTCATCAATTGCAGGATTGCAAGAAATGTAACGACTACCTGCACCTTGGAACTTTGCTTTTTTAACAGTGCACGGAATCCGAATTTTCTGTGAGATCTCGCATATTCCGTTACATAATCAAGCTTGTCCGGAAGTGTTACTTCTTCCTTCTCGATCTTGCCGAATTTACTTCGTACCGGGTCAACCTTACTTTCCTGCCGTTTCATCACTTCTTTGAAAATGCGGTTGAGCTGCACCAGCGTCAGATCGCCCAGCAGTTTATCCAGATCTACCGGCGGAACATATCCTTTCACTTCATCCGGGATCGATGCCGTCTTATACATGATCCGATCACCGTCCAGCTCCCGGTCTTTCAACTCATAGGACATGAATTTATACATCTTGTATTCCAGCAATTGTTCTACCAGTTCCTGTCTCGGATCCTCTTCTTCTCCCTCTTCGTTCACTTCTTTGGGAAGAAGCATCCTGCATTTGATATCCAGAAGCGTCGCTGCCATCACAAGAAATTCGCTCATAATATTCAGATCTTCTTTCTGCATGGCTTTGATGTATTCCATATACTGGTTCGTGATCTCAACGATTGGAATATCGTAGATATCTATTTTATTTTTTTCAATCAAATGTAACAGCAGGTCTAACGGACCTTCAAACACCTGTAATTTTACCGGAATTCCCATACACATCCTCCATTGTCATAACTTAATTATTATACAGGACATCTGGAAATTACTCAAGTCTTTATCTTTTATTTACCTTCTCTCATTTACATCTCTTCCGAAGTGCCGGACAGTTCAAGAACGATCAGTTCCGGCCAGTTCCACAATCTTACCGGCACAGAATGTGTTCCCAGTCCGCGGCTTACGACCACCGTCTGTGCTCCTTCCCTGTATATTCCTCCGGAATATTTTGGAAATAGTGTAAAATCCGGTGAAATCACCCCGCCGATCCCCGGAAGCTGCATCACACCCCCGTGATAATGTCCGCTCAGTATCAGATCTGCTCCATATTCCAGATATTCCTGTATATATCCGGGATGATGTGCAAGCAGGATCTGATATTCCTCGCCGTGCTCTCCAATACGGTCTGTGATTTCTTTTAACGGAAGGTCTTTCTTCCCCAATCTTGCATATGCCCCAAGCGGAATCTCCAACCCGGAGATTCTTACAGGTGCTTCATCCAATCTTACCGTCTCCGAAGTATTTTCAAGCATATAGATTCCGCATGCTGTCAGTGCCTTCTTATATCCTTCATAAGACTGTTCATACTTATCCGGCAGTTCTTTCAGCTTCTGTTCATGATTACCATTCGCACAGTAGACCGGGCAGATTTCCGGAAGTTTTTCCAGGAAGCGTACCGTCCTGTCATAGGAATTGCCATCCTTTCTGACCAACATATCCCCTCCGATCAGGATCAGATCCGGATGTTGGTTTTTGATGCTTTCCAGCAAGCGCTCATTTTCTTTTCCGTACATCCGGTTGTGCAGATCACTCAAAAATATGATCTTCTTTGTCCCCCTGATTCCATTTAACTTCGGCGAACAAATCCGGTACTTTGTCAGACGGAAATCCCGCAGTTCTCTTGCCGTTTCTATCATACAGTATAAAATGAAAACCGTCATAATTATCAGAATTATTTTTATCAATTTTAATTTCTCCTTTACATATTGATTTATTATATAATTCTTTCTGTTCATTTTCAATTAATTGTGCTAAAATTCATTCTTGTAGGTTATTCAATTCATTATAAGGAGGTTTTTGTTATGAATATACCAGAACGAATCTCCGCTCTTCGCGCATTAATGGAAGAACGAGGATATGACGTCTACATGGTTCCTACCGATGATTTTCATCAGAGTGAATATGTCGGCGATCATTTTAAAGTAAGAGAATATATCACAGGATTTACAGGTTCTGCCGGAACTGCTGTCTTCACAAAGGATGAAGCAGGCCTCTGGACTGACGGAAGATATTTTCTTCAGGCTGACCAGCAGTTAGCCGGAACAGGCGTAAAGCTCTATAAGATGGGCGAGCCAGGCGTTCCTACAGTAGAAGAATTTATTGCTTCTGCATTACCGGAAGGTGGTACACTCGGATTCGACGGACGTGTCGTTGCCATCGAAGAGGGAGCTGCACTGGAAGAAGCCGTTGCTTCTAAAAATGCCAAGATCAACTATTCCGAAGATCTTGTCGGAGAAGTATGGACAGACCGTCCTGCGCTTTCTGAAAAGCCGGCTTTCGCACTCGGCGAAGAATACACAGGTGAAAGTACAGAGAGCAAACTTGCACGTGTCCGTGAGGCTATGAAAAAGGCAGGTGCCGATGTACATGTTATCGCTGCACTTGACGATGTATGCTGGATCACGAATTTACGTGGAGATGATGTAGATTTCTTCCCATTATTACTTTCTTATGCAGTCATCACAATGGACGAAATGAAACTTTACATCGATGAACGCAAATTAAATGACGATATGAAAGCTGATCTTGCAAAGAACAACATCACCATCCACCCGTATAATGCAATCTATGAGGACATCAAGAACTTAGACACTGCATCTACTGTTCTGGTAGACCCGAACCGTCTGAACTATGCATTGTTCAACAACATTCCTGGCGGCACAAAGGTTGTTCAGCAGGTGAACCCGACGATTGCAATGAAAGCAAAGAAAAATGATGTCGAGATCAGAAACATCATCAACGCTCATAAAAAAGATGCCGTAGCCATGACAAAATGGATGTACTGGCTGAAGACAAATATCGGCAAGATCGAGATCACAGAGCTCAGTGCTGCTGCCAAACTGGAAACATTGCGTAAAGAACAGGAAGGTTACTTATGGCAGAGCTTTGAACCAATCTGCGCTTCCGCTGAGCATGCTGCGATCGTTCACTATGAACCGACTCCGGAGACAGATGTTCCTCTGACACAGAACGGATTATTCCTGACCGATACAGGCGGAGGATACTTAGAAGGTTCTACCGATATCAGCCGTACTTTTGCATTTGGTGAACTCACACAGCAGATGAAAGAAGATTTCACAACTGTATTACAGTGTAACTTCAATCTTGCACATGCCGTGTTCCTTGAAGGAACTACCGGATACAACCTGGATGTTCTGGCCAGAATGCCGGCATGGAGACGTGGCATCAACTTTAACCACGGTACCGGACATGATGTCGGATATCTGATGAACATCCACGAAGCTTCCTGCGGATTCCGCTGCGCAATCCGTGAAAAAGAGCAGGATCCTTTGATGGACGGACTTGTCATCACAGACGAACCTGGTATCTATATCGAAGGCAGCCACGGAGTCCGTACAGAGAACGAACTTCTGGTAAGAAAAGGTCCTAAGAATGAATATGGACAGTTCCTGTACTTTGAACCTATCACATACGTACCGATCGATCTGGATGCGATTATTCCTGAAATGTTAACCGATCAGGAGCGCGAGCAGTTAAATGAGTATCATAAGAAAGTTTATGAGATTGTTGCTCCGCATCTTAGTGAAGAGGAACGTGAGTGGTTGAAGGAATATACTCGGGCTATTTAAATTTAGTTGGGATTTAATTTATTAACCGGGGAAGTGGCCTCTCAGTCCTTGAAGGAAACAATAGATAAGGCTTCTTGTTCAGGTTCCATACCATAAGAAACACTAAGAGAGTCAGAACCACCTAAAAGCAAAGGAACTACGCTCAAACTCGGCGTTCGCCTCAAACACGTTCGCTTCGTTCCTTTAACGGTGCTTCTGACTCTCTAACTGTTTCTAACGGCATTCCACATTCACAATAATCCTTATCTATTGTTTCCTTCAAGTCGTGACTGGCAGCGAATGTTAATAAATAAAATGCCCGGAAGTGTAACCCGGCGGAAGCCACTACGGTTACGCATTTGCCATTTCATTCGTAAGGCATTTGATACACACGGAATAAAACTTGGAAAGGTGTTCCAGTGAATGTGAAAGAGGCGTTGGTAATTCTTAAGGGGTAAAATTCTGCGTTAGGTTTTCAAAATTTGACTGTCTGAGGCGTATGCCGAGTTTCAAATTTTGAAAGCCTGCTTTTAGCAGAATTTTGCCCCTTTAGAATTGACCCGCCGATGGAACCTGAGCAGGAACGCCTTTCCAAGCTTTATTCCGGTTCGGGTATCCACAGCCTTCCTGAATTAAATCCCAAAATACTCTTCCAGCACATTTTCCAACGCACTGCCGTAATTTTGTTTCTCAACTTTTTCTGTCGTAACAATATCTCTTGCTCCAATCTTGTTTCTATCCAGATAATAGACTGTTTCACCTACTTTTTCGCCTTTTTTTAATGGTGCTTTTACATTCTTGTCTTTTCTTGTTTTGCTCTTTATTTTGGACAGGTCAGCGCCTGTGGTGTCCACGTAGGTGAATGTATCTTTCTGACGTACCTTCACCTCTTTTTCCGTCCCGCCTCTGACTTCGACCGGTGATATCTTCTTTTGTTCTTTTTCTGTATATTTCTGACATTTTCCGAAACCATAATTCAATAAAGTGATCGCATCTCTGACTCTGGCTTTGCTGTCGTCTGCTGCCATGATCACGGCGATCAGATCGATGTCGCCTTTCCTTCCGGTTGCGGATACACAGAATTTGGCTTTACTGGTAGAGCCGGTCTTTAACCCGGTTGCATATTCATACTGACGGATCAGTTTGTTTGTATTCGTAAGTCCGAATTCTGATTCGCCCTTTTGGGTTTTATGTGTGATATTCTCCATCCAGATGTTACAGTAATCGAAGATCTGCGGATATGTAGTGATCAGTTCTTTTGACATCAGTGCAATATCTCTTGCCGTTGTCAGATGACCTTCTGCATCCAATCCGTTGCAATTTACAAAATGTGTATTTTTCATGCCAAGATCCTTTGCCCGTTTGTTCATCTTTGCAACAAATTCTTCTTCGTTTCCACAGATATATTCAGCCATTGATACACAGGCATCGTTTGCGCTGGCTACAGAGATACATTTGATCAGCGTATCTACCGTCTGTGTCTCCCCAGGCTCCAGAAACACCTGTGAACCGCCCATGGACGCCGCATATTCAGATGTTGTCACTTCATCCGCCAGCTTGATCTGGCCGCTTTCCAGTGCATCGAATATCAACAGCAATGTCATAACTTTTGTTACACTTGCCGGTGGTAATTTCTCATCCGGATTTTTCTCATATATGATCTGTCCTGTTGACGCTTCCATCAGAATTGCCGACGGTGCACTGATCTGCTCCTGTTGTCTTTTCTCATTTTCTTTATTATTTTCTTGTGAATTTTCCGGTTGATTCTCTTCCGGCGGAACTGCATATACCGGTTGTAAAAATAGTACAAAAGACATTAGTATTGCACTGATACATCGTCTATGCCGCATCGCATCTGATTCCTCGCTGACATCCTTTCGATTATTATTATCTTACTCGGAGAAATTGTACATTATTCCATCCACCTATTGTTTTCCCACTCCGAAAATCATATAATAGACAGGAACACATTTTGAAAGGATGACAAAATTATGAAATTCATATACCCTGCAGTATTTCACAAAACCGAAGAAGGACACTATAAAGGATATTTCCCGGATCTGGAATGTTGTTATGGTGAAGGCGAGACTTTAGATGAAGCCATTGAAAGTGCCAACGAAGCTGCACGCGACTGGATCACACTGGAACTTTCCGAAGATGATCCATTGATCCCATATGTATCTGACATTGAAGATATTGAAGTAAAAGAAGGCGAGATCGTCCGCAATATTTCTATGAACATCCGCTTCTACGAAGGCTGGGACGAATAGTCATTTTTAATCTGAAAATATTTCCAGATTATGAAAACACTTCTAGTGTATTAATTGTATTTCTCCACATACTATGGATGTAACGACAAGGAAAAAGTTACAAAGTTACCAAAAGGAGGAGTATAAAAAATGGCAAATCGTTCATCAAACAAAACAGCCGTACCTGAAGCAAAGGGTGCATTAGACAAATTCAAGTACGAGGTAGCAAGTGAACTTGGAGTTCCGTTATCAGATGGCTACAACGGAGACCTGACATCCAGACAGAATGGATCTGTCGGCGGTTATATGGTCAAGAAAATGATCGAACAGCAGGAAAAACAGATGGCAGGTAAATAACCGCACAGTATCTGTAACAGGCTGGAAACACAGAATGAAAAACTAAAAGATCAAAAAATCAACACATGACTTCTATCATACGAAGTTGTCATGTGTTGATTATTTTTTTGCCGCTATATCCATCCATATCTGCGGAATGTACCATATAAACAATCCGATTACAGCACAACTTCCGCCGCATTCTCATAATTCGGCAGTTTCCGGATCCATTCTTCATCTTCTTCTGTGAGCTGGTCTGCCGCCTCGTTTGCCATCTGAAGGATCTTCGCATCCTGATAGACATCTCCCAGTTTAAAGTTCATAAGACCACTCTGACGGATTCCAAAAAGGTCTCCCGGTCCGCGGAGTCTTAAGTCTTCACTTGCGATCTTGAATCCGTCATTCGAATGATTCAGGATATCCAGCCGTTTTTTTGTTTCTTTCGATTTTGACGCACTCATGAAGATACAGTAGGACTGGTGTTTTCCACGTCCCACACGTCCTCTCAACTGGTGAAGCTGAGCAAGGCCGAAACGCTCTGCATTTTCAATCATCATAACCGTTGCATTCGGCACATCGATTCCGACTTCGATCACAGTTGTCGATACCAGTATCTGGATCTCATTTCTTCCGAAACGATCCATGATATCGTCTTTCTGTGCCTGCTTCATCTTGCCATGCAGACAGGCTACCTGGATCTGTTCTCCCATCTCTTCCTGAAGTGCCACCGTATAATCCGTAACATTTTCCGCTTCCATCGTCTCACTTTCTTCTACCATAGGGCAGATTACATAGCACTGCCGTCCTTCTGCGATCTGCTTTTTCATGAAGTTGTAGGCTGTGTTGCGGTATCCGGTATCTACCACGCAGTTTTTGATCGGCAGACGATTTGCAGGAAGTTCATCGATCATCGAGATGTCCAGATCTCCGTATAAAATGATGGCAAGTGTTCGCGGAATCGGTGTCGCACTCATGACTAACACGTGCGGCTCCCCGCCTTTTAACGCAAATGTTTCTCTCTGTTTTACTCCAAATCTATGTTGCTCATCGGTTATAACAAGTCCCAGATTATCATAACTTACGGTCCCCTGGATCAGCGCATGTGTTCCGATGATGATTTTCGCCAGTCCGCACTCGATACGGTCATATGCCCGCCGTTTTTCTTTTGCTGTCATAGATCCCGTCAGAAGTTCTACCTTGATTGGAATATCATACTCTTCGAACATCTTCGTAATATTCTCATAATGCTGTCTTGCAAGCACTTCTGTCGGTGCCATCATTGCTCCCTGACAGCCATTGAATGCCGCATTCATCAGTGCAAGCACCGCAACGATCGTCTTACCGGAGCCCACATCTCCCTGCACCAGCCTTGACATCGTCTTCTCCGAACCGAGATCTTTTTCAATCTCTTTCCAGACCTTTGTCTGTGCGCCGGTCAGTTCAAACGGCAGACTCTTCAGAAATGTCTCTACCTCCGGGCGTGACTGCATCGGATAATTGTTTTCCAGACGTTCATTTTTCTCCTTTAATCTCCTGATCGACAGAATAAACTCTAAGAATTCCTCGAATACCAGACGTTCTCTCGCATGATAAAAGACTTCTTTATCTTCGGGAAAATGGATTCCTCTCACAGCATAGTTATATTCCGCCAGACCATATTTCAAACGCAGGGAATCCGGCAGGATCTCTCTGGTAAGATCCAGGCCGTCCAAAGCCTGTTTCATAGCCTTCATGACCATGTTGTTGGATAGTCCGGAGGTCAGACCATAGACCGGCTGTAATGTATGCAGTTTCTCTTCATATTTTGCAGATGGATAGAATATCTCCGGATGCTCCATAACCAGATCACCCGTTTTCTTGCGAACGACTCTTCCACGCAGGGTGATCACACCTCCGCCGGATAACGTATTCCGCAAGAATGGCATACGAAACCAGATTACCTTTAATATTCCGGTAATATCTTTTACATACAGCGTTGTCACCTGCATCCGGCTGCTTCCGGATACCTGCACACGACCGTAGATTGCGCCTGTAACGGTCTGGATCTTGTCTTCTTCCAGTTCACTGACAGGCACCGCTTCCTCGTACACATCATATCCATGCGGATAATAACGGATCAGATCACCTACCGTATGTATATTGATCTTTTCGAAGAGCTTTTTCGTCTTCTCTCCGATTCCTTTCAAATCTCCGATATCTGTCTTTTCTATCATACGATGCTTCCTTCCCTCCATCCTGTAAATCCAATCTCTTCATCACAAAACTCATCCGGATACAAAGAACCGGATCTATATACCAGGAGCTTCTCTCACTCTGGATATACAGATCCGGTTCTGTATATAATTCTATACTTTATCTCTTACTCTACAGCAAGCACATAGTAATAGATCGGCTGTCCGCCAAACTGAATATCCACATCTACATCCGGATACAGTTCTTCTATCTCTCCTGCGAATTTCTCCGCCTCTTCTTCTGATACTTCCTCTCCGTAATAGATACTGATCAGTTCGGAATCTTCATCTACCAGATTCGCAATCAGTTCTTTTGTAGTCTCTTCCAGATCTTTTCCTACCGCAAGGATTCCACTGTCACCGATACCCATGATATCTCCTTCATGGATCTCTTTGTCATCAATATGTGTATCTCTTACCGCATACGTCATCTGACCGGTCTTTACATTCTTGATCTCTTCCAACATAGCCTCTTCATTTGTCTTGGCATCTGCGTCCGGCATAAAGTTAATGATCGCTGTAATTCCCTGTGGTACAGTTTTAGTAGGGATTACGATGATCTCTTTATCTTCTACCAATGATTTTGCCTGGTTTGCTGCCAGAATAATGTTCTTGTTGTTCGGAAGGATAAATACCGTATCTGCATTTACCTGATCGATAGCATTCAGCATGTCCTCTGTACTTGGATTCATGGTCTGTCCGCCTTCGATGATATAATCTGCACCCAGTTCTTTGAATATCTCATTCATACCGGCTCCAATGGAAACGGTAATGAATCCCATTGCCTTTCTCGGCTCTGCTGTCTTCTTTTCTTCGTATGCAGCTTCTTCTTTTGCCTGTTCTTCTGCAAGCTTCTCCGCATCACGGATCAGTTTTTCCTGATGTTCTTCACGCATATTATCGATCTTCATCTTAGAAAGCTGTCCATAAGTCAGCGCTTTCTGGATCGCAAGTCCCGGATCATTGGTGTGTACGTGGATCTTCACGACATCATCATCCGCAACACATACGATGGAATCTCCGATCGAGCTTAAGAATTTCTTGAATTCATGTTCATCTTCTTCGGTAAATTCTTTTTCTGTCAGAATGATAAATTCTGTACAATATCCAAATTTGATATCTGCCGTATCTTCTGCATTCACCTTATTCACGGTAACACTTGTACTTGGTTTGATCGAACTGTAATCAATCTCTTTACCAAGGAATGCATCATATCCGCCTTTAATCACTTCCAGAAGTCCCTGTCCGCCGGAATCTACCACACCTGCTTCTTTTAATACCGGAAGCATCTCTGGTGTCTTATTCAGCACTTCCTCTGCATATTCGATCACAGCCGGGATGAATACTTCCAGATCATCTGTCTCTTCAGCCATCTCTGCTGCCTTTGTCGCAATTCCGCTGGCAACAGTAAGGATGGTTCCTTCCTTCGGCTTCATAACAGCCTTGTAAGCAGTATCTCTTGCTCTCTGGCATGCCGCAGCAAGTGCAAGCACATCAATCTCTTTCTCTTCTTTGATCGCCTTTGTAAATCCTCTTAAAAGCTGAGATAAGATAACTCCTGAGTTACCTCTCGCCCCGCGCAGGGATCCGGAAGAGATTGCCTTTGCAAGATCCTTCATCTCCGGGTTATTTAATGCTGTTACTTCTTTTGCCGCTGACATGATCGTCATAGACATATTTGTACCTGTATCTCCATCTGGTACCGGGAATACATTCAATTCGTTGATATAGTCTTTCTTTGCTTCAATGTTCTGAGCACCTGCAAGAAACATCTTTGCAAGCACGTCCACATTAATCGTTTTCGTAGCCACTTCTTACGTTCCTCCTTAAAATCCACAAACTAATCAATGACTCTTACGCCTTCAATATAGACGTTGATCTTATCTACCTGCATACCGGAAAATTCTTCCACTCTGTACTTCACATCACTGATCAGATTATCTGTTACAGCGGAAATGCTTACACCGTATGCCACAATAATGTGGAAGTCAATACTGATATGATTATCATCACTTATATTTACATGGATTCCTCTTGTCAGGCTCTCCTTTTTCAGCAGATGAACCAGGCCATCTTTCATATTTACAGCTGCCATTCCAACAATACCAAAACATTCAACCGCCACTGTTCCTGCATATTTTGCAATTACTTCAGGATCAATGGTAATAATTCCCAAATCTGTACTCATACACCCTTTCATAGCAAAACCTCCACTTCTTTTATTATCTTCTATCTAAATCAAAACATAATATATTTTATTATACTCTGTTTTACCGCTAATTACAATAGTTCTTATTGCGCAAAAAAACTCAGATTCCACACATCGAAATCTGAGTTTCAATACATCTTATGCACGCTCAACTTTTCCTGATTTCAAACAAGAAGTACAAACATACATCTTCTTTGTAGCTCCGTTTTCGGTTTTCACGCGAACAGATTTTACATTTGATTTCCACATCTTTGGTGATTTTCTATGAGAGTGGCTGACATTGTTTCCAAAGTGAGCACCCTTTTCACAAATAGCACATTTTGCCATGACTGCACCTCCTAACGCTCATAATAAGTTCTTTGTCCGAACTCGCAACAATAGTTATTCTAGCAGACTGTTGCAAGAATTGCAAGAGTTATTTGATATTTTTTTGTTTACTTTTCGATTTTCAGCAACAAAACAGGCAATATCCCACTGCAACGCACAGGATCATACACAAAATCTGGCAGAACAAACCTGGTATGACCAGTGCCAGAAGCATTCCTGCCGCTATCCAGAACAATGCAAATCCTACGATTCTTTTCACAGACACACACCTGCTTTTTGTACATTATATGTACACTGCCACAAAAAATGTCTGCTATTTTTCTGCTTCGTCAAGGATCTTATTCACATCCTCTTCCGTAACGTTATCTTCTTTTCGGGATGTAAAACGATCCATCACATCCGGTACCATATCCAGCAGCTTCGTGATCGTATCCTGATTCTTGATGTTCACAAGCTTGGTGTGACCATTCTGAATGACCAGCACCGCGCTTGGTGTCATCTTCCCGCCGATACCTCCGGCACCTTTTTCTTTCTTATCTGCGTTGAACGCACCTGCGCCTACCGCAAAGGATACATCTACCAGTGGTAAAATAATCGTATCGCCGATATGGATTGCTTCTCCTACTACCGTCTTGGATGATACCACTCCGTCCATACCATGGAACAGCGCTTCTACAGTCCCTTTGAAATTATTCTCAGCCATCTTCTTTCCTCCTTGCATTCTCTATATCTATAATTGAAACTTGCGGATATCATGATATGTCTTTCTGATCTCGCTGCACCACACCAGGTTCCACAGGAAGCAGACCAACGGCATCATGCGGAATCCACCGCGGACTCTGACTTTCCCTTTCAGTATCCTTCTTTCAAAATCAGGTTCCACTAACAGATGCTCTCCGATAAACGGATAGATCATACTTAACCCCGCCAGTGCCTGTCCTGTATGGTACGGATCTTCGAATCCAAATTGAACTTCACCTTTTATTACTTTCGGCTTCCAACGCTTTAACAGCTTGCCCGCCTCTTTTTTCACCTTCGAAAAAGCTTTCCTGTGCACCGGATCTTCCAATTCCTTCATAATTCTTTCTTTCTTATCCAATATGCTGTCCAGCTTTTCTTCTGCATGTCCAACCGTATGCTTTATCTTATCACAGAACTTTAAGATTGTACATTTTATCTTCGCAAATCTCCCAGCTTTTTCAGGAGTATTTTCCGGGATTTCTTCCACATTCTCCGGAAGCGTTTTACTGCTCTCCACAGTTCTTTTTTCTTCTTCAGGCTCTTCTTCCATTTCCGATAGTCTGCTACTGCTTTCCACTCTCTGTTCTTTCCGGTTTTCTTTCGAAGCTGTATTCTCTTTTTCATGAGCTTCCTCCTTCTCAGATTCTATCTTCGCAGTTTCTGTTTTCTCAACGTCTGTTTTCACCGGACGATCTTCCGATTTTTTCTTCTCAGTATCTGTATGTCCGCTTTTCTGCGGTTCACTTCCGAAAGATTTCCACGCAATCCTTACCCGCCATTTTAACTCCTGCTCTTCAAATGACACATCGATCCGTATCAGGCGCAAGAACCACGTCACGCGGCCGTATGCGCTGCTTTCCTTTATCTCTCCGGGCATTGACGCATCGAGCCGGTATCTCACCGGAACACACAAAAAGGTCACCAGAAGCAGAAGCAGCAGCCCGAGAATCACTGCAATTATGATCCCTATTATTTTTAAAATGATCAAAAGAATATGTAACACCATCTTATCTTCCCTGCTCTTTTTCTAATATATAAGACCGTATATCACATCCGCCCGTCTGTTCATATACTTCCTGTACGATCTGTTCTACCAGTTCTACCGCTTCCTCATATCCTTTTGTAATTCCTACCACGAACAGATCCTGTTCCGGAAATGCAGGCTGCTTAAACTGGAGTGTCGGATAGATTTCCAGTTGATTCTTTTCACTGATTGCCAGCGTGATCACATGCACACTCGGCTGCAGTTTTCCGGATTCCAGCTTGCGGATGATTTTCTCTTTTTTCTTTTCCAGTCCTTCTGTCAGGTACAGATGCTTATAGTATCGCATATTTCCCGTCCTTCTATACTTCTAATAATACGAGTCAAAAATCTCTTTTGCAACATTTACCGCCTTTGCAGTTCCATCCGAAGCTTCAATGATCACGCTTACAACCAGTTCCGGATCTTCCACATTCGACATACCGATGAACCAGGAGTGGTCTTTTTCTTTATCGGAACTATATTCTGCCGTACCGGTCTTTCCCGCTGCTGTGTAGCTCTGTCCGCTCAATACAGATGCTGTACCGTAATCTACTACACTCTTCATGTATTCTTTGATCTGGGCAGCTTCTTCAGCTGTCATAAGCTGCTTATATTCTTTCTGATCCGTCTCTTTCATGACCGCTCCCGATGCATTTGTCACCTTGTCAACCAGATACGGTTTCATCAACTTTCCGCCATTGGCGATAGCAGATGTGATCAGTGCCATATGATACGGGCTTACCTGCGTCTCCCCCTGTCCCATCGCCGTCATCATCTTTGTACCGTTTCCGGCAGAGCTATCCATCGTAAAGCTGCTCTTACTATACGGAAGATCCGAAGGCAGTTTTGAATCAAACAGAACTTCCTCCGCCGTCTTCTTAAATTTCACCGAATCCAGTGAAAGTCCTATATTCGAAAAAGATGTGTTGCACGAATATGCCAGACTTTCCTCCAGACTGACCTGCCCGTGGACATGTCCGTTATAGCAGTGAATCTTAATTCCACTGTTCTCGATCGAACCGGTACAATTATAAGAATAAGAACTGTAATCCGGATTCTCCCTCATGAATTCCAGAAGTGTCACAACTTTGAACGTAGAACCCGGTGCATACTGCCCCTGTGTCGCACGATTCAACAGTACACTGTTTTCATCTGTACTCAGAGCGTTCCAGCTGGATTCTACCGTATTCGGATCAAAGTCCGGCTTAGATACCATGGCAAGGATCTTTCCTGTCTTCGGCTCCATCACCACTACCGCACCTTTTTTCTCTCCCAGTGCCTGATATGCCGCTTCCTGAAGGTCCGAATCCAGTGTTGTCACAACCGTGTCTCCCATATTTTTTTTATCCTGGAATTCATTCTTCAACTTGATCAGGAAATTCTCATCCGAAGTCAGCAGGTCATAATTCTCCAGAGATTCGATCCCGGATTTGCCCTGTACGCTGTAACCGACCACATGTGCAAATACATCGCCATAAGGATACTCTCTTGTCTCGCTTCCGTCTGCTGCCGTATCGGTCTTCGCAAGCACATTCCCGTTCCTATCTACAATTGTTCCCCGGGTCACCCTCTTTGCATTCGAATTCTGTCTGGCATTATAAGGACTTCTGATGATCTCCTGGCTTTTTTTTACCTGAAAATATCCGATATATCCCAGCAGTACCAGAAAAAGCGCTACGAATACATACGTAACTCTAGCGAACTCTTTGTTTCTTGCGCGCTTTGCCTTGAGCCGCTTCTTTTCGCGCTTTTTGGCTTCTTTTCGCTCTTTGCGGGTCATATTCTGCCTCTCGATATCCCGCCGCACTCTCCTGTCGGCTTCTCTTTGCTCGTAACCGTTCTTTCTTCCTTCTCTCAATATCCTCTTCCTCGTCTTCTCTTAAAATATACAGTCCCTGGATAATTGCAAACATGATCAGCGTACTGATCAGAGAACTTCCGCCATAGCTTACCAGCGGAAGTGTTACACCTGTTGACGGAATGAACTTTGTCGCTCCTCCGATCGTTAAAAACACCTGGAATATATAACAGGTACCAAGTCCCAGCGCTACCATCTTATAAAACAGATTATGCAGCTGCATTGCGATATTTAAGAACATCACATAACAGCTCACACAGATCAGTATCAGACACATCGCATAGATCAGCCCCATCTCTTCTGAAATTGCAGAAAAGATGAAGTCCTCTGCCGATACCGGAATCGTGTCCGGCTGTCCCTGATAAAGTCCCGCTCCGAACCATCCGCCGGTCCCGATGGCAAATAATGACTGTGCTACCTGATAACCGCCTTTATCATATGTTCCAAACGGGTCTCTCCATACATTTACACGCGTCTTAACGTGCGTAAACAGATGATACGCCACAACTGCTCCGGCACTTCCCGCACCAAGTCCTGCGAGAATATAAAGCGGCTGATGTGTTGCCACATATAACATGACCAGATATACGACGAAGATAATAAGCGCCGCACCAAGGTCCTTAGATGCCACAAGGATCAACACATGAAATGCTGCAACTGCCGTCGTCACCACAATATCTTTAAATTCTGTAGAACGCTTAAAACTCGATGCCACGAAGAACACAAAGACAATCTTCACAAGTTCTGATGGCTGGATGTTGATTCCGGCAACCGTAAAGCCAAGCATTGCACCATAAGACACCTTACCTACAACCACTACTACCGCCAGCGACACGATACCGATAATTCCGTAAAGAATTCTCCATTCTGACAGAAAACGTGCTTTTCGGATAATGATCGGAATCACAAGGCAGAGCACAATTCCTGCTGCCGCGATCAGATACTGTTTCGCAGCCTTATCATAATTCAGTCTGGTGATCATGATAAAACCGATGCTGAGCAGCATACACATATTATTTACAACCAGACGTGATACTTTCGGATAAATAAAGCTATACAACAGGATCGTTCCTCCAAGAAGCGTCACCTGCATCAGATACAATGCCAGAATCTTTGTATCTTTTTTTTCCAGATACATCACAAGAAATGCCGTCAGATGCATCACAAACATCAGCACATTCTGCTTCCTGAGACAACGTTTCTTTTTATCCGGATCATAATATCCGAAGATACTGAAACACAGATACGTATACACTGTGATCATCAGTATCATCAGATATTTTGATAACTGTACAATTATGTTTACCAACTTTCCACCTACTTTACTCCTCTTTTAAAATGCCCCCTCGTATACTCCCGTATCTGAGGTTCCATCTTTTTTCCTTCTGTAAATGCATTCATATATATCTTACAGATTTCTTTTACCTGTTCTTTATTCTCAACTGTAAAATCCAGCCGTATCTGTGCAGGCATCAGCTTTCTGATCTCTTCCGCCTTATCCGCCAGGAACAACGGTGCTGAATTATACATTACATTATAACAGTCTCTGCAATAGCATCTGACTGTAAACTCCTTCTGATAACGGTCAGAAATCGTAAGTACTCCGCCTTTTCCGTCACAGGAAGCACTGGTCTTCTTTATACAGCCCGCACTGACCATCACCGGCTGGTATCCATATGCGATAAATGCCTGTTCTCCTATCCCAAGTTCTGCCAGCTCACGATCATTCAATTCCACCGGCGCTGTTCCCTGTCCGATCCCCAGATCCTTCAACTCTTCTTTTGCTTTTTGATTAAAAATGTAGAGATTATAATCACTGCGGATTTCTTTTTGGTATGCATGTTGTCTGAGCCACGCATAACTCTCCCAGTTGCGGATCAGTATACCATCATATTTTTCCTCGATTTTTGCATACATACGTTCATATCTGCGGATCGTACGTTCCCTGAAAATGTATGGCATCGCAAGGAAATACTGTACGCCGTTTTCACGTTCAAATTCTATCTTCTCATCCAGATACACACACCGTACTCCGCTGTTTACCGCTGCCTCAAGCTGTGCTTTTGACTGCACAGACGCAGATATACTGCATTCCTTTCCGGTGCTGTTCTTTTCCACGATTTTTTTTGTTTCTGTCTCACAATCCGCTTCTTCTCTCCGGTATTGCATCTGTATCTTCTCTGTCAGTTCTTTGATTCCTTCTCTTCGCAGTTCATTCAGCGCCTGCATCGGCAGGAACACATTTCCTTCTGTATGGATCTTCAGACGTTCAAACACAAACTCTGTATTGCCGGTCTTTCTCATCTGTTTTTCAATTCTTTTCGGATCCAACGGCTGCTTTTGCGCTTCCTGAACTTCCTGACCGGTACATTCCACGGTAATATTGCCATACGATACTGTTAGTTTAGCACGCTTTCCGACAGAAAATGTTAAAATACCATTAATTTTTTCTTGTACTTTTATATCCTGCCACGGTTTTTCCTCAGTGTTGCCATCTTTGGCATTCTTCGGACGCTTCAATGATATCATATCTCTGCCGTTATGCTGATGATAGTAGCCCTCACAATAACCACGCCTCTGGTAAGCAGCAAGCAGTTCCCGTTTATCAGCCTCTGACACCCGGTATGCCGATCTGTCTTTTCCTTCTTTCTGAAGCTTAAGATAATGATCCGCATATTTCCGATACATCCTTACAACCGTATAGACATATTCCGGCTGCTTC
Organism: Dorea longicatena; assembly: GCF_024168045.1. Classification (GTDB taxonomy): domain Bacteria; phylum Bacillota; class Clostridia; order Lachnospirales; family Lachnospiraceae; genus Dorea_A. The sequence goes on from NZ_CP100126.1 coordinate 1,646,686, forward strand.
ATTCTTCCTTCTATCTTAAATGAATCAACCCCCGCATCGATCAGTTCCGGCAAAATGTCTATTGTACACAGATCCTTCAGACTCATCAGATCTGCCGGTTTCTTTCCATCTATCTGATAAGGAAGACGGCACGGCTGTGCGCACTGTCCTCTGTTGCCGCTCCGTCCACCGATCATACTGCTCAGAAGGCACTGTCCGGAATAACAATAGCACAGTGCTCCATGTACAAAACATTCCATCTCCAGTCCCGTCTGTCTCTTCATATCACGGATTTCCCCGAGCGAAAGTTCTCTCGCCGGCACGACTCTCGTGATTCCGTATTGTTTTAAATGATCCGCTCCGAGCGTATTGGTAATGGTCATCTGTGTACTTGCATGTACCGGCATCTTGGGAAAATGCTCTCTGATATACTTTACCACACCGATATCCTGTACGATCACTCCATCCAGTCCCGCTCTGTAATACGGAAGCAGATATGCATACAATTCCTCCATCTCCCTGTCTTTCAGAAGTGTATTCACCGTCATATATATCTTTCTTCTGTGAATATGTACGTATTCAATTGCCTGCACCATATCTTCTTCCGAAAGATTCTGTGCATATGCCCTTGCTCCAAATCTGGTACCGCCAAGGTATACTGCATCCGCACCTGCGGCTATTGCTGCCTGCAGGCATTCCATCGAACCTGCCGGTGCCAATATCTCTACCACTCTGTTCATAGTCTCTTATCCTGTCTTTTCTTTCTTGTAAAAAAGGCTGTCGTGTGACAGCCTAATTCTTACTTATTATTCTTAATCTCTGTTTCCAGCTGTACGATCTTCATCTGAAGTTCCTTATTCTCTTCCTTCAGCTTGTCCATCGCTTTCTCTGCATTCTCCAGCTTGATCTGAACGGATATCAGTTCATGCTTTAAGTCATACATCTCTTTATCTTTTGCCTCGATATCACTTTCCAGTGTACCGCCCTGCTTCTTCGCCTTAAAGTAATCATCCGCAATGTTCAGCGCCAGCAGAATACTTCTGGTCTCTGCGCTCTGCTTGCGATATCCCTCACTATTGCTGCATTCGTCCAGCTTATGGTTCAGATATGTAGAAACTTTCTGTAAATAGTCTTCACTTTCAAATCCACTTAAAGTAAAAACCTTTCCTCCTATTAATACTTCTGTATAGTTTTTTGATGATGCCATAAGAAGCCTCCTCGAACTTTCATAATTTCTGATAACTATTATAAACTAATCTGTAAGAAAAACCAACTATTTTATTCATTTTCCTTACAAATTCCCAGATGGGCATATGCCGCATCCGTCACGACTCTTCCTCTTGGAGTTCTCTGAATAAACCCATTCTTCAACAGATATGGCTCATATACATCCTCAATCGTACCCGGATCTTCTCCGATCGATGCCGCAAGCGTCTCCAATCCGACCGGGCCGCCGCCGAATTTCCCGATCATAGCCAGAAGGATCCCTCTGTCCGTCTGATCCAGACCTTCCTTATCCACATCCAGAAGATCCAGTGCATAATCCGCCACTTCTTCTGTGATGTAGCCGTCATATTTCACCTGGGCAAAATCCCGGACACGCTTTAACAGACGATTGGCAAGTCTCGGAGTCCCCCGCGAACGTCTCGCCATCGCATATGCACCATTTTCATCAATCCCGACTTCCAGAACCTTTGCCGAACGTAAAATGATCATCTTCAGTTCTTCGACCGTATAATATTCCATCCTGGTCACCACACCGAAGCGGTCCCTCAAAGGCGCTGTCAGCATACCTGCCCTTGTCGTTGCCCCTACCAGGGTGAATTTTGGAAGATCCAGACGGATCGATCTTGCCGAAGCGCCTTTTCCGATCATAATATCGATCGCATAGTCTTCCATCGCCGGATACAGCACTTCCTCCACCTGACGGTTCAGGCGGTGGATCTCATCTACAAAAAGGACATCCCCTTCCTGCAGGTTATTCAGGATTGCCGCCATCTCTCCCGGCTTTTCGATCGCCGGTCCTGATGTGATCTTCATATTTACATTCATCTCATTGGCAATGATTCCCGCAAGTGTCGTCTTTCCAAGTCCCGGAGGTCCATAGAACAAGAGATGATCCAGTGCCTCGCCCCTCGCCTTTGCCGCTTCAATATAAATCTTCAGCATTTCTTTTGCTTTTGCCTGACCAATGTAATCTTCCAGAAGCTGAGGTCTTAAATGATTCTCGATCCTGACATCTTCTTCCAGATTCTCAGTCGTCATAATTCTTCTGCTCATCTGTCTGCCTTACCTTCTACAACATATATTTCAGAGACTGACGGAGAACATCTTCCACACTCATTTCTTCCGTAATCTCTACCTGTCTGACTGCTTTTAATGCCTCGGTATTGCCATACCCAAGTGCAACCAGTGCCTGTACCGCTTCTCCTGTCATCTCATTTGCCATGCCTGCAGATGTATCTGCCGTGTTCTGCACTGCATTCACGGTATTCTCAAGCGCATCCTCCAGCTTCAACTTGTCTTTTAATTCCAGAATCAGCTTCTCCGCCGTCTTTTTACCGATTCCCGGTGCCGCCTGGATTGCCTTTACATCATTCGACGCAACCGCAAATCTCAGATCATCGGGTCCGAGTGCCGAAAGAATCCCAAGACCGCCTTTCGGTCCGATCCCGCTGACACCGATCAGAAGCCGGAATACACGGAGTTCATCCCTGGTAAGAAAGCCATATAACTGCATCAGATCTTCCTTTACATGCAGATAGGTGTGGATCTTTACTTCTTTTCCAAGAGCCGGAAGCCTGCCCATTGCGGTTCCTGCCATGTAGATTCCATATCCGACACCGCCGACATCTACAATGACCTTGTCTTCTTCCATTCCTTCCAGAATTCCACGTATATATGTAATCATAGTTCCTCCATCAAAACTGTATATTCTTAATTCTCTTCAACATTTCCGCCGACACGATCCCGATCACCAGTCCGGTGATCAGTCCTGCGACCAGAAGCACCGGGAAATAATAACCGACACTGAATGTCTCCACCACAAGCATTGCAACGATCAGCTGTCCCACATTGTGGAACACTCCGCCCGCCACACTGATTCCCATCACACTGAATCCTTTGCTCTTCTTCAAGAGCGCCATTACCGTCAGACTTAACAATCCACCGGCCAGGCTGTAAATGATACTGAAATAATTTCCAAATATGAATCCTGACAGTAGTACTCTGACCACAGACAACAGATATACCTCCGTCAGCTTCATCTTATATAACGCGATCACGATCACCAGATTCGCAAGCCCGAGCTTCACTCCCGGGATTCCGAAATTGATAGGGATCAGCGTCTCCACATAGCTGAATATCAGCGCCAGTGCCGTAAACACTCCAAAATATGCCACTCTGTTCTTCACAATGTCCCTCCTAATTTGCCACTGCATCAAATTCACTTTCTTCACTTCCGTCTACCTCAACCACCACTTTATTCGGCAGACAGATAATGCTCTCATGATTCTTTGAAGCTGCTTTCTGATGTACACACAACTGATCCGGACAGTCTGCATCTGTCATCTTCGCTTTTCCGTTCTTTATCGTAAGTATATTCGTACCGCCATTGATCCTAATCTTCTGATTCTTTGCGAGCGGATAGGTTCCTGTCACCTTACCATCCACCTTCACAGTCACGGTATCAGCTCCATCCCCGCCGGCAAATTCATGTACACCGAAAGCTGCACCGGCAATCAAAAGAACTGTCAATATAAGAACCGCATCTTTTTTTTTCCAATTCATACGTTCTCTCCTTGTCCACTAACGGTACTATTCTATCACAAGAAATTGTCCCATTCAACCAAAAAGAAAATATGTTTGGTTTGCATCTGTTTTTTTTCATGTTATACTACAAGTTATGTAAATACATGATAGAAAATCATCAACTACGAGGTTATTAGTATTATGAAATGTAAAAAAAATAATATCATAAAAAAACTCAGTGCGGTTCTCACTGCCTCTGCTCTTCTCTTGACCGGATGCTCCGGCGCAAAAAGCAGTACACAGACCGATCAGGATCTTACTTATACCGATATGCTCTTTGACACTGTCATCAAAATCCAGATCCTTGATCCTGCAGATGAAAGTATTCTGGATGGTCTGAAGAAACTTTGCGAAAAATATGACACAATGTTCTCCACCACCAATACAGACAGTGAACTTTATAAATTAAACCACGCAAACGGTCAGCCCTTCACTGTCTCTTCCGAAACGGCCAATCTTATTCAGGAGGGTATCCATTACAGCGAACTTTCCGGCGGTGCCTTTGATCTCACCATTGAACCGGTATCGGCTCTCTGGGATTTCAAGGCAGATAAACCAACGGTTCCATCTTCCGATGCCATTGCCCAGGCCGTAAGCCACGTTGATTACACAAAGGTCGACATTCAGGATAACACCGTTACACTGGAAGATCCCGAAGCCGGCATCGATCTGGGAGCCATCGCCAAAGGATACATTGCCGACCAGGTGAAAACATATCTCAAAAAGCAAGGGATAAAACATGCGATCATCAATCTTGGAGGAAATGTTGATGTCATCGGCACCAAACCCGACGGAAGCAAATACAACATCGGAATCCAGAAACCTTTCGATGAATCCGGTGAAGCTATCACCTCTGTACAGTTAAAAGACCAGACAGTTGTAACTTCCGGAATCTATGAACGGTATTTTAAGAAAAACGGAAAACTATATCATCACATCCTGGACCCACGGACCGGATATCCGTGCGAGAACAATCTTTACAGTGTATCGATCATCACAGACTCTTCTACAAAAGCAGATGCACTCAGCACAACCTGCTTTCTACTGGGATACGAGAAAGGAATGGAACTGATCCAGAGTATGGATGGAGTGAAGGCGATATTTATTACGGATGATGAGAAGGTGCATAAAATTGGGATTTAATTCAGGAAGGCTGTGAATACCCGAACCGGAATAAAGCTTGGAAAGGCGTTCCTGCTCAGGTTCCATCGGCGGGTCAATTCTAAAGGGGTAAAATTCTGCTAAAAGCAGGCTTTCAAAATTTGAAACTCGGCATACGCCTCAAACAGTCAAATTTTGAAAACCTAACGCAGAATTTTACCCCTTAAGAATTACCAACGCCTCTTTCACATTCACTGGAACGCCTTTCCAAGTTTTATTCCGTGTGTATCAAATGCCTTACGAATGAAATGACAAATGCGTAACCGTTGTGGCAGCGGAAGGTTACAGTAATCAGCTGTCATTAGTGGATTTTCAAGGCTTTTGACAAGATTGTGTACCGTAGTGGACTACACCAGGTTATAGTTTCGGATATTTCATTTCTTAACATCCGCAGCCAGTCACGACTTGAAGAAAACAGTATAAAGTGGTTCTGGTGAATGTGGAATGCTCTTAGGAAAAGTTAGAGAGTCAGAATCTCCGTTAAAGGAACGAAGCGAACGTGTTTGAGGCGGACGCCGAGTTTGAGCGTAGTTCCTTTGCTTTTAGGAGATTCTGGCTCTCTTAGTTTTTCTTAGAGCATGGAACCTGAACCAGAACCACTTTATACTGTTTTCTTCAAGGATCGAGAGGCCAACTACGTTAATAAATTAAATCCCAAACAAATTTAATAGCCCACCACCCGGCTAAATGCAACCACGCCGAACAACATAAACAACACCAGATAAATCCCCAGTAATACTGCGAATATGATCAGCTGTGCTCTGCAGAAGTTTCTCCGGTTAATATTACCGTTACTTTCGAATGCCCATACGAAATACATGACTATTCCAACACACGGGATCAGTAATACGATCAATGTCAGTATCCAGTCTTTTAAGTCCATTGGAGAGTTGTCTGACTGCTCATTTCTGTTCCGGCTGTACTGCTGGCTGTAGTCGTATTGATTGTCCTGATATACGAATTTATTATCCTGTGAATCTGCTGATTCACTTTTTCCCGACTCTGGCTCTGGTTCCGCCTTCTCTTCCGGCTCTCCTGCCGGTTTTTCTGTTGATTCACCGTAACTGTAGACCTCGTCAGCGGTTACCTGCTTATTTTCTTCATCCATCTGTCATTCTCCTTTGCCTTACTTATTTTTGCGTCTATCTTATCATTTCAGGGCTCCGAACGCAACATCCATAAGCAGTCGAAGCAGATTATAGTGGTAATAACTCATTGGCGGCTGGTCCGGAAAATACCGATACATACGCCACACGTAGTAAATCACCATAAGAACCACACACACGACACAGCCTGTCTTAAACCATTTTCCAATCGGCTTCTTACAGATATAGCGCTTCCATGCAAATATCACCACACCTGCTGCAAATGCATAGATAAACGGGTGCATCTTCCATGCTCCTTTGAAGTCCAGCTGTAAAAGCCGGATTCCTGCTCTTGTAAGTCCGCATGCCGGACAGGGAAATCCCGTGATCCAGACCATAGGGCAGATACCCGGCAGAAATTGACTTCCAAATACAAAATAGGCGATTATAAATATAACCGCCCATTTTGCCTTCTTTATATCATTTTTTAATAATACAAATCCGTCTTTCAATATCTTTTTCATCCTGTTATGAGATAACTTTCTTCGGACATTTTACTGCACAGGCACCACAGTCTTTACATTTCTCGTAGTCGATGTGCGCAATGTTATTTTCCACTGTAACAGCTTCAAACTTACATGCTTTCTCACACATCTTACATCCGATACATCCGGCTGTACATGCCTGCATAACTGCTTTACCTTTGTCCTGTGAATTACATTTTACCAGATGTTTCTGATCATATGGCACGATCTCGATCAGGTGTTTTGGACATACAGCTACACATTTTCCACATGCTTTACATGCTTCTTTATCTACAACTGCCACACCGTTTACAATGTGAATCGCATCGAACGGACATGCCTGAACACAGCTTCCGTCTCCAAGACATCCATAAGAACAGGCTTTCGGTCCGCCGTCCTGCATCATGTTGACCATAGTACAGTCGCTCAGTCCATGATATTCATATTCCTGTTTTGCTTTCTCACAGTCTCCGCCACATTTTACAAATGCAACTTCGTGTACCTGTGCACCTGCAGCAACGCCCATGATCTCTCCGACTTTTGCTGCTACCGGAGCGCCTCCGACCGGACATCCGCCGACTTCAGCTTCTCCTTTTACGATTGCTGCTGCAAGTCCGGAACATCCGGCATAACCACAGCCACCGCAGTTATTTCCAGGAAGAACGCCCAGGATGGCTTCTTCTCTTTCATCTACCTCTACCGCAAATTTCTTACCGGCAACGCCGAGGAATACACCAATGAATAATCCGGTGCCTCCTACGATAACTGCCGCAAGAATAATACCTGTAACACTCATTGTCTGCCTCCTCCTAAATTAATCCTGAGAATCCACAGAACGCGATCGCCATCAGACAAGCTGTGATCAGTACGATCGGAGTTCCCTGGAAGGACTCTGAAATATCATTGTATTCCATCTTCTCACGGATACCGGCCATGATCACGATCGCGATCAGGAATCCGACAGATGTACCAATACCATTGACAACACCTTCTAAGATAGAATATTCTTTCTGAACATTTGTAAGTGCCACACCAAGAACCGCACAGTTTGTTGTGATCAGTGGAAGATACACACCAAGTGCTTTATACAATGATGGCATACTCTTTTTCAGGAACATTTCTACAAACTGTACCAAAGCTGCGATAAACAGAATAAATACGATTGTCTGCAGATATTCAAATCCCAGCGGAACCAGGATGAATTTATAGATCAGTCCCGTAAAGAATGATGATAATGTGATAACGAATACAACTGCTCCACCCATACCGGTTGCAGTCTCAACCTTCTTCGAAACACCAAGGAACGGACAGATTCCAAGGAACTGGCTGAGTACAACGTTATTTACGATAGCTGAACCAATTGCAATAATCAATAACTCTTTCATACTATGTACTCCTCCTACTCTTCATTCCCTGTCGGGAATACTTTGCTTCCGCATCCGCCGCATGATGCACAGTCTGTGCCGCATCCCTGTGGCTCGGCAATCTTCTTGCCTTTCTGTGCTGCGTGTCTCTTCAGTCTGTTCATACCTGCAACCAGGAATGCAAGAACAAGGAATGCTCCTGCCGGCAGGATGAAGATTGTTACCGGTACATATCCGCCTTTTCCTGCTGCTGCGTCTGCAAGTGGAAGAATCTGAACACCGAAGATTGCTCCGGTTCCGATAAACTCACGCACGATCGCGATACAGGTCAGACCAAATGTGAATCCAAGTCCCATACCAATACCATCAAAGATAGATGGAAGTACCGGGTTCTTGGATGCGTAACTTTCTGCACGTCCAAGGATAATACAGTTAACAACGATCAGCGGGATGTAAAGTCCAAGTGAATCATACAGACTTGGAACGAATCCCTCTAAAAGGAACTGTACAATTGTTACGAAAGATGCTACGACTACGATGAATGCCGGCATTCTGACTGAATCCGGAATCACCTTACGTAACATAGAGATCAACATATTCGACAGTACAAGTACGACTGTTGTGGACAGTCCCATACCTAAACCGTTAATAGCGGATGTTGTTACCGCCAGGGTCGGACACATTCCTAACATCAGAACGAAGGTAGGATTTTCTTTGATCAGACCGTTATATACTCTTTCAGTACATTTATTCATGACTAACTACCTCCTGTTTATTTAAATGCATTCTGATAATATCCGAGTGCTGCATTGACAGCTCCTGTTACTGCTCTTGAAGTAATGGTTGCACCACTTAAGGCATCGATCTGTTCTCCGTCTCCACCGTCTTTGGAAACCACGAATTTATCAGCCTGTTTATTCACATACTGGTTATAGAATGAAGGCTCTGTAGCTTTCATACCAAGACCTGCTGTCTCGCTGATAGAAAGAATAGATACACCGTTGATCGTACCGTCTTTCTTAATACCAACTGTAATCTGGATATTGCCGCCGAATCCGTCTTTGTCTGTTGTTGTGATGACATATCCTGCATCACCTGCTGTACAGACTTCGTCGATCGTTGCATTGACACCCATATCTTTTACAGCTTTGTCTGCAGCCTTCTGATCTACATCTTCTGCTTTGAAATCATCCAGTTTTACATCTGAAAATACTGCCTGCCATGCTTCTTTTTTGGCTGTCTCCTGTGCCTGTGCGATCGGAGTCTTGGTAATTTCATATACCGCACCAAGAAGGAATCCTGCAATTACAGTAATCAGTGTAAGGATCAGTGTATTCTTAACAATCTTATTCATTATTTTTCTCCTCCTTTACCAAATGGTTTTGGAAGAGTAACTCTCTCGATCAATGGCACCAGAAGGTTACTGATGATGATCGCATAAGAAACTCCTTCTGCGGAACCGCCAAACAGACGGAACAGACCTGTTAACACACCAAGGATGATACCGTATACAAACTGTCCTTTCGGTGTGATCGGAGATGTTACATAATCGGTTGCCATGAACCATGCACCAAGCATCAGTCCGCCTCCGCAGAGATGTGCTGTGATGTACTGTGGATCAAAGAATCCGACATCCGGATTTGCAATATGTCCGAAGATTCCGACAAAGATCACAAATGTAACAATGTATGTTCCAGGAATTCTGAGATCAATTACTCCCATAAGAATCAGGAAGATTGCTCCGATCACGATTGCGATCACGGATGTCTCACCGATTGTTCCAGGAATTCTACCGATCAGCATATCCATCGTATTCACTGTATTACCTGCTTTTAACTGTGCAAGTGGTGTAGCCCCTGTCACACCGTCATATACAAAGCTTGTCATCTGGCTTGTAAATGAAAGCAGAAGGAAGCATCTTGCGCCGAGAGCCGGGTTCATAAAGTTCTGTCCCAGACCTCCGAATAACTGTTTTACGATCAGAATAGCAAATACACTACCGATTGCTCCCATCCACCACGGAGCTGTAGGAGGCATATTCAGTCCGAGTAACAGTCCTGTTACTGCTGCACTCCAGTCATTGATCGTAATCTTCTTGTGCATTAATTTTTCGTATATGTATTCCGTCAATACTGCTACAACCGTTGTTGTAACCAGCATTCCGAATGCCGGCAGTCCAAAGTTCCATACACCAAATGCAGATGCCGGCAAAAGTGCGATGGCCACCAGCATCATAATATTACTGGTAGTCGCTTTGGAACGAATATGTGGTGAAGATGACATTTTCAAATTGTTCTCACTCACTTTTGTTCACCTCTTCTTCTTTCTTGTTTTATTTTTTCTTTCTACGGTTCGCTAAAGCAATCTTTCTCATAGATCCGATTGCCTGTTTCAGCGGCCGTTTTGCCGGACATACGAAACTGCACGAACCACATTCCATACATTCGAGTCCTTCATGTTTTGTAAACTTCTCTTCGTCATGATGTTCTGCATAATCCGCCAGTCTCGATGGAATCAGGCGGCTTGGACAGGCTTCTACACAGCGTCCGCAGTTGATACATGCAGACGGCTCCATCTTAGCCACTTCATCTTTGGTAAATCCAAGAATTGATGAAGATGTCTTTGTTACAGGTACATCTAATGAGAACATGGAGAATCCCATCATCGGACCACCGGAGATGAGTTTCTCAGGCTCTGTCTTAAATCCTCCTGCTGCTTCTACCAGTTCCTGCTGATTAATACCAAACGGAACTCTGAAGTTACCTGGTTCTGCAACCGCATCACCACTGACTGTCACTACACGCTCCATAGAAGGCTTTCCTTCTACCACTGCCTGGTAAACACTTACCATTGTAGCCACGTTATCCACAACGCATCCTGCATCTGCCGGAAGCATTGCAGAATTGATCGCACGTCCTGTTGTTGCATAGATAAGCTGACGCTCACCACCCTGAGGATACTTGGTCTTCAGAGCCATCACCTCGATACGTGGTTCATCTTTCGTCAGTTCTTTTAATTTTTCGATACAATCCGGTTTGTTGTCCTCTACGCCAAAGATTCCCTTTGCGTTGTCGAACAGACGGAGAATGATCTTCATTCCTCCGACCAGCTTTTCCGGAGTCTCGATCATTGTTCTGTAGTCAGCGGTGATATATGGCTCACACTCTGCACAGTTTGCAATGATATAATCAATCTTTTCCGGTTCCTTCGGTGAAAGCTTTACTCTGGTAGGGAAACCTGCACCCCCCATACCTACAACTCCCGCTGTTCCAATCGCATTCAGAATGTCTTCTTTGCTCATATCCTCTAACGGAGTCACTTCCGGATATTCCACTTCTTTGTACTCGCCATCATTCTCGATCACGATACTGTTCACTCTTCCGCCTGTCGGGTTCAGATGCGGTGCAATAGCCTTTACTGTTCCGGATACAGATGCATAGATCGGAGCAGACACAAATCCTCCTGCTTCTGCTATCATCTGGCCTTTTAAAACATGATCGCCAACAGCTACCACAGGATTTGCCGGAGCACCGATATGCTGTGATACAGGATACACCAGATCGCCCTTAGGTTTTACTTCGACAATTGCCTTATCTTTAGCCAGGCTCTTGCCGTCATCCGGGTGGATTCCACCCTTAAATGTTAACAATGCCATCCTTTTTTCCTTCCTTCCTATTTACTCTTTATATAATATACAGGAAAAATAGACAATTTTCTATAGAAAGTGACTAATTCCATTGTATATTTTCATGAACATCTTGTCGCATTTTTAACAAATGCATATACGCACAGAAAACCTGCCATAGGCAGGTTTCCCAAGATAGTACATCATTGAGCCTTTTTACTTATCCCAGCTCATTATTATCTTTAGCTTCAGAAAGGATAGAGGAAATCACCTCTATCCTTGTATATCTGTCACAATATTATTCAGCGTCTGTCTCTTCAGAAGCTTCTTCCGGCTGCTCTAATGCTTTCATACTCAGGCTGATCTTCTTCTCAGCTTCGTTCAGGTCTACGACCTGAGCTGTGATCTCCTGTCCTACTGAAAGTACGTCTGACGGTTTGTCAACATGAGCTCTTGAAATCTGTGAAACATGAAGTAATGCATCTACTCCAGGAGCTAATTCAACGAATGCTCCGAAGTCTGTCATTCTTGCAACTTTTCCTGTGATCACTGTTCCTACTGCATAATCCTCTGCTGCATTTGCCCATGGATTTGTCTCCGGGAATTTCAGGCTGAGTGCAATCTTTGTATCATGGATATCTTTGATCATCACTTCCACTTTATCTCCTACCTGGAATACTTTCTTAGGATTCTCAACACGTCCCCAAGACATTTCGGAGATATGAAGAAGGCCATCTACTCCTCCAAGATCGATGAATGCTCCGAAATCTGTAACGTTCTTTACAGTTCCTTCCATTCTGTCTCCTACACTGATCTTTGCAAACAGTTCTTTCTGTTTTTCAGCACGTTCAGCAACAAGAAGCTGTCTTCTGTCACCGATCACGCGGTTTCTTCTAGGATTGAACTCGCTGATCACGAACTCGATCTCCTGTCCCTGATATTTGCTCAGGTCTTTTTCATATGTGTCAGAAACAAGGCTTGCAGGAATGAATACTCTTGCTTCGTCAACTACTACGCTTAATCCACCGCCAAGAATCTGAGTTACAGGAGCTTTTAATACTTCATGATTCTCGAATGCTTCTTTTAATCTTTCATTTCCTTTTTCTGCTGCAAGTCTCTTGTATGTCAGCAGAACCTGTCCTTCTCCGTCATTTACCTTCAGGACTTTTGCGCTCATCTGATCACCAACAGATACAACTGTTGTAAGATCAACATTTGCCTCGTTAGTATATTCGTTTCTTGTAATGATACCGTCTGCTTTGTAGCCTATATTCAAGATGATTTCATCAGGTTTAACGTCGATGACTGTACCATCTACAACCTCTCCATTTCTTATTGTCTTAAAAGACTCTTCTAACATTTGTTCAAAAGTTAATTCTGACATTATTTTGAACCTCCTCAATTATTTTATTGGGCGTGGATGCCCCTGCTGTAATACCTACTGATTCCACGGACCTTAATTGATTAATATCCAAATCGTCAAGTGTCTGTATATAGTACGTATTCAAACATTCCTCTTTGCAGATTTCAAATAGCTTCTGAGTATTCGAACTACGTTTATCACCTATCACAACCATAGCATCTACTCTCGCTGCAATTTGACGGGCTTCAGTCTGCCTTTCTTTCGTCGCATTGCAAATCGTATTTAAAACAACTATATCATACCTCTTTTTCGAAATAATTTCAACTAATTCTTTGAATTTATTGTAGTTAAATGTCGTCTGGGCCACGATACATACTTTCTGATCTTTATCCGGCAATTCAAATCGTTCTGCATCTTCCTGTGTCTGCACCACCGTCACCTGTTCTCCTGCCCAGCCGCGGATTCCCTGCACCTCCGGATGCTCACCGTTTCCGACAATCACAATGTATGACCCCTCTGCGCTTTTTTCTGCAACGATCTTATGAATCTTCTTCACGAAAGGACACGTTGCATCCACACAGGTGATTCCACGTTCTTCCATGATATCGTAGATATATTTCGCCACACCATGGGACCGTATCACTACCACATCCGCATCTGCCGTTTTCAGTTCTTCTTCATCATTCAGGACTTCTACACCGTGGCTCCTCAGATCCTTGATTACTTCTTCATTATGGATGATCGGTCCGTAGGTAAATATCTTCTCTCCCCGATATTGTTCTATCTGTTGGTATACGGTATCTACCGCACGCTTCACTCCGAAACAGAATCCTGCTGTCTTTGCAAGTTCGACATTCATATCATGCAATTCCTTTCTCTGCCTACATTATCTATCTACACAGATCTACGATCGTTTTCACCACTTCGGCGATCGTCATGTCCGAGCTGTCTACAAGAACCGCATCCTCCGCCTGCTTCAGCGGTGCGATCTCACGCGTCATATCTCTGCGGTCACGCTCTTCAATGTCATGTGCGATCTCTTCCAGATTACAGTCTTCCCCTTTTTCCTGCAGTTCCTGGTAACGTCTCTTAGCTCGCGTCTCAACGCTTGCCGTCAGATATACTTTCACATCCGCATGCGGAAGAACACAGGTTCCGATGTCTCTTCCGTCCATGATCACATTCTGTGTCTTTGCAAGATTCTGCTGCAATTCCAGCAGTTTCTTACGCACTTCCGGAATTGCGGAGGTTACAGATGCCATATTTCCCACCTCTTCATTTCTCAGACGTGATGAAATATCTTTTCCGTTCAGGTATACATGCTGTACAGCATCTTCATATGCGATCGTCACTTCCGCATCCTTGCATGCTTCGATCACTTTCTCTGTCTCTTGCGGCTGGATCCCTTTATCCAGAAAATGAATCGCAAGACCTCTGTACATGGCTCCTGTATCTACGTAAATGTATCCTTTTTCCTTTGCTACAAGCTTCGCAATCGTGCTTTTTCCGGCACCTGCCGGTCCGTCTATCGCCACATTATATCCCATGGTATCTCTCCTCTGTTTTTATTTTCTATTTTATTCATCTGCGCTTTCTATTCCGGTTCCCGCCGCATACGCTGTAGACCAGGCGATTTGAAGATTAAATCCACCCGTCACTGCATCCAGATCCAGAACCTCTCCGGCAAAATGCAATCCTTTCACAAGTCTTGATTCCATCGTTCCCGGATCGACTTCTTTGATCTTGATTCCACCTTTTGTGATGATCGCTTCATTGTAATCTCTCAGACCTGTAAGCGTACACTCAAGATTCTTGATCAGTCTGACGAATCCCAGACGTTCTTCTTTTGTGATCACATTGACTTTCTTTTCCGGATCGATCCCGCTCAATTCGATCATAACCGGAATCAGTTTTGACGGGAACAGCTTGTGTACCGCATTCTTAAACTGACGGTTCTGATTCTCCTCAAATTCACGGAGCACCCTGTGATCCAGCTGCTCCTCTGAAAGCGCCGGTTTCAGATCGATCTTAAGCGTCAGTTCTTTTGCTTTCAGTTTCTTTCCGACATAACTGCTCGCACTTAAGATCAGCGGTCCGCTCACACCATAATGCGTAAATAACATTTCTCCGAAATCGTCGTACAGCTTTTTCTTTCCGTCACAGATCGTCACATTAACATTCCGAAGAGAAAGCCCCTGCAGTTCAGACACCCAGTCCTCTTTGCATTCCATCGGTACCAGCGCCGGCATACATTCCGTCACGGTATGACCGAGGCTTTCTGCAAAGCGGAAGCCATCACCGGTGGATCCGGTTGACTGATAAGATAATCCGCCCGTTGCCACGATACATGCATCTGCACAAACCTGCGTCTGGTCTCCCAGTATTACTTTTTCAAAATGTCCGCCTTTTTCCACTATTTTTTTTACTGCCGTGCGCAGATGCACTTCCACGCCCAGACGGTCCATCTCCCGTTCCAGACCACGGATGACATCCGAAGAACGATCCGACACCGGAAATACACGGTCTCCACGTTCAATCTTCACCGGCACATTGATCCGCCCAAAGAAATCGATCACCTGCTGATTCGTGTATCCGTAAAAACTGCTGTATAAGAACTTTGCATTTGTTCTGACTGCCTCAAATAATCCTTCCATATCGCAGGCATTGGTTATATTGCATCTTCCTTTTCCTGTAATATACAATTTTTTTCCAAGCTTTTCATTCTTCTCATATACTACAACCTGATGTCCGCATTCGGCTGCTGCGATAGAAGCGAACATTCCTGCCGCTCCTCCTCCAACGATAACTACTTTACTCATCTTCCATTATCCTTCTCTGGTTTTCCTTTTTCATTTCCGGAAAGTTCAACTCGATCCCCCACCATATTCAGTTCATCCTTACTGTACACCTGATATTCATCCCATATCTGTTCCAGTGTCTCAAGCGTTGTAATAACCTCTTTCTGCTTCTTCATACAGAGCGCTACGACCAGTGCATTGATCACACTCAAAGGTGCCACCAGTGAATCTACAATGGATGCCATATCGCTTCTTGCGATCAGGTTGCAGGAAGAATACAACGTCATCGGAGAATGTACACTGTCTGTCAGTGTGATCACCGTAGCTTTCCGATTGCTTGCAAATTCCAGTGCTTTCAAAGTACGCATGGAATATCTCGGAAAACTGATCCCTATCACCACATCATCTTCACTGACACGGATCAGTTGTTCAAAAATCTCGCTGGAACTATTCGTATTGACAGCCGTTACATTCTCGCAGATCAGATTCAGATAAAAGCTTAAGAAGCTTGCAAGCGGCGAGCAGCTTCTGATTCCGATCACATAGATCCGTTTTGCTTTTAAGATCGTATCTACCGCCATTTCAAATGCCTCATGGTCAATTGCTTCCATCGTAAGCTTGATCTTCTCAATATCCGAATGCAAAACCGAAGCAAGGATCTCCCCCTGGCTGATCCGCCCATACGTCACTTCCATACGCTGGATGGAATTCAGCTTCATCCGCACCAGTTCTCCCAGAGCCTTCTGGAACTCCGGATATCCGTCATATCCAAGGGCAGTTGCAAATCTCACAACTGTCGATTCACTGACACCAACCTCTTCCCCCATCTTCGCAGCCGTCAAAAAAGCCGCTTTATCATAATCCTCACGGATAAAATCCGCCAGTTTTTTCTGTCCTTTGCTGAATTTCTGATATCTTTCATCAATCATCTTCAGCAGTTCATTTTTTACGCTCATGCGATGTACCTCTTTTTCAAACAATGGTTTTATTATATAGCTTTGTGGGGGAATAGTCAATCGGATGTCGGTGTCAGGGTGTGTGGGGACGGGAGATGTGGAGGTTTGGGTGGATGGGCGCTTATGGACGGGAAGAAGATGTAACAAAGAAAGCTTGGGTAAAACCAGGCACCGAATACATTCGGCGAGAAATCTGATGATTTCTCACCTCAGGTATTCTTTCGCTCTGTGCCTGTAGCACAGAGCGAATCCTTATTTTGCCCAAACTTTCTTTTAACATCTTCTACTCCCGCCAACGGATGCCCATCCACCCAAACCTCCACATCTCCCTCAGCCATACACTCCGACAACCGGAAGTGAATTTACTGTTACCACCAAGCTATTGGGGCTCCGCCGGAAAACGTTTTTCATCTCGCTTTTTCCACTACTTCCTGAAAAGCCACACTCCCCGCTATCCTCGTATATTTTCACGAACAGTCAAGTGTAGAAGTTCCTGGTTCAATGCATTCGCAGGGTGCTTTGCAAGGAGTTGGTGAAAAAAAGACGATAAAATAAGATTTGGGATGTGCTACAAGCACATCCCAAAAGAATACCTGAGGCGGAAAATCATCAGGATTTTCCGTCCGAATGTATTCGGTTCTTATCTTATCGTCTTTTTTTCGCTTACGCCTTGCAAGCACCCGAAGTCGCATTGGACCAGGCACTTCTACACTTGACGTCCCCGAAAACCTATACAGGATAACTTCCGTTTTCCGTATCCGCTACTGTCGCATCCACCTTTGTCTGCTGTGCTTCTCTATACTTGAAGAAGTCTACAGCAACCTGTGGGAATAGTGCGTAAGACAGTACATCTTCATCCTGCTGGATCCACTGTTCGCATTCTTTGCGGAGTGTATCTAATTCGTCCGGAATCAGGTCTGCAGGACGGCATGTGATGATCTCAGGATCGTCTCCAAGTACTTTCTTGATCACGTCTGGATTCATCGGTTTTACTGTCTGTCCGTATTTTCCACTTAAGAGGTCTTTTGTCTCTTTTGTAGCAACTTTGTAACGTTCTCCCATCAGTACGTTAAATACAGCCTGTGTACCAACGATCTGTGAGGAAGGTGTTACAAGTGGTGGTTCTCCAAGGTCTTTACGTACTCTTGGCACTTCTTCAAGTACATCGTAGAACTTGTCTTCAGCACCCTGCTCTTTTAACTGAGATGTCAGGTTAGAAAGCATTCCGCCTGGTACCTGATACAGAAGAGTCTTGATGTTAACACCAAGGTTCTTTGGATTAAGGAGTCCACTGTCAAGAGCCTCGTCACGGATCGGACGGAAGTAGTCAGCGATCTCTGCCAGAAGTTTCTGGTCTAATCCTGTATCATAAGGTGTTCCCTTGAATGTCTCAACCATAACTTCTGTTGCAGGCTGAGATGTTCCAAGTGCGAATGGTGAGATTGCGGTATCAATGACATCTACACCGGCCTCTACTGCTTTCATGTAAGTCATAGAAGCAACACCTGATGTGTAGTGTGTATGAAGCTGGATTGGAAGATCTACAGCTTCTTTCATTGCTCCGATCAGCTCTGTTGCCTTATACGGTGTCAGAAGACCAGCCATATCTTTGATACAGATAGAGTTTGCACCCATCTCTTCAATCTTCTTGGCAATGTCTACCCAGTAATCCAGTGTATAAGCATCACCTAAAGTGTAAGATAATGCGATCTGAGCTTCTACTTTTTCTTTGTTTGCAGCCTTAACTGCTGTCTTCAGGTTACGAAGATCATTTAAGCAGTCAAAGATACGGATGATGTCGATTCCGTTGGCAGCAGATTTCTGTACGAAATATTCTACCACATCATCTGCATATGGACGATATCCTAAGATGTTCTGTCCACGGAACAACATCTGAAGTTTTGTATTCTTGAATCCATCACGGAATTTACGAAGTCTTTCCCATGGATCTTCTTTTAAGAAACGAAGAGATGCATCGAATGTAGCTCCACCCCAGCACTCTACGGAATGATACCCAACCTTGTCCATTTTATCAACGATCGGGAGCATCTGCTCTGTTGTCATACGAGTTGCGATCAGAGACTGATGCGCATCACGCAGGATCGTTTCTGTAATCTCTACAGGTTTTTTTACTATATCTGCCATTTTCTTTCCTCCTAATTATATATCGCTTAAATTCCTACGCCAAAGATTGCCATGAATGTTCCGGCAGCTACGGCTGTACCAATAACACCCGCAACGTTTGGTCCCATAGCATGCATCAGAAGGAAGTTTGTCGGGTCTGCTTCAGCTCCGACCTTCTGTGATACTCTGGCTGCCATTGGAACTGCAGATACACCGGCAGAACCAATCAGTGGATTAACCTTACCATGTGTTGCAACACACATCAGTTTACCGAACAGTACACCTGCGGCTGTACCGAATGCGAATGCGATCAAACCAAGAATTACGATCTTGATCGTATCCATATTAAGGAATGCCTCAGCACTTGTTGTTGCTCCTACGGATGTTCCAAGCAGGATAACTACGATGTACATCATTGCATTGGAAGCTGTCTCTGTTAACTGTCTTACAACTCCAGACTCACGGAACAGGTTACCAAGCATTAACATACCAACCAGTGGTGCTGTTGTAGGAAGAATTACACACACAACGATCGTAACGATGATTGGGAATAAGATCTTCTCAAGCCTGGAAACAGGTCTTAACTGTTCCATCTTAATCTTACGTTCTTTTTCTGTTGTCAGAAGCTTCATGATCGGTGGCTGGATAATCGGTACCAGTGACATATAAGAATATGCTGCTACTGCGATTGGTCCAAGTAAAGCTGTCTGCTGTAACTTACCTGCAAGGAAGATAGAGGTAGGTCCATCAGCTCCACCAATGATTGAGATCGCTGCTGCCGCTTTGTCAGAGAATCCCATAGCCATCGCTCCAAGGTATGCTGCAAAGATACCGAACTGAGCAGAGGCACCAAGAAGGAAGCTCTTAGGGTTAGCGATCAGTGGTCCGAAGTCTGTCATCGCTCCTACACCCATGAAGATCAGGGAAGGGAGGATTGACCACTCATCCAGTTTATAGAAGTAGTAAAGCAGTCCGCCTGTTCCATTTGCCGCATCTTCCGCATGAAGCATGATGTCCGGATAAATGTTAACCAGTAACATACCGAATGCGATTGGAACAAGAAGCAGAGGCTCGAATCCGTGTCTGATTGCAAGATAAAGGAAAACACATGCAACCGCGATCATGACTACATTGCCCCATGTAAGACTGAAAAACGCCGTCTGATGCACGAGGTTTCCTAATGTTGTCGTTATATATTCCATTTTTTAACCTCCAGTCGTGTTAGATAAACACCATATAAATGATGTTAGTTCAATGTAGCAAGAACAGCGCCTGAATCAATTGCATCGCCTACTGCTACATCAATGCTTGCAACGGTTCCGTCTTCCGGTGCTACAACTGGAATCTCCATCTTCATAGCCTCGATGATGACAACTGCATCACCTTTCTTTACAGCCTGACCTACATTTGCTTCGATCTTGAATACTTTTCCGGCTGCTCCGGCTTTTACTTCGATGGATCCTGCTCCACCTGCAGGTGCTGCCTTTGGTGCTGCTGGTGCTGCCGCAGGAGCTGCCTTCGGTGCTGCTGCAGGTCTTGCAACCGGTGCTGCACCTGCTCCGTTTTCTTCTACTGTTACATCATATACATTGCCATTCACTGTGATTGTATAATTTTTCATTGAATTCATCCTCCTAATTAATTATGCGTGCCACTTATTTGATGGACGACGCTTGATGCTTCTTACTACGAAGCCGTCTGTGCTTCCACCGGCTTCTGCTCCATAAGCAGCGATCGCTGCGGAAATAACTGCTGCCAGTTCATCATCATTCGATGCTTCTTCTACTACAGGTGCTGCAACTGCTGCCGGAGCCGGAGCTGCTTCCTGTGTGCTTTCTGCTTTTCCTTTGTTCTTGAATTTTTCTTCAAGTGCAGGAATGTATTTGAACAGGGAGATCAGAATTGAGATAAAGATCAGGATTACGAATACGGTACCCATTCCAAGGATTGTATTCAGTCCTGCTTTTTCCATGATCTCACCGATGCTGTAATGTGCATCGATCGTTGTACTGTCCAGATAAAGGTCCTCATCAAAAACAAATGTAATGTCTGCATCACGGTCTTTGAATTTTGCACTGGCCGTTACTTTCAGTTCATCAGAGGATGGTTCGAATTTGTAATCACCGTGGCTTACATATTCCCCACACTCTTTTGTTCCCTGCTGCCATGCATCCAGAGCTGCAAGGAAACTATCTTTTGTAAATGGAACACCCGCCTGGTTCAGCTGGGACTCAATCTGAAAATCTGTCATCTTGTTCCACTGTTCGATAGTATCTGCATCTGCACTGTTGCAATACTCGATCAGAAAATCTGTTGCCTGTGTGATCGTTGATTTATCATACTGAAGATTTTCTTTCTTACTTCCGCAAGCGGTAAAGCAGAGCATTGCGACAAGCACACAAAGTAATACGCTTATTTTTTTCTTCACTTTGCCTCACCTCTCTAAACCGTACCGTGTTTCTTTGCCGGACGATCCTCTCTTTTTGTGAATAACATCTCAAATGCGCCGATCACATATTTTCTTGTATCTGCTGCTTCGATGATCGTATCCACATATCCTCTTTTCGCTGCTGATAATGGGCTTGACTGCAGATTCTTATATTCTGCTGCTTTCTCTCTGATGGTTGCTGCATCAGCATCCGCATACATGATCTTAGCTGCCTGGTTTGCATCCATCATTCCGATCTCTGCATCCGGCCATGCATATACCATATCTGCTCCGACTGCTTTGCTGTTCATTGTCACATAAGCGCTTCCGAATGCTTTACCGATCACAACATTCACCTTCGGTACTGTTGCATCTGCAAATGCATAAGTAAGTTTTGCTGCTGATTTTGCGATACGTTTCTCATCGTATTTGCTTGCTGTAAATCCGCTTACATTCGTAAGTGTCAGTACAGGGATATTAAATGCATCACAGAACTGTACGAATTCTGCAGCCTTTTCAGCTCCGTCAGCAGAAAGTGAGCCGTCAAATTCAGCCTCCACTTCAGCTTCTTCATTATATACTTTCGAACGATTAGCAACTGCACCAACAGTCATACCATTCAGTTTGATGAATCCTGTCACCATATCTTTTGCATATGCTTTCTTCACTTCGCAGAAGATGTTGTCATCAGAAATCATTGTAAGAGCGATCGCTGTGTCTTCTTTTGCATTCGCAAGGTCTGCACATACACGGTTCAGATCATCGTTACATTCTTCATAAGAAGAATCCTCTTCATTGTTACACGGTAACATACATACAAGAGAACGGATGTCTGCAAGGATATCTTCTTCTGACCCTGTTCCGTCCACAAGACCTGTTGTCTCGCTCTGGAATGCCGCAGAAGATGTATCACATTTGGAAATGTCATTTCCAGGAATTGCATTCGGAGTATTGGTAAATAATTTACCGTTCTTTGCTTCCATAAATGTAAAATCTGTCAGAGCCGGTACGATAGAAAGTCCACCGCCGCATGTTCCGAAGATTGCTGTGATCTGAGGGATCACTCCGGAAGCCATTGACTGTTTCTGATAAAGCTTTCCAAATGCTTCTAATGCATCTGTTGCTTCCTGAAGTCTGAATCCGGCACAGTCAACCAGTCCGATGACCGGTGCTCCCATCTTCATTGCCATATCATAGATATTAGAAATCTTCTTTGCATGCATCTCGCCGATCGCGCCATTTAAAACAGTGGCGTCCTGGCTGTATACGTATACCAGATTTCCATCGATCACTCCATATCCGGTGATCACACCGTCTGCCGGAGTTTCTTTTTCCTGCATGTTAAAATCAGTCGTTCTTGCTGTTACTGCTCCACCGATCTCAACAAAACTGCCTGCATCAAGTAAACTGTTGATTCTCTTACCTGCTGCATTACCTGCTGCCATGTTGCCCATAGTCTAGCCCTCCATTTTCATTATTTCAAATTGGGTTTTTTGCTTTTTCTGTATTGAAAAGTAAAACCAAATTTTTTCCAATTATATTATACTGTTTTTGCTACTTTAACGCAATACTTTGTGTTGTTTTTTGTTAAATACTTGACGACCCGCATAAATCCTGCATAAATATAAAAAGCTATGTGTCCCCGTACTTTGTTCCGTACGCACATAGCCTTTTCATCTGCAGTGTTCCATTCTAAAACTTCTTCACTTTTTTTCTCTTCATATTCCTGCATCTTTCCAAAAGAAATTCTGCCAGTTCGTCCGTATTGTTTCCTTCCAGTGCAGTCTTTGGAAATCCGATCATCGCTCTCGCCGATCCGACCGTCTCGGGATCTGCCTTCACAACTACACCGAATGCCTCTTTCGTCTCCAGGATCTTGGTAACATCTTTGTACGAAAATGATCTTGTCTTTTTCGCAGTTACACTGTCAAAGTGATCATCAAAAAAGTGGATTTCGGAACTCACCGGTCCACCGTTCAATCTGCATCGTCTGTCAAACTGATCTTCTGCATCCCCGACCGCCGTTGTCGATAACACCTTTCTCCAGATTGTTCTGTTCAGTATCACTGCCGCAACAAATGCCAATGCCCAGACTACAATATACTTAATGACAAAAAAAGTCATTCCTCCCGGCGTACCGCCTCCCGGGTTTCCATATTCCCACATAAAATAGAACACAAGCGGTCCCATCACTGTCATCACGAACTTAATCGTAATATCACTGCTGTCCACTCGGAAAAGTTCGCAGATCTGCTTCAACGTATTCTGTGACTCTTTATATGCCACACGGTAATAATTCGCCATATCATTTTCCCCTTTACAAAATCTGTGTCTTATTATATCCTTATATAGTTGATTATTCAAGAAAATACTTTATAATTATTTGTAAATTATCTATAAACTCTTCTATGTGTTCTCTCTATAGGGTTTCTCTATAACCGCTTCTGTTTATTTTTGATTCCTATTATCATTTAGTGATTTTTGCTTACATTTTCCGTCTATATATGGTCGTTTTATTACATATCAACATATATATTCCTAACAAAATATAAAAAACCTTAACTTTTTCTTAAACAATTAGTTGTACTTTAGTCTGGTTTGTGATAAGATTAACTGCGTTGAGAGTTTTAATCATAAGGGGGGTTTTCCTCGTATTGTTAAAACCAAAGAAAAATTTCATATTGGAGGGTGAATCTCATGGAGAACACTAAGAAAAAATTACCATTTGGTTTCTATGTGTGCTGTCTGACTTTCTCTTTTGAAAGACTTGCATACTACGCTGCTAAATGGGGGCTTGCGATTTTCATCGCAGCCAAAGCAGTAAACGGTGGTCTTGGACTTGACAAATCCGTTGGTGCTGCAATGAGTTCTAACCTGGTAGCATTTACTTATATCACACCTATCATCGGTGGATATATCGCTGACCGTTGGATTAGTCCTCGTATTCTTGTTCCTGTTGGTGAGATCCTTATGGGTCTTGGTTATCTGTGTGCATGGAGAGCAACAGAGGCTAACGGCATCGCAATGTTATGGGCAATGATCATTCTCGTTTCTATCGGAACTGGTTTCTTCAAAGGAAACGTATCTGGTATTAACGGACGTCTCTTCCCATTAGCTGATCAGGACGAACTCGACACTGTATTCAACTTACAGTACATGTTCGTTAACATCGGTTCTTTCTGCGGAACTACTTTCCTTTCACTTGTTGGAAAGAGCGCTGGATACCGTACTATGTTCCTGGTTTGTGGAATCTTCCTGTTCATCGACTGCGTATGGTGGTTCGTTGGAATGAAGTCCTTCGGCGAAGCCGGAAAGAAACCATTCCTTGTTGACAACCGTTCTGAAAATGTTGACAAAGCCGACAAAGAGAAAGACAATGCACCTCTTACCAAACTTGAGAGAAACCGTGTGATTGCTATCTGCATCGTAACACTCTTCTCTGGTATTTTCTGGCTGATCTGGTACATGGCTTACATGCCTGTTTACTATGAATTCGGTCCAGTATCAGAAGCAGGACTTGGATGGGCTAACTGGAACATTGGTTCCTTCGAGATGCCTACTGCATGGTTCGACTCAATGAACGGACTTCTTTGTATCATCCTTTGTCCTGTATTCGCAGGAATCTGGGCTAAGATGAGACAGCGTCCACAGGGTGACTGGGGAATGTTCACAAAGACAGCTATCGGTATTATCATACTTGGTCTTTGTACAGCTTCCATGGTACTTGCAGCAGTTCTTTGCGGACAGAGTGCAGATAAACCAGTTGGTATCTGGGTAATCATCCTGGCTTCTGTATGTATGTCAGTCGGAGAAGTTATCTTCTCACCACTTGGAAACTCATTCATCAGCAAATATGCTCCAAAGAAACTTCTTGGAACTATGCTTGGTGTATGGCCACTGGTCATCTTCTTCGCTGGTAAAGCTTATGGACCACTTTATAACTGGCTCGAAAACTTCGACTTCGTTAAAGCATATGGTGTTGTTACAATCATCATCGTTGCCTGCGGAGTTATCATGTTAGCATTTACTAAGAAGTTCGACAAGATGGTTGAAGGTAAATAATTCGTGAATTAAATACCGTACATAAAAAATAAGACTTGCTTATGCAAGTCTTATTTTTTACGATATTTTTTATTCCCTGTACTGTAACTTCTTTTAATCTGATTATTATTTTTCTTCGTCTTCTTCGTGCTTTCTTTCTTATTTGCCTTCGCACTGAATGAATCTCCGGATCCACGTGGTGTAATATTCTTCTTTGTTCCGATCTCTTTCTGGTCTTCGAACGCAGGCTTCAGAAGTAATTCCGCACCAATTACAAAGCAGGCAACTTCTACTGCCAGCTGGATCATCTCCCCGTTCTTTCCGAGTCCTTCAAAGAAAGGATCCAGAACTCTTGCCCCGGAAAGGATCACCAGTGTCAGTCCGGCATAAGTAAACAACGAATAGAACATCATCGTCTTCCCCCTGCCTTCATTCTGCTGCATGAAGTAGTATCCTGCGATAAAAATCACACCGCCAAGGATCATCAATATGTACTTTAACATTTCTATCTCTTCCTCCCAATCATGTTTTCTGTAAAGTCTATTATTTATTATACATGAAATCCATCTCGATTCCTATCTTTTTATATGTATATTTTTATTTTTCCGTTTACGCACTTTTAAAAGGGATGCACCTTCCGGCACATCCCCGTCACTTTTCATTACATATTCTATTTCTGATTTCTAAACTGCATCGGAGTCATATCATAAGCTTTCTTGAACAGTCTGTTAAAATGTTCCACATTCTGATATCCTACCGACATTGCAATATTCTCAACCGTCATATTGCTGCTCTTGAGCAGTGCTTTCGCTTTCTTCATGCGGATCTTCTTCACCAGATCCCCAAATGTCATTCCGGATTTTTCCTTAATGTATTTTGACAGATAAGGTTTGGACAGGAAGAATTTTTCTGCCAGGTCATCTAATGTAATGTCAATATAATTCGCCTGTACATAATTCATGATCTCGATCATTCTTGCATCCGTACATGCATTAGCACTCCCAAGTTCTTCAATCTTATTTACCGCAACGATCAAGGCTTCAATGGAAGCTCTGATAATATCCGGATCGATTCCTACACCCCAGAATGTCTTTCCGTTGCAGATAATTCCCACATAAGCCACAGCCTTAGAAGAAGATCCCTTTGTAAGCGAATGCTCCTCATAGAAGGATAATTCATAGCTGATGTTAAAATACTGCTTGATTGCATTACTTACTGCATCCAGACGTCCGTTTCCATTCGAAGTGATCACTTTGCTCTCTCCTGCATGATTGATCGTCACTTCCGCAGTGATTCCATCTACCTGTTTAAAATGGCACTCGTCGATATGGAAGATGGATTTTGTATTAATATAATGATCTGAGAAGATCTGGTATACCCAATCCGGTGTCAGCTCCTTGTGTGCTTTATCCGATACATCTTTTACCATATATCCTACTTCTTCACGCATTGCCTTTGGAAGATTGATTCCGTGGCTGTGCATTAAGATGTAATTTACGCCGCCCTTACCGGACTGGCTGTTGATACGGATAACGTCTGAATCGTATTCTCTACCAACATCCTTCGGATCGATCGGCAGATATGGAACCGTCCATTTGTCACATTTCTTCTCATCTCTCCATGCCATACCTTTCGCGATCGCATCCTGATGAGATCCCGAAAATGCCGTAAACACCAGATCTCCGGAATATGGCTGACGATCGTATACCTGCATTCTTGTCAGGCGTTCATAAGTCTCACGGATCTTTTTCATATTCGAGAAATCAAGTCCCGGATCTACACCTTGGGAATACATATTCATGCCAAGTGTAATAATGTCAACGTTACCGGTACGTTCTCCGTTTCCGAACAGTGTACCTTCGATACGATCGGCACCTGCAAGGATACCAAGCTCCGCTGTCGCCACACCGCATCCTCTGTCATTGTGCGGATGCAGGGAAAGTACTACATTCTCTCTGTGTTTCAGATGCTTATGTACATACTCTAACTGGCAAGCAAATGTATGCGGCATTGCGTTTTCTACAGTTGTAGGAATATTGATGATTGCTTTATTATCAGCTGTCGGCTGCCATACATCCAAAACAGCGTTACAAACTTCTACGGCATAGTCCACTTCTGTTCCATGGAAACTCTCCGGACTGTATTCGAATGTAAAGTTACCGTCTGTCTCACTTGCAAGCTTCAGAAGTAATTTTGCCCCGTCGATTGCAAGCTGTTTTACCTGTTCTTTATCTTTTCGGAACACCTGCTCTCTCTGTGCAACAGAGGTAGAATTGTATAAATGAATCACTGCGTGAGGTGCTCCCTTTACAGCTTCAAATGTTCTCTTGATGATATGCTCTCTTGCCTGTGTCAGTACCTGGACCGTTACATCATTCGGAATCATGTCTTTTTCGATCAAGGTTCTCATAAACTGATATTCTGTCTCGGAAGCAGCCGGGAATCCAACCTCGATCTCCTTAAATCCAATATCTACCAACATCTGGAAAAACTCCAACTTTTCATCCAGACTCATCGGCTCGATCAACGCCTGATTACCATCTCTTAAGTCTACGCTGCACCACTTCGGAGGCTGTTCTACCGCATCTTTTTTCGCCCAGTCATATGTAACCTCCGGCGGCATAAAATAACTTTTCTCATATTTCTGATAATTCTTCATAATTCAAGCTCCACTCCTTTTGCCTCATATTTCAAATCAAATCATCTCTGCCAAATCAGCAATAATATTCATCAACTTTGTTGTTCATTTTTAATACTTTTATATCCTAACATATCCCCACGCAAAAGGGAAGTGATAATTTTAATCACTTCCCTTGATGTTTTTTAATATGTTTGATTTTTCAGATTATTTTCACTAATTCTGTTCCAACGAACGTTTCTTGGTGATCGTAACCTTTTCATCATAGCAGGCAAAGATCTCATCCACTCTGTCCTTCTTAAGCTTTGGTGTAAGCACACTCACTACCGGCACTACGATCAGTCCTGCTACCATTGCAACTGCTCCTGCATTGATCGGTGATGCAATAAAGTGGAAGAACAGATTCAGAACCGTAATCCCGACACCTGCCGCAAAGCTGGCCCATACAGCGGCTCTCGTCACGCCTTTCCAGTAGAGACCATACATGAATGGTGCCAGGAACGCTCCAGCAAGTGCTCCCCAGGAAATTCCCATCAGCTGTGCGATGAATGTAGGCGGATCCATTGCGATCACTACCGATAATACAATAAAGAACACAACCATCACCTGCATCGTACGTACCTGTTTCTTCTCGCTCATATCTTTCATTACATTATCTTTTAAGAAATCCAGTGTCAGCGTTGAACTGGATGTCAGTACCAGCGAAGCCAGTGTTGACATGGAAGCCGATAATACCAATACTACCACAATACCGATCAGGATATCCGGAAGTGTTGACAACATATGCGGGATGATTCCGTCAAAGATCATATTGCCCGCCTCATCGTGCAGTTCCGGTGCATCAAACAGTCTTCCGAATCCTCCGAGGAAGTAGCATCCTCCGGAGATCACGATCGCAAATAATGTAGAGATCACCGTTCCCGTATTGATGGATTTCTCATCTTTGATCGCATAGAACTTTCCAACCATCTGCGGAAGTCCCCATGTTCCAAGAGAAGTCAGGATAACCACTCCAAGAAGATTCAACGGATCCGGCCCGAAGAATGAAGTAAATGCTCCCGGCTGTCCCATTGTCACCGGCACATCACTTGGAATCTCTGCCATGGTCTTAATTGCCTGAATAAATCCTCCCTGACCATTTAATACTGCCAGGATGACTGCAACAATGCCGCCCAGCATAATGATTCCCTGAATAAAATCATTGATCGCCGTAGCCATGTATCCACCGAGGATAACATAGATTCCTGTAAATACTGCCATTCCGATTACACAATATTTATAAGGAATGTTAAATGCCATTCCAAACAATCTTGACAATCCATTGTATACAGAAGCTGTATACGGCACCAGGAATATGAATACGATCGCTGAAGCCGTAATCTTCAGCGCCTTACTTCCATATCTCTCACCAAAGAAATCCGGCATCGTCTTGGAATTCAGATGCTGTGTCATTACCTTGGTACGTCTTCCAAGTACCACCCATGCCAGCAGACTTCCGATAATCGCATTTCCGATTCCGATCCATGTCGACGCAAGACCGTATTTCCATCCGAACTGACCTGCATATCCTACAAATACAACCGCTGAGAAGTATGACGTACCATACGCAAATGCCGTAAGCCACGGGCCTACCGATCTCCCCCCTAATACATAACCGTCTACACTTGTCGCATGCTTTCTTGCATAGATGCCAACCGATACCATAATTGCAAAAAATATCACCAGCATCAATAATTTCATCGCCATAACCTTTCTCCTCTACTTTCCTCATTTCTTTTTTACTTATCGCTTTGCTAATCTGCTTTAAAGTGTTGCGCTTTAAAGTGTTAAAGTTTGTAGTGTTAGAATAGCACAGATGATACCGTATGTCAATCTTATTTTGCAGAAATATAAAAGAAACATATAAAAGCCAAAAAACAGCTGCGATTCCTTTTTTTTACGGAATGCGCAGCTGCTCTTTAGCTTCTATTTCATCTTCTCCACTCTGTCCTGAATGGTCTTGTTAAAGTTCTCTACCTTTCTTTCATATGTAGAATTCATAAATTCAGACTTCAGCATGAAATCTGCTGTTGCAAGATTGTTAGCTGTAGGGATATCGTAAAGAACGGCAATACGGGACAATGCTCTTACATCCGGATCGTGCGGCTGTGCCTCTAACGGATCCCACAGAAAGATCATAAAGTCGATCTGTCCTTCTACGATCTTCGCTCCGACCTGCTGATCTCCTCCAAGCGGGCCGCTGTTATATCCCTTTACCGGAAGCCCGGTCTTCTCTGCGATCAGACGTGCGGTTGTACCTGTACCACATAAGAAATGACCTTTTAAGATTTCCTTATTCTTGTCGCACCATTCGATCAGTTCTTTTTTCTTACCATCATGGGCAACGAGTGCGATATGCTTTGCTTTTCCAATTTCAAATGTTACAAAATTATCGTTTAACATCTGTTGAATTCTCCTTCCGTTTTAACTCTCTTCGTTATCTTTATATATCAAACTTATATTTATAATAAAATGCATTTTATTATCTGTCAACTTTAAACTGAAAATTAAATTGTATTTTAGTTCCAACAATTTTTTCTCACTTTCAGAACGTCTCAACGATTTCCTGCATCTGATCAAACTGTTCTTCCATCTCTTTTACAAGCCTGAACTGTGTTCTTGCCCGAACAAGATTGTGTTCCGGATAAGTTGTTTTGAAATATACATCGCCCTGGAGGAAGTCAGCAAGAAAACGCATGCCGCATTCCAGTGTCATAAGTCTCGCTCCCCACGGAAGACTGGCGTTCTCCGCCGGTGTCAGTACATCCTTCGCCATCTCCAGATACCCTTTCACGTAGATGCGGTAAAGCTCTATATCAAAGTGCACCTTGTTCAGATCCTTCTCATCTTCTTCTGCTGTCGATGCCCCGAACCGGATGGAATCACCAAAATCATTTGCCGCAAGTCCCGGCATGATCGTGTCCAGATCGATGATGCACAGTCCCTCTCCTGTATTCTTATCAAACAAAATGTTATTCAGCTTGGTATCGTTGTGCGTCACACGGAGCGGAAGTATTCCTTCCTCAAGCTGCTTCATAAGGACACTGCAGTCATCCTCGCGTGCCAGTACAAACTCTATTTCTTCACGGCAAAGTCTTGCCCTGTTCTTCACATCTTTCCGCAGTGCGTCTTTGAAATCATGGAAACGCTTCACCGTATCGTGGAACTTCGGAATCGTCTCATAGAGACTCTCGGCCGGATAATCCCCCAGCTGCTTCAGAAAATGGCCAAAGCTGAGTGCCGACTGATAGAACTGTTCCGGTCTCTCCACCATCTGATAGCACACAGAATCCGGTACATAATGCAGGCAGCGCCATGGCTGTCCGTCCGCATCTTCAAAATAGCTCTCTCCTGATTTTGTCTTAATATAAGACAATGCCTCTCTGTCCAGATCTCCGCCTGCCTCACGGATCATACCGCGCAGATACTCCGTAACGCCGAATATATTCGCCATTACCTGATCCGGGTTCTTGAATACATTAATATTGATGCGCTGCAAAACATAGAGCGGCGTATCCTTTCCATCTACGCCCGGCATATAGACTGCATAAGTCTCATTGATGTGGCCTTCTCCGAACGGCTTCACATAACTGCACTGCTGCCCGAAACCAAATGCGTACACGGCATCTTCCAGACTCCGGCTGTCCACACCCTCGATCTTCCTTCTGGTTGAGAAGATCACTTCTCCTGCCTCCACTTTGCGTCCGCTCTCGATCGTACAGTCTGACTTTACAACACTTCCCAGTCCGACATGCGCTCCGGCACATACCACTGAATTGTGATCTACGATTGCCCCGCTGTTCACCAGCACCGCACGCCCGATCCGGGTATTGGTATTTACCACCGCTCTCTGCATCACAAAGCAGCCCGGCTCTAGCACCGCACTCGGACTTACAACTGCAGACGGATGCACGATTGCCGGTACCTCATACCCTTCTTCCAGCAATTTATCCGTCCAGTACAGACGCATCTTGTTATTTCCAAATGCTGCTACTGCCACCGGATACTCCTTATGCCTGATCTCATAATCACAGCACATTCCGATGACCGCTTCATCCTTCACCGCATCATCCAAAAATACAACCTTTTCATACCCCAGTGCCTGCGCAGTCTCCGCTACCATCCGGCCGAATCCGCCTGCACCGAGAATCAGCAAACTTTTCATTACGTATTTCCCCCAATTGTTTTTTTATTGATCAGTTATACTATATCATATCATAGAAGTGGACCCGGAGATAGTTATTTTCACAAAAAGCTTCGGAGAATCACAGGTAGCAGGATTCTCCGAAGCTTCTTTGTATTTATATTTATATTGGAAAGGGGTTCCCTTTTAGGGACATATTTTAAAGATAGTTCAATCTTTCAAGGGTATTCAATACCATATGGCGTCCGGCATCCGTTCCGTCAATGATACGTCTCGCACGTACAGAATCACCAATGTTGAGGACTTCCACATCTTCACCTGTAAAAGCTTCCTGAATATCATTCCAGATCGGGGCATTCGCTCTCATTCCGAGACATACGAAACCATAGTCAAACGGAAGTTCTTCTTCTTTTCCATCGTATTTTACGAGGAAGGAATGTGCATTTACTTTCTGCAGGGCTGTATTCGCCATCTGTCTTACATGATGTTTTTCCATGCATTCTTTCATACTTGATGTAGAAGATGCATCCAGTCCGTTTCCGATAACCGGCATCATTTCGATGATGGTTGTCTCTGCACCGCGCGGGGCAAAGAATTCAACAACATCAAGTCCTACCGCACCACCTCCGACAACAACAACCTTCTTGCCTGTCATGTCTTCCGGATAGTTCTTAACAGCTGCGATCATATCTTTGATAGAATACACGCTGGCATCTTTCTTTCCAAGATTGTCATGCAGTCCTTCGATCGGTGGAAGGAGCGGTACCGAACCAGTCGCATTTACAACAAGATCCGGGGTGTATTTTTTGATCTCTGCGACCGTTGCATCTACTCCTGTTTTGATCGTCAGATTCGGAAGTTTTGATGCACGGTATTTCAGATAAGTCGGGAAATCCGCAAGTCTCTTCTTCGCAGGAATCTTAGAGATCTCTACCGACAGACCACCTGCTTCTTTCTCTTTCTCCAGTAACGTAACTTTACATCCAACTTCAGCAGCTGTACATGCAGCTTCCAGTCCGGCAGTTCCGGCACCTACAACTACGACATTACATGGTTTATTTACTTTCTGTTTTTTATAAGCTTCTCCGCCTATCAGATCCGGGTTGACCGTACAGCGAAGCGGTTTGTTACCGCCGATACGGTTGCCGACACATCCGACGTTACAAGAGATACATTTACGGATATCACATACATCCCCGTACTGTGCTTTATTACACCAGTCAGGATCGGCGATCAGTCCACGTCCCATACCGATCAGATCAGCATCACCTCTGGCAAGGATGTCATCGGCGATCTTAGGATCACGGATATTTCCGATCGCAATCGTCGGCTTTCCGAATTTATCACGAACCGCCTTCGCCATGTATGAACGCCATCCATCTTCCAGATAGTTCGCATCGATCTGATACTGGATAGAAGCATTTAATCCGGCTGAAGTATCGTAGATATCTACTTCATCGTTCAGGTATTCCAGATATTCCAGGCAATCTTCTACCGTATTACCACCTTCGACAAGCTCGTCTACACTAAGACGCAGAGAGATTGGAACTCTTGGTCCGACAGCCTTACGGACTTCATCAATGACCATACGGCAGAAACGGGCACGGTTCTCGGCAGATCCGCCAAATTCATCTGTACGGTCATTTGTAGTAGGCGATAAGAACTGGCTGATCAGATAAGAGTGTCCGGCATGGATCTCTACAACATCAAATCCGGCATTGACTGCTCTCTTTGCAGCGGTTCCATAATCTTTTGCAATGCTTGTGATCTCCTCTTTCGAAAGTCCGCGCGGAATCTCTCCACCGGCTTTTGACGGAAAACGCGACGCAGATACCGGCTGCATACCGATTCTGGAACTCATCGCAGACGCACCTGCATGATTGATCTGAATCCCCATCAGCGCCCCCTGTCTGTGACAGGCTTCCGTTAATGTAAAAAGGCGTGGAATGTAGCAGTCTTTGTCAAGACGCAGCTGTGTCGTTCCGTTTGATCCTTCCGGATATTTTACACAGACATTTTCAACCATGATAAGCCCTGTGCCGCCACGTGCACGCAGCTCATAATATTTGATATGTTCGTCGCTCAGTTCCCCATCATGTCCGGCGAAATCACTTCCCATAGGCATCATTACAACACGATTTTTGAGTGTCATACCTCTGATCGTAAGAGGGCTGAATACGTGTGGAAAATTATTTTTCATAGTTTATTAACCTCCATAAAAATATGATTGTATTTGTTTGCATTTCTTTATAATTTGATTATATGATTTTGTTAAATAAAAGACAAATTAGTATTTTTATGAAAGTTGATAGATTTTGTCTATGAATTTTAATCATAAAAAATGGCCGCTGCGCCAGCAGATTATTCACTACCGGTACAGCGGCCATTTTTCTTAACTTTTTTATTTTTTCTGATTTTTTTCAGGTATTAATTTCCCGGCGATCAGACACAGGATGATCGTGATCACCATATCCGGCAATGTATTTCCTACCGGCATATCTACATTCATAAGAATTCTGTACACAACGAATCCAATCACCCAGATGATCATATTCGGCACATATACTGCCCGACTGCTCTTGTCTTGTTTTAACAGGAAAAAGTCAGCAATCTGGATAGCGATCATCGGTGCAAATACAGAACCGATCAGATACAGGAAATCCGTTATATTATCCATCGGGTATACAATTGCTGCGGCCGTTCCAATCACTGTCACAACGATAGCAACATGCTTTCCGTTCCATCTGCTTACAACCGTCTCGCTGGAGATTCCAGCAGAGTATGCATCCAGGAAAGTGGTTGTAACTGTTGAAAATACAATGATCAGAAGTCCCAGGATGCCAAGACCTGCCTTTAACATGATCTGTGCAATGTCATACTCTCCGGTAATGATAGCAGCTCCCATTCCGATCACATACATCCAGCAGCTTACGATTCCATATGTAACCGCACTGACTGCAGTTGCTTTCACCGGCTCCTTCGCCTCTCTTGTGTAATCACTGATCAGCGGCAACCACGATAATGGCATTGCAACCGCAAGCTCTACTGCTGCTCCAAATGTCATACTGTCGTCAGACGGTGTTCCCGCCCCGCTTCCTGTAAATATCACCTTACACAGAATCAGTGTCAGGATAAATAATGCTGCCATCGCAACGGTATTGATCTTGCCCAGATTCGTAATTCCGATCACAATCCACAGAATGATCAATGCTCCGATCACCAGACACCAAATCCATCTGCCGGTATGCATCACACCATCTGCTGCCAGTGCCCCGTCATAGATCATGATCGCAGTCCAGCCGACAAGCTGCAACACATTCAGGACCGCAAAAAGGATACTTCCCTTCTGTCCAAAGCTCATCTTTACAGTCTCCATTGCACTCTTTCTGACTTTTCCGCCGATCACTCCTGCCAGGAACAGCATCAGACAACCAATGATATGTCCTACTATGATTGCCGCCAGTCCTTTTCCCATGCCAAGCGGGGCCAGGTATGTTCCGGTCAGGATCTCTGCGATCGAAACCCCTGCGCCGAACCAGATCAGACCGTTTTCAAATAAGCCGGTACGCTTCTCTTCCATAATGTTTATTCCTCCTCGTCTTCCTTTGTAGTCTTATATAATAGTCTTTTTCAAAGCCTGTTCCAGCAGCTGCATCTCATCATCGCTTAATTTCCACTCAAATACCTTACAGTTCTCCTCAATTTTATCACGGCTCTGCGCTCCTATAATACAAGAAGAAATAAAAGGTCTCTGCAAGGTCCAGTTCAATGCAATCTGCGACAATGGAACATTTCGTTCCTCACTGATCTGATCCATTGTTCTTAAAAGAAGCATTACTTTTGAAAACAACGGTTCTTTAAAATATGGGTAAAACCGGTTTCGGTTATCATCCACACCATATTCCTTGAGTTCTCTGTATTTTCCGGTTAAAATGCCTCCTCCGAGCGTTCCATAAGTCATAACTCCCATTTCCTGAGCACAGGCCCACCGGATCAGCTGCTCCCATTTCCAATCTAGCATAGAATACTGTGGCTGATATGCTTCTATAGCACAATATTTTTCTGCTTCTTCCATCTGTTCTTTTGTAAAATTCGATACTCCGATATGCAGAATCTTTCCTTGCTTTTTCAGTGTATTAAGCGCATCCATTGTCTCTTCCATCGGAACATTCGGATCCGGCCAGTGGACCAGATATACATCGATATAATCTGTCTTCAGATTTCGGAGTGATTCTTCGCATTCCCGCATGATCTTATCTGCCGACCCGCAGCGTACATATTTTCCATTAATAAATTCATTTCCACACTTGGTAGCCAGGATCACTTCTTTCCTGACGCCAAGTTTGTGCACAACTTCTCCGATATACTGTTCTGCCCTGCCTCCGTTGTAGGCAGGTGCCGTATCAATAAAATTGATTCCACAATCTACTGCTGCCTTGATCGCATCCATCCGGCTTTCGTCGGAATAAGAATCCCATCCGGCACCTCCGATTCCCCATGTACCAAGACACATCCTGGATACACGAAGCTGTGTCTTTCCAAATTCTGTATATTCCATTTTCTTCATCTCCGTTTCATTTTTCGCTCATTTTGTCAATCTATCATTTTTATATTTAGAATAATGATATCAGAAAACTTTTTATGACTCAAGAGCTGAATGCTTTCTTCCAAGCTCGCCCGTTCCCGTCTCCAACGACTGTCAATACCGCAGCGGAATCTCCGACTTTCTCACATGCACTTCCAGATTTCTGCTTCCAAAATAATGCCGCAATCCCTTAACCGCCAGATCACTTGTATTCTTCGTCCCAACGCAAACAGATTTTAAACAGCTTATATCTCCAAGCTTCATTCTTATAAACGGAATAAATACTTCATCTTTTATCCGATATTCCACCGGAATGCTATTTTCCGGCACTTGATGCTCTCTTTTATGTACACAGAGGAACACCATGCGATATTCCTGCTCCTGTGCAAAACATTCCTTTTTGAAGAACATATTATACAACAGGCAGATCACTGAGATATGATCTACAAATAATTTGACATCCTCTTCTTCTGCGCTATCCAGATCATCCCAGCCATAAATGGTTTTATAATCTTCTCCATCCGATAACAGCAGCCGTTCTATAGTATCTTCCAGTAATTCAATCTGTTCATCATGATCATATATCACTTTTCCATCAAATAACGTGCTGTCATTCCCGCAATGTTCCTGAAATGTTTCCTTCAATTTTCCATATTCGAATTCCATGCAATATCCCATGAAATCCGAATACTCCGACCACATCAACAGGCTGTCACCGCTTGTACAAAAGGAAATAACATAGCTGCCTTCTGCCGATCCGGATACAGTGTCTTCTTGCTCTTCTCTATAATATTTTCGCATTTGTTCCATCAACAGATCTTTCGCATACAAAAGTCTTCTGGGATTTCTCATATGCTTTTCCAGTATTTCCATGCAAATATCTGTTCCAATCGTAAATTCCGTGCTGTCATTCAAGAAATGACTCTCTGTTATCCAGAATTCACCGTCGGTTATGCCTTTTACCCCTGCTGCCGAGGTGTAATGGAATAACCGGTCGTTGTTATTTAGTTGTGGGATTTTGATGAAATCATCTATGTGTTTGTATTTAGACATGTTATGTTCCTCGCTTTTGTGTTCTGCTGTTCTGCTGCTATACTATTATGGTATATTTTGTGCATTTAAAATACCACTGGGGACAGATAAAAAGCTACTATTCCCCGTCCCCAATGGCCCTTCTATATTTCTTTTTTTCCAGCAAAAGATTTTTACAATCTACTTTCATATATTTATCCTTGCAAATCTTCAACTTTCCATCTTTCCCCGTCCTGTCTTTTTCTAAAATTGCTTCATCTCCATCGGTCATAACTACTATATATGTATCATTGTCTATCCTAGTAGTCAAAAATAGTTCCTGTTTTTGTGCGTTCTGGATTCCTTGCCAGTTAACATATGCTCCATAGAACACAATCGCCACAATGATAAGCAGCCACCCTATCAACTGGTAATCTTTATTTTTCCATCTGTATTTGTGTTTCCTTGACAAATTCTTTTTTGGTTCTTTTCTTTTATTTCTTCTGTTT
Source organism: Dorea longicatena (assembly GCF_024168045.1). Lineage (GTDB taxonomy): Bacteria > Bacillota > Clostridia > Lachnospirales > Lachnospiraceae > Dorea_A. Next base: position 1,684,870 of record NZ_CP100126.1, read on the forward strand.
TTTTCGATTAAATCTTTTTGAAAAGAATACACCATGCAATATCCCACCGCAAAAACAATAATAGCATGTATTTATAATATGGGCAGGATTTCCACCGATTATAATGTTGGAATTGCTAAAAGATTTTGTTACAACAGATCCTGCTGCAACGATTATATTATCAGCTAAAGTAACACCATAAAGAATTGTGACATTTTCACCTACAAAACAATTATTTCCTATAACTATTTTCCCAAAAACATCCGATTTTTCAGGATATAAAAGCTTTATACTATTATCATGTGTAACAAATGTAACGTTAGTAGAAACTGTTACATTATTGCCTATATTAATTAAATATGGCTCTCTAGTCATCGGTGAAGAACAAAGCAAACAATCCTTTCCTATTTTCACCCCACGCAACGATAATAATCGTACAGTATCTCATGATTATGAAATATTTTTTCTTTTACTTTTGCCATCAAATAACCTATCTTTACCATTATTAAGCCTTTCCATACTCTTACTCATTTTTCAAATAACTCATAGTTTCCTCAACTACCTTTTTTTTATCAAAAACATCCTCTATATGTCTTCTGCCTGCTAATCCCATTTCTTTTCGTTCCTTATATGAAAGTTGAATAAATTTCTTCATCGTTTTATACAAATCATCTGCGCTTTTCTTTTCGGCAAGATAGCCTGTTTTCCCATCAATTACTGCTTCAAGACAGCCATGAATATTGGATGTAATAACTGGTCTTCCGCTTGCTGCACATTCCAAATTTGTATTTGCCATACCCTCATGCCACGATGGAAGTACAAAACAGTGACATTTTTCGATAAACGGTCTTACATCATCTTGATATCCTTGATAATGTAGCCATCCTTCTTCCTCATATTTCTTTATTTTACTAGAATAATTTTCTTCAAATCCTCCTAAAACATCCAATGAACAGTTGTATCCATCTTGTTTTAGACGTCGCATTGCTTCAAATAATTCATCAATGCCTTTTTCTCTCATTACCCGCCCAATAAATAAAAATCTTGTACACTCACACTCCTCTGGATATTCAATATACTGAAAATGTTCTAAATCAACACCTGCTCCAGCAAGAACTTGAGTTTTTTCAAATGGAACGATTCCGTAATTTACAATTTGATTTCTATTTTCACTGTTTTCAAAAAATACAATCTTCACTTTTTTTAGAGCAATCTTGTACATGACAGTGACCATATGTTTCAACATTCCATCACTCTGGAATGCAGTACCAAGTCCAGTAATATTAACTGCATATGGCACTTTTAGAATTCTACTTACAAATCCACCATAAATATTAGGTTTAATTGTATATGTAATCACAAAATCCGGTTTCTCTAATTTTATAATGTTATAATATGATTTTAATAAATTAATATCCTTTATAGGATTCATTCCTCTTCTTTCCATAGGAATCCGTATTAATTTGCAGTTCCATTTTTCTATTTCTTTTTCTGCATTTAATTCTTTCTGTTCAGCAGCTACAGGAATAATCGAACTTACAGTATTTCCCTCTTTTATTAATCTTTTTATTAACATCCCTCTGAAAACTTCTAGCCCTGAAGCCGAATTACATATAATTAAAATTTTCATCTTTGGTCCCATTCTTTTATGATTCATTAACTTTTTTCATATCTGAACTATTAGTATTTCTATTATATTTATATAATAATGTTGAACTTTCTTTAACTCTTGATAATGTGTGTAAATACTTACTTTTTTTTACAAAGCCATCTTTTTTAAATCCTATTTTTTCTGCTGCACGAATTGAAGCAAAATTATTTATTGCTATACACTCATAAAAATCATTATTATCATCAATAAGTCTAAATAATGTTTTCATTAAAATATTTGCATATCCATACCCTCTATATTCCGGATAAGTATAATAAAAAATAACATAATAATCGTTTTTATTACCAGAATTGAAAACATGTCGTCGACACCTTGTATAGATAACGTAGGCAAAGCTTATATGCTGATCCGATAACTTTTGTACCTACTGCAGCAAACTTATCTTCGTTTTCAGCTAATAATGATAATTCCGGATCAATGAGGCTTAAAACTCCATCTATTTTTTCTTTCTTACAAATATCAAGAATGATCTCTAAATATCCTGGATCTGTCATTCTTGGAACTATATAATATTTGTCAGCTTCATATATAGAAGGAGCCAATTCACTCATATCAGTACAGATAACTTTTCCCTCTCCCGCTAATGTTTTCTTAAAATATTGAACAATTTTATTTCTTGTTCCTGAACTTAAAATTAATAAATTCATGCTATCTCTCCTCGTATTGTTTAAAATTCTTTTTTCTCAATCTTCACTTTTTTCTTTCTAATATCAGCAAAATTTCCCTCAACAATTCTCGTATCTTCAGCTATATCACTTCTCTTAATAACTTTTTGAATTGTCATAAGAAAAATTTTCAAATCAAACCTGAAAGAAATATTATTAACATATTCTACATCAAGCTCAAATCTTCTGTCCCAATTAACAGTATTTCTTCCATTAACCTGTGCCCATCCAGTTAATCCCGGTCTTACATCATGACGATGTTTTTCTGTTTCTGTATACCAAGGAAGATATTCAATAAGCAACGGTCTAGGACCTATAATTGAAAGATCTCCTCCTGATGTAAAGGTAGAAACAACTTTTTTTCAGAGAAAATTTTTCAGCACAACACCAAGCAATTACCCTCAAAAACAGTATAAAAAAAGAACCTCTGATCTCTCAGAAGTCCCTATTTTACGCTGTTTTCTTAAAACACTTCCACTGTCAACACCGTTGCCTGCTTCATATCAAATTCCACCAAATTGTACTCTGAATGACATATCCCCGTAAAACGATACGTCTTTTCCGTATCCCATTCGCACGTTTTCCATATCATTCGCAGCATTGGCACACTGCTGATCTTAAATTCCCAATTTTCCGGGTTATATTTAGGCACCCGAAAACACTCTGCTTCTTTTCTGGCACATGCCTGCACCACCAATCCCCGCTTTTCAGGGTTAAACAAAAATCGTATGTACTTTGGCTCGCCCAATGCCACTATCGTTGAATGAAAAATCCGTATCTTTCCCCATTTTTGGCATAGAGAAATCCCCGGTATCACAATATTATGTTCATGCACACTGATACCTCCGATCTTTAGGGCAGACTTTCCCCTTTAACTATTTCCCTGTTGTAAATTCTGCATAACCATCCAGCATATTTATTTCCAGTGCTTATAGTTTAAATTTATGTTTTGTTCTTCCCATTTTTAACATAGCCTCCGTTAGTATCTGTTTTACTATTCATTATCGCTCATGAATCAAACATACAACATATTTTATATAATTTTCTTGTCTAATAAAAGCTCCTTTATTGTCTTTTTCAAAAAATAAAGGTCATTGACTTATTACTCTAAGTTCAATAACCTTTAATCATCAGACATTGCATCCAACATTGCTAGAATTGCTTTTATTGCCTTATCCATTTTCTTTTTATCCATGCTTAACAACTTTCGTACTATTTGCCAAATTCCAGAATCTTTACATAAATGTTCCTGTGGCACCACAGAGTTTAAGTCGGTTTTCAAACATTTTACAATTCTAACCAGTGTATCTAAACGAGGATTTCCATCGCCAGCCTCTAAGCGTTTGTAAGTTGATTCTCCTACCTCCGCATCTAAAGCAACTTTCTGTGTTGTAAGATTTAATTCATTCCTTCGTTCCCTTAATTGCTTCCCAAAGATATTCTTTTCTTCATCTGTCAAACCGACTCACCTCCCCTTTACAGGCACAAAAAATGCCTGATGATATGGTTGTCCCTTAATAAACATCCCATATTCATCAGGCGTAGGTGATTATAGACTGATTCTATATCCCGATTTGCTCAGTATGAATTTCTTGTTTATGCATTTTTACTTTAACGATTGATCTGCACTTAGGGCATTTTATCTGTATGTTTCCCTCTGTATGTAAATCAATGTCAAATAACCTTTTGTTTTTGCATGTTGGACACGCAACTGGTATAATGTCAACTTTTTGCATGTTAGCCTCCTTCAGCAGAAAGCCAGCTAAAGGGAAAGTCAAAGCTGACCAAATTTTCCAACAACAATAGATTGTTTAGCATTTCCAAGGTAGCGATGCTTACATTATGCGAACATATGTTCCCTTTGTCAAATATTATGTTTATATTTTTCGTCTGTTTCATCTGTTTTTTCATTTGTCATCCACTTCTTTTGTGGCAAAAAAATAAGCCGAAGCAAAATGGCATACTAATACCATTCTGCTCCGGCTTATCTCGCATTGCGGATAGCTCTTGTCCGAGCGATTATCCTTCTTTATTCAATTACTACTTTTCTACCACTCTGTTTAATAATGATGCATTTACAGTTTTCTCCGTAAAATGCTGCAATCATTTCTTTCATGGTGTAGACATCAAATCTGTTGCCTCCACCTTTTACAGAAAAGGCGGGCTGACCGTCTACCCAAACTTTGTCCCCTACTCGTACATTATACATTCTCGTCCTTAATTCATTTTTACCTCTCAAAGCTGTATACCTCTACTTACACTGACAGTGTACTTTCTCCATGTTTCTGTTATAGTATTGCTGATTTTTTAACGCCTTCATTGGATTTTTGTCCTACACCTCCTTGCGATTTTTTCAATAAAGTGCTTGACATCCAATGTTTTCTGAAGTAAAATGAATAATGTCATGTTCACATTGCCTATATATTATCACTTTAATGTGGTATAGTCATAGATAATGGCTCATGTCAGGATGAGATTCTGGTACAATCTCATAAATCAGAATAGTTGGTTAATAAAACAACTTTATTGATTTTCCAGTTATTGCAGAGACTTTCCCTATAGGGGAAGTCTCTTTTTTGATTATACTCCTCAACACCAGAAATGTCAATATTACTAAAAACATTTGTAAAATCTTTTTAAATTTCCGTCATTTTTACTCATAATTTGATATTTTGTTGCACCGTAATATTAATTATTTAATACCGATATCATTTCTTTAATTGACATTTTATCATTCGTCTTTTATAATAAATGTAAAAGTTGTCTGGATATAATTTCCATTTTATATAAGGCGAGAAAGGAAGATGTTACTAATGAATAACCAAGAATATGTAAGAGCAATTATCTCGTATATAAAAAGTTACATGGAAGCGAACAAAATTACTCAGCCAAAACTCGTAGCTTTATGTAAGGAAAAGAATGCCGAAGTATCTCAAGGAACCATTTCTAATGTTTTCAATAAAAAGCCTTCGGCCATACGACTCTCAACTCTAATCAATATTTGTGATGGATTGGACATTGACCTTTCCTCTCTCATGAAGAATATCGAGCTTTCACAAAAATTGCCCGATTCTTCTTCCAACCTGATGATTTATGATACTTCTGATCCTTCGTATAGAGGTTACTTCAAAAAATATTTTATTTATTTTTTAAGTACAGACGAAAAAAATAATGGTGTACTTGTTCATGGCGAGCTTGATTTTAAAAAGAGAAATTCTCCCTCTCCATGTGAGGCAACACTTGAACTCTATACTGGCGAACCTGATCCAGATACAAACAATCCACGCACTAAATCATACACTGGAGATATGGTAATCTCACGAGTCGGATGTATATATTGTAATTTACTTTCTTATGAATATGGAGATATATGGACACTGGCTTTTAACCATATTCAGCTTAACATCAATTCATTTATCGGAGCTATTGGATGCGGCATCACTTCATCTTCTGGAAGTATGCGTTTTCCTACTATACATAAAGTTTTTCTTAGTTCTACCGAACTCACCGAAGAACAACAATGTTATGTCAGTGGATTACTTCGATTATATCGTGATGAAATTACAATTTCAAAGAAACAGTTAAATGCTTTTATGAATCACTCTGGTTTAGACCTAAAATTCAAAAGTAATATTGAGCGAGCCTTAACAGCGCCAGAAACATTCTATAATATTCCTCTCAACATGATTAAACCACCTGTTGCAAACGAAAAATATGCACAAGAACTAGCTTTATTGCTACAGTACTCCACTATGCCTTGCAACGATAAAATTACCAAAGATGAAACTGATCTCGCACCATACATCATAAGTCCCGGCAAATAGCAACCGGGACTTACTTATTTTTTCTCCATACATTCTTTATATAATGCGTAACCATGCAGCCAATCATACATCCCAGACCATTATGAATCATATCGTCCCATTCAAATAAACCACGCATGAAAATCAACTGACTAAACTCTATTATTGCCGAAACCAGTATCCCAACTACCAGAGCCTGATACCACTTTATCTTATGATTTGCAATTATGGGAAGCAGGACTCCGGCGGGCAATAACAATATACAGTTCAGCAAATTCTCTTTTAATAACGTCCAATCATGGTAGCGAATAATATCTCTCCATGACCAGAATGGTACTAACTCATACTGCCGAATAGTTCCCGTCCTGGTAAATACAGTTGAGCCAAATACAATCCCCAGGAACACCACCAACGTCAATACTGCTGCTGCCTGAATCATATTCAATTTCTTTCTATGTACGCACATTACCATCGCTGCACATACCAGTATCAATACACCCACAAAAGCCAATATTTCATATCTTGACCACTGCTTATTATACGTTGTCCATATCTGGTAAATATCCATTCGATTTCCTTTCTGTATCAATCAGCCCAAATCTCAAGAACATCGGATACAAATAACTGGCACCGAATACTCCTAATTTTTTCTGTCCGCTTATATTCCCATTCTCCTCCAATATCACTTTTAGAGCAACTTTCACACTACTCCTCGTTATAGATTTTTTCTTTCGATTAATCTGTATTTCATTTCCATTTACACCATACCGAAATCGTAATCCTTTTACTGTTGTAAAGGAATATCCTGAAAAAATTTCAATCGTACTCCACAGATACTTCTCCATATATTCTAAGGAAGTCCCCTTACATATCTGTAAATGCTCAACGGCTTGCTTTCTTTCTCTATACATTCTGCAACGCTCTGCGTAAAGACTAAGTTCATCTACATTGTAAATCATTTTTGTATATGGCAGATAGGAATGTACAGACGATTTACTCAAACCAGTTGCCTTCATTATTTCCGGAATACTCATTCCCTGCTCTCGCATTGAGTTAATCTGCTCACTGTTCTCAGTATGATATACACCTGCAGTAATCAATATTTTTCGTGTTTTCATCAATGTAATGCCAAATTCTTCTGATACTTGCCTTAACGAAATACTTGATCCATCAGTCATCCCCGAAGTATATGCCTCTACAATACAATTCTGGAACTGTTCCATTATTTTGTTCTGATCATACCCTGGTTTCTTTTTTGTTCTTCCCATTTTTCTTTACTCCACTGCCATGATTGCTTTTATTCTTATTTTTCTCTCTTTTATATTCATCCCATGCATCTACTGCCTCAATCCCTGCCATCCATAGCACCAGGGTATCTGTCCGAAGTGTTACCCCTAAATGCTTCAGCATAAATGGTTCCGGCAAGAGCGAAAGCAAAAAAATCATCAATAGCATGTACGCTTTAAATAATTTGACTATATCCCTCCGCATACGTTTTCTTAAAAAACAATATCCCAAAACATAAAATATAATCACACCCGCCTTAATCCATACTTTCATACCTTCTCCTTTTTTTCGTGTCAATCCAATCATATTATACTGATACTCTGGCACCTGACAGTGCCAGAGTATTCATTTCTTATTCTACAGTAACACTTTTTGCCAGATTTCTAGGCTTGTCTACATCTAACCCTTTAGCCACGCTGACATAATATCCCATTAACTGTAACGGAACAACTGCCAAACTTCCCACGAAGTGTTCATCTATCTTCGGGACATAAACTGCAAAATTTACCTGATCTTCAATCTCATATTTTCCATATGTAGTCAATCCCATCAAATACGCACCACGACTCTTACACTCCAACATATTACTGATGGTTTTCTCGTAAAGATCACTCTGTGTCAATACACCAATTACTAATGTTCCTGGCTCGATCAGACTGATCGTACCATGCTTTAATTCTCCGGCTGCATATGCTTCAGAATGGATATAAGAAATTTCTTTCAGCTTTAAACTTCCCTCCAGGGAAATTGCATAATCAATTCCTCTGCCCACAAAGAACACATCATGAGCATTGGCATATTTTGCAGCAAACCATTGAAGTCTTTCCTTATCCTGCAAGATTTTCTGAATCTTATCCGGAATGGTTAATAGCTCGGAAATGTAATTACCGTACTGCTCTTCTGTAATGCTGTTTCTAACTCTGGCAAATTGAACAGCCAGACAATACATTGCAACAAGCTGGGCACTGTAAGCCTTTGTCGTTGCCACTGATATTTCCGGTCCAGCAAGAGTATAGAATACTTTATCCGCCTCACGAGCAATGCTGCTGCCAACAACATTTACAATTGCCAGAGTTGTCATGCCTTTTTCCTTTGCCAAACGCAAAGCTGCTAACGTATCTGCTGTTTCCCCAGACTGGCTGATGACAATAACCAACGAATTTTTATTTATTGGCATTTTCCTGTATCTAAATTCAGATGCAAGTTCCACTCTTACCGGAACATCCACTAAGTCCTCGATCACATACTGTGCTGCCATCCCAACATGCCAGGCTGAACCACATGCAACAATATATATCTGTTCAAACTTCTGAATTTCTTCTTCTGTAATCTCAACAGATGTTAAATCAATACAATTATTTTTTATGACAGAACCCAAAGTATCCTGAACTGCTTTCGGCTGTTCATGAATCTCTTTCATCATAAAATGTTCAAATCCTGCTTTTTCTGCTGCCTCGGCATCCCACTTAATTTCTGTTGTCTGCTTTTCAATCTCATCCCCATCAAGGTTAAAGAAATGAGCTTCTCCAGGTGTCAATCTGGCAAACTCCAGATTACCAATATAATAAACATTTCTGGTATATTGCAGAATAGCCGGAACATCAGAAGCTACATAGGTTTCGCCGTCTGTCACTCCAATAATCATTGGGCTGTCTTTTCTTGCTACCCAAATTTCTCCCGGATAATCTTTGAACATAAGCTCCAGGGCATAAGAACCACGCACACGAACCATCGTTTTGGCAATCGCATCAATCGGTCCGAGATTATACTTCTTATAATAGTAATCCACCAGTTTGATTACTACCTCTGTATCAGTCTGACTGTAAAAAGTATAACCATGCTTTAATAATTTTTCTTTAAGTTCCGTATAATTTTCGATAATGCCATTATGTACTCCAACTACTTCTGATTCTACTTCTCCAGAACCTGATCTTGTACAATTTCCAGATACATGCGGATGCGCATTAATCTGACTTGGCTCGCCATGTGTTGCCCAACGTGTATGTCCGATTCCACATGTTCCTATCAGTGCTTTTCCTTCATCTGTTTTTTCAATCAGATTACTTAATCTTCCCTTGGCTTTAACCACCTGTGCCAGACGCTCCCCATCTCGCACAGCGATTCCAGCCGAATCGTACCCTCGGTACTCTAATTTAGACAGACCATTTAATAAAATAGGTGCTGCCTGCTGTGTTCCAGTAAAACCAACTATTCCACACATTTTATTTTATCTCCCCGTAAATACTATTGTTTATTTGCGTTTTCAAAAATATGATCTATTAATTTTCCATAGTGTTCACTTCTATTTTCTTCCGGTATCATTTCGATAATTTGCAAAGCAATTAAATATTTCTCGGTTGCCTCCAATCGTTTGTGGTACTTTCCAAGTTGTTTAGAAGTTTCCTTATACATCCAAAAATAAAGACCAGATACAATCTCTACTATCGCTCCAGATAGACCAGCCATAAATGATGCAGAATTATTTCCACCTAATAAAAATAGAACGACTGCCAAAACAAAAAGCATAAATCCTGCAAAGCATGAGAACATAGCTGCTGAGAAAGATTTTCTGATTTGCTGTTTACAGATAACATAGAACTCCTTCAATTCTTTTAAATTTTCAAACATTAAAGTCCTAATATCCTGATTCTCTTCTTTGCTTTTTTCAGTTAAAATATTCAGATCCTTGATAGCTTCTGAAACCTCTTTGGCTTCCCTTTCTGCAGCTAACTCATCTGTTTTTACTTTCGTTTTATACAGAGTATGTATTGATTTTATTATCCAGATAATTCCCAAACACCATGTAATCGGTGATGAGACTGGTGATTCACAATACTGCACTATCAGCTTATATATAAATTGCAATGCATTCCAAAACATTTTTTAATCTCTGCCATACAAATCTCTTGTATATACTTTGTCTTTCACATCATCCAAGCAACTATCATATCTATTAGCAATAATTGCCTGACTCTGTTCTTTAAATTTATCCAGATTATTCACAACCTTGCTTCCAAAGAAAGTGCTTCCATCTTCCAATGTTGGCTCATAAATAATAACTGATGCCCCTTTGGCCTTAATTCTCTTCATAACTCCCTGTATAGAAGATTGACGGAAATTGTCTGAATTTGATTTCATAGTAAGACGGTATACACCAATTACGACCTCTTTTTCCATAGAAGCATCATATGTGTTCTCATCTCCATAAGCATAATACCCAGCTTTCTGTAATACACGATCTGCTATGAAATCTTTCCTTGTTCTATTAGACTCAACGATTGCAGACATCATATTCTGAGGAACATCCGCATAATTTGCCAGAAGCTGTTTTGTGTCTTTCGGTAAGCAATATCCACCATAACCAAATGACGGATTGTTATAATGAGAACCAATTCTAGGATCAAGGCATACCCCATTAATAATCTGCTGTGTGTTCAGTCCTTTCATTTCTGCATAAGTATCAAGCTCATTAAAATATGATACTCTGAGAGCCAGATATGTGTTAGCAAATAACTTCACTGCTTCCGCTTCTGTAAATCCCATAATCAAAGTATCAATATTTTCTTTAATTGCCCCTTCTTGTAACAATCCAGCAAACGTGTTCGCAGCTTTTACAAGTCTGGCATTTTCAACATCTGTTCCCACAATAATTCTGGATGGGTACAGATTATCATATAATGCTTTTGACTCTCGTAAAAATTCCGGACTGAAGATAATATTATCACAATGGAATTTCTCTCTAATGCTAGCAGTATACCCTACCGGAATTGTAGATTTAATTACCATAATTGCATCTGGGTTATATTCAATAACCAGCTTAATCACAGCTTCTACTGCTGACGTATCAAAGAAATTTTTCTTACTGTCATAGTTTGTAGGTGCAGCAATAACAACAAAATCAGCATCCTTATATGCATCCTCTGCATCTAACGTAGCTGTCAGCTTTAACTCTTTTTCCTTTAGGTATTTTTCAATATACTCATCCTGAATCGGACTAATCCTTTTATTGATTTTTTCTACTTTTTCTGGAATAATATCAACTGCCATTACCTCATGATTTTGAGATAACAACGTTGCAATAGAAAGTCCTACATATCCTGTTCCTGCTACTGCTATTTTCATTTTACTTCTACCTCCCCAACTACTAAACTTCTTCAAAAAATGTGTCCGGTCTTTCTGGATTAAATATTTCATTACATGTCATGACAGTCACAAGATTCTCCGTTTCACTCAAATTGATAATATTATGTGTCCAGCCTGGAATCATATGTATAGCCTCAATTTTATCTCCGCTTACTTCAAATTCCACCTTTTCTCCTGTATTAATATTGCGTTCTTGAATTAATCCATGCCCTGCCACAACAATAAAAAGTTCCCATTTTGAGTTATGCCAATGCTGTCCTTTTGTAATTCCCGGCTTGCTGATATTAATTGACACCTGACCACAATCCTGCGTATGTACTAATTCCGTAAAACTACCACGATCATCCACATTCATTTTTAAGGCATATTTGAATTTTTCTGTTGGCAGATATGTCAAATACAAGCTGTATAATTTCTTTGCAAAAGAACCCTCTGGCATCTTAGGCATCATAAGTGTCGTTGGCTGTTCTTTAAATTGCTGCAATAAGTCAACGATTTCTCCCAACGTAACTTTATGTGTTACTGGAACACAGCAATATTTTCCATCTTCTTTTATAACTGTTTCCACACCATCAAATTCACAATGCTTCTCTTTTCTCTCTATCAGATCAAACATGCCTTCTACTAAATCATCAATATACAATAATTCCAGTTCTGTATTACGATCGTTTACAGTAAATTTCTCATCATTTGCCACTGCCCAACAAAAAGTTGACACTGCTGAATTATATTTCGGTCTGGAATGTCCCATCAAATTAGGAAAACGGTATACAGCAACCTTAGCTCCTGTTTCATTTGCATAATCAAAAAACAATTCCTCGCCTGCCTTTTTTGAACGCCCATATTCTGAATTTCCAAAACGTCCTGCAAGTGTAGCCTGTATTGATGAAGAAAGCATAATTGTTGCTTTATTATTATATTTTTTTAAGGTATTCAGTAAATCAGAAGCAAATCCAAAATTCCCTTTCATAAAATCTTCTGGATTTTCAGGACGATTTACTCCTGCCAAATTAAATATAAAATCAGCTTTCTGGCAATACCGGTCTAATTCTTCTGGTGTTGAATCAAGATCATATTCATATATATCTTCTATTGAGATATTCGGTCTTGTCCTATTCTTGTTATCTCGGATATTTTTTAAATTATTTACCAAGGCAGTGCCTACCATCCCTTTTGCACCTGTTACTAAAATATTCATACAACTCACATCCTTATTCCATTTGTTATAGAATCCGTGTAACGCTCCATTTACACTTCTTTTCTCCAAACCATTTTATTAACAACACCTGTATAGCTCTGAATAATCTTTACTACTTTTGAACTAACATTTTCTTCAATATAATCTGGAACTGGAATACCATAATCTCCTGCTCGGTTCATTTCAACTGCAGTATCTACAGACTGTAACAATCCCTTTTCATCAATTCCTGAAAGAATAAAACATGCTTTATCCAATGCTTCCGGACGTTCTGTTGATGTACGGATGCATACAGCAGGGAATGGATGCCCAACCGATGTAAAAAAGCTGCTCTCTTCTGGTAATGTTCCAGAATCTGACACTACTGCAAACGCATTCATCTGCAGACAGTTGTAATCGTGGAATCCAAGTGGTTCATGCTGAATTACTCTCGGATCAAGTTTAAATCCAGTGGATTCAATTCTCTTTTTGCTTCTTGGATGGCATGAATATAAAATTGGCATATCATACTTCTCAGCCATCTTGTTGATTGCATTAAATAAAGATAAGAAATTCTTTTCTGTATCAATATTTTCCTCTCGATGTGCTGACAGCAAAATATATTTTCCTTTTTCCAAGCCAAGTCTGCTATGAATGTCTGATGCTTCAATTTCTGCCAGATTATTATGCAATACTTCTGCCATAGGCGAACCAGTTACATAAGTACGCTCTTTCGGCAAACCACAATCCGCTAAATATCTGCGTGCGTGTTCAGAATATGCCATATTCACATCAGAAATAATATCTACAATACGTCTGTTTGTTTCTTCAGGCAGACACTCATCTTTGCAACGATTACCTGCCTCCATATGAAAAATCGGAATATGCAATCTCTTCGCACCAATTACTGACAGACAGCTATTCGTATCTCCAAGAACCAGCACTGCATCCGGTTTAATCTCTGCCATCAGCTTATAACTTTGTGCAATAATATTTCCACAGGTTTCTCCAAGGTCTGTTCCGACAGCATTCAAATATACTTCCGGATTTTCCAACTTCAAGTCCTTAAAGAACACACCATTTAAGTTATAATCGTAATTCTGTCCTGTATGTGCCAGAATCACATCAAAATACTTACGGGTTTTATTAATTACAGCCGCCAAACGGATAATCTCTGGTCTGGTTCCTACAATAATTAACAATTTTAATTTTCCATTTTCTTTCCATTTCACATTATCATATGTTCCCATTGCCATTTGCACTCTCTTTCTCTGAATATTCTATCAATATGCGTTATTCGCTTCATTAGAGTAATCATGTGATACTTGCGGATTCTTTACTTGTTGAATCTATCATGATTACTTCTGGAACTTTTTTACCTTCATCTATATCTCGATTATAACGATCAAGAAGCTTTTTTACCTTTACAGGATTTCCAACATCAACTAATACATAAATCATATTATCCGTCTGCTCAGCTTTTGCATATTCCTCCACCTGCGTGTCATATCCATGCATATACTGACCATTAGAAGATAATTTTACTTCTATAACCGTTATATCCTGTCCTCGGCTAATTTTGAAGTCCACCGGTCCTCTACCCTCATCAGCTTCACAGCTCAGGCTTAAATTATTTGCCTCAATATAGGCTATACCAGATAAGTGAATCACTCGCTGCACAATTTTTTCACGCTTCTGAGTTCCGGCACTTAGTATGACTTCCCAGCCTCTATTATATTCTACCCAATTTTTGAAAAGATTTAAAATCTCAAGTGAAGCAGCTTTGCTATCAATTTCCCTATCTTTATGTTTTGACAACCATGATATTCCACTTTTCTCTATTCTCTGCCATAATTTAGCAAGGAAATAATCAATCTGTTCTTCCGGATTGTATGCGTCCAATTTTTCTTCTCGGTACGCCTCGATAACCTGCTTACACTTTTCTGAATCTTTAAATATCTTCTCTCGTAAATAATATTTACGATCAGTAGCAGCCCATTGTGTCCAGTGTTCTGCTACCTCATTATTCATCATAGCACGAATTGTATTATTCTCTACAATAACTGAATCTATTTCTTCCCATGATTTTGCTACCGGCAATTTATGCAATATTTCTGTCGGAAGCAAAAGTACTTCATATCCTTTTTCCGGGTTGCATAATAATCCATTATTAAACAACTTATCTGGATAATTATTTATTGTAATTCCAAGTTGTTGGTTCACTCTCTCCGTATATGCCTGTATGTCTGGTAAAATCAATGTTGCAATCATATCGCTTAAACGATCAGGTCCAACATTGTCCTGGAACAATGGTAATAGTTGAAAAAACTCCGGATCTTCAATTCCAGCCTTAACTATATCATACGCTGTTTCCAATACCATTTTTGATATTTTAGGTCCAAATCCTGATCCGGGCGCTTTTTCTCCAAAACCCAGACAAATGCCATTTACTTCTGAAAATTTGAATATGTCAAATGCAGCCCGGAAATATGTATCTTTTAAACTTTTCTGTTCCGCACGATCCAACAATTTTATGATTTTCCGAAAAAAATCATTGATTCTATCATAAGAGCCTTCAAATTCTGGAGTAGTTGTTTCTTTCAATCTCTGGATATTAATGAAAAAAGCATTATCCTTATCCAGAATAGGATCAAATACACCTATTTTCTCCAATGATTCTCCTATTTTCAAATAATCCGATAACAGCATTTTTCAAAACACCTCATCTCTGCCACAGCATGTCCCAGCCTTTATTAAAGTATTTTAATCTAAACTCATCACAGGCAGTTTTGTACTGGCTCATTATAATTACCGCATCACTATATGTGCTTCTTCCTTTTCCATTCGCCTGTCCATCATCAGCTTCCTGTAATAA
Organism: Dorea longicatena; assembly: GCF_024168045.1. Taxonomy (GTDB): domain Bacteria; phylum Bacillota; class Clostridia; order Lachnospirales; family Lachnospiraceae; genus Dorea_A. The sequence goes on from NZ_CP100126.1 coordinate 1,700,471, forward strand.
ATCCAAATACTGTGTAGAATCTTCTGATGCCATTATCTGTTTCAGAGGAGAAAGCACACGATTGACTCGACTCGTCTTAAATGCATTCGTTAGGGCATCTGGTTGTTTTTTTGCCAGTGATGAAAATTCCGCATATAAACCACCCAATAATTTTGCAAGTAAATTAAACTGTTCCTCATCTGTAGCTTCCATATCTTCCTTTTCATCAAGTGCTTTAACAATTACATCTACATCATCTCTTATTCGACTTGCTAATGTTGCACATTTCGGTATTCCCGGAGTTTTTTGCAGTTCATAAACATGTCCTTTCTCCAACAACTCCAGATTGTCATATATACGTTCTACATTCGCATCAAAATTTGACTTTTCGCTCATCATGCTCTCCCCCTTCCGTTATATGTATTTATTACTATTCCATCTTTGCAAGTTCCGCCTGAATATATGCCAAAGAAGCAATCTTTTCTTTTGTTTCTTCCAAATTTAATCTCTTTGTATTATTAGAATTAAATTCTGTCAGAGTATTTCTCTTCTCGTCGCCGTCTTTGAAGTATTTATCATAGTTCAGGCCTCGATTATCAGCCGGAACACGATAGAAATTTCCCATATCAACAGCTTTCGCACATTCTTCATTTGTAAGAAGTGTTTCATACATCTTCTCTCCATGACGAATACCAATTACCTTAATATCTTCTTTTCTGCCACCAAACAGCTCGCACACTGCTTCAGCCTGCGTCTGAATTGTACAAGCTGGAGCTTTCTGGATAAGAAGATCTCCATTTTCGCCATGCTCAAATGCAAATAACACAAGGTCAACAGCTTCCTCCAAGCTCATAATAAAACGTGTCATAGATGGCTCTGTCAGAGTAATCGGATTTCCCTGCTTGATCTGATCAATCCAAAGTGGAATAACTGATCCACGACTGCACATAACATTTCCATAACGAGTACAACAAATCTTTGTTTTTCCAGACATTCTGGATTTTGCAACCGCAACTTTTTCCTCTATTGCTTTTGTAATTCCCATTGCATTAATTGGATAAGCTGCCTTATCTGTTGATAAGCAAATAACAGACTCTACCCCTTCCTCAATCGCTGCCGTAAGCACATTCTCTGTTCCAATCACATTTGTACGAACTGCCTCCATCGGGAAGAACTCACATGATGGCACCTGCTTTAAAGCTGCTGCATGAAAGATGTAATCTACTCCTGGCATTGCTGCTCTTACTGATTGTAAATCACGAACATCGCCAATATAAAACTTGATTTTATCTGCTACTTCTGGCATTCTCGCTTGAAAATCATGTCGCATATCATCCTGTTTTTTTTCATCTCGTGAAAAAATGCGGATTTCTCCTATATCTGTTTTAAGAAAACGATTTAAAACCGCATTTCCGAACGAACCTGTTCCACCAGTTATCATAAGTGTTTTTCCTTCAAATAAAGACATTAATATAACCTCCTCATATAATCAAGTGTTTTTTATTGAAAATTCAAGGTTTTTCAACCTTTCATATCTCAGTGAATAAGCCACAGCTATGAGCATTTCGATGTATCAGGTACTGAAATAGCGGTTGAATGGTATACGAAATAAAACGTCATTGATTTTCGCTTTACTGGCCTTGTGTATACCCTTCCCTCTATGGCAGCTAACCTCCTATATCCACCAGGATCATCTCTGTCTCCAGAGGTCCTAACTTCCTTCGTCCTGCCTGCCCATAACCAGGGTGTCAGCTATGCTCCATTACAGGGTCATGCCCTATGGTAAAAATTCCTGCCGACTACTGGCTCATTCTTTGTATTGTTGATTACTGACTTAAAATACTTGTCAATCCTGCAAAATATTGATTTTTTCTGTATGCTATAATAAAAAGAATTGCTGATATAAAAGCGACTGCTATACTTTTTATTACAAATTTTATAAGTCCACCAGTCGGAATCAAGGATATAAACATTGCAGTTATCACTGCTATAGCCACGGTTACTATAAAATAGACAAAATGATTTAATAAAAATTCTTTCTTATCTCTTTTAAAATAATCTCTAAATATTACCGCTGTTCTTGGCATAAAATTAAATGCAAATAAAGTTATTATAGTAGCAATCAATATTCCATTAATTTTCCAAATATAACCCAACAAAATATTAAGGCAAAGATTCATAACTGCTTCTAATATATACCACCATCTACATTGCCAATAAAATCCATTTCCATGAAGATATAGATTCACTGTATTGTTCATATTTATTATGTAAAAATAAATGCAAAACAAACTCATTCCAGAAAAAGACAATAACATTTTTTCATTTCCAGACATCCATATTTGCATAAAAGGTTGGTACAAGCAGAATAGGCAGACCGTACACCAGCCGGTAAAAAACATAATAAAAAATGTAAACTTATTTAAATCTTTGTAATTCTTATCGACAGACTCTTCTACCAAGCTATTTCCTACACTGGCCTGCATTGCACTTACTAAAACAAGAAAGAATCCTCTAATTCCCGAATAAATGTATAAATAATTATCATATACAGCTACTGCAGATAGTCCTATAAAACTAGATATAATTATATTATCCAAAGAATTTCTAGCAGTATCTGCAATTTTGGAAATCAAAAGTGCTTTTATTTGTTTGTTCAAATTTTCCCTTATAGAATTTGGAACTTTTCCATTTGGGATAATTTGGGGAAATAACTTATGAGAATATATCTGTAGAAAAATGTTATTAGCAATTGTTCCTATTGGCATTACGAGAATATATACATAATAATTTTTAAACAACATCAAAAATATAATTTGAATAACTCTAATTGATACTGTTGTAACTGTTTGTATATTTGAAACAATATCTTCTCGTTGCATTGCAGTTAACAGTGCGCTTTTATAGGCAAATAACCAGTACGATATTACAGTATTAAATAAATATATCAAATATAATATGTATATATTTATATTTTCTGGTACATATCCAGTTATTAGCTGTCCCAAGAAAGGTAATAAAGCTAATCCAACTCCTAATACTACAATTCCTACAATTTTATAAACTTTATTCAAATAATTTACTAAAGCACATATCAAATCTGTATTTTTTTCTGATATGGGCTTATATAATGCAAATACAACTGCCGTTGAAAATCCCAATTCTGCAAGACTTAACATTTGGAGTATTGATGTAAATAATCCACTTAAGCCTTGATATTCTGCTCCCAAATAATAAATAACTATTGTTCTAATAATAAATGGCAAAATAATATTTAGTATTTGCTTTATTAATCCACTACTAAAATTACGTATGGTATTTTGTGTTCTAGTTCTTGACAATTTAACATTCCTCATTTCCTAAGCCGATATTTTTAATATATAATTGATATCAGCACATAGTATAAAGACATGAATATATTATACATAAATAATGCTAATGTATATCCAATTGCACTTCCTGATATCTTTCCATCATAAATGCTGTCCCTTGAAATATTTGAAATAGGAATAAATAAAATAAAATATGTAAGAAGTAAAATTCTAAATCCTATCTTTACAGAACCAAATACTATAACCAATAAAATGCTAGTAATGATTCCAATTCTAAGGACATCTTCATATTTTGCATAATTTAGTCCTATTGGGCACTTATTTAACGCTTCATCTTTTTTCATCAATTTAAGTATTATTAAGCACATTATTATCGGATACACATTAATCACATATGTCATAATAATCTGATACGTATTTATTAAACTATTGCTAGCTCCCGAATGATATAGGTTGTACCACAATTTAAATAAAAATCTATACTGCGAATACTCCAAGAATGATAAATCAATATTTTTAAGTACCAATGCTCCCAATAGGAAAAAAAACACAATTCCATACTTCTTTTTATTCGATAACTTCATAACAAGGAATATTTCTGCAAAAGCTAAAAATATTGCAGAATAATGGAATCCAAATGCTAGTACATAAAAAATTCCTTTTTTTGTCAATTTTTCACTATGAAATGCAATACATAAAAAAGGCGCTGCTAAATAAAATCTTGTCAAGTCAACTTGAAACATCATAATCAACAGAAAAAAGTAAAACATTAACAATGGCTTTTTCCCTTTTCTAAAAAAAATGCCATAAAAAATTAATGATGGTATAAATACAATCGCAAATAACCATTTTTGAACAGACAAACCTATTTTTTTTGCTACCACTATTGTCAATGTAAACAAAGGCTCATATTCATTCAAAAACAAGCTTTTAATATCAAGTGTACTCATTATGCGATTTATATTTGAAGATGAATAATATTCAATATAGTTTCTCAAATCCAATCCCAAAGTTCTGTTTGAATACATAAAACTTAATATAAAAATTGCAAAAATGACTATTGCGCATTGACTTTTTTTTGAAAATTTATTCTGTATTAATCCCAATAAAAGAATAACAATTATCGCTATCCAAAAAACAACAAATTGAATTTGCATACTCATAAGTTATATTGCACCCCCTTTTCAAAAACATTGTCTAACAGTTTTCTTGATATGCTTCCGCTTCACGCTTCCACTCTTTATATAGTAATTCATTCATCTGAGGAAAATCACTCATCAACCTTTTCCAAACCATATCATTTCTATTAATTCCTTTTGTATTTGATTTCCATAAGCCAACTTTTCCAGCCTTTATGCAATCAAAATATACTAATTCATTTTCCATACATGAAAATGTCATTTTATTATTGCGTATTGCACATAATTTTAGCCATAAGTCATCAGTATACAAAGCCGCTTCTGTAATATAATTTTTATCAAATGTATACTCTGGCAAACTGTGCGGTGGGTATAATACACCATTACATCCAATAGGCACTAATAAGTAACTTGGATTTTCGACTATACGATTTGACCATTTATTATATGCAAGATATTGATTATCTACACCGTATTCTATTCGATGTGTTTTATTTGCAATTATACAATCAGGATGTTTTAAATAATTATTCCATAGAATTTCCAAATGATTTTCCGGATAAAATATATCATCATCAGCTATTACAACACAGTCATCAGGATATTCTTGCACTGTATAGTAATATTTTTTATGCGGCTTCAGATCATCACACCACTTAATCTCTAGGCCATATTTTTCAAGCCTTTTCAAATTATCAGGTAACTCTATTCCTTCAAATTGAGATTTTGCTAACCATAAGAGTACCTTTTTAGGCTTTAGTGTTTGTGAAAGCAATGTGACAATAGTCAGCCATACAGTATTTATTCTCTCAGGAAATGAAGTCAGTGAAACAATAATACTGCTCTCTTCACTAATACCAATCTTTTCAAATTTTTTATTTAAAATTGGATATCCCAAATTAATTAACATTTTATAAAATCTATATTTCCATATTGCCAGGAAATGATTATCATATTTTAACTTTATTGAATCATATAATTTTTTTATCATAAATTGTTCCTTACGACTTATTGTGTTATATTTTTTATATAAACTCTAGCGACTTCTGAATCTGAATATTCTCTCGCGGTTTTATAACCCATTTCTACAATATTTGATATTTCATCAATTTCTTTTTTGGTTATTCTATTCAAGATACTATGCAGTTCTTTATCATTTCCCTCTTCACATAAAAAACCATTCTTTTCACATTTAATAATCCCATCAACTCCACCGTTTTTGGAAGCAATAGTCAAGCAACTAGCAGCCATGGCTTCAAGGTACACCAAGCCAAATATTTCATTTGTACTAATCATTACAAAAATATGTGTATCTTCAAGTATTTGCATAACTTTATCTCTTGAAACACGTCCCCAAAAATGAACTTTGTCAGCACAGTTAAGGTTTTGTGCTAATTCTTCCAGTTCTGTGCGGGAAGCACCATCTCCCACAATGTTAAACTCCCACTTTACATCTTTTATTTCTGATAGTGCCTTTATTGTGGAGTCTATATTTTTATAAGAAACTAGTCTTCCGACATAAGTAATTTTCCACGTTTTAATGTTCCTATATTTTTCTGTATTAAGCCTATAATTTTTCAAATACTCATCCGGTACGCCCGAATTACACACAAATGGCAATTTATCTAACTTAAGTATCTCCTTTATCTGTTTTGCCTGAGATAGAGATCTTGCTCCTAATGAATCTATATTTTTCAAGTACTCTTCAGCATTAAATTTTGGCGATTCAATATATCCTGTCCCATGTAAAACTACTGCTGTTTTACAATGATATATTGTTTTTAATTCCGAAATTATCTCCATTTGTGGACTTGCCCAATGTCCTGTTATTACATCTGGTTCAAATTTTTCTTTTTTCAAAGTAGCTACAATTTTATTTACTTGTCTTTTTATAACATTATCGCTAGGCTGTGAATGAGGAATAAACTTTTTTATTGGAAGACGAAATACTTTTACTCCATTATCTTGGTATTCTTTTTCTTTAACTGCATCATAATCAGAAATTGCGAATCCCATCCTTGCTGCTAAAGATTTTTTCAATTTCTCTGGAATTTCATGAATTACTCTAGGATAACAATGTGAATTGTGAATAACAAGCACCTCGTGTCCCTGTTTCTTCCACTCTTTCACAAATGAATTCACAATATTAGTAGATGTATCCTTGTTACCCAAAAATTCATCTTTATATACTGAGGTCAGCATTAATATTCTCATCTTACTTCTCCTTGATCGTTTCAATGAATTTCTGTGGATTGTCAAACAAATGAGAATATTTTCCTATTGTTTCATCGTTCCATTCCCACCAAGTTGTTTGCAATAGTTCTTTACTTGTTTCTTCATCAAACCTATTTCTAATTTTTTTTGCAGGATTTCCAGCCCATATTTCATATGGTGGAATGTCATGTGTAACAACACTCCCAGCTCCCACAACTGCTCCCACTCCTATTGTTATTCCTGATAAAACAGTTACTCCTGCGCCAATCCACACATCCGAGCTAATTACTATTTTTTTATCAGAAATATCATCAAATTTTGCAAAATTTTTGTTCAAAACATTCTTTCCCTTATGAAAAACCGGAGACGACGAAACTCTTTCTATTGGATGCATTGCACCGCCTAATCGACAATTATCTGCTATTGAAACAAAAGAGCCTATATCGCAATTTAAAATAAAGCAATCATGCCCACAATATGAGTACCTATTTATACTTGAATTATTCATTTGCGTACCCGAACAAATCTTCGCATTTTTATTTACTTGGCAATTCGTTAAAGCTGCCGGATTAAAGATAGTTTTTATTCCTTTAGCAACTATACGTTTTAAATCCATTATTTTTCTCCAAAATTAACTATTAATTTTATTTAAAATGTTTCATTATTATATCGTATCCAGTTTTTGTTGAATAATACTTGTTCAAATAATTCCACTCTTTATCAGCTACATCTTGTATTTGCATAATTTTTCCCACACATTCAGCAAATCCTTTTATATCATTGCTTTCACACCCGTTTCCAAATCCAGCCTCTTCTATAATTCTTCCTATATCTGTATTCGGATCTGTACATGCTAAAACTGGAATTTTTGCTTGCATATAACTTAATACTCGACTTGGAAAATTAGGAATTGTAAAACGATGATCCAAAAAAATCATTCCTACATCACATGCCCCTACCATAGTATCGTAATCCTCCTGGGGTAATCTTTTCATCAATCTTATATTATTCTGATTGCTGTCCTTTACAAATTTCTCAATTTTTCCATATTCGGTGCCATCTCCTACAATAAGGAAATAATTATCTTTACTGTTTTCTTGGCTATGTAAACACTCTATCAAAAAATCTATTCCTTGTGGTTTTCCCAAGTTACCACCATAAACAAACACTTTTTTTTCTAAAGGAATATCATATTTTTTTCTAATGTATCTACGTTCTTCTTCGTTTATAGATTTATCCACTACTTCAATACAATTTGGACATACTTCCACTTTATACTCATCAATCTCTGGGTTGTTTTGTTTTACATATTCTACATTCGCCGGGCTCATACATCCAATATAGTCTGATAAGCCATAAAGCTTTTTTTCTTTGTTACGGAAAAATTTATACAAAATTCCCTTAATACCAGATTTGCTCATCATGCCTATATCTACTGCATTCTGAGGGAAAATGTCTTTAAGCAAAAGATATGTTTTTGCATTATCTCTACGCCTTACATATTCTATTGCATTGCAAAACGTAATCGGAGGTGTCGAGTACATAACAAGATCAAATTTAACATTTGAATAATATTTTTTTATTGCTTTAATAAAAACTGGCTCTATTGACAACTGGGCAAGACCTTTTTCTATTAAACTTACCATTCCTGTTACATTTCCGGTTCTCACATGAAGCATATGAATTCCATTTTTTTCTTCATACGCTGTCTGAAGTCCTGTTCTTTTTTCATATGGACTAATAGTGTATACAGAATGTCCAGCATCACGAAAATATCGTAATAAATCGCAATATATTGTATGTTCTTCAACATTATCCATTTTTCCTATTGTCATAAATAAAACATTCATTTATATTACACCTCAAAATTCTTTATACAAATTTCATTGTACTTCATCATATAAATGTCTGATTTGTATGTTCCAATAACTGGCTTGTTACTATTTCCCTCAAGATTGTTTTCTATCAGTTTCATATGGTCACATCCACACTCATACGCATGAGGATATCCCCCGCCAAAACGTGGATTGACTTCTGATATATAATACTCTCCATCAATGTCAAAAATATCAATATCAATCTGACCCCTATATCCCGCTTTTGAAACAAATTTCTTAATTAGATCAAATAACTTATCATCCTTAAACGAAACAGCTTTATCGGTTTCTCCAGCTCTCATTTTTAATTTTTTCTTCGTAAAAATAGAAACAATTTCTCCAGAAACCATATCAATATATACATCTGCACCTATTTCCTGTCCATTAAGAAATTCTTGAATCATAAGTCCCTCATCATGTGCAAATAACAATTCTACTGTTTCCTTATCATAAACTTTTGAAATAGCAATACTTGCGCTTCCTCTCGCCGGTTTCACAAATACTGGATATGTTATTGTTTTATTATCAATATCTTTATAGAACTCTTCCTTATCCATATAAGATTTTGCACAATTGTATCCATTTTTGTTAAGCCACAAAAACATCTGATATTTGTCTAACGACATTTCACACAATTCATATGTAGAACCAATTACTTTTACACCGATATCTTTAAATTTTTTTTCATTCTGAGCAAGCAATGATAATTCTGGATCTATTAATGATAAAACACCACTGATGTTTTCTTTTTTACATATATCAAAAATAATGTCTATATATTCCGGATCTGTCATTTTAGGAACAATATAATACTTATCTGCTTCATATATTGCAGGTGCCAGTTTACTCATATCAGTTGCAACAACCTTCCCATTTCCCGCAAGCGTTTTTACAAAATATTCAACTATTTTATTTCTGGTTCCCGCACTTAAAATCAATATATTCATAATATGTTACTCCCTTAATTACTTATTACTATTTTCATTCTTTAACTTTTCTGCACGTATTTCTGCCATATTACCTTCTGTTTTATTCGTATCGGCTGCAATATTGCTATGTGATAAAATTTTTTTTACCGTTTGAAATATAATTTTCATATCTCCTAAAAACGTGATTTTTTCAGTGTACTGAACATCCAACTCAAATCGTTTATCCCAGTCTAAATAATTTCTTCCATTAACTTGAGCTAAGCCAGACAAGCCAGGTCGAACATCATGTCTGTGTCGTTCTCGTTCTGTATACCAAGGAAGATAAGATGGCAGCAACGGTCTTGGTCCTAAGATGCTCATATCGCCTTTGGCTATATTAAACGCTTCTGGCATTTCATCTAAGCTAGTTGCTCTAAGCATTTTCCCAAATTTGGTAAGTCTTTCACTATCTGGCAATAAATTTCCATTTTCGTCTTTTGCATCTGTCATTGTTCTAAACTTATATAATTTAAATATTTTTTCATCTTTTCCTGGTCTATCCTGCGTAAAAATCACTGGAGAACCCAATTTCACTCTAACCAATATTGCAATTATCAGATAGAGCCATGAAAAAACTATTATTGCTATTAAACTACATATCAAATCTAATGGTCTTTTTATATATTTTTCATATGGTCCATATGGCTTATGCTTTATTTTTTCCATTACAAATTCCTCTATTTTACTCGAAGCAACACTTTATTACTTCAATAATTCTATCCTGCTGTTCTACTGTCATTTTATTATCACTCGGCAGGCATAAACCTCTTGTAAAAATATCCATTCCTACATCAGCTACACCACCTGCAATGTAAGCATTTGATCTTGCACGTCCATTTCCATCTCTGACAACAAACGGATTTAAACGATAAATCGGCTGCATATGCATTGGCTTCCAGATTGGTCTTCCTTCAGCATTAATAGATGCAATCGCTTCCAGAATTTCTGTCGGGCAAGACTTTCCTGTTTCTTTTACATAGCACACCTCCTGCTCGCCACGAACTTGTTCGCACATTGCTTCTTTATCAATAATCAGGCAAGACAACCAGTAGTTTGGTTCAGAGTTTTCCAGATCTATCGGATTCATAGACACTGGCAGCCCTTTTAATCCCTCTTTATATCTCTCATAAATTGCTTTCTTCTGTGCAATATGCTCATCCAGATAAGGGAATTGCCCACGCACTACACCTGCAACAACATTACTCATGCGGTAGTTGTATCCCAGTTCTTCATGCTGATACCATGCAGCATTTTCTCTCGCCTGAGTAGACCATTTACGCACTTTATTTGCTGCTTCTTCATCATCAGTCAGGAAACATCCACCTGAACTTCCTGTAATGATTTTATTTCCATTAAAAGAAATCGTATTATATTTTCCAAATGTTCCTGTCTGAACACCTTTGTATGTAGCACCCATGGATTCTGCAGCATCCTCAACAAGAATTGCTCCATGTTTTTTTATGATTGCATTCAATTCGTCAATCTTTCCCGGTGTACCATAAAGATGAGCTATTACTACTACTTTTGTATCTGGATAAATTTCAAAAGCCTTTTCCAAAGCTACCGGGTCCATATTCCATGTATCGTATTCTGTGTCAATGAATACCGGTTCTCCACCTTCATACACAATCGGATTAACAGTCGCATCAAATGTCATATCTGAACAGAATACTTTTTTACCTTCTAATGCACCATGTCCTACTTTTGGCATTCCATATGCTTTAATTCCTGCTAATTTCATAGATAAGTGTAAAGATGCTGTTCCGGCTGACAATGCAACCGCATGTTTGCAGCCAATATATTCACAGGCAAGTCTTTCAACTTCATTGATATTTTTTCCAACTGTTGACATCCAGTTTGTTTCGTATGCTTCTTTTACATATTCAATCTCCGGACCATGCATAGTCGGACTGCTTAACCAAACCTTTGATTCAAATTTTTCAAAATTATTGTTCTCTTTAAACATATGTAATTCCCTCTTTTATATCGTTCTATGTTGTGGCTATTCTTTATGCAATCTCTTTATTTACCTCTTCCGGTGTCTTGAATGTTGGCACGACACTTCGGAGAGCTTCTTTTGCGATCGAATCATCTCCTGTATCACAGGCATTTCTAAGAGTCTGAATTTTTTTATTAATTTCTTCCTCACTTACTGGTGTATCTCTTTCTATAAAGATCATGCTGTTGTCTGTCTTATCCAGTTCTTCTGTCTTAACTAACAATTCCTCATATAACTTTTCTCCCGGTCTTAATCCCGTTTCAATAATTTCAATTCCCTGGACACCAGATAAACGGATCATATTTTCTGCCAGATCCATAATCTTAACCGGCTGTCCCATATCCAGAACAAATAATTCTCCATTATTTGCAATCGCCCCACTCTGAAGAACGAGCTGTGAAGCCTCCGGAATTGTCATAAAGTATCTGATAATTCTCTTATCTGTAACAGTAACCGGACCGCCGTTAGCAATCTGACGCTTAAACAACGGAATCACTGATCCCGCACTGCCAAGTACATTTCCAAATCGTGTAGCACTATATTTTACTTTTCCATGTGTACTTGCACTCTGCACGATCATTTCACACATTCTCTTTGTCGCACCCATAACGTTGGTTGGATTGACTGCTTTATCTGTGGATACCATCATGAAGCGTTCTGCTCCATATTCTTCGCAAAGCTCTACCAGATTCTGTGTACCAAACACATTGTTATAGATAGCTTCTACACAGTTATGCTCCATCAGCGGAACATGCTTATGAGCTGCCGCATTGATAATGATCTGCGGATGGTATTTTTCAAATACTCTTTCAAGTGCTTTTCTATGGGTAATAGAGCAAATTTCAATCTGTAAATCTAAGCTATTTCCATACGCTATTTTCAATTCCTGCTGAACGTCATAAGCACCATTCTCATAAATATCAAGGATAATAATTTTCTTCGGCTGCATCTTTGCCAACTGTCTGCACAGCTCCGAACCAATAGAACCGCCACCACCAGTGATCAGCACAATTTTGTCCTTGTAGTATGCATTTGTTCTCTCATCAGAAACTACCAGTGGTTTTCTGAATAAAAGTTCTTCAATATCAAATTCTCTAAGATGTCTTTTTCCTCCTGCTGCATACACAGTCGGATAATCATATACTTTCAATTTATATCCGGCATCTTTGTAATAATCATAAAGTGCCTTCTTTTTCTTAGCGTCCATTGATGGGATTGCAAAAATAATTTCCTGTACCTCAAATTCTCCCAAACGCTTAAATGTTGCTTCATCTTCCGACCATACAGGAATACCATGTATATCTCGTCCAACTTTTTCTCTATTAATGTCAATGAAGCATCTTGGTATATATGCTGCTTCCGCATTATTTAAAAGTTCTTCTGCCAGACTTACACCAACTCGTCCAGCACCGATAATTGCAACTTTGATCTTCTGTACTTCCTTTTCATTTCCTGCTTCAATTCCAGAAAATATATGTAATAATATAGAAAGAAATTTTCCTCTCGCTGTTTCCTGATTTCCACATTTATACGCATAGCGATACATCATGCGAAGTGCTAAGGCTCCTAAAAGATTCAAACTAACCAATGAAAGCAATCTAGCAAATGTAATTTTTTGAACTGGAAGCAGGAGTTCCAAACCCAGATACGCTACAAAAGCGATAGAATCAGTAAACAACAAGCGGATATAGCACTGAATCCCACCATATCTCCATACTTGTCCATAAATTTTACCCAAAAGACGTGCTGTAAAAATACACAGGACAGATAAAGCAACTTGCTGGCAAATTCCAACAAGCGATAATTTATCCATTCCTCCATATAAGACTAAAAGAATTATTGCTACTACTGCGTATACAACCAAGTCGTACCCGACAAGCATCCATCGTATATTCGGCGTACCCTGATTTGTACGATTCATTTCCATATTTTTTTCATTTGATTGACTATTCATTGTGTACCCCCCCCACGAAAATCGGAGAGGTTTTCATCCTTTCACTTTTTTATTTTTTCACTGTTTGCTTGTAAGTGGTGTAAACAAAACAGTTCCCTGCTCTGTTTCAGTTCCAATTTGAAGTACGCTTGTTGATTTCACAATCGTTCCAGATTTTAATGTACAGCTATCTCCAATAAAGCTATATGGCTCCACTACTGTATTAGCACCTATAACTGTTGCCTGACCGATAGTGCTTCCACAACCAACAACTGCTCCCGGCTCAACAATGCAACCAGGCATTAAATTAGCTGATGGAGAAATTGTAGAATCCATATGAGCTAAAACCGGAATATTATAAAGTGCTTCTAATTTCTTGTTCCATTCAAGTCTTTCTACTCCATCATCACATGCTGCTATTGCATATCTATATTCTGGATAAAAAGTTTCTACATCTTCCAGTTTCCCAATAGCACCTTCTCTGTCGTTATCTACAAAGGAGATTGCCTCAAAGCAGCCCATCGACTCTGCTATTTCCTTTACATAATCTCCATATCTTTCTGAGGCAACAATCAATAATTTCTTTTCCATATACATCACTCCCTATATATTCACTTGTTATTAATCATATTCTTTCTATAAAACCGCTTACTTTATTTGTGTTACTTTTTTAATCAGAAAAGTTCTATCATAACCATAATATTGAGTTTGAAAAATCGGTTTCATACCATAATCCATGTAGACTTTTAGAGCAATGGTATTCGCTGGGTGTACTGTGGCAACTAATGTATATTCAGATATATCTTCTAAATAACTACACACATGTTCTATCAACTTTTTTGCATAGTTTTTTCCTCTACATTCCTTCCGTACCATCGTCCACCCAAGCTCATATAATTCTCCATTGGTTGTATAAACCGATTGTAGAATTTCTTGTAAAGTCAGGCTATTTTTCAAGCTCAAATCAATAGCCTGCAAACCCAATATTTTATCTTTTTGCATTATCGCAACCACAATACCATTGCTTAGAATTACTGGTAATTCAGTGTCAATATCCTCAATTATGAAGAAATCCTCTCGTTCAAGACTATTATGTTGCTCAACAACAAAATCTTTAATATTATCAAAATCAGAAATTCCCATTTTCTTTATAGATATTTCATCAGAATCATTGTTACTATTAAACTGTAATTTACTATTTTCCTTCTGCACCGCTTGCACTACATCCTTCAAAATTCATTTTTTTCATTTCATCTTTTACAGCCATAGAAGATACTCGCAAAAGGTATTCATTTATACTTTGACTTCCGCTTTCTTCAATTAAACGCTCCCATAGATGTCTAATCTCTTTTACTCGTCTTTCATCAAAATCAATTTCCCCACCTAATGTAGTTGCATTTCTGTTATCCAGACTAACACCTCTGATCAGACGTAATTCTCCATTGGAATGTTTAGTAGCAAAAAAACCTTTACCAATCCACTCCTGCTGTTCAACTGTCAAAGTGTCTATAGAATCAATCGCAAAAACTGTAGTATTTTTACATATAGCATTCTCTTGACAGTAATATTTCAAACGAATTAAAAAATCTTTAACAGACTCATCCACAACTTCACGACGCAGTATATCTTTCTTGTTTTTCATAACACACAGTCTACGTGTCTTAATTCCCTCGTTGTCCATTGATTCCATTTTTTTGACCCATGCGTTTTCATATGCATCGCTGAAATCCAATTCATCGTCCTGCCAAAATGTCATCGCCCAGATTTCACCTGAAAAATTCGTCCCATTAATACTGTGATCATTAATAATTGAATCCCCAGCCTTTGTAAGCTCACCATAATAATCGTGTCTTGACAATGCACCAGAACGTGCCCCCATTATCCTGTCATTCATAGTATTAATGTATAATCTCATAGAATTGAGATATATTTCTTTTTGTTCTGAATTTTCCAGCATGTAAATCCGTTTATACAAATCATCTAGTTTTAGGCTTTCTTCAATAATTAGCAGTTCATTTTTCAGATTTGCATATTCATCTTTTAAGTCCGCATATTCTCCATCCGTTTTTTCCTCATATTCATCTAAAATAAACTTATTGGAAAACTCACTTGTTAAAAACAAAACAGAAACATCTGCAACTAAAATAGCAATGCCCTGATCAATCGTCATACTATTCCACTTTGTCAAAATAAGTGGAATAATAAACGTACTAATAATCTGACACACAAATACAACTGTCTGTATAGTCTGGGCTTTACTTTGCTTATCTTTTTGTGCGCTCATAATTAGTTAATTTCCTTTTTTACACTTGACTTCACTGAATCCACAAGTTTTATAAGTTGATTCATAACTTCTTTTGTTTCATGTCCTGATAAATCTGCTGATTCTAGCAAATACATCATATAGCTACTGGTTATGCCGCCATCAATTTTCAAGGTAGTCTCATTCGCATATTCATTATCAATCAGCGAAAGCACAGCCTTTGCAACATCTTTAGCTTTTCCATATTGACTGATTGGCGTACATTTATTCGCTAATTCCACAATATTTCCCTCTACCACTGATTCACTTTGCGGAATCCATCCAGGCGCAACACAATTAACTCTAATATTCCGGTATGGTCCCAAATTATTTGCAAGGGATTTACTTAAATTTTCAATAGCAGCTTTACTAGCATTGTATGAAATAGTTGCAAAAGCCCCTTCAAAAGCCGCACTGCTGGTAACATTAACTATGCAACCATTTTCAACAATGTTGTCTTTCAAACCAATCACAATTGCCGCAATGGCCGCTACATTTGCATTCATGACTCTTGAAAATTCCACATAGTCAAAATCAAAAAATTCATGTCTTAATCCTTTGTCCGCAGTTTCCGCTAACGTCGCATAACAATTTACAATGGCTGTATATTTCCTATTTGAAACCTGTGAAATAAAAGTATTTACAGTTTCGCCAGATGAGTAATTAATCTGAGCAAATTCTATTTCGGAAGATATACCATTGTCCTCAACGAATTTTTCTCTATTAATAGAATCTCCCTCATATCCTGCAACAACATAGTATCCTTCATTAATTAATAAAAGAATGCTTTCTCTAGCAATTACACTGTTATCAAATCCCATTACTAATGCACTTTTTTTCATTAAATTCTCCTCCTATGGGTGTAAATATTTATATGGTTCACTTGTTCCAATTTCCTTTAACAACTTACGAACAGCATTACACTTTACAAGATTTTGACCATCAAGTTTTCCTGATTCATTTACAGTTTCTCCAAGACAATATCCACCACAATGTAGTTGAGCCGGACATGACTTGCAGTGTAACATTTCTGTTGATTTACGCATATTTAAGCGTTGTATCTTTTCATAATCCAAATCAAATTCATTAGAACTTTCATTCCATTTCCCTACAATAAATGGTGACATATGATATGCCTCTGCTCCCAATACAACCATATCGCACGCTGATATGTATCCGTCAGGGGTTAAATGCGGAGCTTCTAATGGTGTGCAACATCTACAATGATAAGGAGATTCTCCATCAAAATTGATTGACAAAAAGCTTCCCCAAAACATACCTTTGCCCTTTGCATAGTAAAAAGCCTTTATATATTCTGATAAATACAAATCCATATCAAAATGGTACGCTTCTTTTTTCTTAATGTCCTGACATACAGGAACTCGCCCAACAGTATAGAAAAGAGGATTAGTCCACACATACCTGATTCCCAAATCATAGAAATAATCAACCATTTCCATCTGTTTGCTGATATTCTTATCCGTAATAGTGACCCTTGCTCCTACCATAAGATTACGACTATTCTTATTTTCAATAAGCCACCTTACGTTATCTTCAAGAACTTCTGCTGATGTACGTCCATTGTATAGATGAGCATATTGTGGATTTAAAGGTCTGTTATAATCCTGGATCTCTTTCATTCCATCAAAGGACATCCAGATGATGTTAAAGTTTTCTAATGCCCAACTACGAATTGCTTCAGTGAATACACCATTTGTCTGAATTTCTACAGTAACATCTGATCCCCTATTAGGATGATTTTTAGCATACTCTGTAATTCTCTTTAGCATTTCGAATTCTTGTGTAGGTTCTCCTGGACCATAAAATCTTATATGGCGACTTGGGTTATTATTGAAATACCAATCAATTCCATTTTTTGCGATTTCAAAATTTAAAGTCTGTTCAACAATACAGTTTCTTTCCTTTGCGTTGTAACAATACCGACAGCACAAGTTACATTTTGTTGTCAAAAAGAACGAAATCATTTTTTTGTTTGAATGTGGCATAATGCATCCTCCTTCCTAACAGAATGAAATAGTTACTTGTTTTTAACAGTCTTAAAGGCTTCTCTAACACGACAACTAGCCTGTGAATGTTCTTTTTTAAAGAGCATCCGCAGGCTAGGTCAAACCTCCTTATCATAATTTTTCGGCTTATAGTGTGGGTCAAAATAAGCATCCAAGAAACCATTCAATTTTCATAGTTCCGCTACTCACCCGACACAACCATGCAGAAAAATCATCATAACCAGATTCGACTAAGCCAGCGAAACCCTTGTAAAATCAAGGTTTTTCTTGGTTGTCCCTATTATACCGCTATCTCCAATCAAAATATTGATTAATGACGGCAACTCATCTAATGATGTAGAACGTAAAAATTTGCCATATGAAACTAATCTAATTTCATCTGGAAGCAGCTTTCCATCCTTGTCTTTCTCATTTGTCATTGTTCGAAACTTCAATAATGATATGATTCTTTCATTCTTTCCTGGTCTTTTCTGTACAAAAAAAGGATTTCCCTTCATACAAATTGCTCCAATAATAGTTAAAATAACAAGCAATGGAGAAAGTACAATCAAAGCACACAAACTCAATATAAAATCAATTGCTCTCTTAAAAAATTTAGCGTACATTAAAACATATATCCCTTCATAGCTTTACTCAAAACAAGCTCTTATAACTTCAATAATTCTCTCCTGTTGCTCTGCTGTCATCTTATTGTCACTCGGCAGACACACACCTCGCTGGAAGACATCTGCCCCAGCATCCTTAATTCCACCCGCAATATAAGCATTTGTTTTCGCCCTACCAGATCCATTTACTGTAACAAACTCATGCATTCTATACATCGGCTGCATATGCATAGGTTTCCAAATTGGTCTTCCTTCTGCGTTTATACTTGTAATTGCATCTAAAATTTCTGTCGGGCAACTCTTACCTGCTTCTGAAATATAAAGTGCTTCTGTTTCTCCTCTTACTTGCTTACACATAGCATCTTCATTGATTAGCAAACTACTTAACCAGTAATTTGGCTCAGCTTTTGTTTCATCAAATGGATTCATCTGTACTGGAAGATCTTTAAATCCTTCTTTATATCTTTCATAAACAGCTTTCTTCTGTGCTACATGGTCGAATAAATGATTATACTGATCTCGGATTACTCCTGCGATAACATTGCTCATTCGATAATTATATCCGACTTCCTCATTCTGATACCATGTGGCAGCTTCTCTTGCCTGTGTTGACCATTTACGAGCCTGGTTTGCGTCTTCGAGCGAATTTGTCAACAGACATCCCCCCGCAGATCCTGTAATGATTTTATTTCCATTATAAGATATTGCGGCATAATCACCATAAGATCCGCACGCTTTACCTTCCCATGTTGCTCCCATTGCTTCAGCAGCATCTTCGACTAACAACGCACCATGTTTTTCACATATTTTTTTAATCTGTTTGACATTTCCTGGGAATCCATAAAGTTCTGCATAAACAACCAATTTCACATCCGGATACATCTCAAATGCTTTCTCTAACGCAACAGGATCCATTCCCCATGAATCATATTCTGTATCGATAAATACTGGAATGCCGCCTTCATAAACAACAGGATTTAACGTAGCATTAAATGTCATATCTGTACAAAATACTCTCTTATTTTGTAATGCTCCAACTCCAACCGGTGGTTTTCCATATAATCTCTCTCCCGCAAGTTTCATACAAAGATGAAGTGCTGCGGTACCACAAGATAATGCAACTGCATATTTGGTTTCTGATATCTCTGCAGCTATCTTTTCTACTTCATTGATGTTCGCACCTACCGTAGACATCCAGTTTGTTTCATAAGCTTCCATTACATAACGCATAGAATCTGGATACATTGTCGGCGAAGAAAGCCATACCTTTTTTTCAAATTTCTCAAATTGATTACTTTTCTTATACATTTTCTCACCCTTTGTTTATATCATTTATTAATCATTCCAGACCAATCAAGATTTAAAACAATGCAACTTTCATTCCCTTTTTCGAATTTTCTTCATTTTCTCTATGTTGTTTTTTAAATGCCGTCTTATTTACCTCTTCCGGTCTTTTAAATGTCGGAACAACCTTTCTCAACACTTCTTTCGCTTTCGAGTCATCATCCGTAGCGCATGCTTCCTTCAACATTGCAAGTTTCTCATCAATTTCGGCTGCACTGAGCGCAGAATCTCTTTCGATAAAAATCATACTGTTCTCTGTCTTGTCCAGTTCTTCTGTCTTTACCAATAACTCTTCATAAAGCTTTTCGCCCGGACGAAGTCCTGTCTCAACAATCTCAATCCCCTGTACTCCAGATAAGCGGATCATATTCTCGGCAAGATCCATAATCTTAACCGGTTTCCCCATATCCAGAACAAACAATTCACCATTCTGTGCCATTGCTCCACTTTGCAGTACCAGCTGAGACGCTTCCGGTATCGTCATAAAATACCGAATGATTCTCTTATCTGTGATCGTCACAGGACCGCCATTTGCAATCTGTCTTTTGAACAGCGGAATCACCGATCCCGCACTTCCAAGCACATTGCCGAATCTGGTTGCACTATACTTTACATTTCCATGTGTACTTGCACTCTGTACGATCATCTCACACATACGCTTTGTGGCACCCATGACATTCGTCGGATTAACTGCCTTATCCGTGGATACCATCATGAATCGTTCCGCGCCATATTCTTCGCACAATTCCACCATGTTTTTTGTTCCAAATATATTGTTTTCAATCGCCTCAATGCAATTATGCTCCATCAATGGTACATGCTTATGCGCAGCAGCATTAATTACGATCTGTGGATGATACTGTTCGAATATTCTTGCCATCGCCTTTCGATTCGTAATTGACGCAATCTCAACCTGTAACTTTAATTTCCCTTTGTAAGCAATTTTCAGTTCCTGCTGTACATCATAAGCACCATTTTCATAGATGTCCAGAATAACCAGTTGTTTCGGCTGCATCTTAGCCATCTGACGACAGAGCTCCGATCCGATCGAACCGCCGCCACCGGTGATCAATACCACTTTATCTTTATAATATGCATTGGTTTGTTCATCCGCAACTACCAGTGGCTTTCTAAAAAGTAATTCCTCAATGTCGAACTCTCTCAGATATCTTTTCCCTCCGGCAGCATGCATCGTCGGGTAATCATAGATTTTTACTTTATAGCCGGCATTCTTATAATAATCATACAGTTCTTTTCTCCTTTCTGTCTCCATAGACGGAATTGCAAAGATAATCTCCTGCACTTCATAATCATCCAGCTTCGATAATGTTGCATCCGTTTCCGACCATACAGGAATCCCCTGGATCTCACGTCCTACTTTTTCCTTATTAATATCAATAAAGCATCTTGGAACGTAGGATGCCTGTTCGTTATTCAGCAGTTCTTCTGCAAGGCCGACACCTACGCGGCCTGCACCGATAATCGCAATTTTAATTTTCTGGATTTCTTTTTCACGTCCTGCATCAATTCCCGAGAATATCTTCAGAAGCACCGTCCAGAATCTGCCCTGCATATCATTGCTGTTCCCGCATTTATATGCATAGCGATACAACATACGTATCGTTAATGCTCCAAGCAGATCCACGCTTACAAGAGAAAGCATTCTTGTAAAAGTAATGCTTTCAACAGGGAGAAGAATTTCTATGATCATATAGAGCACACATGCTATTCCATCTGCAAAGATCAGACGCATATAGCACTGAATGCCTCCATATCTCCACACCTGTCCATATATATTTCCAAGCAGGCGGATGCCAAATATGCACACCATAGATATACACATTTGTTGAAGTATGCCTGTATTTGATAATCTATCATTTCCTCCGTATAGCCTCAGTAATAATATTGCCGACAATAAATATATCAATATATCATAGCAGACAAGCATCCACCGAATATGAACTTTTTTCTTCTCCTGTATTTTCATAATCTATTTCTCTTTTCCTATACTATTTCTTTGTTAATACTTTTTTCATCTTATCACTTGTATTTGCTACCACCGCTTCATCTGGCCACATCACATACAACAGCTGCGATCCCGACGAATAACAAGCCTGCGTATCTCCCTTGCCGGATGCCGCCTGCGACTCAATATTCCAGCTTGCTCCGTCATTAAGCTGCATATTAATGAATTTTGCCATCTCATCCGATGTCATATTCGTCTCTACACAATCACTGACCGTTGCCAGGATCTCGTTAGCACTCTTAATGATTGCCGGAGATGTGGCTTTCTGAATAATCGCAGTCAATACCGCTTCCTGATCCTTACCACGCTGGTTATCACCTGCTGCGAAGCTATGCCTCTCTCTTGAGAACGCCAGTGCCTGCGCACCATTCATATGATTTACACCTTTATGGAAGCTATATCCACCTGCTTCAAATTCTACTTCCGAATTCACATCCACACCGCCAAGCGCATCCACTATCGTCTCCAGGGAAGTAAAGTTCACCCGCGCATAGTAACTGATGTCAATTCCATACAGATTCTCAAGCGTTGCCATAGATGCATCCACTCCATAGATACCTGCGTGTGTCAGCTTATCCCTTGCATCACCCGATACACCTGGAATCGTAACATAATAATCTCTCGGTGTCGTTGTGAGCAGGATCTGCTTCGTATTCGGATTCACCGTCATAATAATATTTACATCACTTCGGCTGTTCGTTGTGATTGGTCCAGATACATCGATACCACTGATAAACACATTGAACGGTTCCTGTACATCTGCTTTTTTCTCTTCTTTTAATTTTGTCTTTATTCCATACTGATACAAAACACGAACCTGATCCGAGAACCCCTCAATCGACTCATCGATCATACTCATATACCCCTCATTGAACACCGCCGCATCCACATTTCCATTCAGAAGTGCATTTGCCTCATCCGTCAATGATTCGTATTCTTCGGTCTTCACGTCTTTGCCGACTTTCTTCTCGATATCCTTGATCATCTTATCGGTATTATTCTGATCTACTGCCGTCTGATAACCGAACCGGTAATCCTCGGCATCTTTGATGTTCTTCGCAGAATCACCTTTCTTCACGACCACGACCATGTTATCCGTCTTGTAGGTAGCTCCGCCGACTTTCTTAAGTACATCATCGGTCTTCATCATTCCCATACTGATTGCTGCCAGTATAATCGTCATCAGCAGACTGATGATCATACCCGTATAGCGCAGTACTTTATTCTTCGGATACTGCAGGATATGTGTCGCGCCAAAGAGTACCGCCAGTGTCCCGATCAGGAAGATCAGGTACTTCTTCGGCAACATCCCGCTGCCTGCCACAGTCACGATGCAGATCACCGATACCAGAAGCTGGATCAGTGTGATCAGTTTTCCTATCAGGTTTTTTCTTTCCATTTCCAGAAGTCTCTGTCTCATATCATTCATCCTTCGTCTGTTACTGTACAGTCAGTGTAAATGTGATCGGATCTGAGGTGTTACCGTCACTGTCCTGTACGTAATACTGTAATGTATAGGTTCCTGCCTGGTTTACATTGTAATTACCGTCGATGTGAAGCCCGCGGAACAAGGTGTCTCTGTCGTCTTTGTCGTCCACTGCATCAGTTACTTCATTTAGTGCATTGAATGATGTTCCTCTAGCTATCGTCTTCGCTTCTTCGGCAAGCTTCATTGCCGGACGTGTGCCATTCGGCTGCAGCGCCTCACTCTGCTGGTCTGCGCTCTGCTGATCTGCTGCCGCTGCATCCTGTACGGTATCTTCTGCCTTTTTTTCTTCAGCAATCTTCTTGGTCTTTGCTTTTTTGGATTTTTTCTTTGTCTTCTGTGTGGTATCTTCCGACACCTCTTCCGAAGCCGTATCCTGTGCGATATCTTCTGCCACATCACTGTCTTCTGCTGCCTGATAGGTCACTTCCCGGCTTGCTGTTCCTACATTTTTCGCCTTGTCTGTGACACCGTAATAGACAACCGCCTTCTTCTTACTGACCGGCACGACCTTCTCTACAAACACCTCACTGGTCAGGTCTCCATCTTTATTGTCCTGTGCCGTCACGCCTTCCAGAAGCTTTCCGTAGTCTTCTCCTTCTGTATAGGCAATCTTCTTACTCTGGTCTACTTTCATCTCCGGTGCAGTGCGATCCTGATTCTTATAGGTCATATATCCTGCACCC
The DNA here is from genome assembly GCF_024168045.1 of Dorea longicatena. Taxonomy (GTDB): domain Bacteria; phylum Bacillota; class Clostridia; order Lachnospirales; family Lachnospiraceae; genus Dorea_A. Next base: position 1,724,388 of record NZ_CP100126.1, read on the forward strand.
GCCAGTGCTATACATCCGGCCGTCAACAGGCCGGTAACCACGCGCTGGTTCATACGCTCACCCTCTATTTCTTTCCGTTTTCTCCGTAACTGCCATAGTAATTACCGTAGTATTTACCATAATACTTGTTCTGTTTCATCTCTACTTTATTCAATACCACGCCGAGGATTGGGCAGTCTGCCTTCTCCAACTGTTCTTTTACCACTCTGGCGAACTTGTAGCTGATCGTCTTCGCTGAGATGACCATCACGGAGGCATCTGAGAATTTTGCAATGATCGCTGCGTCAATGACGCTTCCGAGCGGCGGCGCATCGATGATCACATAATCATATGCCTGTCTTGCACCGTCAAGGAATGCTTCGAACCTTCTGCTGCCGAGCAGTTCTGCCGGGTTCGGCGGGACCGGTCCTGCGAATGTCACGAAGAGATTCGGTTCCTGTGTTCTTAAAATCACTTCTTTTACGTCTGCTTGTCCGGAGAGGAAGTGTGTCAGTCCCTTCACTTCTCCTGTGACTCTGTGCCGTCCCACCAGGACGGATTTCCGAAGGTCTGCATCCACGAACAATACTCTCTTGCCGCCTTCTGCGAGGGATGCTGCAAGTCCCATCGTCACGGTACTCTTTCCTTCGTTCGGTGTACAGCTTGTGAATACGATCACTTTCTTATCTGATCCGGAGAATTCAATGTTGGTACGAAGTGTCTTGTATGCTTCGTTGCTCCGGTAATCTTTCGTTAGATTCTTTAATACTATCTCTGCCATGTCCTTCTCCTATCTTCTGCTTTTCACAGCATTTCTTGATTCTCTCTGCTGATTTGCTCTCTTCGGTGCGCTACTTCCTTCCTGGATCGGGATGGAAGTCAGTACATTCAGTCCGAGGTACTTTTCTACATCATCCGGAGTCTTGACCGTATCATCTAAGATGGAGATCAGTACAACGAATCCCATAGAGATGACAAGTCCGAGCAGTGCGCCGAGCATCATGTTCTTCTTGACATTCGGGGAAGACGGGCTGGTCGGAAGGTTCCCTTCTTCTACGGTGTTGACAGAATCCGCATTCATGATCTCTGTGATCTGTACGCTGACTGCTTTTCTGAGTGTGTCTGCGATCTGTTTTGCTTCTTTCGGATCATCGTCCGTCACACTGATGCTCATGATACGTGTGTCGGTCGGTGTCTCTGTGGTGATCATGCCTGCCAGTTCTTCCGGCGTTACATCAAGCTTCAGCTTGGAGATGGTCTTCTCCAGTACCGGTCGGCTCTTTACCAGTTCCATGTAGTCCTTTGTCAGCATGCTTCCTGTCTGTAAGTCTGTGTAGGTTGCGCTTGCTGAGGTGTCGTCATTCTTCGTCATAACAAAGAGCTTTGTTACTGACGTGTACTTCGGTGTCACGAACATCTTCGTTCCGACGAACGCTACCAGTGCCATGAATACCGCAGACAGAATAATTATCGTCTTCTTTGCCCATAAGGCACTGAATAATTCCATCAGATCAATGGTAACTTCGTCATCCTGAATCTCCTGATTCATCATTCCATAATTTTCTCGGCTCATCTTAATCTCTCTTCTTCAGCATACTCTTGGCATTGCTGTAGAATATCCTCCTTGTATAATCTTCTCCGTATCGTTTCTCTACGTGAGCGGCCGCCTTCTTCATCTTCGGCGGTCTGTGCTTTGTATCGTGTGCATCGGTTCCGACGCAGAATACCATGTCGCGGTTCATCAGTTCTTCGATGAACTTTCTGATCTTACGGCCGGATCCCCCGGTGATGCTGTCTGCATTTACCTGCAGGTTCACACCCATATCGTACAGTTCTTCCGCAAGTTCTACATCTTCGGCGATGCAGTGATAGCGTTCGACATGCGCCAGTATGACTTCGTATCCTGCGAACTGCAGCTGCTGGATCCCCTGTCTGATGTAGCTGTATGTCTGTGAGGGCGGGAATTCTACCAGTACATACTCTCTGCGGTTCATCGAAAGGATCTTTCCTTCTTTTAATTTGTCTGCAACATCCTGTCCGAAATAGACTTCCGTTCCAAGGTATACCCGGAAGCGTTCATCGATCTCGTGTGCTGCTTCGCGCACAAGCTTTGCCTTTTCACGGAGCTTCTCTGCCGGCGCCTTTCCGCGGTGCGGATGGTGGTGAGGGGTTGCTATGATACACCGGATTCCTTCTGCGTATGCGATCTCAAGCATCTTCTTCGTCTCGGCAAGGTCTTTTGCCCCGTCATCGACTCCCGGCAGAATGTGGCAATGCATATCTATGTAACATTCTTTCATCTGGTGGTACTCCTTTATTCTCTGCTTTTTCATCGGTTTCTTATAAGTTGGAATAAATTCATTATATCCTTTTCTTCTCTGCGCAATTTTTTGCGCACCAAAATACCCCCCCCCCGGTATTCTTATCATTTCATACCAATGGAAGGAAGGGTATCTCTCAAGCTCTTCGTATATTTATACATTTTATAAGTGTTATGTAATATCTCTATATTTGGCTTTCTGTCTTTAAAGCACAAATAACTGGGATTATTATATATCATTTTTTGCCCACATCCCTCATCCATTCATAAACATGTATGATTTTATCATATCTTTAAGCAGGCTTCAACTATGTATCAACAATTTGTACAACTTTTCCTATTTTTTGTCTTTTTTTCGACATGTTTTATACGTCCATCTCTTCTTCATAGTACTTGATCAGTGCCTGAGTGCCGAGATCTCCGCAGCCTTCTGCCTGAAGGAGTTCGTAGTTGGCAAGCACCTGGCTTAATACGTCCAGATTGAGATTGCTCATGTTCGCTTCGGTAAGGGCGAGTTTCATGTCTTTGACAAAGTGCTTCAGGAAGAAGCCCGGTGCGTAGTCTCCTGCCAGGATCTTTGGTCCGAAGGTATCCAGCTGTTTGCTTCCTGCCGCTCCGGTCGATACGGAATCGAGTACCGTCTGAAGGTCCAGGCCTTTTGCCTTCGCATAGGTGAGTGCCTCGCACACTCCGGATAAGGTGCCGGCGATCATGATCTGGTTCGCAAGTTTGGCGTGCTGGCCACAGCCGGATCCTCCCTGATAGTTGATGTTGGTTCCCATCGCCTCGAATAACGGCATGCAGGCTTCGTAGTCTTCTCTGGAACCGCCGACCAGGATGGAGAGTGTACCGTTCTTTGCCCCGGTGTCACCGCCGGTGACCGGTGCGTCCAGTACGTGAAAGCCTCTTTTGGTTCCTTCTTCTGCGATCTTCTGGTCCAGCATCGGGCTTGTGGTCGTCATGTCGATCAGGTATGCGCCTTCTTTTGCGCTGTCTAAGATGTTGCCTGCATCGAAGTAGACTTCTTCTACGTCGGTCGGGAAGCCTACGATGGTGATGACTGCTTCTGCGTCTTTTACGCAGTCTGCGATGGTGTCGTGGAAGGTGGCTCCTTCGCTGATCACGTCTTCGACTTTGGATCTGGTTCTGGCGTAGATGTGTAATTCGAATCCTGCTTTCATGAGATTGCGGACCATGGATCTGCCCATGATGCCTACGCCGATGAATGCTATTTTGTTCATTGATTTTTCCTCCGTGGTCTGATTACTCTTCTACTTTCTCCACTACTTCGCCCTGTCTCTTGTAGATGCTGTGTGCCGGTACGAATCCTCTGACGCTTGACAGCGGGTAGATGTTGCTGTGGCTTCCGATCACGGTTCCCGGATTCAGTACGCTGCCGCAGCCGACTTCTACTTCGTCTCCGAGCATGGCTCCGAATTTCTTAAGACCTGTCTCGATCCTTTCGTCTCCGGCTTTTACTACGACAAGCTTTTTATCGGATTTGACATTGGATGTGATGGATCCGGCTCCCATGTGGGATTTGTAACCGAGGATGGAATCACCCACGTAATTATAGTGCGGCACCTGTACTTTGTTGAACAGGATGACGTTCTTAAGTTCTGTCGAGTTACCTACGACTGCGCCTTCGCCGACGATCGCATTTCCGCGGATGAATGCGCACTGGCGGATTTCTGCGTTCTTTCCGATGATCGCCGGTCCGTGGATGTAGGCTGTCTGGAATACGGTTGCGGATTTGGCAATCCATACGTCTTCGCCGACCTGATCGTATTCATCTGCCGGAAGGGTCTTTCCGAGTTCTTTGATGAAGCCGCTGATCTTCGGAAGGATTTCCCATGGGTAGGTGGCTCCTTCGAAGATGTCTTTTGCGATGGTTTCATCCATGTGGTTGTAGAGGTTTTTGATGGTTAATTGTTCTGACATGTTGGTTCTCCTTTTTTATTTTTTAGTTTTTCCGGTCTTTCTCACCGGCTTCTTATAAAACTGCGCTGCCTTATCATAGTACGCCCGCATCTGATACTGATTGTTCAGACCTTTGACTGCAAGTGTGCGTCTTGATACAAAATCATCCAGCTTTTTCATATATTCATCTGATGTGATATCTCCGTCTGCCACATACGTCAGACCTTTTTCCCAGCTTGCCGTAAGTTCCGGGTTCAGGAGCGGCCGGATGGAATGGTCTACGACATCGTAGATCATTTCCCCTAACATCGTCGGCGTGACGATCTGGGTCTTTTTATTGAGTGCCAGATATTTATTATTAAATAATTTCTTCAGTATCTCGCCTCTGGTGGCACTGGTGCCGATTCCGCTTCCTTTGATCTGGGCACGGAGTTCTTCATCTTCGATGAGCTGTCCTGCATTTTCCATGGCAAGGATCAGTGAACCGGAATTGTAGCGCTTCGGCGGCGAGGTCTTGCCTTCTTTGATGTCCAGGGACTGTACCGGAAGGGTCATGCCTTTCTTGAGGCTCTGGATCCTGGCGAAGAAGGCTGCATCAGTGTCTTTGTCCTCGGTACTGTCTGCGCTGCTGTCTGTATTGTCGTTATTGTCGTTCTTCCTGCCCGGCACGCCTGTAACTTTCAGATAGCCTTCTTCTGCCAGTACTTTGAAGCTTGAGAAGAAGGATTCTTCTTTGATCTTCGTCACGATCGATACTTTCTGATAGACAGCCGGTGGGTAGAAGATGCTTAAGAATCGTCTTACGATCACATCATACACCCTCTGTGACAGATTCGGAAGTCCTTTTAGTGCTCCCATGCCCTGTCCGGTCGGGATGATCGCATAGTGGTCTGTGATCTGTTTGTCGTTGACATATCTCGTCTTCTCCAGTCCTTTGTGACTGCCGAATTTCACGATATCCTGAAGATATGGCTTTGCCGGTTCGTACTGCATCAGGCCGTTCAAGTTCTTGTGGATCTCTTTTGCCACTGCTGTCGACAGCACGCGGGCGTCCGTTCTTGGGTAGGTGACGAGCTTTTTTTCATATAGTTCCTGGATGATCCGGAGAGTCTCATCCGGGCTGATCTTGAACCGCTTGGAACATTCATTCTGGATCTCGGCCAGGTTGAATAATAACGGCGGGTTCTTCTTTTCTTTCTTTTTTTCTATGGATACGATCTGGCAGGTCAGGGGCTGGCTGGCGTCTAACTCGCTGTTGCTTAGGCAGCGGATCAGTTCTTCTGCCTTTTCCTTTTCTTTGAATCCATTTTCCTTATAGAGGTCGAAGGATTCGAACCATTTTGATCCTTTGACTGCCCGCCATTCTCCTTCGAATGTTGCCCCTTTCTCTCCGATGGTGCTTAGGACTCTGTAGAACGGGGTCTCTACGAATTCCCTGATCTCCCGTTCTCTGCGCACGACCATGCCGAGGACGCAGGTCATAACGCGGCCTACGGATACGACGGAATATTTCGTATTCAGATAATTGGAGATGCTGTTGCCGTATTTCAATGTCAGAAGGCGGGAGAAGTTGATTCCCATCAGGTAGTCTTCCTTGGCTCTTAGGTAAGCCGATGCTGCCAGATTGTCGTATTCTTTTAAGTCTTTTGCTTCTTTGATCCCGCGCAGGATCTCTTCTTCTGTCTGGGAGTCGATCCATACGCGGCGGCGGTTCTTGCCTTTTACGCCTGCCTGCTGTTCGACCAGACGGTAGATGTATTCTCCTTCCCGTCCCGAGTCGGTACAGACGTAGATGGTGTCTACGTCTGTGCGGTTCAGCAGTCCCGATACGATTCGGAACTGCTTTGACACTGCCGGAATGACTTCGTATTTGAATTCCTGCGGGATAAAAGGCAGAGTCTCAAGACTCCACCTTTTTAATGCCGGATCGTATTCTTCCGGATAACTCATCGTGACTAGGTGTCCGACGCACCAGGTTACGATTGCTTCTGCTGATTCGAGATATCCGTCTTTTCTCTGTGTATTGATATGCAATGCCTTGGCGAACTCCTGCGCTACGCTGGGTTTTTCGGCAATGTATAGTGATTTTCCCATGTAATTGTGTTACTCCTTGGTGAGCCGATGGGGACGGGAATTACTGGCTTTTTTCCTGTCCCTGATGGCTTTTATTTTTTTCTGTGCCGGAGGGACAGGAAAAAAGCCAGTAATCCCCGTCCCCGTTGGTCTTCTTCTCGGCTGCCGTGCTGTGCTTCTTCCATGAAGACTGCCTGGGAATCCACAGCTTTTATGCCGCCGGTCCGTTTCATATATGTGCCGTCTTTCTGCATGATCCTTGCTTTCACGTTATCGCTTAACATGATCTTCAGGTCATGGTTGATCTGGCGTCTGATCTGCCCGTCTAATACCGGGCAGGCTACTTCTACTCTTTTTTCTGTATTTCTTGTCATCATGTCTGCGGAGCCGATATAGATCTTCTGCTCTTTGCCGGTTCCGAAGCTGAAGATACGTGGATGTTCCAGATAGCGGCCAACCACGCTCATCACTCTGACATTTTCCGTAAATCCAGGCACTCCCGGTAGTATACAGCAGATTCCGCGAACAATCAAGTCTACCCTTACTCCAGCGCAGGAGGCCTCGGATACTTTCTTTATGAAGTCCACATCTGTCACGGAGTTCATCTTCATAATGATGCGTCCTTCGCTTCCTTTTGCTATCTCTTCGTCCATCATCTGTAAGATACGGCTCTTTAAACTGACCGGTGATACGATCAGGTATTGATAGCTGCCCTGCAGATTGCCGATGGACATATTCTTGAAAAATTCTGCGGCGTCTTGTCCGATTCGCGGATCGGCTGTCATCAGGGACAGATCGGTATACATGGCAGCTGTCTTCTCGTTATAATTGCCGGTTCCGACCTGTGTGATATACTGGATGTCATTGCGGTTCCTGTATGTGATCAGACAGATCTTGGAATGCACTTTGTAACCGTCGAATCCGTAGATCACACGGCATCCTGCTTCTTCCAGACGTTCCGACCAGTCGATGTTGTTCTGCTCGTCAAATCTTGCACGCAGCTCGATCAGCGCGGTGACTTCTTTTCCATTTTCCGCAGCTGCGCACAGATATTCCACCAGTCTTGCCTTCTTCGCCAGGCGGTAGATGGTGATCTTGATCGTCATTACATTCGGATCTGCCGCGGCATCTTTGATCAGCTTCAGGAATGGATCCATGCTTTCGTATGGGTAGAACAACAGGATATCATTCTTTTTCACCTGTTTTAACATGTTTCCGTCCTGTACATGTGCTGATTTTTGCGGGGAGAATGGTTCGTAGACCAGTGCTTTCTTCATGGACTCCGGGAGATTTCCTGCGATGGAGAACATATAATCCAGTTTCATCGGCATCTTCGTGCGGAAGATCTGCTCCGGTGTGATTTTGAATTTCTTACAGAAGTATTCCTGCATTTCCGATGTCAGTTTCTCCGCTGTTTCTAATCTTACTACCGCCATCCTGCGGCGTTTGTGCAGGGTACTCTGCATGAGTTTCCGGAAATCATCGGTAACCTCCAGTGCCTCATCGTCCGGAGATACGTCTGCATTTCTTGTCACGCAGATGTAGTTCGGGTCGTATACTTCGTACTGGTCAAATACCAGATCCAGGTATTCCATGATGACTTTCTCCATGCGGATATAACGGATGTCATGTCCCGGAAGCATCAGGATATCGGATACATAGGTCGGAACCGGTACGATTCCGAGGATCTGTTCTTTTTCTTTGTCGTCTTTATTCTTCCTGCTATTGATATGCTTCAGATTGGCTGTTACGTAGATATCTTTATTCATAAGATGCGGGAACGGGTGGCTGCTGTCTACGATCTGCGGTGACAGTACCGGCAGGATCTGCTCTTTGAAACATTTCTTAACATATTTCTTCTCGTCTGCCTCCAGTTCTTTAAAGTCCAGTCCGCAGACTCCGTATGGGGACAGTTCTTTCTTGATCCCGGCGTAGGTCTTGTCACGTTCTTTATATAACGGGGCAACTGCTGCGTAGATCGCATCCAGCTGCTCCTGCGGTGTCATTCCCGACCGGCTGTCCTTGTGGCGGTCATCTGTCTGCACCATATCATAGAGACTTCCGACACGGATCATGAAGAATTCATCTAAGTTGCTGGTGAAGATGGCTACAAATTTCATACGTTCTAATAGCGGCACGCTCTTATCTCTTGCTTCTTCCAATACACGCTGATCGAATCTCAGCCAGGAAAGTTCTCGGTTCTGTGTGTAGTTCAATAATTCTCGGTCCATAGGGGCTTCCTCCGTTTCTTGCCATGGGCCATGGGGACGGTGTTTTTGGTTTTTTTAGTGTCCCCACCGGCACTTTGTAATCAGCGAGTTTATTGTATACTTTATTATAGCAAAACCATCTTTTATTCTCAACACTGAGATGTATCGTGTTCAGACTTGTGACAAAACTGGTGTTCAGATTTGTGATCGGATTTGTGATTGGATTTTGTATCGGCAGGCGGGACCGGCTTCTTTGCTGGAGATATAACGTATAAAAAGGCGGGAACTGCGCCTTTTTACATATTGCAGTTCCCGCCCTTTTATATTTTATGCTTTCATCTTTTTTATGCTTTTGCCTTTTTATGTCTTCGCCTTATGAATGCTAAGCAGGTGAGTGTACCACCAGGGACACTAAAAAAGCCGGATTTCCCGTCCCCCTGGCTATTTCGCCTGGATATATCCCTTAGCAGTAAGTGCTTCAGCACAAAGCACAGCTCCGCCTGCTGCACCACGGACAGTGTTGTGTGACAGTCCGATGAATTTGTAATCATACATGCTGTCTTCTCTCAGACGTCCGATGGATACGCCCATTCCGTTCTCGTAGTTAACGTCAGCTTTTACCTGCGGTCTGTCGTCTTCTGACAGGTACTGGATGAACTGCTTTGGAGCACTTGGAAGTTCTGCTTCCTGTGGGAATCCCTTGAAGCTTTCCAGTTTCTCGATCAGCTGTTCTTTGGTTGGCTTCTTCTCGAAGTTGATGAATACAGCTGCTGTATGTCCATTCAGTACAGGGACTCTTAAGCACTGGCATGTGATCTTTGGCTCTTCTGCAAGTTTAATTTCACCATTTTCCAGTGTTCCGAGTACACGCAGAGGTTCTTTTTCGCTCTTTTCTTCTTCTCCTCCGATGTATGGGATGATATTCTCGATCATTTCCGGCCAGTCTTTGAATGTCTTACCTGCTCCGGAGATTGCCTGGTATGTTGTTACAACAACTTCCTTCGGTCCGAATTCTTTCCATGCTGCAAGTGCAGGTGTGTAGCTCTGGATGGAGCAGTTTGGTTTTACTGCGATGAATCCGCGTGTTGTTCCGAGACGCTCTTTCTGAGTCTTGATCAGGTCGAAGTGCGCTGCGTTGATCTCAGGTACTACCATCGGTACATCTTTTGTCCAGCGGTGTGCGCTGTTGTTTGATACAACCGGTGTCTCTGTCTTTGCATATGCTTCTTCGATCGCTTTGATCTCGTCTTTTGTCATATCTACGGCACTGAATACAAAATCTACGGTAGAAGCTACTTCTTCTACTTCATTTACATTCTTTACGATCAGTTTCTTAACGCCTTCCGGCATTGGTGTATCCATTTTCCAGCGTCCGCCGACTGCCTCTTCGTATGTCTTTCCTGCTGAACGCGGGCTTGCTGCTACTGTTACTACTTCGAACCAAGGGTGATTTTCAAGCAATGAGATAAAACGCTGTCCAACCATTCCTGTTGCTCCTAAAATACCTACTCTTAATTTCTTCTCCATCTTCTTTTCTCTCCCTTACTTTTGTTTTTTATTCAGCCATATATTTCTTATAAGCTGCGATCGACTTCTCCATCGCATCCTTTCCCGGTGCTCCGATCGTGATACGCTTATTCACACATGTCTCAAGATCAATTGCTTCATATATGTCTTCTTCAAATACCGGTGAGATCTTCTTGTACTCTTCCAGCGGAAGTGCATCTAACGGGATCTTCTTCTCGATACAGGTCAGCACAAGTTTTCCTACGATGCCGTGTGCATCTCTGAATGGTACACCGTGATTTACCAGATAATCTGCTGCATCTGTTGCGTTGGTGAATCCGTGTTTTGCACTTTCTTCCATGCGGTCTTTGTTGAACTGCATGGTCTTTAACATGCCGGCAAATAATGTGATGCATCCTTTTGCGGTATCCATGGCATCGAATGCCCATTCTTTGTCTTCCTGCATATCTTTGTTGTATGCAAGCGGGATCCCTTTCATTGTGGTAAGGAGTGCATTGAGCGCACCATATACGCGTCCTGTCTTACCTCTTACGAGTTCTGCGATATCCGGGTTCTTCTTCTGCGGCATGATACTGCTTCCGGTGCTGTATGCGTCATCAATCTCCACGAACTGGTATTCATTCGAATTCCAGATGATGACTTCCTCACAGAATCTGCTCAGGTGCATCATGATGATGCTGAGTGCAGATAACAGTTCTAATAAGTAATCTCTGTCGGATACCCCGTCCATGCTGTTCAGTGTCGGTCCGTCGAATCCAAGTAATTCGGCTGTGTACTCACGGTCCAGCGGATAGGTTGTCCCCGCAAGTGCTCCGGAACCGAGCGGACAGGTATTCATACGCTTTGCGATGTCCTGCAGTCTCTCGTGGTCTCTGCGGAACATTTCAAAATATGCTCCCATGTGGTGGGCCAGTGTGATTGGCTGCGCTTTCTGAAGGTGTGTGAATCCAGGCATATATGTCTCGACATTTTCCTCCATCACGTGAAGGATCACTTCCAGAAGTTCCTTTACCTGGGCATCGATCTCATGGATCTCGTCTCTGGTGAAAAGCTTCATATCTAATGCAACCTGGTCATTTCTGCTCCGTCCGGTGTGAAGCTTCTTTCCCGGATCACCGATACGGTCGATCAGTGTTGCTTCCACAAAGCTGTGGATGTCTTCATATTTATCTGATATCTCTAATTTCCCGGATTCTACATCTTCCAAGATGCCATTCAGTCCGTCTGTGATCTGTTCTTTTTCTTCTTCCGTTAAGATTCCCTGCTTTGCAAGCATTGCTACATGTGCAAGACTGCCTTTGATATCCTGCTTATAGAATCTTTTGTCAAATGTAATGGAAGCGTTGAAATTATATACTAACTGGTCTGTTTCTTTTGTGAAACGGCCTCCCCATAACTGTGCCATATGGATTTCTTCCTTTCATTTTTAAGTTTACTGTTTCCGATTTTAACACATTTCCGCGTAAAAGCAAATATTATTACAGAAATTTACATATTTATTCACTCTAAAACGTGATTTTTTTCTTAATCCATGCAATTTTCTAATTCCATTTATGCATTTTCACTGTTCTTTTCGTGCCTGCTGTTCTTCCAGACGCTGGCGCATGGAGAACTCACAGCCACAGTAGTCCTGCCGGTAAAGTCCGTACTGTGCGGATAATTCTACGGACCGCTTATATCCGTTCTTCTTTTTGAAATCTGACGTCAGATATGCCACGCCATACTCTTCTGCAAGTTTTAATCCTATCTCATTCAATTTTGCTGCATTCTTAAGCGGGCTGATGCTGAGCGTCGTCGTGAAGTACTCATATCCTCCGGCTTTTGCAATCTCTGCGGCCTCTCTTAAGCGGAGTTCATAGCATTTGAAGCAACGCACGCCACCTTCTTTTACTTCTTCCAGTCCCTTTGCCATCGCATAGAATTTCTCTTTCTCATAGCTGCCCGCAATGAACTGCACCGGATATTTCGTATGCATCGCCCCGATCAGTGTCTGCTGTTCGATGATGCGCTTGCTGTATTCACTCTCCGGGTAAATGTTCGGGTTGTAATAAAGTACCGTGATCCTGAAGTAATTGCTTAAGTATTCCAGCACATAACTGCTGCACGGGGCGCAGCAGCTGTGAAGCAGAAGCGTCGGGACTTTTTCTTCTTTTTGCAGATCCGTGATTAATCTATCCAGTTCTTTTTGATAATTTATTTTTTGTAACATATAATGACCTCTCCTGGTGTGTTAATGTCTTTCTGACATTTCCATATCAGCATTTTACCACACACACCACATTTATTCACCTGTTTTCTGTCTGCGGCATATCTTACTTATATAGGTTATTTTTTGCTTGTAGGAGGTCTTCTATGGAACCGGTTCTGGAACAGATTTTAAATCTACAGCACATTTCTTACACGTATCATACTCTGCAAGGGGAGACCCTGGCTCTGTCTGATATCTCATTTTCATTGAAAAAAGGCGAATTTGCCGCCATTGTGGGGCCTTCCGGGTGTGGCAAATCTACACTGCTTTCGCTGATCTGCGGACTGCTGCCTTGTACAGAGGGGCAGATTAAGATCAACGGAAAGCCTTTGAAAGAGAGCACGACAAATGTCGGCTATATGTTACAGCACGATGAACTCTTTGAATGGCGCACGATTTATAATAACGTAATCCTTGGGCTGGAAGTCCAGCACGCACTGACAGCGCGTACGAAGCAACGGGCACATGAGCTTCTTGACATCTATGGACTCGGTGACTTTAAGAATGCAAGGCCTTCGGAGTTGTCCGGCGGGATGCGGCAGCGTGCTGCCCTGATCCGCACACTCGTCCTGGAGCCGGAGCTTCTTCTTCTGGATGAACCTTTTTCCGCCCTGGACTATCAGACCAGGCTTCAGGTTGGCGATGACATCGGTCAGATCATCCGGAATGAAGGAAAATCTGCACTTTTGGTCACGCACGACCTGTCGGAAGCGATCTCACTTGCCGACCGTGTCATTGTCCTTTCTAATCGTCCGGCAACAATCAAACAAACGATTCCTCTGCTGTTCCATCTGGAGCACGATACTCCGTTGAACCGCAGAAGTGCGCCGGAATTCAAGAATTATTTTAATCTGATATGGAAGGAGTTAAATGAAGATGAACCGAATGTCAAAGACTGAGATTCCTGCTGCCTCTGGCACAAATATCACTTCCAATGCAAGTGCCATCTCTACCGCCGCCTCATCTTCTACAGCGCAAAGAACCTTTTTATCAAAGTACCGGCTGCACAAAAAGTTCGTAGCTGCTGCCCGGGTTCTCCTTCTGGTTGTCTTCCTGTCTGTCTGGGAACTGACCGCCTCACATCAAATCATCGATTCTTTTATCTTTAGCAGTCCTTCTAAGATTGCCCGGTGTTTTCTCGACATGGTCGCAGACCGCAGCATCTTCCTGCACCTTGGCGTCACCTTATATGAGACGATCGTAAGTTTCCTTCTGGTTATCGTCTTCAGTATCCTGACGGCGGTGCTTCTGTGGTTCAGTAAGAAGCTTTCAGAAATCCTGGAGCCGTATCTGGTTGTTCTAAACAGTCTGCCAAAATCCGCCCTGGCCCCGCTTCTCATCGTATGGCTCGGTGCCACACGTACCACCATCATTGTTGCCGGTATGTCGGTGGCTATCTTCGGAAGCATCCTGAATCTGTATACCAGTTTTATGTCCGCGGATCCGGGAAAGATGACGCTGATCTATACACTTGGCGGGAAACGGCATCAGGTACTGACTAAAGTTGTGCTTCCAAGTTCGATTCCGGCGATCATCAGCAATATGAAGGTAAATATCGGATTGTGTCTGGTCGGGGTGATCATTGGGGAATTTCTTGCTGCGAAAGAAGGGCTGGGGTATCTGATTATTTATTCCAGTCAGGTGTTCAAAATGGATTGGCTCCTCATGAGCATCTGTCTTCTCTGCCTGTTTGCCATGTGTTTGTATGCACTCATCAATCAGCTTGAATCCTGCTACCTAAAAAGAAATAAGAGATGAGCCTCTCCGTTCATCTCTTATTTCTCCTCATTCCCTTCATCTCATCGTATAGCTGAAAGAATGGTTTTCTTAACCTTTTCTGCATCAACAGGCTTTGCAATATGTCCGTTCATTCCTTTTTCAAATGCCTTTTTTCTATCTTCCTCAAATGCATTGGCAGTCATGGCAACAATCGGGATCGTCTCAGCATCTGGATGTTTCAGTGACCGGATTGCACTTCCATCCATTCTGTCCACAAAAGGGAATATATATTCTTAATGAATCAACCAGTTATAGTCTTTTCATTTTATCCGTGATACTCTCCATTATACTGGATCAATGTAATATCTTCTACATTTGTGATCTTCCGGATCTTCTCTGTGAAATCGAGATCATTCTGCCGACAGAATACCTCAACTGCCATCTCTGTTTTCTCCCCACGCATCGTCTTTGACTTTATGAAGTATTTCATTCTGCCAAAGCTGCGGATGATCTCATCACCGGCTTCATCTCCCTGATAATGGATCACGGCGATATAGATTCTGCCTTTCTGCTGCTTATGATAAAACAGATAAATCATAATGATCATAACCGCTGCTGCAATCAGTGCCAACGGATACATTCCCGCTCCAGTCGTGATACCTGTCGTGATTGCCCAGAAAAGATAGAGCAGATCCATCGGATCCTTCACCGCCGTACGGAAACGTACGATAGACAATGCACCGACCATACCAAGGGAAATCACGATATTCGTACTGATTGCCAGAGTAACCATGCAAGTGAGAAGTGTCATGCCGACCAACGTAACTGCAAAGCTCCGAGAGAAGATCACCCCTACATAAAACTTGCTGTAAACCATATAGATCACTGCTCCGAGAAGCAACGCCACGATCAGCGAAATTGCCATCTTCGGTGCATTAAAGCTGTCAAATACGCTGGATTCCAGCACCGACTTCTTAATCATATCTTGTATACTCATAATAGTTTTCTCTCCTGTGTTTCATTCCAATATTCAAATCCATGCAAATACTGCGATTTTTCATAACAAAGTACATATTTTGATACTGCTGTGAATTCTTGTGCATTTGGTGGAAGCAAGTCACGCACGATCTGTGGAAGCATCTCTGTGAATTTCACTTCCATAACTAGTTTCCCCGGTTCAAGCACCGGAAGTGTCGGAAGGGACGGATCAAAGATGTCATAACTTCCGACCGCAGCCCTCACATCACTGTCAAATGTAATCCTGACTGTCCCCTCATCCATGATCCACGGTACACGGTCATAGTCAACGATCGTGCGTGGACGCATGAGATTGCTGACACATTCCACATAAAATTCTCTGCACAATGAATACGGACTGCTTAACAAAAATTTATAATCTCCATCAAGGATCTCATAGAATTCTTCCTTTGTCAGCGGAGCACTTTCTTTATAAATATAACTTCCGAATTTCTTCTTCCGCTCCAGCTTGATCGAACGGTCACTACAATCATATATACGGATTCGGTATTTTTTACGCATCAGAACACCTGACTCCTTTTCCGCATAGGCACTGTTGAAATAATCATCAAAATAGAGACTGCGGATCATATAGCCATTTCCCTTTGCATTTGGATCCTTTTTCAGCAAATGCTTCATCCTCAGCTCCAGCAATTCTTTCTCACTGGGACTGATCAGATATTTCCATTCATTACGGAAGCGTTCTTTTGATAAATCATTCCTCATAAATATCTTCCTCAACATTTTGGCCGCCTGTAATGTAGAAACATTTCATACCATAATTCTTTCCTGCGTCTGTTACATAATAATCAAAAGCATCCTGCGTCTGTCCAGATGTATTTGTCGCACGGATACGCACAAAATACTGACCATCTGCCGGAACTGTAGTCTCCGCTTCCGGAATTTGAATATTATCCTTACGAAATACAATCTCATTAAACTTATAATCTTTTGCCAGTTCAACTGTGTAAGTGATCGTCTCTGCATCAAAGTCATACGATGCGTCCCAGTTGAACTTCAAAATATTTCCCTTGATCACCGGTTTTCCGATATAAAACGGCATTGGCTTTTCCAGGCTCTCCTTATAAAGTTCATAATTTTGTTCTACCTCTGAAGGGATTGCCGATGCAATTGTTTCATACTTCGCTTCAGTCAACGGTGCATACATCTGGTCCGGCATCTGATTTAAATACTTCTGAGTAACTGTACGATATCCCTCTATCATACTACTGATCCGATCCACACTGAGATAGGATCTCAGATCCTGGATCGACGCGTCAAGTTCCTCACGGAAATCCTCGGACTGCAGACATCTTTGAAAAAGAACATTTCCCCAGTAATTGCTGACTCCACATTCCCAACTTCCCTGATCGAAACGATTCTGAATGTTGTATTCGGTTCTCATGAAAGAGCCGTCATTATCCCACGCGATCAGATACCATGTGTCCGAATTCTGTGGACTATATAAATATGTATTACGATTCTGTGTATCTACATTTCCGGTCAGTATCTGATACGCCATCCAGTACGTCAGATTTTCTCTGTCAAAATATTGATCCAGGATATCCTCAATCGGTTGAGAAGTATCATTCAGATCTGTCAGCATTTGAATCAGTTTCGTATGATCTGAATCTCCTTTGATCTCCAGGAGCTTTTCAAAGGCTTTCTGGTCATAGGTCGGATCGTCTTCTTTTTTTATCACATCTTCATAACGGAAAAACTCAAACGAATTGATTTTATATAACTGTCCTTTCGAGTCCATTCCGTGATTCTCCATTCCTGTCTTGTTCAGCTGTTCTACCTGTGTGTACAATCCATAATCCTGAAACTCTGCGCTGTTTCCTTCGGTAAGATCTCTTACATATAAATGTACGAACTGAGTTCTAAGTGACATCAGCTGCGGTATCCCTTTCAGAAGATCGTAGGACAGCTTATTACGGAAACGCATTCCATCTGTCTGATGTTTATTCAGATTGATCGTGCGCTGTCCACGCCAGGTTCCCTTATTCTTCTTCAGCTCAATCTTATAGTTTTTCTGCGAATTACGGCTCGATGTCTGTCCTCTGATCTGCACGGTAGCATTCGGCACATTTTCACCATATCCAACCTCCCCGCTCTGCGGACCTGACTCATCACCAACCTGAAGAAGCGCCGCTGTCTGGTAACGTTCTACTCCCATCTTGTCATAATCATAGGCCGAATAACTGTTGATCTCCTTCCAGGTATGAGCTGTTCCCTCTGAAGAATTTCCGCGGGAAACGGTGAGATACATCGTCACAACACTTGTCTCGTCATCATTTTCATAGAGACTATCCTTATCCCTGAGGTGAACGTCATTGATATCCTGTGTCTCTGCCTTTTTTATCTCTTCCTGTTGTTCTGTCTGTTTCTTTGAAGTATCCCCTGTTTTCTCCGGGGTGGTACATCCCGTCAGGCAACAGGACATTCCTAATAAAAGGGCACATCCCAACGCAAGTAATTTATATTTTTTCAAGCTTATCTCCCCTCTCTATTTTCTCTTCCAAAAAGCATCCAAGCCGTGTGAAGAAACCTGTTTTATCCTCTGCCACAATCGGCTGTACGCTCAAAATATAATACGGAAGTTTTTTTATAAAATATCCAAGACGCAGTGTACAGATCAAAAAGAACACTGCACTTCCCAGCAAAAATCCAAACCCATAATACACCTGTGGGAAGAATAAAGACACACAGGTAAATGTCGTCGTACATGCGGCGAACATTCCTGTTGCAAATAATGCTCCCTTGTAATCTGTAAAATAAAGTAAGATCAGCATCATTGTGTTAGCAATTGCATAGAGTCCATAGCCGACACAGAGTGTCCTAAAATATCCTTCCATAAGATCATTAAATCCAAGCGGAAGATATGTCAAAAGCAGCTGTCCGATCGAAATAGCCAGTGCCGTTGTAAGTAGCTGCTTTAACGCCGTATATTTCAGCTCCATGTTTAAGACCTTTCTCATCTCATTTCCCGCCTGCAGGATATCCTTGATTTCTCCCTTGTCATTAAACAAACTATAATAATTCCGATATTTCGGATAGAAATTCACTTCCACAGATACAACGAAATTAACGGTTGTAATAAGAATCGTCAAATAGGCGATCATCGCAGGTACATCATGATACGGTGCACCATAAAATAATCCCTGAACATGTACACGGATCGGTCCGCACCACATGATAACAAGATGTGCAAATAGTCCGATGTTTGTGAACAAGCCTGTAAACGCAAGCGGAAGGAACTGATCCACCCAGCGCAAAAAGAAAAATGCACTGATCTCTCTCTGCGGAAAATAACGGTACAACAGCGTCACATCCCAAAGCAGCATGATTCCATAACCGATCGTAACTGCGATCATCAACGCCTCTACATGTGGAATCCCAATCAGGATCAATAGGAATCCGACCAACAATGATACCGCTACCGCTGTAATAAATGAAATAAGAATCCCTTTGTAATCCTTGATCGCTGTCAGATAACTCATCGCATTCCAGGTGACGATCAATTCTCCGAAAAACTCCAGGCACAAAAACTGATCGATCAGATTGATTCCTGAAAACAGAAGAAAAATCCCATACATGATTCCGCCGACTACAAGCAGGAGCGCTGTTGAACCCCAGAAAGAAGAAAGCACCGCCTCGTGGCGTTCTTCATACAGCATATCCGCAATATATCTCGTCACGACCATAGAGAAGAAACTAGTCACGGTCAGCGAAGCGAGAAGTGTGTAAGTAATCATACAGTTCAGAAGTTCCCGGTTATGTCTCGTCGCACCGGTATGATCGCAGATAAAAGCGATTCCTACCAACAGCACGATACCAAGCAGCATCGGACCTGTACAGATCACTCCTGCATACCCATACGCTTTTGCCGTCGCTGCAAGTCCGCGCTTCTGGAATAATTTTTTTAACTCAAATCCGATTCCGGCCATCTGCCTCTTCCACCTCCTGATACATCTTCCGGTACTTTTCAATCATTTCTTCTTTTCGATAATATGCTTTCACTCGTTTCTGTGCATTCTCCCCCATGCGGAGTCTCCGAGCTCTGGAAGCGCACATCCGATCCATTGCCTGCGCGAGCCCCTCTCGATACATCGGTGGAACACAATATCCTGCTTTTCCGTATCGATCCTCCTCGTTACCATTCAGAAGTTCCCTGCAGCATCCTACATCTGTAGTCACACAAGGCCGCCTTGCAGCAAATGATTCTAAAACAGACAGCGGCTGTCCTTCCGATATACTCGTCAAAATTGTAAAGTCCAGCTTCTCCATATAAGAGATGATATCCACTCGTCCTGTAAAGATCACATTTTCCAGATGAAGCTGATCGACCAGCGCATAGCACTCCTGCGCATACTCCTCATCATCGACGCCTCCCATAATGTGGAGACGCACATGCTCTCTTGTCGTGCAAAGCTCATAAAACGCATAGATCATCGTCTTGATATCCTTGATCGGTGCCAGACGCACGATCGCACCGATGTCAACCCATCCGTCTTCCTCTTTCAATGGAATAGGGGAAAGCCTTTCATAGTTGATTCCGTTCTCAACGACACGACATTTCTCCTTGTCACATCCCATCTGGATCTGTGCATGCATGGCATTGGTAAATAATGCTGAGACTAGAAACGCTCTCGTATAAATAATATCCGACAGCATATAGAAGAAAGAAATCCACTGCTTTTTAAATGCCGGCTGTACCCATTTTGCACGAATGATCTCTTCTTCACGCTCTCTTGTGTATATTCCATGCTCTGTCAGCAGCACTTTCTTCTTATAAACATGCCCGCCCAGGCATGCAAGAAGTCCGCCATATCCTGTACAGATTGCATGATAGACATCTGCCTTGGGCACTTCACTTCCCATTAGATAAAGGACCGGAAGCAGCATAGAACGCATTGTGTGAAATGCATCCGCAAACGGAGTATATGGATAATCTTTTATACAGCACTCCGTCAATATATTCAGGAATTCCTCACTTCTTAAAAAAGACATAGGATTCAGCTTCTGGTCATGATAGAGCCGAAACAAGATTTCCCAATTCGGGCGTCTACACAGCATCAGCTCTTTCAGGCTGTTCGTCTCTTCCTCTGTAAAGGCATGAAGCATTTTTCCTGAATCCTTCAGCCGCAAAGCGTCATCCAGAAAGACCTCGTGAACTTCTACAACATTTTTCGGAAGCTCGTAGACAAATTTCCCTTTATCCTTCGCATTTGCCCCAATCACCCACAGAACAAACTCATGCTCTTTCATTTCATTGATATACTGGTGCATCCAGGTGGATACACCTCCAAATATGTAGGGATAACACCCCTCCAATATGAGACAGATTCTCACAATTAACTCCTTATCTGTCGCGTGTTACCGCTTTGTATTTCAATCTTCTAATTTCTCAATAGTTACTGTTGGTTTCTTTGCCTGAAGCAGATAGAGATTTCCTGTCAGATGTGTAAGTTTTCCTCCTGAAACTTCACCTGGTGTTCCTTCATTGATCCTCACCATAAAATATGCTTCATCATAGAAGTTTTTAAGCTTCAATTCTATAGACCGCTCTGTCACTGTCTTTGTGAATGTAACCGCTCCATAACGCTGGATCGCACCGGATAGTTCTGAACCGGTGAGTTGTCTCAAGGACGGTGCCGAATCCACCAGCCAGTCCATATAATCAGCGAGATTGCCCTTCATCTTTTCCCAACCAAGCGCCGCACCGCGGTCTTCGTCCAGAAGATCATCCGGATGAATAAAATGACTGTTCACAAAATGCATATTTAATTCCGACAGTGCCGCCATCTTCATATAATTATCGATAATTGCACCGGAGATGATACGCGGCTGTTCTACAATCCCATCCTTTGCAACTTCAAATTCCTGCACATACGCAAACTCACCGGTGAAATAATTACTGGCGATCGTCCGGATCTCCGGGAAATCTTTCGCGAGCATCTCCCTTCCTTCTGCTGACAATACATTGGACGGCGGTACATAGACTGACATTGATACACCGGGAAATGTATCCTCTCCAAAATGGATCAATTCTTTTACAGCCTTTTTCATGGCCGCCTCATTTTTCCATGTATCATACGGAAGCGCGTCACCATAATCTACATTTGAAAGACTCAACGGCTGATGATTGTATCCATGATACCCGAGTTCTCCACCTTGATGAAGCAGCATATTTCCAAAATACTGAAAACGTCTGGTATCCTTCTGTTTCTTAATCGTTCCATCCGTCGCATCCTCATAATTTTCAATAATCACACCGGTATAGCGAACGTTGTGATCAGATGCAAGCTCCTGCATATCCGGCCACCACACATCCATATAGAAATCACTAATGCTCATTCCATAGTCCCGCTTCACATAAGTACCATCTCCCTCCGGAACCGGTGACGGAAAGTCATCCAGATAAAATGCTGATCCATTGATCACCGGATAAACCCCCACATCAGTAAGGAGACTGTAGGAAGCCGCATAGAATCCACGCACCGCTTTCTCATACAGTCCAAAGTTGTCTACTACAAACTTCCCTTTTCCATATTGGTTCTCCCAAATGACAGGCTGACCGTTTTTTCCATTGACACGCGCATAAACCTTCGCATTCTCACTCAGCTGCACTGCCCAGGCAGAGTCATACGGATCCGTGATTGCATAAGCCTGTCCGCCGCCAAGCATAAATTCCGGTTCAAAATAAATACTGTCTACACGTATATTGTCATATCCGGAAGAAACGATTCCAAGCTTCTGCTCAATCACTGATGAATACGCTGTTTTCTGAAGTGTCAGGGCAAAAAGTACATTCCCACCCTCTGACACCCAATCACACAGTTCCATAAGATTCTCTTTCAACGGACTTACATCGCTCAGTAATACAACAACCGTTTCATAAGCATGATAATCTGGAATAGAGGATGCACTCTGCAGGTCTACCACATCTGTTCCAACCTTCATATCTTTAAAAATTTGTTGAAACTGCTCCCATGCAGCCACACTCGCCTCATCTTCACTGTTACGAAGTACCAGACAGGTCTTCGGCAGTGATTTCGCAGCCATCTGTTCCGTAACCACTTCTTCCTGACTGAGATATGCGACTTTTCTGTTTTTTTCAGTATATTGAATTCCACTTCGTTCAGCAAAAAGGAAGACCGCGATCATCAGAAATACACCCAGGATCACCAGCATACTTTTAAACGGAAATGTTTTCAATGATTTTAATCCAGCCAAAAAGCCAATACCTCCTTACTCTTAGACGACAGATAGATCTGCTCCTCTTTCATCTGTCTTAAACACTGCTGCAACTCCGCTCCCTTTTTTCGTTCTGCCAGATACCGGATCTTCAAAATCCAGAACTCCTCTTTCCGATGCCATTTCTGATCCATCAGCCCTAGAATCTCTTCCGCCTGAACATAATCTCCTGTTTTCATCAGATTTTGGAACAGACGCACACATGTGGAAAGCGTCGTTTTCACCTTCAGCTTTTGTCTTAAAAGACGGATATAACGTTCCCTCTGTTCTCTCTCCATCTGGGCTTCCAGAATCCCCTGATTCAGATACTCTTCCATAAAATCACAGTACTGCTCCAGGATCTCCGGATCGTCCGGTGATGCCTCATACAGCTTCTCCATCTTCTGCAAACGAAAATCATATTCCTTGGAAAGTTCAACCATGGCTGTGATCGCATAATGGACAACCTCTACATCTTCATTCATGCGGGCCTGTTTCAGAAGATCCATATATTCTTCCGGATCATCATTTAACACATCCATGATCAGTTCACGGCGCACTCCCGGTTCGTTAATCAAAAGTGCTTCCTCTAACGGAACGATCTTTTTGTCCGTATCCGAAACTGCCTGAAAAATATTTTTATAAATCTCTTCATTTACACGAAGCTTTTCCACTCCCGGTTCTATCCTATTGTTTCTTCTGGTCAGCATTTGCAAATGCAAAAGCAGCACGCACACTGTTCCCCAGAAAGGGACGAAGATCACAAGTGCCATCAGATATTTTTTCACCTTCAGCAGATGTGTCTTTATCCCCAGCCAGACCAGCACACAGCAGACAATATGTAACAGGATCAGGAATACTCCAAGCACTGTCTGAATCATAATTTTTCTCCTGTATTTGCATTCTCCATGGTATCGATCTCATGACAGACGAAGCCGTTATTTTCCAGTCTTGCATGAATGATCGGCAAGGAACTTCTGTCCGTCTGTGAAAGAATAAGGAAGAGCTCTCCTTTTTCAGAAATCCCCCTGACATCATTTTCACGGACCAAAGCCTGTAGCGCTGTGTCTGCCTCTTCCAGTGTCATCTTCGGATACTCCAGCTTCAAAAGCACATAGGATGCCCGATTCTCCTCCCTCATAGAATGGAAGGAATACAGCCGTTCTTCAAAATACTCCTGCTTCAATATACGTGTACCCTGCACGTACTGCCTGTTCTTGATTGCCTCCTGATATTCCAGTGCGCGCAAAAGTGCTGTTTCTACCAGACCGCAGAGAATCTGGAACAGATTCAGATAATAGAGGGAAAGCTGTTCATTTCCCACTTCCTGAATGAAAATCAGCATCACGAGCTCTCCATCTTTGTGAATCCCGTTCATATACATCGGATAGCCGTCCAGGAAATTCCGGTTTACCCACACCTTTCCGGACACAATCGTCTCTTTCGCTTCCAGATAATCATCCAGACAAATGGATTTTTTCAACACATCTGTCATTCCCTGGGATGCGATCTCAAGACGTCCATAGCTCTGATTCTTTCCAACTGAATAAATCGCAAATGTATGATTCTCAAGAACTGATTCCATCACATGCAGAGTTTCAATAAAAAGCTCCTGCGGAAGAATGATATCCAGTTTTTTCGTAATATCAAAAATCTTACCAAAGCTGTCACGGCTTCCCAGAATCTGCTTCTTGTACTGCCGTTTATCAGAAAGCGTCTCCTGATACATTTCTCTCATAAACAGAAATTTATCCAGGATCAGTTTATTCTCCTCTTTCATGAATTGAATATTATCTCTGTTTTTCAGTCGGATGTAACCACAGATCGCGCCGACTGCAAAATAGAAGATAAACGGAATCCAGTTCGAAGGTTCGTAGAAAAGTGTCGTCCAGCCGATCCCGGTTTTCGTATATGCTGCCAGCAATGAAAGTGTTTCCAGCCCCGCTGCAGCAAGCCCGTAATTAATGCCGTACAGACTGCTGAACAGCACGATGTAAACAAGCCTCAGATCGATCATCTGAAACTGCACCTGATTTCCCACCACCCGGTTCAGTGCTTCAAAAGCAAAAAATGTGAGCAGCAATTCCACGATTTTCACGATTTTATCATGTACTTTCAAAAAAGTTTTTACTACATCGATCTTCCGTGTCTTATGGTTCGTTTTCTCACAATAATCCTCATAAATTTCTGTGAGATCCTCCAAAAGAGAAATCTTCGGAAACCAACCGTATTCATTTTTCAGAACGTGGTCATCAGATATCCCATCCCGGATCAGCACATCTGACAAATAGGTAATGTTTGCATCCGGAAACATCTGTGCCAGTCTCTCCCCGAACTGTTGAAAAGTAAAATGAAATACCTGCGGAACCTGAAGACAGGCGCTCCCCTCTCCCCAGTTATCAAAAATCTTGTATAATAAATCCCCAAGATCACTCAAAGCAAGAAAATGCATCTCCTGTGCCGGTGCTTCTTCAAATGTAATCTGCTTCTTATTGATCACAGTTGAGAACAGCTTGAAAAAATAATCCTCCTCATAAGTACCGGAATAAAGATACGGCACACGCAGAATCTTGACAGCGATCTGATGCAGCTCGCCGTATTGCCTGCAGAACTCTTCTGCCGAGCGGACCATCAGCGTCTTTCCTGTTGTATCTTCATATAAACTATCCGGTCCTGTAATATACAGAAGCCTGGAATTCAGATTCCCCTTATAGTAATGTAATAGCTTGCGTAAAGTCTCAATCTCACCCTCCATCGTCCCATGAAATGTAAGATAATTAGAAAAATAAATCACTCCCTCAAATTCATACGTCTTGAAAATGTCTTTGAATTCTTCCTCCGTCTTCGGCATCGGGTATACCGATAAGCTCTTATTGCGATTTGACTTTTGTTCAGTCTCTCCAAGAAGAAGGATCTGACACTCAGGGAAAGCCTCCTCGATAAATTCTGTTGTAATATATCCGATATTTCCGGTCACCAATAATTTCATACGTCACCTCGTAATCATATATTGCGCATTTCTATCATTTCCAAACTATCATTTATGCAGAAGGTGTATTTTCTTTTATCCTCTTTTTGTCTTTATACATCTTCTCGGCAGCACAATGGATCAGCTCCGGCAGATTCTTTTCCTCTGCATCTTTGTCCCACGCTTGATACTTAACGCTCCCATTTATCTATATTCTCCTCTAATTGTGTCTAAAAATATATTCTCCAATATAATATACTACCATATCAACTAATTGAAGTCCATAATTTCATTCCAATAATTCCCATAACAAGAAAGGGACCAAGAGCAAAACTGTCCTTTCGTCCCATCTTTCCTGCTGCCAGCATCATGCTTACATATATACCGCTCAATATGATTCCCAGCATTCCTGCATATGTGATAATTTTCACGCCGTTCAGGAAACCGGATACCGCCATCAGCTTTATATCGCCGCCTCCAAATCCGCCTTTTAACAGAACTGTCAACACCAGCATTGGTACTGCAATGACCACAGCGCCCAGACACCGTTCCTGGACAGACACTCCCACACGGAATAACATTTCCATACAGGCAAGTGTCAGGATTCCTATATGTGTCCACGGCTCAATGATCTGATATTTCCAGTCCGCATAAGCAATACGGCATAAGATCATCAGGTAAACAACCGTAATTCCATACTCTGTAATTTTCAAACATTCCTTTCCGTTTTCTCACTGTTTATCTCATTTAGTAACATTTCTTACACGGTTCCAGTCCCTGGGCTTTGGCTTCTGCTTCTGTCTCCTGCTTCGCCGTGTCCGGATTCATGCTGCCGCAATGGTTCGTCTTATGATATTTGGAACCGGTTGCCGAAACCCAGACTTTTCCTCCTTCCGCTGCCTGTGATGCAGTCTGTTGTCCAACCTGCCCCTGCACGCTCTGCGCTTCCGTCTGCTGCACCTGTGTCCCCTGATCCGATGCATCTCCCGGCGTATAATCATTGCACGGCGATGCGCTCCAGCTTAGATCTGTCCCGTTGCTGGTCACGGTGATGGTTCCCTGCTTATCCGTTCTGTATACCTGGATCTCCATACTCTTTAATTTATCCATGGTATCTTTATCCGGATGGCCGTATTTATTATCTGCCCCGCAGCTTATCACCGCATACTCCGGAACCGTCTTCTGTAAGAAATCCCAGGACGTTGCTGTCGCCGATCCGTGATGCCCCGGAACCAGCACGTCACAGCTTAAGTCTACCCCTGAACTGCACATCCTTTCTTCACTTTCATGTTCGGCATCTCCGGTAAATACAAAGCTATTTTCGCCATTTGTAAGCTTGATCGCTACCGAGTTGTTATTACTTCCGTTTTTCTCGATAACTGCCGGCGCAAGGATCTCAAATGATCCGCTTCCGAATTCATACGTCTTTCCGACTGCCGGGTGCTTCATCTTCAGCCCGTCAGCCTTTACTGCCTTCACAAAAGATTTATATAATTTACTTGTATGGACATAGTTGCTGGATATAACGTTCTTCACATCGAATACGTTCAGGCATCCGATCAGTCCCGCCATATGGTCTGCATCATAGTGGCTGCTGATCAGATAATCAATCTCTGTCACTCCTTGTTCTTTCAGATAGGCCACGACGAATCTCGATGTCTTTTTGTCACCGCCGTCATAGATCATCGTCTTTCCTTCCGACTGTACCAGAATGGACAACCCCTGACCCACATCCAGAAAATGGACTTTCATCTCTCCTGTCTGCGCTCCCGCATCGTTCCCGGCGGCCTGCACCGGAACTTTCATTCCCACGCCTGCCATCGCAAATACCAGGAGGATCGGAAGCAACAGGGATAACAGCCTCTGTCTCCATGTTTTCTTTAATACTTGTATCATTTTATCTTTCCCCTTTCACACCCACATTGCTATTATACACAAAATCTCCTGCCATTTCACATCATTTCATATCCCATTTAATATTTTAAAAAAACACTTGCAAATCTGGGAAAATGCAGTATAATTATATTCGTGGCTGTCACAGGCACATGCTGGAATAGCTCAGTTGGTAGAGCACTTCACTCGTAATGAAGGGGTCGTCGGTTCAAGTCCGATTTCCAGCTTAAAAAAAGGAATCCTTTGATCAGGATTCCTTTTTTGTTGTTATCCACAACATTTCTTATATTTCTTATTCTTTTACACCTCCAAGTGTCACACCTGCAACAATATATTTGGAAAGCAGGATATATACGATAATGATCGGCACGATCGCAATCGCTACCAGCATATACACTTTACCCATATCGAACTTCAGGAAGTCTGCACTTCGGAGAGATGCAATCAGGATCGGAAGTGTCTTCTTCTCGTTGCTGCTTAAGATCAGTCCCGGCAGGAAGTAGTTGTTCCATGCCTGCACGAATGCGAAGATCGCCTGTACTGCCATCGCCGGCTTCATGATCGGTATTACAATCTTGTTAAATGTGTGAAACTCTCCGCTTCCGTCAATCCTTGCCGCTTCGATCAGTTCCAACGGAAGTGATGACTGCATATAACTGTACATGAAGTAGAATACCGCCGGTGCCGCGATCGATGGGAGGAACAACGGAACCAGACTGTCCATTAAGTCCATCTTGGTGATCAGGTTAACGAAACCAAGTGCAGATACCTGTGTCGGCATTACCAGGATCAGCAGGATGAATAAGAATGCCGGTTTTCTTAATTTGAAATCATAAGCATACAAGCCATAAGCGGTCATTGCAGAGAAGTATGTAGACAGTGCTGCCGTACATACAGACACGATCAGACTGTTCTTAATTCCTGAAACTACCGGAATGTTGGCATCATTCAGAACCGCTTTCAGATTCCGAACCAAAGATTTTCCCGGGACGAACGAGAAGCCCTTCTGGATCTGGAAATGATTCCTTGTCGCATTGACCAGCAATACATAGAAGAAGAACAGGCACAGGAAGGAAAGTATGATCAGTACAACATAGGCAAGCGTCATTCTTCCTTTATGGACTCTGTTAGTTCCGTTCGTTTTCTTTTCAGCCATGTTATTTTCCTCCCTTCTTGTGATGATGTTTCTTCTCATCTTCCTGATTCAGTGTGAAGTAAACGCCCACACACAGAATTGCGCAGATGATGAACAATACTACAGATATTGCGCCCGCTGCGCCGTAGTTCTTACTATATAAATGGTTATTCAGATACATGATAACGGTTGTTGCAGTACGGTTCGGACTTCCTTTTCCGTTTGTCAGGATCTGTGGAATATCGAACATCTGCATACCTCCGATCATGGATGTGATCAGTACATATACCAGGATCGGCCGGATAAGCGGAAGGGTAATCTTAAAGAATGTCTGTCTGTGATCTGCACCGTCAAGTTCTGCCGCTTCGAACATCGACGGACTGATTCCCATGACTGCCGCCATCAGAAGGATCGTCGTATTACCGAACCACATCAGAAAGTTCATCAGTCCTACCAGACCTCTCGTTCCCGCAACCGATGACAGAAACCGGATCGGTGTATGTATCACACCCATGGATTTCAGCAATCCATTTACCGGACCGTTCACAGAGAACAGGGCGAAGAACAGCATTGCGAATGCACTTGCCATGATCAGATTCGGAAGATAGATCACAACTTTAAAAAATGTCTTTCCTTTGATCCGGAGTCTTACATCTGTAAACCATGCTGCCAGAACCAGCGATACAATAATCTGTGGAATGAATCCGATCAGCCACATGACGATCGTATTACCGATGTATTTCGGCAGATCTGCGGACAGAAGTTCCTGATAATTCTTAAGTCCTACAAAATTCGGTCCTACTACGGTAAGTCCGTCTCTGTAATATTCGAAAAAACTATAATAGAATGTAGATACCAGTGGTACCAGCTGGAACACAAGAAACACAAGGAAAAACGGCAAGATGAAGAGGTATCCCCATTTTGCGTAACTTACTTTCTTTTTCGTTGCTGTTGCCTTCATGTGCATCCTCCTTTCTTGCCGTATATAAAATATGAATATTCTTTGCATCTTTAAGCAAAACAGAGTGGGCGATGATGCCCACCCTGTCCGGTCTTACTGTTAGTTAGATGGCCACTCAACTTTTTCCAGATTTGGATAAAGCTCTGTGATTGCCTTCTCAAAGTTCTTCTTAGCAGTATCTTCATCTACTTTGCCGTCGAAGTAATCTTTGAATGCAGCCTGAATCTTTTCGTTACATCCCTGATCGTATTTGCCTGCATTGCTCATATCGATCTTTTCAGCCTGTTCTGCGAAAAGTTTGATGTGGTTCTGTCCACCGAGGAATGCTGAGCCATAATCCGGATCGTCAGCGATCTCTTTCATAGCTGATTTGTTATTTGTATAATCTTCTGTATCCAGTGTGATCTGTTTCATAATATCTTTGTCACATGTCAGTTTCTTCATGATATCAGCAACTTCGTCTTTGTTGTCTGTTCCTGTTGCTGCACAGATCCATGTTCCGCCCCAGTAATATGGTTCCGGTCCCTGGCATACTGCGTAATCACCATAGATACCATTTCCGACTTCTTTCTCTCCGTCAGGATCTGCAAGGGAGTTGCCAAGAAGTGTGAAGTTGATTCCCCATGTTGAATAGAAGAATCCGAATACCTTTCCTTCTGGTCCCTGATCTTTTGCCCATGCGTCATCCCACAGAGATGTCTTATTGTTATAACCTTTATCTGTAAATGTCTTGGTCTGGTCTACCCATTTCATAATGTTCTCATCAACTTTTACTGTCTTTCCATCTACCCAAGGAGCAGCTACGTTGTTCGAGAATGTACGGTATGCATCGTCATATCCGGATAACATCTTGTATCCTTTTTCATTTGCCTTTTCAGCAACTGCGTTGAACTTATCCCAGTCAGCAACTGCTGCCTGTACCTGTTCCGGATCGTCTGTTCCGAGAACATCTTTAGCAATGGAACGGCGGTATGCGAACAGTCCAGGTGTTGCCTGCCATGTCGTACCTTTCTGTGTTCCGTCTATAGTTACGATATCTTTTGTATACTGATACTGTTCGGACAGATCATCATCTGTAAGTCCAAGATCCTTGATATCCATTGTGTAATCAGAATCTACATATTTTAATGCGTAGTCTGCTTCGATCAGGAATATGTCAATCTTATCATCTGCGGATGCTTTCTCCTGATTCAGGAGAGCTTCATCCAGTTTGTTCTGATAGTTGTTGTTCTCATTCGGATTAATCGTCCATTTTACAACGGTTCCGTCCTTTAATGTTGTTGTGGACTTATCCTTTGAAACTTTCTCCACTTCCGGATAGTAATCATTGAATCTGCTCTGGAATTCATCGTTCCAGCACCAGATGTTCAAGGTCTTGCCGGCATCGCCCGAACCTTCTTTTTTCGAACTGTCGCTTCCGCCGCTGCTGCCTCCGCATCCCGCAAGAGAAAGTGCCATGATAGATGCCAACGACATACTAATGAGTTTTTTTGTTCTTTTTTTCATAAAGATGTACCTCCCTTTCAAATTTGTTTTACACTTTTTCCTTCTATCAGCCGTCCTGTTACCATTATTTTCTCCGGTATGCTGGTCTTTGGATTCTCAATTACATCCACCAGTCTTCTTGCCGATTCTCTTCCGATCGCTTCTGCATCCTGATAATAAGTTGTCAGCTTCGGCCGCAACACCTCCGACAATGTAATTCCGTCATATCCTGTCACACTTACATCATCCGGAATGGAAAGCCCCATTCTCTCTAACTGATTCATCCCTCCAATGTAAGAAAAATCATCCGGATACATGATCGCCGTCGGCGGATCGTCAAGCTGCATCAGATATTCTGTTGCCTTTGCGCTGGATTTCGGATCATGATACACCGCTTTTATAACATATTCTTCCGGAACCTCTATTCCGTTCTGTTCACATCCCCTGTAGAATCCGGTCAGTCTCTTTTCTGTAACGGATGTATGCTCTCCATGGATGAATGCGATCTTGCGGTGTCCCTTTCCTGCCAGATAATTCACCAGACTGTATGTACCGTCAACATTATCCGACATGACACAGTTCAGATTATCCGCTGCGAAATCAATAGTAACAGTCGGGATGTCGCTTCTCATCAGTTCGACGACTCCCGGATTGTAAAAATCTACGCTTGCTATTACCACTCCGTCACACTTGCGGTACCGGCAATGTTCGGCAAATGATATCTTTTCACCTCCTATGTTCTGGCTGATAAATGTTATATCATACCCAAGCCGTTCTGCTTCTTCTTTCGTGCTGTTTAAGATTGCCGAGAAATATTCATGTGTCAATCCACACATGGTATCATCTACGAACAGTACTCCGATATTATGTGAAATATTCGTCTTCAACTGTCTTGCTGCTGCATTCGGCATATAGTGCATCTCCTGTGCCGTCCGCTTTACCAGCTCTATTGTCTCTTTACTGATATCTTCATAACCATTCAGTGCTTTACTGACGGTAGCCGGCGACACGTTGCAGCGTTTCGATATATCCTTGATCGTTACCATGCGTTTCCTCCTTTCCCGGTTTTCCGAACGTCCCGAATACGTTTTCGTAGTTTTATAATAAATCGTCTACACAATTTCGTCAATCCTTTTAAATACACAATTTTTTCACATTTTTCTTGTGTATTTTGTACAAAGGTTATTTTTATATCATTATTTTTGTTTACATTTTGACCATAAGACTCTTATAATAAAAATAGATTACGAAATCGTGTTCGGAATATTTTTATCAGAAAGGAGCTATCATATGAAATTCGGTTACTTTGATGATGTCAACAAAGAATACGTCATCACCACACCTAAGACACCGCTGCCTTGGATCAATTATCTTGGTACTCAGGACTTTTTCAGCCTGATATCCAATACCGCCGGCGGCTATTCATTCTATAAAGATGCCAAGCTTCTCCGGCTGACGCGCTACCGTTATAACAACAGTCCGATGGATCAGAACGGGCGCTATTACTATATCAAAGAAGGAGATACCGTCTGGAATCCCGGATGGCAGCCGGTCCAGACACCGTTAGATTCTTACCAGTGCCGCCACGGACTCGGATATACCGTCTTTGAAAGTTCAAAGAACAGCCTGAATGCGAAGCTTCTTGCTTTCGTTCCCGTCCATGACAACTGTGAGATCAATCTTCTTACACTGACCAATTATACGGATGTGGAAAAAGAATTCGATCTTTTCAGCTATATTGAATTCTGTCTCTGGAATGCAGCGGACGATTCTTCAAACTTCCAGAGGAATTTTTCTACGGGTGAAGTGGAGGTTGCCGGAAGTACCATTTATCACAAGACGGAATACCGGGAACGCCGCAATCATTACGCGGTATATTCGGTCAATCATCCGGTCAACGGATTTGATACTTCCAGAGATGCCTTCATCGGACTGTATAACAGTCCTGCGGATCCGCAGGCAGTCAAAAAAGGCTCCTGCTCCGGCAGTATCGCACATGGATGGGCTCCTGTTGCGAGCCACCATATCCACCTGAAGCTAAGCCCCGGCGATTCGGTATCCCTGGTCTTTGTCCTGGGATACTGCGAGAATCCAAAGGATAAAAAGTTCAGTGCACCCGGTGTCATCAACAAAGAACCTGCCGACAGACTGCTTGCCAGATACCAGACAACGGAACAGGTAATGGCCGCATTTCAGGAATTAAAAGATTACTGGACAACGCTTCTGTCCGCTTATACGATTCAGACAGAAGATGTCAGGCTGAACCGTATGGTGAATATATGGAACCAGTATCAGTGCATGGTTACATTTAACATGAGCCGCAGTGCAAGCTACTATGAGAGCGGTCTGGGACGCGGGATGGGATTCCGCGATTCCTGTCAGGATCTGCTTGGCTTTGTCCATCTGATCCCGGAACGCGCCCGCCAGCGTATCCTGGATATTGCAGCTACGCAATTTCCTGATGGAAGCGCTTATCACCAGTATCAGCCGCTCACCAAGCGCGGTAATATGGATGTCGGAAGCGGATTCAATGATGATCCTTTGTGGCTGATTGCGGGAACGGCTGCTTATCTTCGTGAGACAGGGGATTTTTCTATCCTTGAAGAACCTTGTACATTCGATAATGATGCGGGTAACACGGCTCCTTTGATGGAACATCTAAGACGGAGTTTTCAGTATACCGCAACCCACAAAGGTCCTCACGGACTGCCGCTCATCGGACGTGCAGACTGGAATGACTGTCTGAATCTGAACTGCTTTTCCGAAGAACCGGGTGAGAGTTTCCAGACGACAGGACCGAACGACGGACCGATAGCCGAAAGTGTATTCATCGCCGGTATGTTCGTAAAATACGGACGGGAATATGCAGAGATCTGTGATGCCCTCCGCCTGGACGACGAGCGGGATGCTGTATTAAAAGAAGTGGCTGCTATGGAAGAGACTGTTATGGATGCCGGCTGGGACGGAGACTGGTTCCTGCGTGCTTATGATGCTATGTCCAATCCGGTAGGAAGCAAGGTCTGCGAAGAAGGCCAGATCTTTATCGAACCACAGGGAATGTGTGTGATGGCCGGAATCGGCACGGATATTACGGAAGATGGAAGTCCGTCCGCTGCTGCCCGTGCGCTCAGAAGTGTGGAAGAACGCCTGGATACCAGATACGGCATTATCCTGCAGACTCCTGCTTATACAACCTATCATGTAGAACTTGGGGAGATCTCTTCTTACCCGCCGGGATATAAGGAAAATGCCGGAATCTTCTGCCATAATAATCCATGGATCAGCTGTGCCGAGACGGTTCTCGGTCATGGCAGCCGGGCTTTCGAGGTCTTCAAAAAGACCTGTCCTGCTTATCTGGAAGATCAGAGTGAGATCCGCAGGACCGAGCCGTATGTCTACTGTCAGATGATGGCCGGCCGGGATGCTCCGACTCACGGAGAAGGCAAGAACAGCTGGCTTACCGGAACAGCCGCCTGGACATTTACCTGTATCAGCCAGTATATTCTCGGTATCCAGCCGACTTTACAGGGACTGTGTATCAATCCATGTATTCCGTCTGACTGGAGCGGCTATACCTGCCGCCGTACTTACCGTGGTGTCTCTTACGATATTACGATTGATAACAGTGCACATGTAGAGTCCGGAGTCGCGTCTGTCACGGTTGACGGACAGCCGGTAACAGGAACTCTTATTCCGTTCGATGCCGGCAAGAAGACCTGTAAGGTAGAGGTTGTCTTAGGATAATTACAAAATACGCCATACAATATAGAAGCCTGCCGCAGGCATAATGCCTGCTGATCTGCTTCCTGTATTGTATGGCGTATTTTTTTATATGCTTCGATATGTTTCTATGTGTTCTTCTGCATGTGTACAGTCATCTGCGGATATGGAATTTCGATACCGTTCTCATCCAGTAAAAGCTTGATCTCTTCGAGCAGTCTCCATCTGGTTTCCCAATATTCCTCATTCTTCACCCATGCACGGATTCCCAGTACAACCGCACTGTCTGCCAGCTCATGAACAAATACATTGATCTGTTCGTTCTTGATGATACATTCATCTTTGATCAGCAGATTTTCGATCACTGATTTTGCCTGTCGGATATCCGCATCATAAGAAATAGCCACACGCAGATCCAGCTGCCTTTCATCTTTTGCCGTTGCATTGGTAATACTGTTGTTGGTCAGCATTCCATTCGGGATTACGATCGTCTTGTTATCAATTGTACTGAGTTTGGTATAGAAGATCTGGATCTCTTTTACGGTTCCTTCTTTTCCGTTGGTATCCTCGATAATATAATCTCCGACTACAAACGGTTTTAATAAAAGGATCAGGACTCCGCCTGCAAAGTTCGAAAGGCTTCCCTGTAATGCAAGACCGATTGCCACACCACCGGATGCCAGTACTGCTGCTACGGACGTTGTATCGAATCCAAGACTGGAGATCAGACTGAAGACAAGCAGGGCATACAGTCCATATTTTAGCAGGGAATCTACAAACTGCTCCACTCCTTTGTCTGCACCGGAGCGCTCAAAGGAACGTCTGACGATCTTCCGGATCCACCGGATCACCAGCCGGCCGATAAAGAATGCCACCAGTGCCGCCAGCACTTTCAATCCGAACGTGATCAGTCCCGGTATGCTGTCCTGTACATATTGTGTCAGCTGATTAACCTGTTTGACCGCTTCCTGGGTCGCATCGGTTACTTCCTGCGTCGTATCTGCAATTGTTGTATCTGTCATATGTTATACTCCTCTTGTTGTCATCTGTTTCAGCGCAAGAAATGCGCTTACATTTCCCCTTTTATCTCCGGTAGTCCTGTGCGAGAACAGAATATCCGGATTGCAGTGTGTGCATACATTGGTTACCGCAATATGATCTTCGCGTATTCCGGCTTCTGTGAATATCCGTTCATTGGCACGCCAGAGATCCAACTGGTATTTCCCGTTTTCTTTTTTATAAAACAGCTCCGGCCAGTACGCTTCGTCAAAGCTTTCCCGGAATTGCTGTATCACATCCCCGCTCACTTCATAGCAGTCCCGGCAGATGGACGGACCGATTGCCGCAATGATATCTTCCGGATCAGAGCCATATGTCTTCTGCATCAGTTCTATGGTAACTTTTCCTATCTTACCGACGGTTCCTCGCCATCCGGAATGTGAAAGACCGATCGCCTTCTTCACCGGATCAACAAAATACAACGGCACACAGTCTGCGTAAAATGTAACCAGACAGATTCCCGGCACATCTGTGATCATTCCATCGGTCTCCTGAAAACGCTTTCCCCTGTCTCCGGCTTTTACTACCGCTACATTGGTCGTATGGGTCTGATTGGTGAATGTCATATCTTCCGGCTGTACACCGATGGCTCCGGCAATCCTTCTCTGATTCTCCCTGACATCTTCCGGATCGTCACCTCTGGTTGTACTGATATTCATCGTTGCCCAGCATCCTTTGCTGACACCGCCAAGTCTGGTCGAGAATCCATGATTCACGATTCCGGTCTCTTCCAGCATCGGATAACTTAAGAACGGGACACCGTTCACTTCTTTTTCATCAAATATATGGTCCTGATTTTTATAATGTAAGCCCAGATTCATGCCATATTCATCCTTTCTGTTCCGGATCTCTTCCTATCCTGTATAATCAAATGCATTCCGGTAAAGTGTCACCTCATGATTCTCGATGCTCACCACATCGAATCTGCATGGTACCTCATCGATTCCGTTGACCGTCATATAGCATAGTGCACTTTTGGAAATGGTTCTCTGTTTGGCTGGATTTACAGCCTCCGCCGGATGTCCTTTTTTATCTGAAGCGCGATATTTCACCTCACAGAAGACCAGATATCCCGCTTCTCTTGCTATAATATCAATCTCTCCGGTCTTACACCGGTAATTATACTCCAGGATCTCATATCCTTCCTGCTCCAGATATGCACCGGCAAGCCGTTCATAATGGCTTCCGGTCTCCCGGTTATTCTTCCGTTCTCTTCCTGTATCTCCGGCCATAGTCCTCCCGTTCATTTTAGCAAACATTCTTACAACTTTGCTGTCTGTGATATATTTTTATATGTATTTTTTTATAAATGTCATTCTGTGGATCGGTGATGGTCCCAGTTCTTTCAGACCTTCAATATGCTTCTTCGTGCCATATCCTTTATTGGCAGCGAAATCATACCTCGGCATCACTGCATCATACTCTACCATCAGGCGGTCCCTGGTCACTTTGGCAATGATACTTGCCGCTGCAATGGACACACTTTTAGCATCTCCTTTGATGATCGGCACTTGCCGGATATCGACGCCCGGTATCGTCACTGCATCGTTCAGAAGCAGATCCGGCTGTACCTTCAGGTTCCCTATCGCCATGCGCATCGCCTCATAAGTCGCCTGCAGGATATTGATCTCATCAATCCTTGCCGGACTTACGATCCCGATTCCTGTCGCCACTGCACGCTCCATGATCTCATTGTAAAGTGCCTCCCGTTTTTTTTCCGAAAGCTTTTTCGAATCATTCAGATACAGGATCGGATCATCTTTTGGCAGAATGACTGCTCCCGCTACCACCGGACCGGCAAATGGCCCGCGGCCGACTTCATCGATCCCACAGATATAGGTACAGTCGCTGTATTCTTTTTCATAGACGCTCATCGCTTCGGTACGCTCCAGTTCTTTCTGAAGCTTTTCCTGTTGTTTTTTCAGTTTTTCTTCTTCTCGTTTATTCATGTCGGATCACTCCTATATTGTCAAATGGATAGATACGCACCCAGGCTCTGCCAATCAGATCCTTCCGGGTCAGCACTCCTACCCCCGGATCTCTGCTGTCCATACTGTGATTACGATTATCTCCCATCACAAAGTATTCATCATCTCCCAGCGTAACCGGTTCTGCAGCCGTCTGCGGATCCTTGATCTTCTCCTTCCCATAGATATCACTGGTCAGGCGTTTTCCATCGATATACACATATCCGTCCCGGATCTGCACAGTCTCACCCGGCATTCCGATGATACGTTTGATATAATATGTATCTTCTTCATATTTATACGGAAATACAATAATATCATAGCGTTTCGGATCCCGGAACCGGTAACTGATCTTATCAACGATCAGATTGTCTCCATCCTGTAATGTCGTCTCCATGGAAGATCCGCTTACCATCGTCCGCTGTCCGACAAAGGTGATGATCAGATAGGTCAGACCGATGATAAGCAGTATATACACAAGCCATCCGCCGAGTTCCCCCAGGATGTCTCTTTCTTCTTCCTCTCTCTTTGAATGTCTGGACATATTCGTGCGTGTCCTTTCTAATATGCATCCGGATATTCCAGAGTCAGTCTTCCCAGGCGTCCGTTACGGAAATCATCCATCAGAAGGACAGACGCTTTCTCTGTATCCAGTTCATTTCCGCGTACCAGGCAATGTCTGCTTTCAGCGATCCTTGCGATCATGCCGTATGGATCCGCATCTTCTTCTACGTTATATTTGCTCTCCAAAACTCCCGGATAATTCTTGTTCATAAATGTCACAAGCTCTGCTGCCAGTTCTTCCGTCTGCAGGATCTCATCCTTGATCGAACCGATAAATGCAAGCTTAAGACCTACTGCCTGATCTTCGAATCTTGGCCATAAGATTCCCGGTGTATCAAGAAGTTCTACATTCTTGTTCAGTCTGATCCACTGTTTTCCCTTGGTCACACCCGGCTTGTTGCCCGTCTTCGCACATGCTTTTCCTGCCAGTGCATTGATGAATGTTGACTTTCCGACATTCGGGATTCCTACTACCATGGCTCTGACCGGACGGTTCAGGATACCGCGCTTTCTGTCTCTTTCAATCTTTTCTTTACATGCTTCCTGGATCACGCCGTTGATAGACTTGATCCCCCCGCCTTTTTTAGAGTTCACTTTTACAACGGAGAACCCTTTTTCGCGGAAATATTCCGACCAGGCATCGTTCCATTTATCTTCTGCCAGATCTGACTTGTTCAGAAGGATCAGCCTTGCTTTATTCTTTCCAAGTTCGTCAATGTCCGGGTTCCTGCTACTGATCGGTACTCTGGCATCAACCAGCTCAATGACCAGATCTATTAGTTTGATATTCTCCTGCATCATGCGTTTTGCTTTCGTCATGTGCCCTGGATACCATTGAAAATGCATATCTTCGTTCTCCTCTTATCTATTATCTCACGAATCCGAAATTCTTCTTCGGTGATACCACAAACCAGGCCTTTCCGTAAATGTAAGACCGTTTTACCGCTCCGATATCTGCACTCCGGCTGTCTTCGCTGTTCTTTCTGTTATCACCCATCACAAAATATTCATCCCCGCCAAGCTTAAACTTCTCGGCTGCGATGCCTGCGGTATCGATCTTCGTGGTTGTATAATCTTCTTCCAGTTTCTCTCCATTGATATAAATCCGGTTCTCTACGATCTGTACCGTTTCTCCCGGAAGTCCAACAATCCTCTTCGTATAATAATGCGAACTTTCATTGCCCTTCGGCTTAAAGACAATGATATCTCCACGCTTTGGAGAAGATGCATTATATACAATACGGTTTACCAGCACTTTATCCGCATTCTTAAGTACCGGTCTCATAGAATCTCCCACGGTACTCACCTGTTGTCCCCAGTACCATACTGCGACAAATGCGATCAGGCAGGTAACTGCGATCTTAAACACCCAGCTTATGCCGGATACGATCTTTTCCAGATTCAGATGAATCTTCTTCTTCTCCTTCGGAAGTTTTCCCAACAGTTTCTTTTTTGCCTGACGTCTGCGGTAACTTGATCTCCGGGATCTTCTTCGTCTTTCAAAATCCAGATTACTTCTGCGTCTCATATAATCCCCTTATCTTCATGACTTGCCACGGGCAGCTCCCTGCGAAATACATGGCAATATCAAAAAAGGACAATTACATTATGTAGTTGTCCTTTTTACATTCATTTTCCTGATTATTTTACTAATTCTTTTACTTTAGCTTTCTTACCAACGCGGTCTCTTAAGTAGTTCAGTTTTGCTCTTCTTACTTTACCTCTTCTTACTACTTCGATCTTCTCAACGTTTGGTGAGTGTACCGGCCAAGTCTTCTCAACACCGATTCCGTTAGAAAACTTTCTAACTGTAAATGTCTCTCTTGCTCCGCCACCCTGTCTCTTCAGGACTGTTCCTTCGAAAATCTGTACTCTTTCACGGTTTCCTTCTTTAATCTTTCCGTAAACTTTAACAGTATCTCCAACGTGGAATTCTGGTGCTACTTCTTTTAACTGAGCAGCTTCAATGTTCTTAATAATATCGTTCATTATGTGTGACCTCCTTGTTTACTTGGATGTTCTTAATACATTTGTACCAGAGGACCATCTATTTTTCTTCACAACACACTATATTCTATCATACCCGGTGCAAAATTACAAGGATTTTTTCTTGTTTTTTTGCACTCTTTTCTGCTTTATATGATCCTACTCTGTAACCGACTGCCCGTCTCTTTGTATTTTCTTTGCCAGCTTTTTTTCTTTCTCGGTAAGCTCTGCCTTTTCAAGCAGATCCGGCCGGTTCTTCGCAGTGCGGATCACAGACTGTTCGCGTCTCCATTTTTCAATATTGGCATGATGACCGGACATCAATATCTCCGGTACTTTTTTGTCATGCCACACTTCCGGTCTGGAATACTGCGGGTATTCCAGCAGATTATCCTGAAAGCTTTCGAATTCGGCAGATACATCGTTATGGAGGACTCCAGGAACCAGTCTGGATATCGCATCGATCATAATCATCGCCGGAAGCTCTCCCCCGGTCAGGACATAATCCCCGATGGATACATAATCGGTCACGATCTCCTCCAGCACACGTTCGTCAATCCCTTCATAATGTCCGCATAAGAATACAAGATCTTCTTCCTGTGCGAATTCTTCTGCCATAGACTGGTTGAATGTCTTTCCCTGCGGGGACAGATAAATGACTCTTGTGCGTTTCTTTCCACACGCCATGTCCGGCTGTTCTCCGGATCTTTCTTCCCCGGCTTTCCTTTCTCGGATCTGTCTTGCAAGTGCATCATAGCACTGATATACCGGCTCCGCCTGCATCAGCATCCCTGCACCGCCGCCATACGGATAGTCATCCACGCTGTGATGCTTATTGAACGCATAATCCCTGATATTCAAAGCCTCTATAGACAGAAGTCCTTTATTCACCGCACGCCCGATGATACTGGTGTTCAGCCCGTCCATGACCATCTCCGGAAATAATGTCATAATATAAAAATTCATATACTATCCTCTTTCTAGATCAGCCCGTCCATCAGGTGGATCTTCATCTTCTGATTCTCTATATCAACATCCAGGATACATTCGCGGATTGCCGGAACCAGCACTTCTCCATGTTCCTCGGTATCGATCACATAAACATCGTTCGCACCGGTCTCCATGACATCTTTTAATGTTCCGAATGGTTCATCGTCCTCTGTTACAACCTGGATACCGATCATATCGGCGATAAAATATTCATCCTCTTCCAGTGCCACCGCATCTTTTCGTTCTACCAGAAGCGGGCATCTCTTGTAACGCTCAATATCATTTATATTATCAATTCCTTTGAATTTCAGGATCACAAACTGTTTAAAGAATTTGACCCCCTGAATCTCCAGAGGTTTTTTTTCTCTCCCGGTGTCTAACAGCACATGCTTTAACGTCTTAAAACGCTCCGGGTCATCTGTAGTCGGAAATACTTTGACTTCCCCGCGCACTCCGTGTGTCGAAGTGATGACGCCTACCTGTAACAATTCTTCCATAGATACTCCTTTTCTTATATGTTGCGGGCATTTCTATACCGCCCTTTTCCTCTTTCATAACAGATACTGTTCACATACTCTGATATAAGATAAGCGGGACAGACCACAAACGGGCCTGTCCCGGGA
The DNA here is from genome assembly GCF_024168045.1 of Dorea longicatena. GTDB lineage: Bacteria > Bacillota > Clostridia > Lachnospirales > Lachnospiraceae > Dorea_A. Next base: position 1,765,991 of record NZ_CP100126.1, read on the forward strand.
CAAAATGGGAATCCCCATTATTATTCTAGTCCATGATATCTACGATAACTTTCTTATCTTCCTTCGCTGCTGCGGCTTTCACAACTGAGCGGATCGCCTTCGCAATACGGCCCTGTTTTCCGATTACTTTTCCCATATCAGATTCAGCAACTCGTACTTCCAGAACTGTCGTCTTCTTCTCTTCGCGTTCATTTACAACAACGCTTTCTGGATCGTCGACTAATGCTTTCGCAATTACTTCAACTAATTCCTTCATAAATGCACACCTCCAGTGGCATAATTATTTCTCGATGCCTGCTGCCTTTAAAATCTTTGCAACTGCTTCTGTAGGCTGTGCTCCGTTTGCAAGCCATTTCTTAGCTGCTTCTTCGTCAACTTTGATAGCACTTGGATCACAGTTCGGATCGTATGTTCCGATTTCGTCGATGAATCTTCCGTCTCTTGGTGCTCTAGAATCTGCTACGATGATTCTATAGAAAGGAGCCTTCTTCTGTCCCATTCTTCTTAATCTCATTTTTACTGCCATGTTAGTTTACCTCCGTAAAATTATAATATTCATAGTTTATTCTTATACCCAGAACCTGCCTTTGGCATCTTCTAATGTATAATCTGGAATCTATATAACGCGGGATCCGCGGTATATCATGTTTAAAACGGGAATCCGAATTTTTTCTTCTTTCCCGGCTTGCCAAATTGTTTCATCAGCTTTTTCATCTCGTTAAACTGCTTGATCATGCGGTTCACTTCGCTGATGTCCACCCCTGCACCTTTGGCAATTCTGTGCTTTCTGGATGGAGAAAGAATATCTGGATTGGCTCTTTCCGCCGGTGTCATGGAATGAATGATCGCTTCCATTCTTCCCATCTTCCTCTCGGCTTCCGCTGTCTGCTCGTCGTCCAATCCCTTCATCTTACTGCCCATGCCTCCAAGACCCGGCAGCATGTTCATGATATTTCCAAGACCACCCATATTCTTCATCTGCTTAATGCTTTCCAGATAATCGTCAAAATCAAACTGGTTCTTCTTAAGCTTCTGGGTCATCTCTCTGGCTTTCTCTTCATCGATCTCGGCCTCTGCCTTCTCGATAAGTGACAGGACATCTCCCATTCCGAGGATTCTTGATGCCATACGGTCCGGATAGAACTGTTCCAGATCCGAAAGTTTTTCTCCCATACCTACATACAGGATCGGCTTTCCGGTAACTGCCTTTACGGACAGTGCCGCACCACCTCTTGTGTCACCATCTAATTTGGTAACGATCACACCGTCGATGCCGACCTTTTCATTGAACTCTTTTGCCACATTCACGGCATCCTGTCCGGTCATCGCATCAATAACAAGTATGGTCTGATGTACTTCTACTTCCTCTTTGATCTCTTCAAGCTCTGCCATCATATCTTCATCGATGTGAAGTCGTCCGGCTGTATCGAGGATCACGAGGTCGTTGCCATTCTTCTGCGCATGTTCGATCGCCGCCCTGGCGATATTCGCCGGCTTGTGGTTCTCTCCCATGGAGAAGACTTCCACACCCTGCTTCTCACCATTGACCTGTAACTGTTTGATCGCAGCCGGTCTGTAGACATCACATGCAACTAGCAGTGGTTTCTTGCCCTTTAACTTGAACTTTCCGGCAAGCTTTGCTGTCGTGGTCGTCTTACCTGCTCCCTGAAGACCTGCCATCATGATGACCGTGATGGCCTTTCCAGGCTGAAGCTGAATCTCTGTAGTCTCCGAACCCATCAGGTTGATCAGTTCCTCATTTACAATCTTGATCACCATCTGTCCCGGATTCAGACCATTCATTACATCCTGACCGATCGCACGCTCCTGCACGCTCTTGATGAAATCTTTTACCACTTTAAAGTTAACATCCGCTGCGAGTAATGCGCGCTTGATCTCTTTTAAAGCTTCTTTGACATCATCTTCTGTCAGACGTCCTTTGCTTCGCAGGTTCTTAAATACGTTTTGAAGTTTCTCTGTCAAGCTGTCAAATGCCATGCTATAACTCCTCTATAATTTCATCGGATATCTTCCGGATGTCTGCAACAAGTTCTTCTGCATTCTCCTTCTCATATCCATCCAGCAATTCATCAATCTGCTTTACTTTTTCTCTGACCGACACGAATTTCTCTACCAGATGAAGTTTCTCTTCGTAGCCTTTCAGTGTCTGGGAACATCTCTTTACCAGATCATGTACCCCCTGTCTGCTGATTCCTTCCTCTCTTGCGATCTCGCCGAGTGATAAATCTTCCAGGACAAACTGCTCATACACTTCTTTCTGATGATCCGTAAGAAGTTCTCCATAAAAATCATATAATAATGCCTGTTCTAATATTTCATTCATGTCTTTCACCTCCGATATCATATAACACTTCCGGATGGGTGTCAAGTATTTTTTCTTTACACCTTTGTTTTTTCAAAATAAAATTGATTTCCCACCGGCTTTGTCGTAATATATCTGATGGGAGATATTGCCGGATGCAGTATCTTCCGATCATGTCCATATATTATAAGGGGAGAATATAATGGCAAAAAAGAATTATTACAAGATGCTTGGTGTGTCAAGAACGGCTTCTCCTGAAGAAATCTCTGCCGCCAAGAACAGACTTGCGAAAAAATATCATCCCGATGCCAACATGAAGAATGGTATCGATACAACCAGAAAAATGCAGCAGATCCTGGAAGCCTACCGCATACTTTCCGATCCGAAGAAACGTGCTTCTTATGACCGCAAAGTATTCGGAAAGCCATCTGCAGGTGCAGACCGGAACTTTGATCTGTTCAATCTTCATAATATGGAAGAAACAGTGCCGGTCACCGGTACACCATTTGTGAATTATTGGCGGGCAGCTGATTCTTTATATGATATCACGCTGGAAAGCGAACAGCTTTTCAAAGAAAAAAATAAGAAACAGGCAGCGGACCGGCTGTCGGATCTTTCCTCTCAGGCACTCCGCTATGCCATAACACTGCGAGAGGCAGAGATTCCCGAAAAGTACTGGCTGCCTCCGATCATGGACTGGCTGCTTTTCACCTGGTATAAGAACCGGAATCTCCCGGTATCTTATCTATTGAAGGTTTACGATGATTATTCAAAAAAAGAACTCAGTGGATTCAAACGTGTGAAGCTTCAGAAAGAACTGCTTCATTTCCAGTATTCTCTGAAACGGCTGGTCAGTTATACTTAATATTCTGCTCACACATCTGCACCGTCTGCATATTATGTACTGTAAACATCATTATTGGAGGATTCAATATGAGCGATTTGAGTACAGCAAACTGTGGATGCGGATGCGAAGGACGCGACAGATTCGGCGGGGACTGTGGATGCGGCGGATGCAGTTGTGGATGCAGTAACAGCGGATGTGGCTTCGGCAACAACAGCTGCCTGTGGATCATCCTTCTTCTCTGCTGCTGCGGCGGCTTTGGCAATGGATGCGGCAATGGATGCGGCAATGGATGCGGATGTGGCAATGGTAACGACAGCTGCCTGTGGATCATCCTTCTTCTCTGCTGCTGCGGCGGCTTTGGCAATGGATGCGGTAATGGTTGCGGCAACGGCTGTGGATGTGGATGCTAGACAACTTACATTTTCCTGTATAGGACTTAAGAGACGGAGTCATTTTCCCGTCTCTTTTTTCATATATATTTATAACGCTGATACCGGAAGGAGTCACCATGGCCGGAAAACCTTCTAAACCAATGACACCCTTCGATAAATCTGTCACACCCTCCTATTTATATAAATGGAAGCTGTTTCTTGCCTTCCTACCTCCTTCCATTCAGCGCTTTCTTGCCGTCTACATCAAATTTACCGAATTCCGGTATACGATGGACTATTTCCGGGGACTTCCTTTCCATGCATTTTCTTTTCAATCGATCAGCGAACTGGCGCCTTATATGGATGAAAATGAACGGGATATGATGAATCAGATGACTTCTGTGATGCAGATGGCGGAAATGATGGCGATGGCGCAGGCCGGTTCCACAGCCGGAGATCCCGGTGCTTCCGGTCCTGCAAGCCCTGTTGATCTTATGAAAGCAATGATGTCCGGCGAAGATATGGAAATGTTCCAGAATTACATGGAACTGTTCGACGAGGAACTTTCCGCATCTGGATCACCGGCAAAGAAAGGAGACTCTTCACATGAATGAAAGAACCACTCATACAACGGACTCTTCCGGAAGCAATACCGGCAACAGCTGGATGGATCATCCGGCTATAAATGGAATGGATCCTGTCAAACTGGAGCTGATCCGGCTCGCCGCAAAACAGACTGCCGGCAAAAGCGGAAGATCACTGGCTCCTGTGATGATGGCACTCATCACCAGCGCAAACAAAAAAGGAATCCAGTTCACTCCGCAGGAAATGTCTCTCATCCTCGACATCCTGAAAGAGGGACGCCCCGCCAAAGAGCAGGAGCAGATTGACCAGATGGTGCAGATGGTCCGCACACATATGAAGAATCATACATAACAAAATAGAAGAAGGGCTTTAAAGTCCTTCTTCTTTACGCATCATACGGAGTTCTCTTCTCTTTTCTCCCTTATCCCACTCTTCTTTTTCTTCTTCTGTCTCAAGTTCCAGTCTCGGTACTCTTACCGGCCTGTCATTCTTGTCCAGTGCCACCATTGTAAAATACGCATGATTGATCGGCGTACGTTCCCCGCTCAATGCCTCTACATAAGTATCTACCTTTACTTCCATAGAGGTATTCCCAACATAAGTCACTTTTCCAATGATCACAACTGTATCTTTGACATATGCACCCCTAAGGAAACTCAGACTGTCTACAGATGCTGTGATCACATTTCTCCTTGTGTGACGTTTTGCCACCATACCTGCCACTTCATCGATCCACTGCATAAGTGCCCCTCCGAACAAACGGTCAGACGCATTCAGGTGCTGCGGTCTTACCATATGAACCGTCTCTACGATTGAATCCGATACCTTTCTTTTTTCCATTTCCACAAAAAAACACCTCTCTTTTCTTTTTAAACTCTTTTATTATAGCACCGTATTTGTTATACTTAAATTAATTTCAATAAAAGCTGTTTTACAGCGGAATGGAGTTCTCATGAGAAATATAAAATTAACGATCGAATACGATGGAAGCCGTTACCAGGGATGGACAAGACTAGGAAAAGACGAATCCGGCAATACCATATCGAATAAAATCACAGAAGTTTTAAAGAAAATGACAGAAGAAGATGATCTGGAACTTTTCTGCGGATGCCGTACCGAAGTCGGCGTACATGCTTATGCGCAGATTGCCAACTTCCGGACATCCTGTTCTGTCAGCACACAGAACATCAAGCACTATCTGAACCGTTATCTTCCGATGGATATTGCGATCATCGAAGTGGAAGAAGTGCCGGAACGTTTCCACGCACAGCTCAATGCTACATCCAAGACTTATGTATACCGCATGACCATTGATGATGTGCCAAGTGTCTTTGACCGTAAATATACCTACCACTGCTACCGTATCCCGGACAAACGCATGATGCAGCAGGCCGCCGAGAAACTCACCGGACGTCACGATTTCCGCAATTTCTCCAGTGCGAAGAAGACGAAATCTACAGTCCGAGAGATCTTTGATATTGATATCTATGGAGACATTGAGGAAATGCAGATCCTGATCCATGCTGATGATTTTCTTCACAACATGGCCCGCATCATCGTTGGTACACTGATGGATATCGGACTCGGCAACCGCTCTGTGCAGGATATTGATGATATCTTTGCCGGAATCCTGGAAGCCAGTGCGCCTTGCGATCCGAAGGGGTTGTATTTGCAGGAGGTTACCTATTAATTTGATTTGGGATTTGATTTATTAACGTAGTTGGCCTCTCGATCCTTGAAGAAAACAGTATAAAGTGGTTCTGGTTCAGGTTCCATACTCTAAGAAAAACTAAGAGAGCCAGAATCTCCTAAAAGCAAAGGAACTACGCTCAAACTCGGCGTTCGCCTCAAACACATTCGCTTCGTTCCTTTAACGGAGATTCTGACTCTCTAACTTTTTCTAAGAGCATTCCACATTCACCAGAACCACTTTATACTGTTTTCTTCAAGTCGTGACTGGCAGCAGATGTTAATAAATGAAATGCCCGGAAGTGTAACCCGGTGGAGGCCACTACGGTTACGTATTTGCCATTTCATTCATAAGGCATTTGATACACACGGAATAAAAATCATACAAATTCTGTCTCTATTGTCAGTGATATCTCATATTCCGGATACTGCTTCTTCATGTATTCTACAAAAGATTCCCTCAACTCTTCCCAGTCTCTGAGTGCATAGTCCACAATGAGATCACAGTAGAGTGTACCGGTCTCTTTGCTCAGATATAACGCATGAAAACTCTTCACGTGCTCATTTACGCGTACGAATTTCCCGATGTATCTGCGGATATCAACGATAGCCGCAGTATCTTCATCGACTGCATAGATTCCAAACACCATCGTCACATGATACTCTTCCATGATCCGAAGCTGCAATCTATGAATCTCTTCATAGACTTCTCCGATGCTTCTTTTATGATCGATCTCGATATTCACCGAACCTGAATAGCGGTCCGGTCCATAATCGTGCAGCATCATATCGATCGCACTGATCACTCCATCTGTTGCACGGATTTCTTTATAAAGCTTTCTCGCAAGTTCTTCTTTCCCCGACCGTCCGATCAGATCGGATGCCGTATTCTTAAGCGTGTCCACTCCGCTCTTTATCACGACAAAAGAAAACACAATACCTGCATAAGCATCCAGCGAGAAACCTGTAAATAAAAATATCACAGATGACAGGATTGTCAGACCTGAGAAATACGAATCATTTCTTCCATCTTCCCCCACTGCCAGTAATACTTCTGATTCTACGGATTTTCCTACTTTTATCGTATACATTCCCAGAATAAATTTGGTTACGGCTGTTCCTGCAACGATCAGTACCGTCAGTATACTGACATTCATATCTGACGGATGAAGGATTCCTTCCACAGACTCCTTAAGCATCCCCAGTCCGGCATATAATATCAGGACGCCGACCACCATACCTGTCAGATACTCTATTCTTCCATACCCAAACGGATGCTTTTCATCCGGATGTTTCCCGGAAAGTTTTGTCCCTATATAAGTCAGGAACGAAGATCCTGCATCCGTTGCATTATTGATACCTTCCGACACGATCGCAATGGACGATGCCAGTGTCCCGATCATTATTTTCACTGCTGCGATCAGTAAGTTCACTAATATTCCGACCACAGACGTTCTTATTATCCGTTCCTGACGGCTTGATTCATTCATAATACACCTGTTCCTTCTTTTTTTCTGTATTTATGATAACATGCCGGCATTTTATTTACAAGATAACACAGAATGTTCGTTCCCTTACATTCTCCGGCATACAAAAGACGGCTTGATCTGTCCGAGAGCTCCGCCTCCGCCTGTTACCAGCATGATGATTCCGGCTGAAGCCATTCCTTTTTCCATCTCTGTAAGGGCTTCATGTCTGTCAAGGCTTCTTCCAAGTGTCAGAATTGCTACGATCAGTCCCAGTCCGACTGCTACGATCGGCTGACCGAGGAATATAAGTACATTCATGAATCCTTCTGAAGAGTTCTCTTCCCGTAAGGCAAAAAAGCTTTTTAAAGATCTTGACTGGATCATGGATTGTATGAAGAATGGCGATACTTCACGCATCTATGAGATTACATTGAAACATATGGAAACACCGCGTGATATCAATCTGGAAGATCTGTAAAAAACCGTGCAGCTATTTTCAACTGCACGGTTTTTCCATATATATTTCTTCTGTTTTCTTTGTATCTCCGATTGCACGGAAGCCATATTTTTCATAAAAGGCTTTTGCATCTTTTGTATGCAGCATTCCATACAGGTGCCCGTTCTCTTTCATGATCCGATCCATCAAAATGGTTCCGAATCCCTGACTGCGGTACTTTTCTTCTATAACGAAATCCATCAGATAAAACGTCGTGACACCGTCTGTCAGAACCCTTGCAAATCCAATCTGTCTGTCTTTTCCGGCCATACTGCTTTCCTTGATTCTGCCTTCACCGGTGCCGGCTTTCAGAAACAGACCATATGGACAAGAATTCTCCATACTTTTCCGGATCATCTCTTCCGTTCTGTCTTCTGCCCATTCTGTACTCCGTAAGAGATCTGTCACTTCCGACAGATGCATATTCTCTATATCTTTTCTGATATAGTAAGACGATTCTCTGTCTTCTCCTTCTGCGGTGATCTTATCTTCCGATATCTGCCGGATCACTTCACGCAGCTTCGTAAGATATGGATCTGCCATACATTCTTTTTCCCCGTAAGTCATCTGAAGATCATATTCCAGCGGAAGCCAGGTTGCAATATCCGCCTCGTTATGCTGGATCAAAGTCTCCATCTTATCCAGGGCATGCACGATCTTCGCTTCCATTGTCTCTTCTCTTTCCAGTTCCCCGAACAATTCATCCAACTCCTGCCGCTCTTTTCCCGGAAGCATTGCGGTCAGCAGCGTGAGCGCATCTCCTTCTGTTTTCCGGTCGTCATCCGTCTTCACAAATGCCGGAATATCACCGGTTAGCGCTTCCCCCAGATCATGGAACAGGCACATCTTCATCACCTTATCCATGTCACAATCCGGAAATTCTTCTTTTACCAGCCACGCAAATACACATAGACGGTACGTGTGTTCTGCCACACTTTCCCGCCTGTGATCTGTCATTCTGGAATGGCGCATATTACATTTCAGGTGTTCTGCCACACCCATAAAGTCTAATAATGTTTCTGGTCTCATTCTTCCTCTACTCGTTCAGATATTCCAACAGGCCCTGATATTCTTTTTTCATTAATCTGTTTCCATGCATATAGAAATGCTGCAGCTTATCGTAATCCTTCTCCATACGTGATACGGTCGGAATCAGTGGACGGATCACAAAGATCTTCCCTTCTTCTTCCAGCTTTTCGATCAGCTTCATCTGCCTGTTATATACCGCATTTCTTGTCATGATCGCACGTACCAGATTCGGATATTTTTTATAGGCTCTTTTATAAAGCTGTTCTGTTGCTTTTAGCGCTCTCTTCTTGCGGTAACCCGGATTTCTCGTCAGCACTACAACGATCTTGTCATTCCCTTTTTCCAATGCATACTCGATCGGAATGGAGTCTGCAAGTCCCCCGTCCATATACGGAATTCCGTCTACATTTGCAATCGGTGCTGCAAGCGGCATACTGCTTGATGCACGGCAGATCTTCATCAGACGTTCCGGATCCTTATCTTCTGACAGATACTCTGCAGCTCCTGTGATGCAATTCGTAACAACCAGTTCGCATTCCATCTCGGATGCAAAATACGTCTCGAAATCAAATGGATAGATTTCATTCGGGAATTTATCAAACAACATATCCATATCCATCAGTGCTTTTTCTTTCAATGTCTTCTTCAATCCGTATACATAATCATATTCTTTCTCACGGTGGATCACGCATTCCCGGCTCCGTCCAGCCTGTTTTGATACATAATCAACTGCATTGCAGGCACCTGCAGATACACCGATCACATTGGACATATACAGTTCTTTTCCCATCAGATAATCAAGGACTCCCGATGTAAATACTCCGCGATTGGCTCCGCCTTCCAATACTAATGTTGCTTTTATCATAAACTTCATACCTCTCTTTTGCTTTCTATTCTTCGTAGTTACCATTATATACCCTTTTTCATAGAAGGAAAAGAGGAACTTCCCTTGCTATTTTCCCCTATATTTGATACTATATGCTAGTCAGCGTCTGCAAATCCGGACGCAGTCACTATCAACAGAGATTCAAACGACAAGGAGAATATAAACCAATATGATTAGTACAAGTAATGTAACATTACGGGTTGGTAAAAAAGCCCTGTTCGAAGATGTTAATATTAAATTTACAGAAGGAAACTGCTACGGTCTGATCGGAGCAAACGGTGCAGGTAAATCTACATTTTTAAAAATCTTATCCGGACAGCTTGAACCAACGAACGGTGAAGTTATCATCACACCAGGTGAGCGTCTTTCTTTCCTGCAGCAGGATCATTTCAAATATGATGAATATCCGGTACTGGATACTGTTATGATGGGAAATGCAAGACTCTATGAGATCATGAAAGAAAAAGAAGCCATCTATGCAAAAGAGGATTTCACCGATGAAGATGGTATGAAAGCCAGCGAACTGGAAGGCGAATTCGCAGCCATGAACGGATGGGAAGCAGAATCCGATGCCGCAACTTTGTTAAATGGTCTCGGCATTCCGGTTGAGATGCATTATGAGATGATGAAGAACTTAAATGGTCCGGAAAAGGTAAAAGTCCTGCTTGCACAGGCACTGTTCGGTAATCCGGATATCCTGCTCCTCGACGAGCCTACTAACCACTTAGACCTTGATGCGATCGCATGGCTCGAGGAATTCCTGATCAACTTTGACAATACTGTCATCGTTGTATCCCATGACCGTTACTTCCTGAACAAGGTCTGCACACAGATTGCAGATATCGATTATGGCAAGATCAAACTCTATGCCGGTAACTATGACTTCTGGTATGAATCCAGCCAGCTTCTGATCCGTCAGATGAAAGAAGCCAATAAGAAAAAGGAAGAAAAGATCAAAGAGTTGCAGGAATTCATCTCTCGTTTCAGTGCCAATGCTTCAAAATCCAAGCAGGCTACTTCCAGAAAACGTGCACTGGAAAAGATTCAGCTTGATGACATCCAGCCATCCAGCCGTAAATATCCTTACATCGACTTCCGTCCAAACCGCGAGATCGGTAATGAAGTCCTTACGGTAGAGGGATTAAGCAAAACAATCGACGGCGAAAAAGTTCTGGATAACATTTCCTTTACTCTGAACCACGATGACAAGGTTGCATTTGTCGGAAGCAATGAGCTTGCAAAGACAACACTCTTCCAGATTCTTGCCGGAGAGCTGGAACCGGATGAGGGTACTTATAAATGGGGAATCACAACAACCCAGGCCTACTTCCCACTTGACAGCGGAAGTGAATTTGACAATGATTACAGCATCGTAGACTGGCTGACCCAGTATTCCGAAGAAAAGGATGCCACTTATGTACGTGGATTCCTCGGTCGTATGCTGTTCTCCGGTGATGACGGTGTGAAGAAGGTGCGTGTTCTTTCCGGAGGTGAAAAGGTACGCTGTCTGTTATCCAAGATGATGATCAGCGGTGCAAATGTACTGATACTTGATGAGCCTACCAACCACCTGGATATGGAAAGCATCACCGCACTGAACAACGGAATGACAAAATTCCCTGGTGTACTTCTTTTCTCTTCCAGAGACCACCAGATTGTCCAGACTACTGCCAACCGTATCATGGAGATTGTTCCGGGCGGTAAACTGATTGATAAGATCACTACTTATGATGAATATCTTGAAAGTGATGAGATGGCTCGTAAGAGACAGACTTATACTGTTCAGGAGGAAGATAATTAAATTGATTGGGATTTAATTCAGGAAGGCTGTGGATACCCGAACCGGAATAAAACTTGGAAAGGCGTTCCTGCTCAGGTTCCATCGGCGGGTCAATTCTAAAGGGGCAAAATTCTGCTAAAAGCAGGCTTTCAAAATTTGAAACTCGGCATACGCCTCAGACAGTCAAATTTTGAAAACCCAACGCAGAATTTTGCCCCTTAAGAATTACCAACGCCTCTTTCACATTCGCTGGAACGCCTTTCCAAGTTTTATTCCGTGTGTATCAAATGCCTTACGAATGAAATGGCAAATGCGTAACCGTAGTGGCTTCCACCGGGTTACACTTCCGGGCATTTTATTTATTAACATTCGCTGCCAGTCACGACTTGAAGGAAACAATAGATAAGGATTATTGTGAATGTGGAATGCCGTTAGAAACAATTAGAGAGTCAGAAGCACCGTTAAAGGAACGAAGCGAACGTGTTTGAGGCGAACGCCGAGTTTGAGCGTAGTTCCTTTGCTTTTAGGTGATTCTGACTCTCTTAGTGTTTCTTATGGTATGGAACCTGAACAAGAAGCCTTATCTATTGTTTCCTTCAAGGACTGAGAGGCCGCTTCCCCAGTTAATAAATTAAATCCCAATTAAATCTCAAAATCTTTTATGTAATCTTTCATATACCTGATCGAATGCTCTCTGTCTTCCATCTCCTTTTGTTGTTGACAGTATTGCATGCCTCTTTCCGTCCGGTTCTGTCAGGAATAATGTCTTTTTAATATTACCTTGTTTTCCTACTTCCAGTTTCTCCATCTGGTTCAGATCATATATCTCTACATCCGTATCTACGGTCACTACATAATCTTTTGCAATCAGAAGCTGTTCTTCTTTTAATTCCAGTACATCCGGTGCTGCCAGCTGACGGTAGAACTCTTCTTTGTCTTTCACTCTGTCCAGCTTTCTATTGAATTCTTTTCTTGCTTTTGTATTCAACACTGCTAAAACAATTCCTACACATCCAATAATTGCAGCCAGCATGATATTATCAAACGAGCAGATCAATGCCAGGCACAGAAGACTGATCCAGACAATCATTCCTGTCTGTAGTGATTTGATTCTTTTTGCTGTCAGATTTGCATATTTTTGCTGTCCTGCTGTTTCAATCGCCATACTTTTTTCTCCTTTTACCGAATCTTCTGCTTTTTCCGGGTATTTTCACGCTGTTACCTTGTACTCTGCCGACACTTAGTTACCAGCCCATGGTCTTACTGTTTCTTTATAATATGTAACATTTTCAGAAAGGATCTTTGCCTCCGCATTCTTTACTTCCACTTCTGTCACCGCACAGTTACTGTGCACTCCGATGCCCCAGTATTTTTCCAGCGGTTCCTTTCTGATGTTATTCAGTATACCTGCCAGCGCCGCTCCATGTGTGGTGATCAGTATATTTCCATACACACCCTCTGCTTTTTTGTACAGACTTTCCAGAAACTCACCGGTTCTTTTCCTTACATCCGCAAATGATTCGCCACCTTTTCCCGGTCTGAATCCCACCGGATCATCGAAAAATTTCTGAAAATCTTCCGGAAGTTCCCAATGATCTCTTGCGCAGCATTTTCCCTCATATTCACCGAATGCCATTTCCCCAATTCTGGCATCCGTGATGATCGGAACATCCCTGCCTTCCAGTATGATCCTCGCTGTTTCATATGCTCTCGACAACGGACTTGAAATACACAGATCGAACGGAATATCATGCAATCCCTCCGCCGTCTCTTCTGCCAGATGCTTGCCAAACTGATTCAGCGGAATATCCACCTGCCCCTGAATCTTTTTTACTTTATTCCAATCCGTTTCTCCATGTCTTACCAGATAAAGTTTCATTCTACCAATTCTTCCTCCTAAAACACCCTTTTTATCCATTGACCTCTAACGCCAATATAATTGACAGTATACCATACCTTTTTATCTTTTTATAGTCAAATTCTGCTGAAAATGCTATAATATTTCTGCATAAAATTCTTTAAAATTATTGAAAAGGGAGTATCAATCATGAAAAAAATTGCAAGCTTTACAGTAGATCATCTGCGCCTTGTTCCGGGTGTGTATGTTTCCCGTATCGACCAGGCAGGCGGCAATCCGATCACTACTTTTGATCTGCGTATGACCAGTCCTAACGATGAACCGGTTATGAATACTGCCGAGGTTCACACGATCGAACATCTGGCCGCCACATTCTTACGCAATCATGCAGAATATGCAGACAAGACCATTTATTTTGGACCTATGGGCTGCCGTACAGGATTCTATCTGATCCTTGCCGGAAGTTATGAATCCAAAGACATCGTACCATTATTAAAAGAAATGTACCGATTTATGGCTGATTTTGAGGGTGAAGTTCCCGGAGCTTCTGCCAAAGACTGTGGAAACTATCTGGATATGAATCTTCCGATGGCAAAATATCTGTCTAAGAAATATCTTACGGAGGTTCTTGAAAATATCACTGAGGAGCAGTTACATTATCCTTCCTGATCACAGTTACCGGTATTTTCAAACTATGAGTAATCTGTACTACAGGCTGCCGGAAATCAAAAAGCACGCAGGAAATCCTGCGTGCTGAAATTTTATTTTAAATTAAGCTAAAGCAGCTTTTGCAGCTTCTGCAAGTGTTGCAAATCCTTCTGCATCATTTACAGCCATCTCTGCAAGCATCTTTCTGTTCATCTCGATGTTAGCTACTTTTAAGCCGTGCATGAACTTGCTGTATGACAGTCCGTTCATTCTTGCTGCAGCATTGATACGAGCGATCCAGAGCTGACGCATCTGACGTTTGCGCTGTTTTCTTCCTGCGTATGAAGATGTAAGAGCTCTCATTACAGACTGTTTTGCAACTCTGTACTGTTTAGAACGTGCTCCTCTGTATCCTTTTGCTAATTTTAAAGTTCTGTTATGTCTTTTTTTAGCGTTTAATCCGCCTTTAATTCTTGCCATGTCTTATTCTTCCTCCTTCACAAATTGAACCTTATCTTAGAGATATGGTAATACCTTCTTCATGTTCTTTACATTAGTAGCATCAGCAATTGTTGCTTTTCTAAGATTTCTTTTTCTCTTTGTAGATTTCTTAGTTAAGATATGGCTCTTGTAAGCTTTATTTCTTTTTAATTTTCCTGTACCTGTCTTTTTGAAGCGCTTTGCAGCTGCTCTATTAGTTTTAATTTTTGGCATGATATGCTCCTCCTTCAACTTGTATTGTATTTTTAACGTTTTTCAGTTAAAACCATGCTCATGCTTCTGCCTTCCATCTTAGCCGGCTTTTCAATGACTGCGATGTCACCAAGCATCTGGGCAAAATCATCCAAAATGTGTTTGCTCTGCTGAACATGTGCCATCTCACGGCCTCTGAAACGCAATGTAACCTTTACTTTGTTACCTTTACTGATGAACTTCTTAGCATTATTCACTTTGGTATTAAGATCATTCGTCTCAATATTTGGTGAAAGACGCACTTCTTTTACTTCAACGGTCTTCTGTTTCTTTTTAGCCTCTTTTTCCTTTCTTGCAAGTTCATATCTGTACTTACCGTAATCAATAATCTTGCAAACAGGTGGCTGAGCCTTTGGAGCAATCTTCACAAGATCCAGATCTGCTTCCTGAGCAAGCTTCATAGCTTCCTTCGGACTCATGATACCTAACTGATCTCCGTTTTCTCCAATCACTCGAATTTCTTTGTCTCTAATCTGCCCGTTAATCATTAAATCGCTAATTGTCGTGCACCTCCATCATAAAATAAAAATAAGTGAATAGTTCGAGACTATCCACTTGCATATCTGTATCATAAGATCTATAATCAAATCTGTATATACTCAATATCAAACCATTAGTCACCCGATTGTGCTAAGGTGAGAGTGGATACTCTACTTTCTTTTTTGCCTTACGCAACATATAATTTATCACATTATTTTTCTTATGTCAACTGTTTTTTCTCTTTTTTTCATCCTTTTTTGATTCCTGATAATTCAGCCTTTATTCCACGATCCAGCTTTCCAGATTCTGTGCCCCGGCATACTCTTCCAGATATTTTCTGCCATATTCCAATGCTTTTTCAAGACCATCATTTCCTGAAAATGAATAGATCAATGTCAATACTTCTGTCACATCCTCCGTAATCATTGCACGCTCTGAATCACTGGTTGAACTTCCGATGGCTCCGTCTTTGTCTGCGAGCACCGGAAGCGCCTCGATCTTGATCTCATCTTTTCCGATTCCCTTATAAGTCTCTCCTTTCTGTCCGATCCGGAATACCAGTTCTTCTGAGATCTGAGATACGTCATAAGATCCTACCGAAAATCCCGATTCGATGGAAATCAGGTTATTGACATCCACAACGGTATTAACTTCATATAGTCCCTTTCCCTGTCCGATCCGGCGGATCAGTGCCTCGGAAGACACACGGTATCTGCTCGGATCCTTTCCGAATGCTTTGTATGCTGCCCTGGATTCTTTCACGTTTGGGATTTCATTGATCCCGTTATCAAAAATAGCATCTCTCGTCTTTTTGAAAATGTCTTTCTTCAGATATTTCCACAGTTCTTCGTTCTTCTTTTCCACTTTCACCCGGTACTGCAGGCATCCCACTCTGGTATCCGGCCAGATTTCTTTCATCGTTTTATCAATTATCAGATGTTTCATATATATCGCTCTCCTGTATTATAAAGTGTCGGATCATCGTTCAGGCGAACCGTAAGAAATGTGCTTTGAGAATTTCCCGCATAAATACAAAAAAAGATGACAATCTGCCCGTAAGCTTCTTGTCATCTTTGACTCTTCTTTATGCTGCTTTTGATCTATTTCACAGTATATTAAGCATGCTTTTCTAGGCGAAAAGACTTGTTGCTCCATATATTGCTACTACTGCAACGATTCCCCATCCGATGATACTTAACATACTCTACACCTCCTCAGGATGATTTATTTCTCTCTTTCTGATTTCAGTATAGAGCATAATTATACATTTGTTAAATGAAGCTTTTGTATGTTACTATTAGTATTCTTAATGTTTCTATGTATCTATCTGTGGTCTGCCATGCATACAATGGCGATCATTCCAGCGCCTGTATGACCTCCGATCACAGGACCGAGATTGTTCATCATGACATTGGTCACACCCATTTTCTTACGGACGAGTTCTGCGACATAAGCTGCATCTTCCGGACAATTGCCATGCGGAATCATCACCATATCCGGCATCTTTCCCTCGCATGCTTCGACCGCCATATCCACGATCTTATTCATGCCTTTCTTTCTGCCCCGCTCTTTCCTGATGATCTGAAGCTTTCCTTCATTATCCAGACAAATGATCGGCTTGATCTGTACCATCGTTCCGATCACTGCTGCTGTCTTCGAGATACGTCCGCCTTTCTGCAGATGATTCAGATCCTCTACCATAAAGAAATGGCAGATTTTTAATTTATTTTCTTCCACCCACTGCGCAACTTCTTCCAGACTCCTGCCTTCTTTCTGAAGTTCCAGTGCCTTATAATCAAGCAGGCCTTCTCCCATGCTTGCGCAAAGTGTATCGATCACAACAATCTTTCTCTCCGGATATTTTTCACGCAGTTCCTCTGCAGCTATACACATACTGTTATATGTACCACTAAGTCCTGATGTAAAGCTCAGATGCAAAATATCTTTTCCTTTTTTCAGGATCGGTTCCAGGATATCTATTGCAGTCTGCGGACTTGGCTGTGAAGTCACTGCCATCTCTCCGTTCTCTAACATACCATAGAATTCTTCTGCTGTCAGATCATACATATCACGGTAAGTCTTTCCACCGATCGTACAGTTCAGCGGGACTACCGGTATCTCTCTTTCCCACACCCATTCTTTTGGCAGATCAGATGTACTGTTAATCGTTATTACATATTCACTCATATCGGAAACCTCCTCATCCTCAAGTCCTTTTCATCTTACCATTGTCTTACATATTACGCAAAACTTTTTTCACAGTAATGATAAATACTGCGCTGGTTGTCAGAACCGATATTACATCTGCAATCGGTTCTGCGCGGTAGATTCCCATCACGCCCATAAATTTTGGCAGAATAACCGCAAGTGGAATCAGCAGAATAATCTTCCTTAAAAGCGCAATGAATAACGATACCTTTGCCTGTCCGAGCGAAATGAATGATGTCTGGCATGCGCACTGGATTCCGAAGATGGATATTCCAAGGAAATATACCGGCATAACCTTACATGTCAGTTCCAAAAGTTCTTTATTATCCGTAAACAGCCCTGTATATATCTGCGGTGCAAAAATTGCCACACCTGCAAGCAACAGTGTTCCTGTCAGACAGACCAGGATCATTCTTTTCATCGTTGCTTTCACACGTTCCTTATTTCCAGCACCATAATTATAGCTGATGATCGGCTGTATCCCCTGTGTGATCCCCTGCACCGGAATCGTGATCATCTGCATGACACTCATAAGGATCGACATGGATCCTACATACAGATCACCGCCATATCTCTGCAGCCCCGTATTCAGTGTGATCGTTACCAGGCTTTCCGTACTCTGCATAATAAATGGTGAGATTCCGAGTCCTGCGATCATCTTGATTACATCTTTTTTCAAATGCATATTTTTCAATGTAAGACGCATCACGCTTTTTTCCGAAACCAGGAAATGTACCACCCATATTGCACTGACCGCCTGTGACAGGACCGTTGCAACAGCCGCTCCGCGCACACCCATATGCATTACAAAGATGAACAGCGGATCCAGGCAGATATTTAATACTGCCCCGATCAGAACGGATAACATTGCAATCTTTGCCGCCCCCTGTCCGCTGATGTAAGCATTCAGTCCAAGTGCCAGCTGTACGAAGATGGTTCCGATCAGATAGATCGATATGTAATCTCTCGCATAGACAATCGTTGCATCACTGGCTCCAAACGCATACAGGACCGGTGTCTTGAATATCGAAAAGAATGCTGTCAGGATTACAGAAAATAGTACCAGAAGCCCCGCAGAATTTCCAAGGATCTGTTCTGCCCTCTGTCTGTTCTGTTTTCCCAGTTGAATGGAAGCAAGCG
The DNA here is from genome assembly GCF_024168045.1 of Dorea longicatena. GTDB lineage: Bacteria > Bacillota > Clostridia > Lachnospirales > Lachnospiraceae > Dorea_A. Next base: position 1,784,553 of record NZ_CP100126.1, read on the forward strand.
GTGCTCCGCCCATTCCCGCAAACGCGCTGAATGCCGAGATCATCGTCAGGATTGGAAATGTAACCCCGACACCGGTCAGTGCTGCATTTCCGTATCCCGGAATATGACCTATATACATTCTGTCTACTATATTATAAAGCACATTGATAAGCTGTGCCGCCACAGAAGGAAGTGCCAGAGAAAACATCAGTTTTCCCAGCGGTGCACTTCCGAGTCTTTCATCTCTGTGATTCATTTCTATCTCTGCCTTTCTTTTGTATACTTATTATCCCATTTTCCTGTAATGGTCGTTTTTCACACACGGTTATTTCAGGCTTACATGAAGATAGCTTCTTCCGGAAAGTGTTTTATTAAAGCAGATACTGCACACCACCAGAACACATCCCATTACAAATCCCCACCCGTTGAATAATGCCGTCAGTATCAGCAGAGCCAGACGCATGAACTTCAGCGCATAGCCAAGTTCAAAATTCGGCTGTGTATAATTTGCAACTGCAACAAACGCCATATAGAGCATGACTTCGCTGTTAAACCATCCCGATTCCACTGAAAATTCTCCCATGACAAGACCAGCGATCACACTGAGCGGTGTACTTAGCATACTCGGAGTATTCAAGGCCGCCAGGCGCAGGCCGTCAATTGCCACTTCCAGCATCAGAAGCTGATAGATCAACGGAATATTCACCGTATCCTTCACCGCTACAAATGCAAATACTTTCGGAAGCCAGTTCGGATTCTGCATAAAAAGCAGAAAGACCGGCGTCAGGAATATCGTCATCAGATTGATCAGTGTTCTGGATATCTTCAGATAGACACTGGTCAATGTCGGAAAGTAATAGTCATTTGCCTCTTCGATCATATCAAAGACCGATGTCGGAAGTATCATCGCAGACGGTGAATTATCTACCAGGATCACCACTTTCCCTTCCAGCAGACATGCCGATGCCGTATCCGGCCGTTCGGTGAATTTAAACTTCGGAAACGGATTATACCACTTCCGCTTAAACAGGCATTCCGCCAGGCTCTGCTGATTCATCCGCAGATCATCTGTATCTATGCTCTGGATCTTGTCACGCACATTTTTCAGCAATGTCTTATCTGCCCGGTCACCCATATAGCAGAGTGCCACATCTGTCCTGGAACTGTCCCCTACCTCCATCATCTCCATGATCAGTGCCGGATGCCGGATTCTTCTTCTCATCATTGCCGTGTTATATACGATTGTCTCCACAAAACCATCTCTGGATCCCCGAAGTGACTTGTCTTTATCCGGCTCTTCTACATTTCTTGCCGGATACATCCTGCAGTCGATCACAATACATGCCCGGTATCCGTCAATAAATACGCATGTTTCCCCTGACAGCAGACTTTTCAATATCTGATCAAAATCAAACATGACATCTACTCCAACGTACGGAATACATGCATTCGCGAACTTCCATATATCCTCCGGCATGTCTTCTTCTTTCACTTTCAGAAGTGCATCCATGATCTTCAGCATTGTCTCTTCACTTGTAAAACCATTTACATAATAAAAAGAAGAAACCCTCCCGCCGATCAGCAGATCCCTCTGGATGAGGTCAAAGCTTTCCCGGATCGGGAGTGTTGCGTTCATATATGCTACATTTTCTTCTCTTGTCTTAAAAACCGGGATTTCCTGACGCGTCATCTTCTTACCACCTCTTACATACATAGACTGTATGTTCCAGTATGTCCCGTTTTTTTCATTCTTATACAAAAATGGAATGCTTCTCTTTCCGGTTATTTCGTCGTGCTGCCAAATCCGCCGTTACGGACTTCTTCCACTTCATCATCAACCGTAATCCCATATTCCATGAAAATCCCCTGCATAAATCCTGTTCCTGCCGGGATTTCCACTATTTTTCCTTCTTTTGTGTCATTCGTGATCTTGGCAAAAATGTGTCCTTCATTGTCTGAATTATAATAATCACTGTCGATGATCCCTACTGTATTATTCAACTGCAGGCGGAATTTGAATCCAAGTCCGCTTCTCGGATAACACTGAAGTACCCAGTTTTCTTCCATCTTCGCACGAATTCCTGTTGGAATCTTCGCTGTCTCTCCCGGCTTTAATGTGATTGCCCGCGGCGCATAAAAATCATATCCAGCCGATCCTTTTGTCGCACGTTTTGGAAGTTTCAATGCATCATAGATACTGCGGATGACTTCATCGGAGTCCTGTCCGATGGCATCCAGATACCCTTCTTTAAACTGTTCAAAGCTTACTTTTTCAAATTTTGCGATTCTCTTTGCCATGTATATATCCTCTTTTCTGTTATTTATTCTATACTTCTTAAACTACAAAAACACAGCCTATAAAGCTGTGCTTTTGTTCCGGCATATCCAGTATAACATCTTTTAGTTGCCGCACTCAATACTGATTTCATTAAATAATGTCAGGATATCGTCTACCGACATCCTATCTTTTTCTTCTCCCTTTTTATCCAGGATCGTATTTCCCTGATGCATCATCACCAGGCGGTTACCATATTCGATCGCATATCTCAAATTGTGTGTAACCATGATCGTTGTAAGATTCTTCTCTTTTACGATCTTATCTGTCAGTTTCATGATCAGTTCTGCCGTCTTCGGATCCAGTGCTGCTGTATGTTCATCCAGGATCAGAAACTCGATCGGTGTCATGGTAGACATCAGAAGTGCCATTGCCTGACGCTGCCCGCCGGACAATGCGCCGACTTTTACATCCATCTTATCTTCCAATCCCAGTCCAAGCTGGCTTAACTGCTCCCGATAATAATCTATCCTTGCTTTGTTCGTTCCTCTGGAAAGACCGAATACCTTTCCTTTATTGTCTGCCAGAGACATATTTTCCAAAATCGTCATTGTTGGACATGTTCCCATTGCCGGGTTCTGATAGACACGGCCGATTCTTTGGTTTCTCTTATATTCTTTCTGTTTTGTGATATCGGATCCATTGATCAGGATCTGTCCACCCTCCACCGGGATACTTCCGCAGATAATATTCAACATGGAAGTCTTTCCGGAACCATTACTTCCCACGACAGAGACGAATTCTCCTTTGTCGATCGTCAGGTTGAAGTCCTGAAATAAGCACATCTCATTCACGGTACCCGGATTGTAATATTTATGAATTCCTTTTAACTCAAGCATTGGTGTTCACCTTCTTCTTTCTGTCCATACTGATGATAAGCACAACCAGGAACAGGACTGCCGTTACCAGTTTCATGGCCTGCGGATCGAAATTGCGTAGTGCAACGGCAACGCATGCTTTATAAATAACCGATCCGATCAGGACTGCTGTCGTTGTGTGCAGCAGTGTCATCTTACGGAAAATACTGGTTCCGATAATTACACTTGCCAGTCCTATGACCATAGCTCCGGTTCCCATAGAAATTTCAAATACTCTCTCTTCCTGTGCAAATATACATCCGGCCAATGCTACCAGACCATTTGAAATTGCAAGTCCGAGGATCTTGATATTGCCCTTGTCTTTTGCGAGAGATACAACCAGTACATCATTATCCCCAACGGCTCTTAACAGGAATCCGGACTTCGTATTCAGATAAAGATCAAGCAATACTTTACAGATCAATGCAAGCACCAGAACGATGATCAATGTCGCATATGGTGCAAGTACATCCGGAATAATCTTCTCCATCAGATCATTGTTAAAAATAGTCTTCTGTGAGAATAATGGCACATTCGCCGTTCCTGCTATATACAGATTAATCGTCCACAATGCCGTCATCATTATGATTCCCGAAAGAAGATCTCTGACTTTACACTTCACGTGGATCAGTCCGGTACAGATTCCCGCAACTGCTCCGGCCAGAAATGAAAGAACCAGCGTGATGTATGGATTCATTCCTCTTGTAAGGAGGGCAGCTGTGATCGCTGCCCCCAGAGGAAAACTTCCATCCACCGTAAGATCGGGAAAGTCTAATATTTTATATGTGATATAAATCCCCAATGCCAGGATTCCATAGATCAGCCCCTGTTCTAATATCGATGTAATGAAACTCATGAAAAATGCCTCCCAATCCACTAATTCCCGTCCCCAAAGCTTTCTACTGCGCTATTTGCAAGATCTTCCGGTACTGTGATCCCAAGATCCTCTGCTACTTTGCTATTTACATAGAATCCAGGTTCTGTGATAGTTTCAAAATTCTGCTCAGAAGCTTTTGCTTCGCCTTTTAATACTTTCGCCGCCATCTTACCAGTCTGCTTTCCAAGTGCAATATAATCAATTCCTTCTGCTGCAAGGCATCCGATCTTCACCTGCTCGATCTCACTTCCGAATACCGGGATCTTCTTTTCATTTGCTTTATCCAGGATAGTTGGAAGTGATGCTACAACTGTGTTATCAGTCAGATTGGTAATACAGTCTACTTTGCTTAACAGATCATCCGCTGCAAGAGATACATCCGCTGTTGTTGTGATTCCCTTTTCTACCAGTTCGAAATCATATTTCTTAACCAGACTCTTGTATTCTTTGATCGCCGATACAGAATTTGCTTCGCTTGTAGTATACATGATGCCAATCTTCTTAGCATCCGGAAGCATCTCACGAATCATTTTAAGCTGTTCTTCAACCGGAAGTTTATCTGATGTTCCGGTCACTTCTCCTACCGGTTTTCCATCTTTGTCTGCGAGTTCTGCTGCTACAGGATCTGTAACTGCAGTGTAAATGACCGGAATGTCAGCTTTCATTGCTGCGTTATATACACTCTGTGCACTTGGTGTTGCGATCGCACATACCAGGTCTACTTTATCAGATACCAGACTGTCGGAAATCTGTTTTGCAGTTCCCATATCCGCTGCCGCATTTTTGTATTTTACGGTCAGGTTATCACCTTCTTTGATTCCTTCTGCTTCCAGTCCTTTTAAGAAACCTTCCCTGCAGTTATCAAGAGAACCATGTTCTGCAAACTGTTCAATTCCGATGGTATAAGATTCTTTCTTATCACTTCCGGAATCGGATGAACTGCCACATCCTGCTGCCATTGCCGTTACCATTGCCGCTGTTAATAATACTGTTACCATTTTCTTTTTCATAATTTTTTTCTCCTCTTTTTCTGTATAAAATATTATTGTTGTCCACAGATCCCAATTGCCAGTTCTCTGTAGTTGTTAGGAGAGAAAATCTTTCACCGATTACCGTCTGCCATACCATCTTAGACAAAAAGAAAACCGCCCCAAACCTTAAGGTTTGAGACGGTAATAATATCTATTATTATCGCGGTACCACTCAAATTGACGAATCGTCCACTTTCTCATGTACTAACATACACTCCTGATTGATAACGGGTTCGGTTCCCGACAAGCCATACTCTCTCAAACGATTGCTGAATACAAGTTCTTGATTTCAGACTGCCCTCAAAAGTCCATTCACTTATCAACTTCATACAGCAATCTCACCACCTGCTGCTCTCTTGGATGTCATCGTATAAGCTACTCTTCTTTTTCAACGGTTTGCTTTGTTATGGTTATACTTTACTGTATCAAAGTTGTTTTGTCAAGAAGTTTTTTACTTTTTTTCAATCACGCCCTATTTCCAGGTAAAATCCGGCGTCCCCTCTAGGTCATACGGCGTAGCCTGATATACGTAATAATTCAACCAATTCGTATACAGGTTATTCGCTGTTGCTCTCCATGTAAGCAGCGGTCCTTTCTCCGGATCATCATCCTGATAATAATTCTTCGGGAGTTCAATCGGAAGTCCCTTACTTTTGTCCCGTTTATACTCACCGTCCAATGTTATACGGTCATATTCCGGATGTCCCATCACAAAAATCTGGCGCCCATTCTGTGCCATGGCAAGGAACAGACCTACTTCGTCAGATTCCGCCAGAACCGTAATCCTCTCATCCGCATGCACTTTATCCAGTGGTGTCTCTGTATGACGGGAATGTGGTGCCAGAAATACATCATCAAAGCCACGTACCAGCGGAATTTTCCGGTTCAGCACTTTATGCCAGAAGAGACCGAACGCCTTCTTATCTAATTGGACCTTGTCAATTCCGTAATGATAATACATGCCTGCCTGCGCTCCCCAGCAAAGATGCAGTGTAGATACTACATTCGTCTTGGTCCAGTCCATAATACGGGTCAGTTCATCCCAGTAATCCACTTCTTCGAACGGCATCTGCTCTACCGGTGCTCCGGTAATGATAAATCCGTCAAATTTTTTATCCTTGATCTCATCAAATTTCTGATAGAATTTGTTCAGGTGACTCACTGAAGTGTTCTTCGACTGATGTGAAGCAACCGCAACAAATGTCACATCTACCTGAAGCGGTGTATTAGACAACGAACGTAATATCTGCAGTTCTGTCTCCTCTTTTAATGGCATCAGGTTTAGAAGTCCGATCTTGATCGGACGGATATCCTGATGCATTGCACGGTGTTCATCCATCACAAATATATTTTCACTCTCTAATATCTCCTTGACCGGGAGATCATTCTGCACTCTGATCGGCATAATTTATTCCTCTTTTTCCTTTTTATTTTCTTCTGTCTTCTGTTCTTCATTCTCGGTCATATTATCTTTTTTCTGAAAATATGTCCCATCATTATCTACATAACTATCTCCGTTATAGCATTCTGACTCTGTCGGCAATTTCTTTTTCTCCAACTGATTATCCAGAAAAAGTTTTACAATATAATAAATGACTGCAAACGCCGGCACTCCGAATAACATTCCGAGAATTCCAAATAAGCCTCCTCCGAGAAGGATCGATACAATTACCCAGAATGCGGACAGCCCGGTAGAATTTCCAAGAATCTTCGGTCCCAGTATATTTCCGTCAAACTGCTGCAGCAACAAGATGAAGATCAGGAAATAGACTCCTTTCATCGGATCTGCAAGTGCGATCAGAACCGCACTCGGAATTGCTCCGATATATGGTCCGAAGAACGGAATTACATTCGTCATACCCACGATCACGCTGACAAGCATTGCATACGGCATATTCAAAAGTGATGTACCAATAAAGCACAGGATTCCGATAATGATAGAATCAATGATCTTACCAATGATAAATCCCCCGAATATCTCATTTGTCTTTACTGCAATATGAATCAACAGGTTGGCACGTTCTGTCGGAAAGATCGCATATGTCGCTTTCTTACTCTGATTAATAAATGTCTCTTTGCCGAACAAAATATACACAGATACGATCACTCCGATTACTGCATGGAACAATTCCATAACCAGTGTATATAATCCAACCGTCAGATGGGTCATCACTTCATTTACTTTGTTCAGAAGATCCGTACGCATCCAGTTCTGAAGGCTTGTAGATGCCTCGTTCATCGCATTCTTCAACATTGTCGTCATCGTCGAATCATCCAGTTGTATATGATTCATCTGCTTCACCAGCTGGTTGATCTGAGCCGGAAGCGTAAAGATCAGATTCCGGATACTTGTGATCAGTTCCGGGATCAGCATATTGATAAGCGTTGTTACAATGGTGATCAGTACGACCAATGCCAGAATCACTCCTGCACATCTTGATACCGTCTTCGCTTTTTCTTTCTTCATATGTTTTTCCAGAACCGGCACCAGATATGCATCTACCGTTCTCACGATCGGATTCAACAGATATGCGATTCCGCATCCATACAGCACCGGCTTCAGGATAGACAGTATCTTTAATACCGTATCTGAAATTGCTGTCACACGCAGCATTGCAAAATAGACTAGAATACATGCAACGATCACCAGGAAATATGTCATTCCGCGGTTGAACTGCTGCCTTAATTTGGATGGACCCTTTCTCCCAAAACTGGGACGGTCTTTATAATATGTATTTTCTTCTTTGCTCATAAACTCCTCTTCTTTCCTGCCTGTTTCGCATATAAAATCATTATACCCTTGCCGTAAATTTACGTCAACCGACAAAAAAGGATCAGAACAATTGTTTCTATAAAACTTTTATAAAAACTTATGTTCTGATCTTTTTTATTTCTGCCCCGGCCGCTCTATCCGTTAAAGCCGGTATCCGGCATCTGTCTTATCTTATGCACATCCACACTTGAATGTTGCACACTCTGTCTCGTCGCAATGACAGGCATTTCCGCCTTCTACACTGATCTTTCCGGCATGACACTGACATTCTTTATTATACATGCAGTCTGTTGCCTTACAGTCTACACTGCTCTTTGCCGATGCCTCTTTCCCTTCCATATCCGAGTATGCATCCACATAGGTGCTTCCGCCTTTTCTCTCTTCAAAGCTGTCACAGCTTGTCTCAGCAGCTTTCTTTGCAGAATTTCCTCCTACCACGATACTGTCAAGATTACAGTAATAATTCTGATTGTGCGTACAAGTCTGTACGGTACATCGTAAATCTGGCATAATATATCCTCCTTTCAAATACAAGATATATTATGCCAGTTCTTTTTATTTCTTATACATTTGTAAAAACAAATTAGTTTTCTTCTTTTACAACTTCTCGTCTTTCTCTTGTTGCGATTTCTTCTGCAACAGATGCTACGAACGCATCCAGACTCTTCTGGCCTTCATCTCCTGCAAATCTGCTTCTTACGGATACCAGATTTTCTTCTTCTTCTTTTGCTCCTACTACAAGCATGTATGGAATCTTCTGCATCTGAGCCTCACGGATCTTATAACCGATCTTTTCCGCACGTGTATCAATCTCTGCACGGATACCTGCTGCATTTAATGTCTCCAGTACTTTCTGTCCGTATTCCAGATGTTTATCCGAGATTGGAAGCACCTTAACCTGTACCGGTGCGAGCCATGTAGGGAATGCTCCCGCAAAATGTTCGATCAGGATTCCGATGAATCTCTCGATGGATCCAAATGCTACACGGTGGATCATGATCGGACGGTGTTTCTCTCCGTCTGCACCTGTATATTCCAGTTCAAATCTCTGTGGAAGCTGCATATCAAGCTGAATTGTTCCGCACTGCCATGTTCTTCCGATAGAGTCTGTCAGATGGAAATCAATCTTTGGTCCGTAGAATGCTCCGTCTCCTTCATTTACTACATAGTCAAGACCAAGATCATTCAGTGCACCACGAAGACCTTCTGTTGCAAGTTCCCAATCTTCGTCACTTCCCATACTGTCTTCCGGACGTGTAGAAAGCTCTACATGATACTTGAATCCGAACAGCTGATATACTTCATCGATCAGCGCTACAACACCTTTGATCTCATCACGGATCTGTTCCGGCATCATAAAGATATGTGCATCATCCTGTGTGAAACAGCGCACGCGCATCAGACCATGTAACTGTCCTGATTTTTCATGACGGTGAACCAGTCCGAGTTCTCCGACACGAAGCGGGAGATCTTTATATGAACGTGGCTCAGCTTTATATACGAGCATTCCACCCGGACAGTTCATTGGCTTGATTGCAAAGTCCTCTCCGTCAATCTGTGTTGTATACATATTTTCTTTATAGTGATCCCAGTGACCGGATGTCTCCCATAGGTGTCTGCTTAAGATTACCGGCGTAGATACCTCTACATAACCTGCTTTTTTGTGAAGTTCTCTCCAATAATCAAGCAATGTATTCTTAAGCACCATTCCCTTTGGAAGGAAGAACGGGAATCCCGGACCTTCTTCGCACATCATGAAAAGTCCAAGTTCTTTGCCGAGTTTTCTGTGGTCACGTTTTTTTGCTTCTTCAAGCATTGTCAGATATTCATCTAACTGTGCTTTCTTAGGATAAGAGATACCGTAGATTCTTGTGAGCATCTTGTTCTTCTCGCTGCCTCTCCAGTAAGCACCTGCAAGGCTTGTAAGCTTGAATGCTTTTACCGGCTTTGTTGTCATCAGGTGTGGTCCGGCACATAAATCAACGAATTCTCCCTGCTGATAAAAGCTGATCTCTTCTCCTTCCGGAAGGTCTTCGATCAATTCAACTTTGTATGGTTCATCTTTTTCTTTGAAATATGCGATTGCATCTTCTCTTGTCTTTGTAAATCGTTCGATCGGAAGAGCTTCTTTGACGATCTTCTTCATCTCTTTTTCAATCTTTTCGAGATCTTCTGCTGCGAATGGTGTCTCACGGTCTACATCATAGTAAAATCCATTCTCGATCGACGGTCCGATCGCAAGCTTTGTATCCGGATACAGACGTTTGATTGCCTGTGCCATAATATGAGATGTGGTATGCCAGAAAGCACCCTTTCCTTCTTCGTTATCAAATGTAAGTATCTCCAGTTCACAATCTTCATCCACAACATGTCTGAGATCTACTACTTCACCATTTACTCTTGCGGAAGTTGCCACCCTTGCCAGACCTTCGCTGATATCTTTTGTAATATCCAGTACTGACATACTTCCTTCATACTCTTTGAAAGATCCATCTTTTAATGTGATTTTCATAATTATCATGTCCTCTCTTTTTATTTTCTATTCTATCCTCGGGCATGCATCTTCTTTTCTGCCCGTTCAGCAATCACCTGTAATCTGCGGTTTCTATTGTATGCTTTGTCAGCTTCTTTCAAACGCATGGCAATAAAAAATTCCCTTACAGACAAATGCTGTAAGGGACGAGTTTTCTCGCGGTTCCACCCTGTTTGAACTGACGCATCAAAGTCTCTTCATTTTTCAAAGACCTCTCATGTCAGAACCTCTTAATTATGACGATAACGGAATCACCGGACTGTTTTGCAGCCACTCAGAGGTAGTTTTCAGAAGGTTCCAAAATAAGAAGCTTTCAGCCTGCGGCTTCTCTCTCTGGCATTTCTTTCCCAGCCTACTCTTCTCTTCAACGTGTTTTTTATACGCTCTCATTATAGCACGAGGTTTTACTTTGTCAACATTTTTTCAACCACAGTTTCCAGACCGCAAAACATTCCCGTACAAAATAATTGGGAAATAGTAATGGATGACAGCCTGCCGCTATCGGAAATGGATTCTTAAATCCTGCGCGTTTTGCATACACACATCCCCGGTATACATGAAAATTATTCGAGACAATACCGACCGGTGTATCCACATCTGCAATCAGTTTTCTGGAAAACTTCAGATTCTCCAGTGTATTTACCGATGCGTCTTCCTGTATAATGCGTCTGCAGTCGATCCCTGCACGCTCCAGATACTGCGCCATTGCATACGCTTCTGTTACTTCTTCATCGTTCCCCTGTCCGCCGGAGACGATTACATGTACATCTGGGTGCTCTTTCAGATACTCTAATGCAGAATCCAGTCTTCGTTTCAGTGAATCGGTAATCTTCCGGCCTCTCACCTGCGCTCCCAGCACAATGATCCATCTTGTGCCGGATCGTGTATCTTCTTCCGGTCTTTTTTCCAAAGGCCTTCTGCACATTCCTGTTATGATCTTTATCTCAGCAATCAGAAGGAGGCATACAGCAATACCGATCAGCGCTTCTACCACACACGGCATTCCATACAAACGGATCAAAACGCTTCCTGCGATCCCCACAATTCCGGCCGCCAGCCAGAATCTGGAAAAAGTAGAGTCCCATTTTTTCAGTGCGATACAGATCGCACTGTAATAAATGAGACTCAGGATACCTGCAGCCAGAAAAATTATCTGCCACAGCATTTTTTATATTTTTTACCTGATCCGCACGGACATGGATCATTTCTTCCAATTTTCTTTGGTTTACGAATTGTTGTAGATTCTTTCTGTTCTTTATAGAATTTTTTTAATTCTTCTTCAGAAAAAATCTCTTTCCACTGTGGAAGTTCATACAGCCAGTCAGCTTTCGCTGCTACCATATTCTTGTACAGTCTCTCTTTATCAAATGCAAGGCTTATTACTGTATCTTCTTCTACTGTATCCAGATCCAGTTCGATCAGAAGGCTTTCATTGATTCCATCCAGGAAACCGATCATGGTCAGAACTTCCTGTCCGAACTTCTCAGCCAGTTCTTTGACTGTTCCTTTCACTGCTTCATCCGGATTAGAAAGAAGCTTTTCGTAAATCTCTTTCTCAATCTGGAAATATGTTCCCCAGAATTTTTCCAACTGACTTCTGTCTGCAGTCTCATCATAAGCGATGTTCTGCCACTGCTGATATAATGTGCTCATATTTCTATACTCCTTTGTACGATATTCATTTGCAATTTTTCACTGCTCTCTATATAATATACTAAAGTCTTGATTCATTGTAAAGGATGATTATTATGAAAAATGCAAAACGTATTCTGGCACTCATTGCCGCTATTTTATTATTCGGTATGTATCTCAGTACATTAATATTTGCCCTGATGGGAAGTCCACATTCTATCGACCTTCTCTGGGCATCTGTTGCATGTACGATCATACTTCCTGTACTTTTATACGCTTATACGCTGGTATTTAAGCTTACCCGCCACGATGACCCTGACCAGGATCACGACCATGCAAGCGATGATACCATATAGAATTCCAGAGGCATCAGACTTTCTTCTCGATCGTCTGATCCTTTTTTCTTGTGTTTTCTTTCGTTTTCTCTTATTTTCTTTCTCTTTGCAAGGTATTCTTCCATTGAAATTACTTCTGCTTCTTCTTTTGTCAGGTCTCTTGTATTCATTGTGCATACCTCCATCTTGATTATTTGTATCCCCTCTTACGTCTCTGGTGTCTGATTACACCGACGTTATTATTATATTTACGATGATCTTATTATATGCATATTTTGTGGCAACATTATGGCAGAAATCTAAATAAAGCATGAGAAATTTCTTAAGGAAAACATAACTCTGATCTGAAGAATCCCTCCCTGACTGTTTCTTCGGAATGTATGAATACTCAAAAAACAGCAGCTATAAGTCTACTTTTATCTTATAGCTGCTGTCTTCATCTCTCTCTTATTTTGAAAGTTTTGACTCTCTGTAAATAATGTCGTGTCTTTCTGGTCCGTTAGATACCATTGTAATCGGGTATCCAATCTGCTCTTCTACAAACTCAATGTATTTTCTGCAGTTTTCCGGAAGGTCTTCGTATTTCTTAATTCCACGAATGTCACATTTCCATCCCGGAAGTTTCTTAAGAACTGGTTTTGCCTTCTCTAACAGATGTGTCGTTGGGAATTCTGTTGTTACTTCTCCGTCGATATCGTATCCTACACATACCGGGATCTCATCCAGATATCCAAGTACATCTAATACTGTAAATGCAACATCTGTTGCTCCCTGCATTCTGCATCCATACTTGGAAGCGACACAGTCGAACCATCCCATTCTTCTCGGGCGTCCGGTTGTTGCTCCGAATTCTCCGCCATCACCACCGCGGCGTCTTAATTCGTCTGCTTCGTCACCAAAGATCTCACTTACGAATGCTCCGGCTCCTACTGCACTTGAATATGCTTTACATACTGTTACGATCTTCTTGATCTCATACGGAGGGATTCCTGCTCCAATCGCTCCATATCCTGCCAGTGTAGAAGATGAAGTAACCATTGGATAGATTCCATGATCCGGATCCTTCAGTGATCCAAGCTGTCCCTCTAACAATACTTCTTTTCCTTCTTTGAGCGCATTGTTCAGGAAAAGAGAAGTATCACATACGAATGGTTCAACCATCTTCTTATATTCTTGAAGTTCATTATATAAATCATCAGGATTGATCAATGGTTTATGATAAAGGTGCTCCAGTAATACATTCTTCTGCTCTGCTACGCGAACAACTTTTTCTTTTAACAGTTCATCATCAAACAGCTCACTGACCTGGAATCCGATCTTTGCATATTTGTCTGAGTAGAATGGTGCGATACCTGATTTTGTAGAACCGAAAGATTTTCCTCCCAGTCTTTCCTCTTCGTATGCATCAAAATTCTTATGATAAGACATTACCATCTGAGCTCTGTCAGATACCAGAATCTTCGGCATCGGAACTCCCTGATCGATGATAGACTGTACTTCTTTAAATAATACCGGCACATCCAGTGCTACACCGTTTCCGATAATACTTGTCGTATGATCGTAAAATACTCCTGATGGAAGTGTGTGTAATGCAAACTTTCCATAATCATTGATAATTGTATGACCTGCATTCGCGCCTCCCTGGAATCTTACGATGATATCAGCCTGTTCAGCCAGCATATCTGTAATCTTACCTTTTCCTTCGTCGCCCCAGTTGGCACCGACTACTGCTTTAACCATATCCATTCCTCCTGCGATATTAACATGACTTATCAGTCTTCTTTAGCGGATCTAATCAAACCACCCTAAGCATTATACTATACATTTCACCTTGGTTCAACAATATTTTTACATAAAATCCACAGGATTTCCTGTATTTTCTACATTAGCGGCGCAACCAGTCTTAATACCTGTCCCGCCGTCTTCATCAGAATTCCTCTGTTTCTCACTTCCGTCACTGTAACCTTATGACATTTTGCCAACGTATTCTGAAAATCTTCTTCTACTTTCTGCACTTCAGGATTATCGTAGATAAACACACCATTCTCAAAATGCAGATACAGGCTTCTGAAATCCAGATTGATACTTCCTACCGTTGCCGTATCATCATCGGATACAAATATTTTTGCATGTACAAATCCAGGTGTATACTCATAGATCTGTACCCCGCCCTCGATCAGTTCCTTATAGTAGGTCTTTGCCACAGCAAATGCATACCACTTATCCGGAATATGCGGCATGATGATGATCACCTCAATACCACTCTTCGCTGCACGGATCAGTGTAGTAAGCATCTCATTGTCCAAGATCAGATACGGGGTCATGATATGCACATATTTTTTTGCATGGTTCAAAATATGGAAATATACTTCTTCTCCTACATTTTCATGATCAAACGGGCTGTCTGCATATGGAATCACATATCCCAGTTTTTCATTCAATGTATCCGCTTTTTTGGTCAGATATTTTCCATAAGGCTCCACGCCCCGCATATCCACATCCCACATCTGCAGAAATATCATCGTCAGGCTCTGGACAGCATCACCTCTTAACAGTACCGCCGTATCCTTCCAGTGTCCGAACCGTTCCTTCTCATTGATATACTCATCAGCAAGATTCACACCCCCTACATATCCCACCTGTCCATCGATCACGCAGATCTTTCTGTGGTCACGGTTGTTCTGTATCGTCGAGACAAATGGCCGGATCTTATTCGACATCTTGCAGTTGATACCGTATTTCTGAAGTTTCTTCGGATAACTGTACGGCAGCAGGTCAAATGCACACATTCCGTCATACATGAACCGGACTTCCACACCTTCCGCTGCTTTCCGCTTCAGGATCTCAAGGATCGTATTCCACATGATACCTTCTTCTACGATGAAATACTCCATGAAAATAAACTTTTCCGCCTTTTCCAGTTCTTTTATCATGGATGCGAATTTGGCTTCTCCAACCGGAAAATATTCGGCTTCGGTATTCCTGTAAGTCGGAAATCCCAGTTGATGCGACAAATAATACGACAGCTGCGCATTTGCAGATTTACCCTCCCAGAGTGCATCTGTGATCTTCTGATCCTGATCCATGTAAGGTTCCGTCTCCATACGCAATGCCGCCAGGCGGTTCTGTACAAACCGTGTTTCCAGCTGCAGATGCACATAGATGTAAAATATCGTCCCGACAACCGGTACTGCCATCACACACAGAATCCATGACAGCTTGAACGCCGGATTTCCCTCTGTATTAATAATATACACAAGAACTATAATCTCCATCAGAGACATCACACTGTATATAAATGTTGCATATTCTTTCAGATAGTATGGAATGCCCAGAAAAATCAGCATCTGTACCAATATCAGTATCACAAAAATTCCGGCACGGCTGAATACCATTTTAAAGAATTTCTTCTTTGCAACAGCCTTTGTGCTTTGTTCTTTCATACTTTTTCTCTCCTTTATCCAGGGCTGTACATCCACTTTGTTCCTAATATCTTACTCCGTTTTCTCAGGCTCCGTACCGCCAGGATATGTTATACAGTGTATCATATTTTCATTTTCTTCTCAACTTGCAGATAATTTATTTTAATTTAATAGAAAAATACATATAATATGTGCTATGATAAGGAAAAGAATGGAAAGGAGTCATACAATCATGGCAAAATGGATGAAAAAATTATTGGGTCTTGCTGCAATCGGCAGTGCCGCTGCAGGTCTTGTTTATTATTTTAAAAAATCTAAAAAAGATGTGGATGAAGATTTCAACGATGATTTTGAAGATGAAGACTTCGATCTTGACAATGATCTTCAACCGGTCGACCGGGGATACGTTGATCTGAACGCAGGAAAAGCTTCTCCGGAAGAAGCAGACGATGCAGAAGAAACAGAGACCGGCGAAGATACTCTGGATGCGGATGCTCACGAAGGGAAAGAAGATTAGTTCTGCTGACACAGACTGAATTCAGACTGCAGCTATACAAAAGAGCGGTAAACAATGTAAATTATTTTCTTATTTTACATTGCTTACTGCTCTTTTATCTTCTCCAACACCTATTCAAAATTCCCACTGCTTCTTTGATATCCTCTTCATTCATATTTGCATATCCCAGAAGAATCGTTGCCCGCTCATCTGTATCTTTCCTGATCCTGTAATCCGAAAGTCCATATACACGGATATCCTCTTTTTTTGCCCGTTCGATCAGCTCATTTTCGTTCCATCTCTTTTCGAATGTCAGCAGGATATGTACTCCCGCATGCTCTCCCGATATCGCACAGATATCTGCCAGAGGCTTCAGTGCATCGATCAGAACATCATGCCTGTTTTTATACAGAGCTCTTGTCTTATTCAAATGACGTTCGTAATAACCATCTTCGATAAAATGTTGTACGATCATCTGATCCACCTTTGAAACGGTCGAGTTGATAAAGTTCACATTTGTCCGATACACATCCAGGAGCGATTTCGGCAGTACCATATAACTCAGACGAATAGCCGGTGCAATGGATTTTGAAAAAGTTCCCAGATAGATAACTTTATCTTCTGCATCATATCCTTGCAGAGCCGGGATCGGTTTCCCTTTGTAGCGGAATTCACTGTCATAGTCGTCTTCTATGATATATCTGCCTTCCTTCCCGTATGCCCACTTCAGAAGCTCCATTCTTCTTTTGATCGGCATAACGATTCCTGTCGGATACTGATGCGACGGTGTGACATATGCAATATCTGCCTCTGAATCTTCCAGCTCTGATATTCTCATTCCATTGTGATCCATTGTAACCGGCACAGTCTCATATCCAAGTGTCTGAATCACTCTATATGCCTGCTTATATGTAGGATCTTCAAATGCAATAGTATGTTCTTTTCCAAGAATCATACTAAGCAGTATCAGAATATAATCACTTCCCGCTCCGATCACGATCTGCTCCGGAGAACAGTCCACGCCTCGTGCCTGATACAGATAATTGCAAATGGCTCCCCGGAATCCATATTCACCTTGCGGATCTCCTGAGCGGAACAACTCCGTCCTGTCATCCAGCAAAATGTCTTTCGAAAGTTTTCTCCAGACATTATATGGAAAACTGTTAAGATCTACTCCGTTCGGTGTGAAATCATAGCGGTATATTCTTTTCTTTTCTCTCTTAGGTTCCGGCTTTTTTTCTTCTTTTTTCAGTTGGTATAATTCATCAATCTGAGCCACAAAAAAACCGCGGTATGGCGCAGACTCGATATATCCTTCTGATAATAACTGTTCATATGCCAGTTCAACCGTACTGCGGCTGACTTCCAGATGCTTGGACAAAGCCCTGGTAGACGGGAGTTTCTCCCCATAGCGGAGTCTCCCGTTCTGGATATCAGACTTGATATGATCATAAATCTGCTCATACAGCGGCTTCTTCGAACGACTGTTAAGATTTATCGTTAATTCATTCATTTTTTTATTTTGCACCCGTTTATTTCTTTGGCAGTTTAAAAGAACTCTTCAGAGATACAATACGGTTAAACACCAGATTTTCCGGTGTGGAGTCTTTCGAATCAATACAGAAATATCCATTTCTTACAAACTGGAAGCTGTCACACGGACCTGCTTCGTTAAAGCTGTCTTCCACATAGCACTCTTTTAAAATCTGTAAGGAATCCGGGTTCAGGTTCAGCGATCCATCTTCTTTATTATATACTCCCTTCTCTTCATCGATCAGGTTCTCATATAATCTAACTTCTGCTTTCTTAGCCTGTGGTGCACTTACCCAGTGGATCGTTCCTTTTACCTTACGTCCGGTAAACCCGGTTCCGCATTTTGTCTCCGGATCATACGTACAATGTACCACCGTTACATTTCCTTCTGCATCCGTCTCATAGCTGACACATTTTACAAAATATGCATGCATCAGACGTACTTCGTTTCCAGGGAAAAGGCGGAAATACTTCTTCGGAGGATCAATCATAAAATCATTACGCTCAATGTAAAGTTCACGTCCAAACGGCACTTTTCTCACACCAAGTTCCGGATTCTCCAGATTGTTCTCTACATCCAGATATTCCACTTCTCCTTCCGGATAGTTGTCGATCACCAGTTTGATCGGATCCAGGACTGCCATCATACGAGGCTTCTTCATCTTCAGATCTTCACGGATACAATACTCCAGCATTGCATAATCCACAGAGCTCTGGCTCTTGGATACTCCGCACATTTCAACGAACATCTTAATGGATTCTGGTGTAAATCCTCTTCTTCTGAGAGCTGCGATCGATACAAGTCTCGGATCATCCCATCCGTCTACAATACCATCCATAACAAGCTTCTTGATGTATCTCTTACCTGTAACAACATTCGTCAGATACAGCTTGGAGAATTCAATCTGTCTCGGTGCCGGATCAAATTCACACTCTTTTACAACCCAGTCATATAATGGTCTGTGGTCTTCAAATTCCAGTGTACAGATAGAATGTGTAATGTGCTCGATCGCATCTTCGATCGGATGTGCAAAATCATACATTGGATAAATACACCATTTATCTCCTGTATTGTGATGTGTCATATGCGCCACACGGTAGATGATCGGATCACGCATGTTGATATTCGGCGATGCCATATCAATCTTTGCACGCAGAACTTTCTCTCCATCCTGATACTTTCCGTCTTTCATCTCTTCGAAAAGTCTTAAATTCTCTTCTATCGGACGGTCACGATACGGACTGTTCTTTCCAGGCTCTGTCAGGGTTCCGCGGTATTCACGCATTTCTTCCGCTGTCAGGTCACAGACGAATGCCTTTCCTTTTTTGATCAGCTTTACTGCACACTCATACATCTGGTCAAAATAGTCTGATGCAAAATAAAGATGATCTCCCCAGTCGGCACCCAGCCATTTTACATCTTCTTTGATGGACTCTACGAATTCCATATCTTCTTTCATCGGGTTCGTATCGTCAAATCTTAAATGAAAGGTTCCGTTATATTTCTTTGCAAGTCCTGAATTCAGAAGAATCGACTTCGCATGTCCGATATGCAGATATCCGTTCGGTTCCGGCGGAAATCTCGTACATACTTCGCTGTATACTCCTTCTGCAAGATCTTTATCTATTTCCTGTTCAATAAAATTTTTGGAAACTGTTGTTTCTTCTCCCATGGTGTCCTCCTTAGGTTTTAACTATACATTATGCTCATTATCTTATCATAAAAAATATGATGAAACAAGGGAAGATACCTCTTTTACCGGTTTTCGCAGAAAAATGTAAATGCATCCAGAAATTCAGAATTACTTGGACACTTGATCGCATGGTAACCAAGGATCTCCATCATAAGTTCTTTATCTTCTTTCCAACACTTATCAACGACTACACGTATCCCGCGTTCCACATTATAAAAACTGGTTTCGTGTTTTTCTCCTATCGGGATATATATATCATTCTGTGTCGCAAACGGCTTTTCTTTTGTATGGAATCCACTGATGATATCTGCAGCATCCAACAGATAATAGTATCCTTTATATCCTGATGTGACTTTAAATCTTCTGAGTGTCTGTATCATAATATTCCTATTCATAAATAATCTCCCTTTTTTGGCTCTATCTAAAAAATAAATCACAACATGTCGTTTGTCAATGATTTCGATACCAAAAACCTTCTTTTTTTATTTTTTAGACCTTTATGTGTCTGATTTCTTCGAAAAAGATCAGCTATAGGTCAAAAAAAGTTTGAAGACATCTTTTTATCTTCAAACTTTTTTTGCATTTGTCTATATCTTTTCCGTCCTTAAAACCATCCAGTTTCCTTTCCAGACATACAGAATCATCAAAAGCATGCCCAAAAGCCATGAGGTCGGATAGCACATCATCACATGGCCGAGACTCTTTGCCCATGCCATGGTTCCTGCAATCCACATCACACGGAATCCGCATAATGATACCAGAAATACAATCATGGCCTGCATCGTCTTGCCGGTTCCTCTGATCGTTCCGCCAAGCACATGCAGGATTCCAAGCATCCAGTAAAACGGGCAGAAATATTTCATAATATATACACCATATTCCACCACCTTATGGTTCGTCGTAAAGACTCCGATTACCTGCGGAGCGAATATCAGCAGCACAATTCCGGTTATCACAGAATACCCGGCACCCATTGCTGTGGATATGTACATTCCTTTTCTGACCCTGTCTGCTTTCCCTGCACCAATATTCTGTCCGGCAAATGTAGTTGCCGCCATACTGATACTCAGTACCGGCAGGATATTAAATCCATCGATTTTTATATAAGCTGCAAAACCGGCCATAACTGTCGCTCCAAAACTATTCACACTTGCCTGCACGATCAGGTTTGAAAGCGAAATTACAATATTCTGGATTCCTGTCGGGATTCCGATGCGGATGATCTTCGAAAGCAGATGATCATAGCATCGGATCTCCTTAATCTTCAACTTATATACATCTTCACTTCTGATCAGAAATCCCCATATAAAAATGCACGAAATCAGCTGACTGATATCCGTAGCCAATGCAGCACCCACTATTCCGAGTTTCAATCCGACAACCATGATCAGATCCAGAAATATGTTCGAAATTGCCGCGATCATCAGATAAACCAGGGATCGCCTCGAATTCCCCACCGCATTCAGAATACCTGCCGACATATTGTAAACTACCGAAAATAAACTTCCGCCAAAATATACCTGCAGATAGATTACCGACTGTTCAAATACCTTGTCCGGTGTTCCCATCAGGCGCAGCATCGATGGTGTCACTGTAATTCCGATTACAGTCAGAAGCACTCCTGCTACCAGCGCGATCGCCATCGTAGTATGTACGGCCTTCCTCACGCCTTCTGTATTTTTGGCCCCATAAAACTGCGAGATTACAACACCTGCACCAGTCGATGCTCCTATGCAGAAACCGATCAGCAAGTTAATGATCGCACCGCTGGATCCGACTGCTGCCAGTGCGTTACTTCCCACATAGTTGCCGACAATAATCGAATCCACCGTATTATACAGCTGCTGAAACAGATTCCCCAGAATCAGTGGAATTGCAAAGAATAATATTTCTTTCCAAATCACTCCTTCGGTCATTGTTTTCATCTTTTTCATTTTCTTCTTCCTCTCTATTACCATTTCTTTTCATATTCCAGATTTTCGCAGGATTTTTCACGATTTTCAATTAATATCACGAAAATATATTGACAAATGCACTCCTTTCAGTGTATAGTATCAACGTTGCATATCACTTATGCATGCTGCCTTGGCTCAGTCGGTAGAGCGTCGCCTTGGTAAGGCGGAGGTCGGCGGTTCGATTCCGCTAGGCAGCTTACAAGAGAAGTCCCGTAAAACTTTCAAATGATTGTTTTACGGGATTTTTTTACAATTACAAATTCAGCCGATATTTATATCCTCTTTAGATTTATTTTTCCTTTTCCAGAATCTTCTGCATCTTTCCCTTGATTCTCTGAAGTGCATTATCAATCGTCTTTGGACTCCGGTCCAGAAGCTTTGCGATCGTCTTATAATCCGTTCCCATCAGATGAAGATACAGAACTCTGCGCTCCAGTTCACTTAATTCTTTTTCCAGACGTTCTTCCAACGTCTTCGCACGTTCCTGACTGACAAGCAGTTCTTCCGGATTCGTCTCATGTCCGGATTCCATTGTATCGATCAACGAGTTTTCCCCGTCTTCTCTTTCATACAGGGAAATATAACTGTTGAGCGGACTGTGTTTCTTTCTGTTTGAAGCTTCAATTGCCGAATACAACTGTCTTGTCACACATAGTCTTGCAAAGCTGAAGAAGGATGCTTCCTGATCCACATCGTAGTCCTGAACTGCTTTAAAAAGTCCGATCATCCCCTCCTGGATCAGATCATCCGTCTCACCGCCGAGCAGATACATTGCATTGGCTTCTTTTCTGACCAGATTCTTATATTTTTCCATCAGATAATCGATAATTCCCGTTTCTCCCATCCGGAGTCTGCGGATCAGTTCTTCATCTGTTAATTTTTTATACTCTGTCATACACTCCTCTGTCTCACAATCTCATATGCAAGGACGCCCGCTGCCACCGATGCATTCAGGGAATCGATATCCCCCTTCATCGGAATTTTTGCAGTAAAGTCACAGGTGTCTTTTACCAGACGTCCCACACCTTCGCCTTCATTACCAATTACGAGTCCGATCGGTCCTTTCATATTGACATCATACATGACATCCCCGTCCATATCGGCACATACGAACCACAGACCTTTTTTCTTCAAATCTTCCATCGTCTTTACCAGATTTGTTACTTTTGCAACCGGCGTATAATTCAGGGCCCCTGCGGAAGTTCTTGCTACGGTTGCCGTCAGTCCGACTGCGCGTCTCTTTGGTATGATCACACCATGTGCCCCTGCCTGGTTCGCAGTACGGATGATCGCACCGAGATTGTGCGGATCTTCGATATTATCCAGAATGATCAGAAACGGATCTTCTCCCTTTTCTTCTGCAAGCTTTAACATATCTTCTACCTCTGCATACTCATATGCAGCAACACTTGCGATCACTCCCTGGTGTTTACCGGTCTCCGACAACTGGTTCAGACGGTCTTTTTCCACGAAATTCAATATCGTGTCATGCTTTCTTGCCTCACGGATGATGGATCTCACCGCACCATCCTGACATCCATCCAGTACATACAGCTTGTCTACCGGTTTTCCGGAACGAAATGCTTCCATAACGGCATTTCTTCCTTCTATGATACTTTCATTTACATTCTTATCGTGACTCATATTCGACACTCCTTATTGTTCTTTGATACTGTCCAGACCTATTTTAACCAGTTCCAGCATTCTTTTCCACTCTTTTTTCAGATATAGATATCCAAGCAGAGCTTCAAATCCCGTCGCACGTCTGTAATCTGTAATCGACTGGTTCTTCGCCGGCGACACGCTCTTGGCATTGCGGCCTCTTTTATAGACAGCATGTTCTTCTTCTGTCAGGTGTTCCTGCATCGTACGCATCATTTTCGACTGTGCGGACGCCTGGACATAAGAGCTGGTCTTCTGGTGCAGCTTCTGTACCTGACGGTTTCCTTCATTGATCACCAGGGATTTAATGATCAGATCATAAATGCAGTCTCCGATATATGCCAAAGTAAGAGGTGAATATTCTTTAATATCCACCTCTTTCATCTGGAAAATCTCCTGCATATAAGTGTCAAATCCCCACTCTACGCTCTTTTCCATTGTACTCCTTCTCTGGTATCCTTTAAGATGATACCCTTCTCTAACAGTTCATCACGGATTGCATCGGCTCTTGCAAAGTCTTTAGCCTTACGTGCTGCCTGACGCTCCTCGATCAGTTTCTCGATGTCTTCGTCCAGGATCTCTTCTTTCTTATCTACGATCAGTCCCAGAACTCCTGTTAACTTCACAAGCAAATCGAATAATTTCTGAAGATATTCTTTGGAACTTTCTGCATCGGTTGTTGTATTGATATATTTTACAAGGTCAAAGATTGCTGCAACGGCATCTGCTGTATTGAAGTCATCGTCCATTGCCTTTTCAAATCCTGCAACAAACTCTTCTGTTTTTGCAAAGTTTTCTGCTTCTGCATCTGTGATTGCTTCTGTTTTTGCATTTTCCATAAGGAATTTCAGGTTGTCTGCTGCGTTCACGATACGCTCCAGACCATTCTTGGATGCTTCCATCAGGTCTGCGCTGAAGTTCAGCGGGCTTCTATAGTGTGCACTCAGCATGAAGAAACGCAGTACCTGCAGATCATACTGTTCGCTGATCTCACGTACCGTACGGAAATTGCCAAGCGACTTACTCATCTTCCTGTTATCAATATTAAGGAATGCATTGTGCATCCAGTATTTTGCAAATTCCTTGCCATTGGCAGCTTCGCTCTGTGCGATCTCATTTTCATGATGTGGGAATACAAGATCTTCTCCGCCGGCATGAATGTCGATCTGCTCTCCGAGATATTTCTTAGACATCTCTGAGCACTCGATGTGCCATCCCGGACGTCCTTCGCTCCACGGAGACTCCCATGCAGGCTCTCCTTCTTTCTTCGGTTTCCAAAGTACAAAATCCAGTGGATCTTCTTTCTCATCTTCTCCGGATACCAGAAGGGAACGTTCACCCGAACGAAGATCATCCAAATTCTTGTGCGAAAGCTTACCGTAATCTTTGAACTTTCTTGTACTGTAATATACGGTACCATTCTTCTCATATGCAAATCCTTTATCAATCAACGTCTGGATCATATCTACCATACCGCAGATTTCTTCCGTCGCAAGCGGATTCTTGGTTGCCGGTTTGATATTCATACCGTCCATATCTTTTTTACACTCTGCAATGTAACGTTTGGAAATCTCATCGGCTGTCACCCCTTCTTCGATGGCTTTTTTGATGATCTTATCGTCTACGTCTGTAAAGTTGGATACATAATTCACATCATATCCTTTGTATTCAAAATATCTCCTGACCGTGTCGAATACGATCATTGGTCTGGCATTTCCAATATGGATAAAGTTATATACGGTAGGCCCGCATACATACATCTTTACCTTTCCTTCTTCCAAAGGTATAAATTCTTCTTTTTTCTTTGTCATTGTATTAAAAATCTTCATTTTTCGCGTTCTCCTCCTCTTTTTCTTCCGGTATCGGATTCTCTTTTAAACATTGCATGCGTTTCTCCATCTCCTGGATCTGTCTGTGCATTCTTATATTATCTGCCTGCAGTTCTCTGATATCATTTGAAATCGGATCCGGCAGATGCACCTGATCCATATCGAGTCTCGGTATCTTCTCATCATTCATCTTAACCACTCTGCCCGGCACACCTACAACTGTACAATTCGGCGGTACTTCTTCCAATACTACCGATCCCGCTCCAATCTTGGAATTTTCTCCGATGGTAAATGAACCAAGAACCTTTGCTCCTGCACTCACCATAACGTTATCTCTCAGGGTCGGATGTCTCTTGCCTTGTTCTTTTCCGGTTCCTCCAAGTGTGACTCCTTGATACAAGGTAATATTATCTCCCAGTTCCGCAGTCTCTCCGATGATCACTCCGCTTCCGTGGTCGATAAATAATCCTTTTCCTATTGTTGCCCCCGGATGGATCTCGATTCCGGTCTTTCTTACTGCCCGTTGCGATACCCATCTGGCAAGAAAATAATGTTTCTTCAGATAGAGCTTATGTGCGATTCTGTAATGAAGAATTGCTTTGAAACTAGAATACAGGAATACTTCCATATTCGACTTGATCGCAGGATCCCGTTCCCGTATCACCTGAATTTCTTCATTGACATATGATATGATGCCCATCTATGATCTCTCCTTTTTATAAGTTTACCGCCTGTTCTGTATGCTTTGGTACAAAAAAACTCCGTCTCCTGCTTTACACAAGAGACGAAGTATATCCGCGGTTCCACTCTTTTTAAAGAATACAGTTCTATTACCCGCATTCTTCTCTCAGTACACGTAACGTGTGTAATCCCGGATCCGGCTATGATGTTATCCTTCTTTCTCACCGGACCGACTCCCGGACGCACTTCACAAAAACTGTAATCGGAAACTGCTTTCAGCCGGTGACAGTTTCTCTCTTTCGACACAACACATCTGCTACTCTTTCCGTTCAAAGTCTTTCTCATATAGAATATATATTATGCGATATCATCTTTTTTGTCAACCAGTTTCCATCGGATCTCTGCTTTAAAAAGATCTGCTTCCGTCTCGATCCAGAACTTTCCTTTCTGAATTTCCACAAAGCTCTTAACAATTGCAAGTCCGAGTCCGGATCCTTCGGTATTTCTTGCCGAATCGCCTCTGACAAAACGCTCCGTAATCTCTTCCGGATTAAATGTAAGCTCGGTGGCCGATACATTCTTCATCCGGAATACCGCCTCACCCTCTTCCGCAGCAATCTTCACGTAAACTCTTGTATGAGGCATTGCATATTTCACTGCATTTCCGATCAGATTCTCGAATATCCGGTATGTCTTCTGTCCATCCAGCGCCACGATCACTTTCTCCTCCGGAATATCCAGACGGAAATCCAGATTCGCTTCTGTAATCTTTTCTTCCATTTCTAATTTCACCTGTTTAAAAAGATTCACAATATCCATCTCGATAATATTCAGGTTCACCGAACGGCTGCTCGCTTTACTGATTTCAAACAAATCTTCAATCAATGCTTTTAACCGGAGTGATTTTCTATCCAGTACATCAATGTATTCTTTCTGTCTTTCCGGATCATGTTCCATCTTCAGCAGATTCACATAGGTGATAATCGCAGTCAATGGAGTCTTCAGGTCATGCGAAACATTCGTCACCAGTTCGGTCTTCATCCGCTGGCTTTTCACTTCTTCATCTACCGCTTTCTTGAATCCGGTCTGTATCTTCTCAATCTCTTCTTTAAACGGCTCGAACACCCCCAGATTTTCATCAATCTCCACATCCAGATTTCCATCGGCAATCTCATTTGTCGCTTCTAACAGTCTGTGATAGTTTTTCTTTATTTCATTAAAATATTTCTTCAAAATAAAGTATAGAATTACCGAATATATGATCAGTGCCATAATTCCATAAAACCAGAAAATACTCGTCACTGCCAGAATGATAAAGTTCACAAGCACAATCCTCAGAATTGCCTTACTGCTTTTGTCTGTAAAGTCGATATCTGTAATGGTCTGATACAGCCTGTGTGCCATTTCTTTCACTTTCCGGTACAATCTTCCGCTGTCTCGTCCGACTCTTTCCGCTGCTGCCGGAGCTTCTTTCCTCAGCGTTTTCCACATACGCCACAACAGCGTCCGCTCTGTAACATACTTTCTGACACCAGTCTTCTGTATTTCACTGACACAGCTTGCTGCCCAGTATGTGACAGCAAATGCTGCAATCCAGATTGCGGCATCCATCGCCCCGGGCCTTCCCTTCGTCCTTGTTACAATCCAGTTCAGCTTATTGTCCAAAAGTCCCAGTCCTGTTACCGCAACGATAAAAACAATCTCAAACGGCTGTTGAAAAAGCTTTCTGCCGCCAATCCCCAGCGTATCACTTTGTGCAAGAATCCATGCTGCCACACCTACCGCTGCCATGCAGGCAAGCATCATATACCATGCATCATTCGGCGCTTCATCCCCGAACCAGTACCATTGGTTCAGATATTGTTCAATTCCGTTTTTCTTCATTCCATAGATATATGTACGGTTCTTCGGCGTCTTCAATTTGCCGCCGGTGGCATCCTCAACCGTCTCACTCCAGTTATCTATAATCTTTCTGAGAGCAATACTCTGCGTTGTCTTTTCACTGCTCTTTACAACTTTTACATCCAGATCTCCGTGTTCATCATAAGTCAGTACCATACCAAATGCATATTCTTTGAAACTGTCATCTGCCAGACCCTTTCCGGTATTCGCTGTACTTCGTCCCAGGACTGCCCCTGATCCATCCTCAATCCTATAATCCAGATATGGATATAACGCTTCATAATCCTCCATCCATACTTCTGCAGCATCACTGATCTCCTCCTGAGACATTTTTGCTTCTCCTGTCTTGGATGATATCTCCTGATTATAAAGGACATAACTGAATTCCAGAAAGCTTTCCAGATATTCCCTGTCTGAAAGTGAAGTTGTATAAGTCTTCTGCGCTTCACTGACTGCTTTTCTATATATCGTATGATAATTATATATCATGAAAAACGCTGCTCCAAGTATCGTCACAGCAGCAAGAAAAAGTCCCAGTTTACGCCTGTTTTTCAATTTTGTATCCAACGCCCCACACCACCTTTAAGTATTTTGGTTCTCTTGGATTTACTTCTATCTTTTCACGGATATTTCTGACGTGCACCATGATCGTATCGGTGTTAATCGCACGTTCATTCCATACCCGCTCATAGATCTCCTCCGCAGAGAACACCCGTCCCGGATTCTTCATCAGAAGCAGCAGGATCTTGTACTCGATCGGAGTCATCTTTACCGGTTCGCCGTCAACGGTCACTTCTACATTATCCTCATTGATCTCCAGTCCGCCTATCGTATGGATCCTGGAATTTTCGTTCTTATCCTCCAGCCGTTCCATAAACCTGCGGTATCTGCGAAGCTGCGAATTGACTCTGGCAAGCAGTTCCATCGGAGTAAATGGCTTTGTCACATAATCGTCAGCCCCCATATTCAATCCCATGATCTTATCCACTTCTTCTGATTTTGCAGAAAGAAAAATCACCGGGAAATCATACTTCTCCCTGAGTTTTACGACCATAGAGATTCCATCCATTACCGGCATCATGATATCCACGATTGCCAGATGAATATCTTCCCTTTCTATAACATCCAGTCCTTCTGCACCATCAGCCGCCTGAAATACTTCATAGCCCTGACTCTTCAGATATATCTCCACGCCTTCCCTGATTTCCTTGTCGTCTTCTACGACCAGTACATGATTCATCTCCATCACATTTTTCATCCTTTTCCTGATTCCAGCTTTTTCCTCTGTTATTATCATCCTATCCGGTATTTCTTAAGGGTGACTTCAGAAAATTCTAAAGAAAAACAAAAGATTCTTCTTTATACCGTTTCATTCAGATAAATCTGTGACAATGGAATGATCTTATCTAATTCTTCTTTCATTCGATCCGACATGACCGCATCACCGTCCGCACAGATTTCTTCTGCGGTCTTCACACCGAATACAAGGCTCGTAAGCGCCGCTACGGTGAGTGTTCCTTCACTGTTTTCCGGCTTTCCATCCATCAGCATCACTCCCGAAAATTCTGTCCCCGTAATCATGACACATCGGTTATTTTCTTTGATAACCGGATCTGTCACCGTAAAACATGTTCCCATAAATGTTTTGAGTCTCAAAGACATCAGCATCCGTCTGACATCTATGATACGGATCATAATCTTAGGTTTTTCCCCATCTACTTCTTCAGCCTCTGCTGCGATCTTAATATCTGTGACCGCTCCTTCTTTTTTATATATCTTTAACGTCCCTCCGTCACTTGCATATTCTTTGATCAGACGTTCATAATAAGCTGTATTTCTTTTTGCGTAGACCTGATACGACTGCGACAGCCTGCCTTCCATATAAACAGCCATTTTTTCTGCATCTTCCACTGAGGCATCCGTCACATCTGTACCTTCTTCCACTTCCGCTTCTGGATCATAATATGCCCGATTCTGTTCATACACCGTCCGGAAATCAAATGGCAGATAGATACTCTCCGATGCCGGCATCAGAAATGTAAATGTCTCTCCGTCTGCATACATATCATTTAACGCCTGTTTCAACATTTCTGCCATAAAGCCACGTTTCCGATATGATTTTCTCGTTGCAACAGCGACAATATAATTCACGTCTTTTCTGCTGCCGTTTACTGCAAGTTCGTACGGATTCAGATGCAGCATCGCCTGTATCTCCCCGTCTTCTTCTACCACATAAATCTGATTGTCTTTTACTTTTTCTTCGTAATAATAGTCAACAAAGTCTTTGCTGTCTTCTGAAAACACTTCTTCGTACAGTTTTCTTGTATTCAGCTTTTCTCCTGTTTCCAGTTTTCTTATTTTCATTTTGATTTTCCTTCCCAACAAGTTTCTTATCTGTCCTGCGCTTTCATACATCCGCCACATCCGGCACATCCGCCTTCTGCCAGTCCGACTCTGTAACTGTAATTAGCAATCGTATCCAGACTTGCAATTGCCTGAGAAGAAATACCTTCTCCCGCTCCGGTAAATCCAAGTCCTTCCTCCGTTGTTGCCTTAATGTTCACCTGTTCAACTTCAATGTGCAGTGCTTCTGCCACATTTTTTCTCATCTGTTCAATGTGCGGTGCCATCTTCGGGCGCTGTGCGATGATCGTTGCATCGATATTGCCGATCACATATAATTTTTCATCAATTAATTTTCCTACTTCTTCCAGAAGTTTTATGCTGGACGCTCCCTCATACGCCGGATCGGTATCCGGAAAGTGCTTTCCGATATCTCCAAGCGCCGCCGCCCCAAGAAGTGCATCCATGACCGCATGCAATAATACATCTGCATCCGAATGACCAAGAAGTCCCTTTTCATAAGGAATCTTTACTCCGCCAAGTATCAGATCTCTTCCGTCTACTAATTTATGTACATCATAGCCCATACCTACACGCATATATTATTCTCCTTCCTTTGTTTCTGCTTCTTCTGTTCCTGCTTCTTCTGTTTCTGCTTCTTCTGTTTCTGCTTCTTCTGACTGTTCTTCCTTATCTTTTAATTGTCCCATCACACTGTCATCTTGATATTCCTTTTTTATAAGCTTTGAACCATATTTTCCAAGCCAGAAGATTCCTATGATCACAAAAACAACCCCGGCTCCCGCATAAAACACATAATTGTCCGGATGATCCTTCAGCGAATCCACTAAAAGTTTTCCTCCCAAATAAGTTATATACGCCCCGGCAAGCGAACGAATGATCAAACTGCTTCTTGGTACCATATTCCTATCCCTCCTGTTTCTATACATCACATGTAATGTATTATAGACGATTTCGCTTTTCTTGTATACTTCGATATATAAAATTAAACAACAAAAAAGAACCGGATACTTCCGACTCTCTTGCTGTGTTACGATATATAGAAATGCAGCAAACCTGCCACAGGCAGCTTGTTCCGCATACATTGGCATAAAAATAGCGGGAACTGGATTTGAACCAGCGACACCACGGGTATGAACCGTGTGCTCTAGCCAACTGAGCTATCCCGCCATAATCAGTAGCGGGAACTGGATTTGAACCAGCGACACCACGGGTATGAACCGTGTGCTCTAGCCAACTGAGCTATCCCGCCACAACCAATTTTAGAAAATGTATGGGACCAATAGGGCTCGAACCTATGACCCTCTGCTTGTAAGGCAGATGCTCTCCCAGCTGAGCTATGATCCCATATATTTTGTCGTTTCTCTTGAACCGACTTCGTTAGTATAGCATTGGTTTTTTGGAAAGTCAACTGTTTTTTTGATTTTTTCAAATTTTTTCTACAATTTCTTCTATAACCGGAATAAATCAAAATCGCTGTGCGTTAATCTGATTCAAAAAAAGCCCCGCAAACACAAGGCCTGCGGGGCATTTTTGAAAATATTATACGATTCCCTGAGCTGTCATAGCATCTACAACTTTTTCAAATCCTGCAATGTTAGCTCCGGCAACATAGTTACCTTCCATTCCGTAACGTTTTGCAGCATCGTCCATGTTGTGGCAGATGTTTACCATGATGTTCTTCAGTTTTGCATCTACTTCTTCGAATGTCCAGCTAAGTCTCTCGCTGTTCTGTGACATCTCAAGTGCAGATGTAGCAACACCACCGGCATTTGCAGCCTTACCAGGTGCAAAGATCACACCATTCTCCTGCAGATACTGTGTTGCTTCTAATGTAGTAGGCATGTTAGCACCTTCGCATACAGCTACGCATCCGTTAGCAACTAACTGTTTTGCATCTTCAAGGTGAAGTTCGTTCTGTGTAGCACATGGAAGAGCAAGGTCAACCTTAACAGACCATACACCGCGTCCTTCATGATATTCTGAATTAGGACGGTAGTTCTTGTACTCTGTCAGTCTTGCACGTTTTACTTCTTTGATTTCTTTTAATGCTGCAACGTCGATTCCGTCCGGATCATATACCCATCCTGTAGAATCACTTGCTGTTACAACTTTCGCTCCAAGCTGCTGAGCTTTCTGGATTGCATAGATTGCAACGTTACCAGCTCCGGAAACTGCAACTGTCATTCCCTTGATGTCTTTTCCGTTGATCTTTAATAATTCTTCTGTTAAGTAGAGAAGTCCATATCCTGTAGCTTCTGTTCTTGCTAAAGATCCGCCGTAGCTTAATCCTTTTCCTGTCAGAACACCTTCATACAGGCCTCTGATTCTCTTGTACTGACCGAACATGTAACCAATCTCTCTTGCACCTGTTCCGATGTCTCCTGCAGGAACATCTGTGTCAGCTCCGATATATTTGCAAAGTTCTGTCATAAAGCTCTGGCAGAATGCCATTACTTCTCTGTCTGATTTTCCCTTAGGATCGAAGTCAGAACCACCTTTACCTCCGCCGATCGGAAGTCCTGTCAGTGAGTTCTTGAAGATCTGCTCAAATCCAAGGAATTTGATGATACCAAGGTTTACAGATGGGTGCAGACGTAATCCTCCTTTGTATGGTCCGATTGCGCTGTTAAACTGTACACGGTATCCTGTATTAACCTGAACCTGTCCTTTATCGTCTACCCATGGAACACGGAATTTGATCTGTCTTTCAGGTTCAACAAGTCTTTCAAGAAGAGCGTCTTTTCTGAATTTCTCCTCGTTAGCCTCTACAACAACTCTTAATGACTCTAATACCTCTTTTACTGCCTGGTGGAATTCTGGCTCTGCAGGATTCTTAGCTACTACTTTCTCTAGTACTTCATCAACATATGACATAGCTTTCTACCTCCTAAATAATATACGTATCCTTTTCAAAGGCATACTTTACTATAAAAAAACAGATGACTTACGCCATCTGTTTTTCCCTGACGCCTTTGTCCTTTACTATTGTAAAGCAAACAAGTGTATCTGGCAAGATATTTTTACAGTTTTTTGTTATTTTTGCAACTTTTTACAAAACCCTTGCAGATTTTGCAAGGGTTTTGTGCTTTTTCTTGTATTTTATTCATTTTTTTGAAACAGAACGCACTCTGAATTGCATTTATCACAATACATAGAATTCTGTTCTTCTCTCTGTCTGTTTCATTATCTGAAGTATTTTACTCCGGATTCGAAGATCTTCATATCCTGTTCTCCGTAAATGTTCATTGCCACGCTTCTGTTTCTTCTTTCTGAGTGTGCCATCTTGCCAAGTACACGTCCATCCGGGCTTGTAATACCTTCGATCGCACAGTAAGAACCGTTGACATTCCATTCTTCATCCATCGTGATATTTCCTTCCGGATCACAGTACTGTGTTGCAACCTGTCCATTTGCAAATAATCTGTCCAGCCATTCTTTATTTGCAACAAATCTTCCTTCTCCGTGAGATGCAGGGTTTGTATATACGCCGCCAAGCTCTGCCTCTCTAAGCCATGGAGATTTATTCGTTACCACTTTTGTATAGACCATCTTGGAGATATGGCGTCCAATCGTATTGTATGTAAGAGTCGGTGAATCCGGTAACTGTCCTGTGATCTTTCCACCTGGTACCAGACCAAGCTTGATCAATGCCTGGAATCCGTTACAGATACCAAGTGCCAGTCCGTCACGCTCATTCAGTAATTTTTCTACTGCTTCTTTCATCTTCGCATTCTGGAATGCTGTTGCGAAGAATTTTGCTGATCCGTCTGGTTCATCACCTGCACTGAATCCACCAGGGAACATGATGATCTGTGACTGTCCGATTGCTTTTTCGAATACTTCTACCGAATCAACGATATCAGATGCACTCATATTTCTGAATACCTTTGTGATCACCTTTGCTCCTGCTCTTTCAAATGCTTTCGCACTGTCATACTCACAGTTTGTCCCAGGCATTACCGGGATAAATACGGTCGGCTGAGCAATCTTGTGGTCACAAATATAAATATCAGATGTATCATATAATCCTGTCTCCACCTTCGCATCCTGTCCTTCCGCTCCGGAATTGGTCGGGAATACTTTTTCCAGTGTTTCTTCCCATGCAGATACTGCCTCTTCTAATGCGATCTTCACATCTTTATATTCGATTGCCGCATTATCTGTCACTTCACCGATCACGGTATAGGTAATTCCAAGTTCAGACACCTTATCTGCAGGTACTTCTGCAATGATATCTCCGAATGCCGGTGCAAATAAATCTCTTGCATCTACATTATGCTCAATCTTCACACCCATGCCGTTACCGAAAGCCATCTTGCTGACTGCTGCCGCGATACCATGTCTGTCTAATGCATAAGCTGCTACGATCTTGCCGCTGTGGATATCTTCGGTAAACTTACCATACTGATCCATAACCTTTCCGTATACAGGAATATCGTAATTATCCGTCTCGATGCGAAGCCATACAAGTTTATCTCCGGCTTTCTTAAGTTCCGGTGAAATAATGTCTTTCTCTTTTGCAATGTCTACTGCGAAAGATACCAGTGTCGGCGGTACGTCAATGTCTTCAAACGTTCCTGACATACTGTCTTTTCCACCAATAGAAGGAAGTCCGTATCCAAGCTGTGCACTGTAAGCACCAAGAAGTGCCGCAAACGGCTGGCTCCATCTGTGTGGATCTTCTGTCATACGACGGAAGTATTCCTGGAATGTGAAACGGATCTTGCTGTAGTCACCGCCTGCTGCTACGATCTTAGCGATAGATTCTGTCACTGCATAGATTGCTCCGTGATATGGACTCCATGTTGACAGATACGGATCGAATCCGTAACTCATCATACTTACAGTATCGCAGTCTCCTGTTAATACCGGAAGTTTTGCCACCATTGCCTGTGTCTCTGTCTTCTGATATTTTCCACCATGCGGCATGAATACAGAAGCTGCTCCGATCGATCCGTCGAACATCTCTACCAGACCTTTCTGTGAGCATACATTCAGGTCTTTTAACATGCCGAGCCATTTTTCTCTTACATCTTTCACATCTTCTCTTACAAGGATACTGTCTTTTCTGTTCGGAATGTCAACTGCTACCGTTGTCTCCTGGTGTGCTCCGTTGGTGTCAAGGAATGCACGTGAAAGATTTACAATCTCTTTTCCTCTCCATGAAAGTACCAGTCTTGGATCTTCTGTTACAACTGCTACTTTTGTTGCCTCCAGGTTCTCTTCGGATGCATATTTCATGAATTCATCTACATCTTTTGGATCTACAACAACTGCCATACGTTCCTGTGATTCAGAGATTGCGATCTCTGTTCCGTCAAGACCGGCATATTTCTTAGGTACTTTATCAAGATCGATCTGAAGTCCGTCTGCAAGTTCTCCGATAGCAACGGATACTCCACCTGCACCGAAGTCGTTACATTTCTTGATCAGCTTGCTGACTTCTTCTCTTCTAAATAATCTCTGGATCTTTCTTTCTGTCGGTGCATTACCTTTCTGCACTTCTGCCCCACATGTTTCGATGGACTCTTCTGTATGTACTTTGGAAGATCCTGTTGCTCCGCCGCAGCCGTCACGTCCGGTACGTCCGCCAAGAAGAATGATGATATCTCCAGGATCCGATGTCTCTCTGATAACCGCACGTCTCGGTGCTGCTCCAAGCACTGCTCCGATCTCCATACGTTTTGCAACATAATTCGGATGATAGATTTCTTTTACCGCTCCGGTTGCCAGGCCGATCTGGTTACCATATGAACTATATCCATGAGCTGCTTCTCTGACCAGTTTCTTCTGTGGAAGCTTTCCTTTTAATGTATCCTTTACAGATACGGTAGGATCAGCAGCTCCTGTCACGCGCATTGCCTGATATACATAAGTACGTCCTGACAATGGGTCACGGATAGCTCCTCCAAGGCAGGTAGCAGCACCACCGAATGGCTCAATCTCTGTCGGATGGTTATGTGTCTCGTTCTTAAAGTTTACAAGCCACTCTTCTTCCACTCCGTCTACCTCGATTGGAACAACGATACTGCATGCATTGATCTCATCAGACTCTTCCTGATCCTGTAACTTTCCTTCACGTTTTAATTTTCTCATTGCCATCAGTGCAAGATCCATCAGGCAGACAAACTTATCTTCTCTTCCTTTGAAAATCTCACTGTGGTCAGCGATATACTGTTTATAAGTTGCTTCCATCGGCTCTCTGTAATCACCATCGCCGAACGAAACATCTGTAAGTTCTGTCGAGAATGTTGTATGACGGCAGTGATCTGACCAGTAGGTATCCAGAACACGGATCTCTGTCATAGAAGGATCTCTGTCTTCTTCTGACGCAAAATAATTCTGGATATGCTGGAAATCCTTAAATGTCATGGCAAGTCCGAGAGAATCGTATAATTCTTTCAGTTTGCTTTCTTCCATATCTTTAAATCCGTCAAAGATCTTTACATCTGCCGGCTCATCGAATACAGTAACCAGTGTCTCCGGTTTTTCTTCCTGTGCTTCTCTGGAATCTACAGGGTTAATACAATGCTCTTTGATTGCTTCGAATTCTTCATCCGAAACAGTTCCGTTTCCACCATGGATCACGTAAGTAGTCGCTGTACGGATTACCGGCTGCTCGTCTTCTTTGATAAACTGAATACACTGCACAGCGGAATCTGCTCTTTGATCAAACTGTCCCGGAAGAAATTCTACGGAAAAGATCTTGCTTCCTTCTTCTGCCTGAAATTCTTCTTTATATAATGTATCTACAGGTGGTTCAGAAAAGATGCCGTTACATGCTTTCTCAAATGTCTCATCCGATACGTTTTCCACATCGTAACGGATCAGTACACGGACGCTGTCTACGTCTTTGATTCCAAGATAGCTTCGGATCTCGGTCTTAAGTTCCTTTGCCTGTACATCAAATCCTGATTTTTTCTCCACGTACACTCTTTTTACATTGCTCATAAGTAATCCTCCACAAATGAATTTTTACACATTTTCTATTGTTAGTATAACACAACAATCATTATTTAATACAATTAATATATCTAAACACTTTTATAACTTATACTTATCAATCATCTTTTTTCTCTTCCTTTTTATAATTTCTTTTTCCCCAAAACAATACAATCCATATCAGAACCAGCACTGCAACAAACACTTTACTGATGCGGATCACCATATCCAAAAAGAATCCTTCCGGAAGCATCCGTATCATATAATCAGTCTCCGGGTCGAATACCCACAGATTATTGGTAAAAAACAGCTTATGAAAAATCGTAAAACACGTTGTAAAATCTACACGGAATGCAATCCCCAGCAGTACGCCTATGACCAGCCAGGCACTCAGTGCGATCGAGTATGTTCTGAAATACAGTCTCTTCCAGTCTTCTTCCCGTTTTCTCAGTACCGCCAGTATAACTGCTGCCACAGCCAGACAGATTACTCCGACTTTCATTCCTCCCAGGAACAGATTCCTGACATCACGCATATGCAGCCGGTCTCTTTCATTAAAGAAATCCTGCTCTCTTCCTTCCACTGTCGTCACAACCGACAGCTTCTCCTCTTTCCCGATCAGATAATTCATCATATGTTCTGTCACATACATGACATGGTCTATGCTCATATCCAGATCTTCCGTCACTTCATAGCGTTGATATTCTTTTTTATAAAACCTGTAATTACTGTCTCCATATACGGCCAGCCATATACTAAATATCAGTGCTGCCATCACTGCACACATCATGGCCGTAACAGATATGATCGTTGTTAGCTTCTTCAAGTCTTTTTCCTCCTGCTTTTCATTATTATAACACTTCTATTTATAAATACGGTTGTAATTTTCTTTCATTTCACTTATAATACAGTTAAGATTCATTAGGAGGACTTATCATGGATATTAACTATGAATTATATAAAGTATTTTACTATGTAGCTTCCACCTTAAGCTTTTCGGAAGCCTCCAAGCAATTGTTCATCTCACAGTCGGCTGTCAGCCAGTCCATCAAGGCACTGGAGAAGAAGCTGGATCAGACCTTATTCATCCGGAGTACCAAGAAAGTCCGTCTTACTACCGAAGGCGAGATCCTTCTGCGCCACATCGAACCGGCGATCAGCCTGATCAAGCGCGGCGAAAGCCAGCTCCTCGATGTCGGCGCACGCGGAGGACAGCTTCATATCGGAGCCAGTGACACGATCTGCCGGTATTTTCTGGTACCTTATCTGGAACGTTTCCACCGGGAATTTCCCGGAGCGCATATCAAAGTTACCAATGCGACATCCATTCGCTGTGTAGAACTCCTTGAGACCGGACAGGTGGATCTGATCGTTGTCAATTCACCGAATGCTTATCTCGGGAATGTTCCGAATGTAAAAAAAATCAAAGATTTTCAGGATGTATTTATCGCAGACAAGGCATTTGAGGAATTAAAAGGAAAGAAGCTCTCTTTCAAAGAACTTCTGAACTATCCGATCCTTATGCTGGACAGAAAAAGTACAACCAGTGAATATCTGCACAATCTGTTTCTTCAGAACCAGCTGGATCTGGTTCCGGAGATTGAACTCAGCAGTAATGATCTTCTCATTGATCTTGCCCGCATCGGACTTGGAATTGCATTTATTCCGGATTTCTGCCTTTCCCAGACCTCCGATTCGGATTCGCTTTTCATTGTCGAGACAAAAGAAGTACTTCCGGAAAGGGAGCTTGTCATCGCATATAACGAGAAAGTCCCGATATCCAAAGCTGCGCAGGAATTTTTATCTTATTTTTAATACATCTTTCGGATGCATGATGGAAAATACCATAGGAGCATATGTTCCTCATGGTATTTTTCTTTTTAATGCTGCTTATTTCATATCTGTCTGTTCTTCCGCCTTCCAGAATTTTGCAATCTTTTCTTCAATATTTTCACTGTTACAGATCTGGAAATCATTCCACTCCCTCGGGAACACCTCCTGACACTGTCTGTCCATAAACCGGTCATCCAACAGTGTGATCACACCTCTGTCCTGATCGGTCCGGATAACTCTTCCTGCGGACTGTAACACCTTATTCATCCCCGGATACAGGTAAGCATAATCGAATCCGTTCAGATTCTTCCGGTCGAAATAATACTTTAAAAGTTCCCGTTCCAGGCACACTTGCGGAAGTCCTGTCCCGATGATCATTGCCCCGATCAGTTTATCTTCCGTCAGATCAATTCCTTCTGAAAAGACACCACCCATCACACAGAAACCGATCAGGCTGTGTGCTCTTTCCTGTTCGAATTTTTTCAGGAATTCTTCCCGTTCCTGCTCCGTCATATATTGGGACTGTACTACAACTTCAATCTGTTCCTGTGGCAATTCCATGAATACTTCCCAGACTTTTTCCAGGAATCGATAAGACGGGAAAAAAGCAATATAATTCCCTGTTCTTCCTTTTATCACATGCATCACGTATTCTGCATACTTCCGGTACATCTCCGGTCCTCGCCTGGTATACTTCGTGCTGACATCATTTCCCAGAAGCAATAATCTTTTGTCTGGTTCAAATGGAGATTCCACATAGATTGCATAGTCTTCCTTTGTTGTAGATAACAGTTTTTTATAATAATTGATCGGAAGAAATGTTGCCGAAAATAATATCGTACTATTTGCTTTCCCCATATATTCCTGCAGACATCCTGCCGGATTGACACAAAACAGATGCAGGTAAAACTTTCCTTCTTCACTAAGTTCTGAATAGATCAGATAATTTTCATCCTGCCGATCATGAATATATATGAAATTACGGATACCAAAGTAAAACTCCAGCACCTCTTTCCGTATCGCTTCATCTTTACAGTCTTCTATAAACTCTTCCAGCTTCGTCATCAAAGACAGAAGCTTAATATACACATGTGACACACTGTTCAGTATCTGGCAGCCGTCACATTCTCTTTTCAATTCCAGAAGCTGCTTATTGCAGCTCTCCAACGCCGAGACAAGTTTCGGTTCCCCGTATTTTACCAGCTTTTTGATCTTCAGAAAATCCTCCTTGCAAATACTGCTGCTGTACATTGTCCTGCCGCGTTCTACCAGATTGTGTGCCTCATCGATCAGGAACAGGTATTCTCCTTTGACGCCGTCTCCGAAAAAGCGTTTCAGATGTGCATTTGGATCAAAAACATAATTATAATCACATATAACTGCGTCTACCCACTGTGATACATCCAGTGCCATTTCAAATGGACATACATTCCATTTTCTTGCCTGTTCTTCCAATACTTCCCGGCTCATCTCGTCTGTCGATGTGAGCAGTTCATAAACGGCATCATTTACACGGTCAAAATGCCCTTTTGCATATGGACACACATCCGGATTACAGATGGTTTCTTCACAGAAACAGATTTTTTCTTTTGCCGTCAATGTGATGACCTTCATCTTCAGATCCTGTTCTCTCAGAATCGCGAATGCCTGACTTGCCACCGTTCTGGTAATCGTCCTGGCCGTCAGATAAAAAATCTTTTCTCCCAGTTCTTCCCCGACAGCTTTCACCGCCGGAAATACGGCCGCCATCGTCTTGCCGACTCCGGTAGGTGCCTGGATGAATAATTTCTTTTTTCTTAAAATGCTCCGATATACAGACTCAACCAGTTTCTTCTGTCCATCTCTGTATTCGAATGGGAATTCTACGATTTTAATGGAAGCATTTCTCTTTGCTCTCCATGTCATCTGGTATCTTGCCCATTTTTCATATTCAGATACCAGCTTTTCGAACCATTTTTTAAGTTCTGCCCGGGTATATGTCTCCCGGAATCTACGGATCTCTTCGGTATCCAGATTACAATACGTCATCTGCACTCCGATCTCTTCCAGATTATTTTGTTCTGCATAAATATATGCATAGCATTTTGCCTGTGCCAGATGCAAAGGCTGTGGCTCTTCCAGACGTTTCAGATCTTTAAATACACCTTTGATCTCGTCGACCACCACACGCTTCGGAAGTTCTATGATTCCGTCCGCTCTTCCTTCTACACTCAGGATAAATCCATCACACGTGATCTGATATCTTAACGGAACTTCTGCACGGTACTCTGCCCCCTGCTGTCTCTGGATTTTCCGGTGTATGCGGCTGCCCTGCTGCATGGCATCCTTATCTGCCCCTCCGGTCCGATTGTCAATATCTCCATGTCTTAATATAAATTCCACCAGATTCCGCACCGAAATGCGGATACACGGCTGTTCCAGATTCATGATCTGCTTTCCCCCAATCGTTCTTCATACATCGATCGAATCGCTCCCGTCATCCCTGCGATCACATCGATCACCGTCATGATATCTCCGCTCCGATTCTTCTGGTAAGCGTGGTAGCTTCCCTGTATACAATAGCTGAGCATCACATTCATTGCTGTATCTTCTTTCAATTCCGGGTATTTTTCAAAGATCATCTGCTTGATGCTCCGCTCGATACTATCCGCAAAATGATTCGCCTGACTGCCGGAAAATAAAATCGCCGTCAGGGAATTCTGCGATACATAAGCCATCAGAAGTTCCCGTGCAAACTCTGCCGGATGCTCCAACAGATATTCCGGATGCTGGATACTGTTCGCAATCGACTGTACTACTTCTTCTTCCATCGCATCTGACAAATCGTAGAT
This sequence comes from Dorea longicatena, assembly GCF_024168045.1. Classification (GTDB taxonomy): domain Bacteria; phylum Bacillota; class Clostridia; order Lachnospirales; family Lachnospiraceae; genus Dorea_A. Next base: position 1,826,052 of record NZ_CP100126.1, read on the forward strand.
ATCTTTATAATGCGCATAAAAGGTAGACTTATTGATTCTTGCGCTTTCACATAGTTCTTTTACTGTTATCTTTTCCAAAGGTTTCCTGGAACGCAGTTCGATAAATGCGTTCTTGATTCCCCGCTCTGTTTTCTCAATTCTAAGATCCATCTTACCTCCCATTTCCCAACACTTTCTCATATTCGTCGGTTATCCATCCTTTCGTCGGTTTTGTTGGTGGATACCTCCTCGCATTTTTCTTATAATATAATTATAAATCAAAAAAGCAACTACTGTCCATTATCTTTTCGACAGTTGATCTTTTACGTTGCATTTTCACGGAGGTTAATATGGATTTTTACGGATTTTACACAGGAAAAATATTCGACGCTTATGAATTTCTCGGCGCACACCCGGACAAAGACGGAACCACATTCCGTACCTTTGCACCTGCCGCATCACGCATTACAGTCATTGGGGAATTTAACGACTGGCAGGAATGGGAACTGAACAAAACTTATGACGGCAATTTTTGGGAATGCTATGCCAAAGGTGCAAAGCCGGGCATGATGTACAAGTACCGCATCTACAGACAGGACGGAAACTGCGTAGAGCACTGCGATCCTTACGGCTTCGGCATGGAACTACGCCCGGCCTTTGCTTCCATCATCCGCGATCTGTCCCACTATAAATTCAAAGACAGCAAATGGATGCAGAAGCGTTCGGTATGCAAGGACAAGCCGCTGAACATCTATGAACTGCATTTCGGATCATTTAAAAAGCCTTCTGAAAAAGCAGACGACTGGTATACTTATGTGGAAATGATCGATATCCTGATTCCTTATCTGAAAGAAAATGATTACAATTATATTGAGATTATGCCGCTCAGCGAACATCCATGTGATGAATCCTGGGGATATCAGAACACTGGATTCTTCAGTCCGACCGCCCGCTACGGAACTGCTGAAGAACTGATGAAATTCATCGATGCCTGCCATAAGAATGACATCGGTGTTATCATGGATTTTGTACCGGTACATTTTGCCGTTGATCACTATGCACTGTCCGACTATGACGGAACTGCACTCTATGAATATCCACACCAGGATGTCGGTGTCAGCGAATGGGGAAGCTGCAACTTCATGCACTCCAGAGGCGAGGTCCGAAGCTTCCTGCAGTCTGCTGCGAACTACTGGTTAAGCGTATATCATGTGGACGGAATCCGTATGGATGCAATCAGCCGTATCATTTACTGGCAGGGTGAACCGGCAAGAGGTGTCAACAATAATGCAGTAGACTTTATTCGTGAAATGAACCGCGGATTAAAAACACTGCACCCGACAGTTATGCTCTCTGCCGAGGATTCTACTTCTTTCGAAGGCGTAACAAAACCTGCTGATCAGGGCGGACTTGGATTCGATTACAAATGGGATATGGGCTGGATGAACGATACACTTGACTACTTCCGCACCGCACCGGAATACAGAAGCCGCGATTATCACAAGCTTACTTTCTCTATGATGTATTATTATAACGACGATTTCCTTCTCCCTCTTTCACATGACGAAGTTGTTCACGGAAAAGCAACGATTGCACAAAAAATGTATGGTGAGTACGAAGAGAAATTTCCACAGGCGCGTGCGTTCTATATGTATATGTACGCACATCCGGGAAAAAAATTGAACTTCATGGGTAACGAGATCGGCCAGCTCCGCGAATGGGATGAAAAGCGTGAGCAGGACTGGGATATCCTGAAGTATCCGATACACGATACTTTCCACCACTTCATGCAGGAACTGAATCATCTGTATCTGACAACTCCTGCTCTTTCTGCCAAAGATTATGAGAATGCAGGATTTCAGTGGCTGGACTGCCATCAGGAAGAGCGCTGTATCTATGCGTTTGAAAGAACAGATGGAAAAGATCGTATCGTTGCTGTCTTTAATTTCTCGGATGAGGATCAGAAAGGCTATGAGCTTCCAATAACGGATGCAAAGGAACTGGAAGTGATTCTGGCTAGTGATGATGTAACATTTGGAGGCAGTAAGAAGTATACGAAGAAGAAAGTGAAGGTTACGGATGGAAAAGCTGTGCTGGATCTTTCGGCGTATTCAGCAGTGTATTTTGGGATTTAATTTATTAACGGGGAAGCGACCTCTCAATCCTTGAAGGAAACAATAGATAAGGCTTCTTGTTCAGGTTCCATACCATAAGAAACACTAAGAGAGTCAGAATCACCTAAAAGCAAAGGAACTACGCTCAAACTCGGCGTTCGCCTCAAACACGTTCGCTTCGTTCCTTTAACGGTGCTTCTGACTCTCTAATTGTTTCTAACGGCATTCCACATTCACAATAATCCTTATCTATTGTTTCCTTCAAGTCGTGACTGGCAGCGGATTGTTAATAACTTAAATACCAAATTTCTGGATTTCCTTATTCACCCGGTTTCTCAACATGATCAAATACATATCCGACTTCGGATACCGCTTAAATGTCAATGGCTCCGCCAATTCACCTTCGATAAGTTCCATCACATGTTCCCTGCTGGTCAGGGATTCCAAAAGTTCCAGTGCCCGCAGATCTGTCAGTGCTTCATAATGAACCATCATCCGGATAGATTCTTCCGGATTTCTGTCCGCACCCGGATATACCAAGAATGGATCCCCCGAAGGGAACGCATTTCCTGCGTCTGTCACTTCATATGGATTGATATGTTCTATCGAGAACTGACTGTTATAGAAATTATATCCCCAGTGAAGAATTCCGATAATCTTATATTTATAAAGCTGGACTCCATATATTCTGTTTCTTGCGGACGGCATAGACATGAAGCGGTTGCTCACTTCATAAAACTGACCGGTACAATAATAAGTCCACATATCTGTCAGCCCATGTTCCAAAAATTCTTCGATTTCATTGTTTCCCGGAATTGGCTTATCAATTAGCCCATGACGGTAGAATTCATAACTTGACAATGCGTCAAATGTATGGAATCCATCCAGCATATTTCCCAGAGATTCTTTTGCCACACGGTAGCTTTCCAGATGCTCTTCTCTCGGTTCATCCGAAATATGGAAATATGTAACCTGATCAATGTTCCATTCCTTTAATTTTTCAATTAATTGTGGAAGGAAAGCCTTCAGGAATCTGGTATATTCACCAACTGCCTGGGTATGCCATCCAAAGATCTTTTCTTCTTTTCCGTCTACTTCTGCCACAACTTTCGGTGCATACTTTGCTCCCCATTGAGAGAAAAGATGTGACATTTCATAATACTCTATTCCGCATTTCTTACAAAGATCGATCCATCTCTTCAGTTCCGAAAATTCAAAACGGTATTCTCCTTTTACCACCTCAACTTTTATCAGCTGAGTCGTTGTACGTTCCAATCCGACAGCCGTATCAAGCGGAGATGTAAAAAGCGGAGTCAGCATCATATTACAGCCGCGCTTTACATATTCCTTGAAATAATTCTCCAGTATTTTCCAATGTTCCTCAGAGAATACATCTACATGATAATAATCAGCAAGGCAGTCTGCATGCATCCATTCTGTGTGCATAATCTTCTGCTTCGGAAGTTCCACTCCTATCACCGTTAATCTCTGCTTTGCTGACGTTACAACGTCTCCTTCTTTTTTCAATCGAAGCTCTATTTCATAATTTCCCGGTGCAATATCTTTCGTCACTTCAATGTCAATCCAGAGGCTTCTCCATTGATTCGAGCACACGATTACTTTTCCATCTTTCACGTCCCGCAAAAGATCTGGATACAATCCAGGCTCTGTCCGCAGATAATTATCATCTACAATTCCATTCGTCGCTCTTCCTACCGGAACCTGCTCCACCGTTCTGACTCTGATATAGTCTTTCAGTGGTGATACTACTTCCACATCCAGTCTCTCCCGCATAAAAAAGTCTCCGGTATATGCTGCTTGAAAAGATACTGTTTCACCCCAAAGAGCACTCAACGTCTGACATTCCATCTGGTATACCGGTTCTTCATCCTGAAATACCTTTGCCAAAGAGCTTAAAAGCTTCATTTTGTATGTTATTTTCTTCTGTTCAAACATAACCTTCCTCCCCTTATTACTTTATACCACTCATTGTCATTCCTTTTACAAATTGCTTCTGGAAGACAACAAATATAATGATCATCGGCATCATCATCATAGATGCGGCCGCCATCGTTGCCGACATATCTGCCACTCTCTGCGTATCAAAAATTACCAATCCTAACGGCAGCGTCATTTTTTCCATATCATTCAGCATCAATAACGGATTCAGATAGTCGTTCCAGTTCATCATTGCTGTGAATATTCCGATTGAACCAATGGCTGGTTTTATATTCGGAAGTATTACACTCCAATAGATTCTGAACGGTCCGGCACCATCTATCTTAGCCGCTTCACACAGACTGTCAGGTACATCAGCAATAAATTGCCTTGCCATGTAGATTGAAAATGCACTGATCAGTCCCGGCACAATCAATGCTCCAATCGTGTTAAATAAATGCATTTCCTGAATCATCAGATAACGCGGAATCATGGTTACCTGTGGCGGCACCATCATCGTTGCCAGAAGCAATACAAACAATACCTTTTTCCCTTTGAATTCATATTTTGCAAAAACATACCCGATCAATGTACTGGTAATGATCACCGCCGCCGTAACAACAATCACCACCAGAATACTGTTGATAAACCACTGGGCAATCGGTGCTTTTTCAAATGCTGTCCGGTATCCTTCTATCGTCCACTTTTCCGGAAAGAATTTTGTCTTATTTATCTGGATATCTGCATTACTCTTGAATGATGTCATCAACATCCACGCCATTGGGTACATCATGATGAGCGAAAAAACGGTAAGAAATGCAATAATCACTATATGGTGTTTTTTATATACATTTTTCTTCTTTTTCATTATTCATAACTCCAATCCGCATGCATCATTTTATTCTGAATCATCGCTACAATAAATACAATCATAAACAAAGCCGCCGCTACTGCTGAAGCATACCCCATATCATAGCTGCTAAAACTCGTTTTATAAATGTAATTTGTCAGAACCATTGCCGAATTACTACGTCCTCCGTCCGGCGCAAACACCTGAAACTGTGCAAACATTTGGAAATAATTGGCCATTGTCATGATTGCCACGAATGCAAATGTACGGCTCATTAACGGTAATTTTATAGACACAAATCTCCGGACCGGTCCTGCACCGTCGATTGCTGCCGCTTCATCAAATTCTTTCGGTACCCCTTCGATTCCTGCTGTAAAAAGTACAACATTATATCCAATATCCGCCCATAATGTATATACGATTATAATTGCAAGCAACTGCCAGGTTGTCAGGAACCAATTCCTAGGCGGCATCCCCATAAGTCCCAAAATACGGTTCAATAATCCTCCATCGGTTCCGACCATTCCATATTTCCACACCATAGATGTTCCGACAATCGGCGCAATACACGGAATAAAGAGTATCGTACGGAAGAATGTTTTCATTCCTTTGGATGGCAGAACAGAAATAATTTTGGCAAGGAATAATGTGATCACAATATTCGCTGTAACTGCCACTACACAAAAAATGATCGTATTTTTTACTGCTATCCAGAACACTTCATCTGTAAGCAGCCTTTTGTAATTTTCCAGCCCAAGGAATTCATTATAAGAACTCGTTGGATTATAATCATAAAATGATATTCCCAGTCCGTAAGCTACCGGAAACACTGCAAATATAAGTAAAAATATAACGCTCGGTATCAATACACAAGCCACAAAACGATTATTCTTCATTGATTTTCCCTTTTATAAAAATGGCAGAGAAACCTGTACGGTATTCTCTGCCATGCACTTTTCTATTCCATAGAATAGCTGATCTTACATTTTTCTGTAATCTTCTGAGATGCTTCTTTTAATGCACCTTCTACGTCTGTTTTGTCAGACTGGCAAAGGTCAATAAACATTTCATTAAAGATATCTCTCATATCAGAAGTGTTGTATGGTCCCATCCACTGTCCGTCTGGCAGGATATCCAGAAGGAATGAGATATTTGGCATTGCTTCTTTGTATTTTTCGCTGTCTAATAGAGATTTTCTCGGTGGAAGCTGATTACATGCAATATTATGTTCTACCAGATTGTCCGGATTACTGAAGAATTCAATGAATTTCCATGCCATATCCTGATTAGCACTGTTCTTAGGAACCATTAATCCCCATCCTGTTTCTGATGCAAAGGCCATCTTCTCACCATACTGAGGAACCGGCACATATTCGAAATCTTTACCATATGTAAGGCTGTAAGTATCTGTTCCTTCTCCGATCGCCCATGATCCTACAGATGACATATATCCTTTATCTTTATATACATCATTGTAGCAATACTCACCGGCTGTCAGATTCTCAAGATCACATTCTCCGTCCTTTACCATGCTTACGATCTCATTCATTGCCTTGATTCCTTCCGGAGTTGCAAAATTAATGGAATCATCTTCTTCCAGATACTGTCCGCCCTGCTGAAGAATCATTGCAAGGTAGTTACAGATCAGAGCATCTGTATCGATCATCTCGAAACCTTTCATCTCTGATACATCCCCATTCATCTTTGATACCTGCTTGGATACGCTTCTCAACTCATCCCATGTCTTTGGATAAGCAATTCCAGCTTTGTCAAACAACTTTTTGTTGACAATCATTCCGCCATATTCCAGGTTGAATTCCATCGGAACACCATAATAAGTTCCTTCTTTTTTATAAATACCGGTTGTTGGTGCAAGATAATCTTCATCCAGCTCTTTTGCCAGACTCTCCGGTACTTCTGAGAGCGAATCTGATTCAATAAATGCAGGTGCATTTCCACCCCATACAGCAATAATATCCGGTCCTGCTGTTTTTGAAGTCAGTGCAGTCTGAATCTTGTCATTGTAAACTTTGTACGGATAATCTTTTACAACAACTTTATAGTCCGGATTTTCTTTCTCGAATTTTTCTGCTACTTTCTTGTAAGATTTTACCCATGGTTCATTTTCATGGCACCAAAAAGTAAGGGTAGTTTTTCCATCAGATGATTCTTTTTTATCATCTGATTTTGATCCGCATCCTACGACGAGTGATGCAGTCATTGCAACACATAAAAGTGCGCTGATGAATTTCTTTTTCATAATTTTCTCCTTTTCTCTTCTTTACAAATGTCCCAAACATTTTTCATAATCCATTTCTTATTATAACCAAGTCTTTCGGCACTCTCAAATTGATTATATTTATAAATTATATCAATTTATAAATCTTTTCTATAATTCCAACGCCTATTCCCGGATTCTTTCCCTCTATCAGATACTTCTTTAATTTTTTTCTCAGACCTGTGTCTTCCGGATACTGCTGTTTATCTTTTTTTACATCTAAAAATACTCTTTGTTCCGCCTGTGGATACGTTTCGTAGACCTTCACGATCTCGAACATATCCTGGAATTTCAAAATATTGCTTTCTTCTCCAAGCACTTCTTTCAACCTTGGGGATAACAGCCATGAATCACACATATAGATATGCCTTTTGCTATCATCCTCAAAGAAGTATTCAGCCATCTTAAATGACTCCAGGCATTTTTCATGATCCAGCGGTTCTCCGGCCGGGATATGTACATTGAGAACCTCCGTTCCTCGCTTTAATATTCCTGATTTACATTTCAGATTTTCCTTCAGTATATACGGTTCGAACTGCAATCTTCCTAGTCTGAAAAGATTCATTTTAACAGACTGTGCGATCCATCCGATCTCTTCCAGTCCATATATCTGATATTTGCGGTAACACTCTTCGCACCAAATGGTAATATCATAAAATGTCTTGTCAAAAATCTCGCCGGCAATCCCTTTTTCTTTATACACTTCATATGTTTCACAGCACAACATCAGATAAAACTTCAATGCCCATTCATATTTGTTCTCCCGATTCTTCCATTTATCAATAAATTCTTCCAGATTTCTATCAAAAATCTGTTTCTGCTCCTGATACTCTGCTTCTGTAATCTTTATCTGATCTACCGCCTTTCCTGCTGCTTCCGGCAGTTTGATTCTTTTTTCCAGTTCCTGTATATTCATCATAATTCCTTCCTTATCTATTTCTACTATGATCTCTATCATAATTTCTAACTGCTTCCATAAACCAGTCAATCTGTACCGGATCCGTTTTTTCCGGAATATCACATCCTGTTGCCAGATGATATCCCCTTTTTGCTTTTTCCCCAGTCTGTATACATGCTGCAACCGCCCGATCGATCTCTTCTTTTGTCCCATTCATTACAACCTGCACAGGATCTACATTGCCTGCAATCGGGATCTGATTTCCTATTTTCTCTACTGCCCGCTGCAGATCAATAATATTATCCAGACTCAATTCGTTCAGTTCGTATTGTACAAGATACTTCCATATACTGTATGTATTGCCGCACATATGAAGTGATACTTTCTTTCCTGTCTTTTTCACGGTGTAGTCTGTCAGCTGCTTTGTATATGGGAAGACAAATTCCTCGTACATCTTCGGTCCGATCAGAGCCGGATTTGCAACCGGATCTGCCATTGCAATCCCCATTCCATATTCTGCTGCCATCTCAATACAACTCATCTGCGTCTGCGTGATAATTTCCAGAAGTCTGTGCACCTCCTCTGGTTTCTTCCTGCAGTCCCTAAGCAGATATTCCACACCTTTAAGATTCGAAGCAATCGTAAACGGTCCTCCGATACTTGCTTCTAATGGCACAAGATTTTCTGCTTCTTTGCTCAGTATATCTGCCGCCTGCGCAAACACCTGTATCCTGTGATTCTTTTTCACATTGACCGGTTCCATACGGTCTAAGATACCATAATCTGTAATATACGGACTCTCTATGTATGGGATTCCATCCTTCGGATAAATAAATGTCCCACCCAGAGCTTCCACGATTCCTCTTGTATTCGGCCCGAGAACTATCCTGTCATATCCCCATCTGTTAAATGCGATTCTCTCTGCCTGTGCAATCTTTTCTGCATCAAACCAGAAGTCCCGGATACTGATGCCGCTTAAATAACATTTTAATTCTCCCATAAATGGGATTGTGATCACTCGATCCACCATTTTCCCTTCTCCTGCCGACGTAATCCGTTCCGCCGGTGTCATCTGGTCTTGTCTGTTTTTTTCTAATCTCATGTTTCCTCCCGGATAAAATTTCTGTCAAATTTTTCTGTCTTTTATTATACCTGCTTCACAGTCTTGTTCAATATCGTCTATACTATTTTTTCTCATTAATTTTATTTATATTTTGCATTATTTATAAGTATTTTCAATCAGATATTTCTAGCTTTCTCTGACATTTCCTTTCATTTAAGATATAATAATATTATCATAATGCTAAGAATCTGCCATTGACATTTTCTTAATGCATACTACAATAAAAGGAGTGTACTTATTATGCACAAAGATGATCAAATGACACCAAAGGAGCGTGCTTTCGCCCTCTTCGCCGGAAAACCCGTAGACCGTATGCCTATCAAGCTTTTTTCTCCGTACATCGGAATGAACTTTGGAGCATCTTACCAGGATGCTTTTGTAGAGGCGAAATCCCGTGCCCACTGGCTCATTGAAAGTTACAAACGTTTTGGTCAGGATGGCTTAAGCGTTAATTACCGTATCGATGGTATTCCGGTTGCGTTCGGTGCCGCATCTACTTATGATGCATTCGGAATTCCGATCATCAAGGAATCTGTTCTGGAAAATATCGGTAATGTTGACCAGTTAGATCTTGAAAAACTTCGTTTTGAAAATGACCATAATGCCCAGGTTGCTTTTGACGCCGTCCGCTATATCCAGGATGAATTGAATGATGAGATTTTCACCGGAGTAGGACTGATGGGACCATTTACGACCGCTGCCAACCTTGCCGGCACAGAAAAAATCTTAAGAGCTATGCGCAAAGACAAAGAGAATCTTCATAAGCTACTTGACTTTGCTGCTGACGCAACGATTGAAGTCGGACGCAAGTTCGTAGAAAATAAAATCGGTATCGGTCTTGCCGAACCGACCGCTTCTTTGTTATCACCAAAACAGTTCCGTGAATTTGTCATTCCATACTATGTAAAAGTTATAGATAAATGGAAAGAATGGGGCAGCCATGGTTCCGGCTTCCACATCTGCGGTGACACTACCAAACTCTTAGAAACCTTCCCTGAAATGGGTATCCGAGGCATCAGTATCGACAGTTCTGTTGATATCGCTTACGCAAAAGAAACAGTCGGCGATAAACTTTCTATTATGGGAAATGTATCCCCTATGGAAATCTTAAACGGTACTCCTGAAAGTATCGAACAGGCTGTTATCGACTGCTTCCGCAAATGCTGGGACAACCCTCGCGGATTCACGATTGCACCTGGATGTGATATTCCGGTTACCACTTCTCTTGAAAATATCGATGCTTATATGCGTGCAGCAAGAAAATGCGCAAAATATCCGGTTCAGCCATCAAACTGGGAATAAAGACTAATAAAGCTTGTGAGTAAAGACATTTTTTTACTCACAAGCTTTTTATACGATATGATATGCCAAAATCACCCATAATATATTCTATAAATCACTCTTATAGTATGTGGACTTCCTTCATAATTCCATTCTTCATCCTGTAATCCAGATTTTTTATGCACATCTGTCCTGCAAAACGTATTTTCCCTTTCATCCGAATGCATGCTTCCGCATAACTTAATGAATCTTCTTCCTGACTTCTATCATCATGAATCTGGCAATCAATTAATTTCGCTTTTCCCGTTCCAAGAAGTGCGAATGTCGTCTTCGGACAGAGCAGAATCATTGTATGCTCATCTGCCAGTTTTCCCGCCTGTTTTACAAAATCATAAGTAAAAAGATTCACCATCTGTTCGGCCATTTTCGGTCCCAGAATGTTGACACCACCGGAAGAATCCGCATAACTGATAAAGTCTGCCCCTTGTTCTTTCGCTAGTTTCATATAGGCAAGTATCTCTTTTCCTAACTTCGCAAATATCCGTGCCATAAGTTCCGGTTTTTTCCGCATCCCTTTGAACACATATTTAGGATCGATCAAAACATTCAATATCGTCAGAGGTCCTGAAACTTCAAATACAACGTGTTCTCCTTTTTCATACAATATACGGCAGGCTTTTAAAACCTCCTGTATTCTCCCTTTTCCGAAATCAATTGCCGGAAGTTCTAATATTTCTTCTATATCCGTACACAGATATTCTTTCGCTCTCGGTCCGGTCTTCTCATTTCCATAATTAATAATCCCGCCCATCGCCTCTGCTTCAACGGTATGGCAAAACGGAAGTTCACAGAACGGCGCCTTGTCGCATTCCTTAAGTACTTGTGCCAGTTCTGCCATCGTTTCCGCATGCTTATATGCATCCGGGAACGTCAGATTTGTTCGATTTGTTACCGCTTCACGGATGCCTGCTGAATTTCCATATGTACATTTAAAATCCTGAATCATTCCGTAATCTCCGACTCATCCGGGAACATCAGGCAATCTGCAAACAGTCGCTCATATCCTTCCGTTGCTCCCAGTTCCATATATTCCATATGATGTGCCAGTTCTTCCATCTCCTGTTTCGCTTTACCGGACATCAATGCCAGATAAGCTCCTGTTTTGGAAGAGTTTCCCACATAGATCAGTTTTTCTTTCACTTCTTTCGGTAATATTCCGGTTCCGATCAGACTTTCTGCCGGAAGATGTGCTCCAAACTGACCGGCAATCATAACCTGATCCAGATCTTCCATTGTCCTTCCTGCCTTTTTCAACAGTGCATAGAATCCTGAAAGGATCGCCCCCTTTGCCAGCTGGACCTGCCGGACATCACCCTGTGTGATTCTAAGTCTTTCCGTCATCTTGAATTTACGCTTTCTGCCATCTAATTCTAACATCGGATAACGGTAATCTTCTTCACTGATATCCTTCGGCTTTATAAATGCACCATCTTTCCGGATCAGTCCGGTTCTTCTAAGTTCTTTTACTACCGCAAGGATTCCACTACCACAGACCCCTTCCGGTTCCTCTTGCCGATATTCTTCCTGCCCGATTATCTGCAGTTTCACTCCCTGTTCTGTGATCTTTACATTCTCAATCGCACCGGCCGCCGCACGCATGCCGGAACTGATATTCATTCCTTCCAGTGCCGGACCTGCCGCACAGGAACAGCTGAGTAGCCTTCCATGATCTGAGAACACAATCTCTCCATTCGTTCCGATATCTATAAACAATACATTCTTCTGTTGCTTACGGAGTTCGCAGACATATGCCCCCGCAACAATATCCGCACCGATATAAGCAGATACCGATGGCAGACAATAAAGCCTCGCACCTTCTCCTGCCTGAATGCCGATCTCTGCTGCACGCAGATTCTTTGATTTTACGAATACAGGAGCATACGGTGCTCTTCCGATAGATCCGGCAGATACACCCAGCAGCATATGCATCATCGTACAGTTCGCCGCCACCGTAATCTCATAAATATCATGCTTCTCAATTCTGCCCTTTCCCGGCACCTCTGGTTTTCTGCAGACTTCGTCTAACATTTCATTAATGGAATCTATAATCACTTTCTGCAAATGTTCTTTTCCATCTTCCGGATGCTCGGTCTCATAACTGATCCTAGTCAGAACATCCAGACCAAACTCCTTCTGAGCATTGATTCTTGACGCGGTTCCCAGTTCTTTTCCTGTCATCATATCAATCAGTGAAGTTACTACCGTTGTCGTTCCGATATCAATTGCCACACCATAAAGATAATCTGTCTGATCACCGGGCTCAAGTGCCATAAGGCTTTTCTCTGACCAGATGACTGCCGTATAAGTCCCTTCTACTAATTCCAGATGCTGTAGCAACGAAAATGGAATCTCTACATTTCCCAACTGGCTCAGAAGCTGATCTTCCATGGATGTTTGGTCTTTCAGATTCGGTTTTCTGATATGGATCAATTGCTTTTTGAGCTCTGTATGCTTCTCAAATTCCGGAACGTAACCTTCCGAAAGAACTTCAGTCTTTTTCTCTTCCTTAAAGGTTTCCACTTCTAATTCTTCTTTCGGATAGACCATACAGGAAAGCCGGATTCCCCGCGCCAGTTCTTCTTCACTTAAAAAGCGCCTTTCTGTTTCTGTGACTTTACCTGCGTCACCACTTAATATTTTCACTTTACATTTTCCGCAGATTCCTTTTCCATTACACGGATTTTCTACGAATCTTCCTTCTTTTCTTAATTTTTCCAGAAGATTTTCTCTTTTCATATTTTTCATCGTCATTTCGTAATTTACTGTCTTTCAGACTTCAACTTTTTCTTCTGTTGCTTTCCGGATTCCCAATCTGATTGCCTGAATATTCGTAAGTGGTGATTTTGTTCCCAGACCACATGCCGGTGAAATAATCCCGGAACCATCTCTCCAACATTTGACTGCTAACTGTTCCACTTTCTCCGGCTTTCCAAATTCCAGTGTCCATGTGCTGACATTTCCCATCAGCACATGCTTTTTCAAATGCTTCTTCGCATCGCTCATCGCTACACAGGAATCAAAACTCAGCACATCCGAATGGATCATTTCCACCTGCGCATACACATTTCTCATCTGCCCGCAGATATGTACGATCACACCCATCTTTTCTGCCTGGAGATGGTCAATGATACGGTTAATGTAGTGCACCGCATATTCCTCAAATAATTTTGGTCCCAGAATCTCTCCTGTTCCGCTCGGATCCGAAATTGCTATAATATCCGCTCCTGCATCAATCTGCGCTCTCGCAAAACGGATGATCTCATCTGCTACCAGTTCCATATATTTATGGGCATCTTCTTTTTTCTTACGCAGCTCTTTATAAAATATCACCGGCTCCATTACCGAGCTTGCTGTACTGACCGGTCCTGTAATATTTCCAATGATCGGCACATCCAGATTTCTTGATTTCAAAATGCGGATTGCATCCAGTACAACCTTGGTTCTCCCGGAATTCATATCCATCGGCCTGATTTTCTCCCATTCTTTCACCGAATGCAAGGCATATTCTGTCACATGCGGTTCGTGCACCCTGTCTCCCATTGTGATTTTTGCACCCATGGACTCTGCCTCGATTGTCATGCAGAATGGAACACCTACATTTTCAAAACATCCATTTTCATAATTGGCCTGCGCAAGATCCGCCATCATCTCTGCATTCAGATGTGCTTCCGGCCATGTAATCCCAGATCTGTCCATCAAATCTGTCGTGATCATATTCATCATTCCGCCCGGACAGATGCATGGCGGCCGATCTGTCTTTTCATGATGTAACGCTTTTTTTAGTCTTTCTTTTTCATTCATTGATTACTTTTTTTCCTATCTGATATCTTCTATTCGGATGAATAACTTTACAACCTTAACGTGCTCACTTTCATAACATACTATGCAATATTCAGTAATTCTTTTGCAACTCTGACTGCTTCTACTGCATTAACAGAATAGCCATCCGCTCCGATATCATCTGCATATTTCTTCGATACCGGACTTCCCCCGACCATGACTTTCACATTATCCCGGATTCCTCTTTCTTTCAAAAGTTCGATGATATCTTCCATACCGCTCATTGTGGTCGTCATCAATGTGGAAATGCACACCAGTTGTGCCTTTAATGCTTCTGCCTGATTCACAAATTCTTCCGCCGGCACATCTCTTCCAAGATCATGCATCTCAAATCCTGCAGTTTCCATCATAATCTTAACCAAATTCTTTCCAATATCATGCGTATCCCCTTCTACCACTCCGATAACTGCAACCGGTTTTGCAGCCTGTTCCTCTTCGTCCGGCAGATACGGTCTTAATACCTCCAGTCCGGCATACATTGCATCGGAACACAGCAGAATATCTGTCACAAAATACTCTTCCTCTTCGAACAACTCACTGGCCTTATTCATACCATCTACCAGACCTTCCATGATTCCATCCAGTGCCGGATAACCTGCTTCAATATATTCTTCCGCTACATCAACAACCTCTTCATCCTCCATTTCCAGAACACATTCTGAAAGTTTATTCAATAATTCTTCCTTTGATGTCGTCATCTTCAACGTCCTCCCAATATTTTTCTTAGTCTTCTCATTATCTTTCATCCAATTCTACTTTCATTATAAATTTACACGTTTCATTTTGCAATAATAATTCATACCTAAAGCATCTTTATCTTATTACTATTGATTAGCTTCCATGAAATTGGGATTTAATTCAGGAAGGCTGTGGATACCCGAACCGGAATAAAGCTTGGAAAGGCGTTCCTGCTCAGGTTCCATCGGCGGGTCAATTCTAAAGGGGCAAAATTCTGCTAAAAGCAGGCTTTCAAAATTTGAAACTCGGCATACGCCTCAGACAGTCAAATTTTGAAAACCCAACGCAGAATTTTGCCCCTTAAGAATTACCAACGCCTCTTTCACATTCACCGGAACACCTTTCCAAGCTTTATTCCGTGTGTATCAAATGCCTTAAGAATGGCAATTGCGTAACGGTTGTGGCAGCGGAAGGTTACAGTAATCAACTGTCATTAGTGGATTTTCAAGGCTTTTGACAAAATTGTGTACCGTAGTGGACTACACCAGGTTATAGTTCCGGGTATTTCATTTCTTAACATCCGCAGCCAGTCACGACTTGAAGAAAACAGTATAAAGTGGTTCTGGTGAATGTGGAATGCTCTTAGGAAAAGTTAGAGAGTCAGAATCTCCGTTAAAGGAACGAAGCGAACGTGTTTGAGGCGAACGCCGAGTTTGAGCGTAGTTCCTTTGCTTTTAGGAGATTCTGGCTCTCTTAGTTTTTCTTAGAGCATGGAACCTGAACCAGAACCACTTTATACTGTTTTCTTCAAGGATCGAGAGGTCAACTACGTTAATAAATTAAATCCCAAATTTATTTTTTCTTCCTCGGCACCACATGCACTGCACCGCCTTCGAGTTCCTCGAGTGCTTCCCCGATTCCTTCATTATAAGTCGGATGCGACCGCATTCCTCTGAGCATCTGCTCTACAGTCAGCCCATTTGTAATTGCAGTCACAAATTCTCCGATCATATCCGTTGCTCTGGCACACATCATCTGAGCTCCCAGGATCTTGCCGGTTGCTTCGTCTGCTACGACTTTGATGAAGCCCCGTTCTTCCTGCGTAATGATAGATTTTCCATTTGCACTCATGATGAACTTGCCGCATTTTACAGCAATTCCATTTTCTTTTGCCTGATCTTCTGTCACTCCTGCAGATGCGATCTCCGGATCTGTATAGACACATCCCGGAACAATACTCAGATCTATGGATGGTTCTTTTCCGGCAAGTTTTTCTGCTACCACGATTCCCTGGGCACTTGCCGCATGTGCAAGCTGTACACCAAAGATCAGATCACCGATTGCATAGACACCCGGGATGCTGGATTCAAAGTTCGCATTCACCAGCACACGGCCGCGCTCCATATCTGGTTTTACATTTTCCCCAAACAGACCATCCGTATTCGGGCAACGTCCTACTGCACACAAAACGTAATCTGCCGTTACTTCCTGTTCCTGATCCTTCTCTATATAGTGACAGGTACAGGTTCCGTCTTCTGTTGTTACCCCCTGTACTGCAGCCGAAGTATGAATATCAATACCTCTCTTTTTCAAGATCATCTTCAGATTCTGACTGATCTCTTTATCCATATTCGGTACTAACTTTGGCATTGCTTCCAGGATTGTAATCTTGCATCCAAGGTTCGCATATACTGTGGCAAATTCCACACTGATAACACCGCCTCCGATAATGATCAGACTCTTCGGAGCTTCTTTCATCGCAAAGAGTGCATCACTGGTCAGGACTCTTTCACTATCCATTCCTGGAATTGGAAGTATTAATGGTTTGGAACCGCTGGCAAGGATAATATTTTCCCCTTCTAGCACAACATCTTCCTTTTCTTTCCTGATCCGCACTTTCTTTTCTTCCAGAAGCGTACCTTTTCCATCGTATACGTCTACGCCATTTGCCTTCAGAAGCTGCTCGACTCCCTGCACCAGTTTGTCCGTTGTTTCTTCTTTATAAGCAACAATTTTTTCGTAATCATATGTTACATCCGAAGCTGATATTCCAAACCGTTCTGCCTCCTGCATTTCTCTGTATAACGAAGACGCATGGATCATTGCTTTTGCCGGAATACATCCACGGTTCAGACAGGTTCCACCGGCTCTTCGTTCTTCTATAATTGCCGTCTTAAGTCCAAGCTTTGCAGCTTTGATCGCAGCCACATATCCCCCCGGTCCGGCGCCGATTACCACAACATCATATTTTCCGCTCATTTCATTTTCCTCCTGTAAAATCTGTGATCTTTACAAGGTTTTCTTATCATTCTTATAAATCTGTTTCCTGAATCCAGGCAATCACATCATTCATCATATTTTCGACATTCTCATCCTTCGACCAGAATAATCCAAGCTGCACACACATGGTTTCTTTTCGGTATTTGATTCCTTTTAAAAATTTTGGAATTGCCTCCGCCAGTTCAATGTTCAGCGCATCGGAATAGACTTCCACATCCTTGATCTTTCCTGCATCTACCTGAAACTGCATAGTAATCCCGCCCCATGCAAATCTGTGACTCATCTCGTACTGGAAGTCCAGTTTTCTTCCATACAGCCATTTCCAGGATGAAAAATGTGCCTTCTTTTCTTCAACCTCATCTGCATCCAGCTCTTGCATCTTCTTTTCTTCCGATTTCAGATTATAAACCTCTTCAAAAGATTCGCGAAGTGCCTTCTTTAACTCTTCCAGTGTCAGTTCCGGAAGATATTCCCTCAGATTTGTCACTCTGGATTTCACAGAATCCACACCTTTGGATTTCAACTTATCTTTGGATACGGTCAGATATCGGGACAGTATTTCCTTGTTTACATCTACCATAATGGTTCCGTGATGATAGCAGTGTTTTTCCTGCTCATAAAATGCATTACCGGAGAATTTCTTTCCATCGATCAGGATGTCGTTTCTTCCGGATTTTTCTGCTTTCAATCCCAACCGTCCCATTGCATTTATGATTACCTGTAACTGTTTTTCCAGACTGTATTCATCTTTATTTACCAAAAATGTAAAGTTCAGATTTCCTAGATCATGATAGACTGCTCCGCCACCGGAAAGTCTTCTCGCAAGATGACCATTCTCTTCTTCTAATTTTGTAACTTTACATTCTTTCCATGCGTTCTGGTTACGCCCGATTACAACGGTATTCTGATTCTGCCAGAGATACAAAATACACTCTTTATTCTCACAGTGGAGGAGTAAATACTCCTCCACTGCAAGATTCTTATATGGGTTCACCTGATCGCTTTCTATATATGTAAGCTTTGTGACCATAACTGTTCCTCTCTTCACTTTTCCTTAAAACGCATACCTCAGATGCGGATGTCTTGCCGCATTGACCTCATCCAGTCTTGTAACCGGAGTTGTCACAGGTGCCTGATGTAACTTTTCAGGATCTGTCTCTGCCAGTTCATATAATTTGCGGAATACTGCGATTGCATCGTCCAGTGTTTCTTTCGATTCTGTCTCTGTCGGCTCAACCATCAGTGCTTCATCCACGATCAGCGGGAAGTACATTGTAGGTGGGTGAATACCGTCATCCAAGAGACCTTTCGCAATATCCATTGCTGAAATGCCTGTCTTCTTTTTCAGGTCTGCAAGGCTCATAACAAACTCATGCATGCAGATTTCATCATATGCCATCGGATACAGATCTTTTAACTTATTCATCATATAGTTGGCATTCAGTACTGCATTCCGACTTGCCTCCGGAATACCCTCTCTTCCGAGTGTCTTGATATAAGTCAGTGCTTTTACCACTACAAGGAAGTTACCGTAGAAGCTCTTCATTTCACCGATACTGTTTGCCGGTTTTTCCAGATGCAACGTCTCTTCACCTTCCACCAGATAAGATGGCAAGAAGTCGGATAACATTTCCTTACATCCGACCGGACCGCTTCCCGGGCCGCCGCCGCCATGTGGTGTGGAGAATGTCTTGTGAAGATTCAGATGGATAACATCGAATCCCATATCGCCAGGACGTACCGTGCCCATAACTGCATTTAAGTTTGCCCCGTCATAATAGCAGAGGCCGCCGCATTCATGGATGATATCTGTAATCTCCAGAATGTTCTTATCAAAGAGACCGACTGTGTTCGGATTGGTAAGCATCAGTCCTGCTACATCGTCTCCTGCTGCCTCTCTTAATTTCTCAATATCTACGCCTCCATCCGGTGCAGATGGAATGCTGACAACTTTATATCCGGCCATCGCTGCACTTGCCGGGTTCGTTCCGTGTGCGGAATCCGGTACAAGAATCTTCGTACGCTTCTCGTCTGATCGGCTTTCGTGATAAGCCTTGATCAGAAGCAGTCCGGTGAACTCCCCGTGAGCTCCGGCTGCCGGCTGCAATGTCATGCGATCCATTCCCGTGATCTCACACAGGGAATTTTCAATCTCTCCGATGATTTCCAGACACCCCTGTACGGTATGTTCCGGCTGTAATGGGTGGATTTCTGTAAATCCAGGCAGTGAAGCCATATCTTCATTGATCTTTGGATTATACTTCATCGTACATGATCCAAGTGGATAGAACCCGTCATTCACGCCGTGTGATTTCTTTGCGAGTTCTGTATAGTGTCTGCTCAATTCACCTTCGGACAATTCCGGAAGGTGAAGCGGCTGTTCTCTTTTATCTTTTTCTTCCGGTAAGTAGATTTCTACATCTGATGCCGGTAACAGGTCGCAGCCTCTTCCCGGTCTGCTTTTTTCAAATATTAACATCCCTGCACCTCCCTTAAGATATGGACTGCCTGATCCATCTCTTCTTTTGTATTGACCTCGGTGCAACACCACAGAATATGATGCTCATCTAACGGATATCCGCCAAGGATTCCTTCTTCTTCCAATGCTCTTAATATCTTATCCGAATCCACTTCTGATCTGGTAACAAATTCATGGAAGAACTCTGCCTGGTTACAAACTGTCAGACCGATCTCTTCCAGTTTCTCTGCAAAATAATGTGCTTTAGACATAGACAGAATTGCTGCCTGTCTGACACCTTCATTTCCCATCGTTGCAAGATAAACACCGACTGCCAGTGCACAAAGTGCCTGGTTCGAACAGATATTGCTGGAAGCTTTTTCTCTCCGGATGTGCTGCTCTCTTGCCTGAAGTGTCAGTACATAACCAGTCTTTCCGTTATGATCGACCGTCTCACCAACAATTCTTCCAGGGAGCTTTCTCATCATCGCTTCCTTACTTGCCATAAATCCAAGATAAGGTCCGCCGAATCCGAGAGAAAGTCCGAGCGGCTGTCCTTCTCCGACTGCCACGTCTGCCCCGTATTCTGCCGGAGTCTTGATTACTCCCAGAGAAATCGGATTCACTCCCATCACATATTTGGCTCCTACCTCATGTGCGATCTTGCCAATCTCTTCTGCGTCTTCCAGATTACCGTAATAGTTCGGATGCTGGATATATACGCAGGCTGTCTGCGCATCGATATGTTCTTTTAAATATTCTTTGTCCGTCAGTCCGTCTTTTTCCGGAATAACTTCCAGTTCCATTCCATTTCCAAAGCAGTAGGTCTCTACCACTTCCAGTACATATGGCGGAACAGTTCCTGATATCAACGCTTTATGTTTCTTTCTTTCCTGACACATTGCAACACCTTCTGCCGCTGCAGTTGCACCGTCATATACAGATGCATTGGATACATCCATTCCGGTCAGGTCGCAGATCATCGTCTGATATTCGAAGATCGACTGTAAGATTCCCTGACTGATTTCTGCCTGATATGGCGTATATGCCGTCAGCAGGTTTTCTTTGGATGTCACATTTTTTACCATTGCCGGGATAAAATGTCTGTAAGCTCCGGCTCCGCGGAAGATCGTCTTGAACACCTGGTTCTTCTCTGCGATCTGCTCCATCTCACGCCGCACTTCAAACTCTGACTTTCCATTCGGAATATTCAGTTCCCCTTTTAATTTTACTTCTTCCGGAATATGTGCGAATAAGTCCTCGATGGACGAATAGCCTATTTCCTGAAGCATTTTTTTCCGTTCTTCTAACGTATTCGGTACATAGCTTCCCATCGCTTTTTCACCGCCTTTTTCAATGACTTTGTGTTTATTCCTGCTTGCTTTCTACAAATGCTTTGTATTCTTCTGCAGTTAAGAGTTCTTCTGTTGCTGATACATCTTTTACTTTGATGAACCATGCTTCATAAGCATCGTCATTGATCAGTTCCGGTGAATCTAAGAGTTCTTCGTTAATCTCTGTTACTTCTCCGGTTACCGGTGAATAGACATCTGACACTGCTTTCACAGATTCTACATCACCGAACACTTCACCCGCTTCTACGGTATCTCCCACTTCCGGAAGGTTAACAAATACCAGATCTCCAAGTTCTGACTGTGCATAATCTGTCAATCCTACAACTGCTGTATCTCCGTCTAATGCTATCCATTCGTGTGATTTTGAATATTTTAATTCTTCTTTTAAAATCATGATATTATTCTCCTTTATATCTTTTTATTATATCTTTTTATTTTTCTCTTTTATAAAACGGAAGTGCAACCACCTCTGCTGCCACTCTTCTTCCTCGCACATCTGCCTCTACTGTATCCCCAATTTCTACAGAATCAGCATCAACGAGTGCCATTGCGATCGGATATCCAAGATACGGACAATGAGTTCCGCTTGTTGTATGTCCGATTTTCTTATCGCCTACGTATACATCCTGATGTTCACGGATGATTCCTCTTCCCGTTACTTTAAGACCGATTCGTTTGATGGATGGAGTCCCCTTCTCCTCTAAAGCTGATTTCCCAATAAAATCATTTTTCGCCATCTTCACTGCGAACTTCAGTCCGGTCTCAAGAGGAGTGATCTCATCGTTCATTTCATGTCCATATAATGGCATTGCTGCCTCCATACGGAGCGTGTCTCTTGCGCCCAGTCCGCAAGGAACGAGTCCTTCTTCCTTTCCTGCCTCTAACAATGCATCCCACATTTCTTCTGCTTTCTCACTTGCCAGATACAGTTCTACACCATCTTCACCTGTGTATCCTGTCTTGGAAACGATACATGGGATTCCGGCAACTTCAGCATCGAATACTGCATGATAATATTTCTCCGGAATATTCTCTTCTGCGGTCAGCTTCTTAAGGATCTCCATTGCTTTCGGTCCCTGCAGTGCAAGCTGTGCATACTCGGATGATACATCTTTGAATGTTACTTTGCCAAACTGATGACGTAACATCCACTGATAATCTTTGTCTTTATTTGCTGCGTTTACAACGATAAAGTAGTGTTCATCCGATTTCTTATATACGATCAGGTCATCCACTGTCCCGCCGTGTTCATTACACATCGGGCTGTATCTTGCCTGTCCGTCTACCATATTGGTAAAATCATTCGTCAGGATCTGGTTCAGATTCGCCAGTGCATCTTTCCCTTCACATAATACTTCTCCCATATGTGAGACATCAAAAAGTCCTGCCTGTGTACGTACTGCCATATGTTCTTTGATCACACCTGTTTCATACTGTACCGGAAGAAGATATCCCCCAAATTCTACGATCTTTCCACCGGCTTTTACATGTGCGTCATAAAGTGGAGTCTTTAATTCCATTGTCTTTTCCTCCTTGACATTCTGTGTGTTAGTGCAATACCAGTTCGAATCCGTTGCATTACTAACTGTTAAACATAAAGTGGATATTTACCACAAATCTCATTTACTGCTGCACGGATCTCATCTGCTTTTGTATCAAAGTCTGTAACGGTTATCTTGATCAGTTTTGCGATGGTCTTCATGTCTTCTTCTTTCAGACCTCTCGTTGTCACTGCCGGTGTTCCGATACGGATTCCACTTGTTACGAACGGACTTGCCGGATCATTCGGCACTGCGTTCTTATTGACTGTGATATAGACTTCGTCCAGTCTGTTTTGCAGTTCTTTTCCTGTGATATTCATGTTCTGCAGATCCACTAACATCAGATGGTTGTCTGTTCCTCCGCTTACCAGGTTGAATCCCTCATCGATCATAGCCTGTGCAAGTGCTTTCGCATTCTTGATCACCTGTTCCTGATACTCTTTGAACTCCGGTTTTAAAGCTTCTCCGAAACAGATGGCCTTTGCAGCAATAATATGCATCAGTGGTCCTCCCTGTGTTCCAGGGAAAATGGCTTTGTTGATCGCTTTTGCGTATTTCTCTTTACACATGATCATACCGCCTCTCGGACCTCTGAGCGTCTTATGCGTGGTCGTGGTTACAACATCTGCGTATGGAACCGGACTCTGGTGCAGTCCTGCTGCCACAAGTCCTGCAATGTGTGCCATATCTACAAACAGATATGCTCCTACCTCCTTTGCGATATCTTCAAAGATATCAAACCGGATCTCTCTTGGATATGCAGATGCGCCTGCAACGATCATCTTTGGTTTGCATTCCTGTGCGGTCTTACGGATCTCATCATAATCCAGATATCCGTCGTCGTTCACATTGTATGGTACGAAGTGATATAAGATTCCGGATAAATTCACCGGTGAACCATGTGTCAGATGTCCGCCGTGTGCAAGATTTAATCCCATAACCGTGTCCCCTGGTTCCAGAAGTGCCTGATACACTGCAGTATTGGCATTGGCTCCTGAATGCGGCTGTACACATGCATGTTCACATCCGAACAATTCTTTTGCTCTTTCGATTGCCAGATTCTCCAGAATGTCCACATCTTCACATCCGCCGTAATATCTCTTTCCCGGATAACCTTCCGCATATTTATTGGTCGGTACAGTTCCCATTGCCAGCATAACTGCCGGACTTACGATATTTTCAGATGCGATCAGTTCCAGATTTCTTCTCTGTCTGCCAAGCTCTAATGAAAGTGCTTCCCCAACTTCTTTGTCACATTCTGTGATGTAATTTGTTACATCTTCGATTCTGTTCATTTTTGTTTTACCTCCTTCGGAATCTGCCTGCTTTTCATGCCCATTCCCCATTTTAGGCACTAAAAAAGCAGGCAAAAAATACTTTCTTCTCAAAAGTGTTTTTTGTCTGCCTCTGTCCTTTTACCTGAAAGATTACTTCTTCGGTACAATTCTAATTGTTCTCCAGAGCGTCGTCCGAATTCGTTCCTTTTACCTGAGAGTTTTTGCATGCCCCTTCGGCTCCTATGCTGCGTGCTATCTCCACTTTTTCATTTATGCACTTTGTACATAGGTATCTCACAAATTCATCCATCAACTATGCAATTAGCATAACAGGTTATCTTCTCTAAGTCAACAGTAAATCCATAAGTTAATTTTTTATCACAAAAATGGTATCTTCTAAAGTTTATTCACTGCTTCCGCAAGATAATCATTGCTTACTTCTGCAAAGTTCTCATTCTCCACCGCCTCTGCAAGACTTGCATCGATCGGCATCTTACCGATGACCGGAACGCCGAGTTCTTCTGCCACTTCGTCGATGTGGCTCTCGCCGAATACGGAGATCTTACGTCCGCAGTCCGGACATTCCAGATAACTGTAGTTCTCCACGATTCCGAGTACCGGGATATCCATCTGTCCTGCCATGTTGTAAGCTTTCTTTACGATCATGCGTACCAGATCCTGCGGAGAAGTTACGATCACGATGCCTTCTACCGGAAGGGACTGGAATACGGTAAGCGGTACATCACCGGTTCCCGGCGGCATGTCTACGAAGAGATAATCCAGTTCTCCCCATGCAACATCTGTCCAGAACTGTGTGACAACACCTGAAATGACCGGACCTCTCCAGATAACCGGATCATCTTCTTCCGGAAGTAAAAGGTTGATGGACATGATCTTCGTTCCATCCTTTGCCTCACATGGGAAAATATTTTCTCCATCCCCTTTTGCTTTTTCATGGATTCCATACATCTTCGGAATGGATGGACCTGTGATATCTGCGTCCATGATACCTACAGAAAATCCCTGTTCTCTCATCAGCCTTGCAAGCGATGCGGTAACCATAGATTTCCCAACACCGCCTTTTCCGCTGACAACTGCGATCACATGGTTGATGTGTGATTTTTTATTTTCCGGTTTGATCAGACTCTGCGGTTTGCTTCCGCATTCACCTGCATGGGAACAGCCCGCACAATCGGACGGGCTGCAGCCTGTTTTTTGTTCTTCTGCCATCTGTCTTACTCCTCTACAGCCGCAATAAGTTCTACTTCACACAGAACTCCCTTTGGAAGTGTCTTTACTGCAACACAGCTTCTTGCCGGTTTTGATGTAAAGTATTTTCCATATACTTCGTTGAATGCTGCAAAGTCACTCATATCTGCAAGGAAGCATGTTGTCTTTAATACGTTGTCAAATGATGTTCCTGCTTCTTTTAAGACTTCTCCTAAGTTCTTGCATACCTGCTCTGTCTGTGCTTCGATTGTAGTTGCTTCTACATCATTCACTTCAGGATTGATTGCGATCTGTCCTGCTGTATACAGTACTCCGTTGTGTACATATCCCTGTGAGTATGGTCCAAGTGCCTTTGGTGCTTTTTCTGTTGCTACGATTTTCATAATGTTATTTCTCCTTTGCTACTTCATATAATTTCTGTGCGATACACACATCAAATAATCCCATTCCAACCGATTTGAAATATGTTGTCTGACCTTCTTTGATCTCTTTTTCCCCCGATACGAGATATTCATGCATCAGTTTTACCCGGTCTTTTGTAAGTTTTCCACTTGCCAGAGGCTGGCTTAGATCTCCGCTTTCCTCACATGCGTATGGCAGTTCAATGTATACATTGTCCACCAAATCCAGTACTGCATCCGGGATTTCCCTCATCTCCGGCATATAAGAGCCGATCGCAATGATGCATTTTCCTCTCAGAAGTTCTTTGTCATCTGGAAGAACAGGTGTGGTAGAAGGAGTTGTTGTACAGATGATATCACTGTTTCGTACAAGCTCTTCCACTGCTTTACATTGTACTACCTTTACGTCTTCCTTATCAATAGCTTTTTTCAGTCTTTCCAGATAATCTGTCAGATCACGGTCACTGTGGTTGAACACATATACGGTATGGATATCTCTTGCCGCACATGCATACACAGCCTGATGGAATCCCTGCATTCCTGCTCCGATGATTCCAACCGTATGGCAGTCCTTTCTTGACAGATGGCGGATTCCCACACCACCGACAGCTCCGGTTCTCCATGCGGTTACCGACTGCCCGTCCATAACAGCAAGCGGCGCGCCTGTCGTATAATCATTCAGTAACACGATTCCATCTATCGACGGCAATCCCAGTTTAGAATTCTCCGGGAAGATCGACAGGATCTTTGTCCCTATGATATCCTTTGTGTAACATGGCATATACATGAGCTGCTTATTTTCATGTTCTACCGTCGGTCTTGGCGGCATATAGAACTCACCTGATCCATAGATCCGGTATGCCTCTTCGATCTGATCCATCATC
Source organism: Dorea longicatena (assembly GCF_024168045.1). Taxonomy (GTDB): domain Bacteria; phylum Bacillota; class Clostridia; order Lachnospirales; family Lachnospiraceae; genus Dorea_A. The sequence goes on from NZ_CP100126.1 coordinate 1,852,517, forward strand.
TGATCCGGATCGACCATTTCTTCGATCTGCTCCTTGCTTAATACGATCATTTTACATTTCCTCCAGTTCTTTTTGTTCCCTTGTGACATCTCTCAGCCACTTGTATGTCAAATACCGCTTTAAAGTAATCGATACTTTGATCAGTTCATCACTCATCAGTATAACATATACGACCGGCACACTGGCATGCAAAATAAATGCCGCCACTGCCCCGAGTAAAATGGAGAATCCCCACATCGTCGATACATCCATGATCAATCCGAATTTCGTATCCCCGCCTGCACGGAATACCCCTACTACCATTGTGGTATTAAATGCCTGTGCCACAGTAAAATACGACATAACGAAGAACATGAAACTTAAGTAATTCTTTGCCGGTCCGGTCAGTGCCAGATTCGCATTGGCGATTGGTGCCGAGATCAGTATCAGCACACCACCCAGGATTCCAAGAATCAGACTTAACCACACGAAACGTTTTCCGTATGCCTTTGCCAGTTCCATCTTGCCTTCCCCAATCGTCTTGCCGAGATAGATCGCCGTTGCATGGGAAATCCCGAATGTTACGACTGTTGCAAGCTGTCTTGCCACCTGCGCAACCGAGTTAGCTGCCACTGCTGCGCTTCCAAGATGCCCGATCACCGCCGTATTCGCCGACGTTCCCAGTCCCCACATCAGTTCATTTAATACCACCGGCATAGAATAAACTGCGAAATCTTTCAACAGAACCTTATCGATCTTCACCATATCTTTAAGCCGGATCCTTACTACTTTATTTCGGAAGATGGCATAAACGAGAACCATCACTGTCTCGGCTGCTCTGGCACACAGCGTACCGATTGCCGCACCTCTTACTCCCATTACCGGGAATCCAAATAGTCCGAAGATCAGAACCGCATTTACCACAATATTCATCAGCAATGAAATCAGATAAATAAATGTAGCCACCATTACCCTCTCGATACTGCGCATAATATTCAGATACACCTGTGTCACCGCCATGAACACATAGGAAAATCCTACGATTCTTAAATACTTTACTCCTTCTGCAATAACTTCCGGATCAGAGGTATAAATCCGCATCAGTGTCTCCGGCATGCCAAGGGCTGCTCCTGCGAATACTACCGCAACGATAAGTCCGGCACTTAATCCCATACCCAGGACTTTCTCTATCGTTCTGGTGTCTTTCTTCCCCCAGTACTGCGCCGTCAGAACCGTTGCTCCGGAGGTCACTCCGTAAAAGATCAGTGTCATGATGTATTGGATCTGTCCTGCAAGAGATGCCCCGGATAACACTTTCTCTCCAACCTTTCCAAGCATGATCACGTCCGTCGCCGTAACTCCGACATTGATCAGATTCTGGATTGCGATCGGGATAACCAGAGCGAATACATTCCGGTAGAACTGCTTCCAGTTGATTGTTTTTGTATATTTACTTTTTTCTTTCATTTATTTTTTCTCTGCTCCTATTTATTCTTATCACATTTTCTTCCTCTCTGCAGATAATACACCGCAAGCTGTGTCCGATCTCTTAATTCCAGTTTCTCGAGCACATTGCTGATATAATTCCGGACCGTTCCTTCGCTTAAGCAGACTTTCTCCGATATCTCTTTGTTACTGAGTCCCTCAGCAACCAGTGCTGTGATCTCTAGTTCCCGTTCTCCGATTCCGTAACTGTTCCAGTCAAATGTCTGCTCTTTTTCTTTCTGCTCTTTCTGAAGCAATCCCGGGATTCTGGACATAATCTCAGTTCCGAATACGGTCTGATTCATTTGCACCGCCTGCAATGCCGGAAGGATACTGCCGTAATCCTGTTTTATCAGATATCCTTTCACACCATATTTTAATGCTTTTACGATGTACGCATCATCGGAAAACGTGGTAAGCAAAAGAATCTTTGCATCCGTATGCCTTTTCAAAATCTGTTCTGCGGCATCCAGACCGTTCATATCCTTCATACGGATGTCCATCAGAAGAACATCCGGCAGCAGTTCATCATATAACCGGACGGCATCTTTTCCATCCTGTCCGGTGCCGGTTACTTCTACTTCTCCTCCTGCTTCCAGGATTGTCTTTAACGCACTGGACACCAGGATATCATCATCTACAATTACTATCTTCATCTTTTCCCCTCATTTTTGGGAACCGTAATAAATATCCGAAAGCCAGTTTCTTTCTGGATCTGCATGGTTCCGCCAAGCATGCGGACACGTTTTTTCATATTCTCGATCCCGATTCCGCTGCTTTCTGTATTTTCTGTTTTCCAATCGTTTCCGGTCTTTCCAGCACTTTCCTTCTCTGCATATTCTTCTCGGTCTCCGTTTGGCCGGATCCGCTCATCTAACGTTCCATTATCTTCTATGATCAGCTGATATAGTCCGGGATGTTCTCTTGCCAAAATCTTCACCTCATTTGCATTGCTGTGGCGCATCACGTTATTCAGTGCCTCTTTCGTAATGGCTATAAAGCTGTATTTGATCTCTTTTGGAATATCATATCCCATATCATAAGTAAGCTGTACCGGACAAAAACGGAATTCTTCTGCCAGCGATTCCATCACTTCTTTTAAATTTACCGACTCATCATGCAGATCGTGCACGCTCTGTCTTACATTCGTCATGGCTTCGTTCAGCGTCTGATCCAACTGCTCCATCGGGACTTTCAGATTCTCAGCCTGATTAACAGTCTTTAACGCTCCCACCATCAGGATAGATCGCGACAGCATATGTCCCACATTGTCATGGATCTCTCTGGCGATACGATTCCGTTCTTTCAGTGTGGCCAGATATACTTCTGTGTCCTGCTTTTCCAGCAGATCCTGATTCTTCTTTTCCAGCATCAGTGTCAGTTCTCTGCTGTCATCTCTGGCCCTTTTATATTTCTGCTCCAATTCATTTAGCCTCCTGGTCCGTCCATATAACAGAACTGCTGCTGCCAGCCCGGCAACAATAAGCATCTCTTTTTCCAACCCGTAATATTCCCGGAACGCCGGCGCCTCACAGGCCACGATTATACCACCAACCCCTATATAAACCGGAGAATAAAAGCATAGCATATTATATAAAACTACCGGAAGAAACATCCACATTTCTTTAAAAACAATTCCGGCTGCCACGAAAGCAATCGTCATAATGTAATGCAGATACTTTTCTTCCCCTACCAGATTCACACAGGTATAGATACACGCAAACAGAATAGTGATAACCGCCGGAATCCCTGTTTCCGCTGTTACCAGAAGTCCTGCTCCGTAAAGGAACAAAAATCCTTCATCTGTTATCTTTCTCATTCTTTTCTCCTATATTACATTTGTCACATTCAATTTATGACCGGTGACACTACCATTATAATCAGCCATCCGCTATACTACAAGTAACAAATCATCAAGGAGGGAATCTTATGCTTGTACATATAGAAAATCTGGTAAAACGTTACGGTGATCTGTTAGCGCTTGACCACCTGTCACTCGACATCGAAGAAGGTGAGATCTTCGGACTGCTCGGACCAAACGGTTCCGGTAAAACCACCGCCATCAACTGCTTGCTCGCACTGTTAAAATACGACAAAGGAACGATCACGATCTTTGGAAAAGACATGAAGCCGGACAGCTACGATATCAAGCAGGATATCGGTGTTGTCATGCAGAACGTTGCCGTCTTCGAGCAGATGTCCGTCTATGAAAACATCGATTATTTCTGCGGACTCTATATCAGAGACAAACAAAAACGAAGAGAACTCGTGGAAGAGGCCATCGCATTCACCGGTCTGTCCGATTTCCGTAAGATGCGCCCGAAGAAACTCTCCGGCGGACTTTTACGAAGACTGAATATCGCATGCGGCATTGTCCACAAGCCCAGACTCATCATCATGGATGAACCGACCGTTGCTGTAGATCCTCAGAGCCGTAATAAGATTCTGGAAGGGATTCTGGAACTCAACCGTCAAGGATCTACCATCATCTATACCTCTCACTACATGGAAGAGGTAGAACAGATCTGTACCCGGATCGCGATCATTGATCATGGCCGTGTACTTGCTTCCGGCACAACCGAAGAACTAAAAAAAATGATCAAGACCGGTGAGACGATCACGATCGAAGCGGTTGCGTTAACGAAAAACAACCTGGCAGATATCCGCTCCCTTTCACATGTATTTGACTTATCATACCAAGATCAGACAATGATCCTACGCTGCAGCGGTGCAAAACACAATCTGATCCGGGTACTGAATTACCTGCAGGAACAGGACATTCCATTCGGACGCGTCTTCTCCGAGCTTCCGACTCTCAATGATGTCTTCCTTGAGATCACAGGAAAAGAACTCAGGGATTAAAGGAGGGACACTTTATGTTACATTTATTAAAATATCAGTTCTTACAGACAATACGTTCCCGCTCTATCATGTTCTGGGCTCTCGCATTTCCGCTCATCCTTGGAGCCCTGTTCTATGTGTCCTTTGGAAATACCGGTCTTGCAGGAACCGGAGAGACTGACTGGGAACCGGTTCCTGTTGCCATCGTCACAGTAGACAGCAGTTCCGCAAATGCAGCATCTTTCCTGACATTCCTGAATGAAACGGATCAGGACATGATCGATATCCATTCTTACAAGACAGAAAAAGCTGCCAAAAAAGCGCTCCGGCGGGAGGAAATATCCGGCATCTATTACGTGAAGTCGGTTTCTTCCCTTACCATTGCTTCCAATGGCATTAACCAGAGCATTCTGTCTTCCCTTCTGGACAGCTATGAAAAGAATGCTGACATGATCCGGGATATTGCCACACAGCATCCGGAAAAGCTTTCGGACGCCCTTGCCTCCCTGAACGACTATCAGACACTGGTGAAAGAAAAGTCCTTAGGCGGACATTCCTTAGATCCGACACTGACTTATTTTCTCGCACTAATCGCATTTGCCTGCTTAAGCGGAGTCTACTTAAGCATCCATTCCACGGTTCAGCTTCAGGCGAACTTAAGTGCACTCGGAGAACGGCGCAGCATCACACCGACCCACAAACTTTCCCTGATTCTCGGCGATCTGCTGGTACTGGAAAGTATTCATTTCGTCAACATCCTGATCCTGGAGCTTTACCTTACCCAGGTACTTCATATCAGCCTTGGGCATGACATTCCGAAACTTCTTCTCATTACATTTATGGGAACCCTGATCGGTATCTGTCTCGGAATCCTGATCGGATGCGCCGGCAAACTGTCCTACAGTGTCAAATCCGGAATCGGTGTCCTCGTTACACTGTTACCGAGTTTCCTTGCAGGCCTGATGTTCGGTGGAATGAAAAATGTGATCGAACAGCACTGCCCGGTCATCAATCGGATCAATCCTGCCAGTGTCTTAAGTGATGCATTCTACTGCCTCAGTGTCTATGATGATGCTGTCCGCTACCGCAGGTGTATCCTGATTCTTGTAATCATGTGCCTGCTTTGTATCAGCTTCTCATTTCTTATGATAAGGAGGGAACGTTATGACAGTATTTAAAGGATTTTTAATCATAACCAAACGCAATCTCCTGATGGTATTCATGTATCTGGCAATCTTCCTTACGATCGGAATCCTTGCCTCCGGCAGCGACAGCAATACTTCCGGCACCGGGTTCCATGCCCAAGCACTCACGGTAGGTGTGGTAGATCATGACGGAGGCGTGCTTTCCAAAGGACTTTCCACATATTTATCACAGTATCATACCATCAGGCAAATGCCGGATGACACTGCGAAACTCCAGGACGCACTCTTTAACCGGAATGTCTCTTATATCGTAACCATTCCGAAAGATTTTAAAGTCTCCTGTCTCCGTGAACATCAGGCATTGCCGGTATCCAAGATTCCGGGAAGCACAGACGGGTACTACGTCGATCAACAGATCAACACCTATCTGAATCAGGCACGTGTCCTGACAGACAGTGGTTATTCCGATAAAGAGGCAGCTGCATATATTCTGAAACATGCAGACAGTTCTTCTCATGTTACGATGTTAAAATCTGCTTCTTCTGAAAAGACGCCGGGTTATGGTTACATGTATCAGTATCTGCCATATGTGTTAATCTCCATACTGTGTTATGTAATGGGACTGATCATGATCGCATTCCATCAGCCGGATCTGCAAAAGCGAATCCTTTGCTCGGCTGTGTCCATCAGAAGCCAGAATCTGCAGCTTGCACTGGGATATCTGGCAGTCGGATGCTCCGTTTGGCTGCTCACAACATGGATCCCTGCTTTCTTCTTTTACCGGAAAGCATTTTTCCAGTCGTCAAAGATGCCATATTATATGCTCAACAGTCTGACCCTGCTTCTGGTCGGTCTTGCTCTTTCCTTCCTTCTTGGTACATTTATCACCAAAGAAGATATCCTGACCGCCCTCGTAAATGTTGTCACACTTGGCATGAGCTTCCTGTGCGGTGTATTCGTTCCACTTGATATCATGGGAAAAGGCGTGAAAACCGTGGCTCATTTTCTTCCGGTCTACTGGTATGAGATCAGTAACAATCTGCTGAATAACTCTGCTGTTCTCACTCAGGCACAGAGACAACTCTTATACCGCAACTATGGAATCCAGTTACTTTTTGCCGCTGCGATCTTCTGTATCGCACTGGTAGTCAGTAAAAGAGCAAGGCAGACAGCATAATGCTGCCTGCCCTGCTCTTTTTTCTATCTCTATTTTATCTTTTTCTTCTGTATCCATTCCACAATCTTATATCCCAGATATCCGGAAAGACTTCCGAATATCACGCCGCCGATAATATCAGTCGGATAATGCACATACAGGTACAATCTTGATAATGCGATCAGAACCGCAAGTACAAGAGCCGCTTTCCACATCTTCTTCTCTCCGGCAAGATACAATGCCGTAACCGAAGCAAATGAAGCCGCCGTGTGTCCCGACGGGAAAGAGTAATCCCGCGGCTTTGCGACCAGTAATTGTACTGCTGTATTGACATCGAATGGTCTGGTTCTTGCCACCAGATTCTTTATGAGCACATTGCAGAGCAGCACATCCACCAGCAATGCCGCCATCATGATCACCCCTGTCTTTCTTGTCTTCGGAATGATCAGTAATAATACCGTCAGAATGATCCATATGATTCCCGCATCTCCAAGTCTGGTAATGAGCGGAACAACCACATCTCCTATTGGCGTTCTTAAATTCTGGATCATATCAAGAATATGTATCTCCATCTATCTTATCCTCTCAAATTGATTTTTCTTATTTATATTTCCCCTCTATATTTTTCCATCTGTCTTTTCTGTCCTGAGTACCGGCATCCGGAATGTCTGGATCAAAAGCGGGATTACCATAATGAACCACACGATCGGTTCACAGATGATCACACCCGTATATCCAAGCCACGGAACCAGAGTGGCCGCGATCACGATCTTCCCTGCCATCTCAAGGCCGCTAGAGATCAGTGGTGTAATATGATCCCCTAATCCCTGCATCGCATTTCTTAAAATACAGATCAAGGTAGTCACAATATAAAACAGCGTATCAAACTTCAGATAATTTGTTGCATTTAAGATTACTGTCTTATTATAACTTCCGGTTACCAGATATACCAGCCATACTCCGATCGTATAACTTGCAATGATCGTAAGTCCTGACCAGATCGCAGTGTAGACAATCGCCAGCCAGATGCCTCTCTTCACACGGTCGATCTTCCCTGCTCCCATGTTCTGTCCACAGTAAGTTGCCATCGTCTGTCCGAATACACTGAACATGATCATGAATATCTCCGAGATCTTTCTCGCCGCTGTATGGGCAATGATAATGTCTTTTCCAAGCTTATTGATCGCCGTCTGTAATGTCAAAGTACCGATATTAACCAGAGAACTCATAAATCCCATCGACATTCCGGCACTTATCATCTCTTTTACCATGATTGGACTTGGATCTTTAAAATCCTCTTTCTGAAGCCTTAATATCTCATATTTTCTAATCATATAGATCCAGCAGATCACAAATGCAATGATCTGTGCCAGTACAGTTGCAATTGCTGCTCCTTTTACGCCAGTCTTCAATACCACAACGAAGAACAGATCCCCCACGATATTCAGTGCTACAGATATCGCCAGAATGATCAATGGTGTTACTGCATCTCCGATTGCACGAAGCGTCGCCGCACAGGCATCATATAAAAATGTTGCAAGCAGTCCTGCTATGATGATCGCGATATATCCTTTCGCCACTGGAACCAGATGCTTTGGCACATTTAAGAAATGTAAGATCGGTTTCAAAAATAGCAGTCCTGCTATCGTAAATAAAATGGATATTCCAGTCCCGATCACAAGCGACATTGCAAAGGACTTTTTCATATCTGCGATGTTCTTCGCACCAAATTTCTGTGCGGTAATAATCGCAAATCCGTTGGATAATCCCAGTAAAAATCCGATGATCAGACCGCTCAGTGTGCTGGTCGCACCTACTGCTGCCAGTGCATCTTCTCCCAGAAACGAGCCGACAATCCTGGTATCTACCAGACTGTAGGTCAGCTGTAATAAGTTTCCTAAAAATATCGGTAATGCGAAACTTAGTATCAGTGCCGAGGGCTTTCCCTTCGTTAAATCTTTCATTCTTTCTCAATGTCCTTCCTTTTTCAGTATGATTTTCTCTTTACAAGAAAACATGCACCGCTCATTATAGATCATACTTCCGAAGAGAGCAATCTCTGAAAGAATTTTTTCCGCTTTCTTTCTGTCACCGGACTTCCGCTGCGGATAACCTGTGAACGGATTCCGATGTTGGTCAATTCCTGCTGAAGCTTAACGGCTTTCTCCGCATCCATACCATCCCGGATCAGAAATGGTGCCATAGACAGGTCTTCCTTCGTTTCAAAATTATATTTTTTCGCAAGCTGTAAGAAGCCATTTCTCTGACCATAATATTCTACAATTCTCCCAAGTACAATGACCTGTCTGGATGGATAGCCGCACACCTCACATGTTTCTTCCAGTGGTGTGATCTCGTATTCTACTTCATAAAAATCAAACGCCTCTTTAAAATATTCCATGCCTTCTTCGTCCAGATTATCAAACAGTGTGGCTGGAAGGTTCGATACGATGCGGTTAGCCATCACTTTATCGAGGCCTGTCAGAAGCTGCAGATAAGCGGATATCTTCTGGTCTTTTCCGCTGCATTTTAATAAACGTATTTTATATGTTCTCATGTAATTTTTATCCTCTTTCTGTTTTCAGATATTTTTCGGTTATGCTCTGTTCTGACGCCATAATATCCTCTGGCGTGCCTGCTGCTACAATCGTTTCCCCGGCATCTCCACCTCCCGGGCCCATATCAATCATGTAATCTGCATTCTTCATCACATCCAGATCACGCTCGATCACAATGACAGGTGCTACATTTCGCTGTAGTTACCTATCATGTCCGGCTCTGCCTGAACCTCCATGAAAGTTGTTCTTTCGGGTGGGTGGGGTATTGCTTTTGGATGTATGTGAATATTTCTTGTTGGTTCATGGGGGATTCCTTCTTTTTGTCAATAAAATAATCTCCCCGTTGGACACATCACTTAAGTTTGTGAGAGGTGTGGGGAGATCTGGGTTTGTGGTTTTTTATGTTTTATGTACTGTATTTTTCAATATGTTACAAATACATTTAATTAAAAATAGTTCATTCCATTTATCTGCATAACCACACCAAAAGCAAATTTATTACGATCTGTATATCTGATATTCGGTACTTTTGTAACTCCTCTTTTCTCTTTTTCATAATTTTACAGAAACTGATTGTATTTCTCATTTATACGATAAAAATCCATATTTATCCTCCGCAGCAAAGCAAAACAGGGAGATATACACTTATCTCCCTGATAATTAACGGTTCGCATTCAAAGCTGCGAAGCACTTAAATTAAAGGTTCACATTCAAAGTAGTGAAGTACTTAAATTAAAGGCTTGCACTCAAAGTAGCAACGCACTTCAAATTGAACAAATCTCTTTGTTCAACTATATTATATTCAATTTCTGTAAAAAATCAATAAAATTTTTTCTTTATATTCGCTCTTTCCTGTCTGCAAGGCTATTATTTTTCAATCTCTTTTACATTTTTTATTCGTGCAAGACTCTTTTTCCAAATTTCGCCACTATAATAAACTTTTATATTATCTCCCGGCGATATAACTGAATAATCATATCTTTCTGGCCAATAACAGATTATTTCTTCTTGTATATCTGTTTCTAGTATTTAAAACTGCTCATTTTTTTCGATAACGACTCCTTCAACAAATGAACTTTTTCTTTGAACTGCCACACAAAAAACAACACTACATAATAATATTGCAATGGATATACCGACGATAATTCTTTTTTTCATTCTATTGCTCCGCTTTATTATTGAATCATTTTTTATTTGTGCTTTTTATTTCCGCTACCAGTTCTTCATACTTACGTTCGTCAATAATATATTTCCGTTTAATCAGTATGTACGCAGTTCCTATAGAAATTACCGGAACAGCTACAACTCCAAGACGCAATATAAATCTTTGTCCGGCATCTGCTGTCTGGATAAATTTATCTGCCTGTACAATTACATTTTCCGAAGTAAGTTCTCCTATACCGGCTTTTATTTCTAATCCAGATATTTTCTGACTGATTGCATAGAACATGCCTTTGTTAATCCAGAAAAATGTGTCTCCACAATTCTATCCATTTGACTGACAATCTCTGCAAACGGCAAATTCAAATCAAGCATCTTAACACTTATCCGACTACCATGCATCTGATATACATTGTCCGGTTGGATTTCTTCTTCCGTCTTCGCGTAAAGAAGCATCCCTGAAACTGTATTCTCTTTTTCTCCAAATTGATAGCTGCGGTTTTTTACATAGGTAAAAATCTGATACAAGATGTATTAATCATTCCTAAAGCGATAAGTGCTGTGACTGTTATAATACATCTTGTCTTTACATCAATATCCTGATTATTCCAGTTTTCTCCAAACAAAACATCATCATTAAAATGTGCAAACTGTGGTGCAAATTCATTCAGTGCGTTTCTTCCTGCTGTCTGTACAATTTTTTTCACTTTAATCACCTGTCCTTATTTTAACTTTGCTCCATCCTTAAAAGCATTTCCCACACGTTCTCCAAGTCTGTAATATCCGTGATGTACCGGATCATATGTAATTGGTGTAAACTTACTAAGATCAATTTCTCCGTCATCACCGAGATATTTCTCATCTGCACTTACATTTTTAATTTCCGCAAGATACTTGCTGCCATCAATGACTTTTACAAGTTCACACTCAAGAGTCAATGGAAGTTCATTGATGATTGGTGCATTTACAAATTCACCTTTCGTTGTAGTAAAGCCTGCTTTTTTCATCTTATCTGCTTCTTTATTTGCAGAAACAATTCCCACATAATCGCAGGCAACCAGATGTTCAAGATCTGCCACCCCTACTGTAAAAGCCTTATTTTTTATAATATTGTCTGTTGTCTTATGGGCAGACAAATCTACAATAATCTCATTTGCACCTACAATTCCGCCCCATGCAGCGTTCATTGCATTTGCCTTTCCATTTTCATCATAGCTTCCCAGAATCATAACCGGCTGTGGATATAAAAATGGCTTTGCTCCAAAATTTTTTCTCATTGTTTTATCTCTCCTTATGGTTATTTGTTTATATCAGTATTTATCTGCCCAATCCATTCTGTAATCACCTCTTCTGAAGTTTCCAGATGATCTTTTCCTTTGGAATCAAACTGAATCTGCATTTCATGTGCAAAGGCAGCTCCTTTGCAATTTTCCTCCATATCTTTTATAACATGCCCCGGCCATCCACCATTTGTCATAAATGGAATCACTGTCTTTCCTGTAAAATCATTTGTTGTCAAAAATGTAAGCACTGCAGGTGCCATCGTATACCACCACGTTGGAGTTCCGATAGCAATCACATCATAATCAGCAAGATTTACAGATATCGGATTGATCTGAGGCATAAAGCCTGCCTCTACCTCTCTTTTTCCCTGTTCAACCACATCTTCATGACTGCCGCTGTATGGCTCTGTTGTTTCGATTCTCGCAATATCTGCACCTGTCCCATTAGTCAGCTGCTCTGCAATTCTTTTCGTGTTTCCATTTGACCAGGAATAATATACAACTAACATTTTCTTCATTATCTCTATTCTCCTTTACTTATTTTAGTCCCTGTAAACAGATAGATATAACCCACCATGACTACCGCTAAGAAAACCACTATTACCACGATGGTTATCTTTTTCCTTGTTTTCATTGCTCACCTCTTTTATTTCTTCTGTATTTTTGAGCCTCCAAACACCTGCGACATCGGAATATGGGCAAGCATCTCATCAATAGATTTTACTTCATCCTGAGTCAGCTTTATATCTGCTGATTCCATATTTTCTTCCAGTCTATTTACTTTTCTTGTTCCCGGAATTGGTACGATATATGGTTTCTTTGCAAGCATCCAGGCAAGAGAAATCTGTGCAGGCGTGGCATTTTTTTCTTCTGCAATCACTTTCATCCAGGACATAAATTCATTATTTTCCTTTAATCCTTCTTCTGTAAACTGTGGCATTGCGCTTCGATAATCTCCCGGCTTTTCAAATTCCCCATGGGAATGATATGCTGCTGTCAGTAATCCATTTGCAAGCGGCGAAAATGCAACAAATCCTATTTTCAATTCTTCAAGCACCGGGAATAATTTCTCATAATCCCTGTACATCATGGAATATCTATTCTGAATCGCTGTAACCGGGCATACTTTATGTGCACGTCGAATAATCTCTTCACTGGCTTCTGATAATCCCCAGTGTGTGATTTTTCCCTGCTCCATTAACTCCTTCATAGCTCCTGCCGTCTCTTCAATCGGTACAGTCATGTCAATACGATGAATATAATACAAATCAAGATGGTCTGTGTTAAGTCTCATTAAAGATCCCTCAATCGATGCCTTAATCGTCTCCGGTCGTCCATCAGGAATCAAAGGTTTATTTACAGTTGTTGCAGTTTCATCAAAACGTATCCCACACTTTGATGCAAGGACAATTTTGTTTCTATATGGCCTTAACACTTCCCCAAGCAGTTTTTCATTGTGATGAGGGTCTTCTGTTGTTCCGTATATCTCTGCCGTATCAAAAAATGTGCAGCCTTCATCAATCGCTTTTTCAATCAATTCTTCTGCTTCTTTCTGTGTTGAAACAGTTCCATATGCATGACTCATTCCCATACATCCAAATCCGATTTCTGATACTTCTAAGTCTCTTCCTAAAATTCTTATTTCCATCTTTATCTTCCTTTTCTATATTTCAAACTTTACTGTAAGTATAAAAAAAAGAGACTCCGGACAGAAGTCTCTCTTTGTTACGATTCCTCCAAATATTTTTATATTCTTTTATAATCCAAGACTGTCTATCCATGAACTGATATCTGATTCAGACGCTCCACCATGGAATCGTTCCCCTTCTTTCCAGTCACCTGTTCCTGTCATCTCTTCCAGAAGATTACCGCTGTCACCGATTCCCGAGGTCGCTGCTGTACAGAATGGGATGACTGTTTTTCCTGTAAAGTCATTCTCTTTTACAAAGTTATCTACTGGCCATGCTGCAATTCCCCACCAGATAGGATAGTAAAATGTAGCCAGTTCCCCTCATGCGTTGATTTTACTGGGTTTAACTGTATACAAAACTGTGTTTACTGTTACTATCTTTCATTCTTTTCCAAAATAGCTTTGAAGCATAGGCCACATTATTTTCATATATGACACAAAGCTCAGCTCTACTTGTGCTTCATTAAACCATCCAACCATAAAGCTATTTATCTCTTCAAATAATACTTTTGAAAGTTTCTGAATAATAATTGTGTTATCCACTTCTTCAGTATAATCTTTCGTATACATTTTACATATAGAACGCACTCCAAAATAATTATATAGCACACCTACCGTTGTTTTTAATGCTTCAATATCTCTTGGAAAATCTGTTCTATTCATCATATTCACTACTAATTGATGTCTTGAGTTTAGGTAATTCCTAACTGTACTATTACCTATTTCAACATCAACTGTAAATGAAAAATCTTGAGTTTGTATACTATCTGCTCCTAACATTATCATCAATTCAACTTGTGCTGCATGATATTCTGTATAACCAGACAAAGCCATATATTTCCAAGAATCTTGCTTTGCATACATTTCCGTATCTAAAATATGCGTAAATTCATGAAACACAATATACCTTGGTATTTCCGAACTTTTGCATATCCTTAATATATGTTCATCTGTTTTCGTATTATAGTAAGCTTGGGCGGCTGAAGCGAATCCTGCTGCATCGCTTTCCTCAACATTAATTTCAAAAAAATCTATCTTATACTGTGGTAATTTCTCAATTTCCATAAACTCAATATATTCTTTTTCATATTCTTTAATTAAATTTTTAATTTGTATTTCTGTCATATTGTTTTATACCTCATATCAAAGTTAGCATTTCACTTTTAGTATACCATAAAACAATCCCATTCTCATTCTATATGTTTTATCCTCAACGATGAAAAGATGTGTCTACACACATCTCTTCCATCTCATTATTTTCAATGTTATAAGTTCTTAATAAAATTCAAATCCTGTTTCCATAATGCCTTCTGTAACTTTTCGTTCTTTCTCTTCAGTTCCTTATTTTCTCTGGTTAGAGCTGCTACCTTCTGGTTCAGCAGTTCAATCTGTTTTTCCATCGCCATGTTCAGAATTTCTCTTCTTGGATCTATCATTCCGGCCTGTTGCTCTACTGCTTGGTTCAATGTATCTCGGACGGTTGGATTTTTATAAAAGAATCCTCTCGACAATCCGGTTTTCTTCATCAGCTTTGGAACACTGATACGTTCTTTATTTGCCAGCATATCTTGTATTGCTTGCAATGCCAGTTCAATTTTCTCTTTACTTTTTCTCTGATTTTCCTCAATCATCTTGTCGTATTTGCTCATATTCTTCACCCCATCCTGCCAGACTCATATATATGATGTCACTCATCATCTGTCTTACTTCTCTGGTTTCGTCTGCCATTCTTTGATTGCTCATTTTCCGGTAATGCTGTACATTATTCAGTCTTTTATGCCCCAATAGTCTCGCTATCGTCCAGTCATCCAGATGCATTTCTGTAAGTTTGACGCCATAGTAGTGCCGGAACATGTGCGTTCCAAACCCGAATAATTCGCCATGATCATCTTTCAACTGCTTTTCCTGTATCATGGACATGACTTTTGTTTTTATAGCCATATACTGCATCGGGCGGTCAGGTTCTTTTTCATTAACAAATATGTATTCTGTATCACCGAACTTTTCCTGTGTATATTCAATAGAACTCTGTAACAGTTTTGCAAGTTCTTTACTGATCGGTTTTTTATATCTTTTAGTTTTAACTTGATATATTTCAATCATATCTTGGCCATTTTCTCTCGTCAGACAATCTGGTCTCAGTGTAAAATACTTCGTTGACTCGTTTCGGGAAAATTCTTTAAAATAGTTTCCACTTGTTCCATTTCCAGCAATCCAATATCCGTAATATTTAACTGAACACAAGAATCATAAAGAAGTTTTAAGGATTTTAACCTGACATTTCTATAAGCCTTAGACATTGAAGTATTTGCAATGATACGACTCAACGTATAAAAAATTTGTTTCTTTAAAACTTCTGAACAATTTTGTGTAAAATCCCACACCAATAGGTTTGTTTTATAAGAAGTTTCAAAGGTCTCAGCTATTTCCTTTTCCGGATAATACTTCAGAAAATAAATTTTATTTTGATATTTCCATTCATATATCCGCTTTCCATTTAGCGTCTGCATCTGTTGATAGATATGTTGTTGTTTTACCGTATCATATATTTTCAAATAGAAAGATACAATTTGTGATCGTATCTGTCCTCTTAAATATTGTTCATACGAATTTCGCAAAGGATAATCCATTTCTTCCAGATGCCAGATTTTTCTATCTGCCAAGAACTTTTTCAATTTGTTAATTCTTGAATCGCTTTTTATTCCAAGTGCATCAATTTCTGAATATAGTTCCTGCTTTTTCTTCTCAATATCTACTTCAGATTCTGTTATGTGTTCTGCCTGTTGCAATAAATATATAGGTATTTCTCACACCTCCCTACTCCAGCAGACGTTCCGCCCCATAAATAGCAGTGTGTTGTGCATAAAACTCATTACTTGCTTCTATCAGTTCATCATCCAGCCAGTCCAGATACTTTATAGTCGTATCCAAATGTTTATGCCCCAATGCCTGACTGATCATTTCCAGTTCCCATCCTGCCTGCTTTCGCATATTTGCAAAATAGTGACGTAACATGTGGGGTGTGATTTTAACTCCGGTTTTCTTTTCCATTCGGTCCAACATATCATATACACTGTCCACTCTTAATGGCTTTCCAATGTTCTCACCCATGATATTCACAAACAGGTAATCCTGATGTTGCAGGATTTTCCGATATTTTGCCAGATAATCCATGAGAAATTCAAACGTATCATTACTTATCTTGGCACTTCTGTATTCCGCATTTTTGGCTCTCGCTTCATTTTCATTATCTTCCCGGAAGCATACCCTTATCATGTGATTCCTATAATCAATATCTTTGACATATTTTACTCCCAGTAGTTCCCCAATTCTGTATCCGGTTTCTGCTAACATAAGTAACAGAAGCTGATCTCTTCGGTTCGTACAGGCCTGTAAAATTGTAATAATCTGATTTTCTTTTGCTGTTCTCCCACGATGTTCCTCTTCCTTCAGATAGGCTTTAAAAGAATGATTCCGCAGTACCTTTTTTACTCCCACCTGATTAACCGCTATAATCTGGTTATACGATAAGGTTTTGAGACTTCCGTACTGTTCATATTCTGCCTCTATAAATAAATAGAACCTGAACACATCTTTTAAGTATGCGTTGCAGGTTCCTTCATTCGGACACTTCTTTTCTCCAGCCGTTTGCTCTGTATGGTTTCCGGCTTTAAGCCAGTATAAAAATTCCACAAAGTGTTCTGTCTGTTTTTCATAATCTAACTGATAGACTTCTGTGAGTTCCATTTCTTTCTCTGCCATATATTTCATATAATAGCAGATTGAAAATGCTGTGCGTTTCACTGTATTTGGTGAACGTTTACATTTAATCTTATGCATTAGATATTTACTTGGCAGTTCTTCAATACTCATTGTTTCCAGATTTCTGATGAAAAAATATTTTTCTGTTCCATCTTTTATCGTTTCCACCTTGTATATCATAAGCTGCCTCCTTTCCTCTAACGCTATACACAGTATACCCACTTCATGCCGAAATAGCTATTCATCAATACCAACAATCCCACCGAAAACGCCCTTGAAATACCACCAAACTTTTCGTGCAAAATCTGCTTTTCCTGTAGCAGAACCACGAACGGTTACAGGTAGTATTCCACGCCTTTCCGGTTTCGGATAAAGTGCTGGATATCCTTGATGTCTTTTGCCATCTTGCAGCTTGGAAGCGCACACATCACTTCCTCATGATACCTGCCGCCTTCTCCTGCACGCTCGTCTAAAATGGACACGACACAAGTATCTGTCTCGGTGCGGAGCGCCCGTCCGAATCCCTGTCTTAGTTTTTTCTGCATGTCTGGAACAATCACTGCCTGAATATAATCTTTCAGACCGGCATATTCCTTCTTCTGTGCTTCGCTGATGGGATCTGGAACAGCGAAGGGCAGTCTTACAATGATCAGCGAAGATACCATATCTCCGGGGAAGTCTACTCCTTCCCAGCAGGAGCCAGCTGCAAAAAGGACAGCATTGTCCATCTGTTTAAATCTTGTGATCTCTTCCGGGGAATGTCTCCACACCTCTATCATCGGGAATGGAATTTCATCCCTTAACATCTGGTAAATGTTTCCCATCAAATGATAAGATGTGAACAGCACCAGCGTATGTCCGTAAGTCGAACAGATCAGCGAATGAATATGACCTGCTATCATCTCTGCCTCTTCCTGACTTCCTCTTCTGTATTTTTTCAAATTCTTGGGCAGATATAACAGACAGTTCTTCTGATATTCAAACGGGGAGTCTGCCACATATTCCCGGACTCTCCGCATCCTCTGTAATCCTGTCATTTTCCGAATGTGGGAAAATCCCTGTCCGGTTTTTAAAGTTCCGCTTGTAAGAATCGCTCCCATACCTCTGCTCCATAACATCTGGTCCAGGTACTGCGGAATCCGTCTGCTGGATGCACACAATATAATCCGGTGGTCATGGTCCTGCTTCAGATGCAGCACATACTTTTTATCCTGATGGAAAAAGCATTCCAGCACACTTCTGGTTTCTTCCAGCTTGTTTCTGATCCACTTTGGAATCTTCTTTTCTAATTTTTCTATGATCTTATTCATGGTCTGTATCCCCTCATATAAATACATTGCACACTCTTCTGTCATGTGAAATTCTTCTTTTATCCCATATCTGGTTCTGTGGTTTTCTCCTATAATGTCCAGCACCATCCGGATCGTGCCGGACAATTTCCTTATCTCCGGTCCTTGGTACTCTTTCCCTAGATAAAAGCATATTTCCCGGATATCGTCATAACACAGGCTCTTCCCGAACATCTGCTTTGCCGCATCCGGCAGTTTGTGTGCTTCATCTACAATCAATGCCCTGTAATCTTTCAATAACGGGCGGTAATCCTGCAGTCTGTGATAACCATCAGCCAGCAGATAATTGTGATTACAGATCTGAATGAACATTTCATTATCTCTGGAACGCTCCAGATACTGCTGATACCTGCACGAACCTCTTTTCGGGCAGTCTCCCGAACAGAACTTCGGTACACTCACCATCCTTCTGTCAAACCCACTTAAGTTGGACACTTCGTCCATATCATAATGTTCTTTCAACGACAGCAGAGCTTCTTTCTGCAACGCATTTTTGTTTTTCTCTTCGATTGCAACGATTCGTTGCTCCAACCTCTCATCGCAGACAAAATGCTCTTTCCCTTTTCGTATCACAGCTTTAATGGGGGCCTGAATCGTCCCGTTCTCCTGAAGAATCCGGGAGAGAAAAGGGATATATTCTGTAAGAATTGCTTTCTGGAGTGCAATGCTGGAAGTGGATATCACGACCGGACGCTGCTCATAAGGGGAACATCCTTCTGCAAGGAGGGAATATTTTCTCATCAGAACACAGGCCACCAGATAAGCATACGTCTTGCCGATACCGACACCTGCGTCACACAGTGCTATGTTTCTTCCCAGCAGGTTATCCAGCATTTCGTGGCATAACATAATCTGTTCTTCCCTTACTGCCATTCCATGTTCCGGGAACAGCACACGAAAGATTGTATCAATTTCACGATGTGCTCTTTTTAAATATTCTTTTGTGTAATACATAATTTGTTACCTGATATGCGTGCTGATACCACATCAATACGGCTGTAAAGGATTACTCCCTACAGCCGCATGTATCTGATATCAACGACACATTCTTCCTTGATTTCTTATACTTTTGTTTTTTGGCGTTGTATTTGTCCTCGACTCCCCCCACTGCCTTACGGGAACATTACAGGCGGATGCTTGGCATTGCACCGCTCATGGATTTTCTAAAGGTCTTGCTGATTACAACCCAAAGTCCATCCTCTGCTCACTGGCAGTTCCTATGTATCATTATCCCCTCGTAAGTGATCCTCGCAAAAGACCGCCACGGTCCTGTTTCAGTTAAAGGTGATTCGCTCGAAACAAAAACACCAGCAAAGAATTTTTTTATATTCTTTCCTGTTATTTTCATCTGTCCTCGCGCCTTCCTGACACGCTTCTACTTACGGGAACGTACCTGTAATGCTGGTATAGGATTGTCAAAGTACACTGGCAAAATTTACCTGCCTATTAAATAGCCGACGAAAAATGCTGTTATTATTCAATTTTCAACAAATTTTTTAATTTATTTCTTAAACGGTTTCTTTTGGTATAAACGGTCTGTTCTGCCATTCCCATAATTTGGGCAATCTCTCTTCCTGAATATCCCCATGTACTAAGCAAAAGTATCTCTAATATCTGATGTTCTGTGCCCTTTAATAATTCATAGATCCGTCGGTCTCCAATGTTGTCTAAAAGTTCTCGGATGTCCTGTGCAAACCGTCCTCTGTCCCTTTGTTTTATGGAATCCATATCCTGCATCATTTCATCCAGATGTTCCCGGTATCTGCGCTCTTCCAGAAAATCTTCCCTGTCCATCTGGCGCAACTTTCGGATCTTCTCTTCTTCCATTCCCAGTTCACGCAGTTTCTTTTCTTCCTGTTTTTTCCAATAATTCCACTTTCGTTCTTCACTTGTCTTGTTATAAGCCATTTATCTTTCCTCCGATCTGATTTTTCGTATAGAGATCAAATCGGAGCATGGCGGTGACCGGATATGTACGTTATAATGTTTGAAAAATATCAAAGAAAAAAATGCTGCAACCTCTTCGATTACAGCACTTTTTTCTCTCTTATGTGAATATTTCTTGTTGGTTCATAGGAGATTCCTTCTTTTCCTCATAATGAATAAAAGTCTCTTGTCATCCATTACTTATTATAATTTTTCTACTATTACAATAGCTTTTTTAACAAATTTTCTTGTCTTGGAGTTTAAAAGAAAGCTACCAGTTTTTTCTTCTGATAGCTTTCCATTCCTTCTTATTCTGTTGGAAACATTGCTGCTTCCAGCTTACTCATCTCTGTATCCGAAAGACCATATTTTCCTGAATTATCTTTTTCCACGGATACTTTTACAGTAACAGCTTTCCCATAACTGTTCTTTTCAAGACTCTTCTGGACACTTTCTGTTAATACAGCTGCAAAGACTTCCGGATCATTTCCATCCAGTCCCTGCTTTATTTTTTCATTGCTTACCTCTGTAGAGCTTTGTTGCAATGTCTGAAATACATTGGATGGTTCAACTTGTACACTTACTGTATAGACTCCATCCTCTTCTTTCACATCCTGTACTTTATATTTTGCCAGTTTCTTTACTTCTGTCAGTTTTTCCGCATAATCAGCAATTCCTTTGTCTGTAATGTTATCGGAATCATCAAATTGCTGTTGGATGCTCTCATTAAAATCCTCTTCGATTTCTTTCTTGGCATCTTTTTCCGAGATTTCTAACAGATTCGCATAGTCCTTATATTCTCCATGATAGTATGCATCAAGAGAACTTTGGACGTAGGATTTGGCATCGAAGTCTGGTTGTTTTGAACAAGCACTAAATCCAGTACATAACAATACTGTCTCCAAAATCATTATATATTTTTGTAATTTTTTCATTTTGGTATCTATCCTCATACTTTTACTTTACGAAAAAATCCACAAATTTTCCAGCTTTTGATGGCAATTTAAATTTATATTCTTGCCCTTCATAATTGAAAGAAAACTTTCCACCAAATAATCCGGCTTTCCCTTGGATATTTTTCATATTTGGAATATAAATTTTCGCTAATCGTTCGCCATAAGAATTATCAATATTGGCTCGATAAATATATAAAACATCCTCATATATGCATAACAAAACTAATCCTCTTATGCTTCCAAACATTCCACCTATTATATTTTTTAATGATGCATATATATATATTTCTCTGGAATCAATAATACCTTTGCTTTTTAATTTTTTTACACATTCTTCTACTTGCATTTTCTTATATACCTGAGTTTAAATAATGTTTCTATATGGCAACTTTTCTACTTTATGTTTTTGTATTTCTCTCTCACATATTTCATGAAGTCTCTCATAATCATTTGAGTCCTCGCAAATTTTTTCAAACCATCCTTCTACTCCTCTATCTTTATTTCTAAAAAAAGGATGATTTTTATCCTTTTGCACATTATTCCAAATATATTCGAGGATATCGTCAAGTATTTTCTTTTCTCCATACCATCCACAAACCAGAGCAATATCTTTATATTCTTCAAATGATTTTCTTCTTGGATTACTTAAAAAGAACTTATAGCCTTCTATAATTTTATCTATTGAGACATCGCCTTTAAGTGGAATCAACAATTTATTTTTTAACCTTTCTGCTGAAAACATATAACGTTCTTCATGTTTTTCTAACTCTATTGTTTCACTAGTACACTCTAATGATGTTGTAATGCTAGAATATTCTCTGCATAAATTATGTACATAAAAAACCGGTGTGTAATATGTATTTCTAATTACTTTTAGATAGATTCCTGTTATCAATGGACCCAATCTATTATCCATTTCAAGTAATCGAGTCTTTTTTAATTCTGGAAAAAGTTGCTCCCAATCATTTGTTATCTGTTTTTTTGTTACCATCTTTTATCCCCTTTTCTCTTTAGCGGAAGCAATATCGTCAAATATTGCTTCCTGTTTAATTATTTCGGATTTACTTCATGAATGTCATTTTCCGTTAATCCATCTGGGCCTTCGCGAATGATTTTGTTCTTTTGCCTATTTGATAGTCCTTTCCCCGGATTCTTTACAAACTTATAATCATATACTTGTCCATCATTTGTATCGTAAACGTCTAGCCTTACGCCTTCTTTTTCATTTCTTGTTTTGCTTTCATTATCTTTATAAGGCTGTTCCAGCTTCAAACCTCGATCATCTACAAATTCTTGATAATCACTTGCTATCCTATAGGCTTCACTATGTTTTTTTGAACCTGCCACATGACCGTATACTGATTTTCCTTCCTGTGTCAACTCCTCATTAACTTTTTTATTCGATATGTTTGCAACTTCTTGAACAAATTCTGCATTTGACATATCATATACTTCTTTAGATACCGTAGTCCCATTTGTTCCTACAATAAAATCTGGTTTGACACTATGTTTTGTTGTGTCTTCAATAACTGAAGTGGTATGAGATGCCTTTTTCAAATCAATATTCGATGATACCATCCCAGTTCCAAAATCCATAGCTATGGAACCTATAGATACATCTCTACCATGCGCTAAATCGTCAATTGTTCCAACTGCTGTATCTGCCGCATTTTCAAGTGCACTCTTAGCTAATGGATTTTTCATGATTGACGATGCAGATGAACTTGCAAGTGAACCTGTTGCTGCTCCAACACCACCTGATACGGCTCCACCAATTGTTCCCCACAAGAATCCATCAGCTGCACCTTGAATAAATCCATCACCATTTGCAGCACTAGATAAACCACCAAGAACAGCTCCAGTTCCACCGCCAATCAAAGCTCCACTGAATGCTCCGGCCGCAATCACTCCTGCTGCTCCACCTGTTACTATTGTTGCAATTCCAAGACCAGCTAAGATTGCTCCACCTGCTACTACTTTCTTTACGACATTCCAATCAACTTTTCCAAAAGCTGAAGAAATTCTATTTGTCGTAGTACACATTTCTCTTTTAATTGTCTGGCGAATTTCTTTTGTTTTTTCTGATGCATAGGATTTGAAAGAACTATATACTTTCTTAGCACCATTTCCGATGTAACTAAGACCGCCTTTTACTCCACCTTTGCTCACAGCTCTTATAAAATTCGATCCACTGGATACAATCTTCTGAGAAGCCTGTTTTGCTTTTTGTTTTACGGTATTTTTAGCTTTCTGTATTACCTGTTTTGGATGGGATACTGCATTTTTCACCCATTTAGCTGCCGCTTTTACGCCTTTTGCAACCGTTTTAACAACTTTTTTCGCTGTATTTACGACTGTTTTTACAACCTTTTTTGCTGCTTTCTTAGCTGCACCCTTAATCCTGCTCCACAAGGAATGTCCTGTTGGATCACTGTAATTCAACGGATTATTGGTCGTATAGTCATAGCGATTTCTGGTTAATGGATTTTCTGTCGTTCCAAGGTCACTATCTTCAGTTGTAAAGGTTCCGTTCTCTGCGTCATAGTATCTTGCCCGCAGATACTGAAGTCCTGTTTTTACATTTGTGGACTCCCCATTGTAAGCGTAATAATTGACTCCATCTGCGGTTCCTGATGTAAGGTTTCCATACGGATCGTACTGATAACTGTTCGTCAGGTTAGCATTTTCTGTCAGGATTCCGGTTACACTGTTTCTTCCGTCATATAAATAATAACTGCTTTCTTCCGATTTATCAACGCTTACCCGTTCTCCGATTCCACTTTCTCCATAAGTATAAGCCTGACGTACTTTCTCGTCTGCTCCATACTCTGCAAGGACTTCTGTATTCTCGCGATTGATATCGTTGATATACTCTGTCAATGTGTAACCTTTGGCATTGGAACCGCCTTTTACCAGAGATGCAAGCTGTTCTTTCGGACTGTCTCCATCTTCTGTACGCTGGTTCTCCGGAATCAGAACTTCATCGCCATAGCAGTCTTCCCATTTATAAGTGTTATCCAGTTCGAATACCCGATTGTTATCTCCATCGTACATGGCTGCCATCAGGACTGTTCCACCCTGTTTTACGACTGCCAGACGATTCTCTGCTGTGTATTCATAAGTAACCGGATCTGCACTGTTTGTCTTATCACATTCCTGGATTAGATTGCCATCTTTATCATAGCTGTAGGTTGTTCCCGGATCGCCCCAGATTTTTGCATTCGTGCGTTTGATGAGCTGGTTGGAATCGTTATACTTGTAGTTATATTTTGCTTTGCTGACACCATCTTCGATCTTCTCGTAAGAGGTCCGGTTTCCAATCTTGTCATACGTATAATTATGGACTGTCTTTTTACCGCCCTCTGCTTTTTCCGTACAGCGTGTCAGTTCCCAGTTGTCATCGTATTCATAGGTACGTGTCGTCTGGATCTCTTTTTCCTGATGCTCACAGTCTGCTTTGTCTGTCTCTTTCTGTGTATCGCCCCAGTTATACCAGTCTTCCCAGCTTGGCGTCTTTCTTGTTCCAGCTTCCAGTTCCGTAGCTGTTTCTCCAACTACATATCCCTGATCATTGTACTTGTACTCATAAGTACTGATTACTTTGCCACACGAACCACAGGTATTGACAATCTTTGTGATATGATCTTCTGCATCGTAAGATACTTCCGTCTTTGTTCCATTGCTTCTAATGACTTCTGTCACACGATTCAGTGCATCATGCTTGTAAGTGGTTACTTTTCCATTACGGTCTGTCAGTTTTACCAGATTATCATTTAAGTCATATTCATAGCTGATCTTTGTACCATCCGGGTATACGATTGCCTGCAGATTATCTGCATCATCATAGACGTAGCTGACATCCTTTTTCGAACCGTTTGTTACTTTGGTGATTCTTCCGAGTGCATCGTATTCGTAGCTGCTCTTGCCTGTCTGATCCTTCATGGATACCCGTTCCCCGGCACTGTTATATGCGTAGGTCACGTTCTTTTCGGATTTCTCGCCTTTTGCGTTCTGATAAGATTTCTCCAACAGGTCATTCAGCTTGTCGTAATCATACGTGGTTTTCTTGCCGCTTGCCTGTGTATGTCCGGTCAGTCTGCCTTTTTCATCATAGTCGAATTTCTCCGTTCTTCCTGCCGGATCTTTAATGGATGTCAGGTTGCCTTCTAAGTCATAAGTATAATTCGTTGTCTTATTTGCTGCATTGGTGAAGGTCACCAGGTTATCCATGTTGTCGTAACCGTAAGTTGTTACACCGCCAAGAGCATCAGTTACTTTTGTCAGATTGTCATTCTTGTCATATTCCAGATGGCTCTTTAATCCGGTCTTATCTGTAACAACCTGAATATTACCATGTGCATCGTAATCAAATCCCGTTGTGAATCCCCGCTTGTCTGTAATAGAAGTTACCCTGCTGTCCTTATCATAGGTATAGGATTCCTTCTGCCCCAGTGCATCGGTCTCTTCTGTTACACGATTGTCTTTATCGTATACTGTCTTTGCAACATAGCCCATCGGGTCTGTTACAGATGTCACATTATAATTCTTGTCATATCCATAGCTGGTCTTTCTTCCACCCGGTTTGGTGATCTCAGTAATATTTCCTGCCGGGTCGTAAGTATAAGCAGTTATCTTACCAAGCGGATCAGCTGCAGAAGTCATCTGGCCTGCCAGGTCATAACTGTAGGTATTGCTCCGTCCAAGCGGATCTGTCTCCTTCACCAGATTGCCATACTTATCATAAGAAAAGCTGGTTGTTCCATCCAGTGCATTGGTAGAAGACTTCATGTTATGGAGCTTATCGTAAGTATAAGTGGTGGTACTCTTTAAGCTGTCGCTTTCTTTTACCACGTTGTCCACTTTATCATAAGAGAAATTCTTGGTATAACCCAGTGGACTGGTCATACTCTTCAGACGTCCGGCTTTATCATAACTATAGGTATACTCTCCACCATTCGCCTGTGTCATCTTTGTGACATTGTCATTCAGGTCAACACTGTACTGTGTCTCATTTCCCTTTGCATCCGTTACAGAAATGACATTGCCATGCTTGTCGTAATCATATTTGGTAACTGCTCCCTTTGGAGAAATCTGTTCCGTCATGTTACTCAGGCTGTCATATTTGTATTCGGTAATGAGTCCCATCGGATCTTTTGATTTGGTAAGATTTCCAATGGCATCATAACGGTATTCATTTGTTTCTTTTAACGGAGAAGTCTCACCGATCTTGCGGTCCAGTTCATCATACTGGTAGGTTGTCGTATTTCCATTTCCGTCTGTCTGGGATACGAGGTTGTCATTTTTATCGTAAGCATACTTGGTAACCGTACCGTTTTCATCGACAGATTCCGTCACATTATCATTTCCGTCATACTTAAAGGTGCTGGATGCTCCCAGTGGATTTGTCTGAGAAATAACCCGGTCTTTCTTATCGTAAGCGTATTTATATGTGGCTTCCTCTTCTTCTGTCATGGATAACTGGTTGCCGACTTTATCGTAGGTAAAGGTTGTTTTATGACCTTCCGCATCCGTTACCGCTGTAATGCGGTCCATAACATCATATTCATAAGATGTGATACTTCCGTCTGCTTCAGTAAGTTTCAGGAGTCTGCCGTACTGATCGTACTTGTATGTTGCTGTCCTGCCAAGTTCATCGGTCTGTGTCAGTACATTTCCGGCACCATCATAAGTATAATCCATACTGTTTCCACTATTGTCGGAGGAATGGATCAGGTTGCCTGCTCCGTCATATTGATAGGTAATTACGAGTCCCTGTGCATCCGTACATTTTACAAGCTGTCCGATGGCATCGTACTCCATCAGCACCTTGTCCCCTGTCGGCAGTATTATGGATGTGTTATTTCCCTCTTTATCATACACATAACTATACGCATTGCCGAGGGCATCTGTCATCTTTGTGCTGTTGCCCTGTGAATCGTATTCGTAAGTGGTCTTTCCTTTCAGGGCATCCACCGTCTGTTCCAGATTGTCGGTGGAATCATATTTCATTGCTGTAATGTTGCCCTTTGCATCGCTTACCGATGTCATGTTTCCATTACCATCGTAAGTCATGGTACTGGTATTTCCATTTTCATCGGTAGAGGATACCAGATTTCCATTTAAGTCATACTTCATGGATACGGTATATCCAAGGGCATCTTTGGATGTAGTCAGATTTCCTGCCTTGTCGTAAGCATAAGTATCTGTTCTTCCCTCTTCATCGGTAGAAGATACCAGATTTCCTGCTTTATCATAAGTATATGTGGTAGTTCCACCTTCTGGGTTGGTTTCACTTAAGCGGTTTCCTGTATTATCGTAGGTATAAGTCCAGGTTCTTCCACTGTCATCTGATTTTGATACCAGATTGTCTGCCGCATCATAAGTATAAGTGGTAACTGCACCTAATTCATCTGTCTCTTTAGCGAGTCTTCCGCAGTTATCATATTCCTTGGAATGGCTGCTTCCATCTCCATAAGTAATCTTGGTTTCATTTCCTAATGCGTCATATTCATATTTGGTTATATTACCAACTGCATCTTTGGACTGAAGCACCTGTCCAAGAGAATCAAACTTGGATACGGTTGCATTTCCATTTCCATCGGTATATTTTTTCAGATTTCCTGCTTTGTCATATTCATAGAGCTTTGTTCCAAAATCTTTATTACTCTCTTCTATGACACGTCCCATGCTGTCATACTTATAAGTAATTGTATTTCCTTTTGCATCGGTTGCTTTGACCTGCTGATAATTCTTATCATAAACGTAGCTGATCTGATTTCCTTTCGGATCTGTACCACTGGTCATGTTGTACATCTTATCATAAGTATAAGTGGTGGTATTCCCCAGTGCGTCAGTACTTGCTGTAATATTTCCCACACCATCCAGCGTATAAGCGGTCACACCGCCATCGGCTGCTGTCTTGGAAGTCAGATTGCCATTCGCATCGTAACTGTTCGAGGTTACATTTCCAAGTGGATCTGTCATGGTAACTGCACGATTCATCGCGTCATACGTGAATCCCCATGCTGCTCCATTTCCATCCACATATCCGGTCATGTTCGGTCCGTCATACGAATACGTTGTTGTGACACCTCTGCCGTCTGTCTGGGATACCATACGATGTTTGTCATCGTAAGTATAGGTAATGGCTGTTCCATCCGGTTTTGTAGATGTGACCATATTTCCATTACCGTCATAACTGTAAGTAACCGTTGCTCCGTTATATCCAGTTGCACTGGTCAGCTTATTCTGCTCATTATAAGTATAAGAGGCTGTCTTTCCATCCTCTCTTGTCTCCGTTGCTACATTGCCAAATGTATCATAAGTGTAAGTTTTTGTTCCGGCTGCTGTCGTTTCGGAAGCAAGCTGATTCTCTGCATTATAAGTCTTTTCACAGGTTGTTCCATCCGGATATTCAATGGATGTTGTGCGGTACTGATCATCATAATGATAAACGGTCTTATTTCCTTCGTTATCCGTTGTTGTAGTAGAACTCTTTCCGTACTTGAAAGTTGCCGTTCCTTTTTCTGCATCAGTCTGCTCTACAACTCTTCCTTCTTTATCGTAAGTATTCTTTACAACCGTATTGCCATTCTCATCTTTCCAGCTTGTCATACGGCTGTCATCATCATATTTGT
The DNA here is from genome assembly GCF_024168045.1 of Dorea longicatena. Taxonomy (GTDB): domain Bacteria; phylum Bacillota; class Clostridia; order Lachnospirales; family Lachnospiraceae; genus Dorea_A. The sequence goes on from NZ_CP100126.1 coordinate 1,881,445, forward strand.
ACTCTTTTGTTGTTCCATTCGGATCTGTTACAGATATCAGATTTCCCTGCTCATCATATTTGTAAGAAACTTTTCCACCATCTGGAAGAGACAGTTCCTTGATATGCCCGAATTTATCCTGTTTTACCCCGAATGTTTTTCCGGATGGTGTTGTAATCTTACTCAGATTATAATCATCGTCATAATCTAATACTGTCTTAAATCCATTCACATCCGTTACATAACGTAAAATTCCATATTTATCAAATGACCAGACGCTCTGATCCGCATCTGTCAGTTCCCATCCGATGTAGTCATGGTCTGTATCTTTATAGCTGACTGCTTTTAAATCATATACATAACCATCCGGAGTAGTGTAGCTTCCATCTTCATTCTTATCAAAGATCAGATAACTTCCGTCCCCTCTCATATACAGAAGACTTCCGTCCTCCATTTGAGAAAGTGACTGGTCATAGTTAAAGCTCCATCCACGTCCGAACATGGAATGCTGGTCTGTTCCTTTGGAATTGTAGCTTCTTGTAATGGAGAATTCTCCATTCAGTTCATTCATCGTCGCATCGGACTGATCCATGTAGAAGTTACCAGTATTTAAGTTGACTGGTTCAAATCCAAATTCACAGTGCAGGCCTCTTCCCATCAATGCTCCGTCAATCCGCATCTTATCCTGATCGGTAAGCGGTGCAGGACTATATGGAACATTTGTCTGTGGGTTACGGATAAAGATCGTGTTATTTGCGACTACCAGTGCGTCCATAACCTGATTGTCTTTCATAATGTTCTTAAGCGGAACACCATAATATTTTGCAATCTTCGGGAATGTATCAAACTGCTTCACTTCATAGATCACAAAGCTGTCACTGGTCACTTCTTTTCCTGTTTCCAGCTTTCCATCAATCTCTTTCGATGCTTTTGCTTTGATCTTATAAAGCTTGTCCTTCGTCAGCCCTGAATACAGTGCACTCTGCCAGTTGGAATCTTTGCTGTAATACTTATTCGCCTCCGGGAACTGCTTATTGTATTCAGTACTGTCTGGATAGGAATACAATGGTTTTGCATCTGTTTCGTGATGTTCTTCATTTTCCTCATCTGGAAGCAGATAATATTCTACTGTAGATTTGCTCTTTGCAATTCCGTCTGCAAATACGGCATCAAACTTCAGCTTTCCATTTGTATTCTTTTCTGTCATCGGGCGAAGCAGGATCGTTGTTTCATCCAGTGACATATCTCGCAGATATGGATCTTCAGCCGGTGACCACTGGATGCTGAGTTTCGGTCCATAAACGGATGCCCTGTTATTCAGTACCTCACACTGCATAGAAGCTCCAAGGTTATTTGCCTCGGCAATGGCTACCAGTGCAAATCCGTTATTCGCATGCGTTCCCTGCACCCAGTCATTGACCAGATCTTTGACGTCATAATTGATATAGCTGTTCCTGCTGGTACTTGCATTCTGTACATCCTGAAACGTAAGATTTACTGGTTTTGTTTTCCATGTGATGGAGGTGTTCCACGACTGATCTACACGATAAAGTCCAAACTGGGATGCACCACCACTGTATGCAGTTTTCTGACTGACTGCAAATGTTGCACTGTCAATTTTGGAATCTTTCGGAATCTGACTAAAATTTGAATTTACTTTGATATAAGTCCGGCAGTTCTGGTGTGCAGTACCAAATCCTGCAAGGTTCCCAGACTTAATACCATCATCAAATCCGACATACGGATAATTGTTGTCACCAATCTGACTGGTAGGACTTCCCTCTTCCACACCGATCATGTTAAAGGAACTCTTCTGAATCTCTACTGGTGTCGGATCGATCCTGACCGGATACTGACGTTCTTCTGCCGAAAGCCAATCCCTATCTGGTTTTACGGTCAGGATTGTTTTTCCATCTTCTTCCCGAAGTTCCAATGTGATCAGGAAACTGATTTCCCCGGCAGCATCTTCCATTGATGGCGTCTCCAGAAGATACTTCGCATCTTTGATTGTCTTCCCTTCCGGATAGATATAGACCTGATTGTCTTTTACTTCTGCCTGATACCCCGGAATCTGCAGCTCGTATTCATAGACTTCCCTGTCTGTTGGCTGCTGAAGTACGATATCTTCCTTAATGCTGGAATCCAGTACTGTATACTGAACATCTGCGCCCTCGTAAACTTCATTATAAAGGATCGCATTGTCTTTAATAACGGAATGTGTATAATCTCCATCTACCGGAATGATCCCGATTCTGGTCTTTCCATTTTCAATCGTTACACCATTCTCTTCTGACATCTGTTCCGGAAGAAGGATAGCATAATCGTTTGCCTTGTTCTGATAAACTTCTGTTTTCTCTTCCTTTTCTTCAGTTGCCACTACACTGCTGGCTTCCTGTGCTTCTTCGGATGCCGGAGTATCTGCTTCTTCTGGTTTTACAAGTGTATTATCAACCAGCTCGGTATCTCCATCCTCATTCTTATAAGTTCCGACATAACCTCCATAAACGGTTGTATACTGCTTGTCCCCTGTCTTATAAGTCTTGGAAATGGCATCATAATCAATCAGTTCACCTTCCGGTTCTTCTGGAATCGGATAGTAATCCTGTGGTTCTTTCAACTCCACTTCTTTTTCCTGCGGATTTTCTTCTGTTTCTTCCGCTGGAGTTGTCTGTTCTTCCTGCGTCTCTGTATCTTCTGATGGCGTCGTTTCATTTTGTACGTCCGCATCAGACTGCTGACTCTTATCTTGTTCTCCAGATGTGGAATCTGTAATCCCTGCTTCCTCTTCCGTCAAAGCCTCTGGTCTGGAGAAATCTGCATTCTTCTGTACATCCTCAATGGCCTCTTTTGCCTGTACAAAAATAGGCTCTGTTCCCTGTAGTGCCATCAGGAGTGCAAGTACTAAGGCTATAGCCGACTTTCGAAATCTCTTCATAGTCTCTTTCTCCCTCTTGTAATCTTTTTCTATAATTCCTTTACAAAATAACCGCTACCCTCCTTTTTTCTGACTTTGGCACTACTATAATCTAAAAAATCACAAAATTTTCATAAATGGTAAAAATGCCCCTTGAGGTGGCAAAAATAGACGAAATCGGTCGAAAAAAATAGTAAGACACCATCGCCTTACTATTTTTCATCTAATTTCATATATAATAATATTTTCACTTGAAAGGATTTCTCCGTATGGCAGATCTCCATCTGACCATGATATTTTTCTACTACGAGTTTCACATTTTGTAATCCTATTCCATGTCCTTCTTTCCTGCTTTTCGTTGTCAGATAAATTCCATTCCGCACTTTTGGTGTATCTTTTATGCTATTCTCAATCTGGATATTCATGATTCCTTTTCCATAATACATCTGAAACGATAATCTCCTTTCATCTGAAGCTGCTGTCCCACGAATAGCATTATCCATAAGATTTCCCACTATTATACTTATATCAAATAATTCTTCCCCTATATGATTCGGTATTTCCACAGAAATCTCTGGCTTTTCAATTACTGATTTCACATCTTCCAAAATATAATTCAGCAGATTATTCATATTACGGTTTTCTGTATATAAATGATGACATAAGGCTGTTCCGGCTATATTCTCCATTTGTTTCAGATACGATAGAATCTCTTCATTTCCTCCCGTTTTTGCCATTGCCCCTATTGTTGTAAGATGGTGCTTGTAATCATGATGTATCTTATTCAGCCTGTCCTGTGATTTCATCATCATCTCCAGTTCTTTTGCATACTGGCTCATCTGAATTTTCATCTCTTCCTGTTTTGCTGTTTCAATATAACTTTTCTGAACCTCATCGTGCAGATAGAAAATAAACACATTGATAAACAGTAAGAATAATACAATCGTAGACCGCACACCTCTTCTGTCTGGCAGCAATATCCTGATACAGACTATAATGCTGATCACCGGGACAGAAAGCATAGCAAGCCAATGACGGTTCTTTATATAATAACTTCTCTTTACACCTACTTTTCTTTCAATAATGACTTCCAGTAAAAAGAATATAAAATTTCCCATTACAATAGTTCCCGGTCCCATGTGATGATGCACCGGATTTCTTGCTACCGCATACCGTTGAAAGAACACGATTGGAATCCCATCACATAAAATTCCCATAATATATACCATAAGTGTATTCCAGACATGATGTTGCCAGTCTGCCTGATATGCCACTGTTATAATTAACAGAGCTATCAGCTCAAAGATCAGATCTCCGTACATCGTTCCCCACTGCATGCTTCCCCAGCATGAAAGCAGATATGCACAAAAATATGCAAATAGCTTTTGTGTATCCTCATTTTTTGGATACAGGATGGTATTGTAACGGAACACAGTATAAATCCAGAATAATTTACTTGTCAGATAAGTGATCAAATGGATATTCATAATCTTTTCTTCTCCGTTTGTAATAGTCTTTCCCTGACCTTCTTGCGATTTGCTTTACTGATACTGAGACGTGTCTTGTCTTTCATAACCACGTTGTCATATTCGTAATGCTCCACGTGTTCCATATTGATGAGATAGGACTTGTGAATCAGTAAGAAATATTCTTCTGTTACATCCGCTACATCCTTTAATTTTCCTCGATATTCATATTCTTTTTCCGATGTCACGATATGTACTCTTTTTCCCAGACTATAAAAATACAGGATCTTGTCATAAGAAATCTTGTGGATTCCTTTTGTATCCGTATATTCAAATATTTTCTTCCGTTCTTTTAACAGTTCCCGTAATTCACCTATCACCCGGAAAAGTTCTTCCTCTCGGATTGGCTTTACAAGAAAATCAAATGGATGAATACGGAATAATTTCATAGCATATTCCTGATATGTTGAAATATAGGTAATCCGCAGTTCTTTTCCATAATTTTTCTTTCGTATCTCCGTTCCGATATCAATTCCATTCTCATGTTCCAGACAAATATCAAGGAATAACATATCGTAGGATTCTTCTTCCAGCCTGTTAAGAAGCTGCTCCGCAGAATAGTATATTTCTATAGATATCTGACAGTCATTCGCTTTCCCATAATGGAGCAGCTTCTGTTCTAACCAATTACATAGGATGATGTCATCATCACAGATTGCAAGTTCTAGCATATTTTCTTACCCTCAGTCTTTCGTAACACGACAAATGGGGAAAAGAATCCCCTTCAATTCTTTTCCCGAATGGACATCACTAATTTTGTGTCATTTTTCCGATGCAACAGCACCACTTCCTTTGCTGTCTTATTTTGTCCTCTATATAATAAACACTTGAACAAGAAAAAACTGTCGCCATTTTATAATTTATTTATATTTTTTATGTTTTATTTATATTTTATCCAAATATTACAGCGATAACTAATAATGTCACCCCCTGCATTATTCTTTTTATTTTTAGCGTCATTTGATAAAACATCAACGTTTTTGATGGCAAAAAGGGAACCTGCAAAACCAGATTCCCTTTAAAATACATGCTCTTCTCTAAAAGGATGATAAATCCACCATCCTCTGCTTATTTTTAAAAACTTTTTCCTTTTTTACAATACTTATAAATATTAAATGGTTTTTCTTTTTTTTCAAATAAAATCCCTGTTGTTTTAATAATTTTTATAAGTTCATCCGACTCCATATCTGTCGTTTTAAATATAAATATTTTCTTTTCATTTGTTATGAAAAAAAAGAAGTTTTTATATAAGAACATTCTATCAATATTTTTAAATTCATAAATTTGATCTTCATCTATTTTAATTGCGTTTTCATCGATATCCACCGTTTCATATCCTGATCTACCCCAGACAAATTCATGAACATTTTTTTCAAAATTTTTACCAATCATTTGATACCAAATAATCCAAGCCACACAAGCCACACAAGTTCCAATCCCTATTCCAAACATCAAATAACTTTCCGACAGATAACAATTAATCGACAGTAAAAATTCTACAGGTGTAAAAATATAGATAATCATTCTACTTTTCTGTCTTGTTTTAAATAATTGATTAGGAATTATAAACCCAAGCGAAAGCATTCTTTCTAATTCTTCCCTATCCTCATCTGACACAATTGATTTAATATGCATTCTTCTTAATCCCCCTTTTGCCAGAGGTCCTCTTTATAAAATCGAACCTCTGGCCATTGTCTCTTTTATTCTTTTACAATTTACAGCGCTTGAATCAACAAACCAAAAACAGTACCTGCTCCAGCTGAAAATAAAGCAATAATTGACGGAATTGCATTTACAACTAATGCACCCGCAAGAACTAATATTACGGCTCCTGCCAGTATATTACTATGCTCTTTTGTGAATTCTACAACATTAAATTCAAGACCACTATTAGAATTTAATGTCATTGTAAAAATCAAAGCAACCGATATTGTCCACTCTTTTTCCTCTTCTGGCAGCAAATCTGATGTACTAAATACAATGGAAAACTCTACACTATTGGCAAAAACATTATTTATTTCAAAAGCAATATTACCAGATTTAACCGATAAAGCAATTTTTTCTATCGTATTTCCAAAGTTATCTGCTCCCTCTATACCTGTATCTGATAAATTTGATGAAATCTCCATAATTTGATTTTTGCAAGTTTGTGTCAATTCTCCATCATTTCCTATATCCACTTTTATATTATAAATTTTACCAGTTGAACTTTCAAGCGATGTGGATATTTTAGTAGAAATATCAATTGCTCCTTGAGGACTCATCATTGTTCCCAGTGAAATTTTCTTATCATACTCCACACCCACATCCATAATTTTATTCAGATAACCAAGCGGCTCCATTACATTATAGACATATTGATTTCGTGCTATTTTTACCTTTGCCCGAAGATTTTCTTGCGCTATTTCCTCATCTGTTTTTGTCGATACGGCATCGAACTTTTTAAATCCAGTATCTCTCCCTGAATATGCATCTTTATCCAGTGGGAACGAAGGTGATGAAGAAAATGAGCTCAACTCACAAAATTGATCAAACGCCCAGTTCTTCGGCATCGAATATCCCAAGTTACAGCTGAATCCGGTAGACATATCTGCCACAAAAGATTTACTTGCCAATCCAGCTTCATAAACTTTTGTACATACATATCTTGGTGCATAAATGCCGACTTTATAGTTTTTGTCATTTGTCGAACTAAAAAAGATCATGTGAATCTGCTCAAAATAAGGTATGATAAACGTATCAATCTGATATGAATAACAGTCAAAATCCACTGCAAAATATATGGTTGTTCCGCTTGGTATACCAATTCTCTCTGCCGCTAAAATCGCCGTCTGTGCATCAACACTTCCCTGTGATGGATCTTTAAAATAGTTTAATTCATATCCCCCATCCTGATATATCGGAAATACTGATAATCCTGCATTCTCTATATTTTTTACTTCTGCAGAAGTCAGATATTTCGGTGTATGCTCTTTTCCAACAGAACCTGTCAGATAACGTCCTACATGAGTATACCCTGCATTTTTTATATCTAATGCCTGTTGTTTATTTAATACTGTTGCACAGTCACACGCTTTTGCTGCCCTGTTTGTATCGCCTTTACTCGTAAGCAATGATTTCATAGTAGAAACATTTACTTTTCCTTTTGTTACAAGTCCAATTCCTGTCAGGCCATAAAACTCCTGAAATTCTGACACCTTTGACTCTGTAGTCGAATCAAACACGCCATCGAATCTTCCCGGATTATATCCGTTAAAATATAGTCCGTATTGAGCAATCTTATTAAATGGAACATATTTCATCGAGTTCTGTCCGTTCTGTAATGTACCCGGAAACGCATTTGTTGTTGCATCGCCAAAATTAACGGAATTCAAATCTGTAATTAATTCAGTTGTAACTCCTTCAGCCGCCTGCAATGCACCAACTAAAGACAAAATTGTCTGTCTTGAGGCAATTCCATCACAAGGTCCAACACCAATAACATCTGACCAATCACTATTTAATTGCTGTTGAATAAGAACAATATTGGAATCCCCACCAGAAACCTTTGTAAACCAGTTTAGGGATAACAATCCAGACCAAACTTTCCAATCAATTTTGCCCGTAACTTCCAGTCCTGCATTTTCCTGCATCTTTTTAACTGCATTTACTCCTGATGTATAATAAATTCCAGTAATTCCTCCAGCAGCATATCCTTTGCAAAACAGAGCACACTGAATCAAGCATACATTAACCTGCGGAGTATCATTCGGATCCATTTTTGTAATAATGGCTAACTTCTTCATGGTATTAATAGTAAGTGGTCCAACCGTTCCTGTAATCGTTGAGATTCCATTCTGAATCTGAAATGCACGAATGATTCCCTGCATCACGGCTGTTCCGGTCTTTCCATCTTCATCCAGTTTTACCCAATCCTTATGTCCACCAAACATCGCATTTAAATATTTTTGTGCTGCTTTTACATTCTGATCACTCATATTCACTACCTCCTAATTCAAGTCAATTATAAAGATTTCTAACTCTTTATATGTCTATCACTAAAAGTTACAATAACAATTTATCAATCAACTGTGCCTATTTTGTGACTATTTTCCAAAGGATTCATTAACTCCCTTATAAAATCCTTAACAAATTATGAAAGAAACCATCAATTTATCACCCCATATCCTATGATTGAGGCATAATCCACCGCATAGTTCCTCTGTCGTACCTGATCACTGGAATTTCCTTCAATCGTGTAAACTCGTCCACCTTCGTATTTTTCTACAATTCCTACGTGGTCTGATGTTCCGTCGTGATCCCAGTCGAAAAAGATGATCATTCCGGCTGTCGGGGTTGTTCCACCACTCTGCCACTTATTCTTTCCCTGAAACCAGGACACTCCATCACGGCACAATGAGAACTTTGGAACATTCCCACTTGCTATCAGACCGCTTTGATCTGCACACCAGCTCACAAAACAGGCACACCATTCTACTCGGCTGTCGAATCCATACCAGCTCCAGAACTTCTGGCCGCCACTGTTCCCGATCTGCCCCATTGCTACCGATACAATCTGCTGACTTCCAAACAAACCAGCAAACAGGCTGCCACCGGAATAATACCGCATCACATGGGGAACGTATTCGGGATCTCCATAGCTGCTCCATCCATGCGAAGCTGCCTGCTCCTGTGAAAATTGTAAAGCATTGGCTTCTGTGTATCCGCCTCTTTGCAACGCCCATACTATGTATCCGTTTCCATAGTTATATCCCTGCCATGCAAGTTTTAACTTGTCCATATCCTGTGGGCTGCTGCATCCTGCCTGACTGATACAGTCTGCAAAGGTCTGTACTCCCACCTCTATCGAATAATTCGGATCGGTAATAGAACCGGGGCTGTGTGAAAACCTTGTATTGTACGGACTTTCCGAACACTGCATCGGGTCTGTTCCTCTTCCCCCGGATTCCTGCATCATAATCGCCTGTATCGCAGACACATATTCTGGAATGCCATATTGGGATGCATACTGCTGTATCACCGAAGTATAAGCCAGCACCTCATCACTTAGAGATTCGGAGTTTTCCGAACTACTGCTGAAGGCTGCTCCTGCAATGATTCCTGCAATCAGAATAAATACCAGAAGAAATGCACCGCCTCCGGCAGCAATCCATTTTCCCATTTTTTCAAGAGCTACTACCCCTTTTTGAATCACTGCTGTAATTCCCTTTACGGATAACTTTGAGCCTTTTCCTGTTACCTGAAGGACTGCTTTTCCACTTTCTGTCGATGCCTGTGCTGATTTTCTTGCCATCTGGACTGCTCTTGCTTTCTGCATCGCCTGAAGGCTCTTTTCCACCTGCTGTGTCTGTACGGATGCCTGTGTCTTGATTTTTTCTTGAGACAGACCAGATACTTTTACCACTCTCGGTGCTGCTTTTACCTGCCGTTTACCGTTTTCTTTGGCAAGTGCTGCCTGCTCCGGTTTCAGCTTGATCAATTTCTTTCCGCTTTCTGCCCCCTGCTCCATTGCTTCTTCGGCAGCTTTCGCTTCTTCCTGTCTGCGTTTTCTTTCCTTTATCTTCCTGTAGGTCACTCCGGCAAGTTTTTTCCCACCTCGATATGTGGTTTTCCCTATGGTTTTTCCTGCCACACTCGCCGCCCTGTACTGTACGGATTCTATTTTTTCAATGCCATACTGTGTTGGAGAGTCTGACTGACCACTGCTTTTCTCATGTAGTTCCCTTGGCTTTTCTTTTGCTTCCAGTACAGCCGAGCGTACCAGTTCTTTCGGAAGCCGGGCATCCGGATTTCGAATCTTCGGATTCTTATCCCTTACCCGTTCCTTGATATCTCTCATCCGGTCACCCTCTTTCCGTATCTCTTATCTCATCGGGCAACATCCCGATGTTTCTTTTTTTCCTGCTGTTTCTGCAACTGCTCCAACTGTCTGATTGCTTCATTTACCAGTGGATGCTCGTTGTAATATGGCACAAGCTCCAAATCACCCCTGTCTTTTGATGACAACGGCAATGGATATTCCATATCCGAATAAATAGAGTACGGATCATGGATGGAAAACTCAATAGCCGGACACATATTGGCAGATGTTCTACAATATTTCTGGTACTTTTTATATGCCTCTTCCAACGTTCTGCATTTTGTATATTCTCCTAAATCATGGAACTCACCGCACTCTGCAGCATAAAAAGTTATCGTTACTTCTTCTTTTTTCTTCATTATGATTCTCCCGGTTTTGTTGTCATTAGTTTATAAAGGTCTGTATTCTTTGGGAACGTATTCTCAAATGGTACGATATTTCCAGAGCAACGGATCAGACCACTACCAACCGATACATTTGTAATATAGGACAGTTGGTTTTCGGAAATATTCAAAAGAGCTGCCAGTTCTTCCCTGTCTGTACTTGCCTGATTCAAAAGAATCAAAAACTCACTGTTTGCCAACATCAGTCTTGCAGTGTCCGATTTCAGAAGTTCCTCAACATTTTGGGTTAAACCTGTCACGAATCCATTGTATTTTCTGATTCTCTTATAAAGTCGGTAGAAGAAATTTGCACTGTATTCATAGCGGAATAACAGATAGAACTCATCGGCAAATATCCATGTCGTTTTTCCTTCTTTCCAGTTCTGAATTACCCTGTTGAAAATACTGTCTAAGGTAACCAGCATTCCAAGCGGCATCAGCTGTTCCCCCAGTTCCCGGATGTCATAATCCATGATCCTGTTCTTCTTATTCACATTGGTCGGCTGTGCAAAGGTGTTCAGGCTTCCATTGATAAAAAGTTCAGATGATAATGCCAGTCCTCTTGCCTCTTCTTCCGGCTGTAACATCAGCTGTCGGTACATATCTTTCAATGTCGGAACTTCTCCGGTATAACCACTTCGGATATAATCCCGGTACACATCTGCAGCACAGCGGTCCAGAATCGACTTTTCTTTTGCCGACAGATTTCCTGCTCCAACCAACTGCTCGAACACAGACAGGATAAACTCCGATTTTTCAATCAGTGGATTCTTTTCATTGCCGTAGGCTGCGTCCATATCCATTGCATTCAGGTGATTGTCTGATGTCGCAGATACTTTTACAACCTGTCCGCCCAGAGCCTCTACTAATTTTGTAAATTCGGACTCCGGGTCAAGGATCAGGATATCATCATCGGTACTCAATGCCAGATGCACGATCTCTTCTTTTGCCGAGAAACTCTTTCCTGATCCACTGACACCTAATCGGAAACTGTTTCCATTCATCAGTTTCTTCCGGTCGGCTACCAACAGATTCTTACTGACTGCATTCTGCCCGTAATAGATGCCTCCCGGCTGCAGGATTTCCTGTGTATGGAACGGAATTAAAACAGCCGTAGATTCCGTTGTCAGTGTACGCAGCGCATTGATCTTACGCAGTCCATACGGGAGCACTGTATTCAGTCCGTCCACTTGCTGCCACTTCAGTGTTGACATCTGGCACAGATGCTTTCTTGCCACCGACAGGAGCAGTTCTGTATCGGAATCCAGCTGTTTTTTACTGTCTGCCAGATGTACCATCGTCAGAATTCCAAACATCATCCGTTGGTCTCTGGTTGTCAGATCATCGAGCATTTCTTTTGTCTCTTTCCTCTGCAACTCCATATCGTATGGGACGATGGCAGAAAAGTTATTGTTTGCATTCTGTCTTCTCTGCCAGTTGGTCACATTTGTTTCCACACCAAGCAGTCGGTTCTGGATTTCCCTTACTGCTTCATCCGTAGGGACTGGCAGGATGTCAATCGACAACATCAGATTCCGGCTGAAGTCACACAGTTCTGAAATCATGTCATCTTTGACATAACTTGCATAATCCTGCATATACAGGACTCTTCCGTACCTGTCACCGATTTTAAAATGGTCACGTTCAAATTCCATAGAATCCGGACACATCCAGTCCTTGAAACTTGTTCCCTTCTTGGCAAATTGTTTCAGATCAAACGGAAATGCCTGTGGGACATCTCCTTTGAAAAAGTCCCGGAAGATCTGGAGCCGGCTCTCTGCGTCCAGTCCTTCTGCTGTGGACGATAACTTTGCCAGATGTGTTACGATGTCTGTTCCGATACGTGCAAAATAGGTTCTTGCATCGTCAATAGATCTTTTATGTACACTGACAGTCAGATACCGTTCCTGATAGATGCTGTTGTTTGTTCCTGTAATCTTAGACAGGAGCATTTCGTTGTATTCTTCCCGATAGTGGTCCAGTCCATCTTCCTTCATTGGAAGCAGGATTGATTTTTCAAATTCTTCTTTATTGATTCTCCGGTTATTGATGGTAATTTTGGCAGAAATGCCGGAATCCAGTGCATTTAAGAGTTCGGAATAATCCAGAAACATTTCTGTCTTATTGTCCTTACTCGCAATATAATAGTTGATATCTGTAAAACGATATGTTTTTGAGAATTTCGTTCCCTGTTGAAAAATTCCATCCGGCCAGATTCGCTGGATGGGAATTGCCTGTTGGACGGATTTCGGAACTTTGAAGCGTTCCTTATCCATCCGAAGTGCCTGACTTAAAGTTTTAATCAAAGGCATCACTCCTTCCCTTGCGTTTCTTTCTCTGTTTTGCTTCTGCTATTTGCTCCCGCTCTTTTATGATTTCCGCTCCATCCTTTTGATTCTTTTCTCCCAGCGAGATGGTCTCCTGCATGCAGGAGTAGTAGATATCTTCCGACTGAAACACCAGTTTCTTCGGATACAGCAATTCGGATTTGATCACTGCCCATAAAAACTGTTCGGCTGTCATACCATGATATTTGAAAAAGCCACAGGCAGCAAATGGAGCAGCACCAAGCACACACAGCCATCCGGTTATTTCCTGTCCAGTAATATCACGCATTCCAAAGTAAATTCCGATTGCTGTAAGAATCGCAAGAACAGAACACACACATTGTCTCAGGTCCAGTCCCATAAACATGGATTCCTGATAGTCCCTGATTTCTTTGTTCATCTTTACTTCCATAAATTATCGTTCCTCTCCCCTGTTTTGTTTCTTCGTTTTCTGTGGTTTTTCTTTCGGTACTTCTATCCCGGCAAATCTACAGTGTTCCGCAACGCCTTCCGGATCAAATTCCGCAAGTCTTGCTAGATCAAACGCTACCTTCTGATAGGTTGTATATCCTGATCTTCCTGTTTCATTCAACACTTTTCCAAGTTTATGTTCCTTGATAAAATTAAGCATATCCTTGGTAAAATCTCCTGTTATAAAAGCCTCATTTGGCTCTAAGAACTGATAAGGCAGATTAATGGTTACATCTCCAAAATCTTCCCATTCTCTCCCTTCCTTATGGCAGAGTCCTACATATAAATTTCCATTGTTCCGATAAGAGCTCGCTCGTATTGCTACTGTCTCACGTCCAAATTCCCAGTTATATCTTAATGTTTTCTTTGTATCCATATTTTTAACCTCCAAGTCCCATCATTTCTCTGACAATACGGTCAGATGCCTTAATTGCTCCAACCAGCACCAGTAAATTGAATACCAGTTCTCCTACATAGTTCCACACGATTGTAACTGCACTCAGCTCCGTATCTCCGACAGCCGGAGGGCTTGCCGCATAAGCAGAAAAGATAATGCATGCCAGTGCAATAATTGCCCCTTCCAGACACACGCCTATATAAGAACGAATAAAGTTCTTTCCGATGGACTGCGTGGGTTCTCCTGCAAATGAGGAAATCGGAATCGGGGCGATTGCCGTATACATATAGATTTTGAACATTCTGCCATACACTGTCAGGATCATTACAAATGACAATACAGTGATCAGCAGACTGCCAAGCAGTGTGACAATCCACAATGGAATGGATTCCAACATTCCCACACTCTCAATCTTATCTACAATCTCCGTTGGCAGTTCCGTCACGCTTCCTGCCATACTGGAGCCACTCATTACGGTTGTCACGATTCCCTGCACAATGGAAAACAGTGCCTGCATAAGTTCCATCCCGTATGTAATTGCTCCCTGAGCAAGTGCAAACCGGATAAATGCTTTTAGCACATGTTCCGGCTTTTTCAGATCTGTAAAACTGCCACACGTTTTAATGATTCCGGCTGCGAAAAATAATACCAGTAATCCATAAGCAATGGCTGTCAGTGCATCATTAATATTTACCATAATCCGCCAGATGCCGCCGCCCTTAAAAGTTGCCGGATTTTCAGTCAGCAGAGTCCACAGTTCTGCCATCTTTTCACTCCATGTGGATAGTGCTGAGTTTAGATTCTGTACAATCCAGTTATCACTCAAAAACTCTCACCTCCTTAAACATATTTTTGAATACAGGAGCGCCTTTCGGCACTCCTGCTGTTTCCTGATATATTTTTTCAAAGAGGCTTACGCCATAATCAAATCGAGGATTTCTTTGGCGAACGTAATAATTACCCCTCCGGCCAGTGTCAGAAATCCATTTGCCCTCTGGCTTGGATCATGGCTTTTTAAAGACAGACCAACCTGCACAACACCAAATCCAAGCAAAATCAAACCGATCGCACGAATCAGAGAAAAAATAAAGGTAGACAGGTTATTGATAACGGACAACGGATCTCCGGCTGCGAATGCGGTCGTTGCTCCAACCGTTACGGTCAGTACCAGCGCCATGTAAAGGCTCATCCACTTTTTCTGTTTTCTCCCCATCGGCATTGGGGTTGTCATTTTTTCAGTTGTATTCTTTTTTGTTCTATTTTTTTCTCCTGTGAGAAGTTTCTTCAATACACATCACTCCAATCCATCAAAAAACTGCTATTCACCAAGGATGTCCTCGGTAGACAGCAGTTCGTAGTCGTCTAATCTGTTAATGTCAATCTTTAGGTCGTCGTGAGCCAGTGGTGTTTTCGCATAATCATAAGGCGATGCACCACCGTCCTCTGTGTATCTGAAATTCACATGCTTTTTTAAATCATATTTATCGTCCATGATCGGACGCTCCCCACGAATAAACAAAATCGCTTTGCGGTTATCTAAAAGCCGTATTTCATCCGGTGTTAAAAGTTCCCTTCCAGTCTGCTGATAATTCACCGAATAGCTGCCGCTACGCCCTTTTGTCTGTCCGTAGGTATTGGTATCCAATGTCTCTTTTCCCAATAATTCCGAGACATACTTATGTCCTTCTTTTTCATTTCCACCCAGATATAAAAATTCATCGCAGTTGCCGATCAGACTCTCATACGAGTCTTTAAATAAGGCTTTCATCTGTGCGATGTTCTGGATGATGATACTGCAGGAAATCCCCCTGGAACGCATGGTTGCCAGAATCTTGTCAAAATCATCCGGCAAGGCTACGTTTGGCCACTCATCCATAATGCAGTGTACCGGAATTGGAAGCCTTCCTCCGTACTTCCGGTCTGCCACATAATACAGTGTCTGAAACAGATTACTGTAAATCATGCCGACCAGATAATTCATGCTGGTGTCCGCATCCGGAATACAGCAAAACAGTGCTACTTTCTTCTCCCCGATGCTGTATAAGTCCAGTTCGTCTGTACAGGTCAGGTTGGCGATCTGTTTCAGGTTAAAAGCTGCCAGACGGACACCAACCGAGATTAAAATCGACTTTGCAGTCTTTCCGGCCGCCTGCTTATAAATGGCATACTGCTTGACCGCAATACTCTCCGGATCCCGCATTTCCAGTCTTTCAAACAAAATGTCCAATGGAGACTGGTAATCCTCATCATCTTCTTTGACCTGTGCGCTTCCAAGCATTTCCATGATCATCGGGAAGTTCTGTTCTTCCGGTGGAGCTTCATGCAGCAAATACAGCATAAGTGCCTGCAAAAGTGCAGTCTCGGACTTCTCCCAAAACGGGTCTGAGCTCTGCGCACCCTTTGGTGTTGTGTTGCGGATCAGGTTATTGATCAGCTTCAGTACATCCTTATCATCCCGGACATACGCAAACGGATTATAACACCAGGAAGTCTCCGGATTGATCAAATCAAAAACCCGGACTTCATATCCATTCCGTTCCAGGACACCTCCGGTTTTACGCAAAAGTTCTGCCTTGGGATCAGTAATCACCATCGAACAGTTGCACTGCATGATGTTTGGGATTGCATACGTCCGGCTCTTTCCTGCTCCCGAACCTCCGACTACCAGCACATTTAGATTTCGTTTGTGCTTATAGCCGTCCAGTCCCATGCGGAAATGCTGTGTTAAAAGCAGATTCTGCGTGTATTGTTTTTCGCAGTAGCGTCTGCAGATTTCGGACACGTTGCCCCATTTTGCGGAACCATGTTCCACGCCTCTTCTATAATTTCTTTTTTGGGATTCATAAATACCAATGCCTAAGAAATAGGCTGCTGTGAATATCAGAATACATTTGAACGTATACGGTGTATACGTGATAAAAAACGGCTGTTCGAGTTTTTCGCTCAGCGTTTCTAAGATTTGAATAAAATTCTTATCCGGTGTAATGGCACAAGCGGTAATCGCTGCCGCCCACCAGACAAATGGCAGAAAAACAAGATACAGAACCCAGTCCTGCTTTTTTGTACTTATCTCTGCAAGTCAGATTCTCTTTTCTTGCGTGGCTTTTCTTCTGGATGTCCCTGTCCTTCTTTCTTATGAAAGGAATCCACTCCCGGTATCAGTGAGAGACTTCTGCCGTTGTCCCACTTAACACCAAGCTGGCCTGCATCATCCACATACTGCACAGTTCCTTCCAGTCCCTGCGGCATACCCGCTTCTCCATCCATCGAATTCAGACAGATTCTTGTTCCTGCCGGATACTGTTCTCTAAGTCTTGCCACTTTTTCTCTTGAATAAATGACCAATCAACCACTCCTTTCTCTACCAGAACATGTGTCTGCTAGTATTCGGTTTTGCAACCTGAATAATTACTTTATCTATTCCATCACTGTATCTTCCGGCTGCAAGATATTTACTTCTGAGTCTGTTCAGTGCCTTACGGATCTGCCTTTGTTCCCCGGCTGTAATCTGCAGTCGTTTCTGAGCGAGGTCGTATTCACTTACTTTTTTCAGAAGAGCTTTCGTTTCTTCCAAACATTCATCCTGCTCACTCTGTACCTGCAGCTCATCATTCAGTGCCACCACGAACATATTTTTCATAATGTTATCCATCTTCAAATAGTATTTTGTCATCTGGCTGACCTCCTTTTTTTGTTACACCAACCATATCACAAGACCTCCGTAATAGCTACTCCAACCGTCCAACTTTTTCACTTTTATCGTTCCGGCTGGCTCTTTGCTTTTTTCTCTTTTCCGGATGCTTTTTCAGATGGTTTTTCATCCTTGGTTTCCGGTATTTTTACAGGGTCTCCGATTGCGAACTCATCGGTTATATACTCCTGTTCCTTTGCACCAAAATTGCGTTCGATATGGTTTCGTATACTGTAGGAAGCCTGACGGACATCATTTAAAAAGTCTCTCAGTTCCTGCGGATCTTTCTTTCCGCATTCATTCCTCTGTGCAATATACTCCAGATTGAATCCGGTGACATCCACACCATAACGTTTCGCAATCACATAGGCTGCACAATAAGCCTGTGCACTGACTTTCTGTCGGCTGTAGGTTCCGGTATGCTGGTCCAGTGCTGCACACGCCAGTTCTCTGTTCAGTGCATGGAATGTCGTTACTTCACTCATTCCGTTGCGGATATAAATGGTACGGTATCTCGGATTGTACTGGGCCTGCACTTTGTCTGGCAGATCATCCTCAATCTGCACACGTACCGACTGGTCTTTTAAGACAGTTCCTATCAGTTCTGTCAGACTTCGCTGAGGGCGTTCTTCCAATGGCTTTCCTGACATCTGACTGATGTCAAATCCTTTTCCGATCGTATACCCTCTCCGCATTTCTCCGTCTTTTTCGTATTCAGTGGAAATCATATAAGTAATGCCATGCTCCCCTGCTTTTACTGAACGGTGTTCTTCTCTCCAGCGTTCATAAGACCTTACCACCTTAAAATCCGGATGCTGTCCGTAGATCAAAAGCAGATTCGGAGTTCTCTGTGTATTACACTCTGCCATAAAATCCAGAAAGCCTTTCAGTTTTTCTCCATCCTGAAAAACTCCCTGTGCCTGTGAATCTACTTCAGCCCATACCTCTTCTCTTTCCTGCTGCTTCTTGGCTGCATATTCTTCCTTGGTCAATTTCTGTTCAGGAATCTGCTGTTCTTCCGTTCCACCTGAAATCATATCTGTTAAATCCATATACATTACCTGCCTTTCGTTTTCATATTCTTACGTTTCTTCCTGCTCTCTCTGGCATTTTTCCGTCTGTCCGGCCTCTTACGTTTCTCTTCCTGTTTCTTACGGATATCTCCGAGTTCTTTCCGCACAGATGGTTTTTCATTCTTTTCTTCCCAGCTAGTTTCCCGACCGGAAGAAATATTTTTGTTGCGCGAGAAAGGTTCGGACGGATTCTTTGCTTTCCCCTCCTGCGCATGTGTAAAATTTCCTTCCGGGAAAGCCTCATCCCCAATCTGAAACATTTCTTCCGCATCATCCAGTTCAAATTCTATCTTGCCTTCCGGCAGGACAACGGTCTCTGTCCGTACATTCTCCCTTGATTCTTTTTCCATCTGATTTTCTGTCTTTTCCGGTGCAGTCACTCTTTCCACTGCTTCTGTAACCATAGAGCCTGATTCTGCTTTTACAAAATCCAGATTCATCCGGTCTAGTACCCTGTTCATCTTCGCGGCATCATCTGCAAATACCATGACCTCTGTCTGGTCCGGATTCACCTTATCTTTGATGACTACATATAAGATACCTCTCGCCTTTGCCTCTTTTGCAAATTCTTTCAGACGGTCACCCGGAACAGTAAAAAATTTCATCGGGCGCTGTTCCTTTAACATTCTGGTAAGTCTTGTTTTCCCTCTTGTCTTTTTCTGATCTTTCAGGGCGGCTGCAATAAAGATTGCCACATGCTTTGCCACATTTCCGGTAATCTTCAAAGAGTATTCCATTCCTTCCAGACTGTACCGCACCACCTGATCAGCCGGTTCTGCTCCGTAATTCATACTTATCTCACCTCCTGACTCTCTTTTTCTTTGTGTTCCACACGTTTCTCATTCTGGTTTTGTTCTTCTGCCTTTCGAAGTCTTTCTTCGATTTCCAATGAATGCTTTTCAATCCGGACGGTCATACGGACTTCTTTTCGGAGATTTTTTAATTCCTCATTGATTTCGGACAGCCGTACTTTTCCACTGTCTTCACTGTCATTCCGATAGAGCTTTCTGCGTTCCTTCATCAGTTCTGAAATCTGCTTTTGTAACGGCTCACGGTATGTAGCAAGCTGTTCTCTGGTCGTAATGTCATGCTTCATTAAAAACTCAATCTGTTCAATCCTCTGATCCAGTTTCCGGATATCCTCTCTGATGGCATACGGACTTCTTCTCGGTCTTTTTGGCAGTACTCCCATCTGATATAGATAGGAATAATATAATGCCTGTATCCCGGTCAGTTTCCTCTTTGGAGGGATCTGCACCGTCTTTTGATAGATGCGTTTTACTTTTGGCTGTAAGATCTGTCCACGGATCTCCTCTTCGGAATAGTTTTTTCCAAGAGACCGTAGCCGGATGTACCGTTCCATCCCCGGAGCCTTTAAAGCGACATATTTCCGGTTCAGTTTCCATGTGTATCCACGCTTTTCCATTTCTTTTAAGAATTGTGACCAGGAGTAGCTTTCCTGTACAGACTCCCTGATATCCAGACGGATCGCACTTCTCCATGTCGGTTTCCCTTCCTGTTCCGCTTTCCACTGTACATAAGGGATTGATTTTTTCTGGTCGGATTCAATGATAGACAGACCATATTTTCTGCACAGCTCATCGGAGATCTTCCGGATCTCCGTATAATAACTCTTTGCATTGCTGTGGTACTTACGCCCGTCTGCCATGCTCACAGAGTTCCAGACAATGTGGTTATGATAATGTCTGGTATTCAGATGCGTTGTGATAACGACTTCATACTGTCCCTTTAAGAGCCGGTCTGCCAGTTCCTGTCCGATGAGATGTGCCAGTTCCGGTGTCACCTCACCTTCTGCAAAACTCTGTACCAGATGGTATCCTTCCACACCGCCCATCTTATGGAATCTCTTTTTTGTTGCCACCATATCTGCATACGCATTTTCATTGGTACATCCGATGGTATCTTCGAAGACCGCCTGTTCCGTCTTTGTCCGGTTCATGGCATAATCAATGGCAGCCTCCAGAGAGTCTGCTTTCTGTGTGGTTTTTTCTTTGTCTTTCACATATTCGATGGAACGGTCCAGGCGGTGGACGGGGATAACACTTGTATAAGCCATCTGTCATTACCACTCTTCCTTTACCAGATGCCATGTCTCTTTGGTAAGCCGGAGCATTTCCTGCACACTCTGCTCACTTGCCATTCCCGAAGCATTCGCAACATGGGCAAGCTGGTTCGCATTATTGCACAGACCCGCTATCTTCCTAAGCAGTTCCGGGTGATGCTCACAGGGTTTTGCGTGTACCTGCGCTCCTAAGATCAGCGAACGCATAAACTCTTCCCGACTCAGTCCGCTTTTTTCCACCTGTTCCTCCAATTCCCTGAGTTCCCTTGCATTTAACCGCACCGGGATCACATGGTTTCGTTTTCGCATTGCATCACCGTCCCTTCTTTTTTCTCTTCCTCTTTCATCATACCGCCAAGATCCTCATCGGATTTTTTCGCTGCAACCATGCAACAGGTCACTATCACTCCTATAAATCCTCCGCTCATCAATGCGATTACAATCATTACTCCATTTCTTAACATGACTTGATCCTTCCTTTCCATTTCCGTCTGTGTCCGGGGGATTGGGGTTCTCCCCAAAGTGCGTTTGGATATCCAAACGCTATGCTTGCAAAACGAGTACCGCCAGTTTCTGTAGCACCGGATTTACCCGCTTCTGATTTATTTTGATTCTTTTATCTGTACCAGTCCATCAAGTGTCGTACAAATGATATGGAGTCTGTCTGCCATACTGATTTCGGTATTCATTGTTCCTGTCACATCTTTCCCACATACGACTACCATCCGGCATCTCCGCAAAAGGATATGTGACATTCTTCCATATCCCTGCATATCTTCTGCATCGGATTCTTCCAAGAATGGTGAGAATACAAATCTCGGACAGATTGGTACATACCCAAGTTCATAGATTTTTCTGCAATATTTCTGTACTTTCACCCGGCTTTCTTCTGCTGAACAGCACACATAAGCCAGCGCCTGTTCCATACGCTCCATCTCCTTCCTGCATCCAGTTGGATGCCACTCATCTTCTCTATAAAAAACAAGATGTCCAATTGGACATCCCGGCTACTTTTCATCCTCTTTCTGCTCTGCTTCTAATGCAATTTTCACTCTGTCACTTCCCAGTTTGTAGTAGGCATCTGTTACCTCAATTCCCACTGCACGATAACCTGTCATAACCGCTGCAAGGACAGTCGTTCCTGCTCCGGCAAACGGGTCCAGGATCAGACCTCCCGGTTCGCAAATCTGGATGACATCTTTCATAAGCTGCAACGGCTTCTCTGTCACATGAATCCGGTTCTGCGGATTTCCATATCGGAAGACGCCCGGCAGACAAGATACCGGACGGTTGATTGGCATCGGTCCGTTACTGCCCCACACAATGTATTCAGCCTGCTGGCGGAAACGACCTTTCTGTGGACGGGAGTTTCCCTTATCCCACACCGCTGTTCCTCTCCAGATCCATCCTGCCCACTGCAATGCATCGGTAATCGATGGATACTGACGCCAGTCAATGAATAGGCAGATCGGAGCACCTTTCTTGCAGGCTTTCCGCACATCATAGAGCCATTCAGCCATCCAGTGCGTCCAAGATCTCTGGTCTTTATTATCCCCATCGAAATCCGGAAGTGCATTTGCAGCACTCATACTGCTGTATTTCTGGTTTGTAGTACGATTTCTTTCATTCTGCTTTGTTCCACCGGACGCATACGGTGGATCGGTAATGACTGCATCAAAGATTCCCGGCTGGAATGCTTTGACCAGTTTTAATGTATCTCCATGTAATATTTTCCAGTTTTCCCCTTCAGCATATTCCTCCGGGTATGTTTCCTCTTTCATAAGTTCTTCCAAACTCAGGCCATTTGTCATAGGCATCATCCTTTCTTTTCTCAGCGTTCCGGCTGATTTTTCTTCTTTGTCTTTTTATTTTCTTTTGGTGGTGGACTCAACTCGGTTTCCACATATTCGCTGATAATCAAAAGTGCTTTGTAATAATCCCCACTTTCCAATACCCTTTTACACATTTCTTTTGCTTCTGCTGTCTGTTTATTCTTTTTCAAAAGAGTTGAGGCATCGCCCATAATGGAAAAAATATTCCCATCATGTCCAAGGAGTTGTAACTTGGGACGTTGTTTCTCAGGCTTTATCGGGATCTGCTCTGTTTTCTTTTCATAGATTTTCGGCTGCTCCATATCAGGATGCCAGAAATGCACATTCAGCATTCCACCATCTACCTTGATATCCCTCTGCTCAAATCCTTCACCCCAACCGTCACTGTACTGCCCTGTAATGTATTCGGTGAATTCCTGTAGTTCTTCCTGACTTAAAAATTCATTTAATTCCAGTTTGGTACAGCCGTACAGGATTCCATCTTTGTTTTCTATCGTAACAACTGCACTTTGTATTTTTCCATGAATGGACTCACTTCCATCAAAATACTGCATGAGATCATCTTCCCCATAGCGTTCCAGTTCTTCTCGGATGGCATCTTCATAATCGGCAAGTTCTGTTCCATCTAACGGCATTCCATATTCATCACTCTCCGACCAATCTTCTTCCCATTCGGATTCTTCTGAATAAAGATTTCCAGTCAGCTCCGTCAACAGATGTACGTGTATCGTTCCTTTTTCTTCCATTCTCTATCACCTTCTTTCTAATGGTCTGTCCCTGCATTTATTTGCCTGCTTTTTTTCTTTCGCAAGGTCTGCATAATCTGCTCCTTCTTTTTTCGGCAGATTGCAGATAATCTGATACGTTCCCTCATAATGTTTTTTCATCTGTTCTTTCGCCCATCTTCCTGCAAAGTCATTATCGGTACAGATTTCAATTTCTTTGATTTCCGAATGGTTCTTCAGAAACTCTTCCAGTGCGTCCGGTGGCTTTTTAAAACGTTCACTCTGTATCTGTGCGTTTTCTTTCGGAGCAGCGATTCCCCCAAGGGAAAGACGATATTTATCCCTATTTCCCTCTTCCAGTGTCATGTGTGCCAATGCATCAATACACGCTTCATATACGGCAACTCGCTTTGTTTCTCTTTCAGGTGGAATGCAAAAGCTGTACTTTTTTTCACTCCCGGTCTGCTCCATCTTGAATCCCTTCCCGTTTTTTTCATAGATTCCTCGCAGGAATGCATATCTTGCTTTTCTGGATTCATCTTTCCCAACAAAAACAGCGTTATGGTACGGGACACTTTCATAAAGGATTTCATGTGAAATACAATATGTGATCACTTCATCGCTGATTCCTCTGTGGTTTAAATAAGCCCTGATTCGTCTGCAATTACAATACCTCTCCGGCAACTTAAATGGCAGTTTTTCCCTTTCCACAGCCTGTGTCGGAATAAAAGACGGACTCTCTTCGCACAACAGTTTTACGGCATCTGTAAATTTCATTCCATCTACTTCAATCAGGAAGCGCAGTGCGGACACGCCACCGATATCTCTGGATTTCCAATGCCATTTGCCGGACAGTTCATTGATTTTAAAACTGTCATGATCCGTCAACTGCCATTCATTTCTGGTCCTTGTCTTTTGCAGCCGCTGTGCCTGATGCGTTCGCAAATACTCATACGCAGTCATATTTTTTGCTGCCTGAATCTCTTCTTCCGTTACCCAAGGCATTACAGAATTGCATCCTGAAGAGCCAGTACCTTATCCGTCCGCTCCCAAGGAAACTCCTTTCTTCCAAAATGACCAAAAACTGCCGTCTGACGGAAAATCGGACGATTCAGTCGAAGGGATTCCATGATCTGAACGGGTGTCACTCCAAACACCAGTGGGATTGCTGCCGCCAGACAATCATCCGCACACACTTTTCCTGTACCAAAGGTGTCTACCTCAATCATAACCGGCTCTGCTACTCCGATTGCATAAGCCAAAGACACCTGACACTTGCTTGCAAACTCAGCAGCCACTATATTTTTGGCGATATACCTTGCCATATAAGCCGCCGAACGGTCTACTTTCGAACAGTCTTTTCCTGAAAATGCACCGCCACCATGCGGAACCATACTGCCATAAGTATCCACCATCAGCTTTCTTCCGGTCAGTCCGGTATCTGCATCAAACCCTCCGCACACAAATCTCCCTGACGGATTAATCAGAATTTTCGTATCCTCATCCGGAGGCAGTAATCTGAGTGCCGGGCGAAGCACCTTCTCTCTGATCTCGGCATCTAACTTTTTCAGACTCTTTTCTGTACCATGCTGGCAGGAAACAACAACACTTTCCAGTCTCACTGGCTTTCCATCTTCATATTCTACGGTTACCTGTGCTTTTCCATCAGAAAAGATATCTTTGATATATCCGCTTCTTCTGCAAGCTGAAAGTTCACGTGTGATCCGGTGTGCCAGAACAGTCGGCATTGGCATAAGCTGCGGAGTCTCATCGCACGCATATCCGACCATAACACCCTGATCTCCAGCTCCCCTGCTCCTGTCTCTTATTTTTGCGCCGATATTATCCCGAAATTCTTTCGACACACTCACTGCTTTCGCAATATCTGGACTCTGCTGGTGTACAAACGTATCCATTTCTATCCCATCTGTACAATATCCACACTCTTCTAAAACTTTTCGGATTACATCAAACACTGGCGGCTCATATCCGCTGCTGATTTCTCCTGCTACAAACACATTTCCTCTTGTGGCAAGGACTTCACACGCCACTCTCGAAGATGGATCATAACGCAGACATTCATCTAAGATTGCATCTGCTATCTGATCGCATACTTTGTCCGGGTGTCCTTCTGTTACTGATTCTGCTGTATAAAAACGTCTCATCATTCTTCTCCTTATCTACAAACAGGGCAGAAGCTGCCTTATGCACATCTCCTGCCCTGTCAAATTGGTTTATCCTGTAATTCTTATTTTATTTTTCTTCTGTTTCTTCTTTGTTGTCTGTCATTTTTGACTTCTTTCTGCGGTATACAGTCACTCCTGTAGCTGTTCCGGCAGATGCCAGTACAAGCAGAACAAACGGCCATACTTTCTGGTTATCACCTGTTTTTGGTGCATTTGTTTTTTCTGTTGTTTTCTCCGGTGTTCTGGCATCTTTCATTTCTACTTTCTGCACTTCCATCGTATCTTTCAATGTAAATGTAACATCTTCGGCAATCTCATACCCATCCGGTGCTGTGATCTCACGCAGAGTAAGTTCTTCATTGACCGGGAGCTTTGCAACGGAATGTGGCTTTCCATCCGTAATCCACTCTTCCAGAACAGTTCCGTCTTTGTCGATCACCTGAAGCTTTGCCCCTTCCAGTTCTTTCCCTGTGCTAATGTCTGTTTTGGAAATTTCCACTTTGGAATATTCGTCTTTCATTTCAACCTTTGTCACACTTCCATCTTCTTTGACTTCAAAGGTCACATCGCTGGCAGACACATAGCCGTCTTCATAAGGAGCCAGTTCTTCATGCAAAGTATAAGTTCCTTCCGGCAGACCATAAATCACATGATCTTCTTTGGTACTGGTCCATTCTTCCACGACATTTCCGTCTTTGTCGATCACCTGAAGTTTTGCTCCCTCCAGCTCTTTTCCGGTAGTCGCATCTGTCTTGGTGATACGCGTCTCGGTCGGCTGGTTCTCAACTTCTTTACTCAGTACAATCTTTTCAAGATTCTGGTTTTCGTAGGATGCATCTACCTTCCATACTTCCTCGTTCGGAAGATATCCGGCTTTTCTGACTTCCTCTTTGACATAATATTTTCCATGTGGAAGGTCACTGTCAAAAGTCAGATTTCCGTTCTTATTGGTTGCTTTCTTTTCCAGCAGGGTATCTTTCTCTACGAGAACCTCTCCCTGATTAGAAAGAATATCTTCCGCAGCATACAGTCCAAAAATAACACCTTCCAGCTTTTCTCCTGTGACAGAATCCTTCTTTTCTACCGATACGGAAACTTTCTGTCTTTCATTTTTATAGGTAACGCCTTCATAAACGACTGCCTGTGTATCATCCTCTGCTGTCAGGGTAAATTCTTTCTGTTCTGTATTCAGGACAAAATTCTCTCCTGCTACAACCTCTTTCAGATAATACGTTCCCAGTGGCAGATTATTGATAACTGCTGTTCCATTTTCATCTGTAGTCAGTTTGGCTACCAGGTCATCTTTCTCATAACGGACAACTGGATTTCCTTCTTCGTCCTTTGCTCCGTCCGGTGAATAGATGGTATCTTTGGCATATACTTCAAACTGGGCACCTTCTACTCCGGTTTCTTCATATTTAAAGTCTTTATAGATACCTGTTTCTTCTTTACCAGATACAGCATTTCTTACTTTAGAGACCAGTGCTTTTACTTTTGCCAGAACAGAATCTCCTGTTGCTTCGGTAAGCTGTTCTCCCTTTTTCGTCAGGAGCAGGCTTCCTACCTGTTCATCGTTTTTCTGTTCTACCTCTACAATCGCAGCTCCTGTATCCGGATCAATCTGATGTGCAGTGTTTGAGGATACTGTAATTACAATACCACTCTGTGGATTTTCTTTATATGTTCCTTTTGTAGTCTGCTCTAATGGTGAAATAATCGTTGTTCCATCATACAGGGACTCTTCGCTTCCCTGTCTTACAAATCCTTCCGGTGCTTTCACTTCTTCGATTCGGTAGGTAGAGCACTTCAGTTCCTGCGGTGTGATCAGATATCCTTCCTCATTTGTTTTGAATACACTGATCTTTTCTTTCTTCGGATACTGAACAACCTGTTCCACATATTTCTTATTTGTTACATCGTAAATCTTATAAGATGCTCCAGCCTTTAAAACCGTATTTCCAGTCTGTGCATCCTTCTTTACGATTTTCAGCAAAAATTCAAACGGGCGGTCATCAAATACTCTCCACTGCATTGGCTCTCTGCTGTCATTTTCCACATTTACAACAAATGGATCAATGGTTTTCAGATTCTCAGGGGTAGTGCTTTCCACTACAACATAACTTCCATACGGCAGTTCCGGGCTGACTGCATATCCTTTTGTATCAGTAATTAGTTCCGGTACTGGTACGGCTGTTCCGTTCTCATAAGTAACTGCAACCTGCTCTTTGCTGAAGTCATAATTTTTGAAATCGTTTGCTGTATAGCTTTCTCCATTGGCAGGTTTCAGTTTCCCATTTTTTACCTGTGTCAGGTCGCTGATCAGATATACCTTAAATCCTGCTCCTGCAACCAGGTCTGTTTCTGTCTGCTCTCCATCTTCACTGATTTTGATCAACTGGAATGCCTGTTTCTTTACCTGCTCTTTTACCGTAAGGTCTCTTGTCACTTCCGCAACATCCTGACCTTCATAAGTTACTGATACCTCATATTTTGTAGTATCCAGCGTATATCCTTCCGGTGGAGTGATTTCTTTTACATACATTTCTCCAAGGTATAATTCTGAAAATTCCAGTGTTCCGTCATCTCCGATGACTCCCTGTGCAATCAGGCTGTCCTGTTTATACAGAACTCCTGTTGTACCATCCGGATGCACGATGTCCTCTTTTGCATACAGACCATAGACTGCACCACGAAGAGCACTGTCACCCTGTGCTTTAAATGCAAGTGTTTCTTTATCGATCTTTGCGATTTTTACTTTTCCTGTGACTCTCTCATCGGTTGCAGTTACAGACAATGTCTTTCCGGCTGCAACATCCACTTTATATACTTCTGTATTCAGTTTGTACCCTGTCGGGTCAGTAACTTCTTTTACATACACAGTTTTCAGTGCTGAATCAAAATAATCGCTGACTGCTTTTCCATCTGTTCCGGTTGCTGACATTGTTATAAGCAGGTTTTCACACTTCTTATCGGTATAAATACCATAAACTGCTCCAGACAGTGGATTCTGTGTATTGACATCTTTCTTCATAAGTTCAATGCGTGTCATATTCAGCCACTGTACACTAAAACTTACCGGAGCTGCTGTTTCACTTTCAAATACACCGATATCCTGCTTGGAATTTCCGGTTGTCAGCACCAGTGTTCTCCATGTCTTTCCGACAGAACCATATAAGTTGCCGGAAGCATAACTGCCTGTCAGTAATAAATCTGCGGACAGATAGAATGTATCTCCACCATAAATCTGGATTTTTCCATTTGTAACACTTGTTCCTTTGGAAAGATTATGTGCTGTCACATTTTCTGGTACACTCAGTGTCACATAGTTTCTGTGATCTCCAGACAGTGTGATATTTGGTGTTTTCTGGATGTTTCCATCCCGTACTGCATTCAGCTTTGTGCTTGAAAGGCTCAGTTCACCTTTTGGCGGTTCTTCCTGTCCAAACAGATAATTGATATATGCGATAACCCCTGCATTTACAAGGTCATTATAATTACACCCTGTAAATCCGGCTTCTCCTGCATAAGCATAGCTGGCTGCAATGTGTGTATACACATACTTTTCATCTTCCGTTTTTCCAGACAGATAACTTCCTGTCAGATCTCCTGCCCCGCCATAACCATAATAAAGGACTTTCTGCAGATTTTTATTGCTGTCCAGTACCTGTGCTACATAACTTCCACTCGGTGGGGATGCTTTCTGGGACTGAAGGCAGTATGCAATTTTTCCATTGACTGTAAACAGGCAAGTAAGATAATTTCCAATATAACTTGGATAATAAATAGTTCTCCCCTTTGTCAATGTAACTGTGGAACCGCTGCTTGTAGCTCTTTCAGCCGCAGACAATACCATCACATTTCCCTCTTCGATGTCCTCTTTCAGTTCTTTGATTGCCTGTGCAGATGCATCTTCTTCGGATGTTTCAATTTCTACATCTGTGTAGTTCTGCACAGGCGAATCCGAATCATCTTCAGATTCTGTATCTGACTTCTGTTTCTCTCCACCATTTTCTTCGGAATGTGCCTGTCCTTCGGTATCCGTCAGAGTCACTTTACGGGTGATGGTATAGCTGTCACTCTTATCTTTTGGAACGACCATATAAGTGGCAATATATGTTCCTGCTTTGTCTGAATGATACTCTCCACCATTCTCATCTTTGATACTTACAAGCGTAACATCTTCTTTTTCTGCATCATAATGGATTCCTTCCATACTGGTTTCCACTGCAAATGTATCATCTGAAACTGCTTTTGTGATATCATCTGCTGTAACTGATGTATCTTTCTGGCTTGTTACCGCCTGTTCAGATGCCTGTACTTCCGTCTGCTGTTCCGAGCCTGTCTGTTCGGCCGCAAACGCATTCGCACTGCTCAAGGTACTGATGCCCATCAGGACAGCCAGTCCAAAAGCAGCAATTCTGGTCTTTAATTTTCTAACCTTCATGTGCTTTTCCTTCCTATTATAAATAGATTTTTTCAGTAAAATACCGCAGAAGATGTTTCCTCTGCGGTACGTTTTATCTTGCATATCGATTTTTTTCTTTTTTTACTTCCTGTCTGGTACGTTTTACCGCTTCCATGACAGACTCCGTTGGAATCTGGTTATCCTTACATCCTTCCAGAATTCCATCCAGATAAAATTTCGATGGCTTTGCCGGAACATCTTTGTGCGGAGCGTTCATCATATATACAAACACTTCTTTCTCCACACCATCCTGATTTTTTACCCGAATCGATTCTTTCCCATAAAAACTTGGGAATCCTTCATAAAAATCCAGACTCTTCTCACACGCTTCTGTGATTTTCCATAAGACTCCTTCGACATAGCTTCCTTTTTCCGGCAGAACCGTTGCTACCCCATTGCCCGGAGCCCTTCCCCGAAATGCCAGCCGATAATTTTCAAGCCGGACGTTTTCCACAACTTCCGCAGCCGGACACCTGTACTTCATCTGCTCCAGATTCATGTTGCTGCCATAAGCGAAGTAATATCTATCTTTCATTTTTTCTCACCTCTATCTGACTCCTTCTGTCCTTTGATTTTTCTTCAGACACTCATACGTGCTTTTATCATATCTCCACGCAAGATCACCATCCAGATTTGCCAGCAGATGTTTTCGAACATTTTTATATTCGTCTCCAATTAACCCAAGTCTCAATAAAAATGTACGAAATGTAAATGCCGGGTTTTCTGATATCAGTGTCTTTTTCATCTGTGTCGATCTCTGATTGATTGCCTGTGCGGAAATGGCTAATGCCAGTGTAATATTTGCTCTCACCTTTCCTGCATGTAGTGTGCTTTCAAAACAACGCCATTCCAAAGTTCCCTTGGAAAACACAGCATGAAGATTCAGAGCATAATAACGGGTATGATCATAATGGGTATGACTTCCATCCCTGCCTCCATACCAGACATTTCTTACTCGGTCCATTGTGATTGATTTATTTGGTATTTTTCGGATTTTCTCCAATACCTCCGGTCGCACCCTCTGACAATAACTATTTGCTCTTCTCTCCTGCACTTTCAGTGCTTTGAACAGGATATCTTCCTTTGCATACATAATTGTCAGTGCATTTTTCAGACTCTGCGGTGTATGATTCGATGCATCTACATGAACATGCTGACCACAGGACTCATTTACAAAACCTCCATGCTGTCGCAGACATCGTACTACTTCCTGTAACTTTCCCATTTCATCATAGGATAATTTCGGTGATACCATTTCTGTTGAATATTCTCCACCTGCGTCTACAATTCGACCGTATACTTTCCGTTGTGTATAAATGCTCCCATCAGACATAAATTTCCACTTTTTTCCTTCCAGATCTATCACTGACCAGACTCCATAAGTAGTGCCGTCATAATATGCTTCTGTTCCAAACATTTCAGCAACAACTTCTGCAGCACGTTGTCTGGTAATCCCTGTCATTTCGATTTCTGTGCCAAAGTATTGGTCTTTTATTCCGATCATGCCTAATGGATTCCTTTCTCAGACACTTTCTGTGTGTTAAGTTCGGAGTCTGCCTTTTGTAACAATCTGCCAATTGCCTCGATAACATTGACAGTTACTCCGTTTCCAGCCTGTTTATAAAGCTGTGCGTCAGAAGTGCTGTCTATGATCTTATCAATCTGCCAGTCGTAATAACCCTGCAGTCGCAGACATTCCCTCGGAACTAACCTTCTTATTCTGCCGTGATACAAGATGCCATGACGATCGGTTGCAGTAATTGTAAACATCGGTTCTTCGGGTTCTTTCATACGTCTGCCGTTCTGACGAACATTCTCTTTTGCTGGTGTTAAGACTGCTCTTGCTCCATCCTCTGCTAATACACCAGAACATTCTCCTTTGTATTTGTGGACACCGCATTGTCTGGTATTCAGGCTTCTGCATTCTTCCGTTACCACCGGCGGAGGTGAAAGATCGACAAAGTGCAGCGTTCCCTGTTGAACACCTGTTGTCAGGGTATGTGCGATCTGGTGTCCGACTCTTCCTCTCCTGCTGTTGAGATTCGCATAACCCAGATCGATGCTGTCCCCTTCTCTTGCAAGTTTGTAGCCGAGCTTTGTATTCTCTTTGATTGGAACACCTACATCATATAATCCTGTCTTGCCGCCCATTCCACCTGCCTGTGATGTCAGGGTACAGCTTAGTCCTTTGGGACTGTAGACTCTTTTCCCCTGACTTCCTGCCCGGACTTGAACAAGAGCTGCTCCATTTGTTTCTGGTTCAGGTAATACTTTTCCGGCACATCGGAAATCAAAATATCCGACAATATACACCCGTTTTCTTGCTTGGGGGACTCCGAAATCCTTGCTGTTAAGCACTTTCCATTCGACATGGTACCCCAGTTCAGAAAGCGTACTGAGGATGGTGCAAAACGTCCGGCCTTTGTCATGCGATAACAAACCGGGAACATTTTCAAGGATAAAATACGAGGGTCTTTTAGCTTCAAGAATCCGGGCAATTTCAAAAAAGAGAGTTCCTCTTGCATCTGCAAATCCTTCTCGCTTTCCGGCGATAGAGAATGCCTGGCAAGGAAATCCTGCACAGAGTAAATCAAAATCTGGCATTCGTTCTGGTTCGATTGTTCTTGCGTCATTACAATACCACTCCCCTTCCGTATCAAACAGCAATCGGTAGTTCTTATCCGCATAAGTATCCACCTCGCAATGTCCGACACAGACAAAGTTTCCTGCCCGTCTTAAGCCTTCACGAAATCCCCCGATTCCGCTAAAGAGATCAAAAAATTGAATGGTTGCGGCTATCAACCTCCTTTTTGCTGCTAAAAACAGACGGCATGATTTCTCATGCCGCCCTTCGTTATTCTGTATCAATTGGTTACCATTCTGTTGGTTCTTCTACTTTGGTTTCTTCTTCCAGATCAGTTTCTCTTTCTGTTTCAGTTTCCTCTTCCGGTTCGCTTTCCCCTTCTGGTTCGTTTTCCTCTTTCGGTTCGCTCTCTCCATCCGGTTCGTTTTCCTCTTT
The DNA here is from genome assembly GCF_024168045.1 of Dorea longicatena. Classification (GTDB taxonomy): domain Bacteria; phylum Bacillota; class Clostridia; order Lachnospirales; family Lachnospiraceae; genus Dorea_A. The sequence continues at coordinate 1,914,376 of NZ_CP100126.1, forward strand.
CGGTTCGCTCTCTCCATCTGGCTCGCTTTCCTCTTCTGGTTCGCTTTTCCTTTCCGGATCAGTGCTTTCTTCCGGTTGAGTTTCTTCTGTTCCTAATTCTCCGGTTGTCTGTTCGGATTCTTCAGGCTGATCTTTGCTTTGCCATTCGGCCTCTGCCTTTTCCAGTGCTTCTTCTATAATCTGAATTAAGAAGTCTTTCTGTTTCATGTGTTTCTGTCCGATGACTACTTTTAATCTCTGGAATAATTCCTCTGATACCTGTACTGCTACTGTTCTTACTGCTCCCATGCTTATTTCTCCTTTTCCGTCCAGTCTGTTGAAATGTTCTTCAATGACCTGTTGTAAAAATTTTTGTGTGCTGCTTTCTGTGAGTTCAATCTCTTCTCTTACTTTCTCATGTAAGTCCATCGGGATCTTTCCGCAGATATTTTTCATCTCTGCCATAACTTTTCTCCTTTCTTTTTCGCTACACACAACATACCCCAAAGATGCATGAAAAGCTATTCACAATACCCACCAAAGATAACGATGCATTTCTTGCCCTACCCCTAGCAGATCCAACAATGTATGTATCGTGCAATCATAGGCCTCACCCCCTTTACAAATTTTCCATTTGAGATAGAAAATCCATCATCTGATCTGGTATTTCTTCCGATGATAGTTTCGTTATCGATTGTTCCGTAGTGCCACATATTCCTAACTCCTGAACACTTTCTTTTATCGTCTTTTGAATGACTTCTTCCAACCATTTCCGATTCTCTTTTTCCAAAATTGCCTGAACCAGATACTGGCTTTTCTGCCCTTCTGGAACACTTTGAAATTTCTCCCATGCCCTCTGGTGTTCTGGATTTTTCAGGTTCGGGCGGAACGAATACACAGGGCGTGTCATCTCGCCCACATCTGCTCTACAATCCGTTCATACCCTGTTGCGTTGGCATGGACGTCCTCTATAAAAACAGGGCGGCAAATCGCGTCCTGTGCGGTCACGTGGCGTTTTAAAATTGCGGAGCCTCCCCCCATAAATACGGTGGGTACTGCCCGGAGATCAAACCCGGATTCTGTCACCGCAGACAGTATTCTTTCTATATATTTCCGTCCGTTTTCCTGTATGATCCGTCTGGCCTCCTCTGCCATACTGCAAGATTCCCTCCGAAGCACACGCTCAATTTGAGTTTCTGTCACAGACAGTCCGGTATTTCTACGCACTTGTTCTGCTGTCTCATCAATACATCGGATTACTCCAAGTTCCAGACTTCTGCACGTTGCTGCATTCGGAACAGCATTGTCCAGCCTCATAAGGTCAACGGTCCAGCCACCAATATCAACAAGCAGAACAGACGGTTCATTCTTCAGATACTCTGGATGCAGAGCAAGCGCAGAGTATCCCTGTGGGAACAGTTTCACATCTTTTATTGTTATCTCATATAACTCACTTTCATATAAAAATCGCACTGGCTGCTCTTTCCGCAACAGATACTCCCTGAATCCCTGTTTCTCTCTTCCAAAACTTGAAAGCGGAAGTCCAACAGCCAGAATTACCTCTGTCTTTCGTTCCGCTTTCCGATGCTTGATTTCTTCTGCAATGGCTGCCAACGTCAGCAGATAATAATTATCATTGGACGTTTTATTTTTTACCAGCGTCTGTCTTCCCGTACCGCAGACATAATACTTTCCTTGATATTGCAGAACATTCTGCATGGTATACGGCTCGTAATCATACCCAATAATTCCACTTGGGAAAGACACTTGTCTTGTTTTAATGGCATAATAGCCATGATCAATTCCTATGATTATCGCAATCACATCCTTTCATTTTTTCTGTTTAACGTAAGGTCAAAAATGTTGTCACTGCTGCAACGGATCGTTGCAAAAGTGCCATTCGTGAACACTTTTCTATGTTCCAGCGTCCCAAAACCTGCGGAAAATCTGGTTTTTTTATACCACTATCGCCAGAGGAACACTACTGTTCCTTCCCAGCCGGTTATAAAAGATCCCTCTCCCGGCGGCGGTCCAGCCTGTCCGGGGGAGGGATATATCGCAAGTTTCCTTTTTGAACAATTGCCTGTCTTTTTATTTTTATGAGATGTTTTTCCTGCTTTTGTAAAATGGGAAGATACTCCGGTTCTGTCAAAAACTTCCGTATATAATTGCCCTTTTTTCCCAGCTTGTTATCATTTTTCAGCAGTTCTATTTCTACCATGTAATGGGTATCTGGATGAAATCTCTTCTCACACAAAATGCTGTCCCCTTTTATATAATCAGATTTAGCCGATTCTCTTGCTGCCGCCAAGAGTTCATAAATACTTACTTCCACCTCTTATCACCTCCCAAAAGACCAGAAAAAAGCAGACCTCTTAATCGAAGTCTGCTCCTGTCGGATATGGTAATCCTCTTTCTTCATATTTTTTATCGATATAATTTCGAATCCATTCCCTGTATTCTTCCGTTAATGCCAGTTCCTGAAATTCTAACAACCACTTTTCCCCTTTTGCTTCGTCATCAAGCCATCGATCTTCTATGCACTCCGGCTCATCTAACATTTTCATCATCGCTTCAAATGGCTCTTTTACATCATCACCAAATTCTTTCCATAAGGCGATTCCATAGTTCTCCAGTTCAAAAAATTCTGTCAGATATGTCAATCGTTCCATATCCCCCAATGTCATTCTTTTTTCACCTGACAATAATGCTCGATCTCTTTTGCCACATAGATTTAAAAATTTTCTCTTTTCCATCTCCACATCCATTATACTTTTACCTCTTCCTGTTAAAAATAATTCCTTATTACGAAACATTATAAAATTTAAATTCTTTAGAATCAATATATATATTTCTGTATTACGAATCTTTTTATTTTATAAGGGGAGTTCATCATTATGCAAAAGATTAGACCAGATATGGATATTGGTAAAAATATCCAAGCAATTCGATATAAAAACAATATGACTCAAGACCAAGTAGTTGCAAAATTAAATCTTATGGGTATCTCCATCACCAAAAGTACCTATGCCAAACTGGAAACAAATCGCATGAACATTAAGGCATCTGAATTAGTTGCACTTGCAAAACTCTTTCATACCGATATCAATGCTTTCTTTTCCGGCTTGCTATAGTTCGACATTCCCCGACTCCCTGTGTATATAATAGCATATTAAAAATAAGAACCAGTCTATATTCTTATCGGATATAAACCAGTTCTTTTTTCTTATCAAATAATATAAAAGTGACAGGGAATTCAGATTCTTATCTTCTGTCACTCATGTAATTATTATTCTATTTTAAATTTAATGAATTTACCCATTCTTGAATTTCTTTTTCAATGTTATTTTCTATATAAACGTCATACACATTTTTCCACATTATCTGTATATACTGTTATTTTCAACCCCATAATTATAACTTGGTACACGCTATACACTACTATAAACTGTACTCCATTTTAGGATAGCCAATGTATACCGTATCATATGAATCCCAGTTATCAACTGTTGTAGATACCAGTTCCACATCTCTTAAGCTCTCATCATCATGTTCTCTTGACACCCGGCTGTCATCATCTGTCCAGTCAAGGTCATCATCTGTATATGGCTCCACAGGCTCTATTTCAAACAGATCTGCCTCTGTAATTTTTGCTATCTTTTCAGCAGCATCTTTTGTATTTCCTGAAGCTGAATAATATACAACCAATGTTTTTCCATTTCCTGTTGATGTATTTTCTGTATTAGAAGCAGACTGGTTTGTATTGCTTGCTCCACATCCTGCCATCAAACCGATTGCCATGATGCATGTTAAGAGTACTGCTGCTATTTTCTTTGTTTTCATTCTAAGGTCACCTCCTGTCGTATAAAATGTTTGTCACGCTAATTTCTATCGGATGAAATTGGTAAATACAAAATCCGGTGCCTTTGGCATTTCAATTCCCATTTTTGTCGCAACATTTTTACAGTTAATGAAATATGCCATATTGTTTCCAAGGATCTGCATAACCTGCATTCCTTCGAGGTCCTGTTTTACTTCATCCGGATTCGTCCCATGTATCATATTCCAATATCTTGATGTAATGATCGGCATCTGCATCAGACCAAAATATTTATTTACCTGATCCCATGTGGCCGTTGTTCCGGCCCTTCTTGCTGAAATTACCACAGCGGCAGGTTTCAGGCGGAATCTGTCACCGCCACCGTTTAAATCGGCATAAAAGACTCTGTCCATAAAGGATGTGATTGCACCGCCTGCACCACCCCAGTGTACCGGAGTTCCAAATACGAATCCGTCATAATCCCCTGCTATTTCCAGAAATTCATTCACGATATCATCCAGGATGCATTTATTTTTTTCCTGACATTTTCTGCAGGCAATACATCCTGAAATCGGCTTATTTCCAATCCAGAAAATATCTGTACTTATACCATTTTCATTTAATGCACTGGATACTTCACAAAGAGCTGTATAAGTACAGCCATTTTTGTGTGGACTGCCATTGACAAGTAATACTTTCATTGATTTTTCCTCTTATGCTTACCAGTTCTTTTTTTCTTTTGAACTGTCATTATTCTTTTTTCTTTCCTCAACCATCTTCACGAACCATTCCACCATATTCGGATCCTGATGCGAGAAGAAGGAGCTTGTCTTCTTGTCCAGTTCTGCAATAGTCTTCATATCTTCATCAGAAAGTGTGAAATCAAAAACATTAAAGTTTTCTTCCATTCTCTCAGTGTGTGTTGATTTCGGAATAACCACTACCCCTCTCTGAATATGCCAGCGAAGCATAACCTGTGCCGGAGTTTTCTGATATTTTTCTGCAATCTCTGCGATGACAGGATTCTCAAAGGTGCCTCCTCTGCCCTCACCGAATGGTGCCCATGCTTCTAACCGGATATCATATTTGTCTGCCCATTCCTTCATCTCTTTCTGCTGATTGAAGATGTGGGTTTCCACCTGATTTACCATAGGTTTAATGCGATTGAAGGATGCAAAATCAACCATTCTGTCTACATAAAAGTTGGAAATTCCGATTGCTCTGATTTTTCCCTCATCGTACAGATCTTCCAATGCATGGTAAGCACCGTAAGCATCTGAAAACGGCTGGTGAAGCAATACCAGATCCAGATAATCTGTCTTTAACTTTTTCATGGATTCAAGAACTGATTTCTTTGCTTCTTCATATCCATAATGTTCAATCCACACCTTTGTTGTAAGGAAGATTTCTTCTCTTGGAATGCCTGACTTTTGGATTGCATTCCCAACCTCTTCCTCATTAAAATAACTCTGTGCCGTATCAATCGCCCGGTATCCAACTTTTAAAGCGTCAAGCACACATCTTTCACATTCCTCTTTTGTTACCTGATATACGCCATATCCCAGTATTGGCATTTTTACACCATTATTTAATGAAACATATTCCATTGTCATATCCTCCTTGTTTTCTTTCATTCATCTTACATTCATACTATAATACTGATAGATTCCTTTGAGAAGTTTCGATAAGTTTTTCAGTCTTAACCTTTCGGTTTATTCTGGTTCTTACTGATTGAACAGCCATCCCATAATTTCTTTGTCACGACAAAACAGATAGCCACCGCCATGCTGATAAGTGACCGGTGTGAATAACATTCTTTATATTACTCTCTGCATTAAAACTTTCTTTTTCATTCATATTGATATCCTTCTCTGTCACGCTCTCTTGCTCTGTTTTTCCTGTTTCCAGCGTTTTTTCTTCCCCGATTGCCAGGTTCTGGACTGTTGTGCTACACCCACTGAACATGATAACAGTCATGATGATTCCTCCAAGAGCTATCCTCTTTATCTGCATATAGTATCCTCCATTTTCACTTCAACTAAAGTATAACAAAACGAGACTCCATTAGAAGTCTCGTTTTGTTATTCAGTATTAACCTTTAGGTTTCTACTCGCATGTATTCAATTTTTATTTTACCTTGTTAATAGCATTTATCAGCCGCTTAACCTTAATGGACGGTTTTTTCGAATGAAGAATTCCAAACGGCATAGTATAATCCCACTCTACTGGAATGATTCTGATCAGTGGATGAACACTTTCCCAGCTCTTGAATGCCAGTAATACCTCATTATTGTTTTCGCATCGGTTAAATGCTTCTACATTGTACAGATTAAAGTCTATAATATTGATTTCAGGATGATTTTTCATCATATCATCCCTTAGCATATCGCCATAATAACTCCATCCTCTTTGCATGAGCATAAGATTTTCTCCAGCCAGATCATCAAGTGTTATTTTTTCTTTTTTTGCCAGCCTGTGATGAATTGATACCGCCACACAAAATGGTTCTCTTGAAATCTCAGTGCCATCACAGCCTCTGAGTTCAAGCATTGTTTCATCAAAGATTCCAGCTATCACATCAATATTCTTTCCCATATTAGCCAGTATCTCTCTTGCATTCTCTGGTGTATTTTCAAATGTAATCAATTTAAACTTCATCTCCGGATATATTTTCTGTATCTTAGGCCAAAGTTCCACAAAAACTTCCGGTGGCGTCATCGGAGATATTCCAACACGAATGATTTCTTCATTATGATTCATTGCTTCCTGCGCCCGTATCAACGATTCTTTTGAATATTGAATCAGATATTTTGCATCCTGATAGAGCGATTTACCAGCTTCCGTAATAATAAGACCTCTGTGTGTTCGTTCAAATAATTGCAAATCCAAGCTGTTTTCCAAAGAATTTATCTGTTTAATAACCGCAGGTGCACTTATATATAATTCTTCTGCCGCTTTACTAAAACTTCCAGCTTCTACAACGCAGATAAATGTATCAAGTTGTGGATTATACATCATGTAATTCACTCCTCTTTGTGATTTTAAATCATCTGAAATGCTTTCAGTGCCCCAATAATTGCCTCTTCTTTCTCCTTCGGACATTGTGGTTGCTTTGCTCCCTCTGACCTAGGAATATTAAAATTCTCCGCTAATTCAATTCCACACTTTCTCTTCACCTGTGCAATATACAGATTAGATACCTTCATCCCATCATTATGCTCTGCCACATACTTCTTTATCTCCTCATAAGTAGCCTGTCTACGCCCCGCTTCAGTCCGCGCTGGGCAAAGGTCCCCTGGACCTTTAGCGCCTCTCAGCCGCCGTTAAATCCATTTCGTCCATGTCAAGTCTCACATTCACATGATGCTTCGCTTCATGGAGTTTGGACAAAATGCATACCGTCTCCACGTGCGGTGTCGTTTTTCACTGCTTTAACAGTACGCGAACCCGCATAGTTACTGAGTTTTTACACCCTTTGACAGGTTGCTAATATCTGCAATCATAAGGTTAAGACATGGCGTACAGACCGTTTGACTTTGCAAACGTGTGGCGGGTACGCCGATATTTTGTAACACTTTTATAATACAAAATTATTCTAAATACTGCTACCAAATTTGGTAATATATCAGTACGCCGATTTGTTTTGGACATTTTTGCGAATGACATTAACACCCTTTCAATGTTCACTTTTATTGAAACCGATATTTTCCTTTTCCATGTCCTGTTACAGGTACGATTACCTCACTATCAACCAACAGTTTTATTAACTTGGAAGCTCCTGATGGCTTTAATCCAGTAATTTCTTCAACTATCGTTCTTCCGAAACAATTTTCTTTTCCACATTTTGAAAATATTTCTACTGTATGATTTATTGTTTTTTCTGAAATCGTATCTGAGAAAGAAAGTAATTTATTTCGAATGTCCACTTTTGTGCTTTCAATGTCCACTTCTCCACTCTCAATGTCCACTTCTGCAAACCTTCCACTAATGTGCATCGTACGATTATGAAGTTCATTCTTCTCATCCAACAATAAATTTCTTAATTTATAGGCTTATTTTCATAATATGTTCTAGCAGATATACCCCTCAACCCCGCTTAAACTAGGCATTTCTTAGAGAGGAGACAGACCGTCTCAACATGCACCGTTCCCGGGAACAAATCCACCCCGCTGATCTTCTCCACTTTATATCCACGTCCCTGTATCATCTCCAGATCCCGTGCCAGACTGGTCGGTTTGCATGCGATATACACCAGACGCTCCACTCCGAAATTCAGGATCTTCATAAGTGCCTTCGGATTCACACCGTCTCTCGGCGGATCGAGCATGATCAGATCCGGAACTTCCCCCAGTTCATCAATGACTTTCAATACATCCCCGGCCCAGAATGTACAATTGTCCAGATTATTTAACTTCGCATTTTCTTTTGCTGCTTCTACCGCTTCTTCTACAATCTCCACACCAACCACTTTCTTCGCAACCGGCGCAAGGATCTGTGCGATCGTTCCTGTTCCACTGTACAGATCGAAGACAACTTTTTCATTCGTATCTCCGATGTATTCTCTGGCCGTTTCATACAGGACTTCCGCTCCCAGCGAATTAGTCTGGAAGAATGAGAATGGTGTGATCTTGAATTTTAATCCAAGTAATTCCTCGTAGAAATAATCCTGTCCGAACAGGACTTCTGTTCCTTCGTCTTTTACGACATCTGCAAGGCTGTCGTTCTTTGTATGCAGGATTCCGACCAATGTTCCATCAAAGTTTATTGCTGTCATCTTTTCCAGCCATGCAGCCTTGAATGTCTGGATTTTTTTCATTGCCTCTGCCGGGTCAACTCCGAGTTCTGCCGTATCGGATGCTGTGACCAGATCCACCAGGATCTCTCCTGTCTTTACTGCTTTTCTTACCAGCAGGTGGCGGAAATATCCGATATGGCGCATACGGTGATAATATGGAAGTCCCGATTCTCCCGCACATTCCAGTGTACATGCAAGAATCTTTCTGTAATCTTCATCTACGATCTGACAATCTGTCACATTTACAATATCATGAAAACTTCCGCGTTTATGCATCCCAAGTGCCAGTGGTCCGTCTTTGTATTCATCTCCGAATGAAAATTCCATCTTGTTGCGGTACTCGGTCCTGACAGGACTTGGTTTGATACCTTCCCAGATATACTCCCCGTCTACCGCTTCATCCATCATTTTTTTCACCTGCTCATTCTTCATGGCAAGCTGCTCTTCATACGGAAGATTCTGATAAGTACAGCCTCCGCACTGTCCGAAATGTGGACAGGCTGACGGAATCTCGCTGGCTGATGGTTCCAGTACTTCCAGAAGACGCCCTTCTGCTTTTCCTTTTCTGATCTTATTGACAGAAAATCTTACCTTCTGTCCCGGCACGCCATTCTTTACGACTACCCATCTGTCTTCTTCCGGCAGATAAATGCGCCCTTTATTTGGAAATTCTACGGATTCTATAATTCCTTCGTATACCTGTCCTTTTTTCATATCTATCCTTTCTGTCATAGCTTTTGTCTATTGCAATTTATTTCATTATCTTTACTATTTCTGGTTCTGTCTCTTGTTCCGCTTTTCTATCCTTTATATACTGCTTTCAGGATCGTCCCTTCCTGTTCCACTTTCACATGTTTCAGACTTTTCACATACTGATTGAACTGGGAATATCCATAATCGCGGATCTTAAAGTCTTTGTATTTTTCATACATTTTATTTCCCAGTGTACTGAGTTCTACTCCGGATCTTCCCGACTTTTTCACAATCTGTACGACGTAGCCGTCGATATTTTCCTTCAGATCCTGATCCTCTCTTAAAGTAACCGACACAATATTTCCATGTTTTACCATCTGGATTCTTGTGAATTCCTCCAGAAACTTGGACAGCATATTATACCCGTAGCTCCGCACATCAAAGTCCGGGTAAAGACTGACCAGACGGCTTCCTACTTCACCGAGTCCGGTTGGCTTATTGATATCCTGATTCTCAATGATCATCTTAATGATCGCATCTTCAATCTTCTCTTTACTTCGTCTGTCATGTGTTGTCTCGCTCTTCGATGTTCCCGGATTCTGCTCACTCATCAGATTTTCCAGAATCGTAAACTTATCACACGCTTTCCTGAATGGCTCCGGAGTCTTATTTTCTCCCATGCCAATAACCATCTTTCCACTCTCTCTAAGACGGCTGACGAGTCTTGTAAAGTCGCTGTCACTGGATACAATGCAAAATCCATCCACATCATTCGTATACAGGATATCCATCGCATCAATGATCATAGCTGAATCGGTAGAATTCTTTCCTTGTGTATAACTAAACTGCTGGATCGGCGTGATCGAGTTTGTCAGAAGTTCATCTTTCCAGCTTGAATGCTGTGTGCTCGTCCAGTCTCCGTATATTCTTTTATATGTAATGATCCCATATTTTGACAATTCTGTCAGGATCGGCTTGATGTATTTTGCTGATACATTATCTGCATCAATCAGTAGTGCATAACACTGTTCCTGCATACCTTCTCTCTTCTTTCTATAAATATTACTGAATTTTCCATGCGGACGCATTTGAGATTGCAAAAGAAAAGCAGGCCAGTCGCCTTTCTTTTACCAGATCGGTTTCTAACCTGCCTCTTTCTTCACTTATTCATCCGCCCGGTTCTTATACCTGATCGTCATCATCGAAAAAGTCATCGTCGAAATCATCGTCATCAAAATCATCCTCGAAATCTTCCAGGTAATCCGGGGTAAAGAAGCAATATACTGCATAAGCGATTCCTGCAACTGCAGCTACAGCTCCGACTACTGCCAGAATCCAGAGTACGGTCTTGCCGTGTTTGTCCTCTTCTTTTTTATTCATCAGTTCGCTAAGCTTGGATGCTGCAATAATATCTTCTACTTTACTCATGCTCCCACGTCCTTTCCTCTGCTCTTTCGGCAAATCATTCTTTATTTATTATAACACTTTACGTAGTGTATGACTACTTATTTTTCAGATTTTTCTCCTGTATCCCGGATAGATTCCGGATTGTTATACTTTCTGAAGTCTTGCAAATGTGGCAAACATCTTCTTCGTTCCGGGTCCGTCAAAGTGAACTGTTACTTCATAATCACGTCCGCCTTCAATGATTGCAGTTACCGTCCCTTCTCCGAATTTGATATGTCTGACACGGTCTCCCACTCCGTAAGGAAGCTTCCCGCCTTTTGGTGTCCCGAACTGCTGTACTGGCTTTGGTGCGGTAAATGCCTTCGTCTTAAATGTTTCTTTCGCCTGCATGAAAGAGGTCTTCACCCTTACCTGCTCACTTTCTTCTTTCTTCTCTTTTTTTGCTGATGGTCCTGTCTCCAGAAGTTCCAATGGGATTTCTTTTAAGAAACGGGACATCTTCTTATACTGTGTCTCCCCATGTACCATACGTTTTCTTGCACAGGTCAGTGTCAGATCTTTCTCTGCTCTTGTGATTCCTACATAACATAATCGTCTTTCTTCTTCCAGTTCTGCCGGGTCGTCTGCTGTGATCGTCATATAGCTCGGAAACAGTCCGTCTTCCATTCCTGCCAGATATACATGTGGGAATTCCAGACCTTTTGCACTATGTAATGTCATCAATACGACATAATCTGTACTTTCATCCAGACTGTCGATATCTGCTACCAGAGCTACATCCTCAAGAAATCCTCCAAGTGTCGGTGCTTCATTCTGTAGCGCACAGCTTTCTTCATAAGCAGCGATCTTATTGCGGAGTTCGTCTATATTTTCAATTCTTGATGTTGCCTCTTCACTCTCACATTCGTGGATCAGCGCATCGATATAACCAGTTTCTTTGATAACTTCCTCCAACAGTTCCAATACACTCATGTCTTCTGTATCATTCTTAAAATGCTCGATCATTGCAACGAACGATTCCAGTTTTGCCTGTCCTCTTCCGATGTTCGGGATCAGGTCTACGGCACGAAGTGCATCATAGAAGCTGCATTCTCTGGTTGATGCGTATTCCTGCACACGGTTGATGCTGGTCAGTCCGATTCCACGCTTCGGAACATTTACAATACGTCTGACAGCCAGATCATCTCTTCCGTTATCAATCGTCTTCAGATATGCAAGAAGATCCTTGATCTCACGTCTCGCATAGAAGTTCACACCGCCGATGACTTTATATGGAATACTGTCACGGACAAAACGTTCCTCGAACATACGGGACTGTGCATTGGTACGGTAAAGAACTGCATTATCTTTGTAGCTGCAGAGTTCTTTATTGACATGACGTCTGATGTCACCGACTACATATTCTGCCTCTTCATAAGCAGAATCAAACTGACGTAACTGGATCATATCTCCATCTTCATTCTCTGTCCAGAGCGTCTTGTCTTTTCTTCCCTGATTGTTCCGGATCACGGCATTGGCTGCATTCAGGATATTGCCGGTAGAACGGTAATTCTGCTCCAGCTTGATCACTTTAGTATCATCAAACACATGTTCAAAATCCAGGATGTTCTTAATGTTCGCACCGCGGAACTTATATATGGACTGGTCATCGTCTCCAACCACACACAGATTACGGTACTTGGATGCCAGCAGACGGATCAGTTCGAACTGTACTGTATTTGTATCCTGATACTCATCTACCATGATATAACGGAAACGCTCCTGATAATATTCCAGTACATCTTTCTGTGTCTGGAAAAGCTGCACGGTCTTAAACAACAGATCATCAAAATCCAATGCATTATTTGATCGGAGCTGTTTTTCATATTCTTCATATACTTCTGCAATTTTTTTCCGGCTGTAATCCCCTTCCGCACGCATACGGTATTCCTGTGGTGTCACCAGTTCATCCTTTGCTTTGGAAATCTCTGACAACAGTGCTCTTTCCCGGAACATCTTCGTATCTACCTGCAGAAGCTTACAGACCTCACGCATCAGTGTCTTTTGATCGTCACTGTCGTAGATTGTAAAGTTGGTATCATATCCGAGCAGATCGATATGGCGTCTTAAGATACGCACGCACATGGAATGGAAGGTGCTTACCCATATACTCTCTGATCCGTATCCAACCAATTTGTCGACACGTTCCCTCATCTCTCCGGCTGCTTTATTCGTAAATGTAATTGCAAGGATATTCCATGGATTCACCTGCTGCTCTTCAATTAAGTAAGCAATTCTGTGTGTCAGAACCCTTGTCTTTCCGGATCCTGCTCCTGCAAGGATCAGAAGTGGTCCTTCTGTATGGAACACTGCTTCTCTTTGTTGTTCATTTAATGTATCGTATATACTCAATCTTATGGTTTCCTTTCTTTCCGGTTTTTTATTCTTCTTTTTTCTTTCCGGCCTGTTCTGCTTTCGTCATGGATTCATGCTCTCTTTTTATTTCGCTATAAAGAGCCGTTGATGTCCAGTTCTGATTCTTTGCAGTAACGATTGCCTTCAGCGGAACCTGTACTTTTTCTTTTTTCATTTGGAATAATAGCTTATCCAATATCCGATTGTCTGCCAGTAGCATGACAAGCATCTCTTCTTCAAAGTCTGTGATTTCTTCATTTTTTTCATTGTCTGTCCCGGAAGTTTCCTCCCTTGATGCCTCTTCCGCCACTTCTTCTTTCAGTCCGGTCAGTACTCCGATTGTCTTTGAATACTCTTCTTTTTCCACATATTTCACACGAAAACCAAGAAAACTTCCCAGCATGCCGATCTTTCTTCCCTTTTTCGTGCCTTTCAGATTATAACATAGCATGATTGATTTCATATGCATTCTACCCCTTTTCGAATGTCTGTTTCCATTATAGTTGCTTTGTCCGGGTTCTGCAAGAAACAATTTGGGACGGAGGATTTTAAAAAATCCTCCGTCCCAAATTTAAAAAATGTCCTGTCCCTTTTTCATTTTCATTCATCATCCGATTCATTTACGCGCTGATCGCATTTCCCGTATACAGCTGATAATATCTGCCTTTCTCTTCGATCAGTTCATCATGTGTACCACGCTCAATGATTCTTCCCTGTTCCAGTACCATAATGCAGTCAGAATTGCGGACTGTCGATAATCTGTGGGCAATAACAAATGTTGTCCTTCCACGCATCAGCTTATCCATTCCATCCTGTACGATCCGTTCCGTTCTGGTATCGATGGAACTGGTTGCTTCATCAAGGATCAATACCGGAGGATCAGCAATAGCGGCTCTTGCAATTGCCAGAAGCTGGCGCTGTCCCTGGCTTAAATTTGCTCCGTCTCCGGTCAGCATCGTATCATAGCCTTTCGGAAGTCTTCGGATAAAGCTGTCGGCATTTGCAAGCTTTGCTGCTGCCACGATCTCTTCATCGGTCGCATCCAGTTTGCCAAAGCGGATATTGTCACGCACCGTTCCGGTGAATAAATGTGTATCCTGCAGAACAATCCCAAGTGAATGTCTGAGATCCGCTTTCTTAATCTTGTTAATGTTGATTCCATCATAACGGATCTTGCCGTCCTGGATATCATAGAAACGGTTGATCAGATTAGTGATCGTCGTCTTACCTGCTCCGGTCGATCCGACGAATGCAATCTTCTGTCCCGGTTTGGCATATAATTTGATATCATGCAATACAATCTTCTCATCATTATAACCGAAATCCACACCATTGAATACGACTTCACCTTTCACCTCCACATAATCCACACTGCCATCATTCTGATGTGTATGTTTCCATGCCCAGCGTTCGGTTCTTTCTTCACACTCTGTAAGCTTTCCGTCTTCTTCTTTCGCATTGACCAGTGTTACATAACCTTCATCCAGTTCTTCTTTTTCATCCATCAGCTTAAAAATACGGTCGGCCCCGGCCATCGCCATAACAATTGCATTCATCTGCATACTGATCTGGTTGATCGGCATACTGAAGCTCTTATTAAATGTCAGGAAGCTTGCCAGACCTCCGAGGGTAAAACCTCCGACCTTTCCAAGTGCCAGCACACCCCCGATGATCGCACAGATCACATAACTGATATTTCCGATCTGTGCATTGATCGGTCCTAAAAAGTTGGCAAATGTATTGGCTTTGTCTGCACTGACATATAGTTCATCATTCAGCTTCTTGAAGTTCTGCATGTTCTCCTCTTCATGGCAGAATACCTTTACCACCTTTTGTCCGTTCATCATCTCTTCGATATAACCGTTCACAGTTCCCAGGTCTTTCTGCTGTTTTGCAAAATATGCCCCGCTCTGTCCGGCAGATTTCTTTGAACAGAATACCATGATTCCGACCATGATCATCGTTACGACCGTAAGTGGGATACTTAAGATCAACATACTGACAAATACACTGATGATCGTAATCCCACTGTTCAGAAGCTGCGGCATACTCTGGCTGATCATCTGTCTTAATGTATCAATATCATTCGTATATACCGACATGATATCTCCATGTGCATGCGTATCAAAATACTTGACCGGTAGTTTCTCCATATGAGAGAACAGATCATTTCTTAAATTGCGTAGTGTCCCCTGCGTCACATTGACCATCAGACGGTTATAACCAAATGTTGCCAGTACACCCAGTGCATAAAATGCTGCTACTCTGGCGATCGCATGTGCAAGCGGTGTAAAATTGGGGTTATCTGATAATAAAAATGGTGTGATATATTCGTCGATCAGGTTCTTCATGAACATCGTTCCCTGCACATTGCAAAGAACACTGACAACAATTAATACTACTACACTGATGCAGTGAAACTTATAATCTTTTAATACATATTTCATAAGGCGGAGGAATAATTCACCCGGATTTTTTACCTGTGCTTTCATTCCTCTCGGCTGTCTTCCCGGTCCCGGCATCTTATTCACCCTCCTTCTCGTCAAAATCTCCGCCACCACTGGTCTGTGATTCATAGACTTCACGGTAGATATCATTCTGTTCCAATAATTCTTCATGTGTACCGAATCCATTGACCTTACCGTCTTCCATAACGATGATACGGTCAGCATCCTGTACGCTTGAGATTCTCTGTGCGATGATCAGTTTCGTTGTATCCGGAATTTCTTCACGAAACGCTCTTCGGATCTTCGCATCTGTTGCGGTATCTACCGCACTGGTACTGTCATCCAGAATCAGTACTTTTGGCTTCTTAAGTAGTGCTCTTGCAATACATAGTCTCTGCTTCTGACCTCCGGATACGTTACTTCCGCCCTGCTCGATGTAGGTCTCATATCCTTTCGGGAAACGGTCGATGAACTCATCCGCACATGCAAGTTCACACGCGTGTCTGCATTCTTCCAAAGTTGCTTCCTTGTCTCCCCAGCGGAGATTATCAAGGATTGTTCCGGAGAACAGCACATTATTCTGCAAGACTACTGATACCTGATCACGAAGCACTTCCATATCATAATCTTTGACATTTCTGCCACCGACCAGTACTTCGCCTTTCGTCACATCGTACAGACGACTGATCAGGTTAACCAGACTCGTCTTGGCACTTCCTGTTCCTCCGATGATTCCGATCGTCTCACCGGAACGGATCTTCAGATCAATATCTTCCAGTACTGGTTCGTCACTGTCCTTTTTATACGCAAAGTCCACATGACGGAATTCAATACTTCCATCTTCTACTTTCATGGTCGGATGTTCCGGATTCTTAAGATCACTCGTCTCATTTAACACTCCGGAGATACGTCTCGCACTTGCCATACTCATAGCGACCATGACAAATACCATCGACAACATCATCAGACTCATCAGAATATTCATGCAATATGTAAGAAGACTCATCAGTTCTCCTGTCGTCAGGGAATCACTTGCGATCATCTTTGCTCCGAACCAGCTCACTAACAGGATACAGGTGTATACCACCGTCTGCATCATCGGTGCATTGAATACCAGATTTGTCTCTGCTTTTACAAAAATGTTATAGATATTCTCACTTGCTCTTCGTAACTTAGATGTCTCCTGTTCCTCTCTTACATATGCCTTCACGACACGGATCGCAGATACATTCTCCTGCACGGATTCATTCAGATCATCGTACTTTGGAAATGCCTGTTGGAAATATTTTGTCGCATGGCTCATGATCAGGAACAATAAAATTCCAAGAATAATTACCGCTACAAGATAGATACATGCCAGTCTCGCATTGATTGTAAATGCCATGACCATCGCACAGATCATACTGGCCGGTGCTCTGGTGAACATACGCAGGATCATCTGATATGCATTCTGTATATTGGTTACATCCGTTGTCATTCGGGTTACAAGTCCTGCTGTGCTGAATTTATCAATATTTGAAAATGAAAATGTCTGAATATTGTTAAACATAGCCTCTCGTAAGTTCCTTGCAAATCCCGCCGATGCTTTTGCACCGAATCTTCCGCCCATCATTCCGGCGAATAATCCGATGACCGCCGCAACAACCATGATTCCGCCGACTTTGTAGATGTGGTGGATATCCCCGGTATTGACCCCTTTATCAATAATTGATGCCATCAGATATGGGATGATCATCTCCATCAATACCTCAAGGATCATAAAGAGCGGAGTTGCAATGGATGCTGCTTTAAATTCTTTAATCTGTTTTGCTAATGTCTTAATCATTCCATTTACGCCCTTTCTGTTTCGTTTCTTGTTTTATAGTTACATTTATAACTCCGATTTTCCGGATTACCTGACTTCATATTTCTTCACATTCTGATTAATCTGGTCTAATACCTTATAAAAAATATGAAGTTCTTCTTCTGATATGCCTTCGGAAAGCTCTTCTTCGATATGCTCCACAATATCCTCAAAAGATTCCTGACTTGCAATTCCTTTTTCTGTCAGGATTACTTTTTTTAACCTGGCATCCTGTTTTACCGATTCTCTTCTTACGAATCCCTTCTTTTCCATCAATTGAAGCAGATTCGTAACTGTAGATCTACCTACTGCAAATCTTTGTTCAATATCCTTCTGAAAAATATCCTGCTCCCGGTTCTCATACAGATACCGTATGATCCAGCCATGCATCATCGTCACTTCATCCACTCCGGACTTTCTCACATGTGCAGACAAATTCCTTGACAATTTCAGATCCGCACAGTGTATCTCCGGTCCGATCTTTCTTCCTTTTCTTTCCACATTACCATCCTTTCCGTTCAATTGTTCGCATTCAAATTGTTTGCTACCAAATTGTTTGTTAGCGAACTTATTTTATCATATCCAATTAAAATGTCAATAACTTCTCCGATATTCAGCCGTATTTTCCAGACATTTTCTGCAACGTGTATAAAAAAACGCTTGCCATCTAGTTTTCAAAACTATATAATAATTACATTGAGGTGATAAAAAATGACAATAGACACAAAAGATATGCTGAACAGCATTTTATCAAGCATCTCACGGATTGATTACGTGAGACCCGATGATATTCCGAATATAGATTTATACATGGATCAGGTTACTACCTTTATGGAAAAAGAACTGGCATCCAGTAAACGTCATGAAGATGATAAGATCCTTACCAAGACCATGATCAACAACTATGCCAAGAACAATCTTCTCCCTCCACCTGTGAAGAAGAAGTACTCCAAAGAGCATCTGCTGATAATGATCTTTATCTATTATTTTAAAAATTTTCTTTCTATTAAAGATATTGAAACTATGTTAGAACCGATTACGGATAAGTATTTTGACACAGATCAGGATTTTGATATCACTTCTATCTATAAAGAAGTATGTGAACTGGAAAAGTCCAGAATTCCGGAATTTGAAAAAGAAATTATCCGCTCTTATAATTCTTCTAAAAAATGTTTTGATGAAGCACCGGAAGATGACAGGGATTCTCTGCAGTTGTTTGCATTTATCTGTAACCTGAGTTTTGACATCTATGTTAAAAAGCAGATTGTAGAAAAGCTTTTGGATAATTTCCCCGATCTGCTTCACTCTGAAAATACCGGTGTCAAAAAGGATTCGGCCAAAAAAAAGAAATAAGACCGCACGTCTTATTTCTTTTTTTGCTTCTGCATTCTTGCCAAATGCATCTGCACTGTTTTTTCGCACTTTATTCTGCTTTTTCGTCTTTGACTTCCCCAAGTCCAATTCTCTCGAATACCATGTCATATCCGTCATTACCGTAATTCAGCGAACGGTTCACACGACTGATCGTTGCTGTTGAAGCGCCTGTCTTTTCTGCAATCTCAAGATAAGTCTTGTGTTCTCTTAACATCTTTGCAACTTCAAAACGCTGTGATAATGAAAGCAATTCATTAATCGTACAGATATCTTCAAAAAATGTATAACACTCCTCTTTATCTTTGAGGCTTAAAATTCCCTGAAACAGATAATCAACCGCCTCTGTTCTGATTTTCTTACTCATAGCATTATCTCCTTCGTAGCAGATTCATTACTTTTACATTTTAACACACTAAAATTGCGAAGTCTATAGTTTTTTCCCATGTTTTATACATGCTTTTAATTTTTCCAGTGAAACATTGGCAACCAATTTTTCCGGAAAATCTGTTTCTCTCAATATTTCTTCCGCATATGGATACTCTGCAATATCTGCATCCACATGTGAATCACTGCCAAGCACGATCATCACTCCCTGTGCTTTACATTCCTTTACCATCTCCAGACAGTTCTCTTTTGTATTCTCTCGAAATCCTTCCGGACGCAGTGATGAATTATTTACTTCCAGTAATGTTCCGGTTTCTTTTGCTTTTTTTACCAGACGCTTCATATCTACAGGAAATCTCCCGTCGTCCGGATGTCCAATGATGTCCACATACGGATGTTCCATTACTTTCTCATATGCTGCGGTTACATTGTCTATTGTCCGTTCATCTTTAAAACACGGCATATGAATACTGGCGATTGCAATATCAAGTCTTTCAAGAACCGAATCCGGGAGATCGGTCTCCCCCCGCGCATTCATGATATTCAGTTCTGTTCCTAATAACAGCTCAATCCCATATTTTTTTCTTGGAACAATTCTTAAATTTTGAAAATAGAACAAATGACAAGTTCCGGGCATCTCTGGTGCATGTTCCGTAATTGCAAGTCCCTTCAGTCCTTTATCCGCTGCTGCTTGCGCCATCTCATTCAGCGTATTATATGCATGTCCACTTGCGAGCGTATGCGTATGTGTGTCAATTTCTACTCTCATTTCCTGCTTCTCCTTCCTGTTGTATTTCATCAGATCTTCTTTATCTGTTATTTTTATTTATTATTTTAAATTGTAACTATTCTTCTTTTCAGCTTTAACGCTCTAATATTTCACAACATGAAGTATTATACCGTATAATTTTCTTTTTTTCTACCCATTCTATACCGGAAAGCAGGTTTTCCTCTTTTTTTACTAAATAACCACCATTTATTCACCCCTCTAATATATCTGAATTATAAAGGAGTTTTTATTATGAAGAAACATGAAAAAAAGACTGTAAATGTAAACCCATTATCCAACCAGGAACTCATTGATTCTTACGATTATCTCGCAACTGCTGCCTCTTCTCATGACTGTACCGGTCTGATTCCTTCTGCACCTCTTAATCCTGCGGAACTAGATTCGTATGAGGAACTTTATCCATTCCTTCCTCCGGTCTCATCCGCAGATGATGCTCCGGAGCAGGCTCCGCCTTCCGGTAAAAATCCATCTGATATTAAGGGTTAATGTCCATCTGAAAATACTCTGCAAAATACCTGTTTTTTCTTGACATGCCTTCCAATCACAGCTAATCTTATAGAAGTATAAAAAATATATTATGTATATTGAGAGGTAACTGATCATGAAAAACATACTAATGATAGCAACCGGTGGTACGATTGCATCCAAAGAGGGGGATCTTGGATTGACACCGGCTGTGACAGGGGAAGAACTTGCAGCCAGCGTACCGGGAATCAAAGACATCTGTCATCTGGAAATACTTCAACTTATGAACATCGACAGCACCAATATGCGTCCACGTCAGTGGCTGATGATCCGTGATGCAATCATGGAAAATTATAACAACTACGATGGGTTTGTCGTTCTTCACGGAACAGACACCATGGCATATACTGCTGCCGCCCTGTCTTATCTGATCCAGGACAGTGTAAAGCCAATTGTACTGACCGGTTCCCAGAAACCAATGGCCAATCCTTATACCGATGCAAAGATCAATCTGTTCCAGAGTATTCTGTATGCTGCCGACGATCTTTCCTGCAATGTCTGCATTGTATTTAACGGAAAAGTTGTTGCCGGAACCCGCGGACGTAAGCAGCGCACCAGAAGTTTTGATGCATTTGACAGTATGAACTTCCCTGAACTTGCCATTATCCGTGACAGCCGTATCATCCGTTACTATACGGAAGAACGTCCCGCTCCTCAGGATTTGAAATCTTACGCAAGTCTTAATGACCGTGTCTTTGTGCTGAAACTGACTCCGGAAGTCAAAGCTGAGATTTTCGATCTGTTGAGTGGTCACTATGATGCTATCATCCTGGAAACCTTTGGTATCGGCGGTATCCCGGAATATGATGATTCCTTTGAAAAAGCGATCTTCTCCTGGGTAGATTCCGGCAAGACAATCGCTGTCACCACACAGGTGCCGGAAGAAGGCTGTGATCTTGGCGTATATCAGGTTGGAAAAAAATTCAGTAATCATAAAGGAATCCTGCAGTCCGATGATATGACAACAGAATCTATTGTTGCAAAACTGATGTGGATTCTTGGTCAGACGGATAAACAGGATGAGATTGCACGGTTATTTTATCGCGAGATCAATCACGACAGAGTCTGAGTTGATTTGGGATTTAATTCAGAAAGGCACGACGACCCGGACCTGCATAAAAAGTAGAAAGCCGTTCCTGTTCAGGTTCCGTCGGCGGGAAATACTAAAGCGTCAAAATTATGCTAAAAACGGGATTCCGAAATTTGCAACTCGCCATTCGGCTCAAACAGGCAAATTTCGAAAACCCAACGCATAATTTTGACGCTTAACTATTTCCAACACCTTCTTCACATTCACTGGAACGGCTTTCTACTTTTTATTCCGTGGGTGTCGAATACCTTACAAATTAAATGGCAATTGCGTAACGGTTGTGGCCTCCACCGGGTTACACTTCCGGGCATTTTATTTATTAACATTCGCTGCCAGTTACGACTTGAGGGAAACAATAGATAAGGATAGAAGTCTTATCTATTGTTTCCTTCAAGGACTGAGAGGCCGCTTCCCCAGTTAATAAATTAAATCCCAAGTAAATCTATGCATCGAAGTCTACTTCAAATGTACCTTCCGGTGTCTTCATCGTCAGAACTCCCAGATTAAAATCCTCATCCCGAATCGTAATATGATACTCAAATACCACATCTTCTTCAAATTTTGACAATAATAAATACGTCCCGTTTTCTTTTCCATCGATCTGATCACAGATATCATCATATACATCTGCCCCCGAGATTGGTCTCGGATATCCGGATGCCTTTATTTTTTTTTCAATCAATTCATATAATTCATTCATTTTCTTTCTCCTTTAATCTTCCTGATTATTATTTGTTTTGATCTCATACTCTATTGATTCATAATAATGGTTAAATCACCTTATACCTTAACCATCTTCTGCTATGGAATCTCCATGTAAATATTACTGCACGCACTGTCCAGTCGGCAAACATTCCGATCCAGACACCCATCGTTCCAAATCCCAGAAATCGGATCAGTATCACGCACAGACAAAATCGGCACAGCCACATGACCAGACACGACGTGATCATAGAAAATTTTACGTCTCCCGCCGCACGAAGTCCGTATGCCGGAACAAATGCCAGCGTCCATACAATCGGCTTCACAATCGTAATCCAGATTACCATATGGAAACACATCTTTGCACTTGCAGGCTCCATGCCGCCAAGAACTGTTACAGGTCCGGTCAATGCAAATACCAGCAAGCAGCTTACAATGATTGCCACTTCCGCGATCACGCTTAATTTTTTTATGTAATAGACCGCCTCATCTTTTCTGTCCGCTCCCATACACTGACCTACAATTGTCATCAACCCTACACCAATTCCGATTGCCGCCATTCCATTCAGATTCTCCAGAATATTTGTCATTGCCTGTGCTGCGATTGCTGTTGTACCTAATGTTGATACGGTAGACTGTATCGCCAGTTTCCCAAGCTGGAACATACTGTTTTCCACACCGGACGGAATTCCGATTCCGAGTATTCTCCGGATCATTGCCCAGTCCGGACGGATTTTCAGGTAATCTCTTACCACGATTGGCTGCCGGTCTTTTCTTAATTGAATCAATACTACCACTGCACAGAATATACGGGAGACCAGTGTAGAAATTGCCGCACCCGCAACTCCCATATGGAAAATCCAGATCATAATTGCATTTCCAACAATATTCATCGCATTCGATATCATGGAAATGAGCATTGGACCCTTCGTATTCTCCTGCGCGCGAAAAATGGATGCCGCCGAATCATATGCCGCTATGAACGGAAATGAAATAGCTGTATAAAAGAAATATGTCTCTGAGGCTCTCATAACGTCTGCTTCTACTGAACCAAAAATCAGGCGCAAAAGCGGTTTCTTAAATCCCAGACATAACACACTGACTGCGATCGAGATGGCCGTGATGATGAATAACACCTGTCTTGCAGATTCATTCGCCATCTTTTTATTCTGTTGTCCGATATACTGTGAACAGACAATTGCTCCTCCTGCTGCCAGTGCCGAAAATGCCTGTATCACAAGAATATTGATAGAGTCCACCAGCGATACTGCCGAGATAGCTGCAGATCCAATATTACTTACCATCATCGTATCTGCCGTTCCCATAATTGAATTCAATAACTGTTCCAGAACGACCGGTATCAGAATACCGGCGATCATTTTATTCGAAAACATATGCTGTTGTTTCACTTTTTCTGTCATCACTTTTTCTGCTCCATAATATGAATGATTTCTTTATCCGTCTGCGCCATCCCCTGATTACCAATCTGTGCCATATGACGGATACAGTCTTCCGGTGTCTCTGCACAGATACCGTCACTCACACGAAGCGGCGCATCATGAACGGCCGTCAGCGCACAAAGCAGGGCTGCTGCTGATCCTGTTGCAACCTTCATTGCACAGCCGACCTTTCCGCCGTCACAGATCATTCCCGTTACCGTCCCGGACATATTTCGCACCGCATACCCAAGCTGTTCGTCACTGCCTCCCAGCAGGTAAGCAATTCCTACGGATGCAGCCGTTGATGATGCCATGACACAGGAGCACATCGGTGACAGCTTTCCTATATAAGCATTGATATAACGGTTCACCAGGTGAGCAATTGCAAGCGCACGCACCTTTTTCTCCATTGACACTTCCAATGCGTCTGCTGCTTCACTGACCGGCAGGATCACTACCAGACCTTTTGTTCCCGCACCGGAACTGCTCATCGTCGGCAGCGGACAGCCGTCCAGACGGCTCTCGGCTGCCGAACTTACTTTCAGCATAATTCTGGTCAGCAGATCATTCTTCAACACCTCTGAACCTTTTTCACTCCGAAGCGTATCTGCAATTCCTACTCCGACTTTCTTATCTTCGGAATAAGCTGCCAGTCTTTCATTCATTTCCACTCCATCCATCAGGAAATGTAATTCTTCCTCTGAAGCTGTATCTGCAACCTGGCGGATCTGTGCAATTGTCATCTGTTTCAACGCCTCAATCAGAGCATTATCTGATGCCTGTCCGTTTTCCTGATTTTTTTCATATATAATCTTTCCATTTTTCTCCAGATATACAAGATTCGTATGTGTTCCTCTGATGACCGATGTGATCATATCTGCTTCTGTCTTGATCTTACATTTCACATACAATCCCTGCTCCTGCTCTTTAATCTTCACGGATACAGCAGCCATACCGCACAGTTCTTTCATCTGTTCCAGAATTTCCGGTGTGATATCTTCCAGAAGTTCCAGCCCTTTTTCCGGATTCTTAAGATATACTCCCAATGCTGCTGCATATGGAAGTCCTACATAATCACAGCCTGGGATTCCTGCCGACATTCCATTTTTATAGATTCCTGCATTTACTTCCACTTCTATCGAACGGATCTTATTTTCCGTCATTTTCCCTGCATTTGCTGCGCACAGTGCTACACATACCGGTTCCGTGCAGCCAAGTGCCGGAACTACGTCATTCTTTAAAAGTGTAATCATTTCTTCTTTTTTTAACATATCTCTTCTCCAAACTTTTTATTTCGACCAGGTTGGTTCTTCCTCTCCTGTATAGGCAAATCTGCCGTCATTCTTTTCTTCCAGTGCTTTGATCATATGATAGGTATATTCATTATATGGTGTTGGAATCCCCAGTTCTTTTCCCATACGCATCAGCGCTCCGGAAAACATATCGATCTCCGTATGACGTTCTGCATCCAGATCCTGTAATGTGGAATAACGGGCCTTTGGCGGAACCGCACTTCCCCGTCCGGACATTCTGTCCGCTTTACTGATGTCAATTCCTTTCGCTTCTGCAATTGCTTCCAGTTCTTTTTTCAAACCATTCTGAATTGCTTTCATATGTTCACTGTCCCGGTAACAGCCAACACCTGCTCCCAGGATTGCCTGTGGCAGATTATTGCAGACATTCAGACGGAATTTACACCATACTTCTTCTATTGCATATTCCGTTGAGCGGTAATGGATTCCCGTACCGGCAAACAGTTCTTTCACCGCCTTTACCCTTTCACTTTCGTATGGGGCTTCATATTCACCGAAGATGATCCCAAGTGTTGTCTCCGGATCGAAATGATATCCGTCCGCTTCTCTGTGCGACGCTACTTTAATCACAGCCGGAAGAATGTGTGACTTTCCAATCTGTTCTGCGATGATCTCTTCGCTGTCCACGCCATTCATCAGGCTCATTACACTGGTATCTTTTCCAACTATTTTTCGGATGCTTTCCAATGCTCCCGGTAATGCACCGTATTTTAACGAAACGATCAGGAAATCCACATTTTCTGCTTCCTCTGGTGTCCACACCTCCGGATGATAGACCTTTCCGTTGATCGCACAGCCCTGACGGCTCAGTCTTTCCTTTCTCTCTCCTTCGGCGATCACACCAAGCTTTATATCTTCACGGTCCGCAAGTCCCCAGATCACATAGGAACCTACCGCACCTGCACCTAATACTGCAACTGATGTTATCTTCATGATTCTTGTCCTTTCATGTTCTGTCTCTGTTAATCCTCAGAATCGACCGCCAGCAACTTCTCTTGCATACTTTTGTATCTACATGACCTGCCACTGGCAGTTCCTTACGAACACATGGCGATACCAAAAAAATGGCTGCAATCAGTTCCCTGACTGCAACCATTTTATCACATTTTTTATACTTCGGTAGGATTATTTCAATTTTCCGTATTCTTCATCGGATACTGCCTCGCACCATTCATTGGAATTCTTTACATCGGTGTTCCTACTTCGATCAGATTGCCATCCGGATCATAGAAACGGACCACCTTCTGCCCCCAGCTGTGTGTCATCAGCCGGTTGACATACCTAACATTAGGATACAACTTTTCAAGCTTTCTGGCAAATGCTTCGATATCCGGTTCTTCGAAATATAACTCACTGGCATGATTTTCTGGAATAATATCCTTATTCAGAACTTCTTTCCATATCTTTTCGTCCTGAAGTACCAGGCCTTCCGTTAATATCACATTGCCGTCATTGTCAAGAATTGTATTCAGTCCGAACAGGTCATGATAGAATTGTTTGGAATGTTCGATATCTTTTACAACAATTAATATATTTTTTAATCGCATTTCTTTTCTCCATTATGCATTGACTTTTCCCGGATTTCATTTTCCCTGAGCTTTATTTTATCCAGACTTTATTTTCCCTGTTCTGCCAGATATTCTTCTGTCAAAGCTACGGCATCTGCGATACACTGTGGACAACTGCAGAGAACTTTTCCTGTCTCCACACCTTTTAACTCCCGGCAGATGCAGGAACCATTTTTCTCTTTGAATTTTTCTACTTTGCTTCGGATCTTCTTATATGTATCCCCTTTGGTTCTGGATCCTTCTTCTGTGCCTCCCTGACTGTTATCAAGGCCGATGATCATTGCCATTCCAGACAATGCACCACACATCTCCATCACGCCCATACCCAGACCAAAACCTTCTGCGATACGAAACATATCGTCTTCACTGATTCCGAATTCTTTGCAAAATGTACAGGCTACTGCCTGGGCGCAGTTGCATCCTCTCTGGTGTAATTCTGCTGCATGTTCTGCTTTTGTACTCATATTTCTCTGATCTCCTTTTTGCTTCATTTACTTCCAATATTATTATTTCATAATCATATTCAACACACCTGTTGACTGCAGGAACAGAATCACCATGATAACCGGCATAATATAACGCATCATCACATTATATAACTTTTTACGTTTGAATTTCTCGCCATTCAGTTCCATTTCCTCTGCAATCCATGACGGCTTCATGATCCAGCCGATCAAGATTGCTGATAACAGCGAAATAAACGGCATCATAAAGCTGTTACTGATATAGTCCATGATATCCAGAAGCTGTCCTGTACTTCCGTTTGGAAGTGCAACTTCTACATAGAAGATGCTGTATCCAAGTGCGATCACTGCTGTTGCGATAAGGTAGATCACCGATAACACTCTGGTCGTCTTCTTACGCTCTGTGTGAAATAATTCCATACAGTTTGCAGTGATTGATTCCAGTACCGAAATGCAGGATGTCAATGCGGCAAATCCTGCCAGTACAAAGAACAGAATTCCGATCACACGTCCGACCGTTCCCATACTGTAGAATACCTTTGGCAATGATACAAACATCAGTCCCGGTCCCGCTGACATTCCGTCCAAACCGGAGAATACGAATACTGCTGGGATGATCATAACACCGGCAAGGAATGCAACTCCGGTATCCATGATCTCAATCTGCGATACTGCCTTATTCAGATCTACATCTTTCTTAACATATGAGCCATATGTAATCATAATTCCCATTGATACACTCAGAGAGAAGAACAGCTGGCTCATTGCGTCCAGTGTAATCTGCAGGAAGCGGCCAACCGTAATTCCTGTCAGATCCGGTTTCATATACACCTTAAGCCCCTGCAATCCGGTACGTACCGTTCCATCATCCAGCGTAGTCTTCAATGTAAGTGAGAAAATTGCAATTCCGATTACCATAATCAGCAGAACCGGCATGATAAATTTCGAAACCCGTTCGATTCCCTCTTCTACACCGTTATATACGATCAATGCTGTCAGCAGCATAAAGATCAATCCATACCACACCGACGATGGTGAAGAAATGAATGCGGTAAAGCAGTCATCTGCTACTGCCTGCTTCCCTGAGCTTGTAAGATAAATAACAATGTATCTTAAAATCCATCCGCCTATAACTGCGTAATAGGTCATGATCAACACCGGAACCAAGAATGTGATCACTCCAAGAAATTTCCATTTTTTCTGCATTGATTCATAAGCATAGATTGCACTTTTGCCTGTCTTGCGGCCAATTGCAATATCCGTAGTCAATAACACAAATCCGACCGTCAACACCAGTACTAGATAGATAAGCAGGAACAATCCGCCTCCATCTTTTGCCGCCAGATATGGAAAGCGCCAGAGATTTCCTACACCGACTGCGCTTCCGGCAGCTGCAAATACAAATCCAATCTGCCCGCTAAAGCTATTTTTTTGTTTCATACTCTTTTTTCCTCTCATTTTCGTTAATACTTCAATATTTTACCATTAATTCATTAAAAATAAAACAAGAAATTTTGTAATCCATCCACCCCCTGTCACTGATCTTTCACATCTGAATATACTATAAAGCATAGAATATATTTCCCTGGGAGGATCTTATGAAAAAGTGTATCACCGCTCTTCTTCTACTTTTTACACTATCCGTCACTTCACTTTTGGCATGCACATCCGCTGATAAACCGGAATCTGCGACAGGCAAAACTTCAAAATCTTCAAAATCTATCAATGATAAAAAGACGGATCTGATTCCTGTCACACTGAATGAAGTCGCTCATTCTATCTTCTATGCACCGATGTATGTTGCAATGGAAAAGAATTATTTTGAGAAGGAAGGGATCGACCTTTCTCTCGTGACCGGTTTTGGCGCCGACAAGACCATGACTGCTGTCCTTTCCGGAACAGCCGACATCGGATTTATGGGATCAGAAGCTTCCATTTATACTTATAATGAAGGGGCTCATGATTATGTCGTGAATTTTGCACAGCTCACTCAGCGAGCCGGAAACTTCCTAGTTGCCAGAGAGGATATTAAAAATTTTAAATGGGAAGATCTGAAAGGCAGAAAAGTTATTGGCGGGCGGAAAGGCGGCATGCCTGAAATGGTATTCGAATATATCTTAAAGCAGAATCACATTGACCCAGCCTCTGATCTTACAATTGACCAGAACATTGATTTCGGTTCTACAGCTGCAGCCTTTGCTGAAGAAAAAGCAGACTATGACTTCACGGTAGAATTTGAACCAGGCGCAACCAACCTTGAAAAACAAGAAAAAGGATATGTTGTAGCTTCTCTCGGAACTGACAGCGGATATGTCCCATACACCGCATTCTCTGCAAAGAAAAGTTACATCTCGCAACATCCGGAAATCATTCAGGGATTTACCAATGCTTTGCAAAAAGGTATGAATTATGTGGCATCTCACACTCCGGAAGAAATTGCTCAGGTAATTGCGCCTCAGTTCAAAGAGACGACACCGGATACCATTACAACCATCGTATCCCGTTACTATGAACAGGACACATGGAAGAAGGATCTAATCTTCCGTCAGGAAAGTTTTGATCTTCTTCAGGATATTTTAGAAGATGCCGGAGAACTAAAAAAACGTGCTCCGTATAAGAATCTTGTAACGACAATTTATGCCGAAAAATCCGCAAAAGCAGTTAAAGATACAACGATTTCACATTAATCACAAAAATAATGTTGCAACCATTTCTTTGGTTTGCAACATTATTTTTGACTCTGTCTTCTCCTATTCTCTCTCTGTATCCAAATGCTCTTTCACATAACCACTGACTTTATCTCTCGGCATCTCCATCACCACCGCCAGTTCCCCATACAGGAACTTTTCAGCACTGGACATATATCTCTCATCGATATTAATCGTCTTTTTCCCTGCCTGGATTCTTTCTTTATTTCTCCCATAAGATGTCTTGATCAATGAAACCCATTCTCTGCACTGATTGTGTAATAACGCATTTTTGTACATTGCTTCCCGCTGCTTTTCATTCGTCACACCGATTGTATCAATCTCCGACATCTCTTTGATCAGATTCTCTGCTTCTTCTTTTGTAATTAACTGTCTGATCTGCTCCCTCTTGTTGTCAACCGGTGTATAGACCGTTCCGGCTGCATCATATACCGGTTTTAACGTATAATACTCTTTATCCGAACTGCCCATATCAATCTTTCCAATATTTACCACTTCACAGACGCCCTCCTTATAATGCGCCACATAATCTCCTATTCTGAACATTTCTGCCTCCTGTTCTTAACACTTCTCTCATGGTAACTTCTGCAGACGTATGACAACGCTAAAAGGGCGCACAATCCGAAGTTATATCGAACTGCACGCCAACTTTTCTGGTATCGTATTATGAAATTTGTAAACGCGCT
The DNA here is from genome assembly GCF_024168045.1 of Dorea longicatena. GTDB lineage: Bacteria > Bacillota > Clostridia > Lachnospirales > Lachnospiraceae > Dorea_A. Next base: position 1,944,797 of record NZ_CP100126.1, read on the forward strand.
GACATAAACTCTTGATATAGCTATTATAACATAACTCTTGATATCAGTGTCAACCAACGTGAAATTTTTTATGCATTTCTTCTTTAAATTCTTTTCTTTTGAACATGATAAGTCCAATCATCAGCAGAAAACTACAGCCGATACAGATGACAGACGGGGTTCTGTAGCGGATCACCCCTGTCATGAGCAGTACGAACGGCAGTATCATCGAATATACCGACGCCATTACATAATATATCATATACTCTCTTGGTGATAATGACCGTATTCGGGATATGATCAGCATTACAATCTGGATCAATAGGCAGATATTCGGGATTCCGATATTTACCGACCATCCCCTCCATCCGGTTCCCAGATCCCATAACACGCAGATGCCGGACATGATCAGAAGCTGCCACGCCGCATTCTTCAACAGGTTAAAGCGCTTCACATACCCAACTGCCATCGTCAACCACATCGTTGCACAGCCGGACGCTACATATACCGACCAGTGTACCCCAGGGGATATGATGATATCGGTCATCATACTGAGCACAATTGCTGCAATACAGCAGAATGTAAATATCTGCAACACTTTCTTCCCTTCGTAATTTGCTTTTGCATCCTCCGGAAAATCTGCTTCTGTAACCGTAACCTGTACGCCGAGTTCTGTCAGTATCCGGTAAAAATTCCGCTGGATATTTGTACTGTCATATCTTGATGTAAAACTGAGTGAAAGTGTATCCTTAAAAGAACAGATACATAATTCTGTCCGGTTCGTACTGGTATACACTCCGAATTTTTCAATATAGTCCGCATAATCTTCCGGCATCTTTACTACACTCATATTAGAAAGCACAGCCGTCACTTCCTGCTCTGCCATCTTAGCTCCTGCACGGATACACCGGTTCTTAAGTTCCAGAGGTGCCCACTTTAAAATTTTATGCTTTTCTATTGCGATCAATTCATTCATCCGACCTGCCATATGTTCCTTAGACAGATTCTCCCGAAAATATATCTTAACTGTTTCCAGTACATCTTCAAACGAATCTTTTTCTTCTCCAAACTGATATCCCGGTTCTATATAACCAAAGAAATTCAGCATCGAATCGGATGGAAATATCTTTCTTAAATTCACCGGAACCATCAGTATGACCGGCTTTTTTTCCTGTATCCGGCTCATTTCCTCATGAATTGCACATATGAATGCCGTCGTTAAAAGCACCGACATGGATACTCCCTTTTCCCTGCTGATGCCCAAAAGTTCTTTTACCGGCACAGTCGCCTCATTGACTTGCAGTTCTTCGTATCCCTTTCCGTTCTTTTTAATCTGAAATGCCTTGATCTTCTTCTTTTTCTTTCTTGGAAAATCCGGATCGTAATAACGGCTGAAGCTGTCATCCTCCTGATCCTTTACCGTCAGATACTGATCTGATAATTCAACCGGTTCAAGTTCATCCTTATGAACCAGATGTAGATAATTCTTCACCAGTTCCCGCAAGAATTCCGTCGCGCCGGTTCCATCAGTCAGTGCATGAAACACTTCAAAATTAATCCGTTTTTTATAATAGGTCACTTCGAATAGAAGCGTCTTTTTATCCCGTACATACAGACTGCTGCATGGTTCTTTATATTCTTTTCTTACTATCGGTCTTAATTCGCTTTTCTCCAGATAGTGCCAGAACAAGCCTTTTCTCATGACCGACAGGAATACCGGATATTTCTCAATTGTCTGATCCAGTGCCTCCTGCAAGGCATTTTCTTCCACTTCTTCCTTCAGTTCACAATAGAACCGGAATACTCTGGTATCTTTCGGACTGCTGGCGGCAGAAAATAACTTTGCCGCATTATCCAGACTTCTCCAGTAAGCACGTTTTTGTTCAAACACTGCTTTTCCCCTTTCTCTCTCCCGCTGCTATTTACCATCCGCCGGATTGACATTCTTTTCGCTTTCTTTCTGTCCATAGCTGTCAAGAAAGCGGTTAATAATCGCGAAGCTCTCCTGCACATGGTAATATTTTACCCCAAGTGCAAAAAATCCGTGAAGTGCATCCTGAATCCGGTGAATCTCCACCTGATTTCCGGCTTCTTTCAGACGCCTTCCATACTCTTCCCCTTCATCTCTGAGCGGATCACATTCTGCTGTTAAGATCAATGTATCCGGCTGGTTACTGTAATCCGTTTCCATCAGAGGTGCAAGATATTTACTCCTCTTATCTTCTTCTGCCGAAGCATAAAAATTAATATAATCCCTCATCTTTCCAGCTGTCAGAAGATACTCTGTTCCATAGCGTCTGACTGACAGATACGGGGAATTCTCACTGTAATCATTATTCACTGCCGGATAGATCAGAATCTGTCTCTTTGGCAGAAATTCTCCCTGATCTCTTGCCATCAGTGAAACAGCTGCTGCCAGATTCCCGCCTGCGCTGTCCCCGATCAAAGTGATCTTGTCCGGATCTGTATTCAAAATGAACCGGTTCGTAAACATAGCCTTTGCCGCCATATAACAGTCATAGAAACCTGTCGGAAATGGATATTCCGGTGCCAGCCTGTACTCTACCGATACAACAATATGATTTGTTGCCGATGCCAGACGGGCACAGATTCTCTCATAATTGTCAATACTTTCCGTTACCCATCCGCCTCCGTGAAAGAACAACAATGCCGGGAGATCATCTTCCATCTTCTCTCCCGGAAGGAATATCCTCACCGGAATCTGATGATCACCGTTATAAATCTTATAATCAATCGTCTTATAAAAGATTTTCATTGGATCGATTGCCTTTAAATTTGCCAGATGCCTCGAGGCTTCTACTTCAATGCCGTCAAAAGACAGAGCTTTCAATACTCTTCTCATGGATTTATTAATCGCCATACTACTTCCTTTACCTGTAACTTTTCTTTCTGATTTTCCTTATCTGATATATCCTTCTTCATACGCTTTTGCCTTATTAAATGCATATAATTCTGCAAATGTCGCCTCCCTGTACGGATTTACATAGAATATCCCAACGATTCCACAGGTAATTGCAGACAGTAATATCCATCCGATAAATGACAGATCCAGAATAAATGTCTCCATCTTCTGCCCGTCCATCATACGCTTACTGATCTGAAATGCTTCTTTTCTGTCCATTCCCGGATTCTCTGCAAGAATGTAAGGGATCATCAGATATTCATAATGTTTTACAATTCCCGGAATAACGAAAAGCAGCGTCCACAAAGATGTAAACAGATTTTTCAGGAACATCACCAACACAACATTCACATAATGTCCGGAACGGAATGCATCAAATATGGTTCCGACTGTTGGATTCTCTGTCTTATTGAGAACAAAGAACCTTTTTCCGCCTACTTCCAGAAGACTTCCCACAAATATCTCCAGTGCCAGAATTATGAGAGTCACTATAATTGCTGCCATTGTAATCGCCAATCCGGCAAACAGATATCCAAATCCATCTGTTCCATACAAACTGTTCTGCGAAGCACTGCCTCCGGCTCTTCCTCCATTCACACCACTTAATCCTGTGATAATTCCCATGATCACGGCTACAGCGACACATGACCAGTAATTCTTTTTAAATGCAATCCTGCCATTCGTTTTCAGTCTTTCTCTTGTCCAACTCATATCATATCCTCCTTGTCTATTCTTTTGTTATGTCTGCATTCTGAATCTTTTCATTCAGATCATTCAGATATACCCAACGCTCCATCTTTTCATCCAGTTCATTCCCTGCCTCTTCTTTTTTATCCATGAGTTCCCGTAATTTCACTGAATTAGTCGCATTAGCTGCAATCTGTGCATCCAGCGTCTCGAGCTTTTCTTCAAGCTTTGCAATATCATCGTCGATGGTCTCAAACTCCCGCTGCTCTTTATACGTGAACTTAAGTTTCGGTTTTCTCTGCTTCCATGTATCTTTGGAAGAACTTTCCCCTTTCGTTGATTGTTCTTCTGTTGCTGCAGCATGTCCTTTCAATGACATCTCCGTATCCAGACCTTCCAGTTCTTTCCGGATCAGATAATCAGAATATCCTCCCTCAAACTGGCGTACCTTCCCGTCTCCTTCAAAAGAAAAAATACGGTTCACGATACGATCAAGGAAATACCGGTCATGAGATACTGTTATGATAATTCCGTCAAAGTGATCCAGATAATCCTCCAGAATGGTCAGTGTCTGGATATCCAGATCATTCGTCGGCTCATCCAGGATCAGCACATTCGGCGCACTCATCAGCACACGCATCAGATACAATCTCCGCTTTTCTCCTCCGGAAAGCTTCTCGATTTTCGACCACTGCATGGCTCCGTCAAATAAAAAACGCTCCAGCATCTGTGATGCCGTGATCTTTCCGTCAGATGTAGTGACATATTCCCCCACTTCTTTCACATAGTCGATCACTTTCATGGACGCATCCATATATTCGTTCTCCTGCGAGAAATATCCAATCCGGATAGTCTGCCCGATTTCTATTGTTCCACTGTCTGGCCTCACGATCCCATTGATGATCTTAAGAAGTGTTGTCTTGCCACAGCCGTTCGGACCGATAATTCCAATGCGGTCATTTTTCAGGAATATATAGCTGTAATCACTGATCAGCTTTCTGTTACCATAAGATTTGCTGATATTCTCCAGCTCGATCGTCTTATTTCCCATACGGGATGCTACGGAATCCAGTACCACTCTCTTTTCTTCCTGAATATCCTTGATCTCCTGCATCGCTTTGATCCGGTCAATATGTGCTTTCTGCTTCGTGCTTCTGGCTCTTGCACCTCTTCCCAGCCATTCAAGTTCGGTGCGGAGAAGGCTCTTCCTCTTCCGTTCCGTAGCCAGTGCCATATCCTGACGCTCTGCTTTCAATTTAACAAATTCGGAATAATTTCCCGGATAACTGTATAGCTTCCCCTGATCCACTTCCACGATTCTTGTTGCCACACGATCCAGGAAGTAACGGTCATGCGTAACCATCAGTATTGCCCCTCTAAAGCCGATCAGATATTCCTCCAGCCACTCTGACATTGCATTATCCAGGTGGTTCGTCGGCTCATCTAAGATCAGTATGTCAGCCGGTGTCAGCAGTGCATTGACCAGTGCAATCCTCTTCTTCTGTCCGCCGGACATATGCTCTACTTTTTCATCATAATCATAGAACCCCAGCTGATTCAGCATAGATCTTGCATCTGCCTCGATCGTCCACTGGTTCAGTTCATTTACATTATCTGCAATTGCTGCGCGAAGAACTGTTGTTCCCTCTTCGAATTCCGGTGTCTGCGGAAGATAGCAGATCTTCACCTGCTTTCCCATACTGATCTTCCCTTCATCATATGGTTCGATTCCTGCAGTCACTTTTAACAGCGTAGACTTTCCCATCCCATTGATTCCGATCACACCGATCTTCTCATTTTCATTGATACTGAATGCAACATCATTCAGAAGAACACGGTCTGTATAAGCCTTTGTAATATGTTCCATCGTAAGTAAATTCATACGTTTGTTCTCCTTCATGTATCTTTCGGATACTTTTATAAGTCATAAAAGAGACCGGAAACACCGATCTCTTTTCGTTCTCCACTTTCTATTATATTTTACAGAAAGATATATTTCAATATGAATAATACCGCAAGTACATACATTAATGCGCTGATCTTCTTTTCTTTTGCCTTTCCAGTCATCAGATTCAGGATCACGTAAGAAATCACTCCCATAGAGATACCTTCTGAGATGCTGTAGAAAAATGGCATAGCCAGGATACAGATGTAGCATGGCAGTGCTTCTGAAAAATCATCAAAATCAACGTGCGCCACATTTGTCAACATATAGAATCCCACTACGATCAATGCCGGTGCTGTTGCAAACGATGGAATTGCAAGGAAGATTGGTGACAGGAACAACGACAACCCGAATAAAATGGCTGTTGTTGCGGAAGTCAGCCCGGTTCTTCCTCCTTCAGATACGCCTGATGCACTTTCCACGAACGTGGTAGTCGTTGTTGTTCCAAGAACTGCTCCGACGGTTGTTGCAACCGCATCAGCCATCAGTGCCCCTTTGATATTCGGAAGATGTCCTTCTTCATCTAACATACCTGCCTTGGTAGATACACCAATCAATGTTCCGATCGTATCAAACATATCAACAAATAAAAATGCAAAGATAACGACGATGAAATTCAGGGAAAATACTCCGCTAAAATCAAGTTTACCAAATACCGGCATGATACTAGGGATTGAAAATCCACTGCTAAAGTCCGGAAGCAGACTGTAGAATCCAATCTCCGGATCCGGCACATAGATACCTGTCATCTGGCAGATAATTCCTAAAATCCATGTGAGCAGGATTCCCCATAAAATATTTCCCTTTACATTCTTAATTACCAGAATTCCTGTAATTCCCACACCGATCAATGCAAGAAGAACCGTGATTCCTACGTTATTCATGGATGCTTCCACACCTTTTGCACTGTTGTACCCATCAATTGAGAATAACTCCAAAAGCGTAGAACCTCCCACTACGATATTTGCATTCTGAAGTCCGATAAATGCGATGAACAATCCGATGCCGACACTGACTGCAGACTTCAGATTTTTCGGGATTGCATTGAAGATTGCCTCACGGATATCTGTAAGCGAAAGTACGATAAATACGATACCTTCTACAAAGACGGCTGTCAGTGCAACTTCCCACTTATATCCCATTCCGAGAACAACGGTATATGCAAAGTACGCATTCAATCCCATTCCCGGCGCCAGTGCAAACGGATAATTGGCAAAGAATGCCATCAGAAACGTACCGATCATTGCCGCCAGTGCTGTGGATGTAAAGATCGCACCGGAATCCATCCCTGTCGCAGACAGGATACTCGGATTGACCGCAAGGATGTACGCCATGGTCATGAACGTGGTGATACCTGCCATAACCTCGGTCCTGACATTCGTCCCGTTCTCACGGAGCTTAAATAATTTTTCCAACATGTTACTCTTTTCCTCCTTATACTCTCAACAACAAGATATTAACTATAACTTACTGTATTTCCCTTATTTTTTTTCTCAAAGCAAGTACCTGGCTCGGTGCTACAGACAACTCATCGATCCCCATCTGGATAAACTTCTCAGTCAGACTAAGATCAGCCGCCAGATCACCGCATAATGCGATTTTCTTTCCTTCCAGGTGGATATTATTGGCAATAATACGGATCATCTTAAGAAGCGCCGGATGATGTGTATTATAAAAGCGCTCCAGTCTGCTGTTTGTTCTGTCCATTCCGAGTGTCAGCTGTGTCAGGTCATTCGTTCCGATACTGAAGAAATCTGCTTCTCTTGCCAGCTCTCCACTGATCATAACCGCTGCAGGCGTCTCGATCATAACACCGATCTTAATCTCTTCATTGAACGGAATCTTCTCGTCTTTCAGTTCATTCTTTATCTTTTCCAGAATCAGTTTCGCCTGTTTTACTTCTTCCACATCCGTGATCATCGGAAACATGACCGACATATTTCCATATGCGGATGCACGTAAAATTGCACGGAGCTGTGTCTTAAATATCTCATCTTTATCCAGCGATACACGGATTCCCCTATAGCCGATCTCCGGATTTCTATCTTCTCCGAGCTCTAGACATTCTGCCTGCTTTTCGCCTCCCAGATCTGCGGTACGGATTACGACCTTTTTGGTGCCCATTGCCTCTGCTGCCAGACGGTATACCTGGAACTGCTGTTCTTCTGTCGGCAGCTTTGTCCCATTTTCGATATACAGGAATTCGCTACGGAATAATCCGATTCCTCCGGCATCACTTCTCAGTACGTTTTCTATATCTTCCCTGGTTCCGATATTTGCACAGACGTCAATCTTCTGTCCACTCTGTGTAATATTCTCTTTTCCCTTCAGACGTTCCAGATTCTGTACCTGGGTATGATTCTCATCCTGCTTCTGCTTCATCTTGGAAATCGTCGTATAATCCGGCTCAATATATACTTTTCCCTCAAAACCGTCGATGATGATCGTCTTGCCTTCGTATTCTTTTTTCAGGGATTCTCCCAGTCCGATCACCGATGGTATTCCTTTGGTTCTTGCAAGCACAGCCGTGTGGGAATTGATAGTTCCATATCTGGTCACAAATCCAAGAATTTTGCTCTTATCAAACTTTACAGTCTCACTTGGATAAAGTTCTCCCGCAGCAAGAATAAACGGCTCATCCGTCAGCATCTTATCTTTCCATGTCCTTGCAAGAATCCGGAGTACTCTTGTCGATACATCCTTTACATCTGCCTCATGCCCCTGCACATAATTCTTATTACTCTTTGAAGCGCTTGCCAAAATATTTTCAACCGCATTTTTTACCGCATATTCTGCATTCAGCTTATGCTCAACAATAATACTTGTAATCTGACGGATGATCTCCTGGTCTTCCAGGATCATCTGCTGCATCTCAAAGATTGCCGCATTCGCTTCTCCGACATCCTTCGCTGCCAGATCATACAGATCGCGTAATTCCTGCAATGCCTTCTGTCTGGCTTTTTGAAAACGCATCACTTCTTTTTCTACATCTTTGACATAGATCCTGCGGATTTCTTTTGTATCACGCTTATAAAAGGAAAGTCTTCCGATCGCAATTCCTTCCGATATCTTTTTTCCTGTCAATGTAATCATAGTTTTTCCAACCTTTTAATCCTTTGTTAGTTTGAACAATATTACTTTACACGTTTGACGTTCATTCGTCAAGTAGATTGATTTTTTGTACAAAAACACAAAAACATTTCATATATCCATTGACGTATTTATCAATATATGCTAATCTGACAATAGTGTATTTTATAGTTTTCCTATATAAATATGCGATTTAATAATATTTTATGGAGGTATGATCATGAAAGGTACTGTAAAATGGTTTAACAACCAAAAAGGTTACGGTTTCATTTCTGACGCTGAAGGTCATGATGTATTCGTTCATTATTCAGGACTGAACATGGATGGATTCAAGACGCTTGAAGAAGGTCAGGAAGTGGAATACGAAGTTACAGACGGCGCCAAAGGACCACAGGCTGTTAATGTAACACCGCTCTAATCATAACGAATCTAAGTTTTTGATGTACTTTTTATATATTAAAATATAGCTATTTCAGATTTGAATATTTAAAAGAAATACATGACTTAATGCGAGAGATTACGAAAAAAAGCCGGATAACAAATGTTATCCGGCTTTTTCGTACCTGTAAGTACTAATTCTGATTCTGTGGTCTTGCAATATTCAGTTGCAGATCCACACCAAATGGATTCACCACTACACCTGTCATTTCATCACCCATTGCTTCCGGAACTTTTACCGCTTCCAGCACTCCCATAGAATATCTTGTATCCGAATGATTGTTCTGGAACTTCAGAAACTCCTGAACATCGGTAAATAATGGCAATAATACCTGTCCGTCATTCTTATTCAACACCGGCATTTTCTTCTCTTCCGTGACCGCAGTAATGAAAGTTGCATCCTGATAATGCGCCATCAATTCTTCCTGAAGATCCTTCATATCTTCTGTAATCTTCATTTCTTTCTGCTTACGTGCTTTCTGCATGAAGTACATAGCTGTAATCTGGAAACTCGGATTCTCGATCGGTTCCTCTCCCGGTTTCTGCTCCGGTCTTCTGACCAGTTCTGTGAGTTGAAGCTTGATCTCTTCTTCTGTATCTTTTCCTACCCACATCCCATTCACTCCGGCCGGGAATAAACTGCTGTAAAATGGAAGCATGTATTTATTTTCAATATTAAATATCTTCAGAGGATTTCCCTCTTTCAGGAATTCCTGTCCGCCCTTCATGGCTTCTTCTTCAGAGAAGAAAATCAGCACCTGATCATCATAAGTCTCCGGATCGCACACTACGAAAGGCATTCTGGTACAATCAGACATCAATACATAGATGGCTTCTGCTTCCCTCATTTTCTTTAAAACATCACTCTTATCTACACCCATACTGTTCCTCTTTCATGTCTATTGGTTTGCACGATACGCTTCATCTGCACTGTACACATCAAAGCCGCTTCCTTTCAGAATATCGATTACTCTTGCCGGATCATCACTCTTTAATACTGCTGCCGCATCATCTCCATTTGCAAAAGCGTACATATATTCAATGTTTACTTCACCGTCCACGATCTGATGCATTGCTTTGCTCAATGAACCGGTTGCATGTGGTACACGAAGTGCTACTACATCTGTCAGCATCGAAGTAATCCCAACTTCCTTTAATGCCATGCGTCCCTTATGCGGATCTGATACGATCATACGCAGCATTCCATAATCAGATGTATCCGCAAGACTCAGTGCTACGATATTCACATTGCTTTTTGCGAGTACATCTAATACTTCTTCCAGACGTCCTTCTCTGTTTTCCAAAAAAACCGATAACTGTTGTACGGTATTACTTACGCCCATGTTATTTCCTCCTGTTTATAAACCTCTGTTATCAATGACACGTTTTGCCTTACCCTCACTTCTTTCGATGGTCTTTGGCTCTACGAGTTTCACTCTTACTGCAACACCGAGTGCCTGTTTTAAGACTGCCGCAACTTTATTCTTTAACTCATCCAGTTTACGAATCTCATCTGAGAAATATTTTTCATCCACTTCTACCATAACGGTCAGCACATCCAGATTATTCTCACGGTCAACGATCATCAGATAATGCGGTGCAACTCCTCCACCGACAGAAAGCAGTGCAGTCTCAACCTGTGTCGGGAATACATTGACTCCGCGGATAACCTTCATATCATCGGTACGTCCTTTGAATTTTGAGATTCTCGGGAGTGTTCGTCCACATTCACAGGTAGAATGATCAATACTTGTAAGGTCTTTGGTTCTGTAACGAAGTAACGGCATACCTTCTTTGGCAAGTGTTGTAAATACCAGTTCTCCGATCTCTCCGTCTGCGCAATGGCTGTTATCAGCCGGGTTCAATACTTCCGGATAGAAATAGTCTTCATATACATGCATACCATTATGATGGATACACTCTAAAGCTACACCTGGTCCTGTAACCTCGCACAGGCCATAGATATCAAAGCAGTTTACATCCAGGAGTTCTTCGATCTTCAGACGCATCTCTTCTGTCCATGGCTCTGCCCCGTTGATTCCAACCTTCAACTGGAGTTTGTCTACAATTCCGGCCTCATTGGCAGCCTCTGCAAGATACAGCGCATAAGATGGTGTACATGCAAATGCAGTTGCGCCAAAGTCTTCCATACACATCAGCTGTCTCTTCGTATTACCTGCTGACATCGGGATAGCCATTGCTCCAAGCTTTCTTGCTCCGAAATCCAGCCCCATGCCTCCTGTGAACAATCCATATCCATAACAGATATGAATGCGGTCTTCTGCTGTAAGTCCTGCCATCGTAAGACCTCTGGCCACACACTCGCTCCATACATCTATGTCTTTCTGTGTATAAGAAGCAAGGGTAAGTTTTCCAGTTGTTCCCGATGTTCCCTGAACCCTGACAATCTTATCTTTTGGAACAGCCAGAAGGCCAAACGGATAATTTGCTCTTAAGTCCTCTTTCGTCGTAAACGGAAGCTTACCAATATCCTCAATCCCTTTGATATCCCCTGGTTCTACTCCTATTTCATCCATTTTCTTACGATAAAATTCTACATTTTCGTATACATTTTTCACCTGTTTTACCAGACGATCGCTCTGCAGTGCAGTCATCTCATCTCTGCTCATACACTCAATCTTCGGATCTCTGATCTGTTCTTTCCAATCTTTCAGTGCTACTCTTGCCATAACCTGTTCCGTACCTCCTTATAAATGATAGCCAACGTCAAATGCTTTTTTATTAATCTCAATGGTTTTCGGAGGAACTGTCTTTTCAATCACTTCGTACCACTGTTCTTTTGTAAAATCCATATGCTGAGCCGCTACACCAAGTACGATCAGGTTGAACACTCTTGGATTACCGATCTTCTTTGCTTCTTCTGTTGCATTTACTGTATAGACTCTGTGTTCTTCTCCGAGTGTCTCAATAATATTTTCCGGATACTGTGCTACCCCGATCACAACCGGCATCGGATCGATTCTCCAGTCATTGATGATCAGTGCACCATCCTTTTTCAGAAAATGTGCATATCTGAGTGCTTCCAGACGTTCGAATGCGATGATCACATCCGCCTGCCCCTCTTCTACGATCGGTTCTGCCACTTTATCCCCATATCTTACAAATGTTACAACACTTCCGCCACGCTGAGCCATTCCATGTACTTCGGAAAGCTTTACATCATAGCCGCCGGCAATGGCAAGGCCTCCTAAGATTCTGCTTGTAAGCAGTGTTCCCTGTCCGCCGACTCCGACGATCATAATATTCTTTGCTGCCATTATCTGTCACCTTCCTTTACTAACTCAATTGCGTCAAATTTACACAAGCTTGCACAAAGTCCGCAACCTGTACACATTGTATCATCGATAGAAATGGTACCGTCTGCATTCTTTGTCATAGCCGGACATCCCGGTTTCATACACATACCACATTTTTTACATTTGTCTGTGTGTGTCTGATATAACGGTTTCTTCGACTTATCCAAAAGAACGCAAGGTGTCTTTGTGATAATCACAGATACTTCATCTTTTGCGATTTCTTCTTTCACCGCTTTCTCTACTGCCTGGATATCTCTTGCATTGACTTCCACAACATTCTTCACTCCGATCGCGCGGCACAAAGCAGGAATATCGATTGCGTATGTCGGATCTCCCTGAAGTGTCTTTCCGGTTGCCGCATGATCCTGATGACCGGTCATACCCGTTGTAGAGTTATCTAAAATAATAACTGTTCCCGTTGCTTTGTTATACATCATATTCATAAGCGAATTGACACCGGTATGTAAGAATGTAGAATCCCCGATCACAGCGACCCAGTTCTTGATATATTCTTTTCCTTTGGCTTTTTCCATACCATGAAGACTTGAGATACTGGCTCCCATACAGATTGTTGTATCCACGACACTAAGTGGTGCAACTGCTCCCAGTGTATAACATCCAATATCACCTGCTGCATGTATCTTTAACTTATTCAGCACATAGTACACACCTCTGTGTGGACATCCCGGACATAAGATCGGTGGTCTTCCCGGTGCCTCTGCAGGTTTGCTGATGTCCAGTTCCTCTTTTAGGATTGCCTGACGGATCATATTCGCACTGTACTCTCCCTGTACTGTAAAGATTTCTTTACCAATTGCCTTGATCCCCCAAGATTTCACCTGTGTCTCAATGACAGGATCCAGTTCTTCTACAACGTATAATGTATCTACTTTCGAAGCAAAGTCCTCGATCAGCTTTCTCGGAAGCGGATTCACCAGTCCAAGTTTTAACACAGATGCTTCCGGAAGTGCTTCTTTTACATACTGATAAGGAATTCCACTTGTGATCACACCGATCTTTGTATCGTTCATCTCAACTCTGTTGATCGGAAGTGTATTTGCTGCCTCTGCCAGTTCCTGATTCCGTTTTTCGATCTCTACGTGACGGAGTTTCGCATTTCCCGGCATCATAACATTCTTGCGGATATTCTTCTCATATGGTTTATCTTCGATCTCTTTGCGTTCGTTTAATTCTACAAGTCCCTGTGAATGTGCAAGTCTTGTTGTCGTACGGTATACAAACGGACGGTCAAACTGTTCACTTAAATCAAATGCGATCTTAATAAATTCTTTTGCTTCTGCACTGTCTGATGGTTCGATCACTGGAAGCTGTGCCGCGCGAGCGACCATTCTTGTATCCTGCTCGTTCTGAGAGCTGTAAAGTCCCGGATCATCTGCAACAACAATGACAAGTCCTCCGTTGACTCCCATGTAAGATACGGTATATGTAGGATCCGCTGCCACGTTAAATCCCACATGCTTCATACAGGACATAGCACGTACTCCTGATACGGATGCACCGATCGCTACTTCTGTTGCAACTTTTTCATTCGGTGACCATTCGCAGTATAAACTATCTTTATATTTGACCAGGTTCTCACTGATCTCTGTACTAGGCGTACCAGGATATGCTGCCGATACCTTTACTCCGGCCTCATATGCACCTCTGGCGATTGCCTCGTTCCCAAGCATAATTACTTTTTCTGACATACTTCTCTTCCATCCTTTCGTGTAAGCGGCATTCCGTTTACGCCACCTTGTAATAGTATAACATAATACTTTCATGAGTTAAAGCATTGATTTGTCAAATTCCAAATTTTTCTGTCTTCGTTTCTTTTGCTTCCGGATTACTCTTTAAATATAAATACCGGCATCGGCGGACAGTTCTTCCGATTATAGTATTCATTGACGATCACGGTATACTCTCTTCCCGGAAGTCCTTTTATGTATTCGAGAATCTTCTCTTTTTCTTCGAATCCGGTATCTCCGCCACTATAAATACACAGGCTCATCATACCACCGTGTTTCAGTATGCCGAGACCTTTTCCGATTGCCTCTATGCTGGTCTGGTATGTAGTTGCAAGCTTATGATCCCCGCCTGGAAGATATCCGAAATTAAAACAGATCACATCTGTACTCTCTTCCATTGCATACCGGTCCATATGCTCATGCCCGTCCAGGATCAGTTCCGCCTGCTGCTCTTTTCCGTGTGTCCTTAGTAATTCTCGCGTCGCATCCAGTGCTTCCTGTTGAATATCAAATGCAAGTACCTTTCCATTTTCTCCGGCAAGCTCACACAGGAACAAGGTATCATTCCCCTTTCCCATGGTCGCATCGATATAACATCCGCCTGCTTCTGCCTGTGAACGGATGATCTCGTGACACCAGTATGTGATCTGTGACTGTTTTATTCTTCCCATCTGTTCTCTCTCCTAAAAATCAAACAATGACAGCTGGTTCGATGCCGGAAGATCCGCAAGGATTCCAAGATCAACCATCGTGTCAATAACGGTCTTACTTGCTTTTGTTCTCTGTCTGAAATCATCCAGCGACAGATAGGTCCCATCTTTTGAGGCTTCTGCAACTGCCTCGGCAGCCTTCTCTCCCATACCGTCAATGCTGGAAAGCGGCGGCATCAGTTTGCCATTTACGATCAGGAACTTCGTTGCCTGTGCTTTGTAGATGTCAAGCGGCTCAAATTCGAATCCTCTTGCATACATCTCCTGAACGATCTTCATATCTTTCATCGTATCCTGTTCTTTTTTGCTGAGTGTCGCAGAACGACGATTGTAATCATCGATATAGTACTGAAGCTTTTCCTTCCCCTGACACATGATCTCATAAGAGAATGCATCTGCACGGATTCCGAAATATGCCCCGTAATATGCAAGCGGATAGTTGATCTTACAATATGCGATACGGTATGCCATCATGACATACGCCGCCGCATGCGCCTTCGGGAACATGTACTTGATCTGCTCACACGACCAGACATACCAGTCCGGTACATTATGCTCAGCCATGTCTTTTTTGAATTCCGGCCATTCCTTACATTTTCCTTTGGCAACCGTTCCTTTACGGACACGTTCCATAATAGTAAAGGATTCCTCGCTGTCCATTCCCTTGTTGATCAGATACGTCATGATATCATCTCGGGTACAGATTGCAGTAGAAATCGTTGCCTTACCGCTCCGGATCAGTTCCTGGGCATTATTCAGCCATACGTCTGTTCCATGTGACAGCCCGGAGATACGGATCAGATCCGAGATTGTATTCGGCTTCGTATCCACGACCATCTGGATAACAAAGTCTGTTCCAAATTCCGGGATTCCCAGACATCCGACCGGACATCCGCCGATATCATCTGGTTTGATCCCAAGTGCCGATGTATCATGGAATAGCGAAATCACCCCCTGATCATCCAACGGAATCTTGGTTGCATCAAAACGATTATCCGTCTCATTGTATTCATTGTCCATCGCCGGAGAGCTGATGTATTCCTCCAGCGTCTTGATCATGGTCGGATCATCATGTCCGAGAATATCAAGCTTTAACAGGTTGTGGTCGATCGAATGGTAATCGAAATGTGTGGTAACGATATCGGTCGTCATATCATTCGCCGGATGCTGTACCGGCGTAAAGGAGTTGATCTCTTCACCAAGCGGAAGTACGATAATTCCTCCCGGATGCTGTCCGGTGCTTCGTCGGATTCCCGTACAGCCCTGTACGATACGGTCAATCTCACATTTTCTCTTTCCCTGTCCGTGTTCTTCGTAATAATTCTTTACATACCCAAACGCTGTCTTATCCGCCAGTGTACCAACCGTTCCGGCACGAAACGTCTGACCTGCGCCGAAGATGACTTCCGTATATTTGTGTGCATTACTCTGATAATCTCCCGAGAAGTTCAAGTCGATATCCGGTTCTTTATTTCCCTTAAATCCAAGGAATGTCTCAAACGGGATGTCGAAACCGTCTTTTGTAAGCTTTTCTCCACACACCGGACAGATCCGGTCTGGCATATCCCATCCGCAGCCTCCGGCAAATTTTCTGACTTCTTCTGACTCAAAGTCGCTGTAGTGACATTTTTTACAATAATAATGAGGACTTAACGGGTTAACCTCTGTAATCCCAGCCATGGTCGCCACGAAGGAAGATCCTACGGAACCACGGGATCCTACCAGATATCCGTCCTCCACCGACTTCCATACCAGTTTCTGTGCAATAATGTACATAACGGCAAATCCATTTGATATGATAGAATTCAATTCTCGTTCCAGACGCTCGGTAACAATCTCCGGCAAATCTTCCCCGTACATTGAATGCGCCTTGTTATAACAGATGTCACGCAGCATCTTATCCGAATCCGGGATGACCGGCGGACACTTGTCCGGACGCACCGGTGTGATCTTCTCCACCATTCCGGCGATCTTCACCGGGTTCTCAATGACAATCTCTCTTGCCTTTGCAGATCCCAGGTATTCGAATTCCTCCAGCATCTCATCAGTCGTCCTAAGATACAGTGGCGGCTGACTGTCCGCATCACCGAATCCCTTCCCTGCCATGATAATCCTTCTGTATACCTCATCCTCCGGATTCATGAAATGTACATCACATGTTCCGACAACCGGCTTATTGAACCGTTCGCCAAGTGCCACGATCTTCCGGTTGATCTCTTTTAAGTCTTCCTCGTTCTGTACCTTCGTAATCTTCGGGCTCTCGATCATGAACTGGTTATTGCCAAGCGGCTGGATCTCCAGATAATCATAGAAGTTTACGATCTTTGCGATTCGTTCTTCCGACTTTTCATTCAGAATCGCCTGATAAAGTTCTCCCGCCTCACAGGCACTTCCCACCAGAAGTCCTTCTCTGTATTTCGACAGTTCGCTCTTTGGAATTCTTGGTCTTCTTGCATAGTATTTCAGATGGGACATTGAGATCAGGGTATACAGATTCACACGTCCCACTTCATTCAGTGCCAGAATGATCACATGGTATGACGGAAGTTTCCGGACAGCATCAGCATTGTTCTCTCCAAACTGGTTTAGCTTCGCCAGATCATAAATGCCTCTGTCCTTTAACATTTCCACAAATTTTACAAATATCTCCGCAGTTGCTCCGGCGTCATCGACCGCCCGGTGGTGGTTCTCCAGTGAAATATGGAGTGCATTTGCCACCACATTCAGCTTATACTTTGACAACGTCGGCAGAAGGATACGCGCCATCGACACCGTATCCACCGATGTGAAATCCGGCTGGATATCCTGATATCTGCAGTTTTGTTCAATAAAACTTACATCAAAAGAGGCATTGTGTGCGACCAGTGCCGCATCTCCTATGAACTCCAGAAATTGTGGAAGAACCGTCTCAATATCCGGCGCCCCCATAACCATCTGGTCGGTAATGCTGGTAAGCTGTGTGATCTGGAACGGGATCGGTACTTTCGGATTGACAAATGTACTGAATTTGTCTGTGATCACGCCATGTTCTACCTTTACCGCACCGATCTCGATGATCCTATCCTTGATTGGACTGAATCCGGTTGTCTCCAGATCGAAGACTACATACATGTCATCCAGCGACTGCCCTTTTTCATTTACCGCTACATCAGTCAGATCATCTACCAGATATCCTTCCACACCATAGATAACTTTGAACGGATCGTCCTTATCCAGTGACTCAATATAATGATTTGCATCCGTGAATGCCTGAACTACACCATGATCCGTGACCGCCATCGCCGGATGTCCCCAGTCATGCGCCTGCTTTAGAAGCGTTGTGACGTCTGTTACCGCATCCATATCGCTCATCTTGGTATGGCAGTGAAGTTCCACTCGTTTCTCTGGTGCAGTATCCACTCTTGACTCTGTAAAATCACTGATCTTCTTGATTCCGACTACCGACTGGATATTCAGTTCCGAATCAAAACGGTCTACCGTTGTTACTCCTTTTAACTTCAAAAATGCACCTGTCTTAATATCTCCCAAAATATCCGCAAGCTGATCGTTCCGCACAAACATTTTCACCATAATAGAATCCGTAAAATCTGTAACTGCAAACATAATGATCGTCTTCTCATTACGGATCTCTCTGGTCTCCATACTGATGACTTTTCCACGGATTGTGATCTCACCCATCTCGCCTAACACATTCTGCAGTTCGATCGTCTCATCGTCAAAGTCTCGTCCGTAAATCAGATTCGGATCATCCGTAGCCTTACGTACAAACGAATAGCTGCCTTTTCCAAATGATTTGGAACTCTTAGCGCTGATTTTATTACTGTTTTCTCCACCGGAAGTGCTTTTTGGCGCACTTTTTTCCTCTTTTTTCTCTTCTTTCTGTTCCTGTGCTTTCTTTGCCTTGACAGCCTCAGACTGTTCACGAATTGCCTCTACTTCCTGTTCTAATTTGGCTTCGTTATATTTCAACTTACTGTCTTTTGCCTTTTCATACAGAACCCGTATCTCCACCGGCCGTTGAAAACGCTCTGCAAATACACCCGTCAGATACTCCGACAGGGAGTCCTTTTTTCCTTGTGCAACAATCGTATCCGTCAGCGTCAGACAGAGAATATTACCATTTTCAAATTCATAACTGGCGTTCTGGAGCATGTTCCGCTCTACAACGCTCTTCTGATCCAGTTCCAGCAGAAAACTGTCGTAGTATTCATTCATCAGATTCTCCGGTGTATACTGTTCCGATAGGTCATACTGCTCCCGCACTGTCACCTGGATATGGCTTCTGGCAAATAACTGCTGCTTCAGCATACGCTCCACTTCATATATATCCTTTTTCTGGATCAGATGTCTGCTGTAAATGCTGACACGGATAAAGTCTCTCGTAGAATTTGTGGAAACTTTCGTCACCTCTACGCCCTGAAACATCATCTGAATATCATCTTTTACTTTTAATGTCGGAAATACCTCAAAAAACGGCTTACTCATTCCAGTGTAACAACTCCTGTCTCAATGTCTCCAATAATTCGTCTTCTTTTACTTTCTTCACGACCTCACCTTTCTTGATCAGAAGACCTTCTCCGATTCCGCCGGCAATTCCGATATCTGCTTCCCTTGCTTCTCCCGGTCCGTTGACCACGCAGCCCATAACGGCCACCTTGATATCCAGCGGAATATCGGCCACCATTTCTTCGACTTTATTTGCAAGTCCGATCAGATCGATCTTGGTTCTTCCGCAGGTTGGGCAGGATACCACTTCGATTCCGCCTTTCCGAAGTCCCAGCGTCTTTAAGATCAGTTTTGCGGATTTGATCTCTTCTACCGGATCTCCGGTCAGCGATACACGGATCGTATCACCGATCCCCTGACTTAAGATCAGTCCCAGTCCGATGGAAGATTTGATATTCCCTGCCAGCAGGGTTCCTGATTCTGTAATGCCGACATGTAACGGATACGGGCATACCGGTGCCAGGAGCTCATGCGCTTTCACGCACATCATAACGTCCGATGACTTGATACTGACTACCAGATTGTCATATCCCATCTCTTCTATCATATGTACTTTGTCCAGTGCACTTTCTACCAGACCTTCTGCCGTTACGCCATGATATTTTTCTACCAGATGTTTCTCCAGTGAACCACTGTTCACTCCGACACGGATCGGAATATTATATTCTTTTGCTTTTTCTACCACTGCACGGACTCTTTTTTCATCCCCGATATTCCCAGGATTGATACGGATCTTATCTGCCCCGTTCTCAATTGCGGCAATTGCAAGGCGATAATCAAAGTGAATATCTGCCACCAGCGGAATATGTATCTGTTCTTTGATCTTGCGGATACTCTCTGCTGCCTCCATCGTCGGAACCGCCACCCGGATAATATCGCATCCCGCTTTCTCAAGCTTTAAGATCTGCGCCACACAGGCTTCCACGTCTTCTGTTTTCGTGTTCGTCATAGACTGGATCGCAATCCGCTCCCCGCCGCCGATACACACATTACCGATCTGTACTTTTTTCGTTTTATTTCTGTAGTCTTCCATCCTTTTCCCTCCGTTTTTATGATATATAAACTTCTTTTTTGTCTTTCTTCTTGCATATGCGCATTTGTCCCTATAGCAACAAATGCCCCTCTATACCATACATATAGAGGGGCTGTCATTTTTAATTCTTATTGAACATCATCTGTTCTCCATATTCACGCTCTGTCAATGTCAGCGTTCCGTCATCAATACTATATTCAAATGTCGTTCCTATGGATTGTACTGCATTTTTCAAAGTCTCTGTCGTATACTGTCCATCCGACTTTTCTGCAATTTTCTGAATCTGTGCATCGTCCTGCTGTATAGAAATCGTCTTGGATTCTTTGTTCATCGTATATGTCATCGGAACTTCTGTATCTTTTCCTTCTCCCGATGCCGGAATTGTTACCGTCATCTGACCATCACGACTGATCTTCAGATTCATATTACCGTCCTCATCCGTCCAGGAACCTTCTAACGGATTCCCCGTAAACATCTTCATCAGAAGAAATATTGCTACGATTATAATCAGGACAGATGTAACAGACGTAACGACTGTCCATATCTTACTTCTTTTTGCCTCATCATTGTTTTCTATCATCTATCCGTTTCCCTTCTTTTTATTGTGTCTTTTATTATTCCCGCTATTATAGATTATATGTGCTTTTTTCTTCCGTGTCAACGACAGGTCTTTTGTTTCTTCTTCCCTTTACTCGTCAATCTCCACAAGCAGATAAAATCCCCTGTCCGTCTGTTCAATCTTCTTGATCTTTCCTTTTCTTGCTCTGATCCGCTGTCTGGTACGGTAGATTCCTGACATAGCGATGGATGGTTCGACCAGATATGTATATTGGCCGGTAACGGCACTTCGTTCACTGATCTCTACTTCCTGTCCTTCTGTCACCAGACCTTCTCTTTCCATTTTAAAACGTTCCACACGCATTTTTACTGTCTCCTTTTCTTTTTATCCACACAATACCGCAAAAAGCAAAAATCGTCAGCTTTCCTTTGAAAAACTGACGATTTTTGCCGGACAGTTCTTATTCCTTTACAAAGCGGTGATAAATATAATCATTTGCTTCTTTTTCCTGACTGTCATCCAGTGGAGTAAGAATCACTTCTCCGCCATACTTTCTTTCCAGCGCTTTTCTGATCAGATAATCACTGACCTGTGGATTTTTCGGAAGCAGCGGACCATGCAGATAAGTTCCGATCACATTCTTATACACAACACCTTCATAACCGCTTTTACCATCATTTCCGGCTCCGTACAGAACCTTTCCGAACGGTTTATTTCCATTCAGATAAGTTCTTCCGCCATGGTTTTCAAATCCTACTACCGGCATGTCTACAAGTTCACTGTCCAGAACGATATTATCGATCAGACGTCCTTCTTCCTGCTCCGTATAGATATCCACCAGATTCAGGCCCTCGATCATTCCGGCATCTGTTTTATAGTACTTCCCAAGAAGCTGATAACCGCCGCACACTGCGATGACCACACCGCCGTCTTCTACATAATCTTTGAATTCACTTTGGATCTCCAGAAGACTTTTACACACGATTGCCTGTTCCCTGTCGGAACCGCCTCCCAGCAAAACGATATCCAGTTTTGAAAAATCGATCTTGTCTCCGGTGTTGAATTCTATTGTCTCTGCTTCTATCCCCCGCCAGATACAGCGTTTCATCAGACATGCAATATTCCCTCTGTCTCCGTACAGATTCAAAAGATCCGGATACAGATGACCAATTGTAAGTTTCATATCCTTAGTCTCCATTATCCTTCTCCTTCCATCTTTTTCAATACATTCCGGGTACTGAACAGAGCTGTATAGTTCACCAGTACATACAGGTTGCCACATCCATTTTCTACTCTTTCACGGATTGCCTTCTCCACATCTGCTTCCAGCATGGACATAATATCTACGTATTTCATACGTAATCTCATATCCTGACAACGGATACCGCTTACTGTAATGGAATTGATATTCGCTCCCTTGAATCTGTCAAAATCCACATCCCAGAGCCATGAAATATCCGTTCCGTCCTGTGCATTGTCATTGATCACAATGATTACATCTTTCATGGATTCATCCTGCATTACCGCAGAAATATTCTGATTGAATCCCGCCGGATTCTTTGCAAGATTCAGCACGATCTTTGTGCCCTGTACATCAAATTGTTCCATGCGGCCATTCTCCGGATTAAATTCTGCAAGCATGTCCTGGAAATGTTCCAGTCCAAGTCCTCCGGTTCTTCCCGCTGCATATGCTGCCAGAATATTATATACATTGTAGAAGCCTTTATAATTGGCTTCCAGATGTCTTTCCTCAACTGTAAATGCAAGATGATCACTGACCGCTACATCCGATGCATCATATACAATTGCCGGTCGCTTAAACTCACAACCCGTACATGCATAATCTCCAAGCTGGCTGTAGTGATAGAAATTATACTTCAACGGAGCCCCGCATTTTTTACAGAAACGTCCCTCTCTGATCTCATGCGAATCTTTATCATTCACTACCTTTTCGCTGATACCGTAAGTCACATACGGATTACCGCTTTCCATTGCAAGGTATGCGGACAATGCATCATCTCCGTTCACGATCACCTTCATCTTTGGTGCACTCTGCATCACTTCTTTTAAGATGTTCATTGTAATATCAATCTCACCATAGCGGTCAAGCTGATCACGGAACAGATTTGTCAATACCATGTAATCCGGCTTAAAATGTGGAAATACCCTTCTGGTTGATGCCTCATCAATCTCAATACAGGCATAATCTGCATCCAGATTACCACTGAAGCCTGCGCCCAATACAAATGCTGCTACAACTCCATTCAACATGTTCGATCCGGTATGATTACAGATTACTTTATAGCCTTCTTTTTCAATTGCTGCACAAAGCATATTGTTGGTCGTCGTCTTTCCATTGGTTCCGCATACAATAAAAATATCTTTTCTAACCTGGCCTGCAAGATCGTGCAGGATACTTGGATCAATCTTTAATGCAATTTTCCCCGCCCAGGTCACACCCTGGCGGTGAAAGATGTGTACACTTGCTTTTTCACTTATCTTTGCTGCCCATACAGCCAGCATTCTGCGTACTCCCATAATTTTTTTATTCCCCGATCAGTTCCTTGATATTTTGCGGTTCCGGCATCGAGCGGATTGCACCTTTTTTCATCGTGATCAGTGCTGCACCCGCATTTGCATATGTCAGAATCTCTTTTAATTTTTCTTCGTCCAGATTATCCAGGCCATACTTCAACACACCATTGATAGAGCATCCGCAGAACGTGTCACCTGCTCCTGTTGTCTCGATTGCTTTCACGGTAAATCCCGGCTGTTCTACACGAAGATTTTTATAATAAGCTCTGCTTCCTTCTTTTCCCATAGTCAGGAAGATAAGCGGTATCTGATATTTCTCCTGAAGATACTTAATTCCTTTATCATAATCTTCTTCTCCGGATACGAACTGAATCTCATTATCCGAAATCTTCAGTACATCACAGTTTTCAAATCCGTACTCCATCTGCTCCTTCGCCTCATCCAGCGTCTTCCAGAGCGGCGGACGTAAATTCGGATCAAACGTGATCATACATCCGGCTTCTTTTGCAACGGAGAGTGCCCTCTTTGTTGCAGTTTTTACCGGTTCATCTGTCATAGAAAGTGTTCCGAAATGGAATACCTTTGACTGACGAATCAGATCATAATCTACTTCCTCTTCCTTTAACATCATATCTGCTCCCGGTTTGCGGTAAAAAGAAAATTCTCTGTCACCATCCGGGAAAGTATGTACAAAAGCAAGTGTTGTGTGGATATCCTTATCCATTACAAGTCCCTTTGCTTCTATTCCTGTATTCGTAATCGTATCCTTCAATAATTTACCAAACTGATCATCACCTACTTTTCCGATAAAGGCTGTTTTTCTTCCCAGTTTATTCAGCATTGCAAGTACATTACATGGTGCTCCACCCGGACATGCTTCAAATAACTGATTTCCCTGCTCACTTTCCCCGTTTACCGCAAAATCGATCAACAGCTCTCCGAGTGCTGTCACGTCATACTTCTTTTCCATATACACTACTCCTTATCTTAATCTTTATATTATTATTTATTTTACCATATAATTTGTCATTTTAAAACCTGTCCGTATTGAAAGTGCATTATCACTAATTTCCGCATAAGTCTTTGTTATTTTTTTGTCATTTTTGCCTATTTACGAATTTGGTAATGATTGATAAAATAATAACAAATAATACAACAACCTGACGTATTATTTTATATTGTGAAACAACGATTTCACAAATGTTCGTGTTTGGATGGTACTCCCCTCCCACGAACCCTCTCTTGATAGCGTTTTGTAAGAAAGTCACATAAAAAGTTTCCGCCAAAACTTTTTATGTGACTTTCTTCATTTTCTTTAACATTCTTCGGCAATTTTATAGATCAGCTTTTCGGTATCTTCCCATCCGATGCATGGATCTGTGATAGATTTTCCATAGATCATATCCGCCGATATATCCTGTCTGCCTTCTTCCAGGTAGCTTTCTACCATAACACCCTTGATCATCTTTTTAAGATCCGGGTTGTATCTGCGTGAATGCAGTACCTCACTTACGATACGGATCTGCTCTTTGTATTTCTTATTTGAATTCGAATGATTCGCATCAATCACCGCTGCCGGATTCTTAAGATCCTTTTTCTGATATAATTCCCAGAGTCTTACACATTCTTCATAATGGTAATTCGGCATACATTGTCCATACTTGTCCACTCCGCCGCGGAGAATGGTATGTGCGAGCGGATTGCCGGATGTCGTCACATCCATCGTTCTGTAAATGAACCGGTGTCCCATCTGTGCCGCTACGATTGAATTCAGCATTACAGAGAGATCCCCGCTGGTCGGGTTCTTCATTCCGACCGGAATGTCCATACCGCTCGCAGTCAGTCTGTGCTGCTGGTTCTCCACCGATCTTGCTCCTACAGCCTCATAAGAAAGAATGTCATCCAGATAGCTTCTGTTTTCCGGATATAACATTTCATCCGCTGCCGTCAGGCCACTTTCTTTCATTGCACGGATATGCATTTTACGGATCGCCATAATCCCCGCATACAGATCCGGTGCTTTGTCCGGATCCGGCTGATGCAGCATTCCTTTATATCCTTCCCCTGTTGTTCTCGGCTTGTTGGTATAAATTCTCGGTATCAGCATCAGACGGTCTTTGACTTTTTCATTCACTTTCGCAAGCCGGCTTACATATTCACATACAGAATCTTCATTATCTGCCGAACACGGTCCGATAATCACTGCGAATTTATCGGATTTTCCGGTAAAAATGTCCCGGATTTCCGTATCACGTTCTTTTTTCAACCGGATCAGTTCCTCAGACAGAGGGTATTCTTCTTTCAGTTCTGCCGGCAATGGCAGAACTTTATTTACTTTCATAGACATAATCTTTTTCCTTATTTTATCCTAACAGATGTACCCCGCCAAGAAGCACATACGATATAAACCACATAATTACAGTTGCCATACAGATTCCAACGATCACTGCCGGGAACGCTTTCTTAAACTTCATTCCCAGAAGTGCTGCGATCAGAGAACCTGTCCATGCTCCTGTTCCCGGAAGCGGAATTCCTACAAAAAGTACCAACCCCCAGAACTCATATTTCTCAATCTGATCCTTCCGGCTCATGGCTCTGTTCTCCAGTTTATCCACGAGCGGCTTGAATGTCTTCGTTCCCTTCATCCAGTTAAATACCGGTGTGATCAGAAGCAGAATAAATGGAACCGGAATAATATTTCCGATAATGCACAGTGGAATCGCTGTTGACACCTTGACCCCGAGGATCGGTCCCGCAACCAGAAGTGCACCACGAAGTTCCAGGATCGGAATCATGGAAATCAGAAATACAATTACCTCTTTACTTACACTTCCGCTTAACGCATCAATAATTCCATGTATTAATGTATTGGTCATAAGAAACTCCTCTTATTTATTCATATATTTTTTCAGGAACGCAAACATTGCTTCCATCTCTTCTCTGGTTCCTACAGTGATACGCATATACTGTTCGATTCTCTCACTGCCCCAGAAGCGCACATAGATATCATTCTCTTTCAGTGCTTCAAATAATTCTTTTGCATCATAATCCGGATGCATGGCAAAGATAAAGTTCGATTTGGAATTCAGGCAGCGGAATCCAAGATTCTTTAATTCTTCTTTTGCCCATTCACGTGTCTCGATAATCTTATTCACACACGCTTCAAAATATGCCTGATCCTTTACCGCTTCCACACCGCATACCAGTGATGTCTGGTTCATAGTATAAGAGTTGAAAGAATATTTTGCATCATTCAGGTATTTGATCAGAGTCGGATTACTGATTGCATAACCGATACGCATTCCTGCCATTGATCTTGCTTTTGAAAATGTCTGTACAATGATCAGATTCTCATATTTGTCAATCAGTTCCAGCGCAGAACGTCCAGCAAAATCAACATATGCCTCATCTACAATTACGATCACATCCTGATTATGTGCGATAATATCTTCTACGTCAGCCAGATCTTCATAAAGCCCTGTCGGTGCATTCGGATTCGGGAAGATCACACCACCATTTTCCTTGTAGTAATCTTCTTTTACGATCTTGAAGTTCTCATCTAACTTCTGGCATTCATACGGAATGCGATACAGATCCGCCCATACCTTATAGAAGGAATAGGTAATATCCGGGAAAAAGATTGGTTTTTCCGAATTAAAAAATGTCAGGAAGCACATAGATAATACATCATCCGAGCCAACTCCTACAAAGACCTGATCCGGATTCACATGATAAAAATCAGCCAGGGCATTCACAAGCGGTGCTGCCGTCGGATCCGGATACAGCCGTAAACGGTCTGTATCCATCTCCTCCAGTGCTTTTGTCACGCCCGGTGCCGGTGCATATGGATTCTCATTAGTATTTAACTTGATTACTTTGCGCTGCGGTTGTTCACCCGGCACATATGGTTCTACTTTTCGAATGTTTTTTTCAAATGCTTTCATGCTGCTCTCCTAGAAATATTCTTTTGCCAGTTCTTTAAATTTCGGAAGTGAACGGATGATCGTCTCGTGAGATACACAGTATGCAAGTCTTACGTATCCAGGACACGCAAAGGAACTTCCCGGTACGATCAGAATATTATATTTCTTGGCCGCTTCGCAGAATTGCTTTTCATCCGAAACCGGTGATTTCACAAACAGATAAAATGCCCCCTGTGGTTTAATACAATCAAATCCACATTCTTTCAGACCATTATAAAGATCTTCTCTGTTACGGTCATAGAAAGAAAGGTCTGTCTTTTCATTCAGGCATTTTTCCACTACTTTCTGCTGCAGTGTCGGAGCATTAACAAATCCAAGGATACGTGTTGCCACATTTGCTGCCGCAAGCACTTCTTCACTGTCTTTCATCTCATCCGGAATCACCAGATATCCGATACGTTCTCCCGGAAGAGACAGCGATTTACTGTAAGAATATCCTACAACTGTATTATCATAATATTTTGTGAGATAAGGAACTTCTACTCCGTCATAAGCAAGTTCACGATATGGTTCATCTGAGATCAGGACAATATCCGTTCCGAATTCTTTCTGTTTTGCCTCCATGATGGCAGCAAGCTTCTTAATCGTCTCTTCAGAGTACACCACACCTGTAGGATTATTCGGATTGTTAACGATGACTGCTTTTGTCTTAGACGTGATCTTCTGCTCGAATTCATCCAGTTTCGGCTGAAAATCTACAGTATTCGGTGAAATTTCGACCAGCACACCATCGTAATTATTTGTATAAGAACGATATTCTCCAAAATATGGTGCAAATGCAATTACTTCATCTCCCGGATTGATGATCGCTTTCAGGATAACATTCAGACCTCCTGCGGCACCAACTGTCATAACAATATTCTTTCCCTCAAAGTGCGTATCAAAACGTTCATTCAGAGATTTTGCTACTGCTGCTCTTACTTCCGCATATCCGCAGTTGCTGTTGGTATATCCGTGAAGTGCAACCGGATCTGTGTCATTTACAATCTCGATAATCGCATTCTTTACAGCCTCCGGTGCCGGCACATTCGGATTACCAAGACTGAAATCAAACACATTCTCAGCTCCATAAATTCCTGCCAGACGGTTACCTTCCTCAAACATTGCACGGATAGCCGAACTGTTGGCCACCATATTTTTCATCTTATCCGCTATCATTTTATTGCTCCTTTCTCACTGCAAGTCTTTTTTGTCTTTCAAACATCTTTTTCTGTCACATCGCCCTTTTCCACCATAAAGACAGGACGGTATGAAAGTTTTGCTTTTCTGAGTCCTTCCGCTCCGGTATCATCTTCCCTGTTCACATATTTGTAGTTCATACATTCATGTTCTACAAACTGCTGGTTGATCATTGTATATGCACCCTGTACATCTGCATATGCCTTTTCAATATGCACTACATACGTATCCTCACAGATAGGTTCTCCGATCGTAAATGCTACAACTTCTCCGTCAATCCGTAAAACTCCTCCGGTCAGATGAAGTTCTTCGAACAGACGAAGGGAATTCAATGCCACACACATCTCACCCCTTTTTTCATCGTCGTCTTCACATTCATTCTCTTTCCGCCATTTTAATGCCATCTGAAAGCAGTCTTCCAGATTTTCTCTGGTCATACTTTCATATGACCAGCGTCCGTCATACAAACTTTTGAACTTATTAATATGGTTACGTTTCCCATGGAGTTTTTTCCCTGAAAGCGTCGCTAACTTTTCTGATTCATATACATAATCTGCAGAGTCTCTGTCATACTCAATCTGAAATCTTTCCGGATACCATTCATTCAGCTGTTCGAAATATTCCGGTGTCACATTGTACATCAGGAACGGTCTGCCTTTTTCTTTAGAATACTCCATCATCTCTTCCAGTGCATTTTTTACATCTTCCGGCGCTCCTGCCGGATACGCAAAAGATACGTGATTCTCATCTTCACTTTTGAATACCAGTGCATTCTGTACAATTGCCCACTTCACCGGATATTGTCTGGACCAAAGATAAACATTGGCAAATGTTCTCTCACAGCTTCTGCTGGTATGATGTTCAAAGTAATGCGCAATAATCTCCTGATCTTCTAATTCTGCACGCTTAAACTGTATTGCTTCCATCCTTTATATTTACCTTCTTTTAGTTTCAGCTATTTTCTGATAGTCATATTCCGGATTCTTACATTTCCTCATTCATATTTGCAAGCTTTGCAGCCTGATCGGCTGCGATGCAGGCATCAATGATCTCCTGGATGTCTCCATTCATGATCTTATCCAGTTTGTATAATGTAAGTCCGATACGGTGATCTGTCACACGTCCCTGTGGGAAGTTATAAGTACGGATCTTCTCGGATCTGTCTCCGGTACCGATCTGACTCTTTCTTGCCTCTGCTTCGGCATCATGACGTTTCTGGCATTCCAGATCGTACAGCTTCGCACGCAAGAGAGCAAATGCTTTGTCCTTGTTCTGCAACTGTGATTTCTCTGTCTGACTGTAGATCACGATTCCTGTAGGATAGTGAGTCAGTCGTACAGCTGAATCTGTCGTATTGACACACTGTCCACCGTTACCGGATGCACGCATTACATCGATACGGATATCTTTTTCATCAATCTGGATATCTACGTCTTCTGCCTCCGGCATAACTGCTACAGTAATAGTAGAAGTGTGGATACGTCCGCCGGATTCTGTCTCCGGTACACGCTGTACACGATGAACTCCGGATTCGTATTTCATCTTTGAGTACGCACCCTTTCCGTCGATCATAAATGTTACATTTTTCATTCCGCCGATACCAATCTCTTCACACTCTACCAGTTCGACTTTCCATCTCTGACTTTCTGCATAGTGCATATACATACGGTAGATTTCAGCTGCAAAAAGTGCCGCCTCGTCTCCGCCCGCACCGGCACGGATCTCGACGATAACATTCTTTTCATCGTTCGGATCTTTCGGAAGAAGAAGGATTTTCAATTCCTGTTCCAGTTCCTCCACACGCTTTTTGTTATCATTCAATTCTTCTTTTGCAAGTTCACGCATCTCTTCATCAGACTCTTCCTCTAACATCTCGAGGCTGTCCTCGATTGCCTGTTTGCATTCTTTGTATTCATTATACGCCTCTACAATCGGAGTCAGGTCGTTCTGCTCTTTCATAAGTTTGCGGAAGCGGTTCTGGTCATTTGCCACATCCGGTTCCTGAAGTTCATTTAATATCTCATCCAGACGGATGCGCAGATCTTCTAATTTATCAAACATGGTATTTCCTCCTTAACATTACTCTTTATTGTACCTTCCCATAACAACGCGGTCAAGTCCCGCCAAATCCTTTTTTACCTGGATTTCTTCATATCCCTGTTCTTCCAGGAGAACCGATACATCCTTTCCCTGATCAAAACCGGTCTCAAACAGAAGATATCCACCTTTTTTTATATGTTTTACACTTTCTTTCACAATCAGACGGTAAAAGTATAATCCGTCCTTTTTCCCATCCAGTGCAATCCATGGATCATGAAGCTTTACTTCATCTTCCAGACTGCTGATTTCCTCCGTTCTGATATACGGTGGATTTGATACGATCATGTCATATGTTTCTGCGATGTTCTCGAACAGATCTCCCTGTATAAAAACCGCTCCGGTCTGAAGTCTGCTGTCATTTTCCTTCGCAACTTTCAATGCTTCCTCTGATATATCACATCCGGTTCCGGACACGCAGATTCCTTTCCTTTCCGCAAATTTCAGAATGCTCTCCAGAATACAGCCTGATCCTGTACACATATCCAGGATCTGCATCCCCGGCCGGATCTTCTTCAGCGCCTCTTCTACCAGTGTCTCTGTATCTTGTCTCGGAATCAGCACATGCTCATTCACCTTGAAATCCAGCCCCATAAATTCCTGTTCACCGGTAATATGCTGAAGCGGGATTCTCTGTGCTCTTGTCTCAATATCTTTCCGATAGTGCTCTGCTTTATCCTTCTCTACCTCTTTATCCGGATCAGCAAGAAACATGGCTCTGCTGATCTTTGTCTCGTATTCCAACAGGTACCATGCATCTAACTTTGCATCCGCTATCCCAGCTTTTTCCAGACAGATGGTTCCGTCCCTGTATAGATTACGAAGTGTGAAAATTGTCCCGTTCATAAGCCCTCCAGTCAAATACTGCTTCTACTGCCTGTATCGCAACTTCTATCATCCCGTCATCCGGTTCACTGGTCGTCATCTTCTGGATTGCCATTCCAGGTTTACTCAGCAGATTAACAACTGGATTGTCACTGTTTCCCGCAAGCTTCAACACCTCATAGGAAACACCTGCGATCACCGGAAGCAGCACGATACGCACAACCACTCTCATAAGCGGTGACTCTACCCGGATCAGGAGCAGCAGAATAATACTGATCGCAAGCACGAAAAACAGGAAGCTTGTACCACAGCGTTTGTGCTGCCGGGAACTGTTCCTTACGTTTTCCACCGTGAGCGGAAGTCCGTGTTCAATGCAATTGATACACTTGTGCTCCGCACCGTGATACATAAATGTTCTCTGGATATCTTCCATCCTCGAGATCAGTAAAATATAGATAATAAAGATTCCGATTCTTACAAAGCCTTCGATCACTGTCCGCAAATGATAAGACGGAACAACCGGTTTCATCAATGATGACAGGAAATATGGCAGGACCATAAAGATCGCCACTGCAGCCACAATAGAAAATGCAACCGTCCCCGCCATCAAAAGACTTTCCTGTTTTTCTTTTTTCTTTTGTTCAGCTTCGGAAAAATTTTTCTCTTCCTCTTCTTCATAGAATGATGCTGAAAATGTCAGTGTCTTAATTCCCAGTACCATAGAATCAATAAAATTGAACACTCCTCTGACAAACGGAATTGTCGTCAGTTTCTTATATCTGCCGGTAACACTGTGAAATTCCTCTGTCTGGACAAAGATCTCCCCGTCCGGCTTCCTGACAGCTACGGCATAACGGTCCCGATTCTTCATCATGATACCTTCCAGCACCGCCTGTCCGCCAATATTCGATGATTTCATATACTCTCCTTCATATATTCTGTATCATTACAAGTTCTATATAATTAATTATAAGAAAAAAGGGCTGAGATTCAAAAACCTCAACCCAATACCTGTAATCTTATTTGTCCATTCCGTATTTCTTATTGAATTTATCAACACGGCCACGAGCCTGAGTTGCTTTCTGCTGTCCTGTGTAGAATGGATGACATTTAGAACAGATTTCTACATGGATTTCTTCGCTTGTAGATCCTGTCACGAATGTATTACCACAGTTACAAGTTACAGTTGCCTGATAATAATTTGGATGTATTCCTTCTTTCATGATTTTCACCTCTTCTTTATTTTCTTGACACGCACATAAATGTGCCGTAAATTTCTTTTCATTTACACAGCTTGTTTATTGTAGCACAAGAATCAATATTTGTCTAGATAAATTTTGTCTTTTTTACCATTTGTATTAATTCTTCATTATTCTTTGTTCTTGAGAACATATTCAGAATGTTATCTACTGCCTCTTCCTGACGCAGTCCATTCAGACCTTTCCTCATACTTTCTACAGCTTCCTGTTCTTCTTTTGAAAGCAGCAGGTCTTCTCTTCTTGTTCCTGATTTCAGAATATCGATTGCCGGGAACATTCTTTTTTCCGAAAGCTTGCGGTCCAGTACCAGTTCCATATTACCGGTACCCTTGAACTCTTCGTATACCACATCGTCCATCTTACTTCCGGTATCTACCAGTGCTGTTGCAAGAATTGTAAGGCTTCCGCCTTCTCTCATATTTCTTGCCGCACCAAAGAATCGCTTCGGCATATGAAGTGCAGCCGGATCGAGACCACCGGACAAGGTTCTTCCTGATGGTGGAACAGTCAGATTGTATGCTCTTGCAAGTCTTGTAATACTGTCGATTAGGATCATCACGTCTTTCTTGTGTTCTACCAGACGTTTTGCACGCTCGATCACCATCTCAGATACACGCTTGTGATGTTCCGGAAGTTCGTCAAATGTTGAATAAATAACTTCTACATTTTCCCCTTCAATAGACTCGCGGATATCTGTTACTTCTTCCGGACGTTCATCGATCAGCAGAATCAGGAGATGTACTTCTGGATTATTCTTCTGCACGGATAAAGCCACCTGCTTTAACAAAGTTGTCTTACCGGCCTTCGGAGGCGATACGATCATCCCTCTCTGTCCTTTTCCGATTGGAGACATCAGATCCATAATACGCATGGCCGTACTTGTCTTCCCGCACTCCAGGCTCAGTCTTTCATTCGGAAAGACCGGCGTCATATCTTCAAAATTCTTTCTGTGCATGATCTTCATCGGATCAATGTTATTTACCTTTGACAGATATAAAAGTGCACTGAACTTTTCCTGCTGCGTCTTGATTCTGGTATTTCCTTCCAGAATATCTCCTGTTTTAAGATTAAATCTACGGATCTGCGATGGGGATACATAGACATCATTATCTCCCGGCAGATAGTTCGCACTACGGATAAATCCATATCCATCCTGCATAACTTCAAGAATCCCCCGCACTGTAATACCACTGTCCAGCTTGTCTATGTCATGAACTTCTTTATCTCCGGTATTGGCAGATAATTCTTTTACTGTTTCTTTTGCGTTATTCTTTACTTTCTCGTCTTCCTCCAGCATGCGCTCGATCAGTTCAGCTTTTTTCATGGTGGAAATTCCTTTTAATCCTCTTGCCTTTGCCAGGTCTTTTAATGTCGCCAACGGAAGAGATTCATACTTTTCTTTCATCATATAGCCCTTTCACCTCAAAATATATCTTCATTCTCTATCTGGTTTCCCGTTCATAACTTCATCATTCATTGATTCAGCATTTCTTAATTTGCAGGTTATCTGGAAAATTACGTCAGAAATGACGATATTAGTTGAAACATGACATTATTATACTATATATCTCTACATTTTTAAAGGACTTTTTTGTAATCCACTGCACAGTAATCCACTGCACATCCCGGCACATCTTTTCACAAACAGCACCCTCTCACAATAAATTGTTTCACTTTTCATGCTTTCTGCGTATATTGACTTGCTCTTCTATGAATGATATGATTAAAAAAACTCATAAAAAGGTGGTATCCATAAAATGACAAATAGCGAAAAAGCTTTAAAAATGCACGAAGAATGGCACGGAAAGATTGAAACCTGTGCAAAATCCCACGTAAACTCAAGAGAAGATCTGGCAATTGCTTACACTCCTGGTGTTGCGGAACCTTGTAAGGTGATCGCCAGGGATCCGGAGGCTGCCTATACTTATACAATGAAATCCAACACTGTAGCTGTTGTTTCCGACGGAAGTGCCGTACTCGGACTTGGTAACATCGGTGCTCTTGCTGCAATGCCGGTTATGGAAGGAAAAGCAGTACTTTTCAAAGAATTCGGCGGTGTCAACGCTGTACCGATCTGTCTTGATACACAAGATACGGAAGAAATCATCAAATCCGTTGTAAATATCGCTCCTGCTTTCGGTGGTATTAATCTGGAAGACATCAGTGCACCCAGATGTTTTGAAATTGAAGAACGCTTGAAAGAACTCCTTGACATTCCGGTATTTCATGATGACCAGCACGGAACAGCTATCGTTGTCCTTGCAGGTATCATTAATGCCATGAAAGTAACTGGAAAAGACAAAGAATCTGCCAAAGTTGTTGTAAACGGTGCCGGTTCTGCCGGAGTTGCTATCACAAAGCTTCTTCTCACCTATGGTTTCAAAGACGTGACAATGTGTGACATCAGCGGAATCCTCGGAAAAGGATCTCAAAACCTCAACTGGATGCAGCAAAAGATGGTCGAAGTAACCAATCCGGAGCAGAAAACAGGTACCCTTGCCGATGCTTTAAAAGGTGCTGACATCTTTGTCGGTGTATCTGCTCCGAATATTGTCACCCAGGACATGGTTGCTTCTATGAACAAAGATGCCATCCTCTTTGCTATGGCAAACCCTGTACCAGAAATCATGCCGGATATTGCCAAAGCAGCCGGAGCAAAGGTTGTGGGAACCGGACGTTCCGATTTCCCGAACCAAGTAAATAACGTAGTTGCTTTCCCTGGAATCTTCAAAGGTGCTCTGGAAGGACGTGCAACTGCAATCACGGAAGAAATGAAACTTGCCACTGCAAAGGCTATCGCAGGTCTGGTTCCAGATGAAGAATTAAATGAAAATAATATTCTTCCGGAAGCTTTTGATCCACGTGTTGCCGACGTTGTAAGTCGTGCTGTAAAGGAACTGATCTGATATGACTGTACGCTGGGGAGAAAAAAGATATTATTCTCTCGATTATTATCTGAAAACTACTTATGGTGAAAAGCTCTATAAGATTTCTCTCGATGGCGGTATGACCTGTCCAAACCGGGATGGAACACTTGGAACCCGCGGCTGCATTTTCTGCAGTCGCGGAGGTTCCGGTGATTTTGCCGAAAGCCATACCCTGTCTGTCACAGAGCAGATTGAATCCGGTAAAAAACAATCTGCGAAAAAATATACCGGATCATCCTACATCGCTTATTTCCAGGCATACACCAATACTTATGCTTCTCTTGCATATCTGGAAAAGTTATATATGGAAGCCATCCTGCATCCTGATATCCGGATTCTGTCCATCGCAACCAGACCGGATTGCCTGAGCACAGAAATCTTAGATCTTCTGGAACGTCTGAATCAGATCAAACCTGTGTGGGTCGAGCTGGGACTTCAGACTATTCACGAAAGAACTGCCCGTTATATCCGAAGAGGCTATGATCTTCCGGTATTCGAGACCGCTGTATCTGAACTTCGCAGACGGGGAATAGATGTCATCGTCCACACGATCCTCTGCCTTCCCGGCGAGACAAAGCCTGACATGCTTCAGACCATACAGTATCTGAACAGACAGGATATCCAGGGAATCAAGCTGCAGCTTTTGCACATATTAAAAGACACCGATCTGGCAGAAATCTATGCGTCCGATCCATTTCCGGTTCCAGATCCGCAGGAATATTACAAACTTCTCGGAGCATGCATCAGCCACCTCAGACCTGATATTGTTATCCACAGGCTGACCGGAGACGGACCAAAGGAGCTTCTGACCGCTCCTTTATGGACCTGTAATAAAAGACAGGTACTGAATCAGTTACAGTCGTACTTTAAAACACATGACATCTGGCAGGGAAAGGAGTATTAACCATGGCCAAATCATTTACGCTATATAAATTAATCATTTTGTATATGTTGAATCAAGTTGATTTTCCTCTCACCAATTCCCAGATATCTGAATTCATTCTGGATAAAGGATATACAACCTACTTCAAATT
The DNA here is from genome assembly GCF_024168045.1 of Dorea longicatena. Taxonomy (GTDB): domain Bacteria; phylum Bacillota; class Clostridia; order Lachnospirales; family Lachnospiraceae; genus Dorea_A. The sequence goes on from NZ_CP100126.1 coordinate 1,981,571, forward strand.
ACAGCAGGCTTTATCCGAACTTCTGGAATCGGGATTTATCCGAGAAGAGTCTACACATCACCGTACATTTTACCATCTTACGGAGGATGGTGCCGAGACAATCCACTATTTCACCAACGATATCTCACCTGCGATCCAGCATGATATTGATGAATTTTTAAAAGAAAAGCATTATGAATTAAAAAACGAAATGTCTGTGAAAGCAGATTATTTTGAAAATTCCAACATGGAATATTCTGTGCGCTGTCAGGTCATTGAACAGGGACTTCCCCTCATCGACCTTACCGTAACAGCCCCGACAGAATCCGAAGCCGCAACCATTGCAAACAACTGGCAGAAACGTAACCAGGAGATTTATGCGTCGGTGATGGCGAAGCTCTTATAAATATTATCGGGATTTAATTTATTAACTGGGGAAGCGGCCTCTCAGTCCTTGAAGGAAACAATAGATAAGGCTTCTTGTTCAGGTTCCATACCATAAGAAACACTAAGAGAGTCAGAACCACCTAAAAGCAAAGGAACTACGCTCAAACTCGGCGTTCGCCTCAAACACGTTCGCTTCGTTCCTTTAACGGTGATTCCGACTCTCTAACTGTTTCTAACGGCATTCCACATTCACAATAATCCTTATCTATTGCTTCCTTCAAGTCGTGACTGACAGCGAATGTTAATAAATAAAATGCTCGGAAGTGTAACCCGGTGAAGGCCACTACGGTTACGCACTTGCCATTTCATTCTTAAGGCATTCGACACCCACGGAATAAAAAGTAGGAAGCCGTTCCAGTGAATGTGAAGAAGGTGTTGGAAATAGTTAAGCGTCAAAATTGTGCGTTGGGTTTTCGAAATTTGCCTGTTTGAGCCGAATGGCGAGTTGCAAATTTCGGAAGCCCGTTTTTAGCATAATTTTGACGCTTTAGTATTTCCCACCGACGGAACCTGAACAGGAACGGCTTCCTACTTTTTATGCAGGTCCGGGTAGTCATGCCTTCTAAATTAAATCCCAATTAAATTTAAAATAGAAACTCACTCATGACATAATTACTCACATCTATCCCTTTTTCCGTAAGGCAAATGTTGTCTCCCGTATCTTCCAGCAACTGTTTCTGATACATATGGATCAATACTTTTCCATATACATTTTCAACACTTCTGCCAAATGTCCGGCGGAAGTCTGCTTTGGATATTCCTTTTATCCGTCTAAGTCCCAGGAACATATATTCTTCCATCTGGTTTTGCGGAGTAAGAACTTCAATTTCACCACCTTCTACGAAGCGCTGGTTGTTGATCAGGGACGCTGCTCCGGTTCCGATCCCTAGATATTCCGTACGGTTCCAGTAGCCGAGATTATGCCGGCATTCGTATCCTTCTTTTGCATAATTTGATATCTCATATCTGTGATACCCATAATTCTGCAGGATATTTTTAGTAAACTGATACATCAGTCTTTCTGTATCTTCATCCGGAAGTTCCCTTCTCCTTCTGGCCTCCGCACGTTCGCCTTCCCCGTATTTTTCATAAAATGGTGTTCCCTCTTCGATAATCAGACTGTATGCCGAGATATGTTCCGGCGCAAGTTCTGCAACTCTTTTGATCGTATCTTCCCATCCTCCCAGTGTCTGAAACGGGATTCCGGACATCAAGTCTACATTAATATTCTGAAATCCTGCTTCTCTTGCCAGGAAATATGTATCCAGGAAATCCTGATATGTATGAATCCTTCCAAGCATCTTCAATTCCTGATCATCCGTTGACTGTAACCCAATACTCAGACGATTGATTCCGATATTATGATAAGCCATCAACTTTAACTTGTCTACCGTTCCCGGATTCACTTCTACTGTGATCTCCGCATCCGAGTCAACCGGGAACGTGGAACGGATCGCATCGAAGATACTCCTCATCTGCTGTGCCTCAAGGATGGACGGCGTACCTCCTCCGATAAATATACTGCTCACATGGTACAGTCCTCCAAGATCATAATACGAACGTATCTTCTGACACAATCCCATGACATACTCCTGTCTCGCCTCAGGTGTTGCCGGCGCAGACAGAAAGTCACAGTATCTGCATTTTTTTACACAAAATGGTATGTGGATATATAATTCTAATGGTCTCATTATTTATCGTCCAGCTTCAATACACTCATAAATGCTTTCTGAGGAATCTCTACGCTGCCCACCTGCCGCATACGTTTTTTCCCTTCTTTCTGTTTTTCCAGAAGCTTTCTCTTACGGCTGATATCTCCTCCGTAACATTTTGCAAGCACGTCTTTGCGCATCGCGCGGACCGTCTCACGTGCAATGATCTTGCTGCCGATTGCCGCCTGGATCGGAATCTCAAACAACTGTCTCGGAATCTCTTCTTTTAGCTTCTCGCACATTTTTCTTCCGCGTTCATAAGCCGTATCTGCATGAATGATAAATGACAGTGCATCGACTTCTTCCTTGTTGATCAGTATATCCAGTTTTACCAGTTCAGACTTCACATATCCCGCCATCTCATAATCAAACGACGCATAACCTCTGGATCTTGATTTCAACGCATCAAAGAAATCATAGATAATCTCATTAAGCGGAAGCTGATAATGCAATACTGCACGAGTCTCCTCGATGTATTCCATCCCCTCATACACACCACGACGTTCCTGACACAGATCCATGATCGCACCAATAAACTCTGATGTCACCATGATCTCTGCCTTGACCATCGGTTCTTCCATATATTCAATCTCAGAAGGATCCGGAAGATTCGATGGGTTCGTAAGCTCTATTACATCTCCATTTGTCTTGTGTACTTTGTAGATAACCCCTGGGGCAGTCGTTACCAGATCCAGATTATACTCTCTTTCCAAACGTTCCTGAATGATTTCCAAATGCAGAAGTCCAAGGAATCCACAACGGAATCCAAATCCCAGCGCAATTGACGTCTCAGGTTCAAACTGAAGTGACGCATCATTTAACTGCAATTTCTCCAATGCATCCCTCAGATCCGGGTATTTTGCCCCGTCTGCCGGATATAATCCACAATATACCATCGGATTGACTTTTTTATAACCCGGAAGTGGTTCTGCACATGGTCTTCCTGCATCGGTCACCGTATCACCCACACGGGTATCTTTGACATTCTTAAGGCTGGCCGTGATATATCCAACCATTCCGGCACTCAGTTCCTCACACGGAATAAACTGTCCGGCTCCAAAATAACCGACTTCCACAACTTCTGCCTTCGCTCCTGTTGCCATCATAAGGATCGGTGTTCCCTTTTTCACGGTTCCCTCTTTGATCCTGCAAAATACAATAACTCCTTTATACGCATCATACAGGGAATCAAAGATCAAAGCCTGAAGCGGTGCTTTGGGATCTCCTGTCGGTGCAGGCACTTTCGCCACTATCTCTTCCAGCACCTGATCTACATTCAGTCCGGTCTTTGCTGAAATCTGAGGTGCATCCTCTGCTTCAATTCCGATCACATCCTCAATCTCTTCGATCACACGCTGCGGATCTGCACTTGGAAGATCTATCTTATTCAGTACCGGAACCACATCCAGGTCATGATCCAGTGCGAGATATACATTGGCAAGCGTCTGTGCTTCCACTCCCTGTGCAGCATCTACCACCAGAATTGCCCCGTCACACGCTGCCAGACTTCTGGATACTTCATAATTAAAGTCGACATGTCCCGGTGTATCAATCAGGTTGAAAATATATTCTTCCCCATCTTTTGCTTTGTATACCGTTCTGACTGTCTGGGCTTTAATCGTAATTCCACGTTCTCTTTCCAGTTCCATATTGTCCAACACCTGCGACTGCATCTCACGGCTGGTGAGAAGACCGGTCATCTCAATGATACGGTCCGCCAGCGTCGATTTACCATGGTCGATGTGTGCTATAATACAAAAATTTCGAATTTTACTTTGATCTATTCCTGACACTAATATCTTCTCCTTATTACACGTTTATCTTATCAATTCTATCATGCAGCACTGTATTTTACAATGAAAAGTTCCACGCTCATCACATCATTTAAGCGGCCGGTCTTGACCAGTTCTTCCGTATCTACTGCATCTTCCAAAATACTTCTCAGTTCTTTCTTTTCGAATGTCCGGCATTGCTGCATATATTTTCCTGCAACAAACGGATGCAGTCCGACTGTCTTTGCAATCGCAGCCTTGTCATAGCGCTTTCCTGCCAGATCTTTGACTTCCAGAAGTAATTTAAACTGCCTTGTCAACAAATATAATATGCGCATTGGCGGCTCCTTTAATGCCAGCAGATCATAATAATAATCCAGTGCTTTCTTCTGATTCCGTACCGCCACTGCTTCTACCATCTCAAAGATTTTATTTGTAATCTGTGTCGTACAGATTGCTTCGATATCCCGGACTTCAATCTCTTCCTTTCCCATACAGTAACAGAACAGCTTTTCCAGTTCTTTTTCCAGATTTTCCATATCTGTCCCTGTGGTAGACAACAGATACCTGGCCGTCTGTTCTTTGATCTTATATCCTTCTTTTTTTACATTCCCTGCAACCCAGTATAAAAGTGTCTTCTCATCCTGACGTGCCATCTCTACCACGCGTCCTTTACTCTTGACAGCCTTATACATCTTTCCACGCTTGTCTGCTTCATTTTCCACAAATAAAAAGCAGGCGGTATCCGGCATTGTTTTGATATAATCTGCAAGCTCCGGTGACGCATTTTTGAAGAATCCGGAATTTTCGATTACGATCAGACGTCTGTCGGCAAAAAACGGCATTGTCTCTGCAAGATCGATAAGTTCTCCCGGATTGATTCCTTTTCCTTCATAATATGCATAATTCACCGTATCCCCGTCCGGAAATATTGCTTTCGTGATCCGGTCTCTGTATTGCTTTTTCAGGTAAGCTTCTTCTCCGTACAGGAGATATACCGGCTTAAAATTTCCTGTTTTTATGTCTTCATTTAAAGTTTTCATCGGTTCTCTCCCATCTTCTTTCACCTCTTAAAAGTATACTGAATTCCGACTTTAAGTTCAACTGTTTCCACCGTGAATCCACATAGTTTTTTTCCTGACCGTCACGGCAACCGCTCCGTTATCCTGTGTAGAATATATCTTTGCACCCGATTTTTCAAGTCTTTTCAGCGTCAGATCATGCGGATGTCCGTAACGGTTCTTTCTCCCTGCTGATATCCATGCATACTGCGGATAAACTGTCTGAAGGAATGTCTCCGTTGTAGAATTCTTTGAACCATGATGCGCTGTCTTTAGTATTTCCCATGTAATCTTCTTTTCTTCCTGTATCACATCCAGGACCTCCGTCAGCCTCTCTTCCCCTTCTTTTTCTACATCTCCGGTAAACAACATATCAAATTCACCGTATTCCAGATGCAGGATCATGGAGGATTCATTTCCAGTCGTCACATTATGACTCTTATCATCCGTATTCCCTTCCGGACCCAGACAAGTAAACTTCATTTCACCTTCTTTCAGTTCCGTTCCGTATTCCATTTCCTTCACATCTGTGCCATACATTTTTGCCATTGTTATAATTTTAAGAATCCTTTCATCCCAGTACTGTTTTCCCGGCACTACAAGATTCCGGATGCGCACTCCCACATCCTGACGCATCAGAAGTTCTTCTATTCCATTCATATGATCCAGATCTCCATGAGACAGAAAGACATAATCAAGTTGTGCAATGCCCCGGGATTTTAGAAATGGTTCTATTCGGTATTTTCCAATCTCTTTCACATCACTGCTGCCACCATCGACCAGATAATTCTGATGCTTTGGTCCCTGCACACAGATACAGTCTCCCTGCCCGATATCCAGCATTGTCACCTCCATTCCTCTTCTTAGCAGCGGTCCTGATATCAGTATCAGCCATGCAGTAATATAAAGTGCCAGACTAGCCATGTACTTTTTTCTGATTTTTACCGGCTGTCTGTCCATATATTTCCATATCAGAATGACTCCTGACAACATAAGATAATAGACTATGCACCGCCATTTTTCCGGTCTTCCTGCTATCCATCTTGCCACAGGAAATTTCAGGAGCAACACACAACATCCGTCATAGAATTTTAATATCCGGCTGCACACCATCAATATCCATGTTCCAAATGTTCCCCCTGCCATCCGCACAAGTGAGCCGGCCATCCCGCAGGATAATATTACCGGCATCAACGGTATCACCAGAAGATTCAGTATCACACTATATAACGGCACTTCGAAAAAGAAATACAGAATCACCGGCCACAACACACAATTCATGGCAATTCCCGGCCCCAATATACGTACCAGTACCGGCTGCTGTGATTCTTTCTTCACCAATGGTATCACTGTGCAGATCGCAAGTAATGCACCAAATGAAAGCAAAAAACCGCCATCATAAAGATACAGCGGATTACTTCCGACTGCGATTACTGCTGCTACAGAAAGTGCCGTCGGCATATCGTATTTTCTCCCTGTAACATCCGCACCGACCCGGAACAGGAACATTACCCATGCCCTTAGTACCGAGACTGTCATCCCGATCATTGAAACATACAGAAATAACAGCATTCCTCCTGCCAGTCCTCCTGCTTTGTACGAACCTGTCAACCGCCGGAATAAACGGTAGGCACCCAGTCCGGCAAACGACAGATGCAATCCTGATATAGCCAGGATATGCCCAATCCCATTCACCTGGTAAAGTTCCTTCATCTCCGGATCCATATCACTCTTTTCCCCAAGAAGTATCGCAGCAAGGACTCCCCCTTCCCGTTCACCCATTTCCCGCACCAGCAGTTCCTTCCACCCGGCACGGAACACTGCCAGCTTTTCCCGGAAAACGTCCACACTTTTATCGGTGATCTGCATCTGACTGCCATAGATTTTCCCATGGATCCCCTGTTTCTGATAATAAAACTTCTGATCAAAATTACCCGGGTTTCTTGCATTTTCATAAAATGATACTGTCCCCCGGACTTTTATCCTGTTTCCTATATGTAGTTTTTCTTTGGAATTGATATAAACGATTATCTTTGACTCTTGAAATTTTTGTTTGTTAGAAATAGAATAAACAGAATTATGTTTCAGATAAATCATCTGACCATTTTCTTTTTGCTCCTGCCTGTAAATCACACCACAGACGATGACAGATTCATCTTCCGTGGTGCAGATTTCAAGCGGCGATGGGCGAAGTTCTTTTATAAACCGTTCCTTTCCCACCAGCGTACAGGAAGCCAGAACACATAGAATGATCAGACAGACACTAAGAAGCGGCCTGTTCCTCACGCACTACTCCCCTTCCACAATATTCAGGTTTCGGGAAAGCGGCTTTTCCAGACTTATCTTCCCCATATAATTTACATTTGTTTTTCCATCAATCAGGATCTGTACCCTGCCGATCGAGCTTCCTTCTATAATTGTATTCACGATTGCATAGACCGGAAGCTCCGGATTCATCACATTCGTTGTGTCCAGGAACCCCTTATCCAGGTTCACATAACAGATATGATCCTTTACAGATACACTCAGCACCTTTGTCTCTGCCGGGATCACTGCCGTCTCGTTGTCCGATGAAGGCCCCTTGATCAGCTGTTCTACCAGCACTTTTTCTTTTGATATGCTGCTGTTATACCGGATACTGGCCTTTTCTTTTACCAGACGGTCTCCCTGCTTATTACCATAATACAACAAAAATGTCTCTTTCTGATAGGAATGGAGACTCACACCTGTATTTTTTACAAAATCCGATGGCTGCATATAACCAACCACCTGTCCATTCATATCTTGCAATGATTCTCCGTCGATCGTGAATAACACAGCATCCACTCCAGAAATCTGTCCGACAGACTGAACAACCGCAGCGCGCAGCAGAATCTCTTCCGTCGCACTCAGTTTCTGGTAATTCCTGTTAAAATCTACTATAAGTTTTCCATCCTTCACTGACCATTCTTTCACCTTTACCTCTTTTACAAAAGGACTGCGGTAATCAATGTCATCCGTATTCTTCTGTATCTTATCCAGGATTTCATCAATCTGTTCTTTCTGTGTTTTGCCTTCTGGCTTTATGCCTTTTTCAACCAGCGACACACCCTCGGAATCTGTATAATAGATATGGAAGTCTGCTGTTTTTCCTTCTTTTTTGCATCCCGTCACCGCCAGAATACAGATGGCAGTAAGCATCAGGATCCAGTAACTCTTTTTCTTTATCATCGCATTCTCCTTCTACCTAAGACACATAGTTTAACGGAATTCTGACTGTAAATGTTGTTCCCTCAGATGGCTGACTGAATACTTTGATCGCCCCGCGATGCATAACCACTGCACTTCGTGCGATTGCAAGTCCAAGCCCTGTCCCGCCGATTTCCCTGGAATGTGACTTATCCACACGATAGAATCTTTCAAATATATGTTCCTGCGCCTCTGCCGGAATACCGATCCCTGAATCTGCCACTTCAATATAACAGTTCTTATGATCCGCATTCAAAGTCACATGAACCCAGCCATTGTCCTTATTATATTTGATCGCATTTTCTACCAGATTTGAAATTGCAAGCGAAATCTTCATCTCGTCGACTTCAGCTGTGACCGGACGAATACTTTCGTAAACCAGTTCAATATTTCTTGTTGCTGCGATCGGACGCAGTCTCTTTAAGATTTTTTCTACCAGCTCATTCATATTTTCGGATTTTATGTTCATGGTATTGGCGTTATTCGCTGTTTTGTCCATCTTCACCAGCGATAACAGATCATTAATGATCTTATTCTCACGTTCGATCTCTTCTGACATGTCTCCCATAAATTCTTTATAAAGTTCTACCGGCGCATCCTCCTGCAGAAGCAGCGAATCCGCCAGAACCTTCATAGATGTCAAAGGTGTCTTCAATTCATGTGATACATTGGATACAAATTCATTTTTCGAATCGTCCAGCGTCTTCATACGTCCCGACATCTTATTAAATGCCTCTGACAATTCTATCGTTTCGGTATATGTGTTCTCATGCAGGTAGTTATCATCATATCCTTCTGTTACCGCTGAGATCGACTCTGTAATACGTCTGAATGGTTTCAGCATCGCTATCCCCGCCAGAACTGCAATCATCATTATAACTAGAATCGTCGCAAGTGCCACTACATCTGCCTTGTTTCTTAATATTTCCAGACTGTCCAGCACTGAATCTGTAGGTGCACTTACCAGCAGCACACCTACAACTGCATCATCTTTTCCTATGATTGGTGCGGTCACTTCTATATATCTGTTTTTTCTGTTATACTCACTGGTTCCTTTGTCTTGGAAACAACGGATTACATTGCCGGATACGATGGTCTTGCCCTTGTCCATATCATAAGTATCTTCCTGGATCTTAAATGCTCCATCTATCACCATCACACGGCCGCTATAGATATTCGATAACTGGACCAGTTCCGTCCGCATCACTTCTGATATATCTCCTGTGAGATATCCCGAACTGCTCAACTGGTTACTGAGAATGGTACATTGATTCTGTATCTCCGCAGTACGTACCCTCACTGCGCATTTTTCATAACTGTTCAGGAACACGCCCCGCATTATCAGAACCGGAACGATTCCTGCCAATGCTACCAGCATAATGATCCTGAATTTCATGCTCCTGAATATATTTTTTTTTAGATATTTTTTAACCCCTGAAATAATAACCAACTCCCCATTTCGTATATACATATTTTGGATCGCTTGGATTTGTCTCTATCTTCTCACGAAGTCTGCGGATATGTACATCTACAGTTCTCGCATCACCCGGATATTCATATCCCCATACAATATTCAGAAGGTTCTCTCTGCTGTATACCTTACCTGGATTCATAGCAAGCAATTCCAGAAGATCGAACTCTTTGGCGGTCAGATTAATCTCTTTCCCCCCGATGATCACACGTCTGCTTTCACAATCGATCTGCATCTCACCTTTGATGATTACTTTATCATCCTCCTGATTTTTATCACGCTTACTGATCCGGCGTATGATTGCTTTAATCCTTGCTTTGACTTCCAGAATATTAAATGGCTTTGTTATGTAGTCATCTGCACCGTATTCCAGTCCCAGAATTTTATCCATATCATCACCCTTAGCCGTAAGCATGATGATCGGAACATCCGAATATTCCCTGATCTGCTGACACACTTCAAAACCATCATGTTTTGGAAGCATAACATCCAGCAGAATCATATCGTATGCATTCTCTTTTGCCAGTTTCAGTGCCTCTTCCCCATCATATGCGCAGTCCACACTGTATCCATCCTGTTCCAGACTAAACCGGATCCCTTTTACTATCAGTTTTTCGTCATCCACAACCAATATGCGTTTGCCCATGTTCCTACTCCTTATCAAATCTTAATTTGATCTTTTACTTTTTGAAATACACCTTCTTTAATCCCTTCTACTTCCATCAGATCTTCAATCTTCTGAAATGCTCCATGTTCTTCCCGGTAACGCACGATCGCATCTGCCTTCGCTTCGCCGATTCCTGAAAGTGTCATCAATTCGTTTTTTGCCGCCGTATTGATATCAATCTTTCCATCCGATGTACTTCCGGCTTTTTCTGCATTGTCCTCATTCTGCACCAAAGTACCGCCATTATCCATACCGGCTTTTACTTCTTCTTTCGTCGGAACGTATATTTTGGAACCATCTTCGATCACTTCTGCCTGATTGAGTGTCTGATCTGCCGCCTCTTCCGTCAGTCCGCCCGCCATCTGAATGGCTTCAAACAAACGGCTGTCTGCTGTCAGTTCGTATACTCCGGGCTGGTTTACCGCACCGCATACATGCACATAACAGATCTGCAGTTTTTCCCGGTCTGTCTGTTGTTCTTTCTGTCCGGAATTAATAGCGGTATCTGGTTTGTCTGAATCCGTATCATTTCTATTCAACGGAACCAGTTCCGTCTGTCCTTGTGGATTTCCAACTCTGCAGCCAGTCAGGCTACCTGTACACATGACACTTAACAATACCAGAAAAAACAGTGGTATCCGGCGTATTTCTTTCTGTATGTTTCTCTTTTCTGTTATTTTGTTTTGTCGTTTTTTTCTACGCATAACTTCTCCTTTACAGTCTGTCGGAAACTGTAAATCCCCGCATATGCCTAGTGAATTAATTGTACTATTTCCATTGAAAAATTGCAACACCAATCAGGGCAATGGACATACCAATAATTTTGCGTATTTCCAGCGGTTCTTTGTCTACTCCAAACAACCCGAGAAGTTCGATCACATATGCTACGATCAACTGCGATATCACGATCAGAAGTGCTGCTTTCGCCGGTCCCAGCGACGCCATACTCTTGATCACAGTCCATGTGATCCCTGCACCGATCACGCCTCCAAGTAATACATATCTGGGTTCCACTTTCCACAATGCGCCAACAGAATCTCTTCCGGCGATAAGCCATGCAACGGCACATAGCAGGAATGCACTGAACTGCACCCAGCCGTTACTCACCCACATTCCGGTTGTCTTTGTTACCTGCGTATTAAATACTCCCTGTACACTCATAAGCGCTCCCGACAAAAGCGCAATCAAAAAACCAGTCATCTTCATACCTCCTGCCTATGCAGATAATATGTCCCATGACCGGTTTTTATATTCCATTTCTTTACTTTTTACAATGCTTTCTTTAATATCCGGATCATCTCATCCACCTGTTCAAGCTCAATAATAAGCGGTGGTACAAAACGGATCACATCGCTTCCGGCACCGATAATCAGCAGCCCCTCTTTCAAAGCTGCTCCTGTAATCTCAGATATAGGTTTTGTCACCTGAATTCCCTGCATCAAACCTTTTCCTTTGACCGCTTTTACAGTATCATATTCTTCCACAAGTTCTTCCAGTTTTTTTGTCAGATATGCTCCGACTTTCTGCACATGTTCTACCAGATGCTTCTTTTCAAATATCTCAATAGTCTTACTTACTGCCGTACAAGCCAGTGGATTTCCCCCATAAGTTGTACCGTGATCCCCAGGCTCCAGTGAATATTTTGCAACTTCCTCTGTCATTGCAAATGCACCGACCGGAATTCCACTTCCGATAGCCTTTGCCATAGACATGATATCCGGTTTGATGTCATAAGCCTGCCATGCAAACATAGCGCCTGTTCTTCCCATACCGCACTGTACTTCATCACAAATCATAAGGATTCCTTCTTCGTCACAGAGTTTACGTATTCCTTTCATGAATTCCTCTGTGGCTGCATTGATTCCACCCTCACCCTGTAACGGTTCCAGAATGATCGCACAAGTCTTATCTGTCACCAGTGCTTTCACACTGTCCAGATCATTGTATTGTGCAAATGATACCCCCGGAACAAGCGGTTCGAATGGTTCACGATACGCATCATGTCCTGTCACAGATACGGCTCCAAAACTTCTTCCATGGAAAGATTCCTTCATCGCAATGAATTCATACCGTCCTGTTCCTTTTTTGTATGCATATTTTCTTGCTGCTTTTAAAGTTCCTTCTACCGCTTCCCCTCCACTGTTGGTGAAGAAGATACGGTCCATCCCTGTAATACGTTTCAGATCTTCTGCTGCCTTTCCGCAAGCCGTATTATAGTACAGATTAGAAGTATGAAAAATCTTATCGATCTGTTCCTTTAACGCATCATTCAATTCTTTATCAGCATATCCCAGCGAAGACACTGCATATCCGGCCGCAAAGTCCAGATATTTTTTTCCTTCTGTATCATACAGATAAGCACCTTCTCCACGCTCTAATACTACCGGAAACTGATTATACGTATGTAACAGCGCTTCGTTTGTCTCTTTCATATATTCATTCATAACTTATTCTCCGTAATAATATCGTTCTTCTATATCATTTTTAATTGCAGTTCCGATACCTTTATTTGTAAAGATTTCAAGAAGCAGACAATGCGGAATTCTTCCGTCCAGGATATGTACTCTTGATACTCCGTTCTCAATCGCATCGATACAGTTCTGTATCTTCGGCAGCATACCTCCACCGATATAGCCTTCTTCCATCAATTTCTTTCCGTCTGATACATTCAGTTCAGAAATCAATGTGGACGGATCCTTTGGATCTTTGTATACTCCTTCGATATCTGTCAGGAATGCAAGCTTCTCTGCATTGATTGCTTTTGCTATCGCACATGCAGCATCATCCGCATTGATATTATACGTATTATAGTCATCGTCCAGGCCGATCGGTGCGATAATCGGAAGGAAATCTTTCTCCAGAAGATCGTAGATGATATCCGCATTCACTTCTTTGACATCTCCGACAAATCCGATATCCTCACCGTCTGCCAGCTTCTTGTCTACTTTCAGAAGTCCTCCATCTTTTCCACTGATACCAATGGCTCTTACCCCGAGCTGCTCAACCAGCTGAACAAGGCTTTTATTCACTTTCCCAAGTACCATCTCTGCAAGTTCCATCGTCTCTGCATCTGTCACCCGCAGCCCATTGATAAACTGTGGTTCCATGCCGACTTTTCCTACCCATTTGCTGATTTCTTTTCCACCGCCGTGAACAATGATTGGTTTGAAACCGACTAATTTCAGCAGCGTAACATCCTGAATGACTCTTGCTTTCAGTTCTTCGTCTACCATAGCGCTTCCGCCATATTTTACTACAATAATCTTACGGTTGAATCTCTGGATATACGGAAGGGCTTCAATCAGTACTTCTGCTTTGTCCAGATATTTCTGCATTGCTTTTTCCATCTTTCAATCTCCTAACTTCTGTAATCTGCATTGATCTCGATATATCCATGAGTCAGGTCACATCCCCATGCAGTTGCTGTCTTGTCACCCATCTTCACATCTGCAATTGCTGTAACTTCAGTCTCAGACAGGATCTTTGTTGCCTCTGCCTCACTGTAATCTACAGCTGTACCATTTTCAATGATCTGGATTTTTCCTGCTTTGCTTTCGAAAAACAGGTCAACCTTTTCAGGATCGAACTGCGCTCCGGAATATCCCATTGCACAGAGGATTCTTCCCCAGTTTGCATCGTGTCCTGCGATTGCTGTCTTTGTAAGATTGGAACATACGATTGATTTTGCAAGTGTCTTAGCCTGCTCTACACTCTCGCATCCGACCGCTTTCACTTCGAATAATGCAGTTGCACCTTCTCCGTCTCCGGCGATTTTCTTTGCAAGGTATTCATTTATCGTATGCAATGCTTCTGCAAAATTCTTATAATCTTCTGTTCCATATGTAATCTCCGGATTCTCTGCCATACCATTTGCCAGTAATACAACTGAGTCGTTCGTAGAAGTATCTCCATCTACAGAGATCATGTTGTAAGTGTCTCCGACATCTTCACTTAATGCTTTCTGAAGTGCATCCTTTGTGATCACAGCATCTGTTGTAATAAATGCAAGCATCGTGCACATATTCGGATGGATCATTCCAGATCCTTTTGCCATACCACCGATCGTAACAGTCTTTCCGCCAACTTCAATTGCAACGGCCAGTTCCTTTGGAAATGTATCGGTTGTCATAATTGCTTTGGCTGCTTCTGTACCATTTTCCAGTGTATCATTCTTCTTACCTGCCAGTACTTTGATTCCGGCTGTCAGTTTGTCGATCGGAATCTGCTTTCCGATCACTCCGGTTGAACCGATGAGGACACCATCTGCAGAAATATTCAGTGCTTTTGCTGCTGCATCTGCAGTATCTTTACAATATCCAAATCCCTCTGCTCCGGTGCAGGCATTGGCGATTCCTGAGTTCACAACTACCGCCTGTGCTTTTGCACCACTCTTTACGACCTGCTGATCCCATTTTACCGGTGCCGCTTTTACGACATTTGTTGTAAATGTTCCTGCTGCCACGCATGGAACCTGGCTGTATACCAGTGCCATATCTGTTCTGTCTTTATACTTGATTCCTGCTGCTGTACTTGCTGCTTCAAATCCTTTTGCTGCGGTCACTCCGCCTTTTACCTGTTTCATCTGTTCTTCCACCTTTCTTAATTCTCTTTTCTTATGTTTTGATAAATTCCTTTACTGGATAAACGCCGTGATATTTGCTTCATTCAGTGTAAAATCGTAATAATTCAGATCTTCCCTCTTTGTCCATCCTATTTCGTTCCAGAATGCATTGCCGATATCGTTCTGTGTGAATGCGATCAGGGATACTTTGTTGATGCCTTCTTTTTTCAGTGCCTCCATCGTAAATACTACCATGCCTTTTCCGATGCCTCTCATTCTGTGATTCACATCTACACACACATGATACAGACAGCCCCGTCTTCCATCATGCCCGCAGAGAATCGCTCCGACGATCTTCCCATCTTCTTCGGCAACTACGCTTGTTGTTGGATTTCTTTTTAAGAAACGTTCTATTCCTTCTTTTGAATCATCCACACTTCGTATTCCGAATCCTTTGATACTCATCCACAGTGCGTGCACCTGGTCGAAATCTTCAATTGTCATTACTCTTATATTCATATGTATTATTTTTCTCCTCTGTCTGTATTTTCCGGTAAATCTACGGGAACATCGGTACCAGTTCCAGTCCTTCTGTCTCCGGAAGTCCGAACATCAGGTTCATGTTCTGTACTGCCTGTCCTGCCGCGCCTTTTACCAGGTTGTCGATTGCTCCCATCATGATGATGCGGTTCGTTCTTGAATCGATCTTGAAGTTGATGTCCACATAGTTACTTCCTTCTACCCATTTTGTCTCCGGACAAACATCTTTTTCAAGAACACGGACAAATTTCTCATCTTTATAATATTTATCATAGATTGCTTTCACTTCTTCGTATGTTACATCTTTTTTGAGTGTTGCATATTCCGTTGCCAGGATTCCTCTGTTCATCGGAACCAGATGTGGTGTGAAGTTGATCAGCACTTTTTCTCCGGATGCATATCCGAGCTGCTCCTCAATCTCCGGTGTGTGTCTGTGGCTTGCGACACCGTACGCTTTCATATTCTCATTCACTTCACAGAAAAGGTTCGGTACTTTTGCACCACGTCCTGCTCCGGATGTTCCCGATTTTGCATCCACGATCAGGGTATTCATATCAATGATTCCTTCTTTTGCCAGCGGATATGCGGTCAAGATGGAACATGTTGTATAGCATCCCGGATTGGCTACCAGTCTTGCATTCTTTACATCTTCTCTGTTGATCTCACAAAGCCCGTACACTGCTTCTTCAATATATTGTGGACTCTTATGCTCGATTCCATACCACTTTTCATATGTAGCTACATCTTTGATACGATAGTCTGCACTTAAGTCGATGATCTTTGTCTCACTTAAAATCTTATCATTCATCATCGATGCACAGAAGCCTTGCGGCGTTGCTGTGAAGATTACATCTGCCTGTTTTGCAAGTTCTTCCATATTATCATCCAGACATGTTGCATCCACGATCTGGAACATATTCTGATATACATCTGCGTATTTTTTATCTATATAACTTCTGGAGCCGTACCATACGATCTCTGCGTCCTTGTGTCCGGTAAGGATTCTTACCAGTTCTCCTCCGGCATATCCGGTCGCTCCAATAATTCCAACTTTAATCATCTATATAACACCCTTTCCGATATTGAATTTTTATAAATTATTGTTCGTTTTATAGTACCCCAAATTCCTGTGATTGTCTAGTTGGATGGGATTGTTTTTCAAAAATCCATATATTTACTTTTGCGTTGTAAATCATGAACTTGCATAATTATACATCTACATTGCATATTATGCAAGCTTTTTCTTCAAATTGTATTGGGATTTAATTGGAATTTAATTTATTAACGTAGTTGGCCTCTCGATCCTTGAAGAAAACAGTATAAAGTGGTTCTGGTTCAGGTTCCATGCTCTAAGAAAAACTAAGAGAGCCAGAATCTCCTAAAAGCAAAGGAACTACGCTCAAACTCGGCGTTCGCCTCAAACACGTTCGCTTCGTTCCTTTAACGGAGATTCTGACTCTCTAACTTTTCCTAAGAGCATTCCACATTCACCAGAACCACTTTATACTGTTTTCTTCAAGTCGTGACTGGCTGTGGATGTTAAGAAATGAAATACCCGAAACTATAACCTGGTGTAGTCCACTACGGTACACAATCTTGTCAAAAGCCTTGAAAATCCGCTAATGACAGCTGATTACTGTAACCTTCCGCTGTCACAACCGTTACGCAATTGCCATTTAATTGGTAAGGCATTCGACACCCACGGAATAAAAAGTAGGAAGCCGTTCCAGTGAATGTGAAGAAGGTGTTGGAAATAGTTAAGCGTCAAAATTATGCGTTGGGTTTTCGAAATTTGCCTGTTTGAGCCGAATGGCGAGTTGCAAATTTCGGAAGCCCGTTTTTAGCATAATTTTGACGCTTTAGTATTTCCCACCGACGGAACCTGAACAGGAACGGCTTCCTACTTTTTATGCAGGTCCGGGTAGTCATGCCTTCTAAATTAAATCCCAATTTTCTTCTTTACTTCCGTCTCAACCAGCACATTCTGATACCTATATATACTAAGCAATATTCCAAACATTATATAACTTATCATAATTTCGCTTCCTCCTGCAGTCAGGAAAGGGCAGTAATTATTCGAAAGCGGAAAACAGCCCAGATTCTCCACTACATATCCGATGAACTGAGTAAACAGGACCACCACGCATCCGGTTCCCATGATCATGCCAAGTTGGTTTTTCTGGTGTCCGGTCTTTTGCAGAAACCAGATCAGGACAGCGCCTATGACAGCAATCGCCAACACTGCCGCCAGTATTCCATAATAATGTATGATAAATGTCAGCATATAATCATTGTTAAAAAAACCTATCTTTTCACAATCTCCACGTCCTGTAAAATGTGCCCCTGAGATCATATTTCTTATTGTGCCCCATAAGCTTCCTGCATCATTGCCTTCCGGATGAATGAATGCCGACAGTCTTGCCGACTGGTAAGCTCTTACATATCCCATTTTAATCATTAATGTCATCCCTGCTGCCGGAAGCAGGATTACCAGACTCCACATGGTGATCAGCGTTCTTTTTCTATTCACTTCAAACCAGTCTTTCCAGACTGCAATTGATAACAAGATCAGAAATGTAAATTCTACACTAACTGCCATCGACAAATTCGGAATGCGTAAAATGAACCATATCGGAAGCAGCTGCCACAATATGGCCTTTGCGATACCGACACATCCTGTTTTTTTACTTCGCATGCTATATAATATTGCTGCATATAGCGGTACGATCAGATATAACAGCGGCCGTAACGGTAATGCCATACCGAATAAAAACGGAATTCCGTATACCGCTCCGTTGATATACACCGCTCCCACGAATATCCCCAGTCCCATTACTACGATCCATATACCTGCCAGCCGCTTTGCATATTTTCCGATCCAGCTGTAATCAACATAACAGATTCCGATCATACAAGCCAGCCCTGCAAATGTCCACGCAATATTTTTCAGATAATCAATATTGCCGCCAATCCCCGAAGTAATCCCTTCTACCTCTCCCGGATTATTTCCCACATCTGCAAGGGCACTTGTTCTCAGACAGTACATCAGAAGAATTCCTGCCAGATTCAGAACTGCAATAAGACCAATCATTTTCCATGCCATTTTTGGTCTGTGAATCTGGTCCATCTCGATTCCTACTTCTACCGGATCGCCCATCTCCAGAACCGCTGCCTCTTCCGCCTCTGAAGGTTCCATTCCTTCTGTCATATAATCGCACTTCTGGTCTTCGATATGATCTTCCAGTTCTTTGGTCACTAGTGGAAGTGCGCGTTTACAGCGAATCTGGTCTGTTACCGTCTGTATATATCTTCTCCTATCCAAAGCACACACCACCCATCACATCCAGAACCGCCTGTGAATATTCTTTCCACTCTTCTGATTTTCTCTTTAATTCCTTTTTGCCTGCTCTTGTAATGTGGTAATACTTCCGGATCTTTCCGACTGCTTCTTTTTCATATGCTTCCACGAATCCTTTCTCCTCCAGTCCATGCAGAAGAGGGTACAGGGTTCCCGCCTTCAATTCAAATACATTCTTTGACTTGCCGCGCAGGGTATCAATCATTTCATACCCATACATATCCTTTTCTTCTAATAATTTTAATACCAGCATCGTTGTACTTCCCGAAACCAGGCTTTTATCTACTGCCATCTTTTTTCTTCTCCTTTCCATGCATAACATATAGATCATCTACATATAGTATCGGTTATCTACATAATATATCGGTCACCTACATATGTCAATATGATTCCTATTATTTTATTTCAGAATCTTTTTATATTCTTTTTTTCTGTCAGCCTCTTTCGAAGATATAATAAAAAGAAATGTCAGTTCCGGCTTGCTTTTACCGAAACTGACATTTCTTTTTATTTCTCCGTTTTCACTGGTCAGAGCCACTTTCCCCGTCCCCATTGGCTATCCAATAATATGTCTTGCTACATATACACCGCTTGCCGATGCATGAGAAAGAGAATGTGTCACTCCACTTCCATCTCCGATCACATACAGACCTTTATGGCAGCTTTCGAGATTCTCATCGATGTCTACTTCCATATTATAAAATTTCACTTCCACACCGTAAAGAAGCGTGTCATCATTCGCCGTTCCAGGTGCTACTTTATCCAGCGCATAGATCATCTCCACGATACCATCCAGGATTCGTTTTGGAAGTACAAGGCTTAAGTCTCCGGGTGTTGCAGATAAGGTTGGCGTTACAAGGCCTTCTTCAATACGCTTCTCTGTACTTCTTCTTCCACGTACCAGATCACCGAAGCGCTGTACAATAACACCACCGCCAAGCATATTGGAAAGTCTTGCGATACTTTCCCCATAACCGTTGCTGTCTTTGAACGGTTCTGAGAAATGTTTTGCAACCAGCAATGCAAAGTTCGTATTGTCTGTCTTCTTCTCATTGCCTTCATAGCTGTGTCCGTTTACCGTGATGATTCCGTTGGTATTCTCATTTACGACAATTCCATTTGGATTCATGCAGAATGTGCGGACATTATCTTCGAACTTCTCTGTACGATATACAATCTTACTTTCGTAGAGTTCATCTGTCAGATGCGAGAAGATAACTGCCGGAAGTTCTACACGGACTCCGATATCTACACGGTTAGATTTCGTAGGAATCTCCAGCTCTTTACACACTTTCTCCATCCATTTACTTCCGCTTCGTCCTACAGAAACGATGCATTTTTCACATTCATAGTTTCCTTTTTCACACACCACTTTGTAACCGTTTTCAATTATTTCGATCGTCTCTACCGGTGTATCAAAATAGAAATCTATATGATCTTTCATCTGGTCATACAGATTCTGAAGCACCACATAGTTGATATCTGTTCCAAGATGACGTACCGATGCGTCGAGAAGATTCAGCTTGTTCTGCAGACAAAGCTTCTTGAATTTGGTTCCGGCTGTCGAATAGAGTTTTGTTCCTTCCCCACCGTTTTCCATGTTGATTTCATCTACATACTTCATCAGTTCTACTGCCTGTTTCTTCCCGATATATTCGAACAATGTTCCCCCGAAATCATTGGTAATATTATATTTCCCATCAGAAAATGCTCCTGCTCCCCCGAAGCCGCACATGATCGAACATCGTTTACAATTGATACAGCTCTTAATTTTTTCCCCGTCAATCGGACATTTTCTCTTTTCAAGCGGATATCCCTCTTCAAACACGGCAATCTTACATTCCGGCTTCTTTTTCATCAGCTCATACGCCGCAAAAATCCCTCCCGGACCTGCTCCAATAATGATCACATCATAATTCATAAGTATCTTCTCCTTCTCATGACATATATATAAACCTTTCTTCCGGTTTTATATTTATTCTTGTTTCTAATTATACTATTTGCAAGTAAAGTGCCGGCTATATTCTACGTTGACATTCACATTTCGTCAAGCTTTTTCCATAGATTTTTAAAGATTGTTCACAGTATATATCTCTGCATTTTTGTAATGTTTCCCAACAGACAAATTCTCCTTTCCGCATCTATTCTTCTTCGCTTATTTTATGCATCATTTTGTTGTTTTTATGCATTAATTTGCATATTTTCCAACTTTTTTCTCGTTTTTTCTTGCATATTTATAAAATTAGGTGTATAGTATTCCTTGCAACCGCAAACACACACTGTCAGAAGAAAGACTTGACTTTTCCGGCTGTATACGAGAAGATTATTTTAAAGCGATTGATAAAACTATATTTCATGTAGGAGGATATATAAGATGAAAGAAAAAGTTGTATTAGCATACTCAGGTGGTCTTGATACCACAGCAATTATCCCATGGCTGAAAGAGACATTTAACTATGATGTTATCTGCTGCTGTATCGACTGTGGTCAGGGGGAAGAACTGGATGGACTGGAAGAAAGAGCAAAGCTTTCCGGCGCAGCCAAGTTATATATCGAAGATATCGTAGATGATTTTGCTGATAACTACATTGTACCTTGCGTTCAGGCACATGCCGTATACGAAGATGAATATCTTCTCGGAACTTCCATGGCCCGTCCTGCAATCGCAAAACGTCTCGTGGAAATTGCACGGAAAGAAAATGCTGTTGCCATCTGCCACGGTGCTACCGGTAAAGGAAATGACCAGATCCGTTTTGAACTTGGTATCACAGCACTTGCTCCGGACATCAAAATCATTGCTCCTTGGAGAATGACAGATATCTGGACCATGCAGTCACGTGAAGACGAGATTGATTACTGTAAAGCACACGGAATCGACCTCCCATTCGACGCAAAGCACAGCTATAGCCGTGACCGTAACTTATGGCATATCAGCCATGAAGGTCTGGAACTGGAAGATCCTTCCAATGAACCTAACTACGATGACCTTCTGGTAATGTCTACCACACCGGAAAA
Source organism: Dorea longicatena (assembly GCF_024168045.1). Taxonomy (GTDB): domain Bacteria; phylum Bacillota; class Clostridia; order Lachnospirales; family Lachnospiraceae; genus Dorea_A. The sequence goes on from NZ_CP100126.1 coordinate 2,003,382, forward strand.
AGCTCCTGACAAAGCAGAATATGTTACTATGACTTTTGAAAAAGGTGTGCCTAAGAGTATCAATGGCGAAGAAATGAAAGTATCTGATATCATCCGCAAGCTGAATGAACTTGGCGGAAAACACGGTATCGGAATCATCGACATTGTTGAGAACCGTGTTGTAGGTATGAAGTCCCGCGGCGTATACGAGACACCTGGCGGAACAATCCTGTATGCCGCTCACCAGCAGTTAGAGGAACTTATTCTTGACCGTGCTACAGCAGAAGTGAAGAAAGAAATGGCTGACAAGCTTGCCCAGATTGTATACGAAGGAAAATGGTTCACACCACTGCGTGAGGCAATCCAGGCTTTCGTTGAAAGCACACAGGAATATGTAACAGGTGAAGTGAAGTTCAAACTGTATAAAGGAACGATCACAAAAGCCGGAACTACTTCTCCGTACTCTCTGTACAGCGAGTCTCTTGCAAGCTTTACAACCGGTGATCTGTATGATCATCATGATGCTAGTGGATTCATCAACCTGTTCGGACTTCCGCTGAAAGTTCGTGCAATGAAGCTGCAGAACGTAAATAAGAATCAGAAATAATTTTTACAAAAAAGCAACGAAACCTGGTATGCATGAGCAGATATGTGCTTCTTTTTCACGCCACATTTCGTTGCTTTATTTTTTATTTGTATATTTTTATATATTTTTTGTATATTTATGATATAATTTAATTACTTTAAAGCATTCATCTTAAACAGGTAAAAAGGCTGTCAGGTAGCAGTTTTTTTACACACTTTCATTTTTCTTTAAAAGAATCCGGATCTTCCCGTTCTGATTTTATTCGTTTATTTCATGCAATGGATATTGACCGTATATTTCCTTGCATAGTAACATACGCTTTTTTGCCCTCTAAACGTTATGAAAGCAGAACGATCCGGATTATTTCCGGCATGTTTCCGTGCATATTCAAAAGGCGTTGTCAGATTTTCTTCTGACAGCGCCTTATTTCTCTTTAAGGATTCCGTAATCTTTAACGCAATGATCCTGTTTTTATGCACTTCTTTGAAACTGCGAATTATACAGTTCAGCATAGAATCCATTCTGTGCAAGAAGTTCTTCATGATTCCCCTGTTCTACGATATCTCCGTCTTTCATAACCAGAATCATATCTGCATCACGTATTGTTGACAATCTATGTGCGATCACAAAGCTGGTTCTTCCTTTCATCAACTGATCCATTGCCTTCTGGATCTGAATTTCGGTTCTTGTATCTACCGAACTTGTCGCCTCATCAAGGATCAGTATCTTAGGATCTGCAAGCATTGCTCTTGCAATTGTCAGAAGCTGCTTCTGTCCCTGTGACACATTACTTGCTTCTTCATTTAACTCCATCTGATAACCACCCGGAAGGGTCTGTATAAAACGGTGTGCACGTGCTGCCTTTGCAGCCTCCACTACCTCTTCATGCGTTGCATCCAGCCGTCCATAACGGATATTATCTTCGATACTTCCTTTGAACAGCCAGGTATCCTGTAATACCATTCCGAACATTTTTCTCAGATCATCGCGGTTAAAGTCACGGACATCATGCCCGTCCACCTTGATCGAACCACTTCCAACATCATAAAAACGCATCAGTAATTTAATGATCGTCGTCTTTCCTGCACCGGTAGGTCCTACAATCGCAACCTTCTGTCCCGGCTTTACATCCACACTGAAATCATTGATGATCGTGTGATCCGGATTATATCCGAAATGAACATGTTCGAAGCTTACGCTTCCTTCCATTTCATCAATACATGCCGGATGTTCCACTGTCTGGTCTTCTTCCGCCTCCTCAAGGAATTCGAAGACACGCTCAGATGCTGCAGCTGTGGACTGTAACATGTTTGCCACCTGCGCAACCTGCTGGATCGGCTGCGTAAAGCTTCTTACATACTGGATAAAAGACTGGATATCACCAACCTGGATTCTTCCTTTCATAGCAAGATAACCGCCCAGGATAACTTCTCCGACATAACCAAGATTTCCGACAAACTGCATGATTGGCATCATCATTCCGGAAAGAAACTGCGATTTCCATGCAGAAGTATATAAAATATCATTGTCCCGCTTGAATGTAGCGATTACATCCTCCTCTTTATTGAATGCTTTGATGATACTATGACCGCCATAGATTTCTTCTACCTGTCCGTTTACATGGCCCAGATACTCCTGCTGGCTCATGAAGTACTTCTGCGAACGTTTTACGATCATAGAAATCAGTCCCATTGAAACCGGAAGAATCAGAAGTGCTACCAATGTCATCAACGGACTGATACTGAGCATCATGATCAGCACACCTATGATCGTTGTCACCGATGTGATCACCTGCGTTGCACTCTGGTTCAGGCTCTGGCTTAAGGTATCTATATCATTTGTGATACGGGATAACACCTCTCCATGTGTCTGTTTATCAAAATAATTCATCGGCAGGCGATTGATTTTTTCTGAGATTTCTTTTCTCAGACGATAAGTCAGCTTCTGTGATACTCCTGTCATGATATACCCCTGTACGAATGAAAACACTGCACTTGTCAGATACAGGCATAACAGAGTCAGTACAATATGTGCGATCTTGTCAAAATCGATCCCAGCTCCGCCGGATACTTTTCTGACCAGACCTTTAAATATCTCGGTCGTTGCTTTTCCAAGTATCTTCGGTCCTACGATATTAAATATCGTACTTCCGATGGCAAATACAATCACAAAAAATATTCCAATCTTATATGCGCTCAAATATGCCATCAGCTTTTTCATCGTGCCTTTAAAATCTTTTGCCTTTTCATTGGACATTCTCGGTCCATGTCCTCTACCTCTTGGCATATGATTCCACCTCCTTAAGATCTTCTTCTAATTCTTTCTCTGATAATTGTGAAGATGCGATCTGATAATATGCTTCACAGTTCTTAAGCAGTTCTTTATGTGTACCTTTTCCGACGATCTGACCATCATCTAACACAATGATCTGATCTGCATGGAGAATCGTACTGATTCTCTGTGCGACGATCATAACCGTACTTTCTGATGTTTTCTCTTTCAGCTTTGCACGAAGTGTTGCATCTGTCTTATAATCCAGTGCTGAAAAACTGTCATCAAATATATATATATCTGGATGTTTTGCTATCGCTCTTGCAATCGAAAGTCTCTGTTTCTGACCTCCGGATACATTCGATCCTCCCTGGGAAATGGTACTCTTATACTTTTTCTTCTTTTGTTCAATAAATTCAGTTGCCTGTGCGATCGTTGCTGCCTCTGTCATCTCGGCTTCACTTCCATCCGGATTACCATATAAGATATTTGAAGCAATATCGCCTGAGAATAATACAGCTTTCTGCGGTACATATCCCAGTTTCTCCCGGAGTTCGTGTTGTGATACATTTCGGATATCTTTTCCGTCAATCGTAATCTTACCGTCTGTAACATCATAGAATCTCGGAATCAGATTCACCAGCGTAGACTTACCACACCCGGTACTTCCGATAAATGCCGTCGTCTTTCCAGGCTCTGCGGTAAAGGAAATGTCATGCAGGACATCTTCTTCTGCCCCCGGATAACGGAACGATACATGGTCGAATACAATCTTTCCTTTTCCTTCTTCCGGAATGTGTGACGGGTTCTTGGGATCATGGATCATAGTCTCACTTGTCAGTACTTCGTCTACACGGCCTGCAGATACAGCTGCTCTTGGCAGCATAACCGAGATCATACAGATCATTAAGAACGCCATGATAATCTGCATCGTATACTGGATAAATGCCATCATATCACCAACCTGCATTGCTCCATCATTGATGCTGTGACCACCCACCCATACAATCAGGACCGCAATACTGTTCATAACGAACATCATAAGCGGCATCATAAATGTCATTGCGCGGTTTACAAATAAGTTCGTCTTTGTCAGTGCTTTATTTGCATCATCAAAACGTTCTTCCTCGTACTTCTGTGTACCAAATGCACGGATAACCGAAAGTCCTGTCAGAATTTCACGGCTGACAAGATTCAGTTTGTCAACCTGATTCTGGATTAGCTTAAACTTCGGCATTACCACCAGGAATAAGAATCCTACGATAACTATAATAACAGCAACCGCAAGTCCGATGATCCACGACATGTCGACATTCGTATGAAAGACTTTCCAGATTCCTCCGATTGCCATAATCGGTGCATACAGAACCATCCGAAGGATCATAACAAGTAATAATTGGATCTGCTGAATGTCATTCGTGCTTCTTGTAATCAGTGATGCCGTAGAGAATTTATCAAATTCCGCATTGGAGAAACCAACCACTTTACGGAATACATTTTCACGAAGTCTGCGTCCGACACCGGCACCGACACGTGATGCCAGCAGTCCGACCAGTATACTTGCTGCCATTCCGAGGAATGCAAGTGCCAGCATCTTGGCTCCTGTATGTAAAATATAGGTAGTTTCGATCTGATCTGTATCAATTCCTATATGGGTGTAAGCGTCTTTAATGTACCCTGCTGCTGCCTGGGCAATAATTGAATCCTGCATGGAATCCATCTGCTGATCCATCTGTCCGATCAGCGCATTCCTGCCTTCAGCTCCCATAAACTCCAACATATCATAGATATCCATCTTATCAACATTCGGAATTCCAGACATCTGTGTCCGCATCTGCTCTTCGATTTTCTGTGTCATCTCACTGCCGGAATCAAATCCTGCTGCCATGAGCATTGGCTTTCCAAGAATCTCTGAAAGCCTGTCCACTTTCTTTTTATCTTCTTTCACAGAAGCTTTTAATTCCATTACAGTACCATTATAGTCGTATTTTTCCACCGACTCTGTATACGCGTTTTTTACAATTTTCTGTCTGTCCGACGGAACCAGCAGTAACAGATGGTTCAGATCTTTTTTGGAAATTGTATCAGGTAGAGCTTCATCAATGCCGCCCTGCTGGATACCTACATTCACAATATCCGATGTGTAAGTCGGCAAAGACAGATCACAATAAGCCTGGACAACCAGTATGCAGATAATCGCTGCCACAGCAGCTGCATATGGTTTCAGAAACTTAAATAATTTTCCCATTTTCTTATGTCTTTCCTTTCTGCATTCATATCTATATACAACGGATCTGTCCTATCCAGTTCCGTCTGTATATTCTATTACTAAAAACTCCCACGTGCCGATGGACATGTCTTTTCTATGATCGTATCCATATCCACACCTTTGAAATCCTTTGAGTTCAACAGATTGTTTTTCATTTCTGTCAGAAGGCGCTTCATCAGAAGTATCTCTTCTCTTGATATTCCCTGATAAACTATTTCTTCCATTTCACAAATTACTCTTTGAATTCCTTCTATACATTCTTCTCCTTTGGGCGCGAGATGAATTTTCACCACTCTTTGATCCTTTTCATCCTGTCTTCGTGTCACGTATCCTTTTTCTTCCATCTTCCGTAACGCAACAGTCATGGATGGTGGTGTAATGCCGACACGTTCTGCCAGTTGTTTCTGCGACTGTTCACCCCAATGTTTCAACGAAAACAAGACTCCCGCCTGACTTGGTTTCAAGTCCATTTTTTCCATACGCTTCATTGACTGATATTGCATAAATTTCATTAATTGAAATACGGAAAAAAATGTTGACGTTTCCATATCTTTTTCCAAATCCTCTACCTCCTTTTATTAATTAGAATTCTAACAATTATATTAGTCATTTCCACCAATATTGTCAATGTTTTTATATTTTTTTTATATTTTTATTGTTTGTTTTATATTTTATTTATTTAGAATACTAACTAATATACAGTCAAAAAAATCCCCGGAAGTCCACACTTTTGCGCAGATTTCCGGAGAGTTTTCACACTCACACAGCTTATATCTTCAAAATCTGATTCTGATCTGTCGTTTAATTTTCCCCAAGGTATTCCAAAAATTCGTCTTCCGGAAGCGGCTTGGAATAATAATATCCCTGTATACAATCACAATCGTTTTCCCTCAGGAATACAATCTGTTCTTCCGTCTCTGCTCCTTCTGCCACCAGCTGCATCCCCAGTTCATGAGCCATCGCAATGATAGATTTTAAGATGCTTCTCGACTTCGGATTTGTCTCAATCTGACGTACCAGACTCATATCGATCTTTAAAATATCAAAATTATAGTCCTGAAGTACACCATAAGAAGAATATCCGCTTCCAAAATCATCCAGCAGTGTCACCGCACCTTTTTTCTGCAATGATTCCAGGATATTATTGCGGTTCTGCTTCATCGCCTCAAACGATGTCTCTGTAATCTCAAATCTTGATTTGATTCCAAGCTTCTGAGACGACTCTACATTTTCCTCGATCCATTTCATCATCTTTTCATCATAAAAATCCATCCATGACAAATTGATTGATATCGGAATATTTTTCTTACCGTCTTCGCATCGCTTCCGCATGAATTCAAATACTTTTTTTGTCACATAAAAATCCAGTTCTGAGATATGACCACTCTCTTCTAATGCCGGAATAAATATGGCAGGTGATACGAATCCTCTCTTTGGATGCACCCAGCGGATCAGGGCTTCTGCAGACCGGATCTCTCCGGTCTTCGCATCTACAACCGGCTGATAATATACTTTAAACTGTTCCTGTGCCAGTCCGTTTCTGAGTTCTCCTGCAAGTTCCGCACGATCGATGTAATATGATTTCATCGATGCATCATAGATATTATATGGTTTTACATATTCATCTGTAATATATTTTTTTGCAAGCTTCGCACGGTCGATCATACCATTGATGCTCATTTCTTTATTTTCAACAAAGAAAATTCCGCAACCGCAGAAGATGTGCATCGTCTTTCCCTTCTTTGTGAAATTCCACTCGCAAAGTCCGGAAAGCGCATCAAAATCCAGATTCTTTTTCTCTACCAGACAGGTGAACTGATCAGCCTCCACTCTCGCCACTACACATGGCTTCAGGCTGGATGATCGCAGATTCTTATAAATTGTGCGCAGCACACTATCACCAGTATCAATTCCAAAAAGCTCATTTACTGCTTTGAAATTGCGGACGTTAAAGTACAACACTGCATAATCGGTCCTGTCGGCACAGTGCCGGAATATGTTTTCCGAATTATGGATGAATCCCCGTCTGTTGTACCCGCCGGTCAGCATATCTGTACCGGAAAGCTCTGTAATATCTTCTGTCACAGCCAGAATGATTCCCAGTTCTCTGAACAGATACATGAAATTAAACTCTTTCAGGCGTATCTCTCCATCCTCACTGATCTGATGGACTGTAAAGGAATAACAGCCATTTTGATTCAATTCCCTGCATATCTTTTCTATGTCTGTATTTTTCTTCAGATGCTCTTTTTCCTGCTCCGGAACCATCGTACCCAGGATCTCCCGGCAATACGTATTATAATCGATCTTCGTATGAAGATATCTGTATGCATTAAAATCTTCTGTCGATTCCATATTGATCAAATTTCTGCGAGCATCGATCAATGCAACCTTTTCAAAATTCTTCTGGTAAAGAAGCTGTGGGATTTTTTCTGCCAGATAACTTTCGGTTATGTCCTGAAAATAAAGCACCCCTTCAATGTCATCTGTCACAGAGTTCCGGATCATCTCTATCGTAATGCGGAACATACGAATCTTCTCATCCTGATCTCCCTGAGCAACTGTTTCGAGCGAAATAATTGTTCTCCCAGCTGCAAATTCTTTCAGTAGATTTTCCTGTACAAACAACTGGTTTGCTTTTACTCTGTCTTCACAGCCGATCGCATACATCGATATTCTTCTTACGTAATCGTCCAGATTTTCCTTTTCTCCCCTGATTCTGATATTCTTATTCTTCACTGCACAGGAGATACACATTCCCTTACTTACATTTACGGTCACCGTTCCCAGTGAATCCGTCGTCTTTCTCATGACTTCATCCAGCTGTTTCAGATAGTCATCATTAATATCCCTTACATATAGCATCACGATCTGATTATCATCTTCGTATTCCTCACTGCATATCATTGTAAGTGATACCCACTTGAATTCATCCTTCACTTTCCGCCGATAACGGATCATCTCTTTTCTGTTTCCTCCTGCGAACGCTTTTCTCAGACGTTTTATATTACAAAACTCAAGATATTCTTTTTTATCATCTTCATAAATGCAATCCATGTCCGCAAAGCCGCGTAGTCTCGCTGAAAAGGAGGTCAAACTGTCGAAATATTTTTTCTGATCATCAAATCCGTCTTTCAATATCAGATAACTGTCTGTTGTCAGGTTGACTTTCAATATTACATAATAGAAATCTGACAGCATTCCCAATGTATCCTGAAAATTCCCCATGGATTTATCATGCAGTGCAATCGTGTTATGCACTCTTCTCAAAACAACAGCCGCATCAAATGGACGTGAGAAATAATCGTTTACACCAAGCTTATATGCGCGTCCGATATTATCATCAGAGGAATCTGCCGAGATACTGATAACCGGTATACGATCCAGCCATAGTCTTTCTTTCATAACCTGCAGCACTTCATATCCATTCATTACAGGCATATTCATATCCAATAACAGCAGGGATAATTCCATATGGTGTTCTGACATAATATAAACCGCCTGCTGTCCGTCCTCTGCCTGTATCAGATCATATTCGTCCTCGAGCATACTCACCAGAATCTCACGGTTCATTTCTGAATCATCGACGATTAATATCTTCTTCCTCTGTTCTTCCATACGTTTTACCCCCCCCCCCCCCAAATATTTGTTCGTTTTTTTACTTCCCTCATCATAATCTATATTTTATCACTATAATCTGTCTGAATCCAGTACAATTGTAAATGGTCCGTCATTTACCAGGCTCACCTTCATATCCGCTCCAAACATTCCCCGTTCTACTACCGGTATCTGTTCTTTGCACTTACTGATAATATATTCGTAAAGTTCTTCTGCCATGTCCGGTTTCCCTGCTTCGACAAAACTTGGCCGGTTTCCCTTTTTGCAGTTCGCATATAAAGTAAACTGCGAGATCAGAAGGAGTTCCCCTCCCACCGCATCCAGTGAAAGATTCGTCTTTCCTTCTTCATCCTCAAAAATACGTAATCCAGTCATTTTCTTAACCATCTTATCAGCAATCTCTTTTGTATCTGAATCAGCCACACCTATCAGGACCATAAATCCTTTTCCTATCTGTCCGATTACTTTTCCATCCACTTTTACGCTGCTTTCTGTAACTCTCTGAATCACAAACCGCATTTTCTCTCCTCCTGTTACCCATTATTTTTTATCCGGAAGCTGTGCCAGTATAATTGCCAGAAACATCAGTATACACCCTAACGATTCTCTGAATGACAAACGTTCTCCAAGTATGATCCAGCCCGCAAGTACCGAAAAACAGGATTCCAGGCTTAAAATCAGCGATGCTACCGCCGGATTCACATTCTTCTGTCCAAGTATCTGCAATGTATATGCAACACCACAGGATAATACACCCGCATACAAAAGCGGCATCCATGCAGCCGCCACAGCTACAAGTCTTGGTGTCTCCAGCACAAACATAAATGGTAATGACAGAATTCCACTCACGAAAAACTGGATGCAGGACATCTTCACACCATCCACTTTCGGAGAGAAATGATCAATCACCAGAATATGCACAGAAAAAACAAGTGCACACAAAAATACCAGAATATCTCCCTTTCCAATAGAAAAAGACTCCGTAATACACAAAAAGTACAATCCGACAAGTGCCAGTAACACTGCCATCCATACCTTCCATTTGATTTTTTTATGAAGAAAAATTCCAAGAACCGGAACGATCACGATATAAAAAGCAGTAATAAATCCTGCTTTTCCCGCTGTGGTATACTGAATCCCAGCCTGTTGGAGACTGCCCGCTGTGAATAATAATACCCCGCATGCAATACCTCCTGTTATCAGATCTTTCCCTGATTTTTCTTTTTCCGAACAGTCCGTTTCAGTATCTTTATTCATTCTGTTCAAAAACCAGATACACGGTAAAAGTGCCACCGCTCCTATCAGACAGCGGATTCCATTAAAAGAAAAAGGTCCCAGATAATCCATTCCTACACTCTGGGCAACAAATGCTGTTCCCCATATAAATGCTGTCAGTAACAGCATGCCCCCATTTTTCAGTTTCATTCTACTTTCCACCTATACTACAAATTACATATATAATTTTCTTTTACCAAAATCTTATCATACTATAGTCTATAATACGACATATTTCGAGCATTTTCAAATTATATATTTTTTTCAGACAAATCTGACTTGACATTTCTGTCACTTCACCGGATACTAAAAACAGAAAAAGTAAGTCCTCTTAACCGGACTTCATCAATGCAAGGAGGTTCTGTCATGTTATCAGAGCGATTATTAAAGCTTCCAGGATTCCTTTATCAGATTGGAAGTAATTATTATTATCTTGGAAAATGGATCTGTAAAAAATGTACAGATCAGGATGCCACAGACTGTGTCACCATGTATCAGATGTGCCGGACCGGAGGTGAAGAACCTGAGACCCGCACTTATTTCCAGAAGATTCGCGCTTTCAGTGATTTTGCATTGGAAGTTCCTTATAATCCCGCAAAAATTGCGGATGATATGAACATGATCCTGGAAAGTCTTTCCGAAAAAGAAACTACCGGGCTTTTGGAACAGATTGCACATCTTGAAGAAGATGTAACAAAATACTAGATACAATTGGCATTAGACAGGTGTAACGACTTCCATTTCTGTCCAAAAAAGATACAGCAGTATAGAACAATTCTATACTGCTGTATCCATATACCGGACGTTCAATATAGTTATTACATTAAATTGCTACTTTTCCAGTTGTTTCTTCATTGATCACGTAATAAGCTGCTGCTTCTTCCGGTTTCAAATATACATTCAGCGTTTTGATCTCATCTACATTTTTCCCCAAAGTTTTCCATGCTTCGTGTACTTTCTGTGTAATCTCCTCTGTGCTGATTTCTTTTCCCATATACTGAAGATAAAAGCTTGTCTTTGCCTCTTTCTTCACATCTTCTGCTTCTTTCAATACGCCTGCTCTTGTCTCGATTGCCTTTGTTGTATCTTTTGCAGTTGTGATTGCTGCAGGTCTTGAATTGTTTCTTCTATTTTTTTTCATATTGATAACCTCCTCAATCTACAAATAGAACATTACGTTTTCTATTATATCGGATTTACAGAAAATGTCAAAAGATATCCCCCATTATTCCGTTCCCCGTCCATACTGATTGATGGTCAGGTCTTTTACCACTTCTCCGGCAAGGATCAGGCCTGCTACGGATGGAACGAATGCAATACTTCCCGGAATATCTCTTCTCTGGGTACATTTTCTTTCTGTCCCCGGTGGGCATACACAATGCTGTCTGCAGCTGATGCTCATATCTTCTAATGGACGTACCGGTTTTTCTTCCGAATATACAACTTTTAGTTTTTTTATCCCACGTGCTTTTAATTCCCTCCGCATAACTTTTGCAAGCGGACACATCTTTGTCTTATAGATATCTGCCACCTGAAATGCAGATGCGTCCAGTTTATTGCCGGCTCCCATACAACTGATAACAGGAACATCTGCGGCCTTCGCACGCATTATGATCTCAATCTTTGCAGTTACCGTATCTACCGCATCTACCACATAAGAATATTCTTCAAACGGAAATTCATGTGCATTCTCCGGAAGATAAAAACATTTTCTTATCTCTACATCTGCATCCGGGTTAATTTCCAGAATTCGGTCTTTCATCACATCTACTTTATACTTCCCTACGGTCTTTCTGGTCGCAATAATCTGACGGTTGATATTCGTCAGACACACTTTATCGTCATCCACCAGGACAAATGATCCTACTCCGCTTCTCGCAAGTGCTTCTACCACGTATCCGCCTACTCCGCCGATCCCAAAGACCGCTACCTTTGCATCTGCAAGTCTGTCCATATTGTCAGCCCCTAACAGAAGCTGTGTTCTGGAAAACTGATTTAACATATTTGTTCCTCCACTCATATTTCATAATATTCCCTATTATAATAGTAGGATATCTGACAAGTCAACCATATCTTTCATCTCTGCTGTTTCCTTTTTCTATGTATTCTTCCGGCCACAGTCTCTTTGGATGCACATATCTTATCGGCGAGGCATACCAGCCATGCCTCCTTACACATCGGAGGTACGACATTCAACGGAAACATATGACGTAATATGATATTCTCCTCCCGTATGGTCAGTTTAAAATCTTTCCTGGCATTCTGCAGCGCTCTGCCGGCATGGATAAATCCATGAAATCTGTGTCCTGCATTCTTTTCATGCCAGTCATATAGAAAATAATCATGCAGAAGCGCACCTCTGATCAGTTCTCTGCGGTTGACATTCCACGCCAAGCGATCCGCCAGTTCTACGCTTGTATATGCCACACTAATGCAATGCTTATATACCGAAATATCACTATGCTGCATGTATTTCTGCGTATACTTCATTCTTCCCTGCTCATCCAGTTCTTTTAATACATCTTTGATTTCCTTCAGGATTCTCTCTTCATCATTCATACAGCCTGCCTGTTTTATCCCTCGAAAACCTGTCGGATACTTTCATAGTGAAGAAATATCCCCTGATCCGCATATCTTTTGATTTCTTCGATATCTGCGATTGCAAATCCCGACACCTCTTCCTCCTGTGTCTTCACATCAGATTCATCAAAATCCAGAATAAATTTGTAGATATCCACAAAGTAATTGTTTTTTTCTTCCGGATTTACTCTCTTATATGAAAATGCATAGCCTCCTTCTGCTTCCGTCACATCGACTCCTGTCTCTTCCTTGATTTCCCGAATCACTGCATCCAACGAATCTTCCCCGGCACGTACTCCGCCTCCCGGCACTTCCCACCATCCGGCTGCCCATTCTTTATCCATTCTTCTTCTGGTAATCAGATATTTCCCATCCGGGCGCATCAGCACACCAAGAACAGTCAGGTGAAATTCTCCCGGTTTCATATTCCAGTCATTATGTTTCATTGTAGCTCCTGTACGCTCTTTATTTTCATCATAAATATCCCATAATTCCATACTCTTTATCTCCTTTTACATCAAAAGTGGAGAATCATTCTGACTGACTCCCCACTTTTTCTTCTTAATATTCCCCGTTTACAATCATCTTCTCAAATTCTTTCTTAATAAAATCGCACGTCGGTTTTGTCCACTGCGTTCCCTCCAGTCCCTTTTCGGATTTAATAAGCTGCAACGAGAACAACAATGCCTCCAAAATCTCTTTATGCTCCAGATTCTGAAGATTAGCGGCCACATAGTCTTTTGCTTCTTTTGGCTGTATTCCCGCCTTTTTACTCAACATCCTGCTGAACTGTTCAAATGTTATGATTTTCTTTCCATATTCCCAGAAATGATTCTCGTACTTTTTATATTTCTGTACATATTCCTGAATGATCTCCAATGATTCGGAATCCAGTGTGTATCCATATTTTTTAGCAATCGCTTCCAGTTCTTTCCACCACGAAACATCTACAGCAGAATAATCCATGCTGATTCGGAAACAGCCGCCTGTACTGTTGATTGCTTTTTGAAATTCATCTTCCCAGGTCGGACATACCAGCATCTTCTCGCCATTCACGATCCCACCCTGTATTATTTTTTCTTTCATCCTCATGTCCTCCTTACGGTAAAGCTTTCGTATCTTCAGATCAAATCAGTATGAATATTATACCATTATCTTGTTATGATTGCAAAGCCGATATTACAACCTTCGTCACACCAGCCAGGATCATCTCCAGACATGGAATTTTCTTATAATGCTTCTAATGCTTTATTAGATCCCACCAGGATCAGAACCATATCTTCACGCAATACTTCTGAAGGATCCGGATTCACTTCTACGTGCGCCCCACTTTTAATTCCCACGACATTCACTTCATAATTCCGGCGCACATCCAGTTCTTGCAACGTTTTTCCACTCCATTTTACAGGCATCGGTGTCTCAACTATACTATAATCCGGTGATAAAGCGATCCAATCTGTGAAGCTGGCAGACATAAGATTCTTTGCCATCCGGATTCCCATTTCTTTTTCCGGGAAAATAATGGAGTCTGCACCGATTTTTTTCAATACGGTTGCATGACGCTCATTTTTTGCTTTTGCAATCACATTCGGTACACCAATTTCTTTACACACCAGCGTTGCCATAATACTTGCTTCCAGACTTTCTGCTTCTGCGATCACAACGCCATCCAGATTCCTCGTGCCGAGAGATCTGACAAAATCCGGATCACCGATATCTGCCTGCATCGCATACGATACCGAGTCGGCGATTCCTTTTACGCGCTCCATATCTTTATCTACTGCTACGACCTCGCATCCAAGTTTTTGTAATTCTAACGCAATACTTTCCCCAAAACTGCCCAGACCAAATACTGCAAATTGTTTCTTCATAGTTACTCCTCCTCATTAACCAATCATAATCTTTTCCGTCGGAAGTGTCCGCATCTTTTCCTGCAAATTTACCTTTCCGGCAAATAATAACGCAATGGTCATCGGTCCGACTCGTCCTGCATACATCAGTATCATCAACACGATCTTGCTTCCTACCCTCAGATGAGTTGTCAGATCTTGTGTCAGGCCAACTGTTGCCATCGCAGATGCGGTCTCATACATAATTTTCTGAAGCGAGATTGTATCCGGCTCTATCACAGCAATAACCGTGGTTCCTGTTACATATATGCCCAATGCCAGCATAAATGTCACGAACGCTACACGAAAGCTATCTTCAGCCACTTTTCTCTGGAAGCATTCAATATCATGACCTCCCCTGAGCATCGTGTGAAAAGCGAGAAATAAAAGCGCAAATGTCGTTGTCTTCAGACCACCCGCAGTTCCTCCAGGAGATCCTCCGATAAACATTAAAATAATATTCAGGAATCCGGTCTCTTCATGCATTCCCGACTGCTGAAATGTACTAAATCCGGCCGTTCTGGTCGTCACAGCCTGAAATGCCGAAGCCATTATCTTCTGTCCGGTATTCAGATTCCCAATCGTTTCCGGATTCCGGTACTCCAGTACAAAATTCAAAAGTGTCCCTGCTATCAGCAGAATCAATGTCGTAACAATTGCTATCTTTGAATGTAACTTAAGTCTGGTAAAACACCATTTCTTCGGAATTTCACGATACCAGATCTTCTTTCCGTTATCAATCACGTCATACCACACCGTAAATCCAATTCCGCCAAGAATGATCAGCATCATCGTTGTAATATTGATCAATGGATTGGTTACGTATCTTGCCAGGCTGTCCTCTCCGAGAATATCAATTCCCGCATTGCAAAATGCAGAAACCGAGTGAAAAACTCCATACCAAATTCCTTTTACAAGTCCATAATCCCGACTGAATTGTATTGCATAAAAAACGGCGCCGATTCCTTCTACCACTACCGTCCCGAACAAAATTCTGCGGACCATGCCTACCAGACCACCAAGAGAATTCATATTATAAGCTTCTTGAATGACAATTCTCTCTTTTACCGTAATCTTTCTTTTAAGAAGCATAAAGAATGCTGTGATACATGCAATTATGCCCAGACCTCCGATCTGAATCAGAATCAATAAAATTATCTTTCCCATTATCGTGAACTGATATTTCGGAACAACCGTAACCAGTCCCGTCACACATACCGATGTTGTTGATGTAAATAATGCATCCAGGAAGCTGATTGGTTTTTCATTCGATACCGGAAGCCATAAAAGTACCGCTCCCAGAACAATCACACTCAGAAAACCAATTACCAGAATTTTCATGGTATTCCATCTGATATTTTGCTTTCTCTTCATTTTTATTTTGCCTTTCTTATCTGTATTTTTTCTTCTATAACGACTATAATTTACGCTTGCACCTTAAAGAAGTCAATAGTTATTTTCCAGCAAAAACAAAAAAGCCAGAAAAGCTTATAAACAAAGCATTTCTGACTCTTTCAGGAGCAGGGGATGAGAGAATCGAACTCCCGCCAAAGGTTTTGGAGACCCCTATCATACCACTTGACCAATCCCCTATATTGTAACTCATTGCTGAGTGCTTATTATTTATACCATATTAGTTCCATATATGTCAACAGAATTTTTCATTTTTTTTATTTTTTTGGAAAATTTCTGTTTTTTCTTATATAATCCGTATTCTAAAAAACCTCCGGCTTTCTTTATCCGAGCCGGAGATTCCATCTTTCATCTATACATTTCCGATATTCATTTTTCTAAATACACCGATCAGAACTTTACCGATTGCAAGAACCAGAATTGCCGCTGCAATTGCCTCAGGTATTCCCGATGCCGTAACAGTTCCCATTACCAGTCCCCATACGGCACTGACTGCCACATCTTTTGCTTCTGCATACTGTTTTGCAAAAAGAATGTAGATACTTCCCATTACCGTGATCGTGTTCACCATTGCTCCGGCGAATCCTACGACAGGAAGTGCAATGATATTGTTTACTTTCAGTTTTGATAAGAGAATCCAAAGCCATCCTGCTGCCACACCGATCAAAATTCTGCATCCTACTGAAATCCAGACTGCCTTAACCGCTCCGGGTATTCCTGTAGTGCTCATAAACGGAGAGAATGCGAATGATAAAAGCGTCGGTGCCATTGTATTACTGATCAATGAACAAATACCGAATACACCGCCCAGGATTGCTCCTGCTGCAGGTCCTAACAAAATTGCTCCAATAATTACCGGAATGTGTACCGTTGTCGCCTTAATGATCGGAAGCTGTATCATTCCAAGCGGTGTGTTCGCCAGAACGATTACGATTGCTGCCATAAGTGCAACACTGACCATCCAGCTGGTGTTATGTTTTTTTGTCTTCATGTTTAATCTTCCTCCTTGTTATCATTCCCGGTATCCGGGATACAATACAATTACGAATCCGATTATAACATCGTTATCTATTACTTGCAAGAATGAATAAAAAGAGCTATAGTGATTGTATTATTATGACAAACATTGAAATGAGGATGAATATTTATGTTAAAAGGAAAACACGTTCTCCTTGGCGTGACCGGTGGAATTGCTTCTTATAAGATTGCAACTCTTGCAAGTCTTCTGGTAAAAGCACAGGCTGACGTTCATGTCATCATGACAGAGAACGCTGCCAATTTCATTAATCCGATTACGTTTGAGACTCTCACCGGACATAAGTGTATCACTGATACATTCGACCGGAACTTTGAATTCAAAGTGGAACATATTGCACTTGCCCAGCTTGCTGATGTCGTTATGGTTGCTCCCGCAACTGCAAATGTGATGGCCAAGCTTGCTCATGGTCTTGCCGACGATATGCTGACAACAACCGTACTTGCCAGCCGTGCGCCAAAGATCATTGCTCCTGCTATGAATACAGCTATGTATGAGAATCCTGTCACACAGGATAATATGGAATTACTGAAGCATTATGGAATGGAAGTCATTACACCTGCCACAGGTCATCTGGCCTGTGGTGATAATGGTGCCGGAAAGATGCCGGAACCGGAAACTTTATTCCAGTATATCTGCAAATCTATTGCATGCAAAAAAGACATGACCGGTATGAAAGTACTTGTAACTGCAGGACCGACACAGGAAGCCCTTGACCCGGTCCGTTATATTACGAATCATTCTTCCGGAAAGATGGGATACAGCATTGCAAAAGCCTGCATGCTCCGCGGCGCAGATGTTACCCTTGTAACAGGACGCACCGCTCTTGATGCACCGCTTTTTGTCAATACCGTTCCAATTGTGTCTGCCAAGGATATGTACAGGGAAGTCACTTCCAGAAGCCAGGATATGGACATTATCATCAAGGCTGCCGCCGTTGCCGATTACAGACCATGCAATGTCTCTGATGAAAAGATCAAAAAGAAAGACGGCGATGCCATGTCGATTCCACTGGAGCGCACGGATGATATCCTGAAATATCTCGGCGAACACAAAAAAGCCGGTCAGTTCTTATGCGGCTTTTCTATGGAGACTCAGAATATGCTTGCGAACTCCAAGAAAAAACTAGAGAAGAAGAATCTGGATATGATCGTTGCCAATAATCTGAAAGAACGAGGCGCCGGATTTGAAACGGATACAAACATCGTTACTATGATCACACCAGATCAGATATTCGAACTTGAACTGATGAGCAAAGAAGAAGTTGCCTTCCATCTGCTTGATAAAATATTAGAGATTAAGAACAAAATGTAAATACAGTATAAAAAGAAATCCGGAAATTTACAGGAGGATATATGAAAATGGACGCAAATTTATCAATGGAACAGATCCGCAAGGATGTAAAGAATGTAACCGAATTGAATCAGGAGGGTTATGATATGGATGTCATCTCTCACAAACTAGATCTTTCAAAAGACTATGTGCAGACAATCCTTACCTGCGCACAGGGATTTACAGAAGACGACACACTGGCTGTGGCTGTACTGGTTGAAGCAAGTTTATAAATTTTATCAGTTGATGATCTGGAATCTGTCTCTGACAGTTTTCAAAACATATAGATATTACTTAACACTGTCCAATGATCTTAATATGTTATTGGACAGTGTTTTTCAGTTTATTTATAAAGGTAAGTGGTGTCATACCATATTTTTTCTTAAATGCACGATGAAAATAAGAAAGATTCCGGAATCCGACTGACATCGAGACTTCAAGGATCGATAAATGCGCCTGTTCAAATAATTCCACAGCTTTCTCCAATCTAAAATTATTCATGTATTCCACACAAGTCATATTCATATGCTTTTTGAAAAAACGCATAAAATGATATTCGCTAAAATAGCACACCTTTGCCAGTTCCGCTATTGAAATGGGTTCTGCATAGTGTTCTCCGATATAATCCAGTACACTTTTTAGTTTCTCAGAATGTTGCTCTTTTTCTTTCTTTGTGATTTTTTTACTATATTGAAGCAATAAAAAGATTGCTCGTAAAAGCAACGCTTTCAATGCCAGTTCATATCCGTCTACATTTTCATCACAAAGCGAAGTAATCTGATCAAAGACTTTTCTAAGTGAAGCATAGACCGAATGTTTTTCTGTAATCAGACAAGGCATTGCAAATTCCTGGTTCATAATTGGAACCAGATAGCGTGTCGAGCATATATCTGTTGAATTACCTCCGAGAAAATTCAAATGAAATACATACGTCTCCGAAATAAATTCTTCACATCTTCCTTTTGAAATCGCATGTAAAAATAGTGGCGGGACAAATAACAGATCTCCTTCTTTCACTTCATAATCGACCAGATCTACCTGATAATGGCATTTTCCTTTTACAATCAATGTAAGCTCTGCCTCTTCATGCCAGTGTGTTGTTACCGCCGGATATTCTCCAGACAGTCTGGTAATATATTTTTGAACCGGAAAGTACGGCTCTCCGTGCTTTGTCTCTTCTTTTTGTTCCGGTGCATGGAAATACTGTTTCTTCATTTTCTTTTCCCTTTCTCTGCTTCTGCAAGGCAGTATTATGTTATATAACAACACTATACTGCAAGATATCAGGCTTTTTTTTTCATATAATAGCATTATAATACATTTTCTGTTATGCCTCAATGTGATCTTGGCAAAGCAGCATACAGAAGACTACAATAACTGAAAGGAATTTACGAAATCAATTTCGTATATAATGGTAAAAATTATGATAAAAAAATGGTGGCATGATAAGGTCGCATATCAGATTTATCCAAAAAGCTTTTTGGACACAAACGGAGACGGAATCGGAGATCTTCGTGGAATCATTTCTAAATTAGACTATTTAAAAAAATTGGGGATTGATATCATCTGGCTCTCTCCAATCTACAAATCACCTTTTGTAGATCAGGGCTATGATATTTCCGATTACTATGCAATTGCGGAAGAATTTGGAACGATGGAAGAGTTCGACGAACTGCTTGCCGAAGCGAAGAAAAGGGATATGTATATTATTATGGATCTGGTCATCAATCACTGTTCCGACCAGCACGAATGGTTTCAGAAAGCCCTGGCCGATCCCGACGGAGAATATGCCGGTTATTTCTATTTCCGTAAGGGAAAAAATGGAAATCCCCCAAGTAATTTACGTTCTTACTTTGGTGGAAACTGCTGGGAACCAATACCGGGTACTGATAAATACTACCTGCACATGTTTGCCAAAGAACAGCCAGATCTTAACTGGGAAAACCCGGTTCTGAGAGAAAAACTTTATGAAATGATCAACTGGTGGCTTGAAAAAGGACTTGCCGGATTCCGTATTGATGCAATCATTAATATCAAGAAGGATCTGGACTTTCCGAATTTCAAACCGGATGGTTCGGATGGACTTGCCGGCTGTTGGAAAATGGTAGACGAAGTAGATGGTGTCGGTGAACTTCTTGAAGATCTGAAGAAACATACATTCCAGAAATACGAAGCATTTACTGTAGGCGAAGTATTTAATATGAAAGAGGGCGAACTTGATGCATTTATCGGTGAAAATGGTCATTTTTCCACAATTTTTGACTTTAGTGCACATATACTCAGTGAAGGAGAACATGGATGGTATGATGCGCCACCTGTAGACTTCAAAGAATGGCGTAAAGCAATCACCGACTCCCAGCTTAGAGTTCAGAAATGTGGCCTGGAAGCAAATATCATCGAAAATCATGATGAACCAAGAGGTGTATCTCGTTTTCTTCCTGACTATGCCCAGAATCCCACCGGTGCTAAGATGCTCGGAACAATCAGTGTTCTCCTCCGTGGAATTCCTTTTATCTATCAGGGGCAGGAAATCGGTATGCAAAATGCAGTCTGGAACACTGTTGACGAATTTAATGACATCAATACCATAGATCAGTATCATACTGCCAGAGATGCCGGGCTCACCGATAAAGAAGCCCTTGAAGCATGCAGCAGACTGAGCCGTGATAACGCCAGAACTCCGATGCAATGGAATGCGGAAAAAAATGCCGGATTCACCACGGGAACTCCATGGCTGAAAGTAAATGATAATTATACCGAAATCAACATGGAAACGCAGGACACAGATCCTGATTCTGTATTAAATTATTATCGGAAGCTGATCGCACTGCGCAAATCTCCTGCTTACAAAGAAGTATTTGCTTATGGCGAATTCCTGCCTGTTTATCAGAATACCAGCTCGGTCATGGCTTATTATCGAAAGACTGAAAATCAACGAATCCTTATCACCGCCAACTTCGGGAAAGAAGCCGTTTCTCTTACGCTGGAATATCCCGTAAAACAGATTCTTCTTTCTAATATGGCCAGTGCTGAGCATTCTCTTCCTGCCAATGATATAATTACACTTAACAGTTGTGAAGTTCTTGTATTTGAATTAGAAACTTTATAATTTCTTTTGTATCGTTTTTATATGTCTAAGAAACAAAAACAGCATATAGATATCAGATATTATCAGCTGATATCTATGTGCTGTTTTTTATCTCTGCAAACTATTCCTCTTCCGGATAAGTGAACTTCCATGCTTTTCTGAATTCCGTCATCATATCCATAACATCTTTTGTATAGTCAAAATGCATACATTCCGAATCTCCTGCAATCGCTTTTTCCATATCTTCAAGTTCATAAGCAAGTGCATCTGCATTTTCTCCCGCTCTTATGACATCTACATCTCCGGTTTCCACATAGGTAATTCTTGCCTCCCATGCTCTTGGATATTCCATAATCTCAATGTATCCCTTTTCGCAGGAGATCATGCCCCGCTTTGGCTGTTTTGAATGAAGTGATAACATAACGGTTGCCATCTGCCCTTCTTTGTTCATCAACAGCAGTCCGGCCTGCTCATCTACCCCTGTGGGTGCGGATTTCACCTGCGACAGCAACTGATCTGGTTTTGAATCCATGAACCAGCGGATGAATGAAAGCGCATATACTCCAATATCCAACATTGCTCCACCGGCAAGATCAGGGTTAAAAAAGCGGTTATTCATATCGTATTCTTTGAAACTTCCAAAATTCATTGTAATAAGATTTACTTTTCCTAATACGCCGGTTTCCAGAATTTCTTTTAACTTTTTATAGATTGGCATATGATAGATTGTCATTGCCTCTCCGATGATGACATGATTCTTATCTGCCAGTTCTGCCATCTCATTCAGTTCATCACTGTTAAGTGTAATCGACTTTTCTACCAGAATATGTTTCCCATTCTCAATTGCCTGTTTCATAAATTTTTTATGTGTATTGTGAGGTGTTGTGATATAAATTACATCAACATCCCGATCAGTAAACATCTCATTATAATCCGTATAAACTTTCCCTATGCCATACTTTTCACCAAATGCGACGGCTTTTTCATAAGTTCTGTTACCAACAGCATAGATATTCTTTCCGTTCTTTTTTAATGCAACGGCCATCTCATTTGCAATAACGCCTGTGCCAAGTACTGCCCAGTTAATGTCTCTCATATTAATTCCTCCTTGTTATCATCTGAGCATATCATAACACAGGCTGTCCGTTTTTGTGAATGTCTAATCTCCGGAATCTGCCACCGGCAACTTCTTCCCTGTATAATTCACCTTTTATTTTTACCGTAATTTCCTGATTGTTCCTTCGGATAGGTACTGTATTTTTCACTTGCATGCTTTATCACATCGCATTTTTTGCATAACTTTTTCACAAAAATTTCATTTTACAAGTCTTGAATTGCATATTTTTCTATAATTTCTCATCATTTTGCAAGAAACCATTGACGAAACGTCAAATTCTGTTAAAATATTATAATGTTGAATGGTATATATGATATGGAGGATGGTATAGTGGTAGCATATGAAGAATTATCCAAAGAAGAATTATTGCAGCTGAAAAGTGATCTGGAAGCCCAGTTTGAAGATGTAAAGGCACAGAATCTACACTTGGATATGTCCAGAGGTAAGCCGTCCACAGAACAGCTGAATCTGTCCATGGATATGATGGATGTATTAAGAAGTGACTCAGACCTTGTATGTGAAGAAGGTGTTGACTGCCGTAACTACGGTGTTCTGGATGGTATCGCAGAAGCGAAACAGTTGCTTGCAGATATGATGGAAGTACCAAAAGATAATATCGTTATCTTTGGAAACTCCAGCCTGAATATAATGTATGATACAATCGCACGCAGTATGACTCATGGTGTTATGGGAAGTACTCCGTGGGCAAAACTTGATAAAGTAAAATTCTTATGTCCGGTTCCTGGATATGACAGACATTTTGCAATTACAGAATATTTCGGAATTGAAATGATCAACGTTCCGATGACACCAACCGGTCCGGACATGGACATGGTAGAAGAACTGGTCAGCACTGATCCAGCAATCAAAGGTATCTGGTGTGTTCCAAAATATTCCAACCCACAGGGCATCACTTACTCTGATGAAACAGTTCATCGTTTTGCAAAACTGAATCCTGCAGCAGAAGACTTCCGTATCTTTTGGGATAATGCATATGGTATTCACCATTTATATGAAGATAAACAGGATTATCTGATTGAAATCTTAATGGAGTGTAAGAAAGAAGGACACCCGGATATGGTTTACAAGTTCTCTTCTACTTCCAAGATCAGTTTCCCTGGTTCCGGTATCGCAGCAATCGCAGCATCTGATGCCAACCTGGCTGATATCAGAAAACAGATGCGTATTCAGACAATCGGACATGACAAACTGAACCAACTCCGACATGCAAGATATTTCGGAAATATTCACGGAATGGTTCAGCACATGAAGAAACATGCAGATATTCTCCGTCCTAAGTTTGATATCGTACTAAAAACACTGGACAAAGAACTTGGCGGACTTGGAATTGGTTCATGGCTTGCTCCACGCGGTGGCTACTTCATTTCCTTTGATTCTATGGATGGATGTGCCAAAGCAATCGTTGCCAAAGCAAAAGAGGCCGGTCTTGTAATGACTGGTGCCGGTGCTACTTTCCCTTATGGAAAAGATCCGAAGGACAGCAATATCCGTATTGCACCTTCTTATCCAACTGTAAAAGAGCTGAAATTAGCTGCTAAAATATTTGTTTTAAGCGTAAAACTTGTAAGTATTGATAAATTACTGCAAACCAAATAAAACAGGCGCAAATCGCCATCTAAGACGCAGCAGGGGCATGATCTTCAATAATCATGCCCCTGCTTTTATTATATTATCTCTTTAGTGGATTAACAGATTAATCCATATATTTTTTCTTCAGTTCATCTACTTTAGCTCTGTAAGCTTCTTCCTGTTTCTTCTGAGATAATTCTGCACGAATCTGGTCTTTTACTTCTTCCAGATTTGATTCACCGGCTTCTTTCTTATCTTCTACTTTAATCAGATGATATCCAAACTGTGTCTTTACCGGTCCTACAATATGTCCGATCTCTGCAGCAAATGCAGCATCCTCGAATTCTTTCACCATCTGTCCTCTTCCGAACTCTCCAAGGTCTCCTCCGTTTGCTCCTGAAGGACATGTAGAAGATTCTTTTGCAACATCCTCAAATACCTTCTCCCCGCTTGTAATTGCGTTCAAAAGCTCTGTACATTTCTCTTCATTATCTACAAGGATGTGTTTTGCATGTACAGATGCACCTTTAGAATATTTCCCTTTATTTGCTTCGTAATATTCTTTGATCTCATCGTCTGTTACGTTTACTGTTGCAAAAAGCTTTCTCATAGCCATCTGCGCAAGAATGTCTTTTCTCGCATTTTCCATCACACTCTTGAACTCTTCTGTCTCATCGATCTTCTCTTCTTCTCCGTATTTTGCAAATGCATAAACTGCGATCAGCTGTTCTTCACACTGTTTACGAAAATCCGGATGTGAAGCATATGCCTGCTGTTCTCTCGGAAGGCTGCGAATGAATGCCTCTACTTCTGCTTCTGTAATCTGATGTCCGCCAACTGTGGCAATTACTTTCTGTTCCATAATTAATAAACTCCTTTTCTATTCCAACAATGTTTCAATTGTATCATCTATAGCATATATGGTCAAAAGATATTTGAGATTTTATATATTTTTTATTCTTTATGCCGAATATCAAAAAAGCAACCAACATATGTTGATTGCTTTTTACCTTTTATATATACCTTCAAAACTGCATACAAGAAATATTTCTTTCATCCTACCTATCACCTTGCTTGGTCATGCCCTCGACCGATTAGTATCAGTCAGCTCCATACATTACTGTACTTCCACCTCTGACCTATCTACCTCGTCGTCTTCAAGGGGTCTTACTACTTACGTAGGGATATCTCATCTTGAGGGGGGCTTCACGCTTAGATGCCTTCAGCGTTTATCCCGTCCCGGCTTGGCTACTCTGCCATGCACTTGGTATGCAACAGATACACCAGCGGCCAGTCCATCCCGGTCCTCTCGTACTAAGGACAGCTCCTCTCAAATATCCTACGCCCACGCCGGATAGGGACCGAACTGTCTCACGACGTTCTGAACCCAGCTCGCGTACCGCTTTAATGGGCGAACAGCCCAACCCTTGGGACCTACTTCAGCCCCAGGATGCGATGAGCCGACATCGAGGTGCCAAACCACTCCGTCGATGTGAACTCTTGGGAGTGATAAGCCTGTTATCCCCAGGGTAGCTTTTATCCGTTGAGCGATGGCAATCCCACTTTATACCACCGGATCACTAAGTCCTACTTTCGTACCTGCTCCACCCGTCGGTGTCGCAGTCAAGCTCCCTTCTGCCTTTGCACTCTTCGAATGGTTTCCGTCCATTCTGAGGGAACCTTTGAGCGCCTCCGATACCCTTTCGGAGGCGACCGCCCCAGTCAAACTCCCCACCTGACATTGTCCCCCGACCAGTTCATGGTCGCTGGTTAGAAATCCAATACTGCAAGGGTGGTATCCCAACAGCGGCTCCGTGACAACTGGCGTTATCACTTCCTAGCCTCCCACCTATCCTGTACATGCAATACCGAATCCCAGTATCAAGCTGGAGTAAAGCTCCATGGGGTCTTTCCGTCCTGGCGCAGGTAACCAGCATCTTCACTGGTATTTCAATTTCACCGGGTGCATTGTTGAGACAGTGCCCAAATCATTACGCCTTTCGTGCGGGTCGGAACTTACCCGACAAGGAATTTCGCTACCTTAGGACCGTTATAGTTACGGCCGCCGTTTACTGGGGCTTAAATTCAAAGCTTCGCGTTGCCGCTAACCTCTCCTCTTAACCTTCCAGCACCGGGCAGGCGTCAGCCCATATACTTCACCTTACGGTTTTGCATAGACCTGTGTTTTTGCTAAACAGTTGCTTGGGCCAATTCTCTGCGGCCAGCTCTCGCTGGCACTCCTTCTCCCGAAGTTACGGAGTCATTTTGCCGAGTTCCTTAACAATGCTTCTCCCGTCGGCCTTAGGATTCTCTCCTCATCCACCTGTGTCGGTTTACGGTACGGGCTTAAGTAAAACAATAGCGGCTTTTCTTGACGCATGGCTCACACACTTCCCTACTCTTAATTCGGTCCGCATCACGTCTTCGGATTGATGAACGGATTTGCCTATTCATCTCCTACCTCGCTTGCACCGGCTTTTCCATTTCCGGCTTGTGCTCTCCACACGTGTCCCCACAGTTCTGTTTACTTAAGGTACAGGAATTTCAACCTGTTGTCCATCGGTTACGTCTTTCGACCTGGCCTTAGGCCCCGACTTACCCAGAGCAGATCAGCTTTACTCTGGAAACCTTAGATATTCGGCCGGAAGGATTCTCACCTTCCTCTCGCTACTCATTCCGGCATTCTCTCTTCTATACAGTCCACAGCTCCTTATCGGTACTGCTTCGTCCCGTATACAATGCTCCTCTACCAATGATCTAGGATCATTCCTGAGCTTCGGCAGTGTGTTTTAGCCCCGGACATTTTCGGCGCAGGACCTCTCGACTAGTGAGCTATTACGCACTCTTTGAATGTATGGCTGCTTCTAAGCCAACATCCTAGTTGTCTTTGAAATCCCACATCCTTTTCCACTTAACACACATTTTGGGGCCTTAGCTGCAGGTCTGGGCTCTTTCCCTTTTGACTGTCCAACTTATCTCGTACAGTCTGACTCCCATACAACATCTACACGGCATTCGGAGTTTGATATTCTTCGGTAAGCTTTGACGCCCCCTAGGAAATTCAGTGCTCTACCTCCGCAAGACTTATATGAGGCTAGCCCTAAAGCTATTTCGAGGAGAACCAGCTATCTCCGGGTTCGATTGGAATTTCTCCCCTATCCACACCTCATCCCCACCCTTTTCAACGGATGTGGGTTCGGTCCTCCATTGCCTTTTACGGCAACTTCAACCTGGACATGGATAGATCACCCGGTTTCGGGTCTGCTCCGACTGACTCTTTCGCCCTATTAAGACTTGGTTTCCCTTCGGCTCCACACCTTTGGTGCTTAACCTCGCCAGCCAGCGCAACTCGCCGGACCGTTCTACAAAAAGTACGCGGTTCCACATAAAACATGGTTCCACAGCTTGTAAACATATGGTTTCAGGTTCTGTTTCACTCCCCTCCCGGGGTCCTTTTCACCGTTCCTTCACAGTACTATGCGCTATCGGTCACTAAGGAGTATTTAGCCTTACGGGGTGGTCCCCGCGTGTTCAGTCAAGGTTCCACGTGTCTCGACCTACTCTGGATACCGCCATGTCAACTCATCTTTCGCTTACGGGGCTTTCACCCTCTCTGGCCGGCTTTCCCAAAACCGTTCTGCTAAATTTGTTGAATCAATTATGCGGTCCGAACCCCGGGATGCACGCACCCCGGTTTGGGCTCTTCCGTTTTCGCTCGCCGCTACTCACAGAATCACATGTTGTTTTCTCTTCCTCCGGCTACTTAGATGTTTCAGTTCACCGGGTTCCCTTCCTTAAGTTATGTATTGGCTTAAGGATACTTGAGGTTTGCTCAAGTGGGTTTCCCCATTCAGAGATCTCCGGATCAAAGGATATTTGCTCCTCCCCGAAGCTTTTCGCAGCTTATCACGTCTTTCATCGGCTCTTAGTGCCAAGGCATCCACCATACGCTCTTTCTAGCATGACCAACTTGTTCTCATCCACGGGAATGGATGATCACTACACCGATATAGCGTTATCGGCGTTGGCTTAAGGTCAATTTTATTTACGTCTGTTTTCTTCAGACAGTAATTATTACTCTGTTTATAACAATTACCTCGGATGTCTTGATTAAGATATTTAAAAATCTTATCATTTCTATTTCTTATATGCAATTTTCAAGGTACATAGAGATGCTTTTTCTCCTTAGAGCTTCTGCATCTATTCAATTTTGACTGAAGTTTATCAGTCATCAGAACTCTAAACAATGTTTAAAACTCTGATCACTGGTAAAACCAGTTTTATCTTAAGTGTTATTTTTCTTTTTTTAGATTTGGCGGCCACCTACTCTCCCGCACCGTCTCCAGTGAAGTACCATCGGCCGCTTGAGTCTTAACCATCGTGTTCGGGATGGGAACGGGTGTTACCCTCAAGCGCATCGCCACCAAAAATCATTATTAAGCTTTTGACAGCCTTAATAACTAAACAATAGATAACAACCCTTACTTTATCCGTTTTAGTTGGATTGATTCAGCCGTTTCCACGACTTACTTTTCCAATTCCTTAGAAAGGAGGTGATCCAGCCGCACCTTCCGATACGGCTACCTTGTTACGACTTCACCCCAGTTATCGGTCCCACCTTCGGCAGCTCCCTCCTTACGGTTGGGTCACTGACTTCGGGCGTTACTGACTCCCATGGTGTGACGGGCGGTGTGTACAAGACCCGGGAACGTATTCACCGCAGCATTCTGATCTGCGATTACTAGCGATTCCAGCTTCATGTAGTCGAGTTGCAGACTACAATCCGAACTGAGACGTTATTTTTGAGATTTGCTTACCCTCGCGAGTTCGCTTCTCTTTGTTTACGCCATTGTAGCACGTGTGTAGCCCTGGTCATAAGGGGCATGATGATTTGACGTCATCCCCACCTTCCTCCAGGTTATCCCTGGCAGTCTCTCCAGAGTGCCCAGCTTAACCTGCTGGCTACTGAAGATAGGGGTTGCGCTCGTTGCGGGACTTAACCCAACATCTCACGACACGAGCTGACGACAACCATGCACCACCTGTCACCGATGTTCCGAAGAAAAACTTCCATTACGAAGCGGTCATCGGGATGTCAAGATCAGGTAAGGTTCTTCGCGTTGCTTCGAATTAAACCACATGCTCCACCGCTTGTGCGGGTCCCCGTCAATTCCTTTGAGTTTCATTCTTGCGAACGTACTCCCCAGGTGGACTGCTTATTGCGTTAGCTGCGGCACCGAATGGCTTTGCCACCCGACACCTAGCAGTCATCGTTTACGGCGTGGACTACCAGGGTATCTAATCCTGTTTGCTCCCCACGCTTTCGAGCCTCAACGTCAGTCATCGTCCAGCAAGCCGCCTTCGCCACTGGTGTTCCTCCTAATATCTACGCATTTCACCGCTACACTAGAAATTCCACTTGCCTCTCCGACACTCTAGCTCAGCAGTTCCAAATGCAGTCCCGGGGTTGAGCCCCGGGCTTTCACATCTGGCTTGCCGTGCCGTCTACGCTCCCTTTACACCCAGTAAATCCGGATAACGCTTGCCCCCTACGTATTACCGCGGCTGCTGGCACGTAGTTAGCCGGGGCTTCTTAGTCAGGTACCGTCATTTTCTTCCCTGCTGATAGAAGTTTACATACCGAAATACTTCATCCTTCACGCGGCGTCGCTGCATCAGAGTTTCCTCCATTGTGCAATATTCCCCACTGCTGCCTCCCGTAGGAGTCTGGGCCGTGTCTCAGTCCCAATGTGGCCGGTCACCCTCTCAGGTCGGCTACTGATCGTCGGCTTGGTAGGCCGTTACCCCACCAACTACCTAATCAGACGCGGGTCCATCTCATACCACCGGAGTTTTTACCACTGTACCATGCGGTACCGTGGTCTTATGCGGTATTAGCAGTCATTTCTAACTGTTATCCCCCTGTATGAGGCAGGTTACCCACGCGTTACTCACCCGTCCGCCGCTCAGTCACAAAAGTCTTCATCCGAAGAATCAAACTTAAGTGCTTCGCTCGACTTGCATGTGTTAAGCACGCCGCCAGCGTTCATCCTGAGCCAGGATCAAACTCTCGTTAAAATATCTCAAACCTGCTTTAACACAGATTCAAAGATCAAGTTCGTTCCAGTTCAAGAAAACTACTAGCTTTCTTATCCCCTTTACTGTTTTAAGGTTCGACATTAAATGTCTGTTCTGAATAATTCTCTTTAGAATTTTCAGGGTTGTTGTCTATTGTTTAATTATCAAGGTTCTTTGTCTTTGCTGTTTGAAACAGCTTATTTAGATTATCATATTCATTGACGTTTGTCAAGAACTTTTTTAATCTTTTTTCGACCAGCTTTTCAGCTGTCCGTCTGCCATCTCTTTTTCAAACATTCGTTTGTCTCAAGCGACAGCTTATTAAGAATATCACAAGCAGTTGTGTTTGTCAACTGTTATTTTATTCTTTTTTTCAGGAACAATTCCCGAAGATTTCTGATTATGATCCGGCATTCTCTGCTTTTCCGTAATCAGTTCCCGCCGTCTTCTGCTTCGACTCTGTTACCTCACGGCCTTGTCTAACGCGACAGCTAGATTAATATACCACAAGGGCGTTTGAATTGTCAATGTTGTTTTTATATTTTCTGCAATTTAGACAATTCAGACAATTTTATTCTTTTCCCTTGCTTATTTCTATATAAATTGCCTGTTTTCCTTTCTTGACACTGTCTATCTTTTCTTTTATGATTCTTCTTATATAAAAGGAAGGAGTTACTATTATATGTTTCACTTATTACTTGCCGTAATCTATCTGGCATTCATCAGCCTCGGACTTCCGGATGCACTTTTGGGCTCCGCATGGCCCTCCATGTATCCGGTCTTTCATGTACCCGTTTCTTACGCAGGAATCATTTCCATGATCATAGCCGCCGGTACCGTTATATCTAGTCTGCAAAATGACAGACTTACCAAAAAACTTGGTACAGGTAAAATCACTGCCATCAGTGTAGCTACTACTGCTGTTGCTTTGATTGGATTCTCTGTCAGCCATTCATTTATTGCATTGTGTCTGTGGGCAGTTCCTTACGGACTTGGCGGTGGAAGTGTTGATGCAGCACTCAATAATTATGTTGCACTTCATTACGAAAGCCGGCATATGAGCTGGCTGCACTGTATGTGGGGTGTCGGTGCCTCTATTGGACCTTATATTATGGGATATGCTTTATCTAATAAGCAGGGGTGGTCTATGGGATACCGCTACATTTCCATTTTCCAGATTGGACTTACTGCTATTTTAATCATAAGTCTTCCTCTTTGGAAGCAATTTCAGAACAAAGGAAACACCGGACAACCTGATTCCAGTTCCGTCTGTACTTTGCCGGCCCTGACTTTAAAGCAGATTTTTCAGATTCCAGGCGCCAGAGAAATTCTTTTTGCTTTCTTCTGTTACTCTGCAATCGAACAGACATCCTCTCTCTGGGCCAGTAGTTATCTCGTTCTGCACCTGGGTTATTCTTCAGAGAAAGCAGCTGGATTCGCAAGTCTCTTCTTTATTGGAATTACTGTAGGCAGAGGTATCAGCGGTTTCATTACTTTTAAGCTAAATGACTCACAGATGATCCATCTTGGTGAAGGGATCATACTTATCGGTGTCCTCGCCATGATTTTTCCTTTTGGAAAAACAATTGCTTTAACCGGACTTATCCTCATCGGACTTGGATGTGCACCGATTTACCCATCCATTATTCACTCAACCCCCGCACATTTTGGTGCAGACAAATCTCAGTCGATTATTGGAGTACAGATGGCGTTTGCCTATATTGGAACTTGTCTGATGCCTCCATTTTTTGGCATTATTGCAAGATCCATAGATATTACACTCTTTCCAATTTATCTGGGAGTCTTTTTATGCATCATGTTCTTTATGTATGAAACAGTTATCAAAAAAACTCATATAGTATAGTTTTCTCATACCACATAACAATAAATAAAAAAGAACCAGTGGGGACACTAAAAAAGCCACAAAACTCCGTCCCCACTGGTTCTAAATATAATTCATTGCCTGATTCACGCTACTGACCCCGATCACTTCGATTCCGTCCACTTTCCCAATGGACTTCAATGTAACCGATGGCACAATACAAGTCTTAAATCCTAGTTTTTTAGCTTCTGCAACTCTCTGCTCGGGCATAGATACAGCCCTTACTTCCCCGCTTAATCCAACTTCTCCGAATACGATCGTATCTTCTGCGATTGGTTTATTCTTATAACTGGAAGCAATAGCCATTACAATGCCCAAATCAGCTGCCGGTTCGTTCATACGAATCCCGCCGGCAATATTGACATAAGCATCGTAATTGGATAACGGAAGCCCCATCCTCTTTTCCAAAACTGCCATCAGCAGGTTAACACGGTTATAATCCAATCCTGCCGCAGTTCTTCTCGGCATTCCGAAATTACTCCTGCAGATCAGTGCCTGAATCTCCATCAGCATCGGTCTTGTGCCTTCCATCGCACATGCCACCACAGATCCGGCTGCATTCTCCGGCTTTCCACTCAACATGAATTCCGAAGGATTCTCTACCTCGCATAGTCCCTCTCTGCGCATCTCGAATACGCCGATCTCATTTGTTGATCCAAAACGATTCTTCACTCCTCGGAGTATCCGGTATGATGCATGCCTGTCGCCTTCAAAATAAAGTACTGTATCCACCATATGTTCCAGTACTCTCGGGCCTGCAACCGTTCCTTCCTTTGTCACATGTCCCACGATAAAAGTCGAGATATTCAGCCCCTTTGCCAGCTGCATCAGTACATTTGTTGATTCCCGCACCTGGGATACGCTTCCCGGTGCAGATGACACTTCTTCATTATACATTGTCTGAATCGAATCAATCACAACAACATCCGGCGTTTCTTTCTCAATCACACTTTGAATTGCTGCCAGATTCGTCTCACATAATAAAAAGAGACTATCCGCGAATTCTCCCATTCGATTTGCACGCAATTTAATCTGCTTCAATGATTCCTCTCCGGAAATATAAAGCACCTTCTTCTGCCTGGCTGCCAGCTTCTGGCACACCTGAAGCAGCAGTGTTGATTTTCCGATTCCGGGATCCCCACCTACTAATACGAGGGAACCTTGTACGATTCCCCCGCCTAATACTCTGTCTAATTCTTTTATTCCAGTTTTTGTTCGTTCTTCATCTGTCGTTGATACACTGGATAAAGTCACAATCTGACTCTTTTTCTTTGCCACACTGCTGCCTCTGGATACACCGGCTGCCGGAGTACTCACCTTTTCCTCCACAAATGTATTCCACTCTTTGCACATTGGGCACTGCCCCAGCCACTTGCTTTCTTCATGTCCGCAATTCTGACAGAAATATATACTTTTCTTTATTTTTGCCATTATTTTCTTACGACTTTAATTCCAATCTCTTTTCCCGGATCTGCTTCTGCACTTACGCTGAGTTTTCCACTTAAGTTTGTTGTCATGTCTCCGATATTCACATCATCCATGTATACAACATACTCTGCATCCGCTTCCATTCCAAGTGTAAACTGAAAATCTGTCTCTCCACATACTTTAAACGAAACTACGTTCTCTGTTGCCTTGAAATTCTCTACTGCAGTTCCCGGTACGGATTCGTATACAAACATTCCGTTCTTTTCTAATTTTGTAATCTCTTTGAACGTCTTAACTTTGTAGATATCCCCCTGAAATTCGAATCCGTCTAACTTAGTTTTGCTGTCTAATGTATAATCTCCAAAACTAAGTGTACCGTCTGTTTCAGCTCTTAAAAGCTCTTTCACTGCTGCCATTTTCTTGTCCTCCTAAGGTTCTTCTTTCGTTCATTCTATTATATAATAAAATATTTTTAATTTGTAGTCTTTGCCGTAAATTTAATTTCTTTTTTAGAGATTCCAACAACAACTTTCATATTTCTTCTGATTTCCCCACTTAAAATCGCCTCGGCAAGTTTATCCTCTAACTGATTCTGTACAGCGCGTCTGAGTGGTCTTGCCCCATACTTCTTATCCATACCAGTCTCTACAATATGCTTTTTCACAGAATCACGAATCGTAAGATCGATTCCAAGCTGATCTTTTGCACGTTTGATCAGTTCTCTGCACATCAATCCCACAATCTTCTGCATCTGCTCAACTGTCAGTGGATGGAATACCAAAATTTCATCAATACGGTTCAAAAATTCCGGACGGAAGATAAACTTGATCTCATTCATAACGTTATTCTTCATCCGCTTATAATCTCCTGCGGCATCTTCTTTTGTATTAAAGCCCAGCTTTTTCGGATCGATGATTGACTGTGCTCCGGCATTAGATGTCATAATGATCACAGTATTCGAAAAATCCACCTTTCTTCCCTGTGAATCTGTAATGTGCCCGTCATCTAACACCTGCAAAAAGATATTAAACACATCCGGATGTGCTTTTTCTATCTCATCAAGCAAGATGACGGAATATGGATGTCTTCTCACCTGTTCGCTAAGCTGTCCACCGTCATCGTGTCCGACATATCCCGGAGGCGAACCAATCAGCTTTGCCACACTATGCTTTTCCATATATTCAGACATATCTACACGGATCATAGAATTCTCATCTCCAAAGAGAGCTTCCGCAAGAGCTTTGGATAATTCTGTCTTTCCGACTCCTGTTGGCCCCAGGAATAAGAACGAACCGATCGGACGCTTTGGATCTTTCAGTCCGACCCTTCCGCGCTTGATAGATTTTGCTACTGCTGTTACCGCTTCATCCTGCCCGACCACACGCTTATGAAGTGTCTGTTCAAGCTTATTTAACCTTGTGCTTTCTGACTCAGCCAGACGACTTACCGGAATCTTCGTCCACTGTGATACGACCTCTGCAATATCTTCTTCCGTTACTTCCAGATGCTTTGCATCATTCTTCTTGTGAATACGTTTCTTGATTTGTTCTGATTTCTCTTCTGCATCCTTTAATTCTTTATGAAGCATGGATGCCTCAATGATATTGCCGCTTTGAATTGCTTCTTCCAGTTCCTTTGCAAGTTCCGTCTGTGCCTTTTCCAGTTTATATACATTTTCCGGTACTTTAAATCCACGCAAGCTTACTTTTGAACATGCTTCATCCACAACATCAATCGCCTTATCCGGAAGAAAACGGTCATTGATATAGCGGTTGGAATAGCTGACTGCTGCCTCCAGTGCTTCTTCTCTTATCTTTACTTTATGATGTTTTTCATATCTGGAGCGCAGACCTTTCAGTATCTCCAGACACTGATTTTTATCTGGTTCTTCTACCGTGATTGGCTGGAATCTTCTTTCCAGTGCCGCATCTTTTTCAATATATTTGCGGTATTCCACGATCGTTGTGGCACCGATCAGCTGCAGTTCTCCTCTTGCAAGTGACGGCTTCAGAATATTAGACGCATCCATCGCTCCTTCTGCACCACCCGCACCAATGATCGTATGCACTTCATCCAGAAACAGAATGATATTACCTGCCGCCTTCACCTCCTGAATCAGACGTTTCATACGTTCTTCGAATTCTCCGCGGTATTTTGATCCGGCGATCATACTTGCCAGATCCATGGTATAGATACGTTTTCCCCTGATTCCTTCCGGCACGATGCCTTCTGCAATCTGTATTGCAAGCCCTTCGATGACTGCTGTCTTACCAACACCCGGTTCCCCGACCAGACAGGGATTGTTCTTTGTGCGTCTGCTTAAGACCTGCATCAGCCGTCCGATTTCTTCTTCTCTTCCGATGACCGGATCGAGCTTTCCTTCTTCTGCTTCTGCTGTCAGATCGGTACCATACTGATCCAATACTCCGTTCTTTCTCCCCTCTTCCGGTCCATATTCTTCCTGATACATCTTCGGATCGATCCCGACAGTTTCAAATATTTCCTGATAGATCTTCTGAAGATTCGCACCTAACGTAGTCAGGATCTTTGCAGCAACACAATCCATATCACGGATAAGTGCCGTCAGCATATGTTCTGTTCCAATCTCTTCTGAGCGGAACTGTTCTGCCTCTGTCTTACTGTCTTCCAGAATATATTCCAGTCTCGGACTGTATTCTGGTTTCTTTCTGCCTGGCATCTCACCTGCAGGAGAGATCAGTTCGGACATCACTTTCTGTATATTTTCCTCATCTACCCCGTTCATTCCCAGAACCTGCGCCGCTACGCCGGTATACACCTTTCTGAGTCCCAGAAGCAGATGTTCTGTTCCTACATAAGGGTGTGCCATCTCCTTCGCACTTTTTTCTGCAATCTTCAGCACTTCCTTAGCCTGCCTTGTATAATCCATGCCTTTTTGTTCCTTTCTGCCTATCTTCTATACTCGTCAAATATCTCATCTACCAATGCATGCACATCTTCTCTTCCAATATTCTTGCAGCATCCTTTTGCAAGTAATATCGCAAGCTTTTCCCTGAGTTTTAACATTGCCTGTGCCTTGTCCGCATCAATGGCGACTACGGCTCCTCTTCTTCTATCCAACTGGATGAACCCTTCCTGCCGTAAGATCGAATACGCTTTATTCACCGTATGCATATTAATTCCCACAGTATCCGCCAGCTGTCTGACAGACGGTAAGGTATCTCCCTCCCGAATCATGTCTGTTGCAATCCCCATGATAATCTGATTCTGCAGTTGTACATAGATTGCCTCGCTGCTGTTAAAATCAATTTCTATCAACATCTCATCACCTGTTATCTGTCTTTTTCTTTTGTTATATGGATACTATAACACAATTAAAAAGAGCTTACAACCTAAATCGTAAGCTCTTCTTTTCATACTCTTTTCGTACTTTTTATGCTTCGTCAATCGCTTTACCAATATCATGACGCATATATTTATTATCGAATTTTACCCATTCGGTTGCCGCATAGGCATTAGCTCTTGCTTCTTTTAAGTCTTTTCCCTTTGCTGTCACACCAAGTACACGTCCGCCGTTGGTCACAATCTGATCACCGTTGAATTTCGTACCTGCATGGAAGCAGTAATAGCCTTCGTGCCTGTCAAATTCCTCCAGTCCGCTGATTGGAAGTCCTTTGTCATATTTCACCGGATATCCGTCACTTGCCAGAACAACACATACTGCAGCATTGTCTTCAAACTGCAGATCGATCTGATCCAGCGTACCATCAATACAAGCTTCTACTACATCAATGATATCATTTTTCATTCTCGGAAGAACCACCTGCGCTTCAGGATCTCCGAATCTGGCATTGTATTCCAGAACCTTCGGTCCGTCCGCTGTCAGCATCAGTCCGAAAAAGATTACACCTTTGAACGGTCTTCCTTCTGCCTTCATAGCATCAACGGTTGCCTGATATACATATTTCTTACAGAAGTCATCTACTTCTTCTGTATAGAACGGACTTGGTGAAAATGTTCCCATTCCTCCTGTATTCAGACCTGTATCTCCATCACCTGCACGCTTATGATCCTGTGCCGAGGTCATCGTTTTGATTGTATTTCCATCTACAAATGACAGTACTGAGACTTCTCTTCCTGTCATGAATTCTTCTATAACCATCTCATTACCGGCTGTACCGAATTTCTTATCCAGCATGATCGTCTTCACGCCTTCTTCAGCCTCTTCCAGATTCTTACAGATCAGCACGCCTTTTCCAAGTGCCAGTCCGTCTGCTTTTAATACAATTGGGAATCTGGCCTCCGTCTTCAGATATTCAACTGCCTTATCCGGATCTGTAAAATTCTCATAAGCTGCAGTCGGAATGTTATATTTCTTCATAAGATCCTTGGAAAATGCTTTTGATCCCTCAAGGATCGCTGCATTCTTTTTAGGTCCGAAAGTACGGATACCTGCGGCTTCCAGTTCATCCACCAGACCGCCAACCAGTGGATCATCCATTCCCACAATAACCAGATCAATCTCTTTTTCTTTTGCAAATGCTACGATCTTGTCAAATTCCATGGCTCCGATCGGTTCACACTCTGCAAATTCTGCAATTCCCGCATTTCCCGGAGTACAGTAAATCTTGTCTACTTTATCGCTTTTTGCAACGCTGTATGCGATTGCATGTTCTCTTCCGCCACTTCCAACGATTAATACTTTCATCTTACACTGCTCCTTTATCCTCTATGACTCGATCGTCACACGATGTCCTTCTACTTTAACTTTACCGTTTGCGATCAGATCAATGGCTCTTGGCAGAATTCTCCATTCTGCCTGCTCCATTACACGTCTCTGCAGAACTTCCGGGGTATCTCCCTGTTCCACTTCAACTGCTTTCTGCAAAATGATCGGACCGGTATCGGTTCCTTCATCTACAAAATGTACCGTTGCACCAACCACCTTCACTCCGCGTTCCAGTGCTTTTTCATGCACCTTCAATCCATAAAATCCTGTTCCGCAAAATGCCGGGATCAGGGACGGATGAATGTTGATCATACGGTTTCTGTATTTTGCGATCATCTCTGCCGGAATCACTACCAGAAATCCGGCCAGAACGATCAGATCCGGCTGCATGACATCCACAGCCTTCATAAATTCCTGATTGAAAATCTCACGGCTTTCATAATCTTTTGGAGATATACACTGATTCGGAATTCCATGTTTTTCAGCACGCTCCAGTGCATATGCATTCTTATTATTACTGATGACGCCGGCAATCTTTGTGTTTGTAATCTCGCCGGAATCTACTGCATCTATGATTGCCTGCAGATTTGTTCCGCCACCGGATACCAGAACTACGACATTTAACATAATGTCACTCCTTTTTCACCATCTTCGATATGACCGATCACATATGGAGTATCTCCGGTCGCTTTGATTGCTTCTATTGTCTTATCTACATCAGCAGGATCAACCGCAACGATCATACCAATCCCCATATTATAAGTATTGTACATTGCATGCTCGTCTACATTTCCCTCTTTTGCAAGCTTTGTGAAAATTGGCGGAACCGGATAACTGTCTTTTTCTACAACGGCTTTTACTCCGTCTTTTAACATTCTTGGAATGTTCTCATAGAATCCGCCTCCTGTGATATGGCTGCAGGCTTTCACTTTCACTCCTGCGTTCTTTATGCTCTTTAATGCTTTGACATAGATTCTTGTCGGAGCAAGCAGTGCTTCTCCGAGTGTAGTTCCCAGATCATCATAATATGTATCCAACGATTCTTTTGTCATCTCGAATACTTTACGTACCAGTGAGAATCCATTGCTGTGCACACCTGAAGATGCCATACCGATCAGTACGTCTCCTGCTTTTAAGTCTTCTCCTGTAATCATATCTTTTTTATCACATACACCAACTGCAAATCCTGCAAGATCGTATTCATCTTCCGGCATAAGTCCCGGATGTTCTGCTGTCTCTCCGCCGATCAGGGCTGCTTCTGACTGCAGGCATCCTTCTGCCACACCTTTTACGATAGATGCGATCTTCTCCGGATAATTTTTTCCACATGCAATATAGTCTAAGAAGAATAACGGCTCGCCGCCTGCACATGCAATATCATTCACACACATAGCTACTGCATCGATTCCAATGGTATCGTGCTTATCCATGATCATGGCAAGTTTGACCTTTGTTCCACATCCGTCTGTTCCTGATAACAGCACCGGTTCTTCCATTTCTTTGATCTTCGCAAGAGAAAATGCTCCCGAGAATCCTCCGAGTCCTCCAAGAACTTCCGGACGCAAGGTCTTCTTTACATGCTCTTTCATAAGTTCTACTGACTTGTAACCTGCTTCAATATCCACACCAGCTTTTTTGTAATCCATAATCCGATCTCCTTTTGTACCTGTTATTTATTTTTGTACTTTTATATCTATTATTTTGATGCCAGATATGCCTCATATCCGATAGAATCAAGCTTTGCTGCTTTGGCTTTGACTGCCTCTTTCTGTTCTTCTGTATAAGCTTTCAGTTTCTTCAGAAGTTCTTCATCTGAAGCCGCAAGAATCTTTGCTGCAAGAATTGCTGCATTCTTTGCGCCATCGATCGCAACGGTTGCAACCGGAACTCCCGGCGGCATCTGCATGATTGAAAACACTGCATCCATTCCATCCAGATTCTTTCCTGAAAGAGGTACACCAATAACCGGAAGGGCAAATAATGCTGCACACATTCCCGGAAGGGCTGCTGCCATTCCTGCACCGGCGATCATAACCTTTATTCCGCGGCTTTCTGCTCCTCTGGTCCATTCAATCAGTTCATCTGGTTCACGATGTGCTGAGATGATCGTCATCTCATACTCGATTCCTAACTCTTCCAGCATTACTGCAGCCTTACTCATAACTTTAAGATCTGAGTCACTGCCCATGATAATTCCTACTTTTGGCATAATTTTCATCCTTTCTTATAAGTTTGACAAATAAATCATACCCTATTTATTAGAATTTTTCAATGGTTCATTTAAAATCTCTGTACCGGGAAGTACAAATTTTCCATTTTCCAGTAACACAATCTCTTTTTTATCCTTTGTAACAACCGTAATACTTCCAAGTTCTTCATATGGAATGGTAATATCTGTATGGCAGTGGAAATATGCTTTTGATACATCTTCTTTTCTGCGGATCGATACCGAATTGTCTCTTGCAATAATCTCTTTTCCGTTCGGATTATAGACTTTGATATCCTCGCACCAGCTGTAACATGTATCTCCCACCGCAAAATGCGGTCCCATCTTCTCTGCGATCAGGATCGGCATCTTATCCTCGATTCCATACTTCCTGGCAGTTATATATGCAGTTGTATTCGTTCCGATCGCAAATTCACCAAGCGGCAGCGTCGGATGTTTGTATAATACATTATCGTGAATATACGCTTTATTTTCCAGATCGCGATCAAAGTTCGCACAGTTATACTCTGATACCATGCCATTTGAGAATGTGATCTCCAGATCACGATACTGCAGTTCATTCAGATACACTTTGCTGACATGTAAGACTCCGTTCGTTCCTTCCAGAACAGGAGAAGTAAAGACTTCCCCGACCGGAATATTCACATCTGCCACACAGTTCTCAAAGATTGTTTCTTTTGCCGGGTCATTCAACGGATGTAACTGCACATTCAGATCTGTACGATTCCCATTCGTCCCGAGAATATGCACGTATTCTCCCTGATCCAATGCATCAATCAGTGTCTGCTGTACTTTTTCATATACTTTTGCATCCAGTGTGTTTATACGGATAATCTCATCGAAAATCTCTTCATACTTCTCTCCGATCTCCGGCACCGGATAGGCAATGATCGTAAAGCTGCGCTCTTCTCCTTTGATATACCTGTTCACCATCTGGCTCTGACGGCTGTCATACTGCAGGATCATCTCTTCCTGACTCTCCGAAAGCTTTGCCACAGTCTCTTTTGCCACCGGTTCGAATGGTTCTTCACCAAACATGTCAATGCATGCCGGTCCTGCAAACCCGGCTGCCTCTTTCTTATAATGTTCATATGTTGTCTGCATCACTTCCAGTTTGCGCTCCAGGTACTTCTTATCCATGAAGATTGCCTGATCATCTTTATGATCGTATTCATACTGCTTATTTGCCACTGCTCCGCAGTATCCGATCTTGTAATGTTGTCTCTTTGTCAACACACTGACCGCTGCACGATAGATGACCGGTTTTAATCCCATTTTTTCAAAGTTCTCTATCGCTTTCTTTACTACACGTTCAAATCCAAGAATATAACGGATATTCACTACCGATTTCTTCGAAAGATCTTTTCCGGTATTTACGAATCCGATGCGGTATCCTTCCGAATAGACATCTGCCATCTTCTGGATAGTCTCTTCCGGGAGACGGTTCAGATGCTCCGCTGTCTTCCATTCGTTTTCGCTGATATACTCTCCAAACTGATACAGATATCTGAGATCTTTAAGATCACTGTTCATGATCAGATCTGTTGCGAAGGATTCTTCCGGCAGGATCTGTTCTCTGATACGATCCGCAAGGAATACATCACAATAATCACTTGCATACCAGTAAAAAATATCACGGGCTGTTTTTGCATCCGGTGTATCCTCGAACTGGTTATATATTTCAATCAATAATTCATACAAAATTGCCAGATATTCCGTCTTTCCCTCAAAAACATAAACGACTGCCCCACGAAGTTCCGCATATAACATCCCAAGAATCTGTCCTGATTCTTTTCCAAACATCTTACACGCATAATCCGGATTCGCATAACTTTCTTCATACTGCTCCGGCAAAACATCCTGATACAGCCGTCTGTTCCATGTTCTTAATTCTTCCAGCGTAAATTTCTGATACCTTCCGTCCAGAAGTTCATCTCTCAGTTCGTCCAGCATAAGCACGAACTCTGCCATCTTCTTAAAATAATCTCTGTAAGGCTCTTTCACCGTATCTTCTGTCTGCATCAGACGGATACGGTCAAGTGCCAGTTCATATCTTTCTTCTATCATTCTACATAAGCCCCCTGACGAATAATCCAACCATAACGGCGAGAAATACCGCATTTACCGTGATTCCCACCTTGCATGTTGTATAAATCTTTTCGCGTTCTCTGAATCCTTTCATGCCAAGCCAGATTCCAATCACTGCCATCGCACAGGTTCCCAGTCCGAAAAATCCGATCAATATATTGACATTTCCTTTATTTAAAAATGAAAAAAGAATCATCACGATCACCAGAAATGCAATCACCACTGCATAAGTACAGGAATAGACACCCCTTTTGGAGTGTCTGACTGCTTTCTGTCCATATTTCGTTTTAATCATTTTTTTCCGCTTTTTTTTACGGGCTTTCGCTACCGCTTTAATTCTATCATCTTCTGTTCTTAGTTTTTTTCCCAGCATGTCTTCTCCTTATTGCCGCACATATTGCAAATAATAGATATCCGCAAATTCCACCGATGGTATTCAGTAACAGGTCATCTACATCAAAGCTCCCCACCTTTGTAATAAGCTGGAAGACTTCCACGCACAGGCTC
The DNA here is from genome assembly GCF_024168045.1 of Dorea longicatena. Taxonomy (GTDB): domain Bacteria; phylum Bacillota; class Clostridia; order Lachnospirales; family Lachnospiraceae; genus Dorea_A. The sequence continues at coordinate 2,046,343 of NZ_CP100126.1, forward strand.
AGTACAAAGCTGTAATATGCCGTTGCAATAAAACTTCTCTGCCTGCTTCCCATCGGGAGGAAAAATCCAAACGGAATAAATATAATCACATTTCCAAATAAATTAGTGAACATTGCAAAGAATCCCACCTGCTCACGATACTGCCAGAATCTTTTGATTTCTTTAAACAGTACCAGATTATAATGGTATTCCCTCATCTCACCTGTACGTCCATACCAATCAGAGAACAGCAGGAAATATACAATAAATATTACATATAATATAAATAATATCTTTCCCAGTATCCGGATTCGTTTTCTTTTTCCTGAATCCAACGTCCTACAACCTCCTGTGTCTCTTCGGTATTAGAATAAGATTCCTTTCTTTTCTTTCAGTAAACGGGCACCGCTTATAATGGAGATCACACCTGCGGCGATTCCTATTACCGTGACTACAATTCCTACCGCAATCCCTGCTGCACCGGCTAGCCCCATTGCTTTATATGCTTTTTCATTCATATCCTGATCCCCCGTTTTCTATTTTGCTCCGTACTGTTCATAATATGCATCGATTGCTTCTTTTAATGTATCATCGATCACAACTTTCCCGTCACATTCTTTGTTATACAGGCACTCTACAACTTCTTCCATTGTTACGATTGCAGCTGTATCGAATCCATACAGATCTTTGATCTCATCCAATGCACATTTCTCGCCGCCTTTTCCTACTTCCATACGGTTCAGGGATACCATCAAACCTACGATTGTTACATCTGCGGCACCTTTTACTTTTGGTACGGTCTCTTCCATAGACTTTCCTGATGTTGTCACATCTTCGATCATGATCACACGGTCTCCGTCTTTTAACTTACTTCCGAGAAAGCTTCCTTTATCGGCACCATGATCTTTTTCTTCTTTACGGTCAGAACAATAGCGTACTTCTTTTCCGTAAAGATCACTGTAAGCAATTGCCGTGACCACTCCAAGCGGGATTCCCTTGTATGCAGGTCCGAACAACACGTCGAAATCATCTCCATAGGTATCATGGATTGCCTTCGCATAATACTGACCTAATTTTTTCAGCTGTGATCCTGTTACATAAGCTCCGGCATTCATAAAGAACGGTGATTTTCTTCCGCTCTTTAATGTAAATTCTCCAAACTTGAGCACATCGCTCTCTACCATAAATTCAATAAACTCCTGTTTATAACTTTCCATTTTGATTCCCTCCATATATTTCAGACTCTGTGCGTCTTATTTATTGCATAATAATTCCATTTAATTCTATCATAAGAAAATCAGTTTTTCAATTCACGTCAGAAAAAAAGAACAGTATATACACGTAATCATTACATAATCTTTGTCTCTTCCAGCTTTTCTGCAAATGCCTCGTTCATCCGGATTACCGGTTTGCGCAGAAGCAGTCCTAGAATCAATGACAAAAGCAGGAAGATTCCCAGCTTCCCAAGTTCCGTCCAGTATGTCATACCATACATTCCGCCAATCGTCTCCCTGAATGCCGCCATACTATGAACAAATGGCAGTAACGGATATACTGCTTTAAAAAACGCCGGTGCCACTTCAATCGGGAATGTTCCTCCGGAACCTGCCACCTGCATGACCAGAAGTACAACACTGACTGCTTTTCCGATATCTCCGAATGACACCGTCAGTGTATAAATGATATTCACATATACGATGCTCGAGAACCATCCTGCCAGCATAAACAAGAACGGATGCTTACACTGGATGCCCAGATATAACAGATCTCCCAGACAGATCAGAGTGCTCTGCAGCAGACCAACGATCAGGAAGATGAGATAACGGCCCAGGTATTCCTGATGTGGTTTTACTTTCTTCAGACCTTCAGTACATTTTGTCGAAACACCTGTCTTTAACATGGCAACCAGTACGATTCCGCCGATCCAGATCGACAAGGTGGAATAGAACGGTGCCATCGAAGAACCATAATTTTCAATCTTATAGACCTGATTCGTCTTCAGGCTTACCGGTGCTGCCAGGAACTCTCCGATCACACTGGAATCCCCGGAGATCAGTTCTTCCAATTGAGAAAAGTCTCCGCCCGACTGCATCTGACTGATCTTTCCTGTTGTCTCGCTGATCTTTCCGGATGCTTTATCCAACAGCTTGCAGGAATGATCCAGTGCCTTATTGATCTGTGTCAGATCTGCGGAAGCCGAAGATGACAGATCATAGACTCCGTCCACACTTGCATCCAGCTGATCCATCAGACTGCCCAGACTGCTGCTGGTATCTCCCATGGATTTGGAAAGCTTATCCAAACTATTTTTTACATTCTTTTCATAGTCGGATTTCACATTTGCAAGACTGTCCGCACTTTCTTTTACCAGTTTGTCCAGCTCTGCCTTATTCTGGATTGCTGTGCCGGATGCATCTGTCAGAGAGGATGCCGTGCTCTGTAACTGATTCTTAAGCTCTGTCTGTGTTGCGATTGTCTCACCGAGCTTCCCTGAAATGTTGCCGAGCAATGCATTCAGTTTCGTATTGCCAAGTCCGCTCACTTTATCTGCCATATCATCTACCGAATTCTGCAGTGACTGATAGGCGGCTGTTACCTTTTCCACGCTGGATGCCAGAGTGTTCAATGTCGCCGCTACATCTGCCGCACTCTGTGAATTGGATGCAAATGCGGAATCAATGATCCCGGACATCTGTGAATAAAATTCCTTTCCGGAATTCAGTGCCTCATTTACGCCATCCGTTGCACCGTTGATCGTTCCTTCAATCCCATTGAATGATTTCTTCGTTGTCTTCAAGGCATCTGTTGTCTTATCCGAACGGTTCTGTGTCTCTTTCAGAAATGTGCCTGTCGTATCCAGAAGCTGCTGTGCAGATGTCGTCATTCCCGCAAAGGAACTTAATGTCGCAGATGCCACATTCAGGTCCGAACCGATCTGGTCCAGATTATTTGCCAGATTCCCTGCAATGGATTCTACTCCATTCTGATCTGCCACATTGGTAACTGCTTTGAAAGAAGTAATAACCGTATCACTGATCGTTTCAATAAATACTTCATTGACCTGTCTCTGGATCGCGCTTGCTCCTTTATCTGTAACCTTCGGTGCGATCGCATTTTCTTTTGCATTCGAATAGTATGTGATACTTGGTTTACTGATATTTTCAGAGAACAGACTCATCATATCTGTACTGAAGTTTTCCGGTATCACGATCGCCGCATAGTATTTTCCGGATTTTACTCCGGATACTGCTTTTTTCTTGCTGGTAAATACCCAGTCAAGCTGCGAATTACTGCGAAGTGATGTCAGTACCTGATCTCCCATATTTAGTTCGAGCGGAATCAGGCTGCCTTCATACCCCTTATCCACGCTTGCCACCGCAACTTTTAAGTTTCCTGTATTTTTATATGGATCCCAGCTTGCTGCAATATTAAACCAGGCATAAAGGCAGGGAACAACGGTGATTCCCATAATGACGATCATAGCGATCACATTATTTTTAATCCGTTTTATATCTCTCCGGAAAATCTCCCATATATTTTTCATACGCCTTTTTCCTCCTTTATTCCCCGTATCAGATCTTCTGTTGTCATTCCTGTGGCAGCAAGCTGTTTTAACATCTTATCGTGTATATATTCTACACAGATCAGATACAGTGCAAGCGCGATCAGCGATACGATCCATAACACCAGAAATACCAGTTTGGATTCCAAGCTGAACATCAGTATCAGGAAAATGAGCGGGATAATGATCATTCCAAGGAATCCAAAGCGGATCATCTTCGGATAACGCTTCTCGAATTTTTCTGATCTTTCCAGGAATTCCTGTTTCCACTCATCATCTTCCATTAACGTCTTCATCATCATGGTCAGTTCCGGCCGTTTCCGCTCTGCTGTTTCCGTCTCTCCCAGCATCAGTTCTGTCTCTGACAGCCGCTTATCGAACAAATGATTCAGATTCATAAGCAGCGGACGAAGTCCCAGACCGATGAAAATCGATATCGGGAAGAAGATTGCCAGTATTCCCAGATATTTCCAGATATTCGCTCCATACATACCGGCAATGCATTCACGCATTGCACTGATTCCATATGTGAAAGGAAGCAGCGGATGAAGTTTCTGGAAAAATGCAGGTGTCATCTCGATCGGATATGTTCCTGCCGATCCCGGGATCTGTAAAATAACCAGTACAACTCCCAGTGCTTTTCCGATATGCTTGAACGTAAGTGCCAGTGCATAGATCAGATTTACATAGATAAAGGAACAGAAGATGCCTACACATACGAATGCGACCGGGTGTACGCATTGTACTTTCAGAAGCACAATATCGCCCAGACACACGATCAGACCCTGTACCAGGCCTACCGCCATAAATAACATCCATCTGCCAAAATAAGCCTGTGATGCCGTAAATCTGTGAATCTTCCCGTCTCTATCCACTTCCTGTTTCAGAATGGATACCAGGATCAGTCCGCCTACCCACAATGCCAGATTGGTATAAAACGGTGTCATACCGGATCCATAATTTTCCACATCATACAATACTTTCGACTGAACACTTACCGGCGAAGACATAAAACCGGCAATGGAATCCGCATCAATCCCCTCCAGAGAGGTCAGTTTCTGATACATCTGTGAACTTTGCAGTGCTCCCAGATCGTCCTGAACCGAAGCCAGCGATTCATCTACCCGCTTCAGCACCTCTTTTGTCTGTCCCAGTGCCGAGGCACTGTCTTTCAAGCTGCTGTTGAGCTGATTCAGGATACTCTTCATCTGTTCAACCGTTGGTTCTACACCATCCAGTGTTGAGGCCAGGCTTCCGCTTAATGAAGCCAGACTGTCCAGTGACTGGTTCAATTGCGGCATTAATGTCTGCGCAAAATTACTGCGGTAATCCTGCAGACTTTTCTTGCTGTCTTTTACAAGCTTTTCCAGAGATGTCCGTGTACTCTGCGCTGTTGTCACTGCATTCTGAATTCCTTTATTGCCATTCTTCAATGAAGACACCAGCCCCTGAAGGGACGCATTCTGGCTCTCCAGTTCGGAAATCTTTTGTGCGATCAATGCCGAAAACTGCTGTGATAATTCTGTATTTCCCTGAATCTGTTCATTCAGCGCTTTTAACTGACTCAGCAATTCCTGATTCCTGGCAAGGAGAGTGGATGCTGTTGTCAGGCTTCCGTCTACTGTCGTCAGAGCCTGTCCTGCCTTCGTCTCGAATATGCCCAGTTTTGCCGATGCAGACACATAGGTATTATTCAGAAGCGTCTCGCCGTTCGACATATTATCCGAGAACTGTGTCGAAAATATTCCTACTGCTGTTCTTGTGTCTGAAAGTACCGTTCCGCTATCTGAAAGTGTCTGCACTCCTGATTTTGCCGATGCATTGACCTGATCCAGTGTTTTTACCGCATTCTGGATCACTTCATCTGACTTATCCACCGTTTTCTGAAAATTTTCCAGCACTTTGTTATATTCTTCCAGATTCTTCCTTGTCTCGGCAACCGCACGGATCAGACTCGAATTTCCCTCCGTCACTCTTCCTGCGATATCTCCGGCTTTTTCACTCAGCAGCTTTGAAATGGATTCTGCCGCCACCGAAGAAAAGGTGTCATTGATCTCCTGCTGGATCGTGCCTGCACCTGTATCTGTGATCTTCGGGGCGATCGCATTTTTCTTTTCATTAATATAATAATCCAGCTCCGGCTGTTTGATATCTCCCGATAAAATGCTCAGAAGTGATTCGCTGAAATTATCCGGTATCACGATCGCCGCATAATATTTTCCAGATCTTACTCCCTTTTTTGCTTCTTTTGCATCTACAAACTTCCAGCCAAGCTGGTCATTTTTCTTCAGATTGTCTACAATATTTTGTCCTGCGTCCAGTGACATCTGCTCACTGTCGGCACCTTTATCCTCATTGGCAATCGCTACCTGAATTCCTTTGGTATTCCCGTACGGGTCCATATTGGCAGCGATATTAAACCATGCATAAAGAGACGGCAGTACACTGATTCCAACCAGGATCAGTACCGCCGCACGGTTACGGAATAACCGACCGAGATCTCTTTTGAAAATCTGAAATGATTTCTTCATCCACACATCCTCCTTTGGTATCGTCATATACATATCAGTATAACAAAAACATTTCTGAAAATCTACTCAAAAAACTGACTGCCAGTCATGTTTTTATTATAGCATTTGCTATACAGGCACCCGTATTTTTACCATTCACGATTTTTCTTATATTTTCCTTACATATTTCCAAGAAAAAAGAGACATTGCCGATAGCAGTGTCTCTTTATCATTATTTTACAATACCAACCATATCTTTCACGGATTCAAATCCATTTTTCTTCATATATGCTTCGATTCCGTCAATGATCTCTATTGTTGCATTTGGATTATAGAAATTCGCGGTTCCCACAGATACTGCGGATGCTCCTGCAAGAATCATCTCGATTGCATCTTCCGGTGTAGCAATTCCTCCCATTCCGATAATCGGAATATTGACCGCCTGCGCCGTCTGGTATACCATACGGACTGCGATTGGATGTACAACCGGTCCCGATACGCCGCCGGTCTTATTAGCTACCGCAAATGTTCTGCGGTTGATATCAATCTTCATTCCCGTCAGGGTATTGATCAGAGACAATGCATCCGCACCACCGGCTTCTGCTGCCTTTGCGATCTCTGTAATATCCGTAACATTTGGTGTCAGTTTCATGATGATCGGCTGTTTTGCGATCTTTTTGATCTGAGCCGTCAGTTCTTCTACATGCTTTGCGTCCTGTCCAAATGCAAGAAATCCCGCATTGACATTCGGGCACGAGATATTGATCTCCATCATATCAATCGGTTCATCCGCCAGCCGCTCAACAACCGCAAGATACTCTTCCGGCGCATGTCCGCAGACATTCACAATGATCTTTGTATCATATTTCTTCAGAAACGGAATATCTCTTTTACAGAACAGGTCAATTCCCGGATTCTGAAGTCCGATCGCATTCATCATCCCGCCGTATACCTCTGCTACACGTGGTGTCGGATTGCCCGGCCACGGGACATTTGCGACTCCCTTGGTCGTCACCGCTCCGAGACGGTTCAGATCGACAAACTCACCGAATTCTTCTCCCGAACCAAATGTACCGGAAGCCACTGTAACCGGATTCTTCCACTCTACGCCGGCAATATTTACTTTCATATCCATTATAAATCCACCTCCGTAGACAAGAATACTGGTCCGTCTTTACAGATTCTCTTGTTATTCACGTTGCTGTGTGCATCTTTTTCCTTTGTCTTGCAGACACATGCCAGACAGGCTCCAATTCCGCATGCCATTCTCTCTTCCAGAGAAATATAGCATTCGATCCCCTTCTCTTCTGCATAAGTCTTGATCGCCCGCAGCATTGGTGTCGGTCCGCATGCAAATATCATATCTGCATCCAGATTCTGCTCACGGATAGCATCCATGACATTCCCTTTTGTTCCTACACTTCCGTCTTCTGTGGAAATATATAAGGTCCCGTTCTGTTCAAATTCGTCTTTCAGGAATGTATGTGCATCTCTGTAGCCGACAACAATCTGCTTTTCTTCGCACTGCATCTGTTTGGCAAGTTCCAGGATTGGCGGAACACCGATTCCTCCACCCATCAGGAATACTTTCTTTCCTTCTGCTTTCTCATATGGAAATCCATTTCCCAGAGGTCCGATCACCGGCACAGTATCTCCTGACTTTAATTCCGAGAACTGTTTTGTTCCGGTCTTTTCTCCGGTTACACGGTATACCAGTCTTAATTTTTTTCCCTCTTTATCAATTTCACAGATACTGATCGGACGCGGAAGTAATTTGCTTGCATCTGCCGTGTATACAGATACAAACTGTCCCGGTCTGGCAGTCCGTGCTGCTTCTGTCTCAATCCACAGACTGTAGATCCCGTCTGCCAGCATCTCCTGTGACAGAACTTTCGCCTGTTCTTTCTTTTTCTCCATCTTCCTTTATCTCCTGTTAAGATTACTCTGTCATACGTTTTTATCTGTCTTTTTTTTCAGATCAGACCTTATCTGTTCTCAAGTGCTCCTTTGATATCTGCTACCATAGTCTCAACTGCTGCTCTGGATGCATCACCAAAGTTCTCAGCTCCAAACTTTGCATACTGCTCCTGCTTGTATGCCGCAATGATTCCTCTTGAAGAGTTCACGATTGCTCCAAGTCCATCCTCATTAAAGAAGTGTACCAGATCTTTTCCTTTTCCCCCCTGTGCACCGTAGCCAGGAACCAGGATATATGCCTTCGGCATTACTTTTCTAAGTACTTTTCCCATCTCCGGATAAGTTGCTCCAACTACTGCTCCTACATAACTGTACTCATCACCCATGACTTCTGATCCCCATGCAGCCACTTTCTCTCCGACCAGTTCATACAACGGACGCCCATCGATCTTCTGATCCTGGAATTCTCCGCTGGATGGATTGGAAGTCTTAACAAGGACAAAGATTCCCTTCTTTTCTTCTTTGCATACATCCAGGAATGGATTGACTCCGTCTGAACCAAGGTATGGATTGACTGTTACAAAGTCTTCGTCAAATGGTGCATATATCTTGCTTCCTACTTTCACTTTTCCAATATGACCAACCGCATAAGCTGCAGATGTAGAGCCAATATCTCCTCTTTTTATATCCCCGATGACAACCAGTCCTTTTTCCTTACAGTAATCTACCGTCTTCTTAAATGCCGCAAGTCCCGGAAGACCGAATTGTTCATACATCGCGATCTGTGGTTTTACTGCAGGGATCAGATCATACGTCTTATCTACGATTTCTTTATTGAACTGCCAGATTGCTTCAGCGGCACCTTCCAGTGTCTCACCATACTCTGCAAACGCTTTCTGCTGAACCTGTTCTGGAATGTAGTTTAACATTGGATCCAGACCTACTACGATCGGTGCTCCTGTCTTCTTTATGTTGGCTACTAACTGATTAATCAATGTCTTTTCCTCCTATTTTACATGTATCATCTTAATTTTACATTATTTATATTTTACCATAAGGCATACTAAAAGGGAATGCCTAACTGCATTCCCTTCCAAACTCTTCTTCTGCCATGTCATTGCCGGCACACCATTACTTCATCTGTGCCTTTACTGTCTCTACTGCTTTTTCAAGCTGGTTATCTGCATCCGGATTTTCTTCATCGCTCTGGTACTTGATTTTTACATCCGGTGTAATTCCTTTTCCATTAATGCTTCTTCCCTTTGGAGTAAAATACTCTGCAATCGTAAGTTTTACAGCTGTTCCGTCATCCAGATCAAAAATCTGCTGTACAACACCCTTTCCATATGTCTGGGTTCCTACAATCTTACCGATTCCATAATCCTGGATTGCACCGGAGTAGATTTCTGATGCGCTGGCACTGTTACCATTTACCAAAACTGCCAGCGGCTTGGTAAACTGATGCTCTTCATCAGATTTCATCTCTGTCTTTTTGCCATCTTTGTCTTCTGTATAGACGATCAGTCCCTTTGGCAGCATCAGATCCAGCATATCACATACCGTACTAAGTGAACCTCCCGGATTATTACGCAGATCCACCACTAATCCTGTCATTCCCTGCTTCTCAAGATCATCCAGTGCTTCTTCGTACTGATCATAGGTTACCGTATCGAATTCAGACACTCTGATATAACCGATCTTGTCATCCATCAGCTTATACTCTATCGTCTGTGCCTGCACAGTGTCTCTTGTAGCAGTCACAGTTACCTCCTTCGCATTTTCTCCTCTTAATACGGTAAGTTCTACTGTTGTTCCTTTTTCGCCTTTTATTTTACTTACAACTTTCGAAAGATCTTTTCCTGTTACTTCTTTTCCTTCTACCTTATATAGGATATCATTGTCCTTAAGTCCAGCTTTTTCAGCCGGAGAATCCTTATATATCTGAACCAGAGTAATCACTCCTGTCTCCGTGTTCTGAGACATCACAGCACCGATTCCGGAATATTCCCCACCGGTCGATTCATATAATTCTTTCGTCTCTTTCTTGTTGTAATATACCGAGTATGGATCATTCAGACCATTGATATAACCTTTATAGATTCCATCTTCCAGATTCTTCTCTTTTACGTCCCCCATATAATGCTTCTTGACCAGGTTCTGTAATTCCGATATCTTATCCTCTGTTTTTGATGTGATATCACTGCTTCCACTATTTACTTTTAATCCGCAGGACACAAGTCCCGCTGCCAATAACATAGCAAGGGCGCCACAAAGCGCCCCTTTCAAAAAACTTTTTCTGTTTTTCATTTATCTGCCTCTTACTATGATCTGTCTTTTATTACAGATAGTTTGCCGGATTGACCGGTGTTCCATTCAACATTACCTGAAAATGAAGATGCGGTCCGGTTGAATTACCGGTTGTTCCTACTGCCGCAACATTCTGTCCTTTGCTGACTTTCTGCCCTGCACTTACATAAATCTTACTGCAATGCATATAATATGTCAGCAGACCGTTACCATGATTGATTACCAGCAGATTTCCTGCATTCCCTGCATATCCTGCTGAAATCACAGTTCCCGCTGCCGCTGCATAGATTGGTGTTCCTGTTGCAGCTGCAAAATCAATTCCTTTATGATTCGTACTTGCTCCTGCAATCGGCTGTGTTCTATAGCCAAATGTACTTGAGATATACCCGGCCGGACAAGGATGGGTAAATGTTCCATTCCCTGATACAACCGGCGAACCGGCAGAACTTGAAGATGAACCTGTATTCTTAGATGCCGCTGCTGCCTGCGCTTTTTTCGCTGCTGCCGCTGCTTCAGCTGCCTCTTTTTGTTTTTTCTCAGCTGCGGCTGCCGCTGCTTCTAACTGAGCCAGCTTATTCTTTGTATCGCCAAGTTCACTGTCCAGCTTCTGTATCTCGCTTTGTTTGCTCGTCAGCAGCTGATTGACATTATCCTGTTTTGCGATCAGATCATCCTGCATTGTCTGCAGTTGTTTGTATTCTTTCTGAAGCTCTGCTTCCTGATTCTCCACATCTGTTACAACCTTCTGAAACTCCACCAGCATATTTCTGTCATAACCAGATATCGTACTGATATATTCTGCATTATTCAGAAATTCTCCGATTGATTTAGAAGAGCATAAGATTTCAATAAATCCGGTATTTCCGTTCTCATACATAAAACGGATTCTCTTTTTCATGCTTTCATACTGGTCATTTTCTTTTGCTTTTGCAAGAATCAGCTCGTCTTCTTTATTCGAGATTTCACTTTCCTTATCCGAGATTTTTTTCTTTGTCTTTTCCATCTCATTTACCAGATTACTCAGTTGATTGGCAAGAGATGTCTTCTCACTCTCGGCAGTTTTTTTCTTATTCTCCAGCTCTTCTGCTTTTTTCTTTGTATCATCTATCTCAGTTGCATACGCCGGCATGAACATTCCACATGTAAGTGCCATTGTCAGCAGAAGACTTATCCTCTTCTTTCTATTTATCATATGTCGTTCCTTTCCGGATCAGAAGCATTATACTTTCAAATGCTTGCGGATTGTAAAGAAACTTCCAACAAAACCAATTCCCACACCTAATGCGATTCCGATTGGAAGCAATGTTCTGTAAACATTTGCTACTGGAAGGAAGTCTACAATGTTATTCAGCAGGCTGAATTTTGTCATAATATATGTAATTGCTTTATCATACATAAAGTACAAAAGTACCAGCGGAATGACCGCTCCTACAGCTCCGATGATCAGACCTTCGATTACAAACGGAGCACGGACGAATCCGTCTTTTGCACCGATATACTTCATGATCGCAATCTCTTCACGTCTTACTGTAATACCCATAGTAACTGTATTACTGATCAGGAATACAGATACTGCGAGCAGAATTGCAATAATTGCTACAGACACATATCCCACCAGCTTATTCACACTTGTCAGCGTCTTTGCTACCACATCCGATTTATTAACTTTACGTACTCCCTCCAGTGATTTTGCAAAAGATACAACACCCTTCTGCTTTGATACGTCCGAGAGATATACTTCATAGTTGTCAGAATTTGCAAGCGGGTTATCACTCTTAAATCCTTCCGCCAGATCACTGGACTCTCCAAAATACTGATCTTTGAACTTGTTCCATGCCGCGTCTGCACTTACATAATTCACTTTCAGTACGCCGTCCTCTTTCTTAAGCTGGGCACCAATCGAGTCTTTCTGTTCCTGCGTTGTATCTTCGTTGAAAAATACGGTGATCGCCACACCTTCTTCTGCTTTTTCCACGATATAATTAAAGTTCACTACAATGGAATAGAACAGTCCAAACAGGAAGATGCATGCCGCCATCGTTGCAATCGAAGCAATGGAAAACATCTTATTTCTGCGGATGTTCTTAACTCCTTGTTTCATCGAATATCCTATTGTACTAATTCTCATGCTTGTACCCACCTTTTTTCTCGTCGCTTACAATGACACCTTTTTTCATTGTAACAACCCGCTTCTGCATTTCGTTCACGATTTCCTGGTTATGCGTAACGACCAGAACTGTAGTTCCTCTGTCGTTTGCTTCTTCCAACAGCTTCATAATCTCCCATGAATTTGTCGGATCCAGGTTACCGGTAGGCTCATCTGCAAGCAGAATTGCAGGTTCATTCACGATTGCTCTTGCGATTGCAACTCTCTGTTGCTCACCACCGGATAATTCCTTTGGAAATGCCTTGTATTTTTGGGCAAGCCCTACCAGTGACAATGCCGCCGGTACTTTTTTCTTGATAATTCTTGTAGATGTCTCTGTTACTCTCTGTGCAAACGCAATATTTTCATAGATATTGCGATCCTTTAACAGACGGAAATCCTGGAATACAACACCGATATTTCTTCTGTACATCGGCACTCTCCGATGTTTCATACGGCTTAAGTTATTACCATTTACGATAATTGTTCCAGATGTAGGCTCCAGCTCTTTCATGATAAGTTTAATCAACGTAGACTTACCAGATCCGCTGTCTCCCACGATAAACACAAATTCACCCTGTTCAATCTTCAGATTGATTCCATTCAGGGCTGCAACCCCTTTTGAGTACTCTTTCGTTACTTCTCTTAGTTCAATCATAAGTTCCTCCTGATTATTAATACTCCAGCGACTCCATATACTTCATATACTTCACTACCATAAGTGCGATTTTAAATGTAATGGCGTCTTCAAACACACGCAGATCCAGACCGGTACTCTTCTGCAGTTTATCCAGTCTGTATACCAGTGTATTACGGTGTATATATAATTGTCTGGATGTTTCTGATACGTTCAGATTATTCTCAAAGAATTTATTGATCGTTATCAATGTCTCCTCATCAAAATCATCCGGCGATTTTCCCTCAAAAATCTCACGTATGAACATCTTACAAAGTGGAATCGGCAGCTGATAGATCAGACGTCCAATTCCCAAAGCACTGTATGCAATAACGCTGCGTTCACTGAAGAATATCTTACCGACATCAAGAGCTAATTTGGCTTCTTTATATGATTTTGAAACTTCTTTGATATCACCGACAACTGTTCCGTATGCTATCAGAATATCTTCTTCTCCATCTTCTTTCAGGAGCGTATACATATTCTCCGCAATCTTCTCCAGTTCCGCATGGCCATCATTCGGTTCCAGTTCCTTTACCACGATAATATTCTTCTCATCAACAGCTGTCACAAAATCCCTGGTACGGTTACCAAGAAGTGTTCTCACGTTGTCGAGCGCATTCGTATCTTTTTCATGCTTTGTTTCAATAATAAAGATAACACGTCTTACTTCTGTGTCAATATGTAATTTCTTAGCACGGTTGTAAATATCTACCAGCAGCAGATTATCCAGCAACAGGTTTTTAACAAAATTGTCCTTATCAAATCTTTCTTTATATGCGATAAGAAGATTCTGAATCTGAAAGGCCGCGATCTTGCCTACCATGTAAACATCATCACTTCCCCCATTGGCAAGAAGTATGTATTCCAGCTGATGTTCATCAAAAATCTTAAAAAACTGATATCCCTGCACGACCTGACTGTCTGCCGGGGATTCAACAAAGGAAAGTACCTCCTCTACGTAGTTCTCCTGTTCTGAGAATGTGCTTGCAAGAGATTTACCGTCTGTGTCCATCACGCAAAAGTCAATTCGTGTAATCCCTTTCAATCCTTCAATTGTGTTTTGAAGTATTTGATTAGATATCATATTCCATCTCCTCCACTCTTTTCAATATGCATTTTACACAACAAATTCACTACAATAATCTACAAAATACATATCGTCAAATCTTATCTTAATATATATAACCAAAAAAATAAAGAGGAAATCACACTTTTTTGGTGATTTCCTCAGTTTTTTTACATTTTGTACATATTTATTGCATAGACATAGTGACGAAATAACTTTCTTATATTTTTCTTAGGATTTCATTTTCAGCTTATTTTTTTCCATTTCACGTCTGAAAATGTGATTCAAGAGATACTTTGCAATTTTCCCCTGACCGAATCCCGGCTTACGTGGCGAGAATATCTTCTTTCCAACTCCGATCCAGACTCTTACATCCAGAAGATTTCTGTTTTTTGCAATAAAATCTTCCTGTAATGGAACCGATAATGCCGAAAGGACACAATCCACTTCACTTCCGTTGATCGCATTCACCAGCATATCATCCGCTCTGCCTTCTGCAGATACCTTCGCCAACCCAACTAACTGAATCCCACTATATGCCTTCTGCAGATACCGGAATGCCTCCTGCCCTTCTTCTTCTGACTCTACCAGCAGATAGAGTCTTTTATGGTTCTTATGCAGATAGCGCATAAACATCTTCAGATACAATTCCATATTAATCTCTTCCGGCAGTTCCGGTTCTTCCGCTGCTTCAAGGATCAGCTTTTCCCCCGGCAATATCATATCAAATTCATTCATCTTTTCTTTCAGTTCCGGGAGATCGTTCATCTGCATCAGCGCATCTACCGATACAACATCTATCACACTCACAGGTTCAGATTCCAGAAATGCAATTGTTTCCTTCATGGCTTCTTTCGCTGTAAAACTGTCTATATTTACACCTAAAACATTAATCTTCTCGTTCATATCCTCACCTGCTAACTCTTTTACCAGTTGTTCGATTATAGCAAATGGATATTTTCTTTTCAACCTTTATTACATAATATTCATACTAATTAACATTCGTAATATTTTTGTCATTTTTGTCATTCTGTCGTTTCTTTTTCGTGATCAGGCCTCCGATTCTTCCGGTTTCCTTGGAAGTGAGGGATTTCCACCCATCTTTCATTACCCGGTCGAGAAGTCCTAATTCTTCCGCAATCTCGTATTTGACTTTTTCATCAGGTGTAAGATCTTCCAGACGGACAGGTATTTTCTTTTTTGATGGCATATTGATTGATTCCTTTCGTTTTTTATCAGTATGCCACCTTTCCTGCTATTTCATACATCACAGTATTTTTTCATCCCTGAATAAAAATATCCTAATACTCTTCCGGGTCATCCGGTATGATGATTGCCGCAACGATATAAGCCAGTATTCCTGATCCTGCTCCCATTGAGATCAGCACAAATGCCAGTCTTACAAGCGTCGGATCTATATTGAAATATTTTGCAATTCCACCGCATACTCCGCATATCATTCTGTCTTTTCTTGACCGGTATAATCTTTTTCCTTCCATAATTCTATCCTCCATATTCTTGATATAATCTACGATACATACGCTGTTTATATTTCCCGATTTCCGGATCCGTGTGCATCTGCAGGATCTGCCACCGGCAGCTCCTTTCGAACGCATGGCGATTTACATCTGTTCCATAAATGTCACATTGATAGATCCGATACCACAGTCGATATCCATTTTCTTGTCTGCACCATTGTCAATACTGTTCTCTCTGCCGAAACCTGAGAAACTGTAATCGCCACACTGAATCTCTCCGATACCGCAGTCCAGATCATAATTATAATCGTTCTGGTTTCCTTTTAGCTTTAAATTGATCTCTCCTACACCGCAGTCTGCATCGATCTTTTTCTTCGCATCGCCTGCTGCGGTTACGGAACCGGCTCCACATTTGAATTCTGCTTTATCAGCTGAAAATTCCAGAATATTTACTTCACCTGCTCCGGCATTTACCTCCAGATCTTTGGCAAGAATCTGTTCTGCTTTTAATTCTCCCGCCTTCAGGTTCAGTTCTACTTCTTCCAGCTCTATATCTGCAGGAAGTGTCACGGTAATTGTTCCTTTTCCTACATTCCTGGTCTTTGTAATTTTTTTATTCGATGTCAGATATAGAATTCCATCCTTTGCGTATGCACGGAAGCCAAGTTTTTTATGTGTGTCTTTACTTTCTACCGTAATCTCATCTGTATCCGGCTGTGTTTTCAGATGAATCCTTCCTGCACCTACTGTACTCTTTATCTCCCGGATATTCTGATATGCAGCCTTTCCGTTTCCTTCTATAATTCCCGTTGCATCTTTCATCGTCTCTTTCTCCTGTGATGCTGCTGTTTCTTCCTGCTTCCGTTCATTTTGATCATCTTCTTCGTCCTGATCATCCTCTATATCTTCTTCATCTTCTTCATCTGCATCATCCCAGTCTTCATCTTCCGATATCCAGCTGATCCCATGTGGAAATTGACGCGCGATATCTGTCAGGGTCGTTCCCATTCCCCACGAAACCGAACAACATATGATTCCGGCCAGAAACATCGAGCCGCACACGATCCAGAATATTTTCCATCGCTTCTTCATCTTTTATGCCACCACCTTTCTGTGAAATGGTTTTCTTAATATATATACAATTCCTCTGACTATCCCCGGAAATACGATAATGCACAGCCTTACACCGACTACTGTTCCGATCACTCCGATTGCAACTGCCATCAGTCCGGCTCCAAGAACTGCAAGCCCTACGCCGGGATTTGCGATCATGCATCCTATCCCCGCTGCGAAAAGTACAACACCAGCCATCACCACTGCTGCAAACGCAAGTACAATCGCCACAAACACACAGAACGCCGCAATCACAATTCCTGCGATCAACGCCAGAAGTCCGGCTGCAAGTGGTATCACAATTGGACATCCGATCACAACGATTGCCACGATCATAGTCCATTTTAACCATTTATTCGTCCACGGCTTATTCTCCTGACGCTCTCCATACTCATAGCTTCCATTATCCTGGTATATTTTATTATCTTTTTCATCTCCGGATCTGTCCTCCTGATAATACTGATATGTATTTTCCGTATCCGTCTGAGCCTTGTATTCGGAATCTGAAGTTCTTTCTGCCTGCCCTTTTCCAGTATCTGTGTCATATTCTTCCGTAGTTCCTGTGTCTTCCCGGTCCGCTTTGATCTTCATCGCCACTTTTTCCGGACTCTCCAGTTCTTCAATGACATTCTGCTCATTCTCACTTCCTGCGTCATCGAAGTAATCATTATAATACTTCAATGCATCGATCCGATCCTCTTCCGGAATATCCAGAAGCAGTCTGGACAGCGTCTCCATAAATTCTATTCTGTTCATTCTAGTCTACCTCCCTCAAACAATTCGCTGATCTTCCCGGAATATTCTTTCCATTCTTTCTGATACATGGCAAGCTGGATTCTTCCGCTTTCTGTTACTTTATAATAACGTCGGTTTCTTCCGTCAAACTGCCTGTCATAGACTTCCAGATATTCCCCTTTCTGCAGTCTTCGAAGCACCGGATACAATGTAGATTCTGATACATCGATTGCTTTTCTTACATCCTGTGTAATCTTATATCCGTACGTTCCTTCATCTTCCCGCGATACTACCGCCAGCACAATTGCATCCAGAAGAGCTGCACCTGTATTAAAAACCATGCTCTCACTCCCTTTCGCACTATTATCTAATATTATTTTGTTACGCATATTATACGTCGTATAATATAGTATGTCAACACATATTATGTATGTTACAAAATTGTAAGATGCTGATCATATGACACTAGCGGATTCTTCCAAATACATAACGCAAAAAGAAGCACACCCCGACTTGGGATATGCTTCTCTTTGTTATTTTATATAAATTTCTTTCTTCAAAGTAAATGAATATATAATCTTTTCTTTAACCTTTTTTCCTGTCATCTGTTCCAGTGCCTTAGCATAATAGCGCAGCTGCTCCTGGTACTTCTCTGCCAGTTCTTCTCCTCTGTCTGCCTTATCCGTCTTATAATCCAGCACAATCAGTCCATCTGGTTCTTCAAAATAAGCATCAATGATTCCCTGTACCAGGATCAGTTCCCCGTCTTCTTCCTCCGGATACAGCTCTTTTGCATTAATTCCAAGTACAAACGGCTGTTCTCTCCAGAGCTTCTGATTTCTGTCTGCTTCCTGCATCCGTTTTCCCGAATCACATTGCAGAAATCTCAGAATATCTGTCCAACGGACACATGCTGCCGCCTCTTCTTCTATCCTTCCTCTTCTGACCTGTTCCTCCAGCCATCCGGTGAACCATTGTTTCCACGGCTCCTGCATACCGGAAAAATCCAGTAACTCCATCACACGGTGATACGCCGTACCTCTCGGTGCTCCTGTCAGTCCCTCTTCCTGCTGCATGAATTTCGGTAAAAGCGGCACCACTTCCGGTTCTTCGTATAATAAATCACCCTGGCCTTCAAGTTCTTCCCGGCCGCCATCTACCGCAATCTCATAAGCTCTTTTTTTCAATTCCGTAACGGTGAATTTCAGCTTTCTTTCACTGCTCTTTTCATATGGGTAGGAAAATGCGAACTGTTCCTGCAGCATCTCGTGCAATTCCGGTTCATAGATTTCTTCTACATTCCAGTTTTCAAGAATGGCTCTTGAAAGACCGCTCTTTTCTTCTTCCTCTATGCTTTCTTTTATCAGATCCTCCATATGCAGGATCTGAAGTCTGAACAGTTCTTCTTTCTGACTCTTTAATACCGCCGGAAGTATCCAGTCCCAGTATGTGGAAGCATGGCTAAGCTGGGCGAATGATAATGTTCCGTCTGCGTTTCCTCCAAACATCTGATATCCGGTAATCTTATCCTCTGGTTTTGAAAGTGTTCCTGTAATGATCAGCTTCTCTTTCGCACGCGTCAGGGCTACATATAATACACGCAGTTCCTCCCCCAGACTCTCGAGTGCTTCCTCTTTTTGTATCACTTTCTTGATGATACTTGGAATCTTCGTACGATATTCCAGATTCACCGCATCCAGTCCGACTCCCATACCGGCATGGAGTGCCACTGCACTTCTTGCATCCTGCATGTTAAAACGTTTTCCCATTCCTGCAACGATCACAACCGGGAACTCCAGACCTTTACTTTTGTGGATCGTCATTACGCGCACCGTATCCGCATGTTCATCTTCAATACTTGCTTCACCATAATCCACATCATATTTCTGCAGCTGTTCGATATATCTTACAAAATGGAACAATCCTTTATAGCTGGTTGCCTCGTATGCCCTGGCTTTTTCGATCAGCATGTCCAGATTCGCTCTGCGCTGTGCGCCGCCGGGCATCGCTGCCACATAATCTCCATATCCGGTTCGATCCAGTATCTTCCATAAAAGCTCATGCATCGGTGTATATGGTACAATTCTACGTAATTCGTCCATCTCTCCCAGACACTTTTCCAGCTTTTCCCGGATCTTTTGTTCACTTCCATGTACTCTGTACTCTGCAACGCTTTCAAAGAACGGCTTATCCGGATACGCACACCGGATCACTGCCAGCTCTTCGTCTGATATTTCCGCAAATGCCGAGCTTAATACTGCTGCCAGCGGAATATCCTGTCTCCGGTTATCCAGAACCCTCAGATAATCCAGAAGCACGCCGATCTCCTGTGTCTGGAAATATCCTTCACTGGTTCCCGCATAGGTCGGGATCCCTTCACGGTTCAGCACTTCCGTAAATACATCGGCAAATCCTTTAATACTTCTTGTCAGGATCACGATATCCGAATAGCGGACATCTCTCAGTTCTCCGGTCTCCTTATCCGTAACTTTCTGCGACCGCAGAAGTTCCCGGATACGCATGGCGATCATACGGGCTTCCAGCTCTCTCTCGGAAACAATTCCCTTTCCCGTATCTTTATCCGTATTACCAGTGCTGTTTTCTTCTTCTACTGCATCATTCTCCTGATATCCATCCAGATCACCGTCCATCACCAGAATCTCTGTCTCCAGATTCTCCGTCTTCGGATATTCTGCTCCCGGATATAATGCTGCCTGCTTATCGTAGACAATCCCGCCCAGTTTCTCCGTCATAATCTGCCGGAATATCGCATTGGCACCTTCCAGTACTTCCTTCCGGCTTCGGAAATTCTTGTGCAGGTCAATCCTCTGGGTCTGACTTTCTTCTATATTATATGTGTGGAATTTCTCCAGAAATAATTCCGGTCTCGACAGACGGAACCGGTAAATACTCTGCTTCACATCCCCCACCATGAAGATATTGTACCTTCCGCTTCTGCAGGTCGATACACTGGTAAGGATTGCTTCCTGGATCAGGTTGCTGTCCTGATATTCATCGATCATGATCTCCTGGAACTGTTTCTGGTATTCTTCCGCTATTTTTGACGGTCCAAGTCCCGCTTCAGTCTTCTCTGTCAGGATACGCAGTGCATATTGTTCCATATCCGAAAAGTCGATCATATTCTGTGCACGCTTCTGCTCCTCAAACTTCTCCGCAAACAGCCGCACAAGATCTCCCAGTTCTTCCATCGCCGGGGCACATAGTTTCAGATCCTCTACCAGTTCCTGCGGACTTTCATAAAAATACTGCCCGCTGATATTCTTTACAATTCCTTTTACCAGTTCACGGATCTTCTTAACCTGCTCAATCTTTTCTTCCGATACCGTCTTATCTTTATTTGCTGCGATCCTTGCCCATTTTACGTTCGCAAATGCTTCTGCCATCTTCTCATAAGACGGAATCCCGGACAGATCCTCGATCACCTGCATGTCTTTATCCAGCGTTGCCTCATACACCGCCGGACCATCCGGACTTAATGCGATCTTCTCCGCATGAGCCAGCAGTTCTCTTGCATCATCCAGATTCTTTCGGATATCTGTCATCACCTTTTTCATGAAGCTGCTTTCTTCCAGCGTCTTCACATCCGGTATTCCATATACTTTCACACAGGAATCCAGCCATTCTTCACTATCCGGATAACTTCTGGAAAATTCATAGATCTTCAATATCAGATCTTCAATCTTTTTATCATCTCTTCCGGTGCTGTAAGCTGCCGCAAAATCAAGAAACCGTTTATTTCCTTCCTGATATTTCTCCTCCAGCATCTCCTCCAGCACATCATGTCTTAACAGCTTCAGTTCTCCTTCTTCACCGATCCGGAATCCCGGATCAATATCAATCGCATGAAAATGATCGCGGATCACAGAAAGACAGAAGCTGTGGATGGTTGTGATCTGCGCATTATGGATCAGGGTTGCCTGTTGTTTCAAATGCTCATCTTCCGGGTATTCCGTCAGTTTCTTCTCAATTGCAAGACGAATCCTTTCTTTCATCTCTGAGGCTGCCGCCTCGGTAAATGTCACGATCAGGAGCTTATCTACATCCACCGGAGGATCATCTTCTGTCAGCATCGTAATGATACGTTCCACCAGAACAGCCGTCTTTCCGGAACCTGCTGCTGCCGATACCAGAATGTTACGATTCCTCAATTGTATGACTTTCTGCTGTTCTTCGGTCCATTTCACACCCATACTTAATTTCCTCCTTTCCCGCTCTGCTCTGCCTCACTCTGCTCTATCCGCATCGCCGCCATAGCCTCTTCTTTTCCCATCGCTCCGATATCACGGTATTCATATCCAGGGATCTTAACATCGAATCCACAGACATGCCGGTACGGACAGTAATCACAGCCGCTTTCCTGGCCGCGCTTATAAGGAAGGGCTCCTGCTTCACCATTCAATATCTTCGTTCTTGCCTCTTCCATCTGCCTTTTTGCATGAGTCATCATCGCAGAAAAATCCTCTCCCGCAACCACTTTGGAGTACCCTGATACGCTGCCGTTCTTATTATATTTTACCGGAACCGCCAGAGATTCGCCCGAAGTATTATGATCCAGATGCTTTAATATCTCTGTCCCAAGCGGAATGATGCCATCCGGTTTTAACTGCTTTAGAACTGCACGCTCTGCTTTTTCTTTGTCTTCTGTCTTATCTACCAGAGGATCCTGAATACGGTAATAGAACACACCGGCCGGGATTACCTCCTTATCCGGATGGCGCTTTTTCTGAAATTCGACTGCTGCATCCATATAGACCATAAGCTGTAATTGTAAGCCATGATACAATGCAACCACGTCAAATGCCTTACTTCCGGTCTTGTAATCCATAACTTTGACATATATCTGCTCTTCCGTCTCACATATATCAATGCGGTCAATCTTTCCTCCGAAGAAACGCAGTTCATATGCCTCCGGCACAAAGTCCCCGGCTTTCAGCTGGTTCGTAAGTGCCCATACTGTTCTCTCCAGCATCTGCTTCATGCGCACGATCATCTGTTCATTTCTTGCCGTACTGTATAATACAGAATTGCCATAATCTGTAATCGCTTCTTCCACACTTGCATCGATCAGCTTTTTTCTTTCTTCTTCCGGCAATACTGTCCAGCCGCCCGCCTCCGACGCCTTTTTCGAAAACAGTTCCAGGGCCCTGTGACAGACATTTCCCAGATCGACTGCTTTAAATTCATACAGCGGCCGTTCCTTCAGGCGGAGCCCGTAAGCAAGGAAATGTGCACACGCACAGGTCGCATACCGTTCCATTCTCGTGATGCTTCCTTCGAAATTCTCTCCATAAAGTTCTCTTGCTACACGTTCCGATAATGGATCTTCCGGACGCCTGTAGTACCATGCGCGCAAAATCCGGTCCACCGCAGCTTTCCATTCCGGAGATTTCTGATACCAGGTATATAATTCCTGCCAGGTGAGGTCCAGATTCTTCTCCTGCAGTCCACGGATCAGATAAGCAACTCCACTTTTCTCCGTCAGTTCTTTTTCCTTTAGTTTTTTTGCTTCTTCATCCTGAACCTTTAACTCCGGATATAATCTTGATAATTCCTGTATCAGATAAGACGGACGCTGTGCTTTCCCTCCTGCAGACACTTTACTATAATAAATCTTCAGTTTCTCCGACGGCTTAGTCAGGTTCATATACAGGTAAAACTTTTGGACATATGCTTTTTCCTTTCCGCCTGCCGCCAGCGCATGATCCGCCTGCCGGAACTTCTCTCTGTCCTGTTCCGTTAACAGACCGGTTCTCATAAGTGCTCCGGGAAGGAAGCTGTCATTGGCTCCAAGAAAAAAGAGTGCCCTGATGTCTTTTAATCTTGTTCTCTGCATATCTCCTGCCACTACCTGATCCACACTTGGAGGAATCACACCGACTCTTGCCTCTTCCAGTCCTGCATCCAGAAGCTTACAATATTCGTTCAGTCCCACCGGTTCCTCACCCAGAAGTTCTACAAATTTATCAAATAATTCTATAATGATCCGGTAGACCTGTGAATATTCCTTCGCCAGTGCCAGCTCACCTGCTTTCTGAAATTCTTCTTCTGTTCTTTGCAGGCGTTCCTGTATATTTTCCTTCACCATGAACTCATATACTGCCATCGTGATATCTCGCACCGTTTTCCTCTTTTGTTTTAATACAAACATCAGGTTATCCACTTTTTCTACCAGTTGTACACGGTAATGATTCAGCCGGTCCAGTTCCTCTTCTTCCATCCCCTTCAATCTGCGGATCCAACGGTTCTGCCAGCCTTTATATCCCCTGATTCCCAGTCCGAGCACATAGTTTTCCAGTTCATCGACTTCCTCGCAGGCGAATCCTGCAAGATTCGTTCTTAAGAAGCGGAATACACTTTCATAAGAGAAATTCTTTTCCGCCATATTTAGAAGACTCCTTATATATTCTACAAATGAATTCAACAGGATGCTTCTCTTATGATCCATAAACACCGGAATCCCGTAATTCTCAAATGCCTGTTCCAGATAGTCTCCATATACATTCATATCACTGACGATCACACCGATATCTCTGTATCTGTACTGCTCTTTACGTACCAGTCTGCGGATTCCCTCTGCCACTGCATCTGCTTCCTGTCTTGGGTTCCCTGCTGCATGGATTTCCAGATTCTCCACAGCTTTATCATACCTTCCAGACCCGTACCGGAAGATATTTCTCTCCAAAAATGCAAGTTCCTGGTTCTTTTCAAATCGTTTCACCGGATATCCATACAGGCAGACCGGTTCTTCTACCTCTATATGATCTTCCCCCGCCATTCTGACCAGTGTCGTTATCATCTGCTTACTCAGTCCAAACAGCTGATATGGATGTTTATAAGCATACGGATTCTCCCGTTCATCCATCGTAACTGTCACCCAGACTTCCTTGCAGCACCGCATAAGTTCCAGTATCAGCCGGTTCTGCACCGGTGTAAATCCGGTAAATCCGTCAAGAACTACAACACTGTTTTTCAAAAGTTCTGATTCTTTTACCTGACTGTTCAATACATCCAGCAATTCTTCCTTCGTGATATACCGCTCTCTTAAGTAATCCTGAAAACCTTCATACAAAAGCCTGATATCTTTTAACTTGTAATACAATCTGGAGTCTTCATCCAGATGATCCAGCATCTCATCAATCTCTTCTTCCCCGATATCATACTGTGTAAATTCGGATATCACGGATTTTACCTCACTGATATAGCCAAGTTTCTTAATATTCCCTTTCAATACCGTCAGTTTGTTCTCATAATCCCCTGCAATCTTTCTGAGGATCAGGTTTTTTCCTTCATCATCCAGAACCTGCATCTGCTTTGTACCGGTCTCTTCAAATACCCGGTAAGCAAGTCTTGCAAAACTCAGTACATCGATATTCATGATACCGTGTCTCGGATGCATACTGACCAGATCCTTCTGCGTCTGCATTGTGAACTGTTCCGGTACGAGCACTATGAAATTCTTCAGTGGGTATTTTTCTGATTCTTCTATGACATGCTGATATAAATAAGTTGATTTTCCTGAGCCGGATGGCCCGAATACAAATTTTAAAGGCATAAGGTTTCCTCCTTATGCCCTAGTATAACACGAATATATGTTTGTGTATAGCTGTAAAACCTGCTTTTATACTGTCATTCACGACAGCTTTTGCAAGATTTCCCCGGTATCTTATAATGCACGCAGTCTCTCTGCAAATTCATTACTAAGTGTCATCTTCGCAACGTAGAACACATCTCCTGTCATGTATACATTCCAGTCATCTTCTACTTCTACCTGGAGTTCTCCTCCCGGCATATGAACGATCACTTTACTGTTCGTAAGTCCCAGTTTGTACGCTACACCTGCTGCCGCACATGCTCCGGTTCCGGATGCTCTGGTGTATCCTGCACCACGCTCAAAGATCTCGATCGCAATATTCTCTTTATCCATCACCTGCATGATCTGTGTATTGATTCTGTTCGGGAAATATCTTGCGATCTCGGAATAATCACCGATCTTGCATACCAGCGGTTTGGAAATCTCACGCATAGGGATCACGCAGTGTGGATTACCGATGGATACACAGGTAACCGGATACAACGTCCTTCCGAATACCATGTCCTCGTTGATCACTTCACGCCTCTCGCCGATGACCGGGATCTCATCACTCCAAAATGATAATTTTCCCATAGATACACGCAGCCGGCTTCCATCTTCATTTAAGAATGTCACTTCCACCGGACCGTTTCCTGTATATAATTTGAAATTCTTTTTCTGTACGTAACCGGCATCTTTCAGATATTTTGCAAAAATACGGACACCGTTTCCACTGGTCTCTGATTCACTTCCGTCCGGATTCCATACTTTTACATGCATACCGTCTTCTTTCAGGATCGGTCCTTCCAGAACTCCGTCAGCGCCAAGCCCCTCATTACGATCACAGATCATTTTTACATTTGCCTGATCCAGTTCTAATTCATTGTGATTCGGATCAAATACAAGATAATCATTCCCCAATCCATGATAACGTTCCAATACTACTTTCATCTTTCTTCCTCCTGATTTTTAATCCCCGTCTTTGATTACATTCAAAAATTTCTTCTGTTGTATTTTTATTTCTTTTAACTGTATATAGTTCACGCAGAGTATTCGCCGCTCACTGCATCTGTTAGCTGCATCTTTCTCTTTATCCATATCATAACAGGCATTATTTCCATAATCTACACAAATAATGCCATGTTTCTTGCAAATAATGCCATTTTCCTATAAACTGATTACAGATACTATTTGCAGCTTTTTATCTGTCTCGAATCACTCTGATTTTGATATTGTATTTTTAATAATATATGGAGGATATATATGAAACAATACGAGAAAAAAGGATATCTGAACAGTGAATTCAGACTTTTTCACCTGACTGATCAGGAGACCAAAGAAATCGATTACCATTATCACGATTTTGATAAGATTACAATCTTTATTCGGGGAAAGGTCAATTATATGATCGAAGGCCGCTCTTACGACTTAAAGCCTTATGATATCGTTCTGGTAAAACAGGGAGATATTCATAAGCTGACAGTAGACAATTCCTGCCCTTATGAGAGAATTATTGTCTACATCTCTCCGAATTTTATGAACGCATATCAGACCGAAAGCTATGATCTGAGTTATTGTTTCCAAAAAGCTGATCAGGAGCACTCCAATGTTCTGCGCATCCCCTCGCCGGAAAAGAGTTCCCTGTTCCGTTCTATCTCTAATCTGGAACACTCTTTCACTGACGGCGGCTATGCCTCCGAACTCTACCGGCAGGTAATGTTCCTGGAATTCATGATCCATCTGAACCGTGCGGTAAGAAAAAACCGGCTGGAATACATTGACACGGTTAATTGTAACGAAAAGGTGCTCGCCATCCTTGATTACGTCGGCGAGCACCTCTGTGAGAACTTATCGATCGACCTGATCGCCGGACAGTTCTATATCAGCAAATATTATATGATGAGATTATTTAAGCAGGAAACTGGTTATACACTGGGACAGTACATCTCCCAGAAGCGGCTCCTGCTTGCAAAAGAACTATTATCTTCCGGTGTGCCGGGCACACAGGTCTGTTATGATTGTGGATTTAAAGATTATTCTACGTTTTCCAGAGCTTATAAGCAATTGTTCGGTGTGACGCCTTCCGGACGTACCTGCCCATAAAGTTCTGCCGGAACGAATGCCCTCACGAAGATACCATCCTCCCGGTATTCTTCCTCCTGAAGTTCTCCGTACTTCCGGATCTTTTGGATCTTTCCGGCTTCTTTATATGGATACAATGCCTCAATCTCCACTTTCCGCTCCCTCAATACAGCTTCTATGGACTGAAGGAATCCTGTAATTCCTTCTCCCGTCTTTGCCGAGATTTTTACATGATAATCTGCACGCAGGTCTCTCGGAACCCAGGTATCTTCCATGCGGTCAATCTTATTAAATACCGTGATCACCGGCTTATCTTTCACTCCGAGATTCTGCAGTGTCTCATATACGGTATACATCTGTTCATCCATCTGTGGATTCGAAGCATCCACTACATGCAGGATGATGTCTGCGTATTTTGCTTCTTCCAGTGTACTCCGAAAAGCCTCTATCAGATGATGTGGAAGCTTTCTGATAAATCCTACCGTATCCGTCATGAGAATTTCCTGACCGCTTGGCAGTTTCAGATCCCTGGTAGTGGGATCCAGAGTTGCAAATAATTTATCTTCTGCAAGAATTCCTGCACCGGTCAGAGTGTTTAAGAGTGTAGATTTCCCTGCATTCGTGTATCCTACGATTGCTGCCACCGGAATATGACTTCTGCTTCTCTGCTCTCTGGTCACTTCCCGGTGTTTTTTGACATCCTTCAATTCACGGTTCAGTTGTGCGATCCGGCTTTTGATCAGGCGGCGATCCATCTCCAGTTTCTTCTCTCCCGGTCCTCTGGTTCCAATTCCGCCTCCCAGTCTGGACATCGCTCTTCCCCAGCCGGTCAGTCTGGTCTGCTGATACTTAAGCTGCGCCAGTTCTACCTGTATCTTACCTTCACTGGTCGATGCCCTTGCCGCAAAGATATCCAGAATGATCAGGGTTCTGTCCATAACTTTCACATCCAGTTCATCCTGCAGGTTCTTCATCTGCGCCGGAGACAATTCATCATCACACACAATCCCGGTCGCACGCAATTCCCAGATCATATTTTTTAATTCTTCAATCTTTCCCTTTCCGACATAAGTTGCCGGATGCTGCTGTTCCCGGTTCTGGATCAGCATTCCTGCCGTCTCTGCCCCGGCTGTCGATACCAGATCTTTTAATTCTTCCAGTGATTCTTTTGTATCATCCTGATCTGAAAGAGCAACTCCGACCAGAATCACTTTTTCTGTTTCATCTTTTATTTCTATCATATTCTATTAACGCGTCTCCAGGAATTCTGCTTCTTTTTTGGCTGCTTTGTCATTCGGATAACTTTCCAGATATTCTTCCAGTTTTACTTCCGCGCTCTCCCAGTCTTCCATCTTCTCATAGGCAACGATGATATTATATTTCATTTCTTTCTTCATCTTCTTGCTGACGTCATCCTGTTCCAGTCCAAGATTATAATAGTTCAATGCTTCTTTTGCTTTGCCTAATTTCAGATCACAGTTTCCAATGAGATTATAAATGGTTCCTGTCTTCTCGGCATTATTATCCAAAGCCTTCCTGAATGCATTCCTTGCTCCTTTATAATCTTTTTGTTCCCATTTCGCGATGCCGATTCCTCTCCAGGCATCTCCGGTATTCTTATTCTTTTCTATTGCCTGCTCAAACTGTTCAACCGCCTGATCGTATTCTCCTTTTTCAAGATACTCGACTCCTTTTTCCGAAGGATTCCCACAGGCAGTCAGTAACAGACCTGCACTGAATATTGCAAGTAGTGCTTTTCCTCTTTTCATACTTTTTCTATATACTCCTCATTTATTCGATCTGCCAGTCGATCGGCTCTATTCCGTGCGCTCTCAGATAATCGTTCGTCTGACTGAATGGCTTACTTCCAAAAAATCCGCGGTACGCAGACAGCGGACTCGGATGCGGTGCTTTCAGAATCAGATGCTTCGGATTATTCAGCATCCTCGCCTTTCTCTGCGCCGGTGCTCCCCATAAGATGAACACGATCGGACGATCCTGACTGTTAAGCGCCATGATCGCCGCATCGGTAAATTCTTCCCATCCGATATCCTTATGGGAATTCGCCTGATGTGCCCTTACGGTTAATACCGTATTCAACATCAGCACACCCTGTTCTGCCCATTTAGTCAGACAGCCGTGATTCGGGATTGTACATCCCAGATCATCATGTAGTTCTTTATATATATTCACAAGCGAAGGCGGCACATCCACGCCTTTTTTTACCGAAAAGCAGAGTCCATGCGCCTGTCCTACATTATGATATGGATCCTGCCCCAGAATTACTGCCTTTACATTATGAAGCGGTGTCAGATGAAATGCATTGAAGATATCATCTGCCGGAGGAAAGATCTGTCTTGTTCTGTATTCCTCATTTACTGTCTCGAATAATTTCTTATAGTATGGCTTTTTGAACTCTTCTTTCAGAGCGTCCAGCCAGTCATTATTAATCGCTGCCATTATTTTTCACACTATCCTTTTTATTTTTTTGTCCACGCTGTCATACAGACTACAAACTATAGACGGACAGATACACCTTTTTCTCTTAAATATTCTTTTACTTCCCTGATCTCCAGCTCTTTGTAATGGAATAAGGATGCCGCCAGCGCTGCATCTGCCTTTCCCTCTGTCAGTGCATCGTAGAAATGTTCCAGATTGCCTGCCCCGCCGGATGCGATTACCGGAATACTCACTTCTTCTGCGATTGCTCTTGTAAGTTCCAGATCATATCCTGCTTTCGTTCCGTCGCAGTCCATACTGGTCAGAAGAATCTCTCCTGCACCAAGCTTCTCCACTTTCGCTGCCCATTCCACAGCATCAATTCCTACATCGATACGTCCGCCATTCTTATAGATATTCCATCCGCTTCCATCTTCTCGTTTCTTTGCATCGATTGCCACTACCACACACTGGCTTCCAAACTTTTCCGCCGCTTCAGAAATTAAATTTGGTGTATTGATTGCAGATGAATTAATAGAAATCTTATCCGCACCCTCTCTCAAAAGAACTTTAAAATCGTCCACTGTACGGATTCCTCCACCTACCGTAAACGGAATAAACACATTTTCCGCTACTTTGCGGACCATATCGACGACTGTACCTCTCGCATCCGAAGATGCTGTAATATCCAAAAATACCAGTTCATCCGCCCCTGCCTTATCATATGCCTTTGCAATCTCGACAGGATCTCCCGCATCCCTTAAAGATACAAAATTGACTCCTTTTACCACTCTTCCGTTATTTACATCCAGACATGGAATAATTCTTTTTGTATGCATTGCCTTGTCCCCCTATAATTCCACAAAGTTCTTTAAAATCTGAATTCCTATATCACTGCTCTTTTCCGGATGGAACTGGCATGCAAACACATTTCCCTGTTCTACCGAAGCATGGATATGTGTACTATACTCTGTTGTTGCAGTCACAATGCCTTCATCCTCTGCTTTCAGATAATACGAATGTACAAAATATACATAGGAATCTTCCGGAATATCTTTAAATAATCTTCCGTTATTTTGGAATTTTAGTGAGTTCCATCCCATGTGAGGGATCTTAAGTCCTTCCTGATCCGGGATTCTTAATATCTCTCCCTTCAAGATCCCAAGGCCTTCCACACCCGGAGTCTCATCACTTCGTTCAAATAATAACTGCAGTCCGAGGCAGATTCCAAGAAATGGCGTTCCTTTGGCTGTTACGTCTCTGATTACTTCATCAAGTCCATACTGTCTGAGTTTTCCCATCGCATCTCCGAATGCTCCGACTCCCGGAAGGATTACCTTATCTGCATTCATGATCGTCTCTCTGTCTCTTGTGATTGTTACTTCCTGTCCCAGAAGCTGCATGGCTTTTTCCACACTCTTTATATTTCCTGCATCGTAGTCAATAATCGCTATCATCTCGTCGTCCTGCCTTTCGTATGTGATCTGGAACTCTCCGGCCATTCATTCCGTGCCCATTATTCTTTATTGTACATCAAGTTCAAACCAGAATTCAACTCCATTATCATAATTCTTTACTCCATATTCCTGATGGAACGATTTCATAATCGCTTTTACAATAGAAAGACCGATTCCATTGCCGCCATATTCGCGTGTATGTGCTTTATCGACTTTATAGAATTTATCCCAGATATGTGCAATATCTGCTTCTGGTATCGGAGTTCCGGTATTAAATACGGATACCCGCACTTTACCGTCTTTTTGAACCATTTTTACCTCTATCACCATATCCCCGCTGACATGATGACATGCATTGCTGACATAATTTTTCACGACCTGCTCTACTTTAAATTCATCTGCCCATGCATAGATATCTTCTTCTGTATGCAGGAGAATTTTTGCCCCTGCCTGATCTGCCATGATTTCCATACTCTGGAGCACACCTCTTACAAGTGCTGTAAGATTAAATCTGTCAAACACAATATCCTCATCGCCGAATTCCAACTGGTTTAATGTCAGAAGATTCTTAACCATCTGATTCATCTTGGAAGCTTCATCCATGATTACATCACAGTAGAATTCCCGGCTCTCCGCATCTTCATTCACACCCTCTTTTAATCCTTCGGCATATCCCTGGATCAGTGCGATCGGTGTCTTTAATTCATGCGATACATTTCCCAGAAACTCATTTCTCATCTTTTCCAGCTTGTCTTTCTCTTCGATATCTTTCTGCAGGCTGTTATTCGCCTTCTTGAGCTCCGAAATTGTACTTTCCAGTTTTTCCGACATCCGGTTAAAGTTCTCACCAAGTTCCCCAATCTCATTACTTCCACCACTGGTATATTTTGCATCAAAATCAAGATCTGCCATACGGTCTGATAATCTTGCCAATTCGCGGATCGGTTCTGTGATACGTTTTGCAAAATACCAGATCAGCAGGATAGATACAACCATCAAAATACTTCCTATATATAATAAGAAACGATTCGATATCGCCGCACTCTCCCGCATACTTTCCACCGGACTTCTGAGCAGGAACTGACTGCCATCATCCAGGCTTCCCCACATATCTACATAATAGTTCTGATTCCATGGATCCCATGACTGATTGATCTGGTAAACTTCCGTGGAATCCAGGATTCTGCTTTCTTTCTGTGCCTGATTCAGAAAATATCCCATCATCTGATTCTTCAGCATATTCTTATCATGCACATTTGTATGTACATCATTATCTTTTTCTATGACCAGATAAGAAATATTATTCTTTTCAGCGAAATGAATAAGTGAACTATTTTTCCTTGCACTGTTCCACTTATCTTCATTTGATACATTATTCAGCTTTTCATAAAGCTCTATAAAACGGGATTCCTTCTTACTGATATAATATGGTTCCAGAAATTTGCCATTGATGAACATTAATGTCACTACCAGGCAGATCAGCAGTCCTACAAATGCCATGATCATCTGCGTCTTGATCGAATGATGCCTGTTTTTGATCTTTGCTTTTTTTTCTTCACTTATGATCTTCATTCTTCATCAACCTCAAATTTGTACCCCATCCCCCAGATTGTCTTGATATAATTTCCTTTTTCTCCGAGTTTGCTTCTCAACTTCTTAACATGTGTATCAATGGTTCTTGCATCTCCAAAATAATCGTAATCCCATACGTTATTCAAAATTTTCTCTCTTGATAATGCAATGCCCTGATTCTCAACAAAATACGTCAGAAGTTCAAATTCTTTAAAGCTTAATTCAATCTCCTTATCATCAATCTTCACCTGATGTGCTGCTTTGTCGATCACAATTCCGCCGGCATTGATCTCATTACTCTCTCCTATTACATTGGCTCTTCTTAAGATTGCATTCACTCTGGCTACCAGGATCTTCGGACTGAATGGTTTTGAGATATATTCGTCGACACCAAGATCAAATCCCTGTAATTCGTCTCTCTCTTCTGATCTTGCAGTCAGCATGATAATCGGAACTTTGGATGACTGGCGCACTTCACGGCATACCTGCCAGCCGTCCATTCTTGGCATCATCACATCCAGGATGATCAGCGCAATATCTTTTTCATCATAAAATTGTTCCATTGCTTCCATACCATCTCCGGCTTCGATCACCTGATATCCTTCTCTTTCCAGAAAATCCTTCACCAGTTTCCGCATCCTGCTTTCATCATCTACTACTAATATTTTGATCTTATCCATAAGACCCGGCCCTCCTCTTAAATCTATATTTTCATGATATATTTTTCTTTGACTTTATCTATTATAACAGAGAACTATGTAGCCTTTGTGAATTTTCATTAACTGCCCTTTCGTTTGCATCAATTTCGATTTTTTCCTTAACGATTTTTATTTTTGTTTCCATAGCATGGTGTACTCTTTTTCACCAGTAGCTTCATCCAAACCTTCGCATTGAATAATGAACCCTTCTCTTTGGTAAAAAGAAATTGCTCTGGTATTCTTCTGGTATACATTTAATTGTAATCTAACTTTTTTATCCTTAATATAATCCAATAAAAGCTTACCTATGCCACATGACTGCGTTTCTTCAGCGACAAAAATACCTTCGATATATTCATCATTTAGTCCTACAAATCCTTGTATCATTTTATCCGCTTCAAACACATAGACTTCGGATTGTGACACCATTTCTTTCACTAATTCATAATTACTTGTCCAGTATCGATTGGAAATAAAATAATGTGCTTTCAGATTTGTCTTTAACCATATATCAGCAACTCTATCTACATCTCCGTTCAGCAACTTTCTAATCATAACAAATATTCTCCCCAACTACATCCTTTATGCTTTTCTCTTTTTTTCATTCTATCACAAGCTCACCATTAATCATCAATTTTTTGATATTTTTTCTTTTTCCTGAAATTAAGTAAAGAATCGGATTGCCTTTACATAGTTTCCACTTTCAAGAAATAAAAAAATGTGTATTTTTGAAAGCGGTTGGGCGATGCAGAAGATTTTTTAGAATTATGATAATGTCAAAGGGGCACAGAATCTTTTGACGTATACTCGCAAACCAAGCTGTCACTCATTGCCCGAGTGACAGCTTGGTTACTTGCTATCCCTGATACCTTATTCTTTCAACCAGCGTTTCCTTTTTCAGATTACTGCTTAAAACGCAGGAAAGTACAATCTGCAACAGACCGACCAAAAAAATCATAATAAAAATTGGTACGATTGGAACATGATAAATATTCATTCCAAATATTCCATTATGCTTTGCATAGGAAAAAAGTGCATAGCCGAGCGGCAGACCAATAATCAAAGCTACGCATATGGTGCCAACCGTAAACATCAGTCCCTGTAACTGCAGGCATAAATTTAATTGTTTATTTGTCATGCCCACAGCCTGTAATACACCATATTCCTGCTTTTTTGTCGTAATATTCATGATCATGGTGTTTGCCATATTCATAAAACCGATGAGTCCTACAACCGCCATAAACAGATAACAGCCAAGCTTCATCATGCGGGTTACTGATTCTGCAGATTCTAACTGTGCATGATAGGTATCCATTTTTATATGCGAAGTATTAGAAATCAAAGTATTCAGACTCTGTTCCACAGATGCCACATCTTTTTTATCACAGTCCACCCACAGATAACCATAGGCTGTTCCTCTCGGATTCATGGAACGGTATACACCTTCCGGAATGACAAGATAAGTGTCCGCACTTACAAAGGATCCTGCAATCTTTCCCTGATAGGTATAGGTTCCACTTCCATTTTCAAAGTCAAATGCAATTGATTCACCCGGAGCATATCCATCTTGTTCCATCCACGTTGACCAGCCAAAGAAAATATCACCATTCTTTACCGCCTGATCATAGTCCATAGAACCAATATCCCCATCTTGGCGCATAAAATCAAAATCCTTTTTACTCACAACAGCAGCCGGAAATCTTGTTCCGTTCAGATTTACAGAGACAATCTCTCTCGTCATGACATCTGTCACTCCCGGAATGCTTTTGATTTCTTCAATCAGCGAATCATTCAATGGATTATCCGTCAGAATCGTATCCAGATTATTCTCCGGATATCTTTCATCATACTCAGAAGAATAGTCAAGCTGCAGTTCAAATTGTCCATGATTAACGGAAAGACGTGCTTCATGCTCCGTGTCAATATTTCCCACATAATTAGAAATAATCACAAACAATGTGCAGGAAAGCCCCATTGTGAGGATGGTACCAATAGTTCTTTTGGGATTACCCGTTACATTTGCCATTGCCATAGAAAACACGGTGACATTTTTTCTGCCATTTCGTTTTCCTTTTTTTTGTGTTTCTGCATTTTCTAAATACCGTGTTGCTTCGATAGGTGAAATCCGTGAAACAATTTTCATTGGTTTACGCAGTGCCAAAGCAACGGTAAGAAATGATACGAAAATACATAGAAGCATAACAGGCAGGGAAAACAGTGACACCTGCTGATTTTGGACTCCCATAGAGTCAGTTCCGGTTGATACAAGATTCCCCTGTTCTACCAGCCAGTTAAAACCGCATTTTGCAATCAGAAAGCCCAGAAGCAATCCAACCGGTATTGAAAAAATTGTCAAAAACATACCCTCTCTGAAGATCAGTTGTTTCATCTGCTTTTTTGTTGCTCCCAGAGCCTTGATTTTTCCATACTCCTGTATCTTATTGGCAATACCGACCTGAAAAATATTATAAATGACCACAACAGAGAAAAGTACAATTGCAAGAATCAAAACCCCGCATACCGCAATCGTTTCATAACTCGGCTGCAAGACCCATTGCAAATAGAGATCATTGACTATAACGTTTTTTTCTTCGATCCCACAAGCTGCTGCAATCTGCTTTATAACCGAATCAATATTATTCATAGATACATTTGCAGAATCATTTAAAGTAAAATAAATATTATACTGTCTGTCATTCTCTGCGACGTGCTCATCATAAAACTCCTGTGACCCGAAAGCAACATAAGATGCCTCGATGGTATACTCATCCCGATCATATAGGATTCCGCTGACAACAAATTCTTCCGGCTTATATTCTGACTGCATCCCTGCGCGGTAATCCAGTGTAACCGTATCTCCGATCTTTACATCACCATACCCCATTGCACGAAAAAATGCTCTTCCTGCGGCAATTTCCTGCATTTTTTCCGGATACTTTCCTTCCTTCAACTCATATTCTTTATTATAAGGAAGCATTTTTCTTGCAGTCTCATCCATGCAGACAAACCCGCCTTTTTCATTGCCTTTTATGATACCTTCGGTGCACATAGTGCCTGTAGCATCTATTTCCGCACGGCGGTTTACTTCTTTTAACTGCGATCCGTCTGCGGAAACAAACAGACCATAATTGCTTCCATATGATCCTGCCGCCTGACTTTTCTGTAAATGAATTACCCCATTTCCCACAGTACTGATGATAACAAGCAGCATCGTGGTCAGACAGATTGCCATCATGATCAGTATACTTCTTGTCCTGTTCCTTTTGTCATTGCTATATGCAATCCTGCTTATTGTCTTCATCTGAAATCCACCACCTGTCCGTCCTCAATCACCAGAATACGATCAGCGACCTGTGCAATTTCGTCATCATGGGTAATCATTACAATTGTCTGTCCATATTTTTTTGCTGTCATCTTAAGCAGGGCGATTACCTCATCACTGGTCTTGGAATCAAGATTTCCTGTCGGCTCATCTGCAAATATAATTTCCGGACGATTCACCAGTGCTCTTGCAATTGCTACTCTCTGCTGCTGTCCTCCGGATAACTGATTTGGCAGATTATAAATCCGGTTTTCAATCCCCAGAGTTGCAATGATATCATTTACATACGCTTCATCCACTTTTCTTCCATCCAGCCCCAGTGGCAGTACAATATTTTCCCAGACATTAACAGATGAAACCAGATTAAATGCCTGAAAAACAAATCCGATTTTTCTTCTGCGGAAAACAGCAAGGGCATCTTCCTTCATCCTGTATAAATCTTTCCCTGCTAAAGTAACACTGCCTTTTGTCGGGGTGTCTAGCCCTCCAAGCATATGAAGTAATGTACTTTTACCGGAACCTGACTTTCCAACAATTGCGACAAATTCTCCCTGCTCAATCTGAATGTCCACCTGATTGACCGCTTTGACCTGATTCTCACCCGCGCCATAAAATTTACAAAGCTGCTTGGTTTCTAATATCACACTCATGTGTTGCCTCCTTTTTAATTCTGTAAAGTGTACCTTTTCAACCTACATCCAAATTGTATCAGGATAATCTTTCATTTCACTTTCAAAAAACGAGCAGAAGTCTTACAGAATTGTAAGATTTCTGCCCACTTAAAATTTAACCAACATATGGTAATTGAATCACAAACGTGCTTCCTTTTTTCTTTTTGCCGGAGGTTACCGTAATCGTACCTACGTGTTTTTCGATAATTTCTCTCGATAGAAAAAGTCCGATTCCTGTACCACTCTTTTCCATGACCTCCTTGGAACTTCCTCTGTAAAATCGTTGAAAAATTTTGTGATACTCATTCTGCGGAATACCAATTCCCTGATCCTCAATTTCCATTCTTACAAGATCGTTTCTTTTTTGTAACCGGATAAATATTTTTGAACCACACGGACTGTACTTGATTGCATTATCCAGAACGTTGATCACAGCTTCACCAAGCCATCTTTTATCCTGCATAACCATACATGTTTCCAGCTCTTTTGCATAGTCAAAAACGAATTCAATTTCTTTCTCATCCGCTTTTGGATAAGTACAGTTCACAGCAGATATGACAGTATCCATAAGCGGAAGTTTTTTCTTATTAATCTGAATCAGTCCAGTTTCCATCTTGGATATTTCAAGAAGCGACTGCAATAATGTCTCCAGTCCATC
This sequence comes from Dorea longicatena, assembly GCF_024168045.1. GTDB lineage: Bacteria > Bacillota > Clostridia > Lachnospirales > Lachnospiraceae > Dorea_A. Next base: position 2,084,325 of record NZ_CP100126.1, read on the forward strand.
CAGAGCACTCCGACAACGGATACGAAACTCCTCCTGTTCTGTGGCACTTAAGTCATTCTGCATCAGCACACTAAAACATGTATCCAAAGCTGCAACCGGTGTCTTTAACTGGTGAGAAATATCAGAAACCATTTCTTTCGTGTTCTCCTTTTCTGCCCTTGCTTCTTCCTTTAGCAACTGAATATGATGTCCGATTGCTTCAAGCTGGTCATTCAATTTTTCCAGTTCTGCAAGATTTTCCGTTTTCAGTAAATCATCAAATTTATTTTCACGGAATCTGATCAGAATTTCTTCCAACTGGTCTAAAATTTTCTGATGACACGCATCTTCTTTTTTCTTCCAATAAAATAAAAAAGTCAAGAGAAGCACACATATCACAGTGCTTACAGCACTGGTCACCATAACCTGATGCCGGAATTGCAAATAAAATGCATTCCCTTTATTTCCCCAGTATCCATATTGCTCCAATAATTGCATTCCCTGTTCGTTGGTTTCAACATCCTTATTCTTAAGCAATTCCGAAACAGCATCCAGCCCGGAAAATTCTTCCTTTGTAGCAATCTCTGTCATAAGATTCATTTTATATTTATAATCTTCATAAAACACATACGTGGTAAAGCAATTTAATATTGCAAACAATAATATGACAGGTAATACCAAGGAGAGCACTACTGTAATCTTCTTGCGATATCTCTTTGTCACTGCCTTACCTCCTGATTCCATATATACCCAAGACCTCTGATATTCTTTATATAGACCGGTGCAGCCGGATTGTCTTCGATTTTCTCACGGAGTCTTCTGATATTGACAGCGATTGTATTTTCATCCACAAAATCCCCTTCCAGATCAAACACATTTTCCAATATTTGTGTTTTTGAAAGAATCTGTTTCGGATTCTGAAGAAAAAAAGTCAGCATTTTCAACTCCGTTTTTGTCAGACTGATTTCACGACTCTTTATCAGGACTTTCATTTCTCCTGCGATAAATACGATATCTCCCGAAATCATCTTTCCGGCTTCCGTTTTCTCCTGTCTGCGGCGGAAATGTGCTTCTATTTTCAAAAGAAGTACCGAAAGACTAAACGGCTTTGTAATATAATCATCTGCCCCTGCTTCATATCCCATGACCTGATCCATCTCCTGATCTAGTGCTGTAAGACAAATAATGTATGTATTATAATTGCATCTCATCCACCTTACAAATTCCAGTCCATTCCCATCCGGAAGATTCACATCACAAATGGTAACATCCACATTATTATCACTTGCAATTCTTTTCGCTTTTTTCACTGATTCTGCTGAAAAAACCTCATATCCGGATTTTTTCAGTGAGAATGTAATTCCACGATTTAAATTTTCATCATCTTCAACCACGAGTATACCTGGCATAGCATATGCACCTCTCTTTATTAACTATCCAGAATAGAAATTAGCTTTTGTTCGCCTTCCGCATCCAAGACATATTAAAACAATTCCGATTGAGATTTCACCTGTTTTATGGGATTTAATAACTGTTATATTTTGTTATCAAATTTCTCACAAACTATTGAAAACACTAAGTTTGTGACAGGTGATCTTTCCCTTATATGTTCCCTTGTGTTATATCGTCCCACCAGAGTTTACGGACTCTGGTAAGGGAAAAAGCAAGGGCAACAAAATCATATAACACAGTATAACACAAAATGAAACTGACATGGTGAACTGATTGAAATGCTTCTGATTTTTTTAATGTGATTAATTGATTTGAAGGAGACACGATATGAATATTATTTACGCAGAATACAATATGTACTAGAACAGCATAGACATCTACACCCATACTGGTTATATGCTTCGTATTGACTGCAATAAGGCAGAAAATAGTATTAAAACTACACCATGCTCTCAGTGTGCGTTAAATGCACTGGCGATTGACGAACCGCTTGAATATGCAAGGCTGTACCTTGATGGCACGATGCAAATTTGGGTAGACACAGAAGATTCACTGGAGATGTAGAACAAAATATAAAATGCATAGTTTTCACTTGAAGCGTTATAACGTCATAAGGCATTTATTTATATGTAGACGAATATTACCGGCAAAAGGGCATCGGAAAACACCTATTATCCGAAGCTAAAAATACTGCTAAGCAATTAGGTTATACCAAAATATCTTTATATTTTCCATAAAAAATTATTCAATTTTTGTATAAACTTTCTTATCTTTCCATCAAAAAAAATCTGTATCCCCTTACGCCCTTGGGTGGCGTAAGGGGTTTACAGATTTTTATTACTACTTATTCTCTACATACTGGAAGTTATTACTTTCTGCATAGTGTGTTTCCTAAAATGATAATTACCACGACATCAACCAAAATAATCCCCAATGCAATATATATAAAAAATGCAGGCAAAATATTTTCAAACAAGCTCATAGTTAATGCAAGAATTGCTATAATAGACATTCCAATTCCCATTGTTCTGCATAACTTCTTTTCATCATATTTTTCCTTTTCTTCTCTTGAAGCTGTATTATATCCAGAAATGAACCAGCTTCCATGTCCAGAAAGTAAAATAATAGAAAGTACAGCAAATATCACAAAGACAATCCACACTATCCAATCAGAGCCTGTTGCTAAATCTGCTAATTTCATTTACATACTCCTCCTTACATTTCATTTTCTTAATTCTATAAACTGGAATTTCATGAATTATCGCTTGCCTTAAACTTGCTGACACAAATCATTTAGTTTCCAATCCACTCAAATAGAATTGATATAACAAATACACCAGAGAAAATATACCAATTAACAAATACGCCACATTTTCTTTTAAAGATACTAGATACGATGAGAATACAACAAAGCCAATAACCTTGATTACCGCTTTAATTTTTCGATTTTCAATCTTATCAATTTTACAACAGATAAAACGTACTCCAATAACCATAGGAGAAAATAAGATTGCAATCAAAATTAATATAATATTTTGCTTATTAAAAATAAGCTTTGATAACTGTTTTTTCTCATTATCCTTGATGTCCAAATACTGGTATAGCAATATAAGAGAGGCTTGGTCGGGAACACTTTTTCCCAATTCCCATTTCGAAATTGTCTGTCGCGTAACAAAGACAACATCAGCCAGTTGTTGTTGGGTTAAGCCCTTTTCAATTCTGGCTGATTTAATCAAATCTGATATTTCCATAGTTGTACTCCATTTATTATCTGTTTTTAATAGTGTCGCATAATGTTATTGCTAAACAAGCAACTATTACAAGAAAACTCATCTGATGTTTAATAACAACGCAAAATAGGCTAATTGCCAATAACATACCGATAAAAGCAATCATACTATACTTGTATATCCTAGGATGTTTTTGGGATAATGCATTCGATATTTTTATAATTACTGCTATCATAGGAATAATTAATACCCCCATAACACCAAATAAAATTCCAGTTGCAACAACACTCATTTTGTTTTTCTTTAATTCCTTCAACATAAAAAGAACCTCCTTTGTTTTTGATACTTTGATATTAAAATAGAATTCTTTTTATGTCACGCAACGCTTGTGAAAACAGGCGCAACGGTAACGATTTTCATTCTGGTCATCGAAAGCAAAATTCCGATTTTTCGTTCTCTGCGACTTCCCAATAAACGGGAATTTTACGCTTTCTTAATTGGATGTCTAATTACAGTTTTCCATTTTTCTGGGGCAACCTTTCTTGCATCAGACATATAAATCTCGTGGTGCAACCTATCTTTGTTAATATCATTAACATATCCATTTTGTTCTAAATAAGTATCCATAAGCGCAACAGTTGCTGGCTCATTATCAAAAGAACCTATATGCATAATTTGAACGCATAATCCCTCATCAATCGTAAGATACTCTGCTGACGAACAATCAAGTTTCTTCTTTTTCGTTGCTGTTTCTACCGCCCAGTCAAAATCAGCTTTAGAAATGAAATCAGGCAAACGGATAACAGAAATCCAGCTGAAAGCAGACTTATTTGTATAATCTACACTCTCGACATCATCCTGCCACCAAAAACCTTCCAATGGCGGAACAACATATTCAAAAAATCCTTCAATTTTATAATCAGTCTTGTAACTCATTTTTAATGTGTATGCAACAGCATATAGAACACTGATTGCTTGTTGATATGCTCCGCCTTCTTCATTTGGATTGCCTTTTCCTCTAACTGCAATATAATTTGCCTTAGGTACATTTACAATCTCTGGTTTGTTCTTCGGCATATAGAATTCTTTATACTCTTTTTTAAAATCAAAAGCCATAATAACCTCCAAAATTCCGATTTTCTCAATTCTCCAAACTTGAATTTATTTGGAAGATTTTATTATCCATTCATCAAGAAATTTCATTTGTTCATCCGTATGAAACCAATGCTCTCCATTTTTCATAATAGAAAGTGTTGAATTAGTCCTCTGTACAAATTCAAATATCGTTCCATAAGCGGTAAGATTATCTTTTTCACCATACAAAATGTGCGTTGGGATTTCCCATATAATAGGATTTTCTCTTGCATAGCAAAGATAATCCCATGAAAGAGTCTCTCCAAAGGTTGTCTGAATTTCTTTTTTCTCTTTGAGTTCATCCTCTGTAACATTTGCCCAAATCATCATAAACACATTAAAGATTACCTTTTTTATTCTGCTGTCTTTGTTAAGATACTGCTTTACAGTGTTCGTTGCAATCTCGGCAGCTCGTTGCCGTGGAAAACGGAATACACCTGTAGACAAACAACAGAATGCAATAGATTCCACACCAGTATCAGCTGCAAGCTTTAGGCACTCTGTGTAGCAGCTTGCCAACAGGTCTTCGTCTTCTTTTGTGACTTTCCATTGTATAATAGGTCCTACCGTATGAAGAATATATTTTGTCGGAAGATTGTATCCCGATGTTATCTTTGCTTTGCCGGTCTCTTCTTCATGCCCCTGCTTTGCCATAATTTCATGCATTTTCAGACGAAGTTCCATTCCAGCATAAGTATGAATAAAGTTATCAATACAGGCATGCATCGGTGAAAAACAACCAAGCATCTGTGAGTTACACGCATTCACGATCGCATCACATTTCAAAGTGGTAATATCCCCCTGCCAGATATATAATCTCAAATCGGATTTTACAGGTGCAAGCGTGTCAACATCTGTGATTCCACGCTCTATATTTCTTTCTGTAAGATACTCATCCTGTATTTTCAAAAAATCATTACTGATTGGTCTTGGCGGTCTGACATTCATAAGTGAGCGGAGCAGATTTTCCTGCCCCTGCTTATCCGTAGGAATACTCTGTCTGACAAATTTCATTTCTTCTTTTAAAAGATAATGGATCAGATATTCTCTTCGTTCATCCTGTGTCATAATACTTTCCCCCTTATATCCGTAATTGCCTTTGCCATATCACCGCCAATACCGATTGCACGCTTCCCGAAGCTTTCCGGCACTACCGCTTCGTCCATATTCAGACGTATCAGACTATAAGATGAATTCTCCCGCACCATCTTTTCAAAAGGAAATCTTATAATTATCGGGGTGTTAAATCCAACTCCAAGTTCCAAAAGAACAACCTTTTTATCCTTATTCTGTTCCATGAAGTCTGCATACCTGTCGGCTGCCTCATGCCACGCTTCATCTTCCACAAAATAATTATCACAACGCAGATTCATAGCCATATTGCCGCCACACACCGGACATTTTGGTACAAGCTCTGATGGAATCAGGCAATCCTTTCTTGCTTCATCCATTTTATGAAACAGTTCTTCCGCATTATATGTCTTTGGATGACAGGCTTTCTGGCACTGGATTTTTCCATAGTCTCCCTGTGTTGCAAATATTCTTTGTTCATCAAATCCTGCCTTATAAAACTGATGATCCACATTGGTTGTAAGCACAAAATATTCTTTGTTCTTTACAATATCATAAAGCTCTATATAAAGCGGCAATGCCGGAGGATCAAAGCGGTTCATCAATGCATGTTTTGACCAGTATCCCCACTTTGCCTCCTCAGACGGATATGGATAAAATCCGGCTGCATACATATCTGTCATGTAGTGCCCACCGTATTTTTTTATAAATTCTGCAAAATTGTCCGTAAACCTTTTGCCGCCATACTGGATTCCTGCCGCTGTCGATGCCCCGGCTCCTGCCCCGATTATAACACAGTCTGCATTTCTTATATACTCTGCTGTTCTGTCAATCTGGTCTTCATATGCATCCTTTTGGAATACATAATCCCTTGCCGGAATACTGCATAAAAAATCCTGCCAGTTAATATGCCCTTTTCTGATTTTCTTAAAGATCATAGCTTAACCTCTTTTCTCAATACACTGCTTCGGACAAATTTCTGCACATCTTCCGCAATGCAGACAATGATTCTGATTGATTACAACAGAAACTGAAGATATATCAATGCATTTTTGCGGACATACCGAGTAACACAACTTACATCCGATACAGTCTTTCCCAACAAAATACCCCGTCTGAACAACTTCTGCTTTTCCGATTGTTATAGTATCTCTCACAATATTTGATGGATTGCTGATATCAAAATACTCGCCCTGTGCCTCATACAGCTGAAACACTTCGATTGCGTCTTTCGTATCTCCCGGATAGATTTTCTTCATGTATGGATTTCTATCAAACATAATATCAAGATTCTTTTTCCCGATGTTCTTTATTTTTCCACGAAGAGAAACTGCAATTTTGTCTTTTGTTGCAGATATTGCCACATACTGCTGCTCCATTAACTGGTCATAAAATGCTTTTCCTTTTGCTGTAAGAAAATACACGCCTTCCTCATCATAGTACATCATATCTATAATCCTAGCCTGAGGATGTCCGTCCGAACCTATTGTGGCGACTGTTGTGGAGTGAATATCGTCCACCAGAAGTTTAAGGTAATCCATTTTTGTCATTTCAAAGTCTCTCCTTTCAGTATCGGTGTAAGTTTTTTATATATCATCATGGTAATTGCTCCGATTACCAAGCCTTTTAAAATATTAAACGGCAATGCATTGAATAACACAACGTCCAACTTTGTCTCAATAAATGGCAGGAACTCACCAAAGGATGCAATCAGCTGATCAAGCGGCATAAATGTTTCAAACAGTGGCAGAAGAATAAAATAATTCACAATCGCCGCTGCTATTCCCATAACAATACTTGATATAACACATGCCCATATCGCCGTTTTCTTAGTCTTTTTATGTTTGTATATAAAACCAGCAGCCATTACATATGATGTACATATCAGGAAATTGGCAAGTTCACCAATTCCTCCTGTTGATGTTGACAGAAGCTGTAATATATTCTTTATCAATTCTATCATCACTCCTGTAACCGGTCCAAACGCAAACGCCCCAATCAGTGCAGGTAAATCTGACAGATCCATTCGTGCAAATGATGGACTCAAAGGAACCGGAAACTCTAAAAATGCCAACACATATGATATAGCTGCCAGTAGAGCTGTCATTGTTATCGTCCTTGTAGAAACTAAATTTTTTCTTATTTTAATAGTTGCTGTATTGTTACTCATAAATCTCCTTTTTGTGAGATATGTCTGAATTTAAAACAGCCCGCAGGACGGGATTTCCTGCGAGACGTGTTTTATCATATCTTCTCTCATCCGGACTTTACCGTCGGTTATGGAATTGCACCATATCAGCTTTTGCTCGCAGACTATACTGCCGGTCAGGAATTACACCTTGCCCCGAAGACTGTAATTTTTTCTGTTGATTACCTATTATTAAAATTCATAAGGTGGATTTCCAGAGAAATCTGCGATTAAACCATGAGGATTTTCAAGATAGAATACCTCAAAAATAGGATTATCTGCTGTCTGGTACTGTCCCTTAACGATAGGATTATTCATGCATCCTTCCTTTACACTCTTGTTGTCCTCAAATACTGCTTTGCCATGAAGGCGGATCCATGCGTATTCAGGGGAAGATACTGATACTTCTACCTCAGGATTTGCTAACATATCCTTGTAAACATCCTTTGTGTTGTTAGTACAGAACCAAAGCTTTCCGTCCTGCTCAAAGCAGAACATGAATGGACGGCATTTTGCCTTTCCATCTCTTCCGACTGTTGCTAAATACTGAACCGGATTTTTCTGTAAAAATTCTACTACTTTCTGCATTTTAAATTACCTCCTTAATTTGTTGTAACACTGTTTGTTACATCTTATGTTTGTACTATAGCATTTGTTTGATGTAATGTCAACAGTTACATCAAACTTTTTGTAACTTTTTTTGTTACAACTTCCTTTAAAAGTTTTACATTGATTATGACAAACTAAAAGGCTCCGGAAATTGTGATGATATAATCACGCATCCGAAGCCTTCTGTATGCTACTCTTTCTCTGTATACATTGCAATATCTTTTTTCACATCAGCAAGTGTCATTTCTGAAAGCTTTTCCTCCATCGCCCTCTGTACCTCTAACAGCCTCTTATCAAGAACATGGTGAATATTCTTTCCTACCGGACATTTCTGATTGGGATTCTCATGAAAATGAAATAGTTCCTCATCTGGTGAACACTCCACTGCTTTATACACATCAAGGAATGTAATCTGCTCCAATGGTCTGGTAATTGTCACACCGCCTGTCCCTCTTGCAACTTCAATAAGACCAGCAGCCTTTAATTGTTGCAATATTTTACGGACAATCACCGGATTGGTTCCAATGCTTGCTGCCATAAAATCACTGGTCATCTTCTGATCTGAAAATGTATCTATACAGGCAAACATATGGATTGCCATTGTAAATCTGCTTGAAATCTGCATTATATAAACACCTCTCTTCGACAGTAATCATATCAAAAAACAGATGTAATTTCAATGGTTACATTGTTGTTAAAAACCTAATATAAATATAATCAATAGTCTGCTTTAGAAAAACAGGAAGATACTTTACAAAATCTTCCTGTTTTTCTTTTTGTTTTAGTAATATCCTCGTTCTTCCCGCCAGTCTTTCACATTGAATGAAAATGTGCCAACTAATTCAATAAACCATTTATTATCTGTATCTTCATATAAATTAAAGATAATCGCTTTTATTTCACTACTCAATTCATTCTTTAAAAGTAAATCTAACCATTCAAAGAAATCTTTGTTGTTTTTATTCGATTTTAACCTATCAAGCAATCCCATACTTCGACCTCCGAAAACTTGAATTGAGATTTCATATATTCCAAGGGATTTAATAATTGTTATATTTTATTATCAAATATCTCTCAAGCCCTTGAAAACACTAAGTTTATCGCAGGTGAGCTTTCCCTTATTGTTTCCCTTGTATTATATTGTCCCATGAGTATTTACGAACTCTGATAAGGGCAAAAACAAGGGAAAGATAATCCTCTAAAACAGTATAACATAAAATGAAAACGACATGGTGAACTGATTGAAATGCTTCTAATTTTTGTAACGAATGATTAATTGGACGATGAGGAGATATGATACGATGAGAACAATATTTGCAGAATACAATCCACAACGCAACAGCATTGATGTGTATACCAGTGCTGGCTATATGCTCCGTATTGACTGTTGGGAAGCTGAGAAGGATTTATAACCCACACCCGGATCAGTCTGTTCATTAAACGCACTTGTCATTGATGAACCACTTGAATATGCAAAATTATATCTTGATGGAACGATGCAAATATGGGTGGATGCAGAGGACACTCTTTATTTATAATGTTAAATAATCCCCAAAAATTCTAAAATTTTTCGGGGATTATTTTTGGATTATATTTATTATTCAATTTAACTGATAATGATTCTCATATGAGATTTATCTTTAGAAATCATATCATCAATCACGCCAGTCTGCATCTGATTCCCATTTACATTCCGTAATCTGCATATTTGAAAATGTTGCCTTATATGAGCCTTCTGTCGGGCTGCATGCATATATTCCATAAGTAATTTTTTCTGCACCTTCCCACATATGGAAAATACGCATTTGTCTGAAATTTATGCCATCCTCACTGCATTCAATACAGTAGTCACTGTCCCTTCGTGAAAAACGATACCACATACTTTTAATATCAGAGGATATGTCTGTTGTTGCCCAGTCAGAATATCCATGATTGGTTACAACGCTTCCCAATCGCTGTATTTTTTCATTCTCATATTCTATAGATGCCTTAAACCAATTATCACTATTTAAATACATAGCTACACCACACTGGTCAAAACGACAGGTACTCTCGAATTCTGTTTTAACAATAAAAGAAAAGTACTTGTCCGTTGTTTCAACTTGAAATACTGGAGCATTATCATTTTGAAAACCATAATAAGTGCGTGCCCATAAGTCGGTACCCCTTTCTGTAAGAATTACAACTTTATCCTCACTAATTTGTACCTGCTTTGGTTGACGTATCCATTTAGGATTGTTTTTCAAAAATTCCATCTTTTGTCTCACTTTCTTTTTTATTTTAATAAGCAGCTATATTTAGTGCCTACTTTTCACTGTATTATAATTAGTAATTTTCTTTTGTCTTCTGCAAAGAATGACTCCTATAAGTAGCAACACTGGAAAAATAATTCCTGCCAAAATTCCCATCTTTAGGTTATCCCCAAAAGCTCCTGATACCATTCCAACCAATGTAGGACCTCCTGAACAACCTATATCTCCACCTAATGCCAGCAATGCAAACATGGCTGTTCCCCCTTTTGGCAAAGCTGCTGATGCCTTGCTGAAAGTTCCAGGCCACATGATTCCCACTGAAAACCCACAGACAGCGCAGGCAATCAGATTTAATAGCGGAATCGGGAATAATGAAATCCCTAAATAGGATAAAATACATAAAAAACTACTATAAATCATAAAGTGTTCCAAATTGATACGGTCACCATACTTACCATAAAACAATCTTGATATTCCCATTAGAACCGCAAATGCCATCGGCCCTGCTAAGTCGCCGGCTGCCTTTGAAATTCCAAGACCTTTTTCTGCAAAAGCAGAGGCCCATTGACTTACTGCTTGCTCACTTGCTCCTGCACATATCATCATAATCAACAAAATCCAAAAAATTTTCATCCGGAACAATTCCTTTAATCCAAGTCCGGTATCTCCATCCTCAAGCAATGGTGCAATGGGAACCTTTGAAAAAACAAAAGCATTTCCAATTGGAATAACCGCCCAAATAATGGCTAATATTTTCCAGTTATCTATACCGACTACATAAAAGAACACTGTTGATATGAGTACAACTCCGGCGTGTCCCCAGCAATAAAAAGAATGCAACAGGCTCATTGCTTTTTCCTTATTGTCGGATGGGCAAGCCTCAACAACTGGACTGACTAGGACTTCCAAAAGTCCACCACCTACCGCATAGATCATTACAGCAATCAAAATTCCAATAAAGGAAACTGGTAAAATCTCTGGTAAAACTGTAAGAAGGAATAATCCTGCTGCTGCTAGAACATGAGCTATAATCATTGATATCCGATATCCTATTTTATCAACAAATCTGACAGAAAGAAAATCAACCAGTAGTTGTATCCCAAAATTAAAAGTCACTAACAATGTAATTTGGGAAATTGGAATATGATAGCATTTCTGAAAAAACAAAAAAAGCAGTGGTGTAAAATTATTAACGATAGCTTGTACAATATAACCTACAAAACAGGCTGTAATTGTCTTATTATATTGGTTTTTCATTTTGTCCTCCTCTAATAAATGTGATTATATCGTAAACTTTATATCTAGTCATTGCATAAAATCATATATTTATGGTACAATATAACAAATTTCATTATTTATGAGGAAATATAACATGGAGACTTTTAAGATAACTACAGATGAAACACTACGAGAAACCATCCAGCATGGCAACAATCGTTATCCATTTGCATACTATCCTGATAATATTTGGAAATTTGACTTCCATCGCATTGACTGGCATTGGCATCATGAATTAGAATTTCTTTATACTGCTGAAGGTACTGCGCTCTGCCTTATAGGTACAAGTAAAATAGAACTACATAAAGGTTGCGGCATATTTATCAATAGCGGTGTCCTGCATCGTTTTGAAGCACAAAGCAGTACATTTGCACCTAATATTGTTTTTTCGCCAACCCTATTAGCACCCGAAAACAGCCTCATTTACGAAAAATATATTCTTCCTGTGATAAGCTCGTCTGTTCCATATCAAGTTTTCAGTCCATCCAACACATTTGGAAAACAGGTGCTACAACTTTTGTCGCAAATTTGTACTATTCAGGAAACTAAGCCGGATAATGAATTATGTACTATACAACTTTTATTTCAGCTTTGGAACATATTGCAAAAAAATATGGACTGGACTTCTGATTCTAACAGTATTCATCGATTAAATCACAAACAAGCAAGATTACAAGCTATGATGCAGTATATTCATGAGCACTACATGGAAGAGATTACATTGGAGACGATTGCGGCATCGGCATCTATCAGCAAAAGTGGAGCTTTACACATTTTTCAAACTGGCATCCACTGTTCTCCGGTAGCATATCTAATTCAATACAGACTAGCACAGGCTGCTGAACAACTTTATATCACTCAAAAATCGGTTTCTTCCATTGCAGAAGAAACCGGATTTACAAGTTCCGGCTATTTCTGCCGGAAGTTTAGACAATATTATCATATGAGTCCAAATGAATACAGAAAGAAGAAAACAGAGGAAATTTCTTAATTTCTACTTTCTGTAATCATACAATATTTGGAGATAATGTTGTTTTTCGTTATATTATCTGTATCAATTATGCTGACAATATACTATTTATGCATCATATTTACAATGTTCAAAAGATAAAAGTATTCTATATGCAAATGGATAGATTTATATATTTTATCTATCTGTTTGCAATTTTAATAATAACTCCTTGTATCCCGCCAGCCTTTTATATACCACCTGATTGCAACATATACCAGTTGCACGAATAATAAGAGAAATAGCAGATTACCACAATGAATGTCTATGCACACTCTACAAAAAAAGCCAAGCGGGAATCCGCAAAGTTATTTGATAAAGTGGCAGGCAATGACTAAATAAAACTTTCCCTTATTTCCCTTACGATTATCTCATAAGGGCAAAAATAAGGGAAAATACATATCATTTCACTAATGAATGGGCTGGAATGCCTGTAAAATTGGGAAAGTTAGCCAGATATTTCGGCAAACTGGAAGTTATCTTTTCTTATAGGTAATTACGATTCCAATAATAGAAGCAATGAAAGCAAGTGGTGCTAATCTCACAAAGACAAATTCAAATCCATGTAATATGGTTCCTGCAACTGCACACTCTTTGAAACCACAAAATTACGTATGGAATGTAGTTTGAACGAATAATATTTTCCATAAAAAATTATTCAATTTTTGTATAAACTTTCTTATCTTTCCATCAAAAAAAAATCTGTATCCCCTTACGCTCTTGGGTGGCGTAAGGGATTTACAGATTTTTATTACTACTTATTCTCTACATACTGGAATTTATCGTCTTGTTCCATTCTTATCAAAATTCTTTTTTAATGCTATTTCTGTTGGGAGAATAGACCCAATTAAAGGAATAAGTTGAACACCACAGATAATTCCTCCTATACTCCCAACACAATCTTCATTTTTTCCAATCACTAAAAGCATGAATATTACTGTTATCGGCAACATAACCATTCCACAGACATACCAGACTTTACCACAATATTTATGAGCAAATTCCCATGTGTCTTTGTTCTTCATAGACATCGAAGTCCGATATCCAAATACTGAATTTATTTCCTTTGGAGCCTTTTTCATAAAATATCTTCCAAAACCAATCATCGTAAATGGAAGAAGCAAATCCATAATCAACATAAAAATCCAAAACCCCATTGTAAACCTCCTTTACTACAACTCCCGATTTGTCTTTATCATCATACTACCACACCCAAGAACTTTTGTACATTTTTCACGTAAAAAACCCCTCACACCATAATTGATGTAAGGGGTTTTCTATATAAGCTAATTAACGTTCTATGTTAGTCACCTACAATGTACTAATAGCTGCCTGTTGGATGTATTAAAAAAAGTTTCTCTATTTAACTTCAGACAACGTTAATCTTTTACAAACTAAATTTGTTTTTATTAAAAGCAATGATATTCAAAAAATCCTATAGCCCCTATGCGCAAAATATTAAATAGATACTGGAATTTTATTTAGAAACATTTTCCGCTGGCTCTCCGTCCGCATTAATCGCTCCTTCAAGCCATGCCATAATACCAAAGTTACAAAATGGACAAGTTATCGCCTCCTTATATACTTCATTCTCACAACAAGGGCATATAACATATTCTTCACTTTTTATATCTTGCATAAGCTTATTCTCCTTTATCCAATTTTTGATTACTAATAATTTTTAATGTTTTAAAACTGCTACTTGGATTAACCTTCGCTGCATATAATATTGGCGTTTCCTCTTTATCCATAGTATATACTTCTTCGACACAAGGAAACTGCACATAATCTCTTAATGTCTGTTTTACAATTTCAATTTTTTCACCTTTTAATATCCCCTCGTCAAAAACTGCTGTTATACGCTCATATTTATAATTTATAGAAATAAAGATGTAATAATCAAAACATGCTGTTCTATAATCTTCCGGCAATGCATAGAAACTCACCCATTCTAATTTGTTATTTTGCAAATTTTTGAATAATACTTTACCTCTTTTATATTTTCTCACTTTCCCCGCAGTCTTATCTGTTATACTATACGACCAATGTGTAATTTCCTTATCAAACATATGAAATATTCTTTCCACAGAGTCAATTAACTTTTCATCTTCTATTGATTTGTGAATTTTACCATTATATGAAACTGTAAATGTATTCATCTTTTAATCACCTAATCATCATCTATCTTATCTCTTGTTGCACAATATCCACAAGGCATCTCTGCCACTTTTTCAATTGAAGGATCTAAGTCAAACACTTCTCCTAATGCAACTACTTTCGCATCTTCCACTCCATGTGATCCACCACATAAGAATTGCCACATACCATCATCTTCATCATGCGATACAAATAAGATTGGACTTTCCCCATTCACTATATGATTACAAATAATACATGCAGTATCGCGTGTATTCACAAATGGAAACTTATTATTAACCCGAATTTTCCCCTGTAGCAGTTGTTTCAAATTCATTACTTTTTTCCCCCCACAACTTTCCGATTTTCTTAATTCTGCAAATCGGGATTTTATTGCTAGCAAGCAGACCTTATCTTTCATATAAAATATGCAAGTCTCCGTCAACAAATCCAATGCCTATTGCTTGATATTCTTTTAATTTTCCAGCATATTTTCCAAAAGAAAGGTATTCATTCACTAAATCAATGCAAAATGTTTCCATTGATTTCCAATCACTTTCACGCTCTATCACGAAAGTTTTATCTCTTGTAGTAAATACTTCATCACAAGCCCAATCGTCATTATCCGTATTGAATGAAAATGTGCCTACTAATTCAATAGACCATTTATTATTCATATCTTCATATAAATTAAAGTTAATCGCTTTTATTTCACTATCCAATTCATTCTTTAAAAGCAAATCTAACCATTCAAAGAAATCTTTGTTGTTTTTATTCGATTTTAATCTATCAAGTAATCCCATATTTCGACCTCCGAATCCTTGAATTTATCTTGCAATTAGAAACCGTTTATCTTGTATATGGTTCGGTGTCTTTTCCATCATATACAAATACTTTTATATCCGTATTTTCATTAACCTCAGCATGGATACCTACCGTGTATTCTTTATCTGTAACATTCTGAAAAGAATAGCAACCGCCAGCAGGAATACTGTCAGATACAAGTTCCTGTTTTCCTTCACAGAGCAGATGTACAGTAATGTCAAAATCGTTTCTGTTCTGGACTGTCAACACGCCTGTATTAGACAAAATTTTTGCGTCAGAATATGTAATTACATAGGAATCAGGCGTTGACTTTTCCGCACAGACCACAGAACACTCCCACTGTGTCTCTGCTTTTGCCTTTCGATAGGCTTCCGAAGACTTATATGTTGAAAATATAATCATTGTACTTATAGCAAGAATGCCAATGATGACAAATGCTATTGTTACTTTTTTCTTCACAACATCACCTCAACACACAAATTCCTATTTACATAACCGATTTTCTATTATAATTTGTTACATCACTGCCAATTTTTTCGTATAATTCTCTAACACTAATCTGCTTATTCCGAATTGCTTTTAATTCATTATCAGTTACTCCAATAAGCTCAACAAAACTTACTCTTCCATTTGGTGTATTTATTTCATGAAATTTATCATCCGGTACTGTAATAAATCCAGTTATATTGGATTTTCCACTACAATCAATCCCTTCTGTCTGACCAGTGTATAAGTATTCATAATTATTAAAAATTTCACCTTTGGTAAAAGTAATTCTCGCGATGGATTGTAAAATTCCACATATACATTTTATTTCATTTTCTTCATTTTCATAATTATCTTTTTTTAGCTTAAAGGTAAATTCCATTCCGTAGCCACTTACATCCTTTATGTCAGATTCTTTTTCATATAATTCTGATAATCCATAAGTTATAAAATGCCAATAATCGCCACCATCATAAACGCTTATACCACGAAGAGGATCATTACCTCCCAATTCCCAACTTATTAAAATACCATAATGTTTGGGATTCTTTTGATCTCGATATATCTCATCACACAATTCAGTTATAGCATCCCATCCGTTTGCTTTATTATCATTGTTTTCATTCTTTACTACCCAGTCACTATCCACCTTATCTCTTGTTGCACAATATCCACACGGCATCTCTGCCACTTTTCCAATTGAAGGATCTAAGTCAAACACTTCTCCTAATGCAACTACTTTCGCATCTTCCATTCCATGTGATCCACCACATAAGAACTGCCATATACCATCATCCCCATCGTGTGATACAAATAAAATCGGCTTTTCTCCATTCAAAATATGATTACAAATAATACATGCCGTATCGCGTGTCTCCGCAAATGGGAACTTATTATTAACCCGAATTTTCCCCTGCAGCAGTTGTTTCAAATTCATTACTTTTTTCCTCCCATAACTTTCAATTTTCTTGATTCTGCAAACTGGAATTTCATAACTTATCAATCCCAATATAATATTATCATATGGTCTATCTTCTTGCGGTCAGTCAGCTCTATAATATGAGGATTATTCTCTTCCTGAGCTATAAGCCATACTTTATAGTTTCCACATTCATCACTATCTCCAACAAAAGAAATATTACTTGGTTCAGCAACACCACTTTTTTCAATATATCTCTCTATTTGGGAAATAGGTAAAACTGTGTCAATCCAAAGAGCATCGGCGTATGTTGATTTTTCTCCTTTACTATTTGTGATTTCATAGCCATAAGTAGATACATAAATTACACTATCTGAGTCAGCAGACTTAATCTGTGCTACAAAGTTTTGTAAAGGATTAATATCTTCTTCGTCTAAACAAAAACTATTATAATCCTTACTTTTTTTATCAAAGTAATTATCAAATTCCATCAGAACATCATCATTCAAATCAAATTTTCTTGAATTAAAAACTATTTCTAATATGCCCATATTTTATTCCTCAAATCCCGCTTTATCTTTATCATCATACTACCACACCCAAGAACTTTTGTACATTTTTCACGTAAAAAAAACCCCTCACACCATAATTGATGTAAGGGGTTTTCTATATAAGCTAATTAACGTTCTATGTTAGTCACCTACAGTGTACTATTTCTGGTTAATTGCTGCCTGTGCTGCTGCAAGACGAGCGATTGGTACACGGAATGGTGAGCAAGATACATAGTCAAGACCGATCTTGTTGCAGAATTCAACTGAAGATGGATCTCCACCGTGTTCTCCACAGATACCAACGTGAAGGCTTGGATTAACCGGCTTACCTAATTCGATAGCCATTTCCATTAATTTACCAACACCTGTCTGGTCAAGCTTAGCAAATGGATCGTTCTCGAAGATCTTAGCATCATAGTAAGCATCTAAGAACTTACCAGCATCGTCACGAGAGAATCCGTATGTCATCTGTGTTAAGTCGTTTGTACCGAAGCAGAAGAAGTCAGCTTCTGAAGCGATCTGATCAGCTGTAAGAGCTGCTCTTGGGATCTCGATCATTGTTCCAACTTCGTACTCAAGATCGCTGTTTGCTGCTGCAATCTCAGCGTCTGCTGTCTCTACTACGAATTTCTTAACATATTTAAGCTCTTTGATGTCTCCAACAAGTGGGATCATGATTTCTGGTTTTACGTTCCAGTCTGGGTGAGCTTTCTTTACATTGATTGCTGCACGGATAACAGCGCTTGTCTGCATCTTAGCAATCTCTGGATATGTTACTGCAAGACGGCATCCACGGTGTCCCATCATTGGGTTGAACTCATGAAGGCTGTCGATGATTGTCTTGATCTGCTCAACAGTTTTACCCTGAGCGTCAGCAAGTTTCTTAATGTCTTCCTCTTCTGTAGGAACGAACTCATGAAGCGGTGGATCAAGGAAACGAATAGTAACCGGGTTACCTTCCAGTGCTTCATACAGTTTTTCGAAGTCTCCCTGCTGTTCTGGAAGAATCTTAGCAAGTGCTGCTTCTCTTTCTTCTTCTGTCTCAGAGCAGATCATTTCACGGAATGCATCGATTCTGTTTCCTTCGAAGAACATATGCTCTGTACGGCAAAGTCCGATACCTTCTGCACCAAGTTCGCGTGCTTTTACAGCATCGTGTGGTGTATCAGCGTTTGTACGAACTTTCATTGTTCTGTATTTGTCAGCCCATCCCATAATTCTTCCGAATTCACCAGCGATTGTTGCATCAACTGTTGGGATGATACCATCATAGATATTACCTGTAGAACCATCAAGTGAGATGCAGTCTCCTTCATGATATTCTTTTCCGGCAAGTGTAAATTTCTTATTAGCTTCGTCCATTGCGATGTCACCGCAACCAGATACACAGCATGTACCCATACCACGAGCAACTACGGCTGCGTGAGATGTCATACCACCACGAACTGTCAGGATACCCTGTGCAGACTTCATACCTGTGATATCTTCTGGTGATGTCTCAAGACGTACAAGAACAACTTTTTCTCCTCTTTCAGCCCATTCTACAGCATCGTCAGCTGTGAATACGATCTTACCGCAAGCAGCTCCCGGAGATGCTCCAAGTGCTTTTGCAAGTGGTGTAGCCTCTTTCAGGGCTTTTGCATCGAACTGTGGGTGAAGCAGAGAGTCAAGGTTACGAGGGTCGATCATTGCAACAGCCTCTTCCTCTGTTCTCATTCCTTCATCAACAAGATCACAAGCGATTTTCAGAGCAGCTTTTGCTGTTCTCTTACCATTACGTGTCTGTAACATGTACAGTTTACCATGCTCTACAGTAAACTCCATGTCCTGCATATCTCTATAGTGTTTTTCAAGAGTTTCACAAACCTGTTTGAACTGTACGAATGCTTCTGGGAATTTCTCTTCCATTTCTGAAATGTGCATTGGTGTACGAACACCGGCAACTACGTCTTCTCCCTGTGCATTTGTAAGGAATTCTCCGAACAGACCGTTCTCTCCTGTAGCTGGGTCACGAGTAAACGCAACACCTGTACCACAGTCATCTCCCATGTTACCAAATGCCATCATCTGTACGTTAACAGCTGTTCCCCATGAATATGGGATATCATTGTCACGACGATATACGTTAGCTCTTGGGTTGTCCCATGAACGGAATACAGCTTTTACTGCTTCCATTAACTGTTCCTTCGGATCAGATGGGAAATCAGAACCAATCTTCTCTTTGTATTCAGCCTTGAACTGGTTAGCCAGCTCTTTCAGGTCTTCTGCAGTAAGTTCAACGTCCTGCTTAACACCTCTGTCAGCTTTCATCTTGTCGATCAGCTCTTCGAAATATTTCTTTCCAACTTCCATAACTACGTCAGAGAACATCTGGATGAATCTTCTGTAGCAGTCCCAAGCCCAACGAGGATTTCCTGAAGCTTCAGCAAGTGTCTCAACTACTTCTTCATTTAATCCAAGGTTCAGGATTGTATCCATCATACCAGGCATAGAAGCTCTTGCTCCAGAACGAACTGAAACGAGAAGTGGATTCTTCTTATCTCCGAATTTCTTTCCTGTAATTCCTTCCATTTTATCGATGGCTTCCATGATCTGACCCATAATTTCGTCATTGATCTGTCTGCCGTCTTCGTAGTACTGTGTACAAGCTTCTGTTGTTACAGTGAAGCCCTGTGGTACCGGAAGACCTAAGTTTGTCATTTCAGCAAGGTTTGCACCTTTTCCACCAAGAAGGTTTCTCATGGTTGCGTTACCTTCTGTAAACATATAAACCCATTTTGCCATTTGTCATGACCTCCTAAAACTAAATTTTCTAAGTCGCACTTCATATTTTACTGTTTTTGCCAGTTTTCGTCAAGACTTTCACCAATAAATCTGTTGATTTTTCCTGTGTTTTTCAGTCATTGTGCACAATTGTGCTTATTCCCGTACATTCAAGTGCAAATATACGACTTCCTTTTTTAGATATTACGCAAAAACGACTTATATCCTCTGTAAGCCTCGTATACATCTGCCTTACTTGTTACTTCCCATGGTGCATGCATACTTAAGACTGCCACACCACTGTCGATAACTTCCATGCCATAATTTGCCATGATATAAGCAATTGTTCCACCGCCTCCAATGTCGACCTTTCCAAGTTCAGCGAACTGATACGATATATCTTCTGTATTCATCGCACGACGTATTTCTGCCAGATATTCTGCATTGGCATCATTGGAACCACTCTTTCCTCTTGCTCCGGTAAATTTATTGAATACCAGCCCTTTTCCAAAGAATGCCGCACTCCGTTTTTCAAAGGCTTCCGCATACATCGGATCATAAGCTGCGCTTACATCAGAAGAAAGCATTCTGGAATTCTGAAGCGCACGACGTACTTTCAATTCTGATTCCCCTTCTGTAAGAGCTACCAGTTCTGCCACAACATTTTCAAAGAAGCGAGAATGCATACCGGTTGCACCAACACTTCCGATCTCTTCTTTGTCAACCAGGATGCAGCATGAAGTACGCACTGCTTCTTCGACATCCAGCATAGCGAATAATGAGGTAAATGCACACACTCTGTCATCCTGTCCATAAGCCAGTATCATACTTCTGTCAATTCCACAATCTCTGGCCTTTCCTGCAGGTACGATTTCCAGTTCTGCCGACAGAAAATCTTCCTCTTCCATATCATAATAATCTGTCAGAATCCGCATGACATTGGCTTTTACTGCTTCTTTCTCACTCTCATCCAGTCTTTCTTCTTTCTCAAGCGGGCGGCTTCCGATCAGAAGATCCAGTTTCTCTCCTTCGATCA
Source organism: Dorea longicatena (assembly GCF_024168045.1). GTDB lineage: Bacteria > Bacillota > Clostridia > Lachnospirales > Lachnospiraceae > Dorea_A. Next base: position 2,105,743 of record NZ_CP100126.1, read on the forward strand.
CTACACTTGCTTTCTTTTCCATCTGTTTTCCTGCCAGATGGATCAGAAGATCTGTCACTACAAATACCGGATCCTCTTCTTTCTCTCCGATACTTACTTCCTGTACTGTTCCGTCGGTCTTAACAATCACTCCATGAAGAGCAAGAGGCAATGTCACCCATTGGTATTTCTTAATGCCGCCATAATAATGCGTATCCAGGTAAGCAAGTTCTTCGTTTTCATATAAAGGATTTTGTTTCACGTCGATTCTTGGTGAATCAATATGTGCTCCCAGTATGTTCATACCATTTTCCAGTGGTTCTTTTCCGATCCTGAACATGGCAATACTTTTTCCCATGCATACTGCATAGACTTTATCTCCTGTTTTTAAACTTCCTTTGATATCATTCAGGTTACGATACCCCTGCTTTTCAATCTCTTTCACAGTCAGACGGATACATTCTCTCTCCGTCTTTCCTTCATCCAGGCATACTTTATATCTGTCATTAATCTGATCCAGTTCTTTTAACTGTTCCTGTGTGTATGTCTTCCATGCATTTCTTCTTTCCATTGTCAGTCTCTCCTTTCAAGTTTACGCTGTGTTTAGTATAACACAAAAAAGAAAATGGTACGCACCACTTTTCATAAATGCTACGTACCATTTTTTCTCATCTTTTATTTATTTTTATCCGGTTATTTATTTAATCCCATCTCTTCTCTTACTTCAATAAAACATTTTACGATGAAATCAATATCTTCTTTTGTATGGCTTGCACATACCTGTGTACGGATTCTTGCTTTTCCCTTCGGTACAACCGGGTAAGAGAATGCTACAACATATACACCTTTTTCCATCATACGTTTTGCGAATTCTGCTGCTGTCTTCTCATCATAGAGCATAACAGGTACGCATGGATGTGTTCCCGGAATAATATCAAATCCGTTGTCTACCAGCTGTTTTCTGTAGTATGCAGTTACCTCTTCCAGGTGATCACGAAGTTCTGTACTCTCCTCCAGCATGTCAAACAGTTCCAGGCTGGCTCCTGCAATTGCCGGTGCCAGAGAGTTAGAGAACAGGTACGGACGGCTTCTCTGTCTTAACAGATCAATGATCTCTTTCCGTCCGGATGTATATCCGCCGGATGCTCCTCCAAGTGCTTTTCCCAATGTTCCGGTAATGATATCCACACGGCCTTCCACACCACAGTACTCTGCTGTTCCACGTCCGGTCTTTCCTACAAATCCGACCGCATGGCTATCATCAACCATAACCAGTGCGTTATATTTATCAGCCAGATCACATACCCCTTTTAAATTACAGATGATTCCATCCATAGAAAATACGCCATCTGTAGCGATCAGTTTGATTCTTGCTCCGGCTTCGTCTGCTTCTTTTAATTTTGCTTCCAGATCTTTCATATCGTTATTCTTATAGCGGAAACGTTTTGCTTTACACAGACGTACTCCGTCAATGATAGAAGCATGATTCAGTTCATCACTGATGACTGCATCTTCTGCTGTCAGAATTGTCTCGAATAATCCTCCGTTTGCATCAAAGCATGAAGAATAAAGGATCGTATCGTCTGTTCCCAGAAATCCGGAGATCTTTTTCTCCAGTTTCTTATGAATGTCCTGTGTTCCACATATAAAACGTACAGATGCTACTCCGTATCCTTTTTCATCATATGTTCTCTTAGCTGCCTCGATCAGTCTCGGGTTATCCCCCAGTCCAAGGTAGTTATTCGCACACATACAAAGAAGTTCTCTTCCGTCTTCCATCTTCACTCTTGCTCCCTGCGGGGATACAAAAGGTGCCTCTCCTTTGAAAAGCCCGGCTTCTTTGATTCCTTCTACTTCTTTTGTATAAATGCTTAAAATATCGTCTTTACGTGCCATTTTCTCAACCTCTCCATTTTTATTCTGCCTTTTTCCTACTTTGTTCCATGCACTCTTCTTAGTCATTTACATGTGCCCAGTCCAGAATGACTTTTCCCGAATTACCGGAGATCATAGCGTCAAATCCTTTCTGGAAATCTTTGATGTCAAAATGATGTGTGATGATATCTGAGATATCGAGTCCTGCCTGTAACATCGTAGACATCTTGTACCATGTATCCCATACTTTACGTCCATAGATTCCTTTCAGATGTAATCCGTTGAAAATTACTGTCTCAAGATCTACTTTAGCATCTGTTCTCTGTAATCCTAACAGTGCAATGTGTCCGCCGTGCTTCATATTGTGGATCATATCATCCAATGCCACCTGTGATCCGGACATCTCAAGACCGACATCAAATCCTTCTGCCATTCCGATCTCTTTCATGACATCTTTCAGATTCTCTTCTTTTAAGTTAACTGTTCTTGTTGCTCCCAGCTTCTTCGCAAGTTCCAGTCTGTATGGATTCATATCCGTTACCACAACATGTCTTGCACCCGAGAACTTCACGATTGCTGCTGCCATACATCCGATCGGGCCTGCTCCGGCGATCAGCACATCCTCCCCCAGTGCTTCAAAAGAAAGTGCTGTATGTGTTGCATTTCCAAATGGATCAAAAATTGCATACATCTCTTCCGGAATGTTCGGATTACATGGCCATACGTTACTTGACGGAATCACAAGATATTCCGCAAATGCTCCGTTACGGTTCACGCCGACACCTTTCGCATCCTTACAGTTCTCCTTGTGTCCTTCCAGACAGTTACGGCATTTTCCACATGTAATATGTCCTTCACCGGATACCAGATCACCGATCTTGAACCCCTGTACACCTTCCCCTTTTTCTACGATCTCTCCAACATACTCATGACCTGCTGTAAGGCCGATCGGAATCGTATGCTGTGCCCAGTCATTCCACTGATAAATATGTACATCCGTTCCACAGATTGCTGTCTTGTGGATCTTGATCTTCACATCATTCGGTCCTACTTCCGGAATCGGAACACGCTTCATCCACAGTCCTTCCTCCGGTTTTTCCTTTACTAGTGCCCACATCAGACCATCACTATTTAATTGCATATTATATGACCTCCCAAAAACACCATCTCCCCAGATGGCAATCTCTTTATTAACAATGGTTATTATACCACTCTTACTGCATATGCACAACCTCTAAACGATATTTTTTTGTTTAATATGACAATTTTTTCACATACTTTTTCCTTTTTCTTGTCATTTTGCACCAAAAATAATATTTACTTTCCTGCTCTTTTCCTGTATAATCATAATCATACTTGCGAAAAGCAAAAAAACAAAAGAGAGGGGTGCGGGATTCAAAAAAATCCTGCCAAAAAAACAATGAAAGATTTAATCAAAAAATGGAACAGCATCAGCCTAATCAAACGGATCATCTGCGGATTGATCATTGGTCTGGTTCTTGGTCTTGTTGTTCCGCAGGCATCCGTAATCTCGATTCTCGGAACCATGTTCGTCGGAGCACTGAAAGGAATCGCCCCGCTTCTGGTATTCTTCCTGGTTATGAGTGCACTCTGCCACATGAAGTCTGGTCAGAAGACCAATTTAAAATTTATTATCATTTTGTACATGGTTGGTAACCTTGTATCTGCCTTTGTAGCCGTTATTGCCTGCCGGTTATTCCCAGTAACACTGACCTTTACAGACACTGCTTCTGCTACCGATATCACTCCGCCAAGCGGAATTGCGGAAGTGCTCACCAACCTTTTGAACAATCTCGTTAAGAATCCGGTTGATTCCATTGTCAATGCTAATTATATCGGTATTCTTTTCTGGGCAGTTATTTTTGGAATTGCATTAAAACATGCGAACAAGGGAACAAAAGATGCACTGGAGAACATTTCCGATGCAACGGCGACCGCAGTTCAGTGGATCATCAACTGTGCTCCGTTCGGTATCATGGGACTGATCTTCTCTACGATTTCAGAACAGGGACTGGATGCATTACTTTCTTATGGAAAGTTAATCCTCGTTCTGGTTGGAAGTATGGCTGTTGTTATCTTCATTATCAATCCAGTCATTGTATTTATTTTCACAAAACAGAACCCATTTCCACTGGTATTTACCTGTCTGAAAGGAAGCTTTATCACAGCATTCTTCACCAGAAGTTCTGCTGCCAATATTCCGGTTAATATGGAACTTTGTAAGAAACTTGGTCTGGACGAAGATACCTACTCTATCTCCATTCCACTTGGAGCTACGATCAACATGGCAGGGGCTGCGATCACAATCTCTGTAATGGCTTTATCTACCGCTCATACACTGGATATCCATGTAGATTTTCTTACATCGATCATTCTCTGTGTACTTGCTGCATTAAGTGCCGCAGGTGCTTCTGGAGTTGCCGGCGGATCTCTTCTTCTTATCCCTATGGCCTGCAGCCTCTTCGGTGTACCGAATGATGTTGCCATGCAGGCTGTCGGTGTTGGATTTATCATCGGAGTTATCCAGGATTCCTGTGAGACAGGCCTCAATTCTTCATCCGATGTACTTTATACAGCCATTGCTGATATCCGTGAAAAGAGACTTCGCGGTCGGAAATAATACATAGAAGCTGCCACTGGCAGCTTCTATTCCATATTAAAAAATACCGGGAGTGGAAGAATCTTTCTATTGATTCTTCCACTCCCGTATTTATTCTTATTTTTTCACTCAAACCATTGGATTCCGTTATCCTTTAACTGATATATCCTGCCTTTTTAAGCTCCTCTTCTGCCTTTGCAAGATTCGCATCAGACACACGGATAATCGGTCCTGTACAGCCCATTCCGCTCTCTGCATAGATGTTCTGCTTCCACAGTACTTTCACCGCATCTTCCAGATCCATAACTTCTATTCCCGCAATCTGGGATGTCACGATCTCTTTTGGCGGAGCCTTTACTTCTATGGCTTCCGATGCCGGTTTCGACATCTGTTTTCTTGCCGCCAGAATATCTTTTAAACCGGCTTTGTCTGCTGCTACAAATTCTTTCTTTGCGATCTCAAATACTTTACTTTTTACCAGCTCCGCCGCATAACGGATTGCGCCTGCGATCACCGGTGCTCCTGACGCCCTGGATACAATCATAACCAGCTGTTCATAACCTTCCCCGACACCAGGGCCATAACCATATCCGGATGCTTCAAAGCTGCCTCCTGTTGTGTAAGAAGATAACATCTTCACCATGATATTTCCGGTCAGCGAATCACATACCATAATGTCCGGTGTTCCCTGCAGTACATCATTTCCACGCATTACACACCCCCCGTCAGCTCTTGCTGATTCAGCAAACGTAATGTCGTATCCGTTTTTCTCAAGTTCTTTTAATGCCATCTCCGTCTGGCGTGCACCATCCACATTCAGGATTCCCACTGTCGGATGCTCCTTACCACACGCCTTTGCAGCTATGATTCCATAGATTGTATTTTTGATCATTCCTTCTATACGGTCTGAACTGGAAGTTCCGGTTGTATTGGCAATGAACATCTCTCTTCCCTTCGCCGGAGTCACAACACGTCCAACCGTCGATACACCAATCGGGAATGGGAAATGCATCGTTACCGCACCGTCTACTTCATGCGATGCAAGCATTTCTTCCATCTTCTTATGACCTTCTTCATCATCTGCTACCTTCACGGTAGTAACGCCATCTGCTTCCAGTGTTCCGATATAATATACGTCAATTCCATCTTTTGCTGCCATCTTTGCGGCTTCCATGGCATTCTCTTCTCCATGTTCGCTACCCATTCCGGTCAGTGCAATCCTCGGTTTCTTTCCAAAGTTTCCGGTCTCCAGACCTTCTGCCATCTGCAGAAATGTGTCTGCAATGATTTTTTCAATCTTATCTGCCATCCTGCACACCCCCTATTCAGCCATCAGGGTTGCTGCAAATTCTTTCATCGCCTTTGCGATCAGTCCCTTTACTTCTTCCTCAGATACACCGGCAGCTTCTTCCTGTACAGCTGCTGTATTGCCATGAATAACGAATGATACCCCATCGAAAAGGTTCGTCATACGTCCAAGGAACAGGCTTCCTTTTCCGATGATCATTGCATTCTTAATCTTTCCATCCAGAATGTCTTCTCTTGCAAATCCTACATATGGGACACCGGAAGGAATGTGACCCTGTGTCGGTGCCCATCCGGTCAGGCCATGTTCTTTTGTAAAGTTTGCAAGTTCTTTTCTGTCCAGCTCGCCTCTCTTAACAGCCAGTGCACCGATCATCTTATAATTGGCAAGCGGTACATCTCCTGCTCCTGCCGGTTTTGTGATATCCGGATTCTGCATCTCCGGTGAGAATTTATCGATATCCGTAATTTTCATTCCTGCACGGTCAAGCGGGTCTGCTACCAGGCTTCCGATTACATTCTGCGGTGCAGAACCGGTTCCCACACTGTGGCGTCCAAGCATTCCGAGATCGATCTCCGGGTTCACTCCGTCATTCTCAGATACAACAACTGCAAATCCTCCCAGGCAGTCTTCCAGGATCGGAAGGCCTTTCTTTACATGATCTTTTCCGTTCATACCAAGTTTTGCAGTACAGCCTCCTGCTGTAACGACAACCGTCTTATACGCGCCTGCTTTTACCAGTGCGGCTGCCTCGATCAGTGCATGTGTCGGTGCTGCACAGAATCCTCTGGCATCTGATCCGGTTGCATTGACAAGACCTGCCACCTCTGCTGCCGCCTTCGCAAAGTTACCGCCGCCTCTTTGGTTCATATCTCCACAAGCTTCTTCCGCACAGTCAATTACATATTCAACATCTGATTTCTCAATTCCTGCATTCTTCACAGCATAGAGAAGGGCAAGTACACTGGAAGCCTTGCTCATAAGATTTTCATGCATAACATGAGAAGACAGGTTCACATCAATGTCATGTGCCGGTTTTACACAGCCCACTAACTGATGCTCAAAATATAATGGTTCCGCATGATCTTCGCTGATCAGCGTTTCGATCTCAGAAAGTTCCACCCCTTCATGGATTTTTTCAACTATGTCATCAGAGATCACCGGATCTTTTGCAAATGCTTCTTTATATTTTTCAACAAATGCTTTGTCCAGTCTCACTACTTCGAACATATCACATGCCTGTACCAGAAGTAAGAATTCTTCTTCCGGCATGATCTCTCCATATTTTCCGTAACGTTCTGCCCCTTCTTTTTTCTTGTCATAATACGGGAATTCTATTTCGGCAAGTTCATCCGGATGTGCATTACCGATATAAGTCTGATTCGGCCAGTAAGACACTGCCTCTTCATAAGAACGGAGATGCTCCGGTACTGCTTTTAAATATTCCGAATCCGGATTCACAACTCTTTCTGTTGTCTGTGTTGTTCCGTTGTATAAAACCATATCTGGTGTATGTACTAATACATAACTTGCCCCTTTAATTACACTGTTCATTGGTTATCCACCTTTCCATTTACCTCAAAATAAATACCCTGAAATTTAGAAAAAGGACAGTCCCTGTAGGAACACAACGGACCTGTCCTTTTCATTCGTATGAGAAACTTCGGACTATAACTGATCTCTGATAGCCTGCATCTCAGAAATGATATCATCAACATCTAATACCATTTCCATCATGCTTACCTGCTCATCATAAACCGCTTCGTCAAACTCTTCTTTCATCTCTGGTTCGCATACGTGATATACCGTGAGTCCAAGCTGGACCCCTGTCAATGGACCTGCGAAAGTAGGATCGCCTAAAGTTACAGTCTCAGCTGCAAGACCTGCAGCCTCTCCTTCTGCTGCGCCAAGAACTACTACCAAGTTCTCTGCACCATATTCTTCAGCGAATTCTTTTACTCTCTTCTGGTTTTCCAGATCCATTGCGCCTGCGCTCGTTCAGACGAAACATTCCGTAGATGAGAATACGATCTCAGCACCTGCAGTTTTTACACATTCTGCGATAGCCGGTCCCGGAATTCCATCACGGTCTCCGATAATTATTGCTTTTTTCCCTTCTAAAATAGCCATAATTACGATCTCCTTTCTTTTTTATTTAAACCTTATCAAGGTCATTCATCTATGATTTAGAAATTACCTCTCGAGAATCAGATATATTTCTTAATCATTGCTTCAATTGCTTCAGCTGTACAGTCATCTTTTACCAGCTCTTCTACTTTTTCCCCGTCTTTATAGATTGCCATTACAGGAAGTCCAAGAACTTTCTGGGCAATTGCAAGACGGCGTGCTTTTGTTGTATTTAACGATGTGAATTTGAGTTTGTCCCCATAAGTATCTGCAAATTCATGTACCTTCGGCATCAGTGCCTGACAAGGAACACATCCATCTCCATAAAAGTCAACAAATACATAACCTTCTGCTTTTAATACTTCTTCTTCAAACGTAGTCTTATCTACATCTATCATGTCATTTTTCCTCCTTTTTTTATTATAATGACCCGGTTAAATTCCGGAGTTTCTCCTAAAAATAATCTGACATGCTGCGTTCGACCTGAACAGCTGCGATCGCACCATCTGCTGCCGCTGTTACCACCTGACGCAGGCTCTTTACACGTACATCTCCTGCTGCATATACACCCGGAATATTGGTATGCATATCAGCATCCGTCTTAATGTACCCTCTTTCATCCATATCAATGATTCCTTCAAAGATCTTTGTATTCGGAACCGTTCCGATAAATCCGAACAGCCCGAACATTCCGTCTTCCGGATCTGCTTCGACTTTTGTTACTTCTCCGGTCTTAACATTCTTCACATACATTGCCTGAAGGATGTCGTCACCTTCCAGTTCTTCTACGACACTGTCCCACATAAAGAAAAGCTTCGGATTCTTGAATGCTTTTTCTTGAATTGATTTTGCAGCCCGCAGTTCATCTCTTCTGTGAATGATCGTAACTTTTCTTGCAAATTTTGTCAGATACATAGCCTCTTCTACCGCGGAATCCCCACCGCCGACTACATATACTTCAAAATCTTCAAAAAAGTTCGCATCACATGTTGCACAATAAGAAACACCTTTTCCCCTGAACTGTCCTTCTCCTTTGCATCCGATCGGTCTTGCATGTGCGCCCGTTGCAATGATCACATTTTTTCCGCGATATCCATTCTTTTCGCTCTTAAGAACCTTGACCTCTCCTTCAAGTTCTACTTCTTTGATCATATCGGATACCCTTTTTGCCCCGAATTTTTCTGCCTGCTCTGTCATTCTTGCAATCAGGGATGGTCCGGATTCCCCTTCTACAATCTGACCCGGATAATTTTCAATCTCGTCAGTAATTGCGATCTGACCTCCATCCTGACCTTTTTCGATGATCAGAACATTGAGCCGGCTTCTTCCTGCATACAGTCCCGCCGCCAGACCGGCAGGACCTGCACCCAGAATGATAACGTCATAAATCTCACTCATTTTACGTTATATCTCCTTCTATATTCACATGTACTATTCAAAAACTTTCTGTCCGTCAACTTCCGTAGTCAAAGCTTCCAGAGCTTTTTCTACGATTCCACGGCGTAATTTCTTTTCTTCTTCCTGATCCAGTGCCGGATTACCGAGTGGATGTGGAATAGCGATCGCCGGTACGATTCTATTTGCACCAACTGTCATAGAAATCGGAGTAACTGTACAGATATGTACAACAGGAATTCCTGCTCTTTCGATTTCTTTTACCATCGTTGCACCGCAACGAGTACAGGTACCTCAGGTGGAGGTCAGGATAACGGCATCTACTCCGTCAGCCTTTAATTTCTGCGAATACTCTGCTGCAAATGCTTTTGCGGATGCTACAGATGTTCCATTTCCTACAGTTGTATAGAACAGATGATGAAGCGATCCGATCACACCTTCTTTTTCCATATCGCGAAGAACATCTACCGGAAGTACACGGTCCGGATCTTCATTCGCATATACCGGATCATATCCGCCATGTGCAGTCTCATATGTCTCTTCTGTAAGATCTGTAACTCCTGTAATATCATACTCTCCATAGTGAGAAGCACTTGAACTTTCTATGTGGTCCGGGTTTCCCTTTGGAACGATACCACCGGAAGTAACCAGGGCAATCTTCGCATGTGCAAGATCCTTCACTGCCGGATTTGGTTCTACTCTGTCAAAATTCGGCATCGGATATTCTGTTACATATGGCTTGTCATTCAATTTCTTGATCAGCATCTTAACGGCACGTTTGGATCCTCTTTCTTTTTCGAAGAAGTTTACACGTACACCATTTGGGATATATCCTTCTTCTGCAGATGAACCGATTTTTTCTCCTTTTGCCAGTTTCACTGCCAACGGAGCAAGTTTCTTCACTGCATCCCTCATACCTGCCGCACTGTTCTTTGTTGAGATCATGTAGACATCATTCTTGAACATATCTGCTCCAGGGTTTTCTACATACATACCTGTAACTGCAGGAATTCCAAGTTCCTCCTGAACAGCTGCCGCAATTGTACCGCAAGCCACACCATAACGTCCTGCATTGAATGCCGGTCCTGCAATAAATACATCCGGTGCCTGCTCTTTTACCATTGCAAGAATATCTGCTTTTGCTTTTTCAAGGTTCTCATTGAAGTAAGAATCTCCGCAAATAACTGTTGCAATAATCTCTGCTTCATCTTTAAAATTCTGTGTCAGTGCCAGACCAGGTCCTACAACTTCCCCAACACGAATTTCTGCAGGATAGTCTGCTTTTTCCTCTCCACCAATCTGTGCAAAGAACTGGTTGATATAATGAACTACTTTTATCTTAGACATATTCTTATCCTCCCTCTTCTATCTTGCACTCAGCTTATTGAAACCTGTCTCATTTGTTGCACCTGTGATGACCTGAAGTTCTACTTCAAGAGATCCATCTTCGCGAAGTGTATCTTCACTTGCTCCGGCGATCTTTGTCACATAATCTAAAGTTCCAATTACTTTATCAAGTTTTGGCAGGATAACAACTTCATTTGCATTACCACCTGTTACAACCGCATCTGCTGCCACATCTGCGTCCGCAAGAGACTGTGATTTTCCATCACGTCCGGCATACTCATCTGTAATAATTACAGTCTTGATGCCTTCTGCTTCGATCTTCTTACAGTTCATAATAAGGTCTGTATCCGGATTACCAAATCCTTCCTGTGATACGATAACGCCATCCAAATCTAACATCTTACACAGTTTTGCTGTCCAGTCAGAAGATCTTTCTTTATCTGCAAGGTATACATTTTCATTTGTAATGATCTGACATACAAAGTTCAGTGTCTTTCCATGTTCTTCAAACAGATCATGAACAACCGGATTATTCTCATGTACATATGTAGGATTCTTATCACATGCAGATACACAGTTACCGGAGACGATTGCTCCGTCCATGATCTCTGTAGGACTTAAGATTGTAGGAAGTGTCTTCTTTGCATCCACTCCGTATACATAAGTGTCATGTAAGAGTCCCTGGCTTTGAAGCATCTGGACATATGCAACTCTCGGAAGATTCGGATACTGTGTGATTCCTTCTTTGATACCGCATGTCTCATATACTTTTGTCTCATCCGGTGTAAGATTCCGTGCTAATTCTCCGATGTACGCTGCAACCCTGAATCCCGCGAAACGGACTGCCTTTTCATATTCATGCTGTTTGATTCCCTCTACAGGTTCACAGACCATAACAAGATTCAATGTCTTGGAAAATGGTGTGTAATCAGCTCCCGGTCCGGTCATGTCAATGATACCTTCCTGGAAACCGACGATTCTTCCTGCTGTTACAACAGCCATTCCTTTTAATGCATATGTCTTTCCGGAACCAACGGTATCAACTTTTGAAATAATTCCCGGGAATACCCCGCCTTTTCCCTCAACTTTTACTCTTGGTTCGATCACATCTTTTACCGGTGTGATTCTTACTGATTCTCCTGGTTTCGCAATATCAAAAGTGACTGTTTTGATATGCTCATCTTCCAATGCTACCGCTTTTACAGCTCCTTTATCTACATACAGGATTCCATCTTCAATCTTTGATGTATCCGCAAACTGGATATCCTTAATGTAAATATTCCCCATTTCTAATCTCACGATCTTTTCCTCCTTTTTTCATCTTCTTTTATAAAACGCTGCCCGTTTTACAACCTCTTTTATCACTGTCTTCTACCAGACATCCGCAGACGCCAGTCCGCTCTCTAATAAAGTCCAGTCAACCAATTGAAAATCCTTATAAACTTCTTCTTTGTAATACTTACTTTTATCTTGAAATTTCTGACATACCAGAATCGCATTTTCAATCAATCTGACAGATTCCCCATCCACCTTCTCCTTTCTCTCAGATATCAGCACAGATTTGTACGGTGTTTCCTTTGGTTTTACACTTCCTGATAATGGATGTGTCAATAATCTGTGGCCTTCGTAAATTCTGTCCCTTACTACCTTCAGAAGTTCTTCATAAGAGAGTTCCAGATAGATTACCTCATGTGTATCATCCAGCCTGGATCGTACAAGCGGATTATTTGTGATCACCATATACTTACTCATTCATGTCCATCCTCTCTTATGTTATTTCAACCAGCCTTAGAAAATAAAAAGGACGCTCCACGCCAGTTACTGCGTTCAAACGTCCTTTTCTGTCTTTCGTCCTGTTAAATCTAATTCCTCTTACAGTACAAGATTCAGAATGTAGTCCCTTTCTCCGTCCTTTTGCCTGAAAGTTTCGTCCGGTTTTTCTCCATTTTTTTCGATACCGGTTTGCCTCTTCGGCGGCTGCCCTGGCAGCTCTCTCTTGAGAAATATCATCCCACTCTTCTTTTCAGTTATAGAAAATTTTTATATCATTTATTTTCTTCCTCTATATTACATCATTGTTATTTATATTGCAATACTTTATCTTTTTTTATCTTTTTTTAGTTGTTTTGAACAATTATGTAATCTGCTTTTTGTATATTTTTCTATTTTCCCTCCGTTTTTCGTTTTCACTTATTCATTATTCACAAAGTCTTTTTTCTTTATTTTACTTTTTTATTTTTTAAGAAATTATGATAGTAATCGTCATGCAATTCTTTCATCTGGCTGCTCAGGAAGAACAATGCAAGAATATTAGGAATTACCATCAATGAATTGAAACAGTCTGCCATATTCCATACCAAATCAACCTGTGCAAGTGAACCTAACAATACACAGAGCGAAACCAGAACCGCATACGGCTTTACTGCATTTTTTCCAAATAAATATTTCACATTGGCCTGCCCAAAGAAATACCAGCCAATAATCGTCGAAAATGCGAAAAAGAACATACAGATTGCAATAAATACATTACCGAATTTTCCGAATACACTCGAAAATGCATACTGGCTGAGCGCTGTACCTGTAAGCCCTGTCGGAATCGACTGTGTTGTAATAATCACCAGTGCCGTCAGATTCAGAATTACAAAGGTATCAATGAATACACCGATCATTGCTACAAATCCCTGCTCTACCGGATGTTCTACTTTCGCTACCGCATGTGCGTGAGGCGTCGATCCCATACCTGCTTCATTCGAGAACAGTCCTCTTGCCACACCTTTTGTGAGTGCAAGCTTTACCGTTGCTCCCACTGCTCCGCCACTGACTGCAGACGGTTTAAAAGCACCTACAACGATAGAATAAAATGCATATGGGATTTCTTTAAAGTTTGCAAAGATTACAATCAGTGATCCGATAATATAAAAACATGCCATGATTGGAACAATCGTCTCTGTAACTTTTGCAATTCTGGAAATTCCTCCGACAAATACAAACAATGCGATAACCGCTATAATGATCCCCACCACTATCTGTGGTATACCAAATGCAGTATGAAATGCTGACGCTATCGAGTTGGACTGTACCGCATTTCCCATAAATCCCAGTGCAAAAATGATCAGAACAGAAAAGACAGCTGCCAGGATTTTTCCAAAAGTACCTTTGAAAGCCGCCTGGATATAATAAACCGGTCCGCCTGTTACATGCCCGTCTTTTCCTACATGCTTATATTTCTGAGCCATAATAGCTTCTCCGAAAATGGTCGCCATTCCAAGAAATGCCGCAATCCACATCCAGAAAATCGCTCCCGGTCCGCCTATTGCCAATGCTGTTGCCGCTCCTGCAATATTCCCCGTTCCTACCTGTGCTGCAATAGCCGTTGCAAGTGCCTGAAATGATGACATACCGTCTTTTCCCGCCGTTCCTTTTTTCGAAAACAGTCCGCCAAACGTTCTTTTCCACCCGGCCTTAAATCCACGTATCTGGATAAATCCGAGCCGGATCGTAAATATAACACCTCCTCCTAACAGCAGAATGATCAAAATATAATCTGCCAGATAATGTTGAATCAATAATACGATATTATTCAGTTTATCCAAAGTCTTTCCTCCTTACTTATAGATTTTACGAATAATGAATTAAGTCTTTTCTATAAATATACTCTTTCATTCATTTTAAATCAATATTTTATTTTATATTTTATTTTTTTGTACATTATGCACAAATCAATTTCTACATACCTGCATATATAAAAAAAGACCGTGAAACCGCCATGCATGCACTTTGGCATACATAGCCGATTCCACGGTCTCTTGTTTTATCTCTTATGCTTCGATTTTCTGATTCTTACCACTCGAATTTCTTCTCAAAGTAAGCATCCAGATCTTCAATCTTGATTCTTTCCTGTTCCATGGTATCTCTGTCACGGACAGTTACTGCTCCGTCTTCTTCAGAATCGAAATCGTATGTTACACAGAATGGTGTTCCGATCTCGTCCTGACGACGGTAACGTTTTCCGATATTTCCACGGTCATCATATTCGCAGTTGTATTTCTTGCTTAACTGTGCAAATACTTTCTCTGCGCCTTCATTCAGCTTCTTAGAAAGCGGAAGCACACCGATCTTAACCGGTGCCAGTGCCGGATGGAAGTGAAGAACTGTACGTGTATCAGGCTTCTCCTCTGTTCCGATCTCTTCTTCATCATAAGCACTGCAAAGGAATGCAAGTACCATACGGTCTGCACCGAGTGACGGCTCGATAACGTATGGGATGTATTTTTCCTTTGTCTCATCATCAAAGTATGTCAGATCCTGTCCGGATACATTCTGATGCTGTGTTAAGTCGTAATCTGTACGGTCAGCGATTCCCCACAGTTCTCCCCATCCGAATGGGAATAAGAACTCAACGTCTGTTGTTGCTTTACTGTAGAAAGAAAGCTCTTCTTTATCATGATCACGGTAACGTACTTCATCATCTTTCAGTCCTAATGCAGACAGCCAGTTCAGACAGAACTTCTTCCAATAATCAAACCATTCAAGGTCTGTGTCCGGTTTGCAGAAGAATTCCAGTTCCATCTGTTCGAATTCTCTGGTACGGAATGTGAAGTTACCAGGTGTGATCTCATTACGGAATGATTTACCGATCTGTCCGATACCAAATGGCAGTTTCTTTCTAGAGGTACGCTGTACATTCTTGAAGTTTACGAAGATTCCCTGTGCAGTCTCTGGACGGAGATATACCGTATTCTTCGCATCCTCTGTTACTCCCTGGAATGTCTTGAACATCAGGTTGAACTGACGGATATCAGTAAAGTCATGCTTTCCACATGTCGGACATGGAATCTGATTCTCATCGATAAAGTTCTTCATCTGCTCCTGTGTCCATGCATCTACCGCACCATCCAGTTCAATGTTATTCTCTGCACAATAATCTTCGATGACTTTATCCGCACGGAAACGTTCGTGACACTGTTTACAATCCATCAGAGGATCACTGAATCCTCCGAGATGTCCACTTGCGATCCATGTCTGTGGATTCATAAGGATCGCACAGTCCACACCTACATTGAACGGAGATTCCTGAATGAATTTCTTCCACCATGCTTTTTTTACATTGTTTTTCAATTCTACTCCGAGATTACCATAATCCCATGTATTCGCAAGCCCGCCATAGATCTCAGATCCCGGATATACAAATCCTCTTGCTTTCGCCAATGAAACGATCTTATCCATAGTCTTTTCTGCCATTTTTTCATCCTCACCTTCTCAAAATATTCGTAATTGAATTTAATTATAGCGTCTGCCCTCTTTGTTTTCAAGCCTTATCGTACAATTGTTTCCAATATCTCCAATGATTTGAAGCGTTTTCCCAGATATTCATCCAGATACGCTTTCGTCAGATTCTTTAGTTCTCCAAGCACATCTTCTTTTACAACGAAAGTATATAATTTCTCAACCGGGGAACATACGATGTACTGCAATGTATATAATGTCGACGGAAGCAGCCGGATTCCATCGGAAATATGGCCGGCACACTGCGTGCATATCACGCCGCCTCTCCGTATACTAAATACTTTTTCCCGCTCCTTATCCCCGCACATGATACATTCCATCACCTGCGGACCTTCCCCGTTCACGGTAATGGTCTTCAATTCGTAAATGCACCGTATCAGTTCATTCGGGATATGTATGTTCGTCAGTGCCCGGAGCGTCTGATACAGAAGCTTCAGCATCTCGGTCTCATCGTTCGCTTCTCTTGCATAATACCCGGCCAGATCCATAAAATAGAATCCGTAATAGGCACCTTCTACATCCGTACGCAATTCCTGGAAATAATTGGAAACAGAGGCCGACACCAGCGTATAAGATGTCCGCCCCTCATATACAGTAAACTCTCCAAATGAAAAAGGGCTCGTCACTCCCATCAGTGCACTGTTCGGTCTTCTTGCACCACGTGCGAATGCCGAGATTTTCCCTCTTTCTCTGGTCAGTATTACCACTCGTCTGTCATATTCACCTATCGGTGCTGCTGTCAGTATCATGCCAGTCAGTGTAATCTGATTTACCAATTGTATCTCCTTCTTTGTATCTGTTTATCGTCTCCTCACAGATACTCATACCTTTATAATACAGATAATCTTCTATCTTACCTGATGCGACGAATCTGTCCCAGTACTCTTCCATATGATCACCTCATCCTTTGCCAGGGCATATTTTTTAATGCTCTAAGATTAGGTTCTCCCATGGGCACTGCTTTTTATTCATCTTCGCGGTATCCAAAATTTTTCATCAAAAATTCACTGTCTCTCCAGTCTTTCTTTACTTTGACCCAGAGCTTGAGATTCACCTGCTGATCCAGCATTTTCTCAATCTCATAACGAGCAGTGCTTCCGATCTTTTTCAACATACTTCCTTTTTTACCAATAATTATCCCCTTGTGTGAATCGCGCTCACAGATAATTGTTGCATCGATGTGCATCACTTTATTTCTGACTTTCATACTGTCAATGGCAACTGCGATACCGTGCGGAATCTCTTCCTGCAAGCAGTGCAGTGCTTTTTCACGGATCAGTTCGGCCACAATCTGACGCTCCGGCTGATCTGTAATGGTATCTTCATCATAGAACTGTGGTCCGTACGGAAGGTATTTCATGATCACTTTTACAAGCTCATCGGTATTGTCACCGTTTCTCGCAGATACCGGAACGATTTCTGCAAAGTCATAGACATCTTTGTACGCAGCGATGGCCGGAAGAACATCTTCCTTCTTTACACTGTCTATCTTATTGATGACCAGTACAACCGGTGTCGTTACTTTCTTAAGCTGACTGATGATATGCTGTTCACCTGCTCCGATAAATGTTGTCGGCTCTACCAGCCAGAGCACCACGTCAACTTCATTCAATGTACGTTCTGCCACATTGACCATATACTCCCCAAGCTTGTTCTTTGCTTTATGGATTCCCGGTGTATCCACGAACACAATCTGACCGTCATCTGTTGTAAGTACAGTCTGGATACGGTTACGTGTCGTCTGTGGTTTATTCGATGTAATCGCGATCTTCTGTCCGATCAGCTGGTTCATCAGAGTTGATTTTCCAACGTTTGGACGGCCAATCAATGTTACAAATCCTGATTTATAATCCTTTTTCATATTTTCTCCTGTTCTTTTTACTATTGAAGACACCTAAAATGTTGTCACATTTTTAAACATATCTTTTGCTTCTTCTATCTTCTCTTCGCTTCCGATCACGCAGATCTGTCCGGCTTTCATTACCGCTTCTACGACATCTGCCAGTTTTCGGATGTCTTCCTGACCTGCCTCCAGGATCTGAAGACGTTCTTTTTTGATCGTCTCTGCACTGACTTTATTCATGTACAGATTAAATGAACGTTCTCCTTTTGCAGACGGTGTCATCGGCTGGTCAATGTTACTCATGGTTCCGATAATATATTTGTTCATGTCACGGTCACTGACAGTAAAGTTTCTCAGATAATCTGCGATGCCTTCATAGACTTCCATTGTTCTTTCCAGGTTCGGATCACGGTAAGATACAAAATATCCTTCTCCGGTACGGCTGAATCCGCTCATACATCCATAAGCTCCGCCTTTGACACGGATATTCTGCCACAGGTAATCATAACTTAAGATCACCTTCAATATCTGCAGTGCTCCTGTATAGTCAGCTCCATTGTCAATAAAGTTACCGACTCTTGCCACATACTGAACTTTGGAAGCAGTCTTGAATCCTTCATTCTTCATCTCACAGTGCAGTACGCATCTGGTATCTTCCACCGGATCTTCGAACATTGCTTTCTTCAGACCTTCTACCAGCTCTTCCATGCCGTTCAGGCCCTCTTTTGCAGCCGTGTAACTGATCATCATATTGTCTGCACGGAACAGCTTATGAGCCAGCATCTGAAGCTTCTGTACCAATACGTCTTTTTCTTCTTCAAAATGTTCCTCGATATAAGCGATCTTATCATAGAACTCGATACCGCTTGTCATGTCTTTTAACTTAGATGACGGAGATGCATAAGACATCGCACGAAGCACTGCTGTTGTATGTCCGGAAGACTGGAATTTCATAAGAAGTCTTGACTTCTGCATTGCAAGAATCTCTCTGATTCTCTTGGTATCTCCCAGTTTCGAACGTGTCAGGATCTCCTCCATCATCCGGAATACGACTGGCAGCTTCTGATATAATGCCTTTCCTTTGATTTCAAATGTTGCTTTGAATTCTTTTTCCGGCACTTTGGAAATGTCTGTATACAGTTCCAGTGATGTTCCGATACCGCCGGTATGCACGTTGATCTCATTAAAGAGTTCTCCGTACTTATAATTCTCGGTATCAATGACTCCAAGTACTCCCTGCAAGATTCCGACATACGGAAGATCTGCTTCTTCCACACCTGACATATCGAATAACACATCCACGTATCCGATGCCATTTGTCTCAATCTCATGGTAAACTACCGGTACATCTGCGATTCTTTTTTCTTCATTGATGATCGGCTCAATCTCTTTTGAAATATCTTCTCTTGAAAGAACCGGGATCTTCTCAAGATTTTCTACTGCATCCGGTGCTGACTGATATGCCTCTAATGCATTGGAACGCTCTACCAGTTCTTTTCTTTCTTCTTCTGTAAGGCTTTCTTTGTATGCCTGTAACTTCTCCTGAAGTTCTTTGTCCATTCTTGCAGTACGTCCTTTTTCCGGCTTGATCAGCACAATCGCACCGTGCGTATTCTCTAACAGATATTTGCGGATCAGTTCTTCATAATATCCTGTTCCGACCTGTGCCTTTAAGAACTCGAATGTATCCAGCGCTTCGATATGGATAAATGGTTTTTCGTCATCGTATAACCAGCTGTCCATAATCTGCAGTCCGTACATCAGTCCCTTCGGATAACCTCCGAAATCCGCCTCTCTGTAACGGAACTCATTATAATTGATTCCGGCTTCTAGAGCTTTCTTATCCATTCCATTTTCAACAATATCTTTTAATGTATCCTCGATTACTTTCACAAATGCTTCTTTCTGTTCTACATTCGCATTCTTCGCAATGACAGAAAAGATTGGCTGGTAAATTCCGTTGTCATACGATCCCATAATGTCTTTTCCGATCCCGGCATCCGTAAGTGCTCTCTTAAGCGGTGCTCCCGGTGCAGATAACAATGCATAATCCAATACTTCAAATGCCAGATACAGCTTCTCATCCAGACTTGTTCCAATAACTTTATTGTAAGAAATGTAAGTATTATCCTCTTCTGATTCATCGCTTGCTATGGAATATGGCATCTCTTTTTCGATTACTTTATCAAATGGTTCCTGATAGCGGATCTTGGAATCTACCGGCGCATAGTCGAATTTGCTCAGATATTCCTGATCCAGCCAGTTTAATTTTTCTTCCATGTCCATATTTCCATACAGGTAAATGTAACTGTTTGACGGATGATAATATCTTCTGTGGAAATCCAGGAACTGCTCATACGTAAGTTCCGGAATCACTTCCGGATCCCCGCCAGATTCGTTCGCATATGAGGTATCCGGGAACAGTGTATTCAATACCACTCTGTCCAGCACACCTTCCGGTGAAGAGAATGCTCCCTTCATCTCATTATATACAACACCGTTGTAAGCCAGATCATCTTCCAGAGAATCCATCTTGTAGCTCCAGCCTTCCTGACGGAAGATCTCTTCATGCTGATAAATATTCGGATAGAATACCGCATCCATATATACATGCATCAGATTCTGGAAATCCTTATCATTACAGCTTGCTACCGGGTAAACCGTCTTATCCGGATAAGTCATTGCATTTAAAAATGTATTCAGTGAACCCTTTACCAGTTCTACGAACGGATCCTTCGCCGGGAAATTCTTAGATCCACACAGTACGGAATGTTCCATGATATGTGGTACTCCGGTACTGTCTGACGGCGGTGTACGGAATCCGATATTGAATACCTTGTTGTCATCATCATTTTCTATCAGTAAGATCCTTGCCCCGCTCTTCTTATGCTTTAACAGCATTCCGTGGGATTTGATCCCTTTTAAATCTTCTTCCTTTACTAATTCGTAAGCACTTAAGTCTTTTACACTCATGAATTTCTATGTTCTCCTTTCGTCTGCAATCTTCCATTTCCCCAAAGCAGAAGATTCTTCTGCCCCGCAATATATCTACTGGAATAATTGCCACTCATGCAAGATATTATAACACCTTTCTTATTATTCTGCACCTATCAAAAAAAGACTCCAAAGCAACTTTTGCGCCACATACTTTTATGCAAGGCAAAGAGTCTTTGAAGTCTCTGCTAATTTTAATTTTTTAACAAATCATTTATGAATGGCTTTCTGTTCTCTTCTTCATGAGCAGTAAAGCTGCTACCAGAAGTACCATACCGATCGGAAGACAGATCAATGCATTCTGAACAAATCCGGCAATTACATAAGTAATGCAGGAAACAACTGCAACGGTTGCCGCATACGGTAACTGTGTCGTTACATGGTTGACATGATTACACTGCGCTCCCGCGGATGCCATGATCGTTGTATCCGAAATAGGCGAACAATGATCTCCACATACAGCTCCCGCCATACAAGCTGAGATAGAGATGATCATCATAGTCTCGTTCGTTCCCTGGAATACCGCTACTACGATCGGAATCAGGATTCCGAATGTTCCCCATGATGTTCCAGTTGCAAATGCAAGGAAGCATCCTACGAGGAAGATAATTGCAGGCAGGAAGTTTAATAATCCTCCAGCTGCGGACTGCATAACATTAGCCACATACTCTGCTGCGCCAAGACTGTCTGTCATTGCTTTTAATGTCCATGCAAATGTCAGGATCAGGATTGCAGGTACCATAGCCTTGAATCCTTCCGGAACACATTCCATAGATTCACGGAACTTAAGTACTTTTCTAAGTGCATAGAATACAATCGTAACAACCAATGCGAAGAAACTTCCAAGCATCAGACCAACCGATGCATCACTTGCCGAAAATGCTTTAACAAAGCCTGTTCCACTAAAGAAGCCTCCTGTATAAAGCATACCGCAGATGCAGAAAATGATCAGAACCACTATCGGGAATACCAGATCGATCACTTTTCCCTTTTCTTCTACGATCTCATTCTCAGCATTTGCATATGGCCTGTCCGGTGTAGTATAGATATCACCCTTTACAGCATTATCTTCATGTAATTTCATCGGGCCATAATCAATCTTAAGCACTACGATCAAAACCATTGCAAGAATTGTGAGTAAAGCATAATAGTTATATGGAATCGCACGCATAAAAATAGAAAATCCATCTTCACCTTTTACAAATCCTGTTACAGCCGCTGCCCATGATGAGATTGGAGCGATGATACATACCGGTGCCGCTGTCGCATCGATCAGATACGCCAGTTTCGCACGTGATACATTGTGCTTATCTGTGATCGGACGCATAACACTTCCAACTGTCAGGCAATTAAAATAATCATCAATAAAGATCAGGATTCCAAGCACGATCGTTGCAAGCTGTGCCCCAACTCTTGTCTTGATGTGAATACTAGCCCAACGCCCAAATGCTGCCGAACCTCCTGCATTATTCATCATGCAGACCATAATTCCAAGAATAACCAGGAATACCAGGATTCCCATATTATAGCTATCTGTCAGTACTCCTACGATTCCATCTTCAAATATATGCAATACTGCCTTTTCAAAATGGAAATTAGACCAGAAGATTCCTCCGATCGCAATTCCGACAAACAAGGAACTATACACTTCTTTCGTGATCAGTGCAAGACCAATTGCCACAATTGGGGGTACCAGTGCCCAGAATGATGAATACATCTTTGGTACATACTCTTTTCCTCCATCTGCCGCAAATACGGTAATTGCACCGCATGCAAAGATCATGAGGCAGGTGAGTACGGCAAAGAGTAATTTTTTTCTTTTTCTCATAACTCTCTCCTTCGTTTTTTTCCAAAAAAATACCATGAACAATTTCCTCTGCGTGGATTGCTCATGGCATATATCATCTTATAAGCAGGACGTCCGTATTTTCAGATCATTCAACACTTCATTTATGTCCTCTATATAACTCTAAATACAAATTACATAATTAAACTCTTATATCTTCTATATACTCCGATAGCGCTCCACTTACTGAAGTGACAGTCCGCAGCATATTCTGCTGCGTCCCAGGAAGTATATCTCGAATATAATAAGGGATGATATCTTCCTTCGGCAGTTTTCCCTTTCAGGCAGAAATGATTTCCCTTTATCTGTTGTTCTGCCTTACTGATGAAACCTGCGCCTCTATCTAGTCTCATTATTCATATAATAATATTTTTATCATCTTTGATCTATTTTGTCAATACAATATGGCAAATGCATGGCAACGCAAAACTCCCGCAGATCCTTTCGAATCTGCGGGAGTCATGATTTATACTATTCTATTGCTAATCAGATATGATTACTCCTCTACTTTGTAAAGGTCTGTCAGTTTTGACAGGTAATCGTATCTTTCCATAGCCTCTGCCTCATTCTTAGCGAAGAGTCTTGCAGCCTTTTCCGGATTAGCTCTCTTAAGAGCATTGTAACGAACTTCTCCGTCAAGGAATGCCTGGTAATCTTCTTCCTTAGGCTGTTTGCTGTCAAGAGTGAACTTGCTTCCCTTTTCAGCTGCAGGATTGAATCTGAAGTTGTTCCAGTATCCGCATTCTACTGCTAACTGTTCCTCTGTCTGAGCTTTGCTCATACCCTTCTTGATACCATGGTTGATACATGGAGCGTATGCGATGATCAGAGATGGTCCCGGATAAGCCTCAGCCTCTGCAATTGCTTTTACAGTCTGGTTGAAGTCTCCACCCATAGCGATCTGTGCAACGTATACATATCCATAGCTCATAGCCATGCTTGCAAGGTCTTTCTTCTTCGTCTCTTTTCCGCCTGCTGCGAACTGAGCTGTAGCACCAGTCTTAGTAGCCTTAGAAGACTGTCCACCTGTGTTAGAGTAAACCTCTGTATCGAATACCATGATGTTGATGTCTTCACCACTTGCTAATACGTGGTCAACTCCACCAAATCCGATATCGTAAGCCCATCCGTCACCACCGAAGATCCACTGAGATTTCTTAGCGAGGAAGTCTTTGTTCTTAACGATGTCTTTGCATGTATCGCAGTCACATCCGTCTAATGCTGCAACTAATTTATCTGTAGCATCTCCGTTTGTAATACCACATGCGAATGTATCGAGGTATTCCTGGCAAGCTGCCTTAACCTCTGCTGAAGCCTGCTCTGATGCTGCAACAGTTTCAACTTCTTCTTTCAGTCTCTTTCTGATTGCTTTCTGAGCAAGTAACATACCATATCCAAACTCTGCGTTGTCTTCGAACAGTGAGTTAGACCATGCAGGTCCCTGTCCCTTAGAGTTCATTGTGTATGGTGTAGACGGTGAAGAGTTACCCCAGATTGAAGAACATCCTGTTGCATTAGCGATGTACATTCTGTCACCAAATAACTGTGTGATCAGTTTTGCATAAGGTGTTTCTCCACAACCTGCACAAGCTCCTGAGAACTCAAGTAATGGCTGTTTGAACTGGCTTCCCTTAACTGTCTCTGGTTTGAATTTAGCAACAACTTCTGGTTTAACCTCGATCTCACGTCCGAAATCAAAGATATCCTGCTCTGCTGCATTTTCTTCCATGTTTGCCATAACAAGAGCTTTTTCACCCTTCTTACCTGGACATACATTTACACAAGATCCACATCCTGTACAGTCATATGCTGATACAGTCATAGTGAATTTCATTCCCGGCATACCGATCATATCGATTGCTTTTGTTCCTTCTGGAGCTTTTGCAAGTTCATCCTCTGTAAGTGCTACCGGACGGATAACTGCATGTGGGCAAACGTATGCACAACGGTTACACTGGATACAGTTTTCTGACTGCCATACAGGGATATCTACTGCGATACCACGTTTCTCATATGCTGCACTACCTGATGGTGTAGATCCATCTGCATAGTCAGTAAATGTAGATACTGGCAGAGTATTTCCTTCCTGAGCATTAACCTTAGACTGGATGTTCTTAACGAATGCTACAACATCGTCTTTTCCACCCTTAACTTCTGGTGTGAATAATCCTTCGTCTTCACAAGATTTCCAAGATTCCGGAACTTCGATCTCAACTACCTGTTTAGCACCGGCATCGATAGCATCGTAGTTCATCTGTACGATCTTGTCACCTTTTCTTCCGTAAGTAGCTTTTGCAGCTTTCTTCATCAGATCGATTGCTTCTTCTTCCGGAATGATAGATGCCAGTTTGAAGAATGCTGACTGAAGGACTGTATTGATACGTCCGCCAAGTCCGATCTCTTTACCGATCTTAATACCATCAATTGTGTAGAACTTGATGTTGTGATCAGCGATGAAGGCTTTTACCTGTCCTGGTAAATGTTTCTCAAGACCTTCCATATCCCAAGAGCAGTTCAGAAGGAATGTTCCTCCGTCAACTAATTCCTGAACCATGTTGTATTTGTTTACATAAGATGGGTTGTGACATGCTACAAAGTTAGCCTTGTGGATCAGGTAAGTAGATTTGATTGGCTTCTTACCGAAACGCAGGTGAGACATTGTAACACCACCAGACTTCTTAGAGTCATAGTCGAAGTAAGCCTGTGCATACATGTCAGTATTGTCACCGATGATCTTGATAGAGTTCTTGTTAGCTCCTACAGTACCGTCAGCTCCAAGTCCCCAGAACTTACAGTTGATTGTTCCTTCTGGTGTTGTAACCAGTGGTGCACCAACTTCAAGTGAAAGATTTGTAACATCATCGTTGATACCGATTGTGAATCTTTCTTTGTCTGCGTTGTTGAATACTGCAACGATCTGTGCAGGTGTTGTATCTTTAGATCCTAATCCGTAACGTCCGCCGTTAACCGGTACTGCGTCGAACTTAGATCCCTTTAATGCAGAAACAACATCCAGGAATAATGGCTCTCCCTGAGCTCCTGGTTCTTTTGTTCTGTCAAGTACGTTGATGTATTTTACTGTGTCAGGAATTGCATCAATTAATGCCTGTGCACAGAATGGTCTGTAAAGACGAACCTTAACAACACCAACTTTTTCCCCAGCTGCTGTTAAGTAATCGATTGTCTCTTCGATTGTGTCACATACAGAACCCATAGCAATGATAACTTTCTCTGCGTCTGCTGCTCCGTAGTAGTTGAAGAGTTTGTAATCTGTTCCGATCTTCTCGTTAACTTTGTCCATGTACTCCTGTACGATAGCCGGCATAGCATCGTAGTATGGGTTACATGCTTCTCTTGCCTGGAAGAAAATGTCCGGGTTCTGAGCTGAACCTCTCTGGCATGGGTGATTTGGATTCAGTGCATGATTTCTGAATGCATCGATTGCGTCCATATCTACCAGATCTTTCAGATCTTCGTAATCCCATGTCTCAATCTTCTGAATCTCGTGTGATGTACGGAATCCATCGAAGAAGTTGATAAATGGAAGTTTTCCTTTTAATGCTGCGCAGTGTGCAACTGGTGTTAAGTCCATAACTTCCTGTACGCTGGATTCGCAAAGCATTGCTGCACCAGTCTGACGACAGGCGTAAACATCAGAGTGATCTCCGAAGATATTCAGTGCATGGCTTGCAAGCGCACGAGCGGATACGTTAAATACTCCAGGAAGCTGTTCTCCTGCTACTTTATATAAGTTAGGAATCATTAACAGAAGTCCCTGTGATGCTGTAAATGTTGTTGTCAGAGCACCAGCAGAAAGAGATCCGTGTACTGCTCCTGCAGCACCAGCTTCTGACTGCATCTCTGTTACCTGAACAGTCTGTCCAAATATGTTCTTTCTTCCTTCTGTAGCCCATTCATCTACATGTTCCGGCATAACGGATGATGGTGTAATAGGGTAAATTGCTGCAACTTCTGTATATGCATATGAAGCATGAGCTGCGGCCTGGTTACCATCCATGGTCTTCATTTTTCTTGCCATTTTCGTTGTTCCTCCTTGATAATAGTACAAATCATATATTGACGTGTATGGTTTTATTATATCTCCTGTATCATCAAAAGTCTAGCGATTCCGACTGTTATTTTGTTCATTTTTTGGTACAAATACAGATTCTCGTATCATTTTGTCGGCATATTTGCCCATAAAACTGAGAATAAATCCCAAATTCATTTGGAAAGAATATGCTTAATAAGCACATACATCACAATCGCAAATGCAAATAAATACCCAATCGCACCAATTGCCGGGATTCCGCAGATCTTCGGGCTCATATTGGTAGTGCAGATAATGCTTGAACTGATCAGCAATGCCATCACCCACAATCCCATTACCACATTCCGCACCAGACGCCTCAGTAACTGTGCCAGATCGTTGGATGCATGCAGATCCAGGTTAACTCTTGTCTGACCTTTCATCAGACCATGTAGTGCATCCGCCGCAAGTCCCGGGACTTCTACTGCTTTATGCATCGAACGGTAAAGATTCTTTCCTGCATGTTTTAATTCTTTTTTCCAATCCAGATCTTTCCACATACTCTCTGAAATATGTCTGGATGCGATCTCGATCATATTGATCTGTGGAGCAATGTCTGCAAGCACGCCTTCCATGTTAGTCAATCCTCTTGCCAGCATCGTCAGACCATGCGGCATACGGATCTTATTTTCCTTCATCACTTCCATAAGATCCATCATCACTTCTGCAACATCGATCTCTCCCATATCTAAGGACCCATACTTCGACATCAGTTCACTGATATCTTCATACAATACGCTCTGATCTGGTTTCTCTTTAAATTCACCCAGTGCCATGACTGCTTCCTGGATCATGCCGATATCATTTTCTGCAATGCCGCGGATTGCTTTTCCGATCAGTTCTTTATCCCGTTCGGTCAGTCTTCCCATCATTCCCATATCGATCCATACAATCTTGCCATCCTGGATCTTTACATTTCCCGGGTGGGGATCTGCATGGAAGAAACCGTCTTCCATCACCTGTTTGATATAATTATCGATCAGCTTGATCCCGATCTCTTCCAGATCGTATCCGCCTGCCAGAAGTTTCTCTTTATCATCGATCGCAGGCCCTTCGATGTATTCCATGACCAGCACATGCATGGTTGTATATTCCTGATATAGTTTCGGTGTTCTTACATATACGACATCCGCATTCCTTCTGGCAAACTCTTCCATATTCGATGCTTCGGTGAGAAAATTCATCTCTTCCCGTGTCACATTCCAAAGTTCATCCAGTACCTGGTCGAAGTCAGCCATTCCTTTCAGACTGATCGGCGGCATCAGCTTTACTGCCTTCCGAATGAGTCCGATATCTCTTGCCATAATTTCATAAATGCCTGTTCGCTGAACCTTGATAACAACCTGTTCACCGCTGAGCAGTTCTGCTCTGTGGACCTGTGCAATGGATGCTGATCCCAGTGGTGTATCGGAAATAAATGCAAATATTTCATTCCACGGACAACCATATGCCTGTTCGATTACTTCTTTTACTTCCGGAAATTCCATCGGAGTTACTTCTGAACGCAGACACATCAGTTCATCACAATACCTTTTCGGTAAAATGTCTGAATGCAGTGACATAATCTGACCGATTTTAATATAAGTAGGCCCCAGATCCTCCAGTATCATCCGGAGTTTCTGAGGCGTAATTCCCCTGGTGATTCCATATTTATGAAGTACGGATGTAATCTCCTTTAACCTGGTACGGTATTCTTTGGATTCTCCCTTACTCATGAACCTGTTCCTCTTTAAATGTCTTCGTTCTCAGCTGTCTCTTCTTCCGCTGCTTTCTCTGCCGCATCTTCGCATACGGATTCGTCTGCCACATCTTCTACCGTCTCTGCAGCTTCAAATTCTTCCTGTTTTTTCTCCATCTCATCAATTCTCTGTTTCAACAATGCCATCTGTTCCGGAGTCATCTTATCCAAAAGCTCATCCAGTTCTTCCGGTGAAGATGTTTTTACTTTTACATTCACTTTTTCTCTTACTGTCGACTTGATGTTATGCTTAAGTTCTTCATTCAGTGCTTTGCCCTGTTCAACAGTCAACTCACCCTTTTTCACCATCTCATCCAGAAGTTCTTTTGATTTCTCTCCTGTGACTGCAACTGCTCCGATTCCTGCAAGTAATACTTTCTTTAATCCGCTTCCTAATTTTTCCATAGGTCGTTCTCCTTTCGCTGTCTATATAGACAGGCTTTCCAAAAGCTTTGGAATAAATATGATCATTCCTGCAATTGCTGCCATGATTGCCACGATCAGTACTGCTCCTGCTGCAGCATCTTTGGCAAGCTTTGCAAGCGGCCTTCTCTCTTTTGTAACCAGATCAACCACTGCTTCTACCGCCGTATTCACCATTTCCAATGCCATGACAAGACCAAACAATGTCAGGCAGATACACCACTCTACCGGTGTAATATGAAATACGAATCCTGCGATCACCACACAAACCATTGCCACACAATGAATCTTCATATTCCGTTCCTTCGTTACCACTGCAAATATTCCGGCAAATGCATAACCGAAGCTTTTATACAATGGATCTTTCTTTTGTTTCTTCATTTTTGCACCTGTCCTTTGTTTTCTTACATTTTAACACATTTTGCACAAATTTACACAAACATTGTATGTATTTTGTTTTATTTTAGAAATAATACGGACTTTTAAAGAAAAGTATGACCTTTTATAAATTCTGCATCCAGCATAATTTTTCTATCAAAATAAGAGGACAAAAATAAATACAGGGATTCTGCTTCTTATACCAAAATCCCTGTATTTTATCACCATATGCTCTACAGAACTTATATTCTATTATACATTCTCTACATTCATTCCTTTGAGAATTCTCTGATTCTTCTCTTCCACATTCAGCTTTTCCGTAAATGCTTTCGTTTCTTTTACTATGACTTTGCTGAGTACAAGCAAGGCTATCAGATTCGGGATTGCCATCAATGCATTGAAGATATCTGCGATATTCCATACTGCCGCAACCGTCATATATGGTCCGATGAATACACATATAATATAAAGCCATCTATACGCTCTTACAGCTTTCATATTCTTATTAAACAGATATTCCAGGCATCGTTCTCCGTAATAATCCCATCCAAGAATCGTTGTAAATGCAAAGAATACCAGACAAATCATCAATGCAAAGGATGCCACAACCGGCGGGAACGGAAGTCCCTTCTGGAAGGCCGCTGTCGTAATTTCCACACCTTCCAGTCCCGTATTCCATGTTCCTGTAATGACAATAGAAAGTCCTGTCATCGTACAGATCACGATCGTATCAATAAATGTACCTGTCATTGACACCAGTCCCTGTCTTGCAGGTTCTTTGGTCTGTGCTGCAGCCGCTGCGATCGGCGCGCTTCCAAGTCCGGATTCATTCGAGAAGATTCCTCTGGCAATACCTTTCTGCATTGCTACAATCATACTTCCCATTGCGCCACCGGCCAGTGCGCTTCCGGTAAATGCTGATTTTACAATTGTTACAATAGCTGCCGGAATTGCGGTAATATTTGTCACCATGATAATGACTGCCAATACTACATACAGAACCGCCATGAACGGAACGACGATCTCAGATACTTTTGCAATTCTCTTGATTCCACCTAATACAACCATTCCGACACATACCGTCAGTACCAGACAGGATATTACAGTTGCCCATGAATAATCATTTCCAAATAATGCTACTGTATGCGCCATGTCCGGATCAAAAAAGTTACGGACTGCAGATGAGATACCATTCACCTGTGTAAATGTACCGATTCCGAACAATCCGACTCCTGCCCCGAAGAATGCAAATATCTTTGCAAGCCATCTGAACTTTACGCCCATTCCATTCTCAATGTAATAAAATGGTCCGCCAAGTACATGCCCGTCTTCATCGATTGTACGATATTTTACTGCCAGAAGACCTTCTGAATACTTTGTTGCCATTCCTAAAAATGCTGTCAGGATCATCCAGAATAACGCTCCCGGTCCACCTGCAGAAATTGCAGTTGCCACACCGACGATATTACCGGTACCGATTGTTGCCGATAATGCGGTACAAAGAGCTCCAAAGCTGGTTACTTCTCCGTGTCCGTCTTCTTCATTTTTCACCATGAATTTTAACGCTTTCCCAAGATACCTTACCTGAAGAAGGCCCAAGCGCACAGTCAGAAAAATTCCTGTGACCAGAATTAAGATGATTAACGGAAGTCCCCATACGACTCCGTCAAACCATGTGATAAAAGTGTCAATACGTCCAAAAATTCCCATAATTCATTCCTCCATCCTTTTGCCTGAGAGATTTGCAGATCTGTTTTCTGCTTACACCTTCGGCGCTTTTCATTTCATTACGAAAAGACTCTCCTGAGTTTTTTATGATAACGTAATCGCATTGCAGCAAATTCGTCAAAGTAATTGTCATTATTTTGAGAATAAATCCTCACCCAAATCGCTTTAGCACGTCTTTGCTTTAGCACGATGTAGGATAGCTTATCATGAATCTTTACATATAGCAAGATATTTTATAATTAAAAATGCAGGCAGCATTTATAAGTTATAATTATAATTTCTGTCTGCATCTGTATTTTTATTCTTTTCCGACTGCCTTTCAGAATCCGAAATCTGCATAATCTTCCGGCAAAAAACGGTGATAGATCATATGACACCCTTCGTCCTTAAAGCAGTAATAGTATTCGTCCTCATTTTCTTCCGGAAATCTTACCCAAAAGTCAAATTCTCCGTTGTGCATATCTCCCACCCTGATATCTTTTGCCTCTTTCTGAAATATCGCAAGGATATCTTCTTTTTTGATTCCGTGATTCATCATCAGCTCCACCAGCTTTTTGATGAATTCATTTTCTGCCGTATGTTCATGTACATAGACACTTCCCTGTTCTGGAATATGCAGGCAGAATCTGTCTTTTTTGTGCGTCACACAGATATCTCCGAGTTTTTTCTTTACTTCTTCCGGGAACTGTTCCAGACGTGTCTGCATCTCATCCACATCGTCATCCGCCTCAAAGAAATGATTGAGGGAAATCAATGGATAATACAAACGGATCTCTTCTTTTCGAAATCCAAGTTTTGCCTGTTCTTCTTTTATAATATCGATCAAATTTTTTTCCAGACGTTTAAATCCCATTTCTGTTCTACGTGCTCCTTTTATTTCTCATATATTCAGCTTTCCTGTTCCATGTCTCTTAATTGACAAGCCCATTTCCAATACATTATACTACATTTATAATATTTACTGTATTTTAACATCAGATTTTTAAGGAGGAAATTTATCATGATCATCAAACATGGACTTGTGGTAGATCCGGCATCTGGTCTGTCCGAGCATATGGATATACTGGTGAAGAACGGAAAAATTGTAAGGATCGCATCTGAAATTTCAGAAGATTCAGAGGAGATTCTGGAAGCCGGAGGACTCATTGTCGGACCGGGACTCATCGATACACATGTACATTTCCGTGATCCGGGATTTACATATAAAGAAGATATCCATACAGGAGCAAAGGCATCTGCAAAAGGCGGGTTTACTACTGTAATCTGTATGGCGAATACATCCCCTACGGTCGACAATACAGACACCCTAAAAGATAATCTTGCACGTGCTTCCAAAGAAGATATCCGTATCTTCCAGGCTGCTGCAATCTCCCGTTCATTAAAGGGCCGGGACGAAGTAGACATGCTTGCATTAAAAGAAGCCGGGGCATGCGGATTTACCGATGACGGCATCCCTCTTCTGAATGCTGAGTTCTGCTATCAGGCGATGAAAAATGCCGCAAAGTTAAACGTTCCGATCAGTCTTCACGAAGAAGACCCGGCTTTTATCCGCAACAATGGAATCAATCATGGCAAAGTATCCGATGCACTCGGCATCTACGGTTCTCCATCCATTGCCGAAGAAGCACTGGTGGCAAGAGACTGTCTTCTGGCGCTCCGTTCCGGTGCAGATGTTGTAATCCAGCATATCAGTTCCGGTGTATCGATTGATCTGATCCGTACATACAAAAAACTGGGGGCAAAATTACACGCTGAGGCAACACCGCACCACTTCTCCTTAACAGAAGACGCTGTTTTGGAACATGGCACGTTGGCAAAGATGAATCCGCCGCTTCGTACGGAAAATGACCGCCAGCAGATTATTGCAGGACTCGCTGATGGAACTATTGACCTGATTGCTACGGATCATGCCCCACACAGCACAGAAGAAAAATCCAAACCGATCACAGAAGCCCCAAGCGGCATTATCGGTCTCGAGACCTCCCTTGCACTCGGTATCACCAACCTTGTAAAGCCCGGATATCTGACCATGATACAACTTCTGGAAAAAATGACAGTGAACCCGGCAAAGCTATACCATCTGCCTTACGGAACAATTCAGGAAGGTGCAGATGCAGACTTTGTTATATTTGACCCTGATGAAACATGGATCCCGAAAGAATATGCTTCCAAATCATCAAACTCACCATTTACCGGAAAGGAACTTACCGGTAAGGTGAAATATACGATTTGCGGAGGAAACGTCGTATATTCTGATATAAAATAAGCTTGGGATTTAATTCAGGAAGGCTGTGGATACCCGAACCGGAATAAAGCTTGAAAAGGTGTTCCTGTTCAGGTTCCATCGGCGGGTCAATTCTAAAGGGGCAAAATTCTGCTAAAAGCAGGCTTTCAAAATTTGAAACTCGGCATACGCCTCAGACAGTCAAATTTTGAAAACCCAACGCAGAATTTTGCCCCTTAAGAATTACCAACGCCTCTTTCACATTCACTGGAACGCCTTTCCAAGTTTTATTCCGTGTGTATCAAATGCCTTACGAATGAAATGGCAATTGCGTAACCGTAGTGTCCTCCACCGGGTTACACTTCCGGACATTTTATTTATTAACATCCGCTGCCAGTCACGACTTGAAGGAAACAATAGATAAGGATTATTGTGAATGTGGAATGCCATTAGAAATAGTTAGAGAGTCAGAAGCACCGTTAAAGGAACGAAGCGAACGTGTTTGAGGCGAACGCCGAGTTTGAGCGTAGTTCCTTTGCTTTTAGGTGATTCTGACTCTCTTAGTGTTTCTTATGGTATGGAACCTGAACAAGAAGCCTTATCTATTGTTTCCTTCAAGGACTGAGAGGCCGCTTCCCCAGTTAATAAATTAAATCCCAATTACCCTAAATACACAACCTTATCTTCCGGCTCTGCGGCTGGTTCCATATCGATCAGATACAATACCGGCTGTTTGTTTCCAAAGGAACTTACTGCCTCGTACTCGAATCTTGCACGGATCTGCATCCAGGATTTTGTCTTTGCATCAATTTTCATTTCTGCCTTACATGGATATCCGTAATAACGTACATCGTCCGCACAGCAGGTCATGATCTCTCTGACCGGAACGAACATATTGTCCGGCATCCCCTTTGGTCGAAAGATCTGTCCTTTAAAATCAATCTCTTTATGAAGATATAATTCCGGATGATCATATGCATCCACATACCATACTCCAAAGTCTACATCGTCCAGCACAATCTTATCACCTTTTACGTCATATGGAAGATCTTCTTCAGACGGTTCTATGATCTTACCCTGCATATCTTCAAAAAGGAGCTGTGCCATCGGGTTCTGCACTTTCAGTGCCCGTCTGAATCCTGATCTGTTAACGCCGTCTGCACAGCGGTTTACAACGATCAGTTCTGATTCTGTCAGCTGTTCCATCAGCATATTTCTCATATTCATCAGATACATATCCAATGTCATACCATTAACGGTTGAATATACGCCCTGCAGCTCGAAGCTTCTTGGATATCTGATCGAAAGCAGATCTTCCAGTTTCCACATCCCGTTATATTCAATAACGATCTGTGCCGGATGATAATTTCTTTCACAGTTTTTGAAAAATACAGTGTTCAGCTGTTCGAATTCTTCGATTTTCAGAACTGCCATATTCTTTTCTTTCAAATATTCTTCCGGATACTCTTCTTCTCCTTCTTCACAGAGAAGCAGCAGTGTAAGTCCCGGTTCGATCCATTCCTGTTCCATCAGGGTATCTTTTATCATGGTTGTTTTACCACTGTCTAAGAATCCCGTGACGATAAACATAGGTGTTGCCATACCCGCACCTCTTTCCTTTTTTCTATTTCCTGTCTTATACGTGGAATAACTTCAGAAGTTCTTCTTCCTTCAGATCTGTTCCGATTACGCAGATGCGTCCTGTATAATCCGGCTGACCTTCTCTTACTTCGTATTCTTCCGGTACTAAATCAAACTGTTTCCATCCTCCGTCTGTCATCTGAATGATACCTTTTGAACGAAGGATTGTTCCATACGAAGTGGTCTCCGACAACGCTTTCAGCAGATAATCCAATTCTTCTTCTGTATATTTATGAACAGTCTCTTTGCCCCAGCTTGTAAACACATCATCTGCATGATGATGGTGGTGATGATCGTGATCGTGTCCACAGCAGCAATCGTGATCATGGTCATGATGATCGTGGTCATGATGATCGTGATTGCAGTGATCATGATGGTCGTGATCGCAGTGATCATGATCGTGGTGATCGTGGTCACAATGGTCGTGATCGTGATCATGATGGTCATGGTGATCGTGGTCACAATGGTCGTGATCGTGATCATGATCTTCATGATCTTCAAACAGGCTCTCAATCTCAGCACCCTTTGTCAGTGCATGACTGATTGCCTCTTTGCCAAGCTCATCCCATGGTGTAGAGATGATCGTTGCTTCTGCATTTTCTTCACGAAGTGTGTGTACGCATTCTTCTACTTTTTCATCTGTCATCATCTGTGTACGGCTTACTACGATTGTTGACGCATGCTCTACCTGATCTTTGAAGAATTCTCCAAAGTTCTTCATGTACATTTTTGCCTTTTTACCATCTACAACTGTGATTCTTCCGTCAATTTCAATGTCCGCATCTTTTTCTACAGCTTCAATTGCTCTTGCTACATCAGATAATTTTCCAACTCCTGATGGCTCAATGATTACACGGTCCGGATGATACTCATCTAATACTTTTACCAGAGCTTTGCTGAAGTCACCAACCAGTGTACAGCAGATGCATCCTGAGTTCATCTCTGTAATCTCGATTCCTGCATCTTTTAAGAATCCGCCATCGATACCGATCTCGCCAAATTCATTCTCGATCAGCACAAGTTTCTCTCCCGCCCATACATCACTGAGCAGCTTTTTGATAAATGTAGTTTTTCCTGCTCCGAGGAATCCTGAAATAATATCTACTTTTGTCATGTTTATTGCCTCTTTTCTATCTATTTTCAAAATTAATAAAAGTCCCGACACATATATTATCACAAACAGCGGGTGGTTGCCAGTCCCCCAATTCTAATATTTTTCTCAACTTTTTATAAATCACCCGCAAACTCTGCTGCCTGCTGCTCATTATAGATATTTGGATTGCAGACAATTTCTTCTTGTACACATAGTTGAGTAAAAAAACGATATCTGTACCGGATGGTACAGATATCGTCTGCTTTTTATGATTATTCTAAAATGTTCTTATAATAATCCGCCGATTGACAGGAACAGTGGTGCAAATACCAGTGATACAACTGTCATCAGTTTGATCAGGATGTTGATAGATGGTCCTGATGTATCTTTGAATGGATCACCAACAGTGTCTCCAACTACAGCTGCTTTATGAGCTTCACTTCCTTTTCCACCGTGGTTACCGTCTTCGATATATTTCTTAGCATTATCCCATGCTCCACCTGCATTGGACATGAAGATTGCCATCATAACACCTGTTACGAGCGCTCCTGCAAGAAGTCCGCCAAGTGCGGAAGGTCCAAGAAGGATTCCCACTACCAGTGGTGCAAGCACTGCCATAACACCAGGAACCAGCATCTCTTTTAATGCTGCTGTTGTTGAGATTGCAACGCATGATTTATAATCCGGCTTTTCTGTACCCTTCATGATTCCAGGCATTGTCTTGAACTGACGTCTTACTTCTTCAATCATCTGATATGCTGCTCTTGATACAGATGACATTGTCATAGCTGAGAATAAGAATGGAAGCATTCCACCGATCAGCATTCCGATGATTACACGTGAGTCAAGGATATCAATTGTCTTCAGATGTACTGCCTCTGCATAAGATACAAACAGGGCAAGCGCTGTCAGGGCTGCAGATCCGATAGCGAAACCTTTACCCATAGCTGCTGTTGTGTTACCAACGGCATCCAGTTTGTCGGTGATCTGACGAACATGTGGATCCAGCTCAGACATCTCTGCAATACCCCCGGCATTGTCCGCAATTGGTCCATAAGCATCTACAGCTACTGTAATAGCGGTAGTAGAAAGCATTCCTACAGCAGCAAGTGCAATACCGTAAAGTCCGCATGTCTGGTATGCAACAAAGATACCAACACAGATCAGAAGGATCGGGATTGCTGTAGACTTCATACCTACTGCAAGACCACTGATGATGGTTGTTGCAGATCCTGTCTCTGACTGTTCTGCAATTTCTTTCACTGATTTGTAGTCTCCGGATGTATATACTTCTGTGATGATACCGATCAGAAGTCCCACGATCAGACCGGCTACGATAGCAATCGCTGCTTTAAAATCTCCAAAGAATACTTTACTGAATACACAAGATACGATCAGTACCAATACACTTGCTACATAAGAACCTGTCTTTAATGCTTTATGTGGATTGGAATTCTCGTCACCCTTTACAAAAAATGTTCCGAGGATAGAAGCTACAAGTCCAAGTCCTGCGATCAGGAGTGGGAAGATAGCTCCCTCAGCTTTATAATATACGATTCCAAGTGTCAGTGCCGATACAAGTGCGCCTACATAAGACTCAAAAAGGTCTGCTCCCATACCTGCAACATCACCTACGTTATCCCCTACATTATCGGCGATAACAGCCGGGTTACGCGGATCATCTTCCGGAATACCTGCTTCTACCTTACCAACAAGATCGGCTCCTACATCGGCAGCTTTTGTGTAGATACCACCACCAACACGTGCAAACAGAGCAATGGAAGAAGCTCCTAAACTAAAGCCTGTAATAATATCAACATTTTTAGTCAGGATGTAAATGATGCTGACACCAAATACACCAAAACCGGCTACACACATACCCATTACAGCTCCACCGGAGAATGCAATCGAGAGTGCTTTGTTCATTCCTTTTTCTTTTGCTGCATTCGCAGTTCTTACATTTGCCTTTGTAGCAACTTTCATCCCGCAGAAACCTGCAAGCGTTGAGAATAAAGCTCCTACTACAAAGCATACAGCAGTAATCCAGTTACCGATTCCGAATCCGATAAGTACGAATAATACCGCAACGAAAATAACCAGAATCTTGTACTCTGCCGTCAGAAATGCCTGCGCACCATCACTGATCGCTGTGGCGATTTCTTTCATTCTGTCGTTTCCGGCATCCTGTCTTCCTACTCTTGCTGCCAAATAAGCTGCAAAGAGCAGTCCAAGGATTCCAAATACCGGAACGAGATACAATAACATTTCCATAATTTTTCTCCTTCCGTCCAGCTTTCTCAACTTTATGCCGGACAGATGTATTTTAACATATTCTTGTCTTTTTATGGCGGTTTTTTTTATTTTTGTATGTTATTCCGATTTTTTTCTGTATATTGTCCAAAATGCCGACTATTCATTGATTATTTATAATCTATTTTTACCAATACCAGTCCGTTTGGCAATGCTGTGGCCCCTTCTGAAGTATGGACTTTGGCTTCCAGAATCTCTTTTACTTTTTCCGGAGTATAGAACCCTCTGCCGACCCGGATCAGGACACCTGCGATAATGCGGACCATGTTGTACAAGAATCCATTTCCTGTGATTCTCAGCACAACCTCATCATCTTTTTTTTCAATCGTCAGATCATATACTGTTCTCACTGTATCCTGTGTATTGGTTCGGATATTACAAAAACTCACAAAATCATGCGCTCCGATCAGATATTTGGCTCCTTCTCTCATTGCACCGATATCCAGCGGAAATGATACAAATGTACAATATCGTGTCTTTAATGGATTCGGCATCTGTGCATTGTAAATATGGTACTCATATGTTTTAGAAATTTTATCCTGATATCTCGGATGCCAGTCAAGCGGCACTTCATCTGACTTCACTACCACAATATCTTCCGGAAGCCTCTGATTTAATGCATAGGAAAATCTTTCCGGCGGAATCGGAGATTCTGTATCAAATACTGCCACATTGCCAAGCGCATGCACTCCGGAATCCGTACGGCTTGCCCCGATAACCCGGATGTCTTCTCCGGTAAGTCTGTTTAACGCTTTATTCAGTTTTTCTTCTATTGTAATTCCATTCGGCTGGATCTGCCAGCCGCAGTAATTCGTCCCGTCATATGCTACAAAGATTCTGATTCTTCTCATGATATTTTTCTTTCCTTTCACGTGATCATATCCCGGAATAAATCAGGGACGGAGTTTTCCCCGTCCCATTTTCTGATGCATAACTGTCGCTTATCCTCTAAAATATCCATATATGCAGTGGTACAAATCTTCCGATTAAAACAACGAGAACCACATACGCAATTACAGTAATATAAGCTATTCTATCTTTCCTGCAGTATTTTAACGGCTTCATCTTCGTACGTCCCTCACCACCATGGTAACATCTTGCCTCCATTGCCATCGCCAGATCATTCGCTCTCCGGAACGCAGACACAAACAAAGGAACCAAAATCGGAATCATACTCTTTGCTTTCTGGATCATATTGCCGCTTTCCAGATCGGCACCTCTTGCAATCTGCGCTTTCATGATCTTATCCGTCTCTTCCAGAAGGATTGGGATGAAGCGGAGTGCGATTGACATGATCATTGCAATCTCATGTACTGGAACACGAATCTTGTTCAGTGGTCCGAGTAATTCTTCAATTCCATCTGTCAGTTCATTCGGGGTCGTTGTAAATGTCATAAGTGACGAACCGATGATCAGATAGATCAGCCGGATTGCCATATATACCGCTGTCCTGAGACCGCCTTCTGTGATCGTGAAAATCCATGCATGGAACAACACTGCTCCATCCCTCGTCAAAAATAAGTTGAACAACACCGTGATCATCAAAAGCATGATGACCGGTTTTAACCCTCTTACAATAAAAGAAAACGGTACTTTTGATATCCTGATAACAAGGATCAGAAACAACGTCGTCATCACGTATCCCGGAATACTGTTGAATAAAAACAGTGAGATCAGGTAAAGCAGCGTTCCCACCAGCTTTACTCTTGGATCCAATCTGTGTAACACACTCTTTGCCGGATAATATTGTCCGATTGTTATATCTCTTATCATATCTTCTTCTCCAGTGCCCGCATAATCTCATCTGTTGCTTCTTTCACAGTCGTCACATTTACCTTTACTGGTAAACCTTTTTCTTTCAGGTCGTGCATGATATATGTCACCTGCGGAGCTGCAAGGCCAATCTTCTCCAACTCCTGATAATGCGCAAACACCTCTTTCGGTGTGCCATTATACATCACTGCCCCCTTGTTCATCACAACGATCCGATCCGCATATCTCGCAATGTCTTCCATGCTATGCGACACCAGAATCACTGTCATATCGCTCTGCTTATGAAGATATGCGATCTGATCCAGAATATCATCTCTGCCCTTCGGATCAAGCCCCGCCGTCGGCTCATCAAGAACCAGGACCTTGGGATGCATTGCCAGAACTCCGGCAATCGCTACTCTTCGTTTCTGTCCGCCCGAGAGCTCAAATGGAGAAGATTTATAATATTTTTCTTTTAACCCTACCAGTTTCAATGCCTCTAGCGCACGCTTTTCACACTCTTCTTTGCTCAGTCCCTGATTCTTCGGACCAAAACACACATCTGTCAGTACATCGATCTCGAACAACTGGTACTCCGGATACTGAAATACCAGTCCGACCTGATTACGGAGTGCACGCATATCATACCCATTTTGGTAAATGTTTTCTCCATTATAATATAATGCACCATCTGTTGCCTTTACCAGGCCGTTCAAATGTTGGATCAGTGTCGACTTTCCTGATCCAGTAT
This sequence comes from Dorea longicatena, assembly GCF_024168045.1. Lineage (GTDB taxonomy): Bacteria > Bacillota > Clostridia > Lachnospirales > Lachnospiraceae > Dorea_A. The sequence continues at coordinate 2,146,489 of NZ_CP100126.1, forward strand.
GCCCGATGATCCCCACAAATTCTCCATGTGGGATTTCCAGGCAAATGTCTCTGAGTGCATGTTTTTCATATGCAGTCCCGGGACTGTATATATAATTCAAATGTTCTATCTTAATTGCAATGTCTGTCATTTCTTCTCACCATTTTCACTTGTCAAACGTTCCACTGCCTCTACCAGTTCTTCTTTTCTCAGAATCCCTTTCGGAATATCCAGTCCGCGTTTTCTGAGTTCATCTGCCAGAATCGTCACTTGCGGCACATCCAGCCGGTAACTCTTTAATTCATCTACTTTGGAGAATATCTCTTTCGGTGAGCCTTCCATCACGACTTTTCCGTGATCCATCACGAATATCTTATCTGCATCTACTACTTCTTCCATGTAATGTGTGATCAGTATCACAGTGACCTTCTTCTGCTTTCTGAGTTTATGAACCGTCTTTAAGACTTCTCTCCTTCCAACCGGGTCAAGCATTGCAGTCGGCTCATCCATAACGATGCATTTCGGTTCCATTGCCACGACACCGGCGATTGCTACTCTCTGTTTTTGTCCTCCGGAAAGCTTATTCGGAGAATGATGCCGGTATTCAATCATCCCAACAGCTTTCAGACTTTCTTCCACCCGCTGCCAGATCTCATCCGTCGGAACGCCCAGGTTCTCCGGACCAAACCCCACATCTTCTTCTACTACAGTGCCAATGATCTGATTGTCCGGATTCTGAAATACCATTCCCGCCGACTGTCTTACATTCCAAAGTTCATCCGGATTACTCGTATTCTTTCCATCTACCCATACGGAACCTTCTGTTGGCATCAGAATTGCATTCAGATGCTTGGCAAGAGTTGATTTTCCGGAACCATTATGTCCGAGAATTGCTATAAACTGTCCTTCTTTTGCTTCAATATCTACTTCATCAATAGCACGCGATGTTCCAATCACATTGCCTTCTTCATCACGTTTTTCATATTCATATACCAATTTTTCTGTCTGGATCATTTCCATCTGTCGTTTTCCTCCGCGTCATATGTGTTGGAAATTTACATACAGCGATCAGACGTATCTGATCGCTGTATGCCTGATTGCTATGATTGGTTGCTATCTGCCGCCGTTTTATGCTTTCTCCGGTTCCGGATACTCTGTTCCCATTGTATCAACAGTTACCTTTTTCATCTTCTGTTCATCCAGTGGTCTGTCGCTGTAATCTGTATCGGTCTCAGCAATCTTATTCACAATATCCATGCCTTCGATGATCTTACCAAATGCAGCATATGCACCATCCAGATGTGGTGCTGCTTTATGCATGATAAAGAACTGTGAGCCTGCTGAATCCGGATGCATTGCCCTTGCCATAGAAAGCACTCCTTCTGTATGTGCAAGTTCATTTGCAAAACCGTTCTGAGCAAATTCTCCTTTGATCGAATATCCCGGGCCGCCCATTCCGGTTCCGTCCGGGCATCCGCCCTGGATCATGAATCCATTAATAACACGGTGGAAGATCAGTCCGTCATAATACCCTTTTTTCACCAAGGAAACAAAATTATTTACCGTATTCGGTGCAACTTCCGGATACAGTTCTGCTTTCATAATATCTCCGTTTTCCATCTCAATTGTAACGATTGGATTTGCCATTCTATTTTCCCCTTTTCTTTCTTAATTCAACTACTTTTTCAAAAAGCGCCGGCAAAAACCGACGCTTTCATTTTAGCGGATAAATCGTTATCCGTAAAGACTTCCATATGATTTTTATGGATTATTCACTTTTTCCAAAATAATATCCTTCAAAATTATACTTGAATACACGGTAAACGAATTTTTCATAATCAATCTTATATGTTGCGATTGCCTTATGATCCGCATCATATTCCGTAAACGTTCCCTTCAGTCCGGAATCTGCAAGCACGTGATCCCCAATATCCTGTGCGCTGCTGACGTATCCGGAATATGGCACTTTAAACGAATCCACCAGTTCAAATGTCCCTTCATTTTCATCTACCAGATATTTATAATATTTGGAATTCTTTCCGTCCACTGCCGAACTGGTCTTAAGTCCGATGGAAGACCAGTCATAATCCGGTCTTGTCTCACTGATTCCGATATTATTATTAAACATATACAGATAATACTGCCCGTCTGCAAGGCTTTCATCCGTCTCATATGTAATCGTATGCTGACCGCCCTGAATTATAAAATCGCCTTTTTTATTCAGTACACAACTGACATAAGATGTATCTTCCCAGAAATCCTTCTCACCGATCATGTAGGAAATCGACGGTTCATCATAAAGGTTGTCCACTTTAATGATCGTAGACGTCTCCCTGGAGCTTAACAGCACCGATCCATTTCCCATGTACTGGATCGTATTAATATGCATCCAGTCCAGTTCATCCGAGGAATTCTTCACACAGGTCTTCTTATAATCACCAAACAGGTCTTCCAGATCCAGTACCTCTGTCACTTCGCCTGAATTCACATCCAGCTTCAGCACGATATCCTCCACACTGTCCTGTGTGGTATCCGTTGCCAGGATCAGCATATTGCCATTTTCATCAAACACATAATCATGATGCAGACTGTAATCACCAAGATTGTACACCTTTGTCACCTGTCCGAGACGGTTTACCTGTGCCATCTTCTTCTCGGAAATGCTGTAATACATGGAATTATCATCAAAAAGCAGCCTGTGGCTTCTGTAATCCAGAAGCGGCACCTCACCTCTTAACACTCCGCTGTTATCATAATAATACATGAAATCCATGGAACTGCTGTCATTACCTAATATCACATAAAGTCCGTCTTCCAGCTGATCCGCACTCTGTTTCATATCGGTATCAAGCTGTACCTTTTCCTCTCCGTACAGGCTTCCCATTTCGTATACGATTTCCTTTGTATTGGTAGACCCATCTTCGTTTGTCACATAAAAGGTAATTGTATTCTCCGTATCCGGAATCAGACCAATCACCTGGAATTCATGTTCTGTCTGATATTCCTCATCCTGATATACATCTCTGCTGAAATCAGAAATGCCATCGTCTTTAACATGGATCGTGTAGGATACCTTTACCGCTGCATCCGTTTTAAAATATACATACAGTGACTGTGTATTGGTTCCGAATGGATTATATTCAATCAGCATATTGTTCAGATTATAATCCTGTGACTCTTTCTTTTTCTCTAATTTTTCCGCAACTTTTTTCTGTTCTTCTTCTTTATAGGTCAGCTTGATCTTTTCGTAGATCTTTTTCTGTTCTGCATTCATTACATTTTTTTCGTCATCCGATTTTTTCAGTTCTTTTTTCCCATCTGATTCTGAAGTTTTCTCTGTTTTTGTTGTATTGTCTGCTTTTGTGCACGCTGTCATTCCTATCGCAAGTATCATAGCTAACATTCCTGCAGTCATGATTCGCTTTTTCACTTTTTCTGTCCCACCTTTTCTTTTATTTTTTTACGATTATGAATAATTATAATTCGAAAATGTGTAAAAAATATGAAATTGGTCATTTTAATTCTTTTTCTGCTCTTTTATCTCATAGATTACGATTCCACCTTTTTCTTCACACCCGGTTTTCCACAAATCTTTCAGGTTCAAACGGACTTTTTCCCCATAAGTAGCCACATCAATCCATGTTTCATGCTTCTCTTTTTCATATCCGACCACCAGGAACCAGTGCCAGATAAAATCTTTGTATTTTTCAGTGTTCAAATGACGGAGCATCAGATATGGAACCGGAAGCTCTTTATCAATCTGTCCGCATATAATACGTTCTGCCTCGTCTGCATCTCCTGTTCCGTCGAATTTTTCCATATGGATCTGGTAATCTGTTCCACATCTTTTATTCACGTCTGAAATATATTTTTCCAATCCCCCGATGTACCACTCAGGCTTTTTCACTCCCTGAACTCTCGGCCGTATATACGGCTTCATAAGCTGGCTGAATTTTTTATAGGCTTCTTTATCCATCTGTTCCAGATCAAATGGATATAGTTCTTTCATTCCTTTGTATTTTGCCAGATAGATGCAACTGTCACAGGCCGTTGCTGCCCCGCATCCTCCGATATTCATAACAATATTGGTAAACCAGTCCTGATTTCCGCCAAATTCTCCATCAATCATAAAATAATCCAGTTCTTTTTTCATCTTTTATTCACCTGTCCTGTTTTCTTCTAAATATTATTCTAACACAATTCTTCCAAAATACGAATAGACAACACAAAAAGCAGGAACTACAACTTCTCTGTAATTCCTGCTCCGTATAGATATTTTTATTATTTAAATATATTGATTATAAACTTCTGGACATCTCTTCGCAGACTTTCATTGCTTCGATGATAGAACTTCTGAATCCAAGTTCTTCTAATGTACGAACAGCTTCAATTGTTGTTCCTGCCGGTGAGCAAACCATATCTTTTAATTCTCCAGGATGTTTTCCTGTATCCAGAACCATCTTTGCGCTTCCGAGAACTGCCTGTGCAGCAAACTGATAAGCCTGTTTTCTTGGCATTCCGCCTGAAACTGCTGCGTCTGCCATAGCTTCGATCAGCATGAATACATATGCCGGTGAGCTTCCGCTTACTGCTGTCACAACATCCATCAGACGCTCCGGAACGATCTCTGCGCGGCTGAAGCTTTCCAGAAGACTCTTTACATATGCGATCTCATCTTCTGTAAGGTGCTCATTCGGGCAAACGGCTGTCATACCTTCTCCAACCATAGCCGGTGTGTTAGGCATTGTACGGACAATCTTTACTTCTTTTCCAAACTGTTCTGCAAGCCATGCAAGTGTCTTACCAGGTGCAATTGTAATGATAATCTGGTTGTCTGTTACTACATCTTTGATATCTGCAATTACGCTTGCATAGAACTGAGGTTTTACAGAGAGGATAATTGTCTCTGCTTTTGAAGCAACTTCTTTATTATCTGCTGTTACATTGATTCCATATTCTTTCTGCGCTCTTTCTCTTCCAGGTGCAAAAAGATCTGCTCCGATGATCTCTTCTGCCGGAATTACATTATTCTTAATAATTCCACCCATGATTGCTGATGCCATGTTACCTGTACCAATAAATCCTAATTTCATCCTTAATTACCTTCCTTTTCCAATATGATATTGTCTTATTAATTGTTCCAGCGCATGAATGATGATTTATGATTTGTAATGGATATTCTTCATGTGCTATTTGTATACGTTTTTTTAATTTGTATACAAATCATTTCTACTGTGACTATAACACTCCTTTTCAAAAAAGTCAACACATAACCTTGAATTTTCTTTAAAAACACGTTATAATTTGTATACAAATATAAAAGATGTATACTTTTATCTTCACATCCATTTTTTCTGGGACGTATACCAAAAGGGGGAATCCGACATGGCAGAAAAGAGTCCGTCTCTTGCCACACAGGCTTATGAGACGATCAAAGAAAATATTATGAATCTTACCTATCCTCCGGGCATGGTTCTCACCGAAGCCATGCTCACCAAAGAACTGGGGATGAGCCGCAGCCCGGTCCGTACTGCGATCCAGATGCTGCAGGTCGAAGGGCTGATCGTTTCTGATTATTATAAATCTATGACGGTGAAAGAAATTACAGAGAAAGATATCAATGAAATCTATCAGTTAAGAGAATTATTAGAGGGCCCGGCTTTTCACCTTATCTTTACGTCAGGCCGGTATGAGGAATATTCTTACCGCATAGAGGAAAAGATCGTGCGCATGTGCGCCGTTGCCGGTGATCTGTACGAATGGGAAATTGCGGATACCGCAATGCATATGGAGATTATCAGTATTCTGGATAATGAACGGATCAACCGGATCTATGAAAATAATCTGTCTGAACTCATCCGTATCGGACAATATTCCATCCGTAACGGAATGGGAATTCCAAAGACAAATGAAAATCTCAAGAAAATGGTTGCATTTATGCGGAAAGGAAATTATGAAAAGGCGTTTGAAATACTGAAAAATGATCATTTCGGTACCGGACGCAGCACTGCTTTGAAAATGCATTGATCTACAGAACAAGAACCTGCCATTGGCAGGTTCTGTGTATTTATTATCTTTTAAAATGTTCCAGCATGACCGGCATACATTTTTTCGAATACTCTCTCAGTGAATACTCTCCCTTATTCAGACACCAGTCCGAAACCAGCGCCCTTTCGCACATGGAATAATATCTGACCAGATCGCTCACCGAGACTTCATCCGATATCTCGCCACGCTTTTGTCCTTCATCGATCACACTACTGATCAGCTTATAATATGTCCGGTTCTGATCCAGCAATGATCTGTGTCCCTGTGCCACAAGCTGTGTAGAATACAGAGATGCCAGAAGATCAATGTTGATCTTTTCTTCTATCATAGAATGTGCTTCATAATTCAGATACAGTAACTTATCATAACTGTTCATATCCGGATCCATTTTCTCTTTCAATATTTCATAATTATCATCCAGGATCATAGACAATGTATTCAAAAGCTCGTCCTTTGTATTAAAGTAATAATAGAAGGAACCCTTGGATGTTCCGGACAGATCAATGATATCATCCACCGTTGTTCCATTATATCCTTTTTCATAGAACAGCTGCCACGCCGCAGCTACAATTCTTCCTTTTACGCTCTTTTGATTTTCAGTTTCTATCGTCATTTTTCTTCTCCTTGTCCGCCCTCATCTTGAATACTTCCAGTATAACATATGTATCTTTCAAGTGTATATACCGAATCACTTTTCCCGTCCTGTAAACTTAATATTTCACTTCAAAACTGCTTTCCGTTTCTGTTTTCTTCTCTTCTGTATCGATCCAGTCGATCTGGATAAACTGATTCCTGTTCAGTCCTTTCATCAGTTCGAAGATCATTGCCTCTCTTCCCTGTACTTCCATCACTACGGTTCCGTCATATTCATTTTTCACCCATCCGGTCAGATTCATTGATCTTGCCAGATATTTGGCAGTATAACGAAAACCTACTCCCTGCACTCTTCCGTGAAATATCATGTGTTTTCTTACATCAGCCATCTCATCTTCTCCTAAACTATTAGAAACACGCTCTGCTCGTTGTTCGCGTAAATAAGAATCAGGGTACTGCTTTTGCACAACACCCTGGATATCTTCTGCTATATGATCTGTCTTTATGATTCATTCCTGTTCAAAAATCTTATTCACCAGTCTGGTATATTCTTCATAAGCCTCTACACCTTCAAACGACTCCTTCAATGCATCCTGGATCCCAATATAATACCAGCCGATAATCCCTTTGTCCTTCATTCTGAAACGATTCCACAATTCTTCTCCGTATACCGGATAATCTCTGTCAATATCCCTCATATTCGAAAGTTTGTCTGCAAGTCCTACCATCTGCACTTCTTTTGGTGCAGTACGGATATGCTCGATCGTTGCTGATTTCCGTTCCATCCATGTCTTGGATTTGTCTTCGCTTTCCTGTGCCACAATTCCCGCTACCCGTTCTGAAAATTCTTCTGCCAGAAGCTCTCTTGATACTCCTGCACAATCTTCTATTGTATCATGAAGAACCGCTGCACTGATGATCTCCTCGTCCTTCGTCATCGTTGAGACAATATCTCCCACTTCGATCGGATGCACAATATATGGTCTGCTTGTCCCTTTCCTGAACTGTCCTGCATGTGCTCTCGTGGCAAATTCAATTGCCTTATTAATCATAATGGTACCTCTCTTTTATCACGTCTGGCTTTTGGAACCAATCTTCTACGGTCCGACTGGTTATTGTTATATAAATAATATCACCTAACACTTTAAATGACAATGATTTCAGTATATAATAGAAGAAAAGTTAATTGATCAGGGGAGAAAAATTATGGAACAAAAGACTATTTTAATCACAGGGGCTTCCCGGGGTATCGGGAAAAGCATTGCTTTACGATTTGCATCGCGCGGATATCACACATTTTTAAATTGTTCTTCTTCTGTAGATGAACTGAAAAAGCTCCGCGCCTATATCCGAAAAAAATACCACACACCTTGCACGATCGTTGTCGGGGATGTCGGCAATCCTGACCATGTAAGAGCCATATATAACCGTATCTATCATGACTGTTCACACCTTGATGTTCTTGTGAACAATGCCGGAATTTCTCATATCAATCTCTTATCCGATATGACAGATGAAGACTGGAATCATATTATTCAGACCAATCTTTCTTCTGTATTTTATTGTTGCCGGCAGGCCATCCCTCCGATGGTATCAAAGCGTTCCGGTAAGATCATCAACATTTCTTCAATGTGGGGTCTCTCGGGTGCTTCCTGCGAAGTTGCATACTCCGCATCCAAATCCGGTATCAACGGATTCACAAAAGCTCTGGCGAAAGAACTCGCACCAAGTAATGTCCAGGTGAATGCAATTGCATGCGGTGTCATCGATACTTCTATGAACGATCAGCTCACACCGGAAGAACGAAAAGCCCTAGAAGATGAAATTCCTGCCGGACGTTACGGAACTCCTAAGGAAATTGCCCAGATGGTATGGAATATTGTACATGCTCCGGAATATATGACCGGACAGATCATCGGGGTTGACGGAGGCTTTTTATAAAACTCTTTATCTTTTTAAATATGTGGAGCTGCCGCAAAAACAGATTGTTTATCTACTTTTGCGGCAGCTCCATATATTTTCCATATGATTATAACACTGTCGGATTACTCTATATCAAGTTCTACCGGACAATGATCCGATCCCATGATCTCCGTGTGAATGACAGCATCTTTCAAACGTGGCTGCAGGCTCTCTGATACACAGAAATAATCAATACGCCACCCTGCATTTTTCTTTCTTGCGCTGAATCTGTAGGACCACCATGAGTATATTCCTTCCTTTTCCGGATAGAAGTAGCGGAACGTATCAATAAATCCCGCATTTAAAAGCTCTGTAAATTTCCCACGTTCTTCATCTGTGAATCCTGCATTTTTACGGTTTGTCTTTGGGTTCTTCAAGTCTATTTCTTTGTGTGCTACATTTAAATCCCCACAAAAAATGACCGGTTTCTTCTTTTCCAATTCTTTTAGATAAGTAAGGAATGCATCTTCCCACTGCATTCTGTAATCCAGTCTTGCAAGCTCACTCTGTGAATTCGGTGTATACACGGTAATGAAATAGAATTCCTCAAATTCCAGCGTGATCACCCGGCCCTCTTTGTCATGTTCTTCGATTCCCAGACCATAACTTACTGATACCGGTTCTTTCTTTGTAAAAATCCCGGTACCCGAATATCCCTTCTTCTCTGCATAATTCCAATACTGATGATATCCGGGCATATCCAGTTCTAACTGTCCTGCCTGCATCTTTGATTCCTGAATACAGAAAATATCTGCATCTAATTCATTAAAAACATCCATAAATCCCTTCTGTACACACGCACGGATTCCATTGACGTTCCACGATATAAACTTCATATATTCCTCCCGGCTTTTTCCTGTCCTTTTTTTGCGGACAGTACTTTTACTTTTTCTGACATATATCCTATCTGTTTTATTCTATTCTTAATAATATACTTTTCTTAAGAATAATCCCCTTGCCGGAGCCAAAAATCCTGCAAGGCTTCTGTCCTCTGCCGCAATTACGACCGGAAGCATGGACGCATCCCTCTTGCCTGCACCTATCTCCAGAAGCGTTCCCGTCAGGATTCTTACCATGTGATATAGGAAACCGGTACCATAATAAGTAATTCTTACCTTTTCCCCGCTCCTGACGATCTTAATATTTGTAATCTTCCGAACCGGATCTTTACATTCCTTGTCATCTGTAAAGCTGGTAAAGTTCTTCGGTCCGATCAGATATCTGGTCGCATCACGCATTGCTTCGATATCCAGTTTTTCTGGATAATGATAACAATATCTTCTTGAAAATACATCCGGCTTTTCACGGCAGTCGATGTAATATTCATATTTCTTACCTTTCGCACTTTTGCGCGCATGGAATCCATTCTTTGCCAGTTCTACTTTCACAATACGGATATCTTCCGGAAGATATCTGTTCAGCGAATCTTTCAGTTCTTTCGTATCGTACAACTTAGACAGTTTCACACTTGCGACCTGTCCACGCGCATGTACACCTGCATCTGTTCTTCCTGATCCATCTATATGCACACGGTATCCGACTAATTTACCAATACTCCACTCCAGAATATACTGTATCGTATTGTCTGTTGTGGCCTGTCTCTGCCATCCCTGATACCTGCTTCCGTCATAGGAAATAGTTAACTTATATGTTCTCATATTATTTCACCCAATCTATTCTAACAAGCTATTTTAAATACACATCTATTTATAACAAATCTGATTCTCTTTTGAAAAAGGGAGAAGCAAATACTTTTGCTTCTCCCATATATTTTATCACTTTATTGCTTTATAAGCAATTCCTTCTTCATCCAATATTCATTATTCAGTCTGACAGATTCTGCATTCCCATTCTATATCGGATTTATTTTAATATCTTTTTTAATTCGTCCATAAATGTACTGACATCCTTAAATTCTCTGTAAACGGATGCGAAACGAACATAAGCAACCTCATCGAGTATTTTTAATTCATCCATAACAGCCTCACCGATCGCACTGCTCGGAATCTCTTTTTCTTCCATGCTAAATACTTTTGTTTCTATTCTGTCGACAACTTTCTGGATATCTGCCGTTGCAACAGGTCGTTTATAACAGGCACGAACCACGCCGTTCTCTACTTTCCGGCGGTCATACTGTTCTCTGGTATTGTCCTTCTTTATTACTGTCAGCGGAATTGTCTCTACTTTTTCATATGTAGTAAAACGTTTCCCACATATATCACAAGAACGGCGGCGTCTGATACAGCTTCCGTCTTCCGCCGGTCTGGAATCAATCACTCTTGTATCCGGATTATTACAATATGGGCATTTCATCTGATTCGTTCCTTTCTGTCCTTTATAGCAGTTCAAATACAGTATATCTTTTTCAAAAAGAGAAGTCAAACACATTTCCGCCCTATTTTTTGTTATTTTTCCTCATGTATCTCTACCAGAATTAAATCAGGGCCGATTCTTTTGATGCAGGAAAATGGTATGATATACTCTGTTCCATCTCCAAAAAAGTTACACCATTTCCCACCTTCCGGGACTACAAGTGCTTCAATACAGCCTTTGCAGTCATCAATGATCAGGTCATCGATATATCCAAGCTTCTTGCAGTCGCAGCAATTGATCACTTCTTTTTTGGACAGTTCGCACAGCCGGATTTTGGACATCTGTTTTCCACCTCCCTGTCGGACACAGCATAACTTATCCACATTGTAAAGTTCCTGTTCCTTATACTATATGCACCTGCTCCTTATTCTGATTGTCTGTTAAAATCCAAAAAAACCCGCACATTCACAGCTTTCACTATGTCTGTGCAGGTTTTTATCCTGCTTTTGAAGGCAGCCGATTCTTCTGATCTTGTAACTTTTTATCTGATCAGTGTACCTGTCTTTCCTTTGAGTGCTTCATCCAGCTTATCAAAAGATGTGATCAGTGCACTTCTTCCTTCTCTCTTTTCAAGAAATTCTACAGCTGCTCTGAACTTCGGATACATGTTATATTTTCCGAAATGTCCTTCTTCCATATAGGCTTTTGCCTGATCAACACTGATCTCTCTCAGTTCTTCTTCCTCCGGTCTGTCCATGTTGATCTTAACTTTTTCAACACTTGTAAGAATGATGAGTGAATCCGCATCTGTCTCTTCTGCCATCTTTCCGGCTGTCAGATCTTTTTCGATTACTGCACTTGCACCTTTCAGACGGTGATCCTGCTCTAATACCGGAATTCCGCCTCCACCACATGCAATGACAACCTGATCTGCATCCAGCAATGCTTTGATCGCATCAATCTCTACGATGCTGACCGGATTCGGAGCTGCAACGATACGGCGGAATCCTTTGCCAGGTTCTTCTACAACATAGTTTCCCTTCTTGCGTTCTGCACTTGCTTCTTCTACATCCATATAACGGCCAAGTACCTTGGTCGGTGTATAAAATGCTTCATCGTACGGATCAACGATCACTTGTGTCAGGATCGTGCTGACTGTTCTGTAGATTCCACGATCCATTAATTCTTCGCGGATTGCATTCTGAAGGTCGTATCCGATATATCCCTGGCTCATAGCAGAACATACCGACATTGGGGCTGCCGTGTAATCTTCATGCTCTTTTGCGAATTCATTCATTGCAGTATGGATCATACCGACCTGTGGCGCATTACTGTGTGTGACCGCAACCTGATATCCCTTTTCAATCAGATCACCGATTACTTTTGCGGTCTTCTTAACTGCTTCTTTCTGTTCTGGTAATGTCGTACCAAGTGCTCTGTGTCCTAATGCAACTACAACTCTTTTTTTCATAATCTATACCTCTGCTTTTCTAGTATTTTTTCAACGAAATAATATAAGAGAATTATAGTATTTTTGCATATAAAATGCAATATTTTTCTGATTATAGTCTGTCAAAATCTATATTCTGCAGTTCTGTAAATGCACGGATCGACGGATATTCTCCTTCGACTTCTCCAAACCCATATGACGCAAAGATCATCGGTACTTCTGCTTCCTTACATGCATTGGCATCCCCCTGGGTGTCTCCTACATACACTGCTTCATCCAGTCCGTTTCTTTCCATAATGATACGGATATTTTCACCCTTTAACCTGCCTGTATAAGCCGGACATGTAAAATCTTTGAAATACCCGCCCAGTCCGGAATTCTTAAGAAACGCTTCGATATATCCATCCTGACAGTTACTAACTATATACAGTGGATATTTTTTACTCAGTGCTTTGATTGTCTCCGGTACACCATTGTAGATCACACATGGACCAACCGCTACCAGTTCATTTTCATATGCCATCATCTTACCTAGAAGTTCCATCCTGTCTTTTTCCGACATTTCCGGAAAGAGACTTTCTGCAATCGCATCCATCGGCTTTCCAAATTCTTTCTGCAGCCCTTCTGCGGTTAATATCTCGTGGCCTTCCATCTCATCCTGCAATACTTTATTCCATGCAACCGCAACTTCTCTTGTCGAATCCCACAAAGTTCCGTCTACGTCAAATATAATTCCTTTCATTCGTGCCTCCATTATCTTTTTTCATAATCACTTTTTCATAGTATACTATTTTCATACCTTTCCTACAAGAGCAGACTCTTATGAATCTTTCTCCTGAATTCTTTTTTATTTATACAATGTTTCCTGACGTTTTCAGATTTCTTCATATCCACAGGATAATTGCTGTGTTATACTGGTCTTAGTTTATAGCAGTTCCGGATATACCGCTATAAAAATACGACCGGACTGCGAAAGGAGAATGGATATGAAAGTTATTGTAATCGGACCCAGAGGGAAAATGGGAAAATTAATCACACAGGTCGCTGCCAGCCGTGATGATATGAAACTCATCGCCGGGATAGCACCAAAAGGACGTGACTATGTAGGAATGGATCTTGGAACTGTCGCAATGACAGGATCAGAACTCGGCGTTCCTGTAACAGATGATCTGGCAGGTGTGATCGACTCCTGTGACGTCATCATTGATTTTTCAACAAAAGAAATGGCTATGGAGGTCCTGGATCTTGCCATCGCACATAAGAAAGCACTGGTATGCGGTTCTACCGGATTCTCCGCCGAAGAGATGAAACGATTTGAGGATGCCGGAAAGCAGATCCCAATGCTTTATGCCGCCAATACTTCTAAGCTTGTCAATATCATGAACAAGCTTCTGGAACTCGTAACCACAACATTAAAAGATGAGATTGATATCGAGATTCTGGAAATGCATGATCAGTGGAAGAAAGATGCTCCAAGCGGAACTTCCAAAGAAATGGGTGAAATCATGGCGCATGCTCTCGGCAAAGAATTAAGCAACATTGCCGTCTACGGACGCGAGGGAGAATCTCCACGTGAACCTGGAACAATCGGCTATCATTCTCTCCGTGCAGGTAATATTCCAAGCAGCCATACGGTATTCTTCGGAGGCATGGGAGAACGTCTTGAGATCACACATCATTCCTATAACTGGGAATGCTTTGCGAGAGGTGCCTGTGACTGTGCAGCTTATCTTGACGGGAAAGCTCCTGGATTCTATTCTATTAAGGACGTACTCGGACTTTAATACTTTTGTATACACAAAGCGGCTTCACCATCCGGTGAAACCGCTTTATAGATTATCCAATAAGTCCTTCAACTTCTTCTTTAGACATCACACCCATGTCTCTCTTTACAACTTCTCCTTCTTTAAACACAAGGAATGTCGGGATAGACATTACACGGTACTGTCTTGCAAGTTCCGGTTCCTGATCTACATCAAGCTTGCATACTTTGATATCTGCGCGCTCTTCTGCAATCTCTTCCACCAGCGGTCCCATTGTCTGGCATGGCCCGCACCACGTTGCCCAGAAGTCTACCAGTACCGGCACTTTTGATTCTAATACTTCTTCCTTGAAGTTGTCTTTTGACAAATGTACAATTGCCATATCTATTTCCTCTCTTTCGTAATGACTGTTATCATGTAACTACATGCTTATTATAACCGATTCCCCAAAGTTATCCATATATATTCTATAAAATATTCTGAAAAAATTATTCAACAACGATTCTATAGGATGCCTCAAATTCCTCTCCTGCTGCCAGTGTATTTTCCCAGTCTCTGTCTTTTAATTCTCCCTCAAATATCTCACTGTCACAGCGTCCATACCATGGTTCAATACATACAAACGGTGCCTGTTTTTTCGGCGGTGACCAGATTCCGACTAACGGTGCATCAAACTCCACTGCCAGATATTCCTTCTTCTGTGGATCCATTAGTACTACTTTCTGAATCTGGTGGTCTTCGATCACCAGTGCATCTCCGTCAAAGAGATGTTCATCCATCGGAAGGCATCCGTCTGTCAGCTTATATTCTTTTTTCTGCGTCGTAACGACACCACCTTCTCCAAATACGGTATTCACCAATGCTTCCGGTACTTTTCCCTGTCCATTACGGAATCCCAGACAATACTCAGACTGTTTCTCACCTTCATGAAGCGGACAGAAGAATGCAGGATGTGCACCAATTGCAAAATGCATCTCCTTATCATTTATATTCTTAACTTTCCACATCACACTGACCGAAGCATCTTCCAGTCTATATCCTATCTCCAGATGAAAGTGAAATGGATATACTTTATATGTCTCTTCTGTATCTTCCAGTGCAAACCATACTTCATCTGCGCTCTGGCTTACCAGTGAAAACTCCATGTCTCTGGCAAATCCATGCTGATTCATCGGATATTCTTTCCCCTCATATCTGTAAACTTTATTCTTTACTCCTCCTACAAATGGAAATAATACCGGTGATGTACGTCCCCAGTATTTCGCATCTGCATTCCAGAGGTATTCCTGATCTGTTGCTTTCTTCTTCAATGACCGGAGTTCCGCTCCGTGATAATTCACAATAACTTCGATCTGATCATTTTCCAATTTCATCTGTTCTGTATTTTTCTGCATATTCCGATTCTTTCCTTTCTTTATTTTTTTATCTCTTTCCCGTTCAGCACCGCCGATATCAGACCGTCATGTCCGTCATAGACCAGCTTCAGCGAAAAGAACGGTACTTTCTCAGCGAGCAGTCGGAGGAAGATCTTGTCCCCTTCCCAGATGTGTAATGATTCAATCTTATCGATATCCACCCATTCCAGTTCACCTTCGTCACATGCAATCGGTTCTCCTTCGAATCCATCTGCAGTGAATAAATGCATGTATTCCGTCACACCATTTCCAGATACAAATGTAACGATTCCACAGAACCGATAGGACGTCAATGTATATCCTGTCTCTTCTTTTACTTCTCTTAAAATGCATTCTTCCGGACTTTCATCTGCCTCAAAATGTCCGCCGACACCAATCCATTTGTCTTTATTTACATCATTCTTCTTTACCGTACGGTGAAGCATCAGATATTTTCCGTCTTTTTCGATATAACATAATGTACTGAGTCCTGTCACACTTTTCTCCTTTCCCTTACATATCATCCACTTCAGCCTTTCTTATATATTCTGCCTTTATTTTCTTACATGGATTATGATATGATAGATATCTACAATCATATGTATTATCATTATACGCTATATCACAGGAGAATTGCAATGAACCGTACGATACAATATACAATTACAGAAAAAGACAGTGGACTGCGCATCGAACAGTTTTTAAGACGCAGAGGGTATTCCGGACAGAATCTTGCTGAAATCAAACGCATGCCCAAAAGTATTCTTGTCAATGGCGTACATTATTATATGCGCCAGATACTGACTGCCGGAGATATCCTTCAGGTTATCATCTGCGAGACAAAAAATTCCGAAAAGATCCCGCCGGTTGAGATTCCACTGGACATCATTTATGAAGACGAGGACATCATCGTAATCAACAAACCTGCCGGTATGCCGATTCATCCGTCCATGAACAATTATTATAATTCCCTTGCCAATGCGCTCGCATGGTATTATCAGGAACAGGGAAAACCTTTCATCTTCCGTTGCTGTAACCGTCTGGACCGGGACACTTCCGGTCTGACTGTTGTATCCAAACATCTGATCAGCGGAAGTATTCTTTCTACTATGACCAAGAACCGCGAAGTGCACCGGGAATATCTTGCCATAGTAAAGGGCAGTGTCACACCTGCGGCCGGAACCATCTGTGCTCCGCTTGCCAGAAAAGAAGGCACCATCATCGAGCGCACGGTTGATTTTGAACACGGTGAAGAAGCCATCACACATTACCGACTTGTAAAAGAAGCCAACGGACACAGTCTGGTCTCTCTGAAGCTTGAGACCGGCCGGACACATCAGATCCGCATCCATATGAAACATCTGGGGTTCCCACTGATTGGAGATTACTTGTATAACCCGGATATGGAACACATAAGCAGACAGGCACTGCATTCCCATCATATGGAATTTGCCCATCCGATTACCGGAGAATGGATGTCATTTACAGCTCCGCTACCTGCAGATATGGCAAATATTATGACAGATAAATGATAATAAAAAAGAGCACTATGATATGCCGCATTTTTATTTCAACGGTATATCTGCTGCTCTTTTTTAATCTTTATCATGATTTCTTATTCTTTTTTAACGCTTCATACACTTTCAATTCATCCAGTGCCTGTCCACCCATCAGATACAGTGCTCCGATATTGAAAATGGTCATCAGCCCGATTCCGACATCTCCCAGATCCCATACAAATGTATAGGTTGCAATTCCACCGATGAACAGCATCACAAGTGCGAGCACTTTATATGCTGTCTGCCAACACCATTTATCACCAAACAGATAAGCCACATTACTTCTTGCATAGAAGAGGATTCCCAGGAATGTCGAGAAACTGAACAGGAATAAAGTTACTGCAATGAAGATCACTCCAAATTCTCCCAGATGATACTTCATCGCTGTCTGTAAAAGATCCATTCCTTCTTTTCCTGCCACCAGTTTTTCCGGTGCCAGAAGCATGATCATGGCCGTACAGCTGCAGATCACAATCGTATCTATAAATACCCCAAGTGCCTGTGTAAATCCTGCCTTTACCGGTTTGTCACATTCTGCTGCCGCTGCCGCACATGGTGCGGAACCGGATCCGGCTTCATTTGAAAACAGTCCGCGCTTTACTCCATTCATCAACACTGCTCCGAATCCACCCGCTACTACCTGACGGGCTCCGAATGCCTCCTGGATAATCCTTACAAATACTCCAGGAAGACTTCCGATATTCGTTACGATGATGAAGATTGTAATAAAGAAATAACATACCGCCATAAACGGAACCATCAGATCCAGCACTTTCACTGTGGCATTTTTACGAAGTACAATGACAGCCGCAAGGATTACCAGCACAATCGTCGTGTAAAGCGGCGGAATCGAAAATGCATTTTCAAAAGAAGCGGCTACCGAATTACTGATCACCTGGCTGATCCCACACCAGCAGATCAGTCCGGAAACAGCAAATAACACCGATACCAATACATGTTTTTTCTTTTTTCCTGTCCTGCCTTCTATATAATCATGGATATAATATGCCGGACCTCCGCGGAATCCACCATACAGGGGATCTCTTTCTTTATGCATCTGTGCAAGCGTTGCCTCTATGAATGCAGTTGACGATCCGATCAGTGCCGTCACCCACATCCAGAAGACAGCTCCTGCGCCTCCGGCCGATACTGCCGCAACCACACCTACCAGATTACCCATACCGACACGGGTTGCCGTTGATACGATCAATGTCTGGAAAGTAGACAGACTGTTCTTATCATCCTTTTTACCGGTCAATGCCACCACCATATCCGGGAACAGGCGGATGGGAAGTCCCCTTGTGCGGATCGTAAAGTAGATTCCCGCCGGGATCAGCAGGATGATCAGCAATGAGATCCCGACACTTCCGCCGCCCGGAAGCGGTATCTGTAACAAATCTCCCCACAAAAAGCCATATATCCGTTCTATCAAATTAACTATCATAGTATAAATATCCTTTCAAAATCTCAGGACTTTAAAGCACTACACTTTAAAGCCCTGAATCATATCATACTATATTCTGCTTCGTATTGCAAATTCAAACTGTATTTTCATCACTTTTTCTGCGATTCTTCTCTAATCGATCAGATCATTCTGAAATCTGGACAAGTGCTCATACGGCAGGATCAGACGTCCCCGGTAAAGTCCACATCCATCATTGATCAGACTGTTATTAACCGCAGAGAACATATTCACATCCAGTTCTGCAAGATCCAGATTCAGCAGTTTCATTCCTCTCTCATAGGCCTCATCAAAATACTGACATTCACCCTCCGGGACTGCGTCTCTCCTTGCCCTGTCATGCTCCTGCTCTTTCTCATATCCAATATGATTCGCCGTACCGATCTCTGCCACATCATCCATCATTTTTGTCCTGAGCTGTACCTCCATATAACACCTGGAGCTGTTATCATAGAAGGTGATATGAAGAGACTGATAATTATTCAGGCTGCTGCTGCAGATATAATCTCTGTAATATGGTTTCACCGACTCGTTCAGAAGCGGGGATGTACTCTCCTTAATCCCCATAGCCGGTTCCGCACTGAATCCCTGTTCCTCCAGAAAACCAGGAAGGGCATTTGCAATCTGATATAGATATTTCCGTTCCTGTTCTTCCCTGTCCTCTTCACTGTTCAGATGACATCTCGGAACAGAAATAATGATCCTGTAAGCAATTAAATCTCTAAAGCAACGTAATCGTTTCTTTAGTTCTGCTACACTTGGATACTCCCCATATTCCTCATAATAATCATAGATGAATTCCACAATATATCCGTTGAATTTCTCTTCTGCACGGATCAGAGACTTGATTCTTCCCTTGAAAGTAAATGCCATAAACGGATATTCCTGTGCCATATATTTGTAGAATTCTCTCATCTTCTGCGACTGGGCTGTCAGGAAGTCATTATGTTCCAGTAATTCCTGAATCTGTAAAAGGAAATTACAATGAATCATGTCAATTTCATTTCCTGTCATTTTGGCATCTTTTCTCAGGTCTTTGATGTAATTATGAAGAATCCGGAGTACTGTATCTCCGGAATAGAGATAATCATTTAATGATACCATGTCTGTCACCTTCCTCTTTTGTCACTTTTCTTTAACGCTTCTGATACATTCTCAATATCCGGATCAGATTCTCCGGATCTACCGGTTTGGATATATATGCATTCATTCCCGCCAGACTGCAGCTTTCTTTACTTTCTCTTTCCGACTGTGCGGTCATTGCAATGATCGGGATTTCTTTTCCCCCATTCTTTTCCTTGCGCCGGATATTCCTTGCGGCTTCTATACCATTCATCACAGGCATCATGATATCCATCAGTATTGCACTGTAATACCCCTTTGGTGTACCTTCATATTTCTCTACAGCCTCTTTGCCGTTCCATGCTTTCTCTACGATTATTCCTGCATCTGTCAGATAGAATTCTGCAATTTCCATATTGATATCATTATCTTCTACCAATAATACACGCATTCCTGCCAGGTCATCTTTCGCGTCTTCCTTATTCTCAGCCGCCTGCTGCATTTCCTCTTCTGCCAGACGAAATGCCAGCCGGAATGTGAATTCACTCCCCTCTCCAAGGGTACTGCGGACACTGATCGTACCATTCATTCTATCAATCAGACCTTTAACAATTGACATTCCAAGTCCGGTTCCTTTATACTGCGTTCTTGCATCTGCCTTTTCCTGCGTAAACGGCTGGAACAATTCATGTTCCATATATTCCCTGCTCATACCGATCCCACTGTCTGCAATCCTGAATTCATACAAAACATTCTTACCGTCACACGAAATCTCTGTCACATAAGTATCTATGGTTCCATTTTTTTTATTGTATTTGACTGCGTTGCCAAACAGATTCATCATAATTCTCTGTAGCTGAAGCGCATCCCCTTTCAGCATAGTATGTTGCATATTTTCCCTGTGCTTGCGGTGTGTAATTCCAGTTTCTTCCAGCTGTCCCTGCATCAGTACTGCCACTTCTTTCATAAGATCTTCCAGATCAAACGGTTCTTCATGCACTGTCAGATGTCCCGATTCAAGCTTACTCATATCAAGTACATCATTCACCAGATCCATCAGATGTCTTGTCGAAATCTCGATCTTATCTACCGAATCTTCCAGCTTCTCCTGATTGTTCCAGCTCTTTCGGATCACATGTATCATTCCCAGGATTCCATTGATCGGGGTTCGCAGATCATGACTCATACGATTCATGAATTCTGTCTTTGTCTTACTCTCCATATCTGCCTTTTCATAGGCAATCTGCAATTGTTCTTTTTCTTTCTGATCCTTTTCGTGGAATTCCGAAGTATTCCGGAACATAATGATTCCGCGAACCACTGTATGCTCCCGTTCTTTCTCGTTATCATAGACTGTATCCTGCGACATCAGCACTGTCTTCTGGATCCAGATTTCTTTTCCGTCTTTGTTGCTTTCCTGATATTCCACAGTCACCTGCTTCTCACCAGCATAAAAACGATCCAGAAGACTCTTTGATGTATCTATGATCTTATACGTTTCCAATGTATCTTCTGTAATATGCTGCCGTATTTTCCTGCAATATCCATCATACGAACATGGAAGTTCTCCCTGAAAGTCAAATATACGCTCTTCTTTCTTTCTATGATGAAATATCTGTTCCAGACGATCCTGTGTCAGGTTCACTGTATACAAAGCTTCCGCTGTTTCAAGAAGCGCTTCTATATAATTACTATTTTCCAGAATAGACTGCTTCATCTGCTCATAATACTGTTCCAAGTGCAGCCTCTCATCTTCCAGGACCTGCTCCATGTCATGAAACACTTCAAATCCAACAATAAAGTGATGCAGCTTCCCGGCTGCCGTATCATCCAGACGCAGAAATGTCATACGGCCTCTCTGTATCTCTTTTCCATTCTTCCTGCAATAAGGAAGTTCATATTTTGCACTTTCTTCTTTCTTTTCCGAAAGATTGGAAATGATATATGGGATCTGCAGCCGTTCCCACATTCTTTTTCTTGATGAATCATCTGCAAGTTTCTGCACGATCTGTTCTACCGCTCCTGAATAACTTCCATCTTCTGCAAGGAAGAAATTCGAGCTTGCACGTAAAACTGTATACTGATCCTGCAAAGCATCACAATACAGGCAGTCCGAAAATTGAAATCCCTGCTGTCTGATTCCATCCAGGATCTGAATATGAAGTGCCCGGCGGTCCGCTGCCTCTTTTATCTTCGCCTGATTCTTATCTATATACATATTCTTATCGGCATGCCGGAAGAGTTCCCGCATCGTACATCCTTCAAAATCTTCCGCCAGTGCATATCCTACCGCATAACTGATCGGCATCTCCGGATGTTCCTGGGAATATCTGGCAATTTCCGAACGTATTGTCCCCAATATTTCCCGTACTTTTTCATGATCCACACACTCAAGTACAGCAATAAACTCATCTCCGCCATCCCGCCCTGCAAAATATTCTTCCGGCAGCGCTTTTCTTAACTGCACCGCAAATGAGCGGATATACGCATCCCCTTGATCATGTCCGAGCCTGTTATTAATAATACGCAGATTATTCAGATCGAATACACACAATGCTACTGACCCATCCGTACATTCCGGCATTTCTCCGTCTAAGATCTCCTCACAGCGGTTCTTATTCGGAAGTCCGGTTGCCTCGTCCAGATAGACTTTTTTCTTAAGTGCTTTATTCTGCGCCGCGTATTTTACAGCCTTGATCAGTTCATATGCCAGAAGACACACCAGACCGATAATATCTGCGATCACAATCTTTTCCAGCCGTTCCAGTGCAGTTGCTTTCTTCTGTGCATACTTTTCCGCAAGCCCGGTTGCTTCATCACAGATTACAAAGAACGTTTCGCTTTTTTCTATGATTTCCGTATTCTCATAGCCCTCTTTACGCACTTGCCGGATCTCTTTTTGCAACTTCTGAAAATGTTCATCCAGTTCTTTCATCTTATTCTGAAATGCTCTGTCATCCAGACGAACCAGATTCAGCTCATCACTTCCATACCGAAGTCCTTCTATAAATGAAGCTACCGATTCAATCATCTCATCCTGCGGTTCTTTTGCATCCTCTAGTTTGATAATACGCTGCGTCTTTCCGCGGACCAATCCGGCGTAATTTACGACACGGGCTGTTCCCTGAATCTTACTCACCAGAACCATGATCGTCAGAAACAGTGCAATCAATATGACTGTCAGAACCGTCATCAGTCCTCTTGTTATTTTTGAAATCTTTCTATCCATATCTCCCCTAAAAATCACATCATTTTTATTTTCTTGCTTCCATTCTTTTCAGCTCCGGCAGTACCGTACAAAGCATCGTGATAAAGCAGATACTTCCACCGATCACATTCGAAACCGGTTCTGCAAAAAATACCCCATCCGTTCCCATATGCAATGCATACGGCATGAAATAAGTGAGCGGAACTACAATTACCACTTTCCGGAGTATTGAGAAAAAGATTGCCTGCTTCTTTTTATTCAATGATTTGAATACTGTCTGCCCCATATACTGCAGATCCATGAAAATAAATGCGGCGAAATACTGTCTGAGTGCAGGTACCGCATCTTTTAACAGCATCTTATCAGAACTGAAAATACGGATAAGAACTTCCGGAATTACAATAATACTCCCCCACATCACAGCAGTATAGAGAAGGATCATAACTGCAAGCACTACCATAGCTTTTCTCACACGTCCGGGACGGCGTGCGCCGTAATTATAACTCAGGATCGGAGATGTACCTTCATTTATCGCACTGATCGGTGTCTCCACAAGCTGACGCACACTGCTAATAATTGTCATAACCGAAATGTAGATATCTCCTCCTGTAACGGAAAGTACATGATTGCAGCAGATTGATACCAGACTGTTCGTAAGCTGCATAATAAATCCTGCCATTCCAAGACTTACAATGTTTCTGGCATATCCGCTACATACTCCAATCTCTTCCCTTCGCAAAAGCCGGACTTTCAATTCTGCTCTTCTTGAAAGGAAGAAATATACAAATATTGCGGATATCGTCTGTGACAATACTGTTGCGATTGCTGCTCCTCTTACGCCGAGTCCAAGGATAAAAATAAATACCGGATCCAGGATCAGATTTGCAGCTGCTCCGACAACAACCGAAGACATCCCTGTCACCGAGTATCCCTGTGCATTAATGAACGGATTCATTCCCACCGCAATCATCGAAGGTAGTGTACCGATCAAATAGATCATCATATATGGGTATGCATAGAGCATTGCATCTTTGGAAGCTCCAAACAAAATCAAAACAGGATACGCAAAAAGGAATCCTCCGATCATCAGCAGTACTGCACTGGCACAGATCATGGAAAACGATGTATTCATAATTCTGACTGCTGTCTTCTCTTCTTTTTTTCCTCTGTAAATCGAAAACAGCGGCGCACCACCGCCACCGAAGAGATTTGCAAAAGCAGTAATGATCATGATTAACGGAAAACAGATCCCGACTGCCCCGAGTGCTGCCGTTCCCACATGTGGAATACGTGCAATGTATACACGGTCTACAATGTTATACAGCAGATTTAACAGCTGGGCAGCAAGCATTGGAAGAGCCGCTCCAAGAATGTTCCCTGTTACTGTTCCATTTTCGAAATCTATCCTCTTCATTTTCTCTGCCTCTCGCCTCTTAACTCTCTATCTGTTCTGTGCAATTGCAGCATCCACCACATGCTCCAGCAGAATGGAAGTCGTTACCCCTCCGACTCCACGCGGAACCGGTGTGATCGCATCTACAATCTTCTCTGCTTCCTCAAAATTCACATCTCCACAGAGTTTTCCTTCTTCATTCACATTAATTCCGACATCAATGACGATCTGTCCTTCTCTCAGATAGTTTCCATCGATAACTCCGGCTTTTCCGGCCGCTACAACTACAATATCCGCCTCTTTTACCACAGACGGCATGTCCACTGTTCTGGTATGGCAGACAGTTACGGTCGCATTCTTCTTCAGCAGCATCATGGCTGCCGGTTTTCCGACTACCTGACTTCTTCCGATAACTACCACTTTTTTACCTGTGCAGTCTATTCCGTAATGCTCCAGCACCTTCATGCAGGCACTTGGCGTACATGGTGCGTATCCCATATCTTTTCCCATGAAAACTCCTGCCATAGAAAGATCCGTAATTCCATCTACATCTTTTTCTACCGCCAGCGCATTGACAATCCTGTCCTCGTTCAGATGCTTCGGAAGAGGTCTGAACAACAAAACGCCATGAATTTTATCATTCTTATTTACCTGACTGATCGTCTTTAATACCTCTTCTTCTTTTACATCTGCCGGAAGAAGGAATTTCTCATATGCTACGCCAAGCGTCTCACATCGTTTTGCTGCACTTTTTTCATATGCGATATCGTCTTCTCTTTCGCCGATACGGATGATTCCAAGCGTCGGTGTAATATCCTGTGCTTTTAACTTTTCTACTTTTGCCTTGATTTCTTCATTAATAGAAGCATTTACTTCTTTTCCTAATAGTAATTTTGCCATTATTTGTCCTGCTGCTTTCTTTCTACTTTCTTTTTCTTTCTAACACTGTCTTTACCGGATGCGGCTGCTTACTTCCGCAAATATACGGTCTGCTTTTGCTTCATATTCTTCCCGGAGGGAATCTGCCAGCTGATTGAGTTCTTCCGCTCTTTTTCTGTCTTTCATTGATTTCGTATTGATGTATACATTCAATGATGCGCCCTGCATGGCAGATTTTAAAAGTGTTGCTCCGACTCCAGCGTCACTTAATGCGATCCGGCTGCCCTTTGCAGCAAATACTTCGACAAGGTCAATGCCTCTGGCACAGGTCTTCATGATCTCGATCGGAACACCACATGCCACATTCAGTGCATTCTCCATGATCTCTTCTTTTTCTGCAATCTCTTCCGGCGTAGACTTCGGAAGTCCGTATGCTCTACTGAGCGGCTCAAATGCTTCCGCATCCTTATCCATCAGTTCTAAGAATTCTTTTGCGATCTCATCCGCCTCTTTCTTGCATTCGATAATTTCATCTTCTACATCTGCATATGTTTTCTTTCCCACCGTCAGGCTTCCAACCATATTGCCAAGCGCAATTCCGATAGCCCCGGTTAAAGCGGCCGCTCCGCCACCTCCCGGAACAGCCGCTTTACTTGCAAGCACTTCTATAAAATCTTCACATGTCTGTAATTTAAAGTTTCTATTTGAATCTTCCATATTATACCTCATTTTCTAAAATTATGGGTACATTATACACTGCGGGCTCTTTTACTGCAATATGCTAAATTATTCCATCTATATTCCGAGAATAATCTTGATCATCAGTAATACGAGCACAAGTAAGATAATCGGCTTGATGACCTTTACCCCGTTCTTCACAACCATGTGTGCACCAAGATAATGTCCTGCAATGCTGAATATGGATGCCGAAAGTCCCAGTACCCATAAGATCTTCCCTGCCAGAACAAATGTAATTAACGCCGATATATTCGATGTCAAATTGACAACTTTTACGTTTCCTGTTGCTTTCTCCATATCGAGCTTTCCTAATTTGGTAAATGTAAGCAGTAAAAATGTCCCGGTTCCCGGTCCGTAAAATCCATCATAGATGCCGATCACGAATGAACATGCCGCCATGATCAGATACTGTTTCTTTCTGGTAAATCCTTCCGGGATCACCGGCTTCAGATTTTTGTCACGTAACACACAGAACGCCACAACCGGAAGAACAAAGACCAGTACCGTCTTTAATACTTTGTCACTGATGATCAGTGCCAGGTTCGCCCCTGCGATCGAACCAACGAACGCACATGCTACTGTTCCCGGAACCAGAAACAGATCCACACATCTGCTCTTCACAAGATGCCATGTTGACACCGCCGTTCCCGTTGCCGATGATAATTTATTCGTTGCAATTGCATTGTGTACCGGAACCCCTGCGAACATATAGGCCGGCAATGAAATCAGGCCTCCTCCTCCAGCAATCGCATCCACAAATCCGGCAAGAAATACCAGCGGGCATACGATAAAAAATTCATGTAAATTCATAAGTTTCTCTCCTTCATACTCTCTAATCCATAAATTAATCTATCGCATCGCTGTATTCATGTCAAGTTTCTGAGTCCTGATTTCTAATGCCTGTTAGATATCAATAACCAAGAGCCTCTTTTCTCTCCATCCAGAAATGAATCCCTGTCGTGGAATCCATCCATCTGTCCTCATTAAAATCTTTCACCTCAACCCACTGTCCTTTTCTGTATACAAAATTTTCATCGACCAGCGACCAGGCTTCTTCAAATTCTTCCGTCTCATCAAAACTTTTTATCGAAAGCACCTTTGCCTTACTGCAGCGGCAGGATGGAAGTGTTGCCGAAGTACGCTTTGCATCAGCAGGAATCAGAAGCTGTACCACCCTGTCATTCACACATTTCTTATATCCCAGGATTGGTCCGGTCTCCGGGCAGTGCATACGGAACCACTGGGTTGTATGATCGGACTGAATGCCGTCTAACTTTGCATGCTCAAGTACTGCTCCATAAAGGTTCGCTCCCCTGATATTGCATTCACGCATATCGCATTCACGAAATGCTGCTGTCTTCATATTCGCATTCTGAAAATCCGCACCATGCAGGGAATTCCCGTCAAACAATGCATTTTCCACACTGCTGTTTTTCAAATTCACATACTCCAGATTTACATTCTGAAACGAACTTAATGTGAAGTCCATATTATGCAGATCTGCTCCGCTCAGATCCATGTCTTTGAACTCACATTCCCGGAACGCCGGATGTTCTCCGGTATCTCTTAATTTTAAAGCTTCCAGAAGTGCTTCTTTTGTTATCTCTTTCATATGATCACGCCTCTTCACTCCCATTATTATCTATACAATTTCCATTTTTTACTGATAGTTTTATTATACAACAATTCCCAATAAAAGAAATCCCCAAAATACCAGGTATCGTCTGATATTTCGAGGATTCTATAATATCTCTGCTATTCTTAATTCAGGAAATCTGCATCATCAAAATAGTTGATTCTCATAGCAGCCTTTACATCCTGCAGTGTCTCTGCTGCTTTTGCCTCGGCTGCTTTGCTTCCTTCTTTCAGTATTGCGAATACTTCCGGAAGCTTCTGCTCCCATTCTTTTCTTCTCGCACGGATTGGTGCCAGCTCCGCCTGAAGTACCTTGTTCAGGAACTTCTTAACTTTGACGTCACCAAGACCTCCTCGCTGATAGTGTGCTTTTAACTCATCCAGATTCTTATATTCCGGCCAGAATTCTTCAAAATATTCATCTTTGCAGAATGCATCGAGATAAATGAATACCGGATTACCTTCTACCTGCCCCGGATCTTCTACACGAAGATGGTTCGGATCTGTAAACATAGACATCACTTTCTTCTTCACAACATCTTCTTCGTCAGAAAGATAGATACAGTTGCCAAGCGATTTACTCATCTTGGCCTTTCCATCGATTCCCGGAAGTCTTAAGCATGACTTGTTAGATGGAAGTACAATTTCCGGATCTGTTAATGTCTCACCGTATACACTGTTGAACTTGTGCACGATCTCTTTACACTGCTCGATCATCGGCATCTGGTCTTCTCCAACCGGAACTGTTGTTGCACGGAATGCTGTAATATCGGCAGCCTGGCTGATCGGGTAACAGAAGAAGCCTACCGGGATACTTGCTTCAAAGTTTCTCTGCTTGATCTCTGCTTTTACCGTAGGGTTTCTCTGCACTCTGGATACTGTAACCAGATTCATATAATAGAATGTTAATTCTGTAAGCTCAGGAACCATTGACTGGATAAAAATGTGACATTTCTCAGGATCGATTCCACAAGCCAGATAATCCAGTGCTACGTTCATGATGTTCTGACGTACTTTTTCCGGATGTTCGGCGTTATCTGTCAGTGCCTGCGCATCTGCAATCATAATATAGATCTCATCATATTCTCCTGAATTCTGTAATTTTACACGTTCTTTTAATGAACCTACATAATGACCAACGTGAAGACGTCCTGTCGGGCGGTCACCTGTTAAAATAATCTTGCTCATCTTACTTATCTCCTTAGCATATATTTTCATAACCTGTATGGAAATACAGATTCTTTGTCCTAATTCTTTTATTATAATTCTTTCTAAAGAGAGCGTCAATACAGAAAAAAATGCATCCTTCTACCTTCCGGATCCAAGTTGGATTCTTCTGATAAAACAATGCATTTATTCTATATTTATATTTAAAATTTATGCTGCTCCCCGGCTTCCGTTCCTGCATGCAGCTTCAAATTCTTTTAATTTTCTCTTAGCTTCGTTACTGAGATTCTTTGGTACATCTATCTGAACAGTCACATACTGATCTCCATATCTTCCTGTATCCTTCATAGACACGATTCCTTTGCCTTTTAACCGGATCTTCGTTCCGGACTGCGTTCCCGGATTGATCTTGCAGACCACTCTTCCGGTAAGTGTCTGTACCACTGCTTCTCCTCCAAGCACTGCTGTAGTAAACGGAATCGTGACTTTTGAATATACATCCATATCTTTTCGTTCGAATCCCGGACGTTTGCCTACTCTGACTTTTAATAACAGATCTCCTGCTTTACCTCCGGACACTCCCGGCATTCCTTTTCCTCTCAGACGGATGCTTTTTCCGTCGCTGATACCTGCCGGAATATGCACTTTCAATGATTTTCCTGCCACATTGCTGCCCTGTGCATCTGACAGCCGGATAACTTTATCTCCACCGAATGCAGCCTCATCAAATGTTACATCTATTTCAGCTGTCACATCGGAACCATCCTGCCGGAAATTTCCGCCACCGCTAAATCCTTTTCCGAATCCTCCAAATCCGTGAAAGCCGCTTCCTGCTCCTTCCGAGAATCCACCGCCGAATATATTCTTCAGGATGTCATCCATATCGCCGCCTTCAAAATGATATTCATGAAAGCTCCCATTCGGTCCGTTATAGCTATAGGTGCCGCCTCCCGGTTCACTTCCATAACCGTAAGCTCCACTGCCCCCGGCACTGCCGTCAAAAGCTGCGTGGCCAAACTGATCATACAATTTCTTTTTTTCCGGATCACTCAGCACATTATAGGCTTCCGTTGCTTCCTTGAACTTCTCTTCCGCCTGTGCATTTCCGGCATTGGTATCCGGGTGGTATTTCTTGGCCAGTTTACGATATGCTCTTTTGATCGTTCCCTTGTCTGCACTCCTGCTGATTCCAAGAACATCATAATAATCTCTTTTTGCCGCCATTGTTCTCCCTCCCGTCATTTGCTTTTCTATATGTGTTTTTATGATATGATACCCCACAGGCTCAATACCTGTGGGGTACCATCACTCTTTTTTATGTCTATGAGCTTTCATTAACCTTCAATTGAAATGTAATGTTTCTTCTCTTCTACCGGTTTTGCTTCCTCTTTCGGAACACTGAATGAAAGGATTCCACTTTCATATTTCGGGTGTACATCCTCTACCGTTACATGTTTTCCTACATAGAAGCTTCTGCTCATGCTGCCCGCATAACGTTCTTTTCTGATATAGTTACCTTTCTTATCTTCCTCATCTTTATCCAGTCCTTTAGCTGCACTGACGGTAAGTACACCGTCTTTCAGTTCCATCTGGATCTCATCTTTCTTAAATCCCGGAAGATCAATATCAATCTCGTATGCATTTTCGGTCTCTTTTACATCTGTCTTCATCAGATTCTTAGCATGTTTTCCATACAGTTCTTTGTCGACATTCGGAAACGTCGGGAATGAAAAATCATCCATAAAGTCATCAAATAAGTTTTCTCCAAAAATACTAGGCATCATCATAAGTCATATCTCCTTCCAAATGATAAAAAATATATTATTTGCACGTTCGGAGAATTCCGAGGTGTTGTTTACTAAAACTTCAGGATTCCAGATTTCGAATCATCTATGAATGCTGTCTGCTTCATATCTTTGATTCTTTTTCTCTCTTCCTTTGTTCTATCTGTACTATAGCACCTAATATTAGCACTGTCAATAGGTGAGTGCTAATTTTTTTGTGAAGAATTTGTGAACATTCTATTCTAAAACTTCAATCCCATCCTGTCTCCAAAAATGACATTGCTTTTTTCATAAGATTCCTATTTTTTCACGCACCATCTGTACTGATAAGGATTCATCCATACCGAATTCATTTCCAGTTTTTCTCCTGTAAATAAATCCTCATATTCACCTTCCAGACAGTTCAGCCATGCATTCTGCCCATATTCTGAAAAATTAGCCAGACAGATTAATTCTTCATTTCCTACTGTTCTTCTGATTGCAAAAACCGCATAATTTCCTGTGTCCCAGGTAGAAATACTGGCAATCTCACCAAAACAATCCTCCTGACGCCTCATTTCTTCCATCTGCTTCAGGCCATGCCAAATTTCATACTGTACAGTACCTGCTTCTTTTCTCTTGTCTGCATTGTCCCACCGGAACAAACTACGGTGCAGATACCTGCTATCCGCAGCAATATCCGGGTTTTTCTTATAATCATAATCATTTACCTGACCAATCTCGTCCCCGGATGAAAGCATTATAAATCCTTCCATACTCATACATGCTGCATGCATCATGAGCACTCTTTGGATTCCTTGTTTCACCTGCTCTAAATCCCCTTCAAATCCGCCTTTTTCGATTCCACACAGGCTTGCGGTTGTTCCACAGCTTCTGGCATCTTTCGTCACCGGATCGTAATTATATAATTCTCCTCGCGCAAAGCTATATGGATAAGTACCTTCAAAGAAATGATACAAATATTCTTTGTGCCGAATCGGGTTTATTTCCAGCTTTTTCTCCTGTTCTTCATCCAGCCCCCAGCCAATATCATCATGACAGCGAAGGTAATTGACAAAATAGCAATTCTTCGGAAGGCTGTGAATCACATCCATCTGGTGTTTCAACATCCTTGTGTCCCTCGTAGCCAGTGCTGCCCACAGATTTACCATGCTGGAAACTCCGTATAACATATGACATTCCGGTTCACTCTCTGTTCCAAAATAGACCGGAAGTTCTTTTGGTTCCATAACAACCTCGCCTTTTAGTATCACAGCCGGACAGATCATCTCAAGAATCATTCGCAGCATACGGACAATGAGGTGCACTTGTGGAAGATTTCTGCAATTCGTTCCTAACTCTTTCCAGATATAAGGAACTGCATCAATACGAAACACTTCGACTCCCATATTTGCCAGATAAAGGATATTCCCAATCATTTCATTAAATACTTTCGGATTATGATAATTCAAATCCCATTGATAAGGATAGAATGTTGTCAGTACATGTCTGTGCATCTCTTCACACCATGTGAAATTTCCCGGAGCAGTTTCCGGAAACACCTGCGGCATTGTCTTTTCAAATTGATCTGGAATTTCTCGCGTCTCATAGCACTGATAGCGATCCATATATTCCTGTTCGCCTCTCTTGGCTCGTATCGCCCACTCATGTGTATCTGCCGTATGATTCATAACTACATCCAGACATAAGCTGATGCCACGCTTTCTCAGCTCTTTTGTCAGTCTTTTTAACTCTTCGTTTGTTCCTATTTCCGGGTCGACCTGCTTGAAATCTTCCACCGCATACCCACCGTCATTATATGGATGAGGCATCTTTAAAAGCGGCATTAAATGAAGATAGGTAATCTTCTGCTCTGACAGATAATCCAAGTGTTCTATCACACCTTTTAATCCACCCGCAAACAACTTCGGATACATCGTCATTCCAAGCATGGTTCTGTTACGATACCAGTTTGGTTCTTTCTCTCTTCTATCATCTAATCGCCTAAGCTCCGCTGGTCTGTTCTGATAAGCTTCTTCCAGCATCTGCATTAGTTCTTCATAACATTGTTCATTGTGATATAACTGCAGATATTTTTCATGCAGTTCCTTCTCATATTTTTTTCTTCTTTCCTCTATCATCAATACTCTATGCTCCTATACTGCAAAGGAGATTCCCGTTTTAGGAATCCCCCCTATCATTATCCATGCGTCTTCAAACTCTATGCAAGTTTTATCATGCATTTCCTAAACCAAATCATATTTCACTATATCTATTTTAGCTGCGCCTTCAGCAAAGAATGAAATTCCTTTTGCCTCTTGTTCTGTAAATATGACAGCCGACATAACCTGCTCGCCATCATTGATAAATATTTCTACGCTAAATCTATCCAAAACCACACGAAGCTTTAATTCATCGGCACCTCCATTTACCAGACATCTTCTCTGATGAACCAATGCTCGTTCGCTTCCTGAAAATTTTCTGTCAATTTTCAGGACAGACTCATCCGGGCGGAAGCACAATTCTGTATGAAACCTCTCATTCTGTGCAAAACGTAATGCGAATTTCTTATAGCCATTTTCTTTATCTTCCGGACGTATCACAAGCTCCATATCTATCGTTCGTCCTTCGATTTTATCTAATGAGATCGTATCATTATTTATTACTACATTGTTGTACTCAACTCTGTTTTTACGCATTGCATCAAGTTCTTTAATCGGCGTTTGATAAAGTCTTCCGTTTTTCACAGATAATTCTCTCGGCAGACTCATTTGTGCAAACCACTTCGAATCATTATCACGATGAGCCAGTGTGTCCCAGTTCTGCATCCAGCCAATCATAATTCTGCGGCCGTCCGGTGCTTTCACCGTCTGCATTGCATAAAAATCAATTCCATAATCCACAGACTGCGTAAACTGCTCTTTTAAGGTATATGTATCCTTGTCCATTTCTCCTATGATACATAAAGTGCCATTTCCATTATGATATTCCAAGCCTTCCGGCAGCATATCCTGTGGACTGGTCAAAAGAACGTGTTTTCCATCCAGTTCAAAGAAATCCGGACATTCCCACATTTTTCCAAAACGTTTCTTATTTTCTGCAAGGATGCTGACAAATTCCCAGTCAAATCCATTCTCACTTCTGTAAAGAAGAATCTGTCCGCTTCCATCTGCCGGTCTGCTTCCGATCACACAATAGAAGTTTCCATCTTTTCCTTTCCAGATTTTTGGATCACGGAAATCTACTTTACTTGCACCTTCCGGAAGATCCTTTTCTGTTAAAACCGGATTCTTCTCATATTTCACATAATCTCTTCCGTCTCCGACAGCTACCGCCTGTGTCTGTATATCTCTTTTACTTCCATCTTCTAATGTTTCCTGATCTACGGCTGTATACATAAGCAATTGTCTACCGTCATCCAACTCTATTGCACTTCCCGAAAAACATCCACCCTTATCGTATTCTTCATCTGGTGCAAGAGCTGCTGGAAGATATTTCCAATGTAATAAGTCTTTACTTACCACATGCCCCCAATGCATACTGTCCCAGTGTGTATCATATGGATAATACTGATAAAAAAGATGGTACTCTCCCTGATAGTATGAAAAACCATTCGGATCATTCATCCAACCGACATATGGACTCACATGAAAAGCCGGTCTGTCTTCTGCTTTTATCTGCTTTCCTTGTTCTTCTTCATATTTTCTAGCCTTTTCTAACATCTCACTCATGCAAATTCTCCTGTTGTTCGTATCGTTATTTTTCTTCGCTTACTGACTTCTGATATTGATCAAAGTATTTCTGTTTAATTGAAAGATAATTGGATAAACATATTTGCTGTTCATATCCTGTAGATAAGTTTCATGCACTTCTTCCTCCATTCCTCTATTAACCCTTCGTGTATAACCGGTTACGTAACCGGTTACTTTATAGTTTGATAATACTATATCCATCTCTTTCTGTCAACACTTTTGTGTATTAAATTAACCAGTTACGTAATCGGTTATTTTAGCATTGCGTTTTTTCATGAGAATTGTTATACCAAAAGATATTACAGGTAACTTTTGCAGATATTGCTGAATGCACACATTTTTCAAAAACTACCATATCAAGATACTTCAATCATCCCGATTCTCCGATTGCCAAAACTGCCATGGATCTTCTGGTCCGGCAGATGGATGAACAGAAAAAGCGTGTTCCCTGCTCCCAGTTTTACGATAGAATTCTGCAGGATCGCCTCGTTTTCTGGATCTGTGTAAGCAGTTGCCTCATCAAGGATTACAACTACACTCCATAATAATCTTCTCACATCTGTTATATCCAAGCTTCGAGCTGTTCAGACACAACGTATAATTACTGGCCTTTCCCCATTTCTGATCGGTGTAAAAATTATAATTCGTCATACGCCTTTTATCCGTATCTGCCATCATTTTGACAGCTTCCTTTTCTCCTACATTATATAAGTCCATAATACGCTGTGTTTTTTCCGGCATATCCCCATGGATAAATACGTTCAATACATCATCCCGATCCTTCAGGATATAATCTGCATTTCTTCCGATAATTACACAAGATTCCCTATCAGCCAGTTCTAAAATAACCTTTCTTTGCGCCTCATACAACATGTCTTCTATGGATTTCCCTGTAATATCACGTCCGGCAAATGCATATGCAAATAATCCTTTCTTCGGAGATAATTCTGCACTTTCCCGGACATATTCCGGAGATAAACCAGACTTCTCTGCAATCTCATTAATGATATTTTTATCATAATAAGTAATCCCAAGTTTCTTCGCTGTTTCTTCTCCGATAAAACGTCCGCCACTTCCAAATTCTCTGCTGATTGTAATGATTCTTTTTTCCATCTCTGATTCCTCCTTAATTCAAAACATCAACTTTATTTTTACTGATTCTCTTCAAGAACACATATCCTACAAAGCATGAAATAATTTCAGTAATCGGAAATGCCCACCAGATCAGCGAAACTGTCATCTCACCATTTCTGACAAACACGGAAAAAATTCCAGCCAGCGGCAGAATAATAATAAACTGTCTTAGAAGCGAAATAACCAGTGATTCCACGCCACCATTCAATGCCTGATAAATGCCCTGATAAGCAATATTGATTCCGGCAAACAAGAAGCTTACTGAGATTATCCTCATTGCTCCGATAAAATATTCTCTGGACGCCCCTGCATTAAACAGCGTTGCAAATCCCCCTGGAAAAATCTCTGTAATTACAATTCCCAGAATCATTAATATAACCGTATAGATCAGACCATATTTGATTCCATCCTGAATTCTCTTTTTGCTTCTCATTCCATAAGCAAATGCAATGATCGGAGTGATCGCATCTCGCAGACCGAAAGCAAGAAACAGTACAAACTGCTGAACTTTATAAAATAATCCATAAGCTGTCTGTGCTGACGGATTGAATTTCAGAATCAGATTCATTACATAAACCATAATGGACATCAGTGCCTGTGCAATGATTGCCGGAAGTCCGATTGTATAGATCTCCTTGATAATTCCGCCATCCAGCTTCATGTATTTCGCCCCATGCTCGAATTCCTTATTGAATTTGATATGAAAAATGAGCAGTAATACCGCGGATGCTACCTGGCCAATTACAGTTGCATAAGCCGCTCCTTTCACTCCCATTTCCGGGCAGGGGCCAATACCATAGATCATGATCGGATCAAGAATGATATTTACAACTGCGCCAACCACCTGTCCAATCGTGGAATAAAGAGAACGTCCTGTTGCCTGCAATAACTTTTCAAATAAAGAAAAGAAAATAATACCAAAAGAGATTACGCAGCATATCCTCAGATAGCTGACTCCCATCTCCAATACTTCTGCATCTACTGTCTGCGATGAAATATATGCTTTCACCCCAAAGATACCAAACAATAAGCAGACCACATAAATAATCACTCCCAGAAACAGACTGTTTCCTGCTACCTTTGCAGCTTTTTTACTATTTCCCTGTCCAAGTGTCCTTGCAAGAAGTGCATTGGTTCCTACACCGGTTCCGATCCCCACTGCCACCATAAGCATCTGCACCGGAAATACCAGTGTCAAAGCATTTAGTGCTGCTTCACTGCCTACTCTCATATTTCCCACAAACGCACTGTCTACTATGTTATAGACTGCCTGCAATGCCATGGATAAGATCATCGGGATTCCCATCTGGACCATCAACTTATTCACCGGCATCTCCTTCATCTTGTTGCTTTCCGCCATTTCGTTTAAACTCCTTTCTTTTTGACACAAAAAAAGTGCGTACCCTGTCATATAAGCTGGACTTACGCTGACACGCTACACACTTTTTCTTGGCGATATTTACTTTTTGCAAAATAAAAAACGAGTAGCCGGTAAACTGGATTTACGCTTACTTGCTACTCGTTTCTTGTAATTATATTACCTCTTTTTCAAAAAGTCAAACACCAGGGCAACCGGAACAATCTTTTTTCCGGTCTTTAATGCCAGATTCACCGGACCGTCATAGAGCGGTTTAATCAATCTGTTTAAATCATAATTGTGCGAATCCTCTGGGAATATCAGAATGCTTTGTGTCTGAATCCTTATAATTGTTAAAACTCTTTCTTTTTCATAACTCTCATACTATACTTATACGAAGCAAACCATACAATCAGACTTAATACAATCAGTGCAATCGCGATTCCAAAATCGCCTGTTTCTCCTATCATATACGAAATACTTTCTTTTAATCCCGAGTTGGCCCTCACAAAAAATCCAATTATATAACAACTTGCAAAAACAATTAAAACTG
This sequence comes from Dorea longicatena, assembly GCF_024168045.1. Classification (GTDB taxonomy): domain Bacteria; phylum Bacillota; class Clostridia; order Lachnospirales; family Lachnospiraceae; genus Dorea_A. Next base: position 2,183,654 of record NZ_CP100126.1, read on the forward strand.
CAATTGGCAGTGCAAATCGTCCTTTCTCTCCTACAAACCTTAACCGAATTGCAATCACAATCCCCGCAATCGCCTGAAACACAAAAATTGTGATCAGCTCCATTGCCAACATTTCCAAATCAAAAACTTCTCCCGGCTTTATGAATACAGCAATTCCTGCACAGATTACTCCAATCCCCCATCCAAACACTGTCATAATAAAGGAAAACATGTATTTTTCTCTGACATATATTTTTTTGTTTACAGGTAAAGAAAATAAATACGTGTAGCCATGTTCATTTTCATCATAACTGATCGTATTCCCTGAATATACTGCCATAACGGATGGAATATACATTGCAATGAAGGTAGCTCCTGTTTTTCCCGTTAGTATAAAGAATAATGCCATAAACGCCAACATCAGAAAAAGATTGCTGCCTTGCCGGAAAAACAACCGAAAATCCTTTTCCAGCAGTCCTCTGATTCCTTTCATTATCTCTCGCCTCCTGTCAACATAAGAATCACCTGATCAAGTGAGCCGCTCTCCACTACGATCTCCGGATAATTTTCTATATAATACTGCTTCTCGTTCGTCAGGCAGGAAATTCCAAAGTTCTCTTTTTTCTCTTTCAAAATGTAACTTTTATCCACTGCCTGATATTGCGCCTCACTGACTTTCAACACCGCATATTTTTCAAGAATCGTATCCATCTCTTCATGAAGTACAATCTTTCCTTTATGAATCACATAGATGTCATCACACAGATGCTCCAGATCCGAAGAAATATGTGAACTGATCAGGATGCTTCTCTCCGGCTCTTCTTCCATATATTCTCTTAAAATGTCCAGCATTGCTTCCCTTGCTCCGACATCAAGTCCTGCTGTCGGCTCGTCCATCATTAGAAATTTTGCCTGGTGTGTCAATGCAATGATCAGATTCAATTTTGCTTTCGTACCTGTTGAATACTCTTTTATAAATTTATTCAACGGAATCTGATATCTGTCACACATCAGATGGAATTTTTCTGCTTCAAATCTTGGATACAATCTTGCCAGAACTGCCTCAACATCTTTCCCTTTCAAATAACCGCTGAATCCGGCTTCTGCCAGAACAACTCCCAACTCTTCTTTCTCTTTTTCACCTAACTGTTCCGGTGTTTTTCCCATGATCTTTATCTCGCCGCCATCATAAGAAATAAGTCCGAGCATTGCTTTGAATAAGGTACTCTTACCGGCTCCGTTCTCTCCGACCAGACCAGTAATTCTTCCTTTTTCTACATTTAATGAACAGTCTAACTGAAATTCGCCGTAGCTTTTCTTAACCCCTTTGATTTCTAACATAAGTATTCATCCTCCATGATGAGTTCAAATAATGAACGAATCTCTTCCTCTTTCATTCCGCAGCGCCTTCCTTTCTGGATCGCTGCTTCCAGATCTGTCTCAACTTCTTTTCTGCGTTCTTCTTCCATCAGCTGTGTATTGGATGCCGCAACATAAGTTCCCTTCCCATGAACCGTGACTGTCATGCCTTCCGCTTCCAGATTATCATATGCTTTCTTCACAGTAAGTGCACTGATCTTCAGTTCCTTTGCCATCGTTCTCACGGACGGCAATATATCATTTTCTTTTAATTCTCCGGAGATAATCTGTGCTTTGATCTGCTCCATAATTTGTTCATAGATTGGTACCATCGACGAATTATTGATTATAATCTTCATATGTTTCCTCCTGTTGTAAACAGTATATAACAGCATAGTACTGTTGTCAACTGTTATATACTGTTTATCTTCTGTTGCAAAATACGAGAGGTTTACATTTCCAGAATATGTACCGGCTAATTGGGAAAAGGTCATGCCTGTATAATATTTTATCCCCTTCCCAGATGCATGACACCTGAGAGGGGGATAAAATCTTTTGATATCTGTACCGATACGCCCTTTTGTTATTTATTTTTTCTTCTTATAACCGTCACACTGATCACAGCTGCTGCTGCAATTGCTGCCAGTGCATAAAGCATCGGTCTTGCTTCGTCTCCTGTGACTGCTGCTATCTGGTTTTTCAGCTTATTTAACGGTGTCTTTTTTTCTGATTCATGTCTCTTTCCAGTGCCCGGTGTTCCTTTATTCGGATCTTTATCCTTATCTGGATTTTTTCCCGGATCTTTATCCTTATCTGGGTCTTTGCTTTCGCCGCCGCTGGTATCTTCTGCTGTCTCAATGACCAGTGTCGTATCCTCGCAGACTTCTTCCAGTGTCAGATATCCGTCTTGGAACTGTTCCGTAACGTCTTCCCCGTTCAGATGAATCCTTGAAACCTTCCATCCTTCTTCCGGTGTGATCCGTATCTTCGGCTCGGCAAAACGATCCACAACAAAGTTATCTATGTTGCCTTCTATCTGATCTTCTTCCCCTTCTATCACTACATCTGCGTGACTTTTTTCCACACGGATATTATGGGAGTCCGGCACGGTTGTACTGATGGTGCTCTGGGAATTCGATGAGCTTCCTGCATCTGCTGCCAGAACGGACATGGTCGTAAAGAACATTGCTGCGATTGCAGCCAGCATAGTCATCACTGTCACAAACACTGCCGTTGTAACGCGGACAGTCTTTTTATCCACAATGATATCCATATTTTCTGTCTTTTCCCTCATATGCACGCCCCCTTACTCACTTTTGTCCACGTATGATATAGTAAATGTCACCGTATCTGCGTACTCTCCGGCCGCCGCCTTCTTCCAGTCTTCTTTTTTAATCGCGATAGTAAGAGGTGTCTCTTCCCCGGCTTTTGTATACTGCGCTGATGTAAATGGCCGGCTTCCCGCCTCATCCTGCGCCAAAATCTGATAAGGAATCACTGCCTTTGAATTGTTGGAATTCTTTAAGTTAAGATCAGATAGCAATGACACCTGGATACATTTTCCATCCTCAATCTGCGCCTGCTCTACTACAATATTCCCGTAAGAGGTTTCTGTCTCATTAAACTGCATGCTTGTATCTACCGGAATCGTCACCTGGTAAGCCGGGTCCACATGATAACTGACTGTCGCACTTCCCGCCGTCTGGGTGGTGGCTGCATAGATTGGATTTTCTGCACATATTAACAGCACTGGAGTCAGTAGTGCGAAAAGAATTCCTGTTCTTATACTTCTCTTTTTCATCGTTCTCCCTCCCGTTACTGTGCAATGATTGTCGTCTCTACATTTGCCCCGTTCATGGCGGAACCATCGGTGAGTGATGCGGTCGTAATCTTGATGGTCGCCGGATATTCTCCCGCTGCAAGTGCCTTCTCTAATGTCACCTCTGTAATCGCCTTCCCCGGTTCCACCATCTTCGATGTGTAAATCGTCTCATCTGTGTCGTTAAGCACGATTTCAAATGTAAAGTAACATGGGTTTCCTTCCGGATTCATCAAGTTCATCTGCACGTCTTTTTTGTCTGCCTCGATCGTAATGGACGGATAGCCCGGTATCCGGATTCCTGTCGGCTTTTCCCCGGTATCGTCTGCCGTCTGGGTCTTCGCATTTGAATCCAGATCCGGCTTAAATGCCGAATCTGAACCTCCTTTTAATTTCATGAAATAAATCAGTCCCGCAATGATGACCGCACACAGACAGATGATAATGACAATAAATATTTTATTTTTTCCTGTATGTTCTTTCATCTGTTTCCTCCTACTCAAATGTAATATCTACATTCAGATTGCTGAGATCATATCGATCCGGTCCTACTCCATGTGCATCAAATTCCAGCGTCAGACTGTCCACATCAATCTTGCTTCCGGTCGTAAGTGTATATTCACAGGTAATCGTTTTACCGTTTTTCTTCTTCAGATCCTCCGTATTTTTCTTCCACTCTGTGTGATCCTTATTATCGGATTTCGTATGGTAGGAAATTCTCAGATCTGAATAACCATCTTTTACCATTTTAATCTTGTAACTAATCCTAATCCTCATCTTTGAATAATTCTGATGTACTGCATTATAGGAAATATTCTTCATATTCAAATGATATCTTGCCGGATCCAGTCCACTGTCTCCGGTTGTCTTTACAGAAGTCTGATTACCGTCTACATAATAAGTAAATCTGGTATACTCATGTTTATCTGTCACACGATATGTATTGCCGGAATTTGATGGTCTGTAAGAATATTTTTGGTTCGCTTTCCAGCTTGCGTATAAGGTAATATTTTTTGCGTCCTGAAGCTGCAGCTCTTTCGTACTCATGTCAAATGCTGTGTTGGCTCCTTCTTTTTTCCAGCCTTTGAACTCCCAGCCGTAACGAGTCGGATCTGACGGGAACTGGTACTTATCACCGTATTTGGTCTTTCTAACTGTCTTCGCTCTTCCGTCACCATAGTCAAATGTAACATTGTACACATTTGCCTCCCATTCCGGATAGAGTGTCACAACGCCTCCATTCACATCGGTCAGCTTCGACACCTTCTGTCGGTCAGAGTAATAAGTCTTCTTGCCCTTCTTATCCACGGTGTACCATCTCTTAAAGGAGTGGCCTTTGCATGTAAATCCGCATTTTGGAAGTGTTACATTTTCCGTGTAATTGACCGTCTTGGCTGCCATGGAACCTTTTGCCTCCGTACCGCTTAAGATAAATGTAATCTGATATGTATTCTCTCTCCAGTTCGCCTTATACTCCCGTTTTTCTATAGAGCCCTGTTTTACAGACACATTGTCACTTACTCCTGTAATTTCGGTTCCACTCCAGCCTGTAAATGTATATCCGGCGCGGACTGGATTTTTCAGTTTAAATACGGTGGTGTCCACGTTGTAAGTCGTCGGATTCTTCTCCCCGGACTTCATGCTTCCGCCATTTAAGTCATAAGTAATCTGGTATGTCTCCCGCTCCCATATTGCTGTGTAAATATGACTTTCTGCCGGCATAGTCGTCGGAAGGTTATCGACTTTCTTGCCATTCTTACTCCAGTTTTTGAAAATGTATCCTTTTCTTGTCGGATTTTCTGGTGTATTTATCTTGTCACCATAATTTCCTTTGATTGGCTCAATCGTTGTTCCTCCGCCTGTCTTGAACTGAAGTGTGTATTCCATCTTCAGCCACTGTGCCTTATAGGTAAGGTCTTTATCCGGTATCGTCATTTCAACGTCTTCGTCCCAGCCAAGGAACTGGTATCCGGTTCTTGCCGGCGCTTTCGGCACTGTGATATTCGCACCATAGCGTCCGGTCACGACAATCTTACTGTCGTCCTCGCCCTTTTCTGCAGCGAATGTTCCGGAATTTGCGTCAAATGTGACTGTATGTACCTTTCTCTTATAGTAGTACTTCACTGTCGTCTGTCCGTCTCCGGAAATGGTAACTTTCTCTGTCTTTGGTTCCTCGAAGCCTTTATATTTCATGACTTCTGGTGTCACTTCGCTATCCACAGCCGCCCGTGCATGACTGCTTTCTTTCAGCGTATAACCATCACCTTGTACATTTTGCTGATAATGTTCTACTACATAGTTGACAATGTTTGCTTCCCATTTTGCATAGAGTGTCAGATTCTGATCCGGCATATTCGCTTTGTACTCTTTCGTACATTTTGCATCTGTATACCAGCCTGCAAATGCATAACCGGCTCTTGTCGGCTTCGGTATGGACATTTCATATCTTGCTTCTACCGTCTTATCTGTCTTACCATCGTAGTTCTTAAGCGTCAGCGTATGCACATTTCTTGTGTAACGGTAAATGACTGTTGTTCTTCCATCACCTTCGACTGTCACCTGCTGTTTCTCCGGTGCTGTAAATCCATCAAAGTTCTTTACTTCCGGTGTGACAACCGTATCCGTATCGGCGTTAAAGTTCTCCTGTGCTCCCAGTGAATATCCGTCATCATTGGCATTTTGCAGACAATGCTTAACCGTGTAGTTTACACTCTGCACATCCCATTTTGCATAAAGTGTGATGTCACGTGCCGGAACCACTCCGTCAAATGCTTTTTTAAACTCTGCGTCTGTATACCAGCCTGCAAATGCATAACCGGCACGATATGGTTTTTCCTCCCATTTCTCGCCATATGCAAGTTCTTTTGTCTCGCTGTCATTACCATTATTGTAATGGATCGTTACCTGATGGCGGTCACGCGTATATTTGTAATCTACATACGTAACCTCTCCATCGTCTACCACATCATAGCTAACCGGCTTTGGTGCTGTAAATCCTTCATACGCTTTTACTGCCAGCGTAAGATGTTCTCCTGTTTTAGCTGTGACAGTTTCTGTCTCTGCCAGATCATACTGCTCTGAATTGCCAATGGACTGTTGATAATGTCTCACCTGATAAGTCTTCATTCCGGCTTCCCATTTTGCATAGAGTGTCAGGTCATGTGCCGGCATGGTCGTCTGTACGTACGGCTGTGTCAGTACTTCGTCCGTGTACCAGCCTGCAAATGCATAGCCTGTCCGCGACGGAGTATTTGTAATATCTGCCTCATAGCGGACTTTTGAAGTCTTGTTATCTTCTCCATTGTTCAGGACATAAGTCAGATTGTAGCTGTTCCGCTTATAGTGATACCAGATATCCGGTCCGCCCCAGCCATTTACCTGTCCTGTTTTGGCCTCTGGTGAAGTAAATCCTTCATATTGTTTTGGCTGCGGAGTCACTTCTGATTCTGTCAGGCCGCTTAATACTTCTTCGTCCGTTAGTCCAAAGTAAGAACCATCTACAGATTCTTTATAATGATAGACGGTATAGCTGCTCATCACCGGTGTCTGTTTTGCATAGAGCGTCAGATCTTTATCCGGCATGGTTCCATCGAATCGATTCTTGAAATCCTTATCTGTATACCAGCCTTCAAAGAGATATCCTTCCCGGATCGCTACTTCTGTAATTGCCGCACCAAATGGCATTCCGAATCCTTCCATATTATTTTCATCGACCCCGCGGTCTACCAGCTTCAGCTTATGGATATTTCTCGCATACTTGTATTCAATAACTGTGTTGCCGTTTCCGTCCACTGCCACGGTCTGTGTTTCCGGTGAAGTAAAGCCTTCGTAACGCTTCACGTCCGGCGTCACTTTATCTTCCGGATACGCCGCAAAGACTTCCTCTTCATATAAGATATATGAATTTTCTTCCTCAACCGGTTTATCTAAGTCCGGATACTCTTCTTTATCTCCACCCGGATTTTCTTTTTCTGCATCTGGTAATTTTTCCATTAGATGCCGGACTGTATAGTTGACTTTCTGCTTCTCCCATTTTGCATAGACCGTCATATCTTTTGCCGGCATCGTCTGGCCAAATGCGTTCTCACATGCCTCGTCTGTATACCAGCCTTCAAATACATAGCCTTTTCTTGTCGGCATCGGTGATGCAATCTTGTCACCATATCTTGCTGTCACTTCTGTCTGGTCTGATTCTCCGCCTTTTGCATCGAAGGTCAGTTTGTACTCATTCAAATCATAGTACACTTTCAGTACAAGACTGCCATCTGCCTTGATCGTTCCCTTCGGCAGTTCACCTTTTAAGTGATAGACTTTCTCGTCAAGATCTGCTGCTTTTGCTGTGACTTCCTCTCCCATCTGTCCGGTCAGAGCCGCAGTCTCGCTTAAGCTGTATCCGCTGTTATCCGTATTCTGCACGTAGTATTTCACGGTATAAGTAATGCCTTCCAGTGCTTTCCATTTTGCAATGTAGATCTTATTCTCAGATGGAACTTCCTTTGGAACCCCAGCGCCTTCTTCGTCCTCCCAGCCAAGGAATTCATATCCCGGTCTGTAGACTGCCGGTGTCGGCATCATGGTTCCATATCGGTAATTTCCGTCTGCGATCACTTCTGTCTCCGTCCCATTCTCCGTCTCTTTTTCGGACTTGAATGTCTGTGTATATTTATTTCTTGCATAATAGTAATTGATGACCAGACTGCCGTCTGCTTTTACAGTCTCCGTAAGCTGCGGCGGTGTTACAAATCCCGTACGCTCTTTTGGAACCGGGCTTACTTCCTCTTCCGTCCTGCCATTCATTTTCACCGGAGTCTGCGCTTCATAGGTTCCATTCGTTCCTTCTATATAATCTACGACTGTATAACCTACATCGGCTGCTTCCCATTTTGCATAGACAAGTCTGTCTTCTTCCGGCATGGTTTCCGGAATTGTGTATGGAATGGTGAGATCCATGTCCTCATACCAGCCGGCAAATGTGTATCCGAGTCTTACCGGATCTTCCGGCCTCTTGATCTCTGCGTTATATTTTCCGGTAATTGCATCGACGAAAGATCCGCCATTACTCTGGAATGCAATATAGTAACCATCTCGCAGGCGATCCCAGTGAAGCTTGATCTTTCTTGCACATGGCTTCGTATTAAAGGTACCTTCCTGGTTTTTCCATGTAATGATCATCTCACCGTCCTGCTCCGGCTCATCACCTGGATTTACACGGATAATATTGGTCGCCGGATCATACGTAAACGCACTGTTCGTCATGGAAATGTTGAAATACTTTGTATCATCTTCGTAAATCTTCTCGTAATATTTTCCGTCGTCCAGTCCGGTCTTCATATCCATGTACTGCATCTTGAAATATTCATCCGGGATCTGAACCGACTGAATCTCCCGCTTCATATTAATCTCGGCAACCTTATCCTGGGTATAAGCAAAATCCAGTACATTTTCCAGAACACCTACTCTATAAAGCGGCCACTCATTTTCGTAAAGTGTCGGATTATAGGTAAATGCATTGGACAGTGCCTGTGCCTCGAACTTCACTTCCAGATAAATACCGATTTCCAGATACATAGCTCCCATAGCACGGCTGCTTCGTCCTGCCGATGCCGTATATTTCAATTCGTAGTAGAGGTAACCCCAGACCTGTGCATAACCGCCCACATCCGCCGAGATACCGACACTGGCGATGGACGTTGATAATAATCCCACACGCACCGTCAGTCTCACACCGGCTTTGATGCCAAGAGTTCCCATAGCATATGCCGTAAATTCATACTGCTCCTCTACCAGATCTATCGTATCATTGGTCGCCGTCCGCTCTTTGACCCGTACACAGAAGACATACTCTTTCGCATTCTTATACCAGTACGTCATTCCGATGGAAATGTTCACATTTGCGGAGACAACGAATTCCAACTTCACCTGAATATCAATGATCAGAAGCACACGGAAATGCTGGTCTACCAGCGGACGCTTGTAGATTTCCACCCAGTCTGCCTCGTCTGCCAGAAGTTCCGAGTACCTCTCTGCCAGAGACTTGGATACGGATATTTCATCTCCGCCACTGACGAGACCTGATGCAGAATTTAGATAATCCTCGCCATTCTCCATCATATTCTTCAGCTCTTCGGTAATCTTATTGACACCTTTTCGTAATTTCGAACTGGAATCAGACACCGGGTTTCCGGTTTCTGCAGTCTTGAAGTTGACATTCAGTCCGATTCCTGTGTATTCATATAATTCCAGAGATGCCGTTACACGGTAATCTGCAATGTACGGAATAAATCCCCATGTTTTCCACACGGCTGAACCGTCCACATCGATGGATACTCGCACTTCCTGTTCAAATGTCGCCGTGATCATGATCTCGATGTCTGCGCCCCTGTTCACATGAACTGTAATCGGCACGCCGATCTCCAGTGCAAGCCTTAGTCCGCTCACATCTCCGTCAAAATGTTTTAGTGTCGTGCCGAGATTTGCTTTTACCGTCGGTACTCCTAATTCCACACGGGAACCGCCTGCGGCTCTTGCCCTTCTCAACTGGCCATAGCCCTGGCTCTGAACCATGATGTCTGCATTCATATCTTCCTTGAGAGATTCCTGAAGCTCCTCAAAAGATTCTGTCTCCATTGCCGCATCGGCAACTCTTTCTGCTACTTCGGATGCAAATCCGCTGTCTACTGCCTGTGTCTCAATATCCTCTTCCAGCGCCTGCACATCGGTATCTTCCAGAAGGTCCTCCCCTTCTACATTTTCCTTTTGGTACACGTCCATAGTCTGGCGCATATCTTCTTCGCTCACAGGCATATAGCTTACTATGTATCTTTCTCCTGATAACAGAACATTCGTAATCTCTCCATAGAGAGACACGGTTCCGCTTCCATTTTCTCCCATTGTACCTGTGTAAAGTGCCAGATAATCGCCCTCATCTACGGTTGTCTCACTGTCCAGATCCATAGCCCGGCTCATAGCATCATCACCAAAGGTCAGGTCGCTGACATTAATCGTTACACTGTTATTATCCGGGTCACCGTCCTGATCTTTGTCCATAGAAAGCGGCAGCACATCCGGCATAAAGAGCACGTCTTCCGGTCTGGAGCCACGATATGTATACTTGTCCCCATCCGCTCCTGTAATCTCGATAAATGACACATCACTGTTGTCACCAGAGGACATATCCATGGTCGGGATCACATCACCGGAATAAATTGCGACCTGGTCGCCGACTTCTAACTGCTTCTTATAAGTAAATGTTCCGGTCGTATCACTGCCTTCTTCGGTCAGGGAACCGTCTGTTCCAATCGTCATTGCCGCGATTGAAACTTCCTCTACTTTTTTTCCATTTACAGTCAGATTGGAAAGCTCTTTCTTATGAATATACTTGATTTCTTTATTTAACTCTACATTTTTGACTTCTTCACGATAGACCGTAAAATCATAGACACGGATCGTCGGGTCAAATCCTGTAAAATATAACGCCTTTTCCTGAAGCTCCAGCTTATAGGCTGCCCCCGGTGTCCATCCGTTCGGATTGCTGATTGTAAATGTATGGTCTGCTCCTTCAGTCACATCTACCGTAACCGTTTCGGAAGAATCTGTCACATTTTTTATCGTGAAATTTTTTCGCACCTGATCAGGCGTCATGGCAGCACTTGTATCCGTCATCGGAATCGTAAAATCAGTTGCCACATCATTTGCTCTGGCATAAGTCGCCATTGACACTTCTTCCATCGGCTGGTTGTCTGCATAAGAGGCATACAATGTCACATCACTCAGAAGACGGTCCTTACTGTCCACATATCTGGTGCATGCTTCATCGTAACACCAGCCAAGAAATGTACTGGACTTTTTCACCGGTGCCGGCAGATCCTTCAGAACGGTTCCTGCCTGGTACTGCTCCTGTGTTACTGTGATCATCTGATCTGCCTGCTGCGGATTCTTCTTCGTGATAGTCCCGCCATTTGTCTCATATGTAATGTTGTACGCTGTATCCTGAAATGCAATGTCAAAAGTCAGGTGATCTGTATAGTCACCTGTATAGTTCGGTTTGTCCAGAATGTTGCAGTCATATTCCTGCTGCTTATGGCTCTCATCTTTCGTAAGACTTGCGACAACCGAACCATTTTCCAGTGCCGAACCACTCTGCGGATTTCTCAATTCATATGCAAGACTATGTAATCCACTCTTTAATTTCCAGTCATTTTCAGACTGGACTGTCACGCTCACATGATCCTTGTCATATAATCCACCTGCATCCGCTTTTATCGTAAGCTTATCCCCATCCGCATTGACCGTCTGTGGAATATCCACATAGTAGTAGCGTTCCGTCCACTTTGCATAGAGGACAACACTGCCGGAATGATCCGCAGTGCTAAGCGAAGTAACCGGCTCTCCGTTAAACTCCTCATTATCATACCAGCCGGCAAATTCATATCCCGCTTTTGTGATCTGCTCCGCTCCCGGAAGCTCTGTCACCGGCTCATCGTAATTAGACGGAGCCGTGTAACCTTCTGCAAACGTTCCTCCATTTTTCTTATAGTCAATGCCGGATTCCTTCCGCGCATTCGAACCCTGAGACGTTCCTTCCTCCGAATGCATAACCGGATTCTGCGTATTCGCATCTTCAGCAAATGCTGCGACCGGCACTGATGTTGCAAACAGCACCGCGCTCAAAATCATACTGACCAGACGTTTCTTCATATGTATTATCCCTCCTCATTTTTTTCTCAAAAATAAGTCTCTATACATATTGTATCAAAAAAAATACATTCCTCACATGCCCGTTGAAAGCCCAAAAAGTGCCTGTTTTACAATTCCTTTTGTAAAACAGACACTTTTTCGTATCCTGTTATTCTATTGATTTACGAATTCTTTAATCTTATCGCGTTTATCAATCTGTAGTTTTTCCAGAATTCCGGAGACATAATGCTTCACCGTATTCACAGACAGTCCCAAATGTTCTGCAATCTCCTGGTTCGTCCAATCACGGCACGCCAGCATGGCTATGGAAAATTCCAGCGGGCTCAGAAGATCCGTCACTGCCTTTTGCATCTTGGGATTGTGAATCTTCATCCAGCCACGGCTGAATGCAAGTACACCATCTACAAGCTTCTTGTACATTTCCGGCTCTTTTTTCCGGATACAGACTTCCAAAACTCCCTGCAGCAGACCATGATACTCGATAAATGGTTCCATGAATTTGTCAAATCTTGCCCACTCCCATGCCTGGCTCACCGTCTGAATCGCCTCTTCTTGTTCTTTCAGATTGATCTGACACATTGCCTGCACACAGCCCAGATAAATCATGGAGATCGGGTATACTCCGTCTGCCATCAGAAATGCACCCTGCACAACACCTTTTGCCTTAGCATAATCCTGTCTCAGATAAATCTCATGCGCCAGAAGGCTCACCGCAAATAACCGCTGTCCGATTGGCAGATACGGAATGTACTGCTGAAGCGGCGGTGTTCCTTCCTCCGGCGGTATATGAAGAAATATGCTGATTACATAAAATGCGAACAGGCAGGCCGCTTTTACATTCACAGGTGCATCCTCCTGCATTGCCTGGGTCAAACACTGATGTACATCTTCCCTTGTACGCTGTGCTGCCTGAGGATCTCCAAGTGTAAGATTCGCAAATGTGTAAAGCATATCCGCCGATAGCCGGAGCATCACATCATCGTGATCCAGATAATCTTTTACCGTCTCCACACATTTTTCCGCCTGCGCCGAGAAGAAATAATATTCTCCCTGTGCAATCTGCGCCAGTTCCTTATCTTCTATTTTCTCAATTGCTTCTGCTGCTTTTCCCGATTGAAAGGCACTTCCAACCAAAGGAAGGATGACTCTGTCAGATATTTTCATTTCTTTCACCACTTCTTATAAAATTATATTTTCCGTCAATATAGTCTTTAATGTCGACAGCAGCTTATCAACCTGGATCGGCTTTGCTATATGATCATTCATTCCGGCCACAAGCTTTGCGACAGCTTCTGCTTTTCTTGCCTTTTGTAAAAGTACAAGGATAATGCTAATTATGCTAAGTACAAATAATCCTACAGCGACAAAAAAAGCAAGCATATTGTCTTTTACAAAATCAGAAAATGTTACTCTATCTGCAGTACTGTCATAGATGGCAAGTGCACTCGTAAGCATATAAATCAGAGAGACTACAACCACACAGATTCCAATCAGACCACCGAGCAGCCGGATTCGTTTTTCTTTTTTCTTTCTCTTAATATCCAAGATCATCCACCTCCAAATACTTCTGGGGATCATCCTGATATTTTTCAATGATTTTCAGAGATGTGCCATCCTGACGCATCTCTTCCAACGTATAGATCAGTTCCCTGTGTCCGAGACTGATCAGATTTTCCAGTTTGGGGATTCTCTCATCCATCCGGTTCAGGAAGATTCCCTCCGGTTTGGTTGTAGACTGGACGGCCAGGTTCTTTCCCTCCAGGTCACTCAGTTTATAGATATCGCTGTTCTCATTTACAGCAACCACCTGGCGGCTTGCGATGTACGGTCCCGCCCAACGGTAATCGTCAAGGCGTCCTTCCATGGAAAAACATCCCATAATACAGTCAATCTCTCCACTCTCCACCAGTTCTTTTTTCTTCTCCCAGTTAATCTGTACAACATCCACCTGATATCCCATTCTTTTGAATGCTTCTGTAGCCAGTTCTACATCTATACCAGTTGGTACACCATCCTCATTCAGATAATTGTATGGAGGATAGTTGTCGCTGCCGAGCGTAATGACCGGCTTTTCTGTCTCTTTTTTACTGCTGTCTGTATGTTTACACCCTGTCAGGGTGACCGCTATAATTCCCACAAGCAGAATGCCTGCGATCACTCTTTTTCCTTTCTTTTTCCTTTTATTTTCTTTTCACTCCTGCTATAAAAAAACAGCACTGCTAAACAAGCAGTGCCTACTATTATCTGCAACTGGCTACCATTTTACAGGCTCTGTAGCTTTGCGTCGCAGACTTTCGTCTGTTTTGCCACAAATGTTTCCTTTATTCTACCATGTCATGTTTTTTCTTGTCTATTCTTTTCTGCTTTATAGCAAAATTTATAGCAAAATTTCTTTACACACATCAATCCATCCACATGCCCCGGCGACATCTTCCAGTTCCGCAATTGTAAGCCTGACTGCACTGTGATCATTGCCGGCTGCCGGATAGACTGTTTCAAAACGTTTTAATGACTCATCCAGGTAGACTGTGATTCCCTCTTTAATCCCAAATGGACACACTCCACCCGGAGCATGTCCAATATATTCTTCTACTTCACCAAACGGAATCATCTTCGCCTTTACATGAAACAGATCCTTATACTTACGGTTATCAACCTTCGCCGTTCCTTCTGTCAGGATCAGTATCGGTTCTCCATCAACCAGAAATGACATCGTCTTTGCGATCATTCCCGGTTCTACACCAAGTGCCTCTGCTGCAAGCTGCACCGTTGCGCTTGATTCTTCCAGTTCAATGATGTGATCTGCATAACCTTTTTCTTCCAGATACTTCTTTGCTTTTTCTAATGACATAATTCATGCTTCCTTTCCTGCATACCCTAAAAAAGGGTAGCAAAAAAGCGGGTGATGGGAATCGAACCCACGTATCCAGCTTGGAAGGCTGGTGTTCTACCATTGAACTACACCCGCATCAACAATGTTTATTTATAATAGCATGGAATTTTATGAAATGCAAGTACTTTTTTAAATTTTTTTAATTTTTTTGACATTTGACTCAATTTCATATCTACAAGACCTGCCACTACTAATTCTCCTATTTGCAATATTTTTTCAAAGTGCTACAATATGTAACCGAAAAAATATTACATCAAAGAAGGTATATGATATGTTCCAATATTATCTGATTCATTATTTTAACTTTAAGAATGCCGGAGGCTTCATGCTTGTCTCCCTGCTCTGCCTGATTGCAGTGCTTGCGATCGTTGTTCTGGCAGCAAAGCTTAAGAAACACTATAAACTTAATACACAGGATCTGACGCCAAAACAGATCCGGAAGCTGAACCATATCCACAAAGTAAAAGAAATCTCGCTTATTGAAAGCTTTTATGAGATGGTATTTTCCAGTACTTCGGTACTGTTGTTCCTGTCTCTTTATTATATTATCGATGAGCGGATCCCACAGGCTGCCTTTTACTGGCAGAAATACCAGAACATTATCTTACTTTTATTTCTGGTATTTTCTGTATTTATGACAAACTGGTTCGATATCCTGTTCGTTCCGTTAACTGCAATTCCGACCAGACAAAAGGCGTCCGTGCGACTGATCTCTGCCTTTTATATTATTCTGATCTTATTATATATCAAGTTCATCTACCATGATTCGAACTATGATTCACTGATCATGTATTTTATCACACTGGCAGTCGGCCGTTTCCTGTACTTTGATTCTACACTGGAAGATATCAAAGAAACACTGCAGGGTGTCGCAAGAAATCTGCCGCTTCTGGTACTGATGGGAAGTTATTCCGCCATCGTATGCTGGTATGGATTCCACTGTGGATTCCTGTTGACTTCCAACGGTGTGATCCTTAGTACGCTACTGGCGCATCTTTTTATGGATGTATCGATTTTTGTGCTGGATAAGACGCGGTTGGTGAAATTATTTATTTAGGCTCACGCTCATTCACCAACCGCTCCTTTTTAATAGCGATCAGTTCAAAATACCTTTATACCGTTCAATCTGATATTTTAATACATTACGTTCCATCGAATCCGGCTCTGTATCCAACCAATCCAGAGCCGAATTCACATCGACAGAAAACCCTTTTCCAAAATATTCCATCATTTTTTCATGCGAACCAGAAAACGGCCGGGCTACAACTCTTTTCACATTATCCGCAATAGGAAAATGCCGGTTTACACTCTGATTTGCTGTCAAAAGTGCAATTCCGTTATCAAAAATCGGTGCCGGTGTAAATTTGTCTCCATTCATAATAATCGCAAGATTATTTAAATGCCGGTCCTCATTCAGACAGATCATATCCAACATAAATATCTTACTTAAATATTCTTTTACATCTAATTCACAGCTTTCTTTTATAAATGACACCACATATTCTATCCTTTCTTCCATCGTATCCATATTTCCGATTACTTTTGAAAGATCTTTTCCTACTTCGTTGTAATATAATCTGTAAAATGTAATCAGTTCTTCTTCTCCAGTCAGGAAATTCCTGCTTCTGCATCCAGAACTTCCATTAATTGTTCCCTCTTCATATGTGACATATTCTGAAGTTTTTAATGAGGTAAATTCCATAAATTTTGATACCAGATATTCTGCACGTCCTTCATGTCCTCTGTTATCCTTTTTATACCAGAAGCCATCTTTTCTATATTTTATCTGTGTTCCCTCACTGGTTCCTTCTTGAATTACAATAAACTCATTTCCAATTTCTTCTTTGAACATCTTCTCACCTTACCAATACATCTTTACTGGTCAATTTTTCTCCCGGAAAACGAAACCAAATAAAATCATTATAACTTACTCCATGTGTTTTTCTGACTATTTCATAAGGATTGTATTCTGATAATCCCAGATGATTTAGAATTTCATTGATATCCGGTCTTCCCTTCTCCCAACATCTCATTTCCATAATCTTTCCCAGTTGAAAACGCGTCATCTCTTTTGATGCAAATAATTGTTTTCCCGGATTCTCCGTATAACGCGATACAATGACTTTCTTTTTCTTTACATATACTCTCGCCGTAATTTCATCTTTCCAATATACTTCAAAAGAAAAATTATTCATAACAGGTTCTTTTTTTTCCCTTTTTTTGTAATACTCCATCATTTTTTCCAGACTCTCAATATTCCACTCTAATTCTTTGATTTCTTCTGTCAGACATTCTATTTTATTTTGTTTTTCTTCTATATCTGCAATTGTTCCCGGAATTACAGGACCTAAATATTGACTGTTCACTTTTCCCGCCCTTTTGCACTGTGCATAATAATATAATTCCCCATGAATTTTTTTAATTGTAATGTTTTTTCTTTCTTCTTTTGTGTCTTTTAACACATTTTTCTTTCTTATTAACTCCTGCTCATAATACAATTTTTGTTCATTTAAACTTTTATATACATTTTTCATCTCCATTATACTATCACCCACTAATATTTTAACCTACTTTTTTATTTTTTTCAATATAAGTAGGTTACAAATTATAACGCACAATATTTCCAGAATTACAATACTTCCTGCAACCGCTCCGACCGGATAATGAAAGGTAAAATAAGAAAGCTGTTTTCTCATATAAACGTCGATTCCTTTTAGTATGATTGTTCCAACTGACGCTACAAGGCCTGCGATAAGCAGTACATAATAGCTGCCTTCCAGCAATAACAGCTTTCTTTCCTGCCGGCGTGTCATTCCAATCTTTCTCATAATCTCCATCTCTTTTTTCCTGCCCACAATTCCTGTAAACATAATATTAAAATAATTAACCAGTCCGACACACAATAATATTACACTGATACTTCCGAACATAATCCTGTTTCCACGAATGTAGTCTGCATTTTTCTTCATAAGATCTGATCTTGCAATGTAGAAAATGCCTGCTTCCCCTTCTCCGTCCGGGCTTGTCTGTGTATTGCTTTTCCGCCGCTGGTTTTCTGCCGAAAGAATCTTCTGGATTTCATGCATGATCTTTTTTTCTTTCTTTTTCTCTACGTTTAATTCCATGCAAAATGTCTTTCTCTTCGTAGATAAACGGTTAAATCCTTTTTCACTGACCAGATAATAGATATCTCCTTCTGCACCATGCCAGGTCTGGTGGATCTCCGGGAAGCCATCTGCCTGATTATCCAGATAGCCGCTTAACGTATATTCTGTAGACGGCGTTTCTGCCTTTATTTTCTCATCTTCCTTATCCCTTTCTTTGGCCGTCATGGAATTCCACCGGATGCATGCTTCTTTGTTCTTTAACGGAGATAAACATACCGTTTCTCCCACTGCTTTTTCTGCCTGTTTTTCCTGCTTTTGTGACAGCTTATGATCATGGATGATCATTACTCCTGTTCCGTTTTTCAGACTGTCCATATCGACTTTCAGCTTGTTTTCCTCTACATATGTTTCTAATGCTTTTATCTCATTTTCGCTGACAATCTGAACGGTATCAGCATCCAGGCCTTTGATCATCTTTGCCCCGGAAGCATAATCAATACTGATTTCTTCCGCATATTCTACATTGTTTCCCAGATAAGTATCCTCTTCCAGCGGGCGTATTCCATCTCTGGATATGACGGAAAGCACGTATGCTCCTTCGGTTATGTAGGATTTCTTCTTCTTCACACCGTCAAGATTCCATAATTGTTTCCGCACTTTTTTTGATATCGGTGAAAACTCATCGTAGTCATTGTCATATAATAATTCGAAATTATTTCCTTCTGATCTCAGTGGATCTTGATCCGGCGACTGTGTCTGATATTCTGTCCCGCTTCCATCTTTTTGTGCAGACTCACTGAATTCCCCTGCGATCAGGAAATCCGGTCTCTGATTAATGATATTCGCATAATCACTTCCATCTGTGATCACCATGACAATCAGGAACATTTCTATTCCGAGGAACAATGAACTAACTGTAATGACAAATCCCTGCCTGTATCTTGTGACGTTCTTCCATGCCATAAAGCACAGTTCCTGTGTTTCGCTTCTTTTTTTCTTGTTTAAGACTGCTCCTTTATCTGCATGACCTGCTTTTCCATGCTGTTGTTTCTTGCTTCCCTTCTGCTCCGTGTAATGCATTCCCTCTATACAGGTTCTGTTTACAGTCTGCCAGATCACCTGTTCCGATGCACCCAAGATTACCAACAACGTGAAGACTACCGCTAACAACAAGATTTCCACCCGAAAGATCTGCAGTTCTTCTGCGCCTCCATATCCATTCAGATACTGTCTACCCAATAGTTGCGGTATCAGATATCGCAATAACACAACCGACAAACCTATACCTGCAATACCTCCCAGCACTATCGTCCGCATGATCTGCCGGATATAGATCTTACGGAGCTGCTTTTTCGTTGTACCGATCGTATGGAGCAGCGCCATCTGACGGATATCGCCTGCCATGGAGATCTGCATCACATTGTAGACAAGCAAAAACATTCCACAGATAATCACAACTGCCTCCACTGCTGCCATCCCGTAACTTCCTGTCACCTCTTTTACAGCCCGGTTCTTCGCTGTATCTGTCGCAATGATCTGTTGGGAATTGTCTTTCATCGGTACATCTTCATATAATTTTTCTTCTGTATCTTTCCAGTCCATGTCATTCGCCGGACAGATCAGAATATCCGAACCATCTTTAATATCATAACCCCAGTCCTTCAGTTTCTTTTCTGACACATATCCGATTGCTTTGCTTCTTCCATTATCTTCTGTATAAGCACTGTACCAGCCTGATAATTTGAACTCTTCTTTTTCTGTCTGAAAAAAGCTGATCGATATATCAAGTGCTATCTTCATCCCTCTTTTCGGATTATCAATTCCAAGCTTTTTTAATGTCTTTACCGGAAGCATGATTTCCTGCTGCTTTTTGGGATAGGTTCCATGGACACCGGTATAGGCGGGCTTCATCATCTTTTCCCATGCAGTCTGATCCAGCACTTGTATGGAACAGATAGATTCTTTCTTTCCGGATTCTGTGGCTTCACCCATTTTCATTCTTCTTCCGGTTTCTCTTACATATCCTAAGGAACGTGCTTTTTCATATTGCTGCTTTGTTCCCTCTTCTATGTAAGTGGATGCCGTTGTTCCATCCATCCGAATATTTTTCGTATATTCTGCATTTATTTTTCCGTAAGCCGTTCCAAAGACAAATGTCAGTGTAAGAATACATAAAACGACTGCTCCCATAAGAATCCGGTTTCTGCCTTTATTACATTTTCTGATAGCTTCCGAAAGCAGCCGGATCACGTTCGTATTATTGTTCGGTGTAAATCCATTCATTTCATTACACCTCCGCATTGTATAATTTCCCGTCTTCTACGCGCAAGATACGGTCTGCCATCTGTGCGATTGCTTCCTGATGGGTCACAACAATCACCGTCTGGTGGAATCTTGCTGCACAAGTCTTCAACAATGCAATTACTTCCATACTTGTGACAGAGTCCAGATTTCCTGTTGGCTCGTCGCACAAAAGTACTGCCGGCTTTACCATTAACGCCCTTGCAATTGCCACTCGTTGTTGTTGTCCGCCGGACAGTTCTTCCGGGAGATTCTCTAACTTTTCTCCAATCTTTAACGTTCTTACAATATCTTCCAGCAATTTTTCATCAATCTCTGCACCGTCCAGTCTGAGCGGAAGTACGATATTCTCATATACATTGATAACAGGGATCAAATTATACTGTTGAAATACGAATCCGATATTCCTTCTCCTGAATATCGTGCGTTCATCTTCCGTCATATCTTTCAGACTGTTGCCGCGTATCCAGACGCCACCTGCAGTGGGTTCATCCAGGCCGCCAAGTATCTGAAGTAATGTCGTCTTCCCGCTTCCTGATGTACCGATGATTGCCAGGAATTCCCCTTCTTCTACGGACAGACTCACTCCGTCCAGCGCGTGGACTTCGTAATTATCTGTCACATAATGTTTCTTTAATCCTGCTGCTTTTATCATTTCCATAAGATTTTTTCTCCTTGCTTATAATTGTGTCCGTTTCGTATCGGAACTTTCACTTGTCTCATACAGCATACAGGACAAATCTAACAAACTTCTAACAGACTGGAAGATTTATCTCGATCATCAGACCTTTTTCCGAATATCTGTTTTTTGCAATCATAAATCCGCCATGAAGGCTTATAATTTTTCTTGCCAAATAAAGCCCGATTCCATAGCCTTTCTGTGTCGTCACGTTCTTGCCTCTGTAGAATCTTTGGAAGACCTTATGCTCTTCTCCTTTTTCAATTCCAGGTCCGTTGTCTTTTACAAGAATTTTTGCACACATTTCATTCTTCTGGACTATCATTTCTATGGTTCCGCCAATCTGACTGTATTTCACGGCATTATCCAGAATATTATCGATTGCTTCTCCGAGCCAGTTGGCATCATGCGGACAGTTGACTTCCTGCGGCAGCTCTATCCTAAATGCAATCTGTTTTTCTTCTGCCCTCTTTTGAATTCTTCCAAGACAGTTTCTCACGGTCTTTAACAGATCTGTCTCTTCTTTCCGTATCTGAATCATGTTCTGCTCAAGTCTGGACATCTTCACGAATCCTTCTGTCAGGAATTCCAGTTGTTGTTCTCCGGATCTCATCGCATTTAGATAGTTATCCACATTTTCATCCGTCTTTGTCCCGGTTTTACTCCATTCTTCCTCTAATAATTCCTGATATGTCCTGATATTGGCAAGGGGTGTCCGCATCTGGTGTGCAATCTCTGAAATCAGCTTCTGGATCTCATCTTTACTCTTCTCCGCAGCTTCTGTCCGTCCATTTAACATTTCCTGGATCCTTACCAGTCTGGATTCCAGTCTTGCATATAATGTCTCTTCCCCTGCTTTTGTTTCCCGGATCTTTTCCTCTCGCAATATCTTTTCCATACATTCTGCTAATAACTTAAGTTCTTTCTGTCTGCATTTTCCCTGATAAACATACATGGCAGTTCCACCCAGAATTACTCCTGCCGTTACTGCCACTACGATTATTATGATATTCATTCTTTTCTCTTCCTTTTTGTATCTGCCATTACTTTTTCAGACGCACTCCAGCTTGTATCCCAATCCAAATACATTTTTCAGATATATCGGTGATCCTGCATCTGTTTCTATCTTTTTCCGCAGCCGGTTGATCGTAACGCTGACGGTATTATCCACTACAAACTGGCCATCCAGTCCCCATACATATTCCAGGATATTTTCTTTCGTCAGTACATTTCCCTGATTGTACATCAGATATTCCAGTAACTGATATTCTCTGGCTGTAAGAATAATTTCCTGTTCGTTCTTGTATACTTGCTTCTTATCAGGAAATAATATTATTTCTCCGCATGCCAGTTGTTTTTCTCTGTTGTTCCGTCCGATCACTGCCTCTATGCGCTTTAGAAGCACTTTCATGGAAAATGGTTTTACCACATAATCGTCTGCTCCTGTGTCAAATGCTGTCAACATATCCGTTTCTTCATCTCTTGCTGTCAGGAAAATGGCCGGTATCTCTGCCTTTTCCCGGATCTTTTTGTAACATGCAAGTCCATTGCCGTCCGGAAGTCCAATGTCAATGAGAAGAAGGCTCTCACTGCCTGTAATTGTAGTAAGAGCCTCTTGTTTTGTATATGCGGATACGGTCTGATAGCCTGCGTTTTGCAGTGCTGTTTTGAGTGCCTGATGTAATAATGTGTCGTCTTCTATAATTCCGATCGTCATATATTTTCTCTCCGATTACTATGTTCTTTCCATATATTTTTCCGTGTGTTTATTCATCCATACAAACACCCCGACACAGATGACAATAGACACCATCGATCCTGCCGGTGCCGCACACCCCATCGGAAATAATGTATCCGGAAAATGCGTTGCCGCATAATAAGACAGTGGAATTCTGGCACATACGATAGATATGGAATTGTGGATAAATGATACGATAGACAAGCCATATGCATAAAAATATCCACTTAAACAGAAATGCACTCCTGCAAATACGCAGTCCCATGCATAACTTCTTAAATACTGTCCTCCAAGTATCTGTACTGCACCGTCATTCGTAAATAATCCGACAAATGGAACAGATAGAAACTGCACGATCGTTGCCGCAGCTAATCCGTATCCTACTGTCATGTACAATACATACCGCAATGTCAGACGTGCACGGTCATGCTTACCGGCACCGATATTCTGCGAAGCAAGTGCCGATATCGTTGACAGCATCGAAGATGGTACCAGGAACAGTATTCCGATGATCTTTTCCACAATTCCTACAGCCGCCGCATCATTTAATCCACGCTGATTGGCAAATATCGTGATTGCGATAAAGGATATCTGTATAAATCCATCCTGTAATGCAACCGGCACACCAACTTTTAATATGTTTTTCATCGTGTGCCTCTTCGGCCGCAGATCAGACCTTCTTAATTTGATCCCTGTGCCTTTTTTAATGATCACTGTCAATGACACGATAACACTGACTGCCTGTGCGATGGTCGTTCCAAGTGCGGCTCCGGCCGCATCCAGTCCCATCACTCCGATAAACAGATAGTCCAGTCCGATATTCGCCGCACATGCTACCGCAATAAAGTACATCGGACTTTTCGAATCCCCGATTCCTCTGAAAATTGCACTGATAATATTATAGGCCGTAATAAAAGGAATTCCTATAAAGCAGATGGTCAGATAACGGATCGTCCCCTCTACGGCTTCAACCGGAGTAGACATTACACTGACGATCGGTCTGACTGCTGCCAGTAATATGATCATAAGTATGATCGCAATTCCCATGAACATCGTCGCAGTATTCCCTATCGTCTCCGATGCTTTCTTGTAGTCTTTCGCACCAATACATCGTCCGATCATAACCGTCGCTCCCATTGCAAGCCCCACGATCATAACTGTCAGCATATGCATGATCTGACTTCCGATCGATACCGCCGTCGTACTGCTGACACCGCCAAACTGTCCGACTATAAATAAATCTGCCATACCATATAATGTCTGCAAAAAGTACGATAACAGATATGGCAGTGAAAAATAAATGACTGTTTTAAATACACTTCCTGTTGTTAAATCTCTTTCCATATTGTAATGTCCTTATCTTTAGAAATACTCATTTCTTAATTCTATTCCCAATTACAAAATTAGTCAACGATTCAAATTCACTGAATTTTTCTTTTATCTTTCTTTACACGATATGTTAAAATACATTTATACAAATGTTTTATCTAAGGAGGTTTCCATGAAAACAATCACACTTCACAATACAAATTTATCTGTTCCGGAAATTGGTATGGGATGTATGCGTATTAATAGTCTGGAAACGGCAGATGCCGTAAAAGAATGGATAGACACTGCGCTTGCACATGACATCAATTTCTTCGATCATGCAGATATCTATGCAAAAGGACAATGCGAAGAGCTTTTTGGCAAAGCTCTGACTCC
This sequence comes from Dorea longicatena, assembly GCF_024168045.1. Classification (GTDB taxonomy): domain Bacteria; phylum Bacillota; class Clostridia; order Lachnospirales; family Lachnospiraceae; genus Dorea_A. Next base: position 2,207,930 of record NZ_CP100126.1, read on the forward strand.
TTCCCTGCGTGACCAGATCATTCTGCAGTCCAAATGCGCGATCCGCCCCGGTATTGCTTTTGATTTTTCCAAAGAACATATCCTGCAGTCCGTAGATGATATCTTGAACCGCCTGCGCACAGATTATCTTGACATCTTATTGCTACACCGCCCGGATACATTAATGGAACCGGAAGAAGTAGCCGATGCATTCCATACTTTAAAAGCCGCCGGCAAAGTACGTCACTTCGGTGTCAGCAATCAGACTCCGATGCAGATAGAATTATTGAATAAATATCTGGATGAACCACTTCTCATCAACCAGATGCAGTTCAGTATCGCACACTGTCCAATGATCAATTCCGGAATCAATGCAAATATGTACAATGATTCTGCGATCAACCGTGACGGCGGCATTCTCGAATACTGCCGCTTAAAAGATATCACCATTCAGGCATGGTCCCCATTCCAGTACGGTATGTTCGAAGGCGTCTTTCTTGGAAATGAAAAATTCCCGGAACTCAATAAGGTCATCAATGAACTGGCTGAAAAATATAATGTAACCGACAGTGCCATCGCTGTTGCCTGGATCTTACGCCACCCTGCCGGAATCCAGACGATCATCGGCACAACTAATAAGGAGCGGATTGCTCAGATCAGTAAGGCATCTAATGTGCACCTGACCCGTGAAGAGTGGTATCGGTTGTATATGGCTGCCGGAAATCGGCTGCCGTAAGCTTACTATCTTCAAAGCTGTACACGATTACAAAGAGAGCTGATCAGCTACGATCAGCTCCCTTCTGCTAATAATTAATAATTTCTTTCACTTCATCCTCTTTCATTTTCAACAGTTTTGAAATCTCAGCAACTGTAAATTTTTCTTCATATAGTTTTTTTGTAAGATTTTTTCTTTCTTCCAATTTACCTTCTAATTTTCCTTCTAATTTCCCCTCTTCTCTTCCCTCATCATATGCTTCGCCTCTCTGTACTTCAATATCTGTCTCATAATCATACTCAGCCGTCAACATATTTACAACCTCGCTTCCTTTTCTTTTCAGATAGTCTGCACGAAAAAAATCCCGGATGTTTACTCTTAGTATAAGAAAAATATATTTTTTCTGCAACATCAATCGTGCAAATATGCTTTTCATTTTTCCTTTGTTTCAAAATTTTCTGTGAATTATCTTCTGATTTCCCTCACGAATAGCTAACGCTATTTTGAAATATACAAGACCCGATTCTTATATATTTTGAATTTATCCGACAGACAGAATAGCTGTCGATGAATGTATATTAACATAAGCTTTCTTAAACTGCAATTACTGTTTTGGGATTTAATTTATTAACTGGAAAACGGCCTCTCAGTCCTTGAAAGAAACAATAGATAAGGCTTCTTGTTCAGGTTCCATACCATAAGAAACACTAAGAGAGTCAGAATCACCTAAAAGCAAAGGAACTACGCTCAAACTCGGCGTTCGCCTCAAACACGTTCGCTTCGTTCCTTTAACGGTGCTTCTGACTCTCTAATTGTTTCTAACGGCATTCCACATTCACAATAATCCTTATCTATTGTTTCCTTCAAGTCGTGACTGGCAGCGAATGTTAATAAATAAAATACCCGGAAGTGTAACCCGGTGGAAGCCACTACGGTTACGCATTTGCCATTTAATTCTTAAGGCATTTGATACACACGGAATAAAACTTGGAAAGGCGTTCCAGTGAATGTGAAAGAGGCGTTGGTAATTCTTAAGGGGCAAAATTCTGCGTTAGGTTTTCAAAATTTGACTGTTTGAGGCGTATGCCGAGTTTCAAATTTTGAAAGCCTGCTTTTAGCAGAATTTTGCCCCTTTAGAATTGACCCGCCAATGGAACCTGAGCAGGAACGCCTTTCCAAGCTTTATTCCGGTTCGGGTATCCACAGCCTTCCTGAATTAAATCCCAAGCAATCCTATCGTCCGCAATATCAATATCGTCACAAACAACGTAAAGATCGAAAGCACCGATGAAAACACCACCAGCTGTCCGGCAAGCTGTCCATCTGCTCCCGCCTGTTGTGCCATGATATAACTGGATACCGCAACCGGAGTCTGATATGCCAGCAGGCCTGACAACAGATCCGCATCCCTGTATCCCATCATAACGATCATCGGAATCATAATAAGTGGTAAAATCACAAGCTTGATCGTCAGTACCACCGATGCAACTTTTAAATTTCCTCTCACTTTTGAGAAGTCCAGATCTCCTCCCAGGATCATGAATGCAATCGGCGTTGAAAGCTTTGCCAGATCCTGAACCGTTGTATCCACTGCCGTCGGAAGTCTGATTCCCAACAGCGAAAATATAATTCCCAACACCGAAGATATGATCAGCGGATTCTTCACAATATCAAGAATAATCTTCTTCCAGTCTGTCTCCCTCTTTTCTCCGAAAATCGAGAGTGCAACTACTGCCAGAAAATTATACATCGGTACAAGGATCGCACTTAAAATCGCCGCCGTTGTTGTGCTTTTTGCTCCATACATATTCTGCACAACCGCAACTCCAAAGATTACGTAATTGCTGCGAAAGATTCCCTGAATCACGACTCCCTGCTGATTTTCCTGCTTCACAACCTTTGGAACGATCAGACAGAGCAGTACGAACAGGATTAGAAGTCCGCCTGCCGCCCAGATACACAGCTTAACCCTGCTGTGAATTTCTGCCCCGATGTCACTCTGATAGACATTATAGAATAACATACACGGCAAAAATATCTTAAAAACAATCGCATTGGCCTGTTTTGTAAGCTTACGGTCTGCCAGAGAGGTATAATTGACTAACAGATATCCTAACACCATAAGAAAAAATACAGGTGCGATTACATTAAATGATACAATAATATTTTTCAATTTCCCTCACTTCTTTCATTCCCGGCTCTTTACACATGAAATACATACTCATCCAGACGTTCAAATGCTTCTTTCACTCTGCTAAGCGGCAGTGCTAGATTCATACGGATTCCGTATTCCTGATGGAACGGTCTTCCATCCTGCCATGCAACACCGACATCCCAGCCGGCTTTCAACAATTCATCCAATGACTTGTAATTCTCTTCACACCAGTCCTCACAGTCCAGGAACAACATGTAAGTTCCCTGCGGCTTGCTGACATTGATTCCTCTGTAATAGTCACGAATATGATTGACCGCATACTCTACATTTTCCGACAACACCTGACAAAGTTCATTCACCCAGGTATATCCTTCTGCCTCGTAGGCTCCGATCAGCGCATGCATGGACAGTACATTCATCGTATTATAATGTGACTTTCTGGATTTTGCCTCCAGACGGTCACGTAACATTCGGTTAAAGACAATGTGATAGCTTCCTACCAACCCCGCCAGATTAAAAGTCTTGCTCGGTGCATAGAATGCAATCGTACGGTTTCTGGCATCTGGACTGATCGACTGTGTCGGAATGTGCCGGCTTCCTTTTAAGATCAGGTCTGACCAGATCTCATCTGCGATCACAACACATTCGTTATTCTTATATACTTCCATTGCCTCTTCTATCTCCCAGCGCTCCCAGACACGTCCGGTCGGATTATGCGGACTGCAGAAAACCGCCACATGGATGTTGTTGGCTTTTAATTTTGCATCCATATCTTCATAGTCCATGCGCCAGATTCCCTTTTCGTCCTTTTTCAGAGGGCTATGTACGATCTTATATCCGTTCTCCGTGATGCATTTCGTAAATCCGATATAGGTCGGACTATGGAGAAGTACCGCATCTCCCGGTGCCGCAAATGCTGTCAGTGCCGAGATCACCCCGCCTAATACTCCATTTTCATATCCGATATACTCCGGCATCAGACCTTCTACATTATTACGGATCTTGTGCCAGCGGATGATCGAATCATAATACTCTTCCACCGGGCTGAAGTATCCATATGCCGGGTGTGCCGCTCTGTCCATAATTGCTTTCGGGATTGTCGGAACAGTCTCAAAATTCATATCAGCTACCCACATCGGGATTACATCGAATCCGTCTTTTGGCGGCTCAGGCGCAAATCCCGGATTCTTTCCCAAGCCATCCACCGCAATCGCATCTTTGCCATGTCTGTCTATTATTTTTGTAAAGTCATATCTCATATTCTGTTCTCCTTTCTCATAAAATCCAAGAGTTTTCCACATCATGCTTCTGTTCTTTCAGAACTTTTCCACATTGAGCATCTTATTTTTTTGAAAATGTCCACATTGCCTTGATCTGATCTTTGATATTGGCAAATATCCATGCTGTATTCGTATTCTTAATGCTGAACGGATCATTTAGCGTTACAGTACCATTCTCATAGCCGGTCAGAACAATAAAGTGACCGATCTGCGTAAAGTCTCCCGGTCCCATACTGCATATGACCGGATGTCCCTGTGCCAGTTCTGCGCTTACCTGTTCTTCTGAAAGCATGCCACCTACGCTGTTCAGATTCCAGTTCGCACCTGCCTCATCCATGAACCTCCAGTAGGTATTATTTTCCTCATCCACATAACCGTGTTCGGTTCCATATGCTGCTACCTTCGCCGGAGTAATGGATGCATCCTGATTCAGTCCTGCTGCCACCATTGCCATACAGGTCGGTCCGCATCCACTGGTCGCTACGATCCCCGTTCCATACGGTGCATATCCCCAGCGTTCATCCCATTGTAAAAGTTCCGGAATTTTTCCATTTGAAAGATCTGCTTCTATCGTATCTGCATAAGGCTTGTCCTTTTTCTTCTCATAATCTGCTACAAAATCTACCGTCTCTGCATTCTTGTCCAACAGTTCGATCACACTCTGTGGTACTCCCAGCTCCTCTGCCTGGCTGCGGACACGCTCTAACTTCTGTTCGGCTGTTTCCGTTGTTTTAGCTTTTTTTTCTTTCTGTTTTTTTGCCTTCTCGGCTTTTAATAATTCTTCCTGTTTCTTCTCTTCTGCACGCTCCTGATGAAGATAATAGCCAGTAAAAGCAGCAGTTATCACTGCTGCTATCACACCTGCTATTGCTATATATATGAAAATCCGATTTCTTTTTGCACCATTTGAAAGAGAAGTCTTGTTTTCTATTTGCTGTTCTTCTGTATGATTCATCACTTTCATCTGTCAATTCAGTCCTCTTTTTTGAAAATCTTCAAAATTTTCTGCATCATCTGTTCGAAAGAATTTTTCGACATCGCTCTTAATTATACAACAGCATGTCTGCAGATACAACTTAACTTTTTCTAAAAATTCTTCTAAAAATTCTTTTGCTGAATAGATACCGATCCCTTTTATTTATCTTTTTTCAATTTCTGCTTGCATTTTATCTTCAATCATGATATGATACATCTTGTCTTAAGGACACAACACAATATCGGGGTGTGGCTCAGCTTGGCTAGAGCGCCTGGTTTGGGACCAGGAGGTCGCAGGTTCGAATCCTGTCACCCCGATTTATAATATATTTTGCGGGTGTAGTTCAATGGTAGAACACCAGCCTTCCAAGCTGGATACGTGGGTTCGATTCCCATCACCCGCTTTTTTCATGCCTGATTTTAATTTCATTCTCATATAAAGGTGTAAATACAAAAACACTATATTCTATCCGAAAGAAGATGGAGTATAGTGTTTTCCTTTTTCCAATATTCTATTTTCTGTTATATTTCCTGTTATCGTTTTCCGATTCTTCTCATCCACATCAGGACAGATCCTATCAGGATATAGACATCTGCCAAATTCGCTGTTACATCACCTAATATCTTATGGTCAGATCTTATACCAATGTAATCTACGACTTTACCTCTGACGATCCGGTCATACGTATTGCTGATGGCTCCTGCACTCAGTAATGTCCATGCTGTCTTAGTCACCTTATGACCTTCCCGGAATGATTCTGCCAATGTCAGCATCAGGATCACTGCCGTCGTTATCACAGACGCTTTCTTTACCTTATCCGGTTCGGAATCCATGGAATTAAATGCAAAGCCTTTGTTGTATACTTTTCTGATCAGGACTTTTGTCCCGCAAAAGTTTTTTTCCTCTTTCTCACTTACATTTTCTTCTATGTACTGTTTTACAGCCATATCCAGACCAAACAGTGTTCCAATCGCACCCGGTATGCTTGTGTGCATCTATATCTCTCCCTGGATCTTCACAATCTCTTCTTCCTGCTTTTCAATCTCTTCCTCGCGTTTTTCGATTTCTTCACAGAGCGTTACGTAATCCATGTCGGATACTTCCCCACTCTGGAACTTCTCATATACCATACGACCGATATCTGCAAGATCTCTTTCATTTGCTCTCTTTAAAGTTCGTACATTACTTTTGATCTTCTGAATCTCCAGTGTATCTCCTGTCTTCTTAGTGATGTCACTCGCAACATCTGAAACTCTTCTGCTGAATTCTTCAAAAAAATCTGCCATCTGTATCCTCTCCTTATCTCGTTCTTCTTTACAGCCGTCTTAAAATATCCAGTGAATGATACAAGTTCATCGTTCCATATCCCCACTGTGTATTTGGATATTCTATCGCCGGAAGCTTCTGCGCACCCATCACGATCACATTCCTTACCTGACTGGCTGATGCTCCACCCGCTCCCGGCTGATCACTGATCCACTTCATGATCAGTGCACAGCCACCTGCCGCAATTGCTGTTGCTGCACTTGAACCGGTGCGTTCTTTGAATCCTCCGCCCGGTACCGCACCGGTAACCGCTACTCCCGGTGCAGCATAATCCGGTTTGATTCTTTCATCTCTAGTATACCCTCTGCCCGAATTAATATCAACCGTATTCTCCTGACTGTTATAATAAGACACCGTCATCGTATGCTCCCCTCCTGCCGGTTCTGTAAATGTGGTATCCGGATTCGATTCCAGAAAATATACTTCTCCATCCAGAAACTCTTTCATGGGCAGCCACATATGAAACTCCCCCTTCGGCTGCATCACAGGCTTTACTTCTATTTTCCAGATTCCCGGTACTGCTTTCCGCAGCCGGATAAACACCAGCTGTGCATCGCTATTCTCCTGCAGAAGTCTGTACTCCACCGTAACAGCCGTCCGTTCAAAAGCAAATACAAAATCAAACAGATATCCCAGACGTACCGGAATCTGCCCGGTACGTTCTCCGGAAGGTGATGTGATCGACACTGTCACAATGTTCGGAAGGGTACTCCATAACTCCGTCACAAAACCTTTCACCCCTTCCCCTACCCTGATCTCCGCTGTCCGTATATTCTGTGCCTCCGTAAATGTTCCGTAATAATGATGTCTCTGCGCTGCCTCATTCCCGGTTCCCGTTACTACACAGCGGTTTCTCAGCAATGCATAGCCATCCAGAACTCCTGCAAGCAAAGAGTCACCATTATGCCCTCCGAAACTGGTTCCGATCGCCATACAGATCACAAGCGGCATCTCCCGTCTGCGGGCCAGTTCATTCAGATACCGAAGTCCGGCCAGGATATCATTTTCCTGATAACAGTGTGCATCTTCTGCAACCCCAAAAAATTCTTTCAGATATTTTTTTGCCGGCTTAAGCTTTACCATCGCGATCACCGCCTCCGGGGCAGCCCCAAGAAACTGTCCACTGCTTTCTGCACTTCCGGCAGCCACACTTGCAACAAATGTTCCATGCCCATCTGTATCTTCCGAAGAGATCAGTTCTTGCGGACTTTCCGAATGCAGAGCCGCATTGATTCTTTCTTCGGTATACTCTGTTCCATACAGAAAGCCCTCCGGCGGATCCCCACCCTGAATTGTCTGATCCCAGATCCCCGCAATTCTTGTTGTCCCGTCAAGATTACAGAATACCGGATGGGTATAATCGATCCCCGTATCCAGGAAACCGATCATAATCCCCTCTCCCATAAGCTGCAGCGTCGGATAATTCTGCAGCGTAATAATTCCGGCTGCATCTAACGGCTGCATATCCAGAAGTGTATAGCACTTGGGGATCGCGCCGTACCAGTACTGCCGCAAGGATAAGGGAAGTAACATCCGACTGTCTAACGACACACTTTTATATCCGAAATCCAGCTCCTGGATACACATCTTTTCTGTATCCACTCCTTCTAACTCATCTTCCCTGTATGGCGAGATAATAAAATCCCAGTAATCTTCCGATAATATCTTTTCTTTACATCTGTCTTCCAATGAAAAAAAGCCTTTCATATACATTTGTTTTATGTATATGAAAGACTTCGTGTCATTCATTAATATTTTTATGCATTTGTATGCTGGTTCAGCATACGCTCGATGATCTCCACAGATTCTTCGATACCATAACTTGCACTGTTAAAACAGATATCATAGTTCACAGCATCTCCCCACTTCTGGCCGGTATAAAAATTGTAATATTTCGAATGCTGACGGTCAATCTTCTTCAAAAGGCGTTCTGCTTTTTTATGATCCAGATTATTGACTTCCATGACTCTGTGTACACGCTGTTCAAAAGGAGCTGTAATAAAGATACTGATATGTGGAATATGATTATTTGCCAGTATCACATCCGCACATCGTCCCATAACAATGAAATCTTCTTCTTTTGCCTTCTTACATATCAGATCACTCTGATTAAAGAAGATTGCATCTTCTTTTGTCAGACCATGATAACGGTCAAAATCTTTCAGACGTTCTTTCAACGTCCGTCCGGATCCCTGGTACTTATTCTCAATCTCATTTGTTCCCAGATCTGCCACATCTACAACCGAATCTTTCTCCGCGTCCAGACGTCTCAATACTTCATTGAATATCTCTGCATCGTAATAGTTGATCCTGAGTGCATCCGCCAGTGCAAATCCAATATCGTTACCCGCACTTCCATGTGTTCTTCCGATACAGATGATCAGATGATCATCCTTTGAAAACTTCTGACGCAGGTTCGATGTATTTAGCTTTGCCCTGTTTTCATCCAGAATCTCAACTTTTCCAAAACCTGCCGGCAGTTCTGCGATTTCTTTTAATATCTCATCATATTTTCTCATCAGTCTGGATCGGTCTTCATCCTTACGGATCGTACGTGCCATGTTACTGATCAGCGCAAGCTCACTTCTGAGCAGATGCCCCTGTGGCTTTGTACGCATCAGCTTCACAAGACTTTCTACACAAGTACGTTTGTCTCCCGTAAAGGTACGGCCAAGAGAAGAACCTACACATTCATAGACTTCTCCGTCCAGATCATAGATCCGTTCCGCTATGTCATAGTATTTATTCTTATTTTCCATGTTCCGCACCTCCCCTTACAAAAAGAATACCAGCATATCGATAATAAATACCGGTATCAGACATGTCAGTGACCATACCATATATCCGAAGAACGATGGCATACGCACACCATTTTCATCTGACATAGATTTTACCATGAAGTTCGGCGCATTTCCGATATAGGTATTTGCTCCCATAAATACAGCTCCACAGGAGATTGCCTCCAGCATCTTAACAGGAACCGAACCAAGTGTCGTCACAACACCGCTCTTGAACCCAAGTGCTCCCGCCGTTGTAAGGAATACCAGATACGTTGGTGTATTATCCAGAAAACTTGACAGTGCTCCGGTTGCCCAGAACATTTCAAATGGTTTATTGATACCAAGTTCCGCACCATTTGCCTTCAGAATCATCAATGCAGGCTGCATCGTGATAAAGATTCCGATGAACAGAACCGCAACTTCCTGAATTGCCCCCCAGGTAAAATGGTTACGGATACGTACTTCTTCTTTTGTCGTTTTAAATGATAAAAATGCTGCCAGAAGGATGATCACGATCTCGATCACAGACGGGAATCCAAGCGTCACTTCTCCAAGGATATGGATTCCTTTTACCGTTCCGTCCGCATTCTGGAATGCAGACATACCAGGAAGCATTCCACTTAAGATTACAGCTCCGACAATCATTGCAACATATATCAGATTATGAAGTCCTACAATTCTAACGTGTGTTCCGGGCTCTCTGATATCTGGTTTTCTACCTTCCGCAATATCTTTTCTGTAAGCTCTTCTATCCAGAAAATAGAATAACGTCAGCAAAATGATCATGTTAAAGATCAGTATATGAAACAGCTTCAGGCTCCAGAAAAACGGAACACCACGCATGAATCCCATCAGAAGCGGCGGATCTCCGATCGGTGTCAGACATCCTCCCATATTAGAGATCAGGAAGATAAAAAAGATCATAATGTGACTTTTTCTTTTTCTCCACGAATTCATCTTAATAAACGGACGTACCAGAAGCATACTTGATCCGGTCGTTCCGATCACGCTGGAAAGCAGTGTTCCCAGAACAAACAATGCCGTATTGATCCTCGGTGATCCGGCAAACTCACCGTCAATTGTAATGTTACCTGCTACACAGAACAGACCGAACAATAAAATGATAAATGTCAGATAATCATTTACCACACATTCCAAAACCGTCTCTCCCATTGTAAACATTCCGTACTTTGCAGCAAACGGAACAATAAACAGTACCGACCAGAACGCAACTGCAAGCGGCTGATGCTTTTCCCACCAGTCCGGCTTGATCAGAGGCATAACGGCAATACTGAGCAACAGCCCTGCAAAGGGTATGCAGAGCCAAACTGGAATAGCTGATAATTCCTCCATTCCTTTCTCCTCCATTCTTCCTCAAGTAAAGTCTTATGTGTCATTGCATAATGAAAGCTGTCATTGACAGCTCTCTTAGCATTCTATATGTAAAATGTATTATTGAAGCCTTGGTACTTCCTGACCTCTCAACATTATTACCGGTCCTCCGGTTCCCTCAATATATTCTTTTGTGATAACAACCTCTCCAATATTGTCATCCTTCGGGATTTCATACATGATATCTAACATGAATTCTTCGATGATCGCACGAAGCGCCCTCGCTCCGGTATCTTTCTTCATTGCTTTTTTTGCGATCGCATGAAGTGCGCCGTCATCGAATTCCAATTTTACTTCGTCTAATGCAAGCAGTTTCTGATATTGCTTCAAAATTGCATTCTTAGGCTCTTTTAATATCTCCACCAGCATATCTTCACTCATACCCTGTAAGGTAAATACAATCGGCAGACGTCCCAGGAACTCCGGTATCATACCGAATACACGCAAATCCTCTGTTGCGACCTTTTTAAGAATCTCTTTGTCGTTATTGTATTTATCTCTCAGATCCGCTCCGAATCCGATCGCTGCCTGTTTGGTCAGACGTTCTTTGATAATTCCTTCCAGATCCGGGAATGCACCTCCACAGATGAACAGAATGTTCCTCGTATTCACTGTTGTAAGCGGAACCATTGCATTCTTGCTCGTTGCCCCGACAGGAACTTCCACATCACTTCCTTCCAGAAGTTTCAGCATTCCCTGCTGTACAGACTCACCGCTCACATCACGCTGACTGGAGTTTTTCTTCTTTGCGATCTTGTCGATCTCATCAATAAAAATAATTCCCTGTTCTGCCTTTTCGACATCATTATCTGCTGCCGCAAGCAGTTTGGATACAACGCTTTCGATATCATCACCGATGTACCCTGCCTCTGTAAGAGATGTTGCATCCGTAATTGCAAGCGGAACATCCAGAATCCTTGCCAGTGTCTTTACAAGATACGTCTTACCGGAACCTGTCGGCCCGATCATCAGCATGTTGGATTTCTCAATCTCAATGTCATCCATCGAATCCGTTGCCACACGCTTATAATGATTATATACTGCAACCGACATCACTTTCTTTGCATATTCCTGTCCTACCACATACTCGTCCAGTTTTGCTTTGATCTTGTGCGGAGCCGGAAGATTCCGGATATCTACTAACGGCTTGTATTCTTCGCCTTCTTTTTTCTTCTTGATCTTCTGCTGTTTTGGAATACTCTGCTCCATATCAGACATGTTGAATACCTGTACTCCCGGAATATTCATCAGCTGACTGTAATCGATCGGTCCGTTCGACATTGCATCAAAGCTCTTCTGCATGCAGTCATTGCAGACACAGATGTGGTTCGGAAGTTCGATCATCTTCCCTGCAACACTCTCCGGACGTCTGCATATAAAACATACTTTTTCATACTCATCATCATTTTGTTTCTTATCATCCGAATCTGACGTCTTCTTTGTTGTTTCTACTTCGACGTCTTCTACTTTTTCGATTTCCTGATTGTTATCGTCCTGATTGGTCATTATTCTCTCCTTCTTACTTTTTGTCGTATCTTTCACTCTGTTTTATCCTGGTTCTATGATTCTTCCTGATTTACCAATTCCAAAAATGTCTCTTCGGAAATAATCGGGATCCCCAGTTCATTTGCTTTCTTATTTTTGGAAGATGTGCTGGTTACATCATTGTTGATCAAGTAATTCGTTTTGGACGTTACCGATCCTGTCACCTTTCCTCCCAGACTTTCAATCAATTCCTTCACTTCACCGCGGTTTGCAAAATGTGTTACGCTTCCGGTGATCACAAAATTGACACCTTCAAAAATCTGTTTCTTTGTTGATGTCTCTTCCGGGATTGTCAACTCTTCTAAAAGCTTTCTGAAATTCTCCACATGCTTTGCATCTGAAAAATATCCGGTGAATGCCTTTGCCAGAACTTCTCCCACGCCCTGGATCTCATTTAATTCCTCTTCTGTAACCCTCAAAAGGGCTTCTACATCATATTTCAACTCTCTGCAGATAACCTTTGCATTGGCAAGTCCGATCCCTGCGATTCCCAGTGAATAGACGACTCTTGGCAGCGTGGTTGTTCTTGCTTTTTCCACACTTTCGATCAGTTTCCTGTACGATTTTTCTCCAAATCCTTCCATTCCCCGAATCTCGTCTTTGTACTGATCCAGATGGAAGATATCGGCAAATGTATGGATATATCCTCTGGAAATGAATTTTTCCAGTGTTGCTTCCGACAATCCTTCTATATTAAGTGCATCTCTGCTTACGAATAATGCAAATGCCTTCACATGCTTTGCCTGGCATTCCGGATTCATACAGTATAATGCTTTCGCATTTCCTACCTGTCTGATCTTCGTCTCACCCTGACAGACCGGACATCTTTCCGGAATATCTTTCACACCGCTTCTTGTTAGATTCTCTGCAATCTGCGGAATGATCATATTTGCCTTATAAACTTCGATCTTATCTCCGATGCCAAGTTCCAGTTCTTCCATAATGCTGATATTGTGAACACTTGCACGGCTGACCGTCGTTCCTTCCAACTCCACCGGATCAAAGATTGCAACCGGATTGATCAGTCCTGTCCTTGACGGACTCCATTCGATTTCACGCAGAATCGTTTCCCTGATCTCATCCTGCCATTTGAATGCGTAAGAATCTCTCGGGAATTTTGCTGTTCTTCCCAACGATCTTCCATACGCTATATCATCATATGATAGCACAAGTCCGTCAGAAGGAAAATCATTTTTACTAATCTCTGACGAAAATTTAGCAACTTCATCTTCTACTGTATCTCTGGTCACCATATGATATTCTACCGTCGTGAATCCCTGTGCTTTCAGCCATTCCATCTGACAAGCTCTGGAATTCTGAAAATCAACTCCATTTGCCTGCACTAACGTGAATGCATAGAACATAACATTTCTCTTTGCCGTGATCTGGTTATTGAGCTGTCTGACTGAACCACTGCATAAGTTTCTTGGATTTTTATATTTTGCATCTACATCTTCAATCTCTTCATTGATCTTCTCGAAGTCATGATATCCGATCACCGCTTCTCCTCTTAAAATCAATTCCCCCTGGTAAGCGATCTGCACCGGTACATTCTTGAATACCTTCGCATTGTTTGTAACCACTTCACCGACTTCTCCGTTACCGCGTGTGACCGCTTTATAAAGCTTTCCGTCACGATAAGTCAGCACGATCGTCAATCCGTCCATCTTCCAGGACATCAATACTTTCTGACTGCCAACGAAGTTCTTAAGTTCTTCTACTTCTTTCGTCTTATCCAGTGAGAGCATCGGGCTTTCATGCCTTTCTTTTGGGAGTTCACTGACAACTTCATATCCGACATTTACCGTCGGACTGTTTGACAATGTAATTCCCAGTTCTTTTTCCAGATTCTGCAGTTCATCATACAATCTGTCATATTCGTAGTTGCTCATGATCTCCTGCGCATCCTGATAATAAGATCTGGATGCTTTATTCAGAAGTTCTACTAATTCCAGCATTCTCTCGTTCTTTGACTGTCCCATATAATTCCTTTAACTCCTGTTCTGTTAATTCTCTTACCTGTCCCGGTTTCAGATCTCCAAGTTCCACGTTCATGATCCGTATCCTTTTTAACACATCCACCTTATATCCGAGTGCTTCGCACATGCGCCGTATCTGTCTGTTCAATCCCTGTGTCAGAATAATGGAAAATGTATATTTCCCGGTCTTTTTTACTGTACAGGGTCTGGTCACCGCATCCAGATTCTTTTCTTTGTCTCTGATGTGTACTCCCCGGCTCATCTTCTCAATGAATTCCGGAGTAACTTCTTTGTTTACTCTGACCTTATATTCTTTCTCATGTGCATATCTTGCGCGCATCATGCCGTTGATCAGATCTCCATCATTTGTCATGATCAGAAGCCCTTCCGAATCTTTATCCAGTCTTCCTGCATAAGTGATGCGTACCGGATAATTGAGGAACCGGATGATGTTCTTTTTCTCCCTTTTGTCTTCTGTACAAACAATCCCGGCAGGTTTGTACACTGCCAGGACCGTTTTTTCCGTTTTGCTTTTGACCACTTTTTTTCCGACACGGATCTCCTGTCCGTCTTCTACTTTCATGCCGGGAGCTGCTGTCTTTCCATCCACAGTCACAATTCCCGACTCGATCAGCCTGTCTGCCTCCCTTCTGGAACAGACACCGGCTTCGCTTAAATACTTGTTCAGTCTAATCATTCTGCAATACCCCGCTGATACTGTTATCCTGCACAAATGTATTACCGTTATACAGGAACAGAACACTTGTGATCTTATTTTTCTTCATAACTTCTCTGATATCATCATAATAATATCTTGGATCAACCACTATGATTTCTCTGTAATATGCCGTCAGAAACGGAATTACACTATTCGCATAGGAATCTTTTACAAGCAACAGTCTGTCTGTTGTATCTGCCGTCGTTCTGATATCCAGGACGGGATAATTACCGCCAAGAAATAATGCATATTTATCCTTTTCTTTCAACTTGGATGTATCGTATAACGTTGCTGTTTTCTTTTTTTCATTCACATTATTTACAACTACCTGTGGTGCTGTTTTCAGATCATCCGGTGCGTATATATAGATCGGCTCATTATAGTCTGTTTCATATCCGTTTGTCGCCGATAAGGTTCCGTTAAATGAATTCGTCACTGCATAGGATTTCATAGCCGGTGCTTTCGATGTATCCAGTTTCATAGCCGCAGCCAGCGCCTGATATCCATAGTAAGCACCAAGCGTCGTCCAGTGATGATCCGTATGGTAATATATCTCTTCTGCTCTGTGCTTTTTCAATGTATCTTCTACATTTACCCACTGAAAAGCTGTCCCAAGCGAAGCCTTTATTTTCTGAAACTGTTTATCCTGATCTTCTGTCACTGCACAATACGGAAGTTTGTCCGACTCGATATTTGCAGCATTCGGTACCAGCATCATATACATCGGGATATCTTTATATGTCTCCTGAAACTTTTTCATTGCATCCAGATTTGCTTTCAATTGTTCTTCATCCGGTCTGGCTATATCCTCTAACAGATAATGATCCTTTCCTTTAAATACACCATTTGCCTTACGTTTTCCTGCGATCAGATCAATACGGCTCTTTAAAGCTACCCAGAAATCTCTTCCTGCAAACTGATCCGATACATAAGATTCATACTGTTTCATCCATCTTCCGCTTTCAATACCGGAAATCGTAAGCTTCGGTCTCTGTTCCAGTGCCCGGTTTTCTTTTGCCGAAAATCCCCTGTCAGCAGTTGCAATATTTACCACGCAGAAGATAACCATCATTACAATAAACAGCAATGCAATTACTTTATTTCTCTGTTCTTCTCTTTTTCTTTCCCATTTCTTTCTCGACTGTCTCATCTTTGCTCCTAGAATCTGAAATACAGGAACGGATTATAGGTCTCCGTTACCAGATATGCAATACAGACAATAAACAACGCAACATATACCACACTGTTAATGATTGTTGTATTCCATTTTTTTGTTCTTAACATATGCTCGTATCTGAAATGAACCAGCGGCGTAGAGCCAAATATCAGGATCAGCCACAGGATCAGGTTGCTTGTAAGAAGATACATACTCTCTCTGTCTGCAAAGCCATGTGCACCTGCACCAAACATCACTCTGATATAATCTGCTGCCTGTCCGAATGAAGAGCTGAAAAACAATACCCAGCCGATCACAACCAGAACAATACTGTAAATATGACGGACTACATCCGGAAGTCTGTCCAGTACCGGCGACAGGAGATATTTTTCAATGATCAGGATCACCCCATAATAGAGTCCCCATGCCACGAAATTCCATGCAGCTCCATGCCATAATCCGGTCAGAAACCATACAATCAGAAGATTCCTGATGTGTTTGATCTTCGATACCCTGTTTCCTCCCAATGGAATATACACATAATCCCTGAACCAGCTGCTCAGCGAAATATGCCATCTGCGCCAGAACTCCGTAATACTCTTAGACACATATGGATAGTTAAAGTTCATATTGAATTCAAATCCAAACATCTTACCGAGTCCGATCGCCATATCCGAATATCCACTGAAATCAAAATAAATCTGGAACATATATGCAAAAGCTCCAAGCCACGCCGTCATCACGGCTATATTACCTTTCGCAAGTCCGCTTACCTCTGTAAAAATCATCCCTGAGGTATTCGCCAGTAATACTTTCTTCGCAAGTCCCCGGATAAAATACATGCTTCCTTCTCCGAATTTTGTCCTTGAGACTTCTCTGGACGCAAGCTGTTCATCTACATCTGCATATTGCACGATCGGTCCCGCAATAAGCTGCGGAAACATCGTTACATATAATGCAAAATTAGGAAGATTCGTCTGCACTTTTACATTTCCCCGATATACATCAATGATATAGGATAATATCTGGAATGTATAAAAGGATATTCCAATCGGAAGCGGCAGTGCATGATAAGAAATATGTACCGGAAGTATCCCGTTCAATGTGTCCAATACAAACCCTTCATACTTAAAAAATCCAAGTACTGCCAGATTAATGATAAGGTTAAAAACCAGGCTCCGCTTTGCAGCTCTCTTATCCTGCAGATTCCTTGCAATATCCAGTCCACTGAAATAATTAAACAATATGGACAGTAGCATCAGAAATAGATATACCGGTTCCCCCCATGCATAAAACACCAGACTCGCCAGCAATAAGATCACATTTCGGAATCTTACCGGCAACAAATAATATAAGATCACCACAGCCGGCAAAAATGTAAATAAAAAAACAATACTGCTAAATAACATCTCTCTAATTCCTTTTTATTAAATACTCTTCTTAAATGCCGCATCGATACGGTCTGCATCCTTTGAAACTGCCAGCAGCACATAACGTCCTCTGGTCTCAATAATTGCAGCATGTATCAGCTTTGTTTGTTCTACACCATAACCTTCAAAATTCTTTTCCTGTGTATTTACACGAATTTCCACTGCCTTTTCAACCGTCTCGATCTGACTTTCGTTTTTTACCTTTATTACGAGTATTTCATTCACACTCATAACGTCATCCGGAATATACAGACTGATTCCTTCATAATCATTGGCATTCAGACTGTAATATTTTTTCAGATCCTGTGTTGTGCCTTTTTTCATTCCTTCTAATTTTACGGCTTTTGTGATATTCTTTTCAATCGTGTCTACGGATACGGTATTATCCCCTTCCTGGGTCACAAGAAATACTACATAAATGATCAGGAGGACTACCATCAAATATTTTAACAGGTTAATCCTGTCTAATTTTCCGTTTTTCATTATAATTCTGCAACCTCCGCCATATGATTTACCCATGCTTTATAATAACCGGTTGACATATGGATTCCATCACCGGCATAATACTCCTGTTTCACCAGCTCTGTATTATCAATAAATGTTACTTTCTCTTTTTCACATAATTTTTTTAATTTCTGATTGAACTCCGGAATTTTTGCATAGACAGAATTCTGATCAATTGCAATCTGCGCTGTCGGAAGTATACTGTTAACATATATTTTCGTATCCGGCAGTGATTTTTTCAGATCTCTGATCACCGGCCTGTATGCTTTTATGAATCCATCCGCATCTCCATTCTGCGCTCCGACATCATTCATCCCGTAAGAAAGGAATAATACTGACGGTTTCATCTCTTTTGCCCTGGCAATATGATCTGCCAGTTTTTCATTATCCCCCGCCGACACACCGGCTCCACGGTCTGCCTGTACATTTGCCTGATCCAGCACACCATATTCGTACAATCCCTGTGTGATGGAATCCCCCAGGACCAGACAATCTGCAAATTTTTCGCTTGCCGGCTGTTCTTCTGCATCCTGTTCTGCCTCACGTTCCTGCGTTTCTAACTCCTTAATCTTTTTATCTACCTTAGACACATCCATCTCATCCATCGTCTTCAGGATCTCTGTGCCCTTCTTTGTATCCTTCTGTGGATTACTGAGCCTGCGCGCCACCGTAATCCCGCCAATCACCAGAATAGCAACCGCAACGATCACTGCAGTCTGAAGTACCCGGTCTTTTTCTTTTTCTTTCTCACTTTTTATTTCACTTTTCTGCTCCTCAGGATTCACCTCCTGAGTCTCTTCTTTTTCTTCATAAATTGAAGTTTTACTCTCTATATCCACGAAATCTTCTCCTCTTTCGTTTCTCTGTTGATCCTAAATATGTATATCCAATTTATTTTACTGTTTTTCTTTTTGAATGTCAATTTATATCCTCTTTTCTGTCGTCTTTTGTGCTATAATGTTGAATACATTTCATTATACTTGAAAGTGGAAAATGATCATATAGATTAACAGGAGGTTTTCCTTATGAATGTATACCAGTTATCAGCCAAAAATTGCATGTCGCATCTGCTCTTAAAAGACACTTTCGACAACTTTTCTTTCATAGAAGGCGAGATCACGACCTTCAACAAATTTACCATCAGCGGCTTTCTCCAGGAAGACTTCTTTGATGAAAAACCTGAAGAAACCTACTCCCGCTGGAATAAAATCCGAGACTTCTGCTTCCAGATCATCCGCGGTAAACGCACTCCATTGGGATTCAAGATTGTCCTTGCGCTTCCGGAAGATCAGATCCCGCACTTTCTGACCGCCCACGGTCTCACCGGATACCGCCCGGAAGAGATCCGGGGTCTGTACCTGAACTTCCACTACGATGGACATCACTTACAATGTATCACCGGAACTTCTCTGAACACTTTCACCATGGACAAATCCATCGAAAGAGAATGGGATCAGGAAGTAAAAAACATTTTAAAATCCAGATCCATTGAAGGTGACTACTGATCTGCAGCTTCCGATATAAACAGAGCCGTGCCGCCATGGATTTCCCTTCCACAGCCACACGGCTCTTATTTTTCATTCCGCCAATCTTAACTTCAAATCTTTACTTTGTAAGCAGCATCATGATCTCATTACTTCTCTTCACAAACGCAGTCATCTCTTCCGGACTGAGCGGCTTATGTGCCAGCATTGCCAGATCATATAACTGTTTGCAGATAATACTTGTGTTCTCACTGTCTTTATGTTCAACTACATACTGAACCAGCGGATGATTTGCATTCAGGATCAGTGTACTTGTTGTACCCATATCCATTCCGTTCATGCCATACATTTTCATCATTTCCTGCATACGACGGTTTTCTTCGGATAACGTCATCATAGAAGCAACATTTTCATCTTTCAGTTTCTCGATTTTAACATCCAGATTCTCTTTTCCAAGCTCTTTGCGGAAAATCTCTACCAGACTGTCAGATTTCTTCTGGAATGCTTCTTTCTCTTCTTCGGCAACTTCTTCCTTTGCACCTGCTGTTACATCGGCGTCGATTCTCTGGAACTTGATATTCTGATTACGCTGCTCTAACTGTGTGATAAACGGCGAATCAATGTTGTGTCCTAAGATTACCGCATCCATGCCCTGGTTCTTGAACATGTTGATGTACTGGCTCTGCTGGATCTCGTCCGTCACATAATAAATAACTGTCTTATCCTCTTCTTTGTTCTCAGTATTCTGATCATCTGTCTTGGCATTCTGATCTTCCACTGTTCCTCCATTTGCCTCGATGCAATCTTTCAATGTCAGATATTTGTGATCCAGATTCTTAAACAGAACCGCATCTTTCATCTTGTCACAGAATTTTTCATCTTTCAGGCATCCGAACTTGATGAACGGACTGATGTTATCCCAGTATTTCTCATAATCTTCTCTCTTTGTCTTACACATTCCGGAAAGCTTATCTGCAACTTTCTTGGAAATGTACTCCGATATCTTATTGACGAATCCATCATTCTGCAGTGCACTACGCGATACGTTCAACGGAAGATCCGGACAGTCGATCACTCCCTTTAATACCATCAGATATTCCGGAATAACTTCTTTGATATTATCTGCGATAAATACCTGGTTATTATATAATTTGATCGTTCCTTCAATAGAATCATACTCTGTGTTGATTCTTGGGAAGTACAGGATTCCCTTTAAGTTAAATGGATAATCCATATTCAGATGAATCCAGAACAACGGCTCTTTGTAATCCATAAATACTTTGCGATAGAAGTTCAGGTAATCCTCGTCACTGCATTCATTCGGATGCTTTGTCCACAGTGGATGAATATCACTTAATGAAACCGGACGCTTTTTAATCTTTACTTTTTCTTTGGCAGGTTCCGTCTCTACCATCTCTTTTTCGCCGTTTTCATTCTCTTTTTCTTCCATCTTGGCATCTTCGTGAATATGTTCGATCACTTCATCGTCATCTTTCAGATCAGCTTCATCAATGGTCTCATATTCCGGTTCTGCATTTGCCTTGGAAAGGAAGATTTCTACCGGCATAAAGGAACAATATTTTTCCAGAACTTCTCTCATTCTGTATTCATTTGCAAACTCCAGACTGTCCTCATTCAGATACAGTGTCATAGTGGATCCGACTTCCTGTTTGCTGCCTTCTTCCATCTCATACTCTGTTCCGCCGTTGCTTACCCAGTGTACCGGCTTTGCCCCTTCCTTATAGGAAAGGGTATCGATATGTACTTCGTCAGCTACCATGAATGCAGAATAGAATCCAAGACCGAAGTGTCCGATCATATCATCCTCTGTTGTCTTATCTTTATATTTTTCAAGGAACTGTGTTGCTCCGGAAAATGCGATCTGTGTAATGTATTCTTCTACTTCATCGGCTGTCATTCCAAGACCATTATCTGTAAATTTCAGAGTCTTTTCTTCTGGATTGACTTCAACTTTGATCGCCGGTTTATAATCATCCGGCAACTGGTATTCACCCATCATATCCAGTTTCTTCAGTTTTGTGATTGCATCACATCCGTTGGATACCAACTCACGTGCGAAAATATCGTGATCGGAATATACCCATTTTTTAATAATCGGGAAAATGTTTTCACTGCTGATTGACAAACTACCTTTCTTTGCTGCCATTGTAAATCACTCCTATTTCTACTTTTTATATTTCTATCATATTAGTGACAAAAGGTACTGCTTCTTCTGTCGGCAGACACCTTTTTGCTACATTTTTTCATCTAAGTGATATGATAATACTGCTTATTTTAAAAGTCAATAGAAAATTAGCACTCTTTCAAAAAGAGTGCTAACAATTCTGTGAAATTTATAAACCGTTTATAAACTTTACTCTATACTTTTCAATGATTCTACCATGTCAATCTTTTTCAGTTTAAAATACATTACCCAGTTTACGAACAATGAGAACCCTATCGTAAATAAAAAACTGTAGATATAACTCTTCAGATAAATACTCCGGCCAAACATTGCCGCATCCACTTCTACTGTCTGAATTACAAACAGATGCAGAATCTTACCGAATACAACACCTGCCACGGATCCGATCAACGTCAGCAGGATATTTTCACGGAATACATATTCTGCTACTTCCGTATCATAGAATCCAAGTACTTTCAAAGTCGCAAGTTCTCTCTGGCGTTCTGTGATATTAATGCTGTTTAGATTATAAAGTACCACAAATGCCAACATTCCGGCTGAGACGATCAGTACAATGATCACCAGATTCAGGCTGGCCAGCATATCATCCAGCTGATCTCTGATATCAAGCAGGTATGAGATTGTCAGTACCTGATCTTTTGACAGGATCTTTTCTCCCGCCTTTTTCACCTGGTCCTCCGAATATCCGTTCTTCGCCCGGAACATGATACAATTATATTTCACCGTCTTTCCTGATACCTTCTTGTAATACTGCGGTGTAAAATAGATATAATGTCCCATGTAATTTTCACAGATATGCGCAATCTTTACAGTGACACTCTTCTCCGTTCCCTTCTTCACTTTGATGGTATCCCCTTCTTTTACATTCAGAAGTTTCGCCGTCTTTTCACTGACAATTACTCCATCACCGGTGAGTGAATACGATTCTTTCGTCTTCCTGTCATGAAAATCCACATACTTTTCTGCAATTTCTGGATTTCCTAATATGCACTGGTACACGCTGAGTTTTTTACCGCCTCCGGATGCGGTCACACTCCGCATATCTGCCTCCATATAACTCTGAATATCTGAATCTGTTTTCAGATACTCCTTTAACTCTTCTTTCTCTGTCTTTGTCACATCATCTTTATAGAATATATGTCCATCATACAGCTGAATCTCTTCATACTGAATATCTGCGATCTCATATACAGAATCCCTCACTCCATATCCGACCAGCATCAGCGCCATACAACCGCCGATTCCGAATACGGTCATAAAGAAACGCTTTTTATAACGCATCAGATTCCTGATCGTGGATTTCCATGTAAAACTCATACGTTTCCAGATGAATCCTATTCTTTCCAGAAATACTCTCCGCCCTTTTTTTGGTGCCGGCGGCCGCATCAGCACTGCCGGTTCCGCTGCAAGTTCCTTATAGCAGGATGCAAGCGTTGCTCCCATAGTACATGCGATCGAGGCAGCGGATGCCATCACAGCATAACTCATGTGGTATGGTACGTATATCTTCGGAATATGCGGATACATGATCTCATATGCATAGATAATAATGTACGGAAGGATTTTCTCTCCCACCAGTACTCCAAGGACACTTCCTCCTGCCGTTGCAAGGAATGCATACCCCAGATATTTCGATGCAATGGAAAAATTCCCGTATCCCAAAGCCTTCATAGTTCCTATCTCTATTCTCTGTTCCTCTACCATACGTGTCATACCGGTCAGACTAATCAATGCCGCAACAAGGAAAAACATAACCGGAAATACTTTTCCGATCGCACGCATACGATCCGCATTTTCTCCGAATCCATCATATTCTATCAGTGTACTTCTATCATATACATACCATTTTGGATTCTTGATCTGACTGATCTGCTTACCGGCATCAGCAAGCTTTTTCTCGCCTTTTGCAATTTCTGCTTCCGATGTCTTCTTTCCGTCTTCATATTCTTTTCTGGCATCGGCAAGTTTTGCTTCATTTTCCGCAATTTCTGCCTCTCCTTTTTTCAGCGTCTGCTCCTGTGCTTCCAGTTCTGCTTTCCCTGCATCTAACTGTTTCTGCCCGGACTCTATACTTGCCACTGCACTGCTAAGCTTTGTTTCACTTGCATCCAGCTGCGCTTTTGCCTGATCCAGCTCTGCTTTTGCATTCGTAAGCTGCTGTTTTACAGCATCCAGTTCGTTCTTCTTTGTCTGGTAATCCTGTTCTTTCGCATCCAGCGTCTGCTTTGTTTCCTGTGCCTGTGCTTCCAACTCCCGGATCTTCTGCGTCAATTCCTGATCCTGTTCTGTTTCTCCGGACACCTGTGCTTTTAATGCCTCTATGTTCTTCAGAAGTGTCTGATATCCATCCCATCCCTGGTCAAGTTCTGCTCTGTATACGGCCAGCCCCTGTTCTCCTGTCTGGATCTGTTCCTGTGCTTCTGCATACTGTGCATCATAAGCTGCTTTTCCCTGTTCATACTGCTTTTTTCCCTGCTCCAGTTGTTGAAGACCATTTTGATATGTTTTCTTTGCCGCATCCAATTCCTGCTGCTTCGCCCAGATCTTCTTCCTCGCATCTTCCATCTGCGACTTCCCGCTTACGAGTGTTTCCTTTGCCTGTGAAATCTGCGTCTCTCCGTCTGTAATCTGCCTTTCCGCATCTGAAAGTTTCTGCTCTGATTCTGCTTTTCCGTCATCTAGCTTTTTCTGCGCCTTTTCAAGCTTTGTATTCGCTTTATCCAAAAGTTCTTCCTTACGGATCTTTCCTCTTTCTTCTGTAATTGCTTCCAACCGTTTTTTGACTGTCTTTACTTTCTGTTTATATGCACCGGTATATGCAGTCAGATCTTTTGCGTCCTGCACCTGCACATACATTTCCGTATATACATCCAGATGAAATGTTTTCTCCGGTACTACTACAAATCCGCTGACTATACCTGTTCCGATTGTTGTACTTCCGCGATTCAATGCTATGTAACACGGTGAATTCCCTTTTCCGACAACCTTTAGTTCATCCACCTTCAGGGTATCCGTCACCTTGTCATCCGTCCCGGACTTAAGCCTGATCGTCTCTCCGACTTTATACTTCATCTGATCATCCACCAGACATTCTCCCACTTTTTCCGGCATACGGCCTTCACTGACCGTAATCTTATTTATATCTTCCATCCGTGACATCACGTGGAGTACATATTGCTTCTTATTTTTTATATTCAGGAAATCTGCACTATAGGCTCCTTCTGCCTTTCCAACTCCTTTTACATTTCTGACTGCCTTCACATCATCTTCCGTAATTCCGAGTGTACTGACTGCCTTGATATCCATCAGGTCTGACTTATCAAAATACGCATCTCCGGTAATCTTCATAGATGGCTCGGATGCCCGGATGCCGGAAAAGAACGCTACTCCCAGCGCAACAATAAAAAGAATAGAAATAAAACGTCCGAAACTGCGGCGGATCTCCATGTAAAAATTCTTACGCGTTATCTTTTTTGCCATCTGCCGTCCCTGCCTTTTACCATTCTATGGTCTCAACCGGAACTGGTTGCGGATTCTGTATGATCTTATCCACCCGGCCGTTTTTAATCTTGATCACCCGGTCTGCCATTGGCGCAATTGCCGAATTATGTGTGATCAGAATCACCGTCATTCCACTGTTCCGGCAGGTATCCTGTAATAATTTCAAAATGGATTTTCCCGTATTATAATCCAGTGCACCGGTCGGTTCATCGCAGAGTAACAGCTTCGGATTCTTTGCCAGTGCTCTTGCGATCGACACTCTCTGCTGTTCCCCTCCCGACAACTGCGCCGGAAAATTATCCAGTCTTTCTCCCAGTCCAACTTCTTCCAAAACTTCCTGTGCATCCATTGGATCCTTACATATCTGAAGTGCCAGTTCTACATTCTCCAGTGCTGTCAGATTCGGAATCAGGTTATAAAACTGAAAGACAAATCCGATATCATCTCTTCTGTATGCCGTCAACTGCTTCGTCGAATACGTTGCAATGTCCTGACCGTCAACCAGCACCTGTCCCGACGTAGCGGTGTCCATTCCCCCAAGAATATTCAGCACCGTTGTCTTTCCTGCACCACTGGGTCCGACTACAACTGCGAATTCCCCTTTCTTAATCTCAAAGTCGATTCCGGCTGCTGCCATGATCTCAACTTCCCCCATCTTATATATCTTCCTGACATCTTTTAAGGTCACAAATTCACTCATATACGTTTCCTCCGTGTGGGCATATTTGTATTATAATTATATCATCTTTTCTACTTTATTTGGAATTTAATTGGGATTTAATTTATTAACTGGGAAGCGGCCTCTCAGTCCTTGAAGGAAACAATAGATAAGGCTTCTTGTTCAGGTTCCATACCATAAGAAACACTAAGAGAGTCAGAATCACCTAAAAGCAAAGGAACTACGCTCAAACTCGGCGTTCGCCTCAAACACGTTCGCTTCGTTCCTTTAACGGTGCTTCTGACTCTCTAACTGTTTCTAACGGCATTCCACATTCACAATAATCCTTATCTATTGTTTCCTTCAAGTCGTGACTGACAGCGAATGTTAATAAATAAAATGCCCGGAAGTGTAACCCGGCGGAAGCCACTACGGTTACGCAATTGTTTGTTTTTATGAAAAATGTGCATTTAAGATGTCTTGACAAGTATTGTGATTTTTTTATAATGATACATATAATATCTATAGTATTACTATAAATCAGAACAATGTCCATGTTGGTAGCCAAAATATTGACATTTGACATAAAAATCATATAAATAGTTAATAGCCTAGCTATTTTGATAGGGTGTGACATTAGCGACATATCTGTAGAAGATAATGTGATTTTGAATTCTTTGTACGAAAAAACGGATGGTTATCAAAAGTATAGAAAAGATTACATTGTGGTATAAAAAGCATAAGCAATAACTTATGTTTCATGTATGTGAAGGATAATAATATGTCCAAAAAAGTATGTTGAAGATTAAGGAGTGCGATTGTTATAGGGACGATTCGGATGGGTTTAAAGATACAAATTAATGAAGGTATTAGAAAGATAGTGCACTATGTAAACATATTAAAAGATTGTGTTGATAAGGAGATGTTAAAATGCGTCCGAGTCAGTATCACTACATAAAACGTACGTTGTCGAGAACTTTGTATAATCGGAAAATACAAAAGAAGCGTACAAAGAAGCGTAAGAAAGAGTTAAGAAAACAAAAAAGAGAAATGAAACGTAATATTCCCCCAAAAAGAGTCAAAACATCTTCTCCGAAGCATTCAAAAGAAGAACTTAAAATTATATGGTTCACAATAGGCAAAATATTCTTTGGTGTGCTGGCAATAGTTCAACCAATCAGAGTTATTGCTGAATGGAACAGGCTGGTAATCATAAACGGAGCATTTGGAAATATAGGACTTTTGATAGTTAATATTGCAGTTTGGGGAGGTCTTTCTTATTTATTTTCGTTTTTTATCAATAGAGAACATAATAAGAATACAGATCAGACAATTGTAAATGACAATACATATCATTTTGTTGCAAACGGAAAATATGAACAAGAAAATTCTCAGCACACTAATACTGTTGCAAAAGTAAAAGAAAGCCAAAGCGTATCTGAACTATACAATTCAAAGGTTGAAAATACGAGTGTTGACGAAATACTAGAAAGCTCTTCAAATCCGACAATTAATTGTTGTAATCCAGCCGAGAATGAGAAAAAATCTGAAAAGAAATCAAAAGTAACTATTGAAAATCCAGATTATTACTTAAAGGAAGCGGCAGAACTAATTATTAGCAAAGAAAAAGCATCTATTGGTATGTTGCAAAGAAATTTTAAAATTGGTTTTAACCGCGCAGATCGTATTATAAATCAACTGGGAGAAATGGGAATTGTCGGTCCTGAATATGGAACTATGCCAAGAAAAATTCTTGTATCATTAGAAGATATAGATGCGATTTTTTCAAATACAACTTTTCGAACAGGTGAAAAAGTAGAAAACGAGAATATACAAAAGTTTTCTGATGAATTTGCTGCTTTATGTGTAGCAAATTGTGAGCTTGACAAGGAGCAGAATTATACAAACAATATTACTGGCGGAAATGTAAAGTATAATGAAAAACGTTTTGATAACCTAGCAAATGATTCTGTTATAAGTGGAATGGTATCAAACGAAGAAATCAAGGAAGTATCTGATAAAGTTTTACATGTATATAACGAATTTGGATTAATGGTTATAATAGATGAAACGTTATGTACGAATCAATATGTTATTTTGAAGCTAAAACCGATGCACGGAACCCGTATAACTGACATAATTTCAGTTCAAAATACTGTCGAAAGTATGATTGGAATGAAGTCATTGATGAATGTTATGTATAAAAAGGGCTATATTGGAATGTTACTTCCAATCCATCAGTTCATAAAGAAAAAAGACGATAAAAATCCCACCACTGATGAGTAATCAGTGGTAGGATTTTTTTTGATATATAGTGTGGTGTATTTAATTCAGAAGCCTGTGGTGTTAGAACCGAAATAAAGCTTGAAAAAAATGTTCCTGCTCAAGTTCTATCGGAGAGTCAATTCTAAAGGGTTAAGTGCTTAAAGGTTCTGGCAAGCGGAAGGTTACACTTCCGGGCATTTCATTTATTAATATCCGCTGCCAGTCACGACTTGAAGGAAACAATAGATAAGGATTATTGTGAATGTGGAATGCCATTAGAAACAGTTAGAGAGTCAGAAGCACCGTTAAAGGAACGAAGCGAACGTGTTTGAGGCGAACGCCGAGTTTGAGCGTAGTTCCTTTGCTTTTAGGTGATTCTGGCTCTCTTAGTGTTTCTTATGGTATGGAACCTGAACAAGAAGCCTTATCTATTGTTTCCTTCAAGGACTGAGAGGCCGCTTCCCCAGTTAATAAATTAAATCCCAATTGCGCTACGGTGGTCAGCTTTCAATGAGTGGATCTAGCTCTGCCCTACAGCATCTCTATAAATGCCGCAATACGGGTATTCAGCTGTCCGATATCAGCCTGTGAGTAGTCTGTCTCTACATTGATATACGGGATTCCTTTCTTCTCATTTACAAATTTGCGGATAGAGAGTGACTCAACATTATATGTATGACAGGCCTGAAGTGTCATCTCTACAACTCCGTCTACCTTGAATTCATCGATCAGGCGGTCAAGGAGATCCAGTCTGTTTGGATTCGGTGTCATAACGGAACATCCGATATTCAGATAACGTCTTGCCAGTGCATCATATACATCCGAATTCTCTTCGTCAACTAATTTATCGAAAGATTTTGCTCCGTTGCAATTCTCGAACGCTACTACAACTCCACCATTGTCTTCTACTGCACGGATCACTTTCTCGGTTGCTCCTCCGATCGGGCATCCGGTGATCAGAATACGAGGCATCTTATCAAGTCTCTTTCCTTCTTCATATTCTTTTTCAATCTTCTCTCTCATTGCTTCGATCTCTGCCGGAATTGCTTTACGGTCAAACTTGAATCCGCTTCCGTATAATACTTTGAACAGGTCACCGCCTTTGATCGGTGCAGGGTCAAGTGTCATAACGTGATACAGCTCTTTCATAGCTTTTCTTACTTTATTTTCTTCTTTTACAGCCTCTAATACAGCTTCATCTGTAATCTCTACGTCGAATTTCTTTTCCAGATATTTTTTGAAACGGATCAGCTCACTCTTCCACAGCTGTAATGCCATCTCACTCTGTGTATTTGGCAGTTCCATCACAAATACATCTTTGAAATCTGACATATACTCATACATTTTCTTCTTTCCGTCACAGGTTGTCTCCCCAACAACTACATCTGAGAAATAGAAGAATGGACATTTATCAGTCTTGGCAAATCCATAGCTTGATTTGATCAATGGACATAAGTTCTTTGGCAGGTCTTTCTCTGCATCCGGAATGGTCTCATCGGATACAGAACATAAGCCTACCGTAACTGCTCCCATTGCTCTTGCGATCTCTGCCGGAAAATAAGTACAATATGCTCCGACAACCGGAACTCCCTGATCCTTTAATCCTTTCATTGCCATAAATGATTTCTGACGCTGCTCGGCAAATTCTTCGAACACTTCCGGCAGTTCTTTAATTAACTCCATATTAAAATTCCTCCGTATTTTTCCTGATTTTTTGATAAATTTTTCATAAGACTATCATACCACTCACACTTCATTTTACCTAATAGGAAATATTAATAAATCGGTTCATTCTATCATTTTTATCTATAATCATCATTTGTTTTCTCTATGATAACGTACAAAGCTATATTATTTTTGATAATCCTCTGTATTTTCCATCCGGTAATCTGTTACAATATCGATAAATGCTACACGAACTATATAATGTCTTATGGAGGTTTTCGATATGAATCCAAAAATATATTTTGACAATGGCAGCACATCCTGGCCGAAAGCACCCCAAGTTGCCTCTTCTATGTCAGAACTTTTAGAATCCGGCGCCTTCAATATCAACCGGGGAAATTATGAAGGTGCGTATGAGCTGGAAAGTCTGGTGCTTCTCACACGTATGCAGCTCGCCAGACTTTTTCATGCACCGGATTCCAGACATGTCATATTCACACCGGGAATCACTTATTCCCTGAATTATCTGATCAAAGGTCTCCTGAGACCCGGAGATCACGTACTGGTCAGCAGCCTGGAACATAATGCCGTGATGCGTCCGCTCTGCCAGCTTGCTTCACAGGACATTCATTACACGATGATCCCTGCTGAAACAGATGGTACAACGCAACCGGAATCTGTCGAAGCACTGATCCGCCCGGAGACAAAAGCAGTCATCATGCTTCATGCTTCCAATGTATGCGGAACCATTCTGCCGATCCGGGAGATTGGTGATATCTGCCGGCGTCATCATCTGTTCTTTGCCGTAGACACTGCACAGAGTGCCGGTTCTGTCGATATCGATATGCAGGAATGTAATATTGATTTTCTTGCTTTTACCGGACACAAGGGTCTGCTTGGTCCCCAGGGTATCGGCGGCTTTCTGATATCGGAAGCACTGGATCATGAACTGACGCCTCTGATCGCAGGCGGAACCGGAAGCCAGTCGGATTCACTCCTTATGCCGGACTATCTCCCGGACAAGTACGAAAGCGGTACCATGAATCTTCCGGGTATCATCGGACTTCACGCTGCCCTGACTTATCTGGAAGAAGCAGGCATTCCGGCTATCCATCAGAAGAAAATGGAACTGACCGGATATTTTCTTAAAAGAATACAGGAAATCCCACAGGCACATATTGCGGGAAAACAGACGATTCAGAACCGGCTTGCTGTCGTCTCTCTTGATTTTCCGGAGTATGATAATGCCGAGATTGCATTTTCCCTGGAACAGGATTACGGGATCATGACAAGAGTCGGTCTTCATTGTGCTCCGATGGCACATCAGGCCCTGCATACCATGCCACATGGAACCATCCGTTTTGCCTTCAGCCACTTCAATACCACAGAAGAAATTGACTGCTGCATCGACGGGTT
The DNA here is from genome assembly GCF_024168045.1 of Dorea longicatena. Taxonomy (GTDB): domain Bacteria; phylum Bacillota; class Clostridia; order Lachnospirales; family Lachnospiraceae; genus Dorea_A. Next base: position 2,239,060 of record NZ_CP100126.1, read on the forward strand.
GCGAGAATTATTCTCAGTATAGAATTTACAAATATATCTTATCGAACTTGTGAATTATCTATAACCAATTCCTCCGGTATGCATTGCCCTGACCTTCCAAACGTGTTACGGTTATTTTATCGATAACATCGGATCAATTACACTATAAGGAGGTATTTTAAAATGGCTGATTATCGTAAAATGTGGGAAGAACTTGGGATGGATGTAGACCTGCATGACCAGCTCTGCGCAGTACTGCCGCAGGCATTCGGGGATGTATTTTTATCACAGGAAAACCGTCCAGATTCTATGGACTATTATAATATGGTGGTTGCCGATATTCATGGTATCCGTCCTGCGGAACTGATCGAACATCAGAAAAAAGGCGGGAAGGTATTCGGTACATTCTGTGTATATGTACCGGATGAAATCGTATTCGCAGCAGATGCCATTGCTACCGGATTATGTGGCGGATCCCAGTTCTGGGTTCCTGGCGGAGAGAAAGTCCTGCCTGCCAATACCTGTCCACTGATCAAGGCATCTGTCGGTGCACGTCTTGACCGTACCTGTCCATTCTTCCGTATCGCAGATATGTTCATTGGGGAGACAACCTGCGATGGTAAGAAGAAAGCATGGGAGATTCTTTCTAAAGATGTACCGTTACATGTCATGGATCTTCCACAAATGAAGCGTGCCAAAGATATCCGGGCCTGGGCAGAAGAAATCGAGACATTTAAGAATGTCGTGGAAAAATTTACCGGAAATGAAGTAACTGCTGAAAAACTGGCAGAAAGCATTACATTAATTAATAATAAACGAAAAGCCCTGGAACGTCTTTACAACCTGCGTAAGAATGAGAATCTTCCGATCAGCGGATGTGATGTGCTTCTGATCTCTCAGATTGCATTCTATGATGATCCTGCAAGATTTACACAGATGACAAATAAGTTATGCGACGAGCTGGATCAGAGAGTGAAAGACGGTGTGAGTGTTGTCCCTGCCGGAACCAAACGTATCATGCTGACCGGAACTCCTCTTGCAATTCCAAACTGGAAGCTTCATAATATTGTAGAGACCAGCGGAGCAGCGATCGTCTGTGAAGAGATGTGTACAGGAACCAGATATTTCGAAAATCTTGTTGATGAAAGCAAGACAACCCTGGAAGACCAGTACATGGCTCTGGCCGAAAGATACATGAAGATCAATTGTGCATGCTTTACACCGAATGAAGGACGTATCGATGACATCTTACGTCTTGCAAAAGAATACAAAGTTGATGGTATCATTGATGTGAACCTTAAGTTCTGTAACCTGTATGATACCGAGGGATATTCCGTAGAGAAAGCAATGAAAGAAGCCGGAATCCCTGTTCTTGGAATCGAAACTGATTACACTGACAGCGATGCCGGACAGCTTCGTACCAGAATCAGTGCATTTATCGAAATGTTAGATAATAAATAAGTAACCGAGGTAACAGATCATGCAAAAGATACAGCATTATGTATTATTTCCCAACCATGACAACGGGATGCGTCTGTATGGGATATTAAAAGAAGCCGGTATCAAGGCCACCATCGCTCCTACGCCGCGCGCAGCCAGTAAGTGCTGCGGCATCTCACTGCTCGTCAGAGAAGAGGATCTGGAAGCGATCCGGAAATTCATCGACGAGAATCATATTGAGATCTTGAAAATTGCCGCCATTGAACGGGATATTAATCCACGGCGGGACAGATATTGTTAAAAAATTAGTGTTAAGCGAGGAAAGAATTTATGAATTATATTGGAATTGATATCGGATCTACCGCATCCAAAGTTGCTGTAAAAGGAGATCACGATCTACATTTTGTACTGCCGACCGGATGGAGCAGCAAAGAAACCTGCCAGACGATCAAAGACCGTTTATTAGAAGATGGTATTGATGTGTTATCGGACGATTCGAAAGTTGTCGCAACCGGATATGGCCGTGTTGCCGTAGATTTTGCTGATCATGTTATCACAGAGATTACCTGCCATGCAAGAGGCGGCCGTGAGATGGCCGGTGATGAATGTGCAATTATCGATGTCGGCGGACAGGATACCAAGATCATCCTGGTGTCCGGCGGTATGGTGCAGGACTTCCAGATGAATGATAAGTGCTCTGCCGGAACCGGTAAATTCCTGGAGATTATGGCAAATCGCCTGGGCGTTACGCTGCAGGAACTGTTTGATATGGCGGATAAAGGAACTGTTCTTCCGATCAGTTCCCTGTGTACGGTATTTGCCGAATCTGAGGTCATCAACTATATCGGTGAGGGACAGAAGCGGGAAGATATCGCAGCCGGTGTTGTAGATTCAGTTGCAAACAAGGTGGCTCAGCTTGCCATGAAGAAAAACCTGCCGGAGAAAGTGATCCTGACAGGAGGACTCAGTAACAGCACCTATTTTACAAAGATTCTCTCACAGAAACTTGGACAGACTGTATCACCTACCGAACACGGAAGATATGCGGGTGCACTTGGTGCCGCACTCCTTGCAAAGGAAAAGAAAAAAAGATAATACAAAAATAACGCAGAACCGGATTTATGATTTCAGAAAATCCGGTTCTGGTTTTTTTTGTATACATAGATTGACATACCTTTTCTGCCTTTTTATAATGAACAACGGAGACGGTATCTGTCCCTGACAGAACCATACTCAGAACTGAAGCACTGGAATCTCATAATTTTCAACAAAAATGAGCTTATATTTTTAGGAAATAAGACTCAGGACCAGATGTATTCTGGCTGATTTTTTTCCTTAAAAGGAAAGGATATATGAGATGACACTTGAATTATTAAAAGGAAAGATCCACCGCGCTACTGTCATTCAGGCAGAACTTGATTATGTAGGAAGCATTACGGTGGATGAAGCATTACTGGAGGCTGCTGGAATTCTCGAATATGAGAAAGTCCAGATCGTTGATGTAAACAACGGAAGCCGTTTCGAAACGTACACCATCAGCGGACAGCGTGGCAGTGGAATGATCTGCTTAAACGGAGCTGCTGCAAGATGTGTCAGTACCGGAGATAAGATCATCATCATGGCTTACGGACAGTATACGCCGGATGAAGCAAAAGAACACAAACCTGCGGTTGTATTCGTAGATGAGGAGAACAAGGTAAGCCGCGTGACCAATTATGAACGTCACGGACTATTAAAAGACATGGAATAAAAAGATACTCAATTATAATAACGTATTTTTTGCATGAAACCACCTGAGATCACAGTGTATTCAGAAGAGAACTCTCCGAATTATAACGAATAAAGGAGAATACCAATGCAGGTAACTAACACAATTGAAAAAACAAGAGAACTCGTAAATAACTGGAAAAAAGAAGGTAAGACCATCGGTCTTGTCCCTACTATGGGATATCTACATGAGGGGCATGCCAGTCTGATCCGTCGCTGCCGCGAGGAAAATGATATCGTTGTTGTATCTGATTTCGTCAATCCGACACAGTTTGGACCGAATGAAGATCTGGAAGCTTATCCAAGAGACTTTGACCGCGACAGTGCACTTTGTGAAAGCATCGGAGCAGATCTGATCTTCTGTCCGTCACCGGCGGAAATGTATCATGATCCACACGCATTTGTCAGTATCGATACTTTATCTGATACGCTGTGCGGCAAGACGCGTCCGATCCATTTCAAAGGAGTGTGTACCGTTGTATCAAAGTTATTTAACATCGTAAAACCGGACCGTGCTTACTTTGGACAGAAAGATGCACAGCAGCTTGCTATCATCCGCAAAATGGTTCTGGATCTGAACTTTGATATCCAGATTGTCGGATGCCCGATTGTACGTGAAGAAGACGGACTTGCCAAATCTTCCCGTAATACATACTTAAGCTGCGAAGAACGCAAAGCTGCCCTCTGCCTTTCAAAAGCTGTAAAGAAAGGTCAGGAACTGATCCGGAATGGTATTGCCGCATCTGAAGTATTAGAACCAATGTGTGAAATCATAAACAGTGAACCGCTGGCACGTATTGATTACGTATCCATGGTCGATGCACTCAGCATGCAGCCTGTTGACTCCGTAAATGCTGATGTCCTGGTTGCTATGGCCGTTTACATCGGAAAGACACGACTCATCGACAATTTCAGTTACGAGGTATAAGATATGGAGCATGTTACAAATGCATTATCACGGCTCAGCTCTGTTCTTACCAAATATATTGGAATGATTATTATCTGCTTTTCTGTCATTGCCTTCTTCTGGCGTGATGGATTTGCATGGACTACAAACTATACTTCGATCTTTCTCGGCGTTGCCATGTTCGGCATGGGACTGACTATTCATATCGGAGATTTTAAAGTGGTATTTACCAGACCCAAAGAGATCATTATCGGATTTGTCGCACAATATACGATTATGCCGCTGATCGCATGGGGACTCTCGGTCCTCCTTCATCTGCCATCGGATATCGCACTTGGTGTCATCCTGGTCGGATGCTGCCCCGGCGGAACTGCCAGCAATGTGATTACTTATATCGCAGGTGGTGATGTTGCACTTTCTGTTGGCATGACAATCACTTCAACTCTGGCAGCACCGGTTATGACGCCGCTTTTGGTATATCTACTTGCCGGCGCATGGGTTCAGGTATCTTTTCCCGGGATGGTGATCTCGGTTGTAAAAGTCGTACTGATCCCGGTTCTTCTGGGTATCCTTCTCCGTAGACTGATCGGCAGACATATTGAGAAATTATCCGGCATCCTTCCGCTGATCTCCGTTGTATCCATCGTCATGATCATCAGCGGAATCGTCGCAGTAAATGCGGAAAAAATCATGACATCCGGATTCCTCGTACTCTGTATCGTTATCTTACATAATCTTGCAGGTATGGGACTTGGATTACTTGCCGGACGCATCTTCCATGTGGAATATGACAAAGCAACTGCCCTTGCGATTGAAGTCGGTATGCAGAACAGCGGTCTTGCTATCACACTCGCCACCGCAAACTTTGCTGCAAACCCATTTGCCACACTGCCTGGAGCAATCTTCAGTGTATGGCACAATATTTCAGGCTCTTTATTCGCAAGTCTCCGGCGCAGCGGAAGGTATAAGATAAAGGAACAAATAGCAAAAGCAGAGCATGTAATTTAATATATACAGCAAAAACCTCCTGTGAATGGAACATATCTAATTCCATCCACAGGAGGTTTTTTTATGCCTCTTTACATTACCAACGTACCAATCAGATGCACGATAAATGCTGCGATCCACGCAACCATACATTGTCCCAGCACCACATATGCCGCCCATTTTGCGCCAAGTTCTCTCTTGATTGATGCAATAGCCGCAACACATGGTGTATACAACAGACAGAAGACCAAAAGGCTTGCTGCTGCCACCGGCGTAATTGCTCCCGTCAGTTCTGCCGTACTTCCAAAGAGTACCGAAAGCGTAGATACCACACTTTCCTTTGCCATAAATCCTGTGATCAGTGCAGTAGAAATCTTCCAGTTTCCGAAACCAAGCGGAAGGAATACCGGTGCAATGATTCCTGCCACAACTGCCAGGATACTGTCCTTGGAATCTGCTACCACATTCATGTGTAAGTTAAATGTCTGCAGGAACCAGATGATAATTGTTGCAAAGAAGATTACGGTAAATGCTCTCTGCAAAAAGTCCTTTGCTTTTTCCCACAGAAGCTGCCCTACATTCTTTGCTCCCGGCATACGGTAATTCGGAAGTTCCATGACAAACGGTACGGCTTCACCTTTGAACATCGTTCCTCTTAAAAGCAGCGCCATCAGGATTCCCATCAGTATTCCACCAAAATATAACGCTACCATCACTACTGCTCCTTGTTTTGGGAAAAATGCTGCCGTAAAAAATGCATAAATCGGGAGTTTCGCCGAGCAGCTCATAAATGGTGTCAGAAGGATCGTCATCTTACGGTCTCTCTCCGAAGGCAGTGTCCTGCTCGCCATAACACCGGGAACCGTACATCCGAATCCTACCAGCATCGGTACGATACTCCGTCCGGAAAGTCCGATCTTACGGAGTAATTTATCCATCACAAATGCAACTCTTGCCATATATCCGCTGTCTTCCAGAATGGACAGGAAAAAGAATAAGGTAACGATAACCGGAAGGAAACTTAACACACTTCCCACACCGTTAAAGATTCCATCGATTACCAGCGAATGAATAACGGAATTGACATTCCAGGATGTCAACGCACCATCTACCAGATTCGTAAGTGCAGAGATTCCCATATCCAGCAGATTCGACAACGCAGCTCCGATCACATTAAATGTCAGCCAGAATACAGCCGCCATAATTGCAACAAAGCATGGAATAGCTGTATATTTTCCCGTCAGGATCTTATCCATCTTCGCACTTCGCAGATGTTCCTTGCTTTCTTTCGGCTTCACAACCGTAGCATCACAGATCTTCTCAATAAATGTAAAACGCATATCTGCAATTGCTGCGGACCGGTCAAGTCCACGTTCCTGTTCCATCTGCTTTACAATATGCTCCAGAAGCTGTTTTTCATTCTCATCCAGCTTGAGCTGTTCCAGGATCAGTTCATCCCCTTCTGCCAGTTTGCATGCCGCAAATCTTACCGGAATGTCTGCCTTCTTTGCATGATCCTCGATCAGATGCATGATCCCGTGCAGGCATCTGTGTACTGCCCCGCCATGGTCATCTGCATCACAGAAATCCTGTCTCCCCGGACTTTCCTGATATTTTGCCACATGCACGGCATGCTCGATCAGTTCGCCAATTCCTTCATTCTTCGCAGCCGATATTGGAATAACCGGTATTCCAAGTTCCTGCTCCATCTCATTTACCAGAATCGAACCGCCGTTGTCCCGCACCTCATCCATCATATTCAGTGCCAAAACCATAGGAATATCCAGCTCCATCAGCTGCATGGTCAGATACAGGTTCCGCTCAATATTGGTTGCATCCACGATATTGATGATTCCCTTTGGATGCTCATTTAACACAAAGTTCCTGGTCACAATCTCTTCACTGGAATACGGCGACATAGAGTAGATTCCCGGCAGATCTGTCACCAGGGTATCACTGTGTTCCTTGATCACTCCATCTTTACGGTCAACTGTCACTCCCGGGAAATTTCCCACATGCTGATTAGAGCCGGTCAGCTGGTTGAACAGTGTCGTCTTTCCGCAATTCTGATTTCCTGCCAGTGCAAATGTCAGTGTTGTTCCATCCGGCAGTGGATTCTCATCTGCTTTTTCATGATATTTTCCACCTTCTCCAAGTCCCGGATGATCAATCTTCTCTTTCGGAATCTGATTCTTAATCTTAATCTCATCACGGACATCTGTAATCTCTATCTTTTCCGCATCTGCAAGCCTGAGTGTCAGTTCATAACTATGGATACGAAGTTCCACCGGATCACCCATTGGTGCGTATTTTACCATGGTAACGTCTGCCCCCGGAATAAGTCCCATATCCAGAAAATGCTGTCTCAATGCACCTTCTCCACCTACGACTGTCAATGTTGCACTTTTGCCGATTGGTAATTCTTTTAATGTCATCGTCTGTACTTCCTTCCAAATTTATCTACAGGCAGTGGTATTATTTCCACTGTTACTGATAATTTTTCTCAACTCGTAAGGTTAGTATAGACTTATCGATAATTTTTGTCAATAACAACGGGGACAGGAAATTTGGCTTTTTATCTGTCCCTCATGGATCTTTCTGATGCTAGATACCTCGTTTTTCTAACATTGACAAATATGAATCCCTTACTGTCTCTGTCTTTTCGCATCCCAACATTCTCATTAGCTCATATATCATATCCAATCCACCTGCTCGTTCTTCTTCTTTTGCAACAATTATTTCCAATTCCAGAAAGTTACCCAGATTCTCTACCTTATCTGCAGCCGCTATCATATGATCTTTTATATAATAACCTCTTGTCTTCTTCACTCTGCAAGACGCTGGATAAAATTCAAGTTCTTTAAGAATGTCTTCCATCTTTTCCGGCTCATAGATATCAATCTCTGTTTCTTTCCTGGTCATGGATACCTGATCTAATTTCGGTCCTTTGCAGTTAAGCTGTGCTTTTACTTCTCCCGTATCCAGATTCTCCGTCTTACGGATGCGCAGTGCCTTGTCCTTCTTCCGCATATCATAGTGATCGCTTGTAAAATAAGTATCCGTCTCTACAACAGTTTTCTGATATATGAACCCTGTTTCAAGCAATTTTTGCTTTATCTTTTCTATATTTTCAATGGGTATTTTTACCTCTACTTCTATCATCTTTTTAATGCCTCCGATGATTCTGTTTTCCGCGCTTAGACGATTTCCAGAAATACATCCACTTCCCCGCCACAGACCATACCTTCTTCTTCGGCTTCATTTCCGGTCATGTCTACATGGCAGATCCTTGCCTGTTCTCCCTCTCCTGCTGCCATAAGTCTGGCAATCTGGATGACTCTTGCTTCCATACATCCGCCGCCGATCGTCCCAACGCAGCGGCCATCTCTGTATATCAGCATTTTGGTTCCCAGCCCCTGTGGTGCGGAACCATGTCTGGTAATGATCGTTGCCATTATCTTCTTTTCCGGATACGGTTCCTGAGCAGTCAGCGCACGCATAATTTCTTTGGAATATCCATAAGTCCGTTTCTTCCTGTTCTTTACTTCAATAATCTCTGCAATAATTGCCACTCCGATCTCTGCCGGTGTCTGCGCTCCGATATCCAGACCGATCGGTGTATACACTGCATCCAGCACCTCCTGATCCACGCCTTTTTCCGCCAGACTTTGTTTTACCAGTGCTGTTCTTCTGCGGCTTCCGATCATACCGATATAGGCATGCTCTTTTGCGGCTATTTTCTCCAGACAGATTTGGTCATACCGGTGTCCTCTCGTCAGGATCACAAAATACGTATCCGCACTTCCCTGTATCTTGTCCAGTGCTTCTTCGAATGGTTCGCAGATAACCTGTGACGCCCCGGCCAGTCTTGCATGATCCGCATACATCGGACGATCTTCCAGTACAATTACCTCACAGTCCATCATCACTGCCATTTTAATCACCGGAATCGACACATGACCGGCACCACAGATCACAATCTGTTTTTCCTGTCCCAATGTATCGCAAAATACTTTCTCATTTCCAATATAGGTGATTCCACTTTCTGTAATATTCTTTATCTCATCTGTATATCCATGAAAATAACCATTTTTCCTGCTTTCCCAGACAATTTTTCCATCTATGACCAGTGCCTTTTCAGAAATGCATCTGCCTCCCAGCAAAGTAAGCACCCTGCGTTCGGCCTGTCCTTCACTTTCCTGAATTGCTTCCATTAATTCCGTCATTCTACTTTCCATAATAGTTTCCTTTCCCACTATCTTTCTTCTGCATTCTATTGTAAAATTGAATGTACAATAAGTCAATGAACGGAAATGTTCTGAAAGGAGGGATTTTATGAATCCCACAAAAGAATTCAGAGATTATCTAATCTCGCAGGGTGCTGCTTTGGTCGGAATTGGGGATCTGACCGCAGTTCCATCTTCTGACTACCCGGTCGGTATTGCAGTCGCAATCCCGTTACCGAAACACGTCATCAAAGGTCTTCAGCTTGCTCCAACAAGAGAATACTACGAACTTTATAATTCTTTGAGTGACAAACTGAACACCATCGTAACTGCCGGTGCGAAATACCTGACTGACAAAGGCTATCATGCTTATGCCCGGACGACAGACCAGAAAATGACAGATTCAGATAACTGTATTCCATTGTCACATCAAACGATTGCCACCCGAGCCGGTCTCGGCTGGATCGGTAAAAACAACCGGCTGGTGACACCGCAATATGGATCTGCCGTAAGGATTTCTTCTCTTCTGACCGATGCCCCGCTGACCTGCGATGCTCCGGTTACACGCTCTCAGTGCGGTGCCTGTCATGCCTGTGTCAGATATTGCCCGGCACATGCCCTGAAAAATACTTTGTGGCGTCCCGGCATACCTCGTGAAAATATCATAGCCATCTCCACGTGTCATAAGAAATGCCGTGAGATCATGCAAAAAAGCACGGGGATTGATGCAGATCTGTGTGGAAAATGCTTTGCAGTCTGCACTTATACGAGGCAGTATTTGAAGCAGTGCCGGGATGTGTAAGATGTGTTGTTTTTGGGATTTAATTTATCAACTGGGGAAGCGGCCTCTCAGTCCTTGAAGGAAATGTTAATAAATTTTAAAAAAATGACCGATGCCAAGCGTATCAGTCATTTTTTAGCTTTTCTATCTCCATTGCCAACAGAATTCCTTCACATTCCATTCCGTCTTTTTCATCCAGATCCAACAGTTCATTAATCCGTGCAATTCTTGGCAACAATGTATTCCGGTGAATCCTAAGTCTTGCGGCCGTCTGTGCAACATTTCGTTTCATCCGGAGATACCAGTACAATGTCTCATAAAGTTCTTTTCCTGTTTTCCGGTCCTCTTCTTTCAGAATTTCTAACTCTTCCATATATACTTTTTCCTGTCCCAGATGTTCACTGATACAGTCGATTGCAAGTTCATGGTAATAATTCTCTACAAGTATTACCGATTCTTTCTGTTTCTGCCTTGAAGCTATATTCATCACCTGCCACTGAAGCTGCCTGTTCTCTTCTTTTTTCTCACAGTCTGGAAATCCATTTCCAATTATCACTTTTCCATCTACATCTGCCATAGATTTCCGGCATATATCAATTACACAGTTTCGGGCTTCTTTTCCTTCCATTCCTGACAGGAATAATTCGTTATCCTGCATCTGCCGCAATTTCAGTCCTGCTATTATTTTTTTCTCTCCGATCTGTTTTGCAAGCTCTTGTCCGATATGTATAAGGTCTTTTGATTCTTCTGCCATAATCCACATATAATCTGGAATTTCTCTTTCTTCTGTCTCACGGCTATTGTCTCTCATATGATAACTTTTTGCCAAAAGCTCCAACAGTTCTTCTACATTTTCCTTACTGACATCATCCGGAACAACTGCCATTACAACACCATTCTTCTCTGACAGCTTATATTCCATCCTTTTATTGTTTTCCTGCTCTGCTTCTTCCCTGCTGATCCCGATCCAATCTTCTACCTCTTGTTCACCGGCCTTTATGCCTACCGGAATATGCGTATATTTCCATATCTCTTCCAGAATTTCCTTTCCTGACTTTTGCTCCGTTAGTCCCGTCAGTACAATCTTATAACAATAATTGATATCTATACGTTTTTCTGTCTCCGTCTGGATCATTTCCAAAAATGCTGTCAGTCTGGTAGCAATCTGCCCCTGATCTGCAGTAGAATAATCCGTATCAATGGCAATATATGGCAGATGTTTCTCTTCTGTTACAAATTTTCTGATATAAACAGACTCCGCCCCTGTTGCATGACATCCGGTCAGTATCATCTCTACCACTCCGTCTACATGATATTCCTCTATGATCTCACCGATCAGATCGATCCGGTTATCGTTCGGCGTCATGATCGAACATCCTGTTGACAGATATTTTCTGGCAATAGCCTCGTAAATGTCTTCACAGTCTTCCTCCACCGGACTCCCCAGTGTCCGCACACCACTGCAGTTTTCAATTGCCACAACAACTCCGCCATTATCTTCTATCGCACGGATCACTTTCAGGCTGTCCCCGCCAATCGGGCACCCTGTCACCAGTATTCTCGGCCGCTTTTCCAGATGCTTTCCCTGTCTGTATTCTGTCATGATCTTATCGATCACTTCTTTCACCACGCCTGGAGTCGTCGCAAAATCGAACCTGTATTTGCTTCCCTGGACCATCTTCTGGATATCCTCCCCCCTTACCGGTACCGGATCCAGTTTCATCACTTCGCAAAGATTTTTCAAAGAGGTACGGATCTGGTTATTCAAATGTACGGCATCACGGATCATCTCTTCTGTAATTACCATATGAAAGAACTCTTCCAGATATTCTTTCGTCCGGATGATCTCACTCTTCCAGAAAGCAAGTCCTCTTTCAGACTGACTGTTCGGAAGTTCCATTACATGAACAGGTTTGAACTCTGCCATCAGCTCATACATCTTCTTTTTTCCGTCACAGGTCGTCTCTCCGATCACAAGATCAGCAAAATGAAAAAACGGACATCTGTCACTGATTGCAAATCCATAACTGGATTTTACCAGCGGACACATACTTTTCGGCAGATCGCGTTCCGCAGCCGTGATCGTCTCATTGGAAAAAGAGCAAAGACCTACCGGGATTGCTCCCGCTGCCATTGCAAGTTCTGTCGGGAAATAGGCACAATACATTCCTATAACCGGAATTCCCTTATCCTTATATTCTTTTATTTCCAGAAATGCTTCTCTCTTTTTTTCTCCAAACTCTTCAAATATCTCTGGTAAATCCTGCACCAGTTTCATATATGCTCTCCTTACTTTTGCCTTTTCTCATCTTGTCTCGATATATCATACATCATCATAAATGCCAGCAATTCCCTTGCTGTTTCGTTATCATTGATATCAGCTTCTATACATTCCCTGATCTGCTTTAACCGGTAGACCAATGTATTTCTGTGAATATGAAGGCTGTCTGCTGCCATTGTTACATTATTTTCATTCAACAAATATACCTTTAATGTATAGTAGAGCTCCGTATTATTCTCTCGGTCTTCCTGAAGCAGCCGTAACAATCGGTAATCACTTAATCCCGCTTCTTTAAAGAGCGGTGTTGTATATGTGTAAAGTCCCTGTACCGACCATTCCTTTTCCCGTTTCATAACCGGGTCATTTTCCAGTCCGTTTACCATAGACATGCGTTTTAACAACTCGTACTTTGTAACACATCTGTCTAATTTCCCAAATGGTTCACTGATGCTGCATCCAATCTTTTTTTCCATGATCTTCTGGTAAATTTCTTCCGTATTTTTCGCTCTTAATCCATAAAATAATATCTGGATCCTGTCTGTCTCTTCGCAGATACAATATCTGTCCCATATTTCTTTTATCCACAATACATTCTTTTCCTGAATATCCTTTTTTAACATTAATACTTCTATGCATTGTCCTGTCCATATTTTTTCTGTCTGCTGGATCCCATCTGCTTTCCCGTGAAACAGACTCCAGGCAAGTATGGCTTCGCGCATCGGTTGTAAAACCATCGTCTCTTTTACCACATCTTCAAACTGATGCCTTACTGCCTGTCCGATCACACTTCCCAATTCTTCAAAAAACCGCCGGGACTCCTCTTCACTATATAGAATAACTACATATCCAGCTAACCTTCCCATTGTTTCAACAGGTTGAAGTATAAGCTGATGTTCTTTCGTATCAGCTTCCTGGCAAAATTTTTTATAGTCTGAAAATGTCACATGCTTCCATCTGATGGATTCGCTGCCATCCTGTTCACAGGTATGCGAATATGCCAGGATTTTTCCTGTCCCTGACACAAATATTACTTTCGCACCTGTATATTCATTTATCTTTTCTGCAATACTTTTTAATACTGGTTTTTCCAGCATTGCTTCAAAAATTATTTTATAACAGACTTCAATCTCGTACATATCTTCTTCACTCCATATACAGATATTTTCTCGTAGAAAATTATTTCTGTCAAATAGAAAATCATATGCCAGTGATTTCGTCTTATTGATAATTTCTATAACTATTTTCTCACTAAATTCGCAATCAGTGCATTGACACCAATCTCTACATTCTCTTTTGATGTTGCGAGATTCATTCTTATAAATGCAGCAAACCGTTCTCCACCGAACCAGTCACCGAAATCAACGGCCAAGCGGCATTTCTTCTGGATTACTTCTTTCATCTCATCTGCTCTTACATATGCTTCAAGATTAATCCAGCACAGATATGTTCCTTCCAATGGAGTTACAACTGCCTCTGGAAGTTTTTCTGCAAGTTCTGCTTTCAGGTACTGATAATTCTCTTCAATCTGATCCAATACCAGTGTCAGCCATTCATTGCCTCCTGCATATGCAGCCTGAGCTGCAACATAACCAAAAGCATTTCCTCCCAGTACTCTGTTGCCTTTTACATAAGCATCCCACTTTTCCTGAAGTTTTTCATCCGGAATGATCACCATAGAATTCTGTGCACCCGCAATATTGAATGTCTTCGATGCAGCTACGATCGATACCATAATATCATCATACTCTCCGGTTGACAAAGATGGGATATGCTTATTCTCTCCAAATACCAGATCCTGATGGATCTCATCTGATATAATATACACTTGATGCGCTCTGCAGATTTCAAAAAGCCGCTTTAACTCTTCTTTTTTCCATACTCTTCCCGCCGGATTATGTGGTGAACACAAAATAAATAATTTCACCTGATGATCTGTGATCTTTTTCTCAAAATCATCGAAATCAATCGAGTATTCTCCATTCTCGTTCTTAAGATCGGAACAGATTAAATTTCTGTGATTGTTCTTTACTGCGTCTAAAAACGGATAGTATACCGGTGTATTTACAATTACCGCATCATTTTCTTCTGTCAGAATCTGCAACAGCCAGTGGAATCCTGCTACAACTCCCGGTGAAAACCGGATCCATTCTTTTTTCACTTCATATCCGTGATGCTCCCTCTCCCAGTCAATGAATGCCTGATAATAAGCATCCGGAATCTTATAATACCCATACACTCCGGATTCCACATATTCCCTAAGTGCGCTGACTACACACTCCGGTACACGAAAGTCCATATCTGCCACCCACATTGCGTGAAGTCCTTCTTCTCCGAACATTTTCTGCTGTCCGTCCCATTTATTACAGTTTGTATTTCTTCGATCTACATAAACCAGCTTTTCCATTCTGATACCTCTCCTGTTCTTTTTAATTTTCCTTCAGTTCTCCCATACAGCCGTGAATCGCAATATTAGCAAATGTGGCAGCCGCTCCTGCCAGTACCGTATCATCAAACTGATATTCCGGACTGTGCAGACCCGGAATTGCTTCTTTCTCTTCCGGTTTAATTCCAATAAACATATAGACCGCCGGAACACGACAGCTATATTCTGCAAAATTTTCTCCGCCAAGATTATCTTCTTCTATAATATAAACATTTTCCTTTCCAAGTACATCGGCTACTGACTTTTTCACTCCGTTTAATAATTCCGGAGCGTTCTTTACACTTCCCCCGTGAATCCTGATATCTGCCTGATAAGAAGTTCCGTATACCTGGCAGATTCCTTTTATCTCTTTTTCCAGTTCTGTTTTCATTTTTTCCAGAACTTCTCTTTTTACGGCTCTCATCGTTCCGCCAAATACGCAGTCCTGCGGAATAATATTTCTCACATTCACATCCCCTGCCTGCATATAAGTAACTGACATGATCTTAGGCTCTGTTCCACCGATCGTACGTGTCAATATTGCCGGAATATGCTGGTAAATCTCATTCGCTGCCGCAATCGGATCAATCGTCTGCTCCGGCCATGATGCATGCCCCTTCTTTCCAATAATTCTGACTTTAAAATCTCCCACACAGCCAAATGCATAGCGTCTCACGATTCCGATCTTACCACTCTCTACAGACGGCCATCCATGTGCGGCAAATGCCATATCCATCTTCGGATCTTCCAGTACTTTATCTTCTTCTATCATCGTATCCGCGCCAAGTCCGACTTCTTCCCCCGGCTGAAATGCGAATCTTATGCATCCACCGAATTCATCTGTCAACTGTGCCAGAATCTTTGCCGCACCGATCAGCCATGTCGCATGTCCGTCGTGTCCGCATGCATGCATACGTCCGTCATGCCTGGACTTGTAAGTGCTTTCCACTTTTTCTTCCAGTGGAAGCGCATCTATATCCGCCCGCAGCAAAACATTTTTCCCATTCTCTTTCTTCCCCTGAAGTTCTGCGATCAGACCATACCCACCGGCAGCATGTTCTCTTATCTTAAGCCCCGGGATCTTATGTAATTCACGGCTGATGATCTCGTGTGTCTTTGGAAGGTCGATTCCAAGCTCCGGATACTGATGCAGTTCTCTTCTGATGCGGATCAGTTCCGGTTCTGTCTCTTTTGCAATTTGTCTTATCTTATCATTTATATTACTCATTGTACCAACTCCTCAAAAAAGGCCTGCACAAACCCTGTGCAGACCTTTCAGCCATTCTATTTACGATTAACAAAATTCAGGAACTGCTGAAGTCTTTGATTCTCTGGATGATCGATGATTTCTTCCGGTCTTCCATCGGCTGCAATTCTTCCTCCGTCCATGAACAGGATTCTGCTTGCTACTTCTCTTGCAAATCCAATCTCATGCGTAACCAAAATCATTGTCGTTCCTTCTTCGGCAAGAGATTTAATCGTATTCAGTACTTCTCCTACCAGTTCCGGATCCAATGCCGATGTCGGCTCATCAAATAATACCACATTCGGATTTACTGCAAGTGCTCTTGCAATTCCAACTCTCTGCTGTTGCCCTCCGGACAGTTTCGATGGGTAAAAGTCCTTTCTTTCACTCATTCCTACCTTATCCAGCAATTCTAACGCAATTTTTTCCGCCTCTGCCTTTGACTTTTTTTGTACAACGGTCAGCGCTTCCATTACATTTTCTAATGCAGTCTTATTCTTGAAAAGATTATATCCCTGAAATACCATGGAAGAATGTTTTCTCAATTCTATTACATCCTTCTTTGTATGGTTCTGTGCATCTACCGTTACATCACCAATTGTTATTTTTCCCTTTGTCGGTACTGTCAGGTAATTCAGACATCTGAGTAATGTAGATTTACCAGTTCCCGAAGGTCCTAAAATTGCAATCACTTCATTCTTATTGATTGTCAGATTGATATCTTCTAATACTTTTGTATTTTCATCAAATTCTTTATATAAATGTTCAACCTTAACCAACTGTGTTTCTGTTCCCATACGTTTTAATCTTCCTGACTTTTCTTATTTCTGGATTAATTTTGTCATATCAGCATACATCCATTTTTCAGTAATCTTTGCTACTGTTCCGTCATCTAACATATCCTGGATCACATCATCTAATTCTTTTGTCAGTTTATCTCCGTCATCTGTTTTTTGGAGGAAATAAGCTACATTATTTGCCAGAAGCTGTTCATCAAAGAAACGGAATTTTGCATCTGTATTGTTATGTGTAAATGCGTTTACATTTGTTGTTGTATTCGCATATGCATCAATTCTTCCAAGTTTCAGATCGTTCATACCTACAGCACTGTCTTCATAAAGTTTTACTGTAAATCCTTTTTCTTTCGCCATGTCTTCGATGATTGTCTGTGCAGCCTGTCCGTTTGTACATCCTACAGTCTTTCCTTTTAAATCATCAGATGTCTTGTAATCAGAATCATCATTTACGATAATGCACTGTGAATCTCCGTAGTATGGGATTGTTGCATTATATTTGTCTGTTCTTTCTTCTTTTACCGCAAGGCAGTTTGCAACTACATCAGCACGTCCTGTATCCAGTTCTCCCCACATAGCATCGAAAGAAGCCTGTTTTACTTCTACTTCCCATCCGGTACGTTTTTCAATTTCATCCCACATCTCTGCGTCGATACCTGTCCATTTTCCATCATCAGAAATAAGGCTGTATGGTTCTCCTGTTCCAGATGTAACAACTGTTACTTTCTTTCCGGAATCTTTTTTGTCATCACTCTTAGACTCTGAACTTGCTTTTTTATCTGAATCATCAGATTTGGCATTGCTTCCGCATCCTGCAACAGTTCCTACTGTCATCATAGTTACTAATAAAGCAGCTAATACACGTTTTTTCATAATACTTAATCTCCTCTTTTTCATATAAATGATAATGTATCTATCTTAATGGGGTTGTTCCATTTAAGATCTTGTCTTAATACATATTTGCACATTTCTTTTCTAATAATTTGTGTAAGATTCCAAGCACAAATATAATCAGCCAGTACACCAGCATAACGGCAGCATAAATTTCAAAATATCTGAACGTTCTGGCTCCCTCAATCTTGGCAGCTCCCATGATATCCGGTACACCAAGCATAAATGCAAGCGAAGTCATCTTGATCAGGTTAATGATGTCGTTAAAAAGCGGCGGTAATGCCACACGTACAGCCTGTGGAATTACGATTCTCGTAACCAGCTGAAAATTCGTCATTCCCAGTGAATATGCAGCTTCTTTCTGTCCTTCATCAACGGATAATAATGCTCCTCTGATACTTTCTGACATAAAAGCTCCCATATTAAAACTCATAACTACCGCTACAGCGATAAGTGGTGTCATATTTCTTACAAATGCACTGTATAATGCAATTCCATAATAGAAGAAATACAACTGTGCTACGACCGGTGTACCTCGCATAATGGATACATACACTCTTGTCAGCTGATACAATACCGGAATTTTGTAATAACCGATGATTGCAATAATGACTCCCACGATCAGTGCAAATATTGTCGCAGCTATCGTTAATTCAAATGTAATATTAACTTTACTTGCAATAATCGGCAGGACTTCCAAAAAATAACTTACTTTAAACATTTCACCTACTCCAGACCTGTTATTTCTATTCCTAACAAATTAACATTTTAACATCTTCAAATTATTTTTCATCGTCATTGTCCTACAAAGCATTTGTTAATTTTTGTATCTTTCGCACATATTCTATAAGTATTATGATTTATAGAAGTTTTCTATATATTTTTCTTTAAGTAAATGTTTTCTTATGATTGTTGTGTATTCCTTCTTATTCTATATGATACTCCCTTAGTTTTTTCCTGCGTTCTTTATAATCCGGCATATACTTCTCTACCACATTCCAAAATGCATTCGAATGGTTCATCTCTTTTCTGTGTGCCAATTCATGCACCACTACATAATCAACCAGTTCTTTTGGCACAAATAACAACCGATTATTAAAATTCAGATTTCCATTGCTGCTACAGCTTCCCCATCGTGTTTTCTGGTTACGCATAGATATCCTTCCATATGTAATACCCATTATTTTTGCATAATATTCAACTTGCCCTTCTATATACTGTCTGATCTTCGCTTTTCCTTCTTTTGTCTCGATCGGTGGAAGACCTGACATATCATCCCGATTGTTTCCAGACAGACTCCATTCCTGCCGCTTTCTTATAATCCATGCTTCATGTTCCCGGATAAATCTTTCTATAATCTCTCTTGGTGCCCGCATTGGAACTCTTGCATTTACTGTACTATCATATTTCACTTCTAACCCCAGTGTCTTCCTTTTTGATCGTATAATCGGAATCTCTATTGTTTCATTATCTGTTTGTAAAATGTATTTCATATTATTTATCCTTCTCATTCATTATAAAGTACTCTTTTATAACATAAAAAGACAGAAATCAAATCGATTTCTGTCTTTAACTCCCCGAGTTGGGTTCGAACCAACGACCCTTCGGTTAACAGCCGAATGCTCTACCACTGAGCTATCGAGGAATACTTATATAGTATAAACCCTTTTGTCTTTTTTGACAAGGGCTTTTACTTACTTTTTTATTTTATGTACCTTCAAAACTGCATACAAGAAATATTTTCTTCATCCTACCTATCACCTTGCTTGGTCATGCCCTCGACCGATTAGTATCAGTCAGCTCCATGCATTACTGCACTTCCACCTCTGACCTATCTACCTCGTCGTCTTCAAGGGGTCTTACTACTTACGTAGGGATATCTCATCTTGAGGGGGGCTTCACGCTTAGATGCCTTCAGCGTTTATCCCGTCCCGGCTTGGCTACTCTGCCATGCACTTGGTATGCAACAGATACACCAGCGGCCAGTCCATCCCGGTCCTCTCGTACTAAGGACAGCTCCTCTCAAATATCCTACGCCCACGCCGGATAGGGACCGAACTGTCTCACGACGTTCTGAACCCAGCTCGCGTACCGCTTTAATGGGCGAACAGCCCAACCCTTGGGACCTACTTCAGCCCCAGGATGCGATGAGCCGACATCGAGGTGCCAAACCACTCCGTCGATGTGAACTCTTGGGAGTGATAAGCCTGTTATCCCCAGGGTAGCTTTTATCCGTTGAGCGATGGCAATCCCACTTTATACCACCGGATCACTAAGTCCTACTTTCGTACCTGCTCCACCCGTCGGTGTCGCAGTCAAGCTCCCTTCTGCCTTTGCACTCTTCGAATGGTTTCCGTCCATTCTGAGGGAACCTTTGAGCGCCTCCGATACCCTTTCGGAGGCGACCGCCCCAGTCAAACTCCCCACCTGACATTGTCCCCCGACCAGTTCATGGTCGCTGGTTAGAAATCCAATACTGCAAGGGTGGTATCCCAACAGCGGCTCCGTGACAACTGGCGTTATCACTTCCTAGCCTCCCACCTATCCTGTACATGCAATACCGAATCCCAGTATCAAGCTGGAGTAAAGCTCCATGGGGTCTTTCCGTCCTGGCGCAGGTAACCAGCATCTTCACTGGTATTTCAATTTCACCGGGTGCATTGTTGAGACAGTGCCCAAATCATTACGCCTTTCGTGCGGGTCGGAACTTACCCGACAAGGAATTTCGCTACCTTAGGACCGTTATAGTTACGGCCGCCGTTTACTGGGGCTTAAATTCAAAGCTTCGCGTTGCCGCTAACCTCTCCTCTTAACCTTCCAGCACCGGGCAGGCGTCAGCCCATATACTTCACCTTACGGTTTTGCATAGACCTGTGTTTTTGCTAAACAGTTGCTTGGGCCAATTCTCTGCGGCCAGCTCTCGCTGGCACTCCTTCTCCCGAAGTTACGGAGTCATTTTGCCGAGTTCCTTAACAATGCTTCTCCCGTCGGCCTTAGGATTCTCTCCTCATCCACCTGTGTCGGTTTACGGTACGGGCTTAAGTAAAACAATAGCGGCTTTTCTTGACGCATGGCTCACACACTTCCCTACTCTTAATTCGGTCCGCATCACGTCTTCGGATTGATGAACGGATTTGCCTATTCATCTCCTACCTCGCTTGCACCGGCTTTTCCATTTCCGGCTTGTGCTCTCCACACGTGTCCCCACAGTTCTGTTTAC
>NZ_CP100126.1:2265000-2957802 GCF_024168045.1 Dorea longicatena
CCTTCTTTTGCCTCTTCTCCGGCCATACCGTCACGAATAGCCTTTAACCCATTCCAAACAGAATCATAACGTTCTTTTCCGCCCGGGATTACTGCACGCACTTTTCCAAAATGATATTTATTTACAATTTCTTCTGTCACATAGTCTTCCTGCCCGGCTCCGGCTACCATGATCACATCATCAATAATTTCTGACTTTTCAAATGCTTCCAGGCAGTAACAGATAATTGGTTTCCCACATAGTTCTATATACTGCTTCTGGATAGATGTCCCCATTCTTTTTCCCTGTCCTGCCGAAAGTACGATCGCCACACATCGCTTCTTCATTTGTTGTTCACCGCCTGTTTTTTTGAAATTAACGCTCACCGAGTTTCAGATTAGGAACCGCATTTAGATCCCATCCGCTTCTGGTTCCATTCATGTATTCGTAATAAGCCGCTACCCCGATCATCGCTGCATTATCCGTACAGAAAATCGGAGATGGATAATAGAATTTTACTCCCCGATCTTCACATGCTTCTTTCATAGCTGCACGGAGAGCACTATTCGATGCCACACCGCCTGCAATGGCAAATTTATCTACCTTATATTCTTCCACCGCATGCATAGCTTTCGCAACCAGTACATCGGTAACTGCTTTCTGGAAAGAAGCTGCGATATCTGCCTGGTTGTATTCTTCACCCTTCATCCTGCATCCGTTGATATAATTCAGAACAGCTGATTTTAATCCGCTAAAGCTGAAGTCATATGGTGCATCTTCTATATTTGCACGTGGGAATGCGATAGCATCCGGATTTCCTTCCCTGGCCACCTTATCAATCTTCGGTCCTCCCGGATAGCCCAGTCCGATTGCACGGGCCACCTTGTCAAATGCTTCTCCTGCAGCATCATCTCTGGTTCTTCCGATGATATCAAATTTACCATAATCTTTTACACGTACCAGATGTGTATGTCCTCCGGATACTACCAATGAGAAAAATGGCGGTTCTAATTCTTTGTGTTCTATAAAATTGGCTGCAATATGTCCTTCGATATGATGCACTCCGACCAGTGGCTTACCTGCAGCGTATGCGATTGCTTTTGCTTCTGCAACCCCCACCAGAAGTGCACCTACCAGCCCCGGTCCGTAAGTCACTCCGATCGCATCGATATCATCCAGTGTTACCTCTGCTTCTTTCAGTGCTTCCTCGATAACCTGATTAATCTTTTCGATATGTTTTCTGGAAGCGATCTCAGGCACAACACCTCCATACAGCGTATGCAGGGCAATCTGTGAAGAAATGACATTGGACAGTACTTCCCTTCCATTCTTTACAACTGCCGCTGCTGTCTCATCACAAGAGCTTTCGATCGCCAGTATTAATACATCTTTTGTCTCACTCATATTTTCCCTCCTAATCTTCAAATACCAGTTCTACCGAGCGCTTATCTTTTGCTGCGATTGAATTCGGGAATATTGCCTTGACATCGTCCATATATTCCTCTGGTTTTGTCAGTGACGGGCTATAATGTGTCAGCCACATTTCTTTTACTTCTGCTTCTTTTGCAAGCTGTGCCGCTTCGTAGAATGTCATATGCTTATATTCTTTGGCTTTCTTCTGCTTATCCTTTTCGCCATACATTCCTTCACAGATAAAGAGATCCGAATGCTTTGCATTCTGCTTAATAGATTCCGTAGGTCTCGTGTCTGTGGTATACGTAAGCTTGATTCCTTTTCTTGCCGGCCCGAGTACCATATCCGGTGTATATACATGTCTCTTTGTCTCCACCGTCTCGCCTTTTTGTAATATTCCCCAGTACTCCTGTGGAATATTCGATGCCTTCGCTCTTTCTACATCGAATTTTCCTGCACGGTCGATCTCCATCGTATAACCATAACAAGTCACATTGTGATTTACACGAAATGCTCTCAGGCGGTAGCCATTCATCTCAAATGTCTGCTCTGCCTCCGTGATTTCCATATATTTAATCTGGAACGGCAGCTCCGGTGCGATCACGCGCAGTGCATTCACCACTCGTTCCAGTCCTTTTGGTCCGATTAATGTGAGCGGCTTGGTACGGTCCGCATTTCCCATAGTGAGAAGGAGCCCCGGAAGTCCGCTGATATGATCTCCGTGATAATGCGTAAAACAGATCACGTCGATCGGTTTAAAGCTCCATCCCTTTTCTTTTATCGCAATCTGTGTTCCCTCTCCACAGTCGACCAGAAGACTACTTCCATTGTAACGCACCATCAGGGATGTAAGCCACCTGTACGGCAGCGGCATCATCCCTCCGGTTCCTAACAAACATACATCTAACATAATTTTCCTCTATTCCTCTTCCATTTTAATCTTAAAGTTCCTTGTCAGTTCATCATAACAGGATTCACAAAGGTCAAAATGATCTCTCCGGTTATCTTTTTCCGAAAAATATCCCCATCGCTTATCCACTGTCAGGACGTCTTCCTGCGGAACCCCTTCTACGACCGGAATCACTCTTCCACATTTGTTACATACAATACTGGTTACTTCTTTTACTTTTCTTGTCCGTTCCTTAAACTGGCGCATACCATTCCTCCTGTAATCCTGTCACCGTTTTTTCCGGTGTTTTTCATACATTACATCGTTTTCTTTTCATTATTCTCTGTCTGTAATTTTCTCAGTTACGCCTATATTATAGCTTTTCATCTGTATGCTGACCAGTGGAAAGTGCTGTAAGAATTACCATTGTTTCCTACAGATTTACGGACATCAAAACAGCATTTTCTTTGGGATTCTCATAGTAATTCCTGCGGATCCCATCTTTCGTAAATCCACATTTTCCATAGAATTGTCTGGCAGCTTCATTGTTTTCTCTTACTTCCAGCATGATTCTTGTTATCTTCTGCTCCCGACAGAAGTCAAGCAGTTTCCGGAACATCTGACTGGCTGCCCCTTGTCTGCGCACAGAATGTGCCGTTGCAATCCTTGCAATTTCACCTTCCTCTAATACGTAATAGAAGATAAGATAGCCGGCCATTCCTTCTTTTGTCTTTGCCACAAATATTGCGGCATTCTTCTGCTTCCACGTCTCTTCCAGACTTTTCAGACTCCATGCATCAGGAAATATCTCTCTTTCCAATGCAGCAATCTCCGGAAGTTCCGGAAAATCAGCCTCACTTATTTCGATCATTTTATCTGATTCCATCTGATTTTCTAACATGCCATGATATCCCTTATCAATTCATCTACCACTTCCGGTTTTGTTGCCCAGCTTGTACAGAATCTGACTGCGCTTTCGGTATCCGATACCTTCTCCCAGAATTCAAATACATATTTTTCTTTTAATTTTTCGATGTGACTGTCCGGAAGGATCGGGAACTGCTGATTCGTATAGGAATCGTAACGCAGACCATATCCTTTTTCCAGAAATATCTTTTTAAGCTTCATTGCCAATTCGTCTGCATGTGCGGATATCTTAAAATAAAGATCATCCGTAAACAGCGTATCGAACTGAATACCAAGAAGACGTCCTTTTGCCAGCATTCCGCCATTCTGCTTGATCATATAGCGAAAATCTTTCTTCAATGCCCGGTTAGTGATCACAACAGCTTCACCAAATAATGCGCCCACCTTAGTTCCACCGATATAAAATACATCTGTATACTTTGCAAGATCTGCAAGTGTGATATCATTTGTCTCTGCCATCAGCCCATATCCCAGACGTGCTCCGTCAAGAAACAATAACATACCATATTTTCTGCATACTTCATGCAGATCCGCTAATTCCTTCTTTGTATACAGTGTTCCGTTTTCCGTCGGATGGGAAATGTATACCATCCCCGGCTGTACCATATGCTCCTGACTTCCATCCGTCCAGTGAGCATGGCACATCTCTTCTACTTGTGCGGCAGCAATCTTTCCATCTTCACTTGGAAGCGGCAGTACTTTATGTCCGGTTGCTTCGATTGCCCCTGTCTCATGTACATTGATATGCCCGCTTACCGCTGCGACCGCTCCCTGATATGGGCGGAGTGCCGCACTGATCACTGTTGTATTGGTCTGTGTTCCTCCTACCAGGAAATGCACATCCATATCCTGACATTCACACAGATCCTTAATCTTCTGTCTTGCACTGTCGCAGTATGGATCCAGCCCATATCCGTTGGTCTGCTCCATATTCGTCTCTATCATCCTCTGCATAATTGCCGGATGTGCTCCTTCTGTATAATCGCACTGAAATCTATACATGCTCCATTCTCTCCTTCCGTTCTCTTTCTGCCTGAGACACACGGAGATACTCCGGTTCATGCTCCATCGCAGTTTCAATCTTTCCTTCTTTATAATACTGCATTCCCAGTGTTCCTACGGATGCAGCTCTCTGCCGGTTCATATTTGCCGGCGCAAATGTAACCGCTTCTCCCGGCAGGATCTCTTCTGTGATCTTTGCCTTATGCACAGGGACCCCGTCGCCAAGGAAGGTTACTCTTCTTCCTTCTTTTAAATACTTTTTCAGCTTTTCTCCCAGTTCTTCTATCGGAACTGCCATCTGGCCTTCCAGTATGTGAAGCTTCTGTCCGTCAAATTCATAGATTCCTGCATACACCTGCCCGCGTCTTGCATCCATAATCGGACATACAACATCTGCAATTCCACACAGATTGCAGGCAAGTCCCTCCAATGTCGGAATATGAATCAGTGGTTTCTCAAGCGCAAGTCCAAGTCCCTTGGCCGTTGCGGAACCGATACGAAGTCCCGTAAATGATCCCGGCCCTCCGGCTACCGCTATCGCATCTACGGTATGCAGATCCAGTTCTGTCATCTTCACGATCTCGTCCAGCATCGGAAGTAATGTCTGTGAATGTGTCTTCTTATAATTGACTGTATATTCGGCAATGACCTGGTCATCCACTGCCCCGTCTTCTACTACAGCTACACTGGCGACCAGTCCTGAGCTGTCTAATGCTAATATTCGCATATTGTAATCCTCCGGTAATCGAATCCTTTTTCCAGATCCTTTTCTATCTTAATCTCTGTGTAATGTTCCGGTAATATCTCTTCAATCAGATTAGCCCACTCGATCAGGCTGACGCCCTCTCCGTAAATGTAATCTTCATAGCCAATCTCATCCATCTCTTCCACATCACCGATTCGGTACACATCAAAATGATAAAAGGGAAGTCTTCCTTCATCATAGATCTGCACAATGGTAAATGTAGGACTGCTGACCGGTTCATCTATCCCCAGTCCTTTGGCAAGACCTTTGGTAAATATCGTCTTCCCGACACCCAGATCTCCCACCAATGTATACACCTGCCCTGCACAGGCTTTTTCACCCAGACTAAATCCCAGATCCCAAGTCTCTTTCTCACTGTTTGTCTCTATTATCATAAGCTCTCCCTTTCCATTTTTTGAAATCACTGTATTCAGTATCTTTAAGTATAACACATCTTTTTTTCTTCTGCTACTCATGATATACTTTCTGATAACAGCTTAAATATATTAATTTTTATCAATAATGGAGGAAAACGTATGAAATTCACATTTTATCACAATAACATTAACGTTGCCGATCTTGACAAGTCTATCGAATTCTACCAAAAAGCACTTGGACTTAAGATTACAAAAGAGACAGAAGCTGCCGACGGAAGCTTCAAGCTGGTATTCATGGGAGATGATACCACCCCGCACAAATTAGAGCTCACATGGCTGCGCGATATGGACAGACCTTACGATCTCGGAGACAATGAGATTCATCTGGCAATGCAGACAGATGATATGGACGCGGCACTGGCATTCCATAAGGAAATGGATTGTGTCTGTTTCGAAAACCCGGAGATGGGTATCTATTTTATCAATGATCCGGATGGGTATTGGGTGGAAATCTGCCCGGCGGAATAAATTTAATTGGAATTGAATTGGGATTTAATTTATTAACTGGGGAAGCGGCCTCTCAGTCCTTGAAGGAAACAATAGATAAGGCTTCTTGTTCAGGTTCCATACCATAAGAAACACTAAGAGAGTCAGAACCACCTAAAAGCAAAGGAACTACGCTCAAACTCGGCGTTCGCCTCAAACACGTTCGCTTCGTTCCTTTAACGGTGCTTCTGACTCTCTAATTGTTTCTAACGGTATTCCACATTCACAATAATCCTTATCTATTGTTTCCTTCAAGTCGCGACTGGCAGCGGATATTAATAAATGAAATGCCCGGAAGTGTAACCCGGTGGAAGCCACTACGGTTACGCATTTGCCATTTCATTCATAAGGCATTTGATACACACGGAATAAAACTTGGAAAGGCGTTCCAGTGAATGTGAAAGAGGAGTTGGTAATTCTTAAGGGGCAAAATTCTGCGTTGGGTTTTCAAAATTTGACTGTCTGAGGCGTATGCCGAGTTTCAAATTTTGAAAGCCTGCTTTTAGCAGAATTTTGCCCCTTTAGAATTGACCCGCCGATGGAACCTGAACAGGAACACCTTTCCAAGCTTTATTCCGGTTCGGGTATCCACAGCCTTCCTGAATTAAATCCCAAATTACGCATTCATCTTCAATATCGGACTGATTTTTTTATAAACCAGGAACACGATCAAAGATACCAGTATACCTTTCAGCAGATTGAATGGTCCGACTGCCAGTATCACAAAAGTCTTAAGGTCTGTGATATGTTTGTTTACGGCAGTTCCCATTCCAACCAGGCCGTCGATCGGCATACCGAATGCTTTGGCATATGCCGGTAGTAATACGAAGGCATTCAGGAAACATCCGACTACTGTCATGAATACGGTTCCCGCTGCCATTCCGGCTACTGCTCCGGTTCTGGTATGTTTCTTATGGTAGATCAATGCGGCCGGCACAACCAGTGAACAGCCGATCAGGAAGTTTGCGATTTCTCCGACTCCCGCTGTCATAGTTCCGTTGATTGCAAAGTTCAGTAAGATCTTGATAAGTTCTATTGCCGCTCCGGCGAGTGGTCCCATTGCAAAACTTCCGATCAGGATTGGTACTTCGCTGAAATCTATCTCGTAGAAGGACGGAGCGAACGGAAGCGGAATTTCGAACAACATCAATACTGTTGCGATTGCCGATAACATACCAATCTGTGCCATTGTCCTGATTTTGTTTCTGTTTTTTTCATTTTGTCTTGTCATTACTTTTGTACTCATCTTTCTTTCTCCTTTAAATTGAATTATATTCTAAAGGAAGAAACTTCTTATTTTGAACCATACGATATTCACATTGCAGACAAAAACCCCGTCACCCAAAAGGGCAACGGGGCAATCATATCATTCTGATAATTCTGTAAATATCATATCATCCTTCTCTCATCCAGACTTTACTGTCGGTTCCGGAATCTCACCAGATCGGCTGATCATCACATTGATAACATCTGTCCAGATATCTCTGACCAGAAATTCTTCAATGACCAGTTCGCGGACTTTACCGCCGGTTGGGAATCACACCCTGCCCCGAAGAATCTTCTTTCGTCCTATATTATAGTACGGCATATCCGTCTATGCAACTATTATTTTGTGCTCATCTCACGGATCAGTTTTCTGATCGGAAGAACAAATGTCGGAGATACAGACAATTCATCGATTCCCATCTTAAGGAATGTCTCTGTCAGAGTCATATCTGCTCCAAGTTCTCCGCAGATACCAACCCAGCATCCTGCTTTGTGTCCGTTTTCGATCGTCTTCTGGATCATGCGGAGCACTGCAGGATGATGTGAATCATAAATGTTGTCAAGTTTGCTGTTCTGTCTGTCAATTGCCAGTGTATACTGAGTCAGGTCGTTTGTTCCGATGCTGAAGAAGTCAACTTCCTCTGCCAGAAGATCGCTGATCATCACTGCTGCCGGTGTCTCGATCATAATACCCTGTTCAACTTCACCGTACTCGATTCCTTTTTCTGTCAGTTCTGCTTTGATAGACTCTACGATCTTCTTGATCTCTTTCACTTCATCTACAGAAATGATCATTGGATACATAATTCCAATGTTACCGTATGCGCTTGCACGAAGAAGTGCCCGCAACTGTGTACGGAAGATATCTCTTCTGTCCAGACAGATACGGATCGCACGGTATCCCATGGCCGGATTTTCTTCATGATCAAGGTTGAAATAATCCACCTGCTTGTCCGCACCGATATCCAGTGTACGTACAATTACCTTCTTACCTGCCATGTTCTCGGCTACTGTCTTGTATGCCTGGAACTGTGCTTCTTCATTCGGATAATTATCCGCTTCCAGATATAAGAATTCACTTCTGAACAGACCGATTCCGGCCGCATCATTGGCCAGTACACTTGTAACATCTTTTACACCGCCGATATTTGCATATAATTTGATATGTTTTCCGTCTACCGTTATATCTTCTTTTCCTTTTAATTCCTGAAGAAGTTCTCTTGCTTTGATGTCTTCTTCTTTCTTTTCCTGCATTTTCTTTAAAGTTTCTTCATCCGGATCAATGTAGAATGTTCCTGTGTAACCGTCTACAACCGCCATCTTTCCGTTCCACTCTTCTTTAATATCAACTTCGATCAGTGCCGGGATGTTCATCGTTCTTGCAAGGATTGCTGTATGTGAATTTGCAGATCCAAGTCTGGTTACGAATGCAAGGAGCTTCTCCTTGTCCATCTGGACCGTCTCACTTGGTGCAAGATCTTCTGCCACAACGATCACAGGTTCATCACCGATGGCTCCACCGCTTTCGTTCCCACTTAAGATATTTACCATACGTTCCGAGATATCTTTTACATCTGCTGCTCTCGCTTTGAAATAATCATCTTCCATCTCTGCAAACATCTTCGCAAAGTTATCTCCTGTTGTAGCAACGGCAAATTCTGCGTTTACCTGCTGTGTCTCGATGATATTAACAACAGAATCAATATAATCATCATCTTCCAGCATCATCTGATGTACTTCAAATACAGCAGCATTCGCTTCTCCGACTTCTTTTAATGCTTTTTCATACAGTCCCTGTAACTGCTCTGCTGCCTTTGCGCGTGCATCCTCGTAACGTTTGATCTGTTCTGCAGTATCCTCTATTTTCACACGTTTTACAGGCTGTTCTCCCTTCTGGTAGAACAATATTTTTCCAATTGCAATTCCTTTAAATATTGATTTGCCAGTATATTTCTCCATAAATGATACCTCGTCCTTCCTTCAATCTTTGTTAACATTCTAACCCACAATACCTGTAAAGTCTAGTTTTTCGTAAGATTCAATTCGTCGTAACGCAGCTTTTCCATTGTAAATCCGCGTCCTCTTACCTCATTGATCTGCGTGATCGTGATAAATGCTTTCGGATCGATCTCCTGAATCGCCTCTTTTACCGAATACAGCTTTCTGCTGTGGATAACACATAATACGCCCTGCTGCTTCTGCTCTCCATAACCGGTCTCGATGTCTACCATCGTCACTCCGGCATCAATATCCGTTAAGACTTTCTGACGGATTTCTCTGTATTTGTCCGAAATTACAAATAACTGGATCTGTGACTTTCCAAGAAGCATCACCCGGTTCAGCACAACCGTACTTAAAAACAAATTCAGAATACCATACAGTATCTGTTCCGAATCTGAAAACAGCATCTGAAATCCCAGCACCGAAAAATCTACGATATACAAGAATACCGCTACCGGGACATGAAACCATTTGTGTAACACAAGTGCCAGTATATCTGTTCCACCGGTAGAAGCACCTACTCTTACCACCAGTCCGATACCGATTCCAAGGAGAACCCCTCCATATAATGCCGCAAGCATAGCATTATCCTGCGTCACTTTGTCTATTCCCGGAATGGACTGTGCCATCGACAGGAATATTGGATAAATAAAGGAACTGATGATCGTTGTCAATGCAAACTTCTTTCCCAAAAATACTGCACCGAGAACGAACAGCACCGCATTGATCGCCAAAATAATCATCGATAGGTTTACCTGAAAATAATGGCTGATCGTAAGACCGATACCAGTCGCACCTCCCATAATGATCCCATTCGGCACGATAAACGCTGCCACAGCAAACGACAATACAAGATTGCCGACCAGAACTCCCAGAATGGTTTTGATTATTTTTTCCCAACTTTTTTTCATGCGCTCCATCCTCTCTCCGTACTTTCTTTCCCGGATTATGAAATTCCTTTCATCGTAAGCTGGATCCTCTTCTTCTTAAGATCCACGCTCATCACTTTTACATCCACGATATCGCCAACGCTTACCACTTCCAGCGGATGCTTGATGAATTTCTTATCCGTGATCTCGGAAATGTGTACCAGTCCATCCTGGTGCACTCCGATATCTACAAACACGCCAAAGTCAATGACATTTCTTACGGTTCCTTTCAGGATCATGCCTTCCTTTAAGTCTTTCATATCTAAGACATCTGTTCTTAAGATCGGTTTCGGCATTTCGTCACGCGGGTCACGTCCCGGTTTTTCCAGTTCTTTCACAATATCCCGGAGGGTGATCTCTCCAATCTCCAGTTCCCCGGCAAGTCTTGCATAGTCTTTGATCGTGAGGGAAAGTCCGGTTAGCTTTCCTCCGCTGATGTCTTCCAATGAAAATCCCTGTTTCTTCAGCAGTTTTTCTGCAGCTTCATAGGACTCCGGATGTACACTGGTTCCGTCTAACGGATTCGTACCATTCTGGATTCTCATGAATCCGGCGCACTGCTCAAAGGCTTTTGGTCCGAGTTTTGCAACTTTCAAAAGTTGCTTTCTGTCTGTGAATCTTCCGTTCTCTTCTCTGTATGCCACAATATTCTTAGCAATTGCTCCGGATATTCCGGAAATATAAGAAAGGAGCGGTGCCGATGCCGTATTCAGGTCAACTCCGACTTTATTTACACAGTCTTCCACAACACCGGATAAAGCTTCACTTAACTTTTTCTGGTTCATATCATGCTGATACTGTCCGACACCGATGGATTTCGGATCAATCTTCACAAGTTCTGCCAATGGATCCTGCAGTCTTCTTGCAATGGATGTCGCACTTCTCTGTCCAACGTCAAACTTCGGGAATTCTTCCGATGCAAGCTTACTTGCCGAATATACGGAAGCTCCTGCTTCATTTACAATTACGTACTGCACTTTCTGCGGAATCTCTTTTAATAATTCTACAATGAACTGCTCAGATTCTCTGGATGCGGTACCATTTCCAACAGAGATCAATGTAATGTTATATTTTTCAATAATCTTTTTCAGCAAATCTTTGGATGCCTGGATTTTCTTCGGTGTCGTCGGAGCAGTCGGATAGATAACCGTTGTTCCGATGACTTTACCGGTCGGATCTACAACTGCAAGTTTACAGCCGGTACGGAATGCAGGATCCCATCCAAGTACAGTCTGTCCTACGATTGGCGGCTGCATCAGAAGCTGATGCAGATTCTTCTTGAATACGCTGATTGCCCCGTCTTCTGCCTTCTCTGTCAGGTCACTTCGTATCTCACGCTCAATCGCAGGTGCAATGAGACGCTTATAGCTGTCCTCTGCCGCTTCCTTTAAGATCGGTGTGGTATACGGATTATCACTGTGGATCATCTTCTTTTCCAGATATCTTAAGATATCGTCCTGCGGTGCTTCAATCTTCACCGTAAGGAACTTTTCTTTTTCTCCACGGTTCAATGCAAGCACTCTGTGTCCGGCAAGTCTGTTTACCGGTTCTTCGAAATCATAATACATCTCGTATACAGACTCCGCATTTTCGTCTTTTGCCTGTGAGATTACTTTCCCGTGCTGTACGGTTGCTTTACGGATCCAGATTCTGTAATCTGCTTCATCCGATACTGACTCAGCAATGATATCCTTTGCTCCATCAATTGCTTCTTTTACAGAATTCACTTCTTTTTCCGGATTCACATATTCTTCTGCATACACTTCTACCGGTTTATCTGCTTTTTGAAGCGTGATGACTGCTGCAAGCGGCTCCAGTCCTTTTTCCTTTGCGATCATGGCACGTGTCCGGCGTTTTGGACGATACGGACGGTAGAGATCTTCTACCACAACCATCGTCTCTGCTGCCAGAATCTGCTTTTTTAATTCTCCGGTGAGTTTTCCCTGTTCCTCTATACTTGACAGAACCTGTTCTTTCTTTTCTTCCAGATTGCGCAGATATACCAGTCTCTCATACAATGTTCGCAGCTGAGCATCGTCCAATGTTCCCGTGACTTCTTTTCTATATCTTGCGATAAACGGGATCGTATTGCCTTCATCGATTAATTTTACCGCCGCATCGACCTGCCATCTTTTGACTCCAAGTTCCCCGGTAATCACCTGATTAATATCCATATGTTTTGTCTTTCCCTTTCTTGCCGTATTCAAAGAATTTGTACTTCTTTATTACGCGGATAATTATAACTGAATTCCCCACTGTATGCAATGGCGTCTATAATACAGAGTTCACTCTGTTTTCTTGAAAATATATTTTCTCTATGTTATACTGAAGCTACTTGAACTTATCAGAAAAACAGAAATACTTAAAGGGGCTTTTACTTATGAATCAGGAAATACAAGGACTCTCAAAACAACAACTCAAATCCAGGGAAACACGTGCCAAGATCTTTCAGGCAGCCAAACGGATCCTGCAAAAGCAGGGTTATGAGCAGCTGTCGATCAAGAATATCTGCGAAGAAGCCGGTGTCTCCAATGGAAGTTTTTATCATCATTTCAAGACAAAAGATGATCTTCTTTCTTATTATATTGAAGAACAGCCGAGTATGGATCCTGATCTTCTTGATCTTCCGTCCAGTGCTGCCGGGACAAAAGAGGCAATCATCTCGGTTTACTTGAATTATGTTCACTACTGCGAAGAGCTCGGAGTTGAATTTATGGCCAATTACTATACACCTAAGAATCAGTCCCTGAACCCTTTGATCCGTACGGAAAGACCATATCCGATCATCACCGTTCACGATTATCTGAAACGCGTAATTGATGCCGGAATCATTTCCCCTCCTGCTGATCTGGAGGATATCACAACCGACATCCGTATGATCGTAATCGGAAATGTATTTGAGTGGTGTTTAAAGAGTGGCGATGCTGATTTTGAGGGTAATATGCGCCGTTCCCTTACTACTTATCTGAACGGATTGTTCTGATCATTTTGAAATCTATGAATTAGCAAAGGATGAATACGGTATGTACACGTTTATTGCCAATCCCAATGCCAGATCCGGCAGAGGGATTCTTCTCTGGAAACAGATTGAAAAAATTTTGCTGGAAAAAGAAATCGCATACAATGTTTTATTTACGAAATATCAGCATCATGCCACCCGCCTGGTGCATGATCTGACTTCCGACGGTGCTCCTCATACGATTGTTGTCCTCGGAGGAGATGGTACTTTAAACGAAGTAATCGATGGGATCAGATATCTAGACAAAGTAACACTGGGATATATCCCGCTTGGTTCAGGAAATGACTTTGCCAGAGGTCTGGGACTTCCGACGGACATCCACAGTGCTCTGGAACAGATTCTTTCTCCTTCGCATTACACCGCCATGAATGTCGGTGTACTGGATTATGAAAATAAACACCGGCGTTTTGCCGTAAGTACCGGTATCGGCTTTGATGCCGCAGTCTGCCATCAGGTAATGGTCACGCCGCTCAAAGCTTTTCTGAACCGTCTGAAACTTGGGAAACTTACCTATCTCGGTGTTGCACTTCATAAACTGCTTACATTAAAACCGGTCACAATGACTGTCACAACCGAAACCGGTGAAACAAAAACCTATCACAAAGTCTATTTTACAGCAGTTATGAATCTGAAATATGAAGGCGGCGGATTCAACTTCTGTCCTGCCGCCAGCGGGACCGATGACAGACTGGATATCATTACTGTCTCAGAACTGACACGGCTTAAGGTTCTCTGCCTGCTTCCGACAGCATTCAAAGGATGGCATACCCGTTTCCGTGGAATCACTCTGGACACCTGCACAGAAGTCACGATCACCAGTGACCGCGCACTGCCTGTACATACCGACGGCGAGCCGGTCTTTCTGCAGTCTGACATCCATGTACATCTGGAAAAAGAGAAGTTACGTATTATTACGCCTTGTAAATAATTCTGTACACAGGGAGGTTATTTTATGCGTTTACTAATTGCCGGAATTATTATATTTTTCACATCGTTCTACTTTTATCTTATCTGGCCGAGGCTGTCCCACAAACAGCAGATCCGCCCATTTCTCCATACTATGTTCGCACACCGCGGATACCACTGTATTGAAAAGGGAATTCCGGAAAATTCCCTTTCTTCTTTCCGGGCTGCAATCTCACACGGATACGGAATTGAACTGGATGTACATCTGTCAACCGACGGAAAACTTGTCGTATTTCACGATGATGATCTGTCACGTATCTGCGGACGCCCGGAAGCAGTTGAGGTACTTCCGTCAAAAGAACTGCAGCGCTGCCGGTTACAGGATACCACTGAAACCATCCCTCTTTTTTCTGAGGTACTTTCTCTGGTAGACGGGCAGGTGCCGCTTCTGATCGAACTTAAGATTCCGAAATCTTCTCTCAGTATCTGCGAAAAGACATGGGAAGCCCTGAAAAACTATAACGGTCCTTATATGGTGCAGTCCTTTAACACACTTGGCATCTGGTGGTTCCGCCGCCATGCGCCACATGTCCTGAGAGGTCAGCTTTCTTCCAATCTGACTGCCGACAATCTTCCGGAACCATGGATACTGACTTTTATTGTAAAACATCTGCTCGGCAATGTACTCGGACGTCCTGATTTTATCTCGTATAAACTCGCAGACCTTCCGAGATTTGAAGTATGGTTTTTAAAGCACATTCTGCATCTTCCGATTGCTGTATGGACACTTCGTACACCAGATGCGTTAAAGAAAGGAACACTTTCTTACGACATGCAGATATTTGAGAAAAAGAAAATGTATTATTAATTTTGTTAATATTCCATGAACATTATTGTTGATTCATTTTTTTCATGTTATAATGCGCTTTGAAACGAGATAAGATAATAACAAAGGCTTAAAAAGGGGTAGTTCATATGAAAGCCATTGATAAAGCAAAGAGTTTTTTGAAGAAGTACCGTCATGCATGGGTATTATCATACTTTCTGATCTATATGCCATGGTTTGTTTACCTTGAAAAGCGCACAGATGTACGACATTATATGATACACTCTCCAATTGATAATCATATTCCGTTTATTGAATATTTTATTATCCCTTATTTGTTGTGGTTCATATTCATTGCTGTGACTGTGGCTTATTTCCTGATTAAGGATAAATGGGGATTTTACAGACTATGTGCTTTTTTATTTTCAGGTATGACAATTTTCCTGATCATATGTACGGTCTTTCCAAATGCATTAAATTTAAGACCAACTGTATTTCCACGAGACAATATGTTTACCGATATGGTAAAAGTTCTGTATAAAACAGATACACCGACGAATGTGCTTCCAAGCATCCATGTATTCAACTCTATCGGTGCAGGCATTGCCATCTCACATAGTAATGATCTGAAAAAGCACAGATGGATCCAGATCAGCGCTTACATTCTGGCTGCACTTATCATTCTGTCCACAATGTTCTTAAAGCAGCATTCCGTGACCGATGTGATCGCAGCTGTTACGATGGCATGCATTATCTATCCATTCGTATATGTTGCAGCAGACAAGAAAGCTCCTAAGCTTTCCCAGCAGCCGACGTAATATGAATAATTATGAATCTATAGAAAGATGCAGGTAACTGTTATATAACTGACAGTTATCTGCATCTTTTTAATTTCCATTGTTTTTCCGATCACTACCGTTCAATCCCCGCATACCCTGTATACTTTTCAAACGCCGACGGAATCGAATACTCCTTCCTGATCTCCTCCGGATGAATAAACAGAAATCCTTTCTCATTCGTCTTCTCCAGCTCATCTACGATCACCTCATATCCTGTCATATGCCATTCGATATGACTGAAGATATGCTTTGCTTCCGGAAGTTCCTGCACACGGACCGGCATCAGACCGATCGTCTTGCTGTACTCCGTAACTTCGTCCATCGAAAGCTTACCTTCCACATTCGGAAATTCATACAGTCCTGCCAGCAGACCTTTTGCCGGGCGCTTCCGGATTGCAATCCGCTTACCGTCTTTGAATATCAGAATGGTTCTTTCTTCGATCTTTCTGGCTTTTGCCTTTTTCTTTACCGGTATCTCTGTCGTTAGATTCTCCTTGCACGCAATACAATATTCTTTTACCGGACATTCCTCACATTTCGGTTCTCCGTTCGGCACACACACGATTGCTCCCAGCTCGATCAGTCCCTGATTGAAATCACTGGCAGCATCGGATGGTATCACCTGTTCCAGTGTGTTTTCGATCTTCTTACGGACACTCTGCTTCATAATATCTTCATAACTTCCGGTGATTCTGGAAATCACCCGGAGTACGTTACCATCCACTGCCGGCTTCGGGATTCCGTATGCAAATGCGCTGATAGCCCCCGCCGTGTAATTGCCGATTCCTTTCAATTGCAGGATTTCTTCATAAGTATCCGGAAATATGCCTTCATGATCAACCATGATCTGCTGTGCTGCCTTCTGCATATTCCTGACACGGTTATAATATCCAAGACCTTCCCATAGCTTCAGGAGTTTATCCTCTTCTGCCTCTGCGAGATCCTTCACTGTCGGAAGTGCTTTTAAAAAGCGGTCATAATATCCTTTTACAGCTTCCACCCTTGTCTGCTGCAGCATAATCTCGGATATCCACACCCGGTAAGCGTCCGGGTTATGGCGCCACGGAAGATCTCTTTTATTCTCGCGGTACCAGTCCACCAAAGGCTGTACAATCTTAACAAGGTCTTCATCTTTTTTTTCTGTATTTTTCATTTTCTATTGCTTCCCCATTTATTTTACTTTCTCGAACATATGATTCATTATAACTTATCATTCTATATAACGTCAAAGCCCTTTTCCTGGAAATGTCGTCCCGATATCGACATCCTCAGGAAAAGGGCTTTAAGAGAAGGGAATGTGGCTGATCCCTGCCACTAACAATATTATCGTTTGATATTATTATATTCCTGTTTCCTTTATATTTCCAATTGGTTATTCTCATATACTTATAGAAAAATTCTATATATTTTTTAAGCTGATTCTTATTTCTTTGTTCTATAGAGATTATCTATTCCAGCTGTCTTTCATCGGAAAAAGCAATTGGAAAATTTAATTAGAAAAGTCTATACTATTCATAGAAAATAAATATGAATATTTAGGAGGTATTCGGTATGTCAATTACAGCTGAAACAGCGAAAGCGCATGCAAATGATCCTGCCGTATTATGCTGTAGAGCAGAAGGCGGAATTACAATTGAACCGGCAAACTTAGAGGATCCTGCAATCTTCGATGAATTAGTAGATTCAGGTCTTTTAAATCTTGACGGATGTCTGAAGATCGGACAGGTTCTTGGGGCAAAATTAACAAAAACAAGTGATTCCCTCTGTCCACTGACAGCAGATAACGTAGAAGGATTCAAATCAGATGACGATTTAGCAGCAGAAGAAGCTCCTGCTGAAGAGAAAGTTCCTGCCGAAGCCGCACCTGTTGCAAGCGTTCAGGGTGCTGTTACTACAATTAAACATGGTAAAGTAGTCATCTCTATCAAAGAAGGAAAAGATATTTATCTTGAACTTCCTATCTAATTTGAAGAGAACCTATGAAAGTATACGAATAGCAAAAGGCAGATATCATTATACAGATATCTGCCCTTTTTATTTCTGCTCCCAGACAGGATACTCTCTATTCTTCTCTGTCCGCTGCTTCTTCAACTTCTTCCATCCAGTTCATTCTTCCGTAACGCAATGTCACTGCATAGATCTCTTTCTGTAATTTCACAGATAATTGATTCTTGCGGATTCTCCATTTCCAGTTCGTTCCGACCGTTGACGGTGTATTCATACGGCACTTGTTATCAAGACCCAGGTAATCCTGCATCGGGATCACGCACCATTTTGCGGCACTTCTCATGATCAGGCTGATCAACGGCTTATTCAGTTCTGCTTCCGGTGTGTAAGTATCACAGAGATACTCGCGGGTCAGCTTCTGCTCATCCTTACTGATGCTTCCCCACCAGCCAGCAAGCGTCTCATTGTCATGTGTTCCTGTATAAGCAACACTGTTCACCGGATAGTTGTGTGGCAGATAGTCATTCGCACATCCCGAATCTCGCGAGTCAAATGCAAATTCCAGAACCTTCATACCCGGGAATCCGCTGTCCCTTACCAGCTCACGTACACTGTCCGTAACATATCCAAGGTCTTCTGCGATGACCGGTTTTTCACCCAGTGTTTCTCTTACTTTCCAGAACAGATCCATGCCCGGTCCTTTTTCCCAGTGTCCGTCTACCGCCGTCTCTGCCCCGTATGGAATAGAGAAATACTCATCAAATCCACGGAAATGATCGATTCTTACCACATCGTACAGGCGGAACACATATGCCAGACGAGATATCCACCACTGATATCCTGTTTCTTTATGATATCCCCAGCGGTAGAGTGGATTTCCCCATAATTGTCCGGTTGCGGAGAATCCGTCCGGCGGACATCCTGCAACAGCAACCGGTACATTTTCCTCATCTAACTGGAACAATTCCGGATGTGCCCAGGTATCTGCGCTGTCCATTGCAACATAGATCGGGATATCACCGATGATCTGAATGCCTTTTTTGTTCGCATAGGTTTTTAACTGCATCCACTGTTCATAGAACTTGAACTGCATATACTGATGGAATTCGATATCAAAATACAGTTCTTCACGGTAATAATCCATCGCAGGTCCCCAGCGCAGCTTGATATCATCTGCCCACAATTTCCATTCCACGCCGTCAAATCTGTCTTTTACTGCCATGAATAATGCATAATCTGACAGCCACCAGCTGTTCTCTTTTACGAACTGCTGATACGCTGCATTCTCATGTACATTACTTCTTTCGTAAGCTTTTCGAAGAAGCGGATAACGTCCTTCGTAAATCTTTTTATAATCAATACTCCCTTTTACTTTTCCCCAGTCTACAGCTTCACATTCTGCTTTTGTCAGAACGCCTTCTTCCACCAGTGCCTCCAGACTGATGAAATATGGATTGCCCGCAAATGTTGAAAACGACTGATACGGAGAATCTCCGTAGCTTGTAGGACCAAGCGGCAGAATCTGCCAGTAACTCTGTCCTGCTTTTTTTAGCCAGTCCACAAATTCATATGCACTCTTTGAAAAACAACCGATTCCGTATTCCGATGGAAGGCTGCTGATCGGCATGAGTATGCCTGCTGCTCTCTCGCTCATCTTTCTTTCCCTCTTCTTTTCTTATTGTTTTGATTTTCTTTCATTATAAACCGATCTGTTATACCGTTATCATAACTCCGTAATGATCCGATACGACCGGTGCATTCTTTCCGTTACAGATAACGTTCGAAGTGCGGACATCATCCTGACTGTTAAAATCTCCCATCAGCCAGATAGTTCCTTCCCGGTATTTTGGATCTTTCAATGTCTCCTGTATACATTTCCACTGATCAACAAATGGTTCTTCCTCATCATTCCACCATCCCATATGAATGGTAAAGAACCAGCCACTGCTTCCTTCCGGCTGTATGCCGAGGATACGTCTCGTCTTCCAGTTCTCGTAATCATCCGTCTTACTGGTCAGAAACTGCTGCACCTGTGCGATTGGTTTCTTACTGAGCAACGCCATTCCTTCATCGTATTTTCCATAGCCGGTCTTGGCGCTGATCCAGGTCCATTCATAATAGATAACGCGTTTCTGCCACTGTTGATATCTCTCCGTCTACCGGGCTTACAATCTTACCGTCTGCCGGAATAATTGCGACTCCGTCACCTAAGACTTTCTCAGAAAATACCGAATCCGGGACTTCACTTAACGGCACTGCCTTTCCGGTTAACGGTGCAAGAATCACTTGTGGTATATTTTTACTCTTATTCTCGTT
The DNA here is from genome assembly GCF_024168045.1 of Dorea longicatena. Lineage (GTDB taxonomy): Bacteria > Bacillota > Clostridia > Lachnospirales > Lachnospiraceae > Dorea_A. The sequence continues at coordinate 2,284,928 of NZ_CP100126.1, forward strand.
CACAACGAAACCTCCTCATGTTTTCTTATTGCATTTATTTATGCAACCGTTTGCGTTAATTATAGTCAAGCTTTGCATAGTTTTCAATCTATATTTCGATTATGGAACTTAATTCTACCTTTTTCACAATTTAATCGTACCTTTTTTGTGCAATTTTCCCCTGCGCCAATGCATACGTTTGCATTGTATTTCCGCAATTCAATTGCAATATTGATTTGTTTGCTGTAAAATATAAGAAAAATCCAAAAGCTACGAAAATATAACTCTAACGGAGGTTACTTACATGGCAGTAACAATTAAAGATGTGGCTGCGCTGGCAGGTGTATCCCCTTCCACCGTATCCAGAACCTGCAAAAATAATCCTTCTATCAGCGAAGAGACAAAAGAACGTGTCAGAAAAGCTATGATAGAACTTGGATATGAACCGAATTTTCAAGCAAGCAATCTCGCTTCACAGAATTCACGTACGATCGGCATCATTCTCCCTGCTTCTGCCAAAGAAGTCTACGAGAACTCCTTCTATCTGGAAGCGGTCCAGGGAATCAGCCATTACTGTAACGGCAGGCAGTATATGACGACAATTGTAACCGGCCAGGATGAAGCTGAGATTCTTGACGCTGTCCGGTCTATGTCCCGAAGCGGCAAAGTAGACGGTTTCATCGTACTGTATTCCAAAAAAGAAGACCCTGTTATCGATTACCTCTTTAACGAAGGTCTTTTATATATTCTTATCGGAAAAGCAACACAGTACACCAATCAGACGATCTATATTGACAATGACAATCTGCTTGCCGGCCGTGAAGCAACGGAATACCTGTACCAGCTTGGGCACCGCCGGATCGCCTATCTTGGTTCCGACAGTTCCCTGATGTTCTCCGCCGACCGTAAGGCCGGTTACCAGCTTGCACTCGCAAGCCATCAGCTTCCTGTCCGTCCAGAATACTGTGCGGAAGTAAAGAATGCATCAGAGAATAATGAAGAAGCCATACGCGGACTTCTGCTCCAGGAAGACCGCCCGACAGCAATTCTGGTCAGTGATGATATCCTCGCCGTCTCTTTAGAACGAGTCTGCCTGGAAACTCATCTGTCCATCCCGGAAGATCTGTCCATCATATCTTTCAACAACTCTCTGTTTGCAAGACTGACCTCCCCGCAATTAACCTCAATTGACATCGGAGCCGGTCAGCTTGGAAGTGAAGCTGCCTCCCAGATCATCAACCACATAGAAAATCCAAATCTTCCCGCAACCAAGATCATCGTTCCACACCATCTGATCGAACGGGACAGTTGTTGCAAAGTATAGTTTGAAATAAAAAAGGAAATATATCATGTAAATGCTTTCTCCCGCTGTGCGGTAAGAAAGATATTACATGATATGTTTCCTTTTTTTCCATTCTGTATTATAAAATCTTTGATAAAAATTCCTGCAACCGCGGATCCTTTGGATGGTCGAAGAATTCATCTGGTTTTGCCTGCTCTTTGATCTGTCCGGAATCTATAAAGATAACCCTGGAACCAACCTCCTTGGCAAATCCCATCTCGTGTGTTACCACAACCATCGTCATACCTTCTCTTGCGAGCTGTTTCATCAACTCCAGAACTTCTCCTACCATCTCCGGGTCGAGAGCCGATGTCGGTTCATCGAACAGGATCACATCCGGATCCATTGCCAGGGAACGCACGATCGCGATTCTCTGCTTCTGACCGCCGGATAACTGGGATGGATAAGAATCCGCCTTCTCGGCAAGTCCTACTCTTTCCAGAAGTTCCATTGCTCTTTTATCTGCCTCTTCCTTGCTCTTTCCAAGAAGCTTGATCGGAGCAAGCGTGATATTTTCCTTGATCGTCTTGTGCGGGAATAAATTAAAATGCTGGAACACCATTCCCATCTTCTGACGGTGCTTGTTGATATCCACATGCTTATCTGTAATATCCACACCTTCAAAATAGATATGACCCTGATCCGGAACCTCAAGAAGATTCAGCGAACGCAGGAACGTTGACTTACCGGAACCGGATGGTCCTACGACAACGACCACTTCTCCCTTGTGAATCTCTTCATTGATTCCATTCAGTGCATGAAAATCTCCGTATATCTTGTGCAGACCTTCTACTTTGATCAGCACATCATCATTCTTAGTGGTCACTGTTTCTCAACCTCCTCTCCAGTAAGCTGACAAGCTTGGTAAAGATCATTACCATTGCCAGATAGATCAGCGCAACGGCGATCAGCGGCATGAATGCATCATATGTACGGCTTCGGATAATGTCCCCGCCCTTCGTCAGATCCTGTAACGCAATATAACCGGATACAGAAGTCTCTTTCAATAAAGAAATGAATTCATTACAAAGTGTCGGAAGTACATTCTTGAATGCCTGCGGCATAATGATGTACATCATTGTCTGAGCATAATTGAATCCCAGACTTCGTCCTGCTTCAAACTGTCCGTTATCGATTGACATGATACCGGAACGGAAAATCTCTGCAACATATGCACCTGAGTTAATACCAAATGCAATGATCGCAACCAGTACCTTACTGATATCCACACTTCCGAATATGATAAAATAAATGATCATCAGCTGTACAACAACCGGAGTCCCACGGATCACAGTCAGATATACCTTACAGATTGCATTCAATATCTTTAATTTGCCGGTCTTATCATGTGTCGTACGGACAATCGCAATTAAAAATCCCAAAAGGACACCAATCAATACCGCAAATATCGTAACGATCAGCGTAATTTTCAAACCGTCCACAATATATTTCCAACGATTGTCCTCTATAAAATTCAGAATAAATTCTTTTTTTAATTCCTGCATGTTCTCATCCTATTCTTTTCTGATTATTTTTTTACAATAATCATCTGTTTTCCTGTGTAATATGAATCTGAGAAATCTACCTGCTGTTTTCTTTCATCTGTAACTGTCATACCTGCTGCACCAAAATCAGCTTTTCCACTGTCTACTGCTGCGATGATAGAATCAAATTCCATATCATTGATTGTCAGTTCCATGCCAAGCTTGTCAGCAATTGCCTTCGCGAAATCAGCATCAACACCAACAATCTTGTCATTCTCATAATATTCATATGGCTCAAATGCAGCATTTGTTGCCATTACAAGTTTGCCATTGGAACGGTCAACATCTGCCGGAGACTCATATCCTTTATCTTCTGTTCCATCGATATAATATCCGATGATCTTGTCAAATGTTCCGTCTTCTTTCAGTTCTTTGATCGCTGCGTTGAATTTATCTTCCAGCTCTGTGTTGCCTTTTTTGAAGCACATTGCATAATCTTCTTCTACATAAGGTGTCTCGAGGATCTTCAGTCCGTCATTTGCATCTACAAATGCTTTTGCAGGCTCGTTATCAATAACAACTGCATCAATCTTACCTTTTACAAGTGCCTGAACTGCATCTGCACCTTTATTAAAACGTTCTACATGATCATCACCAAAATCATCAGAGCAGTAGATATCACCTGTTGTACCTGTCTGTACACCGATCTTTGCATCTTTCAGATCATCTGCGCTTTCGATTTTTTTTGCTTCTTCTTTTTTAGAACCACATGCTGCCATAGAGAATACGCATGCACCAACCAGCATTACACTGATAACTTTTTTTAACTTCATAATCTTTTTCCTCCATTCTTTTCAATATGTGTATAAAAATACATATATATTTAATATATTATCATGTTTTAATCAAAAAACAAGTGGATAATTCCACATAATCATGAAACATTCACTTGTTTTCTTATACATTTCTATGCAATTACAGTCTGAACGATCGTCCAGAGAATGATCAGTGCCCCCAATACGATACGGTAATATCCGAACACTTTGAAATCATGCTGCTTGATATACCCCATCAGGAACTTGATCGCAATGACCGACAGACCAAACGATACGATACATCCCAGCATCAAAAGAGCAAACTCCGCACCTGTAAAATGGAAACCAAACTTGATCAGTTTCAGAAGACTGGCACCAAACATTGCGGGAATCGCCAGGAAGAATGTAAATTCTGCTGCCACTTCCCTTGATACACCGATCAGCAGTGCTCCGACAATCGTAGCTCCTGATCTGGATGTTCCCGGGATCAGTGCAAGCATCTGGAAGAATCCAATCCACAGCAGCATCTGGACACTGAGCTGTGAAATCTTTGTAACAGAAGGTTTCTTCCCTGCATTATGCTTCTCAACGATGATGAATAACACACCATAAACGATCAGCATGATCGCTACCGGTAATGGTTTGTAAAAGATCTCATCGAGAATATCGTTAAAAAGTATTCCAACTATTCCTGCAGGTACTGAGCCGATCAGTACTTTGATCCACATCTGCCATGTCAGCATCTTCTGCTTATGGCTTTTTCTCGGTGAAAATGGATTCAATTTGTGGAAGTACAATACTACAACCGCCATGATCGCACCCAGCTGGATCACTACATCGAACATTTCCATAAATGCATCACTCATACTCGGCTTTAATACATTTCCCACCAGAATAAGATGTCCCGTACTGCTGACCGGAAGCCATTCCGTGATTCCCTCCACAATTCCCAAAATAATTACCTTAATAACATCTAACATGTTGCGCTCCTTTCCTTAATCCAGCACATATTTTTCTATAAATTTCGCAACGCCTTCTTCGTCATTGGACAGTGTCACATAATCTGCTGCTTCTTTCAGCGATGGAATGGCATTCTCCATTGCCACACCTGTTCCGACTTCTTTTAACATCTTCAGATCATTGTTTCCATCTCCGAATGCCATGATCTCTTCTCTTGGAATGCCAAGAACCTTCCCAAGTTCAATCATTGCCTTCCCTTTATTGACACCTGCAGCATTAATCTCCAGATTCATCGGAAGCGCACCGGTAATCTCGATTCCAGATACCTCTTCAATCTCTTTTCTGGCTGCATCACGGTCTTCTACCGATGTAAATAATGCCTGGATCTTATCTACCGGCTGATTCATCTCTTCAAACTTTGCCCTCACATCATCCACGGGTACACGCGTAGACGTAATATAATCCGCCATCGCCGGTATATTCAGATACTTGTCAATTCTGGTCAGTGCCTCTTTGGATGCATATCCAATGCCATGATAGTAAATCTCTCTGAACGTATCATAACGTTCAAATATAGTCAAAATTACTTCTGCAATATCATACGCAAGAAGTTCTTCCACGATCACCTCGTTCTTCTCCATATCAATGACTCTTGCTCCATTTGCGGTAACTGCATAACGAATTTCCTGCAGTCCGGTCAGCTCTTTCGGAATACCGGAAAAAGGTCTTCCTGTCGCCGGCATGACAATGATTCCCTGTTCTGCCGCTCTTTTCAGTACATCTTTCGTGTATGCGGTCAGTTCTTTATTCGTCTTCAGTAAAGTTCCATCTAAATCCATACCGATCATTCTGATCTTATTCTTCATATGTAACTAATTCCTTTCTTTCTCTTGAGAACCGGTACAGATTCTTACTGATCTTATTCTCGCCCTGTTCATAAGCCTGTTCCCCGTGATCGATCATCTTCTGAACAGTCTCTTTATTGCCTGCAGGTGCAAAAAGAACCACATCCTTTCTCGGAATCATAATGATCAGATCATCCTCTAATTTGTCTGCACACACCTGCCAGATATGTTTGAAACATACGGAACTTGCTTCATGATGTCCGTCTGCCACAATTCCAAATCCTCCGTACCAGGTATTCGCAACTACAAATTCTACATCTCTGTTCAGATTTTCACAAGACTTATGATACAATTCTATGATATCACATTCCGGCGGAAGCATATTGTCTTTTAATATCTCATATGCATCTTCGGCCCTTTTGATTGCAAATACAACATTCAAATCCCCAAGAAAACTAATTACCGGAGCATCTTTTTTAGAAAAATGTTTTCCGTTCAATGCATGTGAATCTGTAAGCTCTGTTTTTACCCACGGATAGATCTTATCGCAGATATTTTCATATTTATAATTTTCTTCTTCATATTTTTTCATATTAAATATTCCTCTCTCACTTAGACATTCTCATCATTTATTTTATACACAAATCTCCTCTATGTAAACCTTTTCCGGATTTGTTTATATAAAGTTTTAAATAGCTTTAATCTGTCGAAAGAAACAAAAAACTTCTGTCTCTTCTTATGTTTCCGGTCAAAAATTTGCTTTATCTTATGTTTTGTAGTATAATAGATACGCATTCGCGAAAAGGGAAAGGATATGTTTATGATAAGTATGAAAAAGAAACGAGCATTACGATCGGCTTTGGCAATTACCATCTGTACCGTAACAATTGCTTCTGTTAATACTCCAGTATATTCGGCACCTTCCACAGATGAATTGGAAAGTACCACCTCTGGTTTAAAAGGTGAGTTAAATGATTTGAACAGCCAGTTATCTTCCTTAAGTAAGGAACTGGACAATACTTCAAGCCAGATTGAGGATTTATCTGCTAAGGTTGAAAAATCCAAGCTGGATCTCGCTTCTGCGCAGCTTGATGAAGAAGCGCAGTATGATTCGATGAAAGACCGAATCAAATTCATGTATGAAGGCGGCGGCGCATCTCTGGTTCAGATTCTTCTTACTTCAGAAAGTATGGGAGATTTCCTGAACAAGGCTGAATATGTTGCCACTATTAGTCAGTATGATCGAAAGATGCTGGAAGAATTACAGCAGGTTCGCAGTAATGTAGAACAGAAACAGAATGACCTGGAACAGCAGCAAAGCAAGCTTTCCGGCCTTCAGGAGACATTAACCAGCAAGCGTGATGAATTAAATTCAAAAATTTCATCTACTTCCGGGGAACTGGCAGATTATCAGGCACAATTAGACCGTGCCAAAGCTGCTGAGGAAGCATTAAAGCTTGCACAGAACGATGAAGTCTCAGGATCTGTAAAGGCAGATGGCACAAAAAATACTGAGACAAGCAACACTAATACCAATACAAATAACGCGAATAAAAATAATCAGACAGCATCAACAAATACAAATAACACAAATAAGAACAACACTACCAACACTAATTCTCCAACTATTAATAATGGTAATTCAACTCCGGCTTCAACCACAGATGTTGCCCTGTTAGCGGCAATTCTCCAGTGTGAAGCAGGCGGTTATGACGGAATGTTAGCCGTTGCAACTGTTATAATGAACCGTGTGGCAAGTCCGGCATATCCGAACAATTTGCGCGCAGTCATTTACCAGTCCGGTCAGTTTGCCCCAACCTGGAACGGTTCATTGAACCGTGTTCTCAGCAAAGGTGCTTCCTCAACTGCTTATTCTGTTGCCCAGGCAGCACTTGGCGGCGCAAGACATTCTGCAGTTATAAACTGTTTACAGTTCCGCTCAGCATCTACCGGCGTATCTGGTATAAATGTTGGTGGAAATGTATTTTTCTGATTTTTAGCAGTTGATTTTGTCTCTTATGTATATTATGAAATAAAAAATAAGCCTCGTTCGGAGGCTTATTTTTTGTACGATTTATTCATACTCCATAACATCGATCCATTTCATCAGAAAATCTTTTTCCAGCCGGATATCTTTCTCAAGTTCTGCGGCAGCAACAATTGGAAGCCATTGTTCTACATACTGTCTTGCGGTATCGCTTTTCTTACAGAATAACTTAAGATAAAGATCTGCACTCTCCTGATCGTGTAATGCAAACAGCAAATATGTCATTGCCGCATCTGCGCTTGCATTTCCCTGTGAAGCATGTGCCCAGTCAATCACAGTCATCTTTCCGTTCTTTTCAACAATTACGTTACTTGGATTAAAATCACCATGACACAATTTTGTATGTCTCGGCATAGATTCCAATCTAGTCAAAAGTTCATAACGCTCTGTTGCATCCAAAACTTTCAGATTTCTTATCTTATTTGCGAGTTTATCTTTTAATTTCGGTAATGTTTCTGCCGTTTTACTCTGTACTTTCAGCTGAAGATCTACAAAATCTGACATATATTTTTCAAGATTGGCACGGTCAATTTTCATCATTTCTTCCAAAGTTTTTCCTTCCCGGTTCTCAATGACCAGCGCCCATTCCCCATTAATCTGAGTTACCTCTTTTAGTTTCGGAATATCCAATCCTGTTTCTTCAACTTTCACAGTGTTCAATGCTTCATTAAATACTGCTGACTTTGGATGATCTGTTACAAATATTTTAACAACACCCTCCTCGGTCTTATAAACTGATTTGTAAGGTCTCTCTACGATCAAATTCTTCTTTTCGAGCTTCATACAGATTCCTCCTTTTTATTGAATCTTTTGCCCTTTTCCTTCTTGTTATCTGTATTATATACCTTATTGTCAGATTTTTAAATAGTTTTTTGATATTTTTTTCACTATTTTTTATCCCGCATATTTATTGTTATTTTTTTATCAATATTTTGACATAAGAAAAAGTGCAACGTCAAACGCTGCACTTTTCCTATGCTCAATACATTATCCAATCTACAAACAAAAACTCATGGATATTATATTTACGCCTTTTTTATTTTCCATAATAGCATTTCAGGTAGATTTCTTTCATCTCACTCATAAGAGGATATCTTGGGTTAGCTCCTGTACACTGGTCGTTGAATGCCTGCTCTGTCATATCATCCAATGTATCCAGGAAGTATTTCTCATCTACACCGTAATCTTTGATTGTCTTCTTAATGCCAATCTTCTCTTTGAGTTCTTCCAGTTTAGCGATGAAGTTCTCAAATACTTCTTCATCTGTCTTACCTTTGCATCCTGCAAAACGTCCTAATTCTGCGTATCTTGCAAGTGCATGTGGATACTGATACTGAGAGAATGTTCCCATTCTTGTAGGTACTTCTGCAGCATTGTAACGCATTACATCTGTCAGGATTACAGCGTTAGCAATACCGTGTGGCAGGTGATGGAATGCACCAAGTTTGTGAGCCATAGAGTGGTTCAGTCCAAGGAATGCATTTGCGAATGCCATACCAGCCATGCATGAAGCGTTAGCCATCTTCTCTCTTGCGATTGGATCATTAGCACCATTCTCATATGCAGATGGTAAGTAATCAAATACTGCTTTTACTGCCTTCATAGCAAGACCATCTGTAAAGTCTGTAGCCATGATAGATACATATGCTTCGATTGCATGTGTCATTACGTCGATACCAGATGCACTTGTCAGTCCCTTAGGTGCTGTCATTGCATTGTCAACGTCTACGATAGCCATGTTTGGCATTAATTCGTAGTCTGTGATAGGCCATTTTACTCCTGTATCAGCATCTGTGATGATTGCGAATGGAGTTACTTCTGAACCTGTTCCTGAAGATGTTGGAATAGCTATAAAGTAAGCTTTCTCTCCCATCTTAGGGAATGTGTATACTCTCTTACGGATATCCATGAAGTCCATAGCCATATCTTCGAATTTTGCTTCCGGATGCTCATACATTAACCACATAATCTTTCCGGCATCCATTGCGGATCCACCACCAAGAGCGATGATCGTATCTGGCTCAAATGCTCTGATCTGTTCTACACCTCTTCTAGCGCACTGCAGAGTTGGGTCTGGAGCAACTTCAAAGAAGCATGTATGCTGGATTCCCATCTGATCTAATTTATCTTCGATCGGTTTTACATAACCATTCTTGTACAGGAAACTGTCTGTTACAATGAACGCTTTCTTCTTATGCATTACAGTTCCGAGTTCATCTAATGCTACAGGCATGCAGCCTTTCTTAAAGTATACTTTCTCAGGTGTTCTAAACCACAGCATGTTTTCTCTCCTCTCTGCAACTGTCTTGATATTGATCAGGTGTTTCACACCTACGTTCTCAGATACAGAGTTTCCTCCCCAAGAACCACATCCAAGTGTAAGAGATGGAGCAAGTCCGAAGTTGTAAAGGTCTCCGATACCACCCTGTGATGAAGGTGTATTGATCAGGATACGGCAAGTCTTCATAGCCTGCTGATGTTTCTCAATCTTTTCTGTCTGTGATGGGTGGATGTAAAGTGATGATGTATGTCCGTATCCACCATCTGCAACAAGCTGCTCAGCTTTTGCAAGAGCCTCATCAAATGTCTTAGCTCTGTACATTGCAAGTACAGGAGATAATTTCTCATGTGCGAATTCTTCCGAAATATCAACAGATTCTACTTCACCGATCAGGATCTTTGTAGCCTTCGGTACTTCAACACCTGCTAACTTAGCGATCTCATATGCTGATTTTCCAGGAATCTTATTATTTAATGCTCCGTTGATGATGATTGTCTTACGAACTTTATCAAGTTCTTCTCCCTTCTTGAGGAAGTAGCATCCACGGTATGCAAATTCTTTCTTAACTTCATCATAAATGCTGTCCAGTACAGTTACTGACTGTTCAGAAGCACAGATCATACCATTATCAAATGTCTTAGAATGGATGATGGAGTTAACTGCCATCTTGATATCTGCTGAATCATCGATGATAACAGGTGTGTTACCAGGTCCAACACCAAGTGCCGGTTTTCCTGAAGAATATGCAGATTTAACCATTCCAGGACCACCTGTTGCAAGAATCTCATCAGCATCTTTCATAACTGTTGTTGTCAGCTCTAATGAAGGAACATCAATCCATCCGATGATTCCTTCCGGTGCTCCGGCTTTTACTGCTGCATCAAGAACAACTTTCGCTGCCGCAATTGTACATGCCTTTGCTGCCGGATGTGGACTGATGATGATTGCATTTCTTGTTTTCAAACAGATCAGTGTCTTAAAGATTGCTGTTGATGTAGGGTTTGTAGTTGGGATAACAGCTGCTACCAGACCAACTGGTTCTGCAATCTTTTTAATTCCGTATGCTTTGTCTTCTTCGATCACACCACATGTCTTGTCATTTTTATACTTATTATAAATATACTCTGCTGCGTAATGATTTTTGATGATCTTGTCTTCTACAAGTCCACGTCCTGTCTCCTCTACTGCCATCTTAGCAAGCGGGATACGCATCTTATTTGCTGCCATTGCTGCTTCGAAAAAGATCTTGTCTACCTGTTCCTGTGTATAGGTAGCAAATTTTTTCTGAGCTTCTCTCATTGCTTTCATCTTAGCTTCGAGAGCTTCTACGTTGTCAATAATCTCTGGTACTACATTCTCTTTTTTCTTTGTCGCCATGTTGATTATCCTCCTGTGAGTTTTTGTTTGTTTTCGATGGTCTTAGTATAACCGTTTGTTAATTCTTTGTCAATATGTTTTTGATATTTTTTTCACATATTTGATAATTCTTTAACAAGTTTCTTTTACCACCTCTTTCACTATACACAAAGAAGCTGCCACAGGCAGCTTCTTCTGTACACATTGATATTTAAAAACGTTCCAAATTGTGCTCAGTATGTAACAGCATGTGTGATTTCGGCGAATTTGGTTTTACAAAATATTCTTCATACATTTTTTGTACATCATGATTTTCATGCGAAAATCTGCGTTTTGCATTCTCATCCAGATGATAAAGTTTACGTCCTCTTTCGTATGCCATCTCCCTTCCATCATGAATCGGCTGTCCACCGCCGCCTACACATCCTCCGGGACAAGCCATGACTTCTACGAAGTCGTAATGTACTTCCCCTTTGTTAATACGGTCCAGAAGTGCCCGTGCATTGCCCAGACCACTAACTGCAGCCGTTCTGACAGTTACATTGTCAATCTGGAAATCCGCCTCCTGGATTCCCTCATTCTCATTGAATCCTGTACTTCTTACCGCTTTAAATGCATCTTCCGGCGGATTCTCACTCTTAAGCAGATAGTATGCCGTACGAAGAGCTGCCTCCATGACACCTCCTGTTGCACCAAAAATTACACCTGCTCCTGTTCCATCCTGCATCGGCCGGTCACTTTCTATATCTGACAGTGTATCCGGACTGATATGCGCTGATTTGATCATCTTTGTCAGTTCTCTCGTCGTAATAACCGTATCAACATCATGTCCTGCATATTCCTGATAGAACAGTTCCATCTCCTTTTCTTCTTTTTTTGCCACACATGGCATTACTGATACTGTGTAAATCCTCTGCGGAGATACTCCGAGCTTCTCTGCAAAGTAAGTCTTCATCACAGCTCCGAACATCTGCTGCGGTGATTTCGCTGTAGAAAGCTGTCTCACCAGATGTGGATACTGTGATTTGATAAATCTAAGCCATCCCGGGCAACAGGAAGTAAACATCGGACGCTCTTTCAATTCCCCTGCAGTAAATCTGTGCAAAAATTCCGTCCCTTCTTCCATAATTGTCAAGTCAGCCGAAAATGTGGTGTCAAAAGCATAGTCGACTCCCATTCTCTTCAAAGCGTCAAGGATCTTTCCAACTGTTGCTTCATCATCAGAAAGTCCAAATTCCTCACCCCATGCTGTTCTGACAGCCGGAGCTACCTGTGCAACTACAATCTTGTCCGGATCTGCAATTGCATCCCATATATCTTCTGTATCATCTCTTACTCTTAACGCACCAACCGGACAATGTGTAATACACTGTCCGCATAATGCGCAGTCAGCTTCTTCTATTGTCCTGTGACCAGCCACATTGATCGTAGTTCTTGATCCTGTTCCTTCCACATCCCATACACCAAGTCCCTGTACTTTTTCACAAACCTGTACACAGCGCATGCATTTTATACACTTGGAAGAATCCCTGATCAATGGGAATTCTTTATTCCATGGCTGTCTTTCAATCTCCATTTTAAACGGAATATCTATAATATTCAGGTCATTTGCAACCGTCTGAAGACTACAGTTTCCACTTCTGGAACAGGTAACACATTCACAGTCATGCTGCGAAAGGATCAGCTCTACCGTTGTTCTTCTGTGTCTTCTGACTTTCGGACTGTTCGTATGAATGACCATACCTTCTTTTGCGACATTATTGCATGAGGTGATAAGTTTCTCTTTTCCTTCTAATTCCACTACACAGACACGACAGGCCGCAATTTCATTGATTCCTTTTAAATAACAAAGTTTCGGAATTGGAATTCCATTCTGGGATGCAGCTTCCATGATCGTGGTATTCTCTTTTACCGTTATCTCTCTTCCATCTATTATAAGATTTACCATAATGTCTCTCTGCCTCCCTTAAATATACCGTATCCGAAGTGATCACAGCGAAGACATCTTCCTGCTTCCTGTTTCGCTTCTTTTTCTGTCATACAATTTTCCACTGCCTCAAAATCGCAGACTCTTTCACACGCTTCTCTTTCTGTAAGATTTACTCTTCCGCAAGGTGTACGATCATCCAGATGCGCTTCCGGAATTTCAACGTCGCAGGAAATCTCATGATGATATCCAAGATACTCATCAATATTAGCTGCTACGACTTTTGCAGCTGCAATTGCCTTAATAACTGAAGCCGGTCCGCTTGCACAGTCTCCTCCGGCAAATACACCCGGAAGGTTCTCGAATGCTCCTGTGCTTTTGGTAACAATTTTCCCACGTTCAACCGGAATACCAGCCTGTTCAAAGTGATGTGTTTCGATATTCTGTCCGATTGCTACGATTAATACATCGCATGGTATGTAAATATCTTCTTCACCTGTAGGTTTGATGCTTGCTCTTCCGTCTCTGATTGAGCTCACCATCTGAGGGGTCACATAGATTCCTTTCACATGATGATTCTCATCTACATCAATGGATGACGGTGCTTTCAATGTCTGTAATTCAATACCTTCTGCAACTGCTCCGTCTATTTCTCCCGGAAGTGCAGTCATATCCGCAACCCTTCGTCTGTAAACGATACTTACTTTCTTGGCACCCAGACGTTTTGCTGTACGGACTGCATCCATGGATACGTTACCTCCACCGATAACAGCAACCTCTTTTCCTGTCAAATCCATAATCTGATTCTTCCCTACGTTACGCAGGAACTGTACAGCTGATAGGATTCCGTCTGCGTCTTCATTTTCCAATCCTAATTTTTTATCTGTACTTGCCCCGATTGTAATCAGAACAACATCGTATTCCTGTCTCAATTGCTGGATTGTAATATCCTGACCGATCTTCAGACCATTTTTCACCTGTACACCTGTCTTCAGTATCGCACGGATATCATCGTCAAGTCTGTCTTTCGGAAGTCTGTAGTTCGGAATACCATAACGAAGCATTCCTCCTAATTTCGGAAGCATCTCATATACAGTTGTCTGATGTCCCATTAACTGCAGATAATAAGCTGCACTCAAACCACCAGGTCCTCCACCAAGGATTGCAATCTTTTTTCCTGTATCCGGTGCACACTGCGGAGGATCAACTTCTCCCGCAAAATCTGCTGCTACACGTTTTAATCCACGGATATTAATAGAATCATCCACCATATTTCTTCTACATCTTGCTTCACATGGATGTTCACAGATAAATCCACATGTAGTCGGGAACGGATTATCTTTTCTCAGCAGACGGATCGCATCTGCATATCTGCCTTCCCCTACCAGTGCAACATATCCCGGAATATCTACATGTGCAGGACATAACGATACACATGGTACCGGCTGATTATAGGTACAGGTACATCTTCCGTTCTGGATATGTTCAACGTAATCATCACGATAACCGATCAGTCCTTTGTATACCATATTAGCAGCCTCATATCCGATTGCACAGTCTGCTGATTCCATGATTGAAAGTGCAGTCTGCTCCATAATATCCAGCGTCTTCATAGTTGCTTTTCCATCCAGTACTTCACGGATGAAATTGTTCAATTGACCTAATCCGATACGGCAAGGTACACATTTTCCACAGGTCTGTGCATGACATAACTCAAGAAATGCTCTTGCCATATCTACAGGACATAATCCCGGAGGACTTGATTCGATTCTTCTTTCCAGATCTTTATAAAGGCCTTCCATTACGATCTTTGCTTTTTTTGGAGAGGCAATTTCCAGTCTGCTCATTCTTTATTCCTACCTTCCATCTGTTTGTTTTCAATTTACAGTACATATGAATTGCAATTATCAGTTTTTTGCACAATTCATTTCAAATGTGATATCGGTATTATATCATTTATTTGATAATTTGTAATCATATTTGTTAATAGTAGTAAATTTAACGCTATAGTCAGATTTTTAACAAATCTTTGATTATCTGTTTTACGAAATTTCCTGTCTGTCTTTTTTCTGTGTCCTTTATGCAGAAAAAAAAACCTCACACATGATTGTGTGAGGTTTTCAATATTTTTATTGACTTCTAACTATACAAGTTCAATCAGAACTTCCATAGCTGCATCACCTTTACGCTGACCGATCTTAACGATTCTTGTGTATCCACCGTTACGATCTGCATACTTAGGAGCGATCTCATCAAATAATTTTGCTACGAGATCAACTTCTTTTGTATTTTTCTTCTTTCCAGCCTGTGCAGTTGGAACTTCCTTTACAGGATAAAGAACCTTCAGCATCTGACGACGAGCATGCAGTCTGCTTGGCATATCCTTTTTGATTGTTTTATCAACTTCGTCATATACAGTAACTTTCTTACCATCTACAACTTCTTTTACTCTCTTGCCATCTTTATCTTTGCGGGCAACTTTAGCTTTTACAGTAACTTCTTCGAAGTTATCTTTTTCTTTAACAGCTAATGCGATAAGTCCTTCAGCGATCTTGCGGATCTCTTTAGCCTTAGCTTCTGTTGTAACGATCTTACCGTTGTTCAGAAGTGCTGTTACCTGATTTCTTAATAATGCTTTTCTCTGGCTTGATGTTCTGCCAAGTTTTCTATATTTTGCCATTTTAAATATCCTCCATTATAACACTTGGTTATGCTTCTTCGGGCTTACTAGCCAAATGCTCTGCCATGCACTTACGGGCTTACTGACAGATTATTCTTCACCTTTGCTGAGGCTTAAGCCTAACTCATCTAATTTTGCAAGTACTTCTTCCAGAGACTTACGTCCAAGGTTACGTACTTTCATCATATCTTCCGGTGTTCTGTTTGTCAGTTCTTCAACTGTATTGATACCAGCTCTCTTCAGGCAATTGTATGAACGAACAGAAAGTTCAAGTTCGTCAATGCTCATCTCAAGAACTTTTTCTTTTTCATCGTCTTCTTTTTCAATCATAACTTCAGCAGCCTGTGCTACTTCTGACAGATCAATAAAGAGTTTCAGATGTTCACTAAGTACCTTTGCAGCCAAACTTACAGCTTCATCCGGAAGCAGTGTGCCGTTTGTATATACATCCAGTGTAAGTTTATCAAAGTCTGTAATCTGTCCGACACGGGTATTCTCTACTGTAAGGTTCACTCGTTCCACTGGAGTGTAGATAGAATCAATTGGAATCACTGCGATTGGCAGTTCGTCATTCTTATTCTTATCAGCACTCACGTAGCCTCTTCCATTTGTAATGGTAAGTTCCATATACAATTTGCTGTCTGCACCGCCGTTTAATGTAGCGATTACAGTCTCCGGGTTCATGATTTCAATATCCTGATCCACCTGAATGTCAGCTGCTGTTACAACTCCTTCGCCTTCGAACTCAATATAAGCAGTCTTAGGCTCATCAGATTCAGATGTGTTTTTGATTGCCAGAGATTTCAGGTTCATGATGATCTCTGTGACATCTTCCTTAACACCCGGAATAGAACTGAATTCATGAAGTACACCATCGATCTTAACCTGGCTGATTGCTGAACCAGGCAAAGATGAAAGCATAATTCTTCTAAGAGAATTACCTAATGTTGTACCATAACCTCTTTCAAGAGGTTCTACAACGAATCTACCATATTTCTTATCATCTGAAATATCAGTTATTTCAATATTGGGTTTATTAAAATCAAACACTAAGTCCACCTCCTGTGGGTTACGGTTTATTATTTAGAATACAACTCGACGATTAACATCTCATCTACAGGAACATCGATTGCTTCACGTTTTGGAAGTTCTTTTACTGTTCCTTTCAGACCTTCCAGATCAGCTTCTAACCATTCTGGAACAAGACGTCCGCCTGTAACCTCAACGATTTCTTTGTATCTTGGTGAGTTTTTCTTAGTTTCTTTGATTTCTACCACATCTCCTGTCTTTACAAGGTATGAAGGGATGTTGATCTGTTTTCCGTTTACAAGCACGTGCTTGTGGTCAACGATCTGTCTTGCTTCACGTCTTGTTCTGGCAAGTCCAAGACGGAATACAACGTTGTCAAGTCTTGACTCTAAGAGTACCATCAGGTTTTCACCTGTCATACCATTCATCTTAGATGCTTTCTTGAAGTAGTTCAGGAAAGGTTTCTCTAATACACCATAGATGAATTTTGCTTTCTGTTTCTCACGTAACTGGAGACCATACTCGCTCATTTTTCTATTCGCTCTTTTTAACTGTCTGTTAGACTTTTTATCAATTCCTAAATAAACTGGATCCATTCCGAGGGATCTGCATCTTTTAAGAACCGGAACTCTATTTACTGCCATGTTTTTGTTTTCCTCCTATATAATTCGGACACATACAATCCGTTAACGTAGTGAATAATAATAGTACTAGACTCTTCTGCGTTTTGGTGGACGGCAACCATTGTGTGGTACTGGTGTAACGTCTCTGATACTTGTCACATCGATTCCGCATGCCTGCAGAGCACGAATTGCTGCTTCTCTACCTGAACCTGGTCCTTTAACCATTACGTCAACTGATTTTAAACCATGTACTAATGCTGCTTTAGCTGCTGTTTCAGCTGCCATCTGAGCTGCATAAGGGGTAGATTTTCTTGAACCTCTGAATCCGAGACCGCCTGCACTTGCCCATGACAGAGCATTTCCCTGTGCATCTGTTAATGTTACGATTGTGTTATTAAAAGATGACTGGATGTGAGCCTGTCCGTGTTCAACGTTTTTCTTGACACGTTTCTTTGTCACTTTTTTTGTAACTTTCTTTGCCATAATAAAACTAACCTACTCTTTCCTCAAATAAATTATTTCTTCTTGTTTGCTACTGTTCTCTTAGGACCTTTTCTTGTTCTTGCATTTGTCTTAGTCTTCTGACCACGAACCGGAAGTCCTTTTCTGTGACGGATTCCTCTATAGCATCCGATTTCCTGTAATCTCTTGATGTTGAGAGCGATTTCTCTACGAAGATCACCTTCTACTGTCTGTGTCTCATCGATTACAGCACTGATTTTCTTTACATCATCGTCTGTAAGATCTCTACAACGAATATCAGGATTAACTCCTGCCTCTGTCAAGATACGAGTTGCGCTTGTTCTACCGATTCCGTAGATATAAGTCAGTCCGATCTCAACACGTTTGTCTCTTGGTAAGTCTACACCTGCTATACGAGCCATGTGAATTTCCTCCATTTTCTTTCATTGTTAATTGTCTTTAATAGGGGACCTGTATTTTTGTCCCAGGCATGTTCGGTATCATGCCCTTTCCGGCCACCGCTCATAGTGTTGGAAGCTATGCGGTAATGACGAGCCGGCATTAGAAGCAATATACGAGGATCATCACCGGTCTTTCGGGTGCGCCTTGTATATTTGAAATAGTTTCCACACCGCCTGGCGTGTCCACTATCAGCCGCCTAAATACATCAAACATTCTTCAGAAATTAACCCTGACGCTGTTTGTGTTTTGGATTTTCGCAGATAATGCGAACGCTTCCTTTTCTTTTAATTACTTTGCATTTTTCGCAAATTGGTTTTACTGATGATCTAACCTTCACGGGGATCCTCCTTTCATCCATTGCTATGCCTTTGTTGCTACACATTTCCATTTGAAATCGCAACTCAGAGATTCCAGTGCATAAACATGCCTAGAAAACGTGCTTATATAGTATAGCATCTATTTGCAATATAAGTCAATAGTTTTTTTGAATTTATTTATCTCTCCAGATAATTCTTCCTTTTGAAAGGTCATATGGAGACAATTCTAATGTTACTTTATCTCCCGGCAGGATCTTGATGAAGTTCATTCTCAGTTTACCGCTGATATGAGCTAATACCTGATGTCCATTCTCAAGTTCTACCTGAAACATTGCGTTTGGCAGTTTTTCTACTACAGTTCCTTCAATTTCAATAACGTCAGCCTTTGACATTCTATCTTCCTCCTACTTTTCTTCTTTCATCCAATCCTTAATTAACTTTCTTATGCCTGCATCATCAAGTTCTTTCATATTATATGTGCCATGAACGATCTGCACATGTTTTTTTTTCTTTTTTTTAGGATGGACGAGTGTTCTGATTCGTCCATCCACCAGATATACATATGTATCGTCCACTTCTTTTATGATATACATCTTTGCTTTATCATGTCCGGCTTTTGATCTTGCAAGCATGCCTGCTTCATATATCACCATATCTGTTTCCTCTTACTTATATAAGTCTATTCATTCTCACAGGTTAAGGACAGAATTCTAGGTTCGCCTTCGGTGATCAATATCGTATTCTCATAATGTGCCGATAAAGAACCATCTCTTGTTACAACTGTCCAGTCATCGTCCAGCCAGTCAACTTCATGTGTTCCTATATTGATCATCGGCTCGATGGCAAGTGTCATACCTGGTCTTAATCTCACGCCTTTACGTCCCACTTCATAATTCGGAATTTCAGGTGCCTCATGAAGTGCTGTTCCGATTCCATGTCCACATAGATCTCTTACAACACCATAACCTCTTTCTTCTGCATATCTGCCGATCGCACCGGATATATCAAATAAATGATTCCCTGCTTTGGCAAATTTTATTCCTTCGAAGAAGCTTTCTTTGGTAACCTGAATCAATTTTTTTGCTTCCTCACTGACTTCACCGACCGCATGCGTTCTTGCCGCATCTGAATGATAGCCCTTATAAATAACTCCTGCGTCCAGACTAACAATATCGCCTTCCTGAATGATCCTGTGTTTATCCGGAATTCCATGAACAACTTCCTGATTCACTGATACACAGATGGATGCCGGATATCCATTATAATTCAAAAAAGAAGGAATGCATCCATAACTTCTGATAATCTCCTCACCCAGAGTATCAATATCTTTCGTACTCATTCCCGGACGCAGTGCTTTCTCCAGTTCATTATGAACCCGTTCAAGTATCTTACCGGCTTCCGCCATTAATTCGATTTCTCTTTCGGACTTAATTGTAATTGCCATGATCTTATGCTCCAAGTATCTCTACGATTGCTGCAAATACATCATTAATATCAACTGTTCCGTCAACAGTTTTTAAAATACCGGCTTTTGTATAATAATCAATCAACGGCTGTGTCTGCTCATGATATACGTTCAGTCTCTTCTGAACTGTCTCTGGTTTATCATCATCTCTTAAGATCAGTTCTTTTCCGCAAACATCACAGATTCCCTCTGTCTTTGTCGGTGCATATACCAGGTGATAAGTTGCTCCACATCCTACACATGCGCGTCGTCCACCCATACGGTTTACAATGTTCTCATCCGGGACATTTACATCGATTGCATAGTCAACCTTGTCTCCCAGTGCTGCAAGTGCCTTATCCAGTGCTTCTGCCTGTGGAATTGTTCTCGGAAAACCATCCAAAACATATCCGTTCTTACAATCATCCTGCTGTACGCGGTCTACTACGAGATCTACTACCAGTTCATCCGGAACTAGCAAGCCCTGATCCATGTATGTTTTTGCCTTATTTCCCAGTTCTGTACCATTCTTGATATTGGCTCTGAAGATATCTCCTGTGGAAATGTGTGGAATATCATATTTTGCTGCAATTTTTTTTGCCTGGGTTCCTTTGCCCGCTCCAGGGGCACCTAACATAATAATTTTCATTTGGCGGTTCCTCCTTATAGCATTTTAACCCGCGAAAAAAACTTCCCGCGAGTCAAAATATTAACTATTTAAAAATCCCTTGTATGTTCTTACAAGTGTCATTGAATCAATTTGCTTAAGTGTTTCCAATACTACACTGACAATAATGATCAGAGAAGTACCACCAAAGGATACTTTTGCTCCAAGCCATCCGTTGAATAATATCGGAACAATCTGTACCAGAATCAATCCGCATGCACCAACAAAAATAATATAATTCAAGATTTTTGTCAAATATTCTACTGTTGGTCTTCCCGGACGAATTCCCGGTATAAATCCACCGCTCTTCTTCATATTATTTGCAATCTCCAATGGATTAAATGTAATTGAAGTGTAAAAATATGCGAAGAATACAGTCAGGACAATATATAGTACCAGTCCCCACGAATACTTGATCTGTTCCGGATTACACCAGTTGCTCTGGTTTAATCCACGAAGAATCTCACTTCCGATTCCACTACCATTATCTTTTCCAAGAAAAGTTGCAATTACGATTGGAAACTGCATCAAAGATGATGAAAAGATAATAGGGATAACGCCTGCCGTGTTAACCTTCAGCGGAATATTAGTGGACTGTCCACCATATGATCTTCTTCCAACCACTTTCTGGGAATACTGTACAGCAATTCTTCTTTCTCCATCCTGCAGGATTACGGTAAAAACAACCAATGCTAAGATGATTGCAATGATTACACATACTGCAAGACCAGCGGAAGCAATCGCTTTTCCTTTCACGAACTGGTCAAATAACGTCGTCATATCACTCGGAATACGAGAGATAATGTTGATCACCAGGACAATAGATATACCATTGCCCACACCTTTTTCTGTAATTCTCTCACCAATCCACATCAGGAAAGCGGATCCTGCCGTGAGTGTTAATACGACAATTGCTGCATTAACAAAATTATACTTCACCAGAAGTCCCTGACGGCCGAATCCAACTGCCATAGCGCCGGATTCAATTAAAGCAAGACCAACGGTAAGATATCTTGTAATAGCAACAATCTTCTTTCTTCCAGTCTCGCCGTCACGCTGCATCTCTTCTAACTGCGGAATTGCAATTGTAAGCAGCTGAACTATGATTGATGAAGTAATATAAGGTGTAATACTTAAGGCAAATACAGACATTTGCTCAAAAGAGCCACCGGTGAAGGCGTTAAACAAATTGAACGCCTCTCCAGTGTTTTGAGCAAAGAAATTCTTAATATATTCACCATTTACGCCTGGTGTTGGCAACTGCGATCCAATTCGTATTACGATTAACATCAAAAATGTATATCCGATCTTCTTTCGAATATCCTTTATCTTGAATGCCTTTCGAAATGCTTCTAACATTAGATCACCTCTGCTTTTCCACCTAACGCCTCGATCTTAGCTACAGCTCCTGCACTGAATGCATCTGCCTGAACTGTAAGCTTCTTAGTAAGTTCGCCATTTCCAAGAATCTTAACTCCATCCTTTGGATTTGTAACGATACCCTGTTCGATTAATGTATCTACAGTAACAACTGTATCATTTTCAAATACTTCAAGAGCACTTACGTTGATACCAACGATTGTCTTAGTGTTTCTGTTAGTGAAACCTCTCTTTGGTATTCTTCTATATAATGGCATCTGACCACCTTCGAAACCAGGTCTTGTACCGCCTGAACGAGCTTTCTGACCTTTATGTCCCTTACCAGCTGTCTTACCATTTCCAGAACCGTGTCCACGTCCTCTTCTGAAATTATCACTCTGCTTTGATCCGTCAGCAGGTCTTAAGTTAGATAAATCCATTGTGACACCTCCTTATCCGAATAAATGAATTATACTTCTTCTACTTTTACCAGGTGAGAAACCTGTTTAACCATACCTCTTGTTGCTGCATTATCTGGAAGTACAACAGTTTTGTTCAGCTTCTTAAGTCCTAATGCTTCAACAGTTTTCTTATGCTTAGGTACAGCACCGATTGTAGATTTTACTAATGTGATTTTTAAATCTGCCATTTTGTTCTACCTCCTTAGCCAAAGATCTCTTCAACAGATTTACCGCGAAGCTTAGCTACTTCTTCCGGAGTTTTAATCTGGCGTAATCCTTCGATTGTAGCAAGTACAACGTTCTGTTTGTTGTTAGAACCAAGAGATTTTGTACGGATATTCTTGATTCCTGCCATCTCGATTACGGCACGTGCTGGACCACCAGCGATAACTCCAGTACCTTCTGGAGCCTTCTTAAGTAATACAGAAGCGCCTCCGAATTTACCGATATAATCATGTGTTACACTGTCATTTTCATCTAATGCTACAGAGATGAGATTTTTAGCTGCATCTTCTTTTCCTTTGCGGATTGCTTCCGGAATTTCTGTAGCTTTTCCTAAACCTGCACCAACATGGCCATTTCCGTCACCAACAACTACTAAAGCTGTGAATCTCATATTACGGCCACCCTTAACAACTTTGGTTACACGTTTAATTGATACTACTTTTTCGTTTAATTCTAATGAATTAGCATCAATACGTTCCTGTCTCATGTGTGCTCCTCCTTCTAGAAATTCAACCCAGCTTCTCTAGCTGCGTCTGCTAATGCCTGTACTTTACCCTGATAAATAAATCCGCCTCTGTCGAAGACAACGTCTTTAATACCTTTTTCAAGGGCCTTTTCTGCGATTACTTTTCCTAAATATGCTGCTGCATCAACGTTGTTAGTTTTCTCCAGGTTTGCTTTCACATCTTTCTGAAGAGTGGAAGCGGAAACCAGTGTATTTCCAACTGTATCGTCAATAATTTGAGCATACATATGATTATTACTTCTGAATACCGCTAAACGTGGGCACTCAGCTGTACCAGATAAACGGTTACGTAATTTTCTGTGCTTGTTTACGCGAACTTCACTTCTTGATTTTTTGCTAACCATTTTCACACTCTCCTTACTTATTTTTTACCAGTCTTACCAACTTTACGTCTGATAACTTCATCAGCATACTTAATACCTTTACCTTTGTATGGCTCCGGTCTTCTCTTGTCTCTGATCTCAGCCGCAAACTGACCAACTTTTTCTTTACTGAGTCCTTTAACGATGATCTTGTTCTGACCTTCAACTACTGTCTCAATGCCTTCAGGATCTTCCATCTCGACTGGATGAGAATAACCAAGGTTCAGTGTTAATTTGTTACCTGATTTTGCTGCTCTGTATCCAACACCGTTAACTTCCAGAACCTTCTGGTATCCTTCCGTTACACCAATAACCATGTTATTGATCAGTGTTCTTGTAAGACCATGTAAAGATTTCATTTTCTTTAAGTCATTTGGTCTTGTTACAACGATTTCTTCGCCTTCCTGTTTGATTTCCATCTCTGTAGGAAGTGCTTTCTCAAGTGTTCCCTTTGGACCTTTAACAGTCACTACATTGTTCTCAGCAATCTCAACAGTTACGCCTGCCGGGATAGCGATTGGATGTCTTCCGATACGTGACATACCTTATTCCTCCTTAACTTAGATTCTCGGAAAAGCTCTTATGGCTTCTCTGTTTTCAGTTTCTATATGGCAATCAGTTCAGGCTGTGCCTTACGGCACACCTTCACTAAGTTGCTCACGGGTTTCTTACCAAATATAGCAGAGAACTTCTCCACCGATACCAAGCTTTCTTGCAGCTTTGTCAGTGATTACACCCTGGTTTGTGGAAATGATTGCTGTTCCAAGTCCACCAAATACCTTAGGTACATTCTCGCTTGAAGCGTATACACGAAGACCTGGTTTAGAAATTCTCTTAAGGCCTGTGATAACTTTCTCGTTCTTATCAGCACCATATTTCAGTGTGATGTGAATTGTTTTGAATACTCCGTCTTCAACAACATCGTATTTCTCGATATATCCTTCATCTAACAAGATATTAGCGATAGCAAGCTTCATCTTGGATGCTGGAACATCTACAGTATCATGTTTAGCAGTATTTGCATTACGGATTCTTGTAAGCATATCTGCGATTGGATCACTCATTGTCATTGTTCTTTCCTCCTACCAACTTGCTTTCTTAACACCTGGAATCTGTCCCTTGTATGCTAACTCACGGAAGCAAACACGGCAGATACCATATTTTCTCAAATATGCATGTGGACGTCCACAGATTCTGCAACGATTGTATTCTCTTGTGGAGAACTTCTGCTTGCGCTGCTGTTTCACTTTCATTGCTGTCTTAGCCATAATTTACCTCCTTATTTTGTAAATGGCATGTTGAACTGAGTGAGCAGTTCGCGTGCCTCTTCATCTGTATTAGCAGTAGTAACGAAGATGATATCCATACCTCTTACCTTATCTACTTTATCGTATTCGATCTCAGGGAAGATCAGCTGCTCTTTAATTCCGAGAGCATAGTTACCTCTTCCGTCAAATGCGTTAGGATTTACACCTCTAAAGTCACGTACACGAGGAAGAGCAAGGTTAACCAGACGGTCAACGAACTCATACATCTTTTCTCCTCTTAATGTAACTTTACATCCGATCGGCATACCCTCTCTGATTTTAAAGTTAGCAACGGACTTTTTAGCTTTACAAACTACAGCCTTCTGACCTGTGATTTTCTCCATGTCAGCGATTGCAGCATCTAAAAGTTTTGCGTTATCTTTTGCTTCACCAACACCCATGTTGATAACAACTTTATCGAGTTTTGGTACTTCCATAATATTTTTATAACCGAACTTTTTGATCATTGCATCAACGATCTCGTTCTGGTACTGTTCTTTCAGTCTACTCAAAGCTTTGGACCTCCTTCCTCAAATTAATCAATCACTTCGCCTGTTGATTTAGCGTAACGTACTTTTTTGTCTCCATCCATCTTGATACCAACTCTTGTAGCAGTTCCTTTGTGAACATACATTACGTTAGAGATATCGATTGGTCCTTCCTGACGAACGATTCCGCCTTCCTGGTTCTGAGCACTTGGTTTTGTGTGCTTTGTCAGCATATTTACGCCTTCAACGATAACCTTTCCTGTCTTCTGGTTAACAGCGATAACTTTGCCTTCTTTGTCTTTATCTTTACCGGCGATAACCTTAACTGTATCACCTTTTTTGATCTTTAACATTGACATCTTACGCGCACCTCCTTAAAGTACTTCCGGAGCCAGAGAAACAATTCTCATGAACTGTTTGTCACGAAGCTCTCTTGCTACTGGCCCGAAGATACGGGTTCCTCTTGGTGTCTTATCATCTTTTATAATTACAGCAGCATTTTCATCGAAACGGATGTAAGATCCATCTTTACGACGTGTACTGTTTACAGTACGAACAACTACAGCTTTAACTACGTCACCTTTTTTAACAACGCCGCCTGGTGTTGCATCTTTAACAGTCGCAACGATTACATCACCGATACTTGCATATCTTCTTGTTGAACCGCCAAGTACACGGATACACAGTAACTCTTTCGCACCTGTGTTGTCTGCTACTTTAAGTCTGCTTTCTTGCTGTATCATGCAGGTTTCCCTCCTTATACTATTTCACTTTTTCCATAACTTCAACAAGTCTCCATCTCTTGTCTTTTGACAGAGGTCTTGTTTCCATAACTTTTACTTTGTCGCCGATATTGCACTCATTGTTTTCATCATGTGCTTTTAATTTATATGTCTTCTTTACAATCTTCTTGTAAAGTGGATGTTTTACATGATCTTCGATTGCTACAACGATAGTTTTGTCCATCTTGTTGCTGACAACCTTACCAACTCTGGTTTTTCTAAGATTTCTTTCCACAGTCTGTAACTCCTTTCATTTTGTGAGTTTTCAGTTTCTACTGAGCTGCCTTTTCAGTGATTACTGTCTGAATTCTGGCAATATTTCTTCTTACTTCTTTAATTCTGCTTGTATTGTCCAACTGGTTTGTTGCGTTCTGGAATCTTAAATTAAAAAGTTCCTTTTTAGCAGCTACTAATTCTTCATTCAGCTCTGCAGCTGATTTTGCTTTTAAATCTTCAACAAATGCATTAATTTTCACTGTTATCACCGCCTTCTAAGTCTGCGCGAGAAACTACTTTACATTTACATGGCAGCTTGTGAGTTGCAAGACGAAGAGCCTCTTTCGCAACTTCTTCCGGTACACCTGCGATCTCAAAAAGAACGCGTCCCGGTTTAACAACAGCTACCCAGTATTCTAAGGTTCCTTTACCAGAACCCATACGTGTCTCAGCTGGTTTCGTAGTTACAGGTTTATCTGGGAATATCTTGATCCAAACTTTACCACCACGCTTGATGTAACGTGTCATAGCGATACGGGCTGCTTCGATCTGGTTAGAACGGATCCAGCAAGGTTCCGTTGCAACGATACCATATTCACCGTTTGTAATCTGGTTACCGCGAAGAGCTTTACCCTTCATGGTACCACGGAATTGTTTACGACGTTTTACTCTTTTTGGCATTAACATGATTATCTATCTCCTTCCTTAACTGTTTTCTCCGGAAGAACTTCGCCTTTGTAGATCCAAACTTTAACACCAACTTTTCCGTAAGTTGTGTTTGCTTCAGCGAATCCGTAGTCAATGTCTGCTCTCAGTGTCTGAAGAGGAATTGTTCCCTCACTGTAGAACTCTGTACGAGCCATGTCAGCTCCACCAAGACGTCCTGATACAGAAGTCTTAACACCAAGTGCTCCAGATTTCATAGTTCTTGACATGCAGGATTTCATTGCACGTCTGAAAGAAATACGGTTTTCAAGCTGTAATGCGATGTTCTCAGCTACTAACTGAGCATCTTTATCCGGTCTCTTGATTTCTTTGATGTCAACGATTAACTTTTTATCTGTAAACTGTGCTAATTCACCTTTTACTTTCTCGATCTCTGCTCCGCCTTTACCGATTACAACACCAGGTTTTGCTGTGTAAACGATGATCTTTACGCGGTCAGATGCTCTCTCGATTTCAATTTTAGAAATACCAGCACTGTATAATCTCTTCTTAAGATATGTTCTGATTTCATGGTCTTCCACTAAGCAGTCTGCGAAATCTTTCTCTGCATACCATCTTGAGTCCCAGTCTTTGATAACTCCGACTCTCAAACCATGAGGATTAACTTTCTGTCCCATGTTTGCCCTCCTTATCTTTCATCAAGCACGAGTGTAATGTGGCTCATTCTCTTTTCGATTCTGTAAGCTCTACCCTGTGCTCTAGGTCTGATTCTCTTCATTGTTGGTCCTTTGTTTGCATAAGCCTCTGCAATGTACAGATTCTCAGCATTCATGCCGTTGTTATTCTCAGCATTTGCAATTGCAGACTCTAATAATTTCTTTATTAAACTAGAAGCATATCTTGGATTGTATGTCAAAATACCAAGTGCTGTTGTTACATCCTTACCTCTGATGGCATCTAATACGAAGCATGCTTTCTGAACAGAAACTCTTGCGTAAGATAACTTAGCAGAAGGTCTTGTATCTTTGTTAGCATTTCTTTCTCTTTTAATTTGGGATCTATGTCCTTTAGCCATGGATGAACCCTCCTTTCACAATCTAATTATCTAACTTTGGATTTCTTTTCGTCTTTTCCGTGTCCTCTGTAGGTTCTGGTTGCTACGAACTCTCCGAGTTTGTGTCCAACCATATCTTCAGTAACATATACAGGTACATGCTTTCTTCCGTCATGAACAGCAATTGTATGTCCGATCATGCTTGGGAAGATTGTAGAACGACGGGACCATGTCTTGATTACAGACTTGTCTCCAGCCTCGTTCATAGCATCAACCTTTTTAAGCAGGCTTGCGTCTGCGAATGGTCCTTTTTTAATAGAACGTGCCATAGGTTCTAACCTCCTTATGAAAACTATTTAATTGCTTTACCATCTCTTCTTCTTACGATCATCTTGTTAGAAGCTTTATTTTTCTTTCTTGTCTTAAGACCAAGTGCTGGTTTGCCCCAAGGTGTACACGGACCCGGACGACCGATTCCTGTCTTACCTTCACCACCACCATGCGGATGGTCATTCGGGTTCATAACAGAACCACGAACTGTAGGTCTGATTCCCATATGACGTTTACGTCCTGCTTTACCAATGTTGATCAGGTTGTGATCACCATTTCCAACAACTCCGACAGAAGCTCTGCACTCAAGCGGTACCATTCTCATTTCTCCTGATGGAAGTCTGAGTGTCGCATATTTTCCTTCTTTCGCCATTAACTGAGCACTGTTACCAGCGGAACGAACCATCTGTCCACCTTTTCCAGGATGAAGCTCAATGTTATGAACCTGAGTACCAACCGGAATCTGTGCTAATGGAAGGCAGTTACCGATTTTAACTTCGGCTTCTGGTCCATTCATAATTGTCATTCCATCTGTAAGTCCTTCTGGAGCGATGATATATGCTTTTTCACCATCTTCATAGCAGATCAGAGCAATATTAGCTGTTCTGTTTGGATCATATTCGATGCCAAGTACAGTTGCGTGGATATTGTCTTTTCTTCTCTTGAAGTCGATAATTCTATATTTTTTCTTAGCTCCGCCTCCGCGGTGTCTAACTGTGATTTTTCCTTGATTATTACGTCCAGCCTGTCTGCTCTTTGGAGCTAACAGAGATTTTTCTGGTGTTGTCTTTGTGATTTCAGAGAAATCAGAACCAGTCATCTGTCTTCTGGAAGGCGTATATGGGCGGTATGTTTTAATTCCCATGATAAATCTCCTTTCAATTGTTTATTGTCACGGTTTCTGTCCGTATGCTTTGCAATCTTATAATCCCTGGAAGATCTCGATATCTGCGCTATCCTCTGTGAGTTTTACGATTGCTTTCTTAGTTTTAGCTGTTTTTCCGAAGTTGTAAGTTCCACGAACTCTTTTCTTCTTTCCGTCGTTATTCATTGTGTTTACTTTCTCTACTTTTGTTCCGGTAAACATTTTTTCAACAGCTTCTTTAATCTGAGATTTTGTTGCTTCTGGGTGTACCAAGAAAGTGTATTTCTTTTCTCCCATAAGTTCCATACTCTTTTCTGTTACTACAGGTTTAAGGATTACATCATAATACTGAACGTTTGCCATTATGCGTACACCTCCTCGATTTTAGCAACAACAGCTTTTGTTGTGATTACTGTGTTGTATTTTAAGATATCGTACACATTGATTGTATTAGTCTTTGCAGTCTTGATGTCAGCAATGTTTCTTGCTGAAAGTTCTGCATTTTTGTTGTCATCCTCTAATACTACTAATGCTTTAGATACATCTAAATTCTTAAGAATGTTTGCAAAGTTCTTTGTCTTTGCTTCTTCAAAGTTGATCTCATCGATTACGATAAATTTGTTTTCTTCAACTCTTGATGTGAGTGCAGATTTCAGAGCTGCTCTCTTCTCTCTCTTATTCATTTTGAAAGAATAATCTCTCGGAACTGGTGCGAATACAACTCCGCCGCCTGTCCACTGTGGAGCTCTTGTGGATCCCTGTCTTGCATGACCGGTTCCTTTCTGTCTCCATGGTTTTCTTCCACCACCAGAAACTTCAGAACGTGTTTTCGCTTTCTGTGTTCCCTGACGGTTATTTGCAAGCTGGCTTACAACTGCCATGTGTACAAGATGTTCATTTACTTCAACACCGAATACAGCATCGCTTAAGTCGATCTTACCAACTTCTTTACCTTCGATATTATAAACAGATACGTTAGCCATCTTAAGTGTCCTCCTTCCTTCGCCAAATCTTAGTTAGCTTTTACTGCTTCTTTGATAGTTACTAAAGATTTCTTAGGTCCCGGTACTGAACCTTTAACCAGAAGTAAGTTATTCTCAGCATCAACACGTACAACTACAAGGTTCTGGACTGTAATCTTCTTACTTCCCATATGTCCCGGCATGTGTTTTCCTTTGAATACTTTACTTGGATCTGAACAAGCACCGTTTGAACCAGCATGGCGATGATACTTAGAACCATGAGCCATAGGTCCTCTTGACTGATTGTGACGTTTGATTGCACCCTGGAATCCTTTTCCTTTAGAGATTGCAGTTGCATCAATCTTATCTCCAGCAGCGAAGATATCAGCTTTGATTTCCTGACCTAACTCATATTCGCTAGCATTTTCAAATTTAAATTCTCTTACAAATCTCTTACCTGTAACACCGGCTTTAGCAAAATGTCCCTGCTCTGCCTTTGTTACACCGTGACGGTGAACGATTTCTTTCTTTCCACCTTTGTCTTTGTTGATGATCTTGTCTTTCTTGTCAACGAATCCAACCTGAACAGCTTCATATCCGTCATTCTCAACAGTCTTGATCTGTGTTACAGCACAAGGTCCTGCCTGAAGAACTGTTACCGGAGTAAGTGTTCCGTCTTCGTTGAAGATCTGAGTCATTCCGACTTTTGTTGCTAAAATAGCTTTCTTCATTTTATTTTACCTCCTGTGATTTACAGCGGAACGCCCTTTTTCGGACGCTCATCCTAAATTATAGGAATTACTGCTTCTTATTTCATTTTGATATCAATAGCTACACCAGCTGGCATTTCCAGTCTTGATAATGCATCCACAGTCTTCTGTGTCGGTGCAATGATATCGATCAGTCTCTTATGAGTTCTCTGTTCGAACTGCTCTCTGGAATCTTTGTATTTGTGAACAGCTCTTAAGATTGTAACTACTTCCTTCTTTGTCGGAAGTGGTACAGGTCCACTCACCTTAGATCCATTTTTCTTTACAGTTTCGATGATTTTCTTAGCGGATGCATCTACTAACTGATGATCATACGCCTTTAAAGTGATTCTCATTACTTGACTTGCCATAAAAAAAGTCGCCTCCTTTTCGTACTTATAATCGAGTACGACAAGCGGTGACTGTACACTCTCCCGTGTGTGTCGTGAGAACCCACACGTTGTTACCACATCGCAGTGGCTGTTATAGTAGTTTCGTACAGTGACTTGTCGCCAGTTTCCTAACTTGACATTCGCTCCACGGAAAACCTGCTGATCTCCAGCAGCAACCTCACGCTTCAACGCTATCATGTCACAGCTCTCTTAGTATATCCCAATCCGGCAGATAATGCAAGTACTATTTTTGTTTTTTTTACCGTACAATCTTTCAGATTCTCTTTTATATCGGCGCTGTTAATTTTTCGCTAAAAGTATCACTTTTCATTATATCTGCATTATGTTTTCTAATATCTCTATTGATATTTTCATTTTTTCAGACTATACTGTTACTATAAACCAGTGCAGACAGGGAAGTCAGACATCAGAGATGTTTTGCTTCCCTTTTTTGCAAAAATATAATAGAGAATGGAGCGTGTTACATATGAGCGAAAATGGAAATCAATCTCGTGAATGGAGCTCAAGGTTTGGATACATCATGGTTGCGGCCGGTGCTGCAATCGGACTAGGAAACATCTGGAAATTCCCATACCTCGCTTATCAGGGCGGTGGCGGTGTATTTCTGGTCGTCTATATCCTGATTGTTGCCGTCATGGCTCATCCAATGGTAGAGATGGAGACTGCAATCGGACGCCACAGCGCTTCAGACACAGTAACCTGTTTTGAACGTATTAATAAAAAATGGGGATTCGTCGGCTGGTTGGCAAATATCTGTACACTACTTATCAATATGTATTATGTCGTTGTCGGTGGATGGGTACTCAAGTACGCTTTTCAATACATTATAAGCGGCGACTTCGGTTCCGACAAACAGGCCTACTTCACAGATTTTACCACTTCAACTGTCGAACCGATTATTTGGGCTATGATCTTACTGGTATTCGTCTCTATATTGTTACTGTTCGGAATCACCAATCTTGTAGAAAAAGTAACCAAGATTATCATGCCGATACTCTTTCTCTTCCTTATTATATGTGGTATCTGGGCGATCTTTGTAACCGATAACGCAATTGAAGGATTAAAATACTATCTTCTTCCTGATTTCAGCAAGTTCAGTTTCACCGTATTTTCCCAGGCTGCAACACAGGTGCTCTTCTCTGTAGGTATCGGCTGGGGAATCTATGAAACACTGGGGGCAAATATTCCAAAAAAGAATAATCTAAAGAGCGATGCCATTCTTGTATCCATCTGCGATACCGGTGCTGCCATCCTTGCCGGCTTTGTAATTATTCCATCCGCATTCGCAGGCGGAGTCGATATGCAAAGCGGCCCGAGCCTGATATTCCTTGTAATGACCGGCATCTTCAGCAAACTGCCTGGAGGACGTCTGATCGGCATCTGTTTCTTCCTTGCGATTGTATTTGCCGTGATTTCATCATTATTTACATTCTTTGAGATTTCTATCCGCACTTTCGAAGATAACCTGAAAATGGGCCGGATCAAGGCAACACTTATCATTTCTCTGATCATCGGGGCCGGCAACATTATCGTTTCTCTCGGATTCGGAGTATTAAGCGGTATAAAGCTTCCATGGCTGGACGCTTCCGGTATATCCTATCTCGGACTCTATGACTGGCTTGACACATTTACCGGATATATCCTGCTTCCGCTCGGTTGTCTTCTTGTCTGTCTCTTCGTATCCAAGGTCTGGGGATTTGAAGAATACGAAAAAGAACTTACGAACAACGGCAAATTCGGAAGAATTACTTTATATGATAAGATTCTTACTTACATTGTCGTTCCGGTCTTCATGGTGATCATTATTCTGAATGTATTCGGATTCATACGCTAAAATCCGGTGTCAGACACCGACACTTTCTTCGGCCATATGATATTTTTAAAAATTTTAATTTTATTTACTTGTAATTTTTATATTTTTTCGCTACTATTAATAAGCAAATAAATTTTCACGAATTTTTGTATTTTTTATACATTGGAGAATAAAAGAATGGACATCAAAAGTTGGAAAATCATGCTGGCCGTAGATGATTACGGCAGCTTTACCCGTGTAGGCGCAGAACTCGGTTACACACAATCCGGCATTACACAAATGATGAAAAACCTGGAAAAAAAGGTCGGATTTCCACTCTATATCAAAGATCACCACGGTATCAGACTTACAAATGAGGCCAAATCACTGATTCCGGCAATCCGCACATTATTGAATGCCGACGAGGTGATTCATCAGGAAATTGCAGCGTTAAACGGTGCTCAAAGAGGCACAATCCGGATCGGTACTTATCTCAGCTGTTCGATTCACTGGATTCCAAAGATCATCCGTGAATTCCAACAGAAGCATCCGGATATTATCATCCAGGTAATCGAGGGTGTTGAAGGCGAACTTGCCGACTGGATTCAGGAGCGCCGCGTAGATATCGGATTTATCAGCCTGCAGAAAAATCATAAGTATCAATTTCTTCCTGTCATGGACGATCCAATGTATGCAGTTATTCCGGAAAACGATCCGCTTGCCAAAGAAGCGGAAATTCCGATCGAAGTATTCGAAGGAGCTCCTTTTATCATCACTGAATATACACCCGGAAGCGATGTGCACCGTGTCTTAAGAAAGAATAAAATCCATCCGGATATCCGTTACGTAACCCGAAATGAATTTTCTTCTCTTTCTATGGTAGAACACGAACTTGGATACTCTATCCTCCCAGGTCTTCTGCTCCGTGGTCAACAAGGAAAATTCGTCAAACGTCCGCTGAAACCAACGATTACCCGGCAGTTAGGCCTGGCCTATTCTTCTTTAGAAGATTTGTCACCGGCTTCCAAGACATTTCTGGAATACGCGAAAAATTTCCTGTTAGATGATTAATCCCGCAAAGCTGCTGTTTTATCTGTATACTTTACTTAACAAATAAAAACCCTGCTGTTTTTCAGAGCGATTACAGCAGGATTTTCTATTATATATAATGTATCAGATGCACTCAATGCCTTAAATAAATCCAAACACATGAAGTATTACAATCAATGTAAGCACCGGACAGATCACTGCCAGAGACAACTTATCATACATAGATAACTTTCCATGTTTACCATTATTCGTAAGTTCTTTTTCATACTCATTAAATCCCCATGCTTTCACAATATAGAAACACGTCAGCAATACGCCCAGAGGCAGGAGTACATAACCACTCAGGCAGTCGCACCAATCATAAATATCATAATAAGCAATTCCCTGAAAACTCGGCCATGGAAGTTTCAACCAGCTAAGTTCGCCTTTTGACAAAGAACAGAGAACACTTCCGCCGTACACCAGAGCCGCTGTAATAATCAGAGAAACCTGATGTGACGTATGCGTCTTCTCCTGTACATACATACGCGGAATTTCAAGAATCGTAAAGAATGTTGAAATAACCGCAAAAATCAAAGATGCGAAGAAAAAGATACCAATAATTCTTCCACCCGGTAACGTTTCAAAAATCTGTGTCATTGCGACAAACACAAGCGATGGTCCGGAAGACATCTCACTTCCTGTCCCGACAACAGTCGGGATGATAACAAACCCGGCAAGCAGCGCAATAAAGGTATCGCAGATATCTACCCACCATGCATCCGCCTTCAGATTAGCGTCTTTATCCATGCTCGCACCAAGAGTTGTAAAGATACCCCATCCAATACCAACAGAGAAACATACCTGCATACATGCATCTGCGAACTGCTGCATTCCGAATTTACTGAAATCCGGCACAAAATAATATTTCAATCCATCCACAGCTCCCGGCACAACGATTAATGCATAAATACCGCATACAAGAAGTAATACTGCCAGCATCGGCATAATCACCTTTGAAGCTTTCTCAACAATATTCGTAATCCCGAAGAAAAGGAAAAAGACAATGATTGCAATAATAATCAGGCTATAGATCAATGGCTGCGTTGTACTGCTGATATAATTATCAAAGTATGCCTGTTTATCCTTGCCAAAATCACCGGACACTACATAAGTAACAAAATATTTGAGTACCCATCCGGATACAACCAGATAATAAATATCAATGAGGAATGTACATACTATATTAATTACTCCGACAAATCGCCATTTCGGATGAATTACGCCATAGCTTGCGGCTGCACTTGCACGTCCTCTACGTCCAACTGCCTGTTCCGCCTGAACGATCGGATGTCCCAGAAGAATACAGATTACAATGTAAATCAGAACAAACGCTCCTCCTCCGTCACCGTAAGCCAGATACGGGAATTTCCAAATATTACCCAGTCCTATCGCAGCACCGGCCGCTACCATAATATAACCGAATCTCGAGAAACTTTTTGCTTCTTTGTGATCACTCATATATAATCACTCCTATCCTTTTAAGTATTCTACATGACCCTTTTATTCCCTGGTTTGATTATCCTTAATTTCTACTGTCTCATTCATACTTTGGTCTAAAACAAAAAGGGCGTTACTTCTCTTTCCTCAAGAAGTAACACCCTTGTCACGTAAAATCTGTTCCTATTATAACAGGCAGGAAATTATCTGTCAATATTTATATTTCGTGCATATTTACATATATTTCCCCGCAAACATTACTATTCACTCATATTTTTTCACAATCCCGACTCTTCAAGCTGCTTCTTGTATATTATTTTTGACATCATTTCTCATTTATTCATTAAAATTGCACGAAAGAGCACCCATCAATTCCACATTTTCTTGTTGCAATGCCAGTTTTTTACATCCTTATTGACATCATCGAATTAACGTGCTATATTAATATCAACTTAAAAACAGACACCAACGGCGGTTCCTTAACAGAATTCTATTATGCGGGAACTGCTCTTTTAGAATCAGACATTATATTGTAGTAATTTGTTTTTAAGAAACCATTATTATGGTTGTTATTGCAGTTATACCTAAGCTGGTCGTTTCCCCCAAGAATGACCTTGCGAAGGTGAACTCCAATTGATATATACATCCTCTATATAGAGGAGCATTCCCCAGCTTTGTATATAAAGACAAAACTGCAATGCAACGAGGAAAAACCTCTCAATGACATACCAATAAGAAAGAGCACGACATGTTCAGATGTCGTGCTTTTTCTTATTGAATCTGTCTATAATTTTCATGTTTGATTGACTTTTAACGATTTAATTGGTAAAATATTAATACAAAGCAATGCGTGAATTTATAGAAAATCTTTACAAATCGGGGTGTATAAGATTTCCTTTTTAAAGTGCTAAAATACATTTTGCACTTATGCATTCACATGTATAGCTTGTCAACAATTAAATATGAAAATCTGGAGGGATGAATTTATGTTATTAGCGATCCAAATTTTATTAGGTGTTTTGTTCGCCGGAACAGGTATCGGCCTTGTTGTCGACATAGGCAAGAACCGCATGGATGAACTCAAAGGTTCTACAGGTAAGCAGTGGGGTTCCGCTTTTGCGGTTGGTATCATAGCCAACTTCCTTGATACTTTAGGATGTGGTTCCTATGCACCATCAACATTCATGTACAAACTTTTTAATCAGATTGATGATATCAACATTCCGGGTACACTGAATGTTGGTGACACATTCCCAGTTATTTTTGAGGCATTCATCTTCACAACTTCTGTAGAATGTGATCCTATCTTCTTATGGGTAATGTATATCTGTGCCGCTGTTGGTTCATTCGGATTTGCATCCATCGTAACAAAATGGCCACGTAACAAGATCAGAATTGCTCTTGGAACCATTATGATTCCTCTTGCTGCGATCATGCTTTGCAAGAACTTAGGTGTCGGACCTTTCGGTATTGTTGGTACTGCAACAGGATTAAGCGGATGGAAACTGATCGTTGCCGCAGCTCTTAATATCTTATGGGGTGCTTTAATGGATATCGGTTTCGGTCTTTATGCACCATGTATGGCAACATGTCTGCTTCTTGGTGTTGATGCTGCTACATGCTTCCCTGTATTCATGGGATCTTGCGCATGCTTAATGCCGGCTTGTTCTATCGAGTTCATTAAATCACACAGATATGACGTACCACACACAGTCGGTAATGCGCTCGGCGGATGTATCGGTGTATTCATTGCATGGAAAGTGGTTACAGGACTTCCGATGTTCTGGCTCATCAACTTAATTTGTATCGTTCTTCTTTGGACTTCTTACACATTACTTAGTGCAGCAAAGAAAGATAAAGCAAAAGGTATTGCTTAATATCCGCAAAACATATAAATAAGCAATGCACTTATTTAAACAAAATAACATCCGGATGGCAGTCTTAACAGACTGCCATCTTTATATCCTGACACACAAGAGGAACTGCCTGTGCAGTTTCCACGCATTACAATTTTATTTATGGAGAATATCATATGTTTGTTAACGAATATGTAATGACACGCAAGCGTTATGACAAATGGGCAGCTCCAAAATTCTGGAGGCTTCCCAT
The DNA here is from genome assembly GCF_024168045.1 of Dorea longicatena. GTDB lineage: Bacteria > Bacillota > Clostridia > Lachnospirales > Lachnospiraceae > Dorea_A. Next base: position 2,322,843 of record NZ_CP100126.1, read on the forward strand.
CTTTTACGTATATTGTATAATCTTCGCAGCCGGAACTTTTGGCTGGATTTATTTTCATCATGTAGGCGCTTCGCTCAGATGGCAGTCTGTTGGTGCTACACTTTCCTTTATAGCCCTCTACCGCGGAGTATTTTTCAAATGGATGCATGCTGACAAAACTTTCCGTGTGACACGCGCACAATATTTCAATGGAAAAGACTGGACATGTAAAGTGATGATCCGTGAGAAAGATATAGCACTCTTTATCAACAATAAGATCAACAATCATGTAAACTGGGAAGATCTCACAAAATTTGAAGAAGCAAAAACTTATTATAAATTAACTTCCAAAGATCAGATAGAAGGAGTTATGCTTGACAAAGACTCTTTTACAGAAGGGGATTCGAGCAGTTTTAAACAATGGATGTTAGAACAGCATCCGGAAATCAAATACGGACCTATTGATCCGGCATTTGACAAATAGAAAAAGAGAAGATTTCCATCGCAAAATGTGGTAATCTTCTCTTTTTACAAGTTCTCCGTTTTCCTTTTTTCAGACATTCTGTCCAGATATTTTAACGTCCTTCCAGTTCGTCTTTATGGCGCATCTTGAGTTTCAGAAGTGCCTTCGCCTTCAGACAGTCTACTTTCACCATATTATTTTCTCCGACAACGTCTGTTTCTGTGCCATCGGCACTCTTATTAATATCAATGATTCCATCCAGATAATCATTGACTACAACGAACTTCGCAACCGTTCCGCTGAAATTAAGTCCCGTTACCGGAATTCCACGAATACCAAGTTGTTCACATGTGTTGGTATAATCCACATCACTATTTCCCCATCCATCTGATGATATGATCACACCATCTGCACGCATACACTCAGCCATTGCTGCCGCTCTGGTTCCAACCAGCATCTTATCTTTATTATCATCCGGAGTCCCTACTATAATAAGTCCAAGAAGGTCCAGATCTGTATCCTCAGATACGACTTCCAGAAGAGGATCTCTGAAATGATGTAATGATGTTTCTTTTGTCGATGGTCCAATACCCATAACTTCTGCACCTCCTATTATTACTGCATCGAACGGATAATACCGTCTCTGTACTCATTTGGAGTAATCATAACCGGCATATTACCCATATCGATAATTGAACGTCCGCCTTCAACTCCTGACGGTTCATCCGGGAACATCCACGTATCATACATAGCTCCCTGACCTGCAACCTGACGGATAATAACAACCTTCTTCTTTCCAGGTCTCACCTTATCATGATATTCATGCCGTTCCGTACACTTGTCCCCTTTGAACTTTTTCAGTTTATCCCTGTATGTCTGAATAAATTCATCACACAGTCTGTGCGCAGTAAATGGTCCATGTCTCTCCTGTCCCATTCCGGCCGCAAATGTAACATCAAAAGAAATGATATAATCATCATCTCCCGGTGTACCTGCACGGTTTAAGTATAACTGTTCTTTCAGATTCCCTTCCGATGAACCAAATTCGTGACACTGCTTTCCATTCACATCAACGCCTGTCAGCATTACATATACACCGGTTATGGTGTGAGTAATTCCTTCTCCCAATTTACCAAGCACTTTTGTTGAGATTGGAATGATATCCATGATCGTGTTCGTCCATCTGTCGTGGTCTCCCGGTTTTATGATTTGAATATCAATCTTCTCAATACAATCATCCTGTGCAACAAGCTGATCGATCATCTCTTTACTGACTGTCATATGTCCATCCGTTGTGATATTATTGTGTTCACCCCATTCCACATCTGTCATATGAAATGCTTTGATCACAAGGCGTCTTAAGTCTATCTCTTTCTCAGCCATCATGTCACCTCCTATATTCTTAAGGCATATCTCTTTCCTGTACCGTTCAGGAAATTAAGCATATCTCTGCCCCTTTCTATGCCTTCTCCATGTCTCTAGTATACAATATACTGCAAGAAATTCCAATATATTGTCTCATTCTTTTTTTAAAAAAGGGCAGATGCAAAATACATCTGCCCTTCTTAAGATCAACAATATTCTTTAAATAGAATTAGATCTTAGCAACATACTCGAATGGCAACGGAACAATCTTTCCTGGAGTTTCGATTTTCTCTAACTGCTCCAGAGTTGCCTTTACGATCTGTGTCTGCTGTTCTACGTTGTGAGGACCACCCGCATTAGCACCCATAGGTACCAACGGAGCTACCGCACGAGGAGTACCAGTCTGACGAACAACTGGTGGAAGAGCTGCAATAATAATTGTAGGAATTCCAGCTTCTTCAATCGCTCTCTGCACCAATACTGCAGAGCGGTGGCAGGTACCTCAGCCAGCGGTGAGGATTACTGCGTCAACATCCTCATTTTTGAACATTTCAGCGATAGCAGGACCAGTTTCATGTTTGAATTTCTCCTGGTTTCCACCACCACCCATGAATCCAGCATGTACAGGAGCACAAGCTCTGATAAATCCTTCTGCAGCTAATTCATGAATTCTGTCAATTGGGAACATACAGTTGATGTCCTTGTTAACATCACTGTTATCATATCCACCGTGTGATACCATCAGATCACTAGATGGTGTAGTGTTTTCGATCTTTCTCCATGTGAAGTCACCAGCAAGGTTAAATCTCTCCTGGCTCTTCTTGTGAACACCTGCTGCTGTTGCAAGAGCGATAGACATATCTTTTAACTCTTTTGTTACAGGAGCCCATACTGACGGTGGAGTAATAGGAACGAATATTTCAGACTGTAAGCCTTTAACAACCGTTAAACTCATTTTTAATCCTCCTTATTAGCATCCAAACGTGCTTGCATTTCTTGTTGTTTGCGACGTTCTTTTTCAATATTGCTGACGTATTTCTCATTTACTTCCGGTCCGAGCTGTTCCGGAAAACTCATGTTCCAGCCAACTTCCTGACCTACTTTCGGTTCTGTATCGCAGATGAACATTCTCTTCGGAGCTTTAAAGAACCCCAGACGTCCTTTCAAGTCGATGCTGATGCTACAGTCATCAACATCTACGATCACACCTTCCATATAAATGATCTTATCGCCATAGTGTAAACGTTCATTATCCATTATGATAACACCCGATCTTAGTCGTATTTTTCTTTACGTTTCTGGCTCATCGGCAGAGACTGTTCGTTGTCTACGAGTTCAATCTTCTTACCGCAAGCTGCTTCGATCAGCTCTACGTTTGTAGATTTAACGTTTGGATTCCACTTCTTCTCAGCGGCCTTTACTTCTTCACCAGCCATAGCTGCTTTCAGCATAGCAAGAGCACGGATACCCTCTTCCTGGCAAAGTGTATTACATCCAAGTACCTCATTCTCGATACCAGACTCTGATTTGTTATTGTCAACCATGTACTGCATGTACTTGTTACCAACAACAAGTGCACCCTGAACAGCGCAGAATGAAAGTCCTACTACAGGAATTCCTCTCATACCGATCTGCTCGATGTGGCTTGCGAAATCAATGTGGTTATTTCCGAATCCTTCTGTTGTAACGAAAGCTCCGTCAACATCCATCATTTCTACAGTATGTCCTACACGACGAGATACATAGTACTTCTCAGCATTGATCTGAGGTGATCCTACGAATACAACTCCGCAAAGGTCAACTTCTTCATCATGTAAAGCTTCAAGTACAAGTGGCTCTCTCCAGTAATGTCTTGACATCTCTTTAGATGCAGGTCCGATACATGTTAATGCATGGATACATCCATCAAGTACCTCAAGTGGAGATACGCATACAGGTACGTTTCCTAAGTCTACGTTAGCTCTTGCGCCAAGGATACCAACTGGTTCTACAGGAAGGATGAAGTTATCATGCATAGCTCCCTGTCCCATGATTTCTTTTACGATTACGACTTTCTTCTTACCTGGACGACGGATAGATTTCAGTTCTTCGTCTTCAACGATGAAGCTGTCATCTAATTCTTTCATTACTTCACGGATTTCCTGAGTAATGATATCGAATGCTGTATGTGCAGCCATAGGTCCACGACGTTCCATGTTAGTCTTTTCCTGAACTACGATGTTACCTTTGATAAAGATTTCTCCCTTATCCGGGCATCCAGGACGTCCCCACATGATGTTCTCGTCAAGGTATCCTTCTGAAGAACCGAACTCACCGATCTGAACTCCGCCTTCATCTGTTCCTGTCAGCATCATAACAACGCCGTCAAGTACTCTTGTTGCGCCTTCACCAAGGATTGCATCGCCTTCTTTTGTAGCGATTGGCTGAACATCCATGATTGTCTCTGAGTATGTGTGGTATTGGTCAGGAGTGATGATTTCAAGATGGAAATCTTTAACCAGTTCCTGATTAGCAATTACTTCTGCTTCAATTCCTTCACGGATGTAAAGAGTTGTTCCTTCGATCTTTGTCTCTGGTCCTCTCTTAACCTCTGTGATCTTAATGTGTCTTCTTGTTAATGTTCCTACTACTTTTGTTTCTTCAACAGGTGCTTCTGCTGTTGCTGTAGCTGCTACTGCTGCTGCAGGTACTTCTGCTACTGCTTCTCCTGTTGCTCCAAGAGCTCCAACCGGAATTTCAAGATTGATATCTTTTCCTTCTCCGATATGGATCTTGAGTGTTCCTCCAGCTACTGTTGCTGCTGTTGCAACTGGTGCTGCCGGTGCAGCTTCCTCTGCTGGAGCTTCTTCCTCTGCCTTTTCTTCTGCTGGAGTTGTAGGTGCTTTTACACCATCCAGAACATCATTTGTTAACGGGCAAAGAGAATCACATGTTTTTGTAAGTTTTGCACCCAGTACTTCTTCAATAGTAAGGCATCCGTCCAGGTTTAATAATCCTGAATCTACCAGATCATCAAAGATTGCTGGATCTTCGAGGTTCGCCGGTTCAATTGTGATACCAGCTTCTGCTCTACAGCACAGTACTGCAGGATCATGAGCATGTGCTTTTGCTGTTTCAGCTGTGATTGACATATTGTTTTCCCTCCTTGTTTTGTTTCGGTACATTGTCCCTTACGGGATATTGTAATTTTAATATATATACAGTTACATACAACATTCAGAAGAACCTCTCAATTACTTCTGGCGGGCAAAAGAATCGGGGGTCTTCTACCTCATTGTACGCAACAGTAATACCATAATATAATTTTGATAATATTGTGTCATTTCGGACAGTGATTAAAAATCAATATCCTGACTTACTTCTTTTGAAACCTTCAGGCTTCTGTACAGCGGATGTCCAACTGTTCTCATAACGTGGTCTGTCTGATGGAATACTTTCAGTCCCATCTTCGGTCCTGACGCCATTACAGTATTTGAACAGTCTGAGCAGTTACCGATCAGAATGTATTCACATTTGTCTTTCTTGAACTGCATATTGTTCTTAACCTGTCCAGGACAGTTACCAGGTCTTAAGCACTTCAGTGGTGCTCCCGGTTTATTTTCAATTGCCTGTTTACATTTGCACATAGATACTACTTTTGCATTCATCTTAGAAGCGATCTCACGCATACGCTCTTCGCTTCCGCCGCAGGCACATACAAGAATCCCCATTGTTGCTCCGTGGAGATCCGGGAACTCGACTGTTACAAGGATTGCTCCTGTCGTCTTGGTTGTTGGTGCATCTAATGTAGTAGACTTTCCTGTGAAAGCTCCACCCATGATGATCTCGCCATATTTTCCGTCGATTCCGCCGGCTTTTTCGATCATCTCTCCAACGCTTACACCTACCGGTACATCGAAGAATACATGTGCTTCATTTCCACCGTTTAATTTACCACGGACTGTCATATTCTTGCTGATACAAGGTTTCTTTTCATCAACCGCTTCAGCAATCTTACAGACAGTTTCTACATTGATAACAACAGATCTAGCTGCTGATGGAAGCTGTGTAGTTGTGAGTAATACCCCAAGACACTCTCTTACTACTGCACGTTCCTCACCCATCGGGTAGATATCAGCCATCAGGTGCATCTTGATATCAGGCTCATTCTCAAGAGCTTTCTGTAATACCTTGATTGCTTTATGATGTTTCTTCTTAATAGCAATAATTGCTTTCTTTGCGTGAGTGATTTCCATACTATATTTAATACCACGGATTAATTTATCACTCTGCTCTTCGATCTGTCTTGTGTTGTGTTCCAGTCCCGGTTCGCATTCAGCTGCATTTACAAGAATGTATCCACAATCCAGTTTGAAGTCTTTCGGAAGCTCTGGGTTGATCTCAGGATCAAGCTCACCCATCGGAGTTTCTTCTAAATTAATATTAAGTTTTACTCCTGTCGGGAATCCAGCTCCTCCCATTCCTACGATTCCGGCTGCTTTCACCAAATCAAGCTTTGATGACTCATCTGTGATACCTTCTACTGATTCGGTAACAGGAACGAATTCATCCGGCTGTTCAGCGGCCGGCTCGATGATGATGCGGTCTTCTGTAATCTCTGTTACTTTTCCATACACGCTTGAAAAAATGTTAGCTCCCAGGCCTGTTGGTGTAGCAATGAGAGTACCTTTTTTCACCTCAGCACCAACTTCTACACATGGTGCACAAGGAGCGCCAACATGCTGGCGTAATAACATCTGTACATTTCCCATGACACACTTCTCCTTTTTTAATATTTTATCTAAGTCAAAACGAAACTATACAGTTCGTTTACTTATTCACATTTTTTTCATTATAGATAAATTCTATAAATTCATCTTCGCCATTTTTTTAACAGAATTGCTTGTTTTTTTGGCGGAGGCATGTGGGAATCGAACCCACCCAGGACGCTCTTAACGCCCTACACTAGTTTTGAAGACTAGGAGGCACACCAGTTACCCAACTACCCCCATGTGCCTATTAACCATATCACATTTATCCTTATTTTTCAACACTTTTATTTATTTTTATAATACCAAAAAATCATTGACTTTTCAAGGGATTTCGTACATAATGAAATCAACAGATTGAACACGATACTAGAACATGGTCTATTTGTTAATTTTATATCGTAATATTTGTTAATTTTATATTTTTATTTTTTACCCATAGAAAAAGGCACTACGAAAATATAGATGTTTTCAATGTGTTTTTATAAAAACTTATAGATTGTTTCTATAAGAAAATCATAAGGAGGTAAGGATTATGAAGTTAGAAGCAAAAGTTAACTTCGACCGGTTTGAAGAGGCACTTCAGGTTGTAGATGCTCATACAGCCGGTGAGTTCTGTCGTATGGTCATCGGAGGATTCCCTGAGCCAGAAGGCAGCACAATGATCGAAAAGAAAAAATGGATGGAGGAAAAATACGACCACGTTCGTACAGCATTAATGCTGGAGCCGAGAGGACATCACGATATGTTCGGTGCTTTCCTTTGTGAGCCGATCCACGAAGAAGCAGATCTTGGGGTAATCTTCATGGATACAGGCGGATACCTGAACATGTGCGGACACTGTACGATCGGAGCTGTTACAGTAGCCCTTGAAGCAGGTCTTGTTGAATGCCACGAAGGAGAGAACGAAGTTGTTCTGGATGCTCCTGCAGGAATCATCAGAACAAAAGCTCATGTAAAAGACGGAAAGGTAACAGATGTAACTCTTACAAACGTACCTGCATTCATTTACAAAGACAACTTAACAGTTAATATCGACGGAGTAGACATTCCTTATACTATTTCTTTCGGTGGAAGTTTCTTCGCACTGGTTGATACTACAAAGCTTGACATTGGCGAAATCAACGCTAAGACAGTTCCTGCTTATACAGAACTCGGAATGAAGATTCGTGATAAAGTCAACGCAGAAGTTAAGATTCAGCATCCAACTCTGGACATCACAGAAGTTGACCTGGTTGAATTCTACGGACCAACACCGAATCCGGATCAGGCTACAATGAGAAACGTTGTTGTATTCGGAGATGCTCAGGCTGACCGTTCACCTTGCGGAACAGGTACAAGTGCCAAACTTGCTACTCTTCACGGATGGGGCGAACTTGGAATTGGTGAAGAATTTATTTACGAAAGTTTCATGGGAACACGCTTCAAAGGTGTGATCAAAGAAGAAACTAAGATCGGTGATTACGATGCAGTAATCCCAATGATCACAGGAAGTGCATATCTTACAGGTGTTGCTACTTACTTAATTGACTCTACAGATCCATTAAAATATGGTTTCCTTGTAGGTTAATGCATATTCGGGGTTGAATTAGATTGCATTATCATATATGATGATAGAAGCGGATTCATATGATCCGCTTCTATTTTTTTACTTAGACAGCGTTTTCATGTTCAGAGAACTATTATCCGGGCGTGTTCTCCTGTTATATAAATACCAAGAGAAAGGAATGATCCGAATGCCGCGTAAACGCAGATCCACAAAAAGCCGTATTGTCAAAGCAGCCTGGAATCTTTTCTACAAAAACGGTTATGAACAGACCACTGTAGAAGATATTATCAATGCCGCCAAAACATCAAAAGGCACATTTTACCATTATTTTAAAGGAAAAGAAGCGCTTTTAAACTCTCTTTCCTATCTTTTTGATCAGAAATACGAAGACCTTGCCGCCGTGATCGATCCGAATCTTTCCAGTTATGATAAACTATTATTTTTGAATCACGAATTATTCTACATGATCGAGACCAGCGTGGATATCCATTTGCTTGCATACCTTTATTCTTCGCAATTGATCACCAAAGACAAGAAATCCCTTTCCGACAAGAAACGGATCTATTTCAAATGGCTTACAGAAATTATGGAAGAGGGGCTTGCCAAAGGAGAATTCAAAAGTACAAGCACCGCCGCTGAACTCATGGATATCTATGCTATGTACGAGCGGGCTCTTTTATATGACTGGGCATTGTTTAAAGGTAAATTCTCACTGACTGAACGTTCTGACAAACTATTGCCTCATGTACTGGACACATTTGTAGAAGGAATTTAATATCAAAAAGGCGATGCTAACAGAAGATTTCGTATCTTCTCCTCTATTAGCATCGCCTTTTATCTGTTTTTTAAATTCTTCTTATAAAGTCTGTATCAGAATTTTATCACAATTCTCCTACACCAGACATTCATGAACATCTTCCTGTTCAATTCCGACATCTTTCATCACATCAAGAATCTGTTCCCTGTCTGTCAGGTCTGCACACCAGGAAAGTCCACAGCCCGCTGAGATTGCTCTCGGAACCGGAATCAGTCTTCCCGGCACACTTCTTTCCTTGCATATCTTTTCCATCGCCATTGCATCCGATGTTGTATGGAATGTTACAACAAGTTTCATTACTTTTTTTCTCATGTTTACTCAATCACCACTTCGTAGTAACCGTCTTTCTGCACAGATGTTGGCTTTTTACCTTTATCTTTGGCAAATTTCTCAACATTCATCATCTGATGCGGCTCTGTGACAAGAATTTTCACAGGTCCTGCTGCTCCTTTTAATGCCTCTGCTGTCAGCATCAAAGGTTCCGGGCAAGAAAGACCTCTTGCATCTACTTCTTTCATAATTTAATTCCTTCTTTCCTAGAATACTACGTATTTACACATATTTCAATCTTATTTTGCTTCTTCTCTCTTATTTGTAAATGCTATAATGAAGCAGATCACAATACAGATGATACATGCCACTTTCCCATTTACCGGTACCGCACCTGCTACCACTTCTTTCGTCTCTGGATTCAGAGCTGTTCCACTTGCTGCAAGTCCAAAATTATGGCAGATTGCAGATCCGACAAACATTCCGACAACCGTTACAGCCGAATCCGAAGAACCCTGCCCTGCAAGGATCAGCTGACGAAGCGGGCATCCACCTGCAAGAACTGCTGCAAATCCCACAGTGTACATTCCCAGGATATTCCACAAATGTTCCGAATGTGCGATGACTCCCGGTGTATTGAATCCTACCACGAAACGTCCTGTCGCAATATTGAATACCAGCATAACAACAAATAAACCTGCAATCACGCTGATCAGATCGAAGTTCTTCATCAGGATGATATCTCTGATACTACCCGCAAAACACATTCTTGACTTCTGTGCAAATGCACCGAATACAAGTCCGCCTACTAAAGATGCGATGATTGGTGCATGCATACTTCCCGGTCCTGCCTGGCTTGCTTTAAAAAGCGTTGTACATGTGGCAAGGATAAGAATTCCAACAACGACCGCCGGAAGCACTGCTCCACTTGACTTATTTGTAATATGCGCTCTTCCAAGGCTGAAACCATTCTTTAATGCAAACACTCCTGTTCCAACTCCAAGAATAAAGCCAACAAATGCAACCCATGCATTCAGATCACCTGCTGACATACGGAGCACCATACGGAGCGGACATCCAAGGAATACCAGTGCACCGATCATAATGATTACACCAAGTACAAAACGAATCATCGGAGATGATCCTGCTGTTGAGCGATATTCTTTTGTTGCCACAGAAATGATAAATGCTCCCAGTACAAGTCCGATGATCTCAGGTCTTGCATACTGTACCACTTCCGCCTGATGCAGTCCCATTGCTCCTGCCGTATCGCGGATAAAGCATGCAATACAGAATGCCATGTTTGCCGGATTTCCAAGTGCTGCGAGGCATGCCGCTACAATACCACATACAACACCGGCCAGCGCCAGTTTTTTCTTTGAATCTGATAAATTCATTCGTATTTCCTCCTACACTCTCATTTTTGCATTTCCCCATAACTTATGCCTGACATACTTTTTTATGAATTTATATCATTTTTCATACATATTTACGGTTCTTCTGCCAGTTCGTGGATAGCTCTTACCGCTGCATCCACTTCTTCCTCCGTGTTGTAATGCGAGAAACTGAATCTCACAGCTCCCTGCTCTACCGTTCCGAGTGCTTTATGCATAAGCGGTGCACAATGTCCTCCTGATCTGGTAGAAATGTTATATTCCATAAGAAGCTCATCACTCACTTCTGAAGAATCATAATCACCGATGTTCAAAGTTACGATCGCACAGCGTTCTTTCTGACTGTAATCCCCATAAATCTTAACGCCCGGGATATCTTTTACCCCGTTATAAAATCTCCACATCAGTTCCTGTTCTTTTCTGCGGATATTGTCTATTCCTTCTTTTTTCAGATACCCAAGAGCCGCATGCAGTCCCGCAATGCCATGCCCATTCAATGTTCCTGCTTCCAAAGCTGTCGGCATCTGTACCGGATGTTCCTTACTGTATGTCTGGATCCCGCTTCCGCCTGTCTTCAGCGGTCTTAACTCTATTCCTTCTTTTACATATATTCCACCTGTTCCCTGTGGTGCAAGCAGTCCTTTATGTCCGGTAAAACACAGAATATCAATATTCATCTCCTGCACATTAATCGGGAAAACCCCTGCTGTCTGAGATGCGTCTACCACAAACATCAGTCCATGTGCATGCGCCATCTTCCCTATGACTGATACATCTACATAATTTCCTGTAAGATTCGATCCATTTGTACAAATGAGCATCTTCGTATTTTCTTTTATCGAAGCTTCCATCTGACTAATGTCAGGCATTCCCTTCTCATCACACCTTATAATGGAAAGTTCTACTCCATTTTTCTCCATCTCATATAAAGGACGAAGCACCGAATTATGTTCCAAAACAGTTGTGATCACATGATCTCCCGGATTCAGGCTTCCCTTTATTGCAATATTCAGACTCTCTGTCGAATTCGAAGTAAATGCAATCCGTCTTGCATCTTCTGCCCCAAACAATTCCGCCAGTCTGTCTCTTGTATCATAGATAACCCTGGATGCACTGAGTGCCGCCTCACTTGCACCGCGGCCGGCATTGCCCATTGAATTCATAGCGTTTACTACTGCATCGATCACTTCCTGTGGCTTATGCATTGTCGTCGCAGCATTATCCATATATATCATACTTGATTCCTCCTAATATCTTCCCCGCATATGATTCAAGTATTATTATAAAAACACCCCGTTTATACAATACTCATTTATTTCCGAACAAATTTGTACATTATTCATATGCTTTCAGTATAGTCCATTTTCCTCTTTTCGTCTAATTGAAACATTATATGAACCCACCGTATTAATAGATTTTTTCTATCATTACAGTGGGTTCATGTTATCAATCGTATTATCGGTTACTCTTCAATTCCGTATACTTCTTTTACTATCTTTACAAAGCGTTCGGTACTTTTTGACATCTGATAATTCTTATTATATACCAGGTTGATATCCCGTCCCTGATCTGCCTTTGGGATTGAGAATGCCAGAAGATCTCCATATTTCACTTCATCTTCTGCCGCAAGCCTGGATATCACAGAGATCCCCATTCCCTGTTTGACTGATTTTTTTATGGTTTCCTGATTCTCGATACTGGCGATAATCTTAAGCTTATCCAGATTGATTCCTGCCGCACGGAGCTGTTTTCCTGCTTCTTTTCTTGTACCGGAACCTTCCTCACGCATGATCAGATGTTCCCCGCCAATCCAGCTGATATCATCCGGCATATCTTCCAACAGCTTTTGATATTTCTCCGTATTCGGTGTGATCACAACCAGTTCATCTTTATAAAATGGGATATATTTACAGTGTTTCTTCTCCAGAACCGTACCGGTAAATCCGACATCTACCATATGATCAATAATCTGTGTAACCACCTGACTGCTGTCTGTCTCCAGAAGTTTAACCTGTTCTTTCGGATACCGTTCATTGAATTTCATCAGAATTTTCGGAAGAATATACTGTGCCGGAATCGTAGATGCTGCAATCGTGATCAGATGCTTGCTCTCTTCTTTTCCTGTTTCAAACCGTTCTTCTATTTTTTTCTGCAGATCGATCATCTGTCTCGCATAGCGGTACAGATCCTTTCCATCGTCCGATAATTTTACTTCTTTTGTGTTTCTTACAAAAAGCCTTGCATTCAGTTCTTTCTCCAGTGACGAAATATGTGCACTGATGGTCGGCTGTGTCAGGAACAGCTGCTTTGCTGCCTTTGAAAAACTGCCTCCCTCTGCTACCTGAACGAAAGCTTCTAATTGTTTCAGATTCATTAGTATGCCACCCTTTCGCTCTCTGCTCCTGTCTTCTTCGTTACCTTGATACTGTCCATGTATTCCAGGATCGGTTTTGCGCTCTTTCTGCTTGTCGCAAACATATCCCTCACCTGTGCGATCGTGATCAGGGGATCTTCTTTCAGATGTTCTCTGATCTTCTCTTTCGCAGTCTCCATATAAGAAGTCAGTGTATACATTTCATCATTTATTTTTACAATCTGCTTTTCTTCTAATAAGATATTCAGGATATCATCCATGATCTCCTGCGGTACATCTTTACATGTGATCTCGGAATATCTTGCAAAGTCAAACCCGGCCTTCTTAAATGTATCCAGCATGATCTCCGATACCCTGTCATAGATCTTATCTTTTCTCACTTCATATCCCGGAGTGCTCAAAAATTCATCCACTCTCTTCAAACTTCCCTGTTCTTCCAGGAGCGTCAGGATTCTGTCATATACATTCGCTTTTACTTTTTTAAAATACGTCGTCTGTACCTGTGCTTTCTTGATTCCGTAGCGGTATGGATACTTCTCTTCGTATTCTGTCAGAGCTTTCAGCAAAATGTGTTCTGCCTCTCTTGCCGAATCGTAGTGCCATACATATGTATCTTTCCTCATCGGAAATACATATACACTTCCCTGCCCTTCCAGTTCTTTTACATCCTGTTCTACCTCTTCGAGTGAAAGTGCCGTCAGTTTCGCAAGTTCAGAGACTGTGATCAGGGTATCTGCATGACTCTTCACATGCATTTCGATCACATCCGCAGATGACCCCTCTTCTTTCCGTTTCAGTTCTTCGATCACTTCCGGCTGGAATCTTCTCTTAATCTTCGGATTCGGCTCCAGAACGACGCCGCCGCCAATGGTTTCCATCGGAGAATAAAAACGTACGACAAATTTATCGCCACGTCTTACAGCAACTTCTTCCTCCATCCGGAGCTGTACATATCCGCTTTCCCCCGGTCCGATCTCTTCTTTGTCCAGAAGTACCGCACGGCACAGGACTTCACTGGTTCCTGTAAAGAAATGCAACCGGGTGTGATTCGTAAGGATTCTCACGGATGAATCCAGCACATTTAACTTTACATCGAGAAGATCTGTATTCTTCATACTGTTCAGAGGTGCCAGCACACATCCCCTTTTAATCTCTTTTTTCTTTACATTTGAAAGATTGATCGCCACGCGCTGTCCGGCATAGCATTCTTTTTTATCTTCCCCGTGCACCTGGATGCTCCGGATCTTACATTCTGTTCCGACCGGGTACATCTGAAGCGTATCTTCTTTTGTAATCGTTCCAGACACCAGTGTTCCGGTGATGATCGTCCCGAATCCCGACAGGGAGAACACTCTGTCAATCGGCAGACGCGGAATGGTATGGATGTCTTTCTGCACAACTTCATCTCTGGTCTGATGCTCAATCTCTTTCACCAGGTCACCAAGCCCTTCACCCGTTGCTGCAGATACCTTTATCAGAGGTGCATGTTCCAGAAAAGTACCGGAAAGCTCCTCCCGCACATCTTCTTCCATCATCTCCAGCCATTCTTCATCCACAAGATCACATTTATTCAGCACAATGATACTCTTCTCAATTCCGAGAAGATTCAAAATATCCATGTGTTCTCTTGTCTGCGGCATGATTCCTTCATCCGCTGCAATTACCAGAAGTACCAGGTCCATTCCGACAACTCCGGCAACCATATTGTTGATAAATTTCTCATGTCCGGGTACATCGATGATCCCCGCACGGTCTCCGCCCGGCAGATCAAAATAGGTAAACCCCAGATCGATCGTAATTCCTCTGCGCTGTTCTTCTTCCCAGCGGTCTGTATTTCTTCCGGTCAGTGCTTTGATCAGTGTCGTCTTACCATGATCAATGTGTCCGGCCGTTCCGATAATAATATTCTTCATAGCCTTCTTTCACACCTACCGTTCTTCTTTTTCTTTCTGTCCAAGTAATTCCGTCAGTTCTGATGCGATCATCTTATAATCCTTGCGTTCGATCGTTCTGACATCCAGACAAATACTGTCATTGACTGTTCTTGGAATAATCGGGATCTCCAGATGCCGCATCTTTTCTTCCATCTCAGCTACACTCATACCATTTGGCTGGATGGATACGGCGCGGCTTTCCATCCTTTCAAGCGGAAGGGATCCTCCACCGATCTGTGATTCATAAGACACGACCTGTATCTTTGCATCCATTCCTGTACGGCGTAAGATTCTGGCAAAATATCCCGCTTCTTTTTCAATCTCATCAAGCGGCATTGCGATCATCCGCAGAACAGGAATATTCTGTACGGCTGTCTCTTCTGACAGATACTCCATCAGAACCATCTCCAGTGCCGCCGCCGTAAATTTATCAATACGGAGTGCACGGGTCAGCTGGTTCTTCTTCATCATATCAATATATTTCTTCTTACCAATGATAATTCCGGCCTGTGGACCGCCCAGCAGTTTGTCACCACTGAAACACACCACATCAGCACCATGTGCAATGGATTCCTGTACAGTAGGCTCATGCGTCAGTCCATATTTTTCCAAATTGATCAACACACCGCTTCCAAGATCTTCTACTACTGGAATCCCATGTTCCTTTGCAATCGGTACCAGTTCGTCAATTCCCACACTTTCTGTAAATCCGACAATCCGGTAATTGCTGGTGTGCACCTTCAGAAGTGCCTTTGTCTCTTCTGTAATTGCCTCTTCGTAATCTTCATAATGCGTCTTATTCGTCGTTCCGACTTCGACAAGATTTGCACCGCTCTGTTCCATTACATCCGGAATACGGAACTTTCCGCCGATCTCGATCAGTTCCCCTCTGGAAACAATCACTTCCCCGCCTTTTGCCAGGGAACTTAAGATCAAAAGCACGGAAGATGCATTATTATTGACCGCCATGGCAGCTTCTGCACCGGTTAACTTACACAGTAATTTTTCAAAATGTGAATACCGCTCTCCTCTTCTTCCTGCTTCCAGATTATATTCCAGGTTCGAATATCCACTGACGATCTCAGCTGCCCTCATCATATGCTCGAAGCTTATCGGGGCACGGCCAAGATTCGTATGCAGGATGGTTCCCGTTCCATTGATCACTTTCTTCATATTCGGTGTATGCATTGCAGATACGGCTTTTGCGATATTTTCATTCAGAAGAGCAATCTGCTGTTTTGCTTTTTCTTCCTCTTCACACACTCCGATAAATGCACGGAGTTTTTCCATCTCACTGTGGATCGCTTCCATGACGCTTTCACGGCTGTATGTCTCAATCAATACTTTTATCCCTTCGTCTGCAAGAAGAATATCCACCTTCGGAATACTCCGATATAATAAATTCTTATTCATTATACTTCTCCATTCTGTCATTCTTTTCAAATATTAATTTTAGAATAACCGGATCAGCTTATCACTCTTTGGCGCAACTGTTCCGATTACGGAAACGGTTGTATCCAGTCCTGATGTTTTAAAATCTCTCATCATATTCTCATATTCTTTTGGTGATACACTGATGAGAAGTCCGCCGGAAGTCTGTGGATCATAAAGAAGATCTAAATATGTCTCATTCACCGATCCTACTTCCACCTTATCAATCGAATATCTCTTGTTCTTATAGGCACCTGCCGGAACCAGTCCCATCTTCGCATAATCATATGCATCCTGAAGATATGCAATGTCGGTAACGCTGAGTTCAAATGTCACATCACTTGCGGATGCCATCTCAACACAGTGTCCAAGCAGTCCAAAACCTGTAATATCCGTACATGCGGAAACATCATACTTCTCTACAACCTGCTTGCCTGTCTTATTCAAGGATGCCATAACCGTCTGTGCCTCGCGGATTGCCGATGGCGATGCCATCTCTGCTTTGATCGCAGTATTCACGATACCACTTCCGATCTGTTTTGTAAGAATCAATATATCGCCAGGTCTACAGCCATAATTCTTAAAGATCTTATCCGGGTGAACAAATCCGGATACGCAGAGACCGTATTTTGGCTCATCATCCTGTACCGAATGACCGCCGACTAATACCGCACCTGCTTCTTTTACCTTATCTGCACCTCCCGCAAGAATATCGCCAAGGATCGCCGGATCCAGGCAGTTCGGGAAACCTACGATGTTCAATGCTACTGCCGGCTCTCCTCCCATCGCCCACACATCACTGAGCGAGTTGGCCGCGGCGATCTGTCCGAACATATATGGATCATCTACGATCGGAGTAAAGAAATCAACCGTCTGAATCATCGCAATATCATCTGTCACTTTGTAGATGGCAGCATCATCGGAAGTCTCGATTCCTACTATTAAATTGTCATCCTCAAATTTTGGCAGCTTACTCAGAACCTGAGCAAGGGTCTCCGGACCAATCTTGGCCGCTCAACCTGCGGTTTTGCTTAAACTCGTTAATTTTACATCTGATTTCATTCTTATTACTCCTCCTGTTTTTCATACCTTTTTCCCAAGACAATCCATTTATCTCTCTGACACGCCCGGATTTTTGTATTCATTATACATACATGATATTATAAGAAAGCCGGAACTCCTGCATCTTTCTTCAGGAATCCGGCTTTTATCCAGATATGTAAGTAAATTTATGACGGTCTGACGATTCTTCCTGCTTTTGCCATTGTCTCCACAATGCTATACATATTCGTAACTGTACCAACTGCAAGCTTGTCTTTCAGACCATAGTAATCCAGACAGGTTCCACATGTCATGATCTCTACTCCCTGTGCTTCCAGTGATTTCAGATCTTCCAGAGAATCCGAATCTTCTGTTGTCAAGGTTGCTCCTCCATTATAGAAAAGCATTGTCTTTGGCAGAGTATCAAGCTGTGTCACTGCAAAGATAAATCCTTTGATCAGTACTTTACCTAATTCATCATTTCCAGATCCCATACGGTCAGATGATACAACAACAACTGTATTGTCTCTTGCATCCGGTACGCATACTGCTTCTGCTTCGTCTGCTGCCGGTGCTCCTTCCATTTCAATCGTAACTTTAAACTCGGCATCCCCAAGCTTCTCAGAAGTAACTTTTCCTCCTGAACCTGATGCCATCTTTGTTACATTCTGCACTGCGATCTCATTGTCAACCAGAACTTCAATTGTCTCCGGTCCGGTCAGTGCAGCTATTGCCTTTTTGGTCTTAATAACCGGGATTGGACAATTATCCCCCATAGCATTAACTGTAATCATAATGATTCCACCTTTCCATCACCATTCCCACAATCAATACATATAGAAATATTCTATCATTATTTATGGAAAAGGTAAATATATAAATTATATAAAAGCCTGAAAACGTCTATCCTTAGAATCCTATCTCCGGATAGCCATTCCCATACTCTTGTACCTCAAGTATATGGTATGATCCATCTTCATAATACGCCGGTTTCATACCACCTTTTTTCAGAGCTTTCATAAACTCTTCCATTGTCCTTATTTCTTCCGGGAACCAGGTCGCACAGACGCCGACTTTCTCCGGAACATGACAGTCACTGGATCCCATCGTACAAAGTCCAAGTTCCTGTGCATATCTTGCTGCCTTCTGGCACGCTGCTACAGAAGTACTTCCATTCAGGACTTCCAGACCGTCCAGGCCTCTTACTGTCCTTAAGTTCTCTTCCAGACCTCTGTTATTATTCCGGAATGGATGTGCCGCAAAGCAGAAGCCTCCCTGACTCTTTACAAGATCTATAAACTCCTGGGCCGGAATCCTTTCATCCGGGTATTCCTCAATTCCAAATGCGATGATGTCTCCCTGCAAAGAGAAAAACTCGATCCCGACAAAGATCGGAAATCCGGTTTTTTCCGCATATTCTTCCGCATATTCTTTCAGTCCCATATCATCATGGTCTGTGATGCAGATTGCGCCAAGACCTTTCTCCCTGGCAATTTCCACCATCTGTTCTAATTTTAAGAAACTGTCTTTTGAACAGGTCATTTCGTGCATGTGTGTATCTATAAACATGTTTCCCGGCTCCTTTAATCTTCCTTTATATTACAAGCTTTTCTCTCACTCCTCATTATATAAATAACCGCTCCGGGTTTCAAATAGAGAATCTTAATATAACCATTCCCTTATAGATGAATTCTATATAAAAGGCCCAGATATTAATCCAGGCCCTGCAGAACCCGTTGATCCTGCCTGTTCGTCTCTTTTGTCTTTGTACTTATATTTAACTCTTCCTGTTTCTCCAGACATTCTTTGATTGCTTCATTCAAAGACAGCATCTTTTCATCCAGCGTTGATACCATCTCTGCACATTCTCTCAGATCCCTGCTGATATACTCCGGCGCATCTCCTTCGAATTTATAATAGATCTTATGTTCCAGACTTGCCCAGAAATCCATTGCGATCGTACGGATCTGAATCTCTACCTTGGTATCTACAACGCTGTCAGAAAGAAATATCGGTACAGATACCAGCATATGATAGCTCTTATATCCACTTTCTTTTGGATTCTTAATATAATCTTTGATCGACAATACTTTCAGATCACTCTGATTGCCGATCATCTCTGCCAGCCGGTAAATATCCGACGTAAAGGAACAGATCAGGCGTACTCCTGCAATATCATTGATATATTTTACCATGTTCTCAATCGATATCTCGTAACCATACCTGCGTAACTTCTTTACAATACTTTCCGGTGTCTTAATTCTTGTCTTGATATGTTCGATCGGGTTGTATTTATGCACATGTTGAAATTCATCATTCAGTATCTCCAGCTTTGTCCCCACTTCTTTCAACGCTGAATTATACAGGAACATGATCGTCTTCCAACTGTCGACATCTTCATAGTTCTTCATCGTATTTTCCATATAAATGTTCTCTCTCCTCTCTTAACGAAGAGTTAAACCAGCACTGTTAATATTATACCATAAGTACTGCTAATATGTCTTATTTTTCACATTTATTTTAGAAAGATTATACATATGTAAAACAAAAAGAAGCTATCCTCAGACAGCCTCTCTCCACTCATTTTTTAAAATTCAATTCCTTCTCTCGCCTGTACCTTACGGTCATACGGATGCTTTACCTTCATCATCATCGTCGCATAATCTGCCAGATCCAGAAGATCCTGCGATACCTCATGCCCTGTCATAATGATCTCCAGTCCACGCGGCTTATGTTCCAGAAAACTTCTGATCTTCTCTTCACTTAAGACATTCAGATGGATCGCACACAGCGATTCATCCAGCACTAGCACATCAAAATTCGTACAGAACTTTACGATCTCATCCAACGCTTTATTATTATAATGGCGGAGTTCCGCTTTCTCATCTCCGTTCATCCGGCTTACAAACTTTACCTGATCACGCCCCGGAAGGCAGGTGATCCCGGGTACAGATTCCAGAATCTTTCTCTCATTTGAAGAATTATCTTTCAGGAACTGAAAGAAGAGCACCTGAAGTCCGGCTCCGGCGGCTCTGACTGCCTGTCCGACTGCTGCTGTTGTCTTTCCCTTGCCATCTCCGTAATACATATGAATTCTTCCAGTGCCCATCATAACTTTCTACCTGCTTTCTCCTAAATATCTCTGTAAAATCTGAACTCACATTCATTCTACAGGACATTATAATCGTTTACACCGAAAATGTAAATACAGGTAGTTTCTCTAAAATTCCAGTTTCATATCTCCGGTCTTAATCCAGTCTTTCTTTCTCATGAATTCCGAAATACCAAGTGTCACGACTGCCGGAAGTACGATCTGGATCAGTAATATTTTGATCAGAACCATCTGTGCGGACTCTGTCTGGATCATCGTCTGCCACGTCATGATCTGTCCCACCAGACCTGCTGTCCCCATACCGGAACCGGTCGCATTATTCGTCATATGAAGCACCATTGTTCCTACCGGTCCGAGAATTGCGCTCGATATAATTGCCGGAAGCCAGATTACCGGTTTCTTCACAATATTCGGAACCTGTAACATGGAAGTGCCGATCCCCTGTGCCAGAAGTCCCCCGACTTTGTTCTCACGGTAACTTGCCACGGCAAATCCTACCATATTACAGCAGCATCCTACTGTTGCGGCTCCTGCTGCCAGACCGGACAGATTCAGGATCACACCAAGTGCTGCCGAACTGATTGGCAGTGTCAGGATCATTCCCATCAGTACCGATACAATAATCCCCATCAAAAACGGCTGCTGCTCTGTTCCCCAGTTGATCAGTGAACCAAGCCAGCTCATGAATCCCGAGATTGGAGGTCCGATCAGGAATCCCACCAGACATCCACTTCCGATCGTCACGACCGGAGTCACCAGAATATCCACCTTCGTCTTACCGGATACCATATGTCCGAAGAAGATTCCCACATAGGCAGCAATGAACGCTCCCAGCGGCTCTCCCGGTCCGGCAAATACCATAGCTCCGTCTACGAATACCTTTCCGGCCAGGATACTGCTTGCAAATGCACCTGCCATTCCGGCCGTTGCTGCCGACACCACTACCAGCGGTGCTTCCTTAAACTTATAGGCTACTGCCACACCAATACCGGCTCCGGTAAGGGTTGCTGCAAGCTTACCTGCGATGAAAATCATCTCTCCGATATTTCCGCCCATAAATGTTCCGATCTGCTGGATGATCGTGCCGATGATCAGTGTTGCGAACAGACCGTGCGCCATGGCGCTTAAGCCTTCAATGAAGATGCGGTCTAATACTTTCTTTACTTTTTTCATATAACGTTCTCCTCGTCCTTCCTTATCTGCTATTTTTTGTCGATCAGTGCTGATTTACAGATATTTCGTTTGCATTTACATGTGTCTTGTCACATGTCACGAGTGTATCATACAGCTACAGGAAAAACAAGAATTGTTTTGTTTCTGTCAAAAATTAATCTTATCCGGATGTGAACCAGAGTTCCCGAAGTTCTCTATTTTGTCTATCTGTTCCATATCCTCCGGTAATAATGAAAAATCAAAGACTTCTGAATTTTCTTTTATCCGGGATGGTGTTACCGATTTCGATAATGGCAGCACCTGATGCTGCAGACACCAGCGAATACATATTTGTGCAACTGTTTTTCCGTATTTCTGTGCAATCTGCTGTAAATTTGGATGATTTAATACCCGTCCGTTTCCCAGCGGACTCCATGCTTCTACCTGTATCATATTCTCTTTACAATATTTTACAGTTTCACTCTGCATCCATCCCGGATGAAATTCAATTTGATCAACCATTGGAATGATTTCTGTCTCCATCAGAGCCTTCAGATGATGCGGCATAAAATTAGATACTCCGATTGCTCTTATCCTGCCCTCTTTATAAAGCTCCATCATTGCTTTCCATGTAGAAATATTTATCTCTTCCCAGTTTTCAAACTGATTCACAGAAGCCGGCCAGTGTATCAGATACAAATCCAGGTAATCCGTTCCCAGGTCCTGACATGTTTTTTCAAAAGCATGAAGTGTCTTTTCATAACCACGTTCCGTATTCCATACTTTGCTTGTGACAAACAACTGCTCCCTTGAAATTCCACTTTCCCGGATTCCCTCTCCTACACTGGTTTCATTTCCATATGCCGCCGCTGTATCAATATGCCTATATCCCAGTTCAATTGCAGTTTTTACACTTACGGAAGCAGTCTCTCCATCCGGTGTCTTCCATGTTCCATATCCGATACACGGAATTTCTACTTTATTTCTCAACTGAAATGTATCCGTTAAACTTTTCATTATATCTCTTCCTCCTCATCTAATGTTTTCTGATTGTCTGACACATACATTATTATACTATTGCCTTACTGTTTTTTCCATGCAATCCCGTCTTTACTTTATTTTTGATTCCCTGTATACTTGGAATATCAAATTGTAATATTCTTTAGATTTTCCAATCTGAAAATCCAAATATACACACGAACAGGAGGACTTCATATGTTCCGTTTATGGGGAAAAGAATTTAAAGACAATCATATGCTGCGCGACACCGTAATCTGCGATGAGACGGATGACACCAGAACGCATAAGATATTCAATGCTCTGGACTCGATCTGTTATGAGTTCGACCTCAGCAAACCGATCTGGCTGGATCATAATATTGATGAATTCAAAAGACATGACAAGACAAGATTCTATCAGGATAACTTTGTAGATTCCATTGATTTTGATTATCTGGAGATTCATATTATTGAAGAATAAAAATCACAGCCCGAGAGTTTTTTGCTCCGGGCTGTATAACTATAATTCTATTTTCTGTAATTTATACTGTCTGACATAGTACGTCATTCATTGCATTTCTATACGCATTCCATTCTTCGATCATTCTTTCCAGATATTTTTTTCCATTGACTGTAATGCAATAATATTTACGTAATTTTCCGTTAACTTCCTGATTATAAGATTCCAAATATCCCGACTGTACCATTCCATGCAGCATTGGATACAAAGCACCGACTTTAAGTTCAAAAATATTATTCGATTTTTTTGCCAAAGCATCAATCATCTCATACCCGTACATATCCTTTTCTGACAAAAGTTTTAAAACCAGCATTGCTGAATTACCAGAAACCATGTTTTTATTAACTTTCATGCTTTCACTCCTCACTAGCGTTAACATACTCACCAATTATTTTATAATACCTTAACCCTAATCATTTTTCAACCTGCTTCCATTTTATATCTGAACCATTTTATTTAAAATTTTTTCATAATATTTTTCATTTGATTCTTTCTTTATCAGAGAGTCCAATATTACTCCATCTTTTAGAAAAAGTGTTCTTTTCCCATAACTTGCCATTTTAGGATCATGTGTTACCATTACTACAGTTTTATTTAATGTTTCATTAATATGAACCAATGTCTTTATCACCTGCAAAGAAGTATTTGAATCAAGATTTCCAGTTGGTTCATCAGCCAGTATCAATTCAGGATTTTCTATCATTGCTCTACAAATAGCCGTTCTTTGTTTTTCACCACCTGACAATTCATATGGATATTTATCCAATAAGTTGGATATACCAAATTCAGCAGCTATCTTTCTAACAGATTTAATACCTTCTTTTAAATCATTTTCATTCAAAATCAATGGCAGCATAATATTGTCTTTTACGGTGAGACTATTCATCAAATAATAATCTTGAAATACAAATGCAATCTCTGTTCTTCGTATCCTGGCAAGATTTTCTCCATATATTTCCTGTATGTTTTTCCCTTTATATAGCACAGTTCCTTTACTCGGTTCGTTAAGCATTCCAATGATTTTCAAAAGTGTGGTTTTTCCACATCCTGAACTTCCCATGATACTTATGAATTCCCCTTTATGAACTTGAAAGGATATTCCTTTTAAAACAGAATAAATATTTTCTTTTCCTTCTTGCGTTGTCGTATTGTAATTTTTTTCAACCCTTCTAACATCCAATACAATATTACTGCTCATTTTGAATGCTCCTTTCAATCTGTTTATAAACATTACTTGCCATACCATATACCATGAAATGGATGACTATTGTCAATACAACAACTACCAGCAAACTTTCTCCTATATAACGTATCGTCCAATATGTGTTCAAATCCTTATACAATATTTTTATCAAAACCATAATACCCGCAAACGGTATACTACTTATACATGCAATTTCTGTTGTTAGTAATATTTCCCGCTTTAAATGGCTTTTTATTTTCATCTTATCCATTCCCTGCCGGTAAAAGAACGTATACTTCCATCTCATTTTATTTTTATAGCTTGCAATATTATTGTACAAAGTAAATATAATACAAATAACCAATGTAATAATGTTAATTATCATTGCACTTACTTTTAACATATTTGCTTCTTGTTCCTCTACGATCAGTTCTTTCTTCTCATAAATCAGATTGCCATATTTATAATCGAAAAAATTCACCTGTGAATTTTTCTCTGCATATTTATATATATCATTTACTACCCGGCTATAATTCTGTGGAATATTGATTGCAACTGTTAAATCAGATCCTCTGGCCGTTTTACTGATTCTTTCATATTCTTCATCTGAAAATACAATAATCTCTTCAAAAACATTTCCTTTTATTCCGCTTTCTTCTAATTGTCTGCTTTTAAAATTACCGGTTATAATTCTATTTGTAGTACCAACAATCCTATAATCTCGTATAAATTGATTACTGGGCATAACCCGCATCGTGTACACCCAAATATCTGCATCCGAATTTCCTATATATAATCTCGGTTCTTTTTTCCCATAATCTATTCCAAGTGTTCCGTATTCCGCTTTATTTCGTTGATATACAACATATATTTCATGATTATGCAATTTCAGTTTTTCACCTGTAAGTTTCTGATATTCTGAAGCTGATATTCCTGTATGTTCTCCATAGTCACCTGATGTAACCCTTATATCCGGAATACATTTGACTTCAATTCCATATTTCTTTTCCAATTGGTTTAAAAAATCTTTATCGGTTTTATTTGCTCCCCATACCAGATCATACGGATAATTATCTTTTTGTACAATGGGCAGCGTATTAATAATTTCAAAGGAAAACGTGAATATAACAATATATATAAACACTCCTACTATATACGAGATATTAATATGCCTGTAAAAATTGCCACACCAGTCATCTATCCAGAGAATTTTCTTATAATACCCTTTTCCTCTTTCAAAACGCTTTATAAAATAAGCACCATAAAAATATAAAAAGAGTAATATTGTAATAACTGCCAACAAGGTTGGAATCGTATTACCGCTTTTACCCCAGTATGTCATAATGGATATAATCGTAATTCCAGCCATAATAATTGTCACAAAGCACATTTTAATATTTACCTTTGTTCTTTGTCTTGTCTCACTTTCATTACTGATAAGATAATCAATTCCCAGACATGAGATTGCCTGATCACAAACAATAAATCCCATTCCAAAAATCAAAAAACTGATAATTAATGTAAGTTTCAGCGGAGTCTCACCATATTGAATATGTCCCTTTATATTGGCAAAAAAATATTCTAAAATAATTTTTAAGCCCTTTGATTCATAAATTCCTAATACGATTCCTAATATCATACTGAATCCAACAATTCCCAGATATTCGAACAAAATAAATCTGTATTTATGCTTTCTTTTCATTCCGAATACAGTTAACGTTTTGTATATAACGGCCCTTTTTCTTATGTATCCGCTCAACAGTAAGATCAGCAGGATCAACAGTAAACCATATGGAATAAGAAATTCTTTTTCTACTTCCATGATCAAATATGTCATTTGAGGGATGGATCCTGTTGATATGTATGAAAGACAGCCACCCACTGCTGTCGAAAAATATATTAATGAAATAATCCAGCTACATCCTAAAACTGTTCGAATATAATCATTCTTATTTTCTCTTAATATATCTCGAAACAACCTGTTCATACTTCTTCCCCCCATCCCTCTTCGAATTATAATTATAAGAATAATCTGTATACTGCAAAAAAGATAACACACATTATTTTTATTAAAAATGAAATTCCAGTCATTCCTTCTGCAATCATTGATTCTTTATTTCTTGCACGTCCCACCGCACATATAATATTCAATACTAAAAACATACAACAACATACCGCACCAACAACAATTAATGTATTAGCCGTTCCTATGCCTCCCTCCTCGTCTATTAGTCTCTGCAGATCAGAGTGCAACATAATATTAATTCTCCACATGCACAATATAATTCCCGCAATATTAAATGGAATATCAATCATTAAAATAGCATTTCCTAATTTCTTCATAATTTAATGCCTCCTTACTTTTTAACAACAGAAAGACTGTAACATCTATTTTCCTAATGTTATCTTTATACTTCTCAGCTCCTTTCCGATTCAATTGTGTATGTTACAATTACTTCTTTTGTTTTTATTATCTATTTTGAATATATATCTTTTTTCGATATATGTCAATATTTTAATTATATATTTTTACATTATATATAACAATTTAACACTCATCATTTGTACATAATTATTATCTTTCCTGCTCTTCCTCTATATACAGAAAACCTACTACCTGCACTTCTTTCGAACATATGACAAGAAAAAAGAAGATGTCTAGCAATCTGCCTTACACCTTCTTCTTTCATTGTAATTTTATATTTTATTTATTATAAAAATCTTATTCCCTATTCATTCCTGATCGCGGCAAGTGGACTCAGCTTCATTGCCCGTTTCGCCGGGAAATATCCCGCCAGCACTCCGACCAGCACTGCAAATACCATGGACATCAGCACAAGCCACCACGGAATATAAGATATCGTGCTGTCTGTTCCCATCGACATAGCACCGCTGCTTCCAACAATTATATTAATGGCTACTGACATTACGAAGCTTAGAATATTTCCGGCAATTCCTCCGAGAAGACCTATAAACGCTGCTTCCAGCAGGAACATTTCCCGGATATTCCTAAGACTGCATCCAAGTACCTTCATCACACCGATTTCCTTTGTCCGTTCATAAATGGACATCATCATCGTATTTGCAATTCCGATTGCAGCTACCAGTAATGACACCGCACCAATACCTCCGAGCACCGCCTGTACAATCGCGAACTGACTCTTCATACTGTCCAGATATTCCGCATTAGTCTCAACATTATATCCCATATTACGGATTACATCAGCGACCTCATTCACGTGATCTATATCGTCTGCTTTCACTTTTAATGACGTATAATAGAAGCCTTTTAATGCCTTTCCAGCTTTGGTCTTCGGCTGTCCCGGAATGACTTTGCCTGCATATTCTTTCCGCAATAACTGCTTTAAAGTCTCCAGGTCACAAAATACACTGTCATAATTATTGGAATAGTCATCCAGGCCGCCATTTATCACACCGCTTGCCCTTACTACATATTTTTGGACAGGTTTTGTCTGCCCGGTTCCGGAATCTGACTGGCTCCCTGCCCCTGCTGTTCTGTCTGCACTGTCTCCAAAGGCTGCGCTGCTGTCACTATTGTAATTCTCTGTATCCGTGATCATGAAAAGAGAATCTTTCATCAGATTGATATTCGGGACTTTCCCGGTATCATAATATCCGTTGCCGCTTCCTGTTTCATAAAAATCAGTGATCACGCCATTTCCGAATATCAGCTCCAGATGTCCTGTTCCGGTCTTTGGGAGCGTTCCATCTCCAAGATCCATATTTAGGGATTTCAGGCCTTCCGGTGTCATTCCTTGCAACTGGACATACGCCATATAGGAGCCTTTCAGCAGGATCACCGAAGTCTCATAGATTGGTGCAGCTAATTTCACATGATCCATTTTACTGATCTTTTCAACCAACTGGTCATCTATCCTTTTTTCTGTCTCCTGTCCTGATCCCATACTTTCTGTCGTCATACCGTCACTGTTGTCCGATCCGGTCACAGTGATACTGGTCAGACCTCCCGACTGTTCCACTTCCTTATAAAGGGACTGCTGCATACCAAGTCCGAGTGAGATCATCACTACAATCGAAGCTGTACCGATCAACACACCAAGGACCGTCAGAAATGTACGGAGTTTCCTTCTCCGCAGACTATTGATGCTCATCCTCAGAAGATCGTTCCAGTTCATCCAATAACTCCTCCTCTTCAATCTCTGCCAGCTGTTTCTTTTTGCGCTTCTTAAGTATTACGACTGCTGCCACCACTGCAATGACCACTGCTGCGATTACAACCGGAATTACAGGAAAACTTTTCTGTGTCTCCTCCGGCATATCGGAAGCTGCCGCCTCATCATCATCCACTTTTTCTGTCACTTCCAGATTCAGATCTTTCGTGGTTGTTGAAATGTTTCCCGATTCATCTTCATAACTAAGTGTCATCGTTACCTTCGCCGGACCATCCGATATTTTCTTTCCTTCCAGCATGGCATCAATCGAACCGGTTGCACCGGATTCTATATTTCCAATAAATACTTCCGACTTTTTGATATTCTTTCCTTCAAATGTAGCTTTTACATTATAGAGCTTGATCCGTCCCAGATTATAAAGACTACACATCACATTTGCTTCTTCACCGACAGCAACGCTCTGCGGACTGATCTCAAAATCGCTGATTTCAAATCTTGCATCCTGCTTCACCGGAATAGAGATACTTGACGATCCTTCTACCTGCGTAGCATTCGGATCTTCATATTTCATGGAAAGTTCCATATTGTATGGCTTCTGAAGAAGATCTGATTTTGCATTCAGTTCGATACTAATATCGGCTGTTCCATTCGGAGCAATGCTGTCCAGATAGATGGAGCTTGCACCGGATGATGGAAGGAATGCCGGTGATGTCGTCTGTTCATCGCTGACTTCTGTCGGTGCTGAAAGATCGAACAGCATATTGCTGACTTTCATCCTGGATGTATTTTTCAGATGGATCGTTAACTTGAAATTACTGCCCGCACGGACTTCTGCCGGATCGGTTGTAAATCCGGTTACGATCACACGCGGAACAGAACCATTTCCCGAAGCTGCACCTCCATCCGTACTTCCACCGGCTCCTCCGCTGTAAGCTGCTTCTCCGTTACTGTAACCGCCGGCATCCGGTATCTGGTAAGATGTGTCAGAACCACTGCCTGCTCCATTGCCTTTTCCTGTATCCTTGCCGTCATCTGTATCTTTGTTGTCTTTATTATCCTGTGTGTCTTTCTGTACCGGCTTTGCTGTGGTATTCACATAGAACTGCTTTTCTGCTTCTTCCTGTCCGTCTGCCGTAACCTTGAACTTTAAAGTATAGCGTGAAGTCTGAACATCTTCTCTCTGAGTAAAATCAAACGCCACATCTTTTGATTTTCCGTTTTCCAGGGTTCCAATGTTCTGCTGGTAACTCTGCATCTCTGTTTTGAATGGCCATACATCATTGTCATCTCCAAGATCCGGTGTTACCGTTACATTATTCATCGGATTCCCCGAATGATTCGTTACAGTAAATGTCCATGTCTTCTTTTCTCCCGCTTTATACGTCAGCACCTTATTGTCTTTTGACTCGATCGTAATTCCTGTTGCAGCCTGTACCATCTGCGGATGCAGCATAGTTGTCATCATGATCACTGCCAGAAAGGCAACAATGATTCTTTTCAAGCAATTATTTCCTGTCTCTTTCTGTATTCGTTTCTGCATGTCTTCCTCCCTCTTCTTTCCCTTTTTTCCATCGGTTATCTTCTATCTTAATGATCCTGCCGTCCCGGATATGAAATACCCTGTCCGCATAAGTTGCCAGATGATCATCATGTGTGACCATGACCAGTGTCTTCTTCTGCTCTCTGACCACCCGCTGCATCAGTTCCATGACTTCTTCCGATGTATGGGAATCCAAATTTCCTGTCGGCTCATCGGCAAATATAATATCCGGATCTACTACCAGTGCCCTGGCAACTCCCACTCTCTGCTGCTGTCCGCCCGACATCTGGTTCGGCAGATGCTTCTTATGCTTTCCAAGTTTTACCAGATCTAACATCTCATTGGCTTTTCGTACTCTTACATCTCTTGGAACGCCGCGGAAGCTAAGCGGCAATGCTACATTTTCCACCGCATTCAACGTTCCCATCAGATGAAATGACTGAAAGATGAATCCCACATGATCCCGCCGGAATGTCACCAATTGTTCTTCATTTAACTTTTCAATATGCTTTCCCGCAATGATGACCTCTCCCTTTGTCGGTTTTTCCAGCCCCGCCAGCATATTCAGAAGTGTTGATTTACCGGAACCGGAGGTCCCGACAATTGCGCAAAACTCTCCTTCATATATCTCAAAATCCACACCATCCAGTGCGCGTACAAACTCATCACCAACACGGTACAGCTTGTATAGATTCCTGACTTCAATTACCTTCCTCATACTCCTCCTCTCTGTCGTTTTTCAGACTTTTCAGAATATGGATTCATTTTACTATAAAAATATAAAGACTTCCTCTTATAAATTATGAAGATTTTCTTAATACCTCCGACCGTTCAGATAATATTTCTCATTTATGCCGTTTAAATTCTTGCGCCATATCAAACGTATTATATTTTATACAATTTTCGCTAAGATTTTCCGTGCATATTATTTCAGAAGTGGTATAATTGGTAGGACAATTTCACCAAAGTAAAGTGGATATCTTATGATTCACAAGATATAGGGAGGAACACATGAAGTTTGTAAGACAATTTATGATCATCCTGGCGATCTCATTCGTCGGAGAACTGTTGCACGCATTACTGCCGCTCCCGGTTCCGGCCAGCATCTACGGCCTCGTTCTTATGCTGATCGGTTTACAGACCGGTATACTTCCACTCAATGCAGTAAATGAAGCCGGAGGATTTCTGATTGAAATCATGCCAATGCTTTTTATCCCTGCCGGAGTCGGACTTATGGTTTCCTGGGGTGCTTTAAAGCCAGTCATCATTCCGATCAGTATTATTATCGTCGTTACAACCATCCTTGTTATGGCCGTAAGCGGACGTATTGCACAGTTTATCTTAAAGAAAGAGGACAAAAAACATGAGTAAATTATTACAGGATTCAGCATTTTTCTGTCTGGCAATCAGCCTGATCGGATATGAGATCGGTATCATTCTCCGACAAAAGACAAAGCTTGCGCTCTGCAATCCACTGCTGATCTCAATTGTATTTGTGATTATTATTTTGAAAGTTACCAATATTAAATATGAAGTATATGAAGATGGTTCTTCGTTACTCAGCTATCTGCTGACACCTTCTACCGTCTGCCTTGCAATTCCGCTGCATCAGCAGATGGGACTGTTGAAAAAGAATATGAAAGCTATCCTTGCCGGTATTCTCTCCGGTGTATTCACCAGTCTGGCCGGTGTATGGGTCTTCTCGATGTTATTCCATCTGGATAAGAAGATCTATGCAACCCTGCTTCCGAAGTCTATCACGACAGCGATCGGAATGGGAATCTCTGAGGAGCTTGGTGGAATCGTTACGATCACCGTTGCAGCTATCATCATTACCGGAATCATCGGAAATATGTTCGGTGATGTGATCTGCCGGCTGTGCGGGATCAGGCATCCGATTGCCACAGGTCTCGCCATCGGAACGGCTTCCCATGCCATGGGAACGGCCAAAGCTATGGAGATAGGAGAGATCGAAGGTGCTATGAGCAGCCTTTCTATCGCTGTTGCCGGACTTATGACGGTTATCGGTGCAACGATCTTCTATCAGTTATATTAATGTATTATGAATCAGATAAATGGAGGTTAACAATTATGGAAAAAACAATTATCTGTATCGGACGTGAATATGGAAGCGGCGGACATGCCATCGGAAAGATTCTTGCAAAACGTACCGGGTATGAATTCTATGATAAAGAACGTTTCATTGCAATTGCAAAAGAACGTGGATTTGAGGGGGAAGTTGAAGAATATCTGGAAGAACAGCCGATGAACAGTCTGCTGTATTCCATCGCTATGAACTACTCCAGACCTAAGAAGAAGCCATTTCCTTTTGAACTCGTAGAAGAACTGGCCGCCGAGAAGCCGTGCATCATCATTGGCCGCTGCGCCGGATACCTTACACGTGAACAGGACAATGCCTTCAGTGTATTCATTCATGCAGATATGGACAAGCGGATTGCTGCAGTCATGGCCCGTGACCACATCAATTCCCGCTTAAAAGCCAAACGTAAGATTGAAGAAATTGATGAAAAACGCAGTACTTTCCGCAAGGAATTCACCGGTGAAGAATGGGGACAGTCCAAATACTACAACCTGTCCATTGACACCACTCATCTGAGTTATCAGCAGGCTGCAGATCTGATTCTTTATTACAAAAAACTTGCAGAAGAGGCTCAGAAATAAAAGAATCTGCCTTTAGAAATCTGCCTTTATGAATCATTCTTTTTGTGATAAGATGAGAATACCGACTGAACAACAAGGGAGGATTTCTTATGATCAAGGTTATCGGTCTCAATACAAAAGTATTAAAAAAAGAACCTTTCTCCGGTTCTCATCATGGCATGCGCTTCTTCATGCGTGCAGAAAATGACATTCTGCACGTATGGGTGTATCCGGAACCATGGTGCTTCGAACAGACTTCTGATGATGTAAAGACTTTGAAAGATTTTCCATTCACCGGAGAAGGACTGGATGAATCACTGGAATGGATCTCTCAGGAATTTGAAGAGCGCAAAGATTACTGGATGCAGATGGAGAAAGATAAGATGAAAATGATACTATAAATCACTGACCGCTGCAAATATATATTTCAGATATTTCCGTTCTTCGTTTGGGTCGATCACATTGACAATACTGAGAATGTAAATATCTGAACTCCATTTTTTCTTCTCTTTCTGCAGTAATTCCATCATCTTTCTGTAAGTTCTGCTGATATCTCCGTCACTTTCCCGCGATACAGCCACAAGATATTCCCCCGGCTTCATCTCTGTATATACTTTCTGCTTTTTATCCGCAAAACTAAACACATTTTTATACGAATATATTCCCTTCATAAATGCTTCTTTCCCAATTGCGGATCCCATTGGAAATGCCTGGACATCCGGAATCTCACAACATTTCAGATGTCTGCGTATATCTTCTGCTATCTCCCCGGACGAAGTCGCCGGTGACGACCGGACTTCTGTCAGCATCAGATATAAAGAATGTTCCACTTTTCTGATCACCGGTTTCCCTACATCTGCAATCCGGATCTGATCCAGAATCTTCCTCGTTCCGGCAATCGTGTGGATCTTCCGGTCCAGTTCTCTTCTCATCATGAGCAGTCTGTCATACTGCTGATCCACAAAAGCGTCAAATCTTACCTCTTCCCCGCCCAACAGGTATTCTTTAATATCACCCACCGAACAGTCCAGTTCACGAAATGTTTTTATAAAATAATAGGAACTGATCTGTGCATAACTATAATAATGATATCCGTTGACCGGATTCTTCTTCGGCACCAGAATTCCCTGGCGCTCATAATAGCGGAGTGTATCTCTGGTGGTCTGGCACATCTTTGCAAATTCACCTGCAGTGATGCAGTATTCGTCTTTTTTCTGCATATCTTTCACTCTCTTTCTTGACATGGGTGTTACCCCCGGTTTTATTCTAGCACAGGATTTTGCAGTATGACACTGTATTTTTCCAATTCTTTTGAACACACAATTTTTTATATTATATGGAGGTTTCTCATGAATACTTTTAAGAAAATATACTGTCGCATTTTTCAGACTTGTTTTAGAATTGCTCTTCCGTTTCTTCCTTACCGGGAACCGGAATTAATCGATGGATTCAAAAATGTCCCTGCCGTACTAAAAAAACATCACATTTCCCACATCCTGCTCGTCACAGATCCGGGTGTCTACAAACTTGGACTTACAAAACCTTTGGAAAAACAGCTTTCAAAATCTCAGATTTCATGTACAATATATAAAGATACAGTTGCAAATCCAACTTCTGCCAACGTAGAAGATGCGAAGGATCTTTATCTTGACCATAAATGTCAGGCACTTCTTGCATTCGGCGGCGGTTCTTCCATGGACTGTGCAAAAGCAGTCGGTGCAAGACTTGCCCGCCCGCATAAGTCTCTTTCTAAGATGGAAGGCATCTTAAAGATCTGGCACAGACTTCCGCTCCTGATCGCAGTTCCGACAACTGCCGGAACCGGAAGTGAGACCACTCTTGCAGCTGTGATCACTGATGCCGATACGCATCACAAATATGCAATCAACGATTTTAATCTGATTCCAGACTATGCGGTACTGGAGCCATCCGTCACTTACGGACTTCCGCCACAGCTTACGGCAACTACCGGTATGGACGCACTGACCCATGCCATTGAAGCTTATATCGGACGCTCTACTACCAGACAGACACGCAGCGCAGCTGTCGAAGCCATCCAACTGATCTTCGACAATCTGCAAAACGCTTATAATAATGGAAATGACAAAACTGCAAGACATCATATGCTCCGTGCCTCTTATCTTGCCGGAACTGCCTTTACCAAAAGTTATGTCGGATATGTGCACGCCGTAGCCCACAGTCTCGGTGGATGTTACGGAATTCCTCATGGACTTGCCAATTCTGTACTTCTTCCGGTCATACTGGAAGCGTATGGAACTGCCGCACACAAAAAGCTGGCCAGACTTGCGCGTCTTACCGGCATCTCTGATTCGGACCTTGACGCAGTTGCTGCCGGAGAATTCATCCGGCATATCCGAAACATGAATCTTTCCATGAATATCCCCGAGACACTGGATGGTATCCGCAATGAGGATATTCCGAAACTGGCCCGTTATGCAGATAAAGAAGCGAACCCTCTCTATCCGGTACCTGTTTTATGGGGACCTTCAAAACTGGAACAGATGTATCATCTTGTACAGGAGGTAAATGAAAATGACAGAAGCAGAAATTCAGAACATCCTGGAAAAGCAGCATAAATTTTTCCAGACAGGCCAGACTCTGCCTGTAGCTTATCGAATAGAGCAACTTCAGAAATTAAAAGATTCTATCATCCGCCATGAACCGGATCTGAATCTTGCCTTAAAAGCCGACCTTGGAAAAAGTGAGACGGAAAGTTATATGTGTGAGATAGGACTCACACTTTCAGAACTTAGTTGGATGCTGAAGCACATAAAAAAACTGACAAAAGAAACGGTCGTTCCGACACCGCTGGCACAGTTTGCAGCCAAAAGCTTCCGCTCTCCTTCCCCATACGGAAATGTTCTCATTATGAGTCCATGGAATTATCCGGTCCTGCTGACACTGGAACCACTGATTGATGCACTGGCCGCCGGTAATACCGCTGTTGTTAAGCCAAGTGCTTATGCACCATCTACCAGCCGTGTGATGCAGGAGATCATCGAAGAATGCTTTGCAGATGAATATGTCGCTGTTGTGACCGGCGGACGTGCCGAGAACCAGGCGCTTTTAAACCAGCGTTTTGATAAGATCTTCTTCACCGGCGGAAAGACGGTCGGACGTGAAGTCTTAAGACATGCAGCCGAATATTTAACACCGGTAACTTTGGAACTTGGCGGTAAAAGTCCATGTATTGTAGACTCTACGGCCAAAATTCCTCTTGCCGCAAGACGTATTGTCTTTGGTAAATACTTAAACTGCGGACAGACCTGTGTCGCACCGGATTATATTCTCTGTGATAAAGCGATCCGTGACCAGTTGACCGATGCGATCAAATCCGAGATCCGCCGTCAGTTCAGTAAACATCCATTGGAGAATCCTAATTACGGTAAGATTATCAACCGGAAACATTTCCAGCGTCTGCAGGGGCTGATTGATTCTTCCAAAGTAGTGATCGGCGGACAATCGGATGCCAAGATTTTACGCATTGCACCTACTGTGATGAAGAATGTTACATGGGAGGATGCTGTCATGGGCGAGGAAATCTTCGGACCAATCCTTCCGATCCTGACTTACGAATCACTGGATGATGCCATTCAGACCGTGGAATCACATCCGCATCCGCTGGCACTGTATTTTTTCAGTGAAGATAAAGCTGCACAGAAGAAAGTCCTTGACCGCTGTCACTTCGGTGGTGGTTGTATCAACGATACCATCATTCATCTTGCTACCAGTGCCATGCCGTTCGGCGGTGTCGGCGAAAGCGGAATGGGTGGATATCATGGGAAAGCCGGATTCGATGAGTTTACACATTACAGGAGTATTGTGGATAAAAAGACCTGGATGGATCTTCCGGTGCGGTATCAAAGGTATAATAAGTTTAAGAGGAAGATGTTGCGGATGTTTTTAAAATAATTTGGGATTTAATTCAGAAAGGCACGACGACCCGGACCTGCATAAAAAGTAGGAAGCCGTTCCTGTTCAGGTTCCGTCGGCGGGAAATACTAAAGCGTCAAAATTATGCTAAAAACGGGCTTCCGAAATTTGCAACTCGCCATTTGGCTCAAACAGGCAAATTTCGAAAACCCAACGCATAATTTTGACGCTTAACTATTTCCAACACCTTCTTCACATTCACTGGAACGGCTTTCTACTTTTTATTCCGTGGGTGTCGAATGCCTTACGAATGAAATGGCAAATGCGTAACCGTAGTGGCTTCCGCTGGGTTACACTTCCGGGCATTTTATTTATTAACATTCGCTGCCAGTCACGACTTGAAGGAAACAATAGATAAGGATTATTGTGAATGTGAAATGCCATTAGAAATAGTTAGAGAGTCAGAAGCACCGTTAAAGGAACGAAGCGAACGTGTTTGAGGCGAACGCCGAGTTTGAGCGTAGTTCCTTTGCTTTTAGGTGATTCTGACTCTCTTAGTGTTTCTTATGGTATGGAACCTGAACAAGAAGCCTTATCTATTGTTTCCTTCAAGGACTGAGAGGCCGCTTCCCCGGTAATAAATTAAATCCCAATCTTCTTCAAAATATCCACCGTATGTGATCCTGCCCCCACAAGTTCCGGGCGTTCACATACCGAAAGATGATATCGGATAAATGTCTCAAATGTCTCATCATCCATTGCATTGAGTACCGGGCGCATATAATCCGAAGGTCCGTCTGCTGAGATTACTTTAATCCGTTCCAGTCCGGCGGCCTTATTATATGCATCCATATCTTCCAGACGTACATAATCATAGAGGTCTTCCGGTTTTGGCTGTACACGGAAGTTTTCATCAATCTTCCCACTTTCTATACATTCTAAAATATGATTCTGTTTGAATCCATAGGTCAGGACACTGTATTCATTCATACAGTAAGCAACCATGATTACACCGTCATCTTTTAGTACACGTTTTGCTTCGGTCAGTGCCTTGACTTTGTCTTCCATGGAATACAGATGGTACATAGGGCCAAATACCAGGATCAAGTCGAATTCTTTATCCGAAAAGCGAGATAGTTTCATAGCATTACCCTGATAAGCTTTTACGGAACTGTTCTTCTTTTTTAAAATGCCAAGATTATATTTAACCAGTTCAACAGCGGTAACATCGTAACCTTCTTCCGCAAGGGCGACACTGTAACGGCCGGTTCCTGCACCTACATCCAGAATTTTTACAGATTTATCTTTTGGAAGATATTCGTGTATATATTTCATAGAAGTTGTAAATTCGACTTGTCCATGCCGGCTTCCAAGACGTTTTTCTTCGTTAAATTTATTATAATATTTCTCAAGTTCAGTCATCATAGTGAAGAATTCTCCTTATATCAAAAAAATATCTGCTCATACCTTATCCACTTTAACATAAAGTCCGGGATTATGGGCATAAAATATTTACAGAATTGAGAAAATATCATTCATTCTGTATAATAAGATAACAATAAGATCCTGTGAATGACAAAGAAGAGGAAAATGATTATGGATAATACAGAAACTGCGAATATAAGGCTATTACAGAATGCAAAAGAAATTATGGATTTTGATGCTTCGGAACTGGATGTATATGCAAGGCTCACAGAAGCACAGCTTTTGAACAAAGACCATCCGGAGAAAGGACTGTTTATTGCGGAAAGTCCGAAAGTGATTATCCGGGCATTGGATGGAGGATATGAGCCGGTGTCTGTTCTGGTAGAAAAAAAGCAGGCTTTGGAAGATGCGGAAACAATAGCCGTACTTGAACGGTGTGCCAATGTACCGATATATACGGCAGAATTTGCTGTACTGACGAAGCTTACCGGATTTAAACTGACCAGAGGAATGTTATGTGTAATGAAAAGGCGGAATCTGCCGGGGCTACGGGAAATCTGTGCCGGCTGTGACAGAATAGCAGTACTTGAAAATGTAATGAATCCCACGAATGTAGGCGCTATCTTCCGTTCAGCAGCGGCACTTCACATGGATGCAGTGATTTTGACAGGTGGATGCAGTAATCCGCTTTACCGAAGAGCAAGCCGGGTCAGTATGGGGACAGTGTTCCAAATTCCGTGGACATTTGTGGATAGATCTGTAAGCTGGCCAAAAGAAGGAATGCATATATTACGTGAACTGGGATTTAAGACGGCGGCGATGGCATTGAAAGAAAATTCCGTAAGTATCGCTGATCCAAAACTCGCAAAAGAAGAGAAGCTGGCAGTGATATTGGGAACGGAAGGAGACGGACTGCTGGCGGAAACCATTGCCGCCTGCGATTATACGGTAATGATTCCGATGTCACACGGTGTGGATTCGCTGAATGTCGCAGCTGCCAGTGCGGTTGCATTCTGGCAGTTAGGAATGAAGAATTGCTAATAAAAAGAATGTAAAATCAGCAAACTTGTGTTATGATAAAAAGCAAAAAGACAAACAGGTATAGGAGGAATCATAGAATGTATATTACATGTCTGGATGTTGAAGGAGTATTAGTACCGGAAATATGGATCGCATTTGCCGAGGAAAGTGGAATCCCTGAACTAAAAAGAACGACAAGGGATGAACCGGATTACAATAAACTGATGAGATGGAGACTGGATATTTTAAAAGAACATGGACTTGGAATCAAGGAAATCCAGGAAACGATTGCTAAGATCGACCCACTCCCGGGAGCAAAAGAATTCTTAGATGAACTGCGCTCTTTCAGTCAGGTAATTCTGATCAGTGATACTTTTACAGAATTTGCACAGCCATTGATGGAAAAGCTCGGAAGACCGACATTGTTCTGCAACAGTCTTGAGATCGCAGAAAATGGCGAGATCACAGATTTTAAGATGCGTGTGGAAAACTCAAAACTCAGCACCGTGAAAGCACTACAGTCTATTGGATTTGAAACAATTGCAAGTGGCGATTCGTACAACGATCTGGGCATGATCCAAGCAGGAAAAGCAGGATTCCTGTTCCGCACCACTGATAAGATCAAAGAAGATCATCCGGAGATTCCGGCATACGAGACATATGCGGAATTGTTGGGAGCTATAAAATCGGTAATTGGGATTTAATTCAGGAAGGCACGACGACCCGGACCTGCATAAAAAGTAGGAAGCCGTTCCTGTTCAGGTTCCGTCGGTGGGAAATACTAAAGCGTCAAAATTATGCTAAAAACGGGCTTCCGAAATTTGCAACTCGCCATTCGGCTCAAACAGGCAAATTTCGAAAACCCAACGCATAATTTTGACGCTTAACTATTTCCAACACCTTCTTCACATTCACTGGAACGGCTTCCTACTTTTTATTCCGTGGGTGTCGAATGCCTTAAGAATGAAATGGCAAGTGCGTAATCGTAGTGGCCTTCACCGGGTTACACTTCCGGGCATTTTATTTATTAACATTCGCTGCCAGTCACGACTTGAAGGAAACAATAGATAAGGATTATTGTGAATGTGGAATGCCGTTAGAAACAATTAGAGAGTCAGAAGCACCGTTAAAGGAACGAAGCGAACGTGTTTGAGGCGAACGCCGAGTTTGAGCGTAGTTCCTTTGCTTTTAGGTGATTCTGACTCTCTTAGTGTTTCTTATGGTATGGAACCTGAACAAGAAGCCTTATCTATTGTTTCCTTCAAGGACTGAGAGGCCGCTTCCCCGTTAATAAATTAAATTCCCAATTCAATTCCTTGCAGTTCCTTCTGCATCTCCCGAAAGAATTCCGACGTATGCCACCCATCCATCGCCGCATGGGCAATCGTAAACGTCAGCGGAAGTGTCAGTTTCCCGTTATCTTCTGTGTATTTACCGAATGTAATGATCGGAAACAGCGGCACATGATCAGATGCTGTTGATGCCGCATATCCGGTGTAATCCAGCCATGGCACGCAGGAAATACAGTAAAAGTTCACCGGCTGTCCGGCTTTTGCCTTGATGCCTCTGACCTTCTTTGCAGCTTCTATGTCCGCTTCTATTCTCTTATAGAAAGTCGCAAAGTCATCATCGTATTCGCTCCAGCAGTCAGAAAATGTGTGATCTTCTTTGTGGAAGATCGTATAATTCGGGTGTACAACATCCCACACTCCCAGACTGCCTTTTTCATCCGTCATCATCTTCATAAATGGCAAGCGGTTCACAACATTTGACGTACACCAGATAAAGGCTGCATAGAAATGCACCCCCAAGCGGTCACATTCTGCTCTTAATCTTGTTACATCCAGGCGTGCTGTCATACTGTAGTTTACTTTTAATTTTTCGGTATAATACTTGTAGTGATCCTGGCGCGACCAGGTTGACTGATCGATTTTTCTATATGGTGGAAGACTCATAATGTCACCTCTTATTTCTTATTTCACCCCAGAAAGATTCCCCATCCCCCCGGTAGATACTTCCAAGAGCTTCCGCGATCGTCGCCGCCATATCTGCAAACCCTTTTCTGGTATGCAGGTTTACTCCCGCTTTGATCTCTTTTCCATATATGAGGCAAGGCACATATTCCCTCGTATGATCTGTTCCGGTATATCCGGGATCACAGCCATGGTCTGCCGTGATCATCAGCATATCATCATCCCGCATATTCGTAAGGAACTCTCCCAGCTGTTCATCAAATTGCGTCAATGCTCCTGCATATCCTTCGATATCACGCCGGTGTCCATAGATCATATCCCCATCTACTAAGTTCACATAGCAAAGTCCGTCGAACTCTTTTTTCTGTATCTCGATCGTCTTTTCCATATTTTTTTCATTTCCCTGATTCGGGTAGGTCTCCGTCACTCCCTGCCCTTCAAAGATATCATAGATCTTTCCGACACCGATCACATCTTTTCCTTCTGTTTTTAATGCATCCAACACCGTCTGTCTCGGCGGTGCAAGTGAAAAGTCATGCCGTCTGATCGTTCGTTCGTAATTTGGCCATGTTCCGATGAATGGTCTTGCAATCACTCTTCCGACTCCGAGATCTCCCGTCAGCATCTCTCTGGCGATCTTGCAGTATTCATACAACTGCTCTACCGGAATTACATCCTCGTGCGCTGCGATCTGGCATACACTGTCCGCAGATGTATATACGATCAGTGCTCCTGTCTCTTCCTGCTCCCGGCCATAATCATGAATGACCTGTGTGCCTGAATACGGCAGATTACATAGAATCTTTCTTCCCGTCCTTTTTGAAAATTCCTCTATGAATGCTTTTGGGAATCCATTTGGAAATTTTGGAAGTGGATCCGGTGTTACGATTCCCGCCATTTCCCAGTGTCCGGTCGTCGTATCCTTTCCACAGGATAATTCCTGCATTCTTGCAAAACTTCCGGTCGGATTCTCTGTGCTTTTTGCATATTCCATACCATCGATCTGGTAGATTCCGATCTTTTCCATATTCGGAATATGAAGTTTCCCGCTGTCATAGCAACTCTTCCATGTATTACTTCCGATATCACCAAATTTATCCGCATCCGGTGCTTCACCGATGCCTGCACTGTCCAATACGATCCAAAAAATACGTTTCATAGAATCAGTCCTTTCGGTCTTTTTCTTTTATTATAAGTCTATATAAGAAGACTGTGCAAGATACATGAATCCATAATTTGTTATTCTCACTAATAAAATCGCGCCTTTAAATTATCCATTAGTAAGTAAATATATATTGTATTTTTCGTTGTTAATTGTTATAATCATATCACGGGTGCTACCAAAACGGTAGGCGGTTAGTCCTTCTGCAGAGGGACTGTGCCCCTCTGATTACATAGAAACCTGAAAAGGAATTCACTGGAAAGGAGGGCTAAGCCAATGAGTATTATGGATTTTTTAGCTATCATCAGTTTCGGCTTATCATGCTTCAGCATCGGATACACTATTGGTAAGGATAATCATAAGACACAAAAATAGCCGCCCACAGTCTGGTAAACTAAGCGACTATTTTTACTAAATTATTATCGGGCTAACCGTCTATCGGTAGCACTCTTTTTCTATAACTATACTAACATCATCTTATGAATATGTCAAAAGATTTTTCAACAATAAATCTACTCTACTACTGATTTTCTTACATTCACCTTCGTACGCTCTTCCCGGTCGAAGAATTTCTTAGTTTCGCTGATAACCACTTTTCGAAGTCCAAGTAATGCGATCAGATTCGGAATGATCATCAGCGCATTGGTAATATCCGCCATCAGCCAGATTGGTTCCAGTGTCAGGAACGGCGC
The DNA here is from genome assembly GCF_024168045.1 of Dorea longicatena. Taxonomy (GTDB): domain Bacteria; phylum Bacillota; class Clostridia; order Lachnospirales; family Lachnospiraceae; genus Dorea_A. Next base: position 2,365,694 of record NZ_CP100126.1, read on the forward strand.
TGTTGCAATTGCCAGAATATAAACGATCTTAAAAATCTTGATACTTCCTGTCTTTCCGGTGAGATACAGCACACATCTTTCTCCATAATAGTTCCATCCGAGGATCGTAGTAAATGAGAAGAAGATAATTCCTACTGCTACCAGATACATACCAATATTAAACGGAAGTCCGGCATTATATGCCTTTGTAACCAGAACACTTCCGCTTAAATCAGTTTTATCAAGCAAGCCGCTTGAGATTACAACCAGTCCTGTCATAGAACATGTCAGAATTGTGGTGAAAAATACACTTGTCATTGAAATCAACCCCTGCTTTACACAGGAATCTGTCTTTGCTGCTGCCGCCACGATTGGTGAACTTCCAAGCCCAGCCTCATTCGTGTATACACCTCTTGCCACACCGGTTCTCATAGCTGTCATGAAAGAGACCACAGCCGTTCCTGCTGCTCCGCCAAGTGCAGATTCCTTAGAAAATGCACAGGAAAATATCTCTGCAAATGCTCCCGGAATTGCGGAATGGTTCACGATCAGAATCACCATTGATCCACCAATGAAAGAAATTGCCATAAATGGAACAACAAACTGTGCAACTTTCGAGATTGCCTGAATTCCGCCAAGTGTTACAACTGCTGTTAATACAGTAACAATAATTCCAATAACAATGACTGGAATATGGAATGAATCATGCACCGACTCTGTAATCGCATTTACCTGTGGAAAGGTACCACATCCAAGAAGTGCTGTTACAACTCCGAAAAATGCAAAGATTTTTGCCAGCCATTTGAATTTATCTCCCATTCCATTCTCGATATAATACATCGGTCCTCCGGCGATTTCACCTTTTTCATCTTTTACACGGAATTTTACAGCCAGAAGTGCCTCAGCATATTTTGTTGTCATTCCAAGAAGCGCAGATACCCACATCCAGAACATCGCTCCAGGTCCACCGATACGAAGAGCTGTTGCCACACCTACGATACTTCCGGTTCCGATATCGGCAGCCAGTGTTGTGCAAAGTGTTGCAAACGGAGATACATCGCCTGCCCCTTCTTCTTTTTCAAAAATACTTTTCAGTGCCCTTGGAAATTTACATATCTGTATTCCTCGTAATTTATATGTAAAATACAGACCAGTTCCCATCAGAAGCACCAATGTCGGCGGTCCCCAGACAAATGTCTGAATTGTTTCCAGTAACTTCATAAATGTTTCCATTTTTTTCCTCCCAGTTGTTAAATTCCTGTCAATAAATAGTCATTTTTTTGGCAACGGATGAATACATCCGTTGCCGTTATGAAAAGTTTATCAGTTACATTTTTAGCTGTTATATTTTTCTTTATCCAGCTCTTTTTCTTTCGCATTTACGATTACGTTTACTGTGGCATCACCGATAACGTTCAGTGGCAGGAGTGCCATTTCTACCGGACGGTTGATTGCAACAACCAATGCGTAAGCGATCATACATGCATCAGATGTCCATCCAAGTCCTGAAAGGATCGTTACGATCAGTGTAGTACCTGCGATTGGAATAGCAGGACATCCCATAGCTGCACAGATTGATAAGAATGCGATCGTTGCGAGGTTGGCAGGTGTTACATCAATTCCTGCACTTGTTGCAATAAATGTTGCTGCGAACATATGCATAACGGTTGTTCCGTTCATATTGATCGTCATACCTGTCGGTAATACAAAGCTTGTAATCTCTTCGCTGCATCCAAGTTCATCAATACATGTCCTTGTATTGAGCGGCAGACATGCTGCTGATGAGTTTGTTGAAAATCCGAACACACCGACCTTCGCAATTTTCTTGATAAACTGAATTGGATTCATCTTTGTTGTTACCCAGATACCAATAGGATAAATTGTAACAACCAATACGAATAAGGTTACCATTGCAGCTACGATATAAGCAGCAGCCGGTGCAAGGTACTCTGTTCCGTAAATTGCAAATGTTCTTGAGATCAGGCAGAAAATTGCAATCGGACCAACTTTGTTAATTAAGAATGTAAGGTATAACTGAATGATTTCGTTGACACTTTCCAGCACTTTCTTCAGTGGATCAGCTTTTTCTCCCAGTGCATTCATGCAAAGTCCAATGATAATTGCTACTACTACAACTGCCAGAATACTGTTGTTGCTGCTAAATGCGGCAGCAATATTGGACGGTACTGCATTTACGATTGTTGCCAGTGGGTTAAATGCATCCAGTGTTGCTGCATCTGTAACTGCCTCACTTGGAAGTGTTACGTTGAAAAATCCTGCTGATTTTACCGCATATGCAACGATACCTGCTAAGAATGCACCACATACATAGAACAGAAAGAATCCGATCAGTGTACGTCCTGCAATTCTTCCAAGCTTTGTGGAACTTGAAATACTGCACATCGCAAGGCTGAGGGATACTAATACAAGTGGTACAATCGCAAGCTGTAATCCTCTCATAAATAACTGGCCTATAATGTAGAAAAGACCAATTGCACTAACACCATCTTCTGCTGTAATGTCCTGGAACAGGATCTTGTTGAGTATCGTCCATGCACCCTCATTACCAGAAGAGATCAACTGCTCTCTTAATAAAAGAAAAGCAATTCCCACCAACAGGCCGCCGACAAGAGCGATCATCATTTTCTTTACAACCGACATTGGCTGTTTTTTCGTTGTGTTACTCATTGTTGTTCTACTCCTTTTCCTTTTTGTTTTCATTAGAATTTACTAATTTTTTCTATAAACCGCGCGTTTATTTATGAACTACATACAATGTAACATGGATGCGGTCGTAAGTAAAATTAATTATTTGTCTATAAAATATCAATATCTTTTATATTATCTATATTATCAAATATTAATATCGTTAATATTATACAGCAACATTATTCATTTCTCTTTTCACAACAACATTGATATAATAAAGACAACCAATAGATTCAAGCCAATAAGGAGGAAAAATTATGGCTACTAAATATGGGGAATTATTTTCAGATGAATATCAGAAAAGCTTAAAAGAACAGTTTTGTTATGCCGATACAGATCCGGATTATGGAGACCGGCTCTTCTTTGAGAACTCCGGCGGATCTCTCAGACTCAGGGCTGCTGTAGAAGCCAAAGCCGGACTGGAAGAATATCCAGACTGTCCGGAACGTGTACGTGGAAAAGGATATGATCTTTCTTATTATGTAAGTGAAGGAACAAAAGAAATCCTTGAAGTTGTGTTTGGTGCAAAGAGTGGTGCTCTTATCACTGAACTTTCTGCTTCCCAGACAATGTTCCATGCTGTCGGAACAATCATGGAAAATGTTAAATGGGGAAAAAATGCAGTTACATCTGCACTGGAACATCCGTCTGCTCATGATGCGGTAGAATACTACTGTAAGCAGACAGGAAGAGAATTCCGTGAAGTTCCTGCAAATCAGACAACCGGTGGTCTTGATCCTGATACGATTATGCAGTACGTAGACAAAGACACCGTTTTATTAAGCATCATGGCTGCTTCCAACATTTCCGGAAATATCATGGATATCAAGGAAATTGCAAGACGTGCCAAAGAGATCAATCCTGACATCTACATTGTAAGTGACGCAGTACAGCATGCACCACATGCCGTTATAGATGTTGAAGACTGGGGTGTAGATGTATCCAACTTCGCACCTTACAAATTCTTTGGTGTACGTGGATGTGGATACTGTTATGTATCTGACCGTGTTGCGAGCATGACGCACAGAAAACTCACATGTAAAGCTCCTGATGTATGGGCTCTCGGAACTCCTACACCTGGTAACTTCGCATCTATGATGGCAGTCATCGATTATGTATGCGATATTGCAAAACATTTCCTTGGAGACAAAGCTGAAGGAATGAGCAAACGTGAGCTCTATGTAGAAGGTATGAACAGAATCCATCTGCAGGAAAGAGGACTTCTCTACCGTATGCTGGAAGGAACAGAAGAAGTTCCTGGTCTTCGTCATATTCCTGGCGTAGAAGTCTATGTCGATATGGAAGATCTTACATACAAGGATTTAATCATTGCTATGGGTATTAAAGGTATTGAATATGCTGACTGTGCTCAGAAATATTTGGAACACGGTGTAACAATCTTTGAACGTGTTAAAAGCAGTCCATATTCAAAACGTATCGTAGAAACACTCGGACTTGACGGAGCACTCCGTGTATCTCCTCTTCATTGCCATGGCAGAGATGACGTAGACAAGTTCTTAAAAATCACAAAGGACATTGCAGAAGGGAAATAACCCCCATTCCTCATCTTTTGAATAGCGAGAAGCTGTTATCTGGCAGCTTCTCTTTTTTGTATATAAATATCTGGAAAGTGTACCAAAGAAAGCCTTTCACAGAGTTTTGATAACTCTGTGAAAGGCTTTCCTTTATCATATTTATTCTATTTGTTTACCTGGTTTACTGTATTTCCCTCAAGGAAGGCTTTAATATTATCTACTGTGATATCCATGATTCTCTGTCTTGATGCCTGAGCTGCCCATGAAATATGTGGAGTGATGATACAGTTCTTAGCTGTTAACAGTGGATTATCGCCTTTGATCGGCTCTGTAGACACAACATCAAGTCCTGCTGCGTATACCTTACCGCTGTTCAGTGCATCTGCCAGATCCTGCTCTACAACAAGCTGTCCACGGCTGTTATTGATGAGGATTACACCGTCTTTCATCTTGGCGATGTTCTCTTTGTTGATTATTCCTTCTGTAGCCGGGAATAACGGGCAGTGAAGGAAGATCACATCAGAACGGGCAAATAACTCATCTAATGACACATATTCAGCCAGTTTCTTTCCTGCTTCGCTTTCATGTGCATCATATGCAATTACTTCCATGTCTAATGCATTCAGAAGTTTTGCTGTAGCCTGTCCGATTCTTCCAAGTCCGATGATTCCGGCTGTCTTTCCATAGAGCTCGATCATTGGGTAATCCCAGAAGCACCAGTCAGGATTGTTCTCCCATTTTCCTTCTTTTACACATTCGTCGTGATGTCCGTAATGTGAACAGATTTCAAGGAGAAGTCCGAGTGCATACTGTCCTACGATCTGTGTTCCGTATGTAGGTACATTTACCACCGGAATGCCTTTTTCTTTTGCGTATGCATAATCAACAACATTGTATCCTGTTGCAAGAACAGCAATCAGTTTGATATTTTCACATTTATCCATTGTTTCTTTGGAAATAGGAGTTTTGTTGATCACTACAATCTCTGCATCTCCGATACGCTCTGCGATTAATGGCGACTCTTCATAAGAAGTTCTGTCATAGACTTCTACTTCTCCTAATTCTTTTAATGCATCCCAGCTTAAATCTCCAGGATTCTCTGTGTAACCGTCTAATACTACAATTTTCATAACATTTCTCACCTTTCTCTTTTATTAGCATTTTGTTTTATTTCATTTCCATGTGCAATCCTGCATGATCATCACTTGAATGACCACTTACGCATTCAGCCTTTCATCCAGTGCCTTAATCGACTCCAGCTCTCTGATATAAAGATCCTGGGCCAGATCCAGACTTACATTGACAAAACGTACTTTCTGTCCCGGCTGTGCCTGTGCAATCTTTGCAAGATCCACGGAAATTACTGTTCCTATCTTGGCATATCCTCCGGTGCTCTGTCTGTCCGATAACATGATGATCGGCTTTCCATTTGTTGGCACCTGGATGGATCCGACGGAAATACCATCTGTATTGATATTACCATCTCCGACATGTTCGATCGGCTCCCGTTCGATACGACAGCCCATACGGTCAAATTCATTGGTGATCACACCACTGTTCCAAAAGAAGCTCTTTACTCCTGCTTCTGTAAATTCATCATCCTGTGGTCCCAGTACCACACGAAGAACGATCTCTTTCTTTGGATATACACTTGCCGGTACTTTTCTTGCTTCCATATTCGGAAGTATTGTCTTCGCTGAGACAAATCCAATCTCATCACTTTTTTCAAGTTTTCGTCCCTTTACTCCTCCAAGATGATTACGAAGCAGTGTTGATTTACTTCCCATCACGATCGGAATATCCAGACCGCCTGCAAATGCAATATATCCGCGGCATCCATTTCTTGCTCCTGCGAAGGAAAGCGTCTGTCCTTCTTTCACCAGAACCGCCCGATACATCGGAAATTCATTGCCGTCAAGCATCGGAGTCAGATCTCCGCCCGTCACTGCAATGATATTATCACTGGTAAACTTTAATGTCGGACCGATAAATGTCATCTCCAGTGCCCCTTCTCCCATATCGTTTCCTACCAGTATATTGGCGATATGAAACGAATGATTATCCATGGCTCCTGAGGTAGATACTCCGAATGCCTGATATCCGAATCTTCCTTCATCCTGTACAGTCGTCAGGATTCCACCATTTTCAACTATTATTCCCATATCATGACCTCCGATTCTATGCGTTACCTTCCGGTGTATATGTCTTCACCTTATATGTACCTTTTTCCACATCTCTGCGGATCTTGTCGTATTCCGACTTCGTTACCGGCACATGTTTTACCCAGTCACCGGCATGTACCAGGAATGGATCTTCGTTATCAAAGTTACAGATATCCAGCGGTGTGCTTCCGATAATATTCCATCCGCATGGCTGTTCAAATGGAATAAAATCTGACAGATTCTGCTGTACAACAATGGATCTTGCCGGGATCTTTACTCTCGGTGATTCTCTTCTCTTGAATCCGAACGGCTCATCAAATCTTGCCATATACGGATGGCCCGGTGCAAATCCCAGCATATATACATAGTATTCATGTTCGGAATGCTTTCTTATGATCTCTTCTACGGTTGTATGCTCCAGCTCTGCACAATATTCCAGGTCCGGACCTGTCTCGCCGCCATAGTATACCGGCACTTCTTTTACTACTTTCTTCTTATTACTATTGTCGACTGCATGCATATTACCAAGTCTTTTCTCCAGTTCTTTCACCAGTTTCCCATACCGGATCACTTCCGGACGGTAGTGAATGATGAGTGCACAGTATGTAGGAACTGTCTCGATCATGCCTTCGATCGGATCTTCTTTCAAATTCTCATCCAGCATACGTACTTTTGCATTCGTCTCAAGGCAGATTGTTTTCCCAAACTCTACGGAAACCGCCCGGTCTCCCGCTGTAAGAAATCTTACCTCCATTTTCATACCTCCATTTTGTATGGAGAAAGGTCTGTCCCATGTTCTGACAGACCTTTCTGCATATCATTTCTTATCGTTCGTCACTTTAGATTCATTATAACATATACTAATATTTCTAATATACAGTTATCTGCTAGTCCACAAATTCGAATCCAACTTTTTCCAGGGAATCCTGTACCCATGGGCGAGGCCATTCACCACGATTTATAATTCCGTCCAGTTGATTTTCTTCCCCTTCATGATAAGCTTTTGCAATTTTAGCAAGCTCTTCCGCATTCTTTGGATCTATTGCGATCAGTCCATCGGAATCACCAACAAGGATATCTCCCGGATTGATAATAATTCCTCCAAAGGAAACTGGGAAATTCATCTCTCCAGGACCGTTCTTATACGGTCCGTTTGGTGTAATCCCCTTTGCATACACAGGAAACTCCATCTGGCTGAGTGTATAGCTGTCACGCACACATCCGTCAATGATGATACCTGCAAGTCCACGCTTCTTTGCGTAATTGCTCATAATCTCACCACATAGTGCACGGCTCATACTTCCTTTGTTTGCAAGTACAATAACGTCTCCAGGCTGTGCCATATCAAGTGCTGCATGGAACAGAAGGTTATCTCCTGCCGGTGCGTTTACTGTGAATGCCGTTCCAAGAAGACGTGCCTTAGGATTTAACGGGAAAATACTTGCATCTACCGCTGCGATCCTTCCGCAATTATCGTCAATATTAGCAACCGGAATTCCACGGAATGCCTCAACTAACTCCTTTGCCGGTCTTTCAAAATTCCTTCTGATTCTACATCCTGCTGACATATAAAAACCTCTTTTCTTTTATTCTGATTTCATCATAGCATACAAGTTACTGATTGAAAAACGAATAATTTCTCTGTATAATATAAACAACTTTTATATTCAGAATAACTGCAAACTATGAAATATAAATAACAAATGAACGAGGAGGAATAGCATGAATCTCGCTGAAATCGAAACATTTTTAACGATTGTCAACACCAAAAGTATTACCAAAACCGCAGATCTCTTATTTCTTTCCCAGCCTACGGTAAGCCACCGGTTAACTTCTCTGGAAAACGAGCTCGGATTTTCTCTGGTCATCCGCAACAAAGGCCACAAGCAGGTCGAACTCACCCCAAAGGGAATGGATTTTATCATCCTCGCCGAACGCTGGATGTCTCTTTGGAAAGAAACACTCGAACTACAGCATAATCAGGAACAGTTGCTGCTGAATATCGGCTGCACCGACAGTCTGAACATCGCCGTATTTGTCCCTCTGTATGACAAGATCCTTATGAATTATCCACATCTGGATCTGAGCATTCAGTCACATCATTCTTCCGAATTATACGGTATGCTCAGTGAACATAATATAGATATCGGCTTTGTATATCACCAGCTTCATTACAAAAACATTATTTCAGAAAAATTATTTGAAGAAAAACTTTATCTGGTACAGTCCGAACATCCGACTGTTGAGAAACCGATCGTACATACAGATGAACTGGATCCAACAAAAGAATTGTTCTTAAGTTGGGATGACAATTTTCAAATCTGGCACGACCGCTGGCTTTCTTCTGTATCCAGACCACATATTTCTGCGGATACGATCACATTGCTCGACCGTCTCTGGAAAAATGCAGATACCTGGATGATTGCACCGGAATCTGTCATCCATGAACTTTCCCGGTACCGCAAAGTATATGTGAGTGAGCTGAAGAATCCGGCTCCAAACCGCATCTGCTATAAGATCAAACACAAATATCCAAAAACTACCAGCAAACGCGCTGTTGAGCTTTTTGAAGAGATTCTGGAACAGCTTCTTCATCTTGAACGCAAGGAGATCCCGATTGGTGAAATATGGGGCGGACAGTAACGGTATCCATATTTTCCTGTTTCATCGAAAAAGCAGTATCTGACGAACAGATACTGCTTCTTCCTTTTGGATACGTTATACAATATTAATTGGTAGTGTCAAATTAATTTTTCTATTTTTATCTGGCTTTCAGTTCTGCAACTGCTTCTCTGATTCTCTTAGCTGCTTCCTGAAGGTCTTCATAACTGCATGCATAAGAAATTCTCAGATATCCTTCCCCTTCAGATCCAAATGCCGATCCCGGAACCAGTGCTACTTTGGCATGTTCAAGTAGATATTCTGCAACTTCCATTGATGTCATTCTCAGACTCTTTACATTTACAAAAATGTAAAATGCTCCCTGTGGGTTATTGCAGCTGATACCATCAATATCATTCAATGCTTTTACCATGAAGTCTTTTCTTCTCTGATACTCCTGCCTCATTGCTTCTACATCATCTGCACATTCATTCAGTGCGACAATTGCTGCATCCTGTACAAATGAAGAAGCACATGTGATCGTATACTGATGTACTCTGACACATGCAGAGATAATACCTTCCGGAGCACACATATATCCCAGGCGCCATCCGGTCATAGAATATGCTTTTGAAAATCCTCCAAGTGTGATTGTTCTCTCTTTCATCCCCGGGATGGAAGCAATGCTGACATGCTCTGCACCATCGTACACCAGCTGACTGTAAATCTCATCCGATACGACCAGAAGATCATTACGGATTGCGATCTCACTTAATTTTTCCAGTGTCTTTCTTGAGAAGATCCCGCCGGTCGGGTTACTTGGATTAACCACTACGATCATCTTGGTTTTCTCAGTAATTTTAGATTCCAGTTCTTCAAAATCTATCTGATAATCATTTTCTTCTTTCAGGCTGTAAGTAACCGGAGTTGCTCCCAGTGAGGACGGTACATGAATGTAGTTCAGCCATACCGGATTCGGAACCAGCACTTCATCGCCTTCTTCCAGAAATGCTGCCATAGACGCATATGTTGCCTCGCCGACACCGACTGTTACAAGAACTTCCGATGCTTCATAATTCACATTGTGATGTTCATTTTCCCATTTTGCGATTTCTTTCCGGAGTGCAGGAGTTCCATAATTGGATGTATAAAATACATGTCCCGCATTCAGGCTCTCATACGCTGCATCCTTGATCTTTTTCGGTGTATCAAAGTCCGGACGTCCAATCTCCAGATGAATGACTTTCTCTCCTGCCTGCTGCATCTTTGTTGCCTTTTCCATAACTGCCCTGATTCCGGAGAATGGAAGGCATTCCATTCTTTTTGCTGTTTTGTATTCCATGTCTGTTCCTCCTGCTGAAAATGATTATCTGTTTGTCCCTATACTATATTTTATAAGTGTCTGATCTCGATGCCTTCTTCCGTGAATTTCTCACGGATCTTCTGAACGAATGCCAGCGCTTTCGGTCCGTCACCGTGAACACAAAGGGTATCTCCTTTGATATCCAGTTCTTTTCCAGTGATAGAAGTAACCTTTCCTTCTTTAATCATCTTCACACATCTCTGGATTGCAATGTCTTCATCTGTGATCATAGACCCTTCCATCTTTCTCGGAACGAGTGAAAGGTCATCCATATATGCTCTGTCTGCAAAGATCTCTGAAGCTGTACGAAGTCCCTTGCTTTCGGCAATATCTCCGAGAACTGCTCCCGCACAGTAGTAAACAATCAGGTCTTTGTCGTATTCACAGATTGCTTCTACGATTGCGCTTGCGATATCTTCATCATACTGGCATGCATTTCCCATTGCCCCGTGAGGTGCCACATGCTGTAATTTCATTCCATAACTCTTCGTAAATGCTGCAAGCGCTCCGATCTGATATCTTACATAATTTTTAATCTCATCATGAGACAAAACCATCTTTCTGCGTCCGAATCCCATCATATCCGGATATCCCGGATGTGCACCTACCATAACACCTCTCTCTTTAGCCATGCGGACAACCTTGTCCATAACCATCGGATCTCCTGCATGCCATCCACAGGCAACATTGGCAGTGGTCACATATTTGATGATTTCTTCGTCTCCTCCGATCTTATATGCTCCAAAGCTTTCTCCCATATCACTGTTCAAATCAATACTATACATGAGTCTTTCTCCTTTCGGTTATTTCCGTTTCTTTTTTCCTTGTTGCTTCAAGTATAACACCGCAAGAATAAATAATAAAATAAATAATTTCACTTTAATATATTAACTTTTTTTATTATCAAATATATTTTTTCATGTTTTAATATGAACGGATTCTCTGCTATAATCTCAGATATGAACTTTTTTGAATATGATCTTTTAGGCGAATCATACAAGCAGGAGGGATACCAATGATCACACAGATTGGAAAACAGCTCGCTACACAGATTGTAGATACCGTCCATGACGTTTGTGGACACGATATTAATTTCATCAATAAGAATGGTATTATCTACGCCAGTACCAATACTTCCCGCATCGGCTCTTTTCATGAAATCGGTAAAAAAGCTGCCGATACGAAAACTGTCATTGAAGTACAGGATAATGACCACTACGAAGGAACCAGCAGCGGAGTTAATATTCCTGTTACACACAACGGATATCTCATTGCTGTTATCGGAATAAGCGGTTCACCGGATGAGGTCCGCAAATTTGCTTATCTGGCAGAAAAAATCACCCGGCTTCTTATCCGCGAACAGGAATTGAATGCCGCTTCCCGCACTTTATCAGAAAAGCGCACTTATCTGGTTTCTTATCTGCTGTCCGGAACCGGAACTTCCAACGGAACCTGCGAATTTGAGTCTTTCCCGGATAAAATAGCAGATTTGAACTATATCCATGATCTTCTTGATGAATTTGAGATCAATATCGAGAAGAAAAAACGTGTACTGATCATCCGCATGTTATCAGACCATTCTACGATCACGATCTCGTCTGCGGAAGAAAAAATTTTACGGATGTTCACAGAACATTCCATACACTTATATAAGTTTCAGTATCCACATGAATATGCTGCAATCATCGACAGCTCCTTCCCTCTGAAAGAATTGGAATCATTCTGTCTGTCCCTGTCTGATTCCATCCAGATGGGTATCGGACGCCCAGCGGAACTTTTTAAGCTTTCCACCTCCTACGATACTGCCCGGATCGCATTAAATTCACTTACGGATTCTGCTGATCATTATGCACTCTTCGATGATCTGACACTTGAAATCCTCCTTGGATCCTTAAACGAAGTCACCACGGCTGAATTTATTGCAAAGACGCTTTCCTGCCTGGATGAAGCAGACTGTTCTCTTTTACGCAGTTATTTTGACCATGAGCAATCGCTTTCCAGAACAAGTGAATATCTCTATCTTCATAAGAATACCTTGCAATACAAGTTAGACCGTATTCATAAGATCTGCGGTCTGAACCCGCGTAGTTTCAGAGACGGAGTTATTCTTTATCTTGCTCTTCGTCTGAAAGAAATGTAGATAAAACTGCAGCTTTTTACACAATATATGTCACTTGAAACATATATTGCGTTTATTTTTCCCCTTTTTCATTCTTCGTACTATATATTTTTCTTTTTCTCCTATGTTATACTGCATATTAAGAAATCAATTCTGAATTTTTATTTCTATGTACCTAAAAAATGTATTTCAGGAGGTTTATTCACATGAAAGTTGTAATAGCAATCGATTCATTAAAAGGAAGCCTAAGTTCCATGGAAGCCGGAATGGCAATCAAAGACGGAATCCTTGCAGCAAAACCAGACGCGGAAGTTATCGTAAAACCGCTCGCAGATGGAGGAGAAGGAACAACCGACGCACTGATCGAAGGAATGAACGGGGAACGCATTGACCTTACCGTTACAGGTCCGATGCACACACCGGTAGATGCTTATTACGGATATCTGAAAGATACCAACACTGCTGTTATGGAGATGGCATCCGCAGCAGGTATTACTCTGGTTCCTGATTCAGAAAAGAACCCGCTTCTTGCAACCAGTTACGGTGTTGGTGAAATGATAAACGATGCTATCCAAAGAGGCTGTCGTAACTTTATCATCGGTATCGGCGGAAGTGTCACCAACGACGGAGGTATCGGAATGTTAAAAGCTCTCGGCGTACGTTTTCTGGATGAAAATGGCGAAGATGCCGGAGAAGGCGGACAGGCCCTGGCTAAAGTTGCCCGTATCGATGTATCCGGTATGAATCCGCTTTTAAAAGAATGCCACATTCAGGTCGCATGCGATGTGAATAATCCACTCTGTGGTGAAAATGGTTCCACATATGTTTATGGACCGCAAAAAGGTGTGACCGAAGATATGAAAAAAACGTTGGATGAAGCGATGGCACATTTTGCCAGAGTTACTTCTGAAACTCTTGAAAATGATTATATGAATACACCAGGTGCCGGTGCTGCCGGTGGACTTGGCTATGCATTCCTTGCATATACCGGCGCTGCACTGACACCTGGTATTGAACTGATCTTAGATGCTGTCGGACTGGAAGAAGAGCTTTCCGGCGCAGATGTGGTCGTTACCGGTGAAGGCCGCCTTGATTTTCAGACCGCAATGGGAAAAGCTCCTGTCGGAGTTGCCAGACTTGCAAAAAAATATAATGCAAAGGTTATCGCATTTGCAGGAAGCGTCACAAAAGAAGCGACTGCCTGCAACAAAGAAGGGATCGATGCATTTTTCCCTATCTTACGCGGTGTCTGCACACTTGCAGAAGCTATGGATCCTGTCGCTGCGCGCAATAATATGACCGCAACTGTAGAACAGGTTTTCCGTTTACTTTAATGTGTATCAGTAATGATTAATTTCCCCTTAATTACCGGCTCTATCGTCTGTTCCATCAGGCGATGGAGCAGATCAATACCTCCGTTCTCCCTGATACGGGAATAGATCGGATGCTTAGTAACTTCTGTCGTGATGGATTCCATTCCTTCCATGATCAAAGCCTTACCGGGCGATTCGTACCATTTTATTTCTATATGTTCCGGCGGTATTAAGTCCCGGTTATTCCCTGTATTCCTGACAAATGTCACGTATAACTTCCGTCTCATCGCTTCTTCCAGATACGCAATTTCCACTTTCAAAACCGGGTTATCATCTACATCTGAAGAAAGTTCTCCCTTCACTGCAACCAGATATGTCTCTCCATGAACAGTCAGTTTATTTTCGATATATTTTGACCATCCCATTTCAAGTTCTATTAATTCTTCACCTTCCTGAAAGCATAGTATCATCCCTTTGCGGAAACCGATTTTCGATATCCCATCTGTCATATTATTGTGCATCACCTGCATAACCAGCGGAAACAGACCGACACTTGACTGGTCCAATTCATAGTGTACACCATCCAGCAGATCCTCCAGTAAATGGATCTGTTGTTTCCGTGCTTTTTGTGTTTCTATATACTTCCCGCGTGCCCTATATTTTTCTGAGTTCTTCTTCCATCCACCTTTACAGACCGTGAGTGGATGATTATAGCATTGCTGCTTCTTTAAACAGATTTCGGTCAGTTCCTGCAGCTTTGCATACGCAATTGGATTCTCCGGAAGTGTCTCTTTTGGCATCCAATCTACCGGGAAATATTTTCTTATAATATTCAGCATCACATTGTCCTGGAATAGTTCTTCATTTCCCGCATTCGTTACGATCACCATATCAACGTCCGGATAGATCAGCACATTCTGCCCAAGCATTCCGTTATATTCAAAACTTCCCGGACGTTCTTCCATCCAGAGCTGATATCCGTATCCGTAAGTACCTTCTATACTATCTATTTTTTTCGTAACAGACGCCTCTGCCCAGCTTTCCGGAATGATCTGTTTTCCATTCCATTTCCCCTTATTCAGATATAGCTGTCCAAGCTTCGCCATATCCTCTGTATGCATGAAAAGTCCCCAGCCGCCTTTCGTAATTCCTCTCGGACATTTCTCCCACAGATAATCTGTAATCCCCAATGGCTCGAACAGTCTCGGCTTCAGATATTCATCCATCGGCATTCCGGTCCGTTCGGTTATGATTGCGGAAAGCACATAGGAATTCAGACTGTTGTACTGGAATTTTGTGCCTGGTTTTTCTGATACCGGTGCATTCAGATAACTTTCCAGCCAGTCATTTCCGGATACGATTCCTGATTCATTAAATGTTACGCCGCTTGTCATCGTCATCAGGTTCTCTACCGTGACCTCCGGCCGGAATATTTTCGCCCAGGTACTTCCTTTATCGTGAAAAATTTTATAAATGTTTTCTGAAAGATCCAGTTTTCCCTCATCTATCAGAAGTCCTGCTGCCATTCCGGTGATGCTCTTACACATGGAATGTGTGATATGCCAGATACCTTTTCTGTAAGGTGCAAAATCCGTCTCACAGATGACATTTCCATGACGCAATACCATAAAGTGGTGCATATCGGTGTCTGGTGAGTATGCCAGTTCCTCCACCAGATTTCTCAAATGCTCCGAATGAATCCCCTGGCTTTCCGGAGTGTTTCTTGGGAAGGTCTGCCCCGGATTCTCATACACAATACTCTGTGGTTCCGGGCACCGTATTTTCTGAGGTACAAAATCCACTTTACTGATTCCACCGGTCTTACCCAGGATCATATTCGTTACCATCTCTATTACCGCAAGCTGCTCTTTTGCCATAAGATCACCTCATTTTACCATTCTTACTTTTGTTCATCTCTATACAAATCAGAACAGATCATAGTTTCTATATATGATGTAGTATAACAGAAAAACCCGGACATCTATACTTCGATATCCGGGTTTTTCCATATTTTTATATACTTTATCTTTTGTTTAGATTATTCCCTTCTGTAATACAATTTTCTGTATTACACAAGAATTATTCTGCGGTCTCTGCGGCTGCCTCATCTTCATCATCATCCGGTACATTGTTGTGTACATACTGTAATGTAACAACTGTCGTTTCAGGATCAGTCATGACATCTACATCTTTGTCACTTGAAAGTGTAAGATCTTTTACCTTAATAGAATCTCCGACTTTCATGTTACTTACATCAACTTCTACCTTGTCAACCAATGCTGACGGATATGCCTTGAACTGTACTTCTTCCAGTAACTGCTCCAGTACACCGCCTGCATCTTTCTCATGTCCGACCAGAACGATCTCTGCTACAGAATGTACTTTTTCATTACTTACAAGTGCCTGGAAGTCTATCTCATCTACCTGACCTTTTAATGGATTGAACTCAACATCTTTGACCAGAACATTCATCTTCTCACCTTCGATGTCCAGCATGACCTGACTGCCTTTGTGACAGGTCTTCAGTAAACGGTCAACAATTGCTTTTTCTATCTTAACCGGAACAGATTCTTTCATCTCTCTTCCGAAGACATTACCGGTAACGTAACCTTCTCTTCTTAATTTCTTTGCTTTGACGTCCATGCTTCTTTTTTCAGCTTTTAAAGTATTCATTTATCTTTTCCTCCAAAAATCTGATGCTTAGCAGCCTTCGCTTTGTGGTTTCAACGCTACAAAGAGGTTTTGTTAAGTAGGTTTCCTTTGTTACAGTCGTATTATAACACCTAAAGCAGATGAAGATTCACCAAAAAGTTGATTATTTTGTCTGGATTTTTATGCACAATTCTACCACTTCATATGTTCAATTGCACTCTTTTCAATTTCAAGTCCGGCTTTATAATGATCCATAAATGCATCAAATCCATCAATCTCTTCTTTTGCAGGTTCAATCGTCTCTCCTGATAATTCTTTAAAGATTCTGTTATCCAGGAAATCTTCCAACTTTTCTCCGTCTTTTTTATCTGCCAGATATGCGGCCAGAAGTGCAATTCCCCATGCACCACCTTCGCTTGCAGTATCCATAACCGTAACCGGTGCTCCTACTGCCGCTGCCAGATATCTCTGTCCGACACCTTTTGTCTTGAAGAAACCGCCATGTCCCATAATCTTTTCAACCTTTACTTTTTCATCATCCATCAAAATATCCAGTCCCATCTTAACCGCACCAAGTGATGTATACAGATTTACTTTCATAAAATTTGCAAGGTTGAATTTGCTCTCTGCTGTTCTAAGGAAAGCCAGGCGGCCTTCATTTAACATTGTGATATTTTCACCTGAATAGTATCCATATGCCAGAAGTCCTCCGCAATCCAGATCCCCTTCCAAAGATTTTGTATACAATTTTTGGAACAAATCACCTGAACTTGCTTCCATTCCCATCAGTTTTGCAAATTCGCCAAAGATTCCGATCCATGCATTTAAGTCAGATGTTCCGTTATTCGCATGAGACATTGCACATGGGAAACCTGTTGGTGTAGTAACCATATCGATCTCACGGTACACTTTGCTAAGCTGTTTTTCCAGAACGATCATTGCAAATGTACTGGTTCCTGCTGATACATTACCTGTTCTTGGAGCCACCGAATTTGTAGCTGTCATTCCGGTTCCTGCATCTCCTTCCGGTGGGCACATCATAATTCCGGATTCCAGATTACCGGTCTCATCTAAAAATGCTGCTCCTTCTTCTGTCAGATATCCTGCATTCTCACCTGCTGCAAGTACCTTCGGGAAAATGTCTTCCAGTTTCCAGCTATATCCATATGGCCTGATCAAATCATCAAATTTCTCTTTCATGCCGGCATCATAATCAATAGTATCCGAATCAATCGGGAACATACCGGCAGCATCACCGACACCAATAACTCTTTCCCCTGTCAGTTTCCAGTGAATATATCCACTCAGTGTTGATACATAATCCAGCTTCTCTACATGTTTTTCTCCGTCCAGAATTCTCTGATACAGATGTGCAACTGTCCAGCGGAGCGGAATATTAAAGTCAAATAACTCTGTCAGTTCATCTGCTGCCTGCTGTGTATTGGTATTTCTCCATGTCTGGAATGGAGCAATCTGTCTGCCTTCTTTGTCCAGTGCCATATATCCATGCATCATTGCACTGACTCCGATCGAACCAATCTTCTTGAGTGTAACTCCATATGTCTCTTCTACAATTTTTCTCAGAGAGTTATAGCAGTCACGCACTCCTGCATGAATTTCCGCAAGGCTATATGTCCAGATATTATCTATAAAAGAGTTCTCCCAGTCATGTATTCCGACAGCAAGTACATTGCCCTGATAATCAATCAACACTCCTTTGATTCTTGTTGATCCAAGCTCGATTCCAAGTGCCGTTTTCCCTTCAATAATTAATTCTTTTGCACCCATAAATAAATTCCTTTCCGACCTAATCATCTGATTTTTTCGTTTATTATAAATATAAGGAAGCCTGCCAAAAGACAAACTTCCCTATGCATTTTCTATATATCCATACAGACATTCTATAGCTTAGAAGCAGGTAAATGCTCCATCAACCACAATATCAGATCCTGTTGTAAATGAGCTTGCGTCTCCTGCAAGATATACACAGATAGCTTCCAGTTCTTCCGGTTTACCCATTCTTCCCATTGGTGCCATCTCATTCCATTTCTCAATAAGTGGAATCAGTGTTGGAGAATTCAGTGTTAATTCCGTTCCGATGTATCCAGGACTGATACTGTTAACACGTACGCCACGTTTTGCCCATTCGATAGCAAGTGATTTTGTAAGCTGGATCACTCCTGCTTTTGATGCATTGTATGCACACTGTGGCTGTGGTACGTTTACAATATGTGCTGACATAGAAGCGGTGTTAATGATGGATCCGCCGCCATTCTCTAACATATATTTTCCTGCTGCGATATCTGTTAAGAAGATTCCGTTCAGGTTGATATTCATAACTTTTAACCACTGCTCATATGTCATCTCTTCAGCCGGAGCATTGATACAGATTCCTGCATTATTGTGGCAGAAGTCCAGTCCGCCAAATTCTTCAACAACCTGTTTTACCATTGCATCAACCTGCTCTTTGTCTGTACAGTCTGTCTGGATTGCGATAACCTTTCTTCCTGTCTTCTCAGCAAGTTCTTTCGCCGTCTTCTTTGCTTCTTCGATGTCAAGGTCTACAATTGCCACATCAGCTCCTGCCTCTGCAAATGCTGTAGCTGTACATTTACCGATTCCTCTTGCTGCACCGGTTACGAAACCTTTTTTTCCATCCAGTCTCATTTTTTCAATGATTCCCATTTTTGTTTCCTCTCTTTCTTTTTGATTCTTTTTATATAATTATATGTTTCAATTTTATAAAATCGTTTTATTTAATGTGTTTATATAATATATCTTTTTCGAGATAAATGCAAGACATAAAACCAAACAAGATTATACTTTCTTTTTTGTGCAGTTTTCATAGGAGAAATATCCTTTTCAATGAACCGAATAAATTGTATAATAAATTTATAAAATGATTTATAATAATTAGGAGATCGATCATGGAACAATTTTCATTAACTGATATTAAGAAAAAAAATCTGTCAGACGTATATCATTATATATATATGAATCCATCCTGCTCCAAACAGGATATCGCAACTGCATTATCAGTCAGTCTGCCTACCGTTTCACAACATCTGACAACACTTGAATCAGAACAGTTAATTGAAAAATGCGGCCGTTTGTCCTCTTCCGTTGGACGCCGGGCTAATGCATATCAGATTATTTCAGATGCAAAAATCGCAATAGGACTGGAAATTCTGCCACATACTACACACATTCTTTCTATCAACTTATATGGTAAGATGATTGCAAAAGAAACGCTCCCGGTCTCATTCGAAGCTTCTGCTGCATATTTTTCCAAATTAAAAAAAGCGGTCAAAAACTTCTGCCAGATCAACCATCATAAAGCTGAAAGTATTCTTGGAATTGGCCTTGGTGTCCAGGGACTTATCTCTCCGGACGGTTCGGAATTAACTTATGGAAAAATCTTAGACTGCACCGGAATGTCTATAGACCTCTTCTCTGATGCCTTTCATGTTCCCTGCAAATTTGTACACGATGCCGAATGTGCATGTACCAGTGAATTATGGGAAAATCCGGATATTACCGATGCGACCTATATATCTCTCGGTTATCATCTTGGCGGTGCCATCATTGTCGACGGTCAGTTGCTTACCGGAGCAACCGGAAAAAGTGGTACTTTTGAACATATGACTCTTGTTCCGAATGGTCTGGACTGCTACTGCGGACGCAAAGGATGTGCCGAATGTTACTGTTCCGGTAATTCGCTACTTTCCGATTGTGATAATCTGGATGAATTTTTTTCCCGCAAAGTCACAGGCGATCCGTCCTGCCTTGCCAAATGGGATGAATATCTCCGGCATTTATCCATCCTCATCAATAACCTCCATATGGTATTGGAACACACGGTAATCCTTGGCGGACATGTAACACCATATTTCACGGAAGAAGATATGGAATATATCCGTTCCTGTGTAGCAGAACGTTCAACATTTGATGACGATACTTCTTATATCATTCCGGGAAAATGCCGCACAGACACCGTAGCCACAGGAGCCGCCCTGCCATTTATTAAAGACTTTATCGAAGGAATCTATCTTATATAATTTTATAGCATTATTTATTTAGGTGCTCCATATTTTCTGAATATTCTGTCTTTTTATTATTTTTTATATTTTTTTCAGATTACCTATTGACATTTTCTCTTTCGTGAGATATTATAATATCAACAAAAGAAAAGGAGGACGAACCACCAATCAGTTAAATCTTTATTTAAAATTTAAAGAAAGAGGTATAGTCCAATGCAGAGGACAATTTAAACTGAAAAGATTCTAATAAAGAATAAGGAGGATAAACCACCAGGAACGTAAATTTAACATCATTTAAAAATGATAAAAAACAAATCGAAGAAAGAAAGAGGTATAGTCCATTGGATGAGATATCATAAAAATCCATCGTATTTAAAATATTATTAAGTACGGTGGATTTTTCATGTTTCTTTTTTGTTTTTATTCTTACTCCTTGTATTCAAACTTACGGATCTCACAATTCCTGATACCGAATCTTGCAAATTCATCATTTGTCATATCACCAAAATAAGACTGTATCGCTCTTGAAATCCCGTTATGTGCAACCAGAAGATACGTCTTCTGATCTGATTCTTTTTTAATATCATCGAGCAGATCATAGATCCGGTGACAAAGCTTCAGCATCGATTCGCCGCCTTCATAAGAATTAATAAAATTAGCCTTGGCCTTCTGGAACTCTTCTCCATTTCTCGGCGTACCTTCGTATTTTCCAAAGTTCTGTTCTTTCAGGCGCATTTCTTCACGCATCGGGATCCCGGTTACCTCAGATACATGTCTGGCGGTCTCCTTTGCCCTGATCAATGGTGAATACAGTATCTCATCAATCTGAATTCCCTGCTCCAGAATTGCCTGTCCCAGTTCTTCTGCCTGCTGATGGCCCAGTTCTGTCAATTCAATATCCGTTGCTCCGCAGATCTTATTCTCTACATTCCAGACTGTCTGTCCGTGTCTTGCAAAATATAAATGTCCCATTTCTGTTTCCTTTCTGCTCTTACCGCCTATATAAGTTCTGCAAGAACCGGCAGTTTCTTTTTATAAATTCTTCCCGAAAATGCAATATGCGGCAACTCATAAAATGCCACATTCTCCGGGCAGACCGGGCGATACAATGGATCCGCCACAACGCCTTTTACATTCTTTAAACTCTGAAGTGCCTGCTCCAGTTCTTCTTCTCCACAAACTGCAATATCTCCATCCGCAAGTAATCCTTTCTTTTCCCTTAGCGGACAGATTACTCTTACAGATATCTGATATTCCGTCTCGATCACCGCTGCCAGAGATTCCATGATCACTGGTTCGCCGATTAATATGATCTGATTTTCTGAACTTTTTTCCAACTCGTTTCCTGTCAGGCCGATATGTCTTCCTTTTTCGAGATATGCTACCTGCTTTTTTTCTTCTATTGCATTCAACAGAGTTTTCATAAATCCCCGAATCGGTGTACCGGTCACATAAGGCGTCCCGAATCTTTCCTGCAATATTTCCGCCGCCCGGAGTCCCGTCGAAGAGACCACCAGATTCACCTCTGCCTCCGGTGCGCGAGCAAGGTTTTCCAGTGTATCTCCCATCGCCCAGGTCGACAACACCTTCCATCCCGCCTGTTCCACATTCTGTATCAATGCATCCACATGCTCCTGTGGTCCGAAATCGAGCGGTGTCACACCAAGAAGATTCACGCTCTTTGGCGTCACTTCTCTCTTTCCTTCGATACGTTTCGCAATCTCTGCAAGTGCTCTTCCAACACCATATACATAATCATGCATGCCGTTTGTAGGAACGGAAAATGCCGGAATCCCGAGATCTTGTTCCAGTATCTTGGCGATTGCTTCAAAATCTGTTCCATTCATATAGGGAATCGGGGAGCCCGCAAGTGCTATAAACTTCGGCTTTAATTCCTCTGCCGCAATCTCGATATCACGGATCAGTTTCTCATCATTTCCCATAACAGCATCGATCTCCGTAAGTCCCGAGATATAGATCATGCTGTCCTGGTCATACCAGCGAATCTCATCGTGTGTATTATATGTAGAATTACAGCCGGACGGATCATGCATCACTGTCATCCCGCCAAGTTCATAGAGTGCCGAGCAGACACCGGATACATCCGCTGTATAAATTGGTATGATCTTATAACTTCGTTTCATATGCAGCTTTCGCACCCCCAACCTTTCCGGATGATCAGATCTTCCGGATCTTTTTCTTCCTGCCAGGCTTCTATCATCAATCCTGCCACTTTCCGGATTCCGTCAAATCCATACAGTCCGGCACCTTCCACCAGATTGACAAAATGCTTCGTTCCGGTAAACCACGCCGCTTTCTGTCCGATTGCCAGTATATTTTCTTCTTTCCTCGGACGTACCCGCATCTCTGGGTGGATCGTCGGCTCATATGAAAGGCCAGGATATTGTTGTTTCAGCCACTCAAATGTTGCTTTTTCTTCCGGATTTACCGCATCCAGATAGATTCTTGTCACAGAAAAGCCATATGTCAGTAACAGCTTTGCAAGCTCCAGCGGTCTTGGATGAAATGTGTGATCGATCATGATCTGTGCATCTCCGATTATTTGTCTTGTTTTTTTCAAAACTGCTTCACACAATGCAATCTCTCTTTCTATGGTCTCATCTATCTCAGCATCTCTTACACTTTCCGTAACCGTCTGCTCCAGCATTCTCCATTGTCTGATGATTTCTTCATAATCAAAGCTTCCCGGAAGATATAACGCTTTCTTCCCAAGCCTCTCTGCCTGACTTTCCAGTCCATATTTTCCAGGCGGATAGCATGCTATGAATATTCTACTGTCTGCAAGGTTCTCATAAGCTTTCCATGAGTCACAGGTCGGAAGTTCTCTCACTTCTATATTCTCTGCCTTCAACAAACGTTTGATATCACTCGTCTCATCCAGCGCAAAATCACTGCCTAAAATTGTCACTGATCTTTCTAAATCAGACTTCCCTGCATTTCTTTCCGGAAGTGCGTCGTAGATCGACTTCCGAAGCTTCTGATCCGGCGTCAGTCCGTGCTTCTGCATGATCGGATCCATATAACAGCGGATGAAAAAGATCTCCGGAAATCTCGCTTCCAATTCTTCATATACCCGTTCCAGATCACATCCCAGAAAATGATGCAGGCATACTGTAAATAATAATACCGCCTTCGGATGATCGCCTCGTTTCTTTAATACATCTGTCACTCCCTCGATCGTCACATCTTCCAGATTACCATTCAGAAGGTCCTCCTCTTCTACGATCACAAAAGAGAACCTGTCTGCGGCATTCATCTCGGCTGCTGTCAGAACAACTCCCCGCATACAGTTATCCGCACAGACATAGATCTGGATCGCTTCCGGAAGAAGCATTCCCGTATGAACAATATTCCAGTTCCCATGCGCCGGGGAATTGAATTCCAGACCGCTTGATTCTCCGGCTTTCTTTAACATTTCCATCCCTCCCCGGATTCTTTTGACAACTCATAGATTACTTCCGCAAGCTTTCTATATTCTTCCGCCATCTCACTGCCTGGGAAACACTCCATGACCGTCTTTCCTTCTTCTTCCGCTTCTGCCACAAGTTCACTGTGAGATAATGTTCCTATCACCTGTGTCTTGAAATCATCTGCCAGCTCTTTTACCTTCTCTTCTTCTCTTGCCACATTTCTGCGATTTAAGATAATCCCTCCAAGAGACGCATATCCACGGGTCTTGAAATTCTCCACTGCCATCGCAATATTTGCCCCGGCATGGATTGCCATATTTTCTCCCGAAGTGATGATAAAGACTTTATCCGCATATCCTTTCCTCATCGGCATAGAAAATCCACCGCATACAACATCCCCGAGTACATCATAAAGTACAACATCCGGCTGATATACTTCATATGCTCCTGTCTCTTTTAACTTTTCCAGTGCCGTGATAATTCCTCTTCCTGCACATCCAAGTCCCGGTGTCGGACCACCTGCCTCTACACAGATCACACCCTGATAGCCGGTCCGCACCATATCTTCTAATCTCAGATCCTGCTTCTTTTCCCGGAAGAGGTCCAGTACAGTCGGCACCGCTTCCCCGTGTCTTAATGCAATCGTCGAATCCGCTTTCGGATCACATCCGATCTGCATCACTTTCAGTCTTTTTTCCGCCAGTGCCACAGCTACATTAGACACGGTTGTTGATTTTCCGATCCCGCCTTTTCCATATACTGCAATCTTAATCATACTATTTTTATTCTCCTGCTTTCGTAATAATATTCGAATACGCCGTCTTCGTGGATATCCCGCTCAGACGACCAATCTTGCCGGATAACGTACTGATCACATCCTGCGGTGCATCAATAGCAATACTGATAATATTAATACCTTTTTCCCGATATGGAATTCCCATTCTTCCGATAATATACTGTCCTGCCTCATGAAGCAGATGATTCAATGTCTCGATCGCTTCCGGATTTTCCACAATGATAGAAATAACTGCCACTCTTGTATCCATTGATACCCTCCTAACAGATGCGCGGCAGTAATTCCCCGCCCGGCTGCGGAAGTAATGCCTGCGTTCCGATCTCCGTCAACATCACTACTTTTCCCGGCTGCTCTTCGGTCACTTCACCGATAATTGCCGCATCCTGTGAATATGGACATACTTTCAATGCATCCACGATCGTCTGTGCCTGTTCTTTCGGCGCCATGATCACAAGCCGTCCTTCACATGCAAGATAGAGCGGCTCCAGTCCAAGCATTCCACATACACCTCGTACCTCTGGTGCAACCGGAATCTTCGAAGCATCCAGACGAATGCCTACCTGGCTCTGTCCGGCAATCTCATACAGCACAGTTCCGACTCCTCCTCTGGTCGCATCACGAATCACATGCAGTTCATGCGTTGCATCCATCACTGCTTTTACATTCCCCCAGAGTGGTGCACAGTCACTCGTCACATCCGCATCGATTCCAAAATCTTCTCTCGCAAGAAGGATCGTGCATCCGTGTCTTCCTATATCTCCTGTCACAATGATCGCATCGCCCGGTTTTGCAAGATTTCCCGCAACTTCGACTCCATCCGTGATCTCACCGATACCTGTTGTCGTAATAAAGACTCCGTCCACCTGCCCTTTTCCGGCAACCTTGGTATCTCCCGATACGATCCGGACTCCGGCTTCTTTCGCCGTCTTCTCCATTGCTTCTGCAATCTCTTCCAGTTTTTCCATCGGAAATCCCTCTTCGATCACAAATGCACAGGTCAGGTATAATGGTTTTGCTCCCATACATGAAAGATCATTGACCGTACCGCAAATGGAAAGCTTTCCGATATTTCCTCCCGGATAGAATGCCGGTGATACGATAAATCCATCCGTAGATACTGCCATCTTACCGGCCGGAGGTGCCAGGACGGCTGCATCATCCGCAGTCAGATCCGGATTATCAAAATGTGCTTTGAAGATCATATCGATCAGCTCTGACGTCTGGTGTCCTCCCGCACCATGTGCCATCGTCACAGTTTTCCCCACTAATTTCGCTTTTCTTGCTTCGTTATCCACATACTCGTTCATTTTGTCCACTTCCTTGCTATTTTCCGTCTGTTTTTCTTATTCTCTTCCATACATATAATATGCTGAACAGGCTCCCTCACCGGATACCATACATGCACCTACCGGATGCTGCGGTGTACAGACCTTTCCAAATACTTTACAGTCGGATGGTTTACATTTTCCCTGTAATACATCCCCGCATCTGCAGGCCGGATTCGCCCTTCCTTCCATCTTCTGAACCTGATATTTCTTTCTGGCATCATACATCCCCCATTCATCACGTAAACGAAGTCCTGATCCCGGTATGATTCCGAGTCCTCTCCATTCACTGTCACATGCTTCCATCAACGTATCCACCAGTCTCTGCGCTTCTTTACTTCCTTCTTCTGTCACTACACGCGGATAACAATTTACAAAGAAAGGTTTCCCTTTCTGAAAATGTGTCAACGCAACTGCCAGTGCAGTCAGAAGTTCTTTTGCCGTAAAGCCTGCCACCACACCGCTTACACCTTCCTGCACCAGTTCTTCACAAAGCTTTGTTCCTGTGATCGCATTGACATGTCCCGGATATAAGAAAATGTCTGCGCTTCCTTTTAATGCTTCGTATGCCTGCGGCATCGTTTTATTTGCGATCAGCATGGAATAGTTCGTGATTCCTTCTTCTTTTGCTTTTTTGACAGACAGACATCCCGCCGGAGTCGTCGTCTCAAATCCTACAGATAAGAATACAACCTCTTCTTCCGGATGTTCTTTTGCATATTTTTCCGCATCTGCAGGTGAATAGACGATATGGATCTTCCCGCCTTCGCTTCTTGCATCTGCCAGACTCTTCTTACTTCCCGGCACACGCACCAGATCTCCGAATGTACAGATTGTCACACTCTTTTCCAGAGCCAGATAAACTGCCTCATCGATATAACTTACCGGTGTGACACAGACCGGACACCCGGGACCAGAGATCAATTCTACCTGCTTTGGAAGAAGTTTGCGGATACCCAGACGGAAGATTTCATGTGTATGTGTCCCGCATACTTCCATGATCCGGACTGCAGGACCGTCATATCCTTCTATGATCTCTCTTGCCGTTTTCTTTCCTTCACTCATTACAGAAGTTCCTCCATCAACTGATCTGTCTCACTGTCATCTTCATCGGTAATTTTTGCAATGGCGATTCCTGCATGCACCATTACATAATCTCCTGGTTCCAGATCTTCCAGTAATTCTGAAGAGACCGATCTTTTTGCACCCCCCGCGTCTACAACTGCCGTACCATCACTGATACGGACTACTTTTGCTGATAATCCTACACACATGTTATTTTCCCTCCTGAATATACTGCATGGCATATGTTGCCTGCCCCAGTGCGATCCCGCCGTCATTTGCCGGGATCAGGTGATGTCTGAGTACGGTAAAATGTTCTTTTTCCAGACCTTCTTCCACCATTCTCAACAACAGCCGATTTTGGAATACACCGCCGCTTAATGCCACACAATTACATTTTGTTTTCTTTCTGATCTTCCTGCAGCCACAGATTATAAGGTCTGCCAGCTTTTGATGAAAGATATAAGCTAATTTTTCTGCCTGAATGCCTTCTGTTTTCTTCTCTGTCAGATATTTTATAAGGCTTCCTGTCTGCATAATCAGCCTGTCTTCCGGCTCTTTCTTTTCTTCATCCGGATCGCTTTCACCATCTGCCGGCTCATCAATTTCCCAGATCTCTTTCTCATAAGCTTCTGCGGCAAATTCAAGTGCCATCGAAGCCTCCCCTTCGAACGTAGACTTCGTCCGGATTCCGAGAATTGCACTGACTGCATCGAACAGACGTCCCGCACTGGTCGATGTCACAGCATTCATTTTCCGGTCCGCCATGGCAAGAAGCACTTTGCATTCCGGTTCACTGCACAGGTTAAGCTTCTTTACAATCTCCATTGTCTGTTCTTTATCCTGTGTCTGCTGATAGATCAGTGAAACTGCAATTCGCCATCCTTCTTTAGCAGAAATGTCTCCTCCGATCTGAAGAAATGGTTCGATACTTCCCATCCGCTCAAATCCGTGATAATCTGCAAGCAGAAGTTCGCCTCCCCAGATGGTTCCATCTGTACCATATCCGGTTCCGTCGAATGCCACGCCGATCACCTGCTCTTTCCGGTCATTTTCTGCCATACAGGATAAAATATGTGCATAATGATGCTGGATCTTTACGGCGGGAAGTCCCAGTTCTTCTGCAACGACTGTCGAGTTGTATTTTGGATGCAGATCACATGCTGCAACTTCCGGTTCTACCTCCAGAAGTGTCTCGAATCTGTGGATCGTCTCTTGCAACGCTTTTACAGTACGGAGATCTTCCAGATCCCCTACATACGGAGACAGATAGAAACGTCCATCCACCCCGATACAGAATGTATTCTTAAGTTCTCCGCCTGCTGCCAGCACCTGTCCTTTCCACGGCATTGTCACCATCGTCGGAAGCGGTGCATAGCCTCTGGAGCGCCGGATCATATAAGGCTCTCCCTTATAAAAATCCATCACCGAATCGTCCGCCCGGATCCGTATCTTCCGGTCATGAGAAAGGATCAGATCACATAGTTGTGACAGTTCCTCCACCGCTTCTTTGTCATCCCTGCAGATCGGTGCACCGGAGGTATTACCGCTCGTCATTACGAGATAATCCGGCATCTCGATTCCATCGTCATATCGGAATAACAGCATCTGTACCGGAGCGTATGGGAGCATGATGCCGACTTTTGGATTCCCCGGAGCGACAGACTTGCAAAGACCTGTACTGTCTGCAGATTTTTTCCGTTTTTCAAGTAACAGGATCGGCTTCTGGTGTCCATCCAGAATCTCCTCCTGTACTTCATTTACCAGACATTCCTGCTTTACCGCTTCCAAATCCCGCGCCATCACGGCAAACGGTTTCGCCGGACGGTTCTTTAATGTCCGCAGTCTCTGTACTGCTTCCTCGTTCGTCGCATCACAGCAGAGATGGAATCCGCCGATTCCCTTGATTGCCACGATCCCGCCATCATGAATCATTTTTCTTGTGGCAATGATCGCAGCTCTTCCCCGTTCTTCCCTGCCGGTCAGATACACTTCCGGACCACAATCGTTGCAGCATACCGGCTGTGCATCATAACGCCTGGTCGCCGGATCCTCATACTCCGAAGCACAGTCCGGACACATCGGGAATTCCTTCATGCTGGTCCGTTCCCGGTCATATGGAAGTGCATCCAGGATCGTAAGTCTGGGACCGCAGCAGGTGCAGTTGATAAATGGGTGCAGATAACGCCGGTCTTTCGGATCGTACATTTCTTTCTTGCATTCTTCGCAGATTGCAATATCCGGCGAGACGAAGATCTCCCCTTTTGTCTTCTCGCTTTCTATGATCTGAAAATCATTGAATTTCCCGTATTCTTCCTCTTTTACATCTTCTGTATTGATCTTCAATATGGCAGCTCTCTTCGGCGGCTGATTTTCCAGTCTCTCCAGAAAATCTTTTACACATTTTTCCTCTCCCTGTGCAAAGATTTCCACATAGGGACCTTTGTTACACACACTTCCGGTGATTCCGGCAGCCGCTGCATGACGGCTCACAGTCGGTCTGAAGCCGACGCCCTGCACAATTCCGTAGACACGGATTTTCTTTGTTATCATCCGTTTCTTCCCCCTGTCTAAAACATATAGGTTTCCCATATATCCTGCTTACACGTTAAGCTTTCCTGACACTGCAAAATGCGTCAGCGGAATAAATGTCCCTTCAAATCCCGGAATCATCCGCTCCATACACGGATCTGCAAAGATCACATCATATCCTTCTTTTTCCACCAGCGAAATGAAATCATCCTCTTCTTTCAGACTAATATCATCTGCGGCATCAACATTCAGATCCGTTAAAATCTCCTCTTTCCGCATGAACCATGTCGCTGTTGTGATTGCTTCTTTTTCCCCGGTTCGTTTTTCGATCTCCTTACGCACTGCATTTGCAATCACCTGCTGCTGTACGATCAGGATCTTCTTTCCTTGATAATTCACTTCCGGCACAAGTTCTGATGCCAGTGGATAGGCAATCTCATATGGTGTTCCGAACTTCTTTTGCAGATACTGCGCTGCTTTTAATGCTGCCGGAGATACGACCACATTCTTCGCTGCCAGAGAAGCATTTCTCACTTCATCCAGTCCGTCCCCCATGCCATAGCAGATGGCACGCATTCCCTGGTCTGCATATACTTTCCGGATCTTATTTGCTGCCTTCAGGTCACTGACATCCTGCGGAGTCATGCCGATAATCCCGATATGTGGTCTGTCTTTATCATTCATATCCTCAGACTCTTCGTTCTTGTCACTGAATTTCTCGAACAATGCAAGATATGCCTTTTCTTCTCCCTTGTCATACAATTCCATTCCATCCGTATTCACCGTCAGGACCGAAAGATCCGTCTTCTTAGACAGCATCCGCTCCAGCGCCCGGTAATCCGTCCCGATCACTGCTGGAACCGGAGTCCCGATCACTGCTGCAAATGTCACATCCAGTTTTTCTGCCGCATCTGCAAGTTTTGCAACCAGTCTGTCGTCTCTTCCAAGGATCGCATCCATATCACGAAGTCCCGCACTGAATACCGCACTTCTGGTTTCAAACCATCTTGGCTCATCGAAGCCGCACACATTTCCCGTACATCCGCCTGCATCACAGATGACCAGCATTCCGCCAAGTTCATATAACACCGACACTGCTCCCGACTGATCCGGTGCAAATGGTGTCAGATATTTTCTTAATCCTTTCATCGCCTACACCTCCAACAGTCTTTCGCACAAATATCTCACACCCGCATATCCGTACGGCTGCACTTCTTCGTTCCACATCACGTTTTTCACATCCGGATGATAGTAGCAGGCATCTTTGCCAATTGTAATTGTAACCCCGCTCTCTTCCGGATCATAATACAGCATGGTTGGTTCCATATTGGAAAATACTTTTGTCTGCGGACTCAATTCAGATAAATTCTTCAGGTATACAAAATTCTCGGCGGTCAGCGTTCCATAGATCTCAGCCACCCGGAATCCATACTTTACAAGTGCCAGTGCCAGTTCGAACGGATCCCCGTTCATACATTCCCCGATGGCGAAAACTGCATCCGGCTTCGCAGATTTCAAGCGTTTTACGGAATCAAGTGCAGCAGCCTCCGCTTCATGATCTTCGAATGGAATCCCCAGAACATTTCCCAGTGCCTGATACTGCTTCGTTATCTTATCAATCTGGTACAATCTCCGAAGTTCGATAAACGGAATCTGCAATTTCTCATGAAAATCTTCCGCTGCGAATCTCGCTTCCGGATGTAATACCAGATTAAAATTCGCCTCTGCCATCGTCTGGTACTCTTCGTAATCCTTGCATCTGGATATCTCGTGTACCGTCTTTACGCCTGCTTTTTCCAGCATTCCGTATAACTCACAATCATCCATAAGTGGTGAGAAGAATCCCAGCAGATTCACGACATTTCCTTTTTTCTTCTTTGGTTCCAATAAAGAATATAAGGACTGACGCACATGCACCATCGGCGGCTTCCGTCCTTCTCTTGTCAGCGCATACATATAACACGGTCTGACCGGAAGTCCTGTCTTTTCTTCGGATTTTCTGCAGATCCGTTCCATATCTGTTCCAAGAAGCGCATCCACGCAGGTAATGCAGATCATCACAACCGACGGCTTCTTCTCCAGACTGTCACAGATCTCCTGTACTGCCTTTGGCACTTTTTTCAGATGTCTTCCCGTTACGATATCGGTCTCATCCATCGTAAGATAAAAGAACCGGTCCTCATACTGCGGCATGGAACTGATCATGGACGTATTCCGTCCGCAGCATCCCGGTGCCACGATCAGCATAATCGAATCCGGGATCGCAAGCCCCGCTCTCTTTACACCGAATCCTTCCGCTCCCGGCGAATTAAATGCAAGCGTCGCCGGAGAACTGTAAATCAGATGCGTATTCGACCGGAACTGCTCCGGAATATCATCCCTTCCCCGCTTCTGTAATTCTTCTACCGTACAATAATAGGCAGTCCCTCTCATACCTTTTCCTCATCTTTCCATAATATTTCCGCCAGATCATAGAAGCATTTACTGATGTCCGACTCCGGATTGCCCTCGATCACCGTCTTCCCCTGGTCTTCACAACGGTTAATTTCATCACTTCTTGGAATCTCTCCCACGATGTCAAATCCATGCTCTTTTGCAAATGTCTCTACTTTTTCGGTCTCATTTTCCACATTTCTGTGATTCAGTACGATTCCGAACACTCTTGCATAACTTCTGTCTTCAAAGTTCTTTACTGCTTTTGAAATGTTGTCTGCCGCATAGAGTGCCATTTTCTCCCCGGATGTCACGATCAGAACTTTTTCCGCATAGTCTTCCCGGATCGGCGCTGCGAATCCGCCGCAGACCACGTCCCCGAGTACGTCATACAGAACGACATCGGGCTTATAGGTCTCGAATAATTTCAGATCTTCTAATAACTGGAATGTCGCAATGATTCCTCTTCCCGCACATCCAAGTCCCGGTGTCGGTCCGCCTGTCTCGATACATAAGACATTTCCGAATCCTTCTTTTGCAATATCTTCCAGTTTCTCCGGTTCTTCGTCTTCTTCTCTCATATAATTCATGACCGGCCTTAGCGGCTCCCCGCCGAGCAGGTTCATCGTCGAATCTGCCTTCGGGTCACAGCCGATCTGGATGACTTTCTTCCCCATCGTGGCAAATGCTGCTGCCAGATTGGATGTGACGGTGGATTTCCCAATTCCACCTTTTCCGTAGATTGCTACTTTTAACATGTGTGTTCCTCCTGCATGTTCTTATTGCTGAAAACTTACCTTTGAAAATTTTTCTTGTATACTTAGATATAATAAAGCACGATATACCCAAATGGCTCTCTTTCATGTTAGAAATCGCCTGATTTTGTATACCGTGCTGTAACATAACCTGCTGTTAACTACTTTTTAATGAAACGAATTCATAACTATTCCTGCTCGGGACTTACCTTGCAGTCAGAGTCATTCTTTTTTTATTTTCTTCCCTGTATTTTCTTCTCTTTACATTCGGATAGATATCGATCACTCCGTCTGTATCAGTAGGTTTATTATACTCTTTATTCAATTAGTCAGTCAACGCAAACCTGTAGTCTCTTCTTTTACAATTTTCTCTGTCTTTACCTGCCCTTTTTGCGCAAAAGAACAGGGCTGCCGCACACATCATTTCGTACGACAGCCCTGTCATATTTATAAAAATTGAGGAATTAATAAAATGGATAAAAGATCGGCAATACAATGAACACTGCAATGACGACGGCTCTCGGATCCGCTCCCAGTGACTCGGCAATGGTCCATGCGATCAGACATAAAATACTTCTTCTTCCGTAAATTCAAAGCTGGTCTCATATTCCTGAGATGTAGAAGTAATCACATTCAGATTATTCAGATCTGAAAAAACTTTCTTTCTGACTTTTAACTTCCCACTTCTTATTTTATATTCTCTACTCTTATATGATCTCTTTCGCTATCTCTTCTACTATCCCTTCACGCCTTTCCGATACACCACATACGCAATCACCGCAGTCACCACTTCCGTGATCCAGAACGCATGCCATACTCCGACCGCTCCCATAAAACGGCTGACAATGAATGCCACCGGAATAATCACAACCACATATCTGCATAACGAAATGATCAGTGAATGCACACCTTTTCCAAGACCTTCCAGTGCCCCGCTGCAGATAACCGATACCGATGAAGCAAGGAATCCAAGACTGATGACTCTGAGTGCCACACTTCCGGCCTTCATCGTTATCGGATTCGCTGTAAATAATCCCATCAGCTGTCCCGGAACTGCCAGACAGATTGCCATTCCGGCTGCCATCATCACGAGTACCAGGATCAGGCCATCCTGGAAGATCTTATGTACACGCTTATGCTCTCCCGCTCCGTAATTATATCCGAGAAGCGGACGCATTCCCTGCACGATTCCATTTGCCGGAAGGTAGAGGAAGGTCTGCAGCTTATAGTAGACTCCGAGAACGAATACGTAGACTTCCCCATAGCCTGTAAGTATTACGTTCAATACAGAGATTAAAAGCGACGGAAGTGCCAGGTTCAGGCTTGCCGGAATTCCGATTACATATAATTTTTTCCACAGCTTCAAATCAGCCTTCAGATATTTCTTTCTGTATTTCACCGGAAGCGGATTCACGATATAAAAGATCAGGTACAATACTGCTCCTGCTGCCTGTCCGATTCCTGTTGCAAGTGCGGCTCCTTCGATTCCCATCTTCGGAAATGGTCCAAGTCCGAAGATCAGGACTGGATCCAGGATAATGTTGATAATCGCACCTGACATCATACAAGTCATTGACTCCACCATACGTCCGACCGCCTGAAACGTCTTCTCAAATACCAGCTGCCAAGATAATGCCGTAGCAAATAAAAATGCAATTCTCGAATAACGCACACCATAGTCCACAATCTGTGCATTTCCCGTAAACATCTGTAAAAACGGTCTCATTACGGCAATTCCCAGAATCATAAATCCGACTCCGTGAATCGTCCCTAGCAGCATTCCCTGTGTTGCCGCCCTGTCTGCCATCTTTTTATCCTGCGCTCCAAGATAAAATGAGATGACCGCATTGATTCCGATTCCAAATCCGATCATCACCGCATTGATCAGATTCTGCACTGGATACACCAGTGATAACGCCGTCATGGCATCTTCGCTGATCCTGGCGATGAAGAAGCTGTCTACAATATTATAAAGTGAACTCACCATCATAGAAATGACCATCGGCAGTGCCATCGATACGATCAATTTTAATACCGGTTGTTCTTTCATATATGTCTGATCCATATATATCCCCTTTCTCTCATATGTACTATCTATTAATCTTCTAATTCTATTGCGGATCTTTGCAATGCTTTTCTCTATTTTCCCATCTTGTCACAGATTGTTTCAACTGAATATGTAACAACAAAAAACCACATGGTTACTTCTACTCAGTAACCATGTGGCGAAAAATAGATTGCTCCAGAAAAATCCACATTCATTTTAGGGTTGTATTATAGCACTGTCTTTCAGGGAATGTCAATCACTAGTTCTATGAAATCATCTTCCAATTTTCCCTCATTTGTCACATCCGATTAACAGATCTTATTCCCGTTCGCTTTCATCTTGAATTTCATTCCCAGCATCTCTGCCGCACGCTTGCACATCAGCATACGCTGTAAGAAAATCTCAAAATAATCTAATATAGAACAGATTCCTTCATCCAGTTCAATCTCCAGCAGAATCACCTGCTTTTCGACATTTACATGCAGACTGGATGCCACTGCAGCATAATTCACACGGTCATGTTTGTCAAAGCTTTCCTTGATCGTGTTCCGCACACGGTTTCTTCTTACATCCGTCTTATCCGCCAGTATCAGTGCTGCCGATACCGCATCCACTGCCATGCCGGTTGCCTCATCATGCTGACCGATTGCACTGACGATCACTGCGATGTCTTCATCCGGTGCTTTCAGATCCCGCAGTATCTGAAATGCCATGATTGCGGAACTATGTGCATGATCCACACGGTTTACACAATTTCCCATGTCATGCATATAGCCCGCTATCCTGGCAAGCTCGATCGTATGCTGGTTATACCCTAATTTTTCCAGAATATTTCCGGCAGTTTCCGCCACTTTTACTGCATGTCCTCTGGAATGTTCGGTAAACCCAAGTGCTCCAAGTACCCTATTTCCCTGCTCAATATAGGCATTCACCTCCGGCATATTTTTGATTGCTTTATATGTTACTTTGCTCAATTTTATTTCGTTCCCTTCTAATTCTATAATCTATGTCTATAATCTGTGAATCGCATCCATCGCAAGTTCGGAACGCTCACATTCTTCTGCAGACATTGTAATCTGATAACATAAAGGACTACCCTTCATGTATTCCGACGCATAACTAAGTCCATTCGTTCTCTCATCCAGAAATGGCCGGTCTATCTGATTCGGATCACCAAGCAGAATGATCTTCGTTCCTTTTCCGGCTCTTGTTATGATTCCTTTCACCTGATTCGGAGTCATGTTCTGCGCCTCGTCTATGATCAGATAGGTCTTCACAAATGAACGGCCTCTGATGAAATTCATTGCTTCTGTCTGGATCAGTCCTCTTGCAAATATCTCTTCGATCTTGCCCTGTAATTCCTGTTCATCCTGATAACGCTCTTCTTCATCCGAATCAATCAGCTGCTCTAGATTATCTACGATCGGACGCATCAAAGGTGATATCTTTTCCTGCTCGTCTCCCGGAAGGAAACCGATATCCTGGTCAAACTGCGCATTCGGTCTGCAGATCAGAATTCTTCTATATTCTCCGGTCGGATTGTTCAGCACCTTCTCCAGTCCGACTGCCAGTGAGTAAAATGTCTTCGCCGTTCCTGCCATTCCTTTTACAATTACAAGCGGTGCTTTCTCTGCGGATTTCATCAATGCTTCCTGTAAAAAATACTGTCCGGCATTCCTTGGTTTGATGCCATAAGGCTGGCTCTTTCGGAATTCTAACGATACTACTTTCTTCCCTTCAACTCTTCCAAGATGTGTCTTTTTCACAGACTGATCTGCCTTCAATATGATAAATTCATTCTCCGTAAGTTCCGGCTGGATCTTATTACCATCTTCATCGGACAAATAAAGTTCCTTCAGATGAACGCCTTTTTTCTTGAATTCTTTGAACTTGTCTTCCGCCACATAGCAAATCTGTCTGCCGCTGTACTGTCCCTCTTCTTCGATGACCTGCTCTGTGCTGAAATCCTGGGCTTCAATTCCGAGAATCTGTGCTTTTAACCTAAGGACCAGATCTTTTGTCACCAGAACGACCGGCTTTTCTTCTTCCCGGATTCCCTTACATACTTTTAAGATCCGATTATCCGGCTTATCTTCCGGAAGGCTTTCCGGCAGTTCTACATTTACACAATTGGCCTCTACACGGAGGATTCCTCCATTTTCCATCTGGACACCTTTTAAAAGGTCTCCTTTCAGTCTGAGCTTTTCCAGAAAACGGATCGCCCGCCTTGCATTTGCTCCCTTTTCTCCTTCTGCTTTCTTCAGGCCGTCCAGTTCTTCTAATACAACCAATGGCAATATCACCCTGTTTTCTTCAAAACACTGACATGCATAAGGTGCCTGGATTAAAATATTGGTATCAATAACATAGGATTTGATCATAGATATTTCTCACACTTTCTGATTTTGTTTTTTGTACATTTTCAGGTATAGTATGAAAATATTGAATTTACTCGATATTTTTGTAAAAAAGATGTTAAGTTATTCTTGAAATCTACTGAAATTTTCAGATTCATATACAGAATGATTCTGCAAAATAATACAGAGAACCTGTCAATGGCAGATTCTCTGTATTTATTATGTATTTTTTATTTTCACAGATTCTTGACTATTCTCCGAGGAAATATTTTCCGTATGCATCTGCTGCCTTGATTGCTGCACATACAGTCTCCGGTGTTACCTCGAATGGCATATTATGAAGCGTATCGTTCTCTGCGCAGGCTGCTGTTGCAACTGCCATCAGTTTCTCGTCCGTCACTTCTGTGATTCCCAGTTCTTTTAATGTCACAGGCAGTCCCAGTTCGATACACCAGTCAATGATATCTTCCAGTTCTTCTGCCGGAATATTCTCCAGTACCAGCTGCGTAATCGTTCCGAATGCAACCTTCTCACCGTGATACATATGGTGGCACTCGTCCAGTACGGTAAATCCATTATGAATTGCATGTGCTCCTGCAAGTCCGCCACTCTCAAATCCAATACCGCTCAGTAATGTGTTGGCTTCGATGATTTTTTCCACAGCCGGTGTACATGCTCCTGCTTCCAGGGCAAGTTTTGCCTTTACACCTTCTGCCATCAGAGTGTCAAAACAAAGTTTTGCAAGTGCGATTGCTGCCTGTGTAACCTGTCCGCCGGCACATGTTGTTGCCCCGCTTGCCTGACAGGCTCTTGCTTCAAAATATGTTGCCAGTGCATCACCCATTCCTGATACCGTAAGTCTTACCGGTGATTTTGCAATAATCTCGGTATCCATCAGAACCATATTTGGGTTAGCCGGAAGGAATAAGTACTCTTCGAATACGCCATCATCTGTATAAATAACTGACAGTGCACTGCAAGGTGCGTCTGTCGATGCGATTGTCGGGCAGATCAGAACCGGAGCTTCTTTGTAATAAGCAACTGCTTTGGCTGTATCCAGGATCTTACCACCACCGATACCGATCACGACATCACAGCCTTTTTCATTCATAATGTCTACCAGACGGTTAATCTCATTCTTACTGCATTCTCTGTTGAAATACTCATATACAGGTGTGATCTCGTATCCTTCAAATCCAGTATTTACAACGTCTCCGATACGTTTGTATCCGGATTCCGTGATCAGTACAAGTGCCTTCTTGCCATACTTCTGAGCATATTCACCCAGCTTCTTCATCTCTCCTGCACCCTGTACATATTTACTTGGACTACATAAAATCTTTGCCATGATATTACCCTCCTGTAATCTTTACGTTTCATGTGTTATTTTATTAACAATCTAGTTTTATTGTATGCTTTTGATGCAGTTGTGTCAATAAGGTAGTGGGAAATATTATGGCAAAATATTATGACTAATCCTAATATATATCTTTGTGTCAATGATACAACACCAGCGCATGACTATATCACAATACCGTGACAATGATCTACTTCATGTTGAATAATCTGCGCCGTCCATCCAGTATATTTCTGTCTCTGTTTTTTGAAATTCATATCCTGATATTCCACTTCAATCTCCTGATACCGGGTGCATTTTCTCACACCAGTAAGGGAAAGACAGCCTTCCTCCGTCTCATATTTTCCGGAACGTTTTACAATCTTCGGATTGAACATTGCCACATTCATGAATCCCATATTGACGGCTATGATACATTTCTTCACGCCAATCATATTCGCTGCCATGCCGACACAGCCTTCCTCGTGCGCTTTCAATGTATCTAACAAATCCACTGCAACCTGCTTATCCGCCTCTGTCGCCGGCTTGGATCTCTGGTTTAGGAAAAATATATCTTTCATAATCGGTCTTATCATGTTTTGTTACTCTCTTTCGTATGTGTCTTCATATAATTATAGAATTCCTGATGCAGCCGCTGGAATTCTTCCGGTGCATGCATCGCATGCCGGTAAAGAAATCTGTTGCCAAATTCACTCTGATATACTCTGCTTAGAACCCCTGCCAGCATTCCTGTCGGCATATCTTTGATCATATAAAGCTTTGCCGGGCACAACATTCCCTTTTGGGCGATCCACTTCAGGTTCTTTTTCATCCGATAAGCTGTCAGCGTCATCAATTTTTCATTTGCACAGATTTTTTCCGGATGCCTGCTCTGGTAATAAGCATCTGCCAGCGGAATGATCACGCCAAGATGTGAGATCTGCCAGTGATGCATTTCCGGAACGATCTGATATGGAATGTGGCTTTTTCTAAATATGTATGCCAGTGCTTCTTCCCTGCTGCTCTTTCTTCCTCCGATCTCACCGAATGTTGTCGGCTGGATTGCTCTTGGCAGAAGCTGTGCATCCAGAATCCCACCTTCGATACAGCCGCCCGCTCCCGGAAATGCCGGAAGGATCCTGCCTTTTCCGCAGATTTTCTCCCACCTGCCATATGGTTTGATCGTATTGACCATAGTGACAACATTCGGACTTTCATTCCTACTGATGTCTTCCAGTGCTTCTTCCACCTGATTCTCACGTACAGTCAGGAAAATAAACTGGTAACGGTCATTCGGCTTTAACTCACTGATCGTCTTAACCTCAACTTTATGCGTTCTTGTCTTGCCTCTGTACCATAGACCGTGTCCCTGTAATTCTTTTAACCGCTGCCCTCTTGCTAAGACTGTTACATCCAGTCCTGCTTTGACGAATCTGGATGCGTAGAAGCTTCCGATGACTCCGGCGCCGTAGATTAGGATCCGCATGGTGTATTCCTCCTTGGTGTATGTTCGTATATTCCGTGTTCTTTCTTGTGTTCTTTGATATCTTTCTGTTATATATCTTCTGCTATAGCATCTGTTGTAATTCTAACACCCGGACTTTTTGATTTCAACACTGTCCCGGTTTATGGTGCATCTGATCGTATTTTATTTTATGTTCTAAATTTGTTAACAATTTCTTTCTAATTCCATCACAGTTTTATCACAATTTAATTCTATACTAGGAATTGTTCAAGAGAACAAACACTTTAAATCTTTTTCATAACTTTTTCCTCAGGACTGCACTCCTCCCAAACATTGCAGTCCTATTTTTTTGCCCAATTACCGGGCAACACCCAAACATCTTTAAAAATCACAAAATAATAGGTGTTCCCAGCACACATACTGGAAAGCACCTATTATTTTCATTCTTATAACGAGCCACTGGGACACTAAAAACGACACAACACGCCGTTCCAACTGGTTCCACTAGTCTACAGTCCGTTTTCAATTTCCCTCTTTGCATCTTTCTTCCGTTCCATATTCGAAACAATAATACAACAAGATGCATCACCAGTAATATTAACCACCGTACGTCCCATATCAAAGATACGGTCCACGCCGGCAACCAGTGCGATTCCGTCAACCGGAAGTCCGACTGAGGTAAGTACCATTGCGAGCATAACCATACCTGCTCCCGGAACTCCTGCAGTACCGATGGAAGCCAGCGTTGCAGTCAGGATCATCGTCAGCATCTGCGGAAGCGTCAGATGGATGCCATAGCATGATGCAATAAAGATCGCACACACACCCTGATAGATTGCAGTTCCGTCCATGTTAATCGTAGCTCCCAGCGGAAGTACGAAAGAAGATACTTCTTTGGATGCTCCCATATTTTCTACGCATTCCATATTAATCGGAAGTGTTCCGACAGATGAAGAACTTGAGAATGCGAACATGATTGCCGGAAGCATTCCCTTGAAGAATTTTAACGGGCTCATTCCGCCCATTGTCTTTACTGCAAACGAATATACAACTACTGCATGGATGATGTAGCATACATAAGCAGCCAGAAGTACCATCGCGAGTGAACCGATGATCGCCGGCCCGTTTGAAGCAATGACCGGACTCAGCAGACAGAACACACCAATCGGTGATAACTTCAGGATCATCTCCATACATTTCATAAATACATCATTCAGATCATTACAGGCTGTTACCAGTCTTGTATTTCTTTCACCTTCCCCCAGAAGGATAATTCCAAATCCAAGAATCAGTGCCGTCACGATCACCTGGAGCATATTTGCCTCCACCATCGGTGATACAAAATTTGATGGGAAGATATTTACAATCGTATCCATCAGTGAGATCGTCTGATCTGCTTTATAAGAAAGATCTGTTGTCGCAATCTTCGGAAATGCTCCTTTGAACATATTTGCCCCAATAAGTCCGAATGTAATGGCAAATGCTGTCGTACACATATAGTAAACGACTGTCTTTACTCCGATCGATCCGACCTTTTTAATGTCCTTCATGGAAATAATTCCACACATAATGGAAAACAGCACGATCGGAACGACAATGAATTTCAGTAAATTCAGAAAGATCGTACCAAATGGCTTGATATAAGTTTCCGCAAAATTTGCGTATTTCTGCATCAGTAATCCTGCAATGACCGCCAAAACCAGTGCAATGAATATCTGTGCAGCCAGTGATAATTTTTTCTTTTCTTTCATATTTCCTACCCTCTTCCTCTCTTTTTACAAGAGCATTCTCTAAAAATTACTCTTATACGTATACCTTCGTATTTATAACCCTTGCTATCAACATGCTCCTTACGAATGCATAGCAATAAAAAAATGGGCATTACCATACTGTGTAATGCCCATTCATTATTTTTAATATATTATCACATTGTTCTATTAAAGTCAATATGATAAACATTAGAAATTGTTGTCAGAACATTTCAAAAATTAATCCTTTAAATTCACTAAAATTCTAGTCATTTTAGCCAATTCATGTTATTATCTTAAATAGGATTTTTATCAAAACGCACAGGAAGGAGCATTTTAACAATGGACGAAAGAATTAGCCGCGTATTAGAAAAAATGAAAGAGAAAGGAATTGATCAGTTACTGGTATCTGATCCACTGAGCATCCGCTTTTTAACAGGAATCATGGTAAATCCTGGGGAAAGATTATATGCCCTGTTACTTAGAACAAGTGGAAAACATACATTATTCCTGAACTATCTGTATTATGTATCAAATACAGGATTTGAAGAAGTATGGTTCAGTGACATGGATGACCAGATCGGTGTTCTGATGGAGCACATCGATACAAAGAGCACTCTTGGTATTGACAAGACATGGCCTGCACGTTTCCTCATTCCACTTCAGGAGCGCTGCCCTGAGATGAAGACAATCTGGGGATCTGACTGCGTAGACGGTGTTCGTGCAGTTAAGAACGAAGAAGAGATTGCAATCATGAAACATGCATCTGTAATCAACGATACGGTTATGGAAAGAGTTGCTAATTTCATCAAAGAAGGTATGACAGAGAAAGAAGTTGCTGACTTCATCGACGCTGAGTACCTGAAAGAGGGAGCTAGCGGAGTAAGCTTTGATACAATCGTATGCTTCGGACCTAACGCTGCTGACCAGCACCATACACCAAGTGAGACAAGAACTCTGAAAGCCGGAGAATGTGTCCTGATCGATATGGGTTGTGTATGGAAAGGTTACTGCTCAGACATGACAAGAACATTCTACTGCAAGAGCGTAGATGATGAGCAGGCTGCTATCCACGATCTGGTTCGTACAGCAGTTGAGAAAGCAGAAGCCGTTATCAAACCTGGTATGCGTTTCTGCGATATCGACGCTCAGGCAAGAGATCTGATTGACGAAGCTGGATACAGTGAGTACTGGAGAATCCGTCTTGGACACTTCATCGGACAGGAAGATCACGAGTATGGTGATGTAAGCCCGATCAACAAGAATGTAGCTGAGCCTGGTATGATCTTCTCTATCGAGCCTGGTATCTACCTCGAAGGCAAATACGGTGTTCGTGTTGAGGACCTTGTTCTCGTAACAGAAGACGGACATGAACTTCTGAATGCTGTAGATAAGAAATACCGCATTGTTGGTTAATTTTAAATCTTACATATTATTTTTTAAAGGCAGGACTTCATTTCCTGCCTTTTTATGTGCCAAAGTTTTCTGTATCTACAGAACCTGCCACCGGCAGCTTCTTCCGAACGCATGGCGATTAAAATAAGCCGGAAGACATTACATCTTCCGGCTTATTCCTAATTACCATTCAAGTTCACATTTTCTATTCTATATTTTCTGACTCGGCTTTCTCTTGCTCAGCTTTTTCTTACTCAGCCTTTTCTCTACGCTCATCCAGTTCTTTTCTGACTGTCGGATAGATCTTATCAATTCCCATGAATAAGTACCAGATGATAAGAACGATCACTGTAATCACCAGTGGCAGATACAGGAACAGTCCTTTGATTGCGAAGATTGCACTTGCTGACTGAACGGCTGCTGTTCCGTCATAATGTCCGGCTGCCAGAATCCATCCAAGTGCTGCTGTTCCAAGTCCGGTTCCGATCTTCTGTCCGAAGCTTGTCACACTATAAGTAATTCCTTCTTCACGGATTCCGTCTTTCCATTCACTGTAATCTACGACATCTCCGACAATTGCGAACAGGCATGAATACAATGCCGCATGTCCGATTCCCTGTAACACCAGACCAGTGTAAATCATTGGAAGATTAACAGGTCCTGCGATTTCAAGCACCAGTCCTGCTGCGTAGAATAAGAATCCTACAAACAGTGCTTTGATCTTTCCGAATCTTTTTGTAAATACCGGGATCAACATAATCGTAAGGATGGTCGGGATATAGTTGAACATGGTCATTGTACTGTTCAGCATCTCATCCCCTAATACGTATTTTGCATAGTAGATTCTGGATCCTCCGGTTAATCCAAGCGATGTATAGATCACTGCAAATGCAAGTGTGATCAGGATAAAGTATTTATTTCTGCAAAGGATCTTAATTGTTTTCAGCGGATGTGTCTTCTTCTTCGCTGTTGTTTCTTTTTTGATTGGTTTGTATCTTTCTTTTGTTCCGGCAAATGTTGTGATGAACATTCCAAGTGCTACGATTGCATACACGATACTCATGCATGTCCAGCCACGCTGTCCGTTTCCAAGGAAATGTACCAGTGGAATCGTGATCACGTTAATCACAAGCTGTGCGATCATGGTAAATTCAAAACGGATCGTGTTCATGACATTTCTGTCGTGCTGCTCTGTGGTTA
Source organism: Dorea longicatena (assembly GCF_024168045.1). GTDB lineage: Bacteria > Bacillota > Clostridia > Lachnospirales > Lachnospiraceae > Dorea_A. Next base: position 2,410,049 of record NZ_CP100126.1, read on the forward strand.
CCAGTGAAAGCATTGTATTATAAGAAAGGTTAGATGCTGTAAAGCATACCGCTGCAAGGAATATGTATACAAGTAACAGGTAAATTGCTTTTCCATTTGCACCAAGGTCCGGTACTGTAAAGATCATGATCAGGCTGATGACCAGCGGTGGCGCACTCCAGAGTACCCACGGACGGGCTTTTCCCCATCTGGTGTTCGTCTTATCTATAATGATTCCCATAAAAAGATCCGATACGCCATCGAATAATCTGGCGATCAGCATCAGTGTTCCTACTACTCCTGCAGCAATACCTGCCACATCAGTACAATATATCGTCAGGAAAGAGGCTACCGTTGTCCATACCAGATTTGCTCCGATATCACCTACTCCATAACAGATTTTCTCTCCCAGAGATACTTTCATTCCATCCGCATTCTCTGTGATGGCTTCCTGTGTATTCTGTCCGGCTTTTTCTTTACTCACTCCGACGGATATTTTATCAACCGCTTCCATCTTAATTCCTCCTCTTTTTGTTCTGAACCCACTATATCAGAATCCAAATTTTAAAAAGGAGCAATTTTTTCGGAAAGGAGTAATTTTATAAACTGTTATGCATTAATCCGCCTGTATTCATTTGGAAGCATCCCTTCTTCCTGTTTAAATACTTTACTCATATACTTTGGATTGGAAAATCCAGTCATTGCAGCTATCTGATTTAATTTCAGATCTGTATCCAGAAGTAATTCTTTCACATGCATGATTTTAAATTTTCGTACCGTCTCCGTAAAGGAAGTCCCCGTTTCTTTCTTTAATTGTGTTCCCAGATATTGCTCTGTAACATGAAGTCTTCTGGCTGTTTCTTCCAAAGTAATCCCGTCACTATAACATTCTTTCATAATTGTCAGTGCTTTTTGTACCAGATATTCAGAAGATGTCTGGTTGATCTGACTTATCTCGATGCTGGAGAATAATTCCATCATGACTGCTTCTATCTCCTCCCAGGAAACTGCACCTAAGATTGTCTTTAACACTCTCTGAACCATCAATTCCTCATCCCGCAATGTGCCACACTCCTTGGCTGTATTGATTATCGCATATGCGAAACGGATACACACTTCTCTGAGTTCCTGTGGACTGTGTACTTCTATGCGTCCATATTTCATGAATTTCTGAAAACAACCGGTAAATTCTTCTACATTCATATGTATTACTGCACTTCTGGCCCTGTTTTCCAGCTCTGCCGGATAAATGAACTGATACGTTCTCATCTGTAGAATTTTCTCGCATTCAATCAATACCCTGTCTCCGAGTATCAGATGCCAGCCACATGCCTTTTCTAATTCCAGCTCTGTCTCAGTCAGTCTGTTAAGTCCCTTACATTCCTTCCATGTAAATACGCCACGGTCATGCAGTCTTACGGAACATGCCGGTACTACCGAATGTTTTACGTATTTCAATAATTTACTGACATCTTCCTCACCATAAAAGCAGACCAATGCGGCCTGTTGTTTTTCACGAGGCAGCCAGCACAGTTTCCGTTCCGGATTGTGTTCTTTCAATTCCTCCAGAAATAATCCGACTTCTTTCTTCTCACTTTCATAATATTTTCCAAGGAAAATGTACATACAATACAGGCTGTGTCCCTGAATGATTCCATAATTATCTGCCAGCACAGCGTCCAGCCTTTCATTCTTCTCATATTCACCATCCAGGATATCCTTCAGAATCTTTTCCAATGAAAGAGAATTCTTTCCCCTCTGTTCTACAAATAACTCTTCTTTAATTTTTTCCAGCGTTTTCTTTAGTTCTGTCAGATTCACCGGTTTTAGCAGATAATTTTCAATTCCCAGTTCGATTGCTTTTTTCGCATAGCTGAAATCCGAGTAGGCTGTAAGAATAATCACTTTTGTATAGATTCCTCTTGCCCGTGCTTCTTTCAGCATCTGCAGTCCATCCATATCCGGCATCTGGATATCCAGCATGATCAGATCCGGCATTTCCTCTTCCAGAAGTATCAGTCCTTCTGCTCCATTCTCCGCACTGCCTACGACCTGATATTCCGGACTTATCTTATTTAAAATATGTACAAGTCCTTCTCTGATCGGTTTTTCATCTTCAATAACTGCTATCTTCATCTTTTTGTTCCTCCTGCAATGGCACAAACAAATGTACTTTCACTCCACTTGGAGATACATTTTCAAAATAAATCACTGCATCTTCTCCGTAATAAAGTTTCAGACGTTTTCTTACATTCGAGATTCCAAAATGATTCTTGATCTCTTTTCCCATATTCAGGTCTTTCAACTGATCTTCATCTATATGCCGGCCGTTGTTTGCGATAATAATATGCATCTGTTCTTCCGCTTTGGATACCTCGATCGTCAGACGATGTGCTCCTTCATAACCACGGAAACTATATTTGATCGCATTTTCCACAAATGGCTGCAGCAGCATCTTGTGAATCTTGCATTTCCCGTACGAATCTTGAATTTTAAATTCCAGTTCAATCTCTTCTCCCAGTTTTTCCTGCTGGAGAAGGATGTATTTTTCCAGCCATCCTTTTTCCGCATCAATTGTGGTAAATTCACCGGCATCATTGATCGCATAGCGCAGGATGTCCGCAAGTGCCACCAACATCTCGCTAATCTCATATTGTTCATTCTCAATTGCTTTCCAGTTGATCGTATCCAGAATATTATAAAGGAAATGTGGATCGATCTGAGCCTCTAATGCAGAGATTTCTGCATTCTTCTGCTCCATTGCCGATTCTTTTACCTGTCCGATCAAATTGTGGATACGTTCCGACATTTCATTAAATCCTTCAGATATTTCCTGAATCTCTGTACTGTCTTTTTCTTTGACTTCAAGCTTTTCCCGGAAATTATCTTTTTCGAGATTTTTCATTGCATCCACAATGTCATTTACCGATATCATGACCGGTTTGGTAACACGATAGATCAGAAGGACAAAGATCAGCAGAACAGCAAGCGCTACCATGATCCAGAATATCACCTGTTCTTCAATTGCTTTCTGATATTCACGAATCGACTGACATAAGAGGATTGACCAGCCGCTTCTGGCATTTTTGATTGCCTTCTGATTAACCTTTGCACTATCCAAAGCCTTCTCTTGCCGGCCAAGCATCTTTGTATCTTCTGCCCCTACGATCACTCCGTCTTTCACAAGATATACTCTGGACCCTTTTCCTGCGCTTAATACCGATTCCAGTTCATCCAAATTGACAGACAGGATTACATATCCTAGATCCTCACTGATATCCCAGTAATTAACCACCTTTCTCCCGATATGAAACATACGCTCAGGATTGTCCGTATCTTTATCAACATCATAGGACAGCAGCTTTGTCTCATCCGGAATTTTTACCTTTTCCATCCATGTACTATTCACCGAAGATGACGACAGTCGGTCGTAAAATATCCGCCTCTTGTCTGAAAGCACAAGCTGGATTCCGTCAACTCCTTCATTTCTATTACAGATATGGGCAAAATCTCTTCTCATATTATATGCATCCGCTTCCGGAATTTCTTCCGAATCATTTGCATTTACTACAAGGCTCAGAAATTCTTCATCTGTTGTAATAGCATAAAGTAACGTTTCGTATTTATCCAGCGTCATATTCAGGCTCTGATTTGCTTTCTGCAAGTCAGCCTCTGCCTGATTGTTCATATTCTCTAATGTACTTGTCTTTAATCTCTCCTGCGATATCAGTGCAAAAATAGCAAGCGGAATACATGCCGTAATGATAAATGCCGGTATTAATATCTGCCGGAGATTTTTCTTTCTCTTTTTCATCTGTTTTCCGCTCCAATACTCTCTATCTTCTCCGCACCTTTATCCAATATCGTCTGTGAATCTTCTTCATTTACCAGGATCTCTCTTAATGTATCGGAAAGAGTCAATGAGATCTGCGGCCAGTTACTGCTGATCTCTCTTATCCTTGCATTCTGATACAGATCTATAAATACCCCTTTTTCTTCATCGTTTTTGAACTGTTGCTGCATAATCTCCTGCCTTGGTGCAAGAAATCCGAATTCATCTATGTAGCTTTTCATTCGATTCTCATCAGCAAGAAATCTCAGAAACTGAACCGCATATTCCTTATTTTCATTATTTGCCACCGCCAGAATCTCTCCTCCTGCAACTGTCACCGGATTGTCTCCACATGGAATTGCTGCCACTCCAAATTCGAGATCCGGATTGCTTTCTCGGATGCTGTCGATTGCCATAGAAGAATTGAACATCATTGCAATCTTGCCCTTTATAAACTGATTCGTCAGATCTCCCATCGTTAGGGAAATACTCTGCAGACTTAAGCTTCCTTCCTGTTCCATATTTCTCAAAAACAGAAAAGCCTGCTGCCCGCTTGCTGTATTAATACGATGGATATCGCCACCCATAGACCACAGGATCGGCAGGAACTCATACATACTTTCTTCCGTCTGCAATGCTGTGATTGCGAATCCTTTTATCGTTTTATCACTGACCTTCGCCGCAATTTCTTCGAATTCTTCCCAATTGTCCGGGACTTTACATCCGGCTTTCTCCAGAATCTTCTTATTATAAAACATCGCCGTACAGTTCACTCCAAACGGCTGTCCATAGATTCTTCCATCCGCAGAACATGGTGCCAGCGCTTTTTCTGAATACTCCTGTAATTCCGGGATCTCATCTGTCAGATCTGCAAATGGTTTCATCTGATGGAGAAATTGAAAATCCGAAGAATCCACCAACGCAATATCCGGCATTTTTTCTTCCGACATGGACAATGCCAGCTGTTTCTTGAAATCTTCATCCGGTATGTAGGATACCTTAACTTCTATTTTATCTTGTGACTGGTTAAACTGATCTACCAGTTCTTCCAGATGCTGCTGGTTTCCCGGGATGTCCCAGTAATGCCACAGTTCGATTTGTTTTTTCTTTGTTATTTTTGTTTTCTCTTGTTTCTGGCAGCCTCCGCACATGAACATGGAAGCGATCATTACTGCACACAGGCAGACAGAAATGTATTTTCCTGTTCTCTTCATCTTCTTTCTCCAGTTTTTAAGTTCTTTTCCAGTCCTTACCACTTTTGGCACTTAGTACTTCCAGCGCTTACTACTGTACCTTTATCTGTCCCAGTATCTCCCCGATCGGTGCCGCAATCGTCAACTCCGCACCAACTTCTCTGGCTGTTGCACCCTTATTGATCACCACCAGATGTTTTCCTCTGAAATAATCAATAAATCCTGCTGCCGGATAAACGATCAGTGATGTACCACCTATGATCAGCGTATCTGCTTCACTTATTGCCTTCACACTCTTATTGATCACAGCAGAATCAAGACCTTCCTCATAAAGTACAACATCCGGTTTGAGCATTCCTCCGCAGCTGCATCTCGGGATTCCGTCTGCATGTTTTACATAAGCCGCATCGTAGAATTTATGGCATTTCATGCAGTAATTGCGATGAATACTTCCGTGCAGTTCCAGTACATTTTTGCTTCCTGCCGCCTGATGAAGTCCGTCAATATTCTGCGTGATAACAGCAGTTAATTTGCCGGCTGCTTCTAATTCTGCAAGCTTACGATGTGCAGCATTCGGTTTCGCATCCAGGAACATCATCTTCTCCTTATAGAATTCATAGAATCCTTCCGGGCTCTGTACGAAGAAACTGTGGCTTACAATCTGTTCCGGTGAATACTTATACTTCTGCCGATATAATCCATCCGCACTTCGGAAATCCGGAATATCACTCTCTGTAGAGACACCTGCACCTCCGAAAAATACAATTCTTTCACTGTCATCAATAATTGTCTGTAATTGTTCTGCTTCTTTTTCGTACATTGCTATTCCTCCTGAATTCTATGAATTTTATTTTGTATTTCTGACATATGCAGAAAAAACTGCCCACAACCTGTAAAGGCTGCATGACAGTCACTTTCTATCTTCTTATTTGTTATTCTCTTTCTCGATCCATGCAGCTACTTCATGCAGATTTGGAAGATAACTCCATCATTCCTTATTCTCACTATACCCGGTAAAGAATTCAGATAATGCATCCAGTGTCTTCACAAGTACCGGAAGTTCGGTATCATCCAGTTTGTCCAGGATAGCCTGTGTCATCTGTCTGTGGTAATCTTCGTGATGATGGTAAGCCTTTACACCTTTTTCTGTCAGCTTGACAAGAACGACTCTTCTGTCTTCTTCACTGCGGTGACGCTCCACATATCTTTTATTCACCAGACTGTTCATGGCAGTCGTAAGGGATCCTACCGTAATATTCAGCTTTCTGGCGATGGAAGACATATTATTTCCTTCTCCGAGTCCGATTGCTTCTATTACATGCATATCATTATTTGTAAGATCCTTGAACTCGTCCGTAATAATCGCCTTTTCTTCCAGCTCCCATATTTCATTGATCAGACTGACCAGTGTCTGATTGATCATCTTATATGCGTCATCCATTCCCATCTTCTGTAATTTCCTTCACTTTAACTCTTCATTCTTTACTCTTGTCTTTTATTATACCCTTTCTGGCATCAGAGAATCAATAACTTCTTTCACAGTTTCCAGATGATCTGCTCTGTATGCATATGCCCCGCAGAAAAGTAATGCATCATCGACATTTCCCTTTGCGGCATTGATCAGTGCCTGCGTAATACAATATGGTGTCGTTCCCGGATTACAGTGTTTCAGACAGCGGTAACAATGTGCGGGAGCAATCCTGCCCTGTTCTTTTACTTTTTTCATAAAGGGATTCAGAATCGCACGTCCAGGCATTCCCACAGGACTTTTTACGATCACAATATCTTCTTTTCCGGCATTCAGATATGCTTCTTTATAGCGGATGTCTGCGTCACATTCTTCCGTTGTAACGAATCTGGTTGCCACTTGTATCGCATCTGCCCCAAGGGAAAATGCATGTGCGGCGCTTTCGCTGTCATGAATTCCTCCACCGATTGCTATCGGAATCTTCTTTTCGTATTTATCCGAATAGTTCTGTATGATTTCTTTGATTTTCTGAATCTCCTGATCGTATATTGCCTGTCCTTCATATTCATCCAGCTGATCTTCACGAAATCCCAAATGTCCCCCGGCAAGCGGTCCTTCGATCACTACCAGATCCGGTATTCTTTGATATTTTTTATCCCAGTACTTTAATATGACATTCGCCGACTTTGCAGTAGATACGATCGGCGCAAGCAGAATGTCCGAATCCCCCACATATTTCGGAAGTTCCGTCGGAAGTCCCGCTCCCGATACGATCAGATCTGCGCCTGCTTCTACCACCGCATGCACATATTCTTCATAATGCTCCATGGCAACCATCAGATTAAATCCTATGATTCCATCCGGTGCCAGTTTTCTTGCTTTTTCATATTCCGATTTCACCGCTCTTAAGTTTGCTTCTAATGGATTCTTTTCAAAATCTTTTTCTTTAAAGCCGGGTTGAGCGGCAGAGATAATCCCTATGCCGCCCTCTTTTGCAACTGCTCCGGCAAGATTTCCAAGGCTGATCCCTACTCCCATACCACCCTGGATAACCGGAACTTTTGCCATCTTTGTTCCTATTTTCAATGGTTGTATTTCCATATCTTTTTTCCTCGTCATATTATAGAATTTATGTGTTCATACCTATTACATATTTCTGAAGCGCTCGTATCTATGTCTTATCAATTCCTGTTCTGACATGCTTCCATATCTCATCAGAAACTCTTCTATTGCTTCATTTATCTGCATGATCACAGAATCCATATTCTGAACCGTATATGTTTCCGGTTCTGCGAAAACACGCTCTACAATTCCCTGTGCTTTCAAATTCTCTGCTGTCAGCTTCATCACTTCTGCGGCTTCTTTTGCTTTAGAACTGTCTTTCCATAAAATGCTTGCGAATCCTTCCGGCGAAAGAATCGAATAGATAGAATTCTCCAGCATCCACACTTCATCCGCAGTTGCCATCGCAAGTGCTCCACCGCTTCCGCCTTCACCGATAATGATAGATACGACCGGAACCTTTAATCCGGACATCTCATAGATATTTCTGGCAATCGCTTCTCCCTGTCCGCGCTCTTCTGCTTCCAGTCCGCAGAACGCTCCCGGTGTATCGACCAGACAAATGACAGGTCTGGCAAATTTTTCTGCCTGTTTCATCAGTCTTAATGCTTTTCGATAACCTTCCGGTTCCGGCATGCCGAAGTTTCTTTCGATATTTTCTTTCGTATTTCTTCCCTTTGCCTGTGCGATCACCGTTACCGGCATGCCATGGAACCTTGCCACACCGCCAATGATTGCTTTGTCATCCGCAAAATATCTGTCACCGTGGAATTCTACAAAGTCTGTAAAGAGCGCATCAATGTAATCACTTCCTACCGGACGGTCTTTTCGTCTGGAAAGTTCTACTCTCTGCCATGCCGTTAATTTTTCTTCTTTCCTTCCGTCTGCCACCAGATCCTGAGCACATTCTTTTCTATTAAAATCTGTTCCTTTTCCATTCTCATGAAGTGCAAGGATTTTAGAAAGTACTGCTTTCATCTGCGGACGTTCTACAATGGCATCCAGGAATCCATGTTCCAATAAGAACTCTGCTCTTTGGAATCCCTCCGGAAGCTTTTGGCCGATGGTCTGCTCGATCACTCTTGGGCCTGCGAACCCGATCAGAGCTTTTGGCTCTGCCAGGATCACATCCCCGAGCATCGCAAAGCTTGCGGTTACTCCGCCAGTCGTGGGATCAGTCAGTATGCTGATATAAAGAAGTCCGGCATCACTGTGGTGCTTCAGTGCTGCGGATGTCTTTGCCATCTGCATCAGAGAGACGATTCCCTCCTGCATGCGGGCCCCTCCGGAGCAGGCAAATAAGATGACCGGAAGTCTTTCTTCTGTTGCCCGTTCTACTGCCCTTGCTATCTTCTCTCCAACTGCTTCTCCCATGCTGGCCATCAAAAATCTCCCATCACAGACTCCGATAGCCGTCTCACGGCCGTCAATCTTTGCTTTTCCTGTTATGACTGCTTCTGAAAGCCCTGTCTTTTCCTGCAGTTTTTCCAGTTTTTCTTCGTATCCTTTGTATTCCAGAGGATTCCCTCCCTGAAGATCAGAATCCCACTCTTCAAAAGAACCTTCATCTGTGACCATCTCGATCCTTCGTCTCGCATGCACGCGGAAATATCCCCCGCACTTCGGACAGATGTAATGATCTTTCTTTACATCCTCTGCAATAATTGCTCCTCCACACTTGTTACATTTGCGGAGTAATCCCTCCGGTACTTCCGGTCGTCTGGTAAATGTAATATAATTCTTTCTTCCGACAGCAATTCTGGTTTTCTTAAATACGTTGTCCAGCTTCATCAGCAGTCACCTCTACAGTCTTTCAATAAATTCAATATCTATATTTCCCTCAATGTAATCCGGATGATTCACAATTCCATACTGATAATCCACATTCGTGTCAATTCCTTCTATAATGACCTCACCCAGCGCACTCTGCATCTTGTGGATTGCTTCCTGACGGTTCTTCGCCCATACGATCAGTTTTGCCACCATGGAATCATAATATGGCGGAATCGTATAACCACTGTATATTGCAGAATCGATGCGGATTCCCTTTCCTCCCGGAAGATACATATCCGTGATCGTTCCCGGAGACGGGCGGAATCCTTTCTCCGGATTCTCTACATTGATCCTGCACTCGATCGCATGTCCGGTCAGTTTAATGTCTTCCTGTGTATAGGACAGCTTCTGTCCGGATGCGATACGGATCTGTTCCTTTACAAGATCTACACCGGTTACCCATTCCGTTACCGGATGCTCCACCTGGATCCTGGTATTCATTTCCATGAAATAAAAGTTCCCGGATTTTTCTAATAAGAACTCGATCGTTCCGGCATTCTCATACCCTGCTGCTTTGGCGGCTTTCACCGCCGCATCTCCCATCTTTTTTCTCAGTTCATCTGACAATGCAACAGATGGGGATTCTTCAATCAATTTTTGGTGATTACGCTGGATGGAACAGTCTCTTTCTCCCAGATGGATCACATTGCCATATTTATCTGCCAGAATCTGGAACTCAATATGTCTTGGATTTTCTACAAAGTGTTCAATGTACATCGTCGAATCGGCAAATGCCATCTCAGTCTCTTTCTGCGCCGTCTGAAATGCAGATTCAAACTCTTCCGGTGTCCATGCAGTACGCATGCCTTTCCCTCCGCCGCCAAGGGCAGCTTTTATAATAACCGGATAGCCGATCTCCTGTGCCAACGCAGCACCTGTCTTTGCATCGTAGACCGGTTCCTTACTTCCAGGTATGACCGGAACGCCTGCTGCCATCATCGTATTTCTCGCAACCTGTTTATTACCAAGGCTTGCAATGACTTTGGAATCCGGTCCGATGAATGTAATATTGCATTGCTCACATAATTCTGCAAATTTACTGTTCTCAGACAGGAATCCGAATCCGGGATGAATTGCATCTGCACCACTGATGATCGTTGCACTGATGATATTTTCCATACTGAGATAGCTGTCTTTTGACGGAGCAGGACCTATGCAGATTGCTTCATCTGCAAGCTTCGTGTGCAATGCTTCTTTATCTGCCTCGGAATAGACCGCCACAGTCTCTATTCCCATCTCACGGCAGGCACGGATGATACGCACTGCAATCTCTCCCCTGTTTGCGATCAATACTTTTTTAATCATCTTTCCTTACACTCCTATGCTGCTTTTTGTTTATCCAACCATGAATGTCAGTTCTGCACTGACTACTACCTTTCCATCCACACTTGCGACTGCCTCGCCGACACCGACAGGCCCTTTTCGCCGGATGATCTTCGTCTCCAGACGTACCTTGTCTCCCGGAACGATCTTACCTTTGAATTTACATTTATTGATTCCGCCGAAATATGCAATCTTTCCTTTGTTTTCTTCCAGACTTAAGATTGCAACCGCACCGGCCTGCGCCAGCGCTTCCACAGTCAGTACTCCCGGCATCACCGGTTCTTCCGGAAAATGTCCGGCGAAGAATTCTTCTCTGTAAGACACACATTTATATCCCACTGCGTATTCTCCCGGTACATAATCCTCAATGTAATCCAACAGAAGAAATGGGTGGCGGTGCGGGATGATTTCTTTTATCTGATTGATATCTAAATGATTCATACTGTCCTCCTACACGATGCGGAACAATGGCTGTCCATATTCCACACCTTCCTGATTATTTACCAGAATCTCTGCGACTGTTCCGCTGTAATCGCTTTCGATCTCATTCATCAGCTTCATTGCTTCTACAATTCCGAGTGTCTGTCCTTTTTCTACTCTGTCACCGACTTTTACGAAACTTTCCGCATCTTCCGCAGGTGCTGCATAGAATGTTCCTACCAACGGGGATTCCACTACATTCCCGACAGGTATTTCTTCGGCAGATGTTCCCGATATCTGATCTCCTTCTGCTGCTTTTTTTATCTCAGCAGCAGAAGTTGTTACCGCATTCACCGGTGCAGACAGATTTTCCGTCACATAGCATGTATTTTCTTTCTTGCTCAAATGCAATTTGATTCCTTCTTCCTCATATTTAAATCCTGTCAGATCTGACTTTGACACGGCATCTATGAGTTCGATCATTTTCTCCATTTCCATATGCTCTTTGTCCCTCCTGTGATTCTCCGCTAGCCTTCATACCGCTTCAACAATAACACTGCATTATGCCCTCCGAATCCAAGCGAGTTGGTCAGTACATAATCCACTTTCTTCTCAATCGGCGCACCAATTGCATAATTCAGATCACATTCTTCATCTGCGGTTTCTGTTCCGACAGTCTGATGAATGAAGTTATCCTGAATTGTCTTCACACAGGTAATAAACTCTACACCTCCTGCTGCGCCAAGCAGATGTCCGATCATAGATTTTGTAGAATTGATCACAACATCCTTTGCCGCTTCGCCGAGTGCCAGCTTAATTGCACGTGTCTCGAACAGGTCATTATGATGTGTACTGGTTCCATGTGCATTGATATAATCTACCTGAGAAGGTTTGATCCCGCCTTCTTCCATTGCAAGTTCCATTGCTTTGGCTGCTCCGCTTCCGTCTTCTGCCGGAGAAGTAATGTGATATGCATCTCCCGTAGAACCGTATCCGACAAGTTCGGCATAGATGACTGCACCACGTTGTTTTGCATGTTCCAGTTCTTCCAGAACAACTACACCTGCACCTTCTCCGAGAACGAATCCATCCCTGTCTTTATCAAATGGTCTGGATGCCTTCATCGGATCTGTAGAAGTCGAAAGTGCTGTCAGACTTGTGAATCCTGCGACTCCGGTCTCACAGATACATCCTTCTGCTCCACCCGCCAGCATCACTTCTGCGTCACCATACTGGATCGCACGGAATGCATCACCGATGCAGTTTGTTCCACTGGCACATGCTGTGACAACATTCGTGCATTTTCCTTTCAGCCCAAGCTGGATGGAAATATTGCCTGCTGCCATGTTCGAGATCATCATCGGAACCAACAATGGATTGACTCTTCCCGGTCCTTTGGTCCGGATCTTTTCATATTCTTTTTCTACTGCCTGAAGGCTTCCGATACCGGAACCTACGATCACACCGACACGGAACGGATCTTCTTTTGACATATCAAGTCCGGAATCCTCGAATGCTTCTTTCGCCGCCGCTACCGCATACTGGGAAAATGGCTCCATTCTTCTTGCTGCCTTAAAATCCATTCTGTCTTTTGCCTGAAAATCTTTTACCTCGGCCGCAATTTTCACCTTATATTCCGTAGTGTCGAATTTTGTGATCTCTCCGATTCCTACTTTACCTTCTTTTATACCGTCCCAGAACTCCTCTACGGTATTTCCGATCGGAGTCACTGCTCCAAGTCCTGTCACTACAACCCTTCTCTTCATATATCTTAATCTCCTTTACATCACCATACCGCCGTCTACATGCAATACCTGTCCGGTAATATATCCCGCATCCTCTGACGCAAGAAATGCAACCGCATTCGCCACATCTTCTGCTTTTCCGAATTTTCCAAGCGGAATCTGTGCGGCAGACGCTTCTTTTATCTTTTCCGGAAGTACTTCTGTCATGTCGGTCTCGATAAATCCCGGTGCAACTGCATTGACCGTGATTCCTCTGGATGCCACTTCTCTGGCTGCTGTTTTGGTCAGTCCGATCACACCTGCTTTGGACGCCGCATAATTTGCCTGTCCTGCATTACCGCTGACACCTACAACAGATGCCATATTTATAATGCGTCCGCTTCTCTGGCGGATCATCTGGCGGAGCGCAGCTCTTATTGTATGAAATGTTCCCTTCAAGTTTGTGTCCAATACCTTATCAAAATCTTCTTCTGACATCTTCATAAGGAGTCCATCCTTTGTGATTCCTGCATTATTAACCAGAATATCAATTCTTCCCTGCTCCTTGATCACCGTCTCGATGAATTCTTTACAGGCATCAAAATCGGCCACATTACATTGTATGATCACCGCTTTACCGCCTGCAGACTCAACTTCATTCTTTACTTCTTCGGCTCTTTCTCTGGAACCGTTATAGTTGATCACAACTGTTGCTCCTTTTGATGCAAGCTTTACAGCGATTGCTTTTCCGATTCCTCTGGATGCTCCGGTTACAACCGCAACTTTTCCTTCCATTGTCTGATCCATCTTTACGATTCCTCCATCCTGTTTCCACCATCTGCGAGTTCCTCACAGACTTTATCCACATCCTCCCACTGGGAAATGTGGAATACTTTCACATTTCGATTGATTTTTCTTAAGAATCCTTCCAGTGTCCTGCCCGGTCCGATTTCGACGAATGTATCCACACCATCTGCGATCATGCGCTCCATGCTCTGCATCCAGCGCACCGGTGAACTGATCTGTGTCGTAAGAAGCCCCGGAGTTTCTCTGATATCCGTTACTTCTTCTGCCGATACGTTTGTCACATACGGAATCTTCAATTCATGAAATCTGGTATTCTCCAGCTCTTCTGCCAGCTTCTCTCCCGCCGGAACCAGCATCTTCGAATGGAACGGTCCGCTGACATTTAACATAATTGTCCGTCTTGCACCTGCTTCTTTTAATTTTCCGGCTGCTTCTTCCACAGCCTTCGTCTTGCCGGTGATAACAATCTGTCCCGGACAATTATAATTTGCAACTGATACATCTGCGATCGGTTCGATCACTTCTTCGATTTTCTCTGCATCCATGGAGATGACCGCACACATAGCACCTTCTCCTGCCGGCACCGTATTCTGCATCAGAATTCCTCTTTTTCTCACCAGACGGATCGCATCCATATCATTCATCCCGCCGGCAATTGCGATCGCCGGATATTCACCGAGACTTAATCCTGCCGTAACATCTGCTTTCAACCCTTTATTCTCTGCAACTCTTGTCATCGCAAGACAAGTGGTAACCATTGCTGCCTGCGTATATTCCGTCAGATCCAGTTTATCATTTTCTTCAAAGCAGAGTGCTTTCATATCCAGACCAAGCTCCTCACCTGCCTGATCGAATATGTATCTTGCGATCTCACTGTTCTCATAAAAGTCGGCTCCCATGCCGGCTTTCTGAGCTCCCTGTCCGGGATAAATAAATGCAGTCTTACTCATAGAATCCTTTTCCTCCGATCAATGCATCTGTCTCATTCACCAGTTTCTGAACCAGCTCTTTACATGACATTCTTTCTTTTACCATACCTGCAATCTGTCCTGCCATTACACTTCCGTTCTTCACATCGCCTTCTACAACTGCTTTTCTAAGTCCGCCAAGTGTAAGCTTTTCTAATTCTTCAAATCCGGCTCCGGCGTTCTCCAGTTCCAGATATTTTCTCGTCATATCATTGCGAAGGGCTCTGACCGGATGTCCTGTGGTTCTTCCTGTTACTTTGGAATCAATATCCTTCGCTTTGATGATTCTTTCTTTGTAATTCTCATGTACCTGGGATTCATCTGTAACGACAAAATGTGTTCCCATCTGAACACCTTTTGCTCCCAGCATAAATGCGGCGGCGATTCCTCTTCCGTCTGCAATTCCTCCGGCAGCAATAACCGGAATATTGACTGCATCCACGATTTGCGGAACAAGCACCATCGTTGTACTCTCGCCGATATGTCCGCCGGCTTCACATCCTTCTGCTACCAGGGCATCTGCCCCGCAGCGTTCCATTCTCTTCGCCAGGGCTACAGAAGCAACAACAGGAATAACCTTTACTCCGGCTTCTTTCCACATCTTCATGTATTTCTCCGGATTACCTGCACCGGTGGTCACAACTTTTACACCTTCTTCAACGATTACCTTTGCGACCTCATCTGCATAAGGACTCATCAGCATGATGTTGACACCGAACGGTTTGTCTGTCAGTTCTTTTGCCTTGCGTACCTGATCTCTTACCCAGTCTGCCGGAGCACTTGCTGCACCGATGAGTCCCAGTCCGCCGGCTTCAGATACACCTGCTGCCAGATGATATTCTGCTACCCAGGCCATACCGCCCTGGATGATCGGGTATTCAATTCCTAATAATCTGGTTACTTCTGTCTGCATAATCTCTATACTCCCTGTCTTTTTATAATCTCATTTTTATGTTACTGTCCTGTATTTCTTACTCTTTGTGAGCATTTACGTACTCTACAACATCACCTACTGTTACGATCTTTTCCAGATCTTCGGATGGAATCTCGATTCCGTATTCATCTTCCAGTGCCATTGTCAGTTCAAAAAGATCCAGGGAATCTGCTCCGAGGTCATCTTTGAATGATGCATTTTCTGTGATCTTGCTTTCCTCTACTCCTAAGTTATCTGCTACCATTTTTTTAATCTGTTCTAACATGTTTTTGTTCTCCTTCTCATATTTGTTTTTACTGTTTTTTACCATTCCAGAATACTTGCGCCCCAGGTAAGTCCTGCGCCAAATCCCGCGAGGATAATCTTCTGACCTTTTTGCAGCTTTCCGGCTCTGTTCAATTCATCAAGAAGAATCGGAATGCTTGCGGAAGATGTATTTCCGTATTCTTCCAGATTCATCGGAAATTTTTCCAACGGCTCGCCCAGCCGCTTTGCGATTGCTTCTACGATCCTTTTGTTCGCCTGATGTAAGATATAAAAGCTGATTTCTTCCTGAGCCACATTATTTTTTTCCAGCACTTCTTTTACTGCCTGCGGCACGCTCTTTACTGCAAACATAAACACTTCTCTTCCATCCATCTGCATCAGATATTCTTTTTCATCCGGCTTCGGCAGATCTTCCGGCGATAACTCGCTTCTGTCATATCTGCTCCGGCAGCACAGTGCTTCTCCTTTGGAACCATCGGAGTGTGTCACTGGAAGATAATATCTCATATCTTCACTTTTCAGTACCGCTGCTCCGGCACCATCCCCGAACAGGATACATGTTCCGCGGTCCTTCCAGTTCGTCAGGTTCGACAAACTTTCACTGCCAATGATCAGAGCCGTCTGATACACACCCGCATTCAGATACGCAGCCGCTGTATTATAAGCAACTACGAATCCGGTACATGCCGCACTCAGATCAAAACAGGTTGCACGCTTTGCTCCGAGTTCTCTTTGCACTTCACAGGCTGTACATGGAAGTATTACATTTGAAGAAATCGTAGAAACGATGATCAGATCCACGTCGTCTGCAGTAATACCTGCATTTTCAAGTGCCTGTCGTCCGGCTTGGACGGCCATGGATACCGTCGTCTCTTCTCTGATGATATGACGTCTCACGACTCCGGTTCTCTCCCGGATCCACTCATCACTGGTATCAACCAGTTTTGCAATGTCATTGTTATCCATTACAAATGATGGTACGCAAGATCCTGTCCCACATATTCTTCCAGTCATTCTAAATACCTCTGATTTATTTTGATTCTAAATTATTTTGACTGTCAAAGTATATATCAAGAAATTTTGTTTGTCAAGTATTTTGAATATCAAAATATATTTTTATTTTCCAGGCATCTGGTGTTTACCGGAAATTCATATAATTATGATAATGTATCTTAACTTATAGCAACTTTTCTTCCCACTCTTTTTCTTTGAATCCGGTCAGGACGAAGTTGTCTCCAATTACGAGTGGGCGTTTTACGAGCATTCCGTCGGTTGCCAGGAGTTTTAACTGGTCGTCCTCCGTCATTTCTTTTAGCTTATCTTTCAGGTTCATCTGCTTGTACAACATGCCACTGGTATTGAAGAACTTTTTGAGTGGAAGTCCGCTCATTGTGTACCATTCTTTTAATTCTTCGTAAGTTGGATTTTCTTCTTTAATTGCTCGTTCTTCAAATTCTACGTTGTGTGCTTCCAGCCACTTTAATGCTTTCATGCAGGTGCTGCATTTTCTGTATACGAATACTTTCATAATAGATTCTCCTTTTCCATTTTTGCTTATTTTTCATAATATATTATTAGTGTTTCATATCATTCTTCCAACGTTTTATTTCTTCTACACTATGCCCTACCGCTTCTGCAATCATGTCTTCCCTTGCTCCTAATTCAAGCAACTTCATTGCTGTTTCATATTTTCCTTTTTCTTTTCCACGCTCTTCTCCTATTAACTCTCCCGCTTTGTAAATCTTATCCATCTCTTTACACATAATCTCCACTCCTTCCTGTGTCTCTTTCAATACTCTTACCCGCTCTGCCAATACTTTGCTATACATGTCTTCTGCCTTTGTACAATGAAAATCATGCATCAATCTGCCCATATCTGTATTTTCTTTCATCCGGGCGTTAATATATATAATTTCGCTTTTATCATTATAATCTCTGCCGGTTTCTCTTACAGTCCGTTTGATATGTAAGATGGGTGCAACTTCATTTTCTACTTCCTCATCTACGATAAAAATAACCTTTGATTCCGGCAGTTTTTCAAAATCTTCTCCCGCAAACAGACTATGTGCGTCTATTATACTGCTGTGGTAGCGTAATCTTTTTGGGCCTGCTCCGGCTTTTTCCTGCTGTACTTCTATATCATATATTTCTTTTCTGCCATTCACAGCCACACAGTCAAGTACAGCCGATCTTCCCTGTAAATTCTTGTAATCTTTCTGAACAACGACTTCTGTTAATTCCAGATCATCATTTTCAGTAATAACTCTTAATATATATTCCGCACATTCCAGAATATTTAACACGTTCCGCATGAACATATCACTCATCATTGTCAGCTCTGCGACTAACTTCTCATAATATCGGAACCGTTCATTAACAAAACCTGTCTTTAACAAATTCGTATTATTCATAGGCTTCTCCTCTCAGTATAAACTTATCTTTACAGTATTTCAATGCGATAATAATTATATTATCAAGTATATTTGTAAATGATTTTAATCTTCCGTTTCCATCCTTCATAATGGAATCCCACATTTCGAATATCTGATAATTCAACATTTATTTGCTTATTCTTTCGTTATATATTTTGAAAAATTTTGATATATTTATCGATGTATTTCATGATTGGAACGAAATGTTCCTTAACTCAACGAATTATAATATAGAATGATATGTTATAATCATGAATGCACCAGTTTTATCTGATGCATTCACCTAATATGACTTTTTATTTTATCCAATCCTTTTTGCTTTAGAAACCATGCTGGATCTGATATACGTCATTCCTGTGACCAGATAAATGACAGCTACAACAAGAACCGCCAATATACCAGTATTCAAGAACATATTTGCTATTAATGTAAGCAACAATAATATCGGTATTACTTTGTTCAATACAATATACGTCTTATATGCACTTTTGTATATAATTTCTTTTTCTGCTTCATCACAGCTTTCCACCCACTGTTCCGTAAATTTGCTTGAAGTTGGATCACCTTTTTTCTCCGGATGTGCCGCCTGTATCGCTTTTACATAACGTACAGAAAGATAAATATCGTAGAAATAGCACAGTATAAATATAATGCAAGCGAATAAAAAATATCTGGATTTTCCTGATTCTATATACTTCAAAGAATATCCAAAGGATAAAATTATGATGCAGGCCACCTGTGACACCAAATTAACCCCACTGGTCCACGCTCCCCATTTTTCTTCTTCGTAATCCAGTTCATAGAATCTGTCCTCATCTGCATCCTTCATTTCTTTGTATACATTCTTTAACCGGTATAAACTGTATTCACCCACAACTACCGTAACAACCGCGATTATAATCAGAGCTGGAAATATATATTGCTGAATCGTTCCGTTAATCGTTCTGATTCCTGCATCTATTCCTTTTTTCATCAGTTCATAGATGACTACCGACACGCCTCCGGCGATTCCCCCGATTATCACTGCCGCGAGCATCTTCCACGTTGCGGTAAAATAACTACTTTTCTTTTCCTTCATCATTTATCTCCTCTTCATATATAAAAATATCTTCTACACTGACTTCACAAATCTTCGCAATCTTTAATGCGAGTGTTACTGACGGCGAATAGTCTCCTCTCTCTATCTGGCTGATCGTCTGTCTGGATACGCCTGCGAGCTTTCCCATCTCGGTCTGATTGACGCCAAGTCTTGATCTGTATTCCTTCAATCGGTTTAGTAAAGGCAAATGCTCATCTCCTTTATCAATCATATTTTGACAATTTTTCTTGTCATTTAGATTCTAACAGATGACAACTATAGTTGTCAAGTTTCTATTTAATGCATTATGGCGGCTATCACCGATCGGAATAAACTTACAAGATCCTATCCTGTGCTGACTCCAACATGGGGAAATTCTAAAGCAAAAAAGTTGACCTAAAAACGAGCTCACAAAAAATCCAAACTCGACATTCGTCTCAGACAGTGGATTTTTTGTGAGCAAACGGTCAACTTTTTTACTTAAGAATTACCAACCATGAGTCCGTATGCACAGGATAGGACCTTGTAAGTTTATTCCTGCGGTTTCGCATGCCATAATAATTAAATGGAGAACTAACCTTTTATTACGGTTCGGGGATTTGGCTTACTTAGTGCATTAAATAGAAAATACTCCTCCAAACTGTGAAAATCCTAATATACAAGCCGCACATACCAGCATAAATACAATGATTACTTTTACGCCTATAGATATCTTCGCATAACTTTCACAGATCGGAATCTGTTTATACTCCCACTCCGTCCGCATTTTTCTTCTCTTCCATTTCTGAACCAGTGTGATGCAGTCACATATGAAGAATGTGATAATAAATCCAAAGCTGAATACCATGGCTGCTATATAATATCCCGCATCGGCACCTTCGATATCTATCTGCCGTTTGCACAATACTACAGCCGTTACGATCAATAAGAAATTTAGTAATGTATCCACAATAATCATCTTATCTACGATACTTTTCCTGCCGATTTCCTTCATACGCTCCGCTCCTTCCTGTAACAACCGCTTTTCATCCAGGTCTTCTTCTTTTTTCTGTTTCACCGCTTCCAGTTCCGTCTCTAATTCTTTCATATATTTCCTGCATTCACTACATTCTGCTAAATGCTCTTCCACCAGTTTTCTGCTATCTTCGCTGCATACCTTATCCAGATATAACGGTATCAGATCTCTGATAATCTCACATTTCATCATTGCCTGCGCCTCCCATCTTTTCTACGATCATTTTCTTGGCTCTGTAATAGGTCACTCTCGCCCAGCTTTCACTTTTTGAAAATAACTGTCCGATATCTCTGTATGATACCTCTCCCATCACCCGCAGCATGAATACTTCTTTGTACGGTTCCTGTAAGTCATGTAGAATTTTTCGGATGATCTGTCCATTTTCCTGATTGATTATGCCATTTAATAAATCCTCCCCTTGATCTGCATGATTTTCATCTAATTTATTTGCATATCTTTTCTGCTTTTTTGTCCACGCATAATATTCATGCTTCGCAATCTGACATAACCACACCGATAATTTACATTCACCTCTGAAATTTTCCAATTTTTCAAATGCAATGGCAAATGTCTGCTGGGTAAGTTCTTCTGCTATTTCCCTGTCTCCGGATAATCTCAGCAGAAAACAATATACCTCTTTTAAATATTTCTGATATACTTCCTCAAAAGATTCCATGAACTCACCTCTCTTCTCTCATTTATATCTTCTTTTACTATTAAGAGTCATTTTTTCTCAATTCGTTACAAACTTTTTTATTTTTATAGACCAAAGGTACTTCCATAAATCCCCTTGACATTTCCTTCTATATCTATTATAGTACTTATCGCAATTGTTTACAAAGTAAACTATTATAAAGGAGCAACTATGAAAGACAAAAACTGGACTGATATCGTATCAAAACAGGGCGACCTCCGGCATTTCGCAAGCATGGCGATCCGGAAATCCGGAAAATCAGAGCACACTTCTGCTCAGGAGATTGATTTTCTGTTCCGGATCGCGCTTTCGGAAGAACCACTGACCCCAAGACAGATTACCAGCGCTATGGGCATCAGTAAGACTATCGTAAGCCGCCTGACCGACCATCTGGAATCCAAAGGGTTTATCTGTAAAGAGGCCTCTGCGTCCGACCGCCGCAGTTACTGCATCCGCATTACCGGTGCCGGAAAAGATGAGATTGACCGTACGTACTATTACTATCTGGATCCACTCTATACATTACAGAAAAATATGAAGAAAGAGAAATTCGAGACTTTATTCCAACTAATCCGTGAAGCGAACGAGATTCTTTCTTCACAAAAAAAATAAAGGAGATTTTATTATGACATTTTACCAGGAACTACAACTAAGCTCGACCGGCTCTAAACAGCTGATTAAAAACACAACCGATAAAAAAGAAAAACGCCGTCACATACTCATTTACAACTTTAAAGTATATCTTGTAATGATATTCTGTGTCGCCGTTGTATCTTTATATAGTAAATTCATCGGAAATGACAACAGTGTTGTCGGAGTTACCGTGCTTCTGGCCGTGCTGGTTCTCAGGCAGGCCGATTTCGGAATCCGTACCACGCACGGGCTTGCCTCTATCGCAGGCATCTACGCAATCCTTATGGCAGGTCCCCGTCTTGCCAACATGGTATCACCGGTTCCTGCCTTCTTTATTAATGCAGCCTGTATCATGCTGCTGATGATCCTCGGATGCCACAATGTGATCATGTACAATCACTCTACTTTTGTCCTTGGCTATCTATTATTATTTGGATATGATGTAAGCGGACATGCCTACATTTTAAGACTGGAAGGACTCCTTGTCGGAATGATCCTCTGCATGATCATTTTCTATAAGAATCAGAAGAACCGTCCTTACCGGCGTAAATTTTCTCATCTGTTCCAGGAATTCAACATTCATTCCGCACGCAGCAGATGGTATATCAAGCTGACATTCATCGTATCATCGGCGATGCTCATCATGTCCCTGCTCGGACTTCCAAGAGCTATGTGGGCAGGTATCGCATGTATGTCCGTGTGTCTTCCGTTTACAAATGACTGTGTCGCACGTTCCGGAAAGCGTTGGATGTTCAACATCGTAGGAGGTCTGTTATTCGTTGTTCTGTATACGATTCTTCCTGAGTCTATGTATGCCTATATCGGAATCATCGGCGGAATCGGCGTCGGATATTCGGCAGGATATTCCTGGCAGACAGTGTTCAATACATTTGGAGCGCTTTCCATTGCGTCCGGTCTGTTTGGAATGCCATATGCAGTAGCACTCCGAATTGGTGCCAACCTGTTTGGTTCTGTTTATACGGTCCTGTGCAACAAATTATTCGATAAAGCACACGCTTATTTTCATAACACCGATTTAAAAACAACGCTCTCTTAAAAAGGGGATGTAGCTTATGCTACATCCCTAATTTTTCTACTACTTCCTGTGCTGCAGGTGTTCCTGCAACACCACCGACACCGGTTTCTCTCAATGATACGTCCATCTTGTCTCCGACTTCTTTCATCGCATCTATCACCTGGTCAACAGGTATCTTACTTGTAATCCCTGCCAGTGCCATGTCCGCTGCCGCCAGCGCATTCACTGCACCGCCTACATTACGTTTCACACACGGTACCTCTACCAGACCTCCTACCGGATCACATACAAGTCCCATCAGGTTCTTCAATGCCATCGCACAGGCATGTCCGATCTGATCCGTATCTCCGCCTTTGATATAGCAGATTGCCCCGGCTGCCATTCCCGAACCGGAACCGATCTCTGCCTGACATCCTCCCGATGCTCCCGCAAGATATGCCCGGTTGGCAATGATCTGACCAAGTCCGGCTGCCACATACATGGCTTCTATCATCTTTTCTTCCGGAACATTGTATTCTTTATAATAAGTAACAAGTACTGCCGGAAGTACACCGCAGGCTCCTGCTGTGGGTGCCGCAACAATTCGTTTCATACAGGCATTATTACACCCCATCTTCAGTGCATTAGACATCACCTTTGAGACAAAATCCCCACACAACGGTTCTTCATTCTCACGGTAATTGTCCATAAGCCCGCCTTCTGTTCCGACCAGACCACTTCTTGATACCTTGTCCGGTTCATAGGCATCCAGCGCATCCAGCATGGACTGCCACATATACTTCATCTTTTCCCAGGAATCTTCTATCTTCACATCCCTCTCCTGTGCATCCTCTAACTGGATTGATTTCCAGAATGGAATGTTCTCTTTTTCCCCTCTCAGTTTCGCCTCTTCCATTGACTGATATGACATATCTTCTTTTCCTCCATTATCTATACCGATCCGTTCGGATCAAGAAATTTCACACGGATAATTCCCGGCTTGCTCTCCAGTTCATCGATCGCACTCTGCGGAATCACCTGATCTGTCTCTACAACCATAACAGCCGTTCCGCCACGCTTGTCACGGAATACCTGCATGGTCGCCACATTGATCTCAGCTTTACTGAGTGCAGCGGCCACCTCCATGATCCGTCCCGGCTCATCCACATTCCGGATGATCAGTGTACAGCTCTCTCCACTGAAATTTACATCAATCCCATCCAATTTACAGACACAGATGCGTCCGCCTCCGATGGAATGTGCCTGGATCTTCATCTGCGGCACACCTTCTGCTTCCATAATAATCTGAGCAGTATTCGGATGTGCACCCTTAATGTTCTTGTTCTTCATTACAAAATCCATCCCCATGTCTTTTGCAACTTCGTAACTGTCCGGTATGCGCATATCATCCGGCATCATCCCCAATAAACCGGCAATCAATGCCCTGTCCGTTCCATGTCCCTTTCCTGTTGCGGCAAACGAGCCATGCAAGATAACCTCCGCCTTCTCCGGCTGACGGCCGAATAACTGTCTTGCCACCATACCGATCCTGACTGCCCCTGCTGTATGCGAGCTGGATGGACCTACCATTACCGGTCCTAAAATGTCGAATATATTTCCCATATTCTTTTTCCCTTTCTTTTTTACTATAACTATCCCCTTCCCCATCTTTTTCAAGTATCGGATAGTTACGTATTTTGGTATATTCTATTTACTATTATACGTTCCCATCTCATCTTTTACAATGGTCAAAGATTGTTTTTTCCTCTCTGATATGCTAACATTTTATAACGCAGGACCGGATATCTGATATAGAAGCTTTAAGGTATCCTCCCAGCCTATGATAAGGAAGTGTATAGCATGAATAAAAAAGAAGTTCTGGAGATCCGCAGACAGTTTTCTCCTGAAAACTGTGCCATCACACGCATCTGCGGATGTTATGTGGATCACGAAAAAGAGAAAAAAATGGAAATGAAAAAAGCCTTCTTATCTTTACCCGAAGAAGAGGCTTTCAAATATTTTGACATCTTCAAACACACCCTTTCCGGAACAATTGGAAAGAACCTCATCAATATGGAATTCCCGCTCGACCAGGAATTGAATGGCGGCACACAGGAATTTCTTATGAGATTAAAGGACAGTAAACTTCAGGATGACCTTCTTCTGGAGGAATTCTATGATAAGGTCGTGGAAAGTTATGAATACGGCGAAAACTACTACATCATCCTGATCCATGCCGTATACGATGTTCCCGGTAAGACCAAAGATGGTCTGGAGATGGAGGACGCCTCCGATACCGTATATGAGCACATCCTCTGCAGCATCTGTCCGGTCAATCTTACGAAAGCCGGACTTACTTACAATGCACAGACAAATAACATTGAAGACCGTATCCGCGACTGGTTCGTAGAAGCTCCGGTCAAAGGATTTTTATTCCCTGCATTCCAGGATCGTGCAACGGACTTACATAATGTCCTTTATTACACAAAGAAACCAGAAGAATTACAGCCATATTTCGTAGAACACGTCCTTGGAAGCACTACTCCACTGACTGCCGGTGATCAGAAGACAACCTTCCAGGCAATCGTAAGTGATACCCTGGGCGAAGACAGTGACTACGAAGTGGTCCGTAACATCCATGATAATTTAAATGAAATGATCGAACAGTCCAAGGAAGAACCGGAACCGCTGGAATTATCCAAAACTGATGTCAGAAAGCTCCTGACACGCAGCGGAGTTGCCGAAGAGAAGCTGGAATCATTCGATGATGAATTCGATGAGACAGTCGGCATACACGGAACCCTGCTCGCATCCAACATCGCCAGTGCTAAGACTTTCCAGATTGAGACACCGGATGTGGTAGTTAAGGTTAATCCGGAACGAGCCGATCTGGTAGAGACGCGTGATATCGATGGACGCCGCTGTCTGGTAATTGCAATCGATGATCATCTGGAAGTAAACGGAATCGAAATCCATTAGATTTGAAGAAAAAATTAAAAAAATTTCAATTTTTCACAAAAAATGTTTGCATTTTCCGTCAGACTATGATAAGATACTTTTTGTCAAGCGGAAATGGCGGAATGGCAGACGCGCTAGATTCAGGTTCTAGTGGGAGCAATCCTGTGAGGGTTCAAGTCCCTTTTTCCGCATGAAAAAACCTTGAAGATTTGTTCTTCAAGGTTTTTTATTTTTTCTGAATTATGATTTTATTTACTTCTTTTTATGCGCTCCCGCAGTTCCTCAAATATCTCCTTATGCTGCCCGACCTGCATCTTCGGGAATGCCTTCACGAGACGCTCACCAACTTTTGTACGGTTCTCTGCCATCTCTTCGTATTTCTCTTTTAATTCCTCTATACGAGCTTTCTTCTCCTCCCTGAATTCCATACCTTCCATTACATTCTCATAGATATTCTCGCCGACCTTATCAGACAGTTCCTTCAGCTCGGCTGCAATCTTCTCCATTGCTTCCAGTCTGCGGTTCATCTTAAGGATACCGGAAGCTGTTACATACAGATCCGCAAGAAGTCCGACCGCCAGACACGCCATAACTACAATTCCCAGAACGAGCGGAATCATCGTCAGCACTTTGTAAATCAGCGGATGGATAATCTTCACGATCAGGACGCAGAACACTCCCCAGATCAGCGAAAACAACACACATACATATCCACCAATATTCAATGGCTGTTCCGAATAATCCCACCATTTATTATGAAAGATCTTCTCCAGCAAAAATCCGGTAATCCCTTCGATCACAGTCACAAGTATGGTAGAACTGATATACAGCAACACCAGGTTATTCTCAACCGGCGTCAGAAACTGTACTACAACACCAACCCCTATTCCATATACCGGACAGATCGGTCCATTCAAAAATCCACGGTTTACAAACTTGCCCTGTTTTGCTGCTGCATATGCGACCTCCGTGCACCATCCCAGGAATCCATATACAAAAAATGATAATGCGAAATAATATAACTCTGTCAAATATCCTCTCTCCTTCTTTGTCATTATATTAATAAATTTTATTATACGTGATTCCACTTTATTTCTCAACAAACTTCTTTTTCAGATCTGTTAAGCTTTTATTTCATATAATACAAATCTAAATTTTTTCTTACAACTTCGTGAATATTCTGTGACCACTCTTGAGAGTTTTTTTCAAACATTATAAAATAGAAGACGGGTATAAATAGGAGGGATTAACAATGAGTTTAAATAACAAGAAAAAAACACCAACTACTTCTGATGTTTTTGACGATGATTTCGAAGTGATCTACGAAGGTGATCTTCCGGACATCTCTATCGATGATGACGATGATGATGATTACCGTGATGTATTATCCGGATTATCCGACATTGATCATACTGATTATATCAGAAAAAATGATTATGACAGATTAACAAAAAAATTAAAGGATAAAAACAGGAAAAATTCCAGAAAAAGCAGGAATCAAAAAGGAAAAGATAATTTCTTTGATACCAGCTATTATGATGAGGATTTCCTTGATGAGTTAGATGATGAGCTTTATGATGATGACAACGCCATGGATGATGATTATGATGATTCCCGCAATGGTCGTAAAAAAGAGAAAAACCGCCGGAAAAAACGTGGGGTTAAAATTCCAAATGTCGCAAAACCGGTTGCAAAAACCGCAAAAACGGGAGGAAAAATCTTATTCAAATTTATCAATTTTCTGTTAAGAATGGGAACGCTGTTATTGATCGCATGGATCATTTATCTTTTGGGACTGCATTTCCTGACAAATGTAGGTCCTTTTGGTAACATTATTTCCCGTCTGACAGCTGCAGATCAGGAACTGATCGCCTATCTTGCGGTTGCCGGAGTATTATTGCTTTATGAGATTATTATCTTTTTCTGTGTTCTCGGCGGAAGCAGGAAGCAGGGCCGTGATGGAAATACCATCGATAACGGCCGGGGGCTTACATCCTTTATCATTATCGCAGCCGGCTCTTATCTGTCTGCTGTGTTTGCAAGTCTCATTCCGCAGATTCCTGCCGCACTCCAGGGAATCCAGAGTGCATTGACTGTTTACGGAAGTTTAAAGAATACATTACTTCCAATCTGTGCCGCAGGAGTTGTAAGCTGTATAATCCGGAAATTTATTATAAAATAGTCAAAAAACACCGAGGCAGAATTGAATGCCCGGTGTTTTTTCATTTCTTTTATTTTTTCTTTTTAACACGGATTTTTCTGATCAACTTTCGTATCAGCCAGATAATCACTATAATCAGAAAAAGAAGTCCCGCACAGATTCCCACGATCATTCCGGCAAATTTATTCGGATGTTTTAACAGATCTGCAATATTCCTGCTGTCTTCCACTACTTTCCGCCCGTGTGTCGTACTATAGTAATCAGAAACATTTGCTATTCCGTCTCCGTCTGTGTCTTCAAACGACTGCATATATCTTGCAATTGCCACCCATGCCTTTAATTCTGTCTTGCCGTCTGTAATTGCCTCATCTTCCAGATTCTTTAGCAGCTTACCATTCTTATCCTTCGGTTCAATCTTTAATAATCCATATGATACATCCGTGACAGAGCCCAACATCTGTCCTGTATACAGATCTGTCACAACCTTGTATAATTTATCATCCTGTATCTCTTCTCTCTTCCCGTCTTTGGTCAGATAGCAGTCTGTTACTTTATTCAAAATCATGCGGTGCGGATTATAAGTAAAGTTCATTCCACTGCAATATAATCTTGCAGTCGTCATATAATCAGAAACAGACGCATCTACTTCTGCTACCAGCTTTAATTCTTTTCCGGTTAAATATGCAGTGATCAGTGGATAACCGGCAAGACCGTCTTTACCGATCCCCAGCGAGAAAGAATTATAAACCTTTTCTACCGTAATATCACCTTTTGTGTATGTGTCACGCACCGTTCCACTTGGCACAACCGCCACATCTACCGGCCTGCCATCATATCCTTCGGAATTTTCCACCGCATACACATAGGCGTCAGATATAATGTCTCCCAGATTCAGTTCTTCATGCTTTGTTTCCATTTCCCCAAGGCTGTTGAACTTAATATCATTTTCTGCAAGCACCTGATCTTTTGTATAACCGAAATTTACCAGATAATTGGTATCAACAGTATCCATAAATTTATCAATCTGCTTTTGGGCTGCCTGATCAGATTTTACATTCTTTGTTACTGGAATCAATTTATAAGTATTCATTTTCCAGCGTTTATCTTTCTTCTGGGTCATGGAAATGCTTCCAAGATTTCTACCGTATTCCCCACAGGATACGATATAAGTATTCCCATGTCTGATTGGCTGGTCTAATTGCGTATGTGTATGCCCGCTGATGATCAGATCAATATCCGGTACTTCTTTCGCCAGAGTCTCGTCTTCTGATACTTTCTCATCTTCCCATGTCCCACTGTGGGAAACGCATGCGATCATATCGACATCTTCTTTTTTCTTAATCTCTTCTACTGTATTTTTTGCTGATTCCACAGGATCCTTAAACTCAAGTTCACAGGTAGGTGCACATTCTAATGCATCTTTCCCGAATACCCCAAGAACCGCTATCTTTACACCGCCTTTTTGAATAACCACATAATCCTTTACTCCATATGTCTCAAATGCGGATTCTATCTGTTTCTGCCCTTTGCTTAATCCTTCTTTTTCCATGGCATCCCAGTCTACATTACACACTACAAGTTTCGGAACTGTCTCCCCTGAATTCTTTGCAGTCTTCAGCATATCTGCAAGTCCGCCGGAACGGTAATCAAATTCATGATTGCCAAATGTCGTAACATCACAGCCCAGATATCCAAGCATCCTAAGTTCTGCCGCTTCTGTTGTGTACACTGTCTGGATCAGGGTTCCCATGGAAAAATCTCCTCCGTCCAGGATAAGTGTATCCGGATTTTCTTTCTTCTTTTCATCGATCAATGTTTTGATCCTTGCAAAGCCTCCGACCTCTTTTTGTTTCCCATTTACGATCGTAGAATAGCTGTTCAGATGCGAATGTGTGTCATGCGTAAATAATACATCCAGATGTTTTCCCCCATCTGCAGCCTCGGTCTGCACTCCCGGCAGCAGCGGCATGCATAACATCACGATCAAAATCAGCACAATAACTCTTTTTACTCTTCTCATATATTTTTTCCTTTCTTTTTTATATAAAGAGAACTACCGGCAGCAGATTCTCCTGTATACCTTCGTATACAAAAAATCCCGAAGAACTGCATCATATCATACTGTTCTCGGGATTATCTTTTCATGCGGATGACAGGACTTGAACCTGCACGTCGTGGACACTAGATCCTAAGTCTAGCGCGTCTGCCAATTCCGCCACATCCGCTTAATAAAAACGCAAATCCTTCTTATTTTGAAAGATCTGCGTTTTTAAATACTGAGCGTGCGGGGATTCGAACCCCGGACAACTTGATTAAAAGTCAAGTGCTCTACCACCTGAGCTACACGCCCATAATAAACTGGGCTAGTTGGATTCGAACCAACGAATGCAGGAGTCAAAGTCCTGTGCCTTACCGCTTGGCGATAGCCCAATAATAAAGAAAAAGGGTGGGTAATGGGACTCGAACCCATGATATCCAGAACCACAATCTGGCGCGCTAACCAACTGCACCATACCCACCATATTACTTATCGAACTGTCTTTTGTCCAACTAAGTATCACCGTATTAAATTTTGTGGTTTAAACGAGCCTGGGGGGATTCGAACCCTCGACCTACGGCTTAGAAGGCCGTTGCTCTATCCAGCTGAGCTACAGACTCATATCTCTAACCACACCCAAAACAAATTGTTTCAGGAAAGCGGGTGATGGGAATCGAACCCACGTATCCAGCTTGGAAGGCTGGTGTTCTACCATTGAACTACACCCGCATGACGTATCGGGGTGACAGGATTCGAACCTGCGACCTCCTGGTCCCAAACCAGGCGCTCTAGCCAAGCTGAGCCACACCCCGATGGTGTTGTTTTGTATCACTTTTTGTTACCGCTCCGTGACACAAGACATATTATATATGAGTGCCAACTAAATGTCAACAACTTTTTTCATTTTTTTTATTTTTTCTTCAAGTAGTCCGAAAACCCTTGAAATACAAGGATTTTCCGGACTCTCCCTTTACGGATTCAGATATTCCTGTGTAATCTCCATTTTTCCGTTGTCGTCAATCTGCATGAGCATATAACTCGGCTTTCTCCCCTGTTGTCTTGGATAACAGAGGCTTCCCGGGTTCAACGTAATCAGATCTTTTTCTTTTTCATAAAACGGCCGGTGTGTATGCCCATACATTGCAATGTCGGCACCACGCCCTCTTGCCTCCTGTTTCAGTCGTTCTTCTCCCATAGATACATAATATCCATGTCCGTGTGTAATAAATATATGATAGCCCCCGATCATGAACTCTTCCTCTCCCGGAAGACCGGAAAAAAAGTCATTATTTCCACGCACCATATGTACCGGGCAGTCCGCAACTGCCGGAATATAATCCTCATCGCCTTCTACGTCGCCGAGATGTATCAACATATCCAGCGGCTGTTCTTTTTCTATCACACGGTCAAAATTTCTGTGTGCCCCATGCGTATCACTTATGATCAGTATCTTCATATTCTCTTATCCTAACTATTCTTCTGTCTGCTTCTTTTGTCTGTTTCTTTTGAATTCTATCTCTGTTCCAGGATTTTACGGATTTTTTTCAATCCTTCCCCTCTGTGACTCAGTTCGTTCTTCTTTTCCGGCGATAGTTCCGCACTGGTACATCCGCATTCCGGAAGAAAGAAGATCGGATCATAGCCGAATCCATTCTCTCCTGCAATCTTATGTCCAATAATTCCTTCCATCGTTCCTCTGACTACTTCACAGCAACCATCCGGCATAGCTGCTGCAATCGCACAGACGAATCTTGCTGTACGCTTTTCATCCGGCACACCGTCCAGACGGTCCAGAAGGGCCTGATTCTTAATATCATACGAAGTATCTTCTCCCATATATCTCGCAGAATAGATTCCCGGTTCTTTATTCAGATAATCAATCTCCAGGCCGGAATCATCTGCCAGAACGACTGCATGTGCATACTCCGGCATCTCATGTGCGATCTTTGCAATCTCTGTTGCTTTGATCATCGCATTTTCTTCAAATGTCATTCCATCCTCTATCACGTCTGCTTTGATTCCTGCTTCTTTCTGAGAAAGAATCTCCACTCCCAGATCACTTAAGATCGCACGAATCTCTATCATCTTATGTTCATTGCCAGTTGCAAATATAATTTTATCCATCTTATTTCTTCTCCTGTCTGTCCGACGGACGTCCGGCCTTTGGCGGCTTTGGTCCTAAGAACTGGTAAAAATATGTCTTTAACATTCCGTTATAAATCTTACGGTTACGATCGGCTTTCCGTCCGAAATAGCGTTCTGCATCTTCATAAGATGTAATCATATACGCAGACCAGGAATCCAGATTCTTAAAGCTCTCTCCGAATGCCTTATATAATGCCGGCAGATCCTTCTTATCTTCCAGCCTTTCTCCATACGGCGGATTCGTAATGATGAATCCATATTTCTTTGGATGACTTAAATCTTTCACATCTCTTTCCTGGAAATGGATCAGATGATCGACACCCGCCTCTCTCGCATTACGTCTCGCGATCTTGATCACAGATCCGTCTACATCGTATCCCTGGATATCAACTTCGATATCATCGTTAATCAGTTCATTCGCTTCATTTACCGTCTCATACCAGAGCTTCTTCGGGATCAAGTTCGTCCATTCTTCTGCCGTAAAGGAACGATTCATCCCCGGTGCGATATTCGCTGCGATCATTGCTGCTTCTATCGGAAATGTACCACTTCCGCAGAACGGATCTACCAGAATTCTGTCCTTATGCCATGGAGTCAGCATGATCAGTGCTGCTGCCAGTGTCTCTGTGATCGGTGCTTTTCCTGATACTTCACGGTATCCTCTTTTATGCAGAGATACACCGGATGTATCGATTCCAACCGTCACAACATCCTTTTTCAGGAAGACACGGACCGGATATGCTGCTCCGTCTTCCGCAAACCATTCTACCTGGTACTTCTGTTGCATTCTTCTTACCATCGCTTTTTTCATCACTGACTGGATATCCGACGGGCTGAATAATTTACTCTTTACAGATGCCGCTTTTGCAACCCAGAATTTTCCATTTTCCGGGATATAATTTTCCCAGTCCAACGCTCTGGTATTCTCAAATAATTCTTCATAGCTTGTTGCTTTAAAGCTGCCTACTTTCAGAAGAACTCTCTCCGCTGTTCTGAGAAATATATTCGCACGGCAGATTGCCTCTGCGTCTCCCCAGAAACCGACCCTTCCGTCTTCTACTTCCGAGATATCATATCCCAGATCCAGTATCTCTCGTTTTAATACCGCTTCCAGCCCAAAATGACAGGGAGCGATCAATTCCATTTTTTTCATTCAATTCTCCATTATCTGCTCTATTCATGCAGTACAACTGCATTCCATCTATTATTTTCTACTTACTTATCTTACTGATAACCGCCTCTCTTTGTCAACCCATTTCACATATAGAACCTCCCGGTTCTCCACCCGGTCTCCTGCTTTTGGAAATTC
The DNA here is from genome assembly GCF_024168045.1 of Dorea longicatena. Lineage (GTDB taxonomy): Bacteria > Bacillota > Clostridia > Lachnospirales > Lachnospiraceae > Dorea_A. Next base: position 2,443,337 of record NZ_CP100126.1, read on the forward strand.
GCTACACATACATGACGGCAAAAAAGCAGGACGCACTTTCGCACGTCCTGCCCGGAAACTCTTTTTTCTAGTAGCTGCTGTTCTCATTTCCATAATTGTATGAATTCTTATCTTTTGCATCTTTGTCATATGCATTTTTGTTGTTTGCATTCTTGTCTGTTACATTTCTGTCCGATGCATTCTTTCCATATGCATTCTTGTTCGATGTGTTTCTGGATGCATTTCTGTTCGATGTGTGCTTGTCCGCCTCGTTATGACAGTTTTCTGATGAATTGTAATTTTTAGCCATTTTGAATTCCTCCTAATCACTTTTTGTTACGTGATTAGTATGTCCTGACATTTTCCAATTATGCATCCCGGCACATATTAAGATTTTTTAATATTTTTCTTGATTTTTATTTTTTACTATATTATACTGTTGGTGTAGAAAGGACACTTTCTACAACCCCTTATTAATTATTTATACTCCCCTCAAAAGACCGATGGCTCCCCCATCGGTCTTTTACTTATTATCTATTCACCTTCTCCTGCCGTTAATCAACTTAATGATCAGACACACGATCAGAAGCGGCACGAATATCGGTGCAAGCAGACTGATAATTCCTCCGACCACCGCTGCAACCAATACAACAATTCCTATAATTCCAAGGATCAGAACCAGTTTCTTCCACCAGGTATCAAGTCCAAAGACGTGTGTGCCCCTGTACCCGGATTCGCTGCCATAGTCCTGTTCATAAGAATTCTCTCTTCGTCTTCCCGGCTCATAGCTGTCATATGATTCCTGTGTGTTTCCTTTCATTTCTTCCGAAGTAATAATATTCTTTGCAATTGCCCATGGATCCCCCAGTTCTTCGATCACATCAGACTCTCTGCGTCCTTTCCGCACTTCTTCCGTAATATAATCGTTGTAATAATTCACATTCTCCTGTATTACACTTCCCGAAAGGTCATTGACAAGTGCTTTTTTTAATTTATCTAAAAATTCTCTTTTCGTCATGATTGCCCTCCTTACAGGATTTTAACATACTTTGGTATCTAAAAACCCTGAACTTAGAATATCACAATCATGTGTCCATTCCAAGTCCAGGGTTCTTAAATTTTTCTAATGTATTTCTAAAATATTTTCTTCGTCTAACAGATAATCTTCCATCTCTGATTATACTTCAAAGATAAGATCTCCATAAGAAGGCATTGGCCATGCTTCTTTGTCAACGATCATCTCCAGTGTGTCAACCGGAGTACGAAGTGCTTCCATTGCAGGTACAACATCGAAGTGATAGAATCTTGCCTGATCTTCTCCCTCTTCCATAGCTGCTGCCTGATCTGTGACAACTTTCAATGCTTCCAGCGCTTTTTTAGTCTCTGCTAACAGTCCGGAAACTTCTGTCAGAAGTTCAGCCTGAACAGATGCATCTGCACCTGCTTCCTTCACTGCAACCACTGTGTCTGCAAGATCTTTGGTATATTTGATAATTGCAGGAATAATCTGTTTGCTTGCCATATCGATCATCGTACGTGCTTCGATATTGATTGCTTTGGCATAGCTTTCGAATTTGATCTCTGCGCGTGATTCCAGTTCTGCCTTTGTAAATACTTTGAATTTTTCAAACATACTTACAGCTTTCTCTGTAGTCAGGGCAGGAATCGCTTCTACCATGGATCTGATATTCGGAAGTCCTCGTTTTTCTGCTTCCTCTACCCATGCATCTGAATATCCGTTGCCGTTAAATACAACTCTCTGATGCTCTGTTGCATACTGCTTGATCAGATCATGTACTGCTTCATCAAAGTTGTCTGCTTTTTCCAGAACATCACAAGCCTCAGAGAATGCCTCTGCAACGATTGTATTCAGTACTACGTTTGGTCCTGAAATAGAATCACGGGAACCTACCATACGGAATTCGAATTTGTTGCCTGTGAATGCAAATGGTGATGTTCTGTTACGGTCTGTTGCATCTTTTGCAAGATCCGGAAGTGTATCAACTCCTGTCTGAAGCTTTCCGCCTTTCAGACTATGTGTAGCTTCGCCTGTGCTGATCAGCTGTTCCAGTACATCCTCTAACTGTTCTCCAAGGAATACAGAGATGATTGCCGGTGGTGCCTCGTTAGCTCCGAGTCTGTGATCATTACCAGGATCTGCTGCAGATTCACGAAGAAGATCTGCGTGTCTGTCAACTGCTTTCAGGATACAGGTAAGTACCAATAAGAACTGAATATTTTCATGTGGTGTTTTGCCTGGCTCTAACAGGTTCTTTCCGTCGTCTGTTGTAAGAGACCAGTTATCATGTTTACCGGAACCATTAACTCCTGCGAACGGTTTCTCATGGAGTAAACACTTCATACCATGCTGGCATGCAACTCTCTTCAGTGTCTGCATGATAATATGGTTGTGATCCAGCGCTACATTACACTCTGCATAGATTGGTGCAAGTTCATGCTGTGCAGGTGCAACTTCATTATGCTGTGTCTTAGATGTAACACCGACTTTCCAGAGTTCTTCATTGACATCTTTCATGAATCCTGCGATTCTCTGACGGATGGTTCCGAAATAATGATCGTCTAATTCCTGACCTTTTGGAGGCATTGCTCCGAACAGTGTACGTCCTGTATAGATCAGGTCTTTTCTCTGTAAGAATTTTTCAGCATCTACAAGGAAATATTCCTGCTCCGGTCCTACGGAAGGTGTTACTTTCTTAGATGTTGTATTTCCAAACAATCTTAACAGTCTCAGTGACTGCTCACTGATTGCCTGCATAGAACGAAGAAGTGGGGTCTTCTGGTCAAGTGCCTCTCCTTTGTATGAACAGAATGCTGTAGGGATGCAAAGTGTTGCTCCTGCTGCATCATGTCTTACAAATGCCGGTGATGTACAATCCCATGCTGTATATCCTCTTGCTTCAAACGTTGCACGAAGTCCGCCTGATGGGAATGATGATGCATCCGGTTCTCCTTTGATCAGTTCTTTTCCCGAAAAACTCATCAGTACTTTTCCATTCGGAAGAGGTGCTGAAATAAATGAATCATGTTTTTCAGCGGTTACACCTGTCAGAGGCTGGAACCAATGAGTATAGTGTGTAGCCCCCTTCTCAATTGCCCATTCTTTCATCTCATGTGCAATTACATCTGCTGTAGCAAGGTCTAATTCCTTACCTTCTTCAATTGTTTTCTTCAGATCCTTATAGACTTTTTTCGGAAGACGTTCCTGCATTACAGTATCATTGAACACGTCTTCGCCAAATATCTTGGCTACATTAATTGCTTCACTCATGTCTCTTCGTTTCCTTTCTCATTGTTATTTATAGTATAAGTTTCACACTATGGTATGCATATAATCTTCTTATACACTTTCTGTGCATACCATAGTATGAAAAAAGGCACTCCAACTTTCGTTGGAACGCCTTTGTTCTTCCTATGCCAGTTAGTATAACTCAACCAGTCAAAAAAGGCAAGTGAAAATTTACTGATTATTCAGCTTTTCCTACTGAACCGAACAATTCCATCTTCTCTTTAACTGTTGCCTGGATAGCTTCAGCACCTGGTTTCAGGAGTTTACGAGGATCGTATCCTTTTCCTTCCAGATCTTTTCCTGCTTCAATATATTTACGTGTAGCATCAGCAAATGACAGCTGGCACTCTGTGTTTACGTTGATCTTTGCAACACCGAGACTGATTGCTTTCTTGATCATATCTTCCGGAATTCCTGTACCTCCGTGAAGAACTAATGGCATATCGCCAGTCAGTTTCTGGATAGCATCCAGAGTCTCAAAGCTTAATCCTTCCCAGTTTGCAGGATATTTTCCGTGGATATTACCGATACCTGCTGCGAGCATATCAACACCAAGGTCAGCGATCATCTTACATTCATTAGGATCAGCACATTCACCTTTACCGATAACTCCGTCTTCTTCTCCACCGATAGATCCTACTTCAGCTTCGATAGACATTCCTTTTTCTCTGCAAATAGCAATCAGTTCTTTTGTCTTTGCCACATTCTCTTCGATTGGATATTTAGATCCATCGAACATGATTGAAGAGAATCCTGCATCGATACATTTTTTACATCCTTCGTATGTTCCGTGGTCAAGGTGTAATGCAACCGGAACTGTGATGTTAAGTTCTTCCATCATAGCTTTAACCATAGCTGCTACAGTCTTGAATCCGGTCATGTATTTTCCGGCACCCTCAGATACACCTAAGATAACTGGTGACTTTAACTCTTCTGCTGTAAGAAGAATAGATTTTGTCCACTCTAAGTTATTGATGTTAAACTGTCCTACTGCGTAGTGACCTGCTACTGCCTTATCGAGCATTTCTTTTGCTGATACTAACATATGTTATTCCTCCAATTCTTACTGCCATAAGCATCTCTGTTTCTTTATGACAAATTTGTTTCACTTGCATTATATATCATAACTTCTAAAAAGACAAGGAACTTATCCTTGCAATTATGAAAACACTAATATATATCAAAATCGCAAGGTATCCCGCCCGGTCTTCTTTTTTATATACCAATGGATACATTCTTGAAGTTTTTCCGCTTCCTGTATACCCCCGGGCTTCCATTGCCATTGCCAGATCCGATGACCTTCGTACCGTCAGCAGAAACAATGGAAGCAATAACGTCATGACACCTTTACATTTTTCCAGTATATTGCCATCTTCAAATTTTGCGCCTCTGGCTGCCTGTGCATCCATCAAAACATTTAATTCTTCTAACATGATGGGAATGAATCTGAACGCTATCATCACAATGACCGCCATTTCATGCACAGGAATCCCTGTTTTTTCCAATCCGGAAAACGCTTTTTCCAAACCATCCGCAAGTTCTTTCGGAGTTGAAGTATAAGAAAGGAGAGATGCACCCGAAATCATCAGGGCAATCCTTGCTGTCATCTGTACTGCCTTTAATATTCCTTGTTTTGTTATCGTAAATATCCAGACCTGTATAAGCGGATCGCCCGGCGTGTACAACATACGGAATAGGAACGTAAAGCAGAGCAAAAGCAGAATTCCCCGCAATCCTTTCAACAAATATCCAAATGGAACTCCCGCGGCCTTATAAAGGACAAGCATTACTATCAGACATCCGATATACCAGCAGACATTTTTCACAAGGAACAGCGAAATAATGTATACCAGAACTCCCATCAATTTTGTTCTCGGATCCATCCGGTGAATCACAGATTCCGAATCATAATATCTTCCAATCGTAATATCCCGAATCATAATGGTTTCTCCTCTTTCAAAATCTCTGCCAGCATCTTTTCTGCTTCTTCCACACTGATTGCCGGCCGTGGCAAAGGCACGCCTTCTTTTATCAGCGAATAGGTCAAATGTGTGATCTGCGGAATTCCAATGTTCATTTCTTCCAGTTCTTCCACTCTGGAATATACTTCTTCCGGAGTGCCATCCATCGCGATCTTTCCTTTATACATCACCCATACACGGTTAGCAAATTGCGCTACATCTTCCATATGGTGTGATACCAGTACAATTGCGTTATTTCGTTTCTCTCTTATCCTGCATAACAGCTCAAATATTTCATGTTTCGTCTCAGGATCAAGCCCTGCTGCCGGTTCGTCCAGCACCAGTATTTCCGGCTGCATCGCTAATACACCTGCAATTGCAGCACATCTTTTCTGTCCTCCCGAAAGCTCCATCGGACTCATCTGATAATACTCTTCCGGAATCCCTACCAGTTCCAGGCTTTCCTTTGCTAACTTTCCGGCCTCTTCTTCACTCATTCCCAGATTCAGCGGACCATACATCACATCTTTCAAAATTGTCCTGCCAAACAACTGTTGTTCGGGATATTGAAATACAAGTCCGACTTTTTTTCTCAATTCTGAAAGCGGATATTTTTTACTGTATATATTTTTACCTTTAAAAAAGATTTCTCCCGATTCTGCCTTCAGCAGACCGTTCAGATGCTTAATCAATGTTGTCTTTCCTGATCCCGATGCACCGATCAGTCCTATAAAATCGTGCTCTCTGATTTCAAACGAAACATCTGCCAGGACATCTGTCTTCCCTTTTGCCGGATCCTGATAAGAAAATGTGATATGTTTACCTTGCAGCATCTTTCCAGCCTCCGCATTTACTTCTATATAGTTCTGTAATTTTTCTGATCATTTCCTGTTCATGTAAAACCGGTTCATCCAATCCGATCTTCTGCTTTTTCAGCCGCATACCCAATTCTACAACCGGCGGAATATCCATTTTCGCTCTTTTTAACAGGCTGCGGTCTGCAAATATTTTCTTTGGAATATCATCTCCGATTATTTTTCCATCCTTCATCAATATAATACGATCCGCATCTACGACTTCATCCGTATGATGTGTGATCAGGATAATCGTCATTCCCTCTTTTTGATTCAATTCTTTCACAATATTTATTACTTCTTTTCTTGAAGAGGGATCCAGCATAGCTGTCGGTTCATCCAACACCAGACATTCCGGGAGTCCTGCCAGCGCATCCGCCGTTGCTAGTCTCTGTTTCTGCCCGCCCGATAATTTGGAAGGCGGAGTTTTTCTCTTCTCCCACAACCTTACTTTCCGCAAAACATCTTCTACAATTCTTCTTATTTTTTCCGGCTCTACATTTTTATTCTCCGGACCAAATGCAACATCTTCTTCTACACTGGTGCCAACAATCTGATTGTCCGGGTTCTGAAACACCATACCAACCCGGCTTCTGATTTCATAAAGCCTTTCTTTTGCCTGTGTATTCTTTCCGTCAATCCATACTGTCCCTTCATCCGGAAGCAGTAATACATTCAAATGCCGGGCTAATGTAGACTTACCGGAACCATTCGGCCCTAAAATTGCCACAAACTGACCAGACGGAATATCTAATGATATTCCGTCCAACACTGTCTTCTCACTTTTTGTATTTTCATCTTTCCATATTGTATAGTTATGTACCAGATTTTCAATCTTTATCATATGAGATTTATGCCTCTTTCTTAAAATTATCCAAAAATCTCATCGGCATTGCCTTAATGAGCAGATATCCGATAACACATGTTCCGATCTTATCGATCAAGTTTGATGCAACATTTCTAAGGAAGGAAGCCTGAAAAATTGTTTTTCCACCCTGCACCAGTGACATCACCAGCATATCCGAAACTGATCCATTCAGTCCTCCATATACATAGATTCCGATTGGTGTTCCGATCGCCGGGCAGATAAAACTAAGTGCAACACCTGTAATTATTGCCGGAACGATTCCGAATTTCCATTTTTTTGCCACAAGACCTACGATCAGACCGACTGCCATATTTACCAGACAGAATGGGATATCCGACACGCTATAGATCAGTCCTGTAATAATATTGCTCAATGCTCCTACGATGATACCCGGTACCGGACCAAGAATCGCCGCAGAAAGTACGGTTCCAAGTGTATCCAGATATAACGGGATACCCAGTGCCGATGTGATAATTCCAAGTACAATGTTCATTGCTACTGCAACACCACAAAAAGTTGTTACATAGACTTTTCTGTTTTTCATTTTGTTCTCCTCTCTTCTCTCCAACCATTAGTTTTTCAGCAGCTGTAATGCTTCCTGCATCGTCATAATAGGAATCTTCATATTTTTTTTACGAAGTTCTTCTTCCAGTACTTCCATATATACACCCGGTTTTTCTGTCATTTTCAGAGACTTCTGAATGTCCTGTATTCTTTTTTCATCCGTTCCAATCTCACCCTTCCATTCTCCTTCGCAGGTAAGATGATATCCACAGTTCGGACTGCCTTCTACTGAAACAATCCCCAAAATGCGGAATTTTTCCACATGCTGCGCATATTCTTGCAACTGAAATAAAACCGGTTCAAGAATCTGCCGGCATTGTTCAATATAAAATGGATGTTGAAACTGATTCTTTACATGCCCCCATCTCTGAGACCCATACATGATAAACTCTGGACAGGGCATTTGAAATAACTGTACATCTTTTTTTAAAACAAGCTGCAGCAACTCTTCCCGGATCTTATATTCTCCGGCCAGTTCCGCTTCATCCTGTTCCACCTTTGCCGCATGATTCAAAATGCAATGAGATACTATCAAAAGATCTTTCATAATTCCTATTCCTTTCCGACTTCTTCCATAATATCATTTATTATCTGCTTATTGAAATTGTTTTTCTTTATATAAAAGATTGCTTATAGATTATATCTATGAAATTAATAATGGACTTTTAACAGACTTGTTTTGAACACTTTGATAAAAAAAATCTGCAGAAGAATCTGCAGATCTCAGTGACTCCGAGGGGAATCGAACCCCTGATTCCAGCGTGAGAGGCTAGCGTCTTGACCGCTTGACCACGGAGCCATTCGTTTGGTACTTGCCTAGTATAGCAAGGATTTTGCAAAAAGGCAAGTACTTTTTTTAATTTTTTTAAATTTCTCAGTTTTTTCTACAATTCAGGGATTTTTAATCTTCTTCATGCGTTCCCGGAACCATGATCTGAAGCTCTTTATTCAGGTTCTCGACCACAACTTCATCGTGTTCGCCGCCGAATTCCCCATCCAGCGTCCATGGTATCTCCTCTATAGATTCGAACATGATCCGTCCACTCTTGAACGTATACATATACTTGGAATCCATCTGCTCGATCATCAATGCAGCGATGATTTCCTGCAATTCGATCGGATTCTTAGGTGTCTTGATTAATGTCACTTCAAAAACCCCGTCATCGAATCCGACCTGTTTTCCGATCAGATTACGGAACCCACCGACGGATCTGGAATTTGTAACCATTCCATATACGAATTCATCTTCGACCACTTCATCATCATGTGTCACCTTCACCTTATATGAAGGAATATTGAACAGACGTTTCGCACCTTCCAGCACATATGCCAGATGTCCCAGAACATTCTTCATAGACTGTTTTGTCTGGTAAGATACATCTGTAAACAGTCCGAATGCCGCAATATAGACAAAAATATCATCATTAAATCTTCCGGCATCACAGGCAAATACTTCCCCATTTACTGCATTGTCTGCTGCCTCCAGTAATCCTCTCGGAATATGAAGGCTGCTTGCGAAGTCATTTGTTGTACCGGTCGGAATATATCCGATCGGCTCCCGCTTATCCCTGTCGCGTTTCATCATACCGGTTACGACCTCGTCAAGCGTTCCGTCTCCTCCGCTGCACACGATCAGATCGTATTCACTGGAATCATATTTCTTAATTTTCTTATACGCATCACGATACGCCTGCGTCGGATATGCCACAACCTCATAGCCGGCTTTCACAAAGATATCAATCACATCTGCAAGCTTCGGTTTTAAAAGTTCTTTTCCCGCATGTGGATTGTAGATAAAAAGCAAACGCTTCATAAAATATGCATCCTCCCTTATCTTTCATATAATTCTTAATTTAATAATGAAGAGGCTATTGTAACTCTCATCACAACGGCCCCTTTATCTCACATCATCCGGATATTCCCTGTATTATTGTTATGCACCTAAAAATGTTGCCACGCCACTTACGGCTGCATCTTCATCCTGACCGTCTGCTACAATTGTAACATCTTCGCCTTTCTGAAGTTTCAGACTCATCATTCCCATAATACTCTTTGCGTTAATCTTTTTACTTCCCATCACAATATATACCTGGCTCGCATACTGGCTTGCTTCCTGTACGAGATGAGCCACCGGACGGTCTTCCATGTCCATATTATTCTGAATGGTAACAGGCTTTCTAATCATAACGACTTGCTCCTCCTTGCTGTTCCCTTAACTGTTGTGCGATTTCACTTAACTTCCTGAGCCTGTGATTCACCCCTGATTTTCCCAGAGGATTCGCCATTAGCTGACCAAGCTCTTTCAAAGCCGCTTCCGGGTATGCCAGACGCGTAAGGGCAACGTCTCTTAATCCCTCCGGCAGCTTCTCAAAACCGATCTGATCTCTGATATATGTAATATCCTCCATCTGCCTTACTGCAGCAGATACGGTTTTATTAATATTAGCTGTCTCACAGTTTACTTTCCGGTTCACAGAATTACGCATCTCTTTCATGATACGGACATTCTCCAGTTCCATCAAAGCCACGTGGGCTTCCATCACATTCAGTATATCTACAATCTGTGAGCCTTCCTTAAGATAAACTACATATGTTCTTTTACGCTGTACAATCTTCGCATCTACATCGAAACTGTTCATCATGTCCCGCAGATGCTCTGCCTGACGCATATCGTTACAGACAATTTCAAAATGATAAGACTTGCTTGGATCACTCATAGACCCCGATGCTATAAATGCTCCCCTGATATATGCTCTCTTACAACAGACTGCCTGTACGATCGTGTCACGGATCGCCATTAGTTCTTCACCTTTTGCATAAATGTAATAACTGTAATTATCTTTTCCTGCATTTCTGCGGACTACGATATCATTCTTTATATTAAACGTTTTTTCCAACAATGTAAAGCATTTTCTTGCGACCCCTAGATTTTCTGTATGTACTTTAAGACAGCACACTCCTTTGTACCCCGATCCAAATGCTCCGCACATATGAACAATTGCAGACAATTCCGCAATATCACAGTGTCTTGCTCTGGCATAATGTTCCAATAATTCTTCTTTTACTTTTCCCGAGAATGACATCTGACTTTCTACCTCGCTTTGGTGACAGCATCCTTTCCAATATCACGGTGTTCGATACGGATACCATAATTATCATTCTTACTCAATGCTTCATATAATTCATTCGCCAACGTTACCGACCGGTGCTTTCCGCCTGTACATCCGATCCCGATCACCAGCTGCGTCTTACCTTCCTGTACATAATTCGGAATCAGGAATTCCACCATATCCGTCAGTTTTGCAAGGAACATTCTTGCCTTGTCATTATCCATGACATACTCCCGGACTTCTTTGTCATTCCCGCTTTTCGGACGCAGTTCATCAATATAATACGGATTAGGAAGAAAACGTACATCAAATACAAGGTCTGCATCTGCCGGTATTCCGTATTTGAATCCAAATGACAATACGGATATATACAGATTCTTATATTCTTTATTTTCCACAAAAATCTTTGACAGTTCTGCACGCAGTTCTCTTGTCAGCATATGACTGCTGTCAATCAGATAATCTGCACGCTCTCTTAAAAATTCCAGTCGTTTTCTTTCTTCTTTAATTCCTTCTTCCACTCTCCCATCTTTTCCGGATAAGGGATGAAATCGTCTTGTCTCTTTATATCTTTTGATCAGTACATCATCACTGGATTCCAGATACAGGATCTCAAATCTTGTTCCTGACCGGTCCAGCTCTTTTAATATCTTCTTCAGTTCATAAAAATTCTGTCCACTCCGGATATCTACTCCAAGAGCAGCCTTGTTGATCTCCGTCCCCGGCACGCTTAACAGTTCTGCCATCTTCGGAATCAGCGGTACCGGAAGATTGTCCACACAAAAATACCCCATATCTTCCAGCATCTTAAGCGCTGTACTTTTTCCAGCCCCGGACATTCCGGTAACGATCACACATCTCATCTTAGAACACTCCCAGTCTCTTTACTTCCGGCTCCAGCCGTACTCCTGACATTTCATACACCTTATCAGACACCTGGTTCATCAGGTTCATCACATCTGCTGCTGTTGCCTGATCCTTATTCACTACAAATCCACAATGTTTTTCAGACACCTGCGCTCCTCCGACCTGAAATCCACGAAGTCCTGCATCCTGTATCAGCTTTCCCGCGAAATATCCCTCCGGGCGTTTGAATGTACTTCCTGCACTCGGATATTCCAACGGCTGCTTTGTAATTCTTTTTTCCTTCAGGTCATCCATAACGGCTTTGATCTCTTCTTTTTTTCCATTCTCAAGTCTGATCACCGCACTTAATACAATATAGTCTTTTTTTGCGATCACACTGGTACGGTATCCGAGTTCCAGTTCATCTTTTGTCAACGTTTTTACATCCCCGTCACGGGTAAGAACGGTTACCGTTTCCAGTACATCCTTCATCTCCCCGCCATATGCTCCGGCATTCATCACACACGCTCCTCCGAGTGTTCCCGGAATTCCTGCCGCAAATTCAAAACCTGTAAGTTCTGCTTCCATTGCACGGTTAGCAATCATGGAAAGCAATGCGCCCGCCTGTGCGTGAATCTCATTTTCTGTAATTTCTACCTGATTCATCTGTTTATATATCTGGATGATCACTCCTTCATATCCCTGATCGGATACCAGAAGATTACTTCCATTTCCTACTATATAATAAGGAACATTTTCCTGTGTGCACACCTCGATCACTTTTGCAACTTCTTCTTCCGTCTCTGGTGTCACAAAATAGCTTGCCGGACCTCCCACACGGAATGTTGTGTGAATCTTCATCGGTTCATCCTTTTTTACCTGTTCCACTTTTAAAATACTCAATAATTTCTTTCCTATTTCCTGATTCATTCTTGTCTCCACCTTTTTTGTCAGGTTGTTCTTCTTCCAACCGCTACTATATCATACAGAATTTTCAGTTCATAAAATTCCTGCCCTCAGACAGTACTTACATCTTACACTAAACGCCCGGTAAATTCAACGTACACTTGCAAATTTGCCTCAAATGCGGTATATTAGTGCCAAGTATTTATTTTTTAAAGGAGTGAATTATACAATTGGACACGAGTGTCGCGATACAACTCATTATTCTATTGATTTTATTGATTCTTTCAGGATTTTTTTCATCTGCGGAGACAGCTTTAACAACGGTAAACCGAATGCGTATCCGTGGTCTTGCCGACGAAGGCAGCAAGCGGGCAAAAACCGTTATGCGTATTACCGATGATACCAGCAAGATGCTGAGTGCAATCCTGATCGGTAATAATGTGGTGAATCTTTCCGCCGCTTCCCTTACTACCACCCTGGCTTACAATCTTGGCGGGTCTATGGTGGCAGTGGCAAGTGCAGTTCTGTCTGTACTGATCATTCTCTTCGGAGAGATCACACCAAAGACCATGGCTACACTGCATGCGGAAAAGATGTCTCTTCGTTATGCTCCGGCCATAAATCTGTACATCAAAGTCATGACACCATTTGTATTTATCATCAATACGCTGTCGGATATCATTCTCCGCATTCTTCACATCGATCCGAATGCCGGAAATAAACAGATGACAGAATCCGAACTCCGTACGATCGTAGATGTCAGCCACGAAAGCGGTGTCATCGAATCTGACGAAAAAGAGATGATCTATAACGTATTTGATCTTGGCGATGCGAAAGCGAAAGATGTTATGGTACCAAGAGTTCATGTTACGTTCGCCGATGTAAATGCCACCTACGAAGAATTGATCGACATTTTCCGCGAGGACAAATTCACACGTCTTCCGATTTTTGAAGATACAACGGACAATGTTGTCGGTACGATCAATATGAAAGATCTTCTCTTATATGACAAAGAAAAAGAGTTTCATATCCGCGACTTTATGCGCGAGGCCTATTTCACTTACGAATATAAGAATATTTCCGAATTACTTGTGGAGATGCGCCAGGCTTCTTTTAACATTGCCATCGTTCTTGATGAATACGGCGAAACTTCCGGACTGATCACATTAGAGGATATCCTGGAAGAAATCGTCGGAGAAATTCATGATGAATATGACGAAAACGAAGAAGACTTTATCAAACAGGTTGGTGAACGCGATTATATCGTAGAAGGTTCCACGAATCTGGATGACTTAAATGACAGGCTCGATCTTGATCTGACCTCAGAAGAGTATGATTCCGTCGGTGGATTCATTATCGAGCATCTGGACCGGCTTCCTGAGATTGGCGACGGCGTCACCACCGAAGACGACATCCATCTGGTTGTAGAAAAATTAGATAAAAACAGAATTGAAAGTGTACATTTATATCTGCCGGAACCAAAACCGGAAAATGAAGAAGGAGACGAGGATTAATCCCCGTCTCCTTTTTATTCTTCATCTTTCACTTCTTCTCCGGCAAGTTTCAGAATATCTTCGATCTCATCCTCGCTGATTCCAAGTCTGTCTGCAACTTCATCCACGCTGACTTTACGTCCGTATTCTTCTTTCATACTCTTAATCGTCTCATCAAGTTCTGTAACTTTCTCAACCATCTTATGATCTCTTCTCTTTACTTCTGTCTGCGACTCCAACGATGCCAGCATTCCGGCACGTACCTGTTCCAGAATCTCTTCTTCATCTTTTTCCTTCCGGATCTCTTTTAATGCCAGCATCAGTACAATGTTTCCTTCCTGGATCATATCACCGATAAACACTTCCGGATGATGCAGTCTCACCGCTTCTTCTACCACTTTCGGAAGATAATATGCCATGCGCACCTCTTCCGGTGTCTCTTCATTCATATCGCCAAGACTTCGCAGATATTCTTCTACGTATTTCTGTTCGTCCGGGCTTAATGGCTGTTGTTCTTCATTTTCCGCTTCTTTTACCGTACCTCCGGCCTGTTTATAACCGATCACCGCCATCTTCATCGATAACAGGTAATCACAGACCAGATTCATCTGTTCCTGCGAAAGTCCATCCTCTTCAAAATACTTTTCCACTTCATCTACGGTAATCTTTCCATTCTGATCTTCTGCAAGCGCAAGTACTCCCGCAAGCTTTTCTTTAAACTGTAATCTATCTGCCATTTTATTCCTCCATCTTTTTATTACTTTTATTCATACATACACATTTTATTGTTGTCTTAACACTCCCAAAGCAATTCCATAATATTATGAAATGATCCTCGTGTCAATTGCTATACCATCCGCCATCATATCCTCCTGTATATTCCGAAACTAAAAAAGGACTTGTTCTACACTGTTTTGTAAAACAAGTCCCTTTTTAATTTATCTTCTATTCCATGGAGTGGTGTTTGTATAACCCGTACAGATATAAGCTGCCCCCGACCAATCCTACGATCAATCCTCCGTAGATTCCTGCACACATGAGATTTTCCAAATTACCCGTGATAGAAAATCCCAAAAATTTGCAGATCAGCATTCCTGCTCCCATCGTTGCTGCCATCCATCCAATCATATTGATTACCAGAAAAGCACTGACAGCTCCTTCTATTGTAAATTCTTTATTCAACATATTCCACAGATATCTCATCTCTAAACGCCTCCCGTTTTTTGAATCTTTACTCTTATCTCTTTTTCTGATTCAAGTATAGAAAGGCTATGTTAAATAAAATACCCCGGCAATGAAAAATCTATGTTAAATCTTTCCCTGCACGATTAAAGTCTGATATCCTGCCCGCTTCAGACGACGCTCCATCTGTACCGCATCATTTAAATTATCAAATTCTCCTACATAGACTCTGTAATACGGACCGGACCGGTCAATGTACACCGGATACTCCTGCTCCAGAAGTTCATTCTGCAGCCGGTTCGCATAGCGTTGATTCCGGAACAAGCCCACCTGCACCCGGTACACCGGAACTTTTTCTTCTTTGATCAGCCCATTACTTTCCAATGTGTCCAGAATCCCATCTGCAATTGCCTGTGCGATATCTTCAAAGTTATCATCAAACAGACGGTTATCTGTGTCCGAATTCAGGAATCCGGCTTCTACCAGTATCGCCGGCATTTTTGTACGTTTCAGAACCACCAGATCCGGTCTTGCTTTCACGCCCAGATTCACGAAGCCTACACCTTCGAGCTGCTCATTGATATCCTGTGCCATCTTGTATTTGAGTCCCGACAGATCATAGATCAGACTTTCAACTCCTTCCACCTCATTATCGGCAGGAAACGAATTTCTATGAATAGAAATAAAGAGATCGACTCCTGCATTATTTGCCTTCATTGCTTTCTCATAAGGGGTTTCATAGACATCCGTTGTCCGCGTATATCTCACATCCAGTCCTCTGTCAGACAGGATCTCTCCGATTGCCAGCACCAGTCTCAGATTGTCATCCTTTTCCTGTCTTCCTTTATAGACTGCTCCCGGATCTTTTGTACCGCCGTGTCCGGCATCCAACATGATCGAATATGCCATAACTATGTTCCTTTCCTATCATCTTTTATAAAATCAGGGGCTCCTTCATTTCTGCCTCTTTACAGGCAAAAAATATAGCAGACAGGAACCAATCCCATCTGCTATAAAATATGAAACATTATGCCAAATGTTCTTCTGTTTTTCTATCTTTCCCGTTCTTCCAAAATCTCATTGATCAACGTAAAATGATGTTCCAAAGCCTCCAGGCCTTTTGCTTTATTTTTCTCTTTCAACCCTTCTATCAGCTTTTTATGACATTCATTCAACAAATTCTTTCTCTCTTCCGTACGCAAAATCTCCGCACGCATATCGTGAATAAATGAATCGATCACACCGGAACATGCCTCCAGAAAATCCTGCACCAGTATATTGCCCGACGCCTTTGAGAGCGTATAATGCAGTTTCTTATCCAGTGCTGCATTCTTTACATCATCCTGACTCCGATCCAGTTCCTTTACTGCTTTCTCCATTTCTTCTATCTGACCATCTGTTGCATTTTCTATTGCAAGCGAAAAGGCCAGACATTCCAACGCCTGGCGTATCTGACTGATCTGCCTGTAGTCTATCTGATCCATAGCAAACATCATCGTCATCGTCTCCGCAAGACTTTTCTGGAATTCGCAGGTAATATAATTTCCCGATCCCTGCTGCGAAGAAATTACTCCTGTCATATCCATGATACGGATTGCCTCCCGCACTGAATTACGGCTTACATTCAACCGTTCTGCGATATCCCGCTCCGGCGGCAGTTTCTCCCCCGGACGAAGTTCTCCATCCAAAATCTTCTTTTTAAAGTAATCAATTACGCCTTTATAAGCCTTCTGCTGTCTCTCCATCACATTCCTCTTTCATTATATAATGACACTAACTCTTAATAAGTAAGTTTACACTATCTGTTTATATTGTCAAGCACACAGCCATTTCCTTTTTCAAAATAATCCTAATTAAGAGAAGAATTAACAGATGCTTTCCTTACGAACGAATTTGTTCCTGGATGCTCTTCACAGCCAAAGGTAGATGCTTTTCATCAGAAATAAATGAAAAAAGGCAGTACACAGATTATCACTCCGTGTACTGCCTTTTTATATTTTTTAGTTTTACAAATTATGATTTCTTTTTTCCACATCCATGATCATGTCCACTCTCGCGGCATGTCTTCCGCCTTCAAACTTCGCGTTCAGCCATTCATCAACGATACATTTCGCTGTTTCAATACCGATCACACGTGCTCCGAATGCAATTATATTCGCATCGTTGTGTTCTTTCGCCATTCTTGCTGTATATGGATCGCTGCATACTACTGCACGGATACCATTCACTTTATTCGCTGCAAGTGAGATTCCCGCACCGGTTCCGCAGATTGCAATTCCCTGCTCTACTTCACCGCTTGCCACCGCATTACCAATCTTTTCACCATACTCCGGATAATTGCAGCTTTCATAAGTATCTGTTCCATAATTCACAACTTCATATCCCAGGCTTTTCAGATATTCTACAATCTCATTTTTCATGTCTACTGCCGAATGATCGTTTGCAATCCCTATCTTCATATCCTTGTTCCTACCTTTGTCTTTCATATTTTACTCATTTATATTATAATTAGTAGCGAAATAAATATCAATGTTTTCAGAAATGTTTTATCTAAGGAGTTATTTATGGTTAAATTAATCGCCAGTGACCTCGACGGCACATTACTTCAAAACGGCGCACGCGATGTAAATCCCATCGTTTTCGATCAGATCCGTACATTAAAAGAACACGGAATCATGTTCGCAGCAGCCAGCGGACGCCAGTATCTGAACCTGCGCAGGCTGTTCACTCCGGTTCAGGATGATATCGCATACATAGCCGAAAACGGTTCTCTTTGCATATACAACGAAGAGACTATTTCCAAAGGGATCATCGAACAAGACCTTGCTTACCGTATCCTGGATGAAGTTGCCAGATATCCACAATACAATTGCATTATCTCCGGCGAACGTATCTGCTACAGCACCTCGAAAAATCCTAAATTCTATAATCACATGGTAAATGTCATCAAGAATCATATGAAATTCATTGATGATCCAAAAAGCGAGATTCCGGAACCGATTCTTAAGATTGCAGTCTGCGATTACAACGGAACCGATGCATGTGAAAAGCATTTAAAAGAAATGTTTTCTTCCGACATTAAAGTGGTTACTTCCGGTAACCTCTGGGTAGATTTTATCTGTCCGACAGCCAACAAAGGAAGTGCACTGAAAAATCTGCTCGATCATCTGCATATCGATGCAAAGGACTGTGTTGTATTCGGTGATCAGTACAACGATGTTGAAATGCTTAAGACCGCTGGTACAAGCTATGCTATGACTAATGCTGCACCCGGGATTGATAAATATGCAACCCATGTCACGGATTCTGTTGAGAAGGTTTTGCAGCAGATTATTGATGAATTGCCTGCAGTATAACAAAAAAAAATCTTCCAGCTGCTTCTCTTGCATGTCAGAGTCTAAAAAACCGATGGAAATAGCTGTTATCCGCTACTCCATCGGTTTTCTCACTTATTTTTTAACACCAGATTATTTCCAATCCAACATATATCTCTGGAACTCAACTGATCGTTTTGCATCTGCATCAAGTTCTGCTTCACTTGCCCCACGACTGATATCTCTCCAGATCTTAATATCCGATCCAACCTGACCACCCATACGTACAAACGGTTCCATAACTACATTCCCGTCATATTTAATATCCTGTAATGCATCACCGATTTCTCTCCAAGGCATACGTCCCTTTCCCGGTACCATACGGTTACATTCGCCTGTATGCAGGTGTCCCAGAAGATTTCCCGCATGGCGGATTGCGTCTCCGATACTCACCTCTTCAATATTCATGTGGAATGTATCAAGCATAACTTTTACATTATCTTTATCTACTTCTTTTACAAATTCCACACCTTCTTCTGATGTATTTAAAATGTGCGTCTCAAATCTGTTAATAACTTCCATTCCAAGATCAATTCCATATGGTTTTGCAGCATCAGCAAGTTCCCGTACACCCTCTACACTGTATTTCCAGTCTTCCGGTTTATTTACCGTTGAAAAATCAACCGGCCAGTAAGAATAAAGTGCACCTCCAAGCCAGTGCATATCCAATTCACCCATTACATCAAATGTCCGCTTATACCAGTCAAGCGCCTCTGCTTTGATCTTCGGATCAGAGGATCCCATATTATGATTAAATGTCGGACCATATCCGCCTGTCAGGATAATACCATTATCATCCGCACATTTTCTTAATTCTTTGATCTCTGTCTGAGAATAATCTGCAATCGGACCTACCCCGATTTCCAGAATATCAAATCCAAGTCTGGCTACTTTTTCCACATAATATTTGTAATCAGCAGCCCATTCACTTTCCCAATAAGCGTAATAAATTCCATGTTTCATGTTGTATATCCTCCTTTTCTTTGTATGTCTTTATATACATCTTACATACTTTCCGTTTCTGTTCTATTCTTCTGCAGACATTTTGTAATAATCCGACAGACACTCATATCCTTTTACAAACAATTTTTTCTGATGATCATATACCGGCTTATATTCTTCACGCGGAACAAATGTCTTTTCCCGTTTCACAAACTGATCTACAACAGAAAAATCTTTAAACACACCTACACCGATACCTGCAATAACCGCTGCTGCCACGGAAGTTGCAGTCTCCACCTGATCCAGCCGGTGCAGGCGTACACCCAGCACATCTGCCAGTATCTGAGACAACGTATCTCCTTTGGCTCCTCCTCCGGTAAGTACCAGATCCTGGATCTCTCCGTTCTCCCTCTGCTTTTCAAGGATTATACCCAGATTCATTGCTACTCCTTCCAGTACGGCACGGATATAATCACACTTTTCATGCTCCATCCGGATTCCGAGAAAGCTTCCCGATGCATCCGGATTCCATCTCGGACTTCTCTCCCCCACAAGATATGGAAGGAATACAAGTCCTTTCGCTCCCGCCGGCGACTGTTCCACCAGACGGTTCATGACATCATAGACAGAGCCCCCCTCTTTTTCTGCGATCACTTCTTCCTCTCCACACATTGCATGGCGGATATAAGAATAAGAGCTTCCTGCTGCCTGCATGGTACCACAAGGCATATATTTTCCCGGTATTACATGCCCAAAACAGATTAATGTGCGGTCTTTGTCCAGGAATACTTCATCTGAAGTTCCTGCGATCCATGCTGAGGTGCCATACGACAGGAACATCTGCCCATTCTCCGTACTTCCGGCTCCCAGTGCAGAACATGGTCCGTCTCCCCCTCCGCATACTACCTTTGTATTCACTACAAGTCCCAATTCTTCCGCTGCATGAGCAGTCAAATTACCGATCACATCCGTCGACGCATGTAATTCAGGCATCTTATCTGCCGGAATTCCTGCAGCACTTAGCACTTCTTCCGACCATTCCATTCCTTTAAGGTCGAATGCATCCGTTCCGGAAGCTTCCGAATAATCCGTAACAAATTTTCCTGTCAGTCTGCAGATAATATAATCTTTTGCCAGCAGCATCTTATATGTATTCTGATACACTTCCGGTTCATGATCCCTGATCCACATCAGCTTCTCGATACTGTAGCTTGCACTCGGACGATGTCCGTTAATCTCGTACATCCGGTCCGCTCCTACTTTTTCGGTCAGTTTCTTCATCTGTTCTCCGGATCTCTGATCCGCCCAGATCATAACCGGACGCAGCGCATTTCCTTTTTCATCTACCACAACACACGCCTGCATCTGCGACGAAAAGGAAATTCCAAGAACTGCTTCAGGTTCTATGTCCTTAACAATTTCCTTTGTTGATCTGCAGATTGCTTCCCACCAGTCTTCTGTCTCCTGTTCTGCATGATTATTATGAAAATAATGCGTTTTGTAAGATGCCGTATAGCTTTTTACCAGCTTTCCCTCTATTGAAAATAAGGATGCTTTGTCTCCCGATGTTCCAAGATCATGTGCGATTAAATATTTATCCATTTCACCGCTCTCCTTCTCCTCTTTCTCTGTCTATTACTATACCACATAGTCATCTCCTTGTAAACATTTTGAAACTTTTTATCTTTCGTACGTAACTTTTGACATTGACTTATGTTATTTTCAGTGATAATATAACAACTGTAGAAATCACATAACTTAAAGGAGGTGTGCATTTTGACATCAAAAGAACGACATACCGCATTACTTGAATATATGACGGAACATGGCAAGACCGAAGTATCTACACTTGCAGAATATCTGCATACATCTAAAGTAACAATCCGTAAGGATTTAGACACGCTGTCCGGACGCGGCATTATAAAAAGAGAGCGCGGTTATGCTGTACTAAAAGATCCCGGGGATATCAATTACCGTATGGCCTTTCATTACGATAACAAGCAGAAGATTGCACAGTCTGCCGCATCACTTGTAAAGGACGGCGAGACGTTGATCATTGAATCTGGTTCGACTTGCGCACTTTTCGCAGAAGAACTTGCCAAAACAAAACAGAATATTACGATTATTACCAATTCCGTATATCTTGCCGATTACGTTGCTGACTATAGCAATATCCAGATTATTCTTTTGGGAGGTACTTTACAGCCGAAAGGCAGATCCCTGGTCGGTCCCCTTACCAAACAAGCTATTAAAGCGTTTCATGTAGATAAAATATTTACCGGAACCGATGGCTTTTCCATGGAATTCGGATTCACCGGAGAAGATCTGACACGTACTGATACTGTACGTGAAATGACAAACTCTGCAGATCACACCTACATTCTTGCCGATTCTGCAAAATTTCGTCAATCCGGAGCTGTTGCTTATCTACGGTTTCAGGATGTTTATCAGCTCATTACCGATGCCGGCATTTCCGAAGAGGAAAAATCTTTTCTCTCCGAAAAGGGAATCCGGATACTGGTTGCACAGTAATCACTTATTTATTTCATATTATTAATTTTCAGGAGGTTTCTTATGAAGTATTTATTAGACACAGCTAATCTTGATGCAATTCGTTACTATACAGACATTTTCCCGATCGCCGGTGTTACATCAAATCCATCGATTGTAAAAAAAGAAGGAAAGATTGATTTCTTTGCGCATATGAATGAGATCCGTTCTATCATCGGAATGGACAAGACTCTGCATATCCAGGTTACGGCACAGGACACTGACGGAATGCTCCGTGATGCAGAGACGATCCTTAACAAAGTAGACGATCAGGTATGCGTCAAAGTTCCTGTTACATTAGAAGGTATCAAAGCGATTAAAACCCTCAAAAAACAGGACGTTAATGTAACCGCTACCGCAATCTACAGCAAACAGCAGGGATTCCTTGCCATGGAAGCAGGAGCCGATTATATCGCACCATACTTTAACAGGATGGAAAATATGGGAATCGATCCGGATGATGTCATTGCTTCTTTTGCAGAAATGATAGGACTTTACGGATATCACACACAGATTCTTGGTGCAAGCTTTAAGAATGCAGGCCAGGTTGACCGCGCTTTCCTTGCCGGTGCACAGACAGCAACCATGGATCCTTCCATCTTATCAGCTGCACTGACACAGGCTCATATTCTGAAAGCCGTAGATGATTTTGATGCTGACTGGAAATCTGTATATGGTGATGTAACCATCTCGGAACTCCAGTAAGTAATACATATCCCTCCCCTGGGATAGCAAAACTCTGGAGAAGATTTGAACAATCTCTTCTCCGGAGTTTTTATTATGTTTTTTTATTCTAATTCTTCTTCCTGTCTTTTTGTCACCTGACAGTAACGTGCATATGCCTGACTCCACTCTTCTGTATTCTGCGGTTCATAATAACAGGTCGCCTCAGAACGTTCAATGATCTCTCTTGCTTCTCTGATATCTTTGATCTGGCCAAGTGCGATCATCTGTACTGCAATATTTCCAAATGCAGTAGCTTCTACTGGTCCTGCAGCTACGCGGCAGCCGGTTGCATTAGCCGTCATCTGGCAGAGCAGTTTACTCTGGATTCCTCCACCGATCATATGGATCGTGTCATACTTCTTGTTCAGGCAATACTGGATCTTATCCAGTTCCCTTCTGTATTTCATTGCAAGACTCTGATTGATGCAGCATACGATCTCGCCCGGCGTCTCCGGTACTGTCTGACCCGTCTGTTTACAATATTCACGAATCCTGCGCGGCATATTGCCAGATGGTACAAATTCTTCTGCATTGGCATCCACAAAGTTCTGGAATAATTCCACTTCTTTTGCCTGTGTCTCCAGTTCTCCGAAGCTATATTCATTGCCTTCCCGGATCCATTGCCTTCTGCTTTCCTGCACCATCCAAAGACCGGTCAGATTCTTAAGGAAATTAATCTTTCCTCCATAACCGCCTTCATTCGATACATTCATCTCAAGTGATTTTTCTCCAATAACCGGCTCATCCAGTTCTGTGCCATACAGACTCCATGTACCACAACTGATAAAGATAAAATCTTTTTCCTGCGTTGGGACTGCTGCCGATGCACTCTGTGTATCATGAGAGGCTACAGCTATAACCTTCATCGAATTCACGCCAAGTTCTTCACAGATTTCTTTTTTCAGAGGACCGACGATACTTCCACTTGCGATCAGCTCCGGGAATAATTCTTTCTTCAGTCCGATCCGTTCTATCACTTCTTCCGACCACTCTCTTTTCCGGATATCCAGGAGTGAGGACGTTGTTGCCATCGTATACTCTGCTTTCTTTTCTCCTGTCAGGAAATAGTTAAAAAGATCCGGTGTAAAGAGGAATTTATCCGCTCTTTCTAACATCCATGGGCGATTTTCTTTCAATGCATTTAACTGAAAGATTGTATTGAAGTAGTTAAATTCATTTCCTGTTATATTATAAAGTTCTGATTTCGGGATCTTCGTAAATACTTTTCTGTCCATTCCGCGTGTCCGCTCATCACGATAATGTACGGCATTTTCCAGAAGTGCACCATGTTCATCGATCAGTCCAAAATCCACGCCCCATGTATCAATCCCCATACTGTCGATGGTTCCATATTTTTTCGCTTTGACAATTCCCTGCTTGATCTCAAAGAACTGCCGGAGTGTATCCCAGTACATCGTTCCGTTTACCATAACAGGATCATTCGAAAAGCGGTGGATCTCTTTCATCTCTATTTTCCCATCTTTCAGGGCGCCGAGAATTGCCCTTCCACTGGAAGCACCAAAATCAAATGCCAGAACATAATGTGTATTCTGATTTTCCATCCTGTACGCTCCTTTCTTTCCCGTTTTTCAGCTCTTTTGTGATTATTTTTTCAGTTTGTCGGCAGGATGTCTTCCTGTCAGTCCATACTGGCTTCTCATAGAATAAAGTCTCAGTACCTGTTCTTCCGGAAGTTCTTTCGGGCCGCCAAGCATTTTTGCCTGATACAGAAGTCTTGCATAGAACTCCAGTGATTCCATCTTGAAATACGCATTCATCAGGGAATCGGAATAGGTCAAAGCTCCATGGTTTTCCAGAAGTACTGCATCATAATAATCCAGATATTCTGCAACTGCATCCGGAATTTCGTCTGTAGAAGGTGTTCCGTATTTTGCAAGCGGTACTTCTCCAAGTGACAGTACTGCTTCCGGCATGATCTTCTCTGTCAGACCCATTCCACAACATGCGAATGATGTTGCATACATCGGATGTGCATGTACAACAGATTTTACATCTGGTCTTTCTTTATAAACACGCATATGCATCTTAATTTCCGAAGAGGGACGGAATCCTTCATTAGCCTCTAATACATTCGCATTCTCATCTACTTTACAGATGAATTCCGGTGTCATGAACCCTTTACTTACACCTGTTGGTGTGCATAAGAATTCGTGATCATTTAATTTTACGGAAAAGTTTCCATCATTGGCCGCCACCATGCCTTTGTTATATACGCGTCTGCCCACTTCACACATCTGTTCCTTGATTTCTAATTCTGTCATCTTTTTTCCTCCTTGATCTCTTAGATTCTTTTACAATCTGACTGTCGCCTGATTGATATAATACATTGCTGCTCCGATCGCGATCACATTCTCTCCATCTTCGCAGACTTTTACATAATCCTTTGCACTTTCTTCCCGGTAGATGTCCTGGCTGTCCAGAATCCCCCATATTTTTTCGATGAAGTAGTCAGCATATTCTCCCAGTTCACCGCCGATCAGCACCGTGTCATCATACAGCATACGGATATTGAATACCGCATCACTGAGTCTTTCCACATATTCGTCAAGAATTCGTTCATATTCCCGATTCCCCTGATCGATCCCGGCAAAAAAATCTTTTAATTCTCCTCCCGCCGCATCTTTCAGGATCAATGAATTGCAATACGCATCAAAACATCCATAATTACCGCAATAACAACGTCTTCCATTTTTTTCAAGACGCATATGTCCGATCTCACCGGCCCGGTTATGATTCCCATTATAGACTTCATCCTGCACAAGAACAGTTCCACCGATACTGCTGTTCAAGGATAGGTAGAATACATTCTGTCCGAGTTTTAGCTTCTGGTTGTATCCAGCTGCCGTCATATCATGAAACAGCCGTGTTTCAACCGGAATGTACTTTGCAAGTTCTTCTCTTCGGACATCTGACATTTGCTCCGTAAAACTGCAGGTCACACGTTCTCCCTCATTATCTGTCAGCCCTTCTACTGTGATTCCCACACCCAGGATCTCTCCTTCTTTTAATCCCATCTCCCGTACCAGACGTTGATATAATTCACCTATTTTCCGCCTGTAATTATCATCCGACCGAAACTTTAACTTTTCTGTAATCACATTTCCAATTACATTCCCCTGCAGATTCAGAACAAGTCCTTTCATATAACGTTCCGATAACTGGATACCAATCGCACATCTTGCATTTTCATCGCAGCTATACGCCATCGATGACCGGCCGCCTGTATTGGTTGTACTTTTTTCAGCCCGGATCAGTCCTGCTTCTTCCAACTCTGTAACGATACTGGTCACGGTCGGAAAACTTAAGTTCAGCTCTTTCGCCACATCAGCTCTTGCTGCCATCGGGTTCTTTTTGATATATTCAAATGTCTGTTCCCGGTTCAACTGCCGTATCTTTATTGTATCAATCTTTGTTCCCGTCATCTGTATTACCGCAGCTCCTCCTTCAATCCTCCATTATTCACATATCGTTGGATTGTCATCTTATATTACGATTTCAAATTTCTGTTCGTCATTCAATGCCACCTTTGTACAGTCATTCATGTAAGTTCCTTCCGGTAATACAATCAGACTCTGCAGTTCTCCTACATTCACGGGCATAGCTGCCAGATGCCATACTGCCGCATCCAGTTTTACCATCGTTCCTTTTGGTACAATAAACGCTTCTGTCAGTTCAGTCACTACATCCCCGCCGGACTTTGGTGCTGCATGCAGAACAGCGTCATCATTCAACGGCATAAACATCTCCCATGTCGTCTTATGATATTCCAGTTCCTCTACAATATACTTCTCCGGTTTACTCACTTTCAGTGTTGAAAAACCTATCCTTTTCTCTGATGACACTGCAATCCGGTCCGGATAAAATGTAAAAAATCCTCCGCCCAATCCATATCCTTCTCCATCGACTGCAGACCAGAATGTTCCGTACTGTCTGAATGCATCTGCTGTTAATGGCTTCGCCTGAATTGTTCTCATAATTGTATCTCCTTTCGTTATTTAAAACACTTTTTAAATGTGGTTTAATATATATTAAAAATAATATTATTTTTCAAAAAATTCAAGCGCATTTAACAAAGAACTCTGTTTTCTCTTTTTTCACCAAAAACAGAGTTCTCTTTTTATCTATTTTCACAATTTACTATTGCACTCCCACATCACATCGATGTAGACTCCATATCCAGACGTTTGATAATATCTTCCTGAATATCCGGTGACAGATCCAGGAAATTCACAAACGTTCCATGAATTCTCATAATATATACTCCGCTTGGTGCATATTTCTTCGGATTCGCCAATACTTTTCTTAGCATCTCCGGTGTGGTTACATTAACATACAGGTAGAATGGAGAGATTCCGTCTGTCTTCTTAGGATTAAAGAAGAGCGGGGCCATGATCTTGTCTTTGAATTCCATTCCTTTGCCTTCCATAGTTTCACTCTTGAAGTAATTTGGATTAATTCCAAGGTGAGATGCACATCCGCCATTCATCTTATCAAATGGAAGTTTCATGTTAGACATGATTCTGAAGCCGAGTCCCTGATGCGCTTCGCCGTATAACGGGTCGATACCATATCCAAGCTCTTCTCTTGCAAGTCTTCCGTCCGGTGTTGCACCTACCCAGTAGCCATACAAGAGGTGAGTAGACGGTGAAGCCCAGTCTGCACGGAATGCATTGCCAAGATAATTCTTCTTAGAGCATACCATGTCACTTACTTTTCCTGCAATTTCCGCTGCATCCTTATCTACAGATGCGATGTTATTGCCATATTTCTTTGCTTTCATCAGATACTGACGCATCTCCGGATCATGTTCAAAGTTATCACGAAGTGCCTCTACCATACGTTCTGCATCTTCCGGTCTTTCTGCAAGCAGCGTATCAATTGCCGCAAATGAATCTGCTACTACAGACAGTCCATGGATCAGACAGCCGCTTCCGTTATATTTTGTTCCCTGTGTTTTTGTATCTCTGGTGTCTACGCCGGTCTTTATTCCATCCATCAGAGTTGAGAGAAATGGTACCTGTAAGATAGAGATTGCTTCAGAGGCTGCATTGGCACATTCTACCATCTGGTCTACGTATTCTTCCAGGTTCTCATAGAAGATCGGGCGGATATTCTGAAGCAGTTCCAGTGCGTTCTTACATCCGTTTTCTTCATAACTCTTGCCAAACTTCTTTCCTGAGATTTCTGATTTTCCATCATTTATGCACAGTTCCAGAACTTTTGCCATATTAAGCCAGCTGTTGGTTGTATTACCATTATCTTTACCCATGATTAGAGGCTCCTGACATCCTGCTACCGAGTAGTCTTCCAGATCCTGTGGTTCTACATGATTCTTCTCTTTTAAGAACTCAAATACGGAATCATCGTTAAAGAAAGACGGTGTCAGGCATCCAGGTGTGAATAAAAATCTTCCAAGGCTTTCATATAATTTATCCGGTGTATTCTTATGTAATTTCACAGACAGGATCGGCTGTGGAAGGTTCATGTCATAATATGCATCTAACAGCGCATACGAAGTTGGGTTTGTCATATCCTCTCCTGTATTGGACTTTCCGCCAATGATCAGGTTCTGTGAAATTGCCCAGCTTCTGTCTGCTACGTTATAGAATACAAGCAGGTGCTTTAATAATGCAGCTGTCATGTCTCTGCCTGTATCTTCTTTGCTTCTGTAAGGTTCGAAGATACGATCTGCATTTCCAACAGAGAAAGCATATGGGTTCGGTGTCTGCTCCAGGCACATTACCTGCCACATAATGATAAATAACTGAATTGCCTCATACAGATTCTCTGCTCCGTTCTCCGGTACTTTTCTAAGCGTTGCAGCCATCAGTTTAAAGCGCTCTTTATCTTTCGCTTCCAGTCCTTTCGCTTTTTCTTCTGCCATATCCGCATATCTGTTTGCAATGATCACTGCTGCATCCAGTGCAATATCCATAGCATCAAAATATACCTTCTTATCTTCATCCGTTTCTTTTGCTTTATTTACTTTGATCTGCTCTTTTAATCCTTTCACACCGACTTTTAATGCACCTCGCATATCCGGGATCAGATGTCCGGTAACCTGCTCGATAAAGAAGATTGCCTCGCTTGTCTTGTCGCCTGCAATATCATAAGCTGCACAGAGTGCCTGTGCAAATTTTGTATTTTCATTGTATTTTTTCAGATCATTAATTCTTTCCCGTGTAATATCCCCAATTGGATCAATATCACCAAATACAGCAACCGGATCGCAGTATCCTGTAAATGAATCTACCGAAAATGCAGGATTGATCAGTGCATAAGATCTTGCAAATGCATCGTCCTGTGTTCCCGCAAAAATATGATAATCACTGAGCCACAGTGGAATTCTCTTTGCAATTTCTACCAGTGTCTTTGAGATACGGATACTATCAACATCTTCTTTGAACTTCTCATCGCACTCTCTCATGATCTCTTTTGCAAGAAACCATCCTTCCAGGTGATCGGTTGCCCTTTCTTCTTTGAATCTTTCTTTTGCCAGTTCTGTAATTTCCTGTGCGTTTAAAATACTTTCGATCTTCATATCCTGCTTCTCCTCCTTTTTGAAGTTTTTACCGAAAACCTTTCTTTTGCCTTTAGGTTTTCTTATATTTAAGTCCCGCATCTTTGATCATCTGACGGAACTGTTTTACCAGTTCCTGATCTACGTACGCATCTTTGGTCATGCGGTATTTCCATCCACACTCTTCCCATTTTTTCTTACCGAATTCGTGATAAGAAAGCACTTCAAATGTTACATTGTCTCCATTGATTTCTTTAAAAAAGCGGACAAATGCTTCCAGATCTTCCGTTGCATTGTTCACGCCACCGATCAACGGAACTCTTACATGAAAATACGGATGCTCTTTTGCTGCTTTCCTGATATTTTTCATAATCTCTTCATTCGCACCGCCTGTGTATTTCTGATGTTTTACCGGATCACATAACTTACAGTCCATAATCAGCTGATCAACATATGGGAACAATTCTTCTGTCCTTACATGCGTTCCATTTGTCTCAATTGCTGTATTGATTCTATGTTCTTTCAGTTTTTTCAATGACTCAAGAAGTTCTTCAAACTGCATTGTTACTTCCCCTCCGGTAAATGTAACTCCGCCGCCATCGTAAAACATCATTTCGTTATTCAAGACTTCTTCTACGATCTCGTCAACCGTATAATTCTGGTAAGACAAATACATCCCCTTTGTATCATGTTCTGTGATGCACTCATGATTTTTACATCCTACACAGATGGTCCTGTCTACTTTTGTTCCACTGATCGCTCCATGCGGACAGATGCTTTCCAAAATCCACTCCGGATCTGATACGATCGTTCCTTTACACTGCATCCCCTCCGGGTTCGCACACCATGGACACTTCAGATTACAGCCTTGCATATGATATACCAGTCTGTTTCCATCTCCGTCCTGGGAGTAATTGAATCCTTTCTGAAATATCTTCATCTGTCATCTGTCCTTTCTTAATAGTTAGTCTCACTATAACCTGAACAGATCTGCGTTATGTCCATATAACTCACGGAATATCGCGAACTGTTCTTCATAGTATTTCTGGTTCTCATGGTTTGGTGTTACAATTGTATCTTTCATATGTACCAGTTTATCGCAGGCTTCCTCATAGTTTCCGAATTCTCCGGCCGCAATTGCTGCTGTTATCGCAGCTCCGATGCATGCCTGTTCATTTCCCTGATTTGTATAGATCTCGCAATCGAAGATATCTGCCTGCATCTCCAGAAAAAGCTTTCCTCTTGCCCCTCCACCGGATGCTATAATTTTGTGATATTCAATTCCGAGGTCTTTGAATATTTCTATCGATGTCCGAAGTCCGAATACAATTCCTTCCATCGTGCTCCGGATCATATGCGCTCTTTCATGTTTCAGTGTCATTCCAAAGTAAATGCCTTTTGCATTCGGATCATTATATGGCGTTCTCTCGCCACTCAGATACGGAAGGAATACCAGTCCCTCGCTTCCTGCAGGTACAGTCGCCGCAAGTGAGGTCATCTCATCATAAGATCCCATCTCCAGAATGTTGTTCATCAGCCACTTCAGCGCAACACCGCCGCTTAAGTGTGCTCCCATCAGCATCCATAAGTCTTCTTTCACATGACAGAATGTATTGGTCCGGAATTTTTCATCATATAATGGTTCGTTAAATCCTCCCGAGATCTGACAGGACGTTCCGATGTTCGCTGCAAGTACGCCCGGCCGGATAATTCCGTTACCCACGCCCTGCATCAGAGTATCGCCACCGCCATAGGCGATCTTGATTCCTTCTTTTAATCCGGTCTGTTCTGCACATTCTTTATTAACTGTTCCCGCTGCTTCGTATGCTTCATGACATTCCGGGAAGATTTCTTTTGGCATCTGAAGTTTCTCTATCAGCCCCCATGCCCAGTCACGCTTCTTTGTATCGAATATTGCACCACTTGACGCATCCGACATGTCCGTTCCGATCTCTCCGCACATCTTATAACGGATATAATCTTTCGGGAAAACTACATAACGGATCTTTTCAAAATTCTCCGGCTCATGTTCTTTCACCCACATCAGTGAGGAGATCAAGAATCCTGTACTAAGTGAATTCAGCACGGTTCCACGATATGTATCCTTTCCTGTGATATCGTATATCTTCTGGATCTCTTTTTCTGATCTCTGGTCTGCCCAGATAATTGCATTGCGAATCAGCTTGCCGTCTGCACCTATCATAACCAGTCCGTGCATCTGTCCGGAATAACTGATCCCATGAATCTTAGCTGATTCCTCCGGATATCTCTTCACAAGATCTGTAATCGTCTCTTTTGTTGCCTCCCATAACTTCTCCATATCCTGTTCTGCATATTGTAACTTTTCTTTAATAATGTCATACCCAATCTGAGAAGTTCCGACTGTCTTTCCCTCGCTGTCCATCAATAATGATTTCACGCTGGATGTTCCTACATCCACACCAAGATAATAATTCATAACTGCTCTCCTTTTGGTATTGTCGAGTAGTACCATTTGTTTTCTAATATAAGGGACGGAATATATAATAGTTCCGCCCCTTGTTTTTTTACATTCGCAACTGCTTAATCTGCAATCTTTATCATGACCTTTCCGGCTCTTCTGTATTCAGGCTTTGTAAATACATCTGCAATATCATCCAATGGTACAATATTTGTGATCAAGTCCTCCAAACGTAATGTCTTTGACTCCAGAACCTGTATTGCTCTCTCGTACGTATAAGGATTGATAAATGATGATGTAATATGCAATTCTTTCTTAAACACATCATCCGGCTTCAGTGGGAAACTATCCTCTGGCGAAGCAAGACCAAAAAACATTACTGTCGCACCCTTACCGGCAAATTTCACTGCATCTTCCTGTGTATGTATATTTCCCACACACTCAATTACAACATTTACATTCGGTGTATATTCATCCAACACCGCCTGAACATCTTCGTTTATTGGATCGATTACTTTTGTTGCGCCTAATTTTAATGCAAGTTCACGTTTTTCTTCTACCGGTTCGGACAGGATCAGCTTTGTTGCACCTTCATTCTTTGCAAGCTGCAACATGATCATTCCAATCGGTCCTCCGCCTATAACAAGCACCGTATCACCAGATTTAATATGACAGAGATCTATTCCATGCAGGCAGCAGGAAACTGGTTCTGCCATTGCAGCCTCGATAAAACTCAGATCATCCGAAAATGTATACAACTGTTTTTCATGCATAATAACATATTCTGCAAATCCTCCATCTACAGTTGTACCTACACCAATATTATCTGTACAAAAATGCTGCATAGCATTTTTACAGAAATAACATTCCCCACACATATCATTCGGGTCACCGCTCACACGGTCCCCCACTTTAATTCTATTTACATTAGCTCCGATTTTTTTTACAACTCCCGAAAACTCATGCCCCGGAATCAACGGCGGTGTAACTTCAAAAGATCCTCCATCACCATTAAAAATGTGCACATCCGTTCCACATACTCCACAATACTTTACCTGGATTAACACTTCATTGTCTTTCAGTTCCCTTACCGGAACATCTTCTACTACCAGATTATGTTTTCCGTAATATACTGCCGCTTTCATATTGTACCTCCATAGTTTAATTTTTAACTTGCTTCTTTTAATGGCATTGTAGCACAATACCATTATTTCATCAATATTTTAACTTAAATTATCTCAAAAAACTCATCAATCATATGGATTGCTGCTCCCACTCCTGTCGGTTCTTTCTTATATTTAGAAGGAACAAGATACCTTTCTGATTTTTCCTTAAATGAATCTCTGGCATCTACCCTGGCACACAGATCTTCCATATACTTCTCTATATATGCCCCTACATAACCGCCGATTACAATTTTCGTATCATATAACATACGTATGTTGTGAATACCTATTGACAAATATTCTAAATATCTGTTCCAATGGCGCCTTGCTCCGAGATCCTTCGTTTCTAATAATTCAAAGAATTTTTCCAGATCACCATCCGCATATTCTGCAAGCACATTTGCTCTGCACACTGTGTCAAAACAACCCCTTTGGCCACAATAGCATCTGTCTCCGGCTTTCGGAATAATCGTCATGTGTCCGATTTCACCGCTTTTCCTGCGTTCTCCCTCAAATATTTTATTAGCAACAATCACAGCTCCACCTACACTGTTGCTAAGACTAAGATAGAATGCATCATCCAGGTCATTTCTGTCCCATACTTCCGCATAACCTGCTGCTGCCGAATCATGGAACAGCCGGTTATGATATGGAATATATTTCGCAATATCTGCTCTGGTCACTCCTGTGAAATTAAGCGTAAGCCCGTAAGTAACCCTTTCACCATCATCACTGATCAATCCCTGAACTGCAATCCCGACTCCGAGAAATCTGTCATCCGAAAGACCAGTATCCTTTTTGACTTCTTCTACCGTCTCTCCAATCTTTCTCAGATAATTATCGTCATTCAAATCAAAATTCTCCCTGACCCTGATCAGACTGATAACATTACCGGATAAATCTACTGCCACACAATTAATATGATGCCTGTTTAAATACAAGCCGACTGCATATCTGGCTTTTTCTATGTAGGAATAAGCGGTCGCATTTCTCCCACCTGTATTTGATATTTTTTTTGACGTATCAATCAATCCCAACTCCGCCAGATTATTTAAATTCTGCGTGATTGTCGGAAGACTCAGCCCTAATCCGATCACAATATCCTGCTTTGATACTGCTCCCTGTTCCCTGATATATTGATATATTAACTGACTTTTCCTCAAAACTCTTCCCCTTGTCTACTAAAGTATTTAACGAAAATATTTTAGCAAAAATATTTTAGCAAAAAATCCCGGTAAAATAAACTTTTACCGGGATTTTAATATCTTTTCAGCTTTATTATTAGTTAGCCTGTCTCTTCTTCTGGATACAGTCAAAACCAACAGCAAGGACAAGTACAATACCAAGTACGATATCCTGAATCCAGGTATTGATATTCATAAGCACCATACCATTATTCAATGCCCCAATAATAAATGTACCAGCTACAACACCAGACATTCTACCGGAACCACCTGCTACAGACACACCTCCAAGGACAACGCAGGTAATAACTTTGAATTCGTAGCCAAGTCCTGCATTACCCATACCGGAATTTGTTCGTGACAAAAGTACAATACCGGCAAGTCCTGCAAAAAATCCTGATAATGCAAATACCAGATATTTAACTCTTCCTGTACGGATACCAGAAAGTCTTGCAGCTTCAATGTTACCACCTACTGCATAGAAATAACGTCCAAAATATGTCTTATTCAGAATAAATGCTCCAATGATAAAGCAGATAATCATAATAATTACCGGAATAGGTACCGGTCCAACCCATCCTGCACCAAATACAGAGAATTTTTCAGGGAATCCATTGATTGGCTGTCCATTACACATAATCAATGCAATACCGGAAAATGCTGTTTGTGTCGCAAATGTTGCGATCAGTGCCGGGATACCGATTGTCGCTACCATGAAACCATTCAAAAGACCAATCAGTGTAGATGCCAGTAACGAAATCAGTACTGCAAGATACATATTAACACCGAACTCAACCATCAGTTTTGCACATAAAATATTAACGAATGTAATAACAGATCCTGTACCAAGGTCGATGTCACCCAGCAAGATAACAAACATCATACCTACAGAAGCAATTCCCCATACAGCGACCTGACGCAGCATAATTAATAAGTTACTCATTGTAATGAATCTTGGATTTGCAATTGTAAATGCAATTACAAGAACGATAAATACTAACCAGATAGCCTGGTCTTTTAAAACTCTTGATACTTTGTTTTCTTTCATTTGTCTAACCCCTTCCTATGCCTATTTATCTCTTGCTGCGGATGCATATGTCATAATTACTTCCTGGGTGAACTCATCTTTTGAAAGTTCTCCTGTCATGTTTCCTTCTGAAAGAACCACAATTCTGTCAGACATACCCATCAACTCTTCCATCTCTGAAGAAATCATTAAAATTGTCTTTCCCTGATTCTCAACAAGATCGTTCATCAATTTATAAATCTCATATTTTGCTCCAACATCAATTCCTCGTGTTGGTTCATCAAAGATAATCAATTCCGAATCTGCTGCCATCCACCTTCCAAGGATAACCTTCTGCTGATTACCACCACTTAAATTTTTAACCAGCTGATTCAGGGAAGGAGTCTTAATTGCCATATTTTCTTTATATTTTTCTGCAATTTCCTGTTCCTGCTTATTGTTTATAACGCTGAGTTTGGAATTGCGCTCATAGATTGGCATATTAATATTATTCTTAATAGAAATACCCAACATAGCACCATGACGTTTTCTGTCTTCCGGCACCAGAGCAATTCCAAGATTAATCGCTTCTCTCGGGCTCTTCGGATCTATCTCCTTACCATTAAAAATCATTTTTCCTGATTTTTTTCTGACTGCCCCGAATATCATCTCGGCAAGTTCCGTTCTTCCGGCTCCGACCAGTCCACCAAGTCCAAGAATCTCGCCTTTATGAATCTTTAAGCTGATATCCGTATCTCCGTTACCTGTTACATTTTGTAATTCAAGAACAACTTCGTCTTTCTTAACACAATCTTTTCTAGGTGGATAACTTTGTGTAAGTTCACGTCCTACCATCAATTTAATCAATTCCTGGACTTCACTGTCCTTTGTGATCAATGTCTTTACATATTCTCCGTCACGCATAACCAGAATACGGTCTGACAGACGATATATTTCTTCCAATCTATGAGATATGTAAATAATAGAAACCCCTTCTTTACGAAGTCTTTCTACTACTTCAAACATACTCTCAACTTCTGCACTTGTCAAAGGCGCAGAAGGTTCATCCATAATCAGTATTTTTGCATTCTGCTGAACTGCTTTTGCAATTTCAACCATCTGCTGATATCCAACCGTCAGGTTCTTCATCAGTGCCTTCGGGTCAATCTTAATATGAAGAGCTTCAAATGCTTTTGCCGCCTCTTCTTCCATTGCTTTTTTATCAATGACTATTCCTTTACGGATAGGTCTTCCCAGGAATAAGTTTTCTGCTGCTGACAGTTCCTTCACATTATTAAATTCCTGATAAATAATTGCAATACCATTTTCCGATGCCAACTGTGGTGTCATGCTAGAAAACTCTTTGCCATTTACTATAATCTTTCCAGAAGTTGGAATAACCGCTCCTGAGCAACACTTAATCAATGTAGATTTTCCAGCTCCATTTTCTCCAATCAGAGCCAGAATCTCGCCTGGCTTTAATTCCAACGTAACGTCCTTCAACGCTACAACACCCGGGTATTCTTTTCTTATATGCTGTAACTGTAATACATATTCTTCGCTCATGTTCATCCCCCGTGATTCTACTAATTAACAGAGGCGGCGTAATGCCGCCTCCTTTTTAATCTGTTTCAGTTTTATGACTGTTTTACATTCCTTTTAAGATCTCATCAATGTTATCTGTTGTGATAGGTTTGATTGTTCTGTAAACGTTGTGATCATCACCCTCAAATTTCTCACCGCTTAAGATTCTTTCATACATTTTCATACAAGCTTTTGCTGTATCTTCGTTAGATCCTTCAAATCCAACGATAGATCTTACTGCTTCATTTCCAGCTTTCAGGGAATTCAGCTGCTGCTCTGTAACGTCTGTTGTAATAACACCTACGTTCTCTGGAATTTTTCCTTTTCCGTATTTCTGAAGAAGAGCTTCATTCGAACCGATCATAGCACCAGCTCCGACTCCAACGAATACATTAGCATCTGGATGTGCAGAAAGTACAGACTCTACGTTGCTCTGTGCTTCCGGTGCTTCCAGACCATCAACTTCTGCGATCACTTCATAATTGTCTTTGCAATTTTCTTTCAGACCTTCTTTGATACCATCAGCTCTTTCTTTCAGAACCTTTGTTGAAGGATATCCGATAACTGTAACCTGTGCTTTATCATCTGCTGTAAATTTATCGTTAATAAATTCAGCTGCTGTTTTACCAATCTCTTTACCAAGCTCTGTATTGTCCAGTACCCAGTTAGCCGTTGTGTTTTCCATCGGGTCATCCCAGCACATTACTTTAATATCAGCATCAAGAGCTTCTTTACAGATGTTCTCTACCGCTTTTGCATCAGAAGGGTGAACCATGATCAGGTCACATCCCGATGTAATAAAGTTCTCGATCTGGCTAACCTGTGTAGCAGAGTTGTCTTCACAGTCGATCAATGTGTAATCCCAGCCTTTGTCCTTTAACTGTTCTTCGAGTTTTCCCATAACTCCTGCCCAGTACGCATTGCTTAATGACTGAATTGTAATTCCGACTTTGTACTTTTTGTCTTTGGAATCTCCGCTTTCTGACTTGCTGTCTGATCCTCCGTCTTTGCTTCCGCATCCAACTGCCATAGCTGCTACCATCGTTACGCACAGTAAGATACTTACGATTTTCTTTTTCATAGATTGTCCTCCTTGAAATTAATAATTTTATTCGCATAGCCGTTGCTATTAGCTATCTTAGAATGATATAACCGGTCAATTTAGAAGCATGTAAATGCTCCATCTACGATGATATCTGATCCGGTTGTAAATGTACTTGTGTCTCCTGCAAGATATACCAGAATTGACTGTAATTCTTCCGGTTTTCCAAGGCGTCCCATAGGAGCCATTGCATTCCACTGCCCAATCAGTGGTTTCAGATCATCTCTTGACATGATCAGATCTGTTCCAATGTATCCCGGGCTTATGCAGTTGACTCTGACACCTTTCTTTGCCCATTCTACAGCAAGTGATTTTGTCAGAAGACTTACTCCTGCTTTTGACGCATTGTATCCACACTGTGGCTGCGGAACATTTACAATATGTCCTGACATAGAAGCTGTATTAATGATGGAACCATAACCCTGTTTTAACATTACTCTTCCTGCTGCTGTTGCACAAAGGAAAACGCCTGTCAGATTGATATCAATTACTTTCTGCCACTGAGCAAGTGTCATCTCCTCAGCTGGTGCATTTACTGCGATTCCGGCATTGTTATAACATGCATCAAGTTTTCCATATGTATCAACCACTTTAGCTACCATTGCTTCAACCTGATCCTGCTTTGTAACATCACATTCAATTGCGATTGTCTTAGAACCTGTCTTTTCTGCAATCTCATCTGCTACTTTCTGAGCCCCTTCAAGATTAATATCTACGATTGCTACATCTGCCCCTGCTTCTGCAAATGCCATGGCTGCACATTTTCCGATTCCGCTCGCAGCCCCTGTTACGTAAATTGCTTTCCCGTCAAGTCTCATGTTCTCAATAATTCCCATGTTGCCCTCCTTCCGGTTGTTAGCCGTGTCTGTTGGTTTTGATTCCGCATAACTCTTTTGTAAATCACTTTTACAAAAGCGCTTTGCATATCTTTGTTGGTATTATTATAATACTTGTTATTTTGTTTGTGCAATATGCAATATCGACTAAATTTTGTATGTGTATTTTGTATAGTTTTAATAATGTTATTTATTTAACATTTGTCTATATTGTCTGTATATAGTTTTCTATTAATTTAATCGCAGCTCCAAGCGCAGATGCCTCCGCCCTGTAATCACAAGCTCTTACATAATTTCCATCATGACCAAACAAGTTCTTTTCCGCCACCATCTGACGTAATCTTGGTACATATGGTCCAATCAGATTACCTACATATCCACCCAGGACCACTTCACAATCAAAGCACATCCTGAGATTATCCACTGCTATTGCTAAATTATCCAGATATTCATCCCATATCTTTTCATACTCTGCATTTCCCTCTTCAAGCTTTTCAAAAAATATCTCCAATTTTCCTTCTGTAAGATCTGCAAGCCGGAGTGCCGAACAATACGCATCCAAACATCCTTTTTTTCCACAATAGCAGGTTCTTCCGCCCGGATGGATTACCATATGCCCAAATTCCGCACTCCGCCAGTTATCTCCCCGATACATATCAACAGCCTCAAGTTCATTTCCTGCCGTCATGATTACATTGCTGTTTTCAAACAGCACCGCACCACCAACAGTATTACTCAGCATAAGATATACCATATTACCACAATTCACATGCTCAGCACTTTCTGCAATCGCTGCACAATTCGCATCATTAAGAAGAACTGCCGGGTATTTAAAATGTTCTTTCCATTCACTGCAGGATACATTATAAATATCCAGTGCGTTGGAATATGTAATAAGCTGTTCTTTCTTATCTATAATACAAGGCATCGATATTCCGATTCCCAATATCTTATCTTCCGGTATTGCATTTTCTTCTATAAATCGTCTGGTAAATACAGCAAGTGCATCCAGATATTCATTCGTATATTCAAAACTCTTTCTGATCCTTACATGTTTTAATGCCTTTTCTGACAAGTCTGTATACGTAATACTTATATGGTTTGCCGTCAGATCAATTCCGACTGCGTATTTTATATCTTTTACCGCAGCAATTGCTTTTGCCTTTCTTCCTCCCGTTGATTTTAACTCCCCGGCTTCCTTTAGCACACCTTCTTCTTTCAGTTCATTCACAATTGTAAGAACCGTCGGTCCACTGATATCTAATGCAGCAGAAATCTCCGGCATACTCGTCTCTGCCTGTCCGTTCACATATCTGAATACACGGTTTCTATTCTGTCTTTTCACTTCTACGCTGTTCGTGCTTCTTTTCATAATTTCTGCCCTCTACTTTATTAAGTATTTTATTTAAGTGTTTTTGTAACATCTATATTATATCATGTTACAAAAAAGAATACAAATATTTTTCACAATTTTTTTCATTTACTTTGCGCATTTTTGTACCATTTGTATATACAGTTTTAAAATTATAATTATCTACTACAAAAAACAGATGACACAGTTTCTGTGAGCATAACCTCTTTCTTTTCTGTATCACCTGTTTGTATTTTTATTCATTCTTTATATATAAGATATCCGCCACCGAACAACTTCCATATTCTGTCTCTATCACAGTGCATGGCCATGCTTTCGTTCTGGTAAATATCTCGACACCATTATCCGCAAGGAATGTAGTGTCCTCGCACTTTGTCCCTGCAATTGTTGGATTCCATGCATATGCCTGATTCTTCTTAATTACACCTTTCGTCTCTGGTGTTACTGTAAATTCCCTACAGCCATATCCGGTCGGTCCGCCCTGATGGTGCATCTTCCATTCCTTCGAACATCCTTCTTTTGCATATAATTCCTGTGCTTTCCGAAAATACGCTTGATAACTCATACCGTCTTTCATCAAATTCTGCATTGCCGCAAATATCTTCTGCGTCTTTTGCATTCTTCCCTTAATCTCTTCCGGCACCGGCACAAAATACACCATTCTGGTCATACTGACATTTAGTCCATACTTTTCACCGCCCAATACTACCATCAGACTTTTTTCAATCTTTTTGCTTGTCGGTACCGGATGACGGTAATTCAGGATTCTTTCATCACTTCCCACCAATACACAGTCCGGACTGATTCCCCTTGCGATGCATCCTGTTCTGATCTTATCTGCAATTTCTTGCTCTGTCTGTCCAGGTCTTGCATTCATGGCTACACCTTCTACGATTCCGGCGCATTCCTTCCCGATCTTCCGGTAACGCTTCAGTTCTTTTTCACTTAACTGCATACGGACATCGATAAGCTCTGACTGTACATTATCCGTACCCGCAATTCCAGTATCGGATGCAAATGTCCGGTCTCCTATATAATCTTTCAGATGTGCTTCAAAAGATTCATACCATGGGATCAGCATTCCTTTTGCTCTCAGCGCATTCTGCTCCGTTTCCATACGTGGACAGTCACTGCTGTCTGCTGCTACTGTAACCGATCCGTCTTTTTCGATGAGCAGATGTGCCACTCCGACTTCTGTGTTCGTCACTACAGCATTTGCATTTTCTTCTGTGATCCATTTGAAATTATCCCGTCTTCCTAAGATCACTCCGTCATATTCCGAAGTCTGAAGCCAGGATAATAATTTATCTAGATTCTTCATTAATCTTCCATCTCCATATTAACACATACTTTACCTGTTTTTCC
Source organism: Dorea longicatena (assembly GCF_024168045.1). GTDB lineage: Bacteria > Bacillota > Clostridia > Lachnospirales > Lachnospiraceae > Dorea_A. Next base: position 2,484,595 of record NZ_CP100126.1, read on the forward strand.
GGTTGCAAATACGCGGTATGCTTCTTCCGTCCGGCTAAGCGGATATCTGTGTGTAATGATCTGGCTTGGATGGATCTTCTTGCGGTCCAGAAATTCGACCAGACGCTCCATATTACCTACGGATGTTACCCATGATCCATGTAATGTCAGGTTCTTATGTAACAGAAGCGGACTTGGCTCGAATGTTACGGTTCCCTGCTCGCCAAGGAATACCACATTGCCCCACATTCTTGCAACTTCCAGACATCTGTGACGGCCGATGCTGCTTCCGGAACAGTCCACTGCTACTTCTACACCTTTTCCGTCTGTATACTCCATTACTTTCTGTACAACGTCATCATCACCTAAGAGTACCTGATCTGCCCCGATCTTCTTTGCCATCTCCAGACGTTCTTCTGAGATATCTACACCGATCGTCTCTGCACCCATGGCTTTCGCAAGGATCAGTGCCGCCTGTCCGACAGGTCCCAGCCCCATAACCAGTACGCGGTCTCTTCCGGATACATTAGCCCTTAATAATCCCTGGTAAGCAGTTCCGAATCCACATGCGATCATGGCTCCGTCTTCATATGTCAGGAAATCCGGCAGATGAATACAGGTAGATACATCTGCTACCATATATTCCGCAAGTGCACCGTCTCTCTGCCATCCGTAAGCACGTCTCTCCGGATTCTGGCAGTTAATGAAGAAGCCTTTCTTACACTCGTCACAGTATCCGCATCCCTGAATGTGATATACAACCACACGGTCTCCTTCTTTAAAGTCCAGCACGTCTTCTCCAACCTGTACAACCTGTCCGCTCGGCTCATGACCTGCAATCACATCGTCATATCTTGCTCCACCTGTCTTATCTGTATGTTCATAATAAATATATTTCAGATCACTTCCGCAAAGACTGGCTGCCTTCATCTTCAGAAGTACCTGTCCCGGTCCGGGTACCGGCACCGGCTGCTCTACCTTCTGTACTTTTGCTCCTCCCGGAAGTTTCATACCGATCATCTTTTTTGGAATTTCGTATTTCATGTTGTATCCCTCCTGAATATTTTTATGATTTTTCTGCTATTAATTTTTCTGGTGTATTCTTTTTGTCATCCTCATCTTACCCCTTTTTCACATTCCATAACATAAACAATCTGACGAATTAATGGACTATATTACTGCTTCTGGATATAGTCACCGTTCCGATATTCTTTTGGTGATACTCCCATTACTTTCTTGAATATTCTGGAAAAATAATAGGGATCATCATATCCCAGTTTTTGACTAATCTCCACAATATACAGATCTGTAGACTTTAAAAGCTTACACGCCTCCTGCATCTTCAGGTTGATAAAAAAATCAATCGGCGCCCTGCCGGTATATTTCTTAAATGATGCATTGATATAGCTTTTCGAAAGTTCCAGTTCCTCTTCCAGATCCTCTAATTTCAGATTCCGATCCAGATGACGGTACATATAACGTACGATTGTTGTAATATGCCGGTTCTGCCGGCTTGCCTCATCTGCTTTTTCGCGAAAATATATCTCGGACAGGATCAGTGACAACACCTGGGAAATGTAGATAAAGTTTCCAAGTGTATAGTTGCGCTCCAATACACGGAACAACACACCAAATAATGTTATGATCCTATTCTCCGCATGTATGGAATTCATCTGAATAATCTGGTATTCTTCCAATGGATAATAGCCTGTATTTTCGCCCTTGAAGTGTACCCAGAAGATACTCCACGGATTCTTCTCACTGGCATAATATTTATGCTTCTGGTTTCTTGGTATACAGAACACTTCCTGAGGGTGAAGATGATACTTTTTATTTCCGATATGGATATAGCCTTCCCCTTCTGTACAATATAAGAGGATATATTCTTCTGTTCCTTCCTCCCGTTCCCGGTAATGATGATACGCCTTCGGGAAGAATCCGATATCTGTCAGGTACATCGCTTTTACCAGCGGATGTTTCAGGTATTCTTTGAATGATTCTGTTGGAATTATGAAATATTGTTCATCTTTGAATCCGTCTCTTTTCTGGCTTTCCTGTATGTATGCTTCATCCTTTTCTCTTTCCATCTTCGTTTGTCCCCTTGCCTTTTATGAATTTCTTATTACTCTTTTCATGGTTCTTTTTCATTATATTCAGCATAGCAATTTTGTGGAATATTGTCCATCTTTTTATGAAATATGATATTCTGCCAATACTATTTTCATGCTATCGTAAAAGCATACACAAAAGCATTGCTATAAATATTCGCAGCTTTGAGATGGGAAAATCATCATCACATATTTATTATTTTCAAAGGAGAATCTATTATGAGTAATAACGTACACGTATGGGAAGAAAATGTAACCATCCCGACCTATAAAGTCTATCCACCGGAAAAGGGGCCTCTCTTTATCGAGAACCGTGCCTATCAGGGAAGTTCCGGCAAGGTCTACCCGCTTCCGGTAACCGAAAAAATCTCTGATAAAAAAGAAGATGTAAGCTACCACGCTATCTATTTGGAGAATGATTATCTGAAGGTTATGGTTCTTCCGGAACTCGGCGGACGTATCCAGAGAGCTTATGATAAGACAAACGGTTATGACTTTGTCTACTATAACCATGTGATCAAACCGGCACTCGTTGGCTTAACCGGTCCTTGGATCTCAGGCGGTATCGAATTCAACTGGCCACAGCATCACAGGCCAAGTACTTACAGTCCGGTGGATTATTACTATCAGGAACGAGAGGACGGCTCTGCTACCGTATATGTCAGTGAGATTGACAAGATGTACGGTACAAAGGGTATGGGGGCATTCACTCTCTATCCTGACAAGGCTTATATCGAGATCAAGGGACAGCTTTTTAACAACACCGATATTCCTCAGACCTTCCTCTGGTGGGCAAATCCGGCTGTTCCGGTCAATGACAATACTTACTCTGTATTCCCGCCGGATGTACATGCAGTTATGGACCATGGAAAACGTGCCGTATCTACATTCCCGATCGCAACCGGAGAATATTACAAATACGACTACTCTGCAGGCGTTGACATTTCCATGTATAAGAATATCAAGGTGCCGACTTCTTACATGGCTGCGCATTCTGACTTTGATTTTATAGGTAACTACGATGAAGGAAGAAAAGCCGGACTGCTGCACGTTGCCGACCATCACATCTCTCCTGGCAAGAAGCAGTGGACATGGGGCAACGCGGACTTTGGCCGTACATGGGACCGCAACCTTACTGATGAGGATGGACCATATATCGAACTGATGACTGGAGTATTCGCAGACAATCAGCCGGATTTCACATGGTTAAAGCCTTACGAAGAAAAGACATTTACCCAGTATTTTATGCCATATAAAAATGTTGGACGTGTGAAGAATGCTACGAAGGATGCCATGGTGAACTTTACAATTGAAGATTCTACAGCTACACTGCTTTTGTATACTTCCGGTTCTTATAACGGACTCACCTTATCTGTAGAAAAAGAGGGTAATGTACTTTACAGCAAGACCATTGACATTTCTCCTCTGCAGGCATTTGAAGATACTTTTACGACTGATACCAGTTCCACCGCAGGCTGCACAGTAAAAGTGACTGCTACAGATGGACATACACTTGTTACTTATACCGGACTGGAAGAAAAACTGGAGCCAATCCCGGATCCTGCTGTTCCTCTCGGCACACCGGCTGAATTGAAATCTACAGAAGAATTATTCTTAGGTGCACAGCATCTGGAGCAGTACCGTCATGCAACATATGAACCTGCTGATTACTACGAAGAAGGACTCCGCCGTGATCCAAGTGACATCCGTCTGAATAACGGATACGGTATGCTGCTTATGAAGCGCGGTGATTTCGCTGCTGCAAAGAAACATTTTGAAGCGGCCATTGAAAAACAGACCTGGAAGAATCCAAATCCATATAACGGGGAATGCTACTTTAACTTAGGTCTTGCAGAATATTTCTTGGGAAATGAATCTGCTGCCTATGATGCATTCTATAAATCTACATGGAGCCACGAGACGCAGAGCGCCGGATTCTACTGGCTTGCACTGCTTGCATGCAAAAAACACGAATATGAACAGGCGCTTACATTTGCAGAGCAGTCCATGATCCGCAACTGGCATAACATGAAGGTACGTGCATTAAAAGCTTCTATCCTTCGAAAGCTTGGACGTTGCAACAAAGATTTTCTCACTGAAAGTCTTGCAATCGATCCGTTGTCACTTGACTGCCTGTATGAAAAATCCGTTTCAGAAGATGATCTGAGCGGATGGATCAGCACAATGCGTACCTCTGCACATAACTATCTGGAAGTTGCTTTGGACTATATCAAAGCCGGACTTTATGAAGATGTGGTACGTATCTTGGATGCAACACCGGACAAGTCGCCTATGACCTGGTACTATATGGGTTATGCTTATGAAAAAGATGGTAAAAATGAAGCTGCACTGGATGCTTACCAGAAAGCAGAACATACCAATCCGGATTACTGCTTCCCGAACAAGATAGAAGAGATTCTTATCTTAAATGTTGCTATATCTGCACTTAAAAAAGTACCATATGCACATTATTATCTTGGATGCCTGCTGTATGATAAGAAGCAGTATGACAAAGCTGTAAATGAGTGGAAAGAAAGCATTTCCGAAAATCCGAAGTATGCTATGGCTTATCGTAATCTTGCGATTGCTTATTATAATAAATGCAAAGAACCTGCCAAAGCTCTGGATTATATGAAGCAAGCATTTGAACTGGATTCTTCTTATCCAAGATTTCTTCTCGAATACGACCAGCTGGCTGCTAAGAATAATGTTGCACTGGAAGACCGTCTGGCTCTGCTTGAGAAATATCCGGAGTTAGTCGAAGACAGAGACGTGCTGTATCTTGAATATATCACGCTTCTGAACGAGACCGATCAGTACGACAAGGCTCTGGATGCTTTGAAGGGACATACGTTCCATCCATGGGAAGGTGGAGAAGGAAAAGTCAGTGGCCAGTACCGCTATGCGCTGACTCACAAGGCTCTTGGGCTTATGAAAGAGAAGAATTATGAGGAAGCAATTAAGCTTCTTACAGATACATTTACCTATCCGGATAACTTAGGCGAAGGAAAACTTCCGAATGTTCTGGATAATATTGCGGAATATTATATCGGATGCTGCTATGCGGCCCTGAATGCGACCGAAGAAGCTGCCAGATGGTGGGAGAAAGCTTCTGTAGGACTGGATGAGCCATCGGCTGCTCTTTACTATAATGACCAGCCGTCTGATACGATCTTCTATCAGGGTCTTGCGAATGCTGCTCTTGGAAGAACAGAAAAGGCTGCTAAGTGTTATCATCAGCTGAAAGCGTTTGGTGAGAAGCATATCTTTGATGAAGTGTCTTATGATTACTTTGCGGTATCGCTTCCAGAGCTTGAGGTATTCCCTAATGATATTAAGCTTCGTAATACGATTGATTGTAAGTATCTGATGGCGCTTAGTGCGATCGGACTTGGGGATTATGAGAAGGCCCGTGATGGACTTGATGAGGTGCTTGCGCTTCAGGGGAATCATCAGGGGGCGATAGAGCATGTGAGGTATCTTGAAGAAATGGGTGTTTAATTCACCGCTTAGGATGCCCGAACAATAAAAAACAGAGCAATATCGTATCTCTAAGCAGAAGAGTTCTCATACGATATTGCTCGTTTTAGTATAACTTTATAGTCTCTTAATCTCAATTTGCGGTAAGATTCGCTCCATATCTTCTTTTACGAAGAATCCGGTCTCTTCTCTTAATGCTGCCGAGGCTGAGATTGCACTTGCAAGCCTTAATGTCTCCTGCACACTTAATCTCCTTTCGAATCCGAGTGCGAATCCTGCAATCATGGAATCACCGCATCCTACCGTATTTACCGCATCGATTCTTGGAACGATTGCCTGATATACGCCGTCTGCACAGATCAGAAGGGAACCGTCTGCACCAAGTGAGATAACTACGATCTCGATACCGGCTTCATGGATCTTCTTTCCTGCTTCGATCAGTTTTTCTCTTGTATCACAATGGCTTCCGGTCAGCATACGGATTTCATCAATGTTCGGCTTTACCATCGTTGGTTTTGCCTCGATACCCATCTCCAGAAGTTTTCCGCTCGTATCAAGAATGACCTTCTTACCTGCCTCTTTTACGATCGATACCAGTTTCTGATAAGCAGTTCCGTCCAGTCCCTTTGGCACGCTTCCAGACATTGCTACTACATCAGCTTTTGGTATTAATGTCTTAAATTTTTCGCAGAATCCTTCAAAGTCTTCTGCGGATACGGTAAATCCAGGCTCCAGGAATTCTGTCTGTACATGATTCTTTTCATCCCAGATATTGATGCACGAACGGCTTTCAGCCTCCATGTGATAGAATTCACTCTTGATGCCAAATGGTTTCAATGAATCTACAATGTAATTTCCTGCATGGCCTCCTGCAAATCCGGTTGCAACTACTTCAGCGCCTGCGATAGATGCAGGCTTTGACACATTGAGTCCCTTGCCGCCAGGTGTATAAGTGCACTCAGCCACACGGTTAACTTCTCCTACCTGGAATTCTTTTACTACATATCTTTTATCAATCGCTGCATTCAACGTAACGGTTAATATCATCGTACTTTGCCTCCTATGCTTCGCTGTCGATTAAGATCTTTCCTTTTACCAGTCCTCTTGTCTTGTACATCTCAAATGCACTTGCGATTTCGCTAAGCGGAATCTTCTTAAAGATGAAGGAATCGTCAAACTTCAGTTCTCCTGTCTTGAAGTAGTGTGCTACTAATTCCCATTCATGTCCCGGGAATGGTGCACTGTATGACATCCATGATCCTGTCAGGATAAATTCTTTACGGTTTAAGTTCTCCCACTCTTTTACAGAGAAGGTAACTTCTTTTGTAGGAGTTCCAACGCAGCATACCTGTGCTTTGTTGGCAGCTAACTGGAATGCCATCTTAATTGTGATAGAATTTCCTGCTGTCTCATACACATAATCATAGCCTTTGCCACCTGTAAGTGCCATAGCTTTATCCATGAAGTCTTCTTCCAATGTATTGATTCCGGCCGTTGCTCCGAGACGTTTTCCTAATTCCAGACGTTCATCAGAGATATCAAATACAACAACTTCTTTTGCTCCGAAGATCTTAGCCCACTGCATAACGAACATTCCGATGGTTCCGCCTCCAAGGATGGCTACTGTCTTTCCACCTTTGAATTCTACTCTTTCCAGTCCATGAAGTGCTACTGTTGCCGGCTCAAAGAATGCACCTTGTTCGAAGCTTACGCTGTCTTCGAATTTTACAGCATTCTTTTCAGGAACAACCACATACTCTGCAAAGCTTCCGAATTCTCTGGAACCAATGAAGCTATAATGTTTACACAGAGAGTAGTTACCCTTCTGACAGTCTTCACATTCCATACATGGTACAAGTGGTACACCTGCAACTCTGTCACCTGGTTTTACAGATGTTACGCCTTCTCCTACTTCTTCTACTGTTCCTGAGAACTCATGTCCCAGTACATTAGGGAAGAAATGGCATGCATCCCCATTGACACGTGGAATATCTGATCCACAGATTCCTGTATATTTTACTTTGATCAGTACCTGGCCTTTTTTTGGTACTGGTTTCTCGATTTCTTCATATCTGATATCTTCTCTTGCGTGTACGACTCCTGCTTTCACTTTTACATTCCTCCTGTTTTCTTCATGGTCTCTTTTAAGTTCTCATAGATTTCCAGATAGGTCTCATAATTCTTCTGGTAAATTGCATGTTTTTCCATATCAGGCTCGTGATGGCGAGTCTTTTTCACTGTAATCTTTACAGCTTCTTCAAAATCTTTATACATTCCGATTCCGACTCCGGCAAGCATAACTGCACCAAGTGTAGTCGCTGTATCGGAAGATGGTACGGTGATTGGTTTTCCTGTTACGTCACATTTGATCTGTGTCCAAAGAAGAGAGTTTGCAGATCCACCCATTGCAAGCAGTTCTTCCACTTTCGCTCCTGTCTTTTCTCCGATATCCAGGTTATGCTTTAATGAATATGCTACACCTTCCATTGCCGCACGGATCAGATGTCCTTTGGTCTTACTGAAATCAAGTCCGTAATATACCCCTTTTGCATTCGGATCCCAGATTGGTGAACGCTCCCCGGACATATACGGAAGGAAGATCAGCCCGTCACTTCCTGCCGGCACCTTCTCTGCCAATTCATTAAACTGAACAAGTGAGGATTTTCCACATTCTTTTGCGATACTTCTCTCATAATCCCCAAGTTCCTTTTCGATCCAGCGCATAACTCCGCCGCCTCCGACGGTTCCGCCCTGTAAGATCCACTGATTCGGAACTGCATGATAACTCAGGATCAGTCTTGGATCCGCAGCATACTCATCCAGACAGATACTCATTCCACCTGCTTGACCGCCCTGTTCCTGTGTCTCTCCCGGATGGATTACTCCGGAACCAAGTGTTCCGCAAGCCGCATCCAGTGCTCCGGCAACAACCGGTGTTCCTTCTAAAAGTCCGGTCTCTTTTGCAGCTTTTTCACTGACTCCGCCTACGATTTCCGAACATTCGTAAATGTCTGACAGAAAACTTTCCGGTATCCCAAGCTTCTTACACATCTCCATATTCCATGTACCAGTTCTCATATCAAAGCAGTGGAGACCATATCCTTGAGATTTATCCTGTGAACAGATTCCTGTAAAACGGTATACAATGAATGCGTTGGACTGTAAGATCTTGTATGTATTCGCATATACCTCCGGCATATTTTCCTTATACCACAGAATCTTTGCTGTAGAATAGGATGGCTGCATGGAATTTCCTGCCACCTGGAAAATGTTATCTGCACCAATCTCTACATTTAATCTGTCACAGATCGACTGCGCTCTGGTATCCATCCAGATTGGTGTATTCGTTAATACATTTCCATCTTTATCAATTGGAATAGCCGACCAACTCTGTCCATCCACTCCGATTCCTTTGATTTCTTCCGGCTTAACATTGCCCTTTTTCAGGACATCTCCAATCGCGCTGCATACCGCACTCCACCATTCATCCGGATTCTGTTCTGCCCATCCCGGATGTGGGTAATACACCTGATAACCACCATTTCCGCTGGCGATTACCTCTCCCTGTTTATTAAATACCGCAACCTTGCAGGCACTGGTTCCGATATCAACTCCCAATAATAATTCCCGCATAGGAACCTCCTTTTTGTATTCTCCGGATAAAGAATCACTCTGCTTTCCCGTCACACCCACATACTCTCATACGGTTCATAACCAGTTTTTTAACTGCTGCCATACCAACTTTTCCATATGCCTTTGGATCAAATGTTTCTGGTTTCTCTATGTATAATTTCTTACATGCATCTGTAAATGCCACACGCAGCTCTGTTGCAAAGTTTACTTTTGAAATTCCACGGCTTACACAGTCCGCAACATCTTCATCGCTGATTCCGGATGCTCCGTGAAGTACAAGTGGAATTGATACAACTTTTGCGATTTCAGAAAGACGTTCTTTATCAAGTACAGGCGTTCCCACATAAAATCCATGTGCAGTTCCAATTGCAATTGCCAGCGAATCTACGCCTGTTCTTTCCACGAATTCAATTGCCTCATTTACATCTGTATTTGTATCAGCTTCTGCTACCAGATCATCTTCTTTTCCGCCAACTTTTCCAAGTTCGGCTTCTACCGGAATACCTTTTGCATGTGCCATTTCTACGACTTTTTTGGAAACGGCAATGTTATTTTCAAAATCTTCTTTTGATCCGTCAATCATAACAGATGTATATCCATTTCCGATACATTCTTCTGCAAGTTCATAACTGCTGCCGTGATCCAAGTGCATGCATACCGGTACGCTTGCTTTCTCAGCTTCTGCTTTTACAATCGCTGCATATGTAGCACTTGTTCCGTATTTTACAGTAGAAGGGGTGGTCTGGATCATAACAGGCGCTTTCAATTCTTCTGCTGCTGCAATAATTGCTTTGACCATCTCCATATTCTCTGCGTTGAATGCTCCTACTGCATATCCACCTTTCCTTGCTTTTGTTAACATTTCTTTTGAAGTAACTAATGCCATTTTCTTTATCCTCCTGATATTCTTTTAAATTATTTACAGTGTTCATATTAATATAGAAGAAACTTCTCTATTTTTCCGAGTATATACATTTAATTCCCTTTTCTTCACAAGATTTCAATACTGCCTTCTGTGGTTTTCTGTCTGTGATGATCACATCTATACCTTCTGTGTCCATCACTTTGGCAAATGCAGATTTTTCAAATTTGGTAGAATCGATTGCCATAATCTTTGTATCGCCACGTTCAATCATCGCCCGTTTGGTTCTTGCAAACTCATCTCCGGTATCATAAAATCCTTCCTCCGGGTCAAATGCTTTGCAGGATGCGATGGATTTTTCCACTTTATATTCTTTCACTCCTGCGATTGTTGCTGCTCCGATGGCTGCGAGAAATCCTTCTTTTAAACTTCCTCCAAGAGAAATCACATTCCAGTCCGTCATATCTGATACCTCTATCAGAACTTCTATAGAATTGGTAACGACTGTAAGATTTCTCTTACTCTTCAGTGCTTTTGCAATGTATACGGCAGTGGTACTTGCATCCAGTAAAATGTGTTCTCCGTCTTCTACCATACCGGCTATCAACTCTGCAATTTTCTGTTTTCCTGTTGCATTGCTTTTCTTTCTGACGTTGAACGGCATCTCCACATTGTTATTCTCATTGAGCACAGCCCCGCCATAACTCTTTGTACATAAACCTTCTTTTTCCAGACGTTCCAGATCTCTTCGAATCGTCTCTTCAGATACTTTATATAACTGGCTGAGTTCTCCGACAACAACTTTCTTATCTTCCTGCAGTTTTTCCAATATACCGTTTCGCCTTTCTATTGCTATCATGGCTATCTTTCTCACTCCTCCTTTTACCTGAATTCTTATTCTGTTCTATTGTGGTTTTTTGTTTGTTAAATCTTTGTTTTTCTTTGTTTTATCTTGTTTCTTGTTGTTTTTAAGTTGATAATACTAAAAAAGCCACACAATGTCAATAGCATTGTGTGGCTTTTTCTGGTTTTTATATTCTTTTTTCTTTACACCAATAACTTTCGCATATGAACTGACGTTTTCTGCTGATATGATCTACGCTTCAGCATCCGGATTGATCTGAATCACTGCTTTTACAATATCTGCTTTATTATTCACGCTGTAATCCATAGCTTTCTGTGCTTCATCTAATGGGAAGATGTCTGTAACGATTCCCTTAAGATTCACTTTTCCGGAAGCAACCGCATCGATTGCAAGTGGATAAATATGACGATAACGGAATACTGTCTTGAATGTCAGTTCTTTATCCAGTGCAAGACTTACAGGAAGTGTAAGTTCTCCTGTTTTGCTGTATCCAACCAGAACAATTGTAGATCCCTTCTTCGCAATATGTATAGCCTGTGACGTTGTAATCTGTGTACCTGCTGTCTCGATTACAATATCTGTTCCAAGACCGCCTGTCAGTTCTCTCACTTTTGCGATCACATCTTCTTTTGCTCCGTTAATGACACCAGTTGCTCCAAGTTCCATTGCTTTTTCCAGACGCTTATCCATGATATCAACAACGTATACTTCTGATACACCTCTTGCTTTTAATGCCATCAGTGATACAAGTCCGATACATCCGGCTCCCATAACAACTGCTTTCTGTCCAAGATGTGCATCGCCCTGGATTGCTGCATGGAATCCAACAGCCAGAGGTTCGATCAAAGCTCCTTCCAATGTGCTTACATTATCTGGCAGTTTGAAGCAAAGTCCTGCCTCATGTGCTACATACTCCTGAAATACTCCATCAACCGGTGGTGTTGCAAAGAATACAACATCCGGACACAGATTATATTTTCCTTCCTTACAGAATTCACAGTGTCCGCAGGTTTTTCCCGGTTCCAGTGCAACTCTGTCGCCAACTTTCAGATGTGTTACATCTTCTCCTACTTCTACCACAACGCCCCCAGGTTCATGTCCCAGTACAAATGGCGGCTCAACCACATAATCTCCAATTGCCCCTGTCTCATAATAATGAAGATCGGAACCGCAGATTCCTACATAATCCAGTTTTACTAATACTTCGTCTGCCTTTGGTGTTGGGATATCACGTTCTTCAAAGCCCATTTTCCCAATTCCGTTCATCACTGCAACTTTCATTTTTCCATCCATGAAACCGTTCCTCCTAGACTTTATTAAATCTTTTAATAATGTACTTATATTATCATCCACAAGGCTAAAATTGTCAAGATAATTTTGCCGTTTTATTTCTTAGATCGAGGTCTCATATTTCTCCAAAATCATCTATCAAATCCTTTTCTTTTTCATGAACTATATTTGTGAACTCTTTATTTTATGATTTTCCCTCTGATGAGATAGCTCTCTGCTTTCCAACCGCTTCCGAGTTCTGACTGTTCTTCTAATCTCTGATATATCTTTCTTGCCGACTCTCTAAGATTTTGCACACATACCTTTACCGGATAGCGATCCGATCCATCGAAATCATCGATCGTACCGATGATATATTTTTTCTCCTGACTCATCATCTCCCATAAGGATTCCGATATTCGCTGTGCAATCTCACCTGCCCCACAGACGATCATCCCCTGTGGCATCTTCTGAATCTCTTCTTTTACTCGTTTTACCGATTCTTCTTCGATTTTCCTGTCTCTTCTCCATGGTATTCTTACCACACCGCCATCCGGACAATTCTCCGTAAATGCAGCTTCCCTTTTTCTTACATTACTGATGCTCCGGTTATCCCATCCCACATACAGATAATTTTCTCCCGGAAATTCTACGCTTTTCAACAGGCTCTTCACGGCATCTACATTGTCCAGAAACACAGCATCTGCATACGGCAGTGCATCATCTGCATCAAAAAAGACCATATTCATTCCAATACTCCGCAAACGCAAAAGTTTCTCTCTGTCTACTGTCTGGTCATCCTGCCATACTACCACGTTTCTGATATTTCTCGTATACAAACGGTACAGACAATCTTCCAACGTTGCTCTTTCCGGTACCTCTACATATAGTAATAATGTATTTTTTTCCCATGCCTGCTTTTGAAATTCTGCAATAAAATTTGCAAAAAAAGGATTCCTCGATGGTGCCGTAAGCGCCACAACATCCAAAGGATTTGCATTTCCATAATTTTTCAATGTCACCCGTGTTCCATTTCCCACTTCGCGGACAATCAGATTTTCCTTTTCCATAAGCTCCAGTGTTTTTCTCACCGTAATACGGCTCACTTCATAGTCTGTAGATAACTGTCTCTCCGATGGAATCTTTTTTCCATCCTTATATATGCCTTCATATATTTTTTCACATAATGCATTCTTCAGATCCAGATATCTGAGTTCATTCATTTCATTTCCCATATTCCTGTCTCCATTTCCGTCTCTTCTTAATGGTATTATACCAAGATACCATCATATTCTCAAGAAAGGTTCTACATAAAAATTACCCGTCTCACTGATTTTTGTGAAACGGGTAATTTTTATATTACACTTTCTTAAAGAATACCTTACGCTTTCCGATCATTGGTAAGCTTTAATTTATCTAAGATATAGAATATCAGGCTAAGTGCCATGGCAACAACACATGCCAGAACCATTCCTGTTAATGACACGGTTCCGATATTCACAGATATTCCGGACAGACCGGTTACAAATACAATGGATGTTAGCATCAGGTTTCTGGATCTTCCATAATCTACTCTGGAGTCTACCAGAATACGAAGACCCGATGCTCCGATCATACCATATAAAAGGAACGAGATTCCTCCGATAACCGGTCCCGGAATTGTCTGGATCATCATCGACAATTTCCCAACAAATGAACAGATAATAGACAGGACTGCAGCCCCGCCGATTACACGAACGCTGTATACTTTTGTCACTGCCATAACTCCGATATTTTCTCCATACGTAGTTGTCGGTACTGATCCGATCAGTCCGGATACCATTGTCGAGAAATTATCCCCGAACAGGGATCTGTGAAGTCCCGGGTCTGTTAACAAATCTCTTCCGATAATTTTGCTTGTTACAACCTGATGTCCGATATGCTCGGATGTGATAACCAACAGTACCGGAAGGATCATAAGGATTGCACCCATATCGAACTTTGGCGCCTGAAAATTCGGGATTGCAAACCATGAAGCTTCTACTACCTGTGTAAAATCCAGGATTCCGCATGCCAACGCTGTCAGATATCCTGCGACTACTGCAATCAGGATCGGGATAACTGATAAAAATCCTCTGAATAAAATATTTCCAAATACCGCAACCCCCAGCGTCACTGCAAATACAAGTACATTCTTTGGATCGATCTTATCCTCCAATAAGCCTGCGTTACTTGCGGCAGAACTTGATAATTCCAGTCCGATCAGCGCAACAACCGGCCCCATAGCTGCCGGTGGAAGCACAATATCGATCCACTTCGTTCCACATTTGTAAATAATAAAGGACAGGATACATCCGCAGAATCCAACTGCTACAAATCCTCCCAGTGCATACGGATACCCCATCTTACTGATCACGACACCAGCTGGTGCAAGGAATGCAAAGCTGGATCCTAGATACGCCGGTGACTTCGCTTTTGTCACCACGATAAAGATCAGCGTTCCCACACCGTTCATAAAAAGTACGATCGCTGGATTGATTCCGAATATGAACGGAACCAGCACCGATGCCCCAAACATCGCAAACATATGCTGGATACTAAGTGGCAGCAATAGTTTCAATGGTACTTTTTCTTCTACCTGGATAATCTTATGACTTTCCATAGTTCATTTTCCTCCTCTTTTTCCTTTGTCTTAAAAAAGAGGTATGAGAATTACACATCTCATACCTCTTTATCTAAGATTTCACTCTTCTGATTATTTTAACATATCCGTTTTATATGCGGAAGTGAAATCCTCGTTTTTCATATATGTTTTTATATGACAAAATTCATTTTTCTGAAAAAATCAGCCTTTTTCATATAAGCATTTCACAGTTGGATAGAGCTTTCTGAACTGCTGATAACGTTCTTCATATTTTGCTGTCAGCTCCTCATCCGGCCCCACTGTATCTACTACTTTTACAATCTTTGCTGCTGCCGTCTCTACATCCGGATATTCACCACAGCCAACTGCTGCCAGCATTGCTCCGCCAAGTGCCGGTCCTTCTTCATTTTCAACTACATCAACCTTCAGGTTCATGATATTGGCAATCATTTTCTTCCAAAGTGGACTCTTGGCTCCACCACCACAAATCTTGGTTCTCTCAATTTTAATCCCAAGACTCCTTGCAACTTCCAGAGAATCACGAAGTCCAAACGCTACACCTTCCAGCACCGCCTGAGTCATATCTTCACGGGTCGTATCCATCGACATTCCGATAAACATCGCTCTTGCATCCGGATTATTATGAGGAGATCTTTCCCCCATCAGATATGGGAGATAGAATACATGATTCTCGCCAAGCTTTGTAATTCCGGCCTGTTCTGTAGCAAAATCCTTTGTCTTTAAAATCTCTTCATTCCACCATTTATTACATGATGCCGCACTTAACATACATCCCATCAGATGATAATGACCATCTGCATGTGCAAATGAATGCAGTGCATTATTCTCATCTACCCCAAACTTGTTGCTTGATATAAAGATAGTTCCGGATGTTCCGAGGGAAATGTTACACATTCCGTCTCCTACTGTCCCTGTTCCTACCGCTGCTGCTGCATTATCTCCAGCTCCTGCAATTACTTTTACATTCTCTGAAAATCCAAGTTCATCTGCAATTTCTTTTTTCAGAGTTCCAACTACTTCATAACTTTCATATAATTTTGGCAGTTTATCTTCTGTAATTCCACAGATATCCATCATCTCTTTTGACCAACAGCGATTCTTCACATCCATAAGCAGCATTCCCGATGCATCCGATACATCAGTACAGAACGATCCTGAAAGTTTATATGCCAAATAATCTTTCGGCAGCATAATCTTTGCGATCTTTTCAAAATTCTCCGGCTCATGCTTTTTCATCCAGAGGATCTTCGGTGCAGTAAATCCTGCAAACGCAATATTTGCCGTATATTCTGATAACTTATCTTTTCCGATCACTTCATTCATGTACTCTGTCTCTTCCCCTGTTCTTCCATCATTCCAGAGAATTGCCGGACGAATAACATTATCATCTTTATCCAGAGCAATCAGACCATGCATCTGGCCTCCAAAGCTGATTCCTGCTACCTGTGACTTATCACACTCGGCAGTCAGTTCTTTGATCCCTTCCATTGATTTTTCAAACCAGTCTTCCGGTTTCTGCTCTGACCATCCCGGATGTGGGAAGAAGAGCGGATATTCTTTCGAAACAATCTTTTTAATATCTCCTGTCTCATCCATCACCAGAAGTTTTACTGCTGATGTTCCAAGATCTACACCTATGTATAACATCATTTACCTCCATAATCACTTTTGGGACTGAAAAATTCAGTCCCATCTCTTTCTATTACTTATTACCTGTCCGTTATTATCCCCATGGATTCTCTGTCGGATATTTTACCCCTGCCGGCTGGTTATAACCAATCTCATCTACTGGAACTCCGATATATTTGAATACTTCAAACAGTTCTTTTCCGAAATGTCCAAATGCAACAGCTCCGTGATGTGGGAATCCTTTTTCTACCAGTACGTGACGATAGAATCTTCCCATCTCTGGAATTGCGAATACACCGATTGCACCGAATGATCTTGTCGCTACCGGAAGAACTTCTCCCTGTGCAACGTATGCACGGAGTTTGTTGTCTGCTGTGCTCTGCAGACGATAGAATGTAATATCTCCAGGCACGATATCTCCTTCCAGAGTTCCCTGTGTAACTTCTTCCGGAAGAGTTCTTGCCATGATCTTCTGGTATTTCATCTCGCAGAATGAAAGCTTGCTTGATGCAGTATTTCCACAGTGGAATCCCATGAATGTGTCTTTCTGTGTATAGTTGTATTTTCCTTCAATATCGTTCTTGTACATATCTTTAGGTACAGAGTTGTTGATGTCGAGTAATGTTACTGTATCCTGACTTACAACAGTTCCGATGAACTCACTTAATGTTCCGTAGATATCAACCTCGCAAGATACAGGAATTCCCTGTGCTGTCAGACGGCTGTTCACATAACATGGCACAAATCCGAACTGTGTCTGGAATGCAGGCCAGCATTTGCTTGTGAGTGCTACGTATTTGCGATATCCTTTGTGTTCTTCTACCCAGTCTTTTAATGTAATTTCATACTGTGCAAGTTTTGGAAGAATCTCCGGTTTCTTGTTTCCGGCTCCAAGTTCTTCTTCCATTTCTTTTACGATTGCAGGAATTCTTTCATCTCCGGCATGCTTATTAAATGCCTCGAAAAGATCCAGCTCAGAGTTTTCTTCAATCTCTACTCCGATATTGTAAAGCTGCTTGATTGGTGCATTACATGCAAGGAAGTTCATCGGTCTTGGTCCGAAGCTGATGATCTTCAAATTCTGAAGTCCTACAACAGCTCTTGCAATTGGAAGGAACTCATGGATCATATCTGCACACTCTTTGGCATCTCCAACCGGATATTCCGGGATATATGCTTTGATGTTACGAAGCTGTAAATTATAGCTTGCATTTAACATTCCGCAATATGCATCTCCACGTCCATCTAATAAGTTATCTCCGCTTTCTTCAGCTGCTGCTACGAACATCTTCGGTCCATCAAAATGTTTTGCAAGTAATGTCTCAGAAATCTCTGGTCCGAAGTTTCCAAGATATACGCAGAGTGCATTACATCCTGCTTTCTTGATATCTTCCAGTGCCTGTACCATGTGGATTTCGCTTTCTACAATACAAATCGGACATTCATAGATCCCTTCTGTTCCGTATTTTTCTGTGTATGCTTTCATCAGATTCTTTCTTCTGTTAACAGAAAGACTTTCCGGGAAACAATCTCTGCTGACTGCTACTACTCCAATTTTTACTTCTGGCATATTGTTCATTGTGTGATTCCTCCTAAATATTTTATTTATAATTATTCTAACGGGTTTTCGTCCCGCTTTATTTCATCTGTAATACTGTTGCCGTTACACTGTTACATTGACTCCGCAAAGACAGTTAAATGCGCCTTCGATCTCAGCTTCCTCATGTGCGATCAGCCATTTATTCTTTGCGGTAAGTAATCCATCTTCCGGCATCTTTCCTTCTGCTTTTTTGGCTTCCTCAATTGTCTTTTTCTGCACTTCTGTCAGTTCTGTATTCGTATCTTTCGGAAGTACAGCATCCAAGCAAAAGAATCAGATCATCTACGGCAATATCAAGCTCTGAGGAGCGGTGATATTCTACTGCATTTAATTTTTTATTATTACCGTTACAGTATCCGATCTGGATCTCCAGTTCGCCGTAAGCACGTTCTTTCATCTCATCTGCAATCTTCAGACCTTCCAGTTCTTCAATCGATGGTTCATAGATTACTTCATCCAGTGGAAGTGGTGCATGCTCCATTGCTTTCAGAATCTCCATTTGATTTCCTCCGTGCATTTGTCGTTCTCTTATTTACAATGTCATTATATCAACCTGATTTTGTACTTACCACCTATAAATTAACCTGATTATGGCGATTTCTTATCTTTTTCCACATTTTATAAGCTTCTATTGCATACCCTGATCTACAGGACCTGCCACTGGCAGCTCCTTACGAACACGTGGCGATACAAAAACAGAGCCGCGACATCAAAGTCCGACTCTGTTTTTCCGGAGGTAATCTCCTGTCCAATATCCATAATTTCTATTTACTGCTTTTCCTGAAATGCTTTTAATTCTTTCGGTGTCGGAAGTCCTTCATTATCTCCGATATTCATTACCTGAATTGCTCCAATCGCATTTCCTCTTTTTACACTGTCCTTCAGATCCAATCCTTCCAGAATTCCACTTAACACTCCGACTGCAAATCCATCACCGGCTCCAACGGTATCTACAACTTTCTCTACCTTATAGCCTGCTACATCGTAATTCTCGTCTGCAGTCTGCACATAGGCACCTTTCGATCCATCTTTGATAATCACTGTTTTCACACCCAACTTCTGATAAAAATCTGCTGCTTCTTTCTTATCTTCTGTTCCTGCTAATATCTTGCACTCACCGATTCCCGGAAGCACTACATCTGCCTTCGCTGCCAACTGGTTGAGCACGGTGCACATAGTCTCTTCATCTTCCCATAACACCGGTCTGAGATTGGGATCAAATGTAATAAATATTCCTGCCTCCTTTGCTCTGTCCATCAAACGGAAGGTCGCTTTTCTTGCACTTTGTGAAAGTGCCGGCGGAATTCCAGTCACATGAACCAGTTCTACATCGGTCAGATCAATCGCATCAATCTCGCTGATCGTAATATGTGATGCCGCCGATCCCTTTCTATAATATGGTGCATATGGATCACTTCCGTCTGTCACGCGGTTCTTTAACTGAATCCCAGTTCTGTATACGTCATCATATGTAACCAGAGAAGTTCCTATTTCATTCTTTTTTAATGCATTTGCAATATAATGTCCAAATGGATCATCACCAAGTCTGGTGAGATATTCTACCGGATGTCCAAGTCTCGATAATCCGATCGATACATTTACTTCTGCACCTGACATTGCTCTTGTAAAATGTTCTACTTCTTCTAACGGGCCTGTCGTATCTGCAATCAGAAGCGCCATCGGTTCACCAAATAATATTGTCTTTCCCATTTCGTCTTTCCTTTCCTGTAATCTGCCTCTATGCTTCCTTCGGTTTTCTTACCAGATGGATTGCAAATCCGCCCACTTCTTCTGCCATGTAAATTGCCTGTATCTTTCCGTCCGGTCGGTAAACGGTGCTGTTTTCATTAAATTTTACACCTTTTCTTTCCAGATAAGCTTTCGCCAGTTCTACAGAATATGTTGCAATTGCAATATGTCCTTTGCTTCCAAGATATGGCGTTTTCATCGTCTCTACATATCCTGCCGAAAAGATAGAACTCGGATTCTCATTTGGCGCAAATCCAAACATTGTATCAAATGCTCCTGCTACTAGATGAGCCTCCAATTCATTCTCACAGTTAATTCCTACATGTGCAAGTCTGAATCCGAGCATGCTTCTAACCGCTTCTTCTGTCAATTCTCTAATCTTATCAAAATTTCCCGCCTCTATCTCTGCCGCAGGAACCATCCAGGTTCCTCCACATGCCAGAATCTTATCTTCCGCAAGATAATCGCTAACATTGGATGGATTGATTCCACCAGTCGGCATAAAACGGATCTGACTATAAGGTGCTGCCATAGCTTTGATTGCTTTCAATCCGCCTGCTGCCTCTGCCGGGAAGAATTTCACCACATCCAGTCCATATTTGATTGCCTGCTCAATATCACTTGGGCTGGAGCATCCCGGAAGAATCGGAATCCCTTTCTTCACACAATACTCGACTGTGTCCGGATTCAGTCCCGGGCTTACAATAAATTTTGCACCTGCTTCTACTGCCTCATCTACCTGCTCTGTATTCAATACAGTTCCGGCTCCTACCAGCATCTCCGGATAAGCTTTCGTCATTACCGCAATGGATTCTTTTGCTGCATCTGTACGGAATGTAACTTCTGCACATGGAAGTCCGCCTTCGCACAATGCTTTTGCAAGCGGAACCGCATCCTTTGCATCATTCAGTTTGATAACCGGAAGAATCCCCATACATTCAATCTGTTTCAATAATTCTTCTATCATGTCTTCTACCTCCTATGCCAGTTTATTGATCGGGTAGTGAATTGCTTCACCATTGGAAAATCTTACAGATTCTTCTGCAACCTTTCTCTTCAGTTCACTTGCTGCTTCTTCCGAATACCAAGCCATATGAGGTGTTACAACCAGATTTTCATGCTTAAACAATGGTGAATCTTTACTTACCGGCTCTCCAAGCATACAGTCAAGTCCTGCTCCTGCAATTTCTCCATTGCTCAACGCCTCATCCAAATCTGCTTCATTAATGATTCCTCCACGTGCCACATTGATTAGCACTGCTGAATTCTTCATCTTCTTAAATGTCTCTGCATTGAATAAATCTTTATTTCCATCTGCCGGACAATGTAAGGAAATAATATCTGATTTTGTAATAATATCCTCTACAGAAACTGCTGTCACATATTCATCCGTCTCTGGTGTCGCTTTAAAATATGGATCTGTTCCGATTACTTTAAAACCAAGTGCATGCATTTTCTTTGCAAAATTACGCCCAATTCTTCCAAGTCCTACAACTCCAACCGTCAGTTCGCTGAATCTGTGGATTGGAATTGCTTTTGTATAATCCCATTTTTCATTCTTTGTAAACTGATTCATTTTTACAACTTCTCTTACCATTACCATGGCCAGTGCAATTGCGTGATCTGCCACTTCGTTCATTCCATAGTCCGGTACATTTCCTACCTGAATACCATGTTTGGTAGCCTCCGGTACATCAATCGTATCTACTCCAACACCATAACGGACAACATATTTTAATTTCGGACAGTTATCCATTACTTTCTTTGTAATCTTTGCATACTGTACAATAAATATCTCCGCGTCCTGGCACTGCTCAATCACCTCATCCTCTGTGATTGCCTGTTTCAGTTCTACTTCCATTCCTGCATCTGCAAATACTTTCTTCTCAATATCAATACTGTCATGATCACAGTCTGTAATAATTACTTTCATGTCTTTTCCTCCAATTATGTTACATTTTTTCTGTTATTTTTTATTCAATATCTTTACTTTCTCTAGACTTTCTGTTTTTATCGAACGAGATATCCTCCATCCACCGGAATGACTGCTCCGTTCAGATAGTCTGATGCATCTGATGCCAGAAATACACAAGGACCCTTCATATCTTCCGCTGTTCCCCAACGCTTTGCAGGGATGCGGTTTGTGATTGCTTCTTTTCTCGGATTTTTCGGATCCAAAAGTGCCGTATTCATCTCTGTCGCCATATATCCAGGTGCAATAGAATTTACATTAATTCCTTTTTCTGCCCATTCATTGCAAAATGCTTTGGTAATCTGAGCCACACCGCCTTTGGATGCCGCATATGCAGGTACTGTATATCCTCCAAAGAATGACAGCATCGATGCTACTGTAATAATCTTTCCTTTGCTCTCCTGTGCCATAAACTGTTTTGCAGCCAGCTGACACAGTTCAAATACTGCAGTCAGATTCACATCCAGCACTCTTTTCCAGTCTTCCATCGGAAATTCCTCTGATGGATGTCTACTCTGCACACCATGGGCCGTTACCAAAATGTCCAGATGCCCGCCAAGTGCTGCCAGAGATTCCCGAAAAGCTTCTTTTAATGCTATTTCATCTCCCAAATCTGCCTGTACTCCCGTACACTTGAGTCCTTTTTGATTAAATTCAGCTGCACGGTCTTTAATACTTTCTCTGGTTCCTATAATTACCACTTCACATCCGGCTTCCATCAATCCTTCTGCCATTCCGTGGCCAAGCCCTCTGGATCCGCCGGTTACAATTGCTTTTTTTCCTGTCAGATCAAATATACTCATAGCTGCTGTCCCTCCTCATTACTTCATGAATATATTCGGAAGCGTCATACTGATTGCCGGGATAAATGTAATCAGTAATAAATCCACAACCATTACCAGAATAAATTTTATAATTCCGGAGCATACCGTTTCCAGATCACTCCGTCCAACCCTCGATGCAACGAATAGGTTGATTCCAAGAGGTGGTGTAATGAATCCGATTGCCAGGTTGACAACCATTACGATGCCAAAGTGGATCGGATCTACGCCGAACTGTGCTGCAATCGGTAACAAGATCGGTGCAAGTACCATCATCGCCGGTGTGGTATCCATAAAGCATCCAACGATAAGTAGTAATACGTTGATCAATAATAAGATTAAGATTTTATTGTCTGTAAAGTTAATGATTCCATTTGTTATGGCTCCCGGAATCTTTTCAATCGTAAGGATCTTTGTAAATGCTGTAGCACATCCAATGATTACCATGGTTGTTCCTGTTGTATTACATGCATTTCCAATTGTTGCAAACATTTCTTTGATATTAAACTCTCTGTAAATAAAGGTTCCGCAGATAAATGCATATACTGCTGCAACAGCTGCTGCCTCTGTCGGTGTGAAAATTCCTGCATAAATTCCACCAAGAATGATAATTGGATTTAATAATGCCCATTTTGCATCCCAGATTGCTGCAAGTTTTTCTTTTGCCGTATATTTTCTTTCATCACCTTTCCATCCCTGTTTCTTACAATACAGATAAGAAACAACAATTAGAGAAAAACCGATTAAAATACCCGGAAGGAAACCTGCCATAAACAAAGAACTGATGGAAGTACTTGTAGATACTCCATAAATTACCATCGGGATACTTGGCGGAATGATAACTCCGATACTACCTGCCGTAGCAATCAATGCCAGAGTAAAGCTCTTACTGTAACCCTTATCCAGCATAGTCGGAATTACCATAGAACCAATTGCTGCAACGGTTGCCGGACCAGATCCGGAAACTGCTGCGAAGAACATACATAACACGATAGTTACTGTCGCAAGTCCACCTGTGAATCTTCCTAAAAATACGTTGCATACATTCAACAGACGCTTGGATACCCCACCTGCACCCATCAGTTCTCCTGCGAGAATAAATAACGGGATTGCCATCAGTGGAAAAGAGTCAGCACTTGTAACCAACTGCTGTACAATGTATAAGGAACTGATACGTCCGTCTGCCAAAATTGCACAAAGAGAAGATACTCCAATTGCAATTCCAACCGGCATATTTAAAACTAAAGTAACAACTAATGCGATAAATAAAACTGCTGCAACCACTATTTTTCACCCCCGTTTTTTTCCGGCAGTTTTCCTGCCAAATACCAGATTGTCTGAATCTGTCTGATTACAACCAAACCAAATCCGACAACCGGTGCTGCGTTGATATACTGCAATGGAACTCCCAAGGCTGGTGACGCTTTTCCGAACAGCCATTGTTTATATGTAAGTTCTACACCTGTCACAACGATGTATGCTGCAAATGCAAGTACCAGAAGTTCGCCAACAATTGTAATATACGGTCTTACTTTTTCCGGGAACAACTTTAATGCCGCATCAATTTTTATATGTTTCATCAGTTTGCATCCATAAGCCACACCTATGTAGATCAGCCAAATGAAACAATATCTTGCAAGTTCTTCCGACCAAGAAAGCGAATTATGCATTACATATCTCATAATAACCTGAATGAATATGATAATTGTCATAACCGACATCAGGATGATACAGATTGTCTCTTCCAGATAATCATTCAAGAATTTTAAAATTTTTTTCATTATTTTCCCTCCTCACGATACTGGGTCAGTTCTTTCTGAATCTCATCAAAATATTCCGGATGTTCCATGGAACTCTTTGCCAGACTGAATACATCTGCATCTTCAATAAGCTTCTGGAATTCTTTTTTCTGATCGTCCGTCAATGTATTCACTTCGCATCCATATTTTTCCATTTCCTTGAGTCCTTCTTCTTCATCTTTTGCAGATACTTCCAGCTGATATGCTGATGCTTCTTTCATTGCTTTATCAATAATTTCCTGCTGTTCATCTGTCAATGAATCATATTTATCCGGATTCATAAATACTACATACGGTGTATATACATGCTGTGTCAGTGAAATATATTTCTGAACCTCATAAAAGCGGTTACTGTAAATAATTCCGATTGGATTTTCTTCTCCGTCTACCGTTCCCTGTTGCATAGCTGTAAATAACTCTGAGAATGCCATTGGTGTTGGGTTAGCTCCGATGGATTTCCATGCTTTCAAATGAATTGGATTTTCCATTGTACGGATTTTCTGCCCTTTACAATCCGCCGGTGTCTCAATCGCATGATCATTATTCGTGCAATTACGGAATCCGTTTTCCCACATTGCCATATGCTTCAATCCAACTTTGCTTACACCCTTTAACATTTCCTGTGCAGCTTTTCCGTCAAATCCCACATCATATACTTCCTGTGAATTCAAGAACAAATATGGTGTATCGTAAATGTAATAATCTTTGTATAGTGTTGATAAATTACCGCTGGAAGATATTCCAATATCAATATCTCCATTCTGTACACCTTCAGCTACTGTCTTGTCATCACCAAGCTGATTGTCCGGGAACAGATCTACTGTGATATCTCCATCTGAATATTCTTCTACAAGTTCTTTAAATTTTTCTCCCGCTTTTTTCGCCGAATTTGATGTTGCATTTGCAAAGATAAGATTCACCTTATCCTGTGTTTTATATTTACTGCCTACCTTTGTCATTCCAACTCCGGCAACCAGTGCAAGTACGATTAATACCGCTGTTACTGACTTTGTCTTACTGGACATCTGCCATTCCCTCCTTATACATTTTCACAGTCAACTACAATCTTGATTGTTCCACATTCCGGATCTGCGATCATATCGAATACTTTGTCACTTTCTTTCAGTGGAACAACATGTGTTACAATTTTTTCAAGTTCTGTTTCTAATTCTTTTGTAAGTTCTGCAGCTCTTCCGAATTCTTCTTTCGTATATACTCTTGTTCCAACCACTGTCTGTTCTTTGAAATTCACTTCTCTTAAGTTCACTTCGTGTGGTTTTTTATGTACTGATACGATACAGATTTTTCCTCGGACTCTTGTAATATCTGTCATCTGCATTGCCGGCACTGCTGCGCCGCTGCATTCAAAGAATGCATCGCATCCCTCGCCGTTTGTTGCATCCTTTACAACTTTTTCCAGATTCTCTTTTTCCGGATTCACCGGTATAAATCCAAGTTCTTCTGCAATCTCAAGCCTTTTTTCAACAACATCGGAAATAAATATCTTTGATGCCCCTGCATGTTTTAACATGATTCCACATAACATTCCAATTGGTCCGGCTCCAACTACCACTGCTGTATCCAGTGCCTCAAATCCTGACATGTGAATTGCATGGACAAGTACTGCAAGAGGCTCGATCACTGCTGCCGCTTTATCACTGACTCCATCCGGAACCTTAAACAGCACATCCTCATCTGTGTATACGGTCTGACACATCCCACCGTCTGTATCAATCCCGATCAGCCCCAGTGTATTACATACATGTTCATTTCCACTTCTGCATGCAAGACAATGTCCACAGGAAAGTAACGGATAAGGGACAACTCTGTCACCTTTTTTAAATTTCTTTCCATCTTCTGCAACAATTCCCAAAAATTCATGTCCCAGAATCAATGGTGCTTTTGCTCTTGGATGTGTTCCCAGATAAATACCAATATCTGATCCGCAGACTCCGCAATATCTGATATTTAATTTCACTTTCCCGTCCTGCTTTTCAGGTTCTTTTACCTCTTGAACTTCTACCTGTTTAGGTCCAGCATATACTAATGCTTTCATTTGCTCTCCTCCATTTCCCCTGTAATTGTCTGATTAATCTTTATGGTTTTATTATATATGCGTCTTACGGTTTTGGCAATATTGTATATTTTTTTCTCCGTTTACGCCATTTATTTTGTGCATACTTGTTAAGTATATACAATTTAACGCCTCAAATACATCTGATGTCTTGATTTTTGTCAAAAAAAAATCAAGAGCCAATTGCCCAAAAACCTTGATTTTAAGGCATTTCCTCTTGATTTTTATTTTAAAAACTTGTCTGACATCCTTATTTTTCGCTACTTTTTTACATATTTTTCTACTCAAAACGTCGCTTTCGTTCAATTTCTTTTATGATATAAATCCTGTTTTCGCTGATATGTGCTATCATCGCGCTTCTTGCTCCGTTCGCATCTCCTCTTGTTATAGCTTCGACAATCTGTTCATGAAAACTCACCGTTGTCTCTGTCAGGCGTTTACTCGTCATCTCGGCTGTCAGTCCTACTGACTGCTGAATAATCGGCACAAGCTTCGCTATGATCCGGTTCTTTGTCGCCTCTGCAATCAGCTGATGAAATCGTGCATCCTCTTCATGATGATCCAATCCTTGTCTGATCATTCCAATCACCTTCCGGTTCTGTCTGGATATCTCCGCAATCTCGTTCTTATCTGCATGAATTGCTGCCAGTGCTGCACTTTCGGGCTCCAGTATCATACGTACATCCAGAAGTTCTAATGCTATCTCTTCATCCTTTCCCATCAGGGAAATTCCAAGCGGATCTACCGCTACACCTTCATTTTGCGAAATAAAGGTTCCGGCTCCTCTTTTTATCGTCAGTATATTTCTTGTTTCGAGGCTTTTTACCGCTTCTCTGACCGTACTTCTTCCGACATTTAGTTTTTTTGCCAGTTCATATTCATTCTCCAGACGGTCTCCCGGCTTCATATGATTGGTTCGGATCATCTCAATGATATCTTCTGCCGCCGCCTGCGCCAGAGGCATTCCATTTTTTTGTTTCATCACAGCACCTCCCGGTCATGCCATTTATGTTTCTGTTCCCAATGGTGAATATACCCACTCCTGTGTATTATCCTGGATCAGTTTCTCGATATGTTGCTTTGCCTTTTTTAGTTCTTCCATTGCTTTTTTTTCAAATTCTTCTGAATAGTAAAACACCGGAACAGCCACGCTCATACCTGCAATTACATTTTCTTTGTATTTTACAGGAACTGCAATACACTGCACATCTTTATTCGATTCCTCTTTTTCAAATGAATACCCTGATTTTTGCGTCTCTTCCATCTGTGAGAAAAGTGTGTCAAAATCATCAATTGTATGTTCTGTCAATTTATATAACCCTTCCGGATATAATGTTTTAATGTCCTTTTCTGTCTTTCCGCTAAGCAGGGCTTTTCCAATACCTGTTGCATATGCCGGATATTTGTATCCTCTTTTTGCCTGGATCGTGATGGGGGTCGCTACTCTTTCTTCCAAAAGATATAAAACCTCACCACCGGATAATACCGAAAAATATGCTGTCTGATTAACCGCAGATGACAAATTCTTCAAAACATAATCTATTTCCTGTAACAGATCGGAATTCTTCGTATATGAAGAACCCACAAAATATGCTGCCTGCCCGATTGTATAATTCCCATTATCATTCATTCTGATAAAATTCATTGCCTGCATGGTCTTTAAGATTGGATGAAGACTTCCCTTTGGAATCTCCAGTTTCTGTGCCAGACCGGTCAGTGACATTCCTTCCGAAGTTGCAGATAAAAGCTCAAATATTTTCAAAACCCGATAGGTCGATCGGTGCATTTTCTCTTCTTGCATAATAGCTTCCTCTCTTTCATTTACACTCATTTTATCATATCCCAAATGAATGCTCTATACAATATTACCAAATTCAGGCAAGTTTTTTTGTTATCAATTGAGAATTGTCACCATTCCTTTCTAGTGTTATAGTTTCTATATAGGAACTAGTTATTATTTACAAACAAACGAGGTGTTATAAATGAATTATGTATCTATCTTAAATCAACTGTTAGAGAATAAGATTATCGCCATCTTACGCTTAGATTCTCCTCAAAAAGCGCAAAAAGGAATTGAAGCATTAAAAAAAGGCGGTATCCAGGCAATTGAAGTGACCCTGAATACTCCCGGAGCACTTCAGGTTATTTCCCACTATCAAAATGTATCTGATCTGTTGATCGGAGCCGGCACTGTACTTGATGAAGCATCCTGTCTGAATGCCATTCAGCACGGCGCACAGTATATTGTTACTCCTACGCTCAATGAAGGTGTTATAAAATGTGCTAACCGTTACCAGAAACCGGTCATCTGCGGCTGTATGACTCCGACAGAAATCATGACTGCTTTAGAACTTGGCGTAAATATGATCAAACTATTCCCGGCTTCTATCCTTGGTCTGGATTCTATAAAAGCCATAAAAGCTCCGATCCCACAGGCGCTTATAGGACCAACCGGAGGAGTGAATCTCGAAAATATAACTCTATGGCAAAAATCCGGTGCAGATTTTTACGGCATTGCCGGAGAATTTTCCAAATTAGCTAATGAAGAAAAATACAGTGAATTAACGGAAATCGCACATAGATACTGTACTGCCATTTCACATCAAACATTATAACAACAGTTTACTCATACTCATTATCAAGGAGGATAAATCATGAATTATATAATAACTGTAGACGGTGGAACAAGTAATACCAGAACTTATCTTTGGACTGCCAATGGCCAAATCCTTACACAACGCTCACAAGCAATCGGAGCCAAAACGTCTGCGATAAATGGCAGCAATCAAGCCTGGAAAAAAGCAATTCACAATATGATTGAAAGCATGCTTACCGAATGTGCAGTTTCCGATAATGCTGTCCAAGGAGTCTATATGTCCGGAATGCTGACCAGCGACCTTGGCATCCTTGAAGTGCCACATCTTACTGCTCCTGTTTCCATGAAAAATTATCAGGAGCACCTGGTGCGTGTCCACCTGCCGGAAGTATTTTCAAAAGAGATTGTCCTTATTCCCGGCATAAAGAATACACTTTCCAACCCGGAATCTCTTGATTCTTTACGCACATTTGACATTATGCGTGGAGAAGAGACGGAGACTTATGCTTTGATCGAACAGTATGGCTCTGACCAGAATACCATTTATATTCTGCCTGGTTCTCATAATAAGTACGTCTTCATAGACGAAAACTGCACAGTTCTCGCTACAAGCACCACACTCTCCGGAGAATTATTAAATTCCATCGTCAATGATACGATTGTAGCCAGTTCTGTCGATCATGGATTTCCATCCATGGAACACTACAATCTGGAAATGATACAATACGGCTGTGAAATGCATCGAAAGGAAGGCTTTGGACGTGCATTATTTCTCACAAGACTTTTTGACCGGTTTGGCAGCCAGTCAAAATATAATCTGCAGAACTATGTTCTCGGAATTGTATTGGAAAGTGATCTTACCGCTCTTCATAATGCAGCATTTTTTAAAGATGTCACGAATGTACGTATTGTCATCCATGGGAACGGTGCTTTCAGTCATGCGCTTTATGATCTGTTAAAAGAAGACCCTGCTTTCCATAATATTGTGTTAGATGACTCTGAAGAGATTCCAATTGCCGCACAGGGAGCTTTTCATCTTGCCATGAAAGATCTGCAGACACATTAGCCCTAACCCTTTCTTGCTATTATTTTTGCAGAATTTAGTGGCTACGGCATTGAATACTTTGGAACACATGTCGATAGACAAGGGGCTGTCGCACTAAACATTAGTGCACAGCTCCTTTTCTGTGCAAAAAATTACAGCCAGACTTCGCAAAGTCCGGCTGTAGGTGTAAAATATAAGCATGCAAACTCCTATATTATTACATAAAAATTATACTTTGAACGAAGAAGGATATCAACTAAAACTTCCTTTAAATTTGGAAACAATTATTCCAGTAGATGATTCTGTGCGGTTACTGAGTCAGTTTGTGGAGGCTATGGATTTGACTGACTTATATTCTACTTATGAAAGAATAAATACAGTTTCGCCAAGAACTCTCTTGAAGATTGTTTTGTATTCTTACATGAATGGTGATTATTCATCCCGTTCCATGGAACTTAACTGTAAACGTGATATTAATTTTATGTATCTTTTAGAAGGAAAACCAGTACCTGATCATGCTACCTTTGCCCGATTCCGCAGTATCCATTTCGCTCCGTGTGCCAAACGAATTCTTGCTGAAATGTCGGGCCTCCTTTATGAACTGGGAGAAATTTCTGGTGAAACAATCTTTATTGATGGAACAAAGATTGAAGCCTGTGCAAACAAATATACTTTTGTGTGGAAAAAATCTGTATCTAAAAATCAGGAAAAGTTATTGATGAAAATTGCTGATTTTATTGACGAATGTGAGCAACTCTATGGAATTCAGATTGTTCATGGGGATACAGTTAAAATGAAGCATGTAAAACGATTGCGCAGAAAACTGTATGCATTAAAGCAGGAAGAAAATATTGATTTTGTGCATGGCATAGGAAAGAGAAAATCTCCCTTACAAAAGAGTATTGAAACATTAGAAAGTTATCTTGACCGTCTGAAAGGATATACCAAAAAGCTGCATATTTGTGGCAAAAGAAACAGCTACTCCAAAACAGATCCTGATGCAACTTTTATGCGTATGAAAGAAGATGCTATGGGAAACGGGCAATTAAAACCTGCATTTAATTTACATCACGGAGTAGACTCAGAATACATCACATGGCTAACGATTAGCCCTCAGCCTACAGATACCACAACGCTCATTCCATTCTTCAAAGAGGCTGAAACCTATCTATCATTTAAATATAAAAAGATCATTGCTGATGCAGGATACAAAAGTGAAGAGAATTATGTTTATTTAGAAAAGAACGGCCAGGTGGCATTTATCAAACCATCAAATTATGAAAAATCGAAAACTAGAAAATATAAAAAAGATATCGGACGAATAGAAAATATGAATTATGATGAAGTAAAAGACTGCTATACTTGTAAAAACGGAAAACAACTGTTATCTACTTATGTGCGTCGTTCAAAATCAAAAACAGGATATATTAGTGAGAAAACAATCTATCAATGCAGTGAATGCAAAGACTGCCCATACAAAAGAGACTGTATCAAAGGGAATAACTGTAAAACACCAATGGAAGAGCGTCATAAGGTGCTCTCGGTAGCAAAAACATTTTTAAAATATCGCAAAGAAGATTTGGAACGAATTCTATCCGACGAGGGGATCCATCTCAGAACCAACCGAAGTATTCAGGTAGAAGGTTCTTTTGGAGAATTAAAACAGGATATGCAATTCCGAAGATACTTGAGCCGGGGTACATCTAATGTTCTCGCAGAAAGTATTTTGCTTGCAATGGCAAAAAATGTGAATAAACTTCATAATAAAATTCAAAAAGGGAAAACAGGAAAACATTTATTTCCTTTAAAAACAGCATAATTTTTGAAAATTCAAAAATTTTTCAGAAACATCTATTTAGGTGTGTTAAAGTATGTCTTTTTTACAAAAAAGGAACTTTCCAATTAAAAATCTTAAATATGGTTATCAAAAAAGGCAAAAGGAAGCTGCCGCTTCACCGATTTTTCAATCGTTAAAGCGACAGCCCCTCACTCTTTATTTGCTACTATATTCTTTACAGATCATTTTACAAGATTACTTTTAAGCCATTCTTCTCCTCTCACTGTTTCTTCCGATATTCACTCGGCAGTTCCCCATACTGCTCCTTAAACACCCTTGCAAATGCTTTGCTCCCCGCAAATCCATTCTTCTCCGCAATCATTCCGATTGAAAGATCTGTATTCACCAGATCATTATACGCATGCCGAAGTCTCAGATCATCCAGATACGTCTTATAACTCATCTGCGCATACTTTCGGAACATACGTGATAAATACGTCGGGGAATAATTAAATGTCCTCGCAAGACTCTCCAGCGAAAGCTCTTTGCTGTAATTTTGTTTCATATAATCCGTAATTGTTGACAGCTTATTTAATTTTTTATTTGCACGTATCTTTTCCGCATCCAGATCCGTCTTGCGGTACTTACTTACCAACAGATACAGCAGACGGTAATACAGACTCTGAACCTTATATTCATATCCATTCTTCTTCTCCGCATATACATGATACATTTCTTCAAACAGACCCATCACCTCTTCATCCTGGATCCTGGAACTGTGAGAAAAATATATGAATCCGTCGTCTGTATAATATCTTTCGAATGTCGCAACCGGTATTTGTATGACCAGCGTTTTATTCTTTTTGGGCGCATAGATGGAATGCAATTCATTTGAATTCACAAGCATAAATTCTCCCGTGTGAAGCGGATATCTCTTGTCATTCAGATAAAATTCCATCTCCCCATCAAATACTGCAAATATTTCTATTGATCTGTGCCAGTGTTTCTGGCGGATATATCCTCCTTGACTTCCCTCAAATATGAACATTTTAAATGGGAGATCATCGTTGGGCACAATGATCTCATGTGAATATTCCATACCCTTTTACTCCATATCATCATTTATTCATTTCAATTCTCAGAGTCCACCATTCAGCCATGCAGTCGCTCCGATATGCTGAACCGCCTCTGCGCCATAACGGTTTCCCTCTTTCGCACATCTTTTCACACCGTTTCCATCCAACAGTGCATTCAGAAATCCCGCCGCAAAGCTGTCTCCGGCTCCAGTTGTATCAATACAATTTACATTCTCTTCCGCAGCTATCCAACACTTTTCCACATCTGTCCGAATGTAACATCCCCGCTTTCCACATTTTATGATCACATTTCCCACACCTGTGGATTTTATGCATTCTGCTGCTTCTTCGACTGATTCCGTTTCCGTCAGAAGCATCGCCTCTTCATCATTTGGAAACAGATAATCAATATACGAAAAAGCTTCCGCCATATCTTCCAGCGTCTCGCCCTTTTTACGCTTTGTCATATCCGCACAGACAATTTTCCCCTGCATTTTTGCCTGTGAGAATATTTGCACTAATTTATCAGGACCAATCTTCGGAAATACAAATATGCTTGCAAAGCATACGATCATTGCACTCTCAGGAAATGGCATCTGGATATGTTCTACTTTCAGGCTTCGAAGTGTACCATGTGGATTCGTCAAGAAACTTCTTGTTCCATCTTGCTCCACAAGAACAATATTCATACCTGTCTTTTCATCTTTTTTGATGCACACATCCCGTACCATGATCCCTGCATCATTGCAATGAGCCTGTATGAATTTTCCTGCATCATCCTGACCTATCACTGTTTCCAACTGAACTCTCCGCCCTTTTTTGGCAAGTATAGTGGCTTCATTTAATGCATCTGCCCCTGTCGTCATATGTATATCTTCTGTCGAATACGATCCCGTTTCAAATACTTTCACGTTTACAGGATATGCCAGAACATCAATAATTGCTGCTCCTATAATTACTATTTCCGGATTTTGCATACTGCTCTCCTCTTAATTTAATTTTATTTTATATTTTTAAGTATACATAACTGAATTATTTTCTTCAAGATTATTATATCCATTTGTCGAACTTTCGCTGATCGTTTCTTTCTTAAGCCCAACAAGTTCTCTTGTATACTTTGGTATAACAAAAACCCCAGAGGTTTTAGCCTCTGGGGTATATATTTGAGTTAATATTCTGATAACAGATTATAATTACTCGATGATTGTAGCAACACGTCCTGATCCTACAGTACGTCCACCTTCACGTTTGTGAGGTTCTTAAAATCTCATTATTTTCTGTGATTTTCGTGTCTTTATTGTCCTGTGTTATAGGATTTCTACGCTATATTTCTGTTCTCTTCATTTTTTAGTATCAAAACGGTATCACAGCCAGATTTTCATGAGCTGTCAACTTTCCGGTTGCAGATTCCCACCTTGACTGTTATAATCGAAACATGGGTGCTATCATAACGGTAGGCGGTTAGTCCTTCAGCAGAGGGACTGTGACCCTCTGATTACATAGAAACTCGAAAGAGAATCCACTGGAAAGGAGGGCTAAGCCAATGAGTATTGTGGACTTTATTGCAGTCGTGAGCTTCGGCATCACCTGCTTTTGTGCCGGATACACATTCGGCAAAGATAATAACAAGACACAAAAATAACCGCCCCAGCCTCGCAAACTGAACGGTTATTTTTAATCAATTAAGTATGTGGACTAACCGTCTATCGGTAGCACTCTTTTTCTATAATCATATTAGCACGCATGTGTGAAAATGTCAAAAAATTTCTTCATTCTTGGTTATTAATCTCCTTGATCAACTGTACTGCCTTCTCTGCATCATCGGTTTTCACGAATATATCCACACCATATATTCCAAATCCTGGTGCCCCATGCATTGCAACATTCGCACCTGCTTCCTGTGAAAAAGCTGCTATTCCATTTTGCTTTAACATTTCTACGAGTTGTTCTGTCTCTACTATATTCTGTGCATTATAAATTTTTGTCCATTCTGCCTTAGATATGGAAGTTTCCTTTTTCTCCTGAATATTTGACGAATTCTGGTTTCTTTTTCGATTAATAAATGCCAAGAGCCTAAGAACAATAAATGCCACAATAGTAATACCAATCAGAAATCCCAATGCTAATTGTGTTACCTGTGTTTCTGTAGCTCCCATTCTAAATGAACATATGCCATAGATGACTGTAAAAATTCCTGTACATATCACACTGGTGAGAAAATCTCGCCATATAGTAGCACTTTTTGGCAAACATTTATCCCATATTCCATTATACACCATAATAGAGGCGTACAGGATTCCTCCTACCAAAGCAGTTGCTGTCTCTCCTAAAACCAAGCGAATATCCACAGTTAATAACATCTGAATAATAATCGCTAACACGCTAATCACAAACATTGATGCAAATGCAAGATTTCCAGCCTTTAATGCTTTTTGTTTCACCCATCCTTCATACACCACAACTTTGTCCAGTGTTTCTTTCATCTCTTTATTCATAGTCTGGCTCCTTTCTCCATCCAGGAGCTCTCTCATCTCAACATCGTAATATTCAGCAAGTTGAACAAGTATACTGAGATCTGGCATATTTATTCCTGTTTCCCATCTGGAAACTGTTCTTGCAGATACCTCAAACTTCTCGGCAAGCTGCTCTTGCGTAAGATTCTTTTCTTTACGACATTGCTTTAAAAAAGCCCCAATCTTTTTTGTGTCCATGTCTCTACCTCTCTTCCACTTACAGCTTACCAATATGTATCAAAATTACCACGACATAAAACGAGAATCCGCTAATTTTCAACCGGACATCGTATGTCTAAAACAAATAAACGGTATTTTCACCCCAAAAGCATTCTATTCCTCTATAAATTAACCTTCTCTTTTATGTCTATCCATAAGTAGCAGAATAAACATAACAAACCATATCACCCATGCAATTAAACAACCGATTCCTATATGCCAAATATCTATAATCATTCCAGCAATAAAAGGAATTGACATAAACATCATTCTCTTCCCATATGCCTTACACATAGCATTTTCATCATATTTTTTTCGTTCTTCTGCTGATTTCATATTATAACCAGACAAGAATTTGGATGCTTGTCCTTTTGACCTATAAAACCATATTCCAAATAAAAGCATAATCACTGCCATTGCAAAGTCAAAAATAATATAAATATAGAACATATAATGCCTTCCTTTCAGTCAATTCCTCAAACCAGAAATTATTACTTTTTGCATAGTGTGTTTTCTAAAATGATAATAACCACGACATCAACTACAATGATTCCCAATGCAATATATACAAAAAATGCAGGCAAAATATTTTCAAGCAAGCCCATAATTAATACAAGAATTGCTATAATAGACATTCCAACTCCCATTGTCCTGCATAACTTCTTTTCATCATATTTTTTCTTTTCTTCTTTTGAAGCTGTATTATATCCAGAAATAAACCAGCTTCCGTGTCCAGAAAGTAAAACTATAGAAAGTACAGCAAATATTACAAAGACAATCCACACTATCCAATCAGAACCTGTTGCTAAATCTGCTAATTTCAATTATAGACCCCTCCCTAAATTCCGTTTTTCTTAATTCTAAAAATCTGAAAGTTGTCTTTTAAGATTTCAATTTCGTTAAATCCTCTAAATACATTTCTGTATAACCACATTCTGGGCAGACTGCAACTCTAACATCATCTATAGTTGTCGCCTTTTGTTTTTCATCTACACGAACAACCATCCCATAGCCACCGCCATTAACTTTAAGTCTTAAATCTAATTTCATACTTGCTCCACACTTTTCACATTTCCTCATTGTTTATACCTCCAAATCCCGAATTTGAGAAAAAGCCCAAAGGACTTTTAATGTCCCTTATGCTTTTCTCTTTTCTTTCGCTGTTTTAGTTCAAACATTCGCTGTTCTTCCGCCTCTTTTTTCTTTCGTTTTTTTTCTTTACGCTCCTGTTTGTTCTGTTCCTGTTGTAATTTCAACGCCTGTTGCGATTTTGTGCCAATGCCAGTTTCCAGCATCTGCTTTTTTGCTGAACGCTGCATCCGTTTCGGATTTCTTTTTATATCCTTTACAATAGCTTCAACAGCCGGACTGAATTTCAAACCGAAATAGTATTTTTGAATATATTCCTGCACTTCATAATCTTTTGGTTCTACGCCAAATGTTACCTTTGCCACAGATAATTTACCATCTTCAATATGCTCAAATATGCCTACCCAAAATGGTTCTTCAAAATATACCGTCAATCTTCCATTTACTCTGTCCATAAAAATCCCTCCTAAAATTTATTGAACAAAGAATGGACAACCCGGAGGGGCAGGTTACTTACCCTATTTATATAGGACGGCCGGGCTACCTACCGGCTCTGGCACATCAAAGATGCACGTTGCGTTTTTATCTTTGTTTTGATAAGTTTCAATTTACCTTCACTTTATTTTACCATAGTGCTTTCTAAAGTTCTATTCTAATATACAAAAATGTAAAAAAGCGA
Organism: Dorea longicatena; assembly: GCF_024168045.1. Lineage (GTDB taxonomy): Bacteria > Bacillota > Clostridia > Lachnospirales > Lachnospiraceae > Dorea_A. Next base: position 2,522,073 of record NZ_CP100126.1, read on the forward strand.
TTTTATCCCCCTCGCAATCACACATATATCATGTTTTTCAATACAATTTCTTCTGCACTAGCTTTTATATTATTCATCAGCCTGACCCACTCCATCTGATCCTGTGCCTTTAATTCTTCAGTTACACCCTGTTTTTCTGTCATCTGTTCCATAAGCGTTTCCACCTGTTCTCTAGCTTCCTGATCAGTCTGATTCAGATGTTCATTCAGCTTTCCAATCAATAACAAATACTGATACCTTGCTGATCTGTGTTCTTTTAAGAACTGCTTTCGTAACATTCCATATTTTCCATATGTCGGCTCTTCTTCTCTTAAAACCAGATCCGGCAAATAGTAATCTCCATGCAATGTATAGCTCATTCCATTTTTTTCATCATAAAATTGTTTTTTCATAGTCTAAATCTCCAATCCTTTGTATTTTGTTCTATTTTTCTTACGTTGTTGGTTTTCAATCTGACTCTTTTGAGTCGCCCATTCCAACTGTTTCAGAACGCTTCCCTTTGGCATTTGCTCCATTCGCCGTTTTTCTTCCAGTGTCCTCTGTTCTTTAATATCCTGCTGCACCACATCCTCTACAGTTTCTGATCCCAAAATACGCACCACTCTGTCATATCTGTCCGAAATCTCTTGTAAACGTTGATTATCATTTAATAATTCCCCATTTTCTTTACGCACATCATCTAACTGCGTTTGGATATCATCACATTTCTCCGTAGATTTTTGATATTTGTTTTTCCAGCTTTCTATCGTTTTGTTAAGTTCTACAACCTTTCCAGCTAATGCAGCAATCTGATTCTTCATCTTGATAAACAATGGCTTGATTTTATTTTCTCTGTAAGGTACTGCACGTTCAAATGTTCCTGCCTCCGGTAAAAACGTCTTAATCATTCCATATTCTTTTATTTCTTTACTGGCATTATCCATAATCGGCTGCAGCACATCTCGACGCTCTTCCAGACTTTTTACTTCTTTTTCTGCGTCCTCTGCCCTTTGTTCTGCTTCTTGTTTCTCCCTCCAAGGTATGCCTGAATCGGATCTAAAATAAGCACTCTCGCACCAGTCCGTTTGATAGCAGTTTCCAGTCTCTCATCTATCATGGAAAGTGATTTTTCTGTTTCATCTATAACCATGATTCTTTCACAGACCGCTTCTGCCAGCTCCAGTCTGGGTTTTACCGTATCTGCCAGCCCATCTTCCGCTGTCTGATAAATAATATTTACTGGTTCTGTTACTTTCATATCGTTATCCAGACCTTCTCCTTTAGACAATCTCGCTGCAATATTTAATATCAGCGTAGTTTTTCCATCGCCCGGATCACCCTGAATGATTGTTAATTTCCCATAAGGGATAAATGGATACCAGAGCCAGTCCACTGTCTGGGACTGGACATCTGACATCTTTATCATTTTCAATTCTGTTTTATTCTCATTTCTCTGTTCCATCAATTCCTCCATTTTCCCAACTGTTCTCGCCAATTCTCTGTTGTTCTCTGGAAGAATCCCTGCTATAATCAACTTGTCTAGGGTTGACATTTGTGGATTCGTCCCCATTTGTCACATTGCTCCGGTTGTTCGTACTTCCGGAGCTTTTTATATTTTCATCATCCAGCATATCTGCCACCACTTTCTGCTGATCTGGATATAAGTGCCCATAAGTATTCAATGTAATGCGAATGTCCGTATGTCCAAACCTTTCTTTAATCATCAATGGTTGCACTCCCTTATTAATCAGAAATGCCGCATGACTGTGACGAATGTCGTGTACTCTTATCTTTTTTACTCCGGTCTTTTGAACCACCTGTTTTAACTTATGCTGTACCGCTTCATGAACCATTGGAAAAATCCGTTCATCTTCGGGCAACTCATACAGTCTGCTAATATAGTCCTGAATCTCTTTTTTCAGAAATTCCGGTATGGAAATCGTACGGTTCGATTCTTCTGTTTTGGGAGATGTAATCACGTCCTCTCCATGCATACGGTAGTAAGTTTTATTGATATGAAGTAGATTCCTTTCAAAATCAATGTCAGCAGGTGTAATGCTGAGTGCTTCGCCTTCTCTCGCTCCTGTCCAGAATAATAATTCAAACAGCACATAATATTTGCTTCCCGGTTCTATTCCGGTCATAAACTGCCGATATTCTTCAATTGTCCAAAACTTCATTTTCTTTTTTGAAGTCTTTCCCATACGTTTTACTTTGTCACAGGGATTATCTGCCAGATTGTAGATATTCTTCGCATGATTGAACAATGCCGTCATCTGATTCTGTATTGTTTTCAGATAATCATCTGAATATCCTTTTTCAATAATCGTATTCTGCCACTGGATAATCTCTGCTGGTGTGATACTGTTCATCGGTCTGTCCTTAAAATACGGTAACAGTTGAGCATTCATCGTATCTCTTTTATTCTTGATACTCCTGTCCTTCAATGACTGAGCCTTCCCTTCTGCCCGAAAATAATATTAATATCTTCATAAAAAGGTAATTTAAAGTTTACTTTTTTATATGGCGATACAGGAATCTCTTTTTTTCGTTTTTGATTGAGCAAGGTATCTATGATTTGTACATCTTTTTTTGCTAACAAGCAAAATTGTTCAAATGTTTGTACTGGCAGTCTTATATCTGCAAACTTGCTGGTTTCATACTTATTCCAATCTTGCACATCACTTCCTATAATAACACTATAATCAAAATTGGAAAAAACGCCAAGGCTTCGATAATCAGACGTTTCCTTAAATAGTCGGCTAGAATCGGGTAATAATTCCCCTAATTCCTGAATATCCTCATCTGACAGTTTAGGTTCTTTATGAAAATGTGGTATATAAATGCAATCACATTTTCCTAACGTTTCATATACTTTTTTCACACCAATTTGAAATGTATTTACATCTTCATCGTTAACCAATTCCTGTACTTGAGTATTAAACAGTTCAACATTTTTAGGATTAGCGATTACAATCAAATGTCCTCTTTTACAATTTCCCTTTTGATCTGCCTTTCCTATAATATCAAGTTCTACCCCTGGCCAAATATCACAATATCCTTCTGTGACATCTTTAAATTCTTTGTATTGCATATAATCAAATTGATTATGATTTGTTATTGCAATAATTTTAACCTCTGCTTCAATAACCTTCTGAAAAAATTTATCCTTGGTAACATTTCTTGTATAAGCATCGCCTGTTTTTACCTTCTTCGTATGACAATGTAAATCGATTCTCATAATTGCCTCCCCATCTCAGTTGTAAAGGTGGGTTAATCTATAACCATACCCCATTCATTCCAAAATCCACCATTTTTTAATCTATATATATTTTCTTGTGTTTCTTCAGACAATATACTCCATTCCCATGGTCTAGAATATCCGCTACCGCTACCAGAAATATTTAATTTTCTCATGTAAGTTACAATATCTCTTACACTTGGATATCGCCACGCAATATTTTGAAGCAGATCAAAAACACATGAACCTACAGGAGTAAAAAATTCTTCTTTATTATCCGATGCTATGTACCCACTCATAACATAATTTCCCTTTAGACCTTTTCCGTTATCATAATTTGGCACTATCATCTTTTGAGATTTCCATACCCCTAAATCAGCAACACATATAATATCTGGAATCTCTCTAGGATGTGTAACATATTTTTCATCATATTCCCAAATGGCCTTTTCAATATTTTCTTTCGGATTCGAATTTTCCTTTTTCCATTCGTGTGAATGCGCTAATAATCCGTAATAAATTTTGCTTTGTAAGTCTTTTCTCGGCGTTCCATTCTCATTAATAGCTAATTTTTCTATCTTCTTTGAATGCTCTATAAATTCGCCAATATGTTTACGTCTTAATGTAGTTTTACATTCAAATGCAGCCACTACTCCTCCAGATAAATATTCCTTGCAATTCAACAAACTTTTAGGATAATCTGGTGATAAAACAATCACATCCACTTGCGGACTTGTTTCCCCTGAATCACTTAATATTCTTCCCTTTGTAACTATTTGAAAATAAGGTGGAATCCAAGATTCCAAAAGTTCTTTCCAGTTTTCTTCTCCTTGATCCCCTGCAGTTCCTGGATCTTCATTCACTCTTCTACAAATTCTTGTGTATTCATCCGAAATATTACTATTTGCCTTTTTAAAAAAATCAAATAAATCATGTGTCGAAGTGCTCATGTTCATTCCCCACCATTCTTTATATGCCTATTTTAACCGTTTCACATATTCATAAATCCGTTTCAGCATTCCATCTTTATTTTCTCCTAATTCTCCACGGATTTTATCTCCAAATCCCATATACGTATTGAATCCAAGCATATATACAGCCATTGCCATAGACAGCTCGTCGTTTTCATCACCATATAATGATGCCACTTTTCTCAATTCATCAATAACCGTATCGTGTGGTACTTCAACACCGCCTTCTTCATTTACAACAGAATTGATTACCTCCGGCAATGCCATACACATCTTATAAAATGCATCTTCTTCACCAGTGAGAATTGCATAAAACTGATCCATACTCACACGGCGAATCAATCTATGCTGCACGTTCTTCCCATCAACCTTTGTTGACCATTTTATATTCTGTGATTTCTTTGCAATTGCTTCAACCAACAGACACGCACAATCATCATCTTCCAAAATCTGTCCCTGCATCTTTATATATGTTTTTGCAGAAGATGCAGAATTCATAGTATTGTGTTTGTTTTTCATTTCCACATATATTGTATGCACAATATCTCCATCTGGCATTTGTATTCCATCTGGATTTCTGTAAATAACATCCCAGCCTGCCTGCGGGACTTCGCAGCCTTTGAAATAGGAAAAAATATTCTGATGAAAATATCCTATATCATTATTGTTAGACTTATCTCTCTGCCGGAAAATTTCATTATTTACAATTTCTTCCCAGCTTGTACGATACACCGATTTATCAAAAATCAGCTTGATCGGATCAATCAGGTTACTATTGAATCGCTTCAAATCATACGATTCCAGTTTTTCTCCGTATTTCATAATCGTTGCACGCACATGCTTCTTAAAATCCTCTTCTGATATAAAATCTAAATTCCACGCCATTTATTTTACCCCCTCTAATGATTTATGTATCTCTAACCCAATTTCATATGCTAAATTGACAGGAACAGCATTTCCAACCTGTTTATACTGAGATTGAACACTTCCACAAAATTGCCATTCATCTGGAAATGTTTGACATCTTGCATTCTCACGTACCGTAAACGGTCTTGCTTCCAATGGATGACATCTTTCTGTTTGCTTCTGAGACGGTGAAGTCAATACCGTCAATGACGGTTCATCCAGGCTCATTCTCCTAAGAATTCCTGTTCTTCCACCTTCCATATCCCAGCAACTTTTCATATATGCTTTTGCAATCTCTGGATCAATATCTCTCCAATATCCTCCGGGTGGAACTAATTCAAATATTTTCCTTTTATTTTCTCCGTATGGTACTCCTGGTCCTTCTGGACAATCCAATAAAACATCTCTCAAAACAGGCTTATAATCATGTTCTTTAGGAAATGAAAATGAAACTTTTCCCACTAAATCATTTCTAATTCCAACAGTGATTAGTCTCTCTCTTTTCTGTGGCACACCAAAATCCCACGCATTTAAAACCTTTTTCTGAATGGTATATCCCGCCTGTTCAAAAATATTTGTTATCGTTGCATATGTTCTTCCCTTATCATGAGTCAGCAACCCCCGCACATTTTCAAACAAAAACATCTTTGGCTGTAATTTTTGTAAAAAAGTTGCATAGTGATAAAAAAGTGTTCCTCTTGCATCTTCAAGTCCTAATCTTTTTCCAGCATAAGAAAAAGCCTGACACGGTGCTCCTCCCGATAATAAATCCAATTCTCCTTTTTTTATACCAAAATAATCTTCCAAATCCAAACAAGAGATATTAGCTATATCATCATGAATAACTCTCCAGTTTGACCTATTGGTTTTCAAAGATTCTGCCGCATCTTTATCAAACTCTATTAGTCCCAATGGTTCAAATCCAGCTTTTTCGATTCCCAAAGCCAGACCTCCTGCTCCAGCAAACAGTTCTATGGTTGTAAATGCATCAATATCGATTTGTGGTGATTCTTCTTTTTTTATCTCTACAACATCTTCTATCTTGCAATTTAATGTAAAACATATTTTTTCTATTGATTCAAATGAAACTGGCTCATTCTTTCCTAATCGAGCTAATACATTAAAACTTATTCCTGACGCTTCCTTCAATTCTGTACGGTTCATTTTTTTATCTATCAGTAATTTCCATAATTTGTCATAACAAATCGCCATTAAAATTCCTCCAAAATCAAAAATAGTACAACTCATATTTTACCATATACCACAATTAGCAACAAGCAATTTTCTCACTATATCGTTAGATTTCCTCTTGTATGTTTCTTAACCCCTTTGCTATTTCTTCTGTTTTTTGATAATATATTCTTATCAGTTCAGGCAGAAAGAAGGTACCTATATGTCACGTGATTCCGCTACTGTTTCAAACAATATGCGTAAGATCCACAGTAAAGATACTTCCATAGAACTATTGCTCCGAAAAGCTCTATGGCACAAAGGTTATCGCTATCGAAAAAATTATAAAGCTCTCCCTGGTTCTCCTGATATTGTTCTTACCAAATATAAAATTGCTATTTTTTGCGATAGTGAATTTTTTCACGGAAAGGATTGGGAGATTCTCAAACTTCGGCTTGAAAAAGGAAAAAATCCAGATTTTTGGATCAAAAAAATCGAGCGAAATCGTAATCGTGATTATGAAAATGATAAAAAGCTTCTATTCCTAGGCTATACTGTTCTTCACTTCTGGGGGCAAGATATTTCCAAACATACAGACGAATGTTTACAAGCCATTGAAGAAGCCATTTGGGATACAAAATTTTCTGATACAACCACTGACTATGATATATCTGAAGAATAACCCCTCCTATACATGAGGCTGTCCACAACTCCTGCAGACAGCCTCTTTCCTACATAAAGATTATATTTTTATATGCTATTTCTTCAGCAGTTGCTTGAATATTATTCATCCTTCTCACCCATTCCATCTGATCCTGCATCTTCAATTCTTCCGTCACTCCCCACCGTTCAGCCATCTGCTCCACCAGCATCTCAACTTTTTCTCTCACCTCTTTATCAATCTGATTCAAATGCTCCGTCAGTTTCCCAGTCAGTACCAGATACTGATACCGGGCATTCCTGTGTTCCTTCAAAAACTGCTTTCGCATTATTCCATATTTTCCATATACCGGTTCTTCGTCATTGAGTTCCAAATCTGGCAGATAATAATCTCCATGCAATGTATAGCTCAGTCCATTCTTTTCATCATAAATTTGTTTCTTCATATCCTTACAACTCCATTCCTCTGTACTTTGCTTTATTCTTCTTAATTTGTGCATTGTGTTCTTCACTTCGTTCTTTCGCCCACGGTATGCGATCACTTATTTTTTTCGGCATTTGCTCTTTCTGTTTTTTCGCTTCAAGTTCCGTCTGCATCCGGATATCGTCCTGCACCAGTCGTTCTACCATATCTTTCCCCAACATGCGTAAAAGTCGGTTATATCTGTCTGCAATTCCCTGCAGAATTTCTTTCTCACCGGATAATTTCTGATAATCCTTCTGAACTTCTGCCAGTTCCTTTTTAGTGTTCTCGTGCTCCTGCTTTTTCTTCTGAAACTTACTTTTCCACTTATCTCTTTCTCTGGTAAGTTCTTTCACCTGTGCAGCCATCGCACCGATTTTGTTTTTCATTTCAATGAATAATGGTTTTATTTTCTTATCCCGGTAAGTTACCGCACGTTCCAATGCTGTAGCTTCCGGCAGAAATGTTTTAATCATTCCATATTCTTTTATTTCCTTACTGACATTATCCATCACTGGTTGCAGGAATTCTCTTCTGTCCTCCAGTTTTTTCAATTCCGCTTCTGCTTTCTCAGCACGTCTTTCCGCTGTTTCTTTATCTTTCTGGAACTGAATTTTTTCTTCTTCCAAAAGCTTAATATCTGCCCTTGCGTCCGCAATCTGAGAAGTCAATCCTTCATTCTCCACTGTCAGATTTTCTTTTTCCTGTTCCAATTCCTGCACTTCCTTTTTGCGTTCTTTTTTCTTGAAATTGTAAACATCCAGATGTTCTTCATGTGTGCCTTTCTGTTCCCATTCAATTCCATGCTGTTTTGCGATTTCAGCCAGCACTTCTTTTTCATGATTTATCCACTGATTCAGTTCTGTATCATGCTTATTTCCACCTTGAAATCCAAGACTTTTCAATGCCTGTTTCAGTGAAACTCTGGTATCCATTCCTTTTCCCTTCCAGTTGGTCACATAAGGAACAAAGTCAATATGCAGATGCGGAGTAGCTTCGTCCTGATGCAGATAGCAGCTAAATACCCGAAGTGTCGGATTCCGCTTCTGGAAGTCTTTCACATATTCGTCCAGTATCTTTACAGCCAGATTTCCTTCTGATGTTCCCACTGCCATATCCTCACGATTTCCTATCTGGAAGATCACTTCATGGAACAACTTCTCCTGTTTTCCCTGTCGGATTTTTTCATAATAATTTGCAATTTTCCGGTCCTTTCTTTTCCCGACATTGTATCTCTCAACCGCATCGTCAAACAGCTCTTTATAAACTTCCTTCAGATTCTCATTCTTATAACAAATGTTCAGTTGTACTCTGTCCGGATCTACATTTTCTGCTACAAAATCCCGTCTGTTATGAGCCAGTGAACCGGCTCCGATCATGCCACTGATTGTTCTTTTCATCATAAATTTTCTCACCTCTTTTCTGTTTGAGTGCCAGATATGGCACATAATTTTTATTTACGCTAGACATGGCGATATTTAAGAAACTTTCGCCGGATACGGCGGTTTTGTTACTTTTGTCAAAAGTAACGCAAAAGCACTTTCGACAGCCGTACCGTCCATCAAAAGTCCCCTTGCGCCCTGCCGGGGGCATAACGTCCTTATGGACGTCTGTTCTGCACCGACCGAAGTGGATCATAGATCTGTTTATCCAGGTATCCTTGCCTGCACATATTCCAGATCTCCACAATAAGATGTCCCCACTAGATACCATTCTCTTGCCAGATTCATCTCCATTCTGGTCTGTACCCATTCATCACCTACCAGCACTTCCAGTCCTTCTCCACAGTGAAATCCTGTATCAATCCATAAGTCTGATGATAATAATCCATATCTTCCATTACTACTGTTGTATCCTAATCTTCCCTGTTTCATCATTTTCTGCTCCTTTCCAATTTGTAAACGGAATTTGTAAACGGGGCTCAAAAGATTTTAAAAGTTAACTTTTTAAGTTTTTCCTTCAAGTTCCGTTTACATCGTTTACAATAATCTTTACTCAAACGGTATCTCCAACTGTTCCGGTACTTCCATAAAGCCGTCTTTATCTTTCTTCACAGAATCTTCCATCCTTTTCCATGAACGCTGTATTCCATATTCCTTTCCGAACCGATGTGTACCATGTGGTTTCCAGCCTTCAATTGCATTGTTCATAATATTAGCAATCTCTTTACCTTCCCACTGTTTCATTTCTCCGGTTCGATGTAGCGCTTCATCGAACAGAATTCTGGTACATACATACTCGTCATCGTAGTCATCAAGAAATGCCTGTATGATTCCGGCATTGGTATCTTCCGGCATAAATTCTTTCTGCAGACGCTTTGCCTCTTCCTCAATTTCCTTTGTAAATCCTAAGAACACATTTCCCTGTCGATACAGTACCATTGCCTCTGCCCAGGCCTGTTCGATATAGGCTTTGCTCTCTGCCTCATTGTCCAGAATATGAACTTCTGCTTTCGACATATCTGTCATTACCGGAGCAAATCTTCTGTTTCCGGTTCTGTCCAGCGGAAGGAAATTCAGATCATTTGAAGTACCACAAAATACACACTGTCTCGGTCTGTCTTCCGGGTGAACTTCATAAGGTACTTTGTAAGTTTCTTTCTGTCTGCTCAAAAACGATTTTATCTGTTCAATATTCTTTGCTGTGATAGTTGCCTTCATTTCCCCCATTTCGATAATCCAGTGATTCTGCAGTTTTCTGTAAATATTTTCATCATCCAGATGATCCAGATTGTCGCTGAACCATTCTTCTTTTATCGCCAGATATTTGAAAAACGTAGACTTTCCGGCTCCCTGACTTCCAACCAGGCACAGCATAATGTCATATTTTATTCCCGGTTCATAAATTCTTGAAATCGCTGCCAACATGTGCATTTTCATTACTCCGATTGTGTATTTGCTCTTTTCTGCTCCCAGAAAATGCGGAAGCATATTTTCTATTCTTGGAATTCCGTCCCAAACCAGGCTCTCCAGATAATCTCTGATTGGGTGATATTTATTTTCATTGGAAACAATATCTATTCCCGCTTTGATCACACGCTCACTTGTTATTTCATAATGCTCTTCCAGATACATTTTCAGATTGTATTCGTCTGTATCTGTAACCGTAGGACTGTTATTTCTCCGCTCCCATGGCACCTCTTTTACAATGTCCATTCTTCCGGAAAGCTCATTTCGTTTAATCGCTTTTTTCAGTACCGGATCATTTTGAAGTACCGTTACACAGTTTCTGATTGTCTGCTTTGTTCTTCCCTTATCCGTATGCTCCAGCATATTATTGACATCTTCTGTTGTAAGCATTTCCTCGTTCACAATATCTTCTAATTCCATCAAGGACTTCTCGCTGATATTCGTTAATTCTTTCTTCAATTTTTTCAACCTCCCTTCTCTTCATCTTGAAAAACTCTACAATCTCTTCTCCTGTTCCAAACATCAGCACGTCCAGATAGTCATTTATCTTTCTTTCATTTGCCAATGCCTCCGTAAATAATTCATGCCACTCTTCTTCTGGTTCTGGTTTGTAAAACTCTTTCCAGAACTGAATCCATTTCAGATATCTGATCAGCACGTCTGTTACATGTTTCAACCACTGCTCCAGTTTTTCTCTGATCATCACAACTTTAGGTTTCTTTGATATTAAAGTATTCCTGCTTTGGTGCGTCCTTTTGTATTTGTTTCTGTCTTCGATTTTTATATCTAGTCCAAAATCTTCTATCATCTTTTTCGCAGCTTCATACTGTGATATTCCAAATAACCTTGCTGTAAAATCTATCGCATCACCGCCCACTCCACATGCAAAGCAGTGATATATTTTATCTGCCTTCATACTTGGGTGTCGGTCTTTATGAAACGGACAACACGCCATTCCAGTTCTTTTTACTTTTATCCCGTAATGCTCCGCAGCCTGTCTGGCTGTCACACATTCTTTTACCTGTTCAAATAATGTCACTTCTACCTCCTGCCCCTCCGGGCAAGTCTCTGATGAACAGATATTCGGGAATTGTTGTATCTTTCAATTCGTGATATACTGAATCTGCCAAGATGGTATATCAGTGAATCTGATTATCAGAGAACTTGCTCAGATATTTTGTCTGGGCTTTTTCTTTTTGTCTGTCAGTAGTCATAGCTTTTGCTCCTTACACAAATCTCCTTGTAGGAATAATGATAATTTCAAATTTGCTTCCGTCCTCTAATTCAAGAAGAATCACATAATCTGAATCTCGATCTGGTAAAATAGAACTTATCTTCAACTTCTTACTGTAGTTAATTGCATCAAATATTTTTCCGACTACTTTCTTTGTTTTCATTTGCTTCTACCTCCGTATTAACGTTTGTTATCCAGCATCTCAGCTACTTTTTTCTGTTGTGACGGGTACAGATGCCCATAAGTGTTCAATGTCATCTGAATATCTTTGTGTCCCAATCTCTCCTTGATAATCAATGGCTCTACGCCCTGATAAATCAAATATGCCACATGACTATGCCGGATATCATGCACTCTGATTGGTTTTACACCAGTCAATGCTTCATATTTCTTGAGACGTTTCTGCAGCGTTCTCGCTACAATTGGGAACAACCGCTGATCTTCCGGAAATCCATAATGTTTCTTCGCATACTCCTGCACCTCTTCCTTAAGAAAATTTGGAATATCAATGGTACGGACTGAATTCTCTGTTTTTGGAGTATCAATCACATCTCTTTTCCTGATCCGGTTATACGTCTTATTGATATGCAGGAGATTTCCACTCATATCAAAATCTGAAAGACTCAATGCCAGAAGCTCTCCTTCCCTGATTCCTGTCCAGAACAGAATTTCAAATATCAGATAATCCTCACTCCCCGGCTCAATCCCGGCGATAAATCTGTCATATTCTGCTTTCGTCCAGAATTCCAGCTTATTTGCATCTGATTTCCCCATCTTTTTTACTTTCTTACATGGATTTTCCTTCAGATTGTAAATTTTCTGTGCATGATTAAACAGTGCATTTAACTGATTCTGGATCATACGCTCATAAGTCTTGCTGTAACCTTTTTCCTGAATGGTGTTCTGCCACTGGATAATCTCTGCCGGTGTAATTTCATTCATTTTTCTTGTTCCAAAATACGGAACAATGTGCTTGTTCATCATGTGCTGCTTGTTACGGATTGAATTTTCTTTCAGTTCATTCTTTTTATCTTCAAAATAGACTTGAATAAAACTGTTCATCTCCATTTTCATATCCGCCGCAGTTTTTCTTATGAATTCCTTTTCATAATTCAATGCTTCTTTCTTTGTCTTGAACCCTCTTTTCAGCTTCTGTGTTTTCTTTCCTGTCCAGTCAATATAACGGAAGCTTACATACCAGGTTCCCTGTGTTTTGTCCTTGTAAGCTGACATCTAAAAACCTCCTTCATACTGCTCTCTGAGAGCATCCATAAAATTTTGTTTCCCAGTAAGGACGTGGTATCTTCCCACGAACTGCCACATATCCTTCCTTTGCCAGTTCATCATTAAGCTGCTTCAAAATGGAATATGCCTTACTGCGTTTTACACCTAATTCTTCCATGACATCATCAACAGTCATCATATAATTAGTTCTCATATCTTCCTCCTTTCCAGTCACTTTTGTGACTCTTTTGATGTTTTCTATCATAATTCACTTTTGTGACTTTGTCAATAACCTTTTGCGAATTTAATTTTTATATTCCAAAGTGTTTCACGGTCCACTCTGAAAAAACAACCTCTTTCACATCATTCACTTTTGTGCTAGAATAGAAACACAAATATAATTAAGGAGGCAGCCATAATGGTAGGTAAAAAAATCCGGGCATACCGGGAATTCAGAGGATACAGTCAGATACAATTAGCCGAGCTGTCCGGCATTAATGTTGGTACGATAAGAAAATATGAACTGGGAATCCGGAATCCAAAACCGGATCAGCTAGAAAAGATTGCAACTGCACTGGGATTAAATGTCAGTGTTTTTCTTGATTTCAATATTGGGACTGTTGGAGATGTACTCTCCATCCTGTTTGCAATCGATGACTCTGTAAATCTTTCTCTTTCGGAGACTTCAGATCAGAAGATTGCAATGACATTTGATAATCCTACAATGCAGGATTTCTTTAAGAAGTGGTGTCAGTTTAAAAATGTCTACGAAAAGGAAAAAGCTGAAATATTAGCTATTGAAGATGAAGATAAGAGGCAGGAAGAATTGGATAAGCTAAACGCTACCCAGGAAGAATGGAAATTGCGTGCTATGGGAACCACGATAGGCTGCCATACTGTAATCAAAAAGGGAACCGAAGGAAACGAGATTAAAACATATGATCTGACTTAAGGAGGTATTAAATCATTATGGAGAATTCACCTGAATATTTATATCATTACACTAATATTGAAACTCTTGCCCTTATTTTAGCCAATCACACATTTAGATTAACCTCCTTAGATCAAATGGATGATTTGCAAGAAAAAGAAGCTTTTGATTTAAAAAATGCTGGTCAATTTTGTTATGTAAGTTCATGGACAGATGATGAAACTGAAAATATTCCTATGTGGAAAATGTATAGTTCGCTTAACGCCGGTGTACGAATAAAACTGAAGGCTAATCCTTTTAAAGAATTTGAAAATACCCCTTCATCCATATCGGAGGTTACACATCAAACAGTAACCGATAATTCAAATGGATCATATTTGAAATCCATAATTCCCATTGCAGATATGTTAAAAAATGGATTTATAGCTCCTGGCGCATTGGGTAATAATATTTTACATAAAGTCGAATATACTTCTGATTCGTCCAAGCTATATCCCAAGTTATTAAATCAGGATGGTGATAAATTTAGTATTGCTCTAGGTAATTTGGGCAAGCATAAGAATATTCATTGGGAATTCCAGCATGAATGGCGCTACATTTTATTACTCATGCCTCTAAACCTTAATCAGGCAGTTGATAAATCTGTCAAAGAATTTCAAGCGACTAGTACTAAAATTTTATTTGGGCAGGCAAAACAAGCTTTTCCCTTCTATGATCTAACTCTAGACGAACATGCTTACGCACAAATGGAAATTACCTTAAGTCCTAAAATTAGTGCCGGAAATCGCTTAATTGTAAATTCTCTTATAGAGAAATATAATCCATCTGCAGTACTTCATGAAAGCTCCTTGCTTGGATTAATTTAAGATTTTGTTATCATTCTGTTATCACAAACGGTTGTCAGGATACTCTCCCGGCAACCGTTTTTCTATACTATTCGTTATTCTTTTCTGCTCTTTTTATATATTTCCAGGCAACAGAAAAACCCGTAGAACTTCGGTTCTACGGGTATCTTACGTTTGGACACAAGTTATCTTACGATAACAAATCTATTTTCAGATTGTATTACTCGATGATTGTAGCAACACGTCCTGATCCTACAGTACGTCCACCTTCACGGATAGCGAAACGAAGTCCCTGCTCCATAGCAACTGGGTGAATCAGTTCGATTGTCATTTCTACGTTGTCACCAGGCATGCACATTTCAACACCTTCTGGAAGTTCGCAAACACCTGTAACGTCTGTTGTTCTGAAGTAGAACTGTGGACGATAGTTGTTGAAGAATGGAGTATGACGTCCACCTTCATCTTTTGTCAGAACGTAAACCTGAGCTGTGAATTTGTGATGGCATGTTACTGAACCTGGTTTACAAAGAACCTGTCCTCTTTCGATTTCTGTTCTCTGGATACCACGAAGAAGAGCACCGATGTTGTCACCAGCCTGAGCTTCATCAAGAAGTTTACGGAACATTTCAACACCTGTTACAACTGTCTTCTTAGTCTCTTCGTGAATACCAACGATTTCTACTTCGTCAGATACATGAAGAACACCACGCTCTACTCTACCTGTAGCAACTGTACCACGTCCTGTGATAGAGAATACGTCCTCTACTGGCATAAGGAATGGCTTATCTGTATCACGCTCTGGATCTGGGATATAAGAATCTACAGCATCCATGAGTTCCATGATCTTGTCTCCCCACTCTGAGTTAGGATCTTCAAGAGCTTTAAGAGCTGATCCCTGGATGATTGGAGTATCATCTCCTGGGAATTCATACTCGTCAAGGAGTTCACGGATTTCCATTTCTACTAATTCAAGAAGTTCGTCATCGTCAACCATATCACATTTGTTCATGAATACAACGATGTAAGGAACACCTACCTGACGAGAAAGCAGGATGTGCTCTCTTGTCTGAGCCATAACACCATCAGTAGCAGCTACAACAAGGATAGCTCCATCCATCTGAGCAGCTCCTGTGATCATGTTCTTTACGTAGTCAGCATGTCCTGGGCAGTCAACGTGTGCATAGTGACGTTTCTCTGTCTGGTACTCAACGTGAGCTGTAGAAATTGTGATACCACGTTCTCTCTCTTCTGGAGCTTTATCGATATCTTCAAAGTTCTCTGCTGTGTTTCCTGGTACTCTTGCTGCAAGTGTCTTTGTGATAGCAGCTGTAAGAGTTGTTTTACCGTGGTCAACGTGACCGATAGTACCGATATTACAATGCGGTTTTGTTCTTTCAAATTTAGCTTTAGCCATTTTGAATATCCTCCTTAATTTAGTGCCATATGGCATATTAACAAATTGTTCGTTTGCTCGGCTACATTTGATTATATTTCAAATGTAGCACTTTTTCAAGCATTTTATAAATAATTAGTCATTTTTGCTGGATAAAATCTTTTCCTGTACTGACTTCGGTACTGGCTCGTATTTCTCGAAGAACATTGAGTAGTTACCACGTCCCTGTGTTCTGGAACGTAAGTCTGTAGAGTATCCAAACATTTCTGACAATGGAACGAATCCACGAACGATCTTTCCGCCGCCGAGGTCATCCATACCTTCGATACGTCCACGACGTGAGTTAATGTCTCCAATAACGTCACCCATGTACTCTTCCGGCATAGTAACTTCCACTCTCATGATAGGCTCAAGAAGAACCGGAGATGCCTTCTTCATAGCGTCCTTAAATGCAAGAGAACCTGCAATATGGAAAGCCATTTCACTTGAATCGACTTCATGGTAAGAACCGTCATATACGTTAGCCTTAAGACCAACAACCGGGAATCCTCCAAGGATACCAGACTGCATAGCCTCTTCGATACCTTCACCTACAGCCGGGATATATTCCTTCGGAATAGCTCCACCAACTACAGAAGATTCGAATTTGAATGTTTCCTCACCGTTAACATCCATTGGCTCGAATTTAACTTTACAGTGTCCGTACTGTCCACGTCCACCTGACTGTTTTGCATATTTGCTGTCGACATCAACTGGTTTTGTAAATGCTTCTTTGTAAGCAACCTGAGGAGCACCTACATTAGCTTCTACCTTGAACTCACGAAGAAGTCTGTCTACGATAATTTCAAGATGAAGTTCTCCCATTCCAGCGATGATTGTCTGTCCAGTCTCCTGATCAGTATGAGCACGGAATGTAGGGTCTTCTTCAGCCAGTTTTGCAAGAGATTCACCAAGTTTACCCTGGGAAGCTTTTGTCTTAGGCTCGATAGCAAGCTCGATAACTGGTTCTGGGAATTCCATTGATTCCAGAATTACAGGATGCTGCTCGTCACAGATTGTATCACCTGTTGTAGTGAATTTAAATCCGATAGCAGCTGCGATATCACCTGAATATACTTTATCAAGCTCTTCACGTTTGTTGGCATGCATCTGAAGGATACGTCCAACACGCTCTTTTTTATTCTTTGTAGCATTCAGTACATAAGAACCTGAGTTCATTGTACCAGAGTAAACTCTGAAGTATGCCAGTTTACCTACGAATGGGTCTGTCATAATCTTGAATGCAAGTGCTGAGAACGGCTCTTCATCTGAAGAATGTCTTACAACCTCATTACCATCCTCATCCACACCATCGATTGGCGGGATATCTGTTGGTGCAGGCATGTACTCAAGGATTGCATCAAGAAGTTTCTGTACACCTTTGTTTCTGTAAGCTGAACCACAGCAAACAGGAACTGCTGTACACTCGCATGTTGCTTTTCTGAGTGCTTTCTTCATATCTTCAACAGATGGTTCTTCACCTTCCAGATACTGCATCATCAGATCATCATCAAGATCGCAGATCTTCTCTACCATTTCTGTATGGTAAAGTTCTGCATCATCTGCCATATCTTCCGGGATATCTGTAACAGAAATGTCATTTCCCTTATCATCGTTGTAGATGTAAGCTTTCATTTCCATCAGGTCAATGATTCCCTTGAAGTCATCTTCTTTACCGATTGGTAACTGAAGACAAATAGCGTTCTTTCCAAGTCTGGTCTTAATCTGGTCTACTGCATTGTAGAAATCAGCACCCAGGATATCCATCTTATTGATGAATGCCATTCTTGGTACATTGTATGTGTCAGCCTGACGCCATACGTTTTCTGACTGAGGCTCAACACCACCCTTAGCACAGAAGACGCCGACAGCGCCGTCCAGTACACGGAGTGAACGTTCAACCTCTACAGTAAAGTCAACGTGTCCCGGAGTATCAATGATGTTGATACGGTGCTCAAGAGCTCCCTTTTTAGGTTTTGTGAACTCTTCGAGTGTCCAGTGGCATGTTGTAGCCGCAGAAGTGATTGTGATACCTCTTTCCTGCTCCTGTTCCATCCAGTCCATGGTAGCAGTACCTTCGTGAGTATCTCCAATCTTATAATTAACACCGGTATAGTACAGGATACGCTCGGTAAGAGTTGTCTTACCAGCATCGATATGTGCCATAATACCGATATTTCTTGTTCTCTCTAATGGATATTCTCTTCCAGCCAAGATTTTTTCCTCCTATAATTAGAAACGATAATGAGCAAATGCTTTGTTTGCTTCTGCCATCTTGTGCATGTCTTCTTTCTTCTTTACAGATGCGCCTGTATTGTTTGCTGCATCCAGGATTTCGTTAGCCAGTCTTTCTTCCATTGTTTTCTCTCCTCTAGCACGAGAGTATACTGTCAGCCAACGAAGTGCAAGAGTCTGTCTTCTCTCAGGTCTAACCTCGATCGGTACCTGGTAGTTAGCTCCTCCGATACGTCTAGCCTTTACCTCAAGTACTGGCATGATGTTATTCATAGCCTCTTCAAATACTTCGATAGCTGGCTTTTCGGCTTTTGCTTCAACTCTTTCAAACGCTCCGTATACGATTTTCTGTGCAACACCCTTCTTACCATCAAGCATAATGTTGTTGACAAGCTTGGTTACCACTTTATTGTTGTATACTGGATCCGCTAATACGTCTCTTTTCTGAGTATGTCCTTTACGTGGCACGGTCCTTCCCTCCTTAAACATCTTAATTTAATTCATCGGTACTCACATGTGTCTTTCTAATGATACTGTGTAGTGCATAGGGCATACATATATATACCTTGCAACTTACATAATCATAGTTCTGTTTGTGATTACATTTTTAATTGGTTTGAAATCTTATCTGTTGTCTATGCAATAGATTTATTTCTTAGCATCTTTTGGTCTCTTAGCACCGTATTTAGAACGAGCCTGTCTTCTCTTAGCAACACCTGCTGTATCAAGTGTTCCTCTTACGATATGATATCTTGTACCTGGAAGGTCTTTTACTCTTCCTCCACGGATCAGAACAACACTATGCTCCTGAAGGTTGTGTCCTTCTCCCGGGATATAGCTTGTTACTTCGATTCCGTTAGACAGACGTACTCTGGCGATCTTTCTAAGAGCTGAGTTAGGTTTCTTAGGTGTAGCAGTCTTAACAGCTGTACAAACACCTCTCTTCTGTGGTGCAGAAGTATTCGTACTTCTCTTCTTTAAAGAGTTGTATCCTTTCTGAAGTGCTGGTGCTGTAGACTTCTTTACAGATGTCTGACGTCCTTTTTTTACTAACTGGTTAAATGTTGGCATTTCTTTCACCTCCTACGATTATAATAAGTTGCTTATTCATCTTGTGAATAGTCGCACATCAAAACAAAACGTTCCCATGCACGCTTGTTTAGTTTATTACGAATCATGATTCTTGTCAAGGGATTTCCCTTGATTTTTCACGTTTTTTGCCACTTTTTTCTTTTCATTATATTTCGCGATCTGATGCTTTATCAGGCTAAACAGCACGATACCTGTCAGTATGCCTGCACTGTCAATACAGACATCCCTGAACTGACAGCTGCGCCCAGGCACGAATAGTTGATGGAATTCATCTGTTGCTGCGTATGCCGTACCTGCACACCAGCATAATAATCTGTTCTTTTTTCCCTGATCTTCCGCAAAAGAGTACGCAGTCCCCAGCATCAACACACCAAGGACTGCGTATTCCGACGCATGCGCACATTTGCGTACCGGGAAATCTATCTTTTCCGCAAACTGCTCCTGTTTATCTTCCGGCCAGGATCTGTACTCCGGAATCACGATATTTCCAATCAACTTTCCGACGGAGTGGCTCATTACCGTCGATTCATCTGCCTTTTTTGCTGAAAATGAAAAAATCACCGTCAGCCATATCAGCATAAGAAACAGCCAGATAATTCCTGCCTTATTTCTCTTTCTCCTGTTTTCCGTCATATTCTTTCCTGTCTTTTTTCTTCCTGTTCAATCACATGCTTTCGATATCATACCTGCGGTTATATCCCGGATATTACGCCTTAAGATCTGCAAACAGATCTTTCTGATATACACCGTCTGCAATCAGTTTTGCAAATGACTCTACTACAACCGGTTTGTCTTCTTTATAAGTTACGCCAAACCATTTGTCCTGTGTCTCCAGAAGTCTGACACTTACTGTTCCCTTTTTCAGAAGTTCATCAATATAGATCGGGAGCAGATATTCACCTTTCAGTTCTTTTGCTTCATCCCCTTTGATATTCTCAAAGAATTCTACAAATCCTTCCTCCAGAAGTCCTACAAACTCCGGTGTCAGTCCCCACATATTCATCGATACATGTGCATTTACATCAATTCTATTTCCCTGAGATTCTGCTCCGTCTGATGTCTTTTTGATTTCATAAGTTTCTACGACATCTGTCAGATAATCATTCTCATCTACTGCACAAATTCCTCTTGTAACAGTTCCGTTATCACTTAAAGTATTGCCGAGAATGAATCCGGCCATGCAAAGTTCTTTTGATTTTTCCGGTGTATAATTTTCCACAAGGAACTCATGAATCTTTACAAATGCTTCTTTTCCATAATAGTCATCTGCATTAATAACTACGAATGGCTCTTTGATAATATCTTTACATACCAGTACCGCCTGTCCTGTTCCCCACGGCTTGCTTCTCTTGGCCGGCTTTTCAATTCCTTTCGGGAGATCATCCAACTCCTGATATGCATAAGCAAATTCTATGTTCAATTCATTACAGATTCCTTCAATTCTTTTTCCGATCGCATCATGAAATGCATCTTTGATATCCTTACGAATGATAAATACTACTTTATTAAATCCGGCCTCTATTGCATCATGAATGGAATAATCCATAATGATCTCCCCATTTGGGCCTACCGGTTCCAGTTGCTTAATTCCGCCGCCAAAACGCGAACCCATTCCTGCAGCCATAATGACTAATGCTGTTTTCATAATTCTCTTTCTCCTTTGTTTATTTGTCTTTTTTACAGTTAAAATCAGTATAGCACAAAAAAGCGGGATATACCATGACTGTTTATCATGCCATATCCCACCCTGTTCATTTCTATTCTACTGTTACACTCTTTGCAAGGTTTCTCGGTTTATCTACATCCAGACCTTTTGCTACTGATACATAATATCCAAGTAACTGAAGCGGAATAACTGCAAGTGATGTTGCAAAATGAGGGTCTGTCTTTGGAATGTATACAGAAAAATCTGCGTTTTCTTCAATATTATAATGTCCAAATGTTGTAAGTCCCATCAGATATGCGCCACGGCTCTTACACTCTACCATGTTGCTCAGTGTCTTTTCATATAATTCCGGCTGTGTCAGTACTCCGATAACCAGTGTACCCTCTTCAATCAGGGAAATCGTTCCGTGCTTCAATTCTCCTGCTGCATATGCCTCCGAATGAATATAGCTGATTTCTTTCATCTTAAGGCTTCCCTCAAGGGAAATCGCATAATCAATTCCACGACCGATAAAGAAAATGTCTTTCGCATTCACCTGTTTGGATGCAAACCACTGAAGTCTCTCTTTATCCTCGATAATTCTTTGAATTTTCTCCGGAATGCTCTGAAGTTCTTCAATATATCCGGTATACTGTTCTTCTGTAATCTGTCCTCTGATCTTTGCAAACTGAATTGCAAGTGTATAAGCTGCGATCAACTGTGTGCTGTATGCTTTTGTTGTCGCAACTGCAATCTCCGGTCCTGCCAGTGTATAGTATACATTGTCTGCCTCTCTGGCAATAGAAGAACCGATTACATTCACGATACCAAGTGTCTTTACTCCCTGTTTCTTTGATTCTCTGAGTGCTGCCAGACTGTCTGCGGTCTCTCCTGACTGGCTGATAATGACTACCAGTCCTTTCGGATCAAGAATCGGATTACGATAGCGGAATTCTGATGCAAGTTCTACACGTACCGGAATTCTTGCCAGATCTTCCATGACATACTGTGCTGCCACTCCGACATGATATGCCGATCCACATGCCACGATATAAATCTGGCTGATCTCTTTGATCTCTTCTTCCGAAAGTCCGACCTCTGAAAGATCAATCATTCCGTCTTTTATAACAGAATTCAGTGTATCTGAAACTGCCTTTGGCTGCTCATGTATTTCCTTGATCATGAAATGCTCATATCCTGATTTTTCTGCTGCCTCTGCGTCCCATTCAACCGTCTTTAATTCTTTTTCAATCTCTTCTCCATCCAGGTTATAGAATGTAATCTCACCTTTACGGACACGTGCCATCTCCTGGTTACCGATATAGTATACATCTCTCGTATATTTCAGAATTGCAGGAACATCGGAACCAATATAGGATTCTCCGTTCGCAACTCCAAGGATCATCGGACTGTCCTTTCTTGCTACGTAGATTTCTTCCGGATAATCTCTGAACATAATTGCCAATGCGTAGGAGCCTCTGATCCGTACCAGCGCATGATTGATCGCATCTACCGGAGTCCCTTCATATTTTTTATAATAATAATCGATCAGTTTTACTGCTACTTCCGTGTCTGTCTCAGAATAGAATGTATACCCTTTACGGACAAGTTTATCCTTTAATTCCTGATAGTTTTCAATAATACCATTATGAACAGCCACAACATTTCCATCATCACTTGCATGAGGATGTGCATTATTCTCAGATGGTTCTCCATGTGTTGCCCATCTTGTATGACCGATACCGCAGGTTCCTTTTACGGATTCACCATCATTCGTCTTCTCAGCAAGAACTTTCAGTCTGCCTTTTGCCTTAATGATCTCTGCATCTGCACTGCCGTCACGTATAGCAATTCCTGCAGAGTCGTAACCACGATATTCCAGTTTTGACAAACCATCCAACAAGATCGGTGCTGCCTGGTGTTCACCTGTAAATCCTACAATTCCACACATAATTCGTTTTTTCTCCCTGTATTATTCTTAATATAATCTATTCCATTTCTGGTATTTATGTATCTTATCTCCGCCTCAGGTCCGCTGCTTTAGCCGATCACATATCCTTTTTTCTTAACGACATCTACAACCTGATCTACATATTTTTTACAGATTTCTTCTGTCTCTGCTTCTACCATAACTCTGAGAAGTGGTTCTGTTCCGGATTCCCGCACAAGGATACGTCCGGTATCTCCAAGGGCTTCTGTTACTGCCCGTACCGCGCTCTGTACATCCGCATCGTCCTGCGCTGCTTTCTTATCTGTCACACGTACATTCTCCAAAACCTGTGGATAAATATGAAGCCCTTCCATGAGTTCACTCATTTTCTTCTTTCTTGCCATCATAACTTCCATCATCTTAAGACTGGTAAGGATACCGTCTCCTGTGGAAGCATATTTTGAGAAAATAATATGGCCGGACTGTTCTCCTCCGAGAATGCATCCATTGTTTGTCATATATTCGTATACATATTTGTCTCCGACTGCAGTCTTTGCATAATCAATCCCTGCCTCATCGAATGCTTTGTATAATCCAAAATTAGACATAACTGTTGTAACGACCGTATTGTTTTCCAGTTTGCCACGTTCTTTCATATATTTTCCATAAATATAAAGAATTGCATCTCCATCTATCAGATTCCCTTTTTCATCTACACAGAGACATCTGTCAGCATCTCCGTCATATGCAAATCCAACATCCAGACCATTCTCGGCAACAAATTTCTGCAGGCCGCCGATGTGCGTAGATCCTGCATTGTTATTGATATTCGTTCCGTCCGGCTCTGCATTGATTACATATGTCTTGGCTCCAAGTGCATCAAATACAGACTTTGCCAGATTCCATGAACTTCCGTTCGCACAATCCAGTCCGACTTTCACACCCTTGAAAGAATAAAGTCCAAGTGAAATCAGATATCCGATGTAACGGTTTCTTCCTGATACATAGTCTACCGTACGTCCGATCTTAGATGTATGTGCAAATGGAATCTCCTCATACTTTTCCCCAAATACTTCCAGTTTGCCATCCAGATAGTCTTCTACCAGTGCGATCGTTCCCTCATCCATCTTCTCGCCATTACCGTTGATCAGTTTGATTCCGTTGTCATAATACGGATTATGACTTGCAGAGATCATGATCCCGCAATCAAATTCATCCGTTCTTGCCACATAAGCAACAGATGGTGTTGTTGTAACATGAAGCAGGTAAGCATCTGCTCCCGATGCAACAAGTCCACCTACCAATGTATATTCGAACATGTAGCTGGAACGTCTCGTATCCTTTCCAATTACAATACGTGCCGGTGTATCATCACCATTCTGACGTTTTATTTCTCCATAGTACCATCCGAGAAATCTTCCGATCTTGTACGCATGATCTGCTGTTAAGTTATTATTGGCTTCGCCACGGAAACCATCTGTTCCGAAATATCTTCCCATATCTATTCTCCTAAAATAATATATCGTCTATCTTTCACAAAGCAACTGCCCCCATTATAGTTGGTATTAGACTCAAGTTCAAGCAAAAATGGCAAAAAAGTATGCATATGTGCAAAGACAATTGCTTCTATGCATACTTTTTTCATTATTACCCGGTTATAATTCCGAGTTCCTTTTCACAGAGTTCTAACGCTGATGCTATGACAGCATCCATATCATAATATTTATATTCCCCTAGACGGCCTCCGAAGATCACGTTCTCTTCTTTTTCCGCTAATTTTTTGTATTCTGCGTACAATGCTCCATTTTTTTCATCATTGACCGGATAATATGGTTCGTCACCCAATTTCCATTCAGAGCTGTATTCTCGGCTGATCACAGTCTTTGGAATATCATTTCCTTCTGAATCCTTTCCAAATTCGAACCACTTATGCTCGATGATACGTGTCCAAGGCGTCTCTCTGTCTGTGTAGTTTACAGCTGCATTCCCCTGGAAATTCGGCTTGTCTAAAAGTTCCGTCTCAAATCTTACAGAGCGGTACTCCAACGTTCCGAGTTTATATTCAAAATAAGCATCTATCGGTCCTGTATAAACTACTTTTTCTGCCAGCGCATCTAATTCCTCTTTATGCTCCAGATATTCTGTGTTCAGACGGATCTCTATGCCATCCAGAAGATTCTCTACCATCTTCGTGTACCCTCCCACAGGAATTCCCTGATACATTGCATTGAAATAATTATTGTCGAATGTCAGACGCACCGGAAGTCTCTTGATAATAAATGCCGGAAGTTCTGTGCAGTCACGTCCCCACTGCTTCTCTGTATAACCCTTGATCAATTTCTCATAGATATCTCTTCCAACCAGTGAAACTGCCTGTTCTTCCAGATTCTTTGGCTCTCCCGTAATTTCCTTTCTCTGCTCTTCTATCTTCGCTTCTGCTTCTTCCGGTGTCACCACTCCCCACATCTTGTTAAATGTATACATATTAAAAGGAAGTGAATATAACTCACCCTTATAATTCGCTACCGGTGAATTCGTAAATCTGTTAAACTCCGCAAACTGCGTGATATAATTCCATACTTTCTTATTATTTGTATGAAAAATATGTGCACCATACTTATGTACATGAATTTTTTCTACATCCTCTGTATATACATTTCCCGCAATATTCGGACGTTTATCAATTACCAGAACAGATTTCCCCGCTTTTTTTGCTTCACGAGCAAACACTGCCCCATATAATCCTGACCCGACTACTAAATAATCATATTTTTTCATCTTACATACCTCTTTTTATTTTCTGATACCTGTCACAATCTATCTGGTAGTGTTATTCTATCATATCCTTGTATTCCCGAAAAGACATTCTTCGTTTCCCTTGCTTTATTCCACTTTATCACGTTACCAAAAGATTGCATTTTTTTATCAGACATATTATACTATTTAAATAACGAATTCGTACAATTAGAGGTGATATGATTATGCATAAAGAATTTTTAATGGGAAATGCAGCAATTGCCCTCGGTGCAGTTGCTGCCGGAGTTAATGTCGTAGCCGGTTATCCCGGAACCCCTTCTACGGAAGTTCTGGAAACTATAGCAAAACACCGGCCGGATGATGTGTATGTGGAATGGTCCGTGAACGAAAAAGCGGCCATGGAACTGGCTGCCGGAGCTTCTTATGCCGGTGCAAGATCCATGGTAACCATGAAGCAGGTCGGATTAAATGTTGCTTCCGATCCGCTGATGAGTCTCGAGTACGTCGGGATCAAAGGCGGAATGGTCATTCTCGTAGCAGATGATCCGGGTCCGATTTCTTCTCAGACAGAGCAGGATACCAGACATTTTTCCAGATTTTCCAAGCTGCCTTGCTTTGACCCATCTTCGGCACAGGAAGCTTATGAGATGATCCAGGAAGCTTTTGAATATTCAGAAAAATACGGTACTCCGGTATTCTTACGTCCAACCACACGTGTCTGTCATGGCTACGCGTCTATCATGGTAAAAGATGAGACAGAATATACCCACCACCAACCGGAAGGTTTTATCAAAGATTCCAAACGCTGGGTTATCTTTCCTAGATTATCTTTCATGAATCACAAAAAAATCGAAGCACGTAACCAGGAATTATCCGATATCTTTTCTTCTTATGAGAAAAATACGATTCATCCATCCTGCGATGCTTTCAAGGATTCAAAAAAAGGAATCGCCACCGGAGGGATCAGCTATACCTACACGATGGAAACATTAAAAAAGACCGGTATGGTAAAGACTTTAAAAATTGCCACGCCTCATCCATTTCCGGAAAAATTAGCAGTAGATTTCCTTTCTGGACTTGATGAAGTTCTCTGCCTGGAAGAACTTGATCCGGTTATCGAACGTGAGCTGATCTATATATGCGGAAAATATCATCTTCCAACCAGAATTAGCGGAAAACTCAGTGGTCATACTGCCTGTGCCGGAGAAAACACCCGTGACACTATAACTACCTATATTAATACATTCCTTGGTCTTACCTCCCCTGTCACCACTGATTTTCCGGAACCGCCGGCACTGCCGGTCCGCCCGCCGGTACTTTGCGCCGGATGTCCTCACAGAGCTTCTTTCTACGCCGTAAAAAAAGCTATGAAAGGAAAGAAAACCGTTTTCTGCGGGGATATCGGATGTTATACGCTCGGAAATGCCCTTCCTCTCGATATGGTTGATACCTGTCTGTGTATGGGTGCCGGATTGAATATCGCACAAGGTATCGAAAAAGTGGAACCTGACACCACATGCTTTGCGTTTGTCGGAGACTCAACCTTCTTCGCCTCTGCGATCACAGGTGTTGTCAATGCCGTGTACAATCAGGCGAATATGATACTGATCGTTCTGGATAACTCTACCACAGCCATGACCGGACATCAGCCACACCCTGGAACCGGCCGCACAGTGATGGGGGAGATCGTGCAAAAAATTAATATCGAACAAGTCCTCCGCGGAATCGGCGTTACAGATGTTAAGACTGTAAATCCGCTGGATTTGAACTCATCTGTAGCATGCGTCCGGGAAATGGCTGATAAGACAGGTGTAAAAGCTATTATATTCAAATCACCATGTATAGCCATCACCAAGCCGGAGTTTTCTCTTCATATAGATGCCGAAAAATGTATCGGATGTAAAAAATGTATCCGTGAACTTGGATGCCCTGCCATTGTACTTGACAACGGTAATGTCTGCATTGATGATACGATGTGTACCGGCTGCGGATTATGCAGTCAGGTATGCCCTACAGCTGCTATTATAGGAGGTAAAAAACATGAATAATCAAAAAAACATTGTCCTGTGCGGCGTCGGCGGTCAGGGAACCGTCCTCGCTTCCAAACTTCTTGCCGCAGCAGCTATGAGTAAAGATATTCCTGTCATGAGTGCCGAGACCATCGGTATGGCTCAGCGTGGTGGTAGTGTATTCAGTCATCTTCGTATGGGTGATAATCTCTATTCGCCAATGATCGAAACAGGAACTGCCGACCTGATCATCGGCTTCGAACCAGGTGAGACAGTCCGTATGCTTCCCTATCTCAAAGACCACGGACATATTGTTGTCAGCACCCGAGCTGTAAAACCAGTTACTGCTACCTTAAGCGGATCAGATTATGATGCACCTCAGATGCTTGAATATCTAAAAGCGGCTGTTCCTAATCTGACTCTTGTAAATGCAGATCAGGCATGTGCAGACATTGGTTCTTCCAAAGTACTGAACATGGTGCTTCTTGGCGCAGCCATACGGACCGGAGTACTGGACTTTACAATCTCTGAAATAGAAGACATTATGAAATATACACTTCCCGAGAAATTCCATGAAATGAATCTCCGGGCATTAAACTATAACATATAACAAAGAAAGGCAGGAACACGACATATGCAGATTACAGAGACACAAATCGCACAGGTAAATAATCAGATACAGGCGCTCCTGAAAGCGGAAAGTTTCTATGGAAAGAAATTAGAAGAAGCCGGTGTTACCAGTATACAGTCAGCGGAAGATTTTCAAAAGCTTCCGTTTTCTGAGAAAAATGATTTAAGAAATGCTTATCCTCTTGGTCTGATGACCGCACCGGAAGAAAAGATTGTCCGAATCCACTCTTCTTCCGGTACCACCGGACTGCCGGTCATCATTCCATATACTCAGAAAGATGTAGACGACTGGGCAATCATGTTTCAACGCTGCTATGAATTGGCCGGTCTTACAAATCTGGACCGTATTCAGATCACACCCGGATACGGACTCTGGACTGCCGGAATCGGATTTCAGGCAGGTGCCGAAAGATTAGGAAGCATGGTTATTCCTATGGGACCCGGAAACACCGACAAACAGCTTCAGATGATGATGGATATGAAGACAACCGTTCTCGGTTCTACTTCCTCTTACGCCCTGCTTCTTGCAGAAGAAATCCAAAAAAGAGGAATCAAAGACAAGATCCATCTGAAGAAAGGAATCATTGGTTCTGAACGCTGGGGTGAAAAAATGCGCCGGCGTATCACGGAAGAACTTGGAATTGAACTCTATGACATCTATGGCCTGACGGAAATCTATGGACCGGGAATCGGAATCAGCTGTTCCCATGACTGTGGTATGCACTACTGGGATGATTATATTTACATTGAGATCATCGACCCTGTAACCGGTGAAGTACTTCCGGACGGAGAACTCGGAGAAATCGTCATTACCACCCTGGTCAAAGAAGGAGCACCTCTTATCCGCTACCGCACACATGATCTTTCCCGCATCATTCCGGGAGAATGTCCTTGCGGAAGCAGATTCCCACGGCTCGATACTATTATGGGACGTACCGATGATATGATGAAGATCAAGGGTGTAAATGTGTTCCCAGCTCAGATTGAAGAAATCTTAAAAGGATTTTCTGAAGTATCCAGTGAATATCAGATCCGCATTTCTCATCTTGACGGAAAAGACACCATGCGAATCTATGTTGAAACAAATGGAACGGTTGACTTCCTTGATCTTGCCAAACGAATCGCAGCTACCGTCAAAAGCCGCATAGGCTTTACACCGTTAGTTAAAGTTGTTGAAATCGGATTATTACCTCGAAGCGAAAAGAAGACAAAACGTGTCATCGATGAGCGTTATGAATAATTAATGATATATTAAAAATGGTGTTGTAAGATCTATATTTCTTACAACACCATTTTTATACTTTGTTATAATCCTAATTCATCAGAGATCGCACACATTTCTTCCAATCCGATATCAATCAGGTCCTCCAACATCAGCCCTGTAAATTCGATACTTTCCATGTAATCACGATTGGCACCTTTCGCAAATCGTGCTTCATTAAAACGTTTTATAACAGACTTTCTTTTTACACTTGCAATCTTTTTATCCGGGTAAATCTGCGCAACCGCTTTTAAGAAACCACTCATTGGATCTGCCGCCAGAAGTGCATATTGGATTTTTGTTTTCGCTTTCACGCCACTTTTCGGATTATGTGCACAGATCGCTCCAAATAATACAGGATCATCAATTCCTTCTTTTTTTAAGATTTCTACCGATGTCGGTCCGTGTACACTTAAGTCATGCTCCCAGTCACATTGCTCTTCATCCAGATCATGCAGCAATCCTGCAATTCCCCAATATTCCACCTCGTCCGGCGCAAGACGTTTGGCCAATCCCTTCATAATAGCCTCAACTGCCAGAGAATGTGTAATATAATTCTCACCTTTCATGTATTTTGTTAAGATTTCATACGCCTGATCTCTTGTCATCTGCATTTTCTCCATTTCTGTGCGAAATATGTATTCTGATATTTTACTCTTCCGGTACAACGATCAGGTCTTTTGTAAAGTCATTCAGAACTTCACATCCATCTTCTGTGATGATTACAAGGTCTTCGATACGAACACCGATGTTCTCATCCGGGAGATAGATTCCCGGCTCTACTGAGAAGCACTGTCCAACCTTGATGATGTCAGTATTAACAGATGATACATCACCAAATTCGTGATCTTCCAGTCCGATAGAATGTCCTGTTCTGTGTGTGAAATACTCGCCAAATCCTTTTTCCTCGATGTAATTTCTTGCAGCAAGGTCAACGTCGCACATTCTATTTCCCGGTTTGGCAGCTTCGATACCTCTTCTGTTTGCTTCAACTACGATATCATAAATTTCTTTTGCACGGTCAGATACTTCACCGATAAATACAGTTCTTGTCATATCCGATGCATAGTTATCTTTAAATCCACCGATATCAAGAATTACACAATCTCCGCGTTTTCCTTTGGAATCATCTGTTACATGATGTGGATCTGCAGCGCCATGTCCGTATGCTGTAATTGGATCGAACGATACATCTTCACATCCGATTTCTTTGTAAATTTCACGCATTTTTGCATTTAATTCTTTCTCAGTTAATCCTTTTGCTACCCATGGAATGATCTTTTCCATAGCAATATCATTTAACTTAGAAGATTTTCTCATAAGATCTTTTTCTTTCTCATCTTTTACCATACGGATATAATCAATGATCGGAGATCCATTTACAAATTTACTTCCTCCGCCTAACTCCTGCAGACGAATAAGGAATTTTGACGGCCATGTTTTATCAATTCCCATTGTCTTATCTTTATCTACATACTTGCTTAAGATCTCTACTCCGTCTTCAATGTCATCATAATAGATAATATCTACGCCAAGATCTGATTCCTGTGGAAATAATTTGTTGATTACCATTTTATGATTTCCGTTCACATTCAGATACAATGCCAGAAGTCTTTCTCCCGGAAAAATCCACTTGCCTGTCAGATAGAAGATCGCAACCGGGTCAGAAACGATCATCTGCGGAACCTCATGCTCCTCCATTGATTTTAATATTCTTGTAAGTTTACCTTGATCCATAATAGAACCCCAACCTTTCTTAAAATGTTGACAGAATCTGTTACTATTTTCGCCGATTCTCACTGACAATTATTATAAACTTTTTGAATATAAAAGTCAATTTATATATACAAATAACAGTAAACATTAGCGATATCATCTTATTTTTCACTAAAAAAGAAAATGTCCACACTTTTCAGTGTGAACACTTTCTTTTTATTTGACTTATATTTTATTCTTCATCTTCAGATACAGCAACTGTTTCTTCTGCAATATCTTCTACTGCATCTTCTGTTCCTTCATCAAGAGTAATCTCCTGATTCATCTCATCTGCATCTTTGAATTCAAAATCAAAATCGTCCTCAAAATCCAGTTCGTCTTCCATTTCCATCTCTGTGTTCAACTTGATGTCACGATACTTTCTCATACCTGTTCCGGCAGGAATATGTTTACCAATGATAACATTCTCTTTCAGACCTACCAGCGGATCAACCTTACCCTTAATAGCAGCTTCGGTCAGGACTTTTGTTGTCTCCTGGAAGGAAGCGGCAGACAGGAATGAATTCGTAGCAAGGGAAGCTTTTGTAATACCCATGATGATCTGCTCACCTGTTGCAGGTTCTTTACCTTCTGCTTCCAAAGCTTCATTTACATCCTCAAACTCAAGTCTGTCAACATTTGTTCCCGGGAGGAATTCTGTGTCTCCGGACTCTTCGATACGTATCTTCTTCAGCATCTGACGAACGATAACCTCGATATGCTTATCGTTGATTTCTACACCCTGCAGACGATATACTCTCTGAACTTCCTGGATCATGTAATCCTGTACAGCACGAAGTCCTTTGATTCTCAGAATATCGTGTGGATTTACACTACCTTCTGTCAGTTCATCACCGGCTTCCAGTTCTGCGCCGTCAGCCACCTTGATACGTGATCCATAAGGGATCAGATATGCTTTGGATTCACCTGTTTCTTTATTTGTCACAATGATCTCACGTTTCTTCTTCGTGTCATTTAAGTTAGCAGTTCCTGCGATTTCTGTGATAATTGCAAGTCCCTTAGGCTTTCTTGCCTCGAAAAGCTCCTCGACACGAGGAAGACCCTGTGTGATATCTCCACCGGCTACACCACCACTATGGAATGTTCTCATAGTAAGCTGTGTACCAGGTTCTCCGATTGACTGTGCGGCGATGATTCCGACAGCTTCTCCAACCTGTACCGGCTCACCTGTTGCCATGTTGGATCCGTAACATTTTGCACATACACCATTATGTGAACGGCATGTAAGGATTGTACGGATCTTAATCTGTGTCAGCGGCTCGCCCTTCTCGTCAACACCCTTTTTACAGATCAGCTCTGCACGTTTCGGTGTTACCATGTGATTTGCCTTTACAAGGATGTTGCCATCTTTATCTACGATGTTCTCACAGATATAACGTCCTGTGATACGATCCTGCAGACTTTCGATCACTTCGTTTCCATCCATGAATGCTTTTACATACATTCCAGGAATCGGTGCTCCCGGTTTTGCACAGTCTACTTCGTGGATGATCAGTTCCTGTGATACGTCTACCAGACGTCTTGTCAGATATCCTGAATCGGCTGTACGAAGAGCTGTATCGGACATACCTTTTCGAGCTCCATGTGCAGACATGAAGTATTCCAGTACATCAAGACCTTCACGGAAGTTTGATTTAATTGGCAGCTCGATCGTGTGACCTGTTGTATCGGCCATCAGACCACGCATACCTGCAAGCTGTTTGATCTGTTTGTCAGATCCACGGGCTCCGGAATCTGCCATCATGAAAATGTTGTTATATTTATCAAGACCGTCAAGCAGTGCCTTTGTAAGGGCATCGTCAGTTGCTTTCCATGTCTCTACAACTTCTTTATATCTTTCTTCTTCTGTAATGAGACCACGTTTGAAGTTCTTTGTAATCTTATCTACAGTATCCTGCGCATTTTTGATCATCTCCGGTTTCTGCGGAGGTACCGTCATGTCAGAAATGGATACGGTCATGGCAGCTCTTGTTGAAAGCTTGTAACCCATAGCCTTTACATGGTCGAGTACTTCTGCTGTCGCAGTAGCTCCATGTGTATTGATAACTTTTTCAAGAATCTGTTTCAGCTGTTTCTTTCCTACATGGAAATCAACTTCCAGAAGCAATTCATTTCCTTCTACTTCACGGTCTACAAATCCCAAATCCTGTGGAATGATCTCATTAAACATGAAACGTCCGACTGTAGATTCTACCGTTCCTGTCTTCACTGTTCCATCTGCCATCTTCTTGGATACACGTACTTTTACACGTGAATGAAGTGTTACAGCAGCATTTTCATAAGCAAGAAGTGCTTCGTTGAAACTCTTGAAGATCATGCCTTCTCCCTTGGCACCAGGACGCTCCTGAGTCAGATAATAGATACCAAGTACCATATCCTGTGAAGGAACGGCTACCGGACCACCATCAGACGGCTTCAGTAAGTTGTTCGGTGACAGAAGTAAGAAACGGCACTCTGCCTGTGCTTCTACGGAAAGTGGAAGATGGACAGCCATCTGGTCTCCGTCGAAATCGGCGTTGAACGCTGTACAAACCAGTGGATGAAGCTTGATAGCCTTACCTTCTACAAGAATCGGTTCAAATGCCTGAATACCAAGTCTGTGCAGTGTAGGAGCACGGTTCAGCATAACCGGATGCTCTTTGATTACTTCTTCTAGAACATCCCATACTTCCGGCTGAAGTCTTTCTACCATCTTCTTAGCATTTTTAATATTGTGTGCTGTTCCGTTCTGAACCAGTTCTTTCATAACAAATGGTTTGAACAGCTCGATTGCCATTTCTTTCGGCAGACCACACTGGTAGATCTTAAGTTCCGGTCCTACAACGATAACGGAACGTCCGGAATAGTCAACACGCTTACCAAGCAAGTTCTGACGGAAACGTCCGGACTTACCTTTCAGCATATCGGAAAGAGATTTCAGTGCACGGTTACCAGGTCCTGTTACCGGACGTCCACGGCGGCCATTGTCAATCAGGGCATCTACAGCTTCCTGAAGCATTCTCTTTTCATTTCTAACAATAATGTCCGGTGCGCCTAATTCAAGAAGACGTCTCAGACGGTTATTTCTGTTGATGATTCTTCTGTACAGATCATTCAGGTCAGATGTCGCAAAACGTCCGCCATCCAGCTGTACCATTGGACGAAGATCCGGTGGGATAACCGGGATATTTGTCATGATCATCCATTCTGGCTTGTTTCCAGACTCACGGAAAGCTTCTACTACTTCCAGACGTTTTACGATTCTTGCTCGTTTCTGTCCGGTTGCACCTTTCAAGCCTTCTGTCAATTCTGTATATTCTTTCTCAAGATCAATGTTCTCAAGAAGTTCTTTGATGGATTCTGCACCCATTCCTACACGGAATGTGCTTCCCCATTTTTCTCTTGCTTCCTGATATTCAGCCTCTGATAATACCTGTTTGTACATCAGATCTGACTCACCTTTATCCAGTACGATATAAGAAGCGAAATACAGTACTTTTTCCAATGTTCTCGGGGACAGATCAAGAATCAGTCCCATACGGCTTGGAATTCCCTTGAAGTACCAGATGTGCGATACAGGAGCAGCAAGGGCGATATGGCCCATGCGCTCACGACGTACACTTGCTTTTGTTACTTCAACACCACAACGGTCGCAGACCACACCTTTATAGCGGATCTTTTTGTACTTTCCACAATGGCATTCCCAGTCCTTGCTTGGTCCGAAAATCTTTTCGCAGAACAGTCCGTCTTTTTCAGGTTTTAAAGTTCTATAGTTGATGGTCTCTGGTTTGGTAACTTCTCCTTTTGACCATTCCAGAATCTTTTCAGGTGATGCCAAACCGATCTTGATCGCATCAAAAGTCATTGGCTGATAAGTTTGTTCCTTATTATTTTCTGGCATACTTTGGACCCCTTCCTATTCATCATCAGATGAATCGCCGAAATCATAGTCATCATTTTCTTCAAAATTCATATCGAAATCATCGTCTGATTCTGGTTCTTCTTCTACATCAACCAGTTCTTCACCCTGGAATTCCTGTTTGCTGTATCCGTGTTTACCAAAGTCTTCGTCATCATCATTACGATATCTTCTGTCTCCCTCGATCAGAGAACGGAAATCTGTCTCTCCCATATCGGAAGTTTCCATAATCTCCACTTCTGTATTGTCATCACGTAAGACACGTACGTCCAGTCCGAGTGACTGTAACTCTTTGAGCAATACCTTGAAGGATTCCGGAATTCCCGGTTCAGGAATATTCTCACCCTTGATGATTGCTTCGTAAGTCTTCACACGTCCGATGACATCATCTGACTTCACAGTCAGGATTTCCTGCAGTGTGTATGATGCACCATAAGCCTCCAGTGCCCATACCTCCATTTCTCCGAAACGCTGTCCACCGAACTGAGCCTTTCCTCCTAATGGCTGCTGTGTAACCAGTGAGTAAGGACCTGTAGAACGTGCATGGATCTTGTCGTCTACCAGGTGGTGCAGTTTCAGGTAATGCATGTGTCCGATGGTTACCGGGCTGTCGAAGTACTCACCCGTACGTCCGTCACGCAGGCGGACCTTACCATCTCTTGAAAGCGGAACACCTTTCCAGAGTTTTCTGTGTTCTCTGTTGTCTGACAGATACTGCAGTACTTCCGGAAGAAGTTCTTCTTTATGTTTTGCTTCAAACTCTTCCCAGCTTAAGTTGACATAATCATTTGCCAGATCAAGAGTATCCATAATATCAATCTCGTTCGCTCCGTCAAATACAGGAGTTGCGATGTTGAATCCAAGTGCTTTTGCAGCCAGGGACAGGTGAATCTCCAGGACCTGACCGATATTCATACGTGACGGTACACCCAGTGGATTCAGCACGATATCCAGTGGACGTCCATTCGGCAGGAATGGCATGTCTTCAACCGGAAGTACACGGGAAACAACACCCTTGTTACCATGACGTCCGGCCATCTTGTCACCGACAGAGATTTTTCTCTTCTGTGCAATATAGATACGGACTGACTGGTTTACTCCAGGTGACATCTCATCACCATTCTCTCTTGTAAATACCTTTGCATCCACTACAATACCATATTCTCCATGAGGTACTTTAAGAGAAGTATCTCTTACTTCACGGGCTTTCTCACCGAAGATTGCACGAAGCAGTCTTTCTTCAGCTGTAAGCTCTGTCTCTCCCTTAGGAGTAACCTTACCTACCAGGATATCTCCGGCACGGACTTCTGCTCCGACACGGATGATTCCTCTTTCATCCAGATTCTTCAGTGCATCATCACCAACACCTGGAATGTCGCGTGTGATCTCTTCTGGTCCAAGCTTTGTATCACGTGCTTCTGCTTCATATTCTTCAATATGAATAGAAGTATATACATCATCCTGCACCAGTCTTTCACTAAGCAGAACAGCATCCTCGTAGTTGTAACCTTCCCATGTCATGAATCCGATCAGCGGGTTCTTTCCAAGTCCAAGTTCACCATTAGATGTAGATGGTCCATCTGCAATAACCTCGCCTTTTTCGACTCTGTCTCCTTTGAAGACGATTGGTCTCTGGTTATAACAGTTGCTCTGGTTACTTCTCTGGAATTTTGTTAATTTATATTTTTTCAGTTTTCCGTCATCCTGACGAACTGTAATCTCTGTAGAAGTAGAACGTTCTACCGTACCGCCTTCTTCAGCGACCACACATACACCGGAGTCAACGGCAGCTTTTTCTTCCATACCTGTTCCTACTGCCGGAGCCTCGGTAAACAGGAGCGGTACTGCCTGACGCTGCATGTTTGATCCCATCAGGGCACGGTTCGCATCATCATTCTGAAGGAATGGGATTAAAGCTGTAGCCACAGAGAATACCATCTTAGGAGATACGTCCATATAATCGAACATTCTTCTTTCATATTCCTGTGTCTCTTCACGGTAACGACCAGATACATTTTTACGTACAAAATGTCCTTCTTCATCTAACTGCTCGTTCGCCTGTGCTACATGATAATTATCTTCTTCATCCGCTGTCATGTATACAACTTCATCTGTAACTACCGGGTTAGTCGGATCATCATGGTTGATCTTACGGTATGGAGCCTCGATAAATCCATACTCATTAATTCTTGCATAACTTGCAAGAGAGTTGATCAGACCGATGTTAGGTCCTTCAGGTGTCTCTACCGGACACATTCTTCCGTAGTGAGAATAGTGTACATCTCGTACCTCGAATCCTGCACGGTCTCTTGACAGACCACCAGGTCCCAACGCTGAAAGACGTCTCTTATGAGTCAGCTCACCAAGCGGATTGTTCTGATCCATGAACTGTGACAGCTGGGAAGATCCGA
This sequence comes from Dorea longicatena, assembly GCF_024168045.1. Lineage (GTDB taxonomy): Bacteria > Bacillota > Clostridia > Lachnospirales > Lachnospiraceae > Dorea_A. The sequence continues at coordinate 2,559,682 of NZ_CP100126.1, forward strand.
AGAATTCTTTCACTGCTGCTGTTACAGGTTTGATATTGATCAGGGATTGTGGAGAAATGCCCTCCATATCCTGTGTTGTCATTCTTTCACGAACCACTCTTTCCAGACGAGAAAGACCGATTCTGTACTGATTCTGAAGCAGTTCTCCTACAGAACGGATACGTCTGTTACCCAGGTGGTCGATATCATCATCTGTTCCGATGCCATATTCCAGATGCATATTATAGTTAATAGAAGCTAAGATATCTTCTTTTGTGATATGCTTTGGAATCAGATCGTGGATGTCTCTCTTGATCGCATCCTTTAATTCATCAATGTCTCCGGCTGTCTCTTCCAGAATTCCAGCAAGCACAGGATAATATACCTGCTCTGTAACCCCTACTTCTTCCGGATCCACATCAACAACAGCATCAAGGTCAACCATCATATTTGAAACTACCTTGATCGGTCGTTCTGTCTCTTCTACGCTGATCCATACATATGGAACTGCATTGTTCTGGATTGCGGAAGCCAGTTCTCTTGTGATCTTGGTTCCTGCTTCTGCCAGAACTTCCCCTGTCATTGGGCTTGCAACATCTTCTGCCAGCACCTGACCACTGATACGGTTCTTTAACGCAAGCTTCTTATTGAACTTGTAACGTCCTACTTTTGCAAGATCATAACGTCTCGGATCAAAGAACATACTTGTGATCAGACTTTCAGCACTGTCTACTGCCAGAGGTTCACCCGGACGGATCTTCTTATATAATTCCAGAAGTCCTTCCTGATAATTCGTTGCAGCATCTTTCTCAAAACTTGCCAGGATCTTCGGCTCTTCTCCAAAGAGTTCAATAATCTCTGGATTTGTACCGATTCCCAATGCACGAATCAACACAGTAATCGGTACCTTTCTTGTTCTATCTACACGTACATAGAAAACGTCATTAGAATCCGTCTCATACTCCAGCCATGCACCACGGTTCGGGATTACGGTAGCTGAATACAGTTTTTTACCTAATTTGTCATGTGCAATGGCATAATAGATACCAGGAGAACGAACTAACTGGCTGACAATTACACGTTCCGCACCATTGATCACAAAAGTACCTGTTCTTGTCATCAGTGGAAGATCTCCCATAAAGATCTCATGCTCATTGATCTCATCTGTCTCTTTATTGTGAAGTCTTACTTTGACTTTCAGAGGTGCAGCATATGTTGCATCACGTTCTTTACACTCATCAATCGTGTATTTCACTTCATTCTCACACAAAGTAAAATCCACGAAATCCAAGCTTAATTTTCCACTGTAATCTGTAATTGGGGAAATGTCATCGAACACTTCATTTAACCCTTCATCCAGAAACCACTTGTAAGAATCTGTCTGAACTTCGATCAAGTTAGGCATCTGAACGACTTCTTTCTGTCGGGCATAACTCATTCGTGAACTTTTTCCACTTTTAATAGGACGAATTCTGTTTTTCTCCATATTGACGTTTCACTCCTCATTTATTTTTCTGGCTGGGCTTTTCACTGCCCATATAACTTGCAGAGTCTCAAAAAACAACACAATTTATTGTTTTTTTTACGAAATCATGGCATAACTATCCACAATAGCGCATTTTTTACTATAGCACAGGCCTGTCAAGTATGTCAAGCAAATCCGCACTATTTTTTCAGTTCTTTCTTATATTCAGCATCCCTTATAATACGAAAGGGCATCCCGTCACCGGAATGCCCTGATAATTCAATCAAACTCGAATTATTTAAGGTTAACTTCAGCACCTTCTGCTTCAAGTTTAGTCTTGATTTCTTCAGCCTCAGCTTTAGAAGCGCCTTCTTTGATTACCTTTGGAGCTTCGTCAACTAATGCTTTAGCTTCTTTCAGTCCAAGTCCTGTTACTTCACGAACAACTTTGATAACTTTAACCTTAGCTGCTCCTGCAGAAACTAATTCTACATCGAACTCATCTTTCTCTTCTGCTGCTGCTCCACCTTCTGCTCCAGCTGCTGCAACTACAACACCTGCTGCTGCGGATACACCAAATTCTTCTTCACAAGCTTTTACAAGATCATTTAACTCTAATACAGATAACTCTTTGATAGCTTCAATAAATTCTTCTGTTGTTAACTTTGCCATTTTATTTTCCTCCATTTTTCTTATTTTCTTTTTTGAAATAAATTATTACGCTGCCATCAGCCTATTCAGCTGCTGGTGCTTCTGCAGCTTCTTCTGCTGCCGGAGCTGCTTCACAAGCATCTGCTCCACCTTTTTCTGCGATCTGATTGAGAACGCGAGCCAGGTTTGTGATAGGTGACTGTAAGCTTCCAAGTAATTTGGAAAGAAGCTCTTCTCTTGAAGGAATCTTAGCAAGTTCATTTAATGCGTCTACATCATATAATGTTCCTTCAACCACACCTGCTTTTAATTCAAGGGCTTTTGCATTCTTTGCAAATTTGCAAAGGATTCTTGCCGGAGCTGTTGCATCATCTTTAGAAATAGCGATAGCACTTGGTCCTTCTAAGTGCTCATCTAATGCTGCGAAATCAGTTCCTTCAAAAGCTCTCTTCATCATTGTGTTCTTACAAACTTTGTAGACAACGCCTGCTTCTCTTAACTGTTTACGCATCTCTGTATCTTCTGCAACAGTCAGTCCACGGTAGTCAACAAGGACAACGCTTGTTGCGTCTTTCACGTCCTCTGCAATAGCCTGTACAACTGGTTGTTTTAATTCAACTTTTGCCACGAATGGTGCACCTCCTTGTAGATTTGTAAGTTTACACCGCCGACAGATATAAATGTAAAAAACCTCTATATCCAAAGACATAGAGGTTGATAAGTCATACTTTAGTATCGATCTTTCCTCGGTAGGCGTCCGCATAAAATGTGTTCTTACGCTCTTTCAAGCACCTACTGTCTTCGGCAGTCCTGTAGTATATTATCATATGCGTGTGTTATTGTCAAGAGATTTTTCATTTTCTTTTACAAAAAAACTTTGGTATAAAAAAACTCCGTATACAGCATCACATCTGTATACGGAGTTTTTATTCATTATTATCTTGCGGATTAAACAAGCTTCATTGGGTTGATTTTTACACCAGGTCCCATTGTTGAAGTAAGTGTTACGCTCTTAAGGTACTGTCCCTTAACTGCTGCAGGTCTTACTTTGTTAATCGCATCAATAAGCGTCTGGAAGTTGTCTGTAAGCTGTTCTTCAGTAAAGCTTGCTTTACCTACTGGCACATGGATAATGTTTGTCTTATCAAGTCTGTACTCGATCTTACCAGCTTTGATTTCCTGGATAGCTTTTGTAACGTCCATTGTTACTGTACCAGCCTTCGGGTTTGGCATTAATCCCTTAGGTCCAAGTACACGTCCGAGACGTCCAACAACACCCATCATGTCTGGTGTAGCTACTACTACATCGAATTCAAACCAGTTTTCATTCTGGATCTTAGGAATAAGTTCTTCTCCACCTACGAAATCTGCTCCGGCTGCTTTAGCTTCTTCAGCTTTGGCATCTTTCGCAAATACAAGAATACGAACCTTTTTACCAGTTCCGTGTGGCAGAACAACTGCTCCACGAATCTGCTGGTCAGCGTGACGTCCGTCACATCCAGTTCTGATATGAGCTTCAATTGTCTCATCGAATTTTGCTGTTGCAGTCTTTTTAACTAATGATACTGCGTCTGCTACATCGTAGAGTGTTCCTCTGTCGATTGTTTTCGCAGCTTCAACGTATTTCTTTCCTCTTTTCATTCTATAAACCTCCTAGTGGTATTGTCGGGATAACCCTCCCACATTAATCTTCATCAATTATTCTGTTACAGTTACACCCATAGAGCGGCATGTACCTTCTACCATGCTCATAGCGCTCTCGATTGTAGCAGCGTTCAGGTCAGGCATCTTTGTCTTAGCGATTTCCTCTACCTGAGCTTTTGTGATTGTAGCAACCTTTGTTTTGTTAGGCACACCTGAACCAGATTTGATGTTGCAGGCCTTTTTGATCAGAACTGCTGCCGGTGGTGTCTTTGTGATGAAGCTGAAACTTCTGTCATTGTAAACTGTGATAACTACAGGGATGATCATGTCTCCCTGATCTGCTGTCTTAGCGTTGAACTGTTTTGTAAATTCAACGATGTTTACACCGTGCTGACCAAGAGCAGGTCCAACCGGTGGTGCCGGAGTAGCTTTGCCGGCTGGGATCTGTAATTTAATATAACCTTCTACTTTTTTTGCCATTTCAATTACCTCCTTGTGGTGATGGCGGGGAACATATAACGCCCCTCCCACTTACTGTTACATTTTCTTAACTTCTGCGAAACCAATTTCAACCGGGGTCTCGCGGCCGAAGAGCTCAACATTAATAGTAAGGCTCTGCTTCTGCATGTTGATAGACTGGATTACACCAACCGTATCCGCCCATGCTCCAGCGATTACCTGGACTGTGTCGCCCTCCTCGTAGTCCATGACTACTTCCTCTCTCTGGATTCCCAGAGGAGCCATCTCCGCATCTGTAAGCGGCACCGGCTTAGATCCAGGTCCGACAAATCCTGTCACACCTCTTGTATTACGAACAACGTACCATGTATCATCGTTCATAATCATGTGTATCAACACATAGCCTGGAAACATCTTTTTCTGAGATACTTTCTGGACACCGTTCTTCATCTCAACAACGTCTTCCAGCGGTACTCTTACTTCAAGGATCTGATCCTCAAGATGTCTGTTCTCGATTGTCTTATCAATGTTGGCTTTTACTTTGTTCTCGTACCCTGAATAGGTATGAACTACGTACCATTTTGCCTCTGACATAATCTCACCTTTCTTGTCCGTTTTGAGTTATTTAATTAATAAATCTACTCCGTACTGGGCGAAAAAATCTACAAGTGCGATAATCGCTCCCAGGACCACGGATACAGAAACAACCGCTGCCGTCTCTTTTGCAACTGTCATCTTGTCTGGCCACACGATCTTCTTGAATTCTCTGTCAAGACCCTTGAACCAGCTCTCCTTCTGAGTTTTCTTACTACTCATCGACATTCACTCCTTCTTGCGGCGATTATTTTGTCTCTTTGTGCAATGTGTGTTTCTTACAGAATCTGCAGTACTTCTTGGTTTCCATACGTTCCGGATGAGATTTCTTATCCTTTGTCATGTTGTAGTTACGCTGCTTGCATTCTGTACACTCCAATGTGATTCTTGTACGCACAACTTCCACCTCGCTTTATATTCTTAGTTAACGTGTTTCGTGGCAGCTTGCGATGCTGCCCGATTTTAGGCATAAAAAAAAAGCCTACTTCCATTCGCCCGAATATCGTATCATATCCAGGCTTAAAAAGCAAGCTTTTTCCTATATTATTTGCATTTTTTTGAAAGAACTTTTTGGGAATAAATCTACTGCAGCTGCTTATACCAGATATTTCCGGGATTAACGGAACGCAGCTGATAACTTCCATTCTGATACACAAATTCGGCGCTCATCTGCGAACTTCCGTCTGCATCTTCTACGCCATCACCTGTTTCTGACACAGACCGGCTTTCATTTTTATTTTCTTCTTTAAAAGTAACTTTATAATCATAGGACAACGTTCCCCTGACCACTCCTGTTACACCGCTGATCACATATTTTCCTTCATAATTATCAAGTTTTACTTCTTTCGTTATATAACCGTCTCCGGAACCGAGTTGCTTCTTCAGGTCATTATAGAATTCTTTGTTCTCTTTTTTGCAGGAAGAATCCTTCTCAAACAATCCTGCTACTTCAGAGAAAGATTTGCCTGCCTTCGCAGCTTTCACATATGCGTTCAGAATGTCCTTCATCTTTCTGTTAAATTTCTTTTTCCCATTTTCCGATATCTTCATCTTGGAAATCGTCGCATTTCCTTTATCTGACGCCTGGAACCCGGACCGGTACATCCGGAAGCACGGAACTTTTACCTTGATCTTATGTTCCCCTTCAATCAATGACACTTTGTATTGTTCCAGATTGTCAGAGTCATCTTTCAGCTTAGAATCCTCCGTCAGTTTTATATCATCGATCCAGGCTTTGGAACCTGCCGGAAGATAGAGATTAAAGTCATTTGCTACTATCTCGTCTGATGATACTTTCCAATCAGTAAAAAAAAGAAAGTTTCGTTTTTTCTGTTTTTGAACAATAAGCATCTTCGTCTTTTCTTTGTTATCTTCTGTCTTATATACAACGGTAAATGCACGCTGCTTTCCGCCGGATTCTACCTCTGTCTGACGATTTTCCTTTGTCTCTTTTATTTCATAACCGGAAATCCCAGTAACTGCATTTTTCTTCATATAGCTTACATATTCATCCTGCGTTACATATCCGTTTTCCGGAAGATCTGACAAGCGCCCTGCCTTCTTCCAGTTTTCCTGTATGTATGCCTTACAATAGCGCTCTGCCACCGCCTCCGGGCGACCGTGATATACTTCTATAATACAGAATACAGCAACTATAAGGATCCCTGCTGCAATTCTTTTCACTGCTTTCTTTTGTCCGGTTGTCATATCTGACCAGGAACGTTTATCCCGGATAAATTGCGGCACACGACTCGGATCTTTTCCTTCTTTTTCCCGTTTTATCTTCTTTTCTTTCCGCTTTCTCTCCCATGACTGAAGAATTTCCTCATATGCATCTTCTTCCGGAACATCTTCATAGTCCTTTTTCTTCTTGATGAAATCTCCGATATCCCCTGTGAACATACGTGTCGGCTCATCTGCCTCTTCTTTGCTGTCCTCTCCGATCATTCTGGTCGGTTCTTCAACCGGTTCTTCTTCCGGAGTTTCATTCTCTTTCAGATCCTGTTCTCTCAGCTTGATCTTCCTGTGAAGTTCCTGTTCCAGTTCTTCCCGCGTCACTTCTTCGATCATATGGTCCAGATTCTCCGGAATCGTGAGCTGCTTTTTCAGACCATCATTTTCTTCCGGTTCTCCGCTCCACTCTGGTTCGAATAATTTCTTCGCTTCATCAATTACTTTCTCCGATTCCTCTGCTATCTCCTGATCGGAAAATTCTACCTTCCGGGCTTTTTCCAGTCCTTCCAGATCATTATATAATGTTTCCTCTTTTGATTCGGGAAGACGCATTCCACAATAATTGCAGAAACGGGCATCATCTGGATTGTCAGACTTGCAATTCGGGCATTGACGCATAAGCATTCCTCCTTTTCAAATCACAGCCGGGCAGCCATGCCTGCTTGCCGTTTTTTACTTCTTGCATTATAACACTAACTTGAAATTCTAGCACATATTCTCCTGCTGTTTTTCAAAATCCTGTAAATCTTATGTCAAAAAATGTCAAAAAATCCGGCAGGCCTCACAAAAGCCGCCGGATTTTACTGTTAACTTTATCTACACTTAGAATAATCCTGTGATCCTTCCTTCATCATCCACGTCAATTCTTTCTGCTGCCGGAACCTTCGGAAGACCAGGCATCGTCATGATGTCTCCTGTCAGGGCTACAATGAATCCTGCCCCCGCAGAGACTTTCAGGTTGCGGACTGTAATGTCAAAGTCTTTCGGTGCTCCAAGTTTCTTCGGATCATCGGTCAGACTGTACTGTGTCTTCGCCATACAGATCGGTGCGTTGCCGAATCCAAGATCCGTCAGCTGTTTTACCTGCTTCTGGGCTGCTGCCGTAAGTACTGCTTTATTACCGCCATAGATCTTCTGCACGATCTGATCCAATTTATCTTCGATCGTTCCTTCAAGTTCATATGCATAGTGAAAATCACCTGGTTCCTCACACAGACGTACCACTTCTTCTGCAAGCTTCAGACCGCCTTCGCCGCCCTTTGCCCATACTTCGGAAAGTGCCACGTTTACTCCGACCTCTTTACATTTCTCCTCTACAAGATCCAGTTCCGCTTTGGTATCCGTCGGGAACGCATTGATCGCAACAACACATGGAAGTCCATATACGTTCTTAATATTATCCACATGTTTCATTAAGTTCGGAATTCCATTTTCTAATGCTTCCAGATTTTCTTCATTCAGATCCGGTTTTGCAACGCCGCCGTTATACTTGAGAGCTCTTACAGTTGCTACGATCACGACTGCATCCGGTTTGATTCCTGCCATACGGCATTTGATATCCAGGAATTTCTCTGCCCCTAAGTCTTCTCCGAATCCTGCTTCTGTGATCGCATAATCTGCAAGCTTCATTGCCATTCTGGTCGCCGTCAGTGAGTTGCATCCGTGCGCGATATTGGCAAATGGTCCGCCATGCACGATTGCAGGTGTATGCTCCAGTGTCTGTACCAGGTTCGGTTTCAAAGCATCTTTCAGAAGTGCGCACATCGCACCTTCTGCATGCAGGTCATGTGCTGTTACCGGTTTTTGGTCTGCGATCTTGCCATAAGTATAACCAACAATAATCTTTCCGAGTCTTTCTTTCAGATCTGCAATATCCTTCGAGAGGCAGAGGATTGCCATGATTTCAGAAGCAACAGTGATATCATAGCCGTCTTCTCTCGGCACACCATTTACCCTTCCGCCAAGTCCGTCTGTGATGAAACGGAGCTGACGGTCATTCATATCCACACATCTCTTCCATACAATTTTTCTTGGATCAATATTCAGGTCATTTCCCTGATAGATATGGTTGTCGATCATTGCTGCCAGTAAGTTATTCGCAGCTCCGATCGCATGAAAATCTCCCGTAAAATGAAGGTTGATATCTTCCATCGGAACAACCTGCGCGTATCCTCCGCCCGCAGCTCCTCCCTTCATACCGAATACAGGTCCAAGAGATGGCTCACGAAGTGCCACCATGGGCTTTTTCCCCATTCTCTGCAGGGCATCTGCAAGACCTACCGTGGTAGTTGTCTTACCCTCTCCTGCCGGTGTCGGATTGATTGCGGTCACAAGAATCAGCTTCCCGTCTTCTTTATCTGATTTCTTTAAAAAATTATAATCAATCTTTGCTTTATACTTTCCATACTGTTCCAGATATTCTTCTGGAATTCCTGCTTTTTCTGCCACCTTTGTGATAGGCTCCATCATACATTCCTGTGCGATCTCAATATCTGTTTTCATCATTCATTTCCTCCTGATCGTATGTTGTCTTTCTGAATTCCCGGTCCTTTTCATACAACACTACCGGTTCTTCTGTATCCGGTGTTGTAAAAAAAGGACAACACTCATCCTATTTAGGATAAATGCTGCCCAGACGGTCGGCTTCTACCAAGTATCTGATTTCCCTGTGGTACTCCACATTATCCGTCAGTCATCAGATCTTCTCTTTGTCTTTTACTATATTATAAGGATGGAAAATTGTCAATCCGGAAAATTCACCTGCATCATCCGGATGCTCGTAACACAGTCTTTATTTTTCATCTTTTTTAATAACTGTAGACTTTTTCCCCATGTGATATTCTTTTCCCTGCGCCCGCATGATACTTCTTGAAATCACATCTACAATAATAAATCCAAATGCAATACCAAGACACGTTTCGAGCAATACCCGTGCATGTTCTGCTGCCATTGAAAAATTTCTGCTGACTACACCATACATCAGATAATACAGCCTTGCTCCCGGCATCAACGGAAAGACCGATGCGGTCAGGAAGACCGTGGACGGCGCATGATCGATTCTCGACATAATAAATGCATATCCTGCAACAAAACAGGACGCAGCTACTATTGCGGAAAAATTATTCGGATACCATGCATACACCAGTAAATATATCCCCCATGTCAGAAATGCCCCGACACCAGAATACAGGATTTTCTTTCCCCGTATTTTGAACCAGCTTGCATAACCGATACAGCCTATCGTACAGGAAATCAGCTGAATCACGGTATTTTTATTCACATCAAATCCTTCTGCCGATATATTTCCCATCAACAGCATTGCAAGTGCGATCCCGGAAGCAATGCCAAACGCACCAAGCATTGAATTCATTACTTCCAGTGCTCCGGATATAAAGTTTCTCTGCATCACATCACGTATCCCATTGATCACACCAAGTGCACTGACTAACAACATGATAATTCCTATCATGATACGGTCCGGATGATCTCCCAATCCGATCCTGGCAGCACTGATGATCACAACCTCCGATAAGAATGCCAGGATCAGATTGTAGATCATCGGGTTGCCCTCCCGCTTACCAAGCCATCTGCCTGCCAGAACGATCATCAGGCAGACAATCAATGCAACAACTGCATCCTGTATATCTCCACCGAAGAATACGGTAAACGCCGTTCCACCTGTAATCTGTGCGATTCCTGTGATCAGTTCACTCTGATCCGGCCGTGCCATTACTTTTTTATAGCGCCTGACCAGTTCTTTGTCATCCGGATTATATGCACAGACATACCGTGACAGGGCATTCAGATAATTCAGCCTGTCGTAATCTGCCCCTGTAGACTCTATATGCCTGATCTGTGTGAGAATCTCACCTTCCGGCGACTCCACCGTCACCTGTATATTACTTGGAATCACATATACATCATATTTTACGAAACCATAGCTCTTATACATACGGTACAGACTGTCTTCTACCCGGAAGATTTCCGCCCCGCACTGTAACATTGCTTCTCCTATATTCAGGATTCCCTGTACTAACTTTTCATAATTCATGGATTTCAATTATTATTTCTTTCCACCGATCAGCGGAAGATTCAATGCGCTTTTACCGATATGATATTCTCTCTTCATTGCATGCATGATACTTCTGGATGCCACATCTACGATGATAAATCCGAATGCAATTGCAAGGCAGGTCGCCAGAAGAATAATCGTCTCCTCAAAAACCATCTGCGGATCCTGGCTGACACACCCGTACATTACATAGTACAGATTCGGTCCTGGGATCAGCGGGAATACCGATGCAGTCAAAAAGATGGTTGAAGGTGCTTTATTTACTCTGGACATGATAAATGCATAAAATCCAACAAATCCTGCTGCAATCATGGTTGCCAGGAAGTTACTCGGTTTTACTGCGTATACTGCAACATAGATTGCCCATGTAAAAAATGCTCCGATACTGTTATACCATACCTGTTTTCCACGGATCTTGAACCATAATGCAAATCCAGTACACGCAACCGTGCAGGAGAGCAGCTGAATCGGTACACTGTGATTCAGGATAAAATGATCGGAATATCCCTCATGGAATAATATGATCGCCAGACCAATTCCAAATGCAATTCCCGCTGCTCCAAGGAACGAATTCATAATATTAATGAATCCGGAAATGAAGTCTCTCTGAAGAAGATCCCTGATTCCGTTCGTTGTACTCAATCCGCTGATCAGAAGCATGACGATACCGATCATAATACGGTCCGGATGATCTGCAATTCCCATCTTCAAAGCTCCGATAATAATCACTTCTGATATAAACGCAAGAATACCATTGTAAACCAGTAAGTTGCTTTCACGCTTCGCAAGCCAGTCACCGACTGCAACGATCATCACCGATACTATAAATGCAATGACCGCATCCCAGAGGTTACACCCGAAAAATACAGCAAATCCTGTTCCACCCATGATTCCTGCCGCATATCTTGTGATACGCTTCTGTGGTTCACGATTGATAACTTCCAGATACTTCTCACGCATCTCATTTTCATCCGGTGTATGCTGACAGACATATCTGCACAGATTATTCAGATAATCCAGCTGGTCAAAATTCGGCTCCGACGACTCGATATGACGTATCTGTGTAATAATCTCGCCTTCCGGTGTCTCCACCGTCACCTGTATATTACTCGGAATGACAAATACATCCGATCTCTTAAATCCATAGCTTCTGCACATGCGGTAAAAGCTGTCTTCCAAACGGAAATTCTCTGCACCACTTTGAAGCATCGCTTCTCCGATGTCCAGGATTCCCTGTACAATCTTGTTATAATTCATCTTTTTTACCCCTTGTTTTCCTTCATAAAATTACCATTTCCTAAATCTAACATTTGAATCATATCATGGATTTTCTATAAGTCAACATAATTATTGTAAAATGTAATAACAGTTTGTAATACCAGTCTTAGAAGCTCTTATATTTGCAGCTTTTAATATTTCCTTTGAAATGCGAATCCCCTGACTATTCCCCCACGTTTTTACTTGTGCCTGCATAAAGTAACCTCCTTCGTTTTTTCTAGAGTATCCACCGGTAAAAACCAACGAACAGATTCGGAAAACTTTTGATTCCAGAAAAGCTGAATTATTAAATCGATTTTGTGTTTAATCCCGGTTCTTATTATACACAAACATCCAAAGCGCCATCGCACATATGATCACATACCCCAGCACGCTATACCTATCCGGTACCTGTCCGAACAGAAAGAAGCCCAGAATCGTCGAAAAGATGATCTGCGAATAATCATAAATGGATATCTCTTTCGCCGGTGCATGATAATAAGCCGCCGTGATTCCGAACTGGCCGCCTGCAGCCGCAAGTCCCGCACCCAGAAGCGTTAAGATCTGCAGGCCGCTCATCGGATGAAAATCCAGAAGCAGATATGGCAGTGTAACCACACACGAGAATCCTGAGAAGAAGATTACAACCGAAGAACCTTTCTGTCCTCTCTGCCCCAGGATACGCACCATCGCATAAGCAATACCTGCGCAGATTCCACCGCACAGTCCGATCAGTGACGGTACCAGTGCCATATTCGTAAATGTCGGTTTGATTACAAATAAGCTTCCGATGAATGCACCCGCAACCGCCAGTGCCTGTGCCAGACTCATCTTTTCTTTCAGCAATAAAAATGAAAAGATAATTACAAAAAACGGCGACATCTTATTCAGCATCGATGCATCCGACAGTACCAGATGATCCACTGCATAGAAATTACACAAGATTCCCACCGTACCGAATGTCGCACGCAGAATCATATATTTCAGATTTCCCTTTTCGATTTTGAATCCATCCTTACTTCTTATGATCATGATCAGCGCAATAAAAAAAGCTACCAGATTTCTGAAAAAGCTCTTCTGTACCGAAGGCAGATCACCGGATAACCTTACGAAAGCATTCATGAATGCAAATGATAACGCCGATAATGTAATGAAAAATATTCCTTTGTATCTGGAATTCATAAACTTACACTTCCTTATGATTTATTTCTTTATATCTTACGTTATGTCATTTATCTTACCACGAAAAATTTTAACTGTGAATATATCCGACAATTGGACTTGATTTTGTACAACTTGCTACAATTCTTTTACATTGTCGCATTCTCCCATAAACACACCTATCTGTTGATAGAATTTCAACTACAGATATGCTAAAATATTTTTGGATAATGAAAGGAGAAATGCAACATGAGACCTCTTGAGACATTTATCGAACAACGCAAAGAACGCTTCGTCAGAAACAGTCTGATGTCTGACGAATTTCTGGATTTTGTTAATAAAAATATGAAACCAATAGAAAAACAGATGTCCTATTATCAATGTGCCATCATGGAAGTAGAGACGAAATTCAAAGTATTAAACGAACAGTATTCCCTGGAATATGACCGCAATCCGATCGAGGATATCAAGTCCCGCGTCAAATCCATGGAAAGCCTGATTAAAAAGATCCGTAAAAAAGACATACCTCTCACCCTTTCTTCTATTGAAGAAAATATCCATGATATTGCCGGCGTCCGTGTCATCTGCTCTTTTCCGGATGATATCTACATGCTTGCGGACTGTTTGCTTTCTCAGGATGACATCACACTTCTTGAGAAGAAAGACTATATCAAAAATCCAAAACCGGGCGGATACCGCAGCCTTCATCTGATTGTCAGTGTACCAATCTTTTTACAGGACGGAAAACGTAACATGACTGTAGAAGTACAGCTTCGTACGATCGCTATGGATTTTTGGGCAAGCCTAGAACATAAGCTGCGTTACAAGAAAGATATCCCGGCTGACAAAGCAAAATATCTGGAGGATGAGATGCTTGCCTGTGCACAGATCAGTGCCGACCTGGATATGCGTATGCAGAACGTCCGTGATGTAATTGCTGAGAATGCTAAACCAGACGAACAGTCTTTATTATTAAAGGATTTGTCATAAAAAGACATATTGAAAAATGCGCCAAAAAAGCACTGCGAAATTTGGTAATATTTCACAGTGCTTTGCCATTACGATATTCTGAAATGACCGACAATATCGGTTCTCTCCTGTAGGATATCTTCTTCATAATTCTTCTGATACGGATCATTATGATGAATCACATATGGTACACCTTCCACATTCCGTCTGTCAGAAATTACCCCGATATGATTCTTGAACACTACAATGTCGCCGCCCTGCCATTGTTCAATGTCATTTACATCCGTGGTTAGACTGGTCGCTGTATGTTCAAAATATATTCTCAGGTTCTTTACTCTTCGGAAATCAATATTTTTATCCGGCTCATCGATATCATAATCCTTCGGATTCGTTCTGATATCTTCGTCTACCAGTTCCCGCAGATCATATCCGCTTTTCTTAAGCGCATATCCGACAACATCTGTACAGACACCATATCTGTCATCCGGATAACCGGTCTGATAATATCTGCTCTTGTAAACCGGCCGCTTCTTCACATAAACCAATGCATTCTTCAAAATATCGGTCTGATCATCCGTACCGTCACCATCTTTATCCACACTGCTATGATACGGTGTGATCTCTGTGCCGTTGTATTCATTCTTTGGCCGGTCTGTCTTCGTCAGTCCTACCACATCACGTTCTGCCAAAAATCCACCAAGGGTCAGCCAGATGATAATAGCGATTGGAACTAAGATTCGGAATTTCATCTTTCTTGTCTTATGATGAAATACAATCATTCCTGCAAACGCACCAAATGCACCGCCGACAAACGCAATCCCTATCAGCACTGCCTCTTTGATCCTCCACTGATGATGCATTGCTTTCGCTTTATCCGTTCCATATAAAATAAATGCAATAATATTTACTGCAACGAGATAATAGGATATCGGTGTCGCCGCTGTAAGTAATTCTGCCATCTTCTGCTCCCCTCCTTCATATCTCCATTGTATCTTACCTTTGGTTCGCTTTCAATCAGAAAACAGATAATTTTCTTCATCAACTATATACAAATACACGCCTTTCATCTATACTCTCTTCTACATCACAGTCTGATACAAGAGCACCATGAGTGGCATTGTCACAATGGATAATAATGTCGTCATAACATTGATCGCACTGGCATATTTCGAATCATTTCCATACACCTGACACATCTGTGTGATCGTTGAAGCAGACGGTGTGATCACCGCAAGAAATACGATAAGCAGTAATTTCTTTCCATCCGAATGTATGTTCACAAGCCCGCTTATCTTTAAAATCATCAATGATATCACAGGTATCACGACCAGTCTCAGAAATGAAATAAAATACACTTTCACATTTTCAAATATACTCTTCAGATTCATCTCTGCGATCAGCATCCCCGTTACGATCATACTTGCCGGACCGATCATACTGCCCACAGAACTTAAGGTCTGATTTACAATTTCCGGAAGCCTGATCCTGGTAAAAAACAGCACAACTCCGGCAAATACCGAGATCATATTGATATTGAATACAATCTTTTTCCAGTCCCACTTTCCTTCCCGGCTGATCGTATTCTTGCCATGCGTCCACAGAAATACTAATTGGACACTCATAAACACACAACCGTATAATACCCATTCTTTTCCCAGAATAAAAGTCACCAGCGGTACGATCAAATTGCCCGAATTCGAATAATAGATGGATGTCATCTCTACTTCATTTAGTTTCAATACCTTTCCAACACCCCACACTGCTGCCAGCAATATAACCTGTAATAATACCGACGCTGCAAATACCAGCAAAAGTTCCTTCGCCTTTTCACTCGTATAATCCACCTGAAATGCATTGATGATCACACACGGGATAACAAGATATAATACAATTTTAGAAATAACTTTGCTGTCATCTCCCTTTAACAATCCTGTCTTTACAATAATATATCCCATCAGTATCATAAGAAATAGTTCTGTGATCTGTTCCATTAAAAGTATACTGATTTCCATAATAATCTCTCTTTCCTTTTACAGTTCTATCGAAAATCATATACACTTTCCCGATAATTGTCAATCTCACAAAATCCTGACATTCTTTTATTAATCATACTTATATTGACATGTTATTTATCCTATATATATTGATTCCTTCTATCCATAAAGCTATAATAGTGTTTATAAAAATATAAAACAGGCAGTATAAAATACAGGGAGGAACTTGAGATGAAATACAAGAATATTATTTTTGACTTTGGAAATGTAATCGGAAAATTTAAAGGAGACTATATCCTGGGGAAATTTGCTTCTACACCGGAAGATTATAATATTCTTGCTGATGCCATTTTTAAAAACTGGGTAGCTTTAGATGCCGGAACTATCGACTATGACCAGAATGCCGAAGATACGATTGCAGAACTTCCGGACCGTCTGAAAGATACTGCCCGCGATTTTTTCGAGAACTGGTTCCAGTATGTCGATCCGCTTCCTGAAACATGGAAATTCATCAAAGAGTTAAAAGCCCGGGGAGTTCCGATCTATCTGCTTTCCAACGCTTCTACCAGGTTTGCAGAACGTGCACCGAAAGATTATCCGATCCTGAAAGAATTCGATGGCATCGTCTTCTCTGCACCTCTAAAGATGGCAAAGCCGGGACACGATATTTATTACCATCTGTTCAATAAATATGACCTTCTACCAAGTGAATGCTTCTTCATCGATGATACGGTGGAAAATGTCATTGCAAGTAAAGAACTTGGAATGGAGAGCATCTTGTTTACGGGAGATATTGAAGCCGTTAAAAGGGCAATTGAGTTTTAATCAATTGCCCTTTTTTAATAAACGCTTCTCAATCCCGTTACAGATACGCTTTACCATTGCAGCAACCATATTGACGGCTGTCGACACCGCACCTAGAATGATTAGAACTGAAATGAGAGGTGTCATAAATCCACTTCCGGATGTTATGTAAAAAAATACTTGATTTTTAGCTTTTCGTTCGGTATAATTCATATTCGGACAAAAAAATAAGATAATTTTGGTTTAATTGGAAACGACACAAGTGTATGCTTGATTAACGAACAACACAAGTGTCTTTTTTGTACCCATTTTTAAACATTTCATAAAAAGGAGAACAAAAATTATGCCAAAAACTTTATTTCAAAATGTTATTTTTACACTGATGATGTCTTTTCTGATGGTTTACGTCATGATCTGCTACAATATTTGCCTGAATGTGGGAGGAATGAGCAACGAAGTATTCCTGATGGCTTTCGGCGAACTGAAAATCATGTGGCCGGTTGCCTTCGTTCTGGAATTTGCTTTCGTTGACAAACTTGCACATATGCTTGCCTTCCGTATCGTTACACCACAGGACAGACCAATCTTCATCACTCTTGCAATCTCTTCCATGATCGTATGCATCATGTGTCCTTGCATGAGTCTTGTTGCAACGATTCTGTTCAAGAACGCAGGAAGTAATGTGATTGCTACCTGGTGTCAGACAACATTCATGAACTTCCCGGTTGCTTTCTTCTGGCAGATCTTCTACTGCGGACCATTCATCCGTCTGATCTTCAGAAAGATGTTTCCTGAGAAAGAAAACGTTGCCGCTTCCGCTGTAACCGAATAATTGATACAAAAAAACCGAGCCTGTTTCTATACAGTGCCCGGTTTTTCTTTCTTCTTATTCTGTTCTTCCTGTCTATACAAAAAGCAATGCTATATTCAGCCCTGTTACAATCACAGCAATCACCAGAAGCAAAAAATTCAAACGTCTGCTGTTCACATATTTTCCCATTACCTTTTTCGAAGCCGTCAGATATATCTGTGTAAATATTGTAACTGGAAGCTGGACGGCAAGCAGCATCTGGGAATATACCAGACCTTCGAATGGCTGTCTGATAAACAGGATGATCACCGCCGCCGGAATCATCGTCAGCAGTACTCCTCTTTTTGTTTCCTTTGTCTTAATATCATATGGCTGGTTAAAGATTCCGGAAAATATCGTTCCACCGGCCATTCCTGCAGTGATACTGGATGAGATACCCGCCAGCAAAAGTGCCAATGCGAAGACCACCGTTGCCGCATTCCCCAACAAAGGCGACAGCATCTTTCCCGCAACAGTCAGATCATCCACCTGTTTTCCACTTCCGTTCTGATAAAGCGTCGCTGCCGCCATCATGATCATCGCACTGTTAATTGCCCATCCAATGATCATGGAAAATAATGTATCTTTAAATTCATACTTCAACTGCTGCTCGATTACCGAACTGTCTTCTAGATTCCACTGTCTGCTCTGAATAATCTCCGAATGCAGAAACAGATTATGCGGCATCACCACCGCCCCTAATACGCTTAAGATCACCGGCATACTTCCCGACGGGAATGACGGTTTCACCCATCCGACCACAGCTGCTCCCCAGTTGATCTTCGCAATTCCAACTTCGAATAAAAAAGAAAATCCAATCAGCGACACGAATAATATGATCAGTTTTTCTATTCTCTTATATGCATTCGTAAATGCACAGAATAATACCAGAACCAGGATCAGGATACTCCCCAGTCTGATTGGTATATGGAACAACATCTGCAGCGCAATCGCTCCTCCGAGTATCTCTGCCATCGCCGTTGCTACCGCCGCAAGCATTGCAGTCAGAAGTATCAGGTCTTTTAACAGCCTTGGCATATATCTGCTCGCCGCTTCCGACAGACACAGTCCGGTTGCAATTCCCAGATGTGCCGCGTTATGCTGCAGTACGATCAGCATAACTGTAGATAATGTCACCATCCATAATAACTCATATCCGAAACCTGATCCCGCCGCAATATTCGAAGCCCAGTTTCCCGGATCTATGAATCCTACTGTAACCAGAAGCCCCGGCCCCAGATAACGCAGGAAATTAAGTGTCTTATTCTTGGATTGATTCTTGGATTTCCGCTTCATATATAATGAACTCCTTTACTTAGTAGAATCTAAGTTAGTTGTAACTAACTTAGATTCTACTAAGCATTTTCATCTTTGTCAATTCATTATATGAATATCATTTCTCATTTAGAAGCAAACCGCTGAAAAATCCGTCCTCACAGGTTAAATAGCTCTTGTGTATTTCTTCAGCCACTCCTGCTCTTCCTCGTTCAGGTAAGGAGCAATCACTTCGTATACTTTTGCATGATAATCATTCAACAGTTTCTTGTCTTCCTGTGTCATAATATCCGGATTGATCGCATCCAGATCCATTGGAATCAGGGTGATTGCTTCGAAGTACATGAACTGACCATATTCATTCAATGTTCCTTTGCAGGTCAACAGTTCGTTCTCCAGACGGATTCCGTGAGATCCTTCAATATAGATTCCAGGCTCATCTGTGATGACCATGCCTTCCTGTAATACTTCTGTCTCACCCTTACGATATTTCCAACGGAAACCTGCAGGTCCTTCGTGGATGTTCAGAAGGTATCCGACTCCGTGTCCTGTACCATGGTTGAAGTTTAAGTCTCTGTCCCAGAATGGTTTTCTTGCAAGGATGTCAAGAATCATACCGGTAGAACCTTCCAGGAATTTTGCACTGCCAAGCTGTAAGTTACTGATCGCAACCAATGTGAAGTGATCTTTCATAATCTGCGGAACTTCGCCGAGTGCGTAAGTTCTGGTTACATCTGTGGAACCTTCATAGAATCCAGCTCCTGTATCCGTTAAGAATAACTGTCCTTCTTTTAACTCTACATCTGTCTCCGGTGAAGATGTGTAGTGTACGATCGCACCATGCTCTCCAAATGAAGAGATTGGTTCAAAGCTTGGACGGATAAATTTGCCCATCTCAGCACGGAATTCATCCAATTTATCAGATGCGCTCATCTCTGTGATCCTCATCTTGCCAACATTTTCTTTCAGCCATTTCATGAATCTTACATGCGCAACACTGTCTTTGATCTGTGCCTTGCGGATGTTCTCGATCTCAACCGGGTTCTTGATCGCTTTCATGAGAATTGCCGGATTTCTCTTTTTTACTGTCTTAACATTTTCAGGAATATTGTTGAACAATGCATAATTCAGTTTTCCAGGATCGATCATTGCAACCACATCACTGTCAAATTTCTTCACGTCTTCGTAAATGTCGTTGTATGGGTGTAAGTTTACGCCATCTTTTGCAAGTTTGGCTTTTAACTTGTCATCTAATTTTCTCTCATCGATATACAGCTCGAAACTGTCCATTGTGATGATTCCGTAAGATAATACCAGTGGGAAGAAGTCTATATCATTTCCACGGATATTTAACGTCCAGCAGATGTCGTCGAGCGTAGATACAACGTGCACATTGGTTCCTGCTTCTTTCATCTCTTCACGGATTCTTGCAAGTTTGCTTGCAACAGTTTCTCCGGCATATTTTACATCCAGATTAAATGCAGGCTCTTCGGATAAAACCGGGCGGTCTTCCCAGATCTCATCGATTAAGTCTACCTGATAATTTACTTTTGCATTCTTCTTCCCAGCGATGGCTGCATAACCTTCTCCTTCACCGACAGATACGACTCTTCCGTCGAATCCAAGTGTCTCGCCTTCCTTTAATACCTCTTCAATATATGCATTCATCTCTGGCACACCAGGCTCACCCATTTTCATAAGTTCTACAGTTGTCCCCTCCAACTGTGCTGTTGCCTGGATGAAGTAACGTCCGTCTGTCCAGAGTCTTGCTTCTGTCTTTGTGATCACAGCTGTTCCTGCTGATCCTGAGAACCCTGTAATGAACTTTCTCGCTTTGAAATGTTCCCCAACATATTCACTCTGATGAAAGTCGGCAGTCGGTACTACATACACATCAATGTTCTTTTCTTCCATACACTTACGAAGTGCGGAAAGTCTTTCTGGTACTGTCATGTTTTTGTTCCTCCTTGATATATACAGTGTATTGTTATTATAACGCATTTCTTATCATTAATCTTCTATTAAATCAGATAATTTTTCTTATCTTTCATAAGTAATACTTCTTTTGAATGGATGACAAAAAAAAGACTTTAGAATAGATTTTTCCGAATCCCTTTTAAAGTCTTTTTTGCTAATATTATTCTATTTATTTTTATATCCGTCCGGCTTTTCCAAGCTCCAGCATCACCGGTATAAGCCCTGCAACATCCCAGCCCTCAAAACTGATCATACGTAACGCACGGAATAATAACTTCACCGTCTCAGATTCTTCTGTCTGATCTGCATGATATAATTTTGCTGCGGTCTGACAGATCACCATCAGGATTGTATTCTTGAAAGCTCCGATTTCTTCGGATTCTTTCCACAGATTCTCCATATCATAATCATCTGTATTCCCGCATGGCGCGGCGCAGGTCACACATCCCGGTGAGACTGTGTACTTTTCATTTCTGACTTTTTCTAACATCTCACTCATGTCAAAGATACTTGCCGACCAGTCTCCGGCCATTGTCAGTGCTTCTAAGAATACCCGGTCGGTGCTCTCTGTCTTTTCGTTATTTTCACAGGTTCTTGCAAGCCCGATGACTGCACCTGTCAGTTTCTGCCTGATCTCTTCTGTCATGATTTAGCTCTCCTTCTTAGACGGTATCAAAAATATAAATATCATAGAACTCACAAACAGCAAAAATGGATAAAAGAGCTTCGGCATAATCTGAAATGCCGACACACGATATCCCAGTTCACTTGCCGCAGAGATTGCTACCAGCATCTGTGCTCCGTAAGGAATAATCCCCTGAAAAACACAGGAAAATGTATCCAGTATCGAAGCTGCCTTTCGCGGTGTGATCCCATATTCTTTTGCCATATCCTTCGCGATCGGATTCGCCATGACAATTGCCACCGTATTATTCGCCGTTGCAATATCCATCGTTCCGACCAGAAGTCCCATACCAAACTGACCGCCTTTGCGGCCTTTGAATACTTTGTGGATTCCTGCCAGCAATGCATCAAAACCACCATATTCACGGATCAGTGCACACATCGCTGCTACCAGGATTGCCACCATACTCGTCTCGAACATTCCGGAAGCCCCAGAACCCATATTAGCAAGCAGATCTGTCGCCGCAACATGTCCGCCGGCCAGCATGATAACCGAACCTGACAGAATTCCGATCAGAAGCACCACAAACACATTGACTCCGGCAATTCCTCCTATGAGAACCAGCACATACGGGATAATCTGCACCAGATTATAAGACTTACTTACCTGTCCGGCAATGTCTGTCTGAAATGAAAAAACTAAAATCAATACCAGCGTTGCAATAGCTGCCGGAAGTGCAATTCCAAAGTTCTCCCGGAATTTATCCTTCATCTGACATCCCTGTCCGTTACATGCTGCGATCGTTGTATCTGAAATAAAAGAAAGGTTATCTCCGAACATTGATCCTCCCATAACCGAACCGATGCAAAGTGCCATGTCAAATCCCGAAGCCTTGGATACGGACACTGCGATCGGCGTGATCAATGTAATTGTCCCAACCGACGTTCCCATGGCAACCGACACAAAACAGGCTACCACAAATAATACCGCAACTGAAAATCTTGCCGGAATCAGTGACAACATGAAATATGCCACACTTTCCGCACTGCTTCTTCCTACCACTCCGACAAACGCCCCAGCCGTCAAGAAGATCAGAAGCATTGTAATAATATTCTTATCAGCAAGCCCCTGCGCCATGATTTCCAGCTTCTCGTCAAAACTTATCTTGCGGTTCTGCAGGCATGCCACCAGAATCGCTGCAAGAAATGCGATTATGATCGGAACATTATAGAATCCCATCGGAATCTTCATTACATATTCAAATGCGATTCCAAGCCCCAGATAGATACACAAAAATACGCCTATCGGCAGTAATGCTGTCACATTTCCTTTTTTCATTCTTCTTTATCCTCTCATTCCTTTTTTCTTCTAACCGATTCCTCCGAGAACAATTCCAAGGATCAGCACAATAAAACATACCGGTACATAAAAATATTTACATATTGTATAATACTGTTTCGTAAATGGTGTCTCTCTTCCTGTATTAACCTGTTTTTCCACGAATGCCTTACCGCATACCCAGAAGAACATGATTCCTGCAAGCCCGGCTCCAAGCGGACAGATATAGATAGACAGCACATCCATCCAGTCTGACACGATGCCCTGGATCAGCAAGGAGACGATCACTCCCACAATTCCTGTAAATGCACATGCCGGCACTCTTCCAAGCTTGAATTTTTCCTGCACCGTAGCGATCGGAGCCTCATACAAGTTGATCAACGATGTCATACCCGCAAGTAATACCGCAACAAAGAAGATGATTGCGATCAGCCATCCTCCCGGCATTCCTTTGATCAGATTCGGGAGAAAGATGAACAATAGTCCGGGACCTCCCTGATCCAACTGCGCTCCCGTTGTTGCCATCGCCGGAATGATAACGAGTGCGGCAAGAATTGCTGCAATCGTATCAAATAATGCAACTCTTCCTGCAGAAGCCGGAATGTCCTCTTCATCCGAAAGATAAGATCCATAGATCAATGTTCCATTTCCTGCTACCGACAGGGAAAAGAATGCCTGACCAAGTGCAAAGATCCACGTTGCCGGATCTCTGAATGCCTTCGGATCTACTCTGAAAATATAACGGTATCCTTCACTTGCTCCCGGCTGGAATCCGACATAAATTCCCAGAATCACGAACAATGCGAAGAATATCGGCATCATGATCTTATTTGCTTTTTCAATGCCGCTTCCGACACCTAACATCAGAATCAGCATACAGGCCACAAGCGCAAGTATCTGCCATATATTATTACCAAATGCTGACGCCATCTTACCAAATGCCGCCCCGAATTCATCCACATTTTCAGGCGAAAGTGTTGCTCCTGTAAATGTTCCAACGGCATATCTTAGGATCCACCCCATTACAACCGTATATCCGATCGCCATGGCAAGTGATCCGAATACAGGGATCATCCCCAGTGCTTCTCCGACTTTTCTCTTTCCTTTTTTCTCACAGGCAATTCCAAATGCATCGATTGGACCGGCCTTTGCCGCACGCCCAAAACTCATCTCCCCGATCACTCCCGTCGAACCGATCAGTATTACAAATATAAAATATGGTATCAGAAATGAACCGCCTCCATACAATGATACTCTTGTTGGGAACATCCAGATATTTCCCATACCGACCGCTGAACCGATACAGGCACAGATAAATCCCCATCTGCTGCTAAATGATTCTCTTTTATTCATAATTTTCCCTCTCCAGCCATTGGGGACGGGGTTTTTGGTCTTTTTACTGTCCCTGCCGGCTCAAAATATTCCATACACATGGTAGATTTCTCTATTTTAGCATGATTACTATAAAAACGTCAAAAAAAAGGGGATATAAACTTATCCCCTTAGTGCTGCTACCACAAAAGCAATCATATATATTTTTTCAAATTAATAATACCTATAAGCGCATCCACTTATAGGCATTATCAATATATTTATGTAAGTTTTTTCGGAATTTTGCCTTACTCTTTCAATTCTACCTTAGATTGCATCCAACGCATTCGAGATATCCGCGATCAGATCCTCTTTATCTTCCAGACCAAGACTGATACGAATCAGTTCAGCCGGTACTCCTGCCTCTTTTAACTGTTCATCCGTCATCTGTCTGTGTGTAGACGTTGCCGGGTTCAGACAACAGGTTCTTGCATCTGCTACATGCGTCTCGATCGCACCGAGCTTTAATGTCTTCATGAAGATAGATGCTGCTTCTCTTCCACCTTTTAATCCAAACGATACCACTCCACATCCGCCGTTCGGAAGATATTTCTGTGCTCTTTCATAATATTTATTAGAAGGAAGTCCTGGATAGTTCACATATGCTACCTTTGGATGTGCTTCCAGGAACTCTGCAACTGCCTGCCCGTTCTCTACGTGCTTCGGCATACGTACATGCAGGGATTCCAGACCAAGGTTTAAGATGAATGCATTCTGTGGTGACTGCATAGATCCAAAGTCTCGCATCAGTTGAGCCGTACATTTGGTAATGAATGCACCTTCTTTGCCGAATTTCTCCGCATATGTAATTCCATGATAGCTTTCATCCGGTGTGCAAAGTCCCGGATATTTATCTGCATGTGCCATCCAGTCAAAGTTGCCGCTGTCTACGATTGCTCCGCCAAGTGCAGCTCCGTGTCCGTCCATATATTTTGTAGTCGAATGAGTTACAATATCTGCTCCCCATTCAAACGGTCTGCAATTGACTGGTGTCGGGAATGTGTTATCTACGATAAGCGGCACACCATGTGCATGTGCCACTTTGGCAAATAATTCAATATCCAGTACGGTAAGTGCCGGATTGGCAATTGTCTCACCAAACATTACTTTTGTATTTGGCTTAAATGCTTCATTTAACTCTTCTTCTGTTGCATCCGGTGACACGAATGTTACATCGATTCCCATCTTTCTCATCGTTACATCGATCAGGTTAAATGTTCCACCGTAAATGGATGAAGATGCTACAATGTGATCTCCGCACTCACAGATATTGAACAGTGCGAAGAAATTGGCTGCCTGTCCGGATGAAGTCAGCATCGCTGCCGTTCCACCTTCCATCTCTGCAATCTTTGCCGCAACCATATCATTAGTCGGATTCTGCAATCTGGAATAAAAATATCCTGACGCTTCCAGATCAAATAATTTTCCCATATCTTCACTGGTTGCATATTTGAATGTTGTTGACTGTACGATTGGAATCTGTCTTGGTTCTCCGTTTCCCGGAGTATATCCGCCCTGTACACATTTTGTTCCTATTCTGTATTCATTCATGAATTTTCCTCCTTAGTGCATGTTTTTTCACGCACTCGCTAAATCATACCTTTTTAGTATACTTTAGCACTATACCGAGGAAATTTCAAGGAAAGATAATAAGACTAATTTATCGTCTTCTCAAATCATACAATGGGTTCTTGCCGAAGAACATGGGAATAAAGAAAAAACTGCCAAACGTCTTGGCATAAGCAGAAGCACTCTCTGGAGAATGTTGAAAAAATAAAAAAAGAATCACAAACGGAAGAGGATGAAGTAATACGCCCCTCGTCTAATTAACAGGGAACATATTACTTCATCCTCTTCCACCTGTGATTCTTTTTATTTCATATTCATATTATTTACTCGATCGCATCCGTCTCAATCACAAATTTTACATTACCATCCATTGCTTTATCCTTACCGCTGAATGTACTATATTTGCAATTTTCTGATGTCAGTACATCGATTCTGTCAAGTACATCACCAAGTTCATCTTCCACGGTGCTCTTCAACTTACTTGTTCCTTCTTTGTCAAATTTCGCCATGCCTTCTGCAAGCTCTTTTGCACCTGACTGAAGTTCGGAAGCTCCGCTTCTAAGTGCACCGCTGTTGGCTGCAAGTGTTGCAGATCCGGAAGACATCTGGCTTCCCAATGTATTCAGTCCGCTTGCCAACTGATTCGTTCCACTCTGAAGTGTATTGACACCGGCTACTAATGTCGGACTGTTGGATTTCAGTTTATTTGCACCGCTTACCAGGGAATCATTGTATCCACTTAACTGTGCGAATCCTTTGTTCAGTGCCGTGATTCCCTGGATTGCTGTCGGGAATTGAGCGGATGTCGCATGATTCAATGCAGCCAGATCGCTGTGCAGTGTTCCGATTGCACTGTTCAGTCCCTGCATACCTGCATTTAACTGGTCTACACTTCCTGTTAATGTACTTAACTGTCCTGCCTGTGCAAGAACACCTTCCGCATCTTCGATACTCTTCAACTGCTTCTGTAATTCCGGAAGTGCTGCTGCCAGCTCTCCCGAAGACTTCTTCAAAGTATCTGCATTCGTCATGATCGTTGCTGCACCTGCTTTTAAGGAATCTACATCTATTGTCGGCATCTTTGACGTATCAATGCCTGATAACTCCTTGAGATTCTGTACGGAATCTGTGGAAGCTTTTGCGTTCTTCAGTGCACTTATAGAACTCTGTAATTGCTTTTCTTCCTCGGAATTCTTATCTGAGATTTCTGCATACTTCGCTTCCAGTGCACTTATAGATGCAGCGATCGCATCAGAACTGTTCTTTGCTGTTGTCTTAGCTGTTGCAATTGTCTGATTGTCAGATGCAACTACATCATTGATATTCTTACATGCATTCTCTAATGCTGTCTGCGCTGCATCAATATTTGCCAGAGCTTCCTGCATACCATTTAATGTCTGGGCAATTGTTGTAAGCGGTGCCTCGATGCCATTTGCCAGTGTTCCGCTTAATGTCTTAGTCTCTTCCATCAATGTATTGCCGGTTGTTACCATAGCATTTACCTGAGACATCAGACCCTCTACTTCTTTCGTTCCAAGTGCTGCTTTCATCTGTGCTGTTCCTGCTGCCAGAGCCTTGGAGGCTGCCTGAAGGTCTTCTGTGGTTCCACCCTCACCATCCGTTGCTGCCTCAAGCTGGGAGATTGCACTCTGCACCTGCTTCAGTCCCGCACTAAGCTGTGTCAGCTGTGAAGCTCCTGCTGCCAGCTGCTTTTCACCGTCTACGTAACTGCTTACACCATCTGCCAGTGTATTTACGCCATCCGTATAATCCTGTACCCCTTTGACAACTTTATTCACACCATTCACATACTCTGTAACGCTGCCGCTTAACTCTCCGTTAGAACCAAGATATTTCTGAATACCGGCATTCAATGTGTCAACACCTTCTGTATAAGTATTCACACCATCTGCCAGTGTTCCTGCACCATCTGCCAGTGTATCGGAACCACTAACCAACTGAAGTGCCGCATCTTCCAGATCATCCAGCGCTGTCTGCAGATCATCTACATCTGCAATGTCATCCATATTCATATCATCCAACAGATCAGATAATGCAACTGTATAAGTAGAAGACATTGTAAAATCTGTTACATCTGCTTCAATACTTAAGCTTTCCGGAATCGTAACTTTGTCACTTTCTTCACTGCTTAAGTTCAGGCTGTCTTTTAATCCCGGCATTCCGAATCCGATAACGATATTCTTATTCCCATCGGAAATAATCTTGCCGTTATCGATCGTTACATTGCTGAATGTCTCATTCGGAAGTATCATTCCCGTCATCATCACGAACGGTGTATATACTTCTGTATCTTTTCCATCCAACGATACATTCTGCTTTTCATTATTCTTATAATCAACGGTAATTTTCAAATGTCCGCTCTTACCCTTTAACTCAGACGGCTTCATCTGTTTTCCGTCTAGATAATAGTTCAGTTTTACTGATACCGGAAGTTTCTTATCTGTCGTTCCCTGATAATAGATGTCCTCACCGTCTGTAGCCCAGGTCAGTTTATCTCCGTCTGACGTATATTTTTCATCACCTTTTACATTCTTGATATCGCTCAGTGTACTCTCGTCTTCCAGATCTCCGGATACACTTCCTGAATTCTTAAGCCAATTGGATACCGTTACTTTATCTGTCTTGCCGCTTGCTTTGGCATTCACATATACCGTCTCTTCTTTATATACCTCGCTGTTTGAAGTTCCACTTGCCGCGAAAGCTGGTGTCACACCCATCATCACTGACATTCCGACTGCTACAGATGCTGCAATTTTTCGTTTCATTTTTCTGTTCTTATTCATAATTCCTGCTTCCTTTCTTAGTTATCATGGATTGTTAATAACAGGTTACTTTGCTTCACTTGTCTGTGCTTTTGCCTTTTTCCCAAGAAATCCGATGGATGTCTTGCAGATTAATTTGTCAAATATCATGAACATTGCCGGCAATACCAGAAGCACGACTACCATACTGATAATGGCTCCTCTTGCAAGCAATGTACAGATCGAACCGATCATTTCAACCTGAGAATAGCAGGCAACTCCGAATGTTGCAGCGAAGAAGCTAAGTCCACTGCTGATGATGGACGGCATACTCGTTTTATGTGCAATGCTGATTGCTTCCATCTTATCTTTTCCAAGGCTTCGTTCTTTTTGATATCTCGTTGTCATCAGGATCGCATAGTCAACCGTTGCACCTAACTGAATGGCACCGATCACGATACTTGCCACAAACGGAAGGCTGATTCCCTGATAATACGGGATCGCCATATTGATCATAATTGCAAATTCAATAACTGCCACCAGGATGACCGGCAGTGAAATCGATTTGAAAATAATCAGAATGATCACAAATATCGCTGCGATAGAGATAATATTAACATTAACAAGATCGACATCCGTGACATCCTGCAGATCTTTCATCAGAGGCGCTTCTCCGATGACCATTCCCGTCTTATCGTATGATTTTACAATCTTATCGATCTTTTTAATCTGTGTATTGACCTGATCCGTTGCAGATTCGTATTCTGTGCTTACAAATGCCAGTTCATAATCTTTACTCTGCAGCATCTTCCGGACATCCTTCGGAATTATGGAATCCGGTACACTGGGCCCGATAAGTGAACTCATACTGATGGTCCATTTCACGCCTTTTACTTTATCGACCTTATTCAGCATCTGCTGTTTTTCCTTTGCATCCATGTTCTTATCCATCATGATAATATGCATGTTGCTTGCCCCAAAGTCATCCTTTACTTTTGCAATTGATACATTACTGTTCAATGTTGCCGGAAGTGAATCTGCAATATTGTAGTAAATCTTTGTATGGTTATTTCCATAAATTGCCGGAAGTAAAAGTATCAGGAATGCCGCGATCCATACTTTATAGTGCTTTGTGATAAAGGCTGATGGACGATCCATATTACTTAACAGCAATTTGTGTCTTGTCTTCTCGATTGGTTTATCAAATACAAGGATCAGTGCCGGCAGGATCGTTACACAACAGATAACGCCGATCACAACTCCTTTTGCCATTACGATACCAAGGTCACGTCCGAGTGCGAATGTCATAACACAAAGTGCGATGAATCCGGCCACAGTAGTTACGGAACTTCCGACAACCGACTTAAATGTATTGGCAATCGCATGCCCCATGGCTCTTTCTTTCTCGCCAGGGAATCTCTTCTTATTCTCTTCATAACTATTCAGAAGGAAAATGGAATAATCCATCGTTACGCCAAGCTGTAATACTGCTGTCAGTGCCTGCGTAATATAAGACGTTTCACCGAGTATAATATTACTTCCCAGGTTGTATAAAATCGCAAGCCCTATACTTAGCAGGAATAAAAACGGAACTACAAATGATCCTGATGTAATCTCCAGTACGACCAGGCTTAACAGTGCCGCGATCACTACATAGATCGGAAGCTCTTTCATTGCGATATTCTTAATATCTGTAACGATACCCGTCATACCACTGATAAAGCACTGCTTATTCGCGATCTTACGAAGCTGTGTCAGTGCCTCCATGGAATTATCAGATGATGTCGTGTCATCAAACAATACCAACATCATCGTTGCATCACCATTGATAAATGCTTTTCTGATATCTTTTGGAATCATCTCCACCGGAAGGCTGATATCTGCCACATCGTCATACCAGAGTACATCCTGGACGTGCGGCACTTTTTCAAATTCCTTTTCCAGTTTCTGTACATCCTTCATATCCATATTCTCGACTGCGACCATGGAGAATGCACCCATTCCAAATTCATCTACCAGGATATCCTGTCCTTTTACCGTCTCCAGGTGATCCGGCAGGTAACTCAGCAGGTCATAATTTACTTTTGTTTTTGCGATGCCGATTATTGACGGAACAATTAATAAGACTCCTATAAACAGCACCAGTATTCTGTGTCGGGCAATCCCTTTGCCAACTTTGACCATTCTTTCCATCTCCTCTTATTTTCTTTATGCATTTATTATTATAGTAAAAAATGACTAATAGTCAATATTTTATTTAAATTATTTTTTTATTTCGTTGATAATCTTTATCCATATTGGCGCACACAAAAAAAGAAACAGCACATCCCGTGTTGTTTCTTTTTTGTTTCTATTCTATAAATTTGTTATTTCATGCATTTCAAGAGCAGTTTAATGTGCTGCTGCCTCTACATTTCCGGCAGCTTTTTCTTTTCGTTTGTCATGCATTGCAAATAATCCGGCTAACAGTGTTCCTGAGATGGAATGCCATGTACAGGATACCGCACAGATAATTGCAGATTCCGGTGTAGATGCAAACTGGGCAGTTGTAGTTGCAAGATTCGTTGCAAGTCCGGCATTCTGCATACCCACTTCGATAGAAATGGTTCTCTTCTTTGACGTATTCATACCAACCAGTTTTCCTGCTCCATATCCAAGCAGATATCCAAGTCCGTTGTGCAGTAATACTGCTACGAAGATCACAACACCTGACTGGAAGAACTTGGCTCCCTGTGAAGATACCACACCGCCGACAACACATGCAAGTCCGAGAACAGCAACTCCCGGCATAACTTTCTGAAGTTCCCGGAATGTTTTATTCTTTCCCAACAGATAATTTAACAAGAATCCAACACCAACCGGAAGGATAACAGTCTCAATGATTGATACGAACATCGGAAGTCCCTTGATCGTAATCTGTGTACCGCTTGCCAGTAAAGATACCATGAGTGGTGTCATAACCGGTGAGACCAGTGTGGATACTGTTGTCATTCCTACGGAAAAGGCTACATCCCCGCCGCACAGATAAGACATGATGTTGGAAGATACACCTCCCGGACAGCAGCCTACAAGAATCAGCCCAAGTGCGATTCCATCCGGCAGATTCAATACCTTTGAAAGCGCAAATGCAAGGAATGGCATGATCAGATACTGCGCAACCGCACCAACACAAATGTCAAACGGACGCTGTGCAAGAATCTTAAAGTCTTCCGTTGTAAGTGTCAGTCCCATACTGAACATGATAATACCAATGATAATCGACTGACATGTGAACTTGTTCGATACCATGTCTGTGAACAGCGCCAGGTTTACCCAGCCCATCATAGACGGAAGGAAAAATGTAACCACTGCGATCGCGATTACAACAATTGACGTGTAGTCTGATAAAAATTTGCTTGCTTTCTGTAATGCTTTCATTACTCTTCTCCTCCTTTAAACAATCACTGTCCACCAAAAAAAATCCCTTTCCAGAATATACTCTGAAAAGGGACGAAATCTATCCGCGTTACCACCCTAATTCTGTAGAATCTTTCTACAGCTCTCATACACGTACTATCATACATGCTCCCTGTAACGGGGGATACCGGCGAGGTTTACTTTAATATTGCTTTCAACCCGCTTCTTAGAGAGGATATCCTTATCTGCCTATTACCTGCTTCCACCAACCGCAGGCTCTCTGTGAAATAACGATAGATACGGCATTGTTCTCATCAACGAATTTCGGTGAACTATATATATTTTACAAGTCCTTATTATAAACCTGTCATTTCAAATGTCAAGCATAAATTTTCATGCTTTTGCATATTTTTTCATCACATTCTGCAAAATGCTCCTTACCTTCCCGGATTTCTACTCTCCGATCCTTGGAAGATTCCATCTGTAATGAGCCGCAAGAAAACGTATCAGCATAACGATCAGTGATGACACCACCATCGCCGGAAGTTCTCCGTAACTTCTGTATATGATCACACATATCCACGCCCCCGCAATGGATGCGCATGCATAAATATGTTTCACAAATATATACGGCGCAACTCCTGCCATCGTATCACGCAAGAGTCCTCCTCCGACTCCCGTCATTGTACCAAGGAAGACCAGCAGAAATGTATTATCGATATAGCCGCAACTGATACCTTTTGTCACTCCCATCGCCGAAAAGATTCCAAGTCCTACAGAATCCATTGCCAGCATAAGTTTATCATAGACCTCACCAAAACCATCCTGCAGATATTTCCTGCGGAAATATATAATACAAAACACAAGCACCGCAGCAAGTACGGCATAGATCACATATACCGGATGCAGAAGTGCCGATGGCACCTTCCCAAGTATAACATCACGAACCATACCTCCGCCAACTGCCGTTGACACACCAAGCACGATCACTCCGAATATATCCATGCTGCACTCAATTCCAACCATTGCCCCCGATGCTGAGAACGCTACTGTTCCGATCAGTTCGATTGCAAATATAATCCACTCCTGAATATCCATCTTGTTTTCCCCATCTTGTCTTTTATTTTTTGTAAATTTACTGTCCTGTTCATGCTCTGTCATTCTATTTCCGAAGGTCTTCCAGCATCTCTCTGACCGTCTTTCCATACACCGGATGACGTTTATAAGGTGCAATCTCATGCAAAGGCTCCAGTACAAACGCTCTCTTATGCATCTCCACATGTGGAATACATAAAGTATCCGTCTCTGCAACCAGATCATCATAAAATATAATATCCAGATCCAGCGTTCTCGGTCCCCAATGTATGATTCGTTCTCTTCCTGCCTCTTTTTCAATTCGGTTCAGCTCTTTTAATAACTCTTCCGGATATAATAATGTCGAAAGCTTCAGACAACCGTTTAAGAAATCCGGCTGATCCGTCACTCCGTACGGAGGTGTCGTGATAAATGTCGATACCTTCTCCACCTTTGTATTCTTTATCTCATCCAGCGCCTGTACCGCGGCTTCCAAAATGCTTCTGCTATCCCCCATATTCGATCCGAGCGCAATATATGCCGTATGCCATTCACGCTCAATCTCTACACTGACCGTCTTAAGCGGCAGTCCGACCGGTGCCCACGGTTTCTTGATCTCAATCTGCACCTTCTGCAGACCTGCTATACGCACCAGCATCTCCTCTGCCAGTCCTTCCGCAACCTTCTCCAGAAGCTTAAACGTATGACTTTTCAAATACTCTGTGATAAATGCACTTGCTTCTCCATAATGGATAGATGCAGTCAGCTCATCTGTCAGTCCTGCCCGTCTGGTATCCGTATACATAACCGCAGACACCACAAATTTCTGCCCCAGTACATTTTCCTCCGGAAACACACCATGATTGGCAAATACTTCCAGATCTTCTATCTTTATCTTGTCCGGTTTCATCTCATTCCTCACTCTTTCTATACTTCGTGTCCCCGCATGATTGCTTTCGTCATCTGAATGGCTCTCTTATTTTTCTCTACATCATGGACGCGTACGAATGCACATCCCTTCTGTACCCCATATACGGTCGTAACCATCGTACCTTCTTCCCGCTGCGTCACCGGAAGATCCAGCGTCAGTCCGATTACGGATTTTCGTGATGTTCCGAGCAATACCGGATATCCAAGTTCATTTAATATCTCCATCTTATCGATAATCTCCAGGTTCATCTCATAAGTCTTTCCAAATCCGACACCGGGGTCAAGGATGATCTTGTCATCCTCAATGCCTGCTGCTTTTGCAAGTCTTACACATTCTTTCATATCATCCATGAAATCTTTCAGAAAGTCCTGATATTCCGCCTTTTCCCGATTATGCATCAGACAGCATGCAGCCTGATACTTCGCGATCACACTTGCCATCTTCTTATCATATTTTAATCCCCAGATGTCATTGACAAGATCTGCACCTGCCTGAAGTGCAGCCTCTGCGACATGGCTTTTGTAGGTATCGATCGACACCGGTACATCAAATTCTTTCTTAAGCACTTCAATAATTGGCGTCACTCTTGCAATCTCTTCTTCATCCGTGATCTGGATATGTCCCGGACGCGTAGATTCCCCGCCTACGTCAATGATATCTACACCTTCTTCAACCATCTGGTGTGCATGTGCAATTGCCGCATCCATTCCGTTAAACTTTCCTCCATCGGAAAAGGAATCCGGCGTCACATTCAGGATTCCCATAATGTATGTATGATTTGCTGTATCAAAATTCTTTCCACCTATGATCATATTATTATCTCCATATTTTTCTCTTCTTCATTCCAGTTACACTTCTTCTCTGCCATGCAGGAAAGACACATTCTGGAACGTTTATCACTTTCATAGAACAGTTCCTCTATCGGCTTCATATGCTCATGCCATCTGCGGTGTCCCCTGACTGCCAGACAGATCAGTGCTTTTTCTTCATCCGTAAATGTAAAACCAGTCGGAAGAGAATCCAATATCCGCCTTGCTATTCTCTCTCCTGCGATCTCATGCGGAATCTGCTGTCTGTACTGAAAAGATTTGCCAATATCATGCAGCACCGCCGCTACGTAGATCAGTTCCTTATCGAATCCAAGTCCTTCTTCCAGATTCTTAATGTAAGCAATTCTTGCCACATCCAGAAGATGGTTCATCTGATGACAACAGAATACCCTATCCGTCTCACATTCACAGATACGCTTATAGTATGTCTGATACACTTCATGATTCACCACCGCATTCAGACGGGGCATCCCTTTTTGTCTTTCTGTTACTCTTTTCATCTACATCTGTATCTCTTTCTTTTTATCGTCCAAGCATCCGGAAAAATCTCTCTTCCAGTACCGGATCTGTCTCAAATACACCGCGTCTTGCAATTGTCACAGTCTGGCTTCCCGGCTTCTTGATCCCACGCATTGTCATACACATATGCTCTGCTTCGATCATAACGATAGCCCCTTTCGGCTGCATATGCTCCATCAAAGCATCAGCAATCTGTCCGGTAAGCTGTTCCTGAAGCTGCAGTCTTCTTGCGAATACCTCCACGGTACGGGCAAGTTTGCTTAATCCTACAACTTTCCCATCCGGAATATAAGCAATATGTGCTTTCCCATAAAATGGCAGGAGGTGATGCTCACATGTCGAATAGAATGTAATATCTTTCTCTATTACCATCTCATGACTGTCAACGGTAAATGTCTTAGAAAGATGTTTTCCGGCATCCTCATCCATACCTCCATATATCTCTTCATACATTCTTGCGATCCGGTCCGGTGTATCAATCAGTCCTTCCCGGTTCACATCTTCTCCCATTCCTTCCAGAAGCAGCCGCACTGCCTGTTCTATCTTCTCATGATCTATCATATTCTTTCCTTTCTCTGCGGATTCTGTACGCATCCTTCCATACACCGGATTACTTCACTTAGATATGACAATGAACCACATGCGATCACCGCACGTTTCCCACTGTCTTCTGTTGCATAAGTATACGCTTTTGCAACAGCATCTCCAATACTCTTTTCTGCGTACACGCTCATCTGTTCTGTCATACAGTCTCTTACACATTCTGCAAGCTTCTCTGCCGGCAGTGTACGTTCCTTATTCGGCAGATCTACCGTATACACCCGCTTTGCTGACGGACACAGAATCTGTACGATCTTCTCATATTCTTTATCTTTAAATACACCCATGATCAGGATAAGTTCCTCTCCCGTAAAATACCGTTCAATGGATGTCTTAAGCTTCTTCGCCGCATCTTCATTATGCGCACCATCTACGATCACAACCGGATCTTCAGACAGACAAGTAAAACGTCCCGCCCATCTTGTTGCATCAAGACCGTCCCTCACTGCTCCTTCCTCAATCTGATATCCCAGCTTCCTGAGGCTTTCAATTACTTCCAGTGCCACAGAAAGATTTTCTCTCTGGCACTCTCCTGCAATGTGGTTCTGCATATGCGCATATTTTTTATATGAAAATGTAAGTCCTTTATAATCTTCTTTTTCGATACTCATCTGTTCCGGCTCTGCTTCTGTGTATATACAGTTCAGACTCTCTGCTTTCTTTCGCAGGATCAGTCTGACATTCTCCTGCTGTCTTGCTGACACTACCGTACATCCCGGTTTGATGATCCCGGATTTCGTCTGTGCGATCTCTTCCAGGGTATCTCCGATCACCCCTAGATGATCAACACTGATCGTTGCAAATACTGCGCAAACTGTATTCTTAATTACATTCGTCGCATCTGTCTCTCCGCCGAGACCGGTTTCCAATACAACCAGATCACATTTTTGTTTCTTAAAATACAAAAAAGCCATCGCCGTCTCTACTTCAAACACTGTCGGAACAGGTTCTCCTTTACATACAAGCCGGTCAATTGCTTCTTTTATCTCTTCCATGATCTCTGCAAATTCTGATTCAGAGATCCATTTCCCATCTATCTGTATCTTCTCCAGATAAGAAATGACTGTCGGTGAAACATATCGCCCGGTTTTGTATCCTGCCTTACTTAATATCATTGAAGTGTATGCAAGCACAGATCCTTTTCCATTCGTTCCTGCAATATGTATGAACTTCAGATCATCCTGGGGGTTCCCAAGTTCACGCAACAGACCTCGAATCGTATCTAAGCCAAGTACACTTCCGTATTTCGACATCTCGTCCAAATATACCCTCGCTTCTTTATAGGTCACGTCTTTATTTTCCTTTCATCAAAAAAATAGTGCTGTCAAACAGACATTTCTGCCTAACAGCACTATCATACCACTATTGAATCACACTAACAAGTGATTGCTTCTTTAATTTATTAGATATTCAGCAGATCACTGAACACCTTCAGTGCACCATCTGTCTCGTGTGCAAGTACACGTTTTGCAAGTACTTTACCAAGCTGTACACCTTCCTGGTCAAAGCTGTTCACATTCCATACAAATCCCTGGAACATAACTTTATTCTCAAAGTGTGCAAGAAGTGCACCGAGAGATCCCGGATTTACCTGCTCTCCGATAATGATGCTTGATGGACGTCCGCCTTCGAAATTCTTATTACGGTTCTCATCGGATTTACCACATGCAAATGCAACGATCTGGGCAGCTACATTTGCACAAAGTTTCTGCTGGCTTGTGCTGTCCTGGATCACAACATCTGTTTCCATCTGGCTGTTCTTGTATCCAACGAACTGTAACGGCACGATATCCGTTCCCTGATGCAGTAACTGATAGAATGAGTGCTGTCCGTTTGTTCCAGGCTCTCCGAAGATGACTGGTCCTGTAGGATAGTTAACCGGCTCACCGAAACGGTTGACAGATTTACCGTTAGATTCCATATCCAACTGCTGTAAATGTGCAGGGAAACGGCTCAGTGCCTGGGAATATGGAAGTACGGCCGTACTTGGATATCCTAATACATTTCTCTCATATACACCAATCAGTGCATCCAGCATTGCAGGGTTCTTGAATACATCTTTGTTCTTAGAAAGTGCATCTTCTGCTGCAGCACCATCAAGGAACTGTGCAAATACTTCTGGTCCGAATGCCAGAGATAATACAGCGCCTCCAACTGCAGATGTAGAAGAATAACGTCCTCCGATATAGTCATCCATGAAGAATGCTGCAAGATAATCGTCACTCTTAGCCAGCGGAGATGTCTCACTTGTAACAGCAATCATGTGCTTAGAAGCATCCAGTCCCGCATTCTTCAGTGCATCTTTTACAAATGATTCATTGGTTAATGTCTCAAGCGTTGTTCCTGATTTTGATACCAGTACGAAGATAGAATGTGCAACATCGATAGAATTAAGTACAGCTGCCGCATCATCAGGGTCTACGTTACTGATGAATTTGGCTTCCATCTTGAATGTGTCATTCTTCTTAGCCCAGTTCTCAAGTGCAAGATACATTGCACGAGGTCCGAGATCACTTCCACCGATACCGATCTGTACAACCGTTGTAAATTTCTCACCGGCTCCGTTTGTGATCTCTCCTGCATGTACTTTATTTGCAAAATCTGCGATCTTAGCCTGCTGTTCTGTATAGAATGTACGCTTGTCCACTCCGTCAGCCTCTACAGCTTCTCCAAGCTGTCCACGTGTCATGTGATGAAGTACCAGACGTTTCTCTCCTGTGTTGATCACTTCTCCGTTGTAAAGTGCTTCAAATTTCTCTGCCAGCTGTGCTTCATCTGCTAATTTTGCAAGTGCTGCCAGTACTTTATCGTCAACCTGCTTTGCAGCATAGTTATAAGTAAGTCCTTCTGCCATCGGAACACTGTAATTCTTTACTCGTTCTGCTCCGCTTTCTCCTGTCATTGCTTCTACAAGATTTACTCGCTCAACTTTTTCAAGTTCTTTGAATGATGCAAGGGTATCTAAGTTGTTCCAGGTAATCATAATATTAGATTCCTCCTTCAAAAAAATAAATATGATCTTTACGGTCATGAGTCCGGCCGTATTTCTCGTTAATTTTAGCACATTTTCAGTATAATAACAATTAAAAAGCAACCAACATATGTTGATTGCTTTTTACCTTTTATATATACCTTCAAAACTGCATACAAGAAATATTTTCTTCATCCTACCTATCACCTTGCTTGGTCATGCCCTCGACCGATTAGTATCAGTCAGCTCCATGCATTACTGTACTTCCACCTCTGACCTATCTACCTCGTCGTCTTCAAGGGGTCTTACTACTTACGTAGGGATATCTCATCTTGAGGGGGGCTTCACGCTTAGATGCCTTCAGCGTTTATCCCGTCCCGGCTTGGCTACTCTGCCATGCACTTGGTATGCAACAGATACACCAGCGGCCAGTCCATCCCGGTCCTCTCGTACTAAGGACAGCTCCTCTCAAATATCCTACGCCCACGCCGGATAGGGACCGAACTGTCTCACGACGTTCTGAACCCAGCTCGCGTACCGCTTTAATGGGCGAACAGCCCAACCCTTGGGACCTACTTCAGCCCCAGGATGCGATGAGCCGACATCGAGGTGCCAAACCACTCCGTCGATGTGAACTCTTGGGAGTGATAAGCCTGTTATCCCCAGGGTAGCTTTTATCCGTTGAGCGATGGCAATCCCACTTTATACCACCGGATCACTAAGTCCTACTTTCGTACCTGCTCCACCCGTCGGTGTCGCAGTCAAGCTCCCTTCTGCCTTTGCACTCTTCGAATGGTTTCCGTCCATTCTGAGGGAACCTTTGAGCGCCTCCGATACCCTTTCGGAGGCGACCGCCCCAGTCAAACTCCCCACCTGACATTGTCCCCCGACCAGTTCATGGTCGCTGGTTAGAAATCCAATACTGCAAGGGTGGTATCCCAACAGCGGCTCTGTGACAACTGGCGTCATCACTTCCTAGCCTCCCACCTATCCTGTACATGCAATACCGAATCCCAGTATCAAGCTGGAGTAAAGCTCCATGGGGTCTTTCCGTCCTGGCGCAGGTAACCAGCATCTTCACTGGTATTTCAATTTCACCGGGTGCATTGTTGAGACAGTGCCCAAATCATTACGCCTTTCGTGCGGGTCGGAACTTACCCGACAAGGAATTTCGCTACCTTAGGACCGTTATAGTTACGGCCGCCGTTTACTGGGGCTTAAATTCAAAGCTTCGCGTTACGCTAACCTCTCCTCTTAACCTTCCAGCACCGGGCAGGCGTCAGCCCATATACTTCACCTTACGGTTTTGCATAGACCTGTGTTTTTGCTAAACAGTTGCTTGGGCCAATTCTCTGCGGCCAGCTCTCGCTGGCACTCCTTCTCCCGAAGTTACGGAGTCATTTTGCCGAGTTCCTTAACAATGCTTCTCCCGTCGGCCTTAGGATTCTCTCCTCATCCACCTGTGTCGGTTTACGGTACGGGCTTAAGTAAAACAATAGCGGCTTTTCTTGACGCACGGCTCACACACTTCCCTACTCTTAATTCGGTCCGCATCACGTCTTCGGATTGATGAACGGATTTGCCTGCTCATCTCCTACCTCGCTTGCACCGGCTTTTCCATTTCCGGCTTGTGCTCTCCACACGTGTCCCCACAGTTCTGTTTACTTAAGGTACAGGAATTTCAACCTGTTGTCCATCGGTTACGTCTTTCGACCTGGCCTTAGGCCCCGACTTACCCAGAGCAGATCAGCTTTACTCTGGAAACCTTAGATATTCGGCCGGAAGGATTCTCACCTTCCTCTCGCTACTCATTCCGGCATTCTCTCTTCTATACAGTCCACAGCTCCTTATCGGTACTGCTTCGTCCCGTATACAATGCTCCTCTACCAATGATCTAGGATCATTCCTGAGCTTCGGCAGTGTGTTTCAGCCCCGGACATTTTCGGCGCAGGACCTCTCGACTAGTGAGCTATTACGCACTCTTTGAATGTATGGCTGCTTCTAAGCCAACATCCTAGTTGTCTTTGAAATCCCACATCCTTTTCCACTTAACACACATTTTGGGGCCTTAGCTGCAGGTCTGGGCTCTTTCCCTTTTGACTGTCCAACTTATCTCGTACAGTCTGACTCCCATACAACATCTACACGGCATTCGGAGTTTGATATTCTTCGGTAAGCTTTGACGCCCCCTAGGAAATTCAGTGCTCTACCTCCGCAAGACTTATATGAGGCTAGCCCTAAAGCTATTTCGAGGAGAACCAGCTATCTCCGGGTTCGATTGGAATTTCTCCCCTATCCACACCTCATCCCCACCCTTTTCAACGGATGTGGGTTCGGTCCTCCATTGCCTTTTACGGCAACTTCAACCTGGACATGGATAGATCACCCGGTTTCGGGTCTGCTCCGACTGACTCATTCGCCCTATTAAGACTTGGTTTCCCTTCGGCTCCACACCTTTGGTGCTTAACCTCGCCAGCCAGCGCAACTCGCCGGACCGTTCTACAAAAAGTACGCGGTTGAGCATATAAAGCTCTTCCACAGCTTGTAAACATATGGTTTCAGGTTCTGTTTCACTCCCCTCCCGGGGTCCTTTTCACCGTTCCTTCACAGTACTATGCGCTATCGGTCACTAAGGAGTATTTAGCCTTACGGGGTGGTCCCCGCGTATTCAGTCAAGGTTCCACGTGTCTCGACCTACTCTGGATACCGCCATGTCAACTCATCTTTCGCTTACGGGGCTTTCACCCTCTCTGGCCGGCTTTCCCAAAACCGTTCTGCTAAATTCGTTGAATCAATTATGCGGTCCGAACCCCGGGATGCACGCATCCCGGTTTGGGCTCTTCCGTTTTCGCTCGCCGCTACTCACAGAATCACATGTTGTTTTCTCTTCCTCCGGCTACTTAGATGTTTCAGTTCACCGGGTTCCCTTCCTTAAGTTATGTATTGGCTTAAGGATACTTGAGGTTTGCTCAAGTGGGTTTCCCCATTCAGATATCTCCGGATCAAAGGATATTTGCTCCTCCCCGAAGCTTTTCGCAGCTTATCACGTCTTTCATCGGCTCTTAGTGCCAAGGCATCCACCATACGCTCTTTCTAGCATGACCAACTTGTTCTCATCCACGGGAATGGATGATCACTACACCGATATAGCGTTATCGGCGTTGGCTTAAGGTCAATTTTATTTACGTCTGTTTTCTTCAGACAGTAATTATTACTCTGTTTATAACAATTACCTCGGATGTCTTGATTAAGATATTTAAAAATCTTATCATTTCTATTTCTTATATGCAATTTTCAAGGTACATAAAGATGTTTTTTCTCCTTAGAGCTTCCACATCTGTTCAATTTTGACTGAATCTTTATCAGTCATTAGAAAACTGAAATCTCATTCTCAACTTCAACTCTCTAATCACTGGTAAAACCAGCTATCATAACAGCACTTCCTTGCTGATAAGGTTGGCACCGATAAGTTGTTGCTCATCTTTTGCCTGTATCTATATGAATCTCCCGAACATTTGCAGCGGATCTGCTTCGTGTTCTTCAATTTTTTATAGCCTGGCGGCCACCTACTCTCCCGCACCGTCTCCAGTGAAGTACCATCGGCCGCTTGAGTCTTAACCATCGTGTTCGGGATGGGAACGGGTGTTACCCTCAAGCGCATCGCCACCAGTAATCATTATTAAGCTTTTGACAGCCTTAATAACTAAACAATAGATAACAACCCTTACTTTATCCGTTTTAGTTGGATTGATTCAGCCGTTTCCACGACTTACTTTTCCAATTCCTTAGAAAGGAGGTGATCCAGCCGCACCTTCCGATACGGCTACCTTGTTACGACTTCACCCCAGTTATCGGTCCCACCTTCGGCAGCTCCCTCCTTACGGTTGGGTCACTGACTTCGGGCGTTACTGACTCCCATGGTGTGACGGGCGGTGTGTACAAGACCCGGGAACGTATTCACCGCAGCATTCTGATCTGCGATTACTAGCGATTCCAGCTTCATGTAGTCGAGTTGCAGACTACAATCCGAACTGAGACGTTATTTTTGAGA
Organism: Dorea longicatena; assembly: GCF_024168045.1. Lineage (GTDB taxonomy): Bacteria > Bacillota > Clostridia > Lachnospirales > Lachnospiraceae > Dorea_A. Next base: position 2,602,604 of record NZ_CP100126.1, read on the forward strand.
TTTGCTTACCCTCGCGAGTTCGCGTCTCTTTGTTTACGCCATTGTAGCACGTGTGTAGCCCTGGTTATAAGGGGCATGATGATTTGACGTCATCCCCACCTTCCTCCAGGTTATCCCTGGCAGTCTCTCCAGAGTGCCCAGCTTAACCTGCTGGCTACTGAAGATAGGGGTTGCGCTCGTTGCGGGACTTAACCCAACATCTCACGACACGAGCTGACGACAACCATGCACCACCTGTCACCGATGTTCCGAAGAAAAGCTTCCATTACGAAGCGGTCATCGGGATGTCAAGATCAGGTAAGGTTCTTCGCGTTGCTTCGAATTAAACCACATGCTCCACCGCTTGTGCGGGTCCCCGTCAATTCCTTTGAGTTTCATTCTTGCGAACGTACTCCCCAGGTGGACTGCTTATTGCGTTAGCTGCGGCACCGAATGGCTTTGCCACCCGACACCTAGCAGTCATCGTTTACGGCGTGGACTACCAGGGTATCTAATCCTGTTTGCTCCCCACGCTTTCGAGCCTCAACGTCAGTCATCGTCCAGCAAGCCGCCTTCGCCACTGGTGTTCCTCCTAATATCTACGCATTTCACCGCTACACTAGGAATTCCACTTGCCTCTCCGACACTCTAGCTCAGCAGTTCCAAATGCAGTCCCGGGGTTGAGCCCCGGGCTTTCACATCTGGCTTGCCGTGCCGTCTACGCTCCCTTTACACCCAGTAAATCCGGATAACGCTTGCCCCCTACGTATTACCGCGGCTGCTGGCACGTAGTTAGCCGGGGCTTCTTAGTCAGGTACCGTCATTTTCTTCCCTGCTGATAGAAGTTTACATACCGAAATACTTCATCCTTCACGCGGCGTCGCTGCATCAGAGTTTCCTCCATTGTGCAATATTCCCCACTGCTGCCTCCCGTAGGAGTCTGGGCCGTGTCTCAGTCCCAATGTGGCCGGTCACCCTCTCAGGTCGGCTACTGATCGTCGGCTTGGTAGGCCGTTACCCCACCAACTACCTAATCAGACGCGGGTCCATCTCATACCACCGGAGTTTTTACCACTGTACCATGCGGTACCGTGGTCTTATGCGGTATTAGCAGTCATTTCTAACTGTTATCCCCCTGTATGAGGCAGGTTACCCACGCGTTACTCACCCGTCCGCCGCTCAGTCACAAAAATCTTCATCCGAAGAATCAGACTTAAGTGCTTCGCTCGACTTGCATGTGTTAAGCACGCCGCCAGCGTTCATCCTGAGCCAGGATCAAACTCTCGTTAAATATAATTTGCTTTGCATCTTCGATGCTTAGCAAATTAATTGTTCCTCGGCTCCGCCGATGGAACTTCATTAAGTTCGTTCCAGTTCAAGAAAACTACTAGCTTTCTTATCCCCTTTACTGTTTTAAGGTTCGACATTAAATGTCTGTTCTGAATAATTCTCTTTAGAATTTTCAGGGTTGTTGTCTATTGTTTAATTATCAAGGTTCTTTGTCTTTGCTGTTTGAAACAGCTTATTTAGATTATCATATTCATTGACGTTTGTCAAGAACTTTTTCAATCTTTTTTCGACCAGCTTTTCAGCTGTCCGTCTGCCATCTCTTTCTCAAACATTCGTTTGTCTCAAGCGACAGCTTATTAAGAATATCACAAGCAGTTGTGTTTGTCAACTGTTATTTTATTCTTTTTTTCAGGAACAATTCCCGAAGATTTCTGATTATGATCCGGCATTTCCTGCTTTTCCGTAATCAGTTTCCGCCGTCTTCTGCTTCGACTCTGTTACCTCACGGCCTTGTCTAACGCGACAGCTAGATTAATATACCACAAGGGCGTTTGAATTGTCAACATTGTTTTTATATTTTCTTCAATTCAGACAATTCAGACAACTCTACTTCTATTCCTCATTCTCTTATATACATTTTCACAAAAACAGAGCATAACTCTCTCATAATGAAATGAGTCATGCTCTGTCTAAATTTTCCAGCTGTCTCATAAGTGCATCGCAGACTTTTTTTGCAACTGCCAGCTTATAAGCCAGACGTGTAGGCTGTGGTTCTAATTCCACATAATACGACTCCACTTTACCATCTGTCACAATTGCAAAATATACCCGTCCTGGAACAGATGCATCCGAATTAGCCGGATCTATATTCCCCATCGTACCGGTGACACCAATACCTATATTGGCATTGTATGTTTTCGCACAGGCTTTCGCCATAGCCTCTGCAGTTTCTTTTGAATATACCGTATATTTATCCAGGATTTCTGCCGGAACCCCCTGCATGATCTTGGCTTCATTGCAATAAGTAATAAATGCGCCTTTTAATATAGCTGATGACCCTTCGGTATCGGTAATCAAAGATGCAATCTGCCCTGATGTGGCAGATTCCATCGTCGTGATCGTCATATTCTTCTCTATTAATAATTTTGTCAGATTGTGGTAGTCTTTTCTGATGTCCGACTCATTATAACCATTTGCATTCTTCAATTATTTCACCTTATCTTCTATAATTATTCTAATATAAACTCTTTTTAGGATAATCTTTTCCGATTCTTACGTTCTTTTTTATATTGATACATATCCTGGTCAGCTCTGTCTTTAACCTTAACAATATCCTCTCCGGAAAACGGGGCTGATCCATAGGATACCGTAGGTAAAAATGCAATCTCCCCTCGTTTTTCTTGCAGTCTCTGCAAAAATTCTTGTTTACACCTTCCTTCGTTGCCACCGTTTTTCAGAAGAACACAAAACTCATCACCACCTATACGATAGCAATATCCAAAGTTTGCATAAGATTTTTTGATGCATTCTGCGATTCCTGCAAGACAAAGATCTCCCTGTATATGGCCGTATCGGTCGTTGATCTGTTTGAAATCATCCACATCAAACACGACCAGCACTCCTCCTTTGTACCTCACCCCACCTGTCTGCTTCAGATAGCTGTTCTGGTTCAAAAGCCCTGTAAGTGCATCCAACTGATTCCACATCTCGCTGCAATAGATAAAATACAATACCGATAGCAACGTAACACATAACCAGGTAACATGAAGTTCGGGAAGAGCAACCTGAATGATCGTTTCCGCCATCACGAAAAGAATAAGTGGATAGATCAGAAGTCTGCTGCGATTCTGAAACTCCCTGGCGGTAATGACCGTAGATGCAGAAAGATATAAGATCGCCCCAAAATACATGATGACATATATATAAAAATGCGGACCACGTGAATAAATGTTATCTGCGCTCACAGAAAACACAATTCCACATGGAATCGTAACAAAAAGAAAAATCAAATATCCGATTTCAATACGCACCGCCGTTCTGATCTCACGCCGCAGGGCTGTTTTCCTGTCCAAGACATATACAAGACAGATGCACACAGCCGGTGACAAACCAAAGCCAAGATAGTTAGCAGTAATATTCAGCCAGCGGTACCCCGGAGGCAGACCATCCACTACAAGAGTAATGACTTCCAGTACGGAAATCCCTGCGATCAGAACAAAGGCAAGAAAGAAACCACGCTTTTGTTTTTTGCTAAGCGTTTCACTCAAATATGTGAGAATACACATAAAACATAAAACAAAAAATCAATTGTAGTTAATACACAAAAATATCCGTTCATTGCATACCTTTCCATTTTCTTCTAATTCTGAAACATACTATGAAACATATTTTATTATCCACTACTTTACAGTACCGGTACTATCATATTTACCCAGAACCAGCTCACCGGCATCACAAGCACCATAGCCGGAATCATATCTGCAACCGGGAAATCATGAATCTTTGCAATCCGGAAACCGGTAGCCAGAAGCAGGAAACCACCGCATGCTTTAAAGTCTGCAATCATATCCGGTGTGGTCAGTGGAAAGATAAATTTTGCTGCTGCGAATATAATAAGGAAAATCACGCATTGCGGAATTGCAACCACTGCGATCACCATCCCCAATGTTCCTCCAAAAATCATCGCAGTAAAGAAATCCAGAATCGACTTGGAAATCAGAATCGTATGATCCCCACTCATTCCCGAATCCAACGCACCGTAGATTCCTGTCCCACTGGCGCAGAACAGTACGATAATTGTCACAAGCATGGACATATATTCTTCCCTGGACATAGATTTATTCTTATTCGGGAATAATTTTCCCACCGGTTTCTCCATACAAACCGCTCCACGATTAATCATTCCTCCAAGATTAACAGCCAAACCAAATGCAGTTCCGATAATCACTGCAAAAATAACGGCAGGCATATTTTTCATAAGCCCGATGGAACTAACTCCCATTCCCATTGAGCAGACTCCAAAAATCTTGGTAAGCTCCGAATTAAACTTCTCAGGCAGTTTATGCCCGAGTAATGCCCCGATCACACCGCCGGCGACAACCGACAGGGCATTGATAATAACTCCTATTGGCATAGTTATCCCTCGTCTTTCTAAAAATACAGATACGGTGCAGGGAACCCCCTGCACCGTGAATTTACAATCCAATAATTAGTTTATCACAAACCTTTTTACCATGTAAACTTTTATTTTTCATTATTCTGTTCGAAGTGCGGTCACCGGATCACTCTTGGCAGCTTTCCTTGAAGGAATCAATCCGCCAAGTAAGGTAAGCACCACACTTAAAAGAATCAGTACGATCGCCGGTGCGATTGGAAGGATTGCACTGACCCGGTTATTGTCTGCAAGTGCATGTATCAGCATATTTCCCGGAATCAATATCAAAAGCGTCAGTCCGATACCGATAAGTCCGGCGCAGAGTCCGATGATAAATGTCTCTGCATTAAATACCTGCGAGATATTTCCTTTGGATGCTCCAATGGCTCTTAAAATACCAATCTCTTTCTTTCGTTCCAGTACACTAATATAAGTAATAACTCCAATCATGATCGATGATACGAGCAGGGAAATTGCCACAAATGCAATCAGTACATAGCTGATTGTATTGATAATGGTAGTCACTGATGACATCATCGTTCCTACAATATCCGTATAAGAAATCACCTGTTCTTCTTTTCCCTCATCTTCCATTTTCTGATTATAATGATCCAGAACCTCTACCACTTTTTCTTTGTTATCAAAGTCTTTTGGATAAATGGAAATGGAACTCGGCTGACTGAAATCTGCATATCCCAACTGCTGCAGATTATTATCATAGGAAGCGCTCTGTGTCCCAGACATGGACATCATAAGTTCCGTCAGATCATCTTCCGTCATATTGAACCGGAATGCATTTGCAAATGCATCGGCATTAAAGTTCATAGAGCCTCCCAGTGCTTTTTGCAGATTTTCTCCAATCCGGCTCATGGCAGATGTCATAACCGTTTCAAGTCCACCGGCAAGCTGCGTGGTCACCTGACTCATAGCGGATGTCATCTGTGTACTGATTGCCTGAAAAATGGCACCGGTATATGCACTCATGGCCTGACCCATGTAGCTACTCATGGCCGTGCTGATTTGCTTTTGAAGACTATCCATATTGATTGCCTCAGAAAGTCCCTGATTCAGGCGCCTCTTTCCATCATCCGTCTTTATATAATTCACAAAATTCTCTGCCATCTTTGTCGGATCTGCATAATTCTTTTCCTTTGCATATGCAGTATACCCATCTGCCAGTTCCTTTGCCATAGCTTGCAATGTGTCACTGGAAATGTTGAAATCTATATTTCCAAATATTTCATTGGCCCATTTGTTTACAATTGCATTGGCACGCCCGGTCTGTAGATACTGCTGGAAGTACGTTCCAAATTCCTCTGCACCCGGATTAGCGTTCTGCTCTGTAAGCCAGCTTTGAAAATCACTCATCACACTGGTCAACAGTTCCTTGATCTGCTCCGCTGTAATCGTAATTTCGCCGTTATTTTTCAGAATGTCTTTCAAATATTTCTGAATAATGGTCTTTGCCTGATCGGAAGTCAGATATTCTGCAATCTGATTTCCAAGATTGGAATAATCCGCTTCCGGATGGCTCTTTACATATTCCTGATAACCTTCTGAAAGGCCGGATAACATTTTCTGCATGCCATCCGCATTGACCTGTACATCCAGATTCGCAAGAATATCCCCCAGATTCATCTGTGGCATATTGCCCATGTTGATTTCTACCTGATCCAGATTCACCATACCGGACAAATCCATAGAATTTCCGTCCATCTGAAATGCCTTGGAAAGATCAAGTCCCGACAGATCCATGGAACTTCCAAGATTGTTCATGGCACTGCTGTCAAAACCAAATGCGTTTTTCAGGGCATCCTCATCTATACTGAACAGAGAATTCATGTCAAATCCATTGTTCCCATCTGTATTGCCAAATTCTTCCCCGGTAAATACATTTACATTCGGATTCGCAAGCTGCTGTTTTACAATCTCGCTGCCTTTTGCCTGTTTTGCCACATGATTTACAAGGTCTGCGGTATAGTTAATTCCCGGTGTCAGTGATGAAGCCTTCGCATCTTCGGCTGACTGTACAATTCCCACAATTTTTACATTCTCACCGTCTTCGACCAGTTTTTTCATGTAATCCGCATTGTCAGTTTTGTCTTTCCACACCTGATATTGATCGTCATATTCATAATAATCTGAAGCATTTACCAGTTTAAATGTCTTTCCCAAAATATCATCATAAGTATAAGTTCCAATATTTTCAGGCGTTTTTATCGTCTCTTCGTTGATGAACTGCTTAATCATATCATCGAGTTCAACCTGGTCTCTGAGTCCCAATGTATATAATAAGAAGTCGCTCATAGAACCATCCGGCGTCAGCACAAGAACGCATTCATTATATTTTTTCGGCCATCTTCCGGCTTTTACATCATACTGTCCTTCATAGAGATCCGTATTTTCCGGCATCTCAAAGAACACATTGGTACTCATCATGGAGGACATCAGACTATTCGAACCTGCAGATGCACCAAGTCCCAATGAAGAAAATGACTGATCCGGATTGACCTGACGAACATTGTCACCGTCCTGTCGAAACAACTGCGGCATCACATTGTAAGAATATTCTATTGCTTTTGTATAGTCATGAATCTTAGATTTACCACTGTCCAGATATTTTTTTAAAGCACCAAGGTCATTGGAATCCATCTTTGAAAACATATTGGTGACTACCTGCATGACCTTTACCTTATCTTTATCTTTTCCACTTTTCTTATCATCACTGCTTCCGGGATCCCCATTCATACCCACCATCATGGAAGTGAGATCAAATCCAGTACTTTGTATCTGCAGTGGATATTCAGACAATGTCTCCTCCTCAATGGACCGGATATAAGCGTTGACGCCATTTGAAAGAGCCAGAATCAGTGCAATTCCGATAATTCCAATAGATCCTGCAAAAGAAGTCAGAAGGGTTCTTGCTTTCTTTGTCCTTAAGTTATTAAAACTCAGTGACAATGCCGTCAGAAAAGACATGGAAGATTTCCCCATATTCTTATGCTCCGGCGGTGTCAGATTTTCCTCTTCCACAATATATTCATCTGTGTCCGAACGGATCTTTCCATCTTTCAGATTGACGATCCTGGTCGCATACTGCTCTGCAAGTTCCGGGTTATGTGTGACCATAACGACCAGACGGTCTTTCGCCACCTCTCTAAGAAGATCCATGACCTGCACACTGGTGTCACTGTCCAGTGCTCCTGTCGGCTCATCTGCAAGCAGGATCTCCGGATCATTGACCAGCGCTCTTGTAATTGCAACTCTCTGCATCTGGCCTCCCGACATCTGGTTCGGCTTCTTATGAAGCTGCTGCCCAAGACCCACCTTCTCCAGTGCATCCACTGCACGCTTTCTTCTTTCTTCCTTCCCGACTCCCGAAATTGTCAGTGCCAGCTCAACATTTGCAAGCACCGTCTGATGCGGAATCAGATTGTAGCTTTGGAATACAAAACCAATCGTATGATTACGATACGAATCCCAGTCTCTGTCCTTATATTTTTTTGTGGAAATGCCATTGATGATAAGATCTCCGCTGTCGTAGCGGTCCAGTCCTCCGATAATATTCAGAAGCGTGGTTTTGCCGGAACCACTGGGACCTAAGATTGCTACGAATTCATTATCTCTCAGATTCAGACTCACATCGTCCAGAGCCTTCTGTACCAAGCTTCCCGTCCGGTATTCTTTTTTTATGTGTTGTATTTGAAGCATTTAAATTCTCCTATAAATATAGTATCAGTTTTGAGAATGAGATGACTCTATTCTAATTCCCGTGACATCTTCTCACTGATAGTATGATATATTTCTTCTGTCGCCGAATCATTTTCACCATTTATAACCAATATTTTTCCATCTACACTCATGACTACATATGAATGACAGGACGAATGTGTATAACGGATATAATTTCCATAAACATCATTTCTAAAATTTCCCATAGCATATTTAAAATTTCCCAAACCATTGGTTCTATAATCATTCGAGTTCTGTAATAAATTCTCTTCGTATGAGATACTGTCAATCTGCGTATAGGCTACTGTATAATCGCTCCATCCCTGCGCCTCGATAGTAAAATTGTTATCTTGGAAGTGAATGTCAATACTTCCCCAAAACAAAGTCACTATAATAAATATAATAGTTAAAATTGTTACGATTCCGTACACCACCATTACTTTTTTGTTATACTGAATTTTTAATTTTTCTCCGGTTCCTATCTTTTTCTTATAAAAGAGATAGGAATAAAGAGCACTGATGATTGCGGCTGCCATAATACTTACAATATACAAAACGAGTGCTGCTATGCTTTCTGCAAAAAGACCGCAAAGCATGCACAGAATACTTGATGCCACCCATATCTTTCCACTGAATCTATGCGTTGCATTCCAGTTTTCTTCATCCTGCAATGTCCATACGACCCTGATTCCTATCGTATTGTTCTGTTTTACCTTTGGCAGATAATTTCCTATAACCATAAACATTAAACCTGTTCCATAATAAATCAATGCCATAAATAAATTCTCTGTATCTGCTCCCATGTTGACCAATCTGGCAATACCGTTATAAATCAATGTAATAACAGGTATGATCCATATAGTCATCCCTATAACCTTGCGACTTTGTTGTCTGTTCCTGTTATCATAAAATATGATTGTCACAAGCGCACATTGCATCACTATAAAAAATACATTTAACCACTTACCCTGTATACTCGTAAAACCTACCAGAATCCCTGCAAGAATTACCAGTCCAGAGCTAATTAATGTACCTCTATAATTTTTTATCATTTCCTTCATCGTCCGATGCTCCTTTCAAGTCTGTTATCCACAACATGACATCTTCCAACACGGAAGTGTTTAATTCATAATAAATAAACTTTCCTTCTCTTTGGTTTCGAATCAAATCAGCCTCCTTTAATACTGCCAGATGTCTTGATATAGATGCTCCCGTTACTGAAAAATGTTCGCATATCTCTCCGGCTGAAAGCCGACCATTTTTCAACAAATTCAAAATCTCGCGTCGTATTGGATCAGCCAATGCTTTTAATGTATCTTGTATACCCAAAAATTCATCCCGCCCTCTCATTCAACATTTAACCTAATTGTTAAGTGTATTGTAATTCCAGATGCATTATATGTCAAGAAATAAAAATGAATGCAAAGGAAAAATTAGCCGATTACCAGAGACAGTTTGGTGTGTATGCTGAAGCGAATTCGGAAGTAATGGGGGCTTTCGGTGCTACAGTTACTGCAGAATAGTATTTACAGTTTCACTTTGAAAGACCTATCGTGGATAATGGTTCCACAATAGGTCTTTCTTTTATTATTCCCCGCTGATTGGCGAACCGCAATACTCACACTCGCCCACGGCTCCTCTTTGAATTTTGTTGATACCACCACATCCCTTACATTTTACAGTAATAAGTTCTGCATCTGTCTGTTTGACCGTCTTTGTAAAAGAGGGGTTACCAATCTTCTGATTCATCTGATCCTTTCGAACAAATAACTTTGCCTTGTTATCCACATAAGCATCGTTAAAATATTTCTTTTTACACAATTTTTCAAGATTTCGACGTACTTTATCCTCCGGCTGGCTAAGAATCGCTGCCATATCCGGGATAAATCCATCATTCGAAGCTTCTGCAATCTCTTTATATTCTCGATAAAGCTTTTGCAGACGGAGTGTCTGGATTCCGAGCACAATCAAGATCACCCCGAAAATTCCCAGAACAATGCACATAATCAATCCCGAAATTTCCATATCCGCTGCATATGCCGGATCAGAGAACCATTCTTCCACACAGATTGCTGCAACCAGAAGGAAAAATGTTCCTCCGATAATCCTCACAACTGACAGAATCTTTTTCATGATCAACATTTTATATTTCCTCCCCATCTAATCGTTTTCCACATTCCGGACAGAAACGTAGATTCCCTTCCAGCACAGTTCCACACTGTGTACAGTGTCTCTCTTTGCTTATAAGACGGCTTCCACACTCAGAACAGAACTTTGCATCCGCCAGAACTTCGCTCCCACACTGCGGGCAGAATTTTGATTTTCTATATCCGCCACGCAAATCTATATTCTGTGCCATAGAAGAAAACTGGTTTCCCATCTCTCTTCCAACGCCGAATCCCATTCCAAGTCCCATTCCGGCTCCCATCACAGAACCTGCATCTGCATTCCCGTGACTGACCGCATTTTCCAATGTATCAAAGGATCTCTCCTGTTGATAATTGTAGCCTATAATCTCCATCTCGGCACGCTTGGATAAAGCCTCCTTGAGTTTTCCCACAGACGGATCATCTTCCGGTGTACTGATTTCATTTACATAAAATGAAGTCAGTCCCAGTCCATACTCTTCCATTATCGGACAGATTGTCTCCTTCATATATTGTGAAATTTCATCTATGTACGCATTCATCTCAAGAATACTGATCTTTCTGTGAAGCAGATATGAAGAAATCGTATCCTTTATCTTCGTCACATACAAACTTCTGAAATACTTCGTTACAGTCTCTGCGTCAAAAACATTCATGGTTGTCACAAGTTTTGCCAGAAACTTCACCGAATCTGTTACATGAATTCCAAACGCTCCATTCGAGCGTATCGGAATAAATATTCCATACTTTGGATCCTGGATCTGAATCGGTGTTGGCGTTCCCCACTTAATATCCAGGTAATATCCTTTATTAATATACCATACTTCTGCCTTGAACGGAGATTTCCCGCCAAACGGAAGATTAATAATCTTATTCAGAATCGGAATATTCTTTGTATCCAACGTATGCGTTCCGGGTCCGAACACATCTGCCACACTTCCACCTTTTACAAGCACGGCTTCCTGTGACTGATTAACTACCAGCTGCGACCATGTTCCAAGCTCTTCACCCGGATATTTCCATGCGAAGACATCCGGCCTTCCATTATATTTTATAACATCCATTATTTCCATCTTAAAGTCCCCCACTTTTCTGATTTGCAGCGTCTCACTGCCAGATTCTGTCTGCGTCATACTACAGCAAGCAGCCCCATTCTCATTATATTTATCATATCTTTCCTGGCGAAAGGAGTCAACCTCTGTTTCTTCTTATATATCTTTGGTTTCTACTTTTCGGTTTTTCTGGAATTGTCATTTGTACCAACTGAAGTTCCATAGCCGGATTCATGTAATTTTTGCGAAAAGTTTCCTTTGACTTAAGTCCGAGTTTTTCCATCAAAACAGTGCTTGTATATGGCACTTCGTATTCCATAACATTCAATAATTTTTTTACATATTCTGTTACATGCGTATGCATTTTTTACTTCTTGAATTTCTTTTTGTTCGCCCAATACAAGTTGTCCACTGATAACATCTCTTACCTGACCGATACTCAACGAATTTGCTTCAATTCTCAAAGATGAATAAATGGATCTAATCCTATTGTTCTTTCTTAAATGAGGTTTTGCTTCCAAATTTTTTAATGCACTCATTTTTCCGATTTTCTCCGATATAGATGCAACGCAATCCAACATTGTGTTTGTAATCGTAAACGTTGGAGTATAATCTGCCATAATTTTTCACCTCTCAGCATTTCATCTTGCTTATTATCTTGCGTGTTTTCTTGCTTATTTCTTGCTTAATTATACATAATTTTTTTCAAAAAATTTATAACTTGCTCCTTCCTGTTATCTCTTGTTGTTTCTTGCTGCTTCAAGTATAATGAAATTCATAAAGGAAATAGACGTACAGCATGTGGACTTACCACCCGATAATCCTCATGTTTTGCGATATACAGGGAGGTTATTCTCATGGGGAAACAATCTACAAGAGAAAATAAAACAATTTATCAGATTTGCCGGGAAGAAGCCGGTCTTACCAGATCAGAAGCCAGCGAAAAAATGACTGCTGTTTCTGATTCTAAAATTGAAAAGTTTGAATATGAAATGCAGGAACCCACACCTTACGATATCATCCAGATGGCTGATGCTTACAAGCGCCCGGATCTCTGCAATTATTATTGTTCTCATAAGTGTGAAATCGGACATCGTTATGTCCCGGAAGTCGAAGTTTCTGACTTATCCAATATAATCTTGGAAACCATTGCCAGTCTGAATGAGATTAATCCTCTTACCACACGTCTGATCCAGATTGCCCGTGACGGTAAGATCAGCGATGATGAAATCAAGGATTTTGCTTTTATCAGCAACAAACTGGATGAAATTTCTCTGGCAATAGATTCTCTGAATCTCTGGGTTGACAAAACAGCCGGAGAGCAGGGACTAAACATCGAATTGCTCAGAGAAGAAAAAAAGAAACAAAAATAAGTATGAAAAAACAAGGCAGCAAACCTATTTATGGTCCACTGCCGCTTTCCTTTACATATGCTGTAACTGGTTTATGATGTATTCCGTTCTGCGGATAGCTTCTTCCACCTGATGTCTGGCATTATTGATTCGATCCTGCACCATCCAATCCACAACAAATCCATCAAAAAAATAATCTGCGAAGGATAAGAAATCTCCAGTATTGATCTTCAGATTACAAGCCATGTTCACATCATTTAATTCCCTGCTGAAATTACGAAGATCATATTTCGCCTGTTCCATATTTTGTCTGGCCTGATCCATCTTGGAGTGTTTCAACATCGTAGAAAAGAATCCACCGCCAAACATATCCACCAAGCCCCAATTTTTTGCACTGTTCAGGTTTTCTTCTGCTGTCCGAAGACTACTTAACGCACGTTGTCCTGCTTCAATCGCTTCTCGTTTCTCTTTTTCTATATCATATCCCATAATTTCTTCCCTCCTCGTATTTTTATGAGTTAGATGATATAAGTGCAATGATTCCGCCGATGATCAACAATGGAAATGCAATATAAATCAGTCCGCCAACAACCATTCCTATCAAAATCACCGGGAAAAATACAACTGTACAGAGCAGCTTTAAGATTCCCCAGGATGCTTTTACACCAAATATAAAAAATTTTCCAATAAACCAGATCATGCATATAACAAATAGTAACGATAACATATTCTACTCCTTCTGACTCCTGTTATGATTTGAATCATTCATTTTTTTTGATTGTTTACTTGATATAAACTCAGATGTATTTCTCACACCAATTTTACTACTGAATTCTGGATTCTTCTCTATTTTTTCAATCATCCGAATTAACCTTATTTTCTGTGCTGTATCCATCTGCTCACCTCATTCTAACAGTTCTGCCTTTTGATATTGTCAGTATAACCGGACAACTTTTCAAAATATATACCTAATACAAAGAATTGAACATATGTAATTCTCAATTTTTGAGGAATCTTAAGAAAGACCCAGAGGAAATTCCCTGAGCCTTTTGGTTATATAGCAGTATTTTTTTCAAACAGAATCAACTTAACATACAAATGCACTTTCCTCTTTTGCTTTCCGCAAATCTTTTAACACTGTTCCTATATCTCCCAAAATAGCAATCCCCTTATCTTCAATGAATTCCGGCAAAAACTGATATTCTGAATTTACGGAGATATAATATGCATCTTTCAAGCTGTTTGTCAGTTCCCAAAACGGCTCCTGTATAAACATCGGTGTCATGCGCCCTACTCCAAGTTCTATAAAGAGAATTTTTCTATCTTTGTTCTTTTGAATGTATTTTGAGATTTTCTCATATTCTTCTTCGTATTTTTTCCCTTGCAGAAAATTCCCATATCCTCTTACCCACGGAAACATTTCCGCACCACAATGAGGGCAGCGAGGAATCAGTTCATCCGGCACTATTGTCCCCTCTCCCATAGCCGCAATCATATCTGCCACGGGTTGTACGGCATCCCATGTTTCATCCTGACAACACTGGGAACACTGGAAGAAACGATGATCTCCCTGAATCTCACTGACCTTTTCTTCCGGATAAATTTTTACAAACTGTGTATCCTGATTAGTCGTTAAGATATGAAAGTCCTTTCCCTGCAAGATTCTATCCAAATCCAGATATGGCTCTCTGATAGGGGCATTTTGTGTAGTATTTAAAAAGGTTGCCACATATCCCCAGTGTTCATTTCTTGTAGAAAACCGATGCATCATTCCGCTAAAAGCACCTTTGAATCCATACTTATCTGCAAATTTTCCAAAATGCTCACGAAAAGAAGGGGTATCACTATAATAAAAGTCACCACCTCCAGCCGCTGATAAACCGGATGCTCCGCCTACTATGATACTCTCTGCCTCCTGCACTCTGCGAACAAATTCCTGAATCTGTTCCTCATAAGGAAGTGGTTTTTGTTTGCTCAACACTACAGCAGTACCGCCGGATGCATAGGTACTATAGTGTCTGGAATAGTTCATTTGTGTTTTCATTACCAAATTTTCATAACAGCTCATTTTTTTCATTCTCCTATCTCACAACTGTAATATCTTTAACCATCTTACTTAGTCTATCCTTCCCTTTCTGATTTCCTTTAACGCTACCGTAAGATTACCATCCACACCGATGGATTTTTCTTTGATTTCCTCTGGAATGTAAATTTCGCCCTTGTTAAATGTGATATATCTTGCCTGTGGTTCTACTGCTGCTAGCTGCATCAAAGGAGCTTTAATCATCTGATTTCTCCAACCAATGCCAAATTCCAGAATTACCAGCTTCTTTCCATGTAAATTCTGAATAAATTCTTGATAGCGGGCAGCCTTTTCCTTCCAATTTTTCGTTTCTGTAAACGAGGACATCTCACCCCAATTTACTTCCATATCTCCACCGCATTTTGGACATTTCGGCAGTAACTCTTTGGGTACTCTTCCGTTTACTTCCTCTTCTGTCATGGCGAGAACTGCTTTTTGATTAGGATAGACCTCATCATGACATCTGTTCTTGCACCGCATCTGGGTTAATTTCCCTTCCATTTCAAAAACACGATCTGCCTCAAAACCTGCCGGCACAAAATGATCCTCCGCATTGGAAGTTACTACGAAATATTCTTTATCCTTTACTAGTGCATAGATGTTTTTCATAATCTCACTCGGCTCATCCTGCATAGCTTTTGCCTTAACAAGTCTGCTTACAAACGCCCACTTTTCTTCTACCTTCATTGGCACTGAAAATCCGTGTAAAACACAACACAGTCCGTATTTTTCTCTGAAATCTCCCATATTTTCCTGAAACCATGCGTCATCTGCAAAAATATTATATCCCTCTGCGATAGACAAACCATTACTGGCTCCAATCAAAATACCATCTGCTTCTTTGATGATTTGACTTATCTCTTGATATACATTCATCTTCATCACATTTCCTTTCCCGCTATGTTTTCTTTTAAATCCCGCAGGGTTTCTGCCAAATCTCCTGCTATATAAATGCCTTTGTCTTTTATATGCTCTGGAACTGAAGATTTCTTCTGATTCAGACAAGCATAAAACACCTTTTCATTTTTGTATGTCATTTCCCAAAAAGGAAGTTTAATAATACTGGGTGTCATCTCACCAACCCCCAGCTCCAGCAGTACAACATTCTTATCTGTTCCATTCATGAGATATTTTTTCAGGAAATTCTCATATCGCCTTACACCTTCCCTCCAGTCTTTCCCCTCCAAAAATGTATCATCCCTTACCCAGGGAACCATGATTCTCCCGCACTCATTACATCTTGGCAGAAGCTCGGAAGTAACTCGCAGCTCCCGGATATTTTCGTTCATCCTGCGAATCATTTTTACATTGGAATAAATTTGATCATGGCAAGGCTGACTGCATTGAAGATAGCCGATGTTACCTTGATAATCGCAAATCCTTTCTTTCTGAAAAATCCGTTCAAACTGCATATCTATATTGGTTGTTAAAACAAAGACTTCTTTTTCCGCCACAATATCACGCAGGTCATAGTATGGCTGTCCTGTAGGTGCATCCCACATACTTTGTATGTAACGTGCATAATATGCCCACTGTTGTTCCGGCGATGAATAACAGTAGTAAAAACCGTCAAAAGGAGATTTCAGTCCATACCACTCCTTGAAATCTTGTAAACATTCCTCCATATAGGGTAGTAAAATGTAGCCAGTTCCCCTCATGCGTTGATTTTACTGGGTTTAACTGTATACAAAACTGTGTTTACTGTTACTATCTTTCATTCTTTTCCAAAATAGCTTTGAAGCATAGGCCACATTATTTTCATATATGACACAAAGCTCAGCTCTACTTGTGCTTCATTAAACCATCCAACCATAAAGCTATTTATCTCTTCAAATAATACTTTTGAAAGTTTCTGAATAATAATTGTGTTATCCACTTCTTCAGTATAATCTTTCGCATACATTTTACATATAGAACGCACTCCAAAATAATTATATAGCACACCTACCGTTGTTTTTAATGCTTCAATATCTCTTGGAAAATCTGTTCTATTCATCATATTCACTACTAATTGATGTCTTGAGTTTAGGTAATTCCTAACTGTACTATTACCTATTTCAACATCAACTGTAAATGAAAAATCTTGAGTTTGTATACTATCTGCTCCTAACATTATCATCAATTCAACTTGTGCTGCATGATATTCTGTATAACCAGACAAAGCCATATATTTCCAAGAATCTTGCTTTGCATACATTTCCGTATCTAAAATATGCGTAAATTCATGAAACACAATATACCTTGGTATTTCCGAACTTTTGCATATCCTTAATATATGTTCATCTGTTTTCGTATTATAGTAAGCTTGGGCGGCTGAAGCGAATCCTGCTGCATCGCTTTCCTCAACATTAATTTCAAAAAAATCTATCTTATACTGTGGTAATTTCTCAATTTCCATAAACTCAATATATTCTTTTTCATATTCTTTAATTAAATTTTTAATTTGTATTTCTGTCATATTGTTTTATACCTCATATCAAAGTTAGCATTTCACTTTTAGTATACCATAAAACAATCCCATTCTCATTCTATATATTTTATCCTCAAGGATGAAAAGATGTGTCTGCACACATCTCTTCCATCTTATTATTTTCAATGTTATAAGTTCTTAATAAAATTCAAATCCTGTTTCCGTAATGCCTTCTGTAACTTTTCGTTCTTTCTCTTCAGTTCCTTATTTTCTCTGGTTAGAGCTGCTACCTTCTGGTTCAGCAGTTCAATCTGTTTTTCCATCGCCATGTTCAGAATTTCTCTTCTTGGATCTATCATTCCGGCCTGTTGCTCTACTGCTTGGTTCAATGTATCTCGGACGGTTGGATTTTTATAAAAGAATCCTCTCGACAATCCGGTTTTCTTCATCAGCTTTGGAACACTGATACGTTCTTTATTTGCCAGCATATCTTGTATTGCTTGCAATGCCAGTTCAATTTTCTCTTTACTTTTTCTCTGATTTTCCTCAATCATCTTGTCGTATTTGCTCATATTCTTCACCCCATCCTGCCAGACTCATATATATGATGTCACTCATCATCTGTCTTACTTCTCTGGTTTCGTCTGCCATTCTTTGATTGCTCATTTTCCGGTAATGCTGTACATTATTCAGTCTTTTATGCCCCAATAGTCTCGCTATCGTCCAGTCATCCAGATGCATTTCTGTAAGTTTGACGCCATAGTAGTGCCGGAACATGTGCGTTCCAAACCCGAATAATTCGCCATGATCATCTTTCAACTGCTTTTCCTGTATCATGGACATGACTTTTGTTTTTATAGCCATATACTGCATCGGGCGGTCAGGTTCTTTTTCATTAACAAATATGTATTCTGTATCACCGAACTTTTCCTGTGTATATTCAATAGAACTCTGTAACAGTTTTGCAATCGCTCTGGAAAAAGATATAATTTTTTCAAAATTTCCATATATACTGTTTCCTCAACGCTACGATCATGATGTACTACTACTTCTTTTTGTTGGAAATATTCAATTCGGAATGGCATTCTTGTAATATACTGTTTAACTTCCATGAATTTATAAAAATGACCGATACCGAAAATTCTTTCATTAAATCCCTTTGCCTGTATTCCCCGTTCTCGCAAGCCGTCTGCATACTTTTTTACTTCTACGACAGTTGCATGAATCGCCAGTATCTTTTCTTGTTCCAGCAGTTCAATAAAATTTCTAATACATACAAATCTTCGTACAATCGTGCTGACTGCCTGTCCAGTAATTCCCAGTTCATATTTCATGTATGCCTGTAAAATTTCTCGATTCTGTATTTCCTTGACTTCCATAAAAGAAATGCTAATTAAGGATTTACTTTCGTCTATTCGATGTTTTCCAAGATGTAATCGTTCCAGATACCATACATTTGCTTCCCATTGGATCTGTTCCTGCTGCATAAACGCATCTCTTCTGCATTCACCTAAAATACTTCGTTGACTCGTTTCGGGAAAATTCTTTAAAATAGTTTCCACTTGTTCCATTTCCAGCAATCCAACATCCGTAATATTTAACTGAACACAAGAATCATAAAGAAGTTTTAAAGATTTTAACCTGACATTTCTATAAGCCTTAGACATTGAAGTATTTGCAATGATACGACTCAACGTATAAAAAATTTGTTTCTTTAAAACTTCTGAACAATTTTGTGTAAAATCCCACACCAATAGGTTTGTTTTATAAGAAGTTTCAAAAGTCTCAGCTATTTTCTTTTCCGGATAATACTTCAGAAAATAAATTTTATTTTGATATTTCCATTCATATATCCGCTTTCCATTTAGCGTCTGCATCTGTTGATAGATATGTTGTTGTTTTACCGTATCATATATTTTCAAATAGAAAGATACAATTTGTGATCGTATCTGTCCTCTTAAATATTGTTCATACGAATTTCGCAAAGGATAATCCATTTCTTCCAGATGCCAGATTTTTCTATCCGCCAAGAACTTTTTCAATTTGTTAATTCTTGAATCACTTTTTATTCCAAGTGCATCAATTTCTGAATATAGTTCCTGCTTTTTCTTCTCAATATCTACTTCAGATTCTGTTATGCGTTCTGCCTGTTGCAATAAATATATAGGTATTTCTCACACCTCCCTACTCCAGCAGACGTTCCGCCCCATAAATAGCAGTGTGTTGTGCATAAAACTCATTACTTGCTTCTATCAGTTCATCATCCAGCCAGTCCAGATACTTTATAGTCGTATCCAAATGTTTATGCCCCAATGCCTGACTGATCATCTCCAGTTCCCATCCTGCCTGCTTTCGCATATTTGCAAAATAGTGACGTAACATGTGGGGTGTGATTTTAACTCCCGTTTTCTTTTCCATTCGGTCCAACATATCATATACACTGTCCACTCTTAATGGCTTTCCAATGTTCTCACCCATGATATTCACAAACAGGTAATCCTGATGTTGCAGAATTTTCCGATATTTTGCCAGATAATCCATGAGAAATTCAAACGTATCATTACTTATCTTGGCACTTCTGTATTCCGCATTTTTGGCTCTTGCTTCATTTTCATTATCTTCCCGGAAGCATACCCTTATCATGTGATTCCTATAATCAATATCTTTGACATATTTTACTCCCAGTAGTTCCCCGATTCTGTATCCGGTTTCTGCTAACATAAGCAGCAGAAGCTGATCTCTTCGGTTCGTACAGGCCTGTAAAATTGTAATAATCTGATTTTCTTTTGCTGTTCTCCCACGATGTTCCTCTTCCTTCAGATAGGCTTTAAAAGAATGATTCCGCAGTACCTTTTTTACTCCCACCTGATTAACCGCTATAATCTGGTTATACGATAAGGTTTTGAGACTTCCGTACTGTTCATATTCTGCCTCTATAAATAAATAGAACCTGAACACATCTTTTAAGTATGCGTTGCAGGTTCCTTCATTCGGACACTTCTTTTCTCCAGACGTTTGCTCTGTATGGTTTCCGGCTTTAAGCCAGTATAAAAATTCCACAAAGTATTCTGTCTGTTTTTCATAATCTAACTGATAGACTTCTGTGAGTTCCATTTCTTTCTCTGCCATATATTTCATATAATAGCAGATTGAAAATGCTGTGCGTTTCACTGTATTTGGTGAACGTTTACATTTAATCTTATGCATTAGATATTTACTTGGCAGTTCTTCAATGCTCATTGTTTCCAGATTTCTGATGAAAAAATATTTTTCTGTTCCATCTTTTATCGTTTCCACCTTGTATATCATAAGCTGCCTCCTTTCCTCTAACGCTATACACAGTATACCCACTTCATGCCGAAATAGCTATTCATCAATACCAACAATCCCACCGAAAACGCCCTTGAAATACCACCAAACTTTTCGTGCAAAATCTGCTTTTTCTGTAGCAGAACCACGAACGGTTACAGGTAGTATTCCACGCCTTTCCGGTTTCGGATAAAGTGCTGGACATCTTGATATCTTTTGCCATCTTGCAGCTCGGAAGCGCACACATCACTTCTTCGTGATACCTGCCACCTTCTCCTGCACGCTCGTCTAAAATGGACACGACACAAGTGTCTGTCTCGGTGCGGAGAGCCCGTCCGAATCCCTGTCTTAGTTTTTTCTGCATGTCTGGAACAATCACTGCCTGAATGTAATCTTTCAGATTAGCATATTCCTTCTTCTGTGCTTCGCTGATGGGATCTGGAACAGCAAACGGTAGTTTTACAATAATTAACGAGGATACCATATCTCCGGGGAAGTCCACTCCTTCCCAGCAGGAGCCGGCTGCAAAAAGAACAGCATTATCCATCTGCTTAAATCTTGTGATCTCTTCCGGGGAATGTCTCCACACTTCTATCATCGGGAACGGAATTTCATCCCTTAACATCTGGTAAACGTTTCCCATCAAATGATAAGATGTAAACAGCACCAGCGTATGTCCGTAAGTCGAACAGATCAGCGAATGGATATGCCCTGCTATCATCTCTGCCTCTTCCTGACTTCCTCTTCTGCATTTTTTCAAATCCTTTGGCAGATATAACAGACAGTTTTTCTGATATTCAAACGGGGAGTCTGCCACATATTCCCGGACTCTCCGCACTCTCTGTAATCCTGTCATTTTCCGAATGTGGGAAAATCCCTGTCCGGTTTTTAAAGTTCCGCTTGTAAGAATCGCTCCCATACCTCTGCTCCATAACATCTGATCCAGGTACTGCGGAATCCGTCTGCTGGATGCACACAATATAATCCGGTGGTCATGGTCCTGCTTCAGATGCAGCACATACTTCTTATCCTGATGGAAAAAGCATTCCAGCACACTTCTGGTTTCTTCCAGCTTGTTTCTGATCCACTTCGGAATCTTCTTTTCTAATTTTTCTATGATCTTATTCATGGTCTGTATCCCCTCATATAAATACATTGCACACTCTTCTGTCATGTGGAATTCTTCTTTGATTCCATATCTGGTTCTGTGGTTTTCTCCTATGATGTCCAGCACCATCCGGATCATACCGGACAGTTTTCTTATCTCCGGTCCTTGATATTCTTTTCCAAGATAAAAGCAGATTTCCCGGATATCGTCATAACACAGGCTCTTCCCGAACATCTGCTTTGCTGCATCCGGCAGTTTGTGTGCTTCATCTATAATCAATGCCCGTAATCTTTCAATAACGGGCGGTAATCCTGCAGTCTGTGATAACCATCAGCCAACAGATAATTGTGATTACAGATCTGAATGAACATTTCATTATCTCTGGAACGCTCCAAATACTGCTGATATCTGCACGAACCTCTTTTCGGGCAGTCTCCCGAACAGAACTTCGGTACACTCACCATCCTTCTGTCAAACCCACTTAAGTTGGACACTTCGTCCATATCATAATGTTCTTTCAACGACAACAGCGTTTCTTTCTGCAACGCATTTTTGTTTTTCTCTTCGATTGCAACGATTCGTTGCTCCAACCTCTCATCGCAGACAAAATGCTCTTTCCCTTTTCGTATCACAGCTTTAATGGGGGCCTGAATCGTCCCGTTCTCCTGAAGAATCCGGGAGAGAAAAGGGATATATTCTGTAAGAATTGCTTTCTGGAGTGCAATGCTGGAAGTGGATATCACGACCGGACGCTGCTCATAAGGGGAACATCCTTCTGCAAGGAGGGAATATTTTCTCATCAGAACACAGGCCACCAGATAAGCATACGTCTTGCCGATACCGACACCTGCGTCACACAGTGCTATGTTTCTTCCCAGCAGGTTATCCAGCATTTCGTGGCATAACATAATCTGTTCTTCCCTTACTGCCATTCCATGTTCCGGGAACAGCACACGAAAGATTGTATCAATTTCACGATGTGCTCTTTTTAAATATTCTTTTGTGTAATACATAATTTGTTACCTGATATGCGTGCTGATACCACATCAATACGGCTGTAAAGGATTACTCCCTACAGCCGCATGTATCTGATATCAACGACACATTCTTCCTTGATTTCTTATACTTTTGTTTTTTGGCGTTGTATTTGTCCTCGACTCCCCCATTGCCTTACGGGAACATTACAGGCGGATGCTTGGCATTGCACCGCTCATGGATTTTCTAAAGGTCTTGCTGATTACAACCCAAAGTCCATCCTCTGCTCACTGGCAGTTCCTATGTATCATTATCCCCTCGTAAGTGATCCTCGCAAAAGACCGCCACGATCCTGTTTCAGTTAAAGCTGATTCGCTCGAAACAAAAACACCAGCAAAGAATTTTTTGTATTCTTTGCTGTCATTTTCATTTGTCCTCGCGCCTTCCTGACACGCTTCTACTTACGGGAACGTACCTGTAATGCTGGTATAGGATTGTCAAAGTACACTAGCAAAATTTACCTGCCTATTAAATAGCCGACGAAATTCGTCATTTTTGTCTCAAAATTTAAAATTTTTCAATTTTTTCCGCAAAATCTTTCTTTTCGTATAAACGGTATCCTTCGGAAGACCCATAATATTTGCGATTTCCTTAATCGAATATCCCCATGTACTAAGCAAAAGTATCTCCAGTGTCTGATGCTCCGTATCCTTTAACACTTCATACAACCGTCTATCTCCCACATGATCTAAGAGTTCCCGGACATCCATTGCAAACGGTTCACCGTCCTCTGGGTTTCCTGTATCAATCTCCTGCATCGTTTCTTCCAACCGTTCCCGGTATCTGCGTTCTTCCAGAAAATCTTCCCAGTCCATCTGTCTTAATTTCCGAATCTTTTCCTCGTCCATTCCCAGTTCACGCAGTTTCTTTTCTTCCTGTTCCTTCCAATAACGCCATTTTCGTTCTTCACTCGCTTTGTTATAAGCCATTATCTTTCCTCCGATCTGATTTTTGTATAGAAATCAAATCGGAGCATGGCGGTGACCGGATGCATGACAAACTACCATTTTCGAAAAACATCGAAAAAAAAATGTTGCAATCTGTTCGATTACAACACTTCTTCTTTTTACCTTTTTGTTTTTTCAGTCAAATTCATTGATATAAATCCTTCTATCAAGTTGCTTTTAACAAAAAATCATTATCACTTTTATTGCATAACTTTACTTTTTATAAAAAACGTTTCATTATGTAGGTTCTCATATTTTTTCATCTTTCATGATAGTCTTCTACTTTATTTTTTATTAAAACACCATCTTTCAATTCATATACTACATCTACATCTGCTAATCTTTTCGTATTTTCGGTATTTCTTTTCATTATTATTTAAATAAATTATATTATTTTTATTATTTTGTGTCAATCTTATGCGATAATATTTTTATTATTCCATAATTGCATTCTACCTCTTTTTGAGATGTAAAATAGATACTTGTGATATTTGAAAGATTTTAATTATTTATAACGGTAAAATTCATTCATCATACAAGTAATTTCCTTTAAAGTAATACTTCTTTCCTCATACTTCCCAATCAAACACTTCTAAATATTTACGATATTCTGAAATCGATGTACGATTATTCTTAAGAAAAAAACAAATGAGGAGATTATATTATGAACAATTTACCATTGAAAACTATTTGGAGTATTGCAGAATACAAAAACGCTTAGATTCACAAACATTAAAAGCATATCGTATAGACCTACGTCAATTTTCCGAGCAAATTTGGATAATCGAAGCTTCAGAACTTACTGTTCCCCTTTTAGAAACATATATAGCAAAGTTGCATCAACAATATGCCCCCAAAACTGTAAAACGAAAAATTGCTTCTTTAAAAGCTCTCTTTCATCATCTTGAATACAAAGAAATAATACTTCATAATCCTTTCGCCAAATTACAATTAAGATTTCGCGAACCAATTATACTTCCGAAAACCATCCCTTTGCCTAAGAAACATGATCAATAGATATTGTCATCTTGCTGGAATTCGTCAACATATTACTCCCCATATGTTTCGACACTCTTTTGCCACATTACTTTTGGAACAGAATGTTGACATTCGTTATATTCAAACTATGTTGGGACACAGTTCAATAAATGTGACTGAAATATATACACATGTGACTATGACAAAGCAAAAAGATATTCTTAAAGCCAAACATCCTCGTAAAAGCTTGAATATAATAAATCAATTATAGTAGTTTCAACAGCCTTGCAAGTAATCTCTTTCAAGGCTGCTTTTTAGATTCAAATTATCTATATTCAACATTTTGTTCCATTAAAAAATTTATTCCTTTATATTTTTCATTCATCTGATAGTTCCGTTTTTAGTGGATAATTTCTTATTATCTATTATTCATTGTATCATATACTCCATTTATATTTATATTCATTAATTCTAGTTAATAAATCAAAAAATCGAACACATTTTTTAATTATTAATTAGCAAATATTTTTTTATAATCTACGCAATTCTTCATCAACGCTTTATGTGTTCCCTCTGCGACTATTTTCCCGCCTTGAATAAAAAAGACTTTTTTACTTCTTCTTATACTTTCAGGCTTATGAGCTATATTTAATACAATTGCCTTCTTAGCGATCTCTTCTATCTGATTACAGATTTGTCTTTCCGCTTCTCCATCCAAATCCGAAGTAACTTCATCCAAAAGCACAATATCTGCTTTTTTCAACAGCACTCTTACAAAACCAAGTTTCTGTTTTTGACCACTTGAAAAATTTTCTCCACCTGATTCTATCAACTCATAATATCCCTTTTCCAACTTCTGTATATCACTATGTATCCCCACTTTTTTACACACTTCTATTACTTCTAAATCTGATATTTCATTCTGCCCCAATTTCAGATTATCCATAATGGTTCCTTGTAAAAAAAAGGGTTTTTTAGGCATATACACTATATTATTTCTTAAATCCGATGCAGAATATTTATTTATTGGTACTTGATTAATTTCAATTTTTCCGACTTTACATTCATAAAATCGTTCTAATAGCTTGAATATTGTGCTTTTCCCACACCCATTACTTCCTACTAATGAATATAATCCAGGATTTTCAATTGATAAATCAATTTTTTTTAATACTAAATTGTCTTTATATCCAAATATTACTTGACGAAATTGAATTTTCTGAATAGGTTCTTTAAGTATAATTCCATTATTCTCTTCTTTCTCAGAATTCAATATTTCATTCATTCGTTCATAAGATACCACTACTTCCTGTTTATTCAAATTTAGTTCCATAATCTTTGAAAGAGCTTCAAAAAATTTTTCCATATATGAGCAAAACGAAACCAACATACCTATAGTCATATTTCCTGCAACAATTGACATTCCTGCAATAAATAAAATTATAACATTAATTATATTTCCTGATCCACCTCTTATAAATCCTATTTTTTGCAAAAGGACTTCCTTTTTCAAAAGAATCCGAAGCCTCTCTTTTAAATATTCTTTATAACGTTGCGATACAATATTCTCTAAGCCAAAGGCTTTGATTTGGATTACCTCAGATAAACTCTCATTTAAAAAACTATAATATTTATCTGTAAATATCCTTATTTTTTGATTCATCATATAAACTTTTTTTTGAAATATAAAATTAATAAAATATAACATTGGTATTGTTATGAATGTTATACCAGCCAACGATTTTGAAATATTTAAAATAAAATATACAGAAATCCCCAAATTAACCACAATCATCAAAATGCTCGTCATGCAATCTAAATAATAACTAACAATATTTTCTATATCAAATTCTATTTTATTAAATAATTCTCCTGTCTCATATATATCTATTTTTTTACATTTAATAGAGAAAATATGTCCAAATAAATTTAATTTCATTTGATTCTCTGTTATATTCGTAAGCCAATTTCCAACTAACGATTCAATGGACTCTAAAATTAACGTTACTATTAAAATAGTTCCGAATAACAACAACCATTTTTTTAAAGAATATACATTTTTATCAGATATACTATCCACAATTTTCCCATATACATATGGATTTATTCCACTTACAATAGTCCCCATTCCTATTATTAATATTAATAATAGGAGACCTTTCCTATTTTTTTTGAAATATTTTATATATATTTCTTTATTCATACTTATAATTCCACCATTTTCGAAAGTATCCTTGAATAAAAATCTCCATTACTCTTATTCTTTTCTATTTCATCAAGTATTTTTCCATCTTTCAATAAAATAATACGATCACAATAACTCGCCATCTGCGGATCATGTGTAACCATAACAATTGTTTTATGATATTCTGTAGATATTCGATTCAATGCATCTATCACTATTTTTCCTGACTTAGAATCCAAATTTCCTGTCGGTTCATCGGCTAAAATCAAATCTGGATTATTAATCAACGCTCTACAAATCGCAACTCTTTGCTTTTCACCTCCCGATAATTCATATGGATTCTTCTTTAGAATATGACTAATCTGAAATTGTTCTGCATATTTTCTTGCCAATTCATGCATATTGTGCATTTCTATATTGCCAATAATCATTGGCAATATAATATTTTCCTCTACTGATAAACTATCCATTAAATAAAAATCTTGAAAAATAAATCCTATTTTCTTATTCCTGAGATCAGCCAACTTATCTCCATACAATTTACTCGTGTCTTCTCCCATGAAATATATTTTTCCATCACTTGGCTTATCAATCATTCCTAAAGTTTTAAGAAGGGTTGTTTTTCCACAGCCAGATTTCCCCATTATTCCCAAAAATTCTCCTTTTTCCACATGAAAACTAATTTTATCCAAAACATTTACATATTTCTCACTTTGATTTAACAAATTTTTGCCATAATTTCGACTTAAATTTTTTATATCAAGTATTTTCATTTATTACACCTCCCTCACTATTTTTTTACAAATGTAAATTGTAAAAATTTTTCGTATACTATATTCAATTGATACATATATACAAACCATTAATATCCAAGCTTTCCAAACTGTATTTCCATATATAATTCCGCTTTTTTTATCTACTATAAAATTTATTATCAAATATCCTAAAGAAAGCACTAACGCCGCTATTATTGATATGCATGGCAAAATTTTAATTTCCATATTAATTGTTTCATTCCATATCTTTTTTCGTATTCCCATACATTTTAAAAATTTCCATTGTCTCTGATAATATGGAGTCTCTGCAATTGTTTTAATTGCAAAAACGAAAAATCCATTTATAAGCATTGAAAACATGATAAAGATTTTATTTGTAATTTTAAAAATTTTCACCTTTTTTATATTTTTTACAAACTCTTTAGTTATATAAAAAGTGCTTTGAGGTGTATCCGTTAATCCAAAATCTTTTATATTGTGTTGTTTTATATACTGATTCAATTCTTTTAATACAATCTTTTCTTTTGAATCAGGTATCTTAAATAAGCTTAGCGTTGTTGGTTCATACTCTTTCTTTTGCATTTTTAATCTTTGTAATTTAAAATATTTATTCGAAAACACTATTACATTTTCCGCTTCATTATTCATTCTATATTTTCCAAAAAGATTTCTACTTTCTGTTTTTTTTAATTTATATAAATGTTTTTTATCATGACTCGGCAAAATATTATTTGTCCCCGGATCAACATATTCTTTTAATTTTGATGTATAGCTTCCCATGGCCAACCATGTAAAACCTTTTTTCCCATAATCAAATCCACCTTTTGTTGTATCCACTCCTCCTCTGTTTCCGGTTCTATATTCACTTGTAATATATACGATTTCTTTATTCTTTAAACTTATTTTTTCACCAGTTAATTTTTCATATGTATCTTCTGAAATTCCAATCAACTCATTACCATAACTGCTCACTCTAATTATCGGTATATTTTTTACACTTACTTGATATTCCTCACATAAATTCCCACAGATTTTTATATCTTGATTATTTTTTCGATTAAACCATATTGCCTGATAAGGATATTTTTCTTCATATCTACTTATAGGTAATAAGGTAGTAATATTGGTCACACAATATCCCATCGCTACAAAATGAACAGACAACAGCATTAAAAGTATAAGCATATTTGTTTGGTACTTACTATATAGTCGATTCAATTTCAAAATATTTTTATCATAAAATTTGGTATGTTTGTGTATTTCTTCAAGACATATTCCTCCCCCAAACATTAAAATCAAAAATCCCCCAAGAATCCATTCTAAGTGTGAAAAAATATATCCCCAACTCATTGAACTTTGATAACTAAAGTAACTAAGACATAATATTCCTATCCCTAAAATAATAAATACACTCCAATAAATACTTTGAGGTTTTCTTTCTTTAATTGAATCCGTTGCAATTATAGAGCTTATTCCACAATTATCATTCCATACCAATACGAAAACAAAAACCAGCGCCATAATCAAACAACTAACTTTGCATGCATTAAGATAAGTATCCAAGCCAATTTTTGTATAGGAAATATACATTGGAAATAAATTGTGCCATATTTTTTGTACAAAGGAAAAAATAATTTTTCCCATAAGTACTCCACTTACCAATGATATGCCCCATCCAAACAAATATTCTAAACCAATCATAGAATATATTATTTTTTTCTTTGCACCTAATATAATAAAAAGAGCATAATCTCTAAATTTCAATTTAATATAATTCATCAATGAATATATCATTAAAGCCGTTGCAAAAATTGTTATTACTAAAACTGAAATAATAATTTCTACCAATGTATCTTCTAAATTTATAGAATTCGAAGCACTTGACTTTACAACAGAATATATTCCCCAAAAAACAAAAAAAGTTGTAACACCGATCATATTTCCTATAAAAAAAAGTATATAATTTTTTATATTATATTTCATATTTTTTATTACTATTTTAAAAAACATTTTTCCTCCTCCATTAATGAAAACTGTCTGTTTTACAGACAGTTTTCATTCGCACAATTATTAATTTTTTGTACTAATTGCAGAAGGTCTAGTACTCTTTGTACTTGTACCCTTACAAGCAAAAGTACAATAATTCTTACATGTCAATCCACAAAAGCTTTTTGAATTTGTCATATTAGTTATTGTAGCGTTATTCTTTACTTTATTATCGTACCTTCCCATACCTACACCTCCTCTCCTTTTGCATTTATGATTATTTTCTTGATTTTTCAAATCAAGAAACAATCATTTCTTTTACCAATATTACGAAATGTATATCATGGTAACTATTTTTACTTTTCTTCTTTATATTGCTATTTAAAAATAATTCCATTTATTGCATCAACATATAATTCATCATTCTTATTATTTTCTAATTGATATTCATTTATAACTTTTTCCCACCATTCTGTATATAGCTTATTTATTTTCGCTAATTCATCCTTGCATCTTTTATATAATTCCTTATCATTACTTTCATTCAATACTTTAGCCAAATTATTCAATGCATTCTTTTTTTCTATCAACTCATTAATTTCATTTTTTTCCACAATAGATATTTCTTGCACAAGCATCAATTTATTTCCTCCAGTTTAGATTCAATATCTTCAGAATTGTAATATCCCATATACATACCCTTTCTTTCCAAGATTTTTATTGGATCTTCACACTTTATATCATCCAATTCTTTTTCGAATTCCCACATATTTTTTAAATTTTGTTGAAAATATACCGATATCTTTCTTTCAATTTGAGCCTTATCACACTGAAATGATGGGGAAATATTTACCTCATTTGTATATTTTTTATTTAAATACTTACAATTTTCACACTGAAAGCAATCACAAACATTACAGATTGGCATATATTTTGTTGTATATAGATTTCTGTTCGGTAAAGTTATACCTGTATATATATTTCCAATATTTCCCATTTTTTCTGAATAAAACGCTGGACATACATACAAATTTCCATCTGGAGCATAAGTAAAACTTCTACTGCCTGCATTGCATTCTTCATGTTTATAAATAAAAAATATATCTGTTATAATATTTATCTCTTTAAAAATTTGTGTTCTTTTGAATTCTTCAATTAACAAATCAGCACATTTTTTTAATTCCCTATAATAATCTTTCATATTAAAATTACGACTTATGTTCATAATATTAATATTAATTCTTTGGGTTTTCGATAATATTTTTTCAATAAAGTAACTCAGTTTCGAAATATTCTTTTCTTCTATGTTGAATATAACTATTTCTTGCTCTTTTATTCTTTTTATATGTGATATTGAATCCACAGTTATTATCAATTGATATTCATCAAAAGGTAATCCTTCCCTATATCCTTCTATTGGAATTCTATGCAATACTTCATACTCTTCATACTCTACCAAACTATCCTTTTCTATATTTCTTGAATGTAAAAAAATCGGTTTCATAAAATTTTCTTCTGCAAATTTCAACCCTTCCCGAATTCTTTTTTCATTCATCCCTATATTTTGTAGACTATTATTCTGATAAGAACAATCTGAAACATAATTATCATTCAACAAAAATACCAGATTGTTTTTCCAATAATAATTCTGTCGCTTAATTCCTTTTTTATGAAATAATTTTGCAAAATAATAATTATTTGCTCTAACTCTCGCTTTATGCATTTTACATATATATTTTGCTTTTTGAAAGTTCGTATTTGAATCAGCTTCATCATAATTAAATCCTTGACAAAATTCACATCCCTTAGCAACACTACAGTTTAAGCATTCATCATCGCACTGATATTTATAACTTGTTAATAAAAATGTCCTCGCCAATTCATAATCAATACCTTTTTCAATATCACCAATTACATATCCTACTCTGTGATTTAATGAATGATCATAATATCTAACACAAGGATATATTTTGCCATTTGGTCCCAAGGCCAAAATTTTTCCCGCACCACAACTTGTTCGGTCTAAGTCATCTTCACTATATGGCATTCCAATATCTCCTAAAAATAATGAACATTCATATTTATCATATAAATCATTATCTACTATATAATCAGCTAATTCTTTTAATTGATTTTCAAATATAATCTCATCCTTATCTTTCCAAACATTTTCATAAACAACATTTGCTGCAATTGTTTTAATTCCTATATTCCACAAATGAATAATACTATCCTTTAAATAAATCAAATCGTCACTTGAAAATGTTACTTTTGTACTTCCCTCAAATTGCTCTAACCAAAGTTTAACATTATTGTAAACAATATCATATGAACCTGATCCATCAGGAAAAACCCTTTGTAAATCATGCTTTTCTTTAATTCCATCAATAGTAATTCCGATTGAGATTTTCCCTTCATTTTTCAATATAAGATTTTGCACACATGGATCCGAATAATTCACTCCATTTGTACTAATACTTATTTTGTAATTCCAATACCATTGATTTCTTAACTTATAAGTTTTTGTTTTAAAATAATCACAAATCTGATCAATCAATGAAGCTTCTAATAACGGTTCTCCACCTATGAAATCCAATATTACAGCCTCGCTTTTTATAAATTTTGTATCTTCTAATATGTAATCAATAAATTTTATTGCTGTTTCCAATTTCATAACTTTATTTTTTGATTTGTGCGTTACATAACAATACTTACATCGCAAATTACAATCTTCTGTAACAATAAACGTTAATGTTTGTGCCATGCCATCATTCCACTCTGGCTGAATATTTCCAACACTATAATTATTATTCATCTTCTTTTACCGTTCTTTCTCAAATTTCTTATGTAGCTACTAATAATTAATTTTATACAATTTTGCAATAAAACCATCAAATTTAGCACCTTTACATACTTCTAAATCAAGTAGTTAATTCCCCATTCCATTAATTTAAAACTAACAAAAGTCTTTACTAATGGCTTAATTTTAAGATTATGTATTGCAAAAATTGTGGGTAATAACCAATGAAATAATGACCACTAAATTTCAAAAATGCATTCTATCATAACCATTTTTATACTTTCTAATACATAACCTTAAATAAATACACTTCTAGATCAATGTCTGTTATTTTTCGACACATTTTTATCAAAAACTAGTTTTCTTTTGTGCATATAATACAATTTCTTTTATTTAATGTCAATATTTTTATTGTATAATATTTTTATTATCCCTTTTTTATTATTTTTTTCATTATTGTATTTTTTATCACATTATTATATAATTAATTTAATATAATATTTCAAAGAGGTGTTTATATGAATTTAACAAAAAGTGAATCCGATGTTTTAGAAATCTTATTAGATGCAAATGCCCCTTTATCTAAATCCGGAATTTTAGAACATTCATCAATCAACAAATGCTGGAAAGATGGGTCAATTCACATTTTATTAAATAGTTTATTAGAAAAGGGAGCTATCTATGAAGCCGGTTTCATCCGAACAGGAAAAGGATTTGGAAGGACGTTTGCTCCAACAGAAAAAGGACGTTCCTATTTTTCAAATTTATTAATGAATATTTCACAAAAAGCTGAACCTTATAAAATCTTTTCACAATTAATACGTGAAAATGTTTTTACCGACGAAGAATTGGAAGCACTGGAGCAATTAATCAAATCAAGGAAATAATATTATGGGACATCTTAATGTAAGCATTTTTTCTATTTTCAGTAGTTTAATTTTATTTAATATTGCTGCAATAATTATAGTTGTGAAAAGGAAAAATACAGCTTTTATTGCTAAATATAGTGTCAATTTGCTTTTAATTTCAACACTATTAGCTTTTTTAAGATTGCTTTTTCCCATAGATTTATATTATGCAAAAATTATTGATATACACAAAATTTACCGTTTTTTGAAGCCATTTTTTACTTTACAACTTTTTAACGATTTTGCTTTATATCAGTTATTATTGATTATTTGGTTATTAGGATTTTTTTTATTTGGATTTTACTATTTATTTATTTCTTTATTTGAAATTCACAAATTAAACAAACTAGAATCCATCAATCTCCCTGTTATAGAGAATTTGATTTCTCAATATTCTAACCGTAAAATTATTATAAAGGTATCTACTACCGTAGATATTCCAAAAGTTTGGGGATTTCGTGCATGCCATTTGTATGTTCCCGATTTCTCCCTTTCTTCTGAAGAATGGAAGTTTATTTTAGAACATGAAATAGAACATATAAAACTGCATGATACTTTTATTAAAGTCTTGTTACTTTTGGTCTCTGCAATATTTTGGTGGAATCCTCTTATGTATATTTTGCGTAAAGATATTGACCAAATGTTAGAACTGAGATGTGATGCCAAGTTAATAGAACGCTATTCAAAACAACAACAGACTTATTACCTTGAAACTTTGTTAAAGGTATTAAAACAAAAAAGAGCCTCTATAATTTCAAATTCTCACAATTATATGACAGCTTCTTTTGTAAATTATTCTGCTTATTCGTTAACTCGACAACGATTTGAAATAATTTTAGATAATAATCACCGAAATAAAAAACTAATATTTTGTTATTATGCCTTATCTATTTTATTATTTATAGCTTCTTATTTTATAATATTACAACCAGCTAAAACTGTAGATACTATAAATACACCAACTTTAATCTTACATGTATCAGATGACCAATATGAATTATATGTTAATGGAAAATTTTCAAAAACATTAAATTCAACTGATATCAAAAAGCCCCAATATTCAAAATATGAAATTATAGAAAGGAGTCAATAATTATGCAACTGAAAAAAATCAAAAAATTTATTTTAAAGGTGTGTCCGTGTATCCTAGGTAGTGCATTTCTGCTACAGGCATATACGATGCCTGTATTTGCCAATACTCTTTCAAACAATTATTCTTCTCAAAGTATATCTAATGCCAGAGTAGAACAAGTCACTTGGAAGTATCGTACATATAAGGGCAAAAAGCAACGAAGACTATGGTCAATTACTTATGAAAAATGGCTGACTGATTGGTTACCAGCATAATATTATATAATTATTTTACATTGTATCGATTAAAAAGTAGGATTAATCCACATTTTCTTTAAGGTTAATCCTACTTTTGTTTTACTAATGAATATTTCTCCTTTAATGATATTTTATTTTCTACTTTTCAAACACATTAACAATCATATAACTTTTTACCAACTCCTCCCATACCCCATAATAGCTCCATAATCCACTGCATAGGTTCTCTGCCGTACCTGATCACTGGAATTTCCCTCAATCGTGTAAACTCTTCCACCTTCACACTTTTCTACAATTCCTACGTGGTCTGATGTTCCATCGTGATTCCAGTCGAAGAAAATAATCATTCCAGCTGATGGAGTTGTTCCACCACTCTGCCATTTGTTCTTTCCCTGAAACCAGGTAACACCGGAACTGCACAATGCGAACTTCGGAACTTTTCCACTTTCGATTAAGCCACTTTGATTGGCACACCATGACACAAAACAAGCACACCATTCTACATGACTGTCAAATCCATACCAGCTCCAGAACTTCTGACCGCCACTGTTTCCAAGCTGCCCCATCGCAACCGATACGATCTGCTGATTTCCAAACAAACCAGCAAACAGGCTGCCACCGGAATAATACCGCATCACATGGGGAACGTATTCGGGATCTCCGTAACTGCTCCATCCATGTGAAGCTGCCTGCTCCTGTGAAAATTGTAAAGCATTGGCTTCTGTGTATCCGCCTCTTTGCAGCGCCCATCCTATGTATCCGTTTCCATAGTTATATCCCTGCCATGCAAGTTTTAACTTATCCATATCCTGTGGGCTGCTACATCCTGCCTGACTGATACAGTCTGCAAAGGTCTGCACTCCCACCTCTATCGAATAATTCGGATCGGTAATAGAACCGGGACCGTGTGAGAATCTTGTATTATACGGACTTTCCGAACACTGCATCGGATCCGTTCCTCTGCCTCCAGATTCCTGCATCATGATGGCCTGTATCGCAGACACATATTCTGGGATACCATATTGGGATGCGTACTGCTGTATCACCGAAGTATAAGCCAGCACCTCAGCACTTAGGGATTCGGAACTTTCCGAACTACTGCTGAAGGCTGCTCCTGCAATGATTCCCGCAATCAAAATGAATACCAGAAGAAATGCACCGCCTCCGGCAGCAATCCATTTTCCCATTTTTTCAAGAGCTACTACCCCTTTTTGAATCGCTGCTGTAATTCCCTGTACGGATAACTTTGAACCCTTTCCAGTTACCTGAAAGACTGCTTTTCCACTTTCTGCCGATGCCTGTGCTGATTTTCTTGCCATCTGGACTACTCTTGCTTTCTGCATCGCCTGAAGGCTCTTTTCCACCTGCTGTTTCTGCATGGATGCCTGTGTCTTTATTTTCTCCTGAGACAGACCGGATACTTTTACCACTCTCGGTGCTGCTTTCACCTGCCGTTTACCATTCTCCTTGGCAAGTGCCGCCTGCTCCGGTTTCAGCTTGATTAATTTTTTTCCGCTTTCTGCCCCCTGCTCCATTGCTTCTTCAGCGGCTTTCGCTTCTTCCTGTCTGCTTTTTCTTTCCTTTATCTTCCTGTAGGTCACTCCGGCAAGTTTTTTTCCACCTCGATATGTGGTTTTTCCTATGGTTCTTCCGCCACACTCGCCGCCCTGTACTGTACGGATTCTATTTTTTCAGTTCCATATTGTGTTGGGGAGTCTGACTGCCCACTGCTTTTCTCATGTAGTTCCCTTGGCTTTTCTTTTGCTCCAGTACCGTCTGGCGAACCAGCTCTTTCGGAAGCCGGGCAGCCGGATTTCGAATCTTCGGATTCTTATCCCTTACCCGTTCCTTGATATCTCTCATCCGGTCACCCTCTTTCCGTATCTCTTATCTCATCGGGCAACATCCCGATGTTTCTTTTTTTCCTGCTGTTTCTGCAACTGCTCCAACTGTCTGATTGCTTCATTTACCAGTGGATGCTCGTTGTAATATGGCACAAGTTCCAAATCCCCCTGTCTTTTGATGACAACGGTAATGGATATTCCATGTCTGAATAAATTGATTCGGATCATGGATAGAAAACTCAATAGCCGGACACATATTGGCAGATGTTCTACAATACTTCTGGTACTTTTTATATGCCTCTTCCAGCGTTCTGCATTTTGTATATTCTCCTAAATCATGGAACTCACCGCACTCTGCAGCATAAAAAGTTATCGTTACTTCTTCTTTTTTCTTCATTATGATTCTCCCGGTTTTGTTGTCATTAGTTTATAAAGGTCTGTATTCTTTGGGAATGTATTCTCAAATGGTACGATATTCCAGAGCAACGGATCAGACCACTGCCGACCGATACATTTGTAATATAGGACAGTTGGTTTTCGGAAATATTCAAAAGAGTTGCCAGTTCTTCCCTGTCTGTACTTGCCTGATTCAAAAGAATCAAAAACTCACTGTTTGCCAACATCAGTCTTGCAGTGTCCGATTTCAGAAGTTCCTCAACATTTTGGGTTAAACCTGTCACGAATCCATTGTATTTTCTGATTCTCTTGTACAGTCGGTAGAAGAAATTTGCACTGTATTCATAGCGAATAACAATAAAACTCATCGGCAAATATCCATGTAGTTTTTCCTTCTTTCCAGTTCTGAATTACCCTGTTGAAAATACTGTCTAAGGTAACCAGCATTCCAGTGGCATCAGCTGTTCCCCCAGTTCCCGGATATCATAATCCATGATCCTGTTCTTCTTATTCACATTGGTCGGCTGTGCAAAGGTGTTCAGGCTTCCATTGATAAAAAGTTCGATGATAATGCCAGTCCTCTTGCCTCTTCTTCCGGCTGTAACATCAGCTGTCGGTACATATCTTTCAATGTCGGAACTTCTCCGGTATAACCACTTCGGATATAATCCCGGTACACATCTGCAGCACAGCGATCCAGGATTGACTTTTCTTTTGCTGACAGATTTCCTGCTCCAACCAACTGTTCGAACACAGACAGGATAAACTCCGATTTTTCAATCAGTGGATTCTTTTCATTGCCGTAGGCTGCGTCCATATCCATTGCATTCAGGTGATTGTCTGATGTCGCAGATACTTTTACAACCTGTCCACCAGAGCCTCTACTAATTTTGTGAATTCGGACTCCGGATCAAGAATCAGGATATCGTCATCGGTACTCAATGCCAGATGCACAATCTCTTCTTTTGCCGAAAACTCTTTCCTGATCCACTGACGCCCAACGGAAACTGTTTCCATTCATCAGTTTCTTCCGGTCGGCTACCAGAAGGTTCTTGCTGACTGCATTCTGCCCATAATAGATACCTCCCGGCTGCAGGATTTCCTGTGTATGGAACGGATTAAAACAGCCGTTGATTCCGTTGTCAGTGTACGCAGCGCATTGAGCTTTCGCAGTCCGTAAGGAAGCACTGTATTGAGTCCGTCCACTTGCTGCCACTTTAATGTTGACATCTGGCACAGATGCTTTCTTGCCACCGACAGGAGCAGTTCTGTATCGGAATCCAGTTGCTTTTTACTGTCTGCCAGATGTACCATCGTCAGAATTCCAAACATCATCCGCTGGTCTCTGGTTGTCAGATCATCAGCATTTCTTTGTTTCTTTCCTCTGCAACTCCATATCGTATGGGACGATAGCTGAAAAGTTATTGTTTGCATTCTGCTTCTCTGCCAGTTGGTCACGTTGTTTCCACACCAAGCAGTCGGTTCTGGATTTCCCTTACTGCTTCATCCGTAGGGACTGGCAGGATGTCAATCGACAACATCAGATTCCGGCTGAAGTCACACAGTTCTGAAATCATGTCATCTTTGACATAACTTGCATAATCCTGCATATACAGGACTCTTCCGTACCTGTCACCGATTTTAAAATGGTCACGTTCAAATTCCATAGAATCCGGACACATCCAGTCCTTGAAACTTGTTCCCTTCTTGGCAAATTGTTTCAGATCAAACGGAAATGCCTGTGGGACATCTCCTTTGAAAAAGTCCCGGAAGATCTGGAGCCGGCTCTCTGCGTCCAGTCCTTCTGCTGTGGACGATAACTTTGCCAGATGTGTTACGATGTCTGTTCCGATACGTGCAAAATAGGTTCTTGCATCGTCAATAGATCTTTTATGTACACTGACAGTCAGATACCGTTCCTGATAGATGCTGTTGTTTGTTCCTGTAATCTTAGACAGGAGCATTTCGTTGTATTCTTCCCGATAGTGGTCCAGTCCATCTTCCTTCATTGGAAGCAGGATTGATTTTTCAAATTCTTCTTTATTGATTCTCCGGTTATTGATGGTAATTTTGGCAGAAATGCCGGAATCCAGTGCATTTAAGAGTTCGGAATAATCCAGAAACATTTCTGTCTTATTGTCCTTACTCGCAATATAATAGTTGATATCTGTAAAACGATATGTTTTTGAGAATTTCGTTCCCTGTTGAAAAATTCCATCCGGCCAGATTCGCTGGATGGGAATCGCCTGTTGGACGGATTTCGGAACTTTGAAGCGTTCCTTATCCATCCGAAGTGCCTGACTTAAAGTTTTAATCAAAGGCATCACTCCTTCCCTTGCGTTTCTTTCTCTGTTTTGCTTCTGCTATTTGCTCCCGCTCTTTTATGATTTCCGCTCCATCCTTTTGATTCTTTTCTCCCAGCGAGATGGTCTCCTGCATGCAGGAGTAGTAGATATCTTCCGACTGAAACACCAGTTTCTTCGGATACAGCAATTCGGATTTGATCACTGCCCATAAAAACTGTTCGGCTGTCATACCATGATATTTGAAAAAGCCACAGGCAGCAAATGGAGCAGCACCAAGCACACACAGCCATCCGGTTATTTCCTGTCCAGTAATATCACGCATTCCAAAGTAAATTCCGATTGCTGTAAGAATCGCAAGAACAGAACACACACATTGTCTCAGGTCCAGTCCCATAAACATGGATTCCTGATAGTCCCTGATTTCTTTGTTCATCTTTACTTCCATAAATTATCGTTCCTCTCCCCTGTTTTGTTTCTTCGTTTTCTGTGGTTTTTCTTTCGGTACTTCTATCCCGGCAAATCTACAGTGTTCCGCAACGCCTTCCGGATCAAATTCCGCAAGTCTTGCTAGATCAAACGCTACCTTCTGATAGGTTGTATATCCTGATCTTCCTGTTTCATTCAACACTTTTCCAAGTTTATGTTCCTTGATAAAATTAAGCATATCCTTGGTAAAATCTCCTGTTATAAAAGCCTCATTTGGCTCTAAGAACTGATAAGGCAGATTAATGGTTACATCTCCAAAATCTTCCCATTCTCTCCCTTCCTTATGGCAGAGTCCTACATATAAATTTCCATTGTTCCGATAAGAGCTCGCTCGTATTGCTACTGTCTCACGTCCAAATTCCCAGTTATATCTTAATGTTTTCTTTGTATCCATATTTTTAACCTCCAAGTCCCATCATTTCTCTGACAATACGGTCAGATGCCTTAATTGCTCCAACCAGCACCAGTAAATTGAATACCAGTTCTCCTACATAGTTCCACACGATTGTAACTGCACTCAGCTCCGTATCTCCGACAGCCGGAGGGCTTGCCGCATAAGCAGAAAAGATAATGCATGCCAGTGCAATAATTGCCCCTTCCAGACACACGCCTATATAAGAACGAATAAAGTTCTTTCCGATGGACTGCGTGGGTTCTCCTGCAAATGAGGAAATCGGAATCGGGGCGATTGCCGTATACATATAGATTTTGAACATTCTGCCATACACTGTCAGGATCATTACAAATGACAATACAGTGATCAGCAGACTGCCAAGCAGTGTGACAATCCACAATGGAATGGATTCCAACATTCCCACACTCTCAATCTTATCTACAATCTCCGTTGGCAGTTCCGTCACGCTTCCTGCCATACTGGAGCCACTCATTACGGTTGTCACGATTCCCTGCACAATGGAAAACAGTGCCTGCATAAGTTCCATCCCGTATGTAATTGCTCCCTGAGCAAGTGCAAACCGGATAAATGCTTTTAGCACATGTTCCGGCTTTTTCAGATCTGTAAAACTGCCACACGTTTTAATGATTCCGGCTGCGAAAAATAATACCAGTAATCCATAAGCAATGGCTGTCAGTGCATCATTAATATTTACCATAATCCGCCAGATGCCGCCGCCCTTAAAAGTTGCCGGATTTTCAGTCAGCAGAGTCCACAGTTCTGCCATCTTTTCACTCCATGTGGATAGTGCTGAGTTTAGATTCTGTACAATCCAGTTATCACTCAAAAACTCTCACCTCCTTAAACATATTTTTGAATACAGGAGTACCTTCGGCACTCCTGCTGTTTCCTGATATATTTTTTCAAAGAGGCTTACGCCATAATCAAATCGAGGATTTCTTTGGCGAACGTAATAATTACCCCTCCGGCCAGTGTCAGAAATCCATTTGCCCTCTGGCTTGGATCATGGCTTTTTAAAGACAGACCAACCTGCACAACACCAAATCCAAGCAAAATCAAACCGATCGCACGAATCAGAGAAAAAATAAAGGTAGACAGGTTATTGATAACGGACAACGGATCTCCGGCTGCGAATGCGGTCGTTGCTCCAACCGTTACGGTCAGTACCAGCGCCATGTAAAGGCTCATCCACTTTTTCTGTTTTCTCCCCATCGGCATTGGGGTTGTCATTTTTTCAGTTGTATTCTTTTTTGTTCTATTTTTTTCTCCTGTGAGAAGTTTCTTCAATACACATCACTCCAATCCATCAAAAAACTGCTATTCACCAAGGATGTCCTCGGTAGACAGCAGTTCGTAGTCGTCTAATCTGTTAATGTCAATCTTTAGGTCGTCGTGAGCCAGTGGT
This sequence comes from Dorea longicatena, assembly GCF_024168045.1. Lineage (GTDB taxonomy): Bacteria > Bacillota > Clostridia > Lachnospirales > Lachnospiraceae > Dorea_A. The sequence goes on from NZ_CP100126.1 coordinate 2,644,016, forward strand.
GTTTTCGCATAATCATAAGGCGATGCACCACCGTCCTCTGTGTATCTGAAATTCACATGCTTTTTTAAATCATATTTATCGTCCATGATCGGACGCTCCCCACGAATAAACAAAATCGCTTTGCGGTTATCTAAAAGCCGTATTTCATCCGGTGTTAAAAGTTCCCTTCCAGTCTGCTGATAATTCACCGAATAGCTGCCGCTACGCCCTTTTGTCTGTCCGTAGGTATTGGTATCCAATGTCTCTTTTCCCAATAATTCCGAGACATACTTATGTCCTTCTTTTTCATTTCCACCCAGATATAAAAATTCATCGCAGTTGCCGATCAGACTCTCATACGAGTCTTTAAATAAGGCTTTCATCTGTGCGATGTTCTGGATGATGATACTGCAGGAAATCCCCCTGGAACGCATGGTTGCCAGAATCTTGTCAAAATCATCCGGCAAGGCTACGTTTGGCCACTCATCCATAATGCAGTGTACCGGAATTGGAAGCCTTCCTCCGTACTTCCGGTCTGCCACATAATACAGTGTCTGAAACAGATTACTGTAAATCATGCCGACCAGATAATTCATGCTGGTGTCCGCATCCGGAATACAGCAAAACAGTGCTACTTTCTTCTCCCCGATGCTGTATAAGTCCAGTTCGTCTGTACAGGTCAGGTTGGCGATCTGTTTCAGGTTAAAAGCTGCCAGACGGACACCAACCGAGATTAAAATCGACTTTGCAGTCTTTCCGGCCGCCTGCTTATAAATGGCATACTGCTTGACCGCAATACTCTCCGGATCCCGCATTTCCAGTCTTTCAAACAAAATGTCCAATGGAGACTGGTAATCCTCATCATCTTCTTTGACCTGTGCGCTTCCAAGCATTTCCATGATCATCGGGAAGTTCTGTTCTTCCGGTGGAGCTTCATGCAGCAAATACAGCATAAGTGCCTGCAAAAGTGCAGTCTCGGACTTCTCCCAAAACGGGTCTGAGCTCTGCGCACCCTTTGGTGTTGTGTTGCGGATCAGGTTATTGATCAGCTTCAGTACATCCTTATCATCCCGGACATACGCAAACGGATTATAACACCAGGAAGTCTCCGGATTGATCAAATCAAAAACCCGGACTTCATATCCATTCCGTTCCAGGACACCTCCGGTTTTACGCAAAAGTTCTGCCTTGGGATCAGTAATCACCATCGAACAGTTGCACTGCATGATGTTTGGGATTGCATACGTCCGGCTCTTTCCTGCTCCCGAACCTCCGACTACCAGCACATTTAGATTTCGTTTGTGCTTATAGCCGTCCAGTCCCATGCGGAAATGCTGTGTTAAAAGCAGATTCTGCGTGTATTGTTTTTCGCAGTAGCGTCTGCAGATTTCGGACACGTTGCCCCATTTTGCGGAACCATGTTCCACGCCTCTTCTATAATTTCTTTTTTGGGATTCATAAATACCAATGCCTAAGAAATAGGCTGCTGTGAATATCAGAATACATTTGAACGTATACGGTGTATACGTGATAAAAAACGGCTGTTCGAGTTTTTCGCTCAGCATTTCTAAGATTTGAATAAAATTCTTATCCGGTGCAATGGCACAAGCGGTAATCGCTGCCGCCCACCAGACAAATGGCAGAAAGACAAGATACAGAACCCAGTCCTGCTTTTTTGTACTTATCTCTGCAAGTCAGATTCTCTTTTCTTTCGTGGCTTTTCTTCTGGATGTCCCTGTCCTTCTTTCTTATGAAAGGAATCCACTCCCGGTATCAGTGAGAGACTTCTGCCGTTGTCCCAACTGATGCCGAGCTGACCCGCATCATCCACATACTGCACAGTTCCTTCCAGTCCCTGCGGCATATCCGCTTCTCCGTCCATCGAATCCAGACAGATTCTTGTTCCTGCCGGATACTGTTCTCTAAGTCGTGCCACTTTTTCTCTTGAATAAATGACCAATCAACCACTCCTTTCTCTACCAGAACATGTGTCTGGTGGTATTCGGTTTTGCAACCTGAAGGATGACTTTATCTATTCCGTCACTGTATCTTCCGGCTGCAAGATATTTACTTCTGAGTCTGTTCAGTGCCTTACGGATCTGCCTCTGTTCCCCGGCTGTAATCTGCAGTCGTTTCTGAGCGAGGTCGTATTCACTTACTTTTTTCAGAAGAGCTTTCGTTTCTTCCAAACATTCATCCTGCTCACTCTGTGCCTGTAGCTCATCATTCAGTGCCACCACGAACATATTTTTCATAATGTTATCCATCTTCAAATAGTATTTTGTCATCTGGCTGACCTCCTTTTTTTGTTACACCAACCATATCACAAGACCTCCGTAATAGCTACTCCAACCGTCCAACTTTTTCACTTTTATCGTTCCGGCTGGTTCTTTGCTTTTTTCTCTTTTCCAGATGCTTTTTCATCCTTGGTTTCCGGTGTTTTTACAGGGTCTCCGATTGCGAACTCATCGGTTATATACTCCTGTTCCTTTGCACCAAAATTGCGTTCGATATGGTTTCGTATACTGTAGGAAGCCTGACGGACATCATTTAAAAAGTCTCTCAGTTCCTGCGGATCTTTCTTTCCGCATTCATTCCTCTGTGCAATATACTCCAGATTGAATCCGGTAACATCCACACCATAACGTTTCGCAATCACATAGGCTGCACAATAAGCCTGTGCACTGACTTTCTGTCGGCTGTAGGTTCCAGTATGCTGGTCCAGTGCTGCACACGCCAGTTCTCTGTTCAGTGCATGGAATGTCGTTACTTCACTCATTCCGTTGCGGATATAAATGGTACGGTATCTCGGATTGTACTGGGCCTGCACTTTGTCTGGCAGATCATCCTCAATCTGCACACGTACCGACTGGTCTTTTAAGACAGTTCCTATCAGTTCTGTCAGACTTCGCTGAGGGCGTTCTTCCAATGGCTTTCCAGACATCTGACTGATGTCAAATCCTTTTCCGATCGTATACCCTCTCCGCATTTCACCGTCTTTTTCGTATTCAGTGGAAATCATATAAGTAATGCCATGCTCCCCTGCTTTTACTGAACGGTGTTCTTCTCTCCAGCGTTCATAAGACCTTACTACCTTAAAATCTGGATGCTGTCCGTAAATCAAAAGCAGATTCGGAGTTCTCTGTGTATTACACTCTGCCATAAAATCCAGAAAGCCTTTCAGTTTTTCTCCATCCTGAAAAACTCCCTGTGCCTGTGAATCTACTTCAGCCCATACCTCTTCTCTTTCCTGCTGCTTCTTGGCTGCATATTCTTCCTTGGTCAATTTCTGTTCAGGAATCTGCTGTTCTTCCGTTCCACCTGAAATCATATCTGTTAAATCCATATACATTACCTGCCTTTCGTTTTCATATTCTTACGTTTCTTCCGGCTCTCTCTGGCATTTTTCCGTCTGTCTGGACGCTTGCGTTTCTCTTCCTGTTCCTTACGGATATCTCCGAGTTCTTTCCGCACAGATGGTTTTTCATTCTTTTCTTCCCAGCTAGTTTCCCGACCGGAAAAAATATTTTTGTTGCGCAAGAAAGGTTCGGATGGATTCTTTACTTCCCCCTCCTGCGCCTGTGTAAAATTTCCTTCCGGAAAAGCCTCATCCCCGATCTGAAACATTTCTTCCGCATCATCCAGTTCAAATTCTATCTTGCCTTCCGGCAGGACAACGGTCTCTGTCCGTACATTCTCCCCGGTTTCTTTTTCCATCTGGTTCTCTGCCTTCTCCGGTGCATTCTCTTTTTCCACTGCTTCTGTAACCATAGAGCCTGATTCTGCTTTTACAAAATCCAGATTCATCCGGTCTAATACCCGGTTCATCTTTGCTGCATCATCTGCAAATACCATGACCTCTGTCTGATCCGGATTCACCTTATTCTTGATAACTACATATAAGATGCCCCTTGCCTTGGCCTCTTTTGCAAATTCTTTCAGACGGTCACCCGGAACAGTAAAAAATTTCATCGGGCGCTGTTCCTTTAACATTCTGGTAAGTCTTGTTTTCCCTCTTGTCTTTTTCTGGTCCTTCAAAGCGGCAGCAATAAAGACTGCCACATGCTTTGCTACATTCCCGGTGATCTTCAGCGAATACTCCATCCCTTCCAGACTGTACCGTACCACCTGATCTGCCGGTTCTGCTCCGTAATTCATACTTATCTCACCTCCTGACTTTTCTGCATTCTTTCTTTATCTTCCACACGTTTTTCATCCTGACTCTGTTCTTCTGCTTCCTGAAGTCTCGCTTCGATTTCCAAGGAATGTTTCTCAATCTGAACGGTCATACGAACTTCCTTACGGAGTCGCTTCAATTCCTCATTGATTTCGGACAATCGTTCTTCCCCCGTCTTGCTGCCCCCATTCCGATACAATCTTCTGCGTTCTTTCATAAGTTCCGCAATCTGCTTTTGCAATGGCTCTCGGTATGCGGCAAGCTGCTCTCTGGTTATGATGTCATGTTTCATCAGAAATTCAATCTGTTCAATCCTGCGGTCCAGTTTCCGGATATCCTCTCTGACAGCGTATGGACTCCTTTTCGGTCTTTTTGGCAGTACCCCCATTTGATATAAATAGGAATAATACAGTGCCTGAATCCCGGTCAGTTTCTTTTTGGGATGAATCTGTACTGCCTTTTGATAGACTCGTTTCACCTTGGGCTGTAGTATCTGCCCACGTATTTCCTCTTCAGAATAATTTTTTCCAAGGGAACGCAGACGAATATACCGCTCCATTCCCGGAGCTTTTAAAGAAATGTATTTCCTGTTCAGTTTCCATGTATAACCCCGCTTTTCCATCTCTTTTAGGAATTGTGACCAGGAGTAGCTTTCCTGTACCGATTCCCTGATATCCAAACGGATCGCCGTTCTCCATGTCGGCTTTCCTTCCTGTTCTGCTTTCCACTGTACATAAGGGATTGATTTTTTCTGATTGGATTCAATGATAGACAGACCATATTTTCTGCACAGGTCATCGGAAATCTTACGGATCTCCGTATAATAACTCTTGGCATTACTATGGTACTTATGTCCGTCCACCATGCTTACAGAATTCCAGACAATATGATTGTGATAGTGTCTGGTATTAAGATGTGTTGTTATGACGACTTCAAATTGTCCTTTTAAGAGCCGGTCTGCCAATTCCTGCCCGATGAGATGTGCCAGTTCCGGTGTCACTTCACCTTCTGCAAAACTCTGTACCAGATGGTATCCTTCTACACCGCCCATCTTATGGAATCTCTTTTTCGTTGCCAGCATATCTTCATACGCATTTTCATTGGTACATCCGATGGTATCTTCGAAGACCGCCTGTTCCGTCTTGGTCCGATTCATGGCATAATCGATGGCAGCCTCCAGAGAGTCCGCTTTCTGTGTGGTTTTTTCTTTATCTTTCACATATTCGATAGAACGGTCCAGGCGGTGGACGGGGATAACACTTGTATAAGCCATCCGGCATTACCACTCTTCCTTTACCAGATGCCATGTTTCTTTGGTAAGCCGCAGCATTTCCTGAATACTCTGCTCGCTTGCCATACCAGAAGCATTGGCAACATGTGCAAGCTGATTGGCATTGTTGCATAAGCCTGCAATCTTTCGGAGCAATTCGGGATGATGCTCACAGGGTTTTGCATGAACCTGCGCTCCTAAAATCAACGAACGCATAAACTCTTCCCGGCTCAGACCGCTTCTTTCGACCTGCTCATTCAGTTCCCTGACTTCCCTTGCATTAAGCCGTACCGGGATCACATGGTTTCGTTTTCGCATTGCATCACCGTCCCTTCTTTTTTCTCTTCCTCTTTCATCATACCGCCAAGATCCTCATCGGATTTTTTCGCTGCAACCATGCAACAGGTCACTATCACTCCTATAAATCCTCCGCTCATCAATGCGATTACAATCATTACTCCATTTCTTAACATGACTTGATCCTTCCTTTCCATTTCCGTCTGTGTCCGGGGGATTGGGGTTCTCCCCAAAGTGCGTTTGGATATCCAAACGCTATGCTTGCAAAACGAGTACCGCCAGTTTCTGTAGCACCGGATTGACTCGATTCTGATTTATTTTGATTCTTTTATCTGTACCAGTCCATCAAGTGTCGTACAAATGATATGGAGTCTGTCTGCCATACTGATTTCGGTATTCATTGTTCCTGTCACTTCTTTCCCACATACGACTACCATCCGGCATCTCCGTAAAAGGATATGGGACATTCTTCCATATCCCTGCATATCTTCTGCATCAGACTCTTCCAAGAATGGTGAGAATACAAATCTCGGACAGATTGGTACATACCCAAGTTCATAGATTTTTCTGCAATATTTCTGCACTTTTACCCGGCTTTCTTCTGCTGAACAGCACACATAAGCCAGCGCCTGTTCCATACGCTCCATCTCCTTCCTGCATCCAGTTGGATGCCACTCATTTTCTCTATAAAAAACAAGATGTCCAATTGGACATCCCGGCTACTTTTCATCCTCTTTCTGCTCTGCTTCTAATGCAATTTTCACTCTGTCACTTCCCAGTTTGTAGTAGGCATCTGTTACCTCAATTCCCACTGCACGATAACCTGTCATAACCGCTGCAAGGACAGTTGTTCCTGCTCCGACAAACGGGTCCAGGATCAGCCCTCTCGGTTCACAAATCTGGATAACATCTTTCATAAGCTGCAACGGTTTCTCTGTCACATGAATCCGGTTCTGCGGATTGCCATATCGGAAGACGCCCGGCAGACAAGATACCGGACGGTTGATCGGCATCGGTCCGTTACTGCCCCACACAATATATTCAGCCTGCTGGCGGAAACGGCCTTTCTGTGGACGGGAGTTTCCCTTATCCCACACCGCTGTTCCTCGCCAGATCCATCCTGCCCACTGCAATGCATCGGTAATCGATGGATACTGACGCCAGTCAATGAACAGACAGATCGGAGCACCTTTCTTGCAGGCTTTCCGCACATCATAGAGCCATTCAGCCATCCAGTGCGTCCAAGATCTCTGGTCTTTGTTATCCCCATCGAAATCCGGAAGTGCATTGGCAGCACTCATACTGCTGTATTTCTGATTTGTAGTACGATTTCTTTCATTCTGTTTTGTTCCACCGGATGCATACGGCGGATCGGTAATAACTGCATCAAAGATTCCCGGCTGGAATGCTTTGACCAGTTTTAATGTATCTCCATGTAATATTTTCCAGTTTTCCCCTTCAGTATATTCCTCCGGGTATGTTCCCTCTTTCATAAGTTCTTCCAAACTCAGGCCATTTGTCATAGGCATCATCCTTTCTTTTCTCAGCGTTCCGGCTGATTTTTCTTCTTTGTCTTTTTATTTTCTTTGGGCGGCGGACTCAACTCAGTTTCTACATATTCGCTGATAATCAAAAGTGCTTTGTAATAGTCCCCACTTTCCAATACCCTTTTACGCATTTCTTTTGCTTCTGCTGTCTGTTTATTCTTTTTCAAAAGAGTTGAGGCATCGCCCATAATGGAAAAAATATTCCCATCATGTCCAAGGAGCTGTAACTTGGGACGTTGTTTCTCAGGCTTTGTCGGAATCTGCTCTGTTTTCTTTTCATACATTTTCGGCTGTTCCATATTAGGATGCCAAAATGCACATTCATCGTTCCACCATCTACCTTGATATCCCTCTGTTCAAATCCTTCACCCCACCCGTCACTGTACTGCCCTGTAATGTATTCGGTGAATTCCTGTAGTTCTTCCTGACTTAAAAATTCATTTAATTCCAGTTTGGTACAGCCGTACAGGATTCCGTCTTTGTTTTCTATCGTAACAACTGCACTTTGTATCTTTTCCTGAATGGACTCACTTCCGTCAAAATACTGCATGAGATCATCTTCCCCATAGCGTTCCAGTTCTTCTCGGATGACTTCTTCATAATCGGCAAGTTCTGTTCCATCTAATGGCATTCCATATTCATCACTCTCCGACCACTCTTCTTCCCATTCGGATTCTTCTGAATAAAGATTTCCAGTCAGCTCCGTCAACAGATGTACGTGCATCGTTCCTTTTTCTTCCATTCTCTATCACCTTCTTTCTAATGGTCTGTCCCTGCATTTATTTGTCTGCTTTTTTTCTTTCGCAAGGTCTGCATAATCTGCCCTTCTTTTTCGGCAGATTGCAATAATCTGATACGTTCCCTCGTAATGTTTTTTCATCTGTTCTTTCGCCCATCTCCGGCAAAGTCATTATCGGTGCAGATTTCAATTTCTTTGATTTCCGGATGGTTCTTCAGAAACTCTTCCAGTGCATCCGGCAGCTTTTTAAAACGTTCACTCTGTATCTGTGTGTTTTCTTTCGGAGCAGCGATTCCCCAAGGGAAAGACGATATTTATCCCTCTTTCCTTCTTCCAGTGTCATGTGGGCCAGTGCATCAATACACGCTTCATATACGACAACTCGTTTTGTTTCTCTTTCAGGTGGAATACAAAAGCTGTACTTTTTTTCACTCCCGGTCTGCTCCATCTTGAATCCTTCCCGTTTTTTTCATAGATTCCTCGCAGGAATGCATATCTTGCTTTTCCGGATTCATCTTTTCCAACAAAAACAGCGTTATGGTACGGGACACTTTCATAAAGGATTTCATGCGAAATGCAATACGTGATCACTTCATCGCTGATTCCTCTGTGGTTTAAATAAGCCCTGATTCGTCTGCAATTACAATATCTCTCCGGCAGCTTAAAGGGTGGTTTTTCCTTTTTCGCAGACTGTGTCGGAATAAAAGACGGACTCTCTTCGCACAACAGTTTTACGGCATCTGTAAATTTCATTCCATCTACTTCAATCAGGAACCGCAGTGCGGACACGCCACCGATATCTCTGGATTTCCAATGCCATTTGCTGGACAGTTCATTGATTTTAAAACTGTCATGATCCGTCAACTGCCATTCATTTCTGGTCCTTGTCTTTTGCAGTCTCTGTGCCTGATGCGTTCGCAAATACTCATACGCAGTCATATTTTTGCTGCCTGAATCTCTTCTTCCGTTACCCAGGCATTACAGAATGGTATCCTGAAGAGCCAGTACCTTATCGGTTCGCTCCCAAGGAAACTCCTTTCTTCCAAAGTGTCCAAAAACTGCGGTCTGACGGAAAATCGGACGGTTCAGCCGAGAGATTCCATGATCTGGACAGGTGTCACTCCAAACACCAGAGGGATTGCTGCCGCCAGACAATCATCCGCACACACTTTTCCTGTACCAAAGGTGTCTACCTCAATCATAACCGGCTCTGCTACTCCGATTGCATAAGCCAAAGACACCTGACACTTGCTTGCAAACTCAGCAGCTACTATATTTTTGGCGATATACCTTGCCATATAAGCTGCCGAACGGTCTACTTTCGAACAGTCTTTTCCCGAAAATGCACCGCCGCCATGCGGAACCATACTGCCATAAGTATCCACCATCAGCTTTCTTCCGGTCAGTCCGGTATCTGCATCAAATCCTCCGCACACAAATTTTCCTGACGGATTGATCAGAATCTTCGTATCCTCATCCGGCGGCAGTAATCTGAGTGCTGAGCGAAGCACTTTCTCTCTGATCTCGGCATCTAACTTCTTCAGGTTCTTTTCTGCACCATGCTGGCAGGAAACAACAACACTTTCCAGTCTCACTGGTTTTCCATCTTCATATTCTACGGTTACCTGTGCTTTTCCATCCGAAAAGATATCTTTGATATATCCGCTTCTTCTGCAAGCCGAAAGTTCACGTGTGATCCGGTGTGCCAGAACAGTCGGCATTGGCATAAGCTGCGGAGTATCATCACACGCATATCCGACCATAACACCCTGATCTCCAGCTCCCCTGCTTCTATCTCTTAATTTTGCGCCGATATTATCCCGAAATTCTTTCGACACACTCACTGCTTTCGCAATATCTGGACTCTGCTGGTGTACAAACGTATCCATTTCTATCCCATCTGTACAATATCCACACTCTTCTAAAACTTTTCGGATCACATCAAACACTGGTGGTTCATATCCGCTGGTGATTTCTCCTGCTACAAACACATTTCCTCTTGTAGCAAGGACTTCACACGCCACTCTCGAAGATGGATCGTAACGCAGACATTCATCTAAGATTGCATCTGCTATCTGATCGCATACTTTATCCGGGTGTCCTTCTGTTACTGATTCTGCTGTATAAAAACGTCTCATCTTTCTTCTCCTTATCTACAGACAGGGCAGGCGCTGCCTTATGAACATCTCCTGCCCTGTCAATTGGTTTATCCTGTAATTTTTATTTTATTTTACTTCTGTTTCTTCTTTGTTGTCTGTCATTTTTGACTTCTTTCTGCGGTATACAGTCACTCCTGTAGCTGTTCCGGCAGATGCCAGTGCAAGCAGAACAAACGGCCATACTTTCTGGTTATCACCTGTTTTTGGTGCATTTGTTTTTTCTGTTGTTTTCTCCGGTGTTCTGGCATCTTTCATTTCTACTTTCTGGACTTCCATTGTATCTTTCAATGTGAATGTAACATCTTCCGCAATCTCGTAACCATCCGGCGCTGTGATCTCACGCAGAGTAAGTTCTTCATTGACCGGGAGCTTTGCAACGGAATGTGGCTTTCCATCCGTAATCCACTCTTCCAAACAGTTCCATCTTTGCGGATGATCTGAAGCTTTGCCCCTTCCAGTTCTTTTCCGGTTGTTAGGTCTGTTTTTGAAATTTCCACTTTGGAATATTCGTCTTTCATCTCAACCTTTGTCACACTTCCATCTTCTTTGACTTCAAACGTCACATCGCTGGCAGACACATAGCCATCTTCATAAGGAGCCAGTTCCTCATGTAAGGTATAACTTCCTTCCGGCAGTCCGTAAATGACATGTTCTTCCTTCGTACTAATCCACTCTTCCACAACAGTTCCGTCTTTATCAATGACCTGCAGTTTTGCTCCTTCCAGCTCATTTCCGGTTGTTGCATCTGTTTTGGTAATACGTGTTTCTGTCGGCTGATTCTCAACTTCTTTGTTCAGTTCAATCTTTGCAAGATTCTGATTTTCATAGGTTGCATCTACATTCCATACTTCTTCATTTGGAAGATATCCGGCTTTTCTGACTTCCTCTTTGACATAGTATTTTCCATGTGGAAGATCACTGTCGAAAGTAAGTGTTCCCTTTGTATCTGTTGCTTTCTTTTCCAGCAGGGTATCTTTCTCTACGAGAACCTCTCCCTGATTAGAAAGAATATCTTCCGCAGCATACAGTCCAAAAATAACACCTTCCAGCTTTTCTCCTGTGACAGAATCCTTCTTTTCTACCGATACGGAAACTTTCTGTCTTTCATTTTTATAGGTAACGCCTTCATAAACGACTGCCTGTGTATCATCCTCTGCTGTCAGGGTAAATTCTTTCTGTTCTGTATTCAGGACAAAATTCTCTCCTGCTACAACCTCTTTCAGATAATACGTTCCCAGTGGCAGATTGTTGATAACTGCTGTTCCATTTTCATCTGTAGTCAGTTTGGCTACCAGATCATCTTTCTCATAACGAACAACTGGATTTCCTTCTTCGTCCTTTGCTCCGTCCGGTGAATAGATGGTATCTTTGGCATATACTTCGAATTCAGCACCTTCTACTCCGGTTTCTTCATATTTAAAGCCTTTATAATACCTGTTTCTTCTTTACCAGATACGGTATTTCTTACTTTAGAAACCAGTGCTTTTACTTTTGCCAGAACAGAATCTCCGGTTACTTCGGTAAGCTGTTCTCCCTTTTTCGTCAGGAGCAGGCTTCCTACCTGTTCGTCATTTTTCTGTTCTACTCTACAATCGCAGCTCCTGTATCCGGATCAATCTGATGTGCAGTGTTTGAGGATACTGTAATTACAATACCATTCTGTGGATTTTCTTTATATGTTCCTTTTGTAGTCTGCTCTAATGGTGAAATAATCGTTGTTCCATCATACAGGGACTCTTCGCTTCCCTGTCTTACAAATCCTTCCGGTGCTTTTACTTCTTCGATTCGATAGGTAGCGCACTTCAGTTCCTGCGGTGTGATCAGATATCCTTCCTCATTTGTTTTGAATACACTGATCTTTTCTTTCTTCGGATACTGAACAACCTGTTCCACATATTTCTTATTTGTCACATCGTAAATCTTATAAGAGGCTCCGGCCTTTAAAACCGTATTTCCAGTCTGTGCATCCTTCTTTACGATTTTCAACAAAAATTCAAACGGACGGTCATCAAATACTCTCCACTGCATTGGTTCTCTGCTGTCATTTTCCACATTTACAACAAATGGATCAATGGTTTTCAGATTCTCGGGGTAGTGCTTTCCACTACAACATAACTTCCATACGGCAGTTCCGGGCTGACTGCATATCCTTTGTATCAGTGATCAGTTCCGGTACTGGTACGGCGGTTCCATTCTCATAAGTAACTGCAACCTGCTCTTTGCTGAAGTCATAATTTTGAAATCACTTGCTGTATAGCTTTCTCCATTGGACGGTTTCAGTTTCCCATTTTTCACCTGTGTCAGGTCGCTGATCAGATATACCTTAAATCTTGCTCCTGCAACCAGGTCGTTTCTGTCTGCTCTCCATCTTCACTGATTTTGATTAACTGGAATGCCTGTTTCTTTACCTGCTCTTTTACCGTAAGGTCTCTTGTCACTTCGCAACATCCTGACCTTCATAAGTTACTGATACCTCATATTTGTAGTATCCAGTGTATATCCTTCCGGTGGAGTGATTTCTTTTAGATACATTTCTCCAAGGTATAATTCTGAAAATTCCAGTGTTCCGTCATCTCCGATGACTCCCTGTGCAATCAGGCTGTCCTGTTTATACAGAACTCCTGTTGTGCCATCCGGATGCACGATGTCCTCTTTGCATAAAGACCATACACGCACCACGAAGAGCACTGTCCCCTGCGCTTTAAATGCAAGTGTTTCTTTATCGATCTTTGCGATTTTTACTTTTCCGGTGACTCTCTCATCTGTTGCTGTTACATTCAATGTCTTTCCGGCTGCAACATCTACTTTATATACTTCTGTATTCAGTTTATATCCTGTCGGAGCAGTGATCTCTTTTACATACACAGTTTTCAGTGCAGAATCAAAATAATCGCTGACTGCTTTTCCATCTCTTCCGGTTGCTGACATTGTCATCAGCAGGTTTTCACACTTCTTATCAGTATAAATACCATAAACTGCTCCTGACAGTAGATTCTGTGTATTGACATCTTTCTTCATAAGTTCAATGCGTGTCATATTCAGCCACTGTACACTAAAACTTACCGGAGCTGCTGTTTCACTTTCAAATACACCGATATCCTGCTTGGAATTTCCGGTTGTCAGCACCAGTGTTCTCCATGTCTTTCCGACAGAACCATATAAGTTGCCGGAAGCATAACTGCCTGTCAGTAATAAATCCGCAGACAGATAGAATGTATCTCCACCATAAATCTGGATTTTTCCATTTGTAACACTTGTTCCTTTGGAAAGATTATGTGCTGTCACATTTTCCGGTACACTCAATGTCACATAGTTTCTGTGATCTCCAGACAGTGTGATATTTGGTGTTTTCTGGATGTTTCCATCCCGTACTGCATTCAGCTTTGTGCTTGAAAGGCTCAGTTCACCTTTTGGCGGTTCTTCCTGTCCAAACAGATAATTGATATATGCGATAACCCCTGCATTTACAAGGTCATTATAATTACACCCTGTAAATCCGGCTTCTCCTGCATAAGCGTAGCTGGCTGCAATGTGTGTATACACATACTTTTCATCTTCCGTTTTTCCAGACAGATAACTTCCTGTCAGATCTCCTGCCCCGCCATAACCATAATAAAGGACTTTCTGTAGATTTTTATTGCTGTCCAGTACCTGTGCTACATAACTTCCACTCGGTGGGGATGCTTTCTGGGACTGAAGGCAGTATGCAATTTTTCCATTGACTGTAAACAGGCAAGTAAGATAATTTCCAATATAACTTGGATAATAAATAGTTCTCCCCTTTGTCAATGTAACTGTGGAACCGCTGCTTGTAGCTCTTTCAGCCGCAGACAATACCATCACATTTCCCTCTTCGATGTCCTCTTTCAGTTCTTTGACTGCCTGTGCAGATGCATCTTCTTCGGATGTTTCAATTTCTACATCTGTGTAGTTCTGCACAGGCGAATCCGAATCATCTTCAGATTCTGTATCTGACTTCTGTTTCTCTCCACCATTTTCTTCAGAATGTGCCTGACCTTCTGTATCCGTCAGAGTCACTTTCGGGTGATGGTATAGCTGTCACTCTTATCTTTTGGAACGACCATATAAGTGGCAATATATGTTCCTGCTTTGTCAGAATGATACTCTCCACCATTCTCATCTTTGATACTTACAAGCGTAACATCTTCTTTTTCTGCATCATAATGGATTCCTTCCATACAGGTTTCCACCGCAAATGTTTCATCCGAAACCGCTTTTGTGATATCATCTGCTGTAACCGATGTATCTTTCTGGCTTGTTACCGCCTGTACTTCCGTCTGCTGTTCCGAGCCTGTCTGTTCGACCGCAAACGCATTTACACTGCTCAAGGTACTGATGCCCATCAGGACAGCCAGTCCAAAAGCAGCTATTCTGGTCTTTAATTTTCTAACCTTCATGTGCTTTTCCTTCCTAATTATAAATAGATTTTTTTAATTAAATACCGCAGAAGATGTTTCCTCTGCGGTACGTTTTATCTTGTATATCGATTTTTTTCTTTTTTCACTTCCTGTCTGGTACGCTTCACCGCTTTCATGACAGAATCTGTTGGAATCTGGTTATCCTTATATCCTTCCAGAATTCCATCCAGATAAAACTTCGATGGTCTTGCCGGAACATCTTTGTGCGGAGCGTTCATCATATATACAAACACTCTTTCTCCACTCCATCCTGATTTTTTACCTGAATCGATTCTTTCCCATAAAAACTTGGGAATCCTTCATAAAATCCAGACTCTTCTCACACGCTTCTGTGATTTTCCATAAACTCCTTCGACACAGCTTCCCTTTTCCGGCAGTACCGTTGCTACCCGTTACCCGGAGCCTTCCTCGAAATGCCAGCCGATAATTTCAAGCCGGACATTTTCCACAACTTCCGCAGCCGGACACCTGTACTTCATCTGCTCCAGATTCATGTTGCTGCCATAAGCGAAGTAATATCTATCTTCCATTTTTTCTCACCTCTATCTGACTCCTTCTGTCCTTTGATTTTTCTTCAACACTCATACGTGCTTTTATCATATCTCCACGCAAGATCACCATCCAGATTTGCCAGCAAATGTTTTCGACATTTTTATATTCGTCTCCAATTAACCCAAGTCTCAATAAAAATGTACGAAATGTAAATGCTGGATTTTCTGATATCAGTGTCTTTTTCATCTGTGTCGATCTCTGATTGATCGCCTGTGCGGAAATGGCTAATGCCAGAGTAATATTTGCTCTTACCTTTCCTGCATGAAGTGTGCTTTCAAAACAGCGCCATTCCAAAGTTCCTTTTGAAAACACAGCATGAAGATTCAGAGCATAATAACGGGTATGATCATAATGGGTATGACTTCCATCCCTGCCTCCATACCAGACATTTCTTACTCGGTCCATTGTGATTGATTTATTTGGTATTTTTCGGATTTTCTCCAATACCTCCGGTCGCACCCTCTGACAATAACTATTTGCTCTTCTCTCCTGCACTTTCAGTGCTTTGAACAGAATATCTTCCTTTGCATACATAATTGTCAGTGCATTTTTCAGCTTGCGGTGTATGATTCGATGCATCTACATGAACATGCTGACCACAGGACTCATTTACAAAACCTCCATTCCGTCGCAGACAGCGTACTACTTCCTGTAACTTACCCATTTCATCATAGGATAATTTCGGTGATACCATCTCTGTTGAATATTCTCCGCCTGCGTCTACAATTCGACCGTATACTTTCCGTTGTGTATAAATGCTTCCATCAGACATAAATTTCCACTTTTTTCCTTCCAATCTATCACTGACCAGATTCCGTAGTCGTGCCGTCATAATATGCTTCTGTTCCAAACATTTCAGCAACAACTTCTGCAGCACGTTGTCTGGTAATCCCTGTCATTTCGATTTCTGTGCCAAAGTATTGGTCTTTTATACCGATCATGCCTAATGGATTCCTTTCTCAGACACTTCCTGTTCGTTGAGTTCGGAGTCTGCCTTTTGTAATAGTTTGCCAATTGCCTCGATGACATTGACAGTTACCCCGTTTCCAGCCTGTTTATAAAGCTGTGCATCAGAAGTGCTGTCTATGATTTTATTTATTTGCCAATCATAATACCCTGCAGACGCAGACACTCCCTTGGAACTAATCTTCTTATTCTTCCGTGATACAAGATGCCATGACGATCGGTTGCAGTAATTGTGAACATCGGTTCTTCTGGATTTTTCATACGTCTGCCATTCTGACGGACATTTTCCTTGGCTGGTGTAAGGACTGCTCTTGCCCTTCTTCCCTTAATACACCGGAACATTCTCCTTTGTATTTATGGATTCCGCATTGTCGGGTATTAAGGCTTCTGCATTCTTCAGTTACCAGTGGCGGCGGAGACAAATCTACAAAATGAAGTGTTCCCTGTTGAATACCTGTAGTCAGGTGTGTGCTATCTGATGTCCAACTCTTCCTCTCCTGCTGTTGAGATTCGCATAGCCTAAATCGATGCTGTCACCCTCTCTTGCAAGTTTGTAGCCGAGCTTTGTATTTCTTTAATTGGAACACCACATCATATAATCCTGTCTTTCCACCCATTCCTCCGGCCTGTGATGTCAGGGTACAGCTTATCCTTTTGGACTGTAAACTCTTTTCCCTGACTTCCTGCCCGGATTTGAACAAGAGCTGCTCCATTTGTTTCTGGTTCAGGTAATACTTTTCCGGCACATCGGAAATCAAGATATCCGACAATATACACCCGTTTTCTTGCTTGGGGGACTCCGAAATCCTTGCTGTTAAGCACTTTCCATTCGACATGGTACCCCAGTTCAGAAAGCGTACTGAGGATGGTGCAAAACGTCCGGCCTTTGTCATGCGATAACAAACCGGGAACATTTTCAAGGATAAAATACGAGGGTCTTTTAGCTTCAAGAATCCGGGCAATTTCAAAAAAGAGAGTTCCTCTTGCATCGGCAAATCCTTCTCGCTTTCCGGCGATAGAGAATGCCTGGCAAGGAAATCCTGCACAGAGTAAATCAAAATCTGGCATTCGTTCTGGTTCGATTGTTCTTGCGTCATTACAATACCACTCCCCTTCCGTATCAAACAGCAATCGGTAGTTCTTATCCGCATAAGTATCCACCTCACAATGTCCGACACAGACAAAGTTTCCTGCCCGTCTTAAGCCTTCACGAATCCCCCGATTCCGCTAAAGAGATCAAAAAATTGAATGGTTGCGGCTATCAACCTCCTTTTTGCTGATAAAAACAGGCGGCATGATCTCTCATACCGCCCTTCGTTATTCTGTATCAATTGGTTACCATTCTGTTGGTTCTTCTGCTTTGGTTTCTTCTTCCAGATCAGTTTCACTTTCTGTTTCAGTTTCCTCTTCCGGTTCGCTTTCCCCTTCTGGTTCGTTTTCCTCTTTCGGTTCGCTCTCCTCTTCTGATTCGTTTTCCTCTTTCGGTTCGCTCTCTCCATCTGGTTCGCTTTCCCTTTCCGGCTCAGTGCTTTCTTCCGGTTGAGTTTCTTCTGTTCCAATTCTCCAGTTGTCTGTTCGGATTCTTCAGGCTGATCTTTGCTTTGCCATTCGGCCTCTGCCTTTTCCAGTGCTTCTTCTATAATCTGAATTAAGAAGTCTTTCTGTTTCATGTGTTTCTTTCCGATGACTACTTTTAATCTCTGGAATAATTCCTCTGATACCTGTACTGCTACTGTTCTTACTGCTCCCATGCTTATTTCTCCTTTTCCTTCCAGTCTGTTGAAATGTTCTTCAATGACCTGTTGTAAAAATTTTTGTGTGCTGCTTTCTGTGAGTTCAATCTCTTCTCTTACTTTCTCATGTAAGTCCATCGGGATCTTTCCGCAGATATTTTTCATCTCTGCCATAACCTTTCTCCTTTCTTTTCGCTACACACAACATACTCCAAAGCCGCATGAAAAGCTATTCACAATACCCACCAAAGATAACGATGCATTTCTTGCCTTGCCCCTAGCAGATCCAACAATGTATGTATCGTGCAATCATAGGCCTCACCCCCTTTACAAATTTTCCATTTGAGATAGAAAATCCATCATCTGATCTGGTATTTCTTCCGATGATAGTTTCGTTGTCGATTGTTCCGTAGTGCCACATATTCCTAATTCCCGAACACTTTCTTTTATCGTCTTTTGAATGACTTCTTCCATCCATTTCCGATCCTCTTTTTCCAGAATTGCCTGAACCAGATACTGGCTTTTCTGCCCTTCTGGAACACTTTGAAATTTCTCCCATGCCCTCTGGTGTTCTGGATTTTTCAGGTTCGGGCGGAACGAATACACAGGGCGTGTCATCTCGTCCACATCTGCTCTACAATCCGTTCATACCCTGTTGCGTTGGCATGGACGTCCTCTATAAAAACGGGCGGCAAATCGCGTCCTGTGCGGTCACGTGGCGTTTTAAAATTGCGGAGCCTCCCCCCATAAATACGGTGGGTACTGCCCGGAGATCAAACCCGGATTCTGTCACCGCAGACAGTATTCTTTCTATATATTTCCGTCCGTTTTCCTGTATGATCCGTCTGGCCTCCTCTGCCATACTGCAAGATTCCCTCCGAAGCACACGCTCAATTTGAGTTTCTGTCACAGACAGTCCGGTATTTCTACGCACTTGTTCTGCTGTCTCATCAATACATCGGATTACTCCAAGTTCCAGACTTCTGCACGTTGCTGCATTCGGAACAGCATTGTCCAGCCTCATAAGGTCAACGGTCCAGCCACCAATATCAACAAGCAGAACAGACGGTTCATTCTTCAGATACTCTGGATGCAGAGCAAGCGCAGAGTATCCCTGTGGGAACAGTTTCACATCTTTTATTGTTATCTCATATAACTCACTTTCATATAAAAATCGCACTGGCTGCTCTTTCCGCAACAGATACTCCCTGAATCCCTGTTTCTCTCTTCCAAAACTTGAAAGCGGAAGTCCGACAGCCAGAATTACCTCTGTCTTTCGTTCCGCTTTCCGATGCTTGATTTCTTCTGCAATGGCTGCCAACGTCAGCAGATAATAATTATCATTTGACGTTTTATTTTTTACCAGCGTCTGTCTTCCCGTACCGCAGACATAATACTTTCCTTGATATTGCAGAACATTCTGCATGGTATACGGCTCGTAATCATACCCAATAATTCCACTTGGGAAAGACACTTGTCTTGTTTTAATGGCATAATAGCCATGATCAATTCCTATGATTATCACAATCACACCCTTTCATTTTTCTGTTTAACGTAAGGTCAAAAATGCTTTCACTGCTGCAACGGATTGTTGCAAAAGTGCCATTCGTGAACACTTTTCCATGTTCCAGCGTCCCAAAACCTGCGGAAAATCTGGCTTTTTTATACCACTATCGCCAGAGGAACACTACTGTTCCTTCGCAGCCGGTTATAAAATATCCCTCTCCCGGCGGCGGTCCAGCCTGTCCGGGGGAGGGATATATCGCAAGTTTCCTTTTTGAACAATCGCCTGTCTTTTTATTTTTATGAGGTGTTTTTCCTGCTTTTGTAAAATGGGAAGATACTCCGGTTCTGTCAGAAACTTCGTATGTAATTCCCCTTTTCTCCCAGCTTGTTATCATTTCCTAACAGCTCCATTTCTACCATGTAATGGGTATCTGGATGAAATCTCTTCTCACACAAAATGCTGTCCCCTTTTATATAATCAGATTTAGCCGATTCTCTTGCTGCCGCCAAGAGTTCATAAATACTTACTTCCACCTCTTATCACCTCCCAAAAGACCAGAAAAAAGCAGACCTCTTAATCGAAGTCTGCTCCTGTCGGATATGGTAATCCTCTTTCTTCATATTTTTTATCGATATAATTTCGAATCCATTCCCTGTATTCTTCCGTTAATGCCAGTTCCTGAAATTCTAACAACCACTTTTCCCCTTTTGCTTCGTCATCAAGCCATCGATCTTCTATGCACTCCGGCTCATCTAACATTTTCATCATCGCTTCAAATGGCTCTTTTACATCATCACCAAATTCTTTCCATAAGGCGATTCCATAGTTCTCCAGTTCAAAAAATTCTGTCAGATATGTCAATCGTTCCATATCCCCCAATGTCATTCTTTTTTCACCTGACAATAATGCTCGATCTCTTTTGCCACATAGATTTAAAAATTTTCTCTTTTCCATCTCCACATCCATTATACTTTTACCTCTTCCTGTTAAAAATAATTCCTTATTACGAAACATTATAAAATTTAAATTCTTTAGAATCAATATATATATTTCTGTATTACGAATCTTTTTATTTTATAAGGGGAGTTCATCATTATGCAAAAGATTAGACCAGATATGGATATTGGTAAAAATATCCAAGCAATTCGATATAAAAACAATATGACTCAAGACCAAGTAGTTGCAAAATTAAATCTTATGGGTATCTCCATCACCAAAAGTACCTATGCCAAACTGGAAACAAATCGCATGAACATTAAGGCATCTGAATTAGTTGCACTTGCAAAACTCTTTCATACCGATATCAATGCTTTCTTTTCCGGCTTGCTATAGTTCGACATTCCCCGACTCCCTGTGTATATAATAGCATATTAAAAATAAGAACCAGTCTATATTCTTATCGGATATAAACCAGTTCTTTTTTCTTATCAAATAATATAAAAGTGACAGGGAATTCAGATTCTTATCTTCTGTCACTCATGTAATTATTATTCTATTTTAAATTTAATGAATTTACCCATTCTTGAATTTCTTTTTCAATGTTATTTTCTATATAAACGTCATACACATTTTTCCACATTATCTGTGTATACTGTTATTTTCAACCCCATAATTATAACTTGGTACACGCTATACACTACTATAAACTGTACTCCATTTTAGGGTAGCCAATGATAATGGTTATATCCCGCCGCACTGGAAAGACCAGAACCACCGCCTATCAAAACGGCATCTGCCTGACGGATTTTTTCTGCCAGAAAACTGACTTGTTCCTCCTTTTGCATACACCACTTTATCTCCTTTTTTATATCAGATTCCACACCTTTTATTTTGCTTGACTTTTATTTTTTTACTTGTTAAAATTAAATTTACATCAAGCATTAAAGTCATGTTATCATGTAAGTTTAAAAATTACAAGAAGAAAATTCGAGGTGACAAATGAAATATTCCACAAAGCTTAGTGACACCATTCATATTCTTATATTTATTGCTCTTGGAGATGACGAACAACTCTCCAGCACAAAAATTGCAGAAAGTATCAAGACAAACCCGGCTTATGTCAGACAACTTATGGCAACCCTGAAAAATGCAGGCATTGTTGTCAACACACAAGGTCATGCGAATGCCGCTCTTGCAAAATCGGCAGATAAAATCAATATGTATGACATCTACCGAGCTGTAGAGGGCGATAAGCCGCTGCTTCACCTGGACACAGATACCAATCCGGATTGTGGAATCGGTATCAACATTCAATTCGCTATTGGGGACTTCTATCATGAAATTCAAAATATGGTAGATGAAAAAATGAAATCCATTACATTGCAGGATATTATTGATCGGTATTATTTTAAAATCAGGAAAGTTAAAAACCTTTAAAATTGAATGTGTCATCGGTATCACTGATGATGACAAACATGGCTGTTCTCTGATTGCCGATCATATCCAGTTCCATTTCGTCATACGACATGCTTTCTCGAAGCTCCTGAATATCAAATGGTGAAAGTCTGGCACCACAGGAAATCAAAATCGATTTTGCAGTTTTGCCAGTAACAAAATGTCAATAGTTTTTTAATCACTTTTTCAAAAAAGGCAAAAAAATAGAACGTATAGATTATTTCCATACGCTCTATCTCATATTTCATATTAAATTTTTGAATTCTACAAACTTGAAATTAGCGATTTCTTTTTCCGGTATTCTCTGTCCCACGGATTTCCTCATGATAGAAATAATCTACGATCACCGGATGCCCCTGCGGGACTCTGCCATAAGGCATTTCATTATCCACAAAGGCACAATCATACTTCTTAGCCATTTTCTCAGCTTTAACTTCAAGTGCTTCAAAGTAGCTACGGTTATGCTTGTTATAGATCTCGTCGTAAAGTGGTACAAGATCAGGATATTTTCCGGCGATATAATCCATAATTGTCTTTTTGAAACCGCCTCGAAGATTGAGATTTTCGAGCCAGAACAGATCGCACTGATCCTTTACCCGCTCAAAGATTGCTTCAAAATCCGTGATACCGGGGAATACCGGGGATACGAAACAGACTGTACGGATACCTGCTTCATATACCTGCTTCATAGCAGAGATACGGCGCTCAATGCTCGAAGCAAAGTCCATATCGTTCTTGAAATTTTCATCTAGTGTGTTGATCGACCATGAAACGGTTACACGTCCAAGCTTCTTCAGCAGATCAATATCCCGTACCACAAGATCCGACTTTGTGCAGATCAGAATATCTGCGTCACTGCCGATCAGCTGCTCCAGAAGTTTTCTGGTATTCCCGAATTGCTCCTCCTGTGGATTGTAGCCATCTGTCACAGAACCGATGACCACCCGCTGTCCGGCATATTTCTTCGGATTTTTAATTTCCGGCCAATGCTTCACATCAAGGAAAGTGCCCCATTCCTCCTTGTGCCCGGTAAAACGCTTCATAAAAGAAGCATAGCAATACTTGCAGGCATGTGTACAGCCCACATAGGGATTGACTGAGTAACCGCCTACCGGCAGACTAGACTTAGTCATGATGTTCTTTGTTTCCACCTCACGAATGAGGATTCCATTTATTACTTCTTCCATGATTTCTGTACCTCTAACACTTTATTAAATTCTTCCGGCATTTCCTGAATCATATTTTCATCCCCTATGATAGGGACAAGGTCTTCCTTCATAAATACCGGAACGCCGAGCTTATGTGCCTGGTCCGTCAGAGACCATGCCCATTCCGGCTCCGTATGAATCTTCCTGCTCTGAGCTCCGGTCATGGTGCCGACAACGATCCAATTGATTCCGGAAAGGTCAACTGTGCCGGGATCGTCGAATAACGGCTCAAAGGTAACATGGTAATGTTTTGCTCTGACATTTTTCCGAAGGGCGTCGATACGCCACAGTTCTGCTTTTCTCGTCACCGTAACGCCAAACCATGCGTTTTCCAGATCGGTATCAAAATCCAGCAAATCAGGTCGCTTGGTAAGGAACAGGAACTGATGCTGTGGATTTTCACGGATCTTTGCAAATACCTCGTCTCTCCATTCCGGCTTCCATCCGGAGAGATCGCTCATCCCGGTAAGAAGAAAGTTCTGCGGACGTTTCTTTTCCATCATCTTGAGCTTACCCGGAAAGAATTCCGGGTAAGCGAAGTCATCAATCATATGCCAGCGTTTCACGTTGTTGCGGGCATAGCAATATGTACACCCCACTGTGCAGCCAATGACGATATTCATGTTCTGAATCTGATCTTTGATACAAATACTCATGACTTCTGCCACTCCTCAAGATTCTTTCTGATGCGGTCGAGGCATTCCTCAAACCAGATAATTTCTTCCTCTGAAAAATCTTTGTAGTAAATACTGCCCATCTCATCAGATACAGAATCGTACTCACCCTTTAAGGCATGTGCTTTCTCAGTCAGAAACAGGAGTGTTTTCCTTTTGTCCGTTTCAGACTGAACACGGCTTATCAGTCCTTGATTTTCCATTCTTTCCAGCATCGTAGTAAGAGATGTTATCGCTAATCCGCATTTAGTCGAGAGTGACCTGATTGAGATACCATCCTCCTGCCACAGCACATAAAGAATACGCCCCTGGGCTCCATTAAACGCATCAATATTCTTTTCACTGAGAATCTTCTCGAAAATCCGGTCTCCAAGCTGTTTTATTTTGGTGACAAGAAATCCTCCATTCATTTCCATACAAAAGCTCCTATATAGTAGTTTATTAAAAACATACTATATAGGAGCTTTATTGTCAACAGTTTATATGTCTTAATAGGTAAATTCCGTTTTTTTTCAATTCTCCAAACTGGAATTGTTCAAGCTTTTCAAATACTAACGTCCTTAATTCTGTTCAATAATTGATTTATAGTAGTTACCAAAGTCAGCAAGTGAATTAACAATTGGAAGCATTTTTGTTCCGAGTTCCGTTAAGCCGTATTCAACTCTCGGTGGCTGCTCATGGTAATCGTGGCGATATGCCAGCCCATCACTCATCATTTGTCTTAAACTATCTGTCAAAACCTTTTGTGAAATACCATCTATACTTCGTTGTAGCTCATTGAATCTCCATGGACGCTCTTTTAAGTTACGCAAAATCAGCAGTTTCCATTTTCCTCCGATAAGAGATACTGCTGTTGCAACTGGGCATTCCGGTAATTCTTCTTTTGCTCGCATAATTCTCACCTCCGAGTCTATTGTAACACATTCATTTTTGAGTGTACAGTTACAAAAAGGTGCGTACTTGTTTTTGTATGTGCCTCACACTATACTAATACCAAGCAACCAGAAACTACAAATTAACTATGGAGGTATTATTATGGCAAATTACACAAAAATAACTATTGAAAAGGAAAGCCGAATTGAGCTACACGAAAAGTTGTCTTTAACTGGTGCAGAAATCAGTTTAAACGAACTACCTGCAGGAGCAAATGTACCATTTGTTCATTCTCATAAAGAAAATGAAGAAATCTATGGAATTCTTTCAGGTAACGGCAAAGTCATAATTGATGGAGAAGAAATTAGCCTTTCAACTGGAGACTGGCTAAAAATCGCACCTGCTGCCAAGCGTCAGTTTTTTGCATCCGATATTTCTGGAATTACTTATATCTGCATTCAGGTAAAAGAAAATTCTCTGGAACATTTTACAGCAGAGGATGCCGTAATCGGCTAATTAAAAGTATTTATTTACAAAAATGCACAGTTCACGATAAGCTAAGAACTGTGCATTTCTTTTTTGTTCAATATTACGTTTACTCTATAGTATTCGTATGTACAAAGTTTATTTTAACATTTCCATAATCCATGTAAATTGCAGTATGCATATACTTCCTCCACCTGCTCTCCGTCACAAAGACAGAAATCTGCAACCGGCTCCTGTCCTGGATTTAACTGTTTTCTATAAACGCCCTGATTGGTATTTAATGTAATCCATTCAATATATTCTCCCTTAATAATTCTCTGCACGTACTTCAAAATAACTCTGCGGATGATTGCATACCGGACATACCTCTGGAGCCTTTGTTCCGACTACAATATGTCCACAGTTACGGCATTCCCATACCTTAACTTCGCTCTTTTCAAATACCTGTGCAGTTTCAATATTCTTAAGAAGTGCACGATATCTTTCCTCATGGTGCTTCTCAATCTCACCTACTGCCCTGAATTTTGCTGCAAGCTCAGGGAAACCTTCTTCCTCTGCTGTTTTAGCAAAGCCATCATACATATCTGTCCACTCGTAGTTCTCTCCTTCTGCAGCAGCAGCTAAGTTTTCTTTTGTATCACCAATTCCTGCTAATTCCTTGAACCACATCTTTGCATGTTCTTTCTCATTATCTGCAGTCTTCAAAAACAATGCTGACATCTGCTCGTAACCTTCCTTTTTCGCTACAGAAGCAAAATAGGTATACTTATTTCTTGCCTGTGATTCCCCTGCAAATGCCTCCTGTAAATTCTTCTCTGTTTGTGTTCCTGCATATTTGTTTGCTGCCATCTCTTTTACCTCCGTTTTCTTTACTACTTTTTCAAAATCTGATGCCGGGTGCTTGCACAAAGGACATATAAAGTCATCTGGTAATTCCTCGCCTACATATTCATATCCGCAAATTCTGCAACGCCATATTGTCTGACTGTCCTCTGTTTTTCCAACCTCCTGTGGCTTAGGCTTAATATTATTCTGATAATAATCATATGTTACTGAAGGAACATTGCTTAAAACTTCCATATCGGTTATCTCACCGATAAACATCGTATGTGAACCCAAGTCCTCTGTTTTAGTAACTGTCACGGAAATGTATGCATTTGTACCTTCTGTAATATAATAAATACCATTTGTGCCCCTGGCACACTGCTCAAATGCTTCAAACTTATTGGTATCTCTTCCTGATTGGAAGCCAAAATGTTTGAACAATTCAAATTGTGCCTTCTGACTTAAGACTGATACAGTAAATTTTCCGGTTCTTTGAATCATATCATGCGTATAATTTGCCTTATTTACACAGATACTTAACTGATTTGGTTCCGAAGCTGCCTGAATGGCTGTATTAATGATGCATCCGTTATCTTTTTCTGCTTCTTTAGCGGTCAATATAAACAGTCCATAACTCAACTTATACATTGCTTTCCTATCCATGCTGTTCCTCCTTTACCTTCTCCCTGCATTTCGGACAAATGCCTTTAAATGAAATATCATAATCCACAAATTCAATTCCATGAGTGTTATGAATTCTTTCCAGCAAATTTATTTTGCGTTCAAATACATATTCTGAATCTGAAGATAAATCAGACCTAAACGAATATCCGAGTCTGTCAAATTTCTGAATCTCCACCGGATTTTCAATATTATTTTCCGCTATGAATCTGACCATTTCACCACGAGCCATCTTGGCATAGGTACCTTTTGTTACCAATTTATCTCCGGATAACTCACAAAATACAATCGTAATATATCTGTCCTGTGGTGTCAGATACTTTTCTATACATTTTGAGTATTCTTTTGATGCAAGATTAATGATAATCCTACTGTCATCGATTACTGAGTGGTATAACAATTCTCCCCAGTACTCATACAGATTTTTTGCATCTCCAATTCCAACCTTTGCCTGCATTTCAAGACGATAAGGAGTCACACCATCCATTGGTTTTAAAATGCCATAAAACGCAGACAAGATTCTTAAATGATTTTGCAAATACTCAAACTGCTGGATTTCAAACACAGATGGTGCCATATATTGAAATGCAATCCCTTCATATGCTAAAACAGCCGGAGTAAGCCTGTTATAAAGATCCATATTTTCCAATCTGTTAAAGTTCTGCTCTGCAATCTTGTCATTACATTTCCATATAGCTTTCAGTTCTTCTTTTGATTTGCTTTTCATCCAGTTTAATACTTCTGCTGTCTTATCAATATAGACAGGCAGCTCAACCGGTGCTAAGTTATCGGTATCTACAATCATCTTTTTTGCAGGTGATAAAATAATCTTCATTATGCCAATTCCTTAAGCATATTTTCAGGATCATCTGCCGCCTTGACTTTATCATTTGCCTTTATAATGATTCCCTGCTCATCAATAAGATATGTAGTTCTTACTACACCCATAGATACTTTTCCATAATTTTTCTTTTCTTTCCAGACATCATATGCTTCAATAACTTTACGCTCCGGATCTGCTAATAGCGTAAATGCCAGTCCGTATTTTTCTTCAAATCTCTTGTGAGACGCTACAGAGTCCTTGCTTACTCCGAGAATAACAGCTCCCTTCTCAGTAAACTGTGGATAACGCTCAGAAAAGCCACATGCCTGCTTCGTACATCCTGGTGTATTATCCTTTGGATAAAAATATAAAATTATTTTTTTACCTAAATAATCACTTAATTTATGCACTTCTCCGTTCTGATCCGGCAATTCAAAATCCGGTGCTTTTATTCCTAACTCTAACATTTACTATTCCTCCGCTTTTGTATTTTCCACCTGTTTTCTTGTTCTTTTATTACCTGAAATCATTTTATGTCCCGTATACATAGACATGATCATACATATAAGAGTGCTACACGCAAAATACCTATGACCTGATTTGGATCCTTTATATCCAGTATAGAAAGTTCCAATCATAGTAATTAACGCTCCGATTGACCAATGCTTATGTACTTTCATTTTATACCTCCAAATTGATTAAGCTGTTTCCAAAATAAATATCTCTGGATCATTAACAATATTATACATTCTATCCATCACTTTCGACAAGCAGAGAAAGAAATATAATCAATCCATCCGGATTATACTCAAGTGTTTCATTGATAAAAGCATGTAAAATTTCTTTTACATAGCTTAATTGCGGTCTATTTAGCTTGTTTCTTGACTACTCAGGAAAAATATTTCTACCCTCGCCCCACCTGTATTTTCAGAATTTGAAAGTTTAATACCTCCACCATATTTTTCAGCCACAGTTTTTGCAAAAAATAGTCCCATCCCATAATGGGCTTCGCCATTTCTACTTGTGTCATCCATAAAAAACTGCTCTGTGCCATGCAATAATGCTTCTTTTGTAAATCCTGATCCGCTATCCTCCACAATGAATGTCAGCCGGCCATCCTGCTCCTTTGCGTCAATATAAATGATTCCATTTTCTTTTGTATGCTCCACTGCATTCTGAATCATATTCATTACGGCCCGGAACATTGGATCATAAGCAATCGTTACCTTTTTATCACTTTGTCCCGCCTTCCAATCTATTTTCTGGTGATAGATTTCTACCAGTCCGAGTGCCTGTTCCTTTATATCTGCGAAAAAATCTTCTAACCTCACCGTTGTATAGGTAACATCACTGCAATTCCATGATTTTGTGACATCTATCAACTGTTTTACATAACTTTGTATCTGTGTTGTGCCGTTCAAAACATAAGTGATATTATTCTTCTGTTCTGTGGTCAGTTCAGTCTCTGAAAGTAGTTCTGCATTTCCCCGTACAATCGTAAGAGGTGTTTTAATATCATGCGCCAAAGCAGACATCTGTTGTTTCTTTTCCTGCTCTGTTTTCCACTGCTTTTCTAAAGATTCTCGCAATGCATCTCGCATATCATCGATTGCCGATAAACAGTCATCAAACTCTTTGATACCGGAACAGGATGTCTCATATTCCAGATTTTGATCCTTTATTTGTCTGATTGCGTCTAATACAGGCTGCATCTGCTTTTTGATTCTTTTTCCAAAACGTATGGACGGAATGATGATAATCGCTACCGCTCCAATCACTGACATAATACTCATCACATTCTGTGGTCCTATAAAATGCTCCCTCAAAAAAGCTGAATGATATTGAGGTGTCAGGCGATATTGCAATACAACATATTCATTTTCCCTTACAATTACTTTATAAAAATATTTCCCGGATGCGTTTCCGTACTTTGCAACATTCCATGCTATCTGTTCGTATTGTTCTGACAGATCTCCACCTATTTTCTCTCCATTCTCTGAAAAGATTACATAATCACAAAGTGCGGGAATCATCTCAGCAGTCACTTTATCTGCACGTAGAATCGTATCATATGCTTCATTAATCTTTTGCTCTGCATAATTTGCCGGATAAATACAGCCCACACTAATCAAAAGGTACAGCAGCAGATAAGCAACAATCACCAAACCAACTAATGATCCAAGCATGACCAGTACATATCTCATAAAAATCCTGCTGAGTGCATTGCTTCTCTTTACTCTTCCCATTTATATCCAATCCCCCAGACTGTTTTTATCGGTGTATAATCATAATCCGCAAATTTTGCTCTTATATTTTTGATATGCGTGATTATAGTACTGTCATTACTCTCATTGTCAAAGCCAAAGACCGCTTCCAATATCTGTTCCTTCGAGAAAACCTGTCCTCTGTTTTTAGCCAGAAATTCACAGATTTCGTACTCCGCTTTCGTAAGAGGAAGTTCCTTATCATCAACCAATAGTTTCTTTTGAGATATTTGAATACAGACCCTCCCCCAAACCATCCGGACAGAATGTTCCCTGTGCTCTCTTCTAAGATGTGCATTGATCCTTGCCCGAAGTTCCATCACTCCAAATGGCTTTGAAATATAATCATCTGCTCCTAAAGAAAGTCCGTTTACCAGACTGTTTTCCTCCGTTTTTGCCGTAAGAAACAAAATCGGACAATCCACAAGTGCCCTGATTCTTTTGCATAATTCGAAGCCATCCATTCCAGGCATCATAATGTCCAGTAAAATCAGGTCATAACGATGTAATTCTTCCATATTAATTTTTAGTGGATTACTTACTTTGGTAACCAGATGTCCATCCTTATTCAAAATGCTTTCTATCATTTCCAAAATTGCCGGTTCATCATCAACTGCCAGTATTTTTGCCATAGTTTCCCTCGATTCTATTCCGATATTCTGTTTCCTTCCCAGTGGTTTACCCACCAAAAATAGTATACCATACTAATCCCTGTAAATATTAAGCAACCTGGTATGAATGACAACCATTCACCTACACTAGTTTCTCCCAATACAGATTGCAGATAAGTATATGGTACTCTACCCGTCCAGCAGACAAATACATATTTCCACACATAATCTCCAAGTCCGGTAAGCATCAATGCACTAATTAGTCCTGATATAATCCCTGCTCCAATGGATACCCCTTTTCCAAACTGAAAAGCCAGAATCAGCTGCCACAGATAAAGTGGAACACTGCTTCCCCACAGCAGCAATGCTGCAAATATACATCCTTTCATGATTTCGATATCGCTTGATGCGATTCTTCCAAATCCAATTCCGAATATGATTGCTGTCAATAGGATAGAGCACAGACACAAAACCAGTAGCATCAACAGTTTCGATAAAAATGCTGCAGGTTTATCCGGTAAAGACAACAGATTTTGAAAATCACCTGCATTTTGTTCCTGTTCCATCACACTTGCTGTAAAAATTCCAATAAGTACCGGAAGTCCTGCTCCTATCGCCTGATAAAATGCAATCACTTTCATATTTTCATTCCATGGTGAAAAAAAGTAATATATTAAAAATATAACGCTGGTTATAATCGGAATCAGTAAGTGTGCCAGAATCACAGATGTTCCTTTCATCTTTCGCAAGTCTGCATTAAGAGATCTTCCAATCATCTTATTTCACCTCTCTTCTCTCAAACCATTTCAAAAACAGAACCGTTACAAAAACAAACCAGATGATTGAGAGACACATTCCCGGAACAATGACTCCCGTATCCAAAAGAGGATTCCCTACTTCTGCGGCAAGTCCATTTGGTAAAACATGAAGCAACGGGCACATCATTCGCATAGGGATTGCAGAAACAAGTACATACCAGATTCTGGTTTGTGATATTACCACACCGCTGACGGTAATAAATAGGCAGACGAACAGGTTTACAATCATTCCAAATCGTTCACTTAAAAATAAAGCTACCGGAATCTC
The DNA here is from genome assembly GCF_024168045.1 of Dorea longicatena. Classification (GTDB taxonomy): domain Bacteria; phylum Bacillota; class Clostridia; order Lachnospirales; family Lachnospiraceae; genus Dorea_A. Next base: position 2,675,306 of record NZ_CP100126.1, read on the forward strand.
CCATAACTCAGAAACCGTCAGAAACAATACTGCAATCAACGCTCCTCCAACCGGAACATGTGTCGTTAGAAGAAAGCCTCCAAGCGTTGCTCCTGCAAACACAATCACATTAGAAAACAAAATCATGTACCCAATATAAATAATTTTCCCCAGCAACAATTTTCTTCTGTCTGTGGGAATAGTCATTAAATGATAGTATTTTATCTTTTTCTCCTGCGCCACAGAAAGATAACAAAATAGAGCAATCATCCCCGGCAGCAAAAGTGTATACCACCAGTTCCAAACACTTTCTGCATAAGCATTTGTCATCCCAAGAGTAAATATAAATGCCATGACAAATGTAAGAAGAGGAAATCCCCAGATAAACTTTTTTCGCATGGTTCTTTTGGCTTTTTGATGTTCTGCTTTTATAATATTAACCATGGATTTCACCTGCTTTCTGGTTTTTTCTTACCACATTCATAAACAAATCTTCAAGATTATCTCCCTGCTTTAATGCTCCTTCGTATCCTAAGATTCCACCTGAAATAATCCCGACTTTATCTGCAAGTAACTGTACCTCTGAGAGAATATGACTGGAGAGAATTACAGTGATTCCCTGTTCCGGAAAAGACCGGATCAGCTCTCGTAATTTCTCGATGCCTATTGGATCTAATCCATTCGTAGGTTCATCCAATATCAAAAGTTCCGGTTCTCCAAGCAATGCCATTGCAATGCCTAGTCTTTGCTTCATCCCCAAAGAAAACTGTCCTGCTTTCTTCTTTCCGGTGTTTGTAAGTGATACAATCTGCAAGACCTCATCAATTCTGTTTTCATCTGTACCAAGCAATAATTGTCTTACCTTCAAATTCTCTCTGGCGGAAAGATTTTCATAAATAGGCGGATTTTCAATTAACGCTCCTATTTTTGATAAATCTTTCCTATCCAAAAGTTTTCCATCAAAGTAAATCTTTCCTGCAGTTGGTTTCATCATACCGGTCAGCATTTTCAATGTGGTAGATTTACCAGCGCCATTCGGTCCAAGCAGTCCATAAATCTGTCTCTTTTCGATATTAAGTGAAACATTATTTACCGCTTTCTGTTTTCTAAAATATTTACATAGATTTTGTGTCTGTAACATCATTTCCATCTTTACTATCCTTCCTTCTATATTTCATTTCTTACTGAAATATAACCTAACAGAAAAAAATAAAGATTTGATGAAGATTTATTCCCGTATGGAATAAACCATCAATTGAATATCATTATCAGAACTCGGCTTTCCACTGAAATCAGCAAAGCTGTTACAAATACGAAGTCCTAATTTACAGAATATCTCCGTGATTTCATCCAAACTATATAACCTTATAGGATTTCCTTCTTTCATTTCAGGCTTATAAAGTGCTTCTCCATACATATAGTCTACCTGCCCATATATCAGCGTTTTTCTATCCTTCTCCCATTCAAAAGCAGATAATGTAAGTCCCTTTTCTCCTGCATCCCATAACTTGCAAGGGAAATGTGTTTGGGCATAGCTTCCATTCATGATATCCATAAAGTGCTTGCATATTATAAATCTCCTTCGCTCCAACCATATTGCAACAAAAAAAGGAACTCCCTCTTAGATTTTCTCCAAAAGAAAGTTCCTTTTTATGTTATTTTACGATATTCAAAATTTATCTACTTTTTCAACTTCATGTCTCTTCATATCAACTTACAAATTTGTTGCAGTATTTGTTGCAGTACACATTTTTTCTGCTCGCTGTATAGAGAGATTAATATAATTTTGCGCCCGCCGGAATATGATTATCAACCATCAAAAGATGAAGTTTTTCTTCTCCCTCTTCCTCATGGATTGCCGACAACAACATACCGCAAGATTCAATTCCCATCATTGCTCTCGGTGGAAGATTTGTGATTGCAATAAGTGTCTTTCCAACTAGTTCTTCTGGCTCATAAAATGCGTGAATACCGCTTAAAATCGTACGATCTGTGCCTGTTCCATCATCAAGAGTGAACTGTAACAGCTTCTTTGATTTAGGTACTGCAATACATTCTTTAACCTTAACCGCTCTAAAATCCGACTTGCTAAATGTATCAAAATCAACAAATTCTTCAAACAAAGGCTCAACCTTTACTTTAGAGAAATCAATAACTTCTTCTTTCTCTGGTGCATTTTCTACCGCTTTAGTTTCAGCCTTAGCAGTCTTCTTATCAGCATCCAGTGACTTCATTGTCGGGAATTTTTTTGATTTTTCTTCATTACCCTTCGTGATGCTTCGCTGTGCTATTTCTATTAAATTGTCTTCTCTTCATCACCATTCATGATGAATCATTGTCAAATCATATCTGTTGTCAATTTGATGTCATTTGGTTATTTCTGTTGTCAGATGAAAGGGTTCATAAGCCCTTCTTAAAATACATCCATTGTTGCAGCCAAATGTTCAAATGTTTCCTGTTTTTTCTCCTCTGTCGCTTCTGCATAGATATCCATAGTGGTCTGAATATCCTTATGCCCCATGATCGACTGGATTATTTTCAGGTTTGTTTCTCTTTCACAAAGCCTTGTGCAAAATGTGTGTCTCAAGCTGTGCGCTGAAAAATCCGGCAACAGCACCGGCTCCCGATGCTCTTTTTTTGCCTCTATTTCTTCTGTTGCGTTATAAGCAGATGAGATTCTCTTGATTGCTCGATTGACTGACTGGGCATTCATTATATTTCCATAACGGTTACAGAAAACAAAGCCTGTCATTCCGTCAATCTCTGCATCTGTCCAGCCATTTTCTTTCTGCTCTTCCCAGATCATTTCAAAAGCATCTTTCACTGTATCCAACATGGGAATCGTACGCATTCCGGCTTCTGTTTTCGGCGTCGAAATGTGATTTTCCGATGCCCGGTCTTCTCCTACCGGATAATACGTCAGATTATGATTGATGCTGATAATCCGCTTCTCGTAATCAATGTCTTCCCATCGAAGCCCTAAAACTTCTCCAATCCGGCACCCGGTTCCAAGAAAAATCGTAAAAATCGGCCACCAGTGAAAATAAATCGGATGCGCAGCAATATATTCCATAAATGCTCTCTGCTGTGGAATTGTCAGTGCATGTCTCACACCGGTCTTCATGCCTAAGTTTTTCTTTAATTCTGCCATGACTCCATCCGTAGGATTTTTTCTGATAATGTCATCCCTTACAGCCAGTTGAAAAGTTGGATGCAATAACGTATGAATGGTTTCCAATGTGTTAATCTTCAGTTCCTGCTTCTTGGTCAAATGATTATAGAACTGCACCACATCAGAATACTTAATCTCTGCTATATTCCGCTTTCCAAATGTATCCCGGATAAATCGGTCATACATATAAAGATAATTACTCTTGGTCGTTGGTTTCAGATTGTTTTTGAGACTCATGTAGCGGTCAAATACAAAATTTACTGTAGCCTTTCCGGCAACATAAATATCCAGACCGTCCATCTGGTCTTTCATGAGCTGTGCTTCTTTTTCTCGAAGCGTTACAAGGTCTTGTGCATAAACATACTTACGTCTTCCAAGGGGATCTGTATAAGTATATACATACCTCTCATCGGAACGTCTCTGTGATTCACCTTTCCGCAAGACTCTGCCTCGCAGATCTTTTCTTGTCTGTGCCATATAAAATCCTCCTTCAATAAAGGAAGGACTTCATGTTATTCAGGTCTGTTCAAAATTCTTTCCAGTCCCTGCAGGACAACTTCTGTCACAGTCATTTTGTGCTTTCCGGCATAATCGCAGATACGCTTATACATAGAATCTTCCACCCGGATACTCAATACTTTCTTTTTTACATTTTCCGACTTTGGTCTTCCTGTCTTCGCCATATCTGTTCTTATTCCTCCACATCTTCATTATAGTTTTCGTATGACAAAAAGTCAATCCCTGTTTTTCGTCCTTCCACAATTTTTTCTTCCCTACGCAATCCGGAATGTCTCCAGATACTTTTCAAATATCTCACAGTTTACAAGGGCAACCTTGTCAATCTTATACACTGCTTTGGCTTCTTTCGCCAGCTCCTGGAATTTCGTCAGCCCAATGCTGTAAAGCTCTGCCCCTTCCTGATAACGGACGAATTTCTTTGCTATTTTCTTTGTTTTCTCTACATCTTTACGTGCATATCCCATACACCGCACCTCCTTTTCTGCATGAAAAAAGCAGCTAACCTATTTTTCATAGACTAACTGCTCGTGTTAAGTTCCATATTCAGTTTTATTCTACAAATCCGACAGTGAAATTCGGTCGTATGCGCCATTTTTCTTATCTTCCGGGTGTGGCTCCAATCCAATAATTGTAATATCTTTCTGGTCTGGTCCATAAACCCAGTACATTCTCATTGCGCCACTGGTTTTATTTTCCAGATAAGATTGCCACACTTTCATTCCGTAACGTCTGGATAATGGCTCTATTTCATGGGTTTGAAGACTCGGATAACCCGGATCAGCCGACAACAGCTTTAAAGCCTTTCCCCATTTTTTATACAACTGTTCTTCCTTCTTTTTTATATTACCGGAACGATATTTCTCCTGCAGATCTAACCAAAGTTCCTGCATTTCAGGAATTCCCATTCGTATATTAAAATTCATCTCTCATTCCTTTTAAAAATCTGACAGGTCAATAGCCTGGGAAACATCGCCTCTTTTAAAATTGCTTACTGCACGATCCATATCTGCCAGAGTTCTGGCTGAAATGCACTCTGGCACTGCCAGTTCCCGAGGTTCCAGAATAATGCAGCCATTTCCATATTCTTTTACATTATAATACTGATAAGCAGCTCCTCTGAGAGTAATTCTTTTTTTGTTATCCAGATGGGCAACATAATCTTTCATTGCTTCCATTATCAACACCTCCTACGCAAGCATTTGTGTGGGAAATCCCACCTCTTATTATTATAATACGCTTTTCTATATTATCTGTCAATCTACTTTTACTTACTCCTGATACTTGAAAGTATTCATGCACCGGCAGACGGCAGGTGGCAGATAGGGTATCTATAAAAATCTGTATTTGCTTCGATGACTCTGCCACCCATCATTCTTTTAATCGAATACTATTCTCCTGCTTTTCATTTACTTGGTACTCCAACTCATTCTTCATTCGGCTTCTCACATCACGCATTGTCCTCCCGGATATTCCCTGCTCCTTTGCCTTTTCGTCTAATTCCCTGATTGAAATTTCTTTTTTATCAGCAAGCAGTTCCCTGATCAATTTTCTCCCTCGCTCCAGCTTTGTTTCTGTTGCTTTTCCTTCTTTTCCATCTAACAATTCATCTGCGGAAATCTCATAAGCTCCCACCCATCGAAATCCTTCTTCGTCTCCCAGTTTAAATGCCATTGTCTCCCCTGGTGGCGCTAGCGAGCTTTTTTCATGAATCAACACCCTTGTGGTTGGATCTTTTCTTACTTTTCCGATGAAAATCAAGCTTCGCACTGCTGCCATAATATCAATAGAACCAAGTCCTCGATAAGTGCTCTGTGTTCCGGAAGATTTATTCAGATGTCCGATCAGCACAATGGCACATCCGGTCTTCTCGGCAATCATTCCCAGTTTTCGGAACACCGGACGCACTTCATTTGCCCGGTTCATATCCACATCTGCTCCAATAAATGCCTGTACCGGATCAATGATTACAAGCCGCACTCGATTCTGTCTGACTGCTTTTTCAATTCGATCATCAGATAGGGTTAATGCTTCTTCCGTATCATCAATTACCATAACCCGGCTCAGATCTGCTCCTGCTTCTATCAGTCTTGGCTTGATAGTGTCACCCATACCGTCCTCTGCTGTCTGATAAATTACATTGAACGGTTCAATATCTTCCATATTAGGAAATAACTTTCGATTGGTACAAGCTGCCGTCAGCATCATTGCAAAATAAGTTTTTCCTTCTCCCGGATTGCCCTGAATGATTGTCAGTTTTCCAAATGGAATATAAGGAAACCACAACCACTCCACACTGGTCTGCTTAATATCTTCATAACATAACATCGGCACCAGTTCTTCTGCTTCTGGTACTTTTATTGTGATTGTTTCTGCGATTGCTTTCTTTCTGTCAGTATTTTTATCACAGAGGATTTCATTCCAGTCTTTTCGCGATGGTTTCAGACGAATTACACTGTATCCTTCTGAGATTTCTCCTGCCAGTTTCTCACAAGCCTCATTCCCTGCCTGGTCATTATCCAGGCACAGGAAAACAGAAGTAATCTGAGGGCGTTCAGAAAGAAAGGTCATCAGTGCCACACTGGAGACTCCACCCAGACTCAGGTAGCTGCGTTTCTTCCAGTCTTTGGGAAACAACTGAATAAAAGAGAGCAGATCAATGGCTGCTTCAAACACAAACAACTGATTATCCGTTCCTCTGTGGCAAAATCCAAAAGCTTTATCAGAACCGGCTACATCTCCACGATATTTCATTTCACCAGTTCCACGGCAATGTGCATATCTTGGAATACCATCTGCATCTCTGCCGATAAATACAACATTATGATGCTTCTTTTCTTCGTAAATATCTCCTCTGACAATCCATTCCATCACCAGATTTTTCTCAAGCTCTCTGCTTTCTGTCAGATACTTTACAATCATTTCATTATCTTTATTTTTCTCCGGTAATCGGAAGTCTTTTGACGGGGCGGGGCAGGACTTCTGCCTGCCTTCGCCTTCTTCCCCGATCAGCATTTTCACTGCTTCCGGGAATGTTGCATAATAAAATTCCATTACAAAATCTACCGGATAACCTCCTTTACTCTGACTATGCCGATACCATCGGTTTCCGGATATCGTTACACTGTCATGCTTTTTCCAACGGTATTCTCTGCCACTTTTTACCAACTGTTCTCCCTGTTCGTTCAGGAAAGAAACAAGATCGGTCTGGTTTGCTCTTGCAATCTGTTCTTCTGTATACTGCATTTTCATCATCCTTTCCTATCTGTCCTGTTGACAGACTGTTATAAACTCATCTCATGGTTCCGTTTTTCCCTCACTGCCTGTTGTTTTGCATCACGCTCTGCACACTCTTTCTTCTTTTCATCCAATTTTCTCAGAAGAGAAGTCTTCTTTTCTGGCTTCTTCTCCTGCTGATTCACCGGCTGTTGCTCTGCTTTACCGCTTTCTTCAAAAATATCTTCCGTCTGAGCTGCGTGAAATGCTGGGAACTTTGTCTGCTTCTCGCTTTTTTCTTCTGAACGCCCGGAAGTATCTGCTTCTGCCATTTCCCGGTCACGTCTGGCAATATCTGCACAGGTCTGTACTTTTTTCACAAAAGCCAACTCATCTTGATATGGCTGCTTATCTGCTTTCAGCTCTTCGATCGCTGTCCGGAGTTCTTCTTTTTCCCGTTTCCATCTGGCAGTTGGCACTTTTCCATTTTTATCCAGATGCTGTTTCAGCTCCCGTTCACATTTGCGATAGTAATTGATTTCTTTCTTATGCTGCTGGTAATATTTCTCCCTTCTTTTCTGAAAATAGAAACGGTTATATTCATCAATCAATGGCTGGTTTATCTTTATTACTTCTGCCATCTTTTGTAGATTTTCCAGTTTCTTTAACTGATCTCGCTTTTCGGAAATCTCTTTTTTACTGACTGATACAACACCATTCAGTTCATCAATCCGTTCCTTCAAGTCATCCATTGTCTCTATCTGATGTGTCTGAAGATAATTGATAGACTTTGCAAACTCCTGTAAGTTGGAGAGATTCTTCCCTCTCCGTTTCATCTCCGCATAGAAATTTGGGAGCGGTAGTCTGCCCTGTGTCTTTTTATCATAATAATCTTGCAGGCTTTCCAGAAGTGTAGGGTTCTGTCTGCGATCCAGTTCTACCTTCATTTCTTCATAAGCTGTCTTCATCCACTGAATGGATTCTTTCAAAGAAATAAACATCTGATTGAACTGTCGAATAGCTCTGTTCAGTTCCCCGATGATTGTTTTAATCCCCTTTTTCTCCATCGCCCGAACTTCATATCCCTCATGTATGGTCGGAATCAAGTCAATTCCCTGCTCTTTGTAAGAACGGTGATCAATTCTGGCTGCCATGTGGCACTCCCGGAATTTTTCATTTACTTTCTCCGTCCACGCTCTTCTCCATTCCTTTAAAAGCTCCGGATCATTCCACCCGGTAGTGGAAACAGCATTGAATATATCCTTCCCTTTAGCATCTTTTATCCGGTTTCCATCTTCATCCAGAACATATTCCCGTTTCTGCTTGTTGCCCCATCTTCCATCTTCTGTAAAAGGACGGATTGGAGCAAGTACATGAAAATGTGGATTATCTGGTTCATCCTCATTCTTTGATTTTCCCTCATGAACTGCCAGATCTACAATCATGCCATGTGCTACGAACTGCTCCCGGCAAAACGCTCTTGCCAGTTCTATATTTTCATCTAGCGTCAGTTCATTTTGCAAAGCAATATCAAAAGAATAAGCTAACTGTGCCCGTTTACTTTTCTCCACCTTTTCTACCTCATTCCAGAGTGTTTCCCGATCAGTCAGACGTTCCGGCACATATTCCGGCGTCAGAATTTCTGTGAAAACTACTCCAGACTTTTTTGTATAGTCATGCGTCTGTCCATAATAATCGTTATAAAGCTTCTGCCCCGAAATATACGCTGCGGAATTAACCACTGTCTGACCTTTTCCTCTGGACACCTGCTTTACCGAAAAATGATACAATGCCATTAACTGTCATCTCCTTTTTCTGCTCTTTCAACTGCTTCTGCAATCTGCTGTTGCTCTTTGTGTAAGGCTGCTATGTAAACCTGTCGCACAATACTCTTGTTGTAACTACTGTTCTGCAACTGTTCCATAACATCCTGAACTTCTTCCTGTTCCAAATCTCTGGATAATGGAAATGCTTTTTCAAACTCTGCTCCTTTAACGATCAATCTGTGGGAACGTTCCTTTCGCTCCACTATCCTTTTCCTCTGTTCAAGAATATTTTTATTGTGGATCGCATGTTCCAGTTCCTTTTTACTTTTTTCCATGTTGGCTCTCAGTTCTTCCAATGACATGGATTCATATTTCGGATTTTTTGCTCTGCTCACTTTCCTGTCCTCCTTTTTCTGTAAACAAAAAGAACCGGTCTTCTCATAAATGCCGATTCCTGGATATAAAAAACAGAGGTCGTTGTTTCACAATAAAGAAATACTGACCTCCGCAATTTTAAAATAGATTAGTTATTACAATAGGATAGGCTTCTTGCCGCAAGGGGAAATTATCCCCTTGTACGAAATCTATGATTTCGCTATATTCCCGGATTGAAATTCTTCAAAGTCAGGAATGGCACCGCAGGTCGCACGATACAGGCAGATGTAATTGCCTGTATAGAAGTGCGCTCTTAGCTTTGCTAAGAGAATTATGCCGTATCCGGCTTGCTATCTTTAATCTGTAAATTCCATCATCTCGTCAATAGTACAATCCATTTTCTTACAAATTTTCTCGACTGTTTCCATTGATACATATTGATTTTTTCCCATCCGGGCAAGGATATTTGCACTAATCCCGGTGAGGTGTTGCATTTCTATTCGCTTCATATTTTTATCAATGAGCTGTTTCCACAATCTGTTATAACTTACACTCATAAATAACCTCCACATTTTTATTAGACAGATTTCTGCTTTTATTAGTCAAACGGATTTTCTCCATCCTTCGCTTCCATAAATCCGTCTTTATCTGTTTTCGGAGTTTCTGATGAATCTGCTCCAGCACCGCTGTCCTTGTTCTGGGCAAATTCATGTTCTTCCACAATCACATCTGTGGTATAAATCGTCTTTCCATCCTTATCCTTATAACTGCCAGTGCTGATGCGACCACCGATCACAATCCGCATTCCCTTGTGAAGATATTTCTGTGCAAACTCTGCACTCTTACCAAATGTTACACACGAAATAAAATCCGCTTCCTGTTCACCATCACGTTTATATTTTCTGTTCACTGCCAGTGTATATCTTGCTACTGCCATATCATTATCTTTTCCGGCATATTTGATCTCCGGATTCTTTGTCAGTCTTCCCATTAAAATCACTCTATTCATAGTTTTTACGTCCTTTCCGGGTATGATACCCTTTAATCATTGTTATTAGTTACTTGTTGCATCAGCGGTCTATTGTGCGTTTCCCTGTCACCTGCAGCCGTCTCAGACTGCCTCTGCCTGCATACACAGGTCACTGATCATAAGGCTTTGATCAACCGCCCATCATCGGGAGTGTCATTATGATTCCGCTTGCTTTCAGAAAAAGAAAGGTCATGGCAGAACTCCTGGTAGGCTTTCAGGGTGCACTTATCAATTGTCAAGGTTCAACAAAGGAACATTCCAAAACGTCCTCTAATTACTAAAGTCAAATGACTTTGCAAGATGCAAAAGATTCGTGATATTTTTTTACATTTTTATCATTTTTTCTTTTACTTTCGTTAGTCCCTTCATATACTCTGTATTGGGAGCGACAAAATCGGACATGATTTTGGGAAATTTTGAAAAATAATTATTCCTCTACCTATAAAGCGTTGGAAATGGTATTTACCAACCCCTTTTTGCAAGTTTTTTGTACATAAATGAAATACTTCTTCGCTAGTTGCATATTCCAGAGAACGTGAGGACATGGATTTTCTTGAAAAATCATTTTTCCACTAATCACATGTGGCAGAATGTATAAAGTCAGATGATTTTGAAAAAAAGCAAAAAAATAGGCACTAACCACTTATGGTTAATGCCCTTTGGGGTAATCATTATTTTTCTTTTGTCAATTTCTGATACATTCTCATTAATTCAGCAACACAGTCTGCTTCTGACATTTTAATGCTAAATCCATAAGCATGCATCACTGCTCTGTTATTTGCTTTATGTGCTTTCAGTAATTCTGTTGGCATTGTCAAAGGATCATAAAGATCTGCAAGATTGCTATCTGTATAAAGTGCTCTAGCATTCAAGATAGCCTGTGCCGTTTTTCTTATCTTTTCCTTTTGATCATTTGTTGGAGAAGGCCAAGGGAAATTATTATAAACAATCATATTAGAATAACTATAATCACTCTTTAGTCGACCACATACTGCTCTGGTCCATGCCATATGAACATTGGACATTAGTATTCCAAACTCGTAACTTGTGGCTGACGGCATTGTAAAAAGTTTATCGCCTGGAATTATTTCTCCTTCAAGATAATCCATCGGAATATATCTTCTGTTTTGCGAAGACACCTTTGGTATTGCAATATATGGCGAATACTGTGCAAGTTCTTTCCGTTGTCTTTCATCAAGCAAAAGTATCAACTTTTCTCCAATCTCTCTGCCGGATTCAGATATATCAAATACAGCTAATTTCTCATATTTTCATCTCACAATTAACCCTATATATTTGCTGTGCGACGTTTTTTTTTCTTTTGCCGTCGAGTGGCAGATGTTTTATACTATGTCACTTTCATAAAGTTCTCTTTATCCTTTATTACTTTTCTGTTTTGTCTGATTTAAAAGCAAGATAACCAAAACAGAAATAGCTATACTGCATGTCTGTATCATGACGGTGCTGGCTCATATATGCTTCAACATCTTCATCTACCCCTTCACTATTTTAAATATCTTCGGTAACTATCCAGAACTAAATCTGTAACACCGCTTTTATAGATTTTACGGATATCAACAATCTGTTCATCTTTCAGAAGTTTCAACCAATCCAGTAAATCTTTTCTGCTGTTTGCGAAATTGCAACATCTTCCATCAGCATATTCAATCCTGTATCTCATACGCTCCTCCTATACATATACCAATTCACTCAATACAATTTCCTGCACACGATTCTCGACATTATTACACTGTCGCACCCACTCCATAGGATTACATGCTTTTAATTCCTCTGTAACTCCCTCCGCACTTCGTATTTGTGCCTCAATCAATTCATACCGTTCCTGTGCCTGTTCATTCAGATCTGCCAGATAGCTGTCCAATTTCCCAGTCAACAGAAGATAAGAATACATACCTGATTTATAGTTTTTCATATATTCTTTTCGAAGCATTCCCCAGTACCCAATCGGTCTGGTTTCTTCCGGTAATGATAGCACTGGCAGGTAATAATCTCCTACCAACACATAATCTAATCCATTCCTGTCATCATGTAGTATTTTTCTCTGATTGCTCATGTTCTTCTCCTCCATCAAATCTTTCTCTTCTCTCTCAGATATGCTTCAAATATACTTCTTCGAATCAACACCTTTTTCCCAATTTTATATACTGCCCCTGCTTCATGTGCCATACGGACAACGGGTTTGATTCCCAGTCTGTAGTATTCGCACGCCATGTTATAGGTCACGTAATCATGGCGCATAAATTCCAGATCTTCATCATCGATTTCATCTGAAAACATCCATACATTACCGCTCATCCGTCTTCTTCTCCTTATCATTTCCTGTTGCCGGTTCATGAAAACGCTCCAGATAGTCATCAAAAATATCCCGGTTAATCAATACGGTTCCATCTATTCTGTAAATTGCACCTGCATCACTGGCGAGTTCAAAAAGTTTCTTATGAGAAATGCTGTAAATAATCTCTGCCTGTTGATAACGCAGATACTGTCGGCGTAATTTTCTAAGCTGCTCTGGTACTTCCTTCATACTTGTAATTGGTTTATAACTTTTACCCATGATGTTTTCCTCCAAAATTAGATTTGCTGTTTTACAGAAGCTGACTGCCGGGATATAACTTTCCAGGGCCGAATCATCAGACGCGCCACTGGCGCCTCTTTGATATGCAACGCAAAAAAGCACCTCTTAGATTAACTCTAAGAAGTGCTCTTACTTCATTGCCAAACCTGTGTCCTTTCACCTGAAATTCGTCATGCTTCATAACGATTCATTATTATCCCAAATTTTGTTGTCAAATTGTTGTCAAATGCGGTCTGACATCATGGTTTTAGACATTTAATATTTAATTTTAATACAGCTTTGCACCAGCCGGAATGTGGTTATCAACCATCAGAAGATGAAGTTTTTCTTCGCCCTCTTCCTCATGAATTGCACTGAGAAGCATTCCACAAGATTCAATTCCCATCATGGCTCTCGGTGGCAGGTTGGTGATTGCAATTAAGGTCTTTCCAACCAGTTCTTCCGGCTCGTAATAAGCATGAATACCGCTTAAAATCGTACGATCTGTGCCTGTTCCGTCATCCAGAGTGAACTGTAACAGCTTCTTGGATTTCTTAACTGCTTCACATGCTTTTACCTTTACAGCTCTGAAATCAGACTTGCTGAAAGTATCGAAATCAACCATTTCTTCAAATAATGGCTCAACTTTTACTTTGGAAAAATCAATCTTCTCAACTGTTTTTTCAGCCTCTGCCGGAGCTGCTTCGGAAGTCTTGGAAGCTTTCTTGTCAGCGTCCAGTGACTTCATTGTAGGGAATAATAACACATCACGAATAGCCTGAGCATCTGTCAGCAGCATTACCAGTCTGTCGATTCCGTATCCGATTCCACCTGTTGGCGGCATACCGATCTCCAGTGCATTCAGGAAATCTTCATCTGTGTGGTTCGCTTCTTCATCACCGGCTGCAAATGCTTCTTCCTGTGCTGCAAAACGTTCTCTCTGATCAATCGGGTCATTTAACTCTGAGTATGCATTACACATCTCACGTCCGTATACATACAACTCAAAACGCTCTACATAATTCGGGTCTTCCGGATTCTTCTTTGTCAGTGGTGAAATCTCGATTGGATGATCTGTTACAAATGTTGGCTGAATCATCTTCTCTTCACAGAACTCATCAAAGAAGAGGTTCAGGATGTCACCCTTCTTGTGACGTTCTTCATATTCTACATGATGCTCATCTGCTAATGCTTTAGCTTCTTCGTCTGTCTTAACTTCTGCAAAATCAACACCTGCATACTTCTTAACAGCATCGATCATAGAAATTCTTTCGAATGGTTTTGCCATATCGATAACTGTTCCGTTGTAGCTGATAACTGCGCTTCCGCACACTTTTTCTGCGAGGTAACGGAACATACTCTCTGTCAGTTCCATCATTCCCTCATAGTCTGTATATGCCTGATATAATTCCATCAGTGTGAATTCCGGATTGTGACGTGTATCTACACCTTCATTACGGAATACTCGTCCGATCTCATATACTCTCTCAAGTCCTCCGACAATCAGTCTCTTCAGGTACAATTCCAGAGAAATACGGAGTTTCACATCTTCATTCAGCGCATTGTAATGTGTCTCGAATGGTCTTGCTGCCGCTCCACCTGCATTGCTTACCAGCATCGGAGTCTCTACTTCCATAAATCCACGTCCATCTAAGAAGTTACGAATCTCTTTGATGATCTTAGAACGTTTGATAAATGTCTCTTTTGACTCTGGATTCATGATCAGATCTACATATCTCTGACGGTAACGTGTATCGGTATCTGTTAATCCATGGAACTTCTCCGGAAGGATCTGTAAACTCTTAGAAAGAAGTGTCATCTTCTCTGCATGGATAGAAATCTCTCCTGTTCTTGTTCTGAACGCAAATCCTTCTAATCCGAAAATGTCACCAATATCAGAACGTTTAAAATCTGTGTAAGAGTCTGTTCCGATCGCATCTCTTGCAACATATACCTGGATACTTCCCTGCAGATCCTGAATGTTGCAGAAAGAAGCCTTACCCATAACTCTCTTGAACATCATACGTCCTGCGATAGATACATGAATCGGATTGGCATCCATGATACTTCTTCTCTCTTCATAATCTTTCTTCAGAACCTCTTTCGCCTGCTCTTCATTCATTCCCTCTACGTCTGGTGTCTGGTGGTCTTTTAAAAGTTCTGCTTCATGTGCTTCATACAGACTCTTCACTTCCAATGAGTGATGTGTCTGATTGAATTTTGTAATCTGAAATGGATCTTTTCCATTCTGCTGAAGGTCTGCTAATTTCTCACGTCGAACCTTTCTTAACTGGTTCACGTCCTGTTCCTGTCCATTGTTCTGCTGCTTAGCCACTTTTTTATTCTCCTTCCTTATCTGAATTCAGACCTCCCGTGTAAGAGAGGCCTGAGTCTTGTGTCCTTGTTATTCTTCGACGGGTATCTGCCTGTCTCTTATAATGAACGGCTGATGTCCAGTACCTTGTACTCCATTACTCCAGCCTGTGTCTCTACAGTTACGACATCTCCGATCTGTTTTCCCATCAATGCCTGGCCAACCGGTGATTCATTGGAAATCTTTCCTTCCAGACTGTTCGCTTCTGTAGAACCAACCAGTTTGAATTCCATCTCTTCATCAAATGTGATGTCGAATACTTTTACCGTACATCCGATATTAATCTTATCAAAATCAACTTCGTCTTCTACTACAACTTCTGCATTCTTAAGAATTGCTTCCAGTTCTTCGATACGTGCTTCAATGTCTCTCTGTTCATCTTTTGCTGCATCGTACTCTGCATTCTCTGATAAGTCTCCCTGTTCTCTTGCTTCTTTGATCTTCTGGGCGATCTCTCTACGTTTTACAACCTTGAGGTTCTCAAGTTCATCTTCCAGTGCTTTTAAACCAGCATAAGTAAGTAATTTTTTCTTTGCTTCCATCTGTCTCCTGCTCCTTTTTCTGTTCCATATTACTCTGACATTTTTATGCCTGAATCATCTATCTGAATAATTAATCTGTCATAGAATAATGATACTTTCACAATTTCATTATTATACATAAATGCATGTTTTATGTCAATCTTTTTATCACCTGCAAGTACCCGTTTTTCCTTTATTTTCAGCATTTTTGTACATTATACGATTGCTTTGTCCAGAAGTACTTCCAGTTCCTCATAAGATTCCACCTGATTGATCGCATCCCTGAGTTTTGCAGAACCTTTCATTCCTTTTGTATACCAGGCGACATGCTTACGCATCTCCCTGATTCCGATGAAATCTCCTTTGAATTCAATCTGCAGTTTTGCATGTCTTAGCATCGTCTCTTTGATCTTCTCCGGAGTCGGTCTCGGCGGAACAACACCGGTCCTTTCGTATTCCTGGAGTTCGTGGAATATCCATGGATTCCCCTGTGCACCTCTTCCGATCATCACACCGTCACAGCCTGTTTCTCTTCTCATCTGAAGTGCCATCTCTCCGGAAGTCACATCACCGTTTCCAATCACCGGAATAGATACAGCCTCCTTGACCTGACGGATGATATCCCAGTCTGCTTTTCCGGAATAGTATTGTTCTCTTGTCCGTCCGTGTACTGCGACCGCTGCACCTCCTGCATCTTCGATAATCTTTGCGATCTCCACAGCATTGATATTATCATCGTCGAACCCTTTTCTTATTTTCACCGTTACCGGCTTTTTAATTGCCTTTGATACTGCCGATACGATCTCATGTACCAGCTCTGGGTTCTTCATAAGTGCGGATCCCTCTCCATTCCGCACTACTTTTGGCACCGGGCATCCCATATTAATATCCAAAATCTGAAATGGCAGTTCTTCTATCATCTTTGCCATCTCGCTCATAATCTTCGGATCCGATCCAAAAAGCTGCAATGACACCGGATACTCATCCGGATGGATCGCCAGCAATGCTTTTGTATTTTTATTCTTATATTGCAAAGCTTTTGCACTGATCATTTCCATGCAGAGAAGCCCTGCTCCCTGTTCTTTACATAAAAGTCTGAAAGGCAGATCCGTTACTCCCGCCATCGGTGCGAGTATATATGGATTTGCCAGATTAACATTCCCGATTTTCATTTTTCTACTCCTATTATCACGCTCAGATTACAATTACCTGTAATTTTTTCAAGAAACACACAGCACTATAT
This sequence comes from Dorea longicatena, assembly GCF_024168045.1. Taxonomy (GTDB): domain Bacteria; phylum Bacillota; class Clostridia; order Lachnospirales; family Lachnospiraceae; genus Dorea_A. Next base: position 2,692,073 of record NZ_CP100126.1, read on the forward strand.
ATCAGATAAGACAGCCCCTAACATTCATAAACGAAGCTTTCTTGATATATAGTGCTGCATATTTCTTTGCAAGTCTACACTGTCAACACTGCAGATTATTTATTTTTTTTATTTTTTTCGTAAATGAACCGAAGTCCCTTTAACGTAAGCTGTGAATCGTACACATCGATCATATCGGTCTCATTTGCAATTATCTTGCCAAGTCCGCCGGTTGCCACTACTTTCGCATTCGGATATCCGGATTCTTCTTTCATTCGTCTGATAATATATTCCGTCTGACCGATTTGTCCGTATACAAGACCGGCCTGCATTGCCGTAATTGTCTCTTTTGCAAGAATTGATTTCGGTTTGCGGATTTCTATTGCCGGAAGCATGTCTGCCTCTCCCCAGAGAGACTGTGCCGAAGTCCTGATTCCCGGTGCGATCACACCTGCTTCAAATGTTCCGTCCGGACCGATCACGTCAAATGTTGTTGCTGTTCCAAAATCCACAACAATTGTTGGACCTCCGTATAAAGTATACGCACCGACTGCATCTACAATGCGGTCCGGACCGACCTGTCTCGGATTCTCTGTGACAATGCGGATTCCGGTCTTAATTCCAGCAGATACGACCACCGGCTTTACGCCGAAGTATTTGATGATCGCACTGCCGAGTGAATGCATCACATCTGGTACTACGGATGCAATGATCACTGCATTGATCTTGGAACTTTCAATCCCATGTCTTTCTACGAGTTCCTGTAAAGTAATTCCATATTCATCCGATGTTCTCGGCTGCTTTGTCTTCATACGGAATGTACCAAATAATTCTTCTTTATCAAACACACCAAGTGTAATATTGGTGTTTCCTACATCGATTACAAGAAGCATCTTTCTCCTCCTGTTTTGTCTGCTGCCTTCTGGTTACTCTTCGCTGTTTATCTCTTCGCCCAGGAAGAATACTTTATAATATAACTGCAATGCCTGCAGAAGATCCTGTTTCTCTCTCTGCAGCTGCTTGATCTTAAGCTGGCTTCCGATCTCATCGAACATCGGATCGAATTCCTCGGTCGATACCTCAAAGCATAATTCTCCGTCTTCTTCAAACACCAGCGTAAGGATTCCCCCTACGTCATGCACATACAATACGCACATAATCTTCAGTTCATTCTTCACATCATCCGGAAGCTGTTCAAAATCCGGATTCAGATAATACTTTTCTTCATATGAATTAGCACCGCAAAGCACTACTTTTCCATCATACATATCCATATACTCCTCTAACTGATACCTCTCCGGCATAGATTTCTTTCTCTTTTCCATCCGGCGTTCTTACAATCAGTTCTCCGGTCTGATTGATGCCGATAGCATATGCTTTATATTCATTCCCCGGTTCCAGGACCTTGACCTCCCGGTCCTTATTCACCAACATGGAATTATAAAGTTCCTGCAATCCTGACAGATCTTCTGTCTCCTGAAAGATCTCATAATATTTTTCAAAGATTTTCATTACTGCTGCGATCAGCCCGGAACGCTTTATGCGCTTTCCGAGTTCCATCTTAAGTGATGAGGCAGTTTCCTTAATATCATCAGGGAACGTATCCTGATTCACATTAATTCCCACTCCGATCACTACATGATTGATGTAATCGATCTCTGTACTCATCTCTGTTAGGATACCACAGATTTTCTTTCCATTCACAACGATATCATTCGGCCACTTAATCTTTGTCTCAAGACCGGTAACCTCCCGGATTCCTTCTGCCACGGCAATCGCCATGATCAGTGTAAGCTGTGGCGCTTTTACAGGCGGAATATCCGGATACAACAATATCGTCATATAGATACTGCTCCCGGATGGCGATTTCCAGACGCGGCCCCTTCGCCCTTTCCCTGCCATCTGCATATCTGCAACAAATAATGTCCCATGAGGTTCCTTATTATTTCCGGCTTCCTTTGCCCGGTTATTTGTGGAATCAGTCTCATCATAATATATGACGTTCTTTCCTGCCCACTTTGTATCTACCAGACTGTCGATCTCTGCTTTTGACATAACATCCGGACTTTCGATAAGGCGGTAGCCTTTGTTACGCACCGCCTCTATCTGATAGCCTTCCTTCTTAAGCTGATCGATCACTTTCCAGATGGCTGTTCTGGACACCTGGAACTGTTCGCACAGCTGTTGTCCGGAAATATATGTATCATTCTCTTTTAACAAACGTAATATTTCTGATTTCATACTCTGTCTGCTCTTGCCTACTCTCTTTCACCAAGTGTTGCCACCATGACAGCCTTGATCGTATGCATACGGTTCTCAGCCTCGTCAAATACCTTTGACTGCGGAGACTCGAATACTTCATCTGTAACTTCCATATCGTCCAGGCCGAATTTGTCATGAATCTGTTTGCCGATCTTCGTCTTCAGATCATGGAATGCCGGCAGGCAGTGTAAGAAGATAGCCTGTTCTCCTGCATTTTCCATTACTTTCTTTGTCACTTTGTATGGGGACAGTTCACGGATACGTTCTTCCCATACTTCGTCCGGTTCACCCATGGATACCCATACATCTGTACAGATAACGTCTGCATCTTTGGTTCCGCTTTCGATATCTTCTGTCAGTGTGATGGTTGCTCCTGTCTCTTTTGCATATCCTTTGCAAGTCTCTACCAGTTCCTCATTCGGAAAATAGTTCTTAGACGTACATGCCACGAAATGCATACCTAATTTGGCACATGCGATCATCAGGGAATTGCCCATATTGTATCTTGCATCACCCATGTATACCAGTTTGATACCTTTCAGATGTCCGAAATGTTCACGGATCGTCAGCATATCCGCCAGCATCTGTGTCGGATGATACTCATTCGTCAGTCCGTTCCATACCGGAACGCCTGCATATTTGGCCAGTTCCTCCACAATCTCCTGTCCAAATCCACGATACTCGATTCCATCAAACATTCTTCCGAGAACTCTTGCTGTATCTTCGATACTTTCTTTCTTCCCGATCTGTGAACCTGAAGGATCAAGGTAAGTCGTTCCCATACCCATATCGTGAGCAGCTACTTCGAAAGAACAGCGGGTTCTGGTACTGGTCTTTTCAAAGATCAATGCCACATTCATTCCTCTGTATTTATCAACCGGAATTCCTTTTTTCTTTTTTTCTTTTAATTCTGCGGAAAGATCAAGCAGATATGTGATCTCTTCCGGTGTGAAATCTTTCAGTGTCAGGAAATTTCTGCCTTTTAAATCCATTGTTTTGTACCTCGTTTTTATTCTTTGACTTTTATCTTATGTCTTTTGTCTACTTTTCTTCTTTTTTATCATCTGCGCCAATCTCTGTAACAGATTTTACCAGACCTGCAATGCTCTGGATCTCTGACGGGATGATGATCTTCGTTGCTTTTCCATCAGCAGCTTTTGCAAATGCTTCCAGACTTTTCATGGTAAGAACAGCCTCATCGGCTCCTGCTTCTTTCAGGAAACGAATTCCATCGGCATTTGCCTGCTGTACTTTCATGATGGCTTCTGCCTTACCTTCAGCCTCACGGATCGTGGCTTCTTTCTGTGCTTCTGCTTTCAGGATAGCCGCCTGCTTCTCAGCTTCCGCATCCAGAATTGCAGACTCTTTGTGGCCTTCTGCCACAAGGATTGTAGATTTCTTCTCACCTTCTGCACGTAAGATTGCTTCACGGCGTTCACGTTCTGCCTTCATCTGCTTCTCCATTGCATCCTGGATGGCTGCCGGTGGGATAATGTTCTTAAGTTCCACGCGGTTTACCTTGATTCCCCAAGGATCGGTTGCCACATCCAGAGATGCTCTCATCTTCGTGTTGATCGTCTCTCTGGATGTCAGTGTCTGATCCAACTCCAGATCACCGATGATGTTACGAAGTGTTGTCGCTGTCAGGTTCTCGATCGCCATGATCGGATTCGCCACACCATAACAGAACATCTTCGGATCCGTGATCTGATAAAATACAACGGTATCAATTCTCATCGTTACGTTATCTTTTGTGATAACCGGCTGCGGTGCAAAATCCACTACCTGCTCTTTCAGATCCACTCTTCTTGCCACACGGTCAAAAATCGGAATCTTAAAGTGAAGTCCGGTTCCCCATGTTGCCTGATATGCCCCCAGTCTTTCAATAACCAATGCCTGCGCCTGTCTGACTACCTTTACACAGGAAATCACCACGCAGATAATAATCGCTAATAAAATCAATCCAAAAATCATACTCTACTCCTCTCTGGCATGCACGATCAGTTTCACGCCCTGAATACCATTTACTACAACAACTGTGTTCTTTGGAATCTTTCCGTCCGGCTCATCCGTCTTAGCCGACCATATCTGACCGCAGATCTCTACCTGCCCTTTTGCCTTTATCGTATCAATATCTTCTGTCACCAGTGCATGCTGTCCGATCAGACTCTCTGCGTTCGTCTTCTGTCTCTCCTGATTGAAGAACTTCACCGCGATCGGTCTTGTCAGAATCAGAAGCAGAATGGAAACTATAACAAATACTCCGATCTGCACTCCCAGCCCAAAACCGACAAGTCCTGCACAGAATGCGATCAGTGCGCCTCCTGCGAACCAGATCGTGGTAAGTCCCATTGTCGCAATTTCAATGATCAACAGTACAATGAATATTGCCAGCCAATAGATCACTCTCATAAGCCGTCCCCTCTTTTCCGTATATATTATTTCTTGTTCACTATATTACTATACTCTGATAAAGAAAGCAATTTTCTTCTGTAAAATGAGTGGATTGTATCTCATTTAATTACACTTTCCTTCTCTGTCTTGCGGCTTCGAACATCAACACCGAAGAAGCGATTGCCGCATTCAATGACTCTACCTGTCCAAGCATCGGGATCTTGACATAGCAGTCTGCCATGTCTGCGATCTCGCGTCTCAGGCCATTCCCCTCGTTCCCGATCAGGAATGCACATGGATTCGTCAGGTCTTCCTCATCATAGGAATTCGTTCCTTCCAGATGTGCAGCATAAGTGGTGATACCTTTGTCTTTTAAATCCTGTATTCCTTTGCCAAGATCTTCCACATATACGAACGGCATGCGGTATATCGATCCCATCGTTGAGCGGATTGTCTTCGGATTATAGACATCGACGCATTCTCTGTCCATGAGGATGCCGGTCACGCCGGCTCCTTCTGCTGTACGCAGGATGGTTCCAAGATTGCCCGGATCCTGCAGATGGTCTAATACCATGATCAGCGGGCATTTTGCCGAAGTCAGTTCATTGATTTCATGGTTCATCTGTTCCACCACGCACAGGATTCCCTGAGGGGTCTTAGTATCTGATGCATGGGCGAATACAGTATCTGTCAGTTCTTCCACTCTTACTTTAGAGTCTTTCAGGACTTCTTTTACGGTATCTTTTTCTTTTTTGTAAAAGGATTCGGATACATAGACTTCTTTTAACTTGTCGAGCGGCACTTCCCTGAACATACGGATTCCCTCTACCAGGAAGACGCTTTCTTCGTCTCTTAATTTTCTCTTCTTCTTTAAATTCACCAGACGTTTGATTCTGGCGTTGGATGTGCTTGTAATCATATATATTGTTCCTCGTGTTTCTTATTTATTTACATTATCATATCATATCCTCCATTGAATAAAAACCCCCGGAGGTGTACCAGACCTCCGGAGGATTTTGCATCTCAAAATATTTTGCTATATTTTTACTTACACCTTAAACCGATATCCAACGCCCCATATCGTCTCGATATACTGCGGGTTGGATGTATCCACTTCTACTTTCTCACGGATCTTCTTGATATGCACCGTTACCGTTGCGATATCCCCGATGGACTCCATATCCCAGATCTCCCGGAATAACTCTTCTTTCGAATATACGTGGTTCGGATGGCTCGCAAGGAATGTCAGCAGATCGAATTCCTTCGTCGTAAATGTACGTTCTTCTCCGTTCACCCACACACGTCTTGCAGTTGTATCAATCTTCAGTCCTCTGATCTCGATCACTTTATTCTTCTCTGCCGCACTTCCGGTCAGACGGTCGTATCTTGCCAGATGCGCTTTTACTCTCGCCACCAGTTCACTTGGACTAAACGGCTTTGTCATATAATCATCCGCACCGAGTCCCAGTCCCCTGATCTTATCGATATCATCTTTCTTCGCAGATACCATCACGATCGGTGTATTCTTCACATCACGCACCTGACGGCAGATATCGAATCCGTCCGTTCCCGGCAGCATCAGATCCAGGATCAGAAGATCATAATCTTCGTTCAGTGCTTTCTGAAGTCCTGTATCTCCGTCATTTGCAACCTCTACGGTGAACCCGCTCAGTTCCAGATAATCCCGTTCCAGATCTGCAATTGCTTCTTCGTCTTCTACTATTAATATCTTACTCATTGACTGGTACCTCCTGATACTTTCTTAGTACAAAATACATTGTCGTTCCGGTCTCTTCTCTGCTTGTTGCCCAGATCTTACCGCCGTGTTCTTCTACAATCTTCTTTACTACAGACAAACCGATTCCACTTCCTCCGGTGGAAGAATTTCTCGATGCGTCGGTACGATAAAACCGGTCAAAGATATTCGGCAGGTCTTTTGCTGCAATTCCTTTTCCGTTGTCTTCCAATTCAATCTGTACAAAATCTCCTACATCTTTGACACGCAGATTGATCATTCCCTTTGGTTTGTCCATATATTTCAACGAATTGTTGACAATATTGTGAATCACACGTTTTACCTGCTCCGGATCTGCAATGATCCGTACATTCTTCTCCACATAATTAAAATAACCAAATCCTACATTCTGTGCCGCCAGTTCAACCGACAGGTCATCCGCACAGTCGTTGAAATATTCATTCGCCGACACGATATTAAAATTGTAAGGGATCTTATTCGTATCGATCTTAGAATATAATGTCAGCTCATTGATCAGCGTATTCATCTCTGTCGCCTTATTGTAGATTGTTCTGACATACCGGTCTATCTTCTCCGGTGTATCAGCAACGCCATCTATAATTCCTTCGGCATAACCTTTGATCGTTGTCACCGGTGTCTTCAGATCATGTGAAATGTTACTGATCAGTTCTTTGCTTTCTTTGTCATATTTCAGTTTTTCTTCGGCACTATCCTTCAGGCGTCCTCTCATCTCTTCCAGGCTCTGGCAGAGTTTTCCAAGTTCATCGTCAGCCTCCGGTTTCAACTCAAAATCCAGATTTCCCTCCTTGATATTCTGTGCCGCTGTCTGCATCTTGCCGATCGGTCCCATAACCGCACGGTAGATCCATATAATAAGAGCCGCCGAAGTAAGTATCAGTATCACTACAATTCCAATCAGAATTTCCCATAAAAAATGTCCAACCTCCGGAATTACATTGGATACATCTGACACGATAAACGCACTTCCTTCTTTGCCGTCATCATATCTGAAATCTACCTGTTTTACCAATGCTTCTGCATCTCCGCCAAGATAAATTCCGTTCTCCGATGTTGTATCTGTATCTCCATATCCCGGCAATTGTTCGATCACCGCTTTTACACGATCATCATCGTTGCCCGTATATACGATTGTTCCGTCTTTTCTCACCAACAGATATGCATTCTTATTCTCCAGTTTTTTATTAAACTGATCCAGTTCTGTCGCATCTTCCATCTCAAATGTATGCTCTGACATCTTCTTCAGTTCATGATACGGCTTCTCCGTAACACGTGCAAGTACCTGCATGGAATTCGTAAAATCGGAAATCGTCGTTCCTGTAATCCCATAATTCTTCTCCACCACTCCGATCTGATAGCGGCATACCATTGAAACCATCATGGCTGCCATAAGGACCGGTATGATGATAATCGTAAAAAATGCTATAACTAATCGCGTTTTCAGCTTCATGTATCTGTCCTCCACTCAAAAAAATTATAGCATGAAAAATGGGTGCTTCACACCAAAGCACCCATAAACTTTTATAAAATTTCTATAAATATTTTTTCAGATCTTCTACTTTGTCCAGTTTCTCCCATGGAAGATCAATATCTGTACGTCCGAAATGTCCGTAAGCCGCTGTCTGTTTGTAGATTGGTCTTCTAAGATCAAGCATCTGAATGATTCCTGCCGGGCGGAGATCAAAATTCTCACGAACGATCTCTACCAGTTTATCATCTTCTACTGCACCTGTTCCGAATGTATCTACCATGATAGATGTCGGATGTGCTACACCGATTGCATAAGACAACTGAATCTCACATTTCTTAGCAAGTCCTGCAGCAACAATATTCTTGGCAACGTAACGTGCTGCATAAGCGGCAGAACGGTCAACCTTTGTACAGTCTTTTCCAGAGAAAGCCCCGCCGCCGTGACGTGCCATTCCACCGTAAGTATCTACGATGATCTTACGTCCTGTAAGTCCACTGTCTCCGTGTGGTCCGCCGATTACAAAACGTCCTGTCGGGTTGATGAAGAACTTTGTCTTCTCATCTACCATGCCCTCCGGAATGATTGCATCGAATACATATTTCTTAATATCTTTATGGATCTGATCCTGTGTCACTTCCGGATCATGCTGTGTCGAAAGTACGACTGCATCCAGACGTGCCGGAACACCATTCTCATCATATTCAACCGTAACCTGTGTCTTTCCATCCGGTCTTAAGTACGGAAGTGTTCCGTTCTTTCTTACTTCTGTAAGCTTTCTTGAGAGCTTGTGTGCAAGTGCGATCGGGTATGGCATATATTCCGGTGTCTCATCAGAAGCATAACCAAACATCATTCCCTGATCTCCGGCTCCGATCGCATCGATCTCTTCTTCGGACATTGTATGTTCTTTTGCTTCCAGCGCTTTATCAACACCCATAGCAATATCAGACGACTGCTCATCGATTGCTGTGATCACACCGCAAGTCTCTGCATCGAATCCGAATTTTCCTCTTGTATATCCGATTTCTTTGATCGTGTCACGTACGATCTTCTGAATATCAACGTATGCATTCGTTGTGATCTCACCCATAACAAGTACCATACCTGTTGTAGTTGCTGTCTCGCATGCAACACGACTCATTGGATCCTGTGCCATCAATGCATCCAGAATGGCATCAGAAATCTGATCACACATTTTATCCGGATGTCCCTCTGTTACTGATTCTGACGTAAATAATCTTCTTTCCACGTTCTTCTCTCCTTTTTTCTTAAAACATTCCTGCATTCTTTCTCCCAGGATTGCCGGCAGTTTTTTGTAGATTCCCCTGTTTTACCGAACTGAAAAACCGTCCACTTACATAAGTGGACGGTTTGATATCTTCATAAACCAATCCTCTTATTGTTCGATCACTCGCTCAGGCTGGCACCTTCCATATATGGGGTTGCCGCAGTTTCATAGATCCTTTGTATCTCCACTGCTCTGAATAAGAGAAAGTTTGCTTTTATTATATTTCTGGTACGACTAAGACTTTACTCTATTTTACACATACTGTCAATAGACATATCTAAGAAAATGTATCATCTAGCCTACTTTTAATTTGAATTTCTGGATTGCTTTTTCGGAATCTACTTTTTCGATGATTCCGCCGATACCACGGAGCTTCTCTTCGAATCTTTCATATCCTCTCTGGATATATACGATATCGTCTACGATTGTGATTCCGTCAGCTGCCAGACCAGCTATACAGAGTGCTGCTCCTGCACGAAGATCCGGTGCGCTCACTCTGGCTCCCGAAAATTCTGTCACGCCTTCAATCGTTGCAGAATTACCTTCTACTTTCACATTTGCACCCATTCTTGCAAGCTCATCCAGATATTTGAAACGGTTTTCAAAAATACTCTCTGTAATGATACTTGTCCCCTTACATAAAGCCAGTGTTACGCCGATCTGCGGCTGCATATCTGTCGGGAATCCAGGATACGGAAGGGTCTTCACATGTGTGCTTGTAAGATCTCCTTTTGATACGACACGTACAGCATCATCGAATTCTTCCACTTCACATCCGATTTCTACCAGTTTTGCGATCGTAGCCTCCAGATGCTTCGGAATAACATTCAGTACCGTTACATCTCCCTTTGTTGCTGCTGCTGCGAACATGAATGTTCCTGCTTCGATCTGATCCGGGATCACAGAATATTCTGTTCTGTGAAGGCGCTGTACACCACGGATCTTGATCACATCTGTACCTGCTCCCCTGATGTTGGCCCCCATGCTGTTCAGGAAGTTTGCAACATCTACAACATGTGGCTCTTTTGCAACATTTTCCAGAATGGTAAGTCCTTCTGCCATAGCTGCTGCCATCATAACGTTAATCGTTGCTCCAACACTTACCACGTCGAAATAAATATGCTTTCCGACAAGACGGTCTGCCTCTGCAACGATCTTGCCATGTTCAATATCTACATCTGCACCTAACGCACGGAATCCTTTGAGATGCTGGTCGATTGGTCTGCTTCCGATATTACATCCTCCCGGAAGTGCAACTTCGGCACGTTTATACTTTCCAAGTAATGCGCCAAGAAGATAATAGGAAGCACGGATCTTCTTAATATAATCATACTCAATATCTACGTTCTTGATACTGGCTCCATTAATCTTTACTGTATGACGGTCGACACGGTGTACCTTCGCTCCAATCCCCTCGATTGCATCGATCAGTACGTTAATGTCATTCACATCTGGTAAGTTATCGATTAATACGGTCTCATCTGTCATAATTGCTGCTGCAAGAATTGCAAGTGCCGCGTTCTTGGCACCGCCGATTTCCACTTCTCCCACAAGCGGATGACCGCCCTTAATAATATACTGTTCCATTAATTACACCTCATTAATATTTATATGAATCTCTAATTACAATAAATCTTTTGTTCAATATTTATAACTATCTCAAATTGTACATAAATTTCTGCATCACAATATAACCCCAAAAGGGTTCGCGCCTATTATAGCACAAATTTCTCAATTGTAAAATATTTTTTACAGTTATGTAATTTTATTGTAACATATTTCAATTGTTCTATCTATACTTGTGCACTTTTACTCCCCTAATGCATCTAATACCGATTCAATCGTATCTTCCAGCTTCTGATTATCTTCACACACTGTAATATCTGCATACTTTTCAAAAAGCTTTACTCTTTCATCATACAGATCTTTGAGCGTCTGTCCGTCACGCAGTACCACTCCACGGCCTTTGGCGTTTTTAAGTCTGCCGTTTATTGTCTCAAAGGATGCCTGTAAATATACGACTTTTCCGATTTCTTTATAATGTTTCATCGCATTTTCACAATATACTACGCTGCCTCCCGGCGAGATAACGGTACGTTCCGCTTTCACCTGTGCATTGACCCGGTCTTCTACTTTCAGGAAGCCATCCGGTCCAACGTCAGCAATAATATCTTTCAGAAGTTTTCCTTCTGATTCCTGGATCAGAATATCCGTGTCTACAAATCTGTATCCCAGTCTCTTTGCAATTACCACACCAACTGTACTTTTCCCGACTGCCGGCATTCCGATAAAAATAATGTTATTATCTGCCATGATGTGCCCTCCTGTATGTTATGTTCTGATTTTTTCTTTCATTTGAAAACTATAATTATCATCGCACAGTATAACATACAAGAGGGCGAAGTGGAAGTTTTTTTCCAGATGCCCTCTTGTAGATCAATATATTTTTTTACGTATCTCTCTATGTTCCACACGTCTCCTGCAAAGTTCCTGATATGTCATAACCTCGATCAGATCCATAAGCCAGGCACCCGGGTTCTCTTCTTCCTTCTCCGCCTTATCATAGATCCTGCGGCACATCAGACGAAGCTGCAGGCGGTCCGGATATTCATCATACATCATGCTTCCGTCATATTCCATTCTGTCACATTCCTCTTCCATATAAGGAAGTACTCTCTTTGCCGTATCCGGGTAAATGCTTTTCATATAGTCATAGTCTCTTCTCGCATTCCGGTCATCATTATACAGCAGCGGAACCGGATAAGCCATATAGAACGGTAATTTGTTCTCCATAATCCTGATTGCTCCTTGGCGGTTCTATCTGTATTAAGATATGCACGGGGACATCAATCGGTGAATGAGAAACTATCTCTTCTAATTGAATGTTATCTCATATTTTTCAATATTAACGGTTGCCGCTTCATCACTAGTAAATATAATTTCATTTGCTTCCAATGGCGTAGGAATGACCACACTCGCCGTCTGCTCTCCATCATTAATAAATAATTCTACAGAATATCTGTCCATGATAAAATGTAGTTTCGGCGCATGATGTTTTTCCGCAATTTCTATCTTTCTCACACAGACAACATCTGCATTTACACCACTGTAGGTCCGGTCAATTTCAATCTGATGTTTTTCCGGATAATATGTAAATGTTGTTGTATATTCTTCATTATGTGCCACATCTACCTTGAACTCCCGGCCTTCTACATTCGTAAGTTCTACCGTCATGTCAATCACCCGGCCATTGATACCATCCAAAGATATCTGTCCGCTAATTTTCTGTTCTGTATAGATGATTGGATTTTTCTTATACTTTTCCAGTTCTCTCACCGGACTTTGCCAGATTTTCCCATCTTTGATTTTTAATTCTCTTGGGAGTGTCATCATTCCCTGCCATTTCTGTCCTTTTGTCATGACACGTGCATCCCACGACTTCATCCATGCGACCATGATCCGCCTGCCATCCGGAAGCTCTGTTGTCTGTGGTGCATAAAAATCTAGTCCATAATCTAGGCTTCTCTTTTTCTCCCATGCAAAATCCGATATTTCTTTTTCTGCATCTCCAATAATATAAATGGAATTATGACCGTTATGAAATTCGTACTTTTGAGCATGCATATTCTGCGGAGAACAAATGATTACAGGATACCCGTCTACTTCCAGATAATCCGGACACTCTAACATATCTCCATTCTTTCCGTCATTTCTCAAAAGGACTTTTTCATACCGCCAGTTTTTATAGTCCTCACTGCTAAATAAGACTATTTGCCCACAATTTTCCTCATAGCGATTGCCTACAACGCAATAATATCTGCCATCCTTTTTCCATATCTTCGGATCACGGAAGTCTTTTCTGTCAAATTTCTCCGGCATGATATCTCCTTTTATAACTGGATTATCCTGCCATTTTTCATAATTCTTCCCATCTCCAATGGCAATGCACTGATTCTGGATTTCTTTTCCGTCTTTCTGGCTTACTCCTGTATAAAGCAGCACATGCTTTCCATCAGCTTCTACTGCACTTCCCGAGAAACATCCAATGTGATCATAATCCTGATCAGGTGCCATAGCTACCGGATATGCTTCCCATTTTACCAGATCTTCGGTCACTTGATGCCCCCAGTGCATCGGTCCCCATTCTGTTTTATATGGATAGAACTGATAGAATAAATGTACTTTTCCCTGATATACAGAGAAACCATTCGGGTCATTCATCCATCCTGTTTCCGGTGTCACATGGAATAATGGTTTTTCTTTTTCATCTATGTGATTCCGTCTGATATATTCATTGGCTTTTTCAAGCATACGTTCTTCCTCTTTTATTCTAAATTATTCTGCTCCGATCACCTGCTCTGTTTCCTTATCAAAGAAATGCATCTTATGTGGCATAAAGGTAAATTCCACCTCATCTCCCACCTGGCTTACTTCATATTTTGATACTCTTGCAATCGTTACGCTTCCTCCGAAGTCAAAATACAGATTATTCTCATTTCCCATAATCTCCGTATTGTCAATAACTGCTTTCTGATGACTTCCATAGACATCCAGATTAGTTGTATCAAACTTGATATCTTCTCCTCTGATTCCCATGATAACTTCTGAGTATCCCGCAATACGTTTTGCAATTGCTTCCGGAAGTTCAATCTTATTTCCATCTTTGAAGATCAGATTTCTTCCGTCTATTTTTACATCATAGAAGTTCATCTGCGGAGAGCCGATAAATCCTGCCACAAATTTATTCACCGGATGTTCGTACAGATCCATCGGTTTTCCAACCTGCTGTATCACGCCATCTTTCATGATTACAATGCGGTCTGCCATTGTCATGGCTTCTACCTGGTCATGTGTAACATAGATGGTTGTACTTCCAAGATTTCTATGTAATTTGCTGATCTCATTTCTCATGCTGACACGCAGTTTTGCATCCAGGTTAGAAAGTGGCTCATCCATCAGAAAGACTTTCTGGTCTTTTACAATCGCTCTTCCAAGTGCCACTCTCTGTCTTTGTCCACCTGATAAATTCTTAGGCTTACGGTAACGATATTCTTCGAGTCCCAGGATATCAATTGCCCAGTCTACTTTTTTCTTGATCTCATCTGCCGGAACCTTCATGTTCTTCAATCCATAAGAAATATTTTTTTCTACCGTCATATGTGGATACAGTGCATAGTTCTGGAACACCATAGAGATTCCTCGATCCGCCGGTGCAACCTCATTCACACGTTTTCCATCAATAAAAAGGTCTCCACTTGTAATCTCTTCAAATCCTGCGATCATTCGGAGTGTTGTGGATTTACCGCATCCGGATGGTCCGACAAATGCGATAAATTCTTTTTCTTCTATATCTAAGTTAAAGTCTGTCACGGAATTCTTATCGTTTCCTGCATATTTTTTACATATATTTTTAAATTCGATAAAGCTCATCTTTTAGCCCTCCTTGGAACCTGTTGATATTACACCCTCTACGATCTGTTTTGAGAAGAGTGAATAGATAATAATGACCGGAATTGTTACCATTGTGATAACTGCAAGGGTCTGTCCTGTTGTTGTGTTATCATTTGATGTAATCGCATTCAGACCAATCTGTGCAGTCAAAAGATCACTGGATGTAAATACAAGTGACGGCCACAGATAATCATTCCATACATTCAGGAATGTAAATACACTAACCGTTGCCACTACACTCTTTGACATTGGAAGAACCATAGTAAAAAAGTATTTTACCGGTCCACAGTGATCTAACTGTGCTGCCTCATATACATCATCCGGAAGTCCCAGGAATACCTGACGGAACAGGAAAATGTTAAACGGATTCACGATCATTGGAAGTACATATCCAAGCACCGTATTCAGAAGTCCAAGTTTTGCAATGATCAGGAAATGTATCGTAATGATCGTCTCCATCGGTACGATCATCAGAAGCATAATGATCAGAAGCCAGCGTTCTCTGAATGGAAAATTAATCTTAGCCAATGCATATCCTGCCAGTCCATTTACAATTACACCAAGTACGATCAATATTGCTGCATAGAACAAGGTATTACACATATATCGTACAAATCCTGTATTTGTTAATACAGATACATAATTTTCAAAGAAATTGCCGTTCAATGCCGGTGGAATGAATGCCGCCATACTGTTCATATCAGCAGTGATTGCCGCGTCTGGTTTGAATGAGTTTGCCAGCATCCAGATAACCGGGAACAGGAACAACAATGATACGATCAGAAGTACGACCGTCAGTATCCAATTATTTCTTTTTTGCTTTTTTGTTAACATTCTGATCCTCCTTATCTCTTGTTGCGATTGTCTGGATCACGGTCAGTATCATTACAAAGAATGCGAATACAATAGCCATTGTAGATGCCAGTCCAATTTCCCAGTTAACAGTACCTGTTTCATATATATCATACACAACCGTATACGTTGAATTCGATGGTCCTCCTCCGGTCATAACCATTGGCTGTACCAACATACGGAATGCTCCAATCGTAATCGTAATTAAAACGAACACACACAATGGTTTCAATTCCGGCAGGGTAATGTCCTTGAATTTCTGCCACGGTGTTGCATGGTCCATCTCGGCCGCTTCATAAAGTGCCGGATTGATTGCCTGGATTCCTCCCAAGAAGATGATCATCTGATATCCCATTCCCTGCCATGCACTCATGATTGCAATGGATGGAAGTGCCTGACTGGCACTGTTGATGAATGGCTGTGCATCAATTCCAAAGAAAGAAAGGATTGCATTCATAATTCCTTCCGGGCTGTAGATCTGGATCCACAGTGTTGACACAACAGCAAGTGACATGACCACCGGAACAAAGAATGCTACTTTGAAATACTTCTTACAATGCGTCACTTTATTAATCAGAAGTGCCATCACAAGCGCTCCAATTCCCTGCAGCGGAACAATAATGATCACAAACTTTACAGTATTAAAAAATGCCTGTGAAAACACATCATCTTTAAAAATCTGAATATAGTTGTCCAGTCCGACAAAATGCGTCAGTCCCGGATTTAAAGCAAAGAAATCAGTAAAACTGAAAATCAATGTCAGGATCATCGGCAGGAATAAAAATATCGTAAGTAACACAAGTGCCGGTCCAAAAAACGCCATTCCCATAATGGATTCTGTTCTTTTCTTCATTATTTCATCACATAACGCTTTAATTTTGCGTTAATCCTTTCTACAGATTTATCCAATTCTGTCTTCGCATCATTATCGGTAAGTACCGAATTTTCCAGTACTTCCTGTACCGATGCACTAACCTGTGGATATACAGGTGTTTTTGATCTTGGATGTCCATATTTACTCAGCTGATGATATAAGGCTTTGTAATTCTCATCTTCTTCAAAAATCGGACTGCTCTCAAACGCTTCATATGTAGATGGGAAACTCTTACTTTCATCCCACAGACGCTTTCCACTTTCTACACCACTCATCCACTGTACCAGCTTTGTCGCACCTTTTAGTTTCTTCGTCTTTGATGATGCCGCAAATGCCCAGGAACCGGTTGGTGTATATCTTCCGCCATCCCAGTTATCGGATACTACATATGGTGCAACTCCAAGGTTTACATCCGGATAGTTATTATAGATTGTATTTACTTCCCATGCCCCGTCAAACTTAAATGCTGCTCTTCCGCTTTCGAACAGGTCTGTGATCTGTACTTTAGACATATATCCATTATCCAAAAACGATTTAAAATAATTCACTGTTTCCAGATTCTCTTTTGAATTGAATACACCGTTCACCTTCAGTCCATCTTTACTTACAAAGTCACCGCCATTTGACCAGAAAAACGGTGCATAATAATAAATCGTAGCTTCTCCTGTCGGGAAAGTCATATCCAGCGCATAACCTTTTTTCTTCTCTACTACCGGCTGTACTTTCTTTAACACCTTTGTGAATTCACTCCATGTCCATGGGTGATCTGCATCTGGAACTTCTACACCCGCTTCTGCGAGAATATCTTTGTTATAATAAAGTCCCACGCTGGATTCCATTGCTCCAAGCGCATAGAGCTTGTTATTATACGTTCCCTGCTGAATAATGGAATCCAGATACACGCTCTTTTCTTCGTCTGTTAATTTTGCAAGCGGCTGAATAATTCCATTCTCTGCATATGCCGCAATGTTCGGTCCGTCAACAGTCAGCACATCCGGCAGATCTCCTGACATAACCGATGCATTAATCTTATCCGAATAGCCTCCACCACTGTCATTTCGTGGAATAAATTCAATATCTGCAAAATATTTCCCATCATATTTCTTATTAAATGCATCTACAGATTTCCTGTAGCACTGTCCTTCTTCTGTGTCTTCGATTGAATGTACCCAGATAGAAAGATATTCTTCGCCTTTGTCATATCCCTTTACTTCTCCTGGTTGCGGCTGTTTATCTCCACACCCCGTCAATGCCATTGCAAAGAATGCTGCCAGCAGTACCCCTACTGTTCGTTTCTTCATAGCTTTCTCCTTTCAGATTCACGATTGCGTAACCAGTTAAGTAACCGGTTACTTTATATGTTCATAATACTATCCAGAATCTTACTTGTCAATAGATTTCAAAGAAAAAAGTTACCGGTTACTTAACTAGTTATTTTTTGTTTGATTTTTTTCAATGCACTTGCTATACTGATAATATACATTATAAGGAAGAGGATTTACATGAAACAGAAAAAAGTAACTTTTGCAGATATAGCCGCTTATACAGGCTTTTCAAAAACTACCATTTCCAGATATTTTAATAATCCGGATTCTCTGACTCTTGAAAATCAGGAAAAAATCACTCATGCACTGGATGTCCTTGGATACCAGGAAAATAAGCTCGCCAAAGTACTGGCTAATGGAAAAAGTGAATTTGTTGGAATTATCATCCCCAACCTGTATCTTCACTATTACTCTGAGATGTTAAACCAGTTACTTTCTACTTACGAAAAGTATAATTATAAATTTCTTGTATTCATTGGAAATAATAAAAAAGAAATTGAAGAAAAATATATTCATGAACTGATGGCTTATAAGATTGAGGGACTTATTGTCTTAAGCAATACCATTTCGTCTGAAGAACTTGCTTCTTATAAACTCCCGGTTGTCACGATTGAACGGGAATGTGACCGTGTCTGCAGCGTGTCTACAGACAACTATCTGGGTGGTGTTCAGGCAACCAGTTTGTTGATACGTAATAACTGTGATGTCATTTTACATATCAATTCCATATTTTCTGATACCCTCCCGACTTATGGGCGTATTCAGGGATTTGAAGATATCTGTAATGAGCATCATATTACTCACGAACTGATCCAAAGAAATATGGGAAACACTTATCAGGAAACTTTAGCTCAGCTAAAGAATATATTTAATGAAATTGAAGAGAAATATCCGGCACAAAAAAAGGGAGTCTTTCTTGCGAATGACACTTATGCCAGTATGTTCCTAAACCTGATATTCCAGAAATACGGAAAACTTCCGAAGGATTATCAGATTGTCGGATTCGATGATTCTCCTATTGCAAGCGAAGCCATCCTTCCAATCACAACCGTTGGACAGCAAATTGAGAAAATTGCACAGACTGCCATGGAACTTCTGGTTCTCCAGATGAATGAAATGAAAAAAAGAAAACCAACTCCTTTAAAAGAGCCGGTTCATAAGCAGATTACGCCTGTATTGATCCGACGTGATACTACAGAATAATACCGGTAGTGAGCAAATGATAAATTCCCTGAAGTTTTATTATTCACTTCAGGGAATTCTTTTGACAAATTCTATATTTGGCTTTTTAATTTCTCAACCACTTTTTGAATTATGTTTATATCTTCTTCTAATTCATCTGCTATCTGTTCTGTTGATTTTCCTTTTTTCAATTTCTTCTTTATTATTTTTTCTAAGAGTATCCGCTTTCCAATTTCGATTCCATCCTGTCTTCCAATCTCGATTCCGTCCTGTCTTCCAATTTCGATTCCATCCTGTCTTCCAATCTCGATTCCATCCTGTCTTCCAGCCTCATACTCTGCTTTCCGCAGTTTCTTTTCTTCAAACTCTTTGTCATATTCATAGATGCTCACTTTGATCACCTCAGTCTTATTCTTCAATAAAAACTCTGCCAGGATTCCTTCTTCTATGCATTCGTCAACTGCTCTCGTAACTGCTTCTTCTAAAGAGACATCCTGTTTCGCCGCATATTTTCTTACTCTGGCGACATATTGTGCATATTCCTTTAATGTTCTACAATGTTCCATCAAATCTGAACTGTGGCCATCATTCACATTCAGCATAGTCACTCTTAACTCCAGATCTGGATTTTCTGTTGGATTCTCGTATGCAGAAGATAATCGGAACTCACTACGATCTTCTACTTCTTTTGTTCCATTATAAAATACTAAAAATCTTGGCGTTGGTATCTTTTGTATCACAGTTGAATATAATGATTTCCGAACCACTAATCGTTGATACTCATCCGCAATATAAAACAAATTTCTAAGTGGAATATTCGGATTATACGTTGACTGATGTTCATATAAATATAAATTCATATCCATGATAAACGCCAGATCATTTTTCATTCCCATATAAATCGCATTTTCCAATGTAACAACTTGCAACTTTTCCGGATCTGTGTACTCTCTCCCATTCACCGCATTGTACAATGATAACAAATTCTCTTTGTCATGGTACAACATTCTAAAAATTGTATCCTTGTACATCCTTTTTGCCTTTAACTGCCGGTTATTCACCTGATACTTTTGATTACGTCTTTTCTGACCCTTTCTTTTCGCCATATTCTGTTTCCTCCTGTATGCAGGAGGATGTCTTTTTACTCTTTCAGTCATCTCCTGCTTTTTTACAATTGATTGGTATGAAAGCATAGATTTCTGAAATAAAATTAGATTATAGATGGTATATGTTGTTTTTATATACCGTTGATTTTTTTTGAAATATGCTTTGGTACATATTAACATATCAATAAATATTAATCAATGTATTTTTTACTATTTCCTTTTTTGATAATGTTAATCACCTTAGCAATAAGGTATTACAAAATAATATTTTTTTCTTGTTTCAATTCTGTATACAGAACTTTTTGTATCCCATGAAACATAATATAATCCCGGAATAATTTTTTGCGTATCAACATCCACTATTTGCTTTTGTGTTTCTTCATTCTTTTGATATACTATTTCTTTTTTAACTTTTGGAGCAGACCATCCAAAATATACAATATAAATACGTGTACCATTTTCACATTTATGCCGGCGTGCTGGTCCTAGCTCGTATAATTCATCAAAAGAATTTACACTCTGTCTCGTTACTAATCCATCTTTCATGAAGGCAATTGGTCCATATATATACAAAAATACGATTCCGATTATGAGCAGACATAATATTTTGATTTTATTATTCTTTAACATGCGGCACCTCCTAAAACAGAGTATATTTTTGAATATAGCTCCTGTTTTTAGATTAGAATAACATTCCTTATTTTATTTTCAATATGTAATTTAGAAATGCTCAATTTTTATAAAACTTCTACAACTCTTTCATCTTTCCAAGAATCTTCTGAGTAAAATGCTTCATGATTGCATTATATAATCTCATGTTCTGCTCTTGCTTTATCTTCCTTTCTCACCAGAATTTCATATTCATATGCCTTATCCTGATCTACTTCGATACTTCCAAATTGGGATCTCTTCGTTCCTTTTCCCTGAAAAAGCCACTCTGAGTCCTGATTTCTTACTTTATGTTTGTATGGAATCTTCGCTAGATCCAGCGCATCCCGGATCTCGTTGAACCGCTTCATGTCATGTCCGATATAGATAGATTCTGTCATTAATTTCATAGGCCGATCCTCTTTTCGTAATTTCTTAATTTTGATTATACTCTATTCTTTTGGGCGATTCTATAACAACTTTCTTAATATTTCTTATCTTGATACAAGCAAAAAGCTGCCCTGTACTTCTACAGCAGCAGCCTTTCACCATTATCCTTCAGCAGCTTTTTCGTTCTGTATCTTTTCTTCCCACGTCTGCATATACTTCACCTCTGTCTTCTCACTTGCTCTGATCTGACAAACACGTCTATGCATTTCTTGAATCCGTTTACTTTCGCATGCCCCTGACACTTCATCTGTACTATGTTGCATATACTTCAAAAGTTCTATCAGCTCTGATGGTAGCAACTCTGGATGTTCCCCTCTGGTATTTAAAAATATCCTCGTTGCTCCATCATCCAGTTTCAATTCCGGGATCTCCTCACATTTCATCTGAAATGTGTAGCGATATAAGCCATATCCAAACAAATCAAATGGCGTAATCATCACAACCAGGACTTCATTCAACAAGTTGAAATCAGCGGCTCCCGGTGGTAATAGTTTACTGTCAATGATTTGTCCAGCAAGTTTAATTCTTTTAATGATCTTCTTTGGTCCATAAGTAGCTCTCCGCTCTTATACAGATATGTTCCCTGTAAAGAAGAGCTGTTTATCTTTATGGATATGATAACACAGAGTTTATATATATACCAGTATATACAGTCAACTTCTTTTATCAGGCATGCATTATCTGTTTGTTGTATTGTTCATTTTGGATTCTTTCCCGATTATCTGGGTCTGAAATAAATGAATGGTAACTATAAATACAGTGCAGATATTAGAATTCATCTGCGTATCGATACAATAACATGCCTGATTTTTATTTTCAATACGTGGTTTAGAAATGCTTAATTTTTGTGAACCTTCTACAACTCTTTCATCTTTCCAAGAATCTCTTGATAAAAAGATTCTTGATTTCTATTATTCTCCAAGTCTTCCAATATCACACCATCTTTCAGCAGAATCAACCGGCTGCAATAACTTGCCATCTGTGGGTCATGTGTAACCATAATAATCGTCTTTCCCATATGTTCATTAATATCCTTCAACGACTCAATCACAATCTTCCCAGACTTCGAGTCAAGGTTTCCGGTCGGCTCATCCGCAAAAACAATCTCTGGATCATTTATTAATGCCCTGCAAATGGCAACTCTCTGCCTTTCGCCTCCTGACAATTCGTTTGGCATCTTTTTTTCCAAAGTTCTGATTCCGAATTTTTCCATTAACACTCTTGCTCGTTCTTTTTTGGAATCATCTACTGTTTTGCTGATATAGAAAGGCAGCATAATGTTTTCAAAAACATCTAGGCTATCCATCAAATAAAATTCTTGAAATACGAAGCCTAATTCTTCTCTTCGTATTCTCGCAAGTTCTTTATCTGACAATTTTGAGATTTCATTTTTCTTGTATAGAAGTGTCCCATCTGTTACAGATTCAATTAATCCCAGAATTTTCAAAAGTGTTGTCTTGCCACTCCCTGATTTTCCTATAATCCCGACAAATTCTCCATCCTGTACATTTAGTCCGATGCCCTTTAGCACCTCAAATTTACCGTAATTTTTCACAATCTTCTCTCCGCTGATCACTTCCATATCTTTTCCCTTCTTTCACCCTGAATTTGTTGCTTAACAAGTCTCCATCCATACTCTCTTAATAAGATAATGTACCCTGCCTGAAACAACAACAGCACAAAAAATGTTATCAATACCTGTTTTTTCAAGAGCCAATCAACGTTCCATGTAATATAACTCAAAGCACCACCACTTATTACAATCGAAAGTATAAATACGATCCATAAAGAAAGCGAAAGTTCCTTTTTCACATTTTTCTTTATTTCTTTGGTCTCCATGCCTATTTTTTTCAAGAATCCATATTTCATACTTACATTAGAAATGTCTGACCATATTTTTATAGATAAAATCATTATTCCACTAATAATCAAAAATGCACCAATACAAATGTAAAAGATAAGAGTTGTCAGGTCATCCTGTCTGTCTTCTTTCATCAATGAGCCTTTATAAAAACCAATTATCTCATATTTCTTTTCACATACTTTTAATTTGCCCTCATCAATCGCCGTCTCTTTTTCTGTTTGCTGCGTCATAATAACCGTATTCTTTTTCTGCAAAGATCTAAGCATATCAAAATCACTATTATTCATAACCAGAATTCGTATAATATCCGACTGTTGAGCAACAAATAAAACTTCTTTCACTTCTTTTTTTATCGCAAATTTACGCATTCCTGTTGCTGTTTTTAAATAAACATGTTTATCCTGAAACATGTTTTCATCGTCTTGTTTTGATTTTTCCAGAACTGCCTTTACCTCTCCCTGTTTGATATGCTCTTTCTTATTCTTTGTAAGTTTGTTATAGGAATCCTCCGAAATACCTACATATTCCCCTCCATCATTGCTTATGAGCGGAATATACGCATATTCATCTATTTTTTCATCTGGTTCTTTTATAACCTTATGAATTTCGTCTGTATATTTTTCTTCTGTCATACATACATAATTATATGGATATTTCCATAAATACTCGGAAGAAAGATTACCGTATTCTATAATATTGATATTTACAATCACCCATACAAATACATTAATAATAAAAACAATTAAAATTATATTTTTATTTTCTGAAAATCTGTGATACAACGTTTTTAGCGTAAGAATATATCTGTCATACCATTTTTCTTTCTTTTTCACCCATCGCAATATAACATTTCCCAAATAAGTAAACCAAAGATATAATCCGGTCAGCGAAAAAAGAACTCCATATTTCATACGTGGATATGTCATAGGAACCTTCGAAAAAAGAATAATTGCAAACACAAAACAGATCAGCCCTGCAACCGCACCTATCACGCTTGCTTTAACAGACGGAACCGTCCCCCTTTTCTGTTCCGTATTCAAAAGCGAAGCCAGTGAATTGTTTTGAATTTTTATTATATTCATGATTACTGCAATGCACAAAATAACACACATATAAAAACATGTACTTCCAATATCCTTTAGAAACCAGCATGGATCTTGAACTGTTTGAATCCCTTCTTTTCTGAATATAGACTGAAGAAGAATTACAAAAGGCGTTCCCAGTACACACCCAATCAGCCACGAAATACCACATATAATCCCATATTCCAGAATTATCATCCGGATAATATCTTTCTTTTCTTCTCCGAATACCATAAACATTCCATAATCTTTGATTCTTATCCGGCTATAATTGCTTACTGTATAGCTGATCAAAATCAGGCCAATAAACAGCAATATATACATGTACGTTTGAATCGCAACTCCTTGTTGCGACCGAACTCTTTCTTCCATACTCATCGTTCCAAGAACCAATTCTTTAACTCCAAGAAACACGAATAATATAATTGCAGCTAAAATAGTACTCATAAAACATACAATACTATTACGCACATTCTTTTTTAATATTTTCAATAATACTTTCATATACTATTCCTTTAAAGAAAAATGTTTCCCCATCTCTTGTCATCTACTTTCAACTTCTATTTGTTCTCCTGCCGGCCTGTTCCTTCTTGCCCCAACCAGATACAGAATTGCTGGACCAAAATTAACAATAATTCCAATAATTAAAATTGGGAAATCTGATGTTTTCAAAAAAGCTTTTCCATTATCTATTGCAATAATAATTTCATTGCAATAAATTAACAAATCAACACCCATATAGATAACAATTCCTGCTGTTAACTGTTTTGTTTTTTCTGTATTATTACAGTTTGCTTCCCCATAATGTCCCAGATACCAGATGCCTATTGAAATTGCAAGCATCCATAATGTGTGTACACGTTCTCCAGCCAAAAAACAAACATTAATCAAACAACCTACAATTCCCCAAAGTCCCAACAATTGAAAATATATCGAAGTTCCTCTAATTAATTTCCGTCCTCCCGGTGCTCTGATTCCTCCTACAGAATAAATCAGATCATCACAAAATTCATGAACCGACTTTCCCAGTACTGTTTCAAAATTTTCATTACGCTCCTGTGCTTCTTCCGCCATTCCAGTGATATCTTCAATCATTTGGTCAATTTCTTTTTCTGTAAGTGGGAATGTCTTGATGTATTTTTTCATCTTCCTGACCATTCTTTTATTTTTCTTCGTCAACATAATCTACTCCTCCTTTTTCAAAATTCTATTTACTGATGATTGTACTTCCGTCCAGCATTTAATAAACTCCTGCAAATATGCCTCTCCTTCAGCCGTTAATGAATAATACTTTCGTTTTGGTCCAAGTGGCGAAGGTCGTAGTTCTGAAGAAATCATCCCTTTCTTTTCCAATCGTACGAGTAATGGATAAATACTTCCCTCTTTTACATCTTCAAATCCGAACTCTTCTAATGTTGTTACAATCTCATATCCGTATGTAACCGTCTCGGATAAAATCTGCAAGATACATCCTTCTAAAGTTCCCTTCATTAATTGTGATTTATCATACATATTTTCACCTACCTTGTATACTATAGTAGTTCTTAACTATATTGTATCACACAGTAGTGGTTTGTCAATGAATTTGCGTACAATAAGAATGGGTTTCTAACTATTTTTCCGGCTTATTCTGACATAAAAAAATCCACAGATTTAAGCTTTTCAACTTATATCTGCGGATTTTTTATCTGAGAATTTCTCAGTATTCCTACTCCTTTTCTTTGTAATGATGCGCTTCCTCCAGCATCATATCTTTCACCTTCATCAGACGGATCTGGGTGCTTCGTTCATTCTCGTCAAGCTTCATAGTAATATACTTGATATTCTTCTGTGCTTCCGGAATGATCACATGCTCCAGGGCGTTGACACGTCTTCTGGTCTTTTCGATCTCGACCGCCATAAGCTGGCAGGCTTTTTCTGTCTCTGCAAGCTTCAGCATATCCGGCAGGATATCTGCCAAAGATTTTACGGCCCCATCCAGATCACTCGATGTAAATGCAAATCCATACGAATAAATGTCATTCGCATCGGCGGTTCTTGTCTTCGTCTCGAATACAGGAATGTCTACACTCATGACATTCTTCTGTCCGACTTCCAGATCTACCTCTTGCTTCGGAGCCATCAGTGCCGTGTTCAGAGTCGCTTCGTCCATGCCGGCTTTGGCTATGACAAAATTCCGATTGGCCGAACGGATACCTGCTTCTACCTTTTCCCGAAGCTCCATGTTCACTTTTACCAGATCCAGGAACTGACGCATCAGTTCGTCTCGCTTATCTTTCAGAAGTTTGTGACCTTTTATGGCTGTGACCAGTTTTTTCTTGGTCCTGGTCAGTTCCATACGGGTAGGGGTTACCTGGGTTGACGCCATAGTATCACTCCTTTCTTTACTTTATATATTGGACGCCATGCCGGCTCGAATCTGCGCATGGCTTACTGCTTACCATAATACATATCTAAGAACTTATCATCAATTCGCTTGAGCTCTGCTCTAGGCAGCATAGACAGCAGCTTCCATCCAATCTCCAATGTCTCTTCAATCGGTCTGTCGGTATCGTATCCCTGTGATACATATTCTTTTTCAAATGCATCTGCGAATTTCGCATATACCAGGTCGATATCGGTAAGGGCTGCTTCTCCTAAAATGGTCATTAATTCTTTTGCATCTTTTCCTCGTGCATACGCTGCGAACAGCTGGTTCATCGTGTTCGAATGATCAGCTCTCGTCTTGCCTTCTCCGATTCCTTTATCTTTCAGACGGGACAGGGATGGCAATACATCGATCGGAGGCTTGATACCTTTGCGGTATAAGTCACGGCTTAAGATGATCTGGCCTTCGGTGATGTAGCCGGTAAGGTCCGGGATTGGATGCGTCTTGTCATCTTCCGGCATGGTCAGGATCGGAATCAATGTGATACTTCCCTTCTTGCCATTCTGCCTTCCGGCTCTTTCATATAATGTTGCAAGGTCAGTGTACATATATCCAGGATATCCACGGCGTCCTGGTACTTCCTTACGTGCGGCAGATACTTCTCGGAGTGCATCTGCATAGTTGGTAATATCTGTCATAATTACCAGTACATGCATGTCTTTTTCGAATGCAAGATACTCGGCTGCTGTCAGTGCCATACGAGGTGTGGAAATACGCTCGATTGCTGGGTCATTTGCCAGGTTGACGAACAATACCGTTCTGTCGATGGCTCCTGTCTCTTTGAAAGATTCTACGAAGAAGTTCGACTCTTCGAATGTGATACCCATAGCAGCAAATACTACGGCGAATTTCTCATTGCTTCCGCGTACCTTTGCCTGCTTTGCAATCTGTGCTGCCAGGTTGGCATGTGGAAGTCCGGATGCCGAGAAGATCGGAAGCTTCTGTCCACGAACCAATGTGTTCAGTCCGTCGATGGCAGATACACCGGTCTGGATAAACTCTTCCGGATAGCTTCTGGCTGCCGGATTCATAGGAAGTCCGTTGATGTCACGTCTTTCATCCGGCAGGATCTCCGGTCCTCCGTCGATCGGGCGGCCCAGTCCGTCGAAGACACGTCCAAGCATATCTTCCGATACACCAAGCTCCATGCTTCGTCCCAGAAAACGTACTTTACTGTTACTTAAGTTGATACCCGTGGCACTTTCGAATAACTGCACCAGTGCATCATTTCCATTGATCTCCAGAACCTTACAGCGGCGCTTCTCACCGCTTGCAAGCTCAATCTCACCCAATTCGTCATAGGCTACATTTTCAACGCCGCGTACCAGCATCAGAGGTCCGGCAACTTCCTGTATGGTTCTATATTCTTTTGGCATAATTTAGAAGTCCTCCTTCCCGAATGCAGCCGCAACTTCCTTGTCCAGTTCTTCTTCTACATTCTTATATTCACTTTCGATATCGTCGTCTGTTGTATATTTATAACGGCCGATCTTTTCTCTTACCGGCATGGCGATCAGTGTATTCATGTCCGCACCCTTGTTCAGTGCGTCGACAGATTTCTCATAAAATGCCAGTACCAGTTTCATCATCAGATACTGCTTACGAAGCGGTGTGTAAGTGTCAATCTCGTGGAAGGAATTCTGATGTAAGAAGTCCTCACGGATGGATCTTGCCGCTTCCATCTTCAGACGGTCGGTCGGTGACAGGGCATCCATACCTACCATCTGTACGATCTCATTTAACTCGGCTTCTTCCTGAAGGATTGTCATCATCTTCTGACGGTCTTCCATCCAGTCCGCTGCCACTTCCTCGTTGAACCAGTTTGCCATATTGTCAACATACAGTGAATAACTGGTCAGCCAGTTGATGGCTGGGAAATGTCTCTTATACGCAAGTGCGGAATCCAGTCCCCAGAATACCTTTACAATACGAAGGGTTGCCTGTGATACCGGTTCGGAGATATCACCACCCGGAGGAGATACCGCTCCGATAACGGAAAGTGCACCTTCTCTTCCTTCTTTACCAAGGGATACCACATGTCCGGCTCTTTCATAGAACTGCGCCAGACGGGAACCTAAGTATGCCGGGTAACCTTCTTCACCAGGCATCTCTTCCAGACGTCCCGACATTTCTCGAAGTGCCTCTGCCCAACGGGATGTAGAATCTGCCATCAGCGCTACAGAATATCCCATATCCCGGAAATATTCTGCGATCGTGATTCCGGTATAGATGGAAGCCTCACGGGCTGCAACCGGCATATCCGATGTATTTGCGATCAGTACGGTTCTTTCCATCAGGGACTGTCCGGTCTTCGGGTCTTTCAGTTCCGGAAATTCGTTCAGAACATCGGTCATCTCATTACCACGTTCTCCGCATCCGATATAAACCACGATATCTGCCTCTGCCCACTTAGCCAACTGGTGTTGGATAACTGTCTTACCGCTTCCGAAAGGTCCCGGAACGGCTGCCACACCACCTTTGGCGATTGGGAAGAATGTATCGATTACACGCTGCCCGGTTACCAGTGGTTTTACCGGCGGCAGCTTCTTCTGATACGGACGGCCTTTTCGAACCGGCCATCTCTGCATCATCGTCAGTTCTTTGTCACCTTTTTCGGTAGCGATCACTGCTACCACTTCTTCTACGGTAAATGCTCCGGCTTTGATCTCTTTTACCGTTCCTTTTACTCCATAAGGAACCATGATCTTCTGCTGTACAACGATGGTCTCCTGCACAGTTCCGAGTACGTCACCTGCTTCGACCTCATCGCCGGCTTTTGCAGCCGGGACAAATTCCCATTTCTTATCACGTTTTAACGAAGCAACTTCCACGCCTCGCTTTAAGTTATTTCCGGAGATTTTCATAATGTCATCCAGCGGTCTCTGGATTCCATCGTATATGCTTGTGATCAGTCCGGGTCCAAGTTCTACTGACATTGGTACTCCCATAGACTCTACCGGCTCTCCAGGTCCAAGTCCCGATGTCTCCTCGTATACCTGGATGGATGCCTCATCTCCGTGAATCTCTATGATCTCTCCGATCAGACGCTGGCTGCTTACACGTACCACGTCAAACATGTTGGCGTCACGCATTCCTTCTGCAATGACCAGCGGTCCTGCTACTTTTTTAATCGTTCCTGTACTCATACGGACGAATCAACCTCCTTTAGCTGCCAAATATAATATCGGAACCGACAGCCTGCTCTACCGATTTCTTCACACCTGCAACTCCGGCGCCTGTATTTCCGGCGATACCCGGAATCTGAATGATCGCCGGTGTGACCTGTTCCTGATATTTTTCTATCTCATGCGTTAATTCAGCGGCAAGTTTCTCTGTGATATAGATGATCCCATATCCACCCTGTGCCAGCTGATGTAATTTCTCTGCGGCTTCCTCACGGGTCTGGACGGCAAATGTATCAAGGCCCAGTGCTGCGAATCCGAAGATGCTGTCGTAATCGCCTAATACTGCAATCTTATACATACATTTTCCTTACCCTTTCCCGGATCGAATCATCCGGCAGTTCGTTCTGCTTTCCGGATAAAATGATTCGTACCGTTTTAATCTCATTCTGTCTTGCAATTACATAGGCGATTACCGGTCCTATCGTAAATGCATGATATTTCTCCGGACTGATGGTCTGGATGATCCGATTGTCACACCATCTTTCGAATGCTGACGGCGACTCTGCCAGTGCTTCCGCACCTTCTGCATAAGCCGTTCCTCTTAAGTATTCGCAGATGGCGTCCATGCCGCTAAGTGCTGCTTTCGATAACTGGCTCACACTTAAAGAATCACATTCTGCCATTGCCCGTTTCATAAATTCCGTTGATTTTGCGGTCTTCTGTGACCGGACGGCAATCTTGATATCCGCCACTGCCACTGTGGATTCTGCGTAATCCTGTATGATCTTATCCGGTGACTCTTTCCCGGCCTGATAGATGGCATCCAGCGCCGCCCAGTCTATGATCACATCACAGAGCTGCCCGTCTCCGGTATGAAGAAGTGTCTCGTATGCTTCTTCTCCTGCGATCCGCATACTGTCCGGAAGCTTTCCGAAGTCTCTGTCTTCTACGATCTTTCGCATCTCTTCCCCGGGAATCCGAACATCTTCATAATAGATATGCCGGTTCTTATCTCCGGTGCATACTTCCTTGACCGCTGCCTTTAAATTATGAAAAAGCTTCGGATAAGAAAGCACATCGAAATGTTCCATTCCGATCGACAGTTCTTTGACCACTTCCCATGTCTTTTCTTCTTCTCTCGTCAGGATTTTTTCCGCATCCCCGCTGCTTTCGGTATCTCCCCATCCCTTCTCTTCTAAGAACTGCAATGCCTGATCATAACTCTGGCACGCGATCAGCTGGTCGATGGTACTGTCAGAGAACAGGGATACTTCCAGGGCACGGATTCTTGCGACCGCATAGGTATATTGTTCACTCATGTTGTCCCTCCATATCATACAAAGAGCATCCGGTGAACGATGTCCGCAAGTTCATCCCGCTTCGCATCGAACATTGCCCTGATCGTACAGTTCTCTTCAATTCCACCGTACGCAAGAATGAATCCATTGTCAATATTATCTCTGCCCGCTCCGGCCACGGTAAGTTTTCCTCCCTTTGCCAGAGCTATTTCTTCAATTTCTTTGCCAAATCCTACCGGCATATTTTCCAGATCTTTTACGGAGAAATAGATCTCTCCCTCCTGCGGAAGTACGTATGCTTCCAGAATAGACAGGAGCATCTGGTAATACTCATCCGGCGCAAGACTTATAACCTTTTCATACGCCTTCCCGATGATCTCTGCGATCATCTCCTGCTTTGCTTCCAGAAGTCTCGTTCTTCTCTGAAGATCGATGGCTGATTTCACACGTTCTTTCTGCGATGCAGTATCTGCTTCCGACTTTTTCAGGATAGTATCTGCCTGTCTGGCTCCCTCTTCCTGTGCCTTAAGCTTCATCTGTTCTGCCTGTGCTTTCGCATCTTCGATCTTCGCATCCGCTGTCACTTTTGCCTCGTCAAGGATCTGACTTTTGATCTTCTCTAATCCAGCCATTTTCCTTCACACTCCTTCTATACCTGAATTGCTGTTACGGAAAGGATAGAAATCAGAAGTGCAAGGATGGCATATGTCTCAACCATTGCAGGGAACAGCATTGCTTTACCGAACTGATCCGGCTTCTTTGCTACGATTCCGATTGCTGCCGCTGCTGTCTGTCCCTGTGCTTTTCCTGAAATCAGACCTACAATTCCGATTGGAAGGCAAGCTGCAAGAATCAGAAGTCCGGTCTTCGGATCCAGATCTGCTGCGCCGCCGCCAAGAAGTCCGATCTTGGATAATGTAATGAAACCAACCAGCAGTCCGTAGATTCCCTGTGTACCAGGAAGCAGCTGCATGATCAGTACTTTTGCGAATTTGCTTGGGTCTTCTGTTACAACTCCGGACGCTGCCTGTCCTGCAATACCTACTCCGATCGCAGATCCTGCACCTGCCAGGAATACTGCCACTGCCGCACCAAGAAGTGCATATACCATTCCCATATCATTCCAAATACTCATATCTATTTTTCCTCCTTAATATCTACATATTTTGTCTCCGCATGAAACGGTTCGAAAGGTTTTCCACCACCTTCGTAGAATTTTCCAAAGAATTCCACAAATTGAAGTCGGTTGGTGTGGACATATGCACCAAGCAGGTTGATTGCCAGGTTCATTGCATGTCCGACTATAAATACTACGATAAATAAGATGACCCCGAATACACTCTTACCAAGCATACTTCCCATCTGATTGACAACGGATGCGATAACGCCTGTCGCAAGTCCCAGTGCCAGAAGTCTGGAGTATGATAATACATCACTTAACCATCCGGTAATGTTGTAGATATCATATGCTCCAAGTGCAAGTCTGAGTGCCGGATTCTTGCTTGATCTTCCGGACATCAGTAACAGTCCGAGTGCTCCGATGATCGCCATTGCTTTCGACAATGTAATCAGTGCTGCAGGGAACACGATCTTCGTCTGTGCGATCGAAGCAAATATCTCTGACGGAAGCAGCATCAGGATCAGTCCGATCAGGAAAATGTACCACAGTACGATATCACAGAAGAAATCCAGTACCTTTCCGTCTTTTAACAACATATATCCTTTGATTCCAAGACCCACGAACAGATGAACCAGTCCGAATGCCATTGAATAGATCAGAAGTCTCATCGGATCATTTAACGGTGCAAACCAGAGCGGTTTGATCGTCAGCTCTTTTCCAAAGAATGTGCTCGATACAACATCTACGACATCTCCGAAATATCCACCGAATAAGATTCCCCATACCACGGTAGAAATTCCACAGTACATGAACATTTTCATAGATTTCCTCATACCGGCACTCATGCGCGGGAATTTCTTAAGGACGATCAGACACACGATTGCGATGATCGCACCATATGCTGCATCTGATAACATCATTCCAAAGAAAAATACATAGAAGAATGACATGATCGCGGTCGGATCGATCTCTCCTTTATGCGGAAGTCCGTAAGACTCCAGGACTCCTTCCACACTTTCCGAAAATCCGTTATTCTTAAGGATCACCGGTGGTTCTTCGTCTTCTTTTAACTCTTCTACATCGATCACACAGTCATACGCATCCCCGATTCCTTTCTGGATTGCCGGTATCGCTTCTTTTGCTGCGTAACCACTGATAATAAATGTACGTCTGGACTGCGGAAGTGTTCCCAGTACTTCGTACTTTTCTGCACGCATCCGGTAATAGTCACCGATGATCTTCAGTTCCTCCCGGTCTTCTGCGTAAGATATGATCTCTCCCCGGATATCTGCAATTGTCTGTTCGATCTGTCTGATCTGTTCTTCCAGTTCTTCTTTCTGCTTTGCCGGAATCTGCTCTGTCGATACAACCGGTCTTGAGAATCCTGCAGTGCGGAGTGTATTCTCCACATCTGCTGCCTGGTCCTTCATACAGAACACGCTTAAGTACACGGCATCTTTATCCTGACTTATAACCGATATATCTACGGCTTCGATCTCCGGATGATCTTCAGCAAGCTTTCCGTAGATCATTTCCAGTGTCGTCTCCGCCGCCATGGTTCCAAGAAGCATTACCGTCTTTTTCGTGCCCGGATAATTCATCGCAACTTCCAGACTCATCCATGGTGTAAGTGCTTCTATCTGGGTATTCCGCTTCACGATCTCAGCCTGTGCTTCCGCAATTTTCTTATGATCAGCGATCAGAAGTCCCGCCACTTCCATGACTGCTTCCTGCTTCGCTGCGGCAGCTTCCATCGTCTTTTTATCGATCAGCTCATTTCCTTCCAGACTGGCGAACATGGATTTTTTCTCCGGTGTATACTGATTCAATACATCCAGTGCGTTTTCCGTGATCTGCACCCGTTTCTCGAAGCTTGATTTCGCACTCTGCGTATCCATCTTCTCGAATCCGGCTTCGTCCTGCGCGACCTGATGCATCTCTATCATGCCCATGGACTGCAGTTTTTCCAGAATCGCTTTCCGGTCATGTTTCAATGCGCAGATACTGATTCGCTGCATCTGCAATACTGCCATAACTGCATCCCTCCTTTTTTATTTTTTCACGTTCTTACTCTTCCCATATCATCAGAGCAATGCTTTGATGACTGCGGATACCGCCTCCTCTTCTTTTCCCTGAGCCAGTGCTTTTAATGCTTCTGTCTCCTGTTCCGTCTTCTCGGAAGCCTGTTTCTTTAAGACTTCTCCTTCTTCTTTCGCCTGCAAAAGATCTGCTTCTGCCTGTTTCTTTGCATTTGCTACAGCCTGCTCTTTTATCTCTTTTGCCTCTCTGACAGCTTTTTCAAGGATCTCGGTACACGTTGCATCTGCTTTTCTTATGATCTCATCCGCTTCATTCTCCGTTTCCTTGATGGTCTTAATGGTTTCTTCTACCATTCATCTACCACCTCTCCTTCAAAAAATACAAAATCTAGTTTAAATTATAATCTTATTTCCGCAATTTTACCATACATTTATTACATTTGTTGTAAATTGTACGTCACTTTGATACATTTTTATCATTTTGTCGTTTTATATTTGTGCACTTATTAATAAGTAGAAACGCCTGCCAGCGCCTCCTGTATTTTTTCATATACCTGGTACGAAAATAAGGATATTATCTCATTTTCTCAACGAAAACGGACAATATCCTTATTTTGTCTAAATAATATGGAATTTATACAGATTGGATTCCTTTTCTTACCAGTGTAATTCGTGAAGATGCCCCTCCAGATTCATACCTGCAAATCCGTTCTGTCTGAGTGCTTCGTAAAGCACAATCGCAACCGAGTTGCCGAGGTTCAGCGAACGGATGTCGCCTACCATCGGGATACGCACGCAGTCTTCTTTATGATCTACCAGAATCTCTTCCGGGATTCCGGCACTTTCTTTTCCGAACATGATGTAGCAGTCCGGTTCATAGTTCACTTCTGTATATACCTTTGGTGCTTTTGTCGTTGCCATGTAGATCTTGGCTCCCGGGTTCTTTTCCAGGAAATCATTGTAATCAATATAGGTTCTGACATCCAGATGCTCCCAGTAGTCCATGCCGGCACGCTTTAAGTTCTTCTCATTTAAGCGGAAGCCGAGCGGCTCGATCAAATGTAATCTGGTGTTGGTGGCTACGCAGGTTCTTCCGATGTTGCCTGTGTTTGCCGGGATCTCTGGTTCGTGTAGTACGATGTTTAACATGTTGTGTTCCTCCGTTTTTTCTATTCTTTTTCAAATAAAAATTCTATATAGCTGTATATTTCCGAAAAATCAATCTGACATTTTCCAGCAAATATATTCACCGGTACCTGGTCTTCAAAGCCATAGATGGCCGGTAACTCATTATGTTCCAAGTCATATACTACAACTTTTTTCTTATCCGGGTCAACCATCCAGTATTCTCTGACTCTTGCAGTGATATATTTTTTCAGTTTTAATCCCATATCTTTTTTTCTTGTAGATGGTGATAATATCTCGATTACCATATCCGGAGCTCCATAGACATGACTTCGAAGGATTTTATCTCTGTCACAGCATACAACGACGTCCGGCTGCAGCATCGTCCGGTCATCTTCATCTAGTTGTACGCTGACCGGTGACGGCAGTACCATACATAATCCTTTGTTCTGCCTAATGTACTCTCTTAATCTGATACTGATTTCAAATGCAAGCTGCTGATGAATCGTGGTTGGCGTATTCAGGTCGTAGATGACTCCGTCAATCAATTCTACTCTATATTCGTCCGGAATTGCTTCATAATCCTTTAGTGTGTATTCGCCTTGCTTTTTTCCACGAAAACTTTTCCAGATATCACCTTCATGATCTGTGCCATCTCCATAGATGCGATAAGCCGATACGCTTTCTTCCATCATACCAGGATATGGATTAGAATCAGGTTCCATCGGAAATGCTTTTTCCAACTGACAAATTGTGTCATATCTTGGTCTTTTGGTTATTCCGCTAAATATCTTTTGTACCGTTCCCAATGGTACACCGGAACGATCTGATATCTGCTCGCAACTGAAACCTAATTCTGTTTTCTTCTTTTTCATCTCTTCTACAGTCATAGGATCATCTCCTTCCTTCTACAGGACTCTCCATCGACGGATTCTTCCGAACATGTGGTAATCTATATTTCTGGTATTGTTTTCCATATTTTATTATATATCATTCCATTTATCAAGTATATTTTCCATATTTTATTATATATTATTCCAATTCATTTCATCTTATCCAAATCGAAGTAAAACATTTGCCACTGGCGGCTTTTTGAATATATTTTTATACGCAAAATCCGCCGGACATTTTCCCGTCCGGCGAATTCCTGCACACTATGTAATATTTTATTCCGTCCCATTTACAGTCAGCACATCTGCCTACTTATTCTTCACATACTTCTTAAGCAGATACACCGGCGTACAACTCCATGCATGGCAGTAGCTGTTCACGATCGGTGAACCATACGGAGAATACTCCGGCTGATCCGGATCGAATGCTTCCCAGTAGGTATCCGCTCCAAGTGAGATCATCTTACCCCAGTAGCTCTTCATCAGATGGATGGCCTCTTCATCCAGTCCTGCCTCGAATAATGCTTCCACAATGTGATGATACATATATGGTGTTGCGATATTCTTCACCGGGAATAACTCCTGGATCGTGGTCTGCATGATGGATTTATTCTCTTCGTCTGACATTACATGTGCCAGCACCATCCACACCTGACTTGCAATGTTGTATTCATCCCAGGCTGTTGCAAAGAGGTTCTTTTCCGGACGGAAAAGCACGTTCTTTGCATAGTCTGTGATCAGCTCCAGTTTCTTTTCGTACATGCTGATCTCAGAGTCTCTTACGACTTTGACAAGCTCGATGAACTGCTTCATGACATAGATCATCTCTGCCTGTCCTGCTGTGTCTTTATTAAAGTCATTGGACCAGTCTACGAATACCGGATAGTTCTCGTCCGGATTCAGTTTGCCATTCTCATCGAACATCTTTAATGTAATGTTCATCTGCTTCTTGGCAATCGGATACAGTTCTCTTATCAGCTCCTCATCCGGGTGTGCCTGATGAAGATCATATAAGGTCGAGATGAAGAACAGGCTGTATTCGAACAGGAATGTATCATCCGGTACATTCTCCGGCTTTACGAATACATTTGCAGAGATCTTACCTTCTTCTGTCGTCATAGCTGCGAACAGATACAGGCATCTCTTTACCAGATCCGTCTGATCAAATGTTGCGTAGTTTGCAAGCGCCTGCAGTCTGAGATCTCCAAGCCATAATCTTCTGTCACGCTTTGGTCCGTCCTCGAACACGTCCTGTGTACAGTCCGCCAGCGTCTTCACACCGATATCATAAATCTTCTGCAGTTCCGGATCTTCGAATCGCATCGGTTCGAAGCCACTGTAATCTGCAGATGTCTCTGTCACAACCATCGGATCCGAGAATACTGCCTGCCACTTCGGAGATGTATCCAGAACCTTCAATTCCACATAACGGAAGCTGTATCTTCTCGGAAGTTCCAGTGTTGCCGGAAGCTCATCGATATGAATGAACTCTTCCTGTATCCACGAACGGCTGAGCCATCCTTCATAGTCTTTGGATTCCGCTGCAAGCTCTGCCGGAAGTTCG
Organism: Dorea longicatena; assembly: GCF_024168045.1. Classification (GTDB taxonomy): domain Bacteria; phylum Bacillota; class Clostridia; order Lachnospirales; family Lachnospiraceae; genus Dorea_A. The sequence continues at coordinate 2,729,664 of NZ_CP100126.1, forward strand.
GCAAATTTGATACGCATATAAAGCGGTGCATCCATCGGGGATCCAGTCTGATCGATATGAATCTTAAATGTTCCGACTCTGTGATCTCCAAAGTCAAGAATCATTTTATCATTTCTTTTCAGTCCGTATTCCTCAATCTTATCGATGCTCTTATCACTTTCTGTTACGCCAACACCATTTAATTTCAATGGATCTTCGATCACTTCAACGATCCGTGCCGGGTGGATTCTTTCTTTTTTGATCTCCGGGCGGAAGCCTTCTGCTTTTGCCAACAGTTTTTCATCATGTTTGAATTTTACATCATTATTGATTTGAAATGTAAATGCCATGTTCTCTCCTCCTGCTTACATCTGTCCAACGCCGTGTTTTTTCTGTAACATAATCATTCTTGTTCCGGCAATTGCACTGATCAGGACGATTCCTGCAAATCCATACATAGTTGTGTGGATTCTGTCACCTGCTACCAGATAAGGCGTTACCAGTGCGAATAATCCACAGCAGAATCTTGAGAATCCATTGATGAATCCCTGCATAGAAGCTCTTGCCTCAACCGGGAAGGACTCCTGTGTCCATACTTTGTAAATAGACTCCCCGGCAAACTGGTTACCGATGTTGTAGCATGCGATCATACCTACGATCATAGCAATCGTTCCGCCGCCAAGTGCGATACCGATCATGGCACCTGCCTGAATCACGATACCTACATAGAAGAATTTGTTTCTGTGTTTACTTCCTGCTGCAGATGCAAATAAGATTCCGCAGATCAGGCCTACAATATTCAATACAATTCCGCATCCTGTTGCAAGTGACTGTGATGCATTTGCTTTCACCAGAATATAAGTCTGGAACTGTCCGAATGTATTAGCTAACAGGTTCCAGCATACATAGAAGATAATGATGCATGAGAAAAATGATATATATTTTCTTCCGTCTGTTCCTTTAAAAAGAGATGCAAATGATACTTCTATAGAAGTCTTTGTGCCTTCTGCCGCGCGGTATTCATCTCCTGCCACATGAAATTCTTTGAATTTCTTAGAAAATGTTCTCCATACGAATGCGATTCCTGCAAGTATGGCCAGTAATGCGAACACCATTCTTGCTCCGGCTGCGCCTTCTACGTGAGATACGATAAATGCCATTGCGTAAGATCCAAGTACACCGATCTGCCAGAATACCTGTGTCGATGCGATCAGGCTTGCAGATACTTTTTCATTCGGTGCATCATGAGAGATTACAGTAAGGCTGATCGGAAGGTCTGCTCCGGAAGCAAATCCTGTGATGATCAGACCTGCAAGTAATACCGGGAAGTTACCTGACAGTACGCAGATTGCCGCACCGATCAGATACATCAGGTTCATCAGGTTAAATGAACGGATCAGTCCGAATAACTTTGTAATATTTCCTGCAAGCAGTGATCCTGCTGCGATTGCAAATGTAAGTGCTCCTGAGAGGATTCCGACCTGTCCATCGGTAAGTCCAAGTCCTGACTGCCATACTGTAATTGTAGCGGACAGTCCGATGATGATACCGGATCCGAGCATAGATCCGATTCCTGCCGCGCCAACCAGCGGCATATATTTCTTCGTTTCTGCTGATTTACTCATAATTAATTCCTTTCACTCATTCTTGTTTCATATGTTCTGGTTCTATTATTTATTCTGAACTTTCCTGCGTTCTCCCAGTTCTTTCTGAATCTGTGGAAATTCCTTATCCAGATGGTAAAACGACATCGTGATGATCGAGCAAATGATCAGGAACGCCGGGATGTAGATATACATCATCTTGATCGCCGTCAGTGCATTTGCTGTCTGATGAACGGCATCTGCGTCATAAGCTCCCCAGCTCAGTAACAGACCCGAGATTCCTCCGGCTGCTGCCTGTGCTACTTTTCCAAGGAAACCGTTGATTGCCGACAACGTTCCGGTTGTCTGAATACCTGTCTTCCACTCTCCGTAATCCACCGGATCTGCCTGCATGGAGAAGTAAATACTCTCCTTACATCCGTATCCCGCTGCAGATATCACTGCCCCGGCCAGAATGACCGATGTATTCACATTTCCGATAAAGATTACGGCCAGACCTGCAAGCTGTAATCCTGCGGATACGCTGTAAAGGTTACGTTTTCCGAGACGTTTTGCCAGAAATGGAACGGTTAAATTTGCCACCATCGGTACCATTGTCATAACCGTAGCTACCATCGTTGCCATTTTTGCACTTCCCACGTAATATTTATAGTAATAAACAAGTGCAGACGACTGGATGAAATAACCTGTCCACATGAACAGAATGTTAAGTGCGAATAACTTCCACGGTGTATTATGTGCCGCAGACTGAATCGTCTCTTTTAAGGTCGCTGACTTTTCCGTCTGACTTAAGTTATTCTCACGAACCAGTGCGAATGTAAGCAAGAAACATACACATCCCGCAACTCCGAAGATTCCCATAACCACCCGGAATCCGACTGCTTCGTTCCCGTTTCCGACCATTTTCACCAGATACAATGCGGTTGCAGATACAATCGTGGAACCCATGAATGCGAAGAATTTTCTCCATGTCGCAAGTACGGTTCTCTCATTCATATCATCCGTCAAAGTTGGCAATATGGACGCCAGCGGAATATTTACCACTGTATACATGAATGACAGGAAGATGTATGTAACATATGCATACACCAGTTTCCCATCCGGTGAAATGTCCGGCACACTGAATGCCAGTAATGCTGCCACTGCAAACGGCACAGCTCCAAAGAGGAACCATGGTCTGCTCTTTCCCCAGCGGGTTCTGGTCTTATCGATTGCGAATCCAACCAGTACATCAGTAACAGCATCAATAATCCTGCAGACAATAAACATAACAGCGATCGATGCTGCATTGAGTTTCATAATGTCTGTGTAAAAATACAGTAAGTACAGAGAAATCATCTGCCATATTAAGTTACAAGCAAAATCTCCAAGTCCATAGCCAAATCTCTGTCTGTACAAAAATGACTTTGTATTACCCATCTCTTATCCCTTTCTTATGATTTATCGCGCGCTTTCTTAACTTCAAGAGGATTATAACGCAGAAATACCTTTATGAATATTGGATATTTTGACACGTTAATTGACTTTTTTTGACATATATGTGATTATAATGTTAAAAATGAGTAGATATTGACTATTTTTTACAACATACTGAATTAACAACTTCTTACAAATACTTTTTAACATTTACATCATAATATGCTGAGGTACTATATTATGGCTGATTTAGGGAAAACATTAAATGAATTATTTGAGCTGAATGAAGATGAGAAATTTTATAAAGATTATTTTGAAGTTTCTGCTTCTTCCGGTCAGTTGAAGAAATTTCTGGATAAGGTAGATCTGGATGATGCCATCCGCCGCCATCTGATTATCCCGGAACTGCTGCCGGATATCATTTCTTATGAAATGAATGATGATGAATACTTTAAAGACAATGACCGGAATGTATTCATCAGCAAACATAACCGGTACACGCCTCCGTTTTTACACAAGCACGACTTTTTTGAGATTATCTTTGTATTTACCGGACATTGCTCACAGACTATCTCCACGACCAGAAAAGATTTTACCGAAGGGGATCTGATTTTTATTGCCCCGGGTGTGTATCATACGATGGAAGTCTTTGACGATAATTCCATCGTATTCAACATCCTTCTGCGAAAATCCACATTTTCACAGATGTTTATTCCGCTGATGAAGGGGAACAATCTGTTAAATGAATTCTTCTCGGAAGGATTGTATCATTCCCAGCAGATCGACTACGTTATCTTCCACTCCGGCGGTGAGCATCTGATCGATTCGCAGAAAGAGATGCTAAATGTATACCATGAGCACCTCTTTCACGATGCATTTTCCGATCAGGTTCTGGTCGGCATGCTTACTCAGCTCAGCGCAAAGATGATGCGCCATTACCGGAATACGGTAGAATCTTCTTACCGTGACAAGAATGAACACCAACCGGAAAATTTTAAAGTTATGCACTATATGCAGAGTCATCTGGAAGATGTCACTCTGCAGGACATCGCGGATCATTTCGGCTTCTCACTATCGTATTGTTCCAGACTGATCAAGTCCACGACTGGACAGTCTTTTAATGACTGGAAGCGGCTTCTCCGGATACAGAAAGCAGAACGGCTTCTGGTGAATACGCAAAAGTCCGTTGCGGATATCAGTGAGATTCTTGGATATGAGAATCCAGAGACATTTATCCGGGCGTTCAAGAAAGAGCTGCATATTACTCCGGCGAAATACCGGAGCCGGGAGATTACTCCAAAGACAAATTCATAAAAAATATCCGGCAGAAAATATTATCATTTCTGCCGGATGTTCCTAATACTCTGACATACTCCTCTCCACCTGCACTGCTGCGATCGCACCATCTGCCACCGCAGTCACTACCTGTCGCAAGCTCTTGGCTCTTACATCTCCTGCTGCATACACACCCGATACATTGGTATGCATGTCCTCATCCGTCTTAATGTATCCCTTGTCATCCGTCTCTACTTTATCTGCAAACACGCCGATATTCGGGATCATACCGATGAATCCAAACAGTCCGAACAGTCCGTCTTTCGGATCGGCTTCTATCTTTGTAAGTTCTCCCGTCTTCACATTCTTCACAGTCATCGTCTGAAGCAGTCCGTCGCCGCCCACTTCTTCGACTACCGAATCCCACAGAAATGTGATCTTCGGATTGGCAAATGCTTTCTCCTGAATAGACTTTGCTGCACGCAGCTCGTCTCTTCTGTGAATAATCGTAACTTTTCTGGCAAATTTTGTAAGATACAGCGCTTCTTCCACCGCTGCATCCCCGCCGCCCGCTACATAGACTTCCAGGTCAGTAAAGAAGTTCGCATCACAGGTTGCACAGTAAGAGATTCCGCGTCCCTTGTACTCCTGCTCGCCTTTGCATCCGATCGGTCTTGCATATGCACCGGTTGCAATGATGATATTTTTCGCCTGATAGGTATCTTTTTCGCCTGTCAGGACTTTGATGTCTCCGCTCAGTTCTGCATTTGTGATCGTATCACGGACATGTTCTGCGCCGAACTGTTCTGTCTGTTCATACATTCTGCGTACAAGAGAAACTCCCGTCTCTCCTTCTACGATCTGTCCCGGATAGTTTTCTATTTCGTCTGTGTTGATAATCTGGCCGCCGGCCTGTCCTTTTTCGATGATCAGGGTGTCCAGTCTGCTTCTGCCTGCATATAAGCCTGCGCTTAATCCCGCCGGTCCGGCGCCAAGGATGATTACATCATATATGTGATCCATGTGTGTGTCCTCTCTTTCTTTTCGTATGTATTTTTAAAATTATTGATCGTATGATTCTATCTTATTTTACATGATTTTAGCTGTTGGCATACCAACAAATTACAATTAAAAATTTCCTTTTTGTTTTTATATTACTTGCTAAAGATATATTTCTTTGATATTATAATTATACAAAAAACAACCGCTCAAAGTGGTTGGCCATATTGAGTAATAGAAATCCACCCATATTGCGGTTGTTTATAGTAGTATATCACATACGTTTTATTTATTCAATTGTTAAATAAACTTCATTATATCTTCCACAATCTGCTCTTTCGTCAGATGATTCTCTTTCAGAACTTCTGCTACATCATAACGGTCGAGGAACTCTTTCTTCAGTCCGAAGTTCAGAACCTTCATGTCCGAATCTCCGTAGAATCTTGCGATCTTCTCGCCGAATCCGCCATCCAGAATACCATCTTCCAGGGTGATCACAACATCGTGGTCTTTCTTAAGCTCTTCCAGAAGTTCTGCATCAATACCTGTAATATAATATGGATTGATTACAGTTACATCTGTTCCAATCTCTTTTTTAAGCTCTTCTGCAACTTCTTTGCCAAGTCCGTAGAATGTTCCAAGTCCAATCACTGCAACCTTAGAGCCTTTCTGAGTTACTTCGTATTTGTTCAGATCACCGAAGTCTTTTGTAATCTCTTTTCCGTCTGAGATCACACTGCCGCCCGGAAGTCTGATTCCTACCGGATACTCATTCTGCTCGATACTCCAGTCAAGCATTGCCAGGTACTCTTCCTTGGTTGTCGGAGCAAGGTATACCAGATTCGGAATATTGGCCATCATCGGGATGTCATATAGTCCAAGGTGTGTCACATCATTCATTCCGTATACCGAACCACAGAATGTTACAATAGTTGCCGGGCTGTTATTAATGCAGAGATCCTGTGCGATCTGGTCATAAGTTCTCTGTACAAATGTACTGTATACTCCATAAACCGGTTTTCCGCCATTTGCGGCAATTCCGGAAGCCAGTGCTACGGCTGTCTCTTCTGCGATACCGACATCTACGAACTGTTTTCCTGCTTCTTTTCTCTTATCTTCTGTGAATCCCATAACAGTCGGTGTTCCGGATGTGATCGCTACCACTGCCGGATCTTTTTTCATCTTATCCAAAAGATAATTCATGGAAATATCCGAATAGTCTTCTTCTGTCATCTCGTATAACGGCTCACCTGTCTCGATATGAAATGGTCCATTATAATGCCATACTTCTTTGTTCTGCTCTGCCGGTGCATATCCTTTTCCTTTTAAGGTATTGATATGGACAACAACTGGTTTCCTGCTGTCTTTGACACTCTGGAATGCTTCGATCAGGTCTCCGACAGCATTTCCGTGATCCACGTAAATGTAATCCAGTCCCATAGCCTTGAACAGGTTGCATTCTGCCTGTCCGTTTGTCTCACGGAGTAATTTTAAGTTGCCATATAATCCGCCGTGGTTTTCTGCGATGGACATATCATTGTCATTTACAATGATGATCAGATTTCCGTCTAATTCTACTGCATAGTCCAGTCCTTCCAGTGCTTCACCGCCGCTTAAGGAACCGTCACCGATCACTGCGATCACATTTCCTTCTTCCCCTTTCAGGTCTCTTGCTTTTGCAAGTCCGCATGCGAGGCTGACGGATGTAGATGTATGACCTACAGTGAAATGATCGTGTACACTTTCATTTGGATTGCTGTAGCCGGACACATCATCGTAATGTTCTTCATAGAGATATGCATCCTTTCTTCCTGTCAGCATCTTGTGCGGATAGGTCTGGTGTGATACGTCATATACAATCTTGTCTTTTGGTGACTCGAATACATAATGCAGTGCGATCGTTGCCTCTACCATACCGAAGTTTGGTCCGAAGTGTCCGCCGTGGATGCTGGCTCTCTTTAACAGTGCCTCTCTCATCTCGCCTGCCATTACAGTCATCTCGTCTACCGTTAATTTCTTTACATCTTCTGGTCCGTTAATCTTTTCTATATACATGAACTATTCTCCTCCCAGTTTAATACTCCTGTCTTTACTGCTTCTTCGTATTTGGAAATTTTGTAATTCAGCCGGTTGATCGCTGACTCTATCTGCGCTTTCTGCTCTTCTAACTTCTCTCTTTCTTCCGAAAGAAGCTGAAGTCTTGCTTCAAATGTCTCGTCGCCCTCCTGATATAATTTTACATACTCGATCAGTGCCTCCACGGGAAGTCCTGCTTTTCTCATACAGATCACAAGCTCCACCCATCCAAGGTCTGATTCCTGATAGTCTCTGATTCCGCCTGCCGTACGTGTTACTTCCGGTATCATGCCGATGCGTTCATAATAACGCAGGGTATCAGCGGAAATGTCATATGTTTCACTTACTTCTTTTATCGTCAATCCAGACACCACCTTTCCGTTCATTACTATAGCACTTGGAGTTCGCTCCAAGTCAAGATTTTTTCCAAAAATGTAAGAGTAAATTCCGGATTATACAATTCATCCTGTATTTTCTGATATCTGCAGAAGCTGCATAGCAATAACAAAAGCCGTCAGGGAATATAATTCTAATTCATACATTAATATTCCCTGACGGCTTTTCTATTTCTATTATTTCTTTTAAATTCTCTTCAAATCAGCTTCCGTCAACCTTACTTCTGGCTTCTCAGTCTCTCAACAAACCGACTGAGTCTTCCGATCGCTTCTTTCAGATCTTCCAGTGAGTACGCATACGATACACGCAGGAACCCTTCCCCACTCTCACCAAACGCACTTCCCGGTACGACTGCAACCTTCTCCTCTTCCAGGAAACGCATTGCAAATTCTTCGGAAGTCATACCGAATTCTTTGATACTTGGGAAGATATAAAATGCACCGAATGGCTCGAAGCATTCCAGCTTCATCTTCGCAAATTCATTTACCAGATATCTTCTTCTCTGGTTGTATGCATTTCTCATCTGCTGCACTTCATCTTCGCAGTGACGCAAGCCTTCGATGGCTGCGTACTGGCTGTTGGTCGGCGCACACATGATCGCAAACTGATGGATCTTCAACATCTGTTCTATGATCACAGACGGTCCGCAGATATAACCAAGTCTCCATCCCGTCATGGCAAATCCTTTGGAAAATCCGTTGATTACCAGTGTTCTTTCCTGCATTCCCGGAAGAGATGCAATAGACACATGCTCTGTCTTGTATGTAAGTTCGGAGTAAATCTCATCCGAAAGCACATACAGGTCATGTCTTTTCACAACTTCCGCAATTGGCTCCAGATCTTCTTTTGTCATGATTGATCCTGTCGGGTTGTTCGGGAATGGCATGACTAACATTTTTGTCTTTGGCGTGATTGCTGCCTCCAGTTCTTCTGCCGTCAGTTTGAATTCGTTCTTTTCCTGAAGCGGAATAACAACCGGATTACCGTCTGCCAGAATGGTACAAGGTAAATACGATACATAGCTCGGCTGCGGGATCAGTACTTCATCTCCCGGATCCAGCATTGCGCGCAGTGCCACATCGATTCCTTCACTTCCTCCGACCGTCACCATGATCTCATGATCCGGGTCATATTCTACATGTATCTTACGTTCCAGATATTTGCTGATCTCGATCTTCAGATCTTTAAGACCTGCATTCGATGTATAGAAAGTCTTGCCCTGTTCCAGGGTGTAGATACCTTCCTCTCTGATTCTCCATGGTGTGTCAAAATCAGGTTCTCCTACACCAAGGGATATTGCGTCAGGCATCTCACTTACCAGATCAAAGAATTTACGGATTCCAGATGGTTCGATGCCTGTGATTTTCTTAGATAATGGATTTCTCATCATGGTGTTACAAGCATCCTTTCTGTTTTTTTCTGTCCGAACATGATTGTTCCGTGATCCTTATATTTCTTCAGTACGAACTGTGTGCTGGTTCCTGTGACATCTTCGATCGGTGATAATTTACTTGATACAAACCTTGACACTTCCTGCAAAGTCTTGCCTTCGATCAGAACCATCATATCAAAATCACCGGAGATCAGATATACGGCTGATACTTCCGGATAATTACAGATCCGTTCTGCTGTCTTATCAAATCCCGTGTCACGCTGTGGTGTTACTTTTACTTCGATCAGGGCATTCACATACTCTGTTCCTGTCTTATCCCAGTCGATCAGTGTATGATAGCCACAGATGATCTTTGCTCTTTCCATGGCAGAAATCTCATTTGCTACGGTTACTTCGTCGGTTCCAAGAAGAACTGCCAGTTCTCCGAGGTCCACCCTGCTATGCTTCTCCAGATACAGGAGTATCTGCTTTCTTAATTCTTCCATCATTCATACCTCCGCTATATAGCTTCAAGATCTCATCCGGAGCCGGACGGTCGATATAACGCATCTCTTCTCCATTTCTTAAGATCTTATCGTTGTTGTCTGTTGTATGTCCGATTACTGCTGCTGTAATCCCCTGATTGTTCAGCGCATCTGCCAGTACTTCCCCATTGTCAGTCACAGCCAGAAAACTTCCTGTAGATATCATCTGATATGGATTCAGCCGGAAATGTTCACATACCTCGATCGTTTCCTGTAAAATACTGATTTTCTTCATATCAAGATCCAGTCCCTGCTCTAATTCCAGTGCCAGATTCCACAGTGCTGCCAAGATCCCGCCATCTGCGACCTGACGTACGACAAATGCGCCCCCGGCTTTTGCGGCTTCGATTTCTTTTGGAGCAAATATCTGCTGTCCGTATGACTTTATCTGCTTCATGAAAACTGGCGCAAAACGAGTCTTAAGTTCCTGTTCTTTTTCTTCCGTGATCCGGAGCATACCATCCATTCCTGCATGCCCTGCGAACACAATATCCTTACAGGCTCGTGCGGTTTCCCGGTTCCATGCTTCTTCCTTTGGAGCCTTTGCGATTCCTGTAACCGTCACTGCGATCGCCCGAACCGCCGGATTGACAGATGCCTGTACTCCTGCAAGCATGATATTATACTTTTTGCATGCTTTTTTGAGAAGCTTTTCAATCTTGTGGATTCTGGATTTGAACACGTATTCCGGATAGGCGATCTGTACACTAATGCCTGCAGATGGTTCATGCGTATCCTGCATATCCTCACTCCGGATATCCGCTTCCTGCTCCTCATCCTCTGTTATATCAGGGCAGACAGAGAACACTGCACCCTGTGCCGCCAGTGCGTTCACAGTCTGTGCAAGTGCATGGACACCGATCTGCGGAGATAAACCGTAGACGGTAACTGTTTCGCTTATAAGCTGTTCTGTCTGTGTCTCTAACTTCATGTTTATTATGTTCCCCTTTTATATTTATACAAGATACGGAATAATCATCGTTGCTACCATGGCAATGATGACGATAAGCACAACAATTGATACAATTCTTCTTGTTCTTTTATTGTTGAAATTCATTCTTCTACCTTCTTTGATTATATTTTCGTTACTGCTTCTTCTCATTCTTATCAATTTTTACGTAAACAGTAACGTATTTCTCTACATTTTATACTCTTTACAATATTTTTGCAAGAAACAATCCTCACATTTCGGACTTCTTACACTGCAGATCGTACGCCCTTTTCATAATTTAATTTTCTCTATCTTACAGACTCTTGCCTCCTGATTCAGCGGATTTCTGTTCTGATAGTCAAATAAAATATATGTATCTGTCAGTTTGAAATATTCCAGATGCGTCATTTTACGCATCTGATTTCTGTCGTATTTTCCATAATCTGGAAGGTACTCATGCGTCTCCTCTTCTGTCTCATAAAATGCTCTTGCAGCATCTTTCGTTACCGGATATTCTCCGGCAAATCCTGGACGGCTCTTTGCATTTTCACGCAGATAATAATCATAAGTGAGCACTTCCCGGAATAAATCTTCTTTTTCTTTGTGATATTTTCTCACATAATTTAACAGGATCTCATATCTTGCACTCCGCTTGTGCTGAACTGAATTATAATCATTTTCTTCATAATAAGCGGCAAGCCGGTCATACATATCAAATGCAGAATCATATTCTTTTTCCAGTTCTTCCATCGTGTTCGTGAATTGACGGCTGTTATAATACACTTCTACCATCTCTTCCACGCCTTTCAGCCTCAATACATCTTCATAAGAAATCCATTTTGTATAAAGTACTTCATACGGTGGATGCGCTTTGTGCACAATTCCATATTCCTTCTGATGTTCCTGCATAAATGATCCTTTCAGCACTTTCAGGAATCCTAACTGGAGTTGTTCTGGTTTTAATGCATAGACATCATCAAAAGAATGTGCGAAGCTTTCCACATCTTCGTATGGAAGTCCCGCAATCAGATCCAGATGTTCGTGTACATTTCCTCTCTCCTGGATTCTCCTCACGATTCTGGATACTTTTTCAAAATCCATAACTCTGTGGATCTCTTTAATCGTCTTCGGATTTGTTGACTGCACACCTATTTCAAGCTGTACCAGTCCGGGGCGCATCTGTTCTAACAATTCCAGTTCTTCCTCATTCAGAATATCTGCCGCAATCTCAAAATGGAAATTCGTGATTCCATTATCATGCTCCATGATATATTTCCAGATTGCAATACTGTGATCGTGCTTACAGTTAAATGTACGATCGACGAATTTCACCTGCGGAACATTATGGTCCAGGAAAAACTGCAGTTCCTTCTTTACCAGTTCTATATCTCTGAACCGCAGGCGCTTGTCTACCGAAGACAGACAGTAGCTGCAGGAAAATGGACAGCCTCTGCTTGTCTCATAATAGATAATTTTGTGTTCAAAATCTTCTATGTGGTCGTAGACAAACGGAACCTCACTTAAATCCATGATCGGCCGCCATGGTTTATCGATGATTTCATTTTCTTCTGTCCGGAAAGTAATGCCTATAACATTTTTTAACTGGTTATCCACACTCTCTGATTTTTTCCAGGAGTTATCCACATTCTCTTTCTTTTTTTCGAATTCATTTCGGTATATCCGGCAAATTTCTTTAAATGTCTTCTCTCCTTCCCCTTTCATTACACCTTTGACACACGGTAGACGTCTTAACACATCCTGCGCATCATAGGAAACTTCCGGACCACCAAGCCAGATTGGCATATCCGGGCGTAATTTTCCGATTTCCAACACAATCTCCTCTATATAATCCAGGTTCCAGATATAGCAGGAAAGGCAGAGGATGTCCGGTTTTCTCTTATAGATATCCATCAGGATATCATCCTTCTGCTGATTGATCGTGTACTCCCCGATCTCCACCGCCGGATCTTCGGCATAGGCTTTCAGACTGTAGACCGCTAGATTGGAATGTATATATTTTGCATTGACTGCTGCCAGTAATATCTTCATTATGCTTTCCTCCAGATCAGAATCTCTCCTCCGGTCATATACCGGATAAGATAAATCCTCATATATCTAGGTATTATAAATTGGTATCGCCTTTTTTACAACATTTCCATTGACTTTTTGTCCGGAACACGTTAAAATATTGAGCTGTGCAGCCGGGGTGTTAGCGGTACCTTGCACCTGCAATCCGCTATAGCAGGGGTGATATTGCGCAGAGGGCTTGTTTTTGCAGAGCTGCCCTTGGAAAGTGGCGTTGATGTTTGGGTCTTACGCGACGGAACTCCATGAACCATGTCAGGTCAGGAATGAAGCAGCATTAAGTGGAATCTTCCGGGTGCCGTAAGGGTGCCTGGGCTGAGTTAACTACTAAGGTAACGTCTGTGAAGGCTCGTTCGAAGCGCAATGCACATAATAAAATAAACAGATATTAAAAATATCCACTGCAGTTTGATATGCTACCCTCATATAGGACAATGAAATATAAAAGTCCTATATGGGGGTATTTTCATGTTCAGAAAGAGTAAGATAGAACCAGTAGAAAAAGTAAAAATAGTCGAACGCTACCTTGCAGGAGAAATTGGCATACAGCAAGCAGGAAAAGAATTAGGAGTTGATCATCATAGTATTCGAAATTGGATTTCTATTTATCAGTATGATGGACCAACTGGATTACTCAATCAACCGAAAAACAAATCTTATTCAAAAGATTTAAAAATATCTGCTATAAATGATTATCTTAACGGAGAAGGATCTCTTCAGGATATTTGCACAAAATACGGAATTCGTTCACACAGACAGCTTTCCGATTGGATTAAGGTGTATAATTCTGGTGGAATATTAAAAACATCCACTGGAGGTGCTTACATGAAAAAGGCAAAGAACACTACACTTGATGAGAGATTAAAAATAGTAACAGATTGTCTTGCAAATGATAAGAATTATGGTGCAATGGCACTCAAATATGATTGTTCCTATCAACAAGTTCGCAATTGGGTAATACGATACGAAAAGATGGGTCAAGCGGGTCTGGAAGACAGACGTGGACGTCGTATAGCTTCTCTTCCAAGCAGAACACCTGAAGAAGAGCTACGTGACAAGATAGCTGAACTGGAAAGAAGAAATCTAGACTTACAAATGGAGAATGATCTGTTAAAAAAAGTCAGAGAACTGGAAAGGAGGGGTCGCTATCTTTAATCCATCGGTTAGCCGAATATGAAGCCATCCAAAAACTATCGTCTACTAAGCATTATCCCATAGATAGACTTTGTAAATATCTTAATGTTACACGTTCTGCGTATTACCGCTGGGGAAAATATCCGAAAAGTAATAATGAACTTCGAAACGAAAGACTATCCACTGAAATCCAAAGGATTCATCACCAGCATCCAGATATGGGATACCGAAGGATTCGTGATGAATTAGATGGACATAAAGGAATTCATGTGAATGATAAACGAGTACTTCGTATTTGTAGGAAATACGATATAAAATCAAATATTAAATGGAAACCTAAGAGTTGTACCAGAGGAGACAGAAATCCTGATCACATAGCAAAAAACTATTTACACCGTGAATTTCACGCCGAAAAACCGAATGAAAAGTGGCTTACAGATGTTTCTGAATTTAAATACTACAACGGAATAGAAGTTCATAAAGTTTATCTGAGTGCTATTTTAGATTTATATGATAGAAGGATTGTTTCCTTTAAAATCAGCGATCATAATGATAATCCATTAGTTATGGACACGTTTGATGAGGCTGTTCGTCAGGAGCCAGATGCACACCCATTAGTTCATTCTGATCGAGGCTTTCAATATACAAGCGCACAGTTTTATACTAGATTAAAAAAACATCATATGAAGCAGAGTATGTCTAGAGTTGCCCACTGTATTGACAATGGACCAATGGAAGGGTTTTGGGGAATTCTAAAACGAGAAATGTATTATAAACAGCGTTTTAATGACAGAAGCTCTTTGATTACTGCGATAGCTAATTACATAGATTACTACAACAACCAACGACTTCAAAGGAAACTGCATGTAATGACACCAATGAAATATCATGAGCAATATACAAAAGCAGCATAAAATATCGCCAGCCATAGCATGGCTGACGATACAAAAATTTATTATTTTTTATTGTCCTCTTGACGGGGAGCATACCAGTTTCCCGCATGTGGATATTTTTTTATATTATACCAAATTATTCTTCTCTGTCCAGAATGCCGGATCTCCATGCTTTGTCATCTGCAAGTCCGTGCATCATCAGTACCGGCGGTATCTCGGTCTCTTTGTTTACATAATTCATACAGGTAACTGCATTGGAAAGTTCCGGATATTCATATACATTCTTCTTACCGATCAGCATTCCTACCGTCTTTTCATTCATCTGGTCACCTGTCTCTTATATTTCCTCTGTCTGCTCTTTTTCCAGTTGCTTTTTCTTCTTCCTTGCCTCTCTTAATTCTTTAAAAAATGATTTCATCATCTGGCTGCATTCTTCTTCCATGACTCCTGTCGTCAATTCCACCTGATGGTTAAATTCCGGCATATCCAGAAGATTTAAGATAGATCCCGCACAACCGGCTTTTGGATTCATACAACCGACTACCACCCTTGTCATCCGGGACTGTACGATTGCACCGGAACACATCTGGCAAGGCTCCAGTGTCACATACATCGTACAATCTTCCAGTCTCCAGTCATTCATTTTCCTGCTTGCTTTTCTGATCGCAGCCAGTTCCGCATGTGCCAGGGTATTGTTGTCAATCGTTCTCCGGTTGTACCCTCTTCCTATGATCTTATCCTGATACACAATCACACACCCGATCGGTACTTCTCCGATCGCATAAGCTTTTTTCGCCTGTTTGATTGCTTCTTTCATATATTTTTCATCTGTACTTTGCATTTCCACACTCCATCTGATTATATTTTTCTTTGTATATCTGCGCAGTCTTCCGATCCGCGGACATCTCTGCACCAGTATCCGAATGTCTCTCTGTCATTCGTTTCTTCTTCCGTAAGCGCAAGTCCGGTCTCCTCAAACGGCAGAAATTCCGGAAACCCAAAACTTTCTGCTGCTTTTGCTTCCTGTGGATGATATACTCCAGGTACTCCTAATTTTAACTGACCATCACAGACTGTCAATATCAGGTGATGATAATTATAATATCCATGAACCAGAAAACTATTGTTCGCATGCTTCCATTCACATCTCGGAAGACATACCATATCTTTCCGTTGGATTTTTCTGACTTTGTATCTTTTCTCACATTCCTTTACTTCCTGTTCCTCTGAAGCCTCTGCATTACTCTTTTCTTTTTCATGCGTCTCTTCCTCCGCCATCTCCCACTTTTCCATCTGACAGATATTTACCGCATCGTCATTCCACACTGCAGCATAACAGTGCCCGCTTATGTCTTTCAAAATAATTCCGTTGACCAGACCATAATTTTCTTTCTCCCCCATATCTTCCGGTGTATAACACAATTGATAATTCAGTCCGGGAGACGGCGGCTCTGTCACTCCCATATTGATTCCGGTACATTTTTCATCCTGATTCCAGAACAAATATACTTCCAGTCCCTTTGCGTCTTCTTCCATCCGGAATCCTTTTCCGTGTACATGGATCACACACTGTTCCATATCCTGTTCTATTTTTACGAAGCCTACATTCCGCATCTTCTTCTCTTGTTCGTATTCATACAGATATCGAATAAACCGTCTCAAAATACCCACTCCTGTTTACGGCTATTTATCACAATCTATTCTGAAATATTCTCTTTTATGCCATAATCGCATTCAATTCCTGATACAACCTCTTCGCATAGCTGTCGGTCATTCCGCAGATATAGTCCGTAACCAGTAATAATCTCAGATACAACCGGTAAATGTCTGGCTGTCCCTCCGCATGATAGCGGTATGCTTTTTTGTAATTATTGGAAATAAACGAAACCAGCCGTTCTTCTATAGAATTCAGTTTCTGTGCCGGATCATCATATTTAATTATCGCACCCATGAAGCGGTCCATCAGATTGTCAAGCATCACTGCTTCCTTCACTTCCATCCGGTAGATTGTTTCTGACTTAAACACACATTTGCATGCAATCTCTCCAAGTAATTTTACAAGTCCTTCCGCCGGTGTATCTGCGAATAAATCTGTTTTATATACTCCATTCATAATCTCATCGTAATGAGTAGTAAATCCAGATGTTGCATATCCGATCAGAACTCCCTGTACCTTTACGATCCAGTTTTTCACTGCATAATCTCCGGGGTTATCTACCCCGTTTTTCTTTGCACGTTCATATAATTCCACCAGTTTATCTGCCGGCCGGAACCTATTCCATTCCGCCTGTTCCGGAACTGCCAGCTTCTTTTCCCTGTTTTGAAGCTTCCGCAATTCATCCCGCAGACTGTGATAAGTAATGAACCCTTTCACAAATGCATCTTCGATATCTGCCGTTTTATATGCAATATCATCTGCTGCCTCCAGAATAAATGTCAGAGGATGTCTGCAATTTCCCGCCCCTGTCTCCATCACGATATCTTCGAATAACTCCCGGTCCGCATAATAATATCCCATCTTTTTTTCACGGATATCCCCGGACTTTGGCCGGATCTGTGTAGATGCCACCGGATATTTTATAATTGTGTTTAAAAGCGCATAGGTAAGATTCATTCCATTTTCATCTACCAGGAAATGAAGCTTACTCACCAGCCTGAGCGCCTGTGCATTTCCTTCAAAATGATAAAAATCTTCCCTCATCTGTTCTTCCAGTAATTCTTCTATCGGTGTTCCGTGATATTTTAACACCGGAAGATTCCGTTCAAACCACTCTCTGATCGCAAACTCCCCATAATGTCCGAACGGAGGATTTCCAATGTCATGAATCAGTCCTGCACACTGAAGAATATTGCAAATATCTTCTTTCATCCCCGGAGTGAAACTTGTATCTTTCTTATGTGCCAGTATGCTTTCGCCGATATTCTGTCCCAGCGATTTTGCCAGCGATGATACCTCCATAGAATGGGTCAGCCTGGTCCGAATAAAATCACTTTTATCTAATGGAAATACCTGTGTCTTGTCCTGAAGTCTCCGAAATGATGCACTTCCGATGATCCTGTGGTAATCCTTTTCAAATTCGCTTCTCAGATCGGTATCGGCGGAACGTACATCCTGATGTCTGCCCGGCCTTTGTCTCTTTGTCGATAAAAGTCTTGTCCACTCCATTTTACATCCTCCTTTTTGTCAAAAAGTGTCCAGCCGGATCTCCGGCTGAACACCTTATTTACAGCATTACTTTCTTAAGTTCATTTTCCATTAATCCAGATAGATCGGCGGCTCATAATCTTTGCCAAGTAACGCTTTCTTACGCTCCTGATATCCGAGAAACGCCCACTCCGTCATATCTGTCCACTGATGACTTCCACGGTCATATACCTGCACATAGCCGATCCGGTTCGGATGCATTCTTACACTGTTCGATTCATATTCATGTCCGGTGTAAGGGTTAAGTTCCCCTTTCTCAAGATCCTCTTCCGTTGATGTAAATAAATCCTCTTCATTCTCCTGTGCATACCTGTTCTGATGTCCTGCATCATAGTTCGTATTTAACTGTTCTGCATTTTCATAAGCAGCCGTTTCTGTCTCTGCGGCATATGTCTCTGCTTCCTCAGGTTCATCTGGAAGAAACTCTTCTGCAAGTTCTCCTGATTCTCCATCTTCTGAATAATCAAATTCATGATATTGGATTTCCGGTTTTTCTTCCTCTTTTTCTTCTTTCACCGGTTCTTCATGCTTTTTATGGATTCCGAAAAATGCTCTCCAGCCATGTGCCTTCTTCTCTGTCTCAGTCTTCTTTGGTTCCGGTTCTTCTACTTCCGGTTCTTCTACTTCCGGCTCTTCTACTTCCAGCTCTTCCTCATACTCCGGCTCTGCTTCTTCATATGCCGGCTCTTCTGCATACTCCGGCTCTGCTTCTTCATATACCGGCTCTTCTGCATACTCCGGCTCTGCTTCTTCATATACTGGCTCTGCTTCCACTTCCGGCTCTGCTTCTTCATATACCGGCTCTTCTGCATACTCCGGCTCTGCTTCTTCATATACCGGCTCTTCTGCATACTCCGGCTCTGCTTCTACTTCCGGCTCTTCTGCATACTCCGGCTCTGCTTCTTCATATACTGGCTCTGCTTCCACTTCCGCCTCTGCTTCTACTTCCGCCTCTGCTTCTACTTCCGGCTCTGCTTCTACTTCCGGCTTTGCTTCTACTTCCGGCTCTGCTTCTACTTCCGGCTCTGCTTCCACTTCCGCCTCTGCTTCTACTTCCGGCTCTGCTGCTTTCTCATTCACAAAGAAGTCAAAAATCGTCTCCTGGACATATTCCGGATTCTCTTCTACAACTTTCTTTGCTTTTTTCTTGCTTTTCTTCTTCTCAATCGCATCTAATTCTTTATGAATATCGACCAGTTCTCCAATCGTAATATCCCTTTCTTCCGCTCTTGTAGGTGCCTCTTTCTGTTCCGGTTCTGCAGCTTTCTGTTCTTTCACCGGTTTCTCTGTGCGGTCTTCATGTTCTTCTAATATATCTAAATAGAACGGGCATTCCAGAATCTTTGCGATCATACGCATATCCTGCTCCTGGAAATTATCTCTTCCGAGACGTTGTGTCAGGTTCTGGCGCGACATCTTTTTTCCTGTCTGTTTTTCTATCTTTTCTGCAAGTTCTTTGATGGTCATTCCTTTACGGCTCAGAATGATCTTGACCTGTTCTCCAAATGTTAATTCCAACATCGTCTTCCTCCTTAATTATTCTTACGCTCCCATACTCTCCTCATGTGTTTTTTTATGGTTTTGTAAACAATTTTCTATCTTGATAAATCTTTATTTTTCCCTTTTATATTCTAACAAATCACCGAAATCACGTCAACTACGCAACTCATCAATTTTCCCTGAATTTCCGGTTAAAAATGAAGTTTTTCGTTCCATTCCCTCACCACATTTTCATCGATTTTTACTATTTTTCTGTCATAAGAAAGAATTCCATTTACCTCTTCTTCTATATCCGATAATTGCGTATAGACCGTCGCACTTAACCCCCTGCTGATATTCGGGATAACGAGTTTTTTTATCAATTTTTCATACGCTCTGCTGAGATCTTTTTTTCTTTTAAATATCTTATATCCGTAAATATCTTTTTCATACATACTGTGCTTCGGAATCTGAAGCGAGTATCCCCCGAATTCGGTAAGCGCTGTCACCCGCTTTTCCGGTGTGATATTCAACGGGAAGAAATAATCATGAATACTTTTGATATCCCCACATCCCTGATCAAACCATCCGCTTGCAGAATCAATCAATCTGGTATGATCTTCTGCCAGAGCAATGTCTGTCATCTTCCTCGTCTTGAATTGTCCCCAGCCCTCATTAAATATCACCCATGTCACAACGGACGGATGATTATATAACCGCCGGATCGTTTCTTTCATTTCACTTTCAAACTGTTTCTGTCCGGTCGGATCCTGACGTCCCATCAGATGCAGCCTTGTATCCTTTGCACGGATATGTGTTCCTTCCATAGCTGTTGCCAGCCAGGTAACATACCAGCTCTTATATTCACGTCCTCCATTCACCATATCCTGCCATACCAGCATGCCAATCCGGTCACAATGATAATACCATCTCTGCGGTTCTATCTTGATATGCTTCCGGATCATATTAAACCCCAGATCCTTCATCTTCTGGATATCATAGATCATTGCTTCATCACACGGTGGTGTATACAAGCCGTCCGGCCAGTATCCCTGATCCAGAACTCCTTTTTGAAAATATGGTTTGTTGTTCAAAAAGATCCTCGGGATTCCGTTTTTGTCATTCTTCACTTCTATCTTACGCATGGCAAAATAACTCTCTACCGAATCATTCCCCATCTTTATATGCACATCATATAAAAACGGATCCTCCGGACTCCAGTTTCTCATATGCGGAATTCTCACCATACATGGTCTCCCTGTCCTACCGGCAGTTTTTAACGGCCACATCGTTCTTGCCGTTACCGTCACATCATAGTCGATATCTTTTCTTCCGGCGGCATCTTCCAGCTGTATCATAACGGAAGACTGATCATAAAGCGGTGTGATCTTCAGATCTTTGATGTGATACTCCGGAACCTTTTCCATCCATACCGTTTGCCAGATTCCACTTTGCGCCGTATAGAACATCCCGCCATTTTCTAATTTCTGTTTTCCCCTGCTGTAATAATATGTATCGGAATAATCTTTTACTTTTATTGTCAGTATATTTCTTTCTTCTTGCAATGCATCCGTAACATCGAATGAAAACGGCAGATATCCGCCCACATGTTTTCCTTGTTTCTTTCCATTTACATAGACAACTGCACACTGATCCACAGCTCCGAAATGAAGCAGCCAGCGGCTTCCTGCTTCTGGTCTTATCTCTTCCGGAAGACTCCTTTTATACCATAAAAACTCATCCGGCTTTAACTGTCTTCCGACTCCCGACAGTGCTGCCTCCGGTGAAAACGGGACCAATATGTCTCCGTTCATTTTCTTTGGAAATCCTTTTGTGTCTTTTATTGCATATTTCCACACACCGTTCAGATTCACATAACTTTTCCGGCGCATCAATGGTCTTGGATATTCCCCTAATACATTCTTTTCATTTATATTGTCTGCCCATTTCGTCTTTAACTGTCTCATGTTCATACACCCCTTTTTAAGCAAGTCTGACTTCTTGTAATCTCCCCCCGATTTCATCATCTGTCGTAATCACTGCGGCTCTTGCATCCCCCTGCTTCAATTCATATTCCCTGCACAGGTAGATCCCGGGATATTCATCCGGCTGCTTTCTCATATATGGTATGCCATCCGGCCTCCAGGCAAATTCATATGTCCGCATATCCAGTCCCATGCCCCTCCTGGTGGCTTTCATAAAGCTTTCTTTTAATACCCAGAAACGGTAGAACCATTCTGCCTGTTCTTTTTCATCCGCACCTGCACGGATGATCTTACATTCTGATGGACAGAAATAGCGTTCAGCTACTGACATCCTTAATGCTCCCGTCATCTCCACATCACATCCGACCTGCACGCCTTCCCGGTCACTGCAGGCGCACAATACATACTTTCCCGAATGCGACAGATTGAATACAGCATCTTCCTGAAGTCCGGTCATCTCTTGTATCTTCTCCCATAAGATCCATGCACCGACACTCCTTGCACGGTCTGCCACATTCCGCAGCTTATCCGCTTTTTCCTTTCTCCACTTTGGCACCCTGTTATAATATGCACGATATATTTCTTCTATTAATAGTGGTGTAATATCTGCTGCCCATACATTTACCATTTTCCCACTCCCTTTTTACTATACAATTTTAGTCTAACACACTTTTAAAAAAATGAAAGAATTTATCCAATAAAAGTATTGACAATCAAATTCCATTGCGTTAATATATCATTAGTTTTATACTTTAAGTATTTAAAGTTTTGCAGTGCGAATATTTTACAGTGCGACCACAACAGATTCACACGAGAAAGAAAATATCACACAGGCACAATGATCATACATATTGGAGGATATTAATTATGATTATCGTATTAAAACCATATACTACAAAAGATGATGTTTCTCGTGTTGAGAACATGGTCAAAAAGAGAGGTCTTGACACACATATTGTACAAGGCAAGGAGATGACAGTGATCGGCTGTATCGGTGACACAGCCAAAGTTGATTCCAAATTATTCGAGATTGATTCTGCAGTTGATAAAGTTATGCATGTACAGGAACCGTACAAATTAGCTAACCGTGCATTCCATCCGGAAGATTCCATTATCAATGTATCCGGCGTAAAAGTCGGCGGAGACAATCTTGCAATGATCGCCGGTCCTTGTTCCGTAGAATCATACGAACAGGTTCTTGAAATTGCCCGGGCAGCAAAAGCTTCCGGAGCCAACTTACTCCGCGGAGGTGCATTCAAGCCAAGAACAAGCCCTTATTCATTCCAGGGACTCGGGCTTGAAGGTCTTGATATCTTAACCGCAGTTAAAGAAGAGACCGGTCTTCCGATCGTAACTGAACTGATGTCCGACAAATACCTTGATGTATTTAACGAAAAAGTAGATCTTATCCAGATCGGTGCACGTAATATGCAGAACTTCGACCTGTTAAAAGAATTGGGGCAGCTTGATCGTCCAATCCTCTTAAAAAGGGGTCTGAATGCTACTTACGAAGAATGGATCATGTCAGCAGAATACATCATGGCATCCGGTAATGAAAATGTCATCCTCTGCGAACGTGGAATCCGTACTTTCGAAAGCTATACAAGAAATACTCTGGATCTTCAGAGTATACCTGTACTTCGTAAACTGACACATCTTCCAATCATCGTTGACCCAAGTCATGCAGGTGGAAAATGGTGGTTAGTAGATTCCATGGCAATGGCTGCTATAGCCGCCGGAGCAGACGGACTGATGATAGAAGTACACAACGATCCCGAATCTGCACTCTGCGACGGAGCACAGTCATTAAAACCTAATAAATACGACGAATTACTCAAACAGGTTGCACAGATTGCAAATGTAGTCGGAAAATCCATCTAATGTATGCAGCCTCATAGTTTACAGGAGCTTTAAAATGAAACTTACAGTTAATCTGGAAAAAGACAGTTATCCTATTTATATTGAAAATAATATATTGTCCCAGGCAGGGAACTATATCCGTAAGATGTATCACGGCAAACGCATTATGATCATTTCGGACGATAATGTATTTCCTCTATACGGAGATACACTGATCCGTACACTGGATTCAGATTATGAATGCCATCATCTGGTACTCCCTCACGGAGAAGCCACCAAGGATTTCCAGACACTTCCGACAGTCTACAAAGCCATGCTGGAAGCAAAGATTTCCAGAAGTGATCTGGTCATTGCTCTTGGCGGCGGTGTCATCGGTGATCTTGCAGGATTTGCCGCTTCCAGTTATCTAAGAGGTGTAAGACTGGTACAGATCCCAACTTCACTGTTGGCGCAGGTTGATTCTTCTGTCGGTGGAAAAGTCGCAGTAGACCTTCCGGAAGGCAAGAATCTGGTCGGCGCATTCTATCAGCCTTCACTGGTGCTGATCGATCCACTGGTACTTAACACGCTGAAGGAACGATTTATCAACGATGGTATGGGAGAGGTTATCAAATACGGCTGCATCAAAGATGCGGATTTATTTAGTACCTTGGAATCACACAGTTCTTTTGAAGATTTAAAAGAAGAACTGCCTGCCATCATCACACGCTGTGTAGATATCAAACGAATGGTTGTAGAAAATGATCAGTTTGACACAGGTGAGCGTATGTTACTGAATTTCGGACACACACTGGCTCACACCATTGAACAACATTTCCATTATCAGCGGGAAAGTCATGGCGAAGCCGTTGCCATTGGCATGTATCAGATTACCATGATTGCCGAGGAAAAAGGATTAACACCAAAAGGAACTGCAGACCGTATCCAGCAGGTTTTAAAAACCTACGGACTTCCTTTTGAATGCGGTCTCACTCTTGGGACATTAACCGAAGCGATCGCCTTAGACAAGAAGAATCTGAACGGTAATCTCAACGTCATACTACTTCATGAAATCGGTAACAGCTACATCGAAGCTACAGACATTCAGTTCTTTGCTGAAACAGCAAGGCTTGTATAAATATAATTTTGGAGGATATATGTCATGGGTAAATTAGAAGGAAAAATCGCAATCGTAACAGGATCAGGAAAAGGAATCGGACGTGACGCAGCACTTGCTATTGCTGCTGAAGGTGCCACTGTCGTAACAGTAGCAAGAACACAGTCTGATCTTGATGAAACAGTAAAAATGATCGAAGATGCCGGCGGAACAGCAATCTCACTTTCCAGAGACCTTACAGACGGAGAACAGGTTGCCGACATGGTCAAAACTGTTGTTGATAAATACGGAAGAATTGATATTCTCGTTAACAATGCAGGCGGATACCCAAAAGAGATCTACAAAAATATCGAACATCAGGCAATTAAGATCTGGGAATGGTCAGAAGAACAGTGGGATCAGATCATCAAAACAAACTTGAGAATCCCATTCCTTGTAACTAAAAATGTTGTACCTGTAATGATAAAACAAGAAAAAGGAGATATCGTAAATGTATCTTCAAGAATGGGTCGTATTGCATCTCAGATGGGTGCATACGCTGTTGCAAAAGGCGGTATCGTAACCATGACCAAGACAACTGCTATCCAGACCAAAGAATACGGAATCAAATGCAATGCCGTATCTCCTGGAATCGTGGACACACCGGGACAGAGAGTCTACAACCACTCTGTAGGACAGGACGGCTGCCCGATGGGAAGCTCAAAAGATGTTGCAAAAGCAATCATCTACCTTTTGGCAGATTCACCGGCAGTTATGACCGGACAGTCTGTCGACCTGTTCACAACAGTATAAAACCGAATGAATACCAAGACTACAAGAGACACTGTCATCACTGGCAGTGTCTCTTGTAATCCTTTTTTAACACCAATTCATTTATTTCCCTGGCTGTCCATAATAAGCATTTGCTCCATGTTTTCTGAAGTAATGCTTATCCTGTAATTCCTGTGGTGCAGGTTTTACGTCCGGGTTGATCATTTCGCATCTTGCTGCCATCTTGGCAACTTCCTCTAATACCACTGCGTTATGAACTGCTTCGTGAGCATCCTTGCCCCATGTAAATGGTCCGTGATTCTTGCAGAGTACTGCAGGTGTTGCAACATAATCCAGATCATCTTCATCGAATCTGTCTGCGATCAGGACACCTGTATTTTTCTCATAAGCTTCGTCAATTTCTTCTTTTGTAAGATTTCTTACACATGGTACTGTTCCGTACAGATAATCTGCATGTGTAGTTCCATAACAAGGAATTCCTCTTCCTGCCTGAGCCCAGCTTGTTGCCCATGGAGAATGTGTATGCACAACGCCGCCAATATTCGGGAATCTGTTGTACAGTTCTACGTGTGTCGCTGTATCAGAAGATGGATTTAAGTCTCCTTCTACTTTGTTTCCCTGAAGATCAACAACAACCATGTCTTCCGGTGTTAATTTATCATAATCTACTCCACTTGGTTTGATTACGAAAAGACCTTTTTCACGGTCGATTCCGCTTACATTTCCCCATGTGAATGTTACCAGGTCATATTTTGGAAGAAGCATGTTTGCTTCATATACTTCTTTTTTCAATTCTTCCAGCATTTTTCTTATCTCCTTTACCTCTTCTATATCATAACAGATACGGGGACATCACCGTGTCCCCTCTACTTTTACACAATATGACAGCTTTTACAGATCAGCACAAGCTCTACGCTCTACGTCAAGTCCCTTCTTATATGTCTCCATAAATGCTTCGTATCCTGCTACGCCTTCCGGATCCGGATCAATTCTGCTTCCGGCATTGCTTCCGAATACTTTATTCTTCAGATAATCTTCCAGTTTCTCACCTTCTGCACGTTTTACCATGTACTCAGCCAGGATAGCCATTCCCCATGGTCCGCCTTCTCCTGCTGTCTCCATAACTACGACCGGTGTGTTGATCGCATCAGCCAAAATCTTCTGTCCGACACCTTTTGTCTTGAAGAGTCCTCCATGACCGAGAACAGTATCGATCTCTACACCTTCGTCTTTTGTTAAGATGTCCATTCCGACTTTGATAACACCAAGTGCTGTGTACAGATGAGACCTCATGAAGTTCGCCAGAGTGAATTTTGTCTCCGGTGTTCTTACTACCATCGGACGTCCTTTTTCTACATTTGTGATAGGCTCTCCTGCATAGTTGCCGTAAGAAAGGATTCCGCCGCAGTCAGCATCGCCTTCCAGTGCTTTATTGTAAAGTGTTCCATACATCTGGTTCATATCCACGTCTGCTCCGATAGAATCTGCGAATTCTTTGAACAGATTTACCCATGCATTCAGGTCTGTGGTTCCGTTATTGGAATGCACCATAGCAACCAGACTTCCGTCAGGTGTTGTAACCATGTCAATCTCTGTATGCAAATCTTTCAGAGGCTTCTCAAGGACAACCATAGAGAAGAATGAAGTACCTGCGGAAATGTTGCTTGTACGCTGTGCTACGCTGTTTGTAGCTACCATACCTGTTCCTGCATCTCCTTCCGGAGGACAAAGTGGAATTCCTGCTTCCAGATTGCCTGTAGGGTCAAGTTTCTTTGCTCCTTCTTCTGTCAGGATACCGGCTGCGTCTCCTGCTACCAGAACTTTAGGAAGGATCTCTTTTACTTTCCATGGATAGTTCTCACCTTCGATGAGTTTATCGAACTTTTGGATCATCTCTTCATCGTAATCTTTTGTATTCATATCAATTGGGAACATTCCGGATGCATCACCTACACCAAGAACCTTCTCACCTGTCATCTGCCAGTGGATATACCCCGCAAGCGTTGTCATAAATGCAATATCTTTTACATGCTCTTCTTTATCCAGGATACACTGATACAGATGCGCAATACTCCATCTCAGTGGTATGTTGTACCGGAACAAATCTACCAGCACTTCAGAAGCCTTTCCTGTATTGCTGTTTCTCCATGTCTGGAATGGTGCAAGAAGCTTTCCTTCTTTGTCAAATGCCATATATCCATGCATCATGGCACTGAATCCGATCGCTCCGAGTTTTTTAATTGTTACTCCGTACTCTTTCTGTACATTTTCTGCCATGTCACGGTAACTGTCCTGAAGACCTGTCCAGATATCATCCAGAGAGTAAGTCCACAGTCCGTTCTCGTAACGGTTCTCCCATGTGTGGCTTCCGGATGCAATTGGATTGTGCTCCTCATCGATCAGTACCGCTTTAATTCTTGTAGAACCGAATTCGATTCCCAGAAACGCTTTTCCGCTCTCAATGATTTCTTTTATGTTACTCATTGTACGCTTCCTCCTAATATTATTTTTATAAGTTTTCTTTTTATATACTACCCATTATACTATTTTTGCAGGGAAATATCTATTTGATATCCCCTGCAAAATGAAATGTTACTGCTTATGTGATAATTTCAATTATTTCCGGAATGCAACACTGTTCCACAGGAGTTCGTTCTTGAACTGTCTGATTGTTGTATCCTTATCAATGTATACGGCTTCGATTCCCATGCTTGCTGCCCAGTCACCCATCTGCTCTGCTGTTAAGTCATAAGAGAATGCTGTATGATGAGCTCCTCCTGCCAGAATCCATGCTTCTGTTCCAACCTTTAAGTTCGGCTGTGGTGTCCAGAATGCTGTTGCTACAGGGAGTTTTGGCATTGGTTTCTCTGTCTTCTTGCAGTCTACATCGTTGATGATCAGACGGAATCTGTCTCCGAGGTCAATCAGAGATGTTGCAACAGCCGGTCCGGTCTTAGATGTGAATACAAGTCTTGCCGGATCTTCTCTGTCACCCATGCTGAGTGGCTGCTCTTTAATGCTGATCTTTCCATCTGCGATTGTCGGGCAAACCTCAAGCATATGAGCTTCCAGAACGCCTTCTTTTCCTGGTACAAGGTTGTATGTATAGTCTTCCATGAATGAAGTTCCCTTAGCATCCTTCATTCCCTGAGTCATGATCTTCATAACACGTACCATAGCAGCTGTCTTCCAGTCACCTTCTGCTCCAAATCCATAACCTTTTTCCATCAGTCTCTGGATTGCAAGTCCCGGAAGCTGTTTCAGTCCACCAAGATCTCCGAAGTGTGTTACGATTGCCTGATAGTTCTTCTCGTCCAAAAATCTTTCAAATCCAAGTTCGATTCCAGCCTGCACTGCTACATGCTCACGGAATTCTTTCTCATCTCTTCCTTCCAGAAGGATATCATATTTGTCATAATACTCTTCTACTAATGTATCAATATCTGCCTGAGATACAGCATTTACAGCTTCAACGATCTCATTTACAGGATAAGCATCTACTTCCCATCCGAATTTAATCTGAGCTTCTACTTTGTCACCTTCTGTAACAGCAACGTTTCTCATATTGTCAGCTACACGCATAACTCTGATGTGGCTGCTTTCTACAACACCAACTGCTGTACGCATCCATGATCCGATCTGTTTCTGAACGTCTTCATCTTCCCAATATCCTGCAACAACTTTACGCTCCATATTCAAGCGGCTGAAAATGTGTCCATATTCTCTGTCACCATGTGCTGCCTGGTTCTCATTCATGAAATCCATGTCGATAGTGTCATATGGAATTTCACGGTTGAACTGTGTATGTAAGTGAAGTAATGGTTTTCTGTACTCCTGTAATCCTAAGATCCATGATTTTGCAGGAGAGAATGTATGCATCCATGTGATAACACCGGCACAGTTCTCATCTGTATTCGCTTCGTTGAATGTCTTTCTGATTACTTCATTTGTAATCATGGTTGGTTTCCATACGACTTCATATGGAAGGTTTCCTGATTTATTTAACGCATCTACGATAATCTTTGAATGCTCTGCTACGTGTGCAAGACACTCATCTCCATAAAGATCCTGTGATCCTGTACAGAACCAAAACTGATAATTTTTTGTTTTTAACATATTTTTTACTCCTTTTCATTCAAATTTTCTGTTTCGTCTACAGCTTTATTATGTCTCTATTATAAAAATACAAACTTACTTTCTCAATCTCTAAACTCTGCACTTTTGGAAAAATTGTTACCTATTCCGACCTCTGTTATGGTATAATCATACTAGATGTCAAGGAGGTATTTGTATGAATTTATCCGATTTTTGCCGCCGGATCACAGGACCTGATGCCCGGCTTCTTCCGGAAAACCATAAATTAGGCGCAAGACTTATCTGTCCGGAATATTCCAAGTCCGTCCAGGAAGTTAAGACTTATCCGTTACTCAGTCAGGACCGCAGTTTCCTGTTATGCTGGAACTTTGATTCTCCTGGTAATCTGTATGCAACAATGATGCCCTCCCCGGAGAATTTCTGTTACCATTATTCTTATTCGGATGGAGAATATACGCAGCTTCACACGCATGATTATCTGGAGCTTTCTTACGTTGTAGATGGGGAATTTCATCAGCGGATACTGAATAAAGATGTCGTATTCCAAAAAGGAGAACTCTGCCTGATCGACAAGAACTGCCTGCATCAGGACTGTCTGACGGACCAGTCGGGAGTGGTTCTTTTTCTTGGAATCGCCAATGATATGTTTACGGAGATCATGAACGAGAACAGCACCCCGCAGAAGATTCTTTCTTTCCTGCAGTCTGCCTTATTAAAGCAAAAGGATGTCCAGCAATTCCTGCATTTCCGTCCATCAGCCGGAGCAAGTGAAGCTCTGGACGACAGTCTTTTATTGCTTTTGAAAGAATCTTATTCGCCGGACAGCGGATCACGATACATCACAAAAGGTCTGTTATTCCGCATATTCAGGATCTTAAGTACGCAGTATGATTTTTCTCTTTCCAAAGAGCAGAAGCAGACGATGAACTGGATCGTATTCGAAGAGATCTCAGATTATATCCGGGCACATTTTAGAGATATCACCATTCAGGATCTGGTAAATGAATTCCACTATCAGGAAGATTACTTCAATCGCCTGATCAAGCGTAAGACCGGGCTTACCTATTCCGCTTATCTCCAGCAGATCCGTCTCGAGCGTGCAGAGCATCTACTTGTATCGACCGATAAGAGTATTGAGGAAATTGCTGATTCTGTGGGATATCATAACAAAGGATATTTTTATAAATTATTCCAGGAAAAATATGAAGAGACGCCTGCAAGCTACAGGCGGCATACAAGATAAATCACCGCAAAAAGAGCTGTCGTTTTCACGAATACATTTCGTAAAACGACAGCTCTTTTTATCATAGCTTTTATTAATTTCTCAGATCAGATATCCCCGCGTCTGTTTCTGGACGCTTTCAGTCGTGTCATGGCACGGGCCATAGAAGCCTGTGACAGATAATACTCCTGAATGCTCTGCTTCTGACGAAGCTGCTCTTCGGCTCGTTCCTTTGCTTCCTCTGCACGCTTCACATCGATGTCTTCCGGACGCTCTGCCGTATTGACCAGTACAGAAGCACGGTTATTCACGATCTCTGCAAATCCTTTGGATACAACTGCTGTTACCCACTCGCCGTCCGGCTTACGGAAACGCAGTTCTCCGATCTCCACTGCAATGACCATGTTCTCATGATGAGCCAGAATACCTTTTTCCCCGTCTATAGTCGGAATCACCAGATATTCACATTTGCCATCGTAGAAGACCTTATCCGTGGATATAATTTTCAATGAAAATGTGCTCATACTAAGCCACTCCTTCTGCCTTCGCCTTCGCGATCACGTCTTCGATCGTACCCACATTGAAGAATGCATTTTCCGGATATTCATCCATCTCTCCGTCAATGATCGCTTTGAATCCACGAACAGTCTCTTTCAGTGGAACATATTTTCCAGGAACACCGGTAAATGTCTCAGCCACTGAGAATGGCTGTGACAGGAATTTCTGGATCTTTCTTGCACGAGCTACTGTCAGCTTATCCTCCTCGGATAATTCTTCCATACCAAGGATTGCAATGATGTCCTGTAATTCTTTGTATTTCTGAAGGATCTCCTGTACCTTACGTGCTACCTGGTAATGTTCTTCACCTACAACTGCAGGCTCCAGGATACGGGATGTCGAATCCAGTGGATCTACAGCCGGGTAGATACCCTGTTCAACGATCTTTCTGGAAAGTACGGTTGTTGCATCCAAATGCGAGAATGTTGTTGCAGGAGCCGGGTCCGTCAAGTCATCGGCTGGTACATATACGGCCTGCACGGATGTTACAGATCCGTTCTTTGTAGAAGCGATACGTTCCTGAAGGGCACCCATTTCGTTTGCCAGTGTCGGCTGATAACCTACGGCTGACGGCATACGTCCGAGAAGTGCGGATACTTCCGAACCAGCCTGTACGAAACGGAAGATATTATCGATGAAGAGAAGCACATTCTGGTGCTCTACATCACGGAAATATTCTGCCATTGTAAGTCCTGTCTCAGCGACACGCATACGAGATCCAGGTGGTTCATTCATCTGTCCGAATACCAAAGCTGTCTTATCAAGTACACCTGATTCTCTCATCTCTGTCCATAAGTCATTACCTTCACGGGAACGCTCTCCGACACCGGTGAAGATGGAATATCCACCATGTTCTGTTGCGATGTTATGGATCAGCTCCTGGATCAGTACGGTCTTACCTACACCGGCACCACCGAACAGACCGATCTTACCACCTTTCGCATAAGGTGTCAGAAGGTCAATGACCTTGATCCCTGTCTCTAATACTTCGACAGCCGGGCTCTGTTCTTCAAAGCTTGGTGCTTTTCTGTGGATAACCCATTCTTCGCTGTCTTTAATTGGTTCTCCGTTATCGATCGTCTCTCCAAGTACATTGAACAGACGTCCCAGAGTCTTCTCACCTACCGGCACTTTGATACCAGCTCCGGTAGCGGTAACTTCCATTCCCTTCTGCAGACCTTCACTGGAAGCCAGCATGATACAACGTGCAATGTTGTTACCTACATGCTGGGCTACTTCCATGACGCAACGTTTTCCGCCATTGCCTACTTCCAGGGCATCTTTGATAAATGGAAGTTCTTCTCTACTATTAAATTCTACGTCTACGACAGGTCCCATGACCTGTACGATTCTTCCTTTTGTCATATTACTGCTGCCCACTTTCTTTTTTATTATTTCGTGGTTATTATTTGTTCTGTATACAGTTCCGCCATTTGTGAACTTTGTATCTTACTTCCGTTTCTGCGCATTGGCTCCGCCGATGATCTCTGTCAATTCCTGTGTGATGTCTGCCTGACGGACACGGTTATAAGTAATATTTAATTCGTTCAGCATATCTGTTGCACTGTCTGTTGCATTCTGCATTGCCTGCATTCTGGCATTATGCTCACTGCAGTAGGCCTCTACCAGGCATCCATATACGATACCGTTGATGTAGTTCGGAACAATGTTCGCCATCACACTGTGTGTGGATGGCCAGAACACCATATCTTCCTGATACAGTCCGGTTCCGACAAGAGCCGGCATATCTTCCGGAAGGAAGGTCGTCTTCTTCATAGGAAGGAGCTTCTGTTCCTCAGTCTCCGCTGTCATAGCATTGATCATACGTGTGTATATGATGTGGATCTCGTCCAGATCTCCATTTCTGAACTGTTCTACCATCTCCGAAGAAATGACTCTCGATCTGTGTAATGTTGGATTCTGGACGGTATAACGAAACTGAGTATCCATCTCAATTCCTTCCCTCTTGGCAAAGTACTGTCTTCCGGCTTCTCCAAGTACGAATAATTTATGCTTTCCCGGTTTCTTTAACAGTTCTTCAGTTGCCTTGATCACGTTATGATTATATGCCCCGGCAAGTCCTTTATCAGCAGTTACAACGATATAGCCAATCTTTCTTTCCTCAGCCGGGATACTCTCACGGCCATCAAAGAACTGGCTGTGCATATCCGGCACATGCCGCAAAATTCTGGCGATCTCTGCCTGCATGGCATAGAAGAAAGGTTCTGTGTCAGCAAGCTTTTTCTTGGCCTGTTTCATCTTCGAAGAAGAGATCAGATACATGGCATTTGTTATCTTTCTCGTCTCTTCGATGCTGGCCATTCTTTCCTTAATCTCTTTTGCATTTGCCATAGCTACACCCGCTTATCTTCTTTCCTTGAATTCCTTTGCTGCTGCAAGAATCTGCTCTTTCAGTTCATCATCCAGAACTTTCTTCTCATCGATCGCTTTGCCGATTTCTTTATGTTCTCTGTCGAAGAATGCAAGCATATCCATCTGGAATTCTTTGATCTTCTTTGTGTCAATATCAAGCATCAGTTTATTCGTAGCGACACAAAGTGTGATCACCTGCTCATGAAGACTTAACGGACGTCCCAGAGGCTGTTTTAACAGTTCTGTCAGACAGCTTCCGTATTTCAGCTGATTCTTTGTTGCATCGTCAAGGTCTGAACTGAACTGGGTAAATGATTCCATCTCTCTTGCCTGTGCCAGGTCGATACGGACACTACCACTGGCTTTCTTCATTGCCTTTGTCTGTGCGGCTCCACCTACACGGGATACAGAAAGACCAACGTTAACGGCCGGACGCATACCTGCATTGAACAGGTCACTCTCTAAGAAGATCTGTCCGTCTGTGATAGAGATAACATTCGTAGGAATGTATGCAGATACATCTCCTGCCTGTGTCTCAATGATCGGAAGTGCTGTGATAGAACCTCCGCCTGCTTCCTCGCTCAAGCGGCTGCTTCGTTCAAGCAGTCTTGAATGTAAGTAGAATACATCACCAGGATAAGCTTCTCGTCCAGGCGAACGTCCAAGCAGCAGAGAAATGGCACGGTAAGCTACTGCATGTTTAGAAAGATCATCATATACGATCAATACATCTTTTCCCTGATACATGAAATACTCTGCAAGTGCTGTTGCCGAATACGGTACAATATACTGAAGCGGCGCACACTCACTGGCTGTTGAGCAGAATACTGTGGTGTAATCCAGTGCGTCATGTGCTTTTAAATCATTTACAAGTCTTGCTACAGTTGATGCTTTCTGGCCGATGGCTACATAGATACAGATGACATCTTTTCCTTTCTGGTTGATGATCGTATCGGTTGCAATAGATGTCTTACCGGTCTGCCTGTCACCGATGATCAACTCTCTCTGTCCGCGTCCGATTGGGAACATGGAATCAATAGAAAGGATACCTGTTTCAAGCGGAACGCTTACCGACTTACGTTCAACAATTCCAGGTGCCTCATTCTCTACCGGACGGTATCCGTCTGCTTTGATCTCACCTTTTCCATCGATCGGTGCTCCAAGAGCATCTACGATCCTTCCGATATAACCCTCTCCTACCGGAATACCTGCTTTTTTACCTGTACGGCACACTTTTGTGCCCTGTTTGATCTCTGAATCATCTCCGAACAGGATACAACTGATCTCGTTTTCCTTGATGTCCTGTACCATGCCCTTAAGACCTGTCTCCAATGTGACGATCTCGCCATACATTGCGTGGTCGATTCCGTATACGGAGGCGATTCCATCACCAACAGAGATGACAGTACCAACTTCCTGATCTCTGCTTATTACGTCATAATTCTTTATCTCTTCTTTTAATATAGAGATAATTTCATCTGAGCTGATTGCACTCAATTCCTTCACCTCCATGTTAATTTGTTAATTTCCGCTGTAAACGGTTCAGACGGCCCTGCACACTGTAGTCATATTCTTTTCCGTCAACCTGCAGGATAAATCCGCCGATCAGTGCCTTGTCTTCTGCCATAACCCATTTGATGTCTCCGGCACCGTATTTCTTCTTGATAAAGTCACCCATCTGCTTCTTTTGTTCTTCACTTGGAAGCGCTGTATAACGAAGATAGACTGTCTTAACTCCTGCTGCCTGATTCTGTAATTCTTCGTATGCTGCAAAGATCTGTTCTACGATCGTCATCTTTTCATGATCGCAGACAACCTTCAGAAATGTTCTCATTTCTTCTGAAAATACTTTATCAATGATATTGTGTTTTGTCTCTTTTGTGATCACTGGATTAACCAGTGCTGCTTTCAATTCCTGTGATTTTTCGAAAATATTCCCTGCCTCCAGGACAGCTTCTTTCGAAATACCAAGTTCATTCAGAACTTTCGCATACCGGAGGGCTGCCACCTGGCAGAATACCGGCTCTGCTTCTTTTCTATTCTTCGCTGTCATGGGAATCACCTGCATCTTTCAAAAACTGGTCATATGCATTCACGCCGCTTATGTTGTCAGCATTCTCAAGTAATATCTTCTTCGCAGCATCCATTGCCAGCCCTGCAACCTGTGCCTTCATATCATCAAAGGCCTGTTCTCTTTCCTGATTCAGGCTTTCTCTTGCTGTCTTCATAACCTTGTCTGCTTTCTCGTTAGCCTCGTTCAGGATCTGGTTGTATTCCTGTTTTGCATCCAGTTTCGCCTGTTCGATCATCTTTGTGGATTCTTCTTTTGCTCCATTCAATGCATCTTCATACTGTTTCTTCAGAGCATGCGCTTTGTCCTGCTCCTCATTCGCGTGGCCGATTCCGTCTGCAATCATCTTTTCCCGCTTTTCCATAATGTCCATGACCGGGCGAAACAGGAACTTTCTGAGAATCAGATACAGAACGATCAGGTTGATGATCGTCAGCACTAGATTAAAATCTATTCTCAGCATATATCTCTACCTGCCTTTCCCTTCTTTTAATCTGTTATCGTCAGCAAACATTATTTCAAAAGAAGGACGATCAGAAGTGCGATAATGAAACCGTAGATAGCGGTTGCCTCTGCAAGTGCACAACCAAGGATCAGGGATGTTCTGATCTTTCCGTCTGCTTCCGGCTGTCTTGCGATAGCATCTACTGCTTTGCTTGTTGCGATTCCGATACCAACACCGGCTCCGATACCTGTAAGTACTGCGATACCTGCTCCAATTGCGATAATTGTTCCACTCATAATTTGTTCTCCTTTTCTTGTCTTATGTTTTCTTATACTAAATGTTGTAAATGTCTGATTCGCCTTATTCCATCTCTTCTGTCATAAATAATGCAGTTAAGAATACGAATACATATGCCTGTAATAATCCGTCAAATATATCAAAATAAAAACTAAACGGTATCGGCACAATTAAAGGAACGACCTGTTTGATCAGTTCCATGACTACAAACCCGCCTAACATATTACCAAACAGTCGCATACAAAGCGACAGTGGGCGGATTACGATCTCCAGTATCATGATTGGTGCTACGATCGGCACTGGCTTTGCAAAATGTTTACACCAGTGAACCAGACCATTTCTATGGATACCGGACCACTCGATCACGAACATACTCATAACGGCAAGTGCGATTGTTACGTTCATGTCCTTTGTCGGAGGCTTAAATCCTAACAGCCCGATGACATTTGATATTGCAAGATAAAGCGCTACCGTCATCAGATATGGAATATATCCCCTGTTTTCTTTTCCTATAATACCTTCAAAGAAATCCTGTGCCCAGCCAATTACTGATTCCAGCATAAGCTGTACCTTTCCCGGTTTCTCTACGCTTAGATTCCTTACGAATACTATACTTAGAATAGTAAGAACCGCCATAATGATCCAAGTTACAACAACACCTTCGTCAACAGCGATTCCTCCAAATACCGGGATGGTAAATACGGTTTCACAGTTAAGTTCTTCTACAAGGCTTTCAACAAGCTTTTCCGTACTATCCCCTTCCTTCATAATTTTTTTGCTAGTTTACTGCTATTTTTTGAAAATGTCAATCGTTTTGTCCGCTGTCTATTTTGCATAATTTTTCATTATTTTTTTGTGTATTTTTACTTTTATTTCTCTTAATTTTTTTATTTTTCTCATCAAATTTCCACGCCGAAATGGTAGTTCCAATTTCCATTTATTTTTTCACAAGGAAAATGCACAATTTTTATTTTTCAATTCCCTTCTTTTTCTACAAAACAGCGATTTCTTCGATTTTCTTCTTGAGAAAATCCTCTCGTTTTCTTTGTGAAATACGACATTTTTTCAAGATTGTCTATTGTTTTGGGCACAGAAAAAGTGTAACCGCTTTTATACTGTTACACTTCTTACTTTTCATTATTTTGTTGTATATCTCAATTTTATATGTACGCTCATTCAAAATTGATATATCCGCCCTGATCTTACTCTGTGATCAGACGGTACTGTAAATTCTCATATAGAATTTTGTTTCCTTCCATAATATCAGCCGGAAGTAGTGCTCTTGCCATCACCTTGTTTTCTTCCTGATCCTGTGCAAGCGCATCCACACGTCTCAGTTCCGCATAGTCACCATCAATCTTCTCAACTACATAAATACATGTCAACATATTTTTTGCCTCCTTTTTAGTCTTATCATCCTGTCTTTTGTATAAGTTATTTTAATTATACTATTTTTTTAAGGAAAAGTAAATTTTTCTGTATTGATTATTGGCAAGATTTATAATAATATATACTTATATAATATCGTTATACATTACAATTCAAAGGAGCCCAGCAATGAACGAAGTAGATTTTTCAAAAGTCGGATTAAAAATGAAACAATTAAGAAGTGAACGCGGTATCACTCAGGAACAGGTAGCAAAAGATCTGAACTGTACTGTTCCTTTTGTCAGCAATGTCGAGAACAATCGTGCTAAGCTTAACTTAAGAGTTCTTCTTTATTACTCAAAGCTTTGTAACGTATCCGTGGACACGATTCTGGATGCGGGAAGAGATCTTCCTCCTCTGGATGAAAAAGAGCGCCAGTTAAATGACGAAGTGCTCAATGTATTCCGTGGTTTTTCAGTTGCGGAAAAAGAAAAGATCATCAAGATGTTACGCATCTGGCAGGAGAAATAATCTCCTGCTTTTTTATTTCCTGCATAGCAATAATACATCTTTATGATCTTTCTTCTATATATAATATTTTTCATTGCATGATACTTTATATTCTCATCACCAGTATCAATAATCTTCTAGTACAACTTTTCCTTGTTTCTTACTTTCTTGCACATTAATAATTCTCTGATTCTGACTTCCCCGGAACACCAGTGTCACATCCTTTAATGCTTCCTTAAACTCCCCGTCTACCAGCACATCAATATAAGACAGCATTTCGTCAGTTACATTCGTATGCACACAGCCTCCCGGGATCATATCCCGGTCAAAAAGATACCCACTGTAACACCAGATATCTTTCTTTGGATATGTTTCTCTTACTTTCTTTAAAAGCTTTACCAGTTCCACCTGATTCTCCGGCTCGAACGGTTCCCCTCCGAGCAAAGTGAATCCTTGAATGAAGTTAGAATCCAGCGAATTCAATATTTCCGCTTCCGTCTCTTCTGTGTATGGCTGTCCATAGTTGAAATTCCAGGTCTCCTCATTAAAACATCCCTTGCAGTGATGCCTGCAGCCGGATACAAACAGGCTGACTCTGACGCCCGGTCCGTCTGCGATGTCGCATTCTTTTATATTTCCGTAATTCATGATTTGTAAAGTCTCCTTTTATTCCTCTCTGGAATGTATTACCTCAATGATCGGATATTCTACATTCTCTTCCATTCTCACGTATTGATAATTTTCACCTATCGCCCACATGAATTCGTCATTTTCCAGTGTTTTCCATGCTTCCTGCTGCTCCGGATAATGGAAGGCAAACTCCAGTTTCAGCATTTTCAGCTCATCTCTCAGCCTGTACACATCTATGAAGCCCTCTCTTGGAGTATATGAGAAATAGGTAGTCGTGTACACGGGATTTTCTTCCCTGTCATCCCATCCTACAAGTACACTACTGACTTGATCATCTTCGTCTTCAATAACCTCCATTAGTTTATACTTGCGGTGCCCACACTCTTTTTCCTCCATGAAATCAATCACAAATCTTATCCCATAAAAACTGGTCCGGATTCCATTCGGTGGATTTTTCGTCGTTTCATATATGGTTTCTGTATCTAGTTGTTTTTCCTGCTGTATTTTGCGGATTTTTTCTTCTTTTTCCCGTTCTTTTTCTCTTTTCAGTTCTTCTAAGATACGGTTCAATGCAGTAATAACAAATCCTGTATAGGTATAAACATATATTTTTTCTACTCTTCCACCTTTAAATACCAGTTCTACCTCTGATTTATCTCTCGGGCTCGGTCTGGCACTATCCAGTTCTTCATATTTTATCGGCATGGCTATCGGTCCCTGTTTCCTATTCTTGTTAAACATAGATCCATAGATTCCTTCTGTACTGAAAAGAATCCCCTTCTTACCGCTTCCAAGTATGGTATTATCACATATAGCTGCAACTTCTATCATCTTACATCCCGGTGCATAACTTGCAAATGCTGCCCATAATGTCCCTTCTTTAGCATCCTTTCCAAGAATCACTGCAAGTGGCACCGCATTATAAAAATAGTCTTTTTTTAATTCCTTATCGGTTATGCTGGTCACGATATCACCAATCATTTTTTTCTTATCCATTCTTATATTTCCCCTTGCGTCATTTGCTATTTATTAATTATATACTATTTTGATTCATGTTTAAACACGAAGAATAGACAAATTAGAAAAGGAGCATATCTTTCGATATACTCCTGCTATAATCTTTATCAACATCACAAGTTAATATAACCTGGACATATCTTCATTTATGTTACAGATGCAATACTCTGTCCTTGATTTCCTGCGTACGTCCCTGATTCCAAAACTGTGTTCCGATATATCCACAGGTTCTTCTTGCCACGAATAACTTATCCTGATTCTGGTTACCACAATTCGGGCATTCCCAGATCAGCTTTCCTGTTTCATCTTCCTTGATCTGGATCTCTCCGTCATAACCACAGCATTCACAGTAATCACTCTTTGTATTCAGCTCTGCATACATAATATTATTGTAAATATACTGCATAACCGAAAGTACCGCCGGAATATTATTCTGCATATTCGGTACTTCGATGTAACTGATCGCTCCTCCCGGTGAAAGCTTCTGGAAATCTGCTTCGAATTTTAGTTTCTTGAATGCATCGATCTTCTCTGATACATGTACATGATAGCTGTTCGTAATATAATTCTTATCTGTTACACCCTTGATGATTCCAAAACGCTTCTGCAGACATTTTGCAAATTTGTATGTGGTAGATTCCATCGGTGTTCCGTATACAGAATAGCTGATGTTCTCTGCTTTTTTCCACTCTTCACATTTATCATTTAACTTCTGCATTACCTGCATTGCAAATGGTCTTGCTGCGGGATCGGTATGTGATTTGCCAAGCATACGTACACACATCTCATAAAGTCCTGCATATCCAAGCGAAATAGTGGAGTAACCATTAAATAATAATTTATCGATCGTCTCACCCTTCTTCAGTCTTGCAAGTGCACCGTTCTGCCACAGAATCGGAGCAACATCGGAAACCGTTCCCTGGAGACGTTCATGTCTGCATCTCAGTGCTCTGTGACATAATTCCAGACGCTCATCCAGGATCTTCCAGAATTTCTCCATATCTCCTTCTGATGAACATGCAACATCAACTAAGTTGATCGTTACAACTCCCTGGTTAAAACGTCCATAGAACTTATGGCTTCCGTCCGGATTTCTCTGGCTGTCTTCTACAGTAAGGAATGAACGGCAGCCCATACAAGGATATACTTCTCCATTCTTCATCTCTTTCATGATTTTGGCTGAGATGTAGTCCGGTACCATACGTTTTGCGGTACATTTTGCTGCCAGTTCTGTCAGATGCCAGTATTTGGAATCTTCTGTAATATTATCCTCATCCAGTACATAGATCAGTTTCGGGAATGCCGGTGTGATCCATACACCTTTTTCATTCTTTACTCCCTGCATTCTCTGAATCATCACTTCTTCAATGATCATAGCCAGGTCATCACGGGTTCTGCCTTCTTCTACCTCATCCAGATACATGAACATCGTCACAAATGGTGCCTGACCGTTACATGTCATTAATGTGATAAGCTGATACTGAATTGTCTGGATACCACTCTTTACTTCTTCTCTTAAACGGCGCTCTGTCACCTTATTGATAATTGTCTCATCTAAAGCTTCTCCGCATTCTTCACGCTCTGCGATTACATTTCTGCGGATCTTCTTACGGCTGATATCGACAAACGGTGCCAGATGTGCCAGTGTAAATGACTGTCCGCCGTACTGGTTACTTGCTACCTGTGCAACGATCTGTGTCGTTACATTACATGCTGTAAAGAAGCTGTGCGGCTTCTCGATCATGGTCTCACTAATGACAGTTCCATTCTGAAGCATATCCTGAAGATTGATCAGGTCACAGTTATGCTCTTTCTGTGCGAAATAGTCGGAATCATGGAAATGAATGATTCCCGCTTCATGCGCACGTACAACCTCTTCCGGAAGAAGGACACGTCTTGACAAGTCCTTACTTACTTCTCCGGCCATATAATCACGCTGTGTAGAGTTGATCACAGGATTCTTGTTAGAGTTCTCCTGATTCACCTCTTCATTCATATGCTCCAGAAGTGCAAGAATTCCGTTATCTGTTGTATTCGTCTTTCTCATCAGTTCTCTTTTATAACGATAGCGCACATATTTCTGTGCGACTTCATAGCCGCGCAGTTCCATAATTCCGGTCTCTACCATATCCTGTATATCTTCTACATTGACAGCATGAGTGGATTCCTCAATTTTCTTTGCAACGTTGTCCGCCACTGCCATAATCTGATATTCATTCATCCGATGCAGTTTATCGACGTCCTTGTTTGCACCTTTGATCGCATTAATGATCTTCTCCAGGTCGAAGGCTACCTCTTCGCCGTTTCTCTTAATTACGTTCGTCTTTATTTCTGCGTTCATGTTTATCCCTCTCTTGTTTTTATTGCCGATGTAGTATGTGCTCACCCTCAAATACTACTAAATATTGTTTTTTCAACATCATTTCCGCACAAGATATTGTGCAAGTAATATGATACTCTATAACAGGCGAAAATGAAAGAGGTAATTTTGTTAAAATAAATGTTTGGAATACAGTCTAAATTTTGGTGATATTTTTTTACGAAATTTGTTGCATTTTTGATTTTACAGTGAGTAAAGTGTGGCGCATAGTTAAGAATACTTAAGACATATAAACTGCCGGTACACTTTTTCTATACCGGCAGTTTTATTTTCACATTATTATAATTGATCGACTGTATTTTTCAGAGATTTCAGATCTGTATCCAGATGCTTATACATTTCTACATAGTATGGGTACAGTTTGTCATAGGCTTCTACCCATTCTTCAACAGGTTCGATAATCTCGTTGACTTTTACGATCTTCTCAGCTGCTTTTGTAAGTTCTGGGAACACACCCAGCTTATGTCCGACGATTAGTGCATCTCCTACCGGAACGTCTCCCGACTTGTCATCCATCACATATACCGGCATATTCAACATAGAAGCTTTAATCTGACACCATGTACGGCTCTTGGCTCCGCCTCCGCAGATACGCAGCAATTCTGCTGTCGCTCCGGCTTCTTTCACCGTCTCCATGACATGTCTGAGTGCAAAAGCCGTTCCTTCAAATACCGCACGGACCAGATCGCTTCTCTTCATATCCATGCCCATTCCAATGAACATACCTCTTGCATACTCATTCCAGAGCGGTGCCCGTTCTCCCAGCAGATATGGGAAGAAGAATAAGCCGCCGGCCCCCGGCTTTGATTCCAGAGCAAGTTCATTCAGATAAGTATAGATATTAAGATCAT
The DNA here is from genome assembly GCF_024168045.1 of Dorea longicatena. Taxonomy (GTDB): domain Bacteria; phylum Bacillota; class Clostridia; order Lachnospirales; family Lachnospiraceae; genus Dorea_A. Next base: position 2,772,582 of record NZ_CP100126.1, read on the forward strand.
GCTCTTTTGCATATGCAACTTCTTCTGCTGCCATTTTTTCAATAAACCATTTTAATGATGCACCAGTTGCTTGGATCGGTGCATCAAAGATCCATGGCATTCCATCAATAGTACATGGCTTTGTGACAACCGGAATATCTGGTGCACTCTTCGTATCACTTCCCACAAATACAAGTGATGTGGTTCCTGACGATTCTCCTGCTTCTCCGAGACGGCTCATGCCTGTTGCATGCATTGATGCCATGGCATCACTGCAGCCTGCAATGACCGGTATCCCTTCTTCCAGTCCTGTTTCTTCTGCCGCTTCTTCTGTTACAAATCCGATGATTTCATCTACCAGTCTCGGCTTTGGAAGCATTGCATCCAAATCCACTCCAATAACATCCCCTATCTCTTTGGACCATTCCATCGTGCTGATATCCATGCACTGTGTTCTGGTCGCTTGATCGATATCCATCGTCATCTTCGCAGTCAGCTTGTAATTAATAAAGGAACTTGCCTGAAGGAAACACACTGTCTTTGCAAATAATTCCGGTTCATGCTTTTTAAACCATAGAATCTTATTTGGAAGAAATGCAACTGCAGGCCGTCCACCTACAATTTTCACAAACCTGTCATAACCTATTGTCTCTACAATATAATGCAATTCCTCTATAGAACGGCTGTCCTGACATGTAATCCCATTTCTCAGGGGATTTCCCTCTGCATCCACCGGAAGCATGGTAACTGTATGTGAACTGATGGAAATACCTCTGATTCTCTTTACAATATCATGTCCCGCCTGTTCTACAAGGCTTTTGAAAATCTCTACTGTATTACTCCACCATTCATTTGCATCCTGTTCCCGCATATCAGACTTCAGATCCATAAAGGTACTTGGTCTGCTTGCCTCCGCAACAACTGTTCCATCTTCTCCTAATATAATTGCTTTTAAGTTCGTTGTTCCGCAATCCATGCCCAACAAATAACTTTCTACTTTTGACATCTAAAAAAACCCTCCGCCTATCTTTTCTATGTTGATTTAACGATAGCAGACTTCTGTATTTGTCACAAAAGCATATTTGCCATATATAAACGGAAATAAAAAGAAAGATTATTTTTTCACTATAGCAAGTGTCCCTATTACACAAATTGCAAACTCTAACGGAAGATCATACGGAAGATTATGCCCTCCCGGGTAATAGACAACCTTCTTTCCTATTTGCGCGGCCAGCCGGATTGCTGCCTGCACATACACAGAATCTTCGCTCTTTTCTCCTGCTGCAATCGTAATCTTATCAGCATGTTGGTTCATCTTATCTATATCTGGATAATATCTTAAAAGTACAGGAATCTCTTTATTGAATGCATACTCTACATTATCCAGTTCCCGCAACGATACCTCTTCTGACTTTTGAGGACTTCTTGGATCCTGATACCCTATATGTTTAGAAAAACGCAGTAATGCCATATTATACTTTCGCTTTCTGATCAATTCTTCTGTTTCTTCTGCCCAGTTTTTAAATGTCTCCTCTTCCTGCATCATGTTTCCTAACATCGCAGGTTCATACATGAGTAAATATTCTACTTTTTCTGGATATTTCTGTAAAAAATATTGTCCCACTACCGCTCCGGCACTTGCACCTGTTACAATGATCCGATCTATTTTCAACTCGTTTAGAATATCCAAAATGTCCTTTACCTGATCTTCCATGCGAAATTCCGGAGTTTTTTTACATTTACTTCTGGAATATCCTCTCCGATCATAACAGATCACTTTATAATACCTGGATAATATCTCTGCCGTCTGTTCATACAGACTTGCATCCACAATCACACCATGTATAAGAAGAAGAGGCTTTCCCTCTCCGCGAACTTCATAATATAATTCTCCAAACTCTCTTTTTAAGATCATACTCTTTCACCTGATTTCACTATATTTTCTTTCTCCGACGGGTTATAATATACAAAAGATTTATCGTTGTATTATTTGAATTTTGATTTCTAAATCAGAAAGGAAACACTTATGCCAACTATCTATTACGCTTATTATACACCTATTTCTGACTCCATTTCCGCTATCAGCTCACAGGAACACAACCTTGGACATACGCTTCTGCTTCAGGGATTGCAGGATCTTTTCCAGCTTTCCTTTTCACCGGAAGAACTGGAACAGGCCCTGAAAACCGACGCTAATGGCAAACCATACCTGCCAGACCACCCGGAAATTTGTTTTAACATTACACACTGTGACCAGCTCGCTGCCTGCGTCTTTCATGACCGTCCGATCGGAATCGATGCTGAATTTCCCGGATATTATCCGGATGTCTTAGTTGACCGTGCACTCTCCGAATCTGAAAAAGACTTCCTTCAGTCCCACAATGCAGACCTTTCCGAGAATCGGGAATGGTTTTACCGCCTGTGGACATTGAAGGAAGCCTACGTTAAAAAATATGGAATTGGAGTTGATACGGATCTGACAGATTTTTCTTTTACGTTTTCCAATGTACAAGGTACATTGTCCGTCTCCTGTTCAGATCCGGCTATCTTATGTTATCAAACGAACTTAAATCATGGGCACATTTTATCTGTTTGCTACGAAGGTCCTGAACCTTCTGTTAAACTCGTTTCTTGCTCTCAGCAGCACGTACCGCCGAGATAACAACGTTTCCTTTGATTTCACTTACCGGTGCTCCTCTTGAGCAGTCACATACAATACTGTTAAATCCCTGGAGCATCGGTCCATATGCATTCGCATGACCAAACTGTTGGATTAGCTTTACTGCTGTGTTTCCAACATTCAGATCAGGCCAGATCAGAATATTAGCTTTACCGGCTACTTTACTTTCGCGCTTTACTTTCTTTTCCGCTACCGCCGGAACGATAGCTGCATCTAATTGAAACTCTCCATCAATTGCCAGTTCCGGACGAAGTTCATTTGCAATTTTCAGAGCTTCCGTCACTTTATCAATCAGTTCTCCCTGACCACTTCCAAGTGTAGAATAACATACCATCGCACATCTCGGCTCCCAGCCAAGAAGTTCCTGCACCGTGTCACACGCTGATATTGCGATGCTTGCCAACTGCTCAGCATCCGGGTTTGTACACACTGCACTGTCACCGACAGCCAGAAGAGAGCCTTCACTGCCTTCATATCCTGGTATATCTGCCAGTCCGATACTTGAAATTGTACTGATTCCCGGCTTCATTCCAATGATCATCTGACCTGCGAGCAGTACATCACCAGTTGTGTTATCGATTCCGGCAAATGTAACATCTGCATCGCCGACTTTCTGCATTGCCATTGCATAATACAGTGGATCCTGCATACGTCTTCCAATTGCCTTCTCTTTAAAAATTGTATCCGGAAGTTCTACATATCTTCTGATCACATCATTTGTGTATGTCTCATCATGAATATCTACAAAACTAAATACCGATGGATCATAGCCTCTTTCTTCAGCAAGTTCTTTCAGTTTCTCTGCTTCCCCCACAAGAACCGGAATGATGTATCCTTCTTTTCCAGTTTCATAAGCGGCCTGCATCATTTTCTCATTCGAAGCCTCCGGAAAAGCCACTTTCTGTGGATTTTCTTTTGCTTTCGCATAAATCTGTTCTAATACGTTCATGGAATTTTCCTCCATACTGTTACTGTTGTCCTGTATTACTCATCTAATTCAAAAAATAACGTCGTATATCTTCCCATATCGTAAAATACCGGGCGGACACGTACCGGAAGTTTTCCATCAATCTCTCTTGCTTTCTTCTTGTTTACACCAAGAATAACAGCATTAATGGCAGGTCCTTCATCTAACTGGACTTCACCGCATACATATTTCAGACCACGGTCTTCCAGTTCCAGTCTTGCATTCAGAACACCTGTGAACACAAAGCTTTTTAACTCTCCCTTTCCGGTCAGTGTTGTCCACTCTGTTTCATGATATCCGCAGCTATTACATGCAAGATGAGGAGGAAATTCGATTGCTCCACATTCCTTACATTTTCTTCCGTATATCACACCATCTTTTAATCCATTCCAGAACTTCTCAACAATATGTTCCGGATTCCAAAATTCTTCTGTTTTCATTCTCTCTGGACTCATCTTTATACCTCCTTAAAAATTAGATTTCAAAATAATTGCACGAACGTTCTGCGCTCCACCAAATCCTCTAAGGAAGGTATATTTCGGAAGTTTCTTAACCTGACGTTCTCCGGCTTCTCCACGCATCTGAGTAACTGCTTCAAAGACGTCTGCCATTCCGGATGCACCGAATGCATGTCCGTAAGAAGTTCTTCCTCCGTTCGTATTCATTGGTTTGTCTCCATCATAAGCGATTCTTCCGTCAAGAACATACTTCCATCCTTCTCCTTTCGGAAGATATCCAATCTCTTCAGCTGCAAGGAATGCAGAAGATCCGATAAAATCGTTGACCATAACAAGATCCATATCGTCAGCTGTCAGACCTGTTGCCTCAAATACCTGACGTGCTGCTTCTGCAGTTGCTTTCTTTTCAAGATGTGGAACGATTGCATCCAGTACAGATGCTCCAACTGCTAATACTTCGATTGGCTTATCTGTAAACTTATGAGCAATCTCTGTCGGAACGACGATACATGCCGCAGCTCCGTCAGCAACACAGGAATCACTTGCAGTTCTTAAGTACTGTGTCATCTTCGGGTTATGACTGGATCTCATATATTCCCATACATCATCATATCCAGCCTCTTTTGCCATCTGGTCAAATGGTGTACGTCGGATTGCTCTCGGGCACAGTTCTGCCGCACGACGGAAATGATATGCCTGATGTGCAAGAACGTCATCAATCTGTTCCGGTGTCAGTCCATTTTCTTTTGCATAATAGTTGATCCAGTCATCATGGTTCATACCAGGACCACCTCCAAGGTATCTTCCATAAGCACGGTCAAAGATGGAATCCAGATCCGGGAATAATACTTCTGAAGTAAGTGGAACACGCATATGATCCGGTGTGTTTCCATCTGGCATTCCTGTTCCCTGTTCGCTGCATCCTGTAAGCACAACATCATACGCTCCACTGGCGACTGCGAATACTGCTTCCTCCAGTGCAATGTAACCGGTACAGCAACCTTCCGAATGAGATAATGATCCTTTTCCTCTCATTCCAAACCAGTCTGCCACCTGAAGGTTCGGTGTAATACAGTTGTTCAGCACGTGCGGGTTTGCAGATCCGTGGAAGAAGTACTGCACATCTCTTGGCTCTACTCCAGCATCTTTCATTGCATCCAGTGCAGCATGTCCAAAGAGTTCCCCGTTCGTAAGTCCTTTGTATGTTTCATTCTGTACGCCATTAAAAAATGGTGTTGCACCGATTCCAACAATCGATACACTTCTCATATTTTTTCCAAGTTTTACATTGTGTACCATAATTTCCTCCTTACATCTCATCCATTACAAAATCAACAAGATCTCCGATAGTTTCAAATTTTCCAAATCTTGCAACCGGAATCATGACATCGAAATCATTCTCAATGGAAGCACTCATTGCTACACGTTGTGAAGATGCCACCCCTAATTCTTCTGAGATATTTGTGTTCTCATTGATTGTAGCTGCATCTTTGTTGAATGCCATTGCTGCGAATTCAATAATTTTTGCTAAAAGTTCCTCTCTGTTCATCACTGTATCCTCCTTGTATTGCATTTTTATTCCATGGACGAAGCACTGCTTCAAATGTTCATGCTTTATTTGTTAAATTCAGTATAGATATTTCTTGTGCAGAAGACAATTTCATAATTTCCGCTTTATTACGGCAATATAATTTAACTCAAAAAAACAGGTACAGCAAAAGCCATACCTGTCCCACAAAAGAAAATAAAATTTTAAAAGGTTACCATTTTTTAATCTCACCCATCTGAGACCATGTAATATTGTTGTAGAACGGCCATGCATTCTTGCGTCGTTCACCTTGAATATCTGGATATGGAATCGTGACTTCTCCTGAAGCAGCCCATTCGGTACCTCGACAAAGCATAGAAGTCATATTCGGACGGCATAACGTGTCCGGGCCATGGCAGATTGCGCATACGAATACACGTCCTTTTCCATAGTTGTGTGTCCATACCACCGGTACTTCCTCATTGATGCCCGGAAGTTTGCTCATATCGAATCCTTTATAAACGGCTGCCACATGATCCTGCATCTTATTAAGATCATAGTCTTCCAGTCTGTCTGTCACCGATGCCAGTACCGTAATGTCCGGATCCACCTGTTTTGCATTCGCAAATACGTCTTCCTGAACCGTCATCCAGCTTTCCTGGTTTACAGCCACAATTTCATGCGCATCCCGGTGCGTATGAATGACATACTCCAATGCCGGATTCTTACGAACGCCGTTAATATCGCCGGCAGCCCCCTTCAGTTCAAAATCGAATCCGACAAGCTTTACATATTCATCATCGTGTACACGTCCTGTAGGGTTCATAATTGCAGTATGTAAGAGAACACATCCGCCGCCATTCTTTACATATTCATAAAGTGCCTCTTCTGCTGTCTTTCCCCAGTTCACAAACGGTGTCTCAATGGATTCCTTGCCATCATAATTAATAAATACTGCATCGTATTTTTTCAGTGTCTCAGCAGTACACCCCGTAAATTCCTCCGTAATTTTAACTTTAAATCTCTCTGTTGATTCCAACATATAGCGGATCATCGGGTTCATAAGCGGAGTGTGTTCATCTGTTACAATTCCGGTGATAAGCAGAATATTCAGCTTCTCCATCCATTTTCCCTCCTTTTTTACAGACGCATTGCTGCGTAATAAGCCTGATTGGTTGCGTGATAGATCTGTCCGACGTTCTTGCAGTCACCGATGATATAATATTCATCCACTTTATCGCATAATGCATCGACTTTGTCGTATGGTGCCCGGAATCCGAGTGCACATACAACAGAATCTGCTTCTATTACGAATTCTTTTCCGTCTTTCTCACAAAGTACTCCCTCTGGAACGATCTCTTTTACCTTAGTATCGGCATAGCATGTGGCTGCTTTCTCGATCTCCGGCATCAGACCTCCTCTGTAGAACGAATTCACTTCTCCTGCAATCTTACTCTTCATCTCAATGATCGAACATTCTTTGCCTTCATGGTGGAAGGATACTGCAGCTTCTCCTCCGACAAGTCCGCCTCCCATGATTGCAACTTTCTTTCCTAATTTTTCAGGATGAAGCTCTGCATCGATCGCCATTATCACATGTGGCAGATCCATACCTTTGATCGGCGGGCGCAGTTCATTCGATCCAATTGCCACAAATAATGCATCCGGGTCAAATGTTTCTACATACTCCGGTGTGACCTCTGTATTCAGAACTACTTTCACACCTGCTTTTTCTACACGGCTGATCAGGACCTTACATAATTTACGGATATCTTCTTTAAAATATGCCGCTCCTGCCGGATGCAGATTACCGCCAAGTTCGCCGCTCTTTTCTACCAGTGTTACATCGTGGCCTCTTAAAGCTGCCGTGATCGCTGCTTCCATTCCGGCCGGACCTCCGCCTGCGATCAGGACACGCTTCTTCGTGTCTGCGGTCTGCTTTCTTGTCTTCTCCGGATACTGCTGTCCCATAGTTGGATTTACTGTACATTTTACAGTCTCACTCTTGGAAGTCTCTCCGAAACATTCATAACATCTCAGGCATGGTGTGATATCTTCTGCATTTCCTTCCAGTGCTTTCTTGGCAAGATATGGGTCTGCAAGCAGTGCTCTTCCGATCTCTACGATATCTGCCTGTCCGGTTGCAATGATCTCTTCCATCTGTGCAGGGTCATTTAACGATCCGACACAGGCTACCGGCTTGCTTACATTTTTTTTGATCTCGGCTGCCAGATATACATTCACGCCACGCTTGAAGAATGCGGATGGATGGGTACGACAGAACATGGCAGGATCTTCATGGTTTCCACAGGATACATTAAAGAGATCTACTTTATCCTCTACCATTTTTGCAACTTTTACACAGTCTTCCAGTCCCAGTCCGACATCTGTCAGGTCATCTCCTGAGATACGAATCTCGATCGGAAATCTTGGTCCGACACCTTCTCTGACTGCATCCAGTGCCATCATAAGGAATCTTGCACGGTTCTCAAGAGAGCCTCCGAATTCATCCGTTCTCTGATTCATCACAGGTGAAAGGAACTGTGAGAACAGCCATCCGTGTGCTGCATGTACCTGTACCATATCGAATCCACAGTCTTTGCACAGTTTTGCTCCTGTCTTATAAGATTCCACGATCTCCAGGATCAGCTCTTTCGGCATCTCCTGTACTTCCCCGGCTGGTGTCATCTCATGGCTTGGACCATATGCAACTTCACAGCCATCCTGGTCACCGCCTACGCTGACGAGTCCGCCGTATTTTCCACCGTGTGACAGCTGGATATTGGCATAAGCTCCGGCATTGTGGATCGCACGTGCAGTCTGTGCCATTCCCTGTTTGACTCCGAATGAATCTAACTGTAACTGTTTGTTATGAGATTTTCCTGTCGCAGAATGTACGATTGATTCCCCATACGTTACAACAGCAACTCCTCCTTTAGCTTTCTCTTCCAAATAAGCAGTCATTTCCGGTGTAAAGTGTCCTTCTGTCGTAATCATACTAGGACTTGTCGGTGCTGCGATAATACGGTTTTTTAATCGGATGTTACCGATTCTGATTGGCGAAAACAAATGCGGGTATTTTTCTTTTCCTTTACAACATTTGGCTCCCATATAGATCCTCCTTTTGAAAATGGGCTGAAGAACAGCCCATTACATTTCCTTTATTCCTTGTTTCTGATTTTTATTTTTTTACTTTCCATATATATTTTCTTGGTTCACCTTTCAGGTAAGCAGTAATCTCTTCTCCCATCATCGTACCTGACCAGTTATCTACGTCTGTTGTAAGTCCTGCCATGTGAGGTGTACATACTACATTACGCATAGATAACAGTGGATGATTTGCCGGTACCGGCTCTTTCCAGTACACATCAACAGCTGCACCTGCGATTGTCTTGTTCATAAGTGCTTCTACGAAATCTTTCTGATCAATAACGGCTGCTCTGGCTGTGTTGATCACATAAGCAGTTGGCTTCATCTTAGAGAACCAGTCTTTATTTACAATCCCCTTTGTAGATGGAAGAACCGGGAGATGGATGCTGATCATGTCGCTTTCTGCAAGCATAGTGTCCAGATCAACAGCTCTTGCTCCGTCTGCTTCGATCTTCTCTGCCGGCATGTATGGATCATATGCAAGGATTTCCATTCCGAATGCTTTTGCTCTTACGGCTACTTCACGTCCGATCGCACCATATCCTGCAACACCAAGTTTCTTTCCGTATAATTCAAATCCGATTCCGTAATCCACAAATGGATGCTTCTCATCCAGAGGTCCAAATGTAACATTCTTTACATCCGGTACGTCATAAATGTCTTCCATAGGTTCTCCTACATGTTCTCCCTTGGATAATCCTGTACAACTCAATGTCAGTTTTCTTGCAACTGCGATCATAAGTCCGATTGTAAATTCTGCAACTGCAACACGGTTTCTTCCAGGTGTATAAGATAATTCCAGACCTGCTTCTTTGATCGCATTGTGATCTACGGTTGCGGGTGTTCCCTTGGCAACTCCCATGAACTTCATGCCAGACTCTGCCCATGCCTTAATCGTATCTGCGCCTGCATATTCGTCTCCTAATACAACCAGTTCATGTCCCATACATTCTTCTTTTGTCATTTCTTCTGTGACATTTCCTTTTCCGTGTTTTAACTCACCGCAGATTGTAATGTCACACTGTTCTTTGATATACTCCATCTGTTTCTCCGGAATTGGAGTACAAAGTGCTAATGTCTTTTTCATTTTATATATTTTCCTTTCTTCTTTTCATAATAATTGTGATAACTGCAACTACTGTCATTCCAATCACGGAAATGATGTATACATTCGTAGTGGAAACTTCGCCGAATACCAGCTTCGAGATGGTATTCAGAACCGTTGGCGATATTACCTGACCGAAACACATTGCACAGGTAAAACATGCAGATGCCATCGCTGTTGCCACTGGTTTTACAGCCCCTGCGACATCCACCATCGCCTGTGGAATGAAGATGCCCTGAGAAAATCCACAGAACACTGCTCCTGCCATCAGCATGATCAGGTTCGACGGAAACAGGATCAGTAACAGTCCACCGATACTGAAACTTAACATCGCCACTGGAAGTGTATACTTCTTCGTAATCTTTGTAACCATACCAAGGATTAATCCGATTACAATCTGGGATCCGGAAAATACGCCCGTCAGATTTCCGGAAACGGCTGTATTTCCTGCCAGATTTCCGCTCAGATGCATGGCTATATTCGTTGTAAATGTAATCAGGAATAAAAATTCAAGCATTCCCAGAAATGAGATCTTAAAAACTTCTTTGTTCAGCTGAATTTTTTCCGAGCCGGAAGCCTGCGCTTTTCCGGTATCCGGAAGGCAGCATGCAATCAATATCAGAGAAATAAAGCCGATCACATTGATTAGATATGCATTTTTAAATCCTCCGGCACCCAGCATTCCTCCGACGGTTGTTACAACAACCATACCTGCACCTACGCTCGCCGCCTGAATTCCCATAACGGACACCCGCTCGTCTCCTTCAAAGAACTCTGCTACAACTGCCGTATTCAGAGCCGTTGCAAGTCCCAGTCCTACACCGTAAAATGTTCGTGAAAAGAACAGAAGACCAAAACTATCCGACAGATACGGAAGGAACCCGGTGATTCCTGCTACAAGGCTGGCAAACAAAAGTAATTTCTTCTTGCTGATCTTTAAGACCAGCCATCCGGACAATACTGCCACGATCATGGACAGCAGCGCCGGTGCTGTAATCAGCATCTGGACCAGACTGATATTGACATCCGGATAATGTTCCTGTATCTGCCCAAGCACAGGCGATACGCAATATTGTAATCCCTGGATGAACGAGATCGCTGCAATTGAAATAATAATTTTTATCTTCTTTCCTTTACTCACCTTATCGTTAATCCTTTCTGATTAAAATGCCTTTTCAAGAATTGCAAGGATATCTTCTTTTGTGATGTTCTGACGTGGGTTGAATCCAAGCACAGGCTCTTTTAACACATCATCTGCCAGCATATCGAAGTCTTCTTTTTTTATTCCCTGCTCTTCCAGAGTCTTGATTCCAAGTTCTGTTGTCAGACGCTTCAATTCTTTTGCAAGAAGCAGTTTGTCCTCATCCAGATTACCTGTTACCGGAAGTTTAATTGCTTTTGCAAGATCAACCATTTTTTCCGGGCAGCTGCCTGCATTGTATTCCATAACATAAGGAAGTACGGTTGCATTGGCCATTCCATGAGCCAGTCCGAAATGTGCACTCAGTGTATGTGCAATACCGTGAACCAGTCCGAGATTGGCATTGGAGAATCCGAACCCTGTAATGATACATCCCAGCATCATCTGTTCTCTGGCATCCATATCCGAACCATCTTTTACAACTTTCGGAAGGTTCTTATGTAAGATTTCCAGTCCTTTTAATGAGTTGTATTCTGTTAATGGTGTTGCCATATTGGAAATGTAGCTTTCCACTGCATGTGTGATTGCATCCATTCCGGTTGCAGCAGTTACGCCTGCCGGTACTGTCTTTGTGAAATCTGGATCTGCAATAACGTCAGATGCCACGATCTTGTTGTCAATGACTACATATTTGATTACTTTCTCTGTATCGATCAGTGCACTTACATTTGTGATCTCGCTGGATGTACCTGCTGTTGTCGGGATAGCAATCAGTGGAAGGCATGCATTTTTTACCATTCCTATTCCGCCGTATTCACCAATCTTTCCTGGGTTTGTCATCAGAACATTGATTGCTTTTGCAAGGTCAATACTGCTTCCGCCACCGGCTGCTACGAATCCGTCCACCTGTGCTTCCTTTGCAATTGCTGCTGCTTCTTCTACCACTTCATTGGTCGGGTTTGGAATGACTCCATCAAACACAACTGCTTTTACTCCGGCTTTCTTTACCTGCTCCATCACACGTTCTGCAATTCCCGCTGCCTTTACTCCTCGGTCATACACAACCATGATATTTTTCAATCCATATCCTGCAATAATCTCCGGAAGTTTCTCTACTGCACCTCTTCCGAATGTAATATTGCTTTTTACGAAAAAGTTAAAACTCATTTTCTTCCTCCTACACTGCCTGGTCTGCTGCGATCAGTTCTTTCATTTTCTTAACAGCTTCTTCCGGCATCGGCTGATATACACCTGCAACCTTTGCATAGTATGTTGTCTGAGCCATCTCTTCTGTATAAATTGTTGCTGCCATTGCTGCTTTCATATCTTTCCCACAGCAGAACATTCCGTGATTTTTGATCAGGACTGCTCTTCCTTCTTCTCCAAGAGCCTCAACTACTTTATCCGCAACATCGTTACTTCCCGGCATCGTAAATGGAACAATTCCTACCGGAACGAATTCTGCCTGCGGTGGTGTAATTGGAAGTAATTCTCCGCTCATTGCTGCGATTGTTGCAAACATTCCGTGTGTGTGTACCGTTGCTTTTACATCTTTTCTTGCTCTCATAACTGCTGTATGCATTGGGACTTCTGAAGATGGTTTGAATGGTCCATCAAGCCATTTTCCATTCATATCTACGATGGCAATCTGATCTGCTGTCATCCCTTTATAAGAGATTCCGCTTGGTGTGATCGCAACTACATCTTCCTTATCATCTCTCATGGCAATATTTCCTGATGTTCCATGGATCAGCCCCATATCTACTGCATCTAAAATAGCATCTAAAACAATTTTTCTGGTATTTTCGTATTTCATCTTTAAGACCTCCTGTTTTTTATAACTTTATCTTAATCTCATTCCTCCGCCTTCTCAAATTGGATATTTCCTCTTTAAAACGGCAATGCTTTTTGATAAAATATACTCAGAAAAATATACGAAAGGACGGTTATCATGGACAAGCTTAATCTATCTCTGCGCCAACGGAAACTTCTCCACATGATGCAGGAACAGACTACTTATATCACCGGAAATGAACTTGCAAAGCAATTAGGTGTTTCACCACGAACGATCCGCAGTGATATCGTAGAAATCAATCAAAACATCTTACCCTATCACGCAAAGATTCTTTCCGCGCGCAGCAAAGGATACCTTTATACCGCAGAAAACCCCGAAATCATCCAACAGCTAAATCAAATTGACACTGCATTCTTTACCAAAGAAGATCGCATCCGTTATCTTGCTTTCCGGCTGTGTCTGACCGATGAACATCTAAATCTCTTTGATCTGGAAGATGAAATGTTCATAAGCCACACAACACTGGAACACGATCTGCATAGTCTCAAAATGAAATATGTATTGTCGGAACCCTATATAAAATTAGAACAGAAGCGAAACTTTCTTACATTCGAAGAAAATGAACAAAAACGTCGCTCTGTTCTGAACCGGTTATTTCATGAAGACTGGAATTATAATCACAACTGGAACACGTATTACGGATATACATTTCTGAATAAAGACGTGCTGGATTACATTATGGATGAAGTACCCTTACATCTGGATAAATACGGAATATCTATGGAAGACCCAAGCCTTGTCTCTTTGAATCTTGCTGCTGCTATCATGTATCACCGAGTATTATCCGGCCATCAGCTGCCACCGGCTTCACCTGTACTCCGGCCTGATACTCCGGCCAGCCTGGCTTCCAACAGTCTGGCAGATGCCCTGGAAGGACAGTTCCATTGCTCTTTCAGCCGCGAAGAACGGGATGATCTTTATCAGCGGATTGCCTCCGGACATCTTCCTGATGTATCCGACATTACACCATTGAATATCTCACAGCATTTTGGTCCGGTTACCATCCAGCTAGCGAAAGCTTACATAGACAGAATTCAGGATGTATTCCATCTGGATTTTTCTGAAGATGAGGATTTCTATATCACGCTTTTATCCTACATCCAGTTCATCCAGGCTCCTACACACATTCTCAATACACAGGGAAATCAGGATCTTGAAAAACGAATCCTGAATGTAGAATTCGAGATTGCATACCTGTTTCAGGATCTCGCCCAGCAATACCTTGGATATTACCTGAATCAGAATGAACTGCTCTATCTGGCTCACTGCATCTCAGGTGCTGTGGAATTCCTGTTTGAGATACATCCTGAGACCAAGATGAAAACGGTCATCTTCTGCCACATGAATATGCCGGCTGCCTGGGCACTTAAGCGGAAAATTCTGGGAGCTTTTGATAAATACTTGAATGTAACGGCACTTTTGCCTGTGAATGATAAGAATATTTATGATTTTCAAAATACAGATCTTATCTTATCAACCGTCCGTAAATCAATTACTAATTTTCCCGGTATTGATACCATACAGATCAGCCCATTTCTCGCACCGGATGACTATCTGCTTCTGTCAGAATACATCAACGAGCAGCGTATCGAACATTTATGCGCCGCATCTGATATAACACTCGGTCATTTGCTGGAGCATGCATTCTGGCATGAAAAAGAATCATTCACCGACAGATTCACCATTATTGAGACAATGGCTGAAGATTTTTTACAGAATAACCTGACCGATACGTCTTATCTGTCTGATATTTTAAGATGGGAATCTATCGCCACTAATGCGACTGGTCCCGGGATTCTGTTCTTGCATTCTCTGATTCCCGCAAAGGAAACACGATTATCAATCACAACACTGGATCACCGGATCATGTGGAATTCCTATAAGATCCGTATCATTATTATGGGAGCTTTCCGTCCGGATGATGCGACTCTGGTGTTCCGGCTTCTGCATATTTTTTATAATGACAAGCTTGACATTGACACTCTGCGGATGCTAAAGACTAAAAAGGAAATTATTGATTTCTTTAAAGCATATGAGTAATGCAGAGGATTTGCTGCCGTCAGTTCCTTTTACATACTTTGGTATCTGCAAAACCTGCCACTCGCAGTTTCTTTCGGACGAATGTCAGCTTACAAAAAGGGTGCCGCACATTTTTATCTGTGCGGCACCCTTTTCCATCGCCATTATTTTATAAAATCAAATCCCTGAAATCTACATTCTCCCGTATATTTCTTCACTTCTTCCTCGCCATCTAACACACGTTCTGCGCCGGATGCCATTGCTTCCATTTCAAATTCCCCAGGATATGCACTTATCGGCGCAATCCATTCGCAATACCCTTTAAGCTTCGCAACCAAATCTTCATTGTAGACCATTCCACCTCCCAACAGAATACCGTCTACACTTCCTTCCAGCACGACTGCCATAGAACCGATGCATTTTGCGATCTGATAGATCATGGTATCCCAGAGTAATCCGGCATATTTATCTCCATCTGCTGCACATTTTGTCAGTTCCAGTGCATCTGAAATTCCCATATGATTGACAAATCCTCCATTTTTCGTGCATAACTGTTTCACAGTCTTAATCTCTTTGTCTTCACAATACTTCAACACATCTGCCACTGCAACACTTCCACATCTGGTAGGTGCCATCGGTCCTTCTCCACCGACAATGTCAAATCCGTCAATCATTTTCCCTTTCTGATGCGCCGATACCGAGATACCTCCTCCGATATGGCAGACTACAAAGTTACACTCTTCATATTTCTTTCCCATATTTCTGGCATGACGGATAGCTGTCTCTTTTAAATTCAATGCGTGAAGATGTACATTTCTATATACACCTTTGATGCCGGTCATACGCGCCAAATCCTGCAGTTCATCTACATCCGGCGGATTGACAACATATGCTTTTGCACCATACTGCTCTGCAAATTCTCTTGCAATACTTGGTCCCAGACATGCCGGATGTACTACTCCGTTTTTAGCATGAATCGAATGTTCCAAAACAAGATCATCGATTTCATAAGTTCCGCCGTCCATTGCAAGCAGACCGCCTCCACGACCAACGCAGGCATCCAGACCTTCCAGGTCTATATGATTTTCTTTCAAAAGACTTTCTATTGTTGCTTTTCTGTAAGCCAGCTGATCCTCCAGTGTTTTATATTCTTCCAACACCTTTGAATCATGGCTGACATTTGCTGAGTAGACCTTCTTTTCTCCATCAAACACTGCGATCTTTGTTGATGTAGAACCGGGATTTACAGTAAATACTTTATATGTCTTCATCTGATATCATCCCTTATTTTTTATATTTCTCTTCTTCTTTTTTTGCAAATCCTGGTTTTGCCAGTGTCGCAAATCCAATCAGACCGATAAACATTAATACAGCACCGCAGATATATGGTATCTTATAGCTTCCTGTCATTCCGTAAAATGCTGCGAAGAATGCAGGTCCAACTGCTCCGACTACCTGAATCATTGGCTGGATAATACCATATCCATTTGCGAAGCTGTCTCCAAACTCTTCAATACAGAGTGATGCCGGCCAGTTTGCTGCACCACCTACAACCATACCAATACATACCAATGAAATCCATACACATACCGTATTACCTGTAAGGTTCAGAAGCATTGCAAGAATACCGAATACATATGAAGTATATGCTGCTTTTCTTGCTCCGATCTTAGAATCAATCACACCACATAAGTAAGAGCCTGGCAGAGCAAGAAGACCAGATGCAAGCATCATCATTCCTGCCATTCCTGGATCAAATCCAATCTCCAGAAGTCTTGGGAATAACTGAACCATCAGTCCACTGGCGAACAACAACTGAACACCAAGTGTAAGACCATGAATCCATACCTGTGGAGTAGACAGAAGTTTCTGTGTTGTCCAGATGCTTTCTTTATTAATTCCTTTTTCTTCCTCCGCTTCTGCTTCTGCTCCGTTATCCGGATTGAATCCTTTGTCAGCCGGATCATCCGCAAGGAATACAACGAGTACAATCAACGCTACAACCAATACTGCAATAAATGGAAGAAATCCACCTAAAGATCCCATTGCTGCATATCCTGCCTGGTACATCATTGTTGCAAATCCTGAGCAGAGCGGAATACCCATTGTTACAATTCCCATGATAATTCCTTTTCTCTTAGGAAACCATTTTGAAATCATAACTGGTGCCAGCTGATATCCAAGCGCACTGGAAATACCATTTGCAATGATCAGGCAGAATGCAAATGCCCAGAGATTAGTTGTCACTCCCATTCCGACTACAACTGCAATCCAGATCACACTACACATGATACTCAGCTTTTTCGCTGAAGCTTTTGTTGATAACTTACCAAAAACAAATCCTGCAACTACATTTGCAATAGATCCTAATGAAATAAAGCTTGTTAATAATGCTGCATTCCATCCTCTTAATTCAGACAACGTTCCTGACGCTGCGTTCATTGCACTACCTACTGCAGTTGCTGTAAAATATGCAAGGAATGCATAAAGAATCAATGCCCATCCTTTTCCATATCCTTTTTTCACTTTCGTTTCCATACTATTTTTTTCCTTTCTGTATGTTCTGCATGAATAATTTCTCAGATTCAAACCGCGATTTTCTTTCTTGTATTAAGAATATAAAATTTCGAATTTTTCCTCAAACATTCTATTTCCTCATGTATATGGAAATTTTTAATTGAATTGACATATAATTATCATTTTTTCTCATTTTCGTAACATTTGTTACAGATTTTCTCTGATAAAAGCAATATACTTTAATCACAACATAAGTTGTACAGCAACAATCAACAAACAATTAATTTTTATAAAAGGAGATTTTAACTATGAAAAAATATGTATGTGAACCATGTGGCTATGAATATGATCCGGCTGTAGGAGACCCGGATAACGGAATCGCACCGGGCACAGCCTTTGAAGATCTTCCAGATGACTGGGTATGTCCAATCTGCGGATTAGGAAAAGAAGTATTTGTTGCAGAAGATTAATTACTCTTCCGACTGCAGTCTTTCATAATCCGTGATCTCGATTACCTTACGGCCTACAAGACGGATGATACCTTCATCCTGTAAAGTAAGCAGCATACGCGACAGAGATGGTCTTGTAGTATTCAGATATACTGCCAGATCTTCCCTGTTCATATGCAAACGGACCCGATAGTCCGGATTACAGTTTTCCAACAGGTACGCCGCTACACGCTGACGTAAGTTTCCACTGGTAAGAACCTCTATCTGACGGTTACATTTCTCTGCTTTTTCCGCAAAAAGCTGAAGCATATTGAAGACAACCTTACTGTGATGTACACAGTTTCTTTCGCATCTTCCGCCAAAGAAATTCTGTGAAACCTCCAGAACCGACACTTCACTTTTTGCTTTTGCATAACCGGAGTAAGCAGACTGGCGCAGAAACATTTCTACTTCGCCAAACTCCTCACCCACCGTAACGTAACTGCTCCGGGTAATCTTACCATTCAGGTTGATACTGCCAAGCTCAACCATTCCTTCCAATATGAAATATAATTTTAACGGCACATCACCCTGACGGAAAATATAGGTATCTTTCGGATATTTCTTTACTACAGCCTGTGAACAGACAAGACTTTTTTCCAGTTCTTCTTCTGTCAGGTTCTGAAATATCTGTAACTGTTGTAACTTCATAATCCAATCCTTTTCTCTGCTGATAAACATTTTCTACGATTCATTATAGACTATGCGGGACGAGGATTCAATGTGTACCAAAGACAGGAGGTTTCTCTATGAATATTACATTTGACGATAACTTAATTACAGGCAACAAGACCATCGATTCCCAGCATCAGGAACTGATCGACCGTATCCGGCAGTTCGTTGCAGCATGCGAATCCGGTGACAGTAAGATCAAAGCGATCAAAATGTTAGATTACCTTGATGAATATACAAATTTTCATTTTCAGGAAGAAGAGGAACTTCAGAAAAAGGTATCTTATCCGGAGATTTCCAGTCACCATGCAAAGCATGAAGAATTCAAAACATCTATTCAGGAATTATACGATTATCTGAATGAAAATGAAGGGCCTGATGATCAGTTTATCGAACAGGTAAAGCGCAATGTTGTAGACTGGCTGTTCCAACATATCAAGACTTTTGACCGGTCTGTAGCGGAATATATTCATTTGAAAGATAATTCCAATCGATTATAGTGATTCATAAAAATGCACAAAACGGACATGTTCTCATAACAATGTCCGTTTTTGTGATATACTTAATTTATTATATTTACAAAGGATTGGGTACTTATGAATCAGAAACTTACCAAATACGCCTGGTTACTGCCATTTTTCTCCGGCATCTGCTGGGGTGCTGCCGGAATCTTTGTCCGTACACTGGAACACGATGGGCTCGACAACTTTTCCATCATTAGTTTCCGGATGTTGCTTGCAGCTCTGATCACTGGCATATGGATTCTATTCTATAACCGACATTTATTTTATGTACATCGGCGTGACTTCTGGCTTTTTATCGGAAGCGGCATGATCGGCATGACCGCCCTCAGTGTCTTTTATAATATTTCCGTTACGAAAGGATCTCTTGCACTTTCTGCCGTGTTACTTGCCATGTCTCCGGTCTTTGTTCTGTTTCTGGCTGCTATATTCTTCCATGAACCGATAACCAGACACAAACTGACCTGTGTAACACTCGCACTCATTGGCTGTGTACTGGTAAGCGGAGTACTGGAAAGCAATGGACTTTCCTGGAGCATAACAGGAATTCTCTGCGGAATTCTGGCAAGCTTTTTCTATGCTGTATATGGAATCATAAGCAAAAAAGTCACACAAAAAGGATATCATTTCCTGACGATTACTTTTTACGGCACACTCTTTTCCGGCATGACAATGCTGCCTTTCAGTAATATACACTCTTTAAGCAGTATGATTGTCTCAGGGCAAAGGACCACCTTTTTTATCCTGATTATTCATGCGCTGGTATCATCCGTCCTGCCTTATGCACTATATTCTTTATCCATGCGCTATATGGAGGCCGGCAAGGCATCGATTCTCGCTTCCAGCGAGCCTGCTGCCGCCATGTTATTCGGAGCGGTACTCTATGCCGAAACACCAGGTATTCTTTCCATCTGTGGACTTTGTTTTACAATTACTGCTGTAATATTATTAAATTATGAAAGGAATTGAACATATGGTACACCTGAACGACAATGCTATTGCCTATATGAATAAACGCGGATTCCGCAACATCATACTTTCCATCGAAACAATCACCAGTTGATGTGCCCCTCCGCGTCTGGAGATATCGGTAGGATTTACCGATAAAGAAAAAGAGGATATGCTCGCACAGGGGTATGTCTGCGAGACCAGTCCTCTTGGAAATGTCTATTATCTGCCTGATGGGGTTAC
Source organism: Dorea longicatena (assembly GCF_024168045.1). Classification (GTDB taxonomy): domain Bacteria; phylum Bacillota; class Clostridia; order Lachnospirales; family Lachnospiraceae; genus Dorea_A. The sequence goes on from NZ_CP100126.1 coordinate 2,792,853, forward strand.
TGTAAACGGGGATATCAGCATCAATTATATGGAATATCCCTGGATTACATGCTTTGAGGTAAGCGGTCTGGCTGTTTCACGTTCCTGAGACAGCCAGGCTATGTATTACTCTTTTGCTTCCTCCATTTTTTGTATTTCTTGTTCTGATTGTTTTATCTGTTCATCCAACTGTCTTATCTGCCTATCGCTTTCTTTTATCTGTTCATCCAACTGTCCTATCTGCCTATCGCTTTCTTTTATCTGTTCCTCCAGTTGTCTTATTTGCTTATCACTTTCTTTTATTTGTTTATTCCGTTGTCTTATCTGTTCATCCAGTTGTCTTGACTGCTCATCTTTCTGTTTTATCTGCTCATCTAGTTGTTTTATCTGCTCATCTTTCTCTTCTATCTGCCTCCGCATATCTTCAATCATGAATTCTACTGTATTTCGATCTAATTCTAACAATTCTTCCGAAAGCATCTACATCACCTCTTTCAACTGACTAGTTATTTTTATAAGTACCTAAAACAATTCTTTTGACATTTTTCATGCTATTTTTTATCCAATAGCTGCTGTAATCGTTGTATTTCTTTCCTCATTTCTAACATCTCCTCATCCTTCTGACTCAACTGCTCTCTCTGGCAGTCTATCTCCTTCTGCATATCATCAATCATCAGCTTTACTGTATTCCTGTCTAACTCCAGCAATTCTTTCGAAAACATCTGCATCACCTCTTCGATATTCCGGCAGACATCATAGGCCTGTTCATACATTTCTTTGAAATCCGGATATTTCTCTATAATTTCTATAATTGTCTCCGGATCATCCATGCAGAAAAATGCAAGCCATGCTTCCAGCCGGTTTTCTATTTTTACACTTCTATTTTCATTTTGCTGATTCTTTTTGAATATGTCAAGAGGTATGAACAGATATTCTTGTAATAAATTTATATTTACTCCTGTATCAGATTTTTGCATAAAACGATGGATATAATTATTGGAAAATTTCTGGAATTCTGTTGGACTTTTTTCAAATAACACGATCGTATACACCTGCTTGATATCTCTGTAAGAGAATCGTTTTCCTTTGATTCCTCTCACTCTCTTATACTGCCGAAGCAACAGATCTGCTGAGTAACAGGCACTTCTTTCTCCCGGAAAATAGTATCCGATTTTCTGAATTTCCAGATTCGCAATACTTCCATCTTCCAGTTGTACTACCATATCTGTAATAAGAAGCGTAGATTCATCTGCTAATCTTGTTCCGTCATTTGGTAATACGTCTACAATTCTCACTCTTTGTCCGAGAAGTAACGTGAGTAATTCATTTACTCTCTCCGGTGTATTCTCCGGATTCAGAATTTCTTTTATCATGAAATCATACATGATTTTTATACCTTTCACTCCGGTACAAAAATCCAGAAATTCATTTTGATTTTCCTCTGTCCACTCATAAAATAAATTTTTTAATCTGCTTTTACTTTCAATCTCATTCAACACCTCCTCCCTTGTCCGAATCATCGGGAAATACTGTTGAAGTTGTTTGTCATAGGCACGTCCTCCTGAATAGATTATAAAATTTTCGTGTTCTCTCAAGTCGGAAATATGTTTCAGACATTTTTAGGTGTGAAACGGTCGAAACTTGATGCCTTTTGGCCTAGAAATACTTAAGAGTTTGTAGAAGTCACTCTTTGAAGTGAATTCAGAATAGCATATTGTTCATATGATTACAAGATTAATTTTCGTAAAAAAAGCGGCAGAATTATCTTCCGCCGCATAGCCCATATCACCATCTATATATTATCTCATCTTAAAACTTCTCCATCTCCCCAATGATCGTTCTGTAAAATTCTTCTTCCGTGCCCTCTTTTCTCACATCATTCATCACATATCCGTCTTTCAGAAATATCACTCTCTTACACCGGCTTGCCATCTGTGGATCATGCGTTACCATCAGAAGGGTCTTCCCTAACTCCTCATTGATTTTCCGGAATTCCCCCGCAACAACTTTTCCGGATTTTGAGTCGAGGTTTCCCGTCGGCTCATCTGCAAATATGATACTCGGATCATTGATCAGCGCCCTGCAGATTGCCACTCTCTGCCGCTCACCGCCGGACAGTTCATAAGGATTCTTTTCCTGAAGATGTTCAATCCCAAACTGCTTTTCCAATGCTTCCGCTTTCTCTTCACATTCTTTCTGTTCCTTTTTATCCAGCAATACCGGAAGCATGATATTTTCTTTTACCGAAAGACTGTCCATCAGATTAAAATCCTGGAATACAAATCCGATCTTTCTACGTCTGATATCCGTAAGTTCTTCTTTCCAAAGCTCATTCGTATTCACACCGTTAAAGATCACATCTCCGTCCGTCTGCTGATCCATAAATCCCAGGATCTTCAGAAGTGTTGTCTTTCCACAGCCGGATTTTCCCATAATTCCGACGTACTCTCCCTGTTCTACATCAAAGTTAATGCCTTTCAGTACCGAAATCGCATCCGCATCATCAATCTCCCCACCGGCTTTTGGAAATTTCTTGATCAGGTTATTTACCTTTAATATTTCTTTCATGCTTTCCTTCTACCTTTCTTATTGTATACTGCTCAATCACCTTTACACCGATGCCCTGCACTACAAGATATATAACTGCAAGGATCAACAGATATCGCAAATAATGTACACCGTCAGCCTTCGTATATTCCCGCATGTTCCACATCTCCCCGGTTAACACCGGCACCATAACAACCGCAACTGCTGCCGGGATCCAGAAAAAGATTCCCGTCTCTGTCCGGATCAGCTTTTCTCTTTCTTTCGAGCTCATTCCAATACAGGTTAAGAAATGATTCCGCTTCTTCTTGTCCGTCATCTCAGATTCATATTTCAAGTAAATGACCAGAACGCTTCCCAGCAGAAATGCTCCCATGATAAATATATCTACTACCGTTGTCATAAAGCGTTCGCTTTCAATCTGTTCCATCGTTGTACGTTTGGAATAGCAGGATAATACATCCTTGTCAAATCTTTCATCCTCTTTATGTACCTTCCGAAAAGCCTGGAGCTCTTTTTCTATCTTCTGATAATCTACATTTTTCACATTCAAAAGGACAAGCTTTGTCGGCCAGTGATGGATCGTCACTCCTTCTTCTGCTTCACCCTCCTCAACCGGATCTCCGGTGATCCAATTATATTTCTTCCAGTCGTCCTGAACCTTTTCAAAATATTCATCCGAAAATACAACCAGATTCTCCTCACTTCCCTGCCGAAATGCACCTGTCAGGATATCCGTCTTTTCACCCTTTACGGTTCGTGTTGGATAGATCTTTTCCCGATCAAGAAATCCATAAGATTCTATCGGCTGTCCGATGTGCAGGTACGGCTCTTTTCTCGAATTCAGGTAATCCAGTGGATGTGCCTTCGTACTCTTATCCTGTTGATAAATAATATAGATTTCCTTTCCGTCAGCAGATAGATTCATTTTTTCACTTTTCTTTCCAAGTGCCTTATTCAGTTCTTTATACGTCGTCTCCGAGATGCCTATATGCTGTCCCTGCGGCATGATCACTGCTCTGGCATCATCCAGCTTTTCCGAATTATCCACATTCGTCACGCGTACCATCGGATACTCCTGGAATTTCACGTCATATTTTTCCTGCAGCTGTTTCCAGAATGTCTCATCCGCTTCCGTTGCCATACATACAAAATCATACGGGAACAGTCCTTCCGGCTTTTGCGCGATCTTCGCTGAGATCATATCTTTTCCAAATAAGAACAATATCAGTACCGGTATAAGACTGATCACGTACACATAACGGAATGTACTCTTGAAACGGTAATAAAACGAATTATATGGGATCAACTTTGCATAATAACTCTTTTTATGCTTCCGCACTTTCAGGAACAATCCAAATCCAAACTTTTCCGCCAGATAAATGCCCAGGAAGATAAATAAAAGTATCCGTAACCCTTCGGCATTCTTCCGCATTCCGAAATTCACTATTCCAAATACCACAATGACCAGGCCAATTGTAAGCCACAGACCGATCCGTTTTTCCGGCATCTTCTCCTTTTCCACATCGCCCAGCTGCATTTTTTTTAGTTCCCTGTACAGGAAGAAATCCCGCAGGATCATCAGTCCAATCCCGGATATTCCGATCATGATAAGACTTGCGATCAAATATGTGAATCCTGTAATCTTCGCCGGCTGTGCTCCCACTCCGGATCTTGCCATGAAAATTCTGCGGATGATACACAGGATCACACTTCCGATGCAGGCTCCCCCGATCAGCATTCCCAGAATTCCAGCCACAATCTCTGCTCCAAGCACTTCATAAAGTGTAGACTTCCGCATTCCCAGAGTAGAAAATATACTGTAATTTCTCATCCGTTTTCTGAAATATGACAACAGATTCGTGATCATCAGCATCAGCGATGCGATCAGACTCACGATCAGGAATTCCAGCAGAATTGCCGTGATTCCATGCCCCGTCAGTATATTTCCTTCTTTATTAAATGGTGCCAGCATCTGTGCCATTCCGACTCCGGAAAATATCAACGTCGCCGGAAGCAGGTTCATACTTACGTAAACAATAAAATCTCTTTTTGAACTTTTAAAATTCTTCCACAGGGCCGTATAGAATCCTTTCGGATACTTCCCCGAAAATTCCAGATGCTTTTTCTTTTCATCTTTGTAATTTTTCTCTCTGGCTTTAACTTCTTCCTGTATCTTTTTCTCTTCCTGCCACGAATCAATCAGCTTCGCACCGATCAAATTGATCACCAGAAGCACTACCAGTAAAAATGGATACACCTGTGACAGCGGATCTGAAAATACTGCCCCATCTGCCCCAAGAAATGATATCATACATCCTGCGATCAGTGACATGATATCCAGAAGCAGTTTATGGTGATTGCTTAAAGCCAGTATCAGATTCACAATTCCTATCACCTGGATTACCAGTACCATTACCAGTTCACAGATGAACAGCATCAGTATCTGAACCATCATCTGTTCATCTGCACCGTCCAGTACTCCCAAAGGCTTCAGACTTTTCTTTATGTAACTCATCCCATCGCCCGAAGCAGCCAATTTTATCAGATATCCCGGTACATTGCATTTCCATGTCCCCATGTTCATCCACGGAAATAATAGCACTGCCTGGATGATCACCTGCATGATCAGCGTGAATATCTTCATTCGCTTTTCCGTCTTATTCATAACTTTTGCCTCTCATTTTTCATACACGCTTATTATCCGAGATCTAACGTCTCTCTTCATATACGCTTACTATCCAAGATCTAACGTCTCTCTCTTTATACCTGCGCCACCACCGGCTTAAATCCCTCCATTCCGACAACCATCACCGGTGCTCCTGCCGGGATCTCCGTTCCTTTCTCAGATCCCTGTACTCTTACTTTCATATGATGTCCACACAGATATCCTTTTCCCTTCCAGTTGATTTTGGTATCTGCCGTTCCAATCTCCCATAAAAGTCTGGTCTCTCTTCTGCTTTGCAAAAGATTCATAAATCCTCTCAGTACCATATTCAGCAGACATGCTATCAATACACAGCAGAGGATTCCTGCATATCCCTTCACCGGGAAACTCGGAACAAAACATAATGCCGAGATAAAAAGTACCAGCCCGCTGTTTGCAACGTAACATCCCTGCCCCCAGTCTCTTCCGACTGCATAGAATAAAGCTTTGCCCGTGTATTTCTCCCAGAAGCTCAATCCGATTCCATAGACAGCTAATCCGATTCCGATATTCCGGTGTATAACTGCCGGGATTTTATTCAGGCCAAGCGCATCATTCCACAACCATAAAAATGCGTTCGGATCTCTTGCGATAAGATAAGAAATGCACACACATACAATTGGTACACATCCCAGTGCCAGCATCCACAGAAACATATTGGAATCAAACACTTTATGATAGATCTTATCCATTGCTTCACCTGCTTCCTGCGGATCGCCCATCTGGCGGACTGCTTCTTCCTCTGCTTCAACTTCCGTCATCCCTGATTCCATTAATGCGGCTTTACAGTCTTCTATATGCGCTTCATATTCATTTACAATCTCTTTTCTTACAGACGAATCGGTAATCTTCTTCCCAAGTTCTTTCAGATATTCTCTTTCCTTCATATCTAACACCCTCCTTTTCTACCACCTTCACTGCCTTACCTGTGCTATACGGAATACTGGATCATGCTTGTAACTGCATTGGCATAAGCATTCCATTCTTCGATCATTTTCTCCAGATATTTCTTCCCGTTAGGTGTGATCCGGTAATACTTTCTGAGTTTCCCGTTCGCCTCCTGGTTATAACTTTCCAAATATCCGGACTGTACCATGCTGTGAAGCAGCGGATACAATGTTCCTACCTTTAATTCGAATACATTGTCCGATCTCTTTGAGAGTGTATCGATCATTTCATATCCGTACATATCCTTTTCTGAGATCAATTTGAGAATTAACATTGCGGTATTTCCTGAGACCATATTTTTGTTTACTTTCATAGTGATTGCTCCTTTCTTATATTTGCTTTCATTATATATCGGCTTTCGATAGTTGAGTGTAAAAAATTTTGCTTTCTTCTTGGTTTTATTATATATCGTATCTCGATATATGTCAATATACAAGAATAAAAAAACCGGAAATGCAAACCTGCATTCCCAGTCCCTTTACCTTCTTCTTTCCTACAACAGCTCCGCAAATAACCGCAGGAACAACTGCCCCAGCCGCAGACTCGCACTCCGGCCGGACTTATACTTCTCCGTCACTTCCCTGCACTGTTCCAATGTCTGCTCCATATCCCGCCGGATATCCAGCACCGCATCACAATCTGCCATAAAGCATCCATTTTCAAAATGATGATAAAGGCTCCGGTAATCCAGATTGATCGTGCCGCAAGTCGCCATGCAATCATCCGCCACACTCATCTTGGCATGACAGAATCCCGGTGTCCACTCATAGATCCTTACACCATCCTGTACCAGATTGTGATAGAACGATCTGGTGATACTGTAGATCAGCTTCTTATCCGGGATTCCCGGTGTGATGATCCGCACATCTACGCCACGCCTGGCCGCCAGCGAAAGTGCATGTGTCATCTCATCCGTGATGATCAGATAAGGAGTCATGAACCAGCAGTATCTGTCCGCTTTGTTGACGATACTGATATAGACATCCTCTCCAACCTGGATTCCGTCTAACGGGCAGTCCGCATACGGCTGGATATATCCCGTCTGCTTTGCCTGATACGGATACTGTACCAGATATTTTTTCTGTGCCTCTATATCCAGAACATCCACATCGGCCGGAGTCTTCCCGGATGCTTCCCACATTTCCAAAAATGCTGCCGTAAGCGAAGCCACCGCATCTCCTTCCAGCCGGATTCCCGTATCCTTCCATTCCCCGTATGGATGTGTATAGTTAAAATACTCATTTGCCAGGTTATAACCGCCTGTGTACCCAACCTTTCCGTCAATCACCGTAATCTTTCTGTGGTCACGGTTATTCAGGAACATATTAAGTCCCGGAAGCAGCGGATTGAATACCCGGCAGGCAATTCCTTTCGCTTCCAGTTTTCTCGCAAAGCTCAGATTTACGAATCCGATCGAGCCCATGTCATCATAGAACACCCGGACCTCTACTCCTGCTTTCACCCGTTCTTCCAGCACCGTCTGTATCCTGCTCCATGCATATTCATCCTCAATTGCATGATACTCCATGAAAATGAATTGCTCCGCCTTTGCAAGATCCGTAAGCTGCGCCTCCAGTCCTTTGACCGCTTCATCAAAATAAGTCACATCCGTATTCTGATACACCGGATAACACGCATTTCTTTCTATATAATTAGAAACATTTCCCGCCTTCGGATCTGACACATTCAGACATTCCAGCACTTCTTTATTTTCCGGCAAAAGTGGCAGAAGCTTCTCATCAATCCTTTTGTAACGCATCCGCATCTTCCGGGTTCCACCGTTCATACCGATCATAAAATAAAGTGCTACTCCAAGGATCGGAAATGTCAGGATCAGGATGATCCACGGTGTCTTCATCGAGGAAGTCTCATTTCTTCCATATATTTTCAGAACCAGTATGACGGCAAATATTCTGGTCAGATTGTCTATGAATACCGCGTATTCATTCAGTCCCTTAAATATCCCAATCAGGAACACTACTTCCAGTAATATCGAAAGCACTGTGAACGCCAGCCGCTTCACACCATTCTGTGTCTTTTTCTTTCCTTCCAGTGTATGACTGCTCATCTTCTCACTCTTTTCTTATATCGTAAATTATGATTATACTAACACGAACATGTTCCCGTCACAAGCTTTATCCGGTATTTTGTAAAATCCTCTCCGGAAATAATTTGCATAATTCTTTCCTTTCCACCCTTGCTTTCCCTAGTGATTTCCGTTTTATCCCCCATAAAGCCCCTATTTTCAGGCACAAAAAAATCACCGTCCCCAGAGCTCTAAGCCTCTAAAAACAGTGATTTGTTAGTGCGCGATCAGGGGTTCGAACCCTGGACACCCTGATTAAGAGTCAGGTGCTCTACCAACTGAGCTAATCGCGCATCTTCAATTGTCTGTGTTACGTTCTCCGTAACGACAAGATTTATTATATAATAAGGTTTTTTAAAATGCAAGTACTTTTTTTATTTTTTTCATATTTTTTTCACAGCTCTCATATATTGATATGGGGGTTGAATTTATGAAGCATATTATCCATTATGTTACAACCAATTTCAAAAAAATCTTTCATACTGTCTGCACAGAGATTATCTCCTGCATTCAAGGCACAGCTCTGCATTTTGTCCTGGTCGCTGCCTTTCTCGGAACACTGAATCATTTCCTGTATTTTTTATCCGGGCAGCCTCCAATCATTGCACTTTTCTGCCCGGTTAATGAATCCGTGTGGGAACATTTGAAACTTTTATATTTTCCTTTTTTATTCGTAAGCATATGGGAATATCTGTCTCTGCATCCGGTTGTTTTACCGTTCTTTTACTGTCGGTATCTGGGTGTGCTTCTCGGAATGTTTTTTACTGTTTCTGTTTTTTACACATATTCCGGGATTCTCGGCCGGAATTTCCTGATCTTAGACATCCTGCTTTTTTATTCCAGTGTAATATTTTCATTTGGAATGTCTGAATATATTTCCGGCAAGACCCGTTCTCCTCACGAGACAGAACCTGGCTTTGTAGTCTCACTCTGGTTGATAACATCATTTTTCTTCTTTGTATTTACATGTTTTCCGCCAGATCTTCCGTTATTCTATTCAGCATAAGTACAACAACCATCAACACATTTCCCTACATATATAATTAATTATTCACACCATGATGTGCAACATAGCTGTTAAGATCCAATGCTTTGAACACATATCCCTGTGACTGATAATATTCAATAATTTTCGGCAGCGCTTCCACAGTTGTATCTTTTGTCTCGGAATCATGTGACAGCAGGATGATATTATTGTCATGGAAACTGGTTGCCTGATCCACAAGCTGTTCCGTTGTTCTCACGGCCCCGTCTCCCGAACTTCCATTCCAGTCATAATATTGATATCCTCTTGCCTGAACCTCCTGCGTAAGCGTTGTCATAATTCCCTTCGTGTAACTTGCAGATATGGTATTCGAAGATCCTCCCGGAAATCTGATAAAACACGGAACATAGCCGATCTCTTCTTTTACAAGCTGTCCAATCTGGTCAAGATCCTGAAAATATGCATCAACAGATGCATACACCTTTGCGTAATCATGAGAATATGTATGCATTCCGATCGTATGTCCCTTATCATAAGCCTTTTTGATCATATCTTTATATTCCGGCATGGCTCCTGTAACAAAAAACGTTGCTTTCGCATTGTATTTATCCAAAATGTCCAGCACCGCCTGCGTATTCTTAGACGGTCCGTCATCCAACGTCAGATAGACAACTTTTTCATCCGATTGTTCTGTTGTGCCCACTTTTCTTCCTGGTTGAACTGCAAATTCACTTCTGTCATCTGCCTGATCTTTTTGGCCTTGATTTTCTTTATTGGATGCATCAGTTTTATTCTCATTGATCGTAAGTTTTTTTGCAGTTGCTTTTTTCTTTGATACTGCCTTTTTACTTTCCGTCTCGGCCGTTGTCATCGTTTTACCGGCATTCTTTTTTATAACATGCCCGCCGATTCCCACACCTATGATCACTGCTGCTATGCAGACTGCTGCAATCAGAATCTTTCTCTGTGCACGATCTTTTCGTCTTCTATTTTTTAACTTTTTCCTGCTCATACTTTTTTCCTCTTTAATTTTCAACTTTATTCTCACTTTTAAGTAATTGCTTTTTCTTTTTTACTATCATACCGCTTTTTTCCTTTTTATCAAGCCTTTTCTCGAGACTTTTTCACTACAATGTAGTATTGTAATAAATAGATTATCACTTACAAATGTCGAAAGGAGTTTTTAATATGAGTGAAAATGAAAATAAAGTCTGTCCTGTCAGCTGCAAAATCGAACATCACGCCATGATGTTCGCATTTCTCGCCAAACATGCAATTGAATTATGCGGTGAAGCCGGAAAAGACGCAATCCTTGCCGGAATGACTACCTATGGAAATGAACGGGGTGCCCGCATGGCGGCAAATGCTCTCGCACACGGTGATGAACTGACTACCATGACCAATCAGGCATACGGTGAATGGAAACCAGATTACGCCGGACAAATGGACTTCGGAACACTTCGCACCGAACCGACACTTCAGACTTACATTGCAAAATGTGCATGGTGTGAAGCATGGAAAAAGCATAACATTACCGAATATGGGAAATATTATTGCGTCAATGTAGACAATGCCGTTTACCAGGGATTCCGTTCCGACTTCGTCTGTACCCCGACTGCCACATCTATGAGCTGGGGCGGTGATCGTTGCGAATTCGACTGGGGACATCCGCTCTCACAGGAAGAGGTAAAAGAACTGGCGGAGAAAAAAGCCGAGCTTGGAACTTCCTGTATGAAAGATTTTAATTTCCATACGGCACATTTAAAATATACCGTCAGCCAGGCCCTGATCCATAATCTTGGTGAAAAAGGAGAAGCGGCAGTGAAACTTGCACTTACTGATTATGTAGATACATTCGGGCAGGAATATTTGGATGTATTGGACGGGCTTTATCCGGTTGAATAGTTTTTACTTTTCATATAAGAAAACTATGAAATCTATTTACATCCTGTTTTTCTGTGCTAAAATGATAGATAAACACCCGATTCTATGAGGAGGTATCTATATTTTGAATACACTAACAACTGAACATACACCTGACAATATCATTGCCAGCTGGCTCGACGATCATCAGGAAGAACTGGTGAATACCGCTGATTACATTTTCCATCACCCGGAACTTGCATATCAGGAGACACTTTCTTCCAAATGCCTGGCAGATTATCTGGAAAGCCAGGGATTTAAAATAACATGGAAAACAGCCGGTATCGCCACCGCATTTACCGCAGTCTGGGGAGGTGGAAAACCAATCCTCGGATTCCTGGCCGAGTACGATGCTCTGGCAGGTGTCGGACACGCCTGCGGGCACAACCTGCTTGGAACAGCCGTTGCCGCAGCGGCATGTGCATTAAAAGCCGATATGGAAGCAACCGGTGCAGCCGGAACGATCTGCGTCTATGGCTGCCCGGCCGAAGAGATCATGTCCGGCAAGATTGTGATGAACGATCAGGGAGTCTTTGATGACCTCGATGTTGCTATTACCTGGCATCCATTCGACCGCAACCGTGTCAGCAACGATATCTGGCAGGCACAGGACATTAAGAACTACACCTTCCACGGACTTAGTTCCCATGCTGCCAAAGCACCGGAAAAAGGCCGCAGCGCCCTGGATGCCGCCGAACTCATGAATGTAGGCGTCAATTATCTCCGTGAACACGTACCGGGAGATGTCCGTATGCATTATGCCTACATTGATAACGGTCTTCCGGCAAATGTTGTTCCGGATATCGCAAAGACAAATTATTTCATCCGCTCCTACTTACGTTCCCGCACCGAAGATGCAAGCGAACGTGTAGACAACTGCGCCAGAGGTGCCGCTCTTATGACAGACACCACCGTCGATATCGAACTGGTCGCAAGCTGCAGTGAGATGAAAGTTAACCGGGTACTGACAGAATTATATTACGATGCTATGACCAGAGTTCCGACACCGGCTTATACACCGGAAGAGCTGGATTTTGCAAAGCAGATCACAGAAGAAGCCGGACTAATCAATGACGGGACACTATTCTCCGGCCTGGAACCGCTTGAAGATGAACCGGTTCCGATCGCTATCGGCACGGACGCTTCACAGGTCAGCCACACCGTCCCGTTGATCACCTTAAGTGCCGCTACGATGTGTAAAGGTACCCCGCTTCATCACTGGGCTGCTGCCAGACAGGCCGGTATGACTATCGGACAGAAAGGTATGTTCTACGTTGCGAGATGTATGGCAGAAGGAACGAAATTATTGATGAAAACTCCGGGAAGTATCGAAAAAGCATGGGAACTGCACAAGCTGACTCCTTAAAGCTCCTGTCATTGCATACTGTACACTTTATAAATATCTGCTCTAAAACATCTCATGACCAAACTAGGAGGAATTATTATGATCACAAAAAAAATCGGAATTATCGGATGTGGCAATATGGGCGGTGCCATTCTTTATGGCGCACTCGACATCCGGGTGAATTAAAAGACATGGTCACATCCCCTGGCGGAACAACCATCGAAGGCTGCGAGGCTCTTGAAAAAGCCGGCATGCGTGGTGCTGTAATCGAATGCATTAATGTAAGTACAGAAAAATCCCGTTCATTATAATCGTTGTCATTCTATGTCGATTCATGCATCGGAATTATCAGACAAAAGAGGAGTTATCCACAGTTTCCCGTGGATAACTCCTCTTTTGTTGGGGATAAGTGGAATTACTTTGCAAAATTTGTCGTTACATTTTCATCCTCTTTATCACCTTCAACCGTGTAAATTCTTCTCTTTCCTTCTCCTCCAGCGCATTACTGATCGTATGCACCAGATTCGTATACATCGGTATCGTAATATTCTTAAGCGCATTCGCCCGCTTCTGTGTCTTCTTGATATTTGCGGCCAGACGGTACGCCGAGTTCTCCACCTCAGCCAGCTTGATCGTAAGTTCCTTCACTTCCCGGAAAGCTTCTCTTGCAATATCCACCGACTCGTGTGTCGTGCTGAACGAATACGTCAGATCATTCTGCTTCGCATCATACTTGATGTGCGGGATCTCCGTTCCCATGATGCTTCTGGTCTGCATCTTCAGCGAATCCTCGATTGGAACAGTAAATGCCAGTTCCTGGACTTTACTGATCCCGTGTTCGATATTGGCACGCTGTAGGCAGGCATATGCTTTTGTAAAGGTTGCATCGATCTCTTCCTGGATGTCTTTCGCCTCATCGATCAGTCCCATCAGTTCTTTCAGAAGAATATTCCGCTTTTTATCCATCAAGTCATACCCCTGACGTGCAAGCATCAGAGAATTCTTTGCAAGCATCAGATTTCCCTTGGTAGGAAATTCTCTCGGATCCATATGCATCCCTCCTACTCTTCCGTCTCCAATGTCTCTTTCGTATCCTTCCAATACTTCTCAACCAGCTTCGTATCAATACGGTCCAGTTCTTCCTTCGGCAGAAGTCCAAGCAGTTCCCAGCCAAGATCCAGCGTCTCCATCATCGTCCGGTTCTCCGCCGGTCCCTGCCCGATATAGCGTCTCTCGAATTCTTCACCGAACTTCAGATACTGTTTATCGATTGGTGACAATTCATCTTCTCCGATAACCGAAGCCAGATTTCTCGCCTCTCCAACCTTTGCATAGGCAGAGAATAACTGGTTCGCAAGATCCTGATGATCTTCCCTGGTATATCCTTTTCCGATGCCGTCCTTCATCAGTCGTGACAGCGATGGCAGGATACTGATCGGCGGATAGACTGCCTGCCCGTGCAGATTACGGTCCAGTACGATCTGTCCTTCTGTGATATATCCGGTAAGGTCAGGGATCGGATGTGTAATATCATCATTCGGCATGGTCAGGATCGGAAGCTGTGTTACGGAACCATTTGCCCCGTCCACAATACCGGCACGTTCATAGATCGTGGCCAGTTCACTGTATAAATATCCCGGATATCCTTTTCTTGACGGAATCTCGCCACGGGAAGAAGACACTTCACGCATGGCTTCCGCAAAAGAAGTCATATCCGTCAGGATAACCAGAATGTGCATATTTTTCTCAAATGCCAGATATTCCGCTACCGTCAGCGCAACCTTCGGCGTGATCAGACGCTCTACCACCGGATCATTTGCCAGATTCAGGAACATACACACATGATCTGCCACACCGCTTTCCTCAAATGTCTTACGGAAGAATTCTGCCACGTCATGCTTGACTCCCATCGCACCGAATACAACCGCAAACTGTTCATCCGAATTGTCTCCAAGTGAAGCCTGCTTTACGATCTGTGCCGCGAGCTGGTCATGCGGCAATCCGTTTCCCGAGAATATCGGAAGCTTCTGCCCGCGGATCAGTGTCGTCAGACCGTCAATCGCCGAGATTCCGGTACGGATATAGTTTCGTGGATACTCCCGTCTGACAGGATTCAACGGAAGTCCGTTTACATCCCTTTTTTCTGCATCTGCAATCGGACCAAGTCCATCGATTGCTTCCCCGATTCCGTTAAATGTACGTCCCAGCATTTCCTCCGATACAGTAACTTCCATCGGATGTCCCGTAAGTCTTGTATGGGTATTATCCAGTGACATATTTTCTGTCCCTTCAAATACCTGGATCACAGCCTTGTCTTCATCCAGCTCTACGATACGCCCCATTTTCCTCGTATTATGATCTACAATAAATTCTACGATCTCATCGTAAAATGCATTTTCCACGCCTTCCAGCACGACGAGAGGGCCATTTATACTGCTCAGTCCAAGATATTCTATTGCCATCTTACGTCCCTCCCTTTACGCATTCTTCTCGATGACGCGGTTATAGAAGTCATCAATGTCTAATTTATACAGATCCAGTAACTGCAGGTTGTCATTCGGCACATCATACTTGATCGCAATGACCTTTTCAAATATACCTTCCGCCTTCAGTACCGACATCGGCATTCCCATTGCCACCAGTTTCCTGCTGGTCTTATACAGATACAGGATCACGTCCATCATCTTGAACTGCTTCTCCAGCGATATGCATGTATCATCCTTATGAAATGCATTCTGCTGCAGGAATCCCAGACGGATCACCTTTGCGATCTCCAGGATCAGTTTCTGATCATCCGGAAGCACATCCCCGCCGATCAGTTTTACAATCTCCATCAGACTGCTCTCCTGGTTCAGGATCGCCATCAGACGGTTCCGGTAATCAACAAATTTCGGCGACACATGATCCGAATACCAGCCGCTTAAGTCATTCAGATATTCACTGTAACTCGTCAGCCAGTGGATCGCAGGGAAATGTCTCGCATACGCCAGGGATTTATCCAGTCCCCAGAAGCAGCGCACGAAACGCTTCGTATTCTGCGTAACCGGCTCGGAAAAATCTCCCCCCTGCGGAGACACCGCTCCGATGATAGAGACAGATCCGGTTGCACCATTTAATGTCTGCATCATGCCGGCTCTTTCATAGAATGCCGACAGTCTCGATGCCAGATATGCCGGGAACCCTTCCTCCGCCGGCATCTCTTCCAGTCGTCCGGACAGCTCGCGCAGTGCCTCTGCCCATCGGGATGTCGAGTCCGCCATGATCGCCACATCATAACCCATGTCACGGTAATATTCCGCCAGTGTAAGTCCGGTGTAAATGGATGCCTCGCGGGCAGCCACCGGCATGTTCGAGGTATTGGCGATCAGCGTCGTTCTGTCCATCAAAGGATTTCCTGATTTCGGATCGACCAGTTCTGAAAACTCTTCCAGAACCTGCGTCATCTCATTTCCACGCTCGCCACATCCAATATATATGATAATATCCGCATCCGACCATTTTGCGATCTGATGCTGGGTCATCGTCTTACCCGTTCCGAATCCTCCCGGGATCGCAGCCGTTCCACCTTTTGCAATCGGGAACATCGTATCCAGAATTCGCTGTCCTGTTACCAGCGGCACACTTGCCGGGAATCTCCGGCTCACCGGTCTCGGTACACGGATCGGCCAGTGCTGTGTCATCGAAAGTTCTCGTTTTTCTCCACTGAGCAGTTCAATCGTAACCAGCGTCTCATCAATCGTATATTCACCATCCGGAACCACAGATATAACAGTTCCTTCCACTCCCGGAGGAACCATACATTTGTGCACGATAGCCCGCGTCTCCGGCACTTCCGCAATGATCGTTCCACCCTGTACCATATCGCCTTCCGCCACTGTGATATGCGTCTCCCAGAGCTTCTGGCGGTCCAGTGCATCCACACTGACACCACGGGTGATAAATGCCCCGCCCTTGTCAGCGATCCGCTCCAGCGGTCTCTCAATACCGTCAAAGATATTATTCAGGATACCGGGTGCCAGCGTAACCGACACTGCCGCTCCCGTACCTTCCACAAGTTCTCCCGGATGCAGCCCGGAAGTCTCCTCATACACCTGTACCGTCGTCCGGTCCTTATCCAGGGAAATAACTTCGCCAACCAGCTTTTCCTCTCCCACATGGACCATTTCCGACATCTTAAAATCCGTCTTCCCTTTCAGGTAAATGACCGGGCCGTTGATGCCATATATCTTTTCTGTCTTTCCGCTACTCACCCTTTACACCTCCCCGGAACCGGAATTTCTGGTATTCATTTTCCAATGTCCCTTTGAATGCATAATCCACCAGAACATTCTTCTCAGGCACAACCGCACGCACACCGCCGATGAAATCCACTTTGCTGATCGTCAGCGTCATTCCCGTGCGCTCCTCCAGATATGTCTTCTTATCTGCATCAGACGGATTGATATAGATCGTCATCGCCATCCCGGATGCAAACTGTGCTGCTTTCTCTATATAACGGATCAGAACCTCTTTATACTCTTCTGTTCTCATAAATGCCAGAAGCTTTAACTGTACTTCTTCGAACAGTTCTGTCTTAAGTTCTGTCTGTATCTTACCCATCTCACGTTTTAATTCAAGCTGCGCCTTTGACATCGCCATATTCAGCTGCTGTTTTGCAGTCACACTCTCCGCACGCACTCTCGTCTCCGACTGCCGTCTGGCTTCGATCTGGTGCTGCTCGAACACACTTCTCAGCGCATCCTCATGCTGCTTTATGATCGCATTCGCCTCCGCTCTTGCCTCTTCCATCGCTGCCGTGCGGATATGCGTGATCTTTTCTTCGTTTGTCAAATGTGCCACCTTCTTCCTGTCTATAATTTCAACCCTATCGCTTCATTTACATACGATGTGATAAAATCTTTCTTACGTCCGGTCCCGTGTCTGTCAGGAATCTCGATCAGAAGCGGCATTGTCCGCTCCAGCTTGATCTCGTCAATCAGGTCCGGGAATTCTCTTCCGAATTTCTCCGTCAACAGAATCACACCTACATCTTTATCCTCCATGGCATTCTCGATCGCACACCGGAGTTCTTCTCTTTCATGTACCACGATTCCGTCTACCCCTGCGAGACGCATTCCTGTCAGAGTATCGATATTATCACTGATCAGATACATCTTCATCTTACAATTTACCCAAGATCATGAAGGAGATGATCAGTCCGTACAGACACACACCTTCTGCAAGACCTACGAAGATCAGTGACTTACCAAGTGCACTGGAATCTTCACTAATTGCACCCAGAGCCGCACTTGCTGCACTTGCAACGGCGATACCACCGCCGACGCAGGAAAGACCGGTTGAAAGTGCTGCTGCCAGGTATCCGAATCCTGTTGCGTTCGACGCCGTATTGCCGGCTGCTTCCGCTGCCTGTACCGGATCTCCCGCAAAAAGCATGATCCCTGCGATCAGAACAGTGCTGAAGAAAAAGAATATATTTGTGCCGATAGCCCTCTTATAACGCTTCTTCGTCCTCTGTCCGATCAGGAAATATCCAAATGGAATTACAATACTCAGCAACAATGTTACAACGAATAATACTCTAACTGTCAGGCTCATATTTTTGTCCTCCTGTAAATATATCTTTGAATTTTATTACTTTCTGTCACTCTGACTGTGAAACGGCTTAAATTCCCGTCCGGTTCCTTTATAGAAACGGCTGAACATCTCATAGTATTCCAGACGCAGTACCTGGATACCGACGACCAGCCCTTCCAGTCCGCACACCAGCACATTTCCAAGCACGAACACGATCCAGTTCGTATGCCCCGCACTTGCGCCCGATAACATCAGCACAACCTCCATCATCGCCGCATGACTGACGGCAAATGCACCGATACGCACATAAGAAATGGTATTGGAAAAATAACTCAGCATCGTCTCGAACAGTTCGAAAAACGCCTGCACGAAGAACATCACCTTTCCCTCTTCCATCTTCTTATGCTGCTTTGTCACCAGATTGCCCAACGGTTCCTTGAATACGAACAAGAGCACCGGAACCCCCAGGAAAATTACCATCATAATATTACCCGGAACCTTATGTCCCGTCATATAAAGCACGATCGTCAGCACCAGGAATCCATAGAACACCAGCCCTGCGATTCCGTTGTGGGAAAATAACATATTTTCCAGATCATGACTCTTAACTGCGTTGATCACGTTAAAGATCATCACCAGGATATTCAGTCCCATACCAAATGCAATAGCTACCACGAATACCGTATTGAGCTGTCCGATAAACGGCAGGTTCGTCATCGCATCCACAGGTCTTAACCAGCGTGCCTGTATCACATCTTCAAATCCGAAGATACTTCCGAACATGAATCCAAAAAATGTCGAGAACAGTCCCGCAATGGATATGATCCCTGCCAGGTTGATCTTCTTGATCAGATACAAAAGCCCGCCGAATACGAACAGACATAAGCCCTGCCCGACATCCCCGAACATCGCACCGAAGATAAATGTATACGTCAGTGCCACAAACATCGTCGGATCTATCTCATCATTTGCCGGAAGTCCGTACATCCGTATGAACATCTCGAATGGCTTAAAGAATCTTGGATTTTTAAGCTTCGTCGGCGGTTCTCCGAAAAACTTCTCCTTATCTTCTTCTACAACAACGAATACCTTATCATCGTTCTTCGATTCCGCCAGGAATTTTTTCACATCTTCTTCACCCATCCAGCCACACAGGATGTAATAATCTTCTTTATTATCTCCCTCTTCGATCCTTGCCGCCAACTTACGTACATCAAAGTTTGTAGACAGTTCTTCCAGACGCCTTTTCGCACCACGGAGCTTTGCGGCATTCTTCGCCATCAGCTCCCTGATCTGTTTTTCTATCTCTGCAATCTCTTTTTGCTTTTCTTCGATTGCCTTTTCAAGCTCTTCACAGGCCTGCTCCGGTGTTCCTATGTACTCGGACGGAATTGCAATCCTTTCAAAATGCAAAGAATTGAATACCGAATCTACTTTACTGGAATCTGCATTCGATACGAAATAACATCCGTACACATAATTTTCATTCCTTATGCCTTCGATAAATACCGCATTCAAATCATCAAACAAATATTTTTCCAGACGTTTGTAATAATTCACATCTACCCGTCCGAACCGGACTTTCATATATTTATACTTTAATGATTTCTGCATATCCAGTTCCAATGTCCGGAACGGCTCCATGATCAGAAGCTTTTCTTTGTATTCCTCTACCTGTTTCTTCGTTAACTCTTTCTTTTCCACAAGATCCAGATAGTCATGATTGACATCCCGGATCAGACTCAGCATATCATCCTGGTTCATCGATGCATCGATTCGCTGGTCTTCATCAGATAACAATGCGTTAAACTGCTCTGCCTTCGCAAGCGGCTCTTTGTATGGATTGACTTCCACAAAAGGCTGCAGGTTGTCGGTCGTCTTAAGCTCCGCCGCCGCATTTTCAAGCTGCATCTCGTATTTGGACAGATACACCTCGCAGACACGGTCGATGTCATTCTTCGGTCCGCTGATGCTTAAGAACTTCATCTTAACAATCATTGATTCACACCTCCTAAGTATCCTAATGTCTCTCCCTTCGTCAAACCGTAACGGATACACTCAAGGGCTGTCGTTAGTTTATAGATTTCTTCTTCTTTCAGGAACAGATACGTATTGACGATCGCGATCGAATACGGATCATTCCTTTTATCGGTCAGGTACAATTTCCGCAGACAATCACGGTACATCTGTTCCAGTGTCTTATCTGCCTGCATATAATCATACTTTCCCGCATAGTACGTTTTTCCCACTTCGGTTTCGAACTGTTCCAGTGTCGGAGTCTCTACCAGGCTCTTGAACTCTTCCACACGAACCCGGTAATGAATCGGGATCGTCATCGAATAAATGTCCGGCGGAAGCATATGATAATACTTCTTCGCACGGTAGATCCACTGTAGATTCAGAAGGTCGATCTTCGTCCCGTAATCTTTTAAAAATATCTTCTGTTCATGTCCTTTCAGAACTCTTTTTCCCTTTTTCCACATGGTGGAAAAATAATACAGATCCAGTGCCAGATCATAATCAAAAAGCGTTCCCGCTCCGGAATCTTTAATTCTGGCAAGTGCATCATAATACTCCGTATCCCGTAAGTTATCCACAAGCTCATCAATATTTTTCGAAGTTATCAACCGGTCAATGGAAATCTGTGAATATCTGTCAAAAAACTCTTTCTTATATTCCAGGTCAAACGGCTTGTCATAATGATTGAACACAATTCTCAGACAATAATTGATCAGATCAATCTCATAACGTTTCCAGTATAATTTTAAAAATGTCTTCTGTTTCATTCCGGCAAAACGGAAGAGTCTCGAATAATCATCGAACAGAGACTGATACAGGATCTTCTCCACATTTCCCCTGTGATACAGAGAAATGTCCATCCGGTTCACATAAGGTGCATATGCCGTCTTGTCTTTCAGATATTCAATTGCTTCCGTTACTGTCCCAAGTCCGGCAATTGTGTCATAATCCTCCGCTGCCAAAAGCTTTGCCGACATTGCACGTACCTTTGTCGTAATCCCACTGTAAGCCATCACATTTCCCATACACTACACCTCGATCATATGTCTTACGATTTCCTCTGCATAAATCTCGTGATTTTCTTCATATTCCTGCTTCAGCGCATCAATTGCAGTCTGGTTCTTCTTCCGTTCCCGGTCCAGGACCTTCTCTACTTCCTGCTGCGACTTTTCTTTTATCTTCTCCAGTTTTTTCTGTGTCTCTTCTTCCAGGTCCCGGTCAAATTGATCTCTTTCTTCCTGTATCTGTCTTTCAATTTCACTCTTCTGCTGTCTGGCATGCTCTACGATCGTCTCCGCCGTCGTCTCTATTTCAGCCAATTTTCCAATTACAGAGTTCATAAGCCGCCCTCCTTTTCGCACATTTCACAACAAATAATTGTTATTTTTTTATCCATGTTATAATAATACACCTATTTTTTAAAATTGCCACAATTATTTTGTATATATTGTATTATTTCTTCTCAATTCTTCTGACAATTTCTGCTTCCATTGACTTTTTCCTGCACAGACGATAAACTAAGAACGATTTGCAAATCCAGTGATTATAAGGAGGAATACACGTATGCGTCTTAGAAATATACCACGTGCAGAGAGCGTTCTCGAAGCCTGCAAAGAAGTTGTGAAAGATCCGGAAAGCTTACGCGGAAACTGGAACCAGACGTTTAAAAAAGAGCAGCCCCTGCATATCGAGATCGGCATGGGAAAAGGTCAGTTTCTTCTGACCCTGGCAGCCAAAAACCCACAAATTAACTACATCGGCATTGAGCGTTATTCCAGCGTTCTGCTGCGTGCCGTTGAGAAATTCCAGGAACTGGAAGCGGAGGGGAAAGCTCCTGCCAACATCCGGTTCATCTGTATGGATGCAAATGACCTGCCAACCGTATTCGCCCCGGCAGAAGTATCACGTATCTACCTGAACTTCTCCGATCCGTGGCCGAAAGCCCGCCATGCAAGAAGAAGACTGACTTCCAATGAATTCTTCAAGCTTTATGACCAAGTCCTGACCGCAGATGGAACGGTAGAATTCAAGACCGACAACCGGCCGCTCTTTGACTTTTCAGTAGAAGAACTCGAAACTTCCGAACTTTTCGTTCTGGATCAGCTATCCTATGATCTTCATAACGACAGTACGATGAATCAGGGCAATATTATGACTGAATATGAAGCCAAGTTCTCTTCTATGGGCAATCCGATCTGTAAACTGATCGCAAAGCGCAGATAACATGCTGCAATATCCGAACTTATATACCGATCCTGTCTGCCTGCACTTCTTCCCTTTCCTTTCATATATTAATAGAAAGCATATCTTATGCTCCTGTTTCTTATGGGAAAGGGTGGAAGCTTATGTTACATCTGACGACACAGAACTTTGATATCTGCCGGATGAACCACTGGCAGTTTTCTTCCGATACACCGACAAAGGCTGGATCGGAGCATCCCACACTGGCTGTAGTCATGTTCTACGCTGTCTGGTGTGGAAAATGTGCAATGATGCGCCCTGTCATAGAAGATCTGGAAAAGAAATATCAGAAGAAATATTTCGGCAGCATCTGCTTTTTTGAAGTAGAGACCTCTGAATCCGCACTTCTTGCTGCGCAATATCAGACCGCTCTTCTTCCGTCATTTCTCATTTTCAAAGACCGAGAACTGATTGCCACCATGCAGGGAATGATACCGCAAAAGGAGCTGGACTCACGCCTGCAGAAGTTGTTGACTGTGCAGATGCGGACGCAATCTACAGAAAATCTTTAGAAATAGTTAATTTATATTTTCTAGGAAAACACATTGTTTTATGTTATATTAAAAAAGTAACAGGGATAAAAATATTTAATAAAAAGGGGGCATGGTGAACACACCACGCATTATGAAAAAATTTAAAAGAGCATTACCAGTTGCCATGGCAATCGTACTTGGATCTACTGCGGCACCACTGGTTGTAAGAGCAGATTCATCCAAAGTTGTAACACTTGGCGCCAATCTGACTGATTCACAGAAGAATTCTATGTATGAGTATTTCGGAACTTCATCTGACAAAGCAGAAGTCATCGAAGTTACCAATGCAGACGAAAGAAAATATCTGGAAGGAGTCGCTCCCGACGAACAAATCGGTACCCGTACCTACAGCTGTTCTTATGTAGAACCGACCACAAGCGGCGGAATCCAGGTAAAGGTTTCCAACTTAACTTATGTTACAAGCTCTATGATCTCCAGTACGCTTCTGACATCCGGTGTTGAAAACTGTAATGTCGTTGCCGCTTCTCCGATCGAAGTATCCGGAACCGGTGCACTGACAGGTATCATGATGGCTTATGAGAAAGCCACCGGAACAACTCTGAATGACGATCAGAAAGCAGCTGCAACCGATGAACTTGTCACCACAGGAGACCTGGCCAATAACATCGGCCAGGACAAAGCGGAAAATGTCATGAACGATGTAAAAAAAGATGTGATCGAGGGCGGATTAACGGATGCAGATGACATTCAGAATGCAGTTGAAAACGCTGCCAAGGATAACAACGTCACGCTGACACAGGAACAGATCGACAAGATCTCCGATCTGATGAAAAACATTTCCCAGTATGACTATGATGTCAAAGCTCTGAAGAATACATTAGATAACATTGACGGAAAGAGTGGCGGATTCTTCTCCAACCTCTGGAGTTCTATCAAAGGTATCTTCGGCGGCGATGACAGTTCCGATGGCGGAATCATTAACGGCACGGATGACAGCGCACTCGGTGATGATGTCGTAACTAACAGTACACTGGATTCTTCCGACAATTCTTCCAACAGCACAGACAGTTCAGATGCCGCTTCGGATGATACTTCGGATGACAACAGTGATGACAGCGGGTTCTGGGGCAAGATCAAGAATTTCTTCAAAGATCTGTTCGGTGGAAGCAATTCTAAGAAAGACGACACAGACAAGAGTAACGATGATGCCATTACAGAAGATAACTCTGATAACACTGATGAGCCGTCTGGCGACACACAGAACGATTCTCTGAACAACGATGCTGATTCTTCAGATGACAGCACAACAGACAACTCTGCTGATGATTCTTCATTGAATGACAGTACAGATAACCAGTCTGATAACCAGAGCAACACACAAAACAGCAGTGAATCCGATGCCTCTGGTTCCGATACTTCTGATTCCTCAGGCGACAGTTCTTCCAACTAAATACAGTCATTAATAAAGATGTATAGTAAAACGAAAAATGCCGGGAAGTTTCAACACTTCCCGGCATTTTTATCCGCAGGCATCAAAGTTTTTTGCCACTGACTTCATATAATTAAAACTCGAATACAGCAACTCCGTAAGGCGGCAATTTGTATGCGAATGAATACGGTCTTCCATCACATTCTTTCTTCTCCGCTTTGTATATCTTCTTACGATCTGCTCCGGTTCCGCCGTATTTCTCCTCATCACTGTTCAGGATCAGTTTATACTGTTTCTTTCTCGGCACTCCGACTCTGTAATCATCTCTTGCCATTGGCGTAAAGTTGCAGACGAACAACAGATTCTTCTTTGCACCTTTCGAATGTCTCATAAAGCTGTAGATACTTCTGTATCCGTCATCCGCATTGATCCATTCGAATCCTTCCCAGCTCTGATCCATCTCGTACATTGCCTTATGCCTCTTATACAGGTGTAAGAGGTCTTTTACCCACATCTTCATCTGCTGATGTTCCGGTTCGGCCAGCAGGAACCAGTCCAGTTCCCGTTCTTCACTCCATTCACGAAGCTGTGCAAATTCCTGTCCCATAAACAGAAGTTTCTTTCCTGCGTGTCCCATCATAAATGCATATCCAGCTTTCAGATTCGCATATTTATCAAATCCAAGTCCCGGCATCTTATTCAGCATCGAACACTTGAGATGTACCACCTCATCATGCGACAATACCAGAATATAATTCTCACTGTATGCATAACTCATGGCAAATGTCATCAGATGATGGTTATCCTTTCGGAAATATGGATCCAGTTTCATATATTCTGTGAAGTCATGCATCCATCCCATATTCCACTTCAGACTGAATCCCAGTCCACCTTCTTCTACATCTCCGGTAACCTGCGGCCATGCCGTAGATTCCTCTGCGATCATAAGTGCTCCCGGGTTTCTTCCAAGTACAACAGAATTCAGATGTCTGAAGAAATCGATTGCCTCCAAATTCTTATTCTCGCCATATTTGTTTGCAACCCATTCTCCGTCCTTCCGTCCGTAATCCAGATACAGCATCGAAGCAACCGCATCCACACGCAATCCGTCTATATGGAACTTCTCAACCCAGAATAACGCATTTGAAATCAGGAAGTTCCTTACTTCATTCTTTCCAAAATCAAATACTTTCGTTCCCCAGTCCGGATGTTCTCCCAATCTTGGATCTGCATATTCGTACGTCGGTGTTCCGTCAAAATCTGCCAGTCCGTGTGCATCCTTCGGGAAATGTGCCGGTACCCAGTCGAGAATGATACCGATTTTATTTCTATGCAGATAATTGATCATCCATGCAAAATCTTCCGGCGACCCATATCTGGATGTCGGTGCATAGTATCCGGTCACCTGATATCCCCAGGATCCGTCAAACGGATGCTCGGCAATTCCCATCAGTTCCACATGTGTGTAACCCATTTCTTTTATGTATTTGGTAATTGCCCTGGCAAATTCTCTATATGTATAGAATCCTTCATCTTCCCTTCCCGGATGACGCATCCAGGAACCAATGTGTGCCTCATAGACAGACATTGGCTCGTGCTTATGATTCCAGGTCTTTCTACGTGTCATCCACTCTGTATCTGTCCATTTGATATTCTCAATATCTGCGACCCTGGATGCTGTTCCCGGTCTTAACTCCGCATAATTGGCATATGGATCTGCCTTAAATATCTGTTCTCCCGAATAAGTCTCGATACAATATTTATACATCTGATCCTTCTTCACACCTGGTATAAAACAGGTATAGATCCCGAGCGGCTCTTCCCTCTTCATCGGATTTGCCTCTGTGTCCCATTCATTGAACTCTCCGACTACCGATACCGCCTGCGCATGCGGTGCCCACACTGCAAAATACACACCTTTTTGTTTTCCGTTCTGTACCAGATGTGCGCCCAGCTTCTCATAAATCTCATAATGATTGCCCTGTCCGAAAAGGTATTGATCCAATTCACCTATTTCATATGGTTTTTTCTTTTTTTCAGCCATAATTACCCCTCGCATTCTGCTGCATATTTATAAGAACATTATACTTTACAAACAGGCAAAAAGAAAGAGCTTTGACCGTTTAGTTTGTCAAAACTCTTTCAAAATCCGACCTGTAAATCCTGTTCTCGACAGCCTCTTACAGGTATTCGTTTTTGTTAAATTCTAAAGTCTTCTTCTTTCAGAATAATTCTGTCAGAATCGTCGGTTCCCTTGCCGAATACTCTTCGTGCAAGATGTTTTACATTTGCTTTCTGTGAATGTGAGATTGCTTCATCCATGATCTCTTTTACTTCAGCAACTGATACTGCATGATCTTCTCTCTGCATTACATCGATACGGCTGTACAGTGCAAGGATTCCCATCTCATCCAATTTGTATCCATTCTCTTTCGCATATGTCTGACCAAATGTTACCAGCTCATCATTGATGAATACCGGAAGCTCCAGCTTAGAACTGAACTTCTTCTTGAATTCCGGGTTTGCTGTCATCAGACGCTCCAAAGGTTTTCTCTGATCTTCCAGTACAAAGAGCAATTCTCCTGTCTTCTTCTCCATCAGATAATTTAACTCTTTTACAGTTCTCGCATTCAATTTTCCTGCATGCTCGATGATGATCGCTCCGCCGCGCAGCTTCTGAATAATATTCGTAAGCTCTTTCTTATTAAGAGATTCACCTGTAACGATTGCTACTTTACCCTGTTTCAGACTTCTCTGTTTCTGAATTGCTTTTACAATATCAACCGCAAGGACTGTCTTACCAGATCCTTTTCTACCAATCACAAGAAGGTTTCCTGTCTTGGATGTTCCTTCTCTCTGTGCCCTTCTGTCGTTATCAAGCACTTCAACGATCTGTTCGCTCATTCCTCTCACCGGTACAAAATATGAGAACAGCTTCTTCTGTTCTTCTGTAAGTCCGGCTTTCAGACCGATCTCACTCGTAGCACTCAGATCATATCTTCCGGTTACAACAAATCCTGTATCGAACGGAACACCGCCTTTAGATTTCTTGATTCTTGCTTGAATCTCTTCCTCTGATGGCTCTTCGATTTCTAACTCTTCATCCGCTTCTTCGTCGTCTTCAATCTCTAAGTCTTCGTCATCAAAATCTGTCTCTTCTTCGTCTACATCTGCAAAATCATCGTCGAAGTCTTCTTCTTCGTCCTCTACATCCGCAAAATCAGCATCGAAGTCTTCTTCTTCAAAATCGGCTTCTTCAAAGTCTTCATCCTCAAAGTCTTCCTCTTCAAAATCAGCTTCTTCAAAGTCTTCATCCTCAAAGTCTTCTTCTTCGAAATCAGCTTCTTCTTCGTCCTCTTCTTCGAAGTCTTCTTCTTCGAAATCAGCTTCTTCAAAGTCTTCATCCTCAAAGTCTTCCTCTTCAAAATCAGCTTCTTCAAAGTCCTCATCTTCAAAGTCTTCATCCTCAAAGTCTTCCTCTTCGAAATCAGCTTCTTCTTCGTCCTCTTCTTCGAAGTCTTCATCCTCAAAGTCTTCCTCTTCGAAATCAGCTTCTTCAAAATCTTCATCACCGAAATCGGCTTCTTCAAAACTGCTTCCACTCATATCGATTCCGCTAAGTTCTTCTTCGATTCCTTCAATGAAGTCTTCTTCCGTTTCCGAACCATCTTCAAAATCCTCTTCATAGAGTTCTTCTTCCGACTCTTCATTTCCCATTTCTTCCATCAGACGTACAATATCATCCGGAATTCTCTGTGTCTTGCTTATCGGTTCTGCCTCTTCCTCGGCCGCCTTTCTTGCTGCTTCTTCCTCGGCCTTTCTTCTTGCCTCTTCTTCGGCCGCCTTTCTTGCTGCTTCTTCCTCGGCCTTTCTTCTTGCCTCTTCTTCGGCCGCTTTTCTTGCTGCTTCTTCCTCGGCTTTTCTTCTTGCCTCTTCTTCGGCCGCTTTTCTTGCTGCTTCTTCCTCGGCTTTTCTTCTTGCTTCTTCTTCCTCAGCTTTTCTTCTTGCTTCTTCTTCGGCTGCCTTTCTTGCTGCTTCTTCCTCGGCTTTTCTTCTTGCCTCAGCTTCTGCCGCTTTTCTCTCAACTTCTCTGCGTTCTTCTTCCTGGCGGATACGAGCCTGTTCTCTTTCTTTCTGAAGACGCTCTTCATCTTTTGCTTTCTGCTTCTCGATTGCTGCTTCGTGGTCTTTCTGTTTTTCTTCCCATTTCTGAAGAATATCATCGATCATCATCTGACCATTCGCCAGAATCTCATCTTCACGCTCTTTCATTGCTTCTTCTTCAATTGTAATGCCATTGGCAACCGCCATGCCCTGCGCTAAAGCTTCCTCCAAAGTAGCTCCCGTCACAACCTGTTTGATCGTTGATCCATGTTCTTCCGCAGCCTCTTCCGGTTCAGTATATACCGGTTCTTCTTCCACGACTTCTTCTGCAGCTTCTTCTACAATTTCTTCCTGCGGAATCTCTTCTTGTACAACAGTTTCCTGCATTGGTACTTCCTGTGGAATCTCTTCCTGTACAACAGTTTCCTGCATCGGTACTTCCTGCGGAGGAATTTCCTGAACTTCAGATTCATCAACTCTTTCTGTCACTGGCTCTCTGACCGGCTCTTCTTGTACGTCAACAGTCTCTTCTGTACTTTCATTATATTCATTCTCGTCATCCACTTCTTCCAGTGTTGATTCCGGTTGTTTCTCCGGTTCCGGTTTCTTCTTAACCGCTCCCGGACGGCTGTCATATTTTTCCTGCTGAAGTGGTGTCAGTGGCTTATACTTCATCTTCAGTTCCATTGCAAGGTATACATATTTTCCTTCACTGAACCACAAGATCAGATCATCACATTCTTCCAGACATTCTGCTGTCATTCCGGCTTCATCATACAATTTGGCAAGTTCATATGCCCACTTTTCAATATATTCCGCTTTTTTAAATTCTTCCAGTGCTGTAATCTGATCTGTCAGCGATGCCCCCTGTGTTCTCAGAATCTTATATTTTAAAATATACTGATTCGGATCTTTTGGTGCCAGCTTTACGAATTCTTCATAACAATCCGTTGCTTCTCTGATATCTTTGATCTTCAATGCCAGTGTGCCTAAACGATATACAATTTTTCTGCTTCCCGGTGCTCTGTCAAATGCCAGGAACAGTATATCTCTCCCCTTCTTAAACTCACCGTTATATTCATAAATCTCACTGACTGTATTGAGCATTGACGCATTCTTTACTCTTCGCCAGTCTATACCATCAGCAATTTCCTTTGCCTGCTGGTACTCCTTCTTTTCCAGATGATCAAGCATTTGCTCGGTCTTCACCCTATATTCATATTTATCCAATATTTCTCACCTCAAATGTTTATTTTAAAAAAGCGTATTTCCCTACAATTTTACTTATATAAGTTTATCATATGACCTGTTTATTGTCAAAATATCCCGCCAAATATGTTAAAAAAATATTACAAAAATTACAATTTTTTTATCCCTGTAAAATATCTGCCGGCTGCTCTCTGATATCAACGTAAAAAACAGCCATCATATTCTTTCCTATGATGGCTGTTACATATTCAATTTTATCATATTTAATTTTTATATCGGAGAATGATTTTTAATTTTTATTCCCTGTCGCCTTTGTATGCTTTCCGATGATCTTTTACTCATCTTCTTTGCACATTCATTCAAATCTACTATTCATGTTTCTTTACACATATTAATAATATCTTTAAATATGTGGTATTCTGTTCAATATGTCTGCAGTTCTTTTTATCGTCCGGTGTATATTTTCTCCGTCTGTTCTATTCTTCCGAATCTCCTCTACCGGCCTTTTATCTATTATAATAAAGGCTTATTCTCTGGGAACTTCTACCTGCCATACCACTAACATATTGATTCGATGATTCTACTGTGTCCATTGGATTAAGCCTCCTTTTCATAAATTTCCAATCAACGATATCTCACCGACATATGAAATATTCTTCATCCTTGATAAACTTTTCTTTTATCACTTAAGATATAAGCTAGAATTTATTATCTCATCTCTTCTACGATTATGATCCATATCCCCTTGATACCATTCTATAATCGTTATTCATCCATTCTCTTTCTCTACAATATACTTTACGATATTTGATATCCGATGCCTTACCAGATATTTCATATCTATATCCTGTATTTTTCGATTCTTAAACGAATTGAGAATTTATAATAAAAATACATCTTATAAAATATGTGATATTCAATTTTCAAGATTCCCTTTCTCGTCAGGAATTCTTTTTTGTTTATTTTGGATTTCCTTTGGATTGATTATATAATATCATTCGACTTTTATTTTGTCAATACTTTTTGCAATTAATTTTATTTATTTTCCGTTATTTCATTTTAATAGTTGAATTATCTGATTTTTCTTTCTTTATTTTAATGTTTACACAATACTATACATTTTCAAATCGTATGCTTTTGTTAACATCATACGCTTGCGCATGTCCAATTGTTAACCAGCTATCTTTTACAGTTGACATTTTATCCTGTTTATTTTATACTTCTGTTATATTTTGAGATAAAACTAAAGGAAAGGAGTTCTGCCATGTCATACGGCAGACAATTACCACTATGAACAACACAGTAAATAGCACAACAACGAAAAAGCTTTCCACCCGCAAACTGGTTCTGATTGCTTTGATGACTGCAATCACCTGTATCTTCGCTCCTATGGCGATTCCGATTCCGGTCAGCCCGGTACCGATCAGTCTTACCAACCTGGTGATCATGATCAGTATCTATGTACTTGGTTTTAGAGATGCAACCATCAGTTACATCGTATATCTGTTACTTGGTCTTGTCGGTCTCCCTGTATTTTCCGGTTTTACCGGTGGATTAGGAAAGCTTGCAGGTCCTACCGGCGGATACCTGATTGGTTTCATCTTCCTTGCACTGATTTCCGGACTGTTCGTTGATAAATTTCCAAAGAACAGAATCCTGGCAGTTGTCGGTATGATCATCGGTATGGCAGTCACTTATATCTTCGGTACAGAGTGGCTTGCGATCCAGTTGAAAATGTCATTCGTTGCAGCACTTTCTGTCGGAGTAATTCCTTATCTTGCCGGTGACGCAGTGAAGATTATCATTGCGATCATCGTCGGACCTGTACTCCGCAGCCGTCTGAGCCAGCTGCAGTAATAAAAATACACAGTATCGGAATTAATTTGGGATTTAATTCAGGAAGGCTATGGATACCCGAACCGGAATAAAGCTTGGAAAGGTGTTCCTGTTCAGGTTCCATCGGCGGGTCAATTCTAAAGGGGCAAAATTCTGCTAAAAGCAGGCTTTCAAAATTTGAAACTCGGCATACGCCTCAGACAGTCAAATTTTGAAAACCCAACGCAGAATTTTACCCCTTAAGAATTACCAACGCCTCTTTCACATTCACCGGAACGCCTTTCCAAGTTTTATTCCGTGTGTATCAAATGCCTCAAGAATGGCAAATGCGTAACCGTAGTGGCCTCCACCGGGTTATACTTCCGGGCATTTCATTTATTAATATCTGCTTCCAGTCACGACTTGAAGGAAACAATAGATAAGGATTATTGTGAATGTGGAATGCCGTTAGAAACAATTAGAGAGTCAGAAGCACCGTTAAAGAAACGAAGCGAACGTGTTTGAGGCGAACGCCGAGTTTGAGCGTAGTTCCTTTGCTTTTAGGTGATTCTGACTCTCTTAGTGTTTCTTATGGTATGGAACCTGAACAAGAAGCCTTATCTATTGTTTCCTTCAAGGACTGAGAGGCCGCTTCCCCGTTAATAAATTAAATCCCAATTTAAATTTATAATATGATATCTCCGCTTTTCACACCCGTATTCATATCATAAGCTTCAATAATATTTCCGCTGATCACATACAGCGTATCTTCTATATAGATTCCCCGGATTCCCTGAGATGTATTTCCATTGACTTCTTCTTGCAGGATTGTCTCAAATTTCCTGTCTGTCCGGTTGTATGTCAGCAGATAATAGCTTTCCCCATTCTGGCTGTAACCGGATAATCCGATTACGTTTTTCTCCGGATCGGCAAGCACCGATTTATAATCATATGCCGCATGGCTTCCGTACAGATCATCCAGCACAAGTGTAGATTCTTCTTTTACATCTGACCGGTCAGATATATCGAACATTGTTATTTTTACTCCTTCTGCCACGCCGGATTCTTCATCGGTTGACATTCCGATACCGAGCAGTCTGTCTTCTCCATAGAAATGCAGGTATTCGGAAAATCCAGGAATCTTTAATTTACCGAGAATCTTTGGCTTCTCCGGATCGGACAGGTCTACACTGAATAACGGATCGACCTGCTCATATGTCACAAAATATCCGGATTCGCCCATGAACCTTGCAGAATAGATGGTTTCGCCTTTTGCCAGATTTTCGATGGTACTGATCTTATCCAGTTTCTTATCCAGTATCGTCACCAGATTTTCGTCATTATTTGTCGTGAATAATCTTAAATTGCCCTTGTATTCATCCAGCGAAAAGGTATCATTCAGATAACCTTTTACTTTTCCCTGTGCTGCTGCCTTTAATTTCCCCTTATTATAAGAAATTTTTCTAAGTGTTGTCACAGTCTGATTATCCTGCTGCCACCCTGATTCATAATAGTAAATATTTTTTTTGCTGACATACATCTGACCGCCTTCAGATAGGATCGCTTTATGATCTGCCGTTTCATCCGGTTTACTGATATCCACGGAACTGATCACTTCGTACATCATTCCACAGTTTTCCGGAGGCAGGCAGATACTGCTTTGGCTCATTGCTTTGTCATTCACCATCGGTACATAGGTGACCGGTTTATCTTTAACCACATTACTTCCTGTATAATACTCACTGAACAGATACAGGTATCCGTCTGCCATGCGCGATGAATTGTAAGTACCGCTCTGTGTTACTTCACCTTCTTTTACCGGCTTTTTGATATCACTGATGTCATAGGTGACTGCCGCAGTTTTTGTCTGTTGCCGGACAGCTGTACCGACCTGCTTTTTATTATCTGCATCTGTACATTCTTTCTGACATACCGCCACCAGTTTCTTCCGGTCTGTATCTATATAAAATTCCTGGATCGTATATTCTTTTTCCAAAGTGATCTCATTGTATTTTTCCAACTGCCCTTTCCCGGCATCTATGATGTCGATCGTCCGGCCATTATCTTCCCGTACATACAGATACGTTCCATCTGTTTTTGCAATATCTCCTTCATCTACACCGGACTGCCGGACATTGGTCTGCGAATATCCGCCATCTGCGTCCATTGCTGCCGCTGATGTCTCATTCCCACTGCCTGCATCCGCTGCTGCCGATGTCTCATTTCCACTTCTTGCATACATTGCAATTCCTTCGTTACCTTGCGACTGTTTGATATATTTATAGATTTCATCATAACTTTCGGCTATCCTGATCTTCCTGCTGCCGCTGATCTTCCTTTCTGCATTATCTGCTGACACCCTTTTAGAGTCTGTCATTCCATGATGCAGGCTTCCATACTGCCACACTATGATTCCCGTCACAACTGCTACACAGGCTGCTGCAAGTCCGATCCGGTATGAATGAAAATGTTTCTTCTGCTTTTTCCCTTTTAGTAACCGATCTATATTTTCCGGTCTCAGACTGTCCGGTACCTCTGTGTTTTCTGACAATCGTGCAATCTGATCCACCATATCCTGTTCGCAGTATCCGTTCTGCTTTTTTTCCTGTTCATTCTCACGCCGCATACACTTCTCACTCCTTTCTTCCCTGCTCTGTTTCTCCGTAACTGCCTAACACACATTCCATCTTTTTAAGTGCCCGGCTCCGCTTCGATCGTACCGTGTTCGGATTCAGCCGCATCATTTCCCCGATCTCCTGACTGCAATACCCGCCGAATACGGATAATCCGACTAATATCTGTTCTTCTTCCGATAACACGAAGAATGCTTTCCTGACGTCCATTGCCAGATCATAATCCGGTACAACCGGCTGTTCCGGAAGTTCTTCCTCTCTTCCCGGCTCTTCTTTTAATGCCTTCTTCAATCTCTTCTTACATTTATTCGTCAGAATTGTAAATATCCAGCTGCGGAATGCTTCTTCTTTTTTTAATTTATGTATGTTCTCGTATGCCGCAACAACCGCCTCGCTCACTGCATCCTCCGCTTCCTGTGGATTCTTCATCAGGCACAGTGCGTAATGGTACAGATCACGGTAAACCGTTTCATACATTTCCGAGAACCTTTTTACACTGCATATCATATCGTAACCTCCCTCAGATATGAATCTGTTATTACTATTTTTAATCTTCCGGTAATTATTATAAATCCTATATAAATAAGAGTCATTTCCTACTCACATTGTTGCAGGTATTTTATCATATTATACAAGAATTTTCCTTATTTAGGCAGTGTCTGCATCTCCGAATAAGGAAAAACAGCAGGAAATCCGTGATTTCCTGCTGTATACATAAGTCCGAATGTCAGATCAAAATTTTCCAAAACAAAACGGTACCAAAAATAAAACATATTATCCTCTGTAATAATTGATCAGACATCCTTTCAGGATGATCTCTCTTTCGGCATCGGTCATATCACCAAGCTTCAGCGTGATCTCTTTCAGAGAATCTCCAACCACATAAGCCTTGATCTCGGCATTCTTATCTTCCACTGCTTTTCTGATCTCCGGCACGAAGATATAGTCGCCGTTACGGAAGCTTAAGTTCTCGTGATCTTCCTCCGTAACAAAAGGAAGCATACCCCAGTTGATCAGGTTCGAACGATATCTCTTGGTTGCATATTCGTTCGCAATATTTGCCCAGCCGCCGAGTACTTTCTGACAGGATGCTGCCTGCTCTCTTGCAGAACCATCTCCCGGTTTTACTGCAAAGATCGTGCTTCCGATTCCGAGATTACCTTTTCCTGTCTCCGGATATGTCTCGTGAATCTTATCCATAACCGGTTTCAGTTCATCTAATACTTCTAACGGACACTGTCCTGCTTCAATTGCTTTTTCAGCTTTCTGTACTTCCTTCGCACGGCCTACATAAGCAGGATCTTTTCTGGACAATGCAAATTCTGCAAGTCCCAGAGGGTTGGATCTGTAAGAAGAGGTCTCACCGGATGGAATCAGTTCATCTGTTGTGGTGACCGGATCATGGATCTCAGATACCACTTTCAGAAGTAAGTTTTCCGGAAGTGCTGCCATTGCAGGCCAGTCTTTGATATTTGGTCCGAACTTGATCTCTACCGATGGATCTGCTACACCATGGCTGTCAAAGACACGGTTCGCATAAATGTTCTTATCAAAATGATAAGTCTGTCCTTTATATTCCACATCCAGGTCAGTTGCAGGTGTAAGGAATCCCTTATTCGCTGCTGTTGCAGCGATGGAACGTGCATCCATAAGTGCAACCGATGCGATCTGTCCGCTCTGAAGTTTGGAGCCTTCACGGTTCGGGAAGTTTCTGGTTGAGTGACGGATCGAGAATGCGTTGTTTGCAGGGGTATCTCCGGCACCGAAGCATGGTCCGCAGAATGCCGTCTTCACGATCGTTCCTGCTTCCATAAGGTCAGCAACTGCTCCGTTCTTCACAAGTTCCATGTAGATCGGTGTACTTGCAGGATATACACTGAATGTAAACTCATCGGAACCGATATAATGTCCTTTGATGATATCTGCTGCTGCACAGATATTTTCAAATCCGCCGCCGGCACATCCTGCGATGATTCCCTGATCCACATATAACTGCCCATTTACAATCTTATCCTGCAGAGAATAGTCAACTGCTCCGTCGAGACTTACCAGTGCTTTCTGTTCTACATCATGAAGGATGTCTTTTAAGTTGGTTCTCACTTCATCGATCGTGTATACATTAGACGGATGGAATGGCATTGCGATCATTGGTTTGATCTCACTTAAGTTTACATATACCATACCGTCATAGTAAGCAATATCTCCCGGGTTGAGTTCTTTGTAATCTTCACTTCTTCCATGAATGTCATAGAATTCTTTGATCTTATCATCGGTCTTCCAGATGGATGACAGGCAGGTCGTCTCTGTCGTCATAACATCGATACCGATACGGAAGTCCGCACTTAACTTACTCACACCAGGTCCTACGAATTCCATCACTTTATTGTTAACATAGCCATTGCCAAATGTCGCACCGATGATCGCAAGTGCCACGTCCTGTGGTCCGACACCTTTCATCGGCTCACCGTCTAAGTAGATTCCGACTACCCCCGGCATCTTAATATCATATGTCTTATTCAGAAGCTGTTTTACAAGCTCCGGTCCGCCTTCTCCCATAGCCATGGTTCCAAGTGCACCATAACGTGTGTGGCTGTCTGATCCCAAGATCATCTTACCGCCGCCAGCCAGCATCTCACGGGCAAACTGGTGGATGACTGCCTGATGAGGCGGTACATAGACTCCGCCATATTTTTTCGCGCAGGTGAGACCGAACATGTGATCATCTTCGTTGATCGTTCCTCCGACTGCGCAAAGAGAGTTATGACAGTTCGTAAGTACATAAGGGATCGGAAATTTTTCAAGCCCTGAAGCCCTAGCTGTCTGAATAATTCCAACGAATGTAATGTCATGAGATGTCAGCTTATCGAATTTGATCTGCAGACGCTCCATATTTCCCGAGGTGTTATGCGCTGCCAGAATGTTATATGCCATTGTATTCTTTGCAGCTTCCTGTGGAGTCACATCTTTACCTGTTTTTGCAGCAACTGCTTCTTTTTCTTCCACAATCTCTGTTCCATTCAGTAAATAGACTCCCTTGTCATATAATTTCAGCATGTTTTGTCCTCCTACTATCGTATTATGAATATATTAAAATGTCTGAGTCCAGACATCTGCTAACCTGATTATTCTTTCATATATTTCATATGGTCTGCTACCATCATGGCAATCTTGAATGTCAGTGCATCGTCAAATACACGCACATCCAGTCCTGTTTTCTTCTGAATCTTCTCCAGACGGTACACCAGTGTATTTCTATGCACATACAGGCGCCTTGCCGTCTCTGATATATTCAGGTTATTATCAAAGAATGTATAAACAGTCGTC
This sequence comes from Dorea longicatena, assembly GCF_024168045.1. GTDB lineage: Bacteria > Bacillota > Clostridia > Lachnospirales > Lachnospiraceae > Dorea_A. The sequence goes on from NZ_CP100126.1 coordinate 2,830,212, forward strand.
AGTTCTTCTTCTTCGAAAATATCGGCCTTGCCATCTTCGAATACTTCATTCAGGAACATCTCACAGAGTGATGCCGGAAGCTGATGGATCAGTCGTCCGATTCCGAGTTCATTGTATGCAAGGATCTTCTTCTCTGTATAAAACACTCTTCCGACTTCCAAAGCCATATCTGCTTCTTTGTATGATCTGGATACATCCTTTAATTCTTCTACAATTGTTCCATATGCCGCTCTTACACTTACCATGGCTTCCATATTCAGCGTCGTGACCAGCTCTTTGGCGATCTGTTCTACCTGCGGATAGCTGTCGGTAGACTGCAGTGACTTCACAAGAATAATATGTTTTTCATCAATTGCCGTTACGAAATCCTTTGTTCCCGTCGCATACAGACCTTTCAGAGTTTCCTGTACCAGGACATCTCCTTCATTCTTCGGTTCGATCACGAATACGACTCTCTTGAGTTCTGCCGGAATCTTCATCTTCTTTGCCTGATTATAGATATCAACCAGAAGCAGATTATCCAGAAGCAGATTCTGAATAAACCGGTTCTTATCCATCCGTTCTTTGTATACATAAAGAAGATTCCGAAGCTGACTTGCTCCCATACGTCCTGCCAGTTCCATGCCGTCTGCAGTTCCATGCAGCATCAATACATATACCGGATCACTGTCTTCATAGATGCGGAACATTCCCATCTCATCTAAGATCATCTCTTCCGGTTCTTCTTCGTCATCACGGAAATCCTGGATCTGGATCTCATACCCGGTCAGAGTCTCATTCGTTCTTACGAGACAGAACCCCTGCATATCCCATATTGCACAGTCAAATCCTGTAATCTCCCTGATATCCTGTGCTGTTTTGTGTAATATCTGATTTGATAACACGCATTGTCCTCCATTTCCTATCCGTAATGCTGTTCTTCGTGTTCTTTTGCATACTTGTATACATTTTAGCACGCTAACGAACTGCATTACGAATACATTATAGCAGATAATCATGCTTTAACAAAGCAAAATTTTATTGTCTGCTGAAAAAAACGAAAAGACCGGACGCTTTCTTACGCCCGGTCCTCTTATATTCATCTGTTTTTCATGATAATTGCGGCTCTTATACCAAGCCTTCATTACAGACTAGTTTGTGATTGTAACCTGTGTCTCTTTATCAAAGATATGGATCTTCTCAGCATCCAGAGCAAATTTAACAGTATCACCTGTTCTTGCTGTTGTTCTAGGATCCACTCTTGCTGTCATACTTGATCCTTCATAATCGAAGTATAAGAATACTTCTGCACCGAGCATCTCATATACACGGATCTTTGCTTCGATTACTGTATTTGGAGAAGCTTCGATGAACATCTGCTCATCGTGCACGTCTTCCGGACGGATTCCGAGAACAACTGTCTTTCCTTCATATCCGCCATCAATCAGCTTCTTCGCTTTTGCCGGTGGAAGCTCGATTTCTGAAGGTCCTGCTACCAGGTATACTTTATTTCCGACTACTTTACATTTCGCATCAACAAAGTTCATCTGTGGTGATCCGATGAATCCGGCAACGAACTGGTTGCATGGATAATCGTACAGAGTCTGTGGTGTATCTACCTGCTGAACAATACCTGCGTTCATAACTACGATTCTGGTTCCCAGTGTCATAGCTTCTGTCTGGTCATGTGTTACATAGATGATGGTTGTACCTAATCTCTGGTGCAGTTTAGAGATCTCGATACGCATCTGTCCACGGAGTTTTGCATCCAGGTTTGAAAGAGGCTCGTCCATAAGGAATACCTTTGGATCACGAACGATCGCACGTCCCATAGCAACACGCTGTCTCTGTCCACCGGAAAGAGCTTTTGGTTTACGGTCAAGCAGTGGTTCCAGATCCAGGATCTTAGCTGCCTCACGAACCATTTTGTCGATCTGGTCCTTTGGTACTTTTCTTAACTTCAGACCAAATGCCATGTTGTCATATACTGTCATATGTGGATACAGAGCGTAGTTCTGGAATACCATTGCGATATCTCTGTCTTTTGGCTCTACGTCATTTACTACTTTGTCCCCGATCTTCAGTTCTCCGGAAGTAATATCTTCCAGACCGGCGATCATACGGAGCGTTGTAGATTTACCACATCCGGATGGTCCTACGAAAATGATAAATTCTTTATCTTCAATCTCAAGGTTGAAGTCTTTTACTGCTTCAAATCCATTTGGATAAGTTTTGTTAATGTGTTTTAATGATAAACTTGCCATTGTTATAATCCTCCTGATTTATAATCGTTTTATTTCATTTTGTTACCTGTTTCGTTCTGATAAAAAGTATATAAAAAAAGTTCAACCTGGGTAATGCCCAAGTTGAACAATCTTTTTTTCATTTTCTATACAAGTTGACGAACGGAACGTTATTTAAAGTCAGGGTGTCTGTAACAGTGCCTGATAGACGTCTCTTTTCCCTATACCTCTGTCCTTTGCCACCTGTTTCATCGCAGCTTTCTTATCCATGCCCTGTCCGAGATAGAGTTCCATATGCTCTTCCATGCTCATCTCTTCCCATCTGGCTTTTTCTTCACTCCGGATCTCTTCCCTGCTTTTTCCTTCGATCACCATGACGCATTCTCCCTTCGGCTCCTGTACGTCATAATATGCCAGTGCGTCTTCTATCTTTGTGGCAAATACCGTCTCATGCTTCTTCGTCAGTTCCCGGCAGATACTGATGCGTCTGTTGCCAAGCGTCTCCCGAAGCGTCTTCAACGTGCGGACCAGTCTGTGCGGTGCTTCGTAGATCACCATTGTTCTTGTCTCATCTTTCAGTTCATTCAAGACAGCCTGTCTCTCCTTCTTATCCGTCGGAAGAAATGCTTCAAATGCGAATCTTCTCGTTCCAAGCCCGGATATCGTAAGCGCCGTCACACATGCGCAGGCTCCCGGAACAGCTGTAACCGTGATCCCGGCCTCCTGGCACATCTTTACCAGTTCTTCTCCCGGATCAGAGATTCCCGGCATACCTGCATCGGTGATCACTGCAATATCTTCACCATTCTGCAGGCGTTCCACAAGTTTGTGTCCTTTTTCAATCTTATTATATTCATGATAGCTGGTCATCGGTGTCTTAATCTCAAAATGATTCAGAAGCTTGATACTGTTCCTGGTATCTTCTGCCGCAATCAGATCTGCTTCTTTCAAAATCCGCACCGCCCGGAAGGTCATATCTTCCAGATTTCCTATCGGTGTCGCACATAAGTACAATGTTCCTGCCATCTCTTACTCCTCCATCTTATGCTCGCTCTTGTTCATCCCGTACATCTCAAGCAGTTCTTCTGTATAACTTCCATCCTTCTGATATACGATCAGTGGCGGCTCCACCTGCATTCTCGGATTTCCGCCTTTCATACCCTCGATCAGAACCATGTTCGGTTCTTTGTCTATATGCGGATATACCAGCCGCATACGTTTTGGCTCGATTCCGTATGCGCACATCTTTGTCATGATCTCCGGAAGCCGGAATGGCCTGTGGACCATGTAAAACCTTCCTTTGACCTTCAATAGTTTCGCACTTTCTCTTAATATATCATCCAGCGTGCAGAGTGCCTCATGTCTGGCAATATACAATGCTGTATTCTGATTCTTCAGTCCGTGGTCTCCGATCATGTACGGGGGATTGGTCGTAATAACTCCAAAAGAGGCGGCTCCGAATATGGATGCTGCCTCCTTGATATCTCCCGTTACAATGTCGATCCTCTCTTCCAGTCCGTTATGGCTGACGCTGCGCCTTGCCATATCTGCGCTCTCCTCCTGGATCTCCAGTCCTGTATAATGCAGGCCCGGATATTTAGCTTCCAGAAGGATCGGAAGAATCCCCGTTCCTGTTCCGAGATCCAGTGCTTTTTCGTGCTTTTTCACATTTGCAAATGCGGATAAAAGCACCGCATCCATTCCAAAACAGAACCGTCCCGGACTCTGGATGATCTCGTATCCTCTGATCTGCAGGTCATCCAGTCTTTCATTCGGAAGTAATTTAGTCATCATTTAACTTTGACGCTCCGTTCTTTTCTTCTAACGCCTTCAGTTCCTTCATCTCTTCTTTGGAAAGTCTTACGTCTTTCTTCTTACGTCTCGGCTTGAATCTCAGTTCTGCTGCCGGATACTCACGGATCTCTTTCTCGTCATTATCCAGTGTTACAACAACCTTCACCAGCTGACGGAGTACGTTAACAGACTGGACATCTCCTCTTAAGCCTTCCGGTGTTGTGACATGATCACCATTTGCCGGAAGATGGCTGTTCAGTTCTTCGTATGTCTCCTCTTCATTCGTCAGACAGCACATCAGTCTTCCGCAGACACCCGAGATCTTCGTCGGATTCAGTGAAAGGTTCTGCTCTTTTGCCATCTTGATCGATACCGGTGCGAACTCAGATAGATACGTATGACAGCAAAGTGGTCTGCCACAGATCCCGATCCCTCCGCGGATCTTCGTCTCATCACGCACACCGATCTGTCTTAACTCGATTCTTGTACGGAATACACTTGCCAGATCCTTTACCAGCTCGCGGAAATCGATTCGTCCGTCTGCAGTAAAATAGAACAGCACCTTATTATTGTCAAATGTATATTCTGCATCGATCAGCTTCATCTCCAGCCCGTGCTTATGGATCTTCTCCAGGCAGATCTTGAATGCTTCTTTTTCTTTTTCTTTGTTCTTTTCTTCTTTTTTCTTATCTTCGTCTGTTGCAAGACGGATCACGGATTTTAACGGCTGTGTGATCTTATCGTCTTCCACTTCCTTCGGTCCGGTGACTACAGAACCAAATTCCACTCCTCTTGCAGTCTCAACGATAACCTTATCGCCCGTCTCTACCTCCAGTTTTCCCGGCGAAAAGAAATAGATCTTTCCGGCGGTTCTGAATCTAACGCCTATTACCTTCGTCATATGATTAGTTCTCCTTTATGGTCAGGAACAAAAGCTCCATAACCAGATCAAAGTTAACATTCGCTTTCAGTCTGGCTTTCGCTTTCTCAAGGCTCTCCAGGATCAGTTCAATTCCTTCATAAGAGCTTTTTCTCGCCTGTTCTTTTATACTCTGTAACTGGTCTTTGAATACGACCTTGTCAATCTCTTTTGTTGCTTTATACAGTAAGACATCTCTGTACCAGATCATGATAATGTCCAGATAATCCGTGATCTCTAATTTATATACAGATATATTCTTAACCGCAGCAACAATCTCACTCAGTTCCATATCATGGATATGCTTCAGGAGCTGTACCGCTTCCTCTCTGATCTCATTAAAATGCTCCGAATTCGCCAGCATGATCGCGCGTCCCACATTTCCCTGGGCAAATGCGGTACACATATCTGCTTTGTAATCCGGTATCTCCAGATTCTCCATCAGATACTTTCTGATCAGTGTATCTTTGATGTTACGCAGCTTCAGCATAACACATCTAGAGTTGATCGTCGGAAGTAACATCTCTGCATTCTCCGTCAGCAGTAAAAATACCGCATATGCCGGCGGCTCCTCGATCGTCTTCAGAATTGCATTTTGTGCCTGAGGTGTCATCAGATCTGCCTGAGGGATAATATATACTTTGTATGGTCCCTGATACGGCTTGATATCCACGGTATTGTTCACCTGTGTACGGATATCATCTACACTGATGCTGTTCGGCTTCTCATGTGTTACACGGATAATATCCGGATGGTTTCCGCTCTCTGCCTGCCTGCAGGAATGACATTTCCCGCAAGGTTCACTGTTCCCGCTCTCACACAAAAGAGTCATTGCGAACAGATTCGCCAGCATCCTCTTACCGGAACCTCTCTCCCCATTCAGAATATACGCATGCGACACTCTGTTATTCTCCACTGCGCTACTGATATATTTTAATATGTCTTTGTGACCAACCACATCTTTAAAGCTTCCCATCTCGTATTACCTCTATTATCTCTTCCTTACATCGTACTTTATCGTCATTCTGATATCTTCTTGTAATTCCTGCTGCCGCAAGATTCTCTTCTGAGAAATCCTTCTGATCTGCCAGAAATCTTCTGCAGACTTCTTCGTATCCCGGATGTTCCTGCTGCCGTTCTCTTGCAATCGCGCGCATCAGGCGTTCCCCGTCTTCCACTTCGATATAAAGCGGAACCAGATTCTCCTGTCCATAATACGCTTTCATCTTCATATAAGATTCCAGCGTACCGATCATCAGATAATCAGACCCGGTCAGATGAATCTGTCCATCATCTATTGTAGCATATTTCCAGTCACCATACACGGTCTGATAGGTACGAAGTTCAATTATTTTGCCTTCTTCTCCATACTGTTCTAATATTTCATTCGAAACAAAATAATATTCCACGCCGTCTTTTTCACCTTCCCGCATCGGTCTGGTCGTATATAATGTCAGCGTCTTCAACTCGGGAAGCTCTTTTCTGATCTCTTTATAGACCGTATCCTTACCGGAAGAACTCTTTCCCATCATGTAAAATATCTTACCCATCTATCCATACCTCTATGCTATCTTCTGATTGCAGTCCTTCAATTGAAAAATCGTGTTCCTGATACCAGCAGAGAATCTCCACCGCTTCCTGCGTAATGCGTTCTCCCGGAACGATCAGCGGACTTCCCGGCGGATAGAGGTACGCATATTCCAGGGAAATGCATCCGGCGCTGTCCTTGAAATTTCGTTTTTCCATCTTGCCTGGGTTCACCAAATACAGGATGTCTTCTGAATCCTTCTGGTGGTTCTGGTTCTGCATCTTATCTCTGCACTTCACTGCCTTCGCGATCGTCCACACCTCTTCCAGTGACGGCTGTCTTCCGGAAAGCGGGATATCCGTGTCGGTCATTTGCATCGGTTTCTGCTCCTGCCCGGCATCTTTCTGTCCGGATCCTGACTTTAACTTTGTATCGATCTCAGCATCAATTGCAAGCAATGCATCCCGCAATCTGTCTAACCCTTCCTGCGTATCCCCTACCGTCGTCATTGCCAGGACATAGGTTCCGGCAAGCATCTCCATCTGCAAGTGATAATCACGAAGCAGTCTTTCATACAATTCATGACTGGACATCGGGGCATGCTTTACAGAGATCACAAATTTAGACCTGTCATATCTGTCTGTATTCTCTGTCCGGATAATCTTCAGATACTTCAGTTTCTTCAATTCTTCCCGCAGGGTATCGATATGTGCCGCATATTCTTTGAAAATACTGCACTTCTGCAGTTGTGTCTCTTCCAGCAGATGAATACACGCATCGATACTTGCCATCAGTATGTACGACGGACTGCTCGTCTGCAGCATATCCAGATACCGCTTTACTTTCCTGCGGTTCACCCGCTCCCTGTTCACATGCAGCAACGCTGTCTGCGTCAGGGCCGGAAGCGTCTTATGAAGACTGTTGATCACAAGATCTGCGCCATACATATTCGCACTCTCCGGGAAATACGGATCAAAGCCAAAATGCGCCCCATGCGCTTCGTCTACGATTAGCAGGCATCCCGCTTCATGTACAATCTCTGCAATCTTTTCGATGTCCGACACCACGCCGTCATAGGTCGGTGATACGATCATCACCGCACGGATCTTTGGATGTTCTTCCAGTGCTTTCTGCACATCTTCTGCATCGATCTCTGTACTCAGTCCCAGTTCTGTATCAAACTTTGGATAAAGATAGACCGGATCCAGTTCATTCAGATATATCGCATGATACACAGACTTGTGACAATTTCTTGCCACAAGTATGGAATCCCCTTTTTCAGTTGTTCCTAATATTGCACTCAAGATTCCGACGGTACTTCCGTTAACAAGAAAATGTGTCTCATCCGCATGGTACACCTCTGCCGCTCTTTCCTGCGCTTCTTTCAAAATCCCTTCTGCATGATGCAGGTCATCAAAGCCATCGATCTCTGTAATATCGATCCTGTACGGAGAGGTTCCGTCCATCAGATCCAGATTCCTTTTATGGCCCGGCATGTGGAATGCGTAATAGTCGGAATCACTGTAATTCTTTAGTTTATCAAATATATTATACATGCATATATTTTAACAAAATAACATTATATTATCAAGCCATAAACTCCCGCAGAATCTGGCGTATCATCTCGTCCTTTGCAAGCTCCTCCGGTGCATCTTTCTGTTCTTCCGCTTCCGGGCTTTTACTTCCGTCCATACCGGCAAGTCCTGCCGATGCTTTTGCCAGATTTTTTGCGGTATTTTGAGTCCGTTCTCTCCGTCTGTTCTCACGCTGCATATGGACTACACTGTGATCCGGTACCGGGGCAGGTGTCTCTTCTGTTCCGGCTTCCGTCTCCTGTACTTCATCCCTTTGTATCTCATCCCTTTGTATCTCATCCTTTTGTATTTCGTCTTTTTGTATTTTATCCTTCTGTATTTCCTCTTCCGCCGGTCCGTTTTCTATGTTTACACGCACGGTCCGTTCCTTCTGATTCATCTTTTCATACTTGCGGAGACATACATTTTCCAGATAATCAACCATGTAATTCTTCGCCATCTCCATACAGTAATTCTCATCCGTTGTCAGGTGGAACAGCCACACCAGGATTCCGAGTCCGCAGCCGACAGCGCCCATCCGCAGCGCTTCATCTCCCATTCCATAGACCCGATATGTAAGCCCGGCTCCCGCAAGCCCGGTTACGATCAGAAGACCGGAACACATCTTTTCCAGTCTCCGGAGCGAATGCAGACGTAATCCACATACTTTGTACTCATACAGATATTTATCCACAAATACTCCTACATTTTCCACCGTGTCACTGATCATACACGCATGTTCGAATTTCGCCCGGACCAGGCGCATCAGCGGATGATTGCTTTTGCTCATACTTCCCGCTGCCTCTACCATACGTTTCATCGTCATACTCACGATACACTTGTCTGCCACTCCAAGTCCGGTCAGCATCCCCATAAGCACAAATAACAACTTCTTGTCCAATAACATTTCCAGCATAATAATAGCCCTCCTTTTTGATATGCATTATACTGTATATCAAAGAGAAGGGCGCTTTATTTCGTTCTTCCTATTCTGCACGGGAAATGCTGCTTTCTGTCACTTTCGTGCATATCCTGTAACATTCTGTACTGCGCAGGTTGTCCCGGTGTCTTAGATCATCGGAAGCAATTCTTTCATAAGCCTTACACTGTGGGCGATTGCTTTCTTTTCGAATGTCGGATAGTCCATTGTCGCACTGTTGTCGGCTTTATCCGAAATAGCACGGATAATGACATACGAAACTTTGTTCAGGTAAGCGGCCTGTGCGATTCCGGCACCTTCCATCTCTACACACATCGGGTGGAATAATGACACGATTCTTTCTTTCACTTCCTTATCGGAAATGAACTGGTCCCCGCTCGCCACTCTTCCTGTAAATGTATGAATATCCGGGTTCGCTTTTTCATTCGCTGCTACCGCCTTCTTCACAAGCTCCTTGTCTGCCGGGAATGACAATGTATCCATTCTCGGAATCTGTCCTGCCGGATCACCGAATACAGTCGCATCCATATCATGATGCAGTGCATCCGTGGAAATGACCATGTCGCCAATATCAATCTGTGCATCAAGCGAGCCGGCAATACCGGTATTGATCAATGTATCTGCTCCGAATTGACTCACCAGAATCTGTGCACAGATTCCTGCATTGACCTTACCGATTCCGCTTCTTACGATTACAACATCTTTTCCGCCGAGTGTTCCCTTGCAGAATACCATACCTGCCATCTCCACGGTCTCTTCGATCTGCATATCTTTCTTCAGTTCTGCAACTTCTTCTTCCATTGCGCCGATAATACCTATCATATATTTATACCCTCCTGTGTTTCACGAATTTATCTACGCCTTATTATAGACGATAGGAAAATGGATTTCAACCGACGAAATGTATGGATAATTTGATGGTTTTCTGTTATAATCGGGAAGTATGGCAGTCAACAGATTTTCTGTCTGTTGATACCGAATCATCTAAAACTATGCAAGAACATTATCAGGAGGTAATAGATATGGATTACAAACCAACCGGAGTCTGTTCTCGTCTCATTCACGTAGAACTTGACGGAGATAAAATTGCTAACGTAGAATTCGTAGGCGGATGTGCCGGTAACACATCCGGAATCAGCAGCCTTGTTAAAGGAATGGATGCACATGAAGTCATCAAGCGCCTGGAAGGAACCAGATGTGGTGAAAGACCGACATCTTGTCCTGACCAGTTATCCAAAGCTTTGAGACAGGCACTTGGCGAATAATAGGCCAGCAGCTGATCTGAATAACGCAGACAAAAAAGGATACTCGTTCCCCGACCGGGAGACTTGTATCCTTTTTCATTTTGGTGATTTTTTAATTTTGGTATTTTTTTCTCTTTTTTTTCACACCCTGCTTTTCCCTCGTCAAAACTTCCGTTGACTGGTTACGAATAAATAATTATTAATAGTTACATTGTTTCTTTCATTGTTTTTCATTGTATTTTCTAATTATTATCCGCTCCTACATATTGTGCACTTACTTTTTGATGAATTTATTTATGGTTTTTTTATTGTCGTCTTCTTTTTATTTACATTACCTTATGGTTTGCTTTGTCTGTTTTACCTGTTTCATTCAGCTGTAATCTTCACTTTATCCCAACTACTGTTTGACTGTCATGGTCTGCATGGTTTCTGGTTTTTCCGTCCACTTCTTTACTTTAATCTCTTCATCTTTTGATTTGTAATCTTTTTGTTTTGCTCTTCTTTTTTTAGTCTTATGTTCTTATCCTTCTATGCTTTTTAGGATTGTTAGTCGATGTAAATTCCATCAGTAAAGGAACTGCTCATATCGCTGTTAGCAACATGTGTGCAACGTACGCGGTAGTAATAACCACCGTCAACGTAAAGCGTTCTGTTGGACATGGCTCTGTTGGTATTTTTATTTTCTTTCTTCCAATTATCATAGTATGACCATTCTTTGTCTTCTTCTTTTGCCCGCTCTACAATTACAGCTATCTGTACACTTTTGACAACCTGTCTTGCAACTGTTGTTCCACCAGCATAGATTTTTCCATTGTCAAGCTTTGTACACTTGGAATAACCCGTTAATAAGTCCTCACCTCTGGTAATCTTCGTATCATACCCTATCGACTCTTCCTCATGCGTCAGCTCCGAACCGTCTATCACTTTACCCTCCGCGGCTCTCGTCTCCTGCATGGATGTCATCGACAATCCTCCGACCAGCATTGCGGTCAGACATATAGACATGATTTTCTTCTTCATATCTCACCTCCATTCGTACTTTTTTCTGCCCTCATATATTAATACACATAATTTTTCAAAAACTGTCGCTTTTATTTGGGAAAAACTAAACTTTTTAATATTTTTTCAAATTCCTCTTGTGTTGTTGTTCCCATCAATAAATATTCTATATTGTCATATTTAAATTTTGCAACACAACTTGATTTTTTACTTTCTTTTAATTTATAAATTGTAACTTCAATTGAACAATCCTCTATTTTTTTAGTATATTCTTTTTCGATAGGATCTTCAAAATCAACTCCCCATGAGTTATCTCTGTATGGCATATTTATAAAATAGGCAATAGTCTTTTCATTGTATGTATAATACATCTCTGCGATTTGCTTATCTTCGTTTAAATTCATTGTGTCAAATTTCATATTATTTAAACATATAGATAATTTAACCACATCTGTACCAAATTTATTTCTTATTTCCTGATACGCCTTTTCTTCATCTTCACTTTCTATCATTTTTATCTTATGACTCGTACTTACTTTTTCAACCTCTCTATCCCCAACATCCTGCGTCATCATCCGCACAATCCTCTCCGGACCTCCCATACTGGTAATCCCCATTGCCAGCACGCAGACAATGACTGCTGCCAGTGCGAGATACATTTTCAAAGGCTTCTTTTTGCGGCGGACTTTCTTTCCGGAAGGTTCCTCCGGATCATTTTGTCCGATCCCTGCCTTCAGCATCTTGCGTCCCAGCTCCAGAGCCTCGCGATCTTCTTCAGAGAGATGGTTGATTGCTTCTTCTCTTTCTTCTGTTTCTTTCCTGGCCTGCTCCATCTCATATGCACGGATCTGTTCTCTTACTCTTGCGAGGACAGCTTCCTTTGTCCCTTCAGGCACGACAAGACTGGTGTCATTTTCCAGAAATTCTTCTTCCTCTCTGGCAATCTCTTCAAATTCCCTGGCAATGCATTCTTTAAATTCGTCTTTCTTATCATTCATTTTGCTACCCTCAAATTTTTGACTGGTCTGTAACTTTCTCCATAGTTTTGCCACTTGACCTATTTCTTTCAGAAAGTATAATATAGATATAATCTTTATTATATTTTATGTATGCAAGAATAATACATATTCAAGTCTGGAGGTAATTATGAAACGTATTATCTTAACCGGTGGCGGTACTGCCGGGCATGTTACACCTAACATTGCTCTTCTGCCACGCCTGAAAGAATTAAACTATGATATTCACTATATAGGTTCTTATAATGGAATTGAAAAAGAACTGATTGAACAGTTCGGTATTCCGTATCACGGAATCTCAACCGGTAAACTCCGCCGCTACTTCAGCGTGCAGAACTTTACGGATCCGTTCCGTGTGATCAAAGGACTCGGCGAAGCCAAAAAACTTGTGAAGATCCTTCATCCTGATGTCATCTTCTCCAAAGGAGGCTTCGTATCCGTTCCTGTTGTTCTTGCCGGTAAAAGCCGTCATGTCCCGACCATTATCCATGAGTCTGACATGACACCGGGACTTGCTAATAAGATTTCCATGCCATCGGCATCAAAAATCTGCTGTAACTTCCCGGAAACCATCGAGCATCTTCCTGCCGGAAAGGCTGTTCTCACAGGCTCTCCGATTCGTCAGGAACTGTTATCCGGTGATAAATATAAGGCATTGGAATTTCTGCACTTCACTCAGGACAAACCAGTGATCATGGTCGTTGGCGGAAGTCTTGGTTCTGTTGCCGTCAACGATGCTGTCCGCAGTGTCCTTCCTGAATTGCTTCAGTCTTTCCAGGTAGTTCATCTCTGTGGCAAGGGCAAAATTGATGAATCTTTGAAAGACCTGGAAGGTTATGCTCAGTTCGAATATATCAAAGACGAACTGAAGGACCTCTTCGCTCTGACAGATCTTGTTATTTCAAGAGCCGGAGCCAATGCGATCTGCGAACTTCTTGCACTGCACAAACCAAATCTTCTGATTCCACTTTCTGCAAATGCAAGCCGTGGTGACCAGATCCTGAACGCCCGTTCTTTCGAACGTCAGGGATACAGTGTTGTTCTGGAAGAAGAGGAACTGAATCATGATGTCCTCCTGAAAGCAATCACGGACCTTTATCAGAACCGTGAGACGTACATTCAGGCAATGAAGAATTCTCCTCAGCAGAATTCCATCGATACCATTATCGACCTGATCGAATCTGTTGCCAGACACTGATCTGCATTTATCTCTGTAATACATAAAAAACAGGTGGTTGTACTTCCACCTGTTTTTTATGTATTGTGTAAGCGGTCATACTCATCTTTGTACCTTTTTATCATCCATTTTCTTGCTCTTTTCAGCATACCTTCCAATGCATATAATGTAACGCCCATCTGCTTAGCGGCTTCCTTCTGCGGCATATCTACATAATATACAAGTGTCACTGCCTGATACCATCTGGCCTTTTTCTGATACAATTCCCGGAATATATCAATTCCGAGTTTGCGGAAACCTTGTTCCTTGAGCATCGCTATCACATACTCTTCTGAACTGTCATCAACCAGAGCGTCCGGATATTTCTCTTCCGACATCGTTATTTCCTCTAACGACACTTCGCGTTTATGGTCTCTTATATAATTCATGGCTCTGTACTTTGCAAGCATCAGCATCCATGCTTTGATCTGCTGCTTGGATTCATTTCCATTCTGTACATATGCCATGAAGAAGGCATCCTGCGCAATTTCTTCTGCTACGTGATGGTTTCCAGAGTATCTGAGTGCCTCCCTGTATACAACGTCAAAATATTCGCTATATGCATCCACAAAGGCACTTTCCCCTGTAAACTCTCTTCCCACTTTACGCTCCTACCTTTTATCTACTTAATCTTTGATAAAACATCTTCTTTTTCTTCTTCTGTCAACTCATGCATCGCCCATCCAAGTCCGACTTTGTCATCTTTATGTCTCGGGATCATGTGTACATGATAATGAAATACTGTCTGTCCTGCAGCTTCACCGTTGTTCTGGACAATATTGTAACCATCGCAGCCCAGTGCTTTTGTGAGCTTTGTGATCATTTTCTTCGCAAGGATCATTGATTTTCCTGCAAGTTCATCATCAATCTCATACAGATTGGCATAATGCTCTTTTGGCAGGATCAGTGCGTGTCCTTTTGCTGCCGGATTGGCATCCAGGATCACCCGGAAATCTTCATCCTCATACACAGTCGCTGTCGGAATATCTCCATTCGCCAGTTTACAAAAAATACAATTCTCATCCTTCATAATCTTATCCTTCTTTCTTTTAAAATTTATGATTGATTATTTAAACCGCCAATGCTAAACTGATACCTCAGAAAGGGGCGGTAATTATTATGTTATCATCGACAGACTATGACAAATTACAACAGATTATGCAGGAAAATCCTGAAAACGAAGCACTTATAAACCGGCTTTTAACCTCTCATCAGATGGAGATCAGTACCATAAGTCACGAGATCCGTAATCCTCTGACACTGGTTTACAGTACACTCCAGCTTATCGAATCACAACATCCGGAAGTCCTTACATTTTCCCATTGGACGGAACTGCATCAGGATATCGAATACATGAAATTTCTCCTGGAGGATCTGTCTTCTTACAATAACGGAGAACGTCTGGAACTTACCCCGGTAAGTGCAAGTACATATTTCCGCAGGATTGCTTTATCCTTCGCTGCTTCTATTGTTGATACAGATATCGAATTTGTTTCCCGTATTCCCAAGGATCTCCCGGAAATATCTGCAGATCCCGTAAAGCTCCGTCAGGCAGTTCTGAATCTTCTTCGTAATGCCTGCGATGCACTGAACAAAAAAGCTCCTGATTCCCAGAAGCCGGTCATTACATTCTCTGTCACTCTCCAGACAGATTCTCTGCATATCGGGGTCAGGGACAACGGATGCGGCATCGCTCCCGAAGACCAGAAGACTATCTTCGAGCCATTTGTCACTCACAAACCGGACGGGACCGGTCTTGGACTTGCAATCACCCGCCGGATCATCCAGGCACATCATGGAACGGTCACGCTTAACTCCGTCTTACATAACGGAACCACGTTTACCCTTACGCTTCCGATACAGTAATACTCCCATCAGGAAGCCGGCTGCCAGACCTCCGATGTGTGCCATATTGTCTACGCCGCCACTGGTAAATCCATAATATAATGTCAGCACAACCATAAACACTAATCCTTTGCCGGATATCTCTCCTATCCTTCCCCGGTTACGGATCGCCACATACAGAAGTGCACCGATAATTCCGAAGATTGCACCGGATGCGCCTGCCGATACTGCCATACTTCCTGTCAGTATGTCCCACCATGCAGACAGGATATTCCCTGCAAGGCCGCTTACAAAATATACGATGAGGAACTTTATCTTTCCTATCTCAAGTTCCAGATTCCACCCCATCGCTACAAGCACAACCATATTATTGAAAAGATGATCGTATCCGAAGTGGAGAAACATACTCGTAAACAGCCGGTAATACTCTCCGTTCTTTATCAGATATGGAACATACATTGCCCCATGCTGTAACATGAATCTTCCATCCTCCGTCATTCCCTGAAATGACAGTACCAGAAAGACTATTACATTCACAACTGCCAGTAATACAGTACATGGTGCTTTTATTGTGTTCTTATTCATCTTCTATCGTCCGTTACCTTTCAATCTATTCATTTTCTGTCTTTATCAGTATAACATAGATTACTTAAATATTACAATTCCTCTTCTTCAATATGCAGTCCGTCCCATTCTCCCCATTTTGTTTTTTTATGTTTAGTCAGGAAACGCTTTACCGGGATCCACAGATTATCTGTCTCACGCATGATCGAGCTTCCCATCTCCTGTTCCGTAATCCAGTCATGTTCTTCCGTATCGTAATAAGATGTCCGCTCTCTTTTTTCTTCCAGCAGTTCATCTATCATTGTTTTTCTTACTGGTTTTTCCATATCTTTTTCTTCTCTTTCCCCACATTCTGCGATTAGTTTCTCCAGACTGTAATTTTCTTCCATCGTTCCCTTATGCAGCAAAAATGCCAGCCGGACACATTCTTCTTCCTCGTAATCCGCAACTTTCACCATGTACTCTGTCAGCACATGGAATTTCTCCCATAGATCCTGCGTTGCCGGCGGATAATAACAGAAAAAGAATTGCCCTTCCTCATAAAATATATATTCCGGTTCCAGTAGAATACAGTGGATATCCAGCAGATATTTTCCGGTTTCTTTCAGCACATTCCCAAACTGGTACATAAATTGCCGTATATCCTCCGCCTTTAACTTTGCTCTTGTATACATTGCCTGCATAGATATCTTTCCGCTTACATCATAATCATAATAACTGCTGCCATTCATGCCTCTTCCTGCCACCTTAAGGAATCCTTCCGGTGAATTGGCTTTCAGCATCTTCATCTGATAGTCCTCTTTATATAATACATGTTCTTCTATCGTTATCTTTCGTTCCATTCTTTCATTCCCCATTTATTTCTTTATCCTGCGGATATCCCGGATATACCGTTCCGGTTCTGTTACCGATGCCCTGCTTTCTACCGCAAGTGACATCTTCCGTCTTTTCGCCACGGCCGACACACGGATCTCTTCTTTGCTCACGGAACATACCGCCATGGCTCCCGGAAAGAGGATGCACTTTTTCCCGACCCGCTCCTGAAATAAAGCTTTTAATTCCGCTTCCTGTATTCCGTCCTTTTCTCTGGCTTTCGTACTTCCGACAACAGCAGTCTCGTATGCTGCTCCCGCAATAATATTCTTGTCATGATAATAAAAACATGCCAGGACGCACCCCATAACAAGAAATAATATCATCGGCATCAGCAGGGACATTTCCACTGTAAAGCTTCCGTTCAGAGCATGTTTCTTATCTATGTTTATAATCCGTTCCATCTCACAGTCCTCCGATACATACGCCAAACAGATAGCCCACTGTCAGAAACGGATAGAATGGGAATGCAAGACTCTTCTTCCGTCTCAGGGTCACGCATCCCAGAGCAAGAATCCCCAGAATAAAAAATGAAGTCGCAAGAACTTCCAGAAGTCCCCATACTCCCAGATAGATTCCAAGTATCAGAATCGCCAGACTGTCCCCGTATCCAATTGCTTCCCGTGTAATCTTACTGATTCCTATAAATATCATACCGATCAGCCCGCCTCCCAGCGATACCATCCAGTCTGTATTCTGTGTAACTGCCTGATATAGAACCGTTCCTGCCATACACAATAACAGTACATCTCTCGGAACTTTCCTGATCTTATAATCCACAAACGACAGTCCTGTCAGTATGACCATCGCCACTATGCGGCTTACCGTCCACATTTGGAACATGCCCCCTTTCCCGCTGCCTCCGATACCGGTATCGCATAGATTGTCCGTTTTAATCCACTGCATGACAATGAACTATGATACCGGTCTCCAAAATTTGTAATGTATATAGTTCCTGCATTTCCTTTCATGCAATGTTCACATGGATAATATCTGCCGCCACTTTCATTACGAAGATCAGACACCGTACCCATATGTGTCATCCGGATCGACAGATCCAGATAGGAACAATGATAATCTTTGTGATATACAAGACCGTTCTCCGTCACATAGACCGTATCATTTCCCATATCGGATAATCCCTCTTTTTCATATCCGCTCCATGCTTTTATCTTCATGGTTTCCCTGCATTTTACCGGTCTGATACCGAATACCGGCACAGGAATTTTCACCTGATATTCTGCGTTCAATGTTCCAATCCCGGTACGCACAGACATTCTTGATGCCGAACAGTCCATCCCACTGCTGCCGCCTGCAATGATACTTCTTTCCATCCTTGTCTCTCCGATTGCATAGACGACATCACGCTCTACCTTTGACGGCATCAGCATCTGTGTGATACAGGTGTCTTTTGCCGCCTGTTTTCCTGCATACTGCAGACTGCTCCTGACTGCAGTATGTACTGCCATCATTTCCAGAAGGTACAGCAGTGTCACAACCGCCAGGAAAAACAGCGGTACCGTTGCTGCCGCCTCTACGGTAACGCTTCCCTTTCTTTTATTACGGAATAATTTTTCCAATCGTGTTGAGGCGGATAAAGATACCCTTTCAGATACTGAATGATTGATAGGTTGTGAGGGGGAGAATAAATTATTTCTCATTTTGCGAATCCTGCTCCTTTCTTTATTATTTTTATATTTCCGGGATTTCTAACGATACCTGAAAGGGCATCTTTATCCGCCTCATGTCATTGTTCTTACACGCACTACTGATAGCCGTAATATGTCTGAAATCTATACGATATCCCTCTTCTCAGCTTACACACCGTGTCCACTTCCATTCTTCCAACACAGTAATCGATCCGAAATGACGGCTGGCTGTAAATCGTCTGCATATCCTTCTCGATCACTCCCATGGTTCTTACTGTTAATTTCCCTTTATCTTCCAGGAATAACAACATTCGCACATAGTCTTTGTAGTCCATACCACCTTCTACATCCGTCCCGGCGCCGGTGTCTTCCTCTGTTCCAAGCTTCATAAGACCAGATAATGAGAGCTGCCAGCTTGCATCATCTTTTACAACTGCAGTCTTTTTTCCATTCAGCAATGTTCTCACATCCATCACTGATTCTCCATATGCCCATGCCAGAAGAATTCCCTGCGCTGCTGCTTCTGTAACCGCCGGTACTGCAAGCAGTGTACATAATGTCCCTGCCGCTGCCCGTGCCTCGGCCTGTCTGGTACTGTTGGTCTGCAGATACAGATAATTCGGCACGAATCTCAGCAGCACTAATTTGTTCGCGACTGTTTCCAGATTCTCCCGGTCACTTTGCCTGCCAGCCAGAATATATTCCACTTCATAGTCTAGGCTCCCACCCTTCGGTTCATCCAGAAAATCCGCAAAATGTTCCTGTATATACCCGCCCAGCAATACGGAATCCAGTGTTCCTCCTTCCGATTCCACATCTTCAAATGTTCCATGACCGGTCTGATTCTCTCGGTTCTCCGGCATGTCCTCTGACACAATCTGTTTTTCTGATACCTGTGTTTCTTTCGGTAATACCAGACTCAAAATCGGTGCCTGCTTCAGTCCTGCTACATGTTCCAACGGATTCTCTTCGCCCGGAAGTTCCATTTCCTGCCCGTTCAGAAGCTCCTCCAGATGATCTGTCTGCGCTTTTTCTTCTCTGGTAATTTCATCTGCCTGCCGCTCCTGATTCTTCCAGATGGAAGTACTTCCAAGATATTTGTCCGCCCATGAGATTCCGTATTTGTGTTTCATGTATTTACCGGCCTGATCCATGAACAATTCTCCATTCTTATCTGCGAGCAACTGGATTCTTTTTATATCATTTTCCATATCTGCACCGTAATATGACAGGCGGTCTAACAAATTCTGCTCACTGTATGTCCCGCTTTCATATCCTGCCTCTATGGCAAATACATCATAATGTTCCAGAAGTTCTTTTTGATATTCCGCAAATACGCACTCCACTGCCCGGTTCATATCTGCCCTTCTGTAATTCTTTGCCATCTGGATGGATGCGCTTTCCGTCAACGCAAGTACAAGCGAGACAAGCAGAATAAATGTCAGTGTCAGATATACCGTTACCTCTCCTCTTACATACCCTGTCGTCATCTCCTTCTTTCCGGTGCTCACCACACTTAAATTCCGGAACTTTCGCTGGTAATCTTTTCGAATATTGTCTGCACCAGACTGGTAAGCTGTGATTTGAAGATGATCACAAGTCCGATCAGTACGACCAGGATCAAGATCACTTCTACCACCCCGATCCCCCGGTCGTCTCTTAATACCTGTAATGCATATCGAATTCTCCACATACTGTATTCCCCTTTCTTCTTTTTCTTTTATTTTTCATCTATATCTGCAATGTCAGAAATGCCGGTACTATCACAATGACCAGTACCACCGCCAGCATAAGAAACATTGGAAGCAGCAGCTTTGTCCCGGCTTCTTCCCCAAGCCTTTTTGCCTGTGCTTTCCGCTCTTCAAATGCCTGTATGGATTCCAGTTTTAACAGTTCTGTCAATCCTTTTGTTCCTTTCCGCAGATTCTGTGACAACAAAGCCCCCAGTCTTATATAAACCTGAACGTCACACCGTCTGCCGAAATTCTCATAGCTCTCCGATTCTGTCACACCACTGTCCATCTCATGACAGGTCTGTATCATTTCTTCATATGCGTACCTCTTTTTCCCTTCTTCTTTTTCTCTCGCATAGCCCTCGGTTACCTTTCTCCAGGCACGCTTTACCGTCATGCCTGCTCCTAGATACAATGTCAGTTTGTTGATAATATCCGGATAGTCCTTAAGCATCTGTTTTTTTCTGTCTTCCAGTGCCTTTTTTTCATTCTGTTTCTGTAATGCGCAGAGCAATATTCCGATCATTATGCTCATTGTGAGCATAATCATTCCCCGGTTATGAAACGGATGATAATAACGAATTTCATTTTTCCCCAGACGTTCCGGCAGAATCATCGTTTCCTGTTCCCGCTGCTTTTCATCTGCCTTTTTCATATTTTCCGTTACTGTTTTCTTTATCTTTTCCTCTCCGCTTAACTTCTTAGGATATACACAGACCACGCACTGATAAGCTGCCTGTTCTTTTTCATTTTCCGTATAAGTAAGTACCGCATTCAGTTTTACAAGCGTTCCCTTTTCTGCAATATTCTTCTCCTGTATCTCGCCCTTAACATTCATTACATCATACCTGTCCAGTTCCCAGGAGACCGTCACCGGTTCTCCCGGAATCTCTGTGATCAGGTTCAGGTCTGTCTCCACATGATCCGGCGTCTGGTTTTCATTTAGTATCAGCCTGTCCATCCTCCGGATGATCCTTCCGAACAGTTCCTGTATCTCTTCTGTCGTATACCGGCGTTCCGATACTTCTATATCCGTTCTTATTTTTTTCTTTGTATCCCCGACTTTTACATCTAAGACTTCCGTCTTTGACCCTTTTCCGTAATCATTCCTCTCAATGGCCGGTTGTAGCTGCTTTACAGAACGAACGGCATCTGCTCCGGTCAGTAATATTCCGGATATGAACAGTACACAAGTCACCCGCACTATACGTCGATTCTCAATATCCTTATTCCCAGATAATAAGCGCCTGCGTAGATTCCAAGACATAATGTCATCACCCCGATTCCTGCCATATTCCCATATAATTCATTCATGAATTCCGGAAAACTAAGTGACATATAACCGATAATTCCATACGGCACTACCGACATGATCTGAAATTCATATTTCTTTGCAGCGAGCATGGTATCGATCTCTCTTTTCACTTCTATCTTGTCTCCGATCTGATTCGCTGTATTACGGATAATACCGATCATGTCCCCACCGCTTTTCTTTGCCGTTACGAATACGGTTACAAAACTCTTTACATCCTCCGACAGAACCTGTTCTGCAAATTCCTCCAACACCTGTTCAACCGGAATATGTATCCGCAATTTTCTCGTAATAACCAATAGTTCCTTAGAAATCCGGGCCTCCGGAGGATAAAGAATTTTTAATTCTTTCTGCGTTTCATAGAATGCATTTTCTACCGAATAGCCCGTGTTCAGTGCTGCCGACAGAGACTGTATCATCTCGCGGAACTGCTTCTGGAATTCCTGTTCCTTTTTCTTTTTCTCTTCTTTCAGAAATTCTCTGTACAGCCATATCCCCAGCGGGATCAGTGCCGGCACAGCCCATATCTTCCGGTAATAGAGCCATGCCGTAATCCCAATGAGTGTGGCAGCCTTTCCCCCGGCTGCCCCACGTTCTTTAAATGTGATATCCTGCTGCCATAAGCTTCTCGCGGTGACAAAGTTCTGCAATTTTTTTCCAGTCTCCGCTGACTTTTCTTTCCATCCTGATTTCTCTTTTTTCTTCATCTTCTGTTACATTCACCGCCTCCTTATATGCTTCTTCAAAGCAATACAGCGTCTGCAGGTGGATTTCTTCCTCCCAGTATCCCAGAACTTCTGTTACTTCCAGGACTTTTCTGGTCTTATCTCTTAGACGGCCGAGATGTACAATGATATCCAGACCGGAGGCGATCTGTCTCTGAATTGCAGGAAGGGGAAGATCCATTCCCATCAGTACCATCGTTTCCAGACGGCTTAGCATGTCCTTCGGACTGTTTGCATGGCCGGTGCTGAGACTTCCGTCATGCCCCGTATTAAGTGCCTTTATATGGACTCCCTATGTTCCCATCATGCAGAAATACAATATCTGTACCTAATACACAATGTATATAACGTTATTATCTTGCCATTTCACAGTTGCAAAAAGAAAAGAGAACCTTTCACAGCCCTCTTTCATATCGACTTTCTCATTCATTTGTCATACTCAACAGTTTGTCAACCAATGTCTCTAAACTTTTTCCCAAAAATGGGACAAAGTCTGGTATTGCACCAAATGCCATCCCAATTATTATCATTCGACCACATTCTCTTGCAGATTCCAATGCAAATCCATAGCTCAAAACACCTGTCAGAATAAATATAATTGATAAAAAGTAAAGAAAAATATTTCCCAACATCATAGGAATTTTTAATAACCAGCAAATCAATGTCATTACTACAAGAATCAAACACAAAAACACTTTTATTATGTACTTAACCAACATTTTTAATCCCTCACTTTTTTATCTTTCCGGACAGCAAGAATCCTGCCATCCGGACTTCCATTTTTTTGCTATCCGGACTTCCACTTTTTTGCTATCCGGGCTGCAAAATTCTTGCTATCCAATACAGTTCATTATCCTTTCGTGTATATCATTTCCGTCAAAATCATCTCTTCTGCATCATGACAAATGGTATTCATCCTCCTAGTCCATTCCATGTTGTCCTGTCTTTTTAATTTCTCTGTAATTCCTTGTTTCTCCATCATCTGTTTTACTAATTGTTCTTCCCTATCCCTTGCTTCTGCATCAATCTGATTCAAATGCTCAACAAGTTTTCCTTGTAACAACAATATTTGATATTTTGCCCTTCTGTGTTCCTGTAAATAGCTTTTACGAAGCATCCCATATTTCCCATATGTTGGTTCAATATCTTTAAGTGCCAATTCCGGCAAATAATAATCACCACATAACATATAAGTAAGTCCATTTTTCTCATCGTAAATTTCGTTCTGCATAAAATATTCTCCTTTTCTTCCTATAATTGGTCGTACATCTTCAACAGTGTTCCCTTTTTCATTTGACTATATTTCACTTGTAATTCTTCATATTTTTTCTGTAGATTCTCATATTCGTTTTTCGGAACACTATCGGATAATTTCTGTTCTAAACTCTTAATCCGTGCTTCCTGTGCTTTTGCAATGGCATCGCTTTTAGGATTTCGCAATATCATTCCCTGTTGTTTTTCCTTCAATTCCATCATGACCTGTTTCACATTCGGATTATTATAGAAAAAACCTCTGGAAAGTCCTGTTAATTTTGTAAGTTCAGCAACTGAAATTTTTATATTTTTTCTATACATTGTTTCAATAGCTGTTATTGCTGTTTCCGTCATTTCCGCACTTTTTTCTTTTGCCAGTGCTACCATTTTATCGTGTTTCTGCATTTTCCTTTTCCCTCCTGTATTGTGCTAATAATTCATTCATTTCATCTCGTACAGCCTTTGTATCCTCCGCTAATGCTTCGTTTCTTAACCGCCGATAATGTGGTATGGTTCGTGTATCCTTATGCCCCAACAGCCTTGCAATGCTATCATCATCTAATTTCATTTCTGTAAGTTTTACTCCAAAAGTGTGTCTAAAACGATGTGTACGAAACTCAAAATAATTTCCATTATCATCCCTGATATCATTTTCATAAATCATGATATTTACATGATATTTCAGCATTGAATCTGTATATAATTTCCCATTATCTTGCAGAAAAATATATTCTGAATCTGGATGGTCCTTTTCTGAAACTTCTATTGCTTTTCTAATCACTTCTGCCAGCTGATCGCTGACTGGTCTTTTGTATTTCCTTGTTTTATGCTGGAGAATAGTTATAAAATAATGCCCAGATTTCTCAGATAAGCAATCCCTTCGCAAAGTCAACGTATCCTCTATTCTTGTACCGAGCATCTGATGTATTATTAGACATCTTCCTAACTGGGGCTTTAATTTTGTTAATGCACTATTAAATCTCCTGATTTCTGCATCTGAATACGCTTCTGGCAAAGCGTTGTCATATGCTCTGCAATCACTGGACAGAAAAAGATTGCATAAATTATCTATTTCCAGTTCCCGCCCAATTTCATCCAGCAGATTATCCAAAACCGACAGTTCTGTTGTGTAACTGACTGATGTAAGACCGGTATCCGTTTTTATATAAACCAGATAATCTTCTATCATATCCCTGCGAATTTCTGTAAAATGCTTTACTTCTGGAAACCGATCATACATAAATCTAGCAAACCGACGGAATCCACACAATTCGCCTTTTATACTACCCATTGCTTTTGTCTGGCAGTGGCTATACAATATTCTCTTTATTATCTCTTTAAATTCTCTCTGCCTAATCTCACGAAAATCTAATCTATATCTTCCACGAATCGGATTACTCCTTGGCACAATATCCAGCTTTCTCATATCCCATACATCTTTTTCATTTTCTGGAATATCTGCTGTTTTACACTTCACAACATACTCATAATACATTTTCAGAAAAGAAACCTGAGCGCTATTTTGTTGCTCAACATTCCGCCTATCCGGTCTATTTCTTCTAACGTACAGCGCCAATCCTTTTTTATATAAAAATGCTTTATAGCTTCTCTCCAGTTCTTCCCATTTTTTATCAGTAATGCTGCTACAGCTTGTACACTTCTCATTCAGAAATTCTTTCAACAGATCAAATCTGTAAATATCATTTACGGCTGTTGATAATGATAAACGTCTACATCTATCATCGATATACCCATAAATCTCATCCTGTATCTTTTCATTACGAATCTCTGATATGTAGTACACCCTGTTTTCCTTCCATTTCAGCCCAGCCAACTGTTTTTCTGTAGCTTGTTGATAACAGTCATAAGAAATCAAATTAATATTACCTTTCATCATCTTCTACTCCTTTCAATTTAAATGACTGATTTCTTGAAAAATATTTATCTTCAGCCGATACAATACGTTCCGGCATGAAATCAATGTACTGTTTTGTCATATTCTCACTTGAATGTCCCAGATAATCTCGTACCCCTTGTATAGAAACTCCATTTCCGTACATTGAAGTTGCAAGGTTATGTCTGTAATCGTGTGCTCTAAAGATATAATCTCCACAGGCAATCCCACGAGCCTTACACTCCCGAATCATCTGATTTGAAAATGTCTGTCCATTAAATGCACCACCTTTTTTATTTTTGAATAAATACTCCCCATTTTTTATTCCGTACTTTTTTTCATAATCGTTCACCAGTCCAACCAATAAACTCGGAACAGGAATGACTTTTTCCCTCCGCATTTTGCTTTGATATATGCGCATCCAATTCTCATTGCCTTGTGAATAAAAGGCTCCCGATTTTATTGTACAAACCTCGCTTTTCCTAATTCCTGTGCAAAACAAAATCAAATACATCAACTGTAAATGCTCTGGGAATGCCGGCAACTCCTTAATCAGATGAGCAATTGTTTTTTCTGGAACACTTCTTTCGTTGTGTTCTGGAAAACCTTTTTTTAAAAATCGTTCCGGATAAAACTTCAACACTTCAATATTTTTCATTTTCAAAAACTGTAGAAATGTATGTATATGAGTTATATATCGGTTAAACGTGGAATATTTAATATCGGACACATCCAAAATAGATACATAATCCGCTATATCTTGTATCTCCAGTTCAGTTACTTTCTTACTCTGTCCATCCAGATATTTTAAAAATTGTGAAATAAAACTTATTGTATTTCGGATATTTGATAAAGACAGATCAGATATCCCAACTAAATATTTTGCGTATAATTGTAAATACCAACGATTTTCTTTTTCGTAAATATTAATAAATGAAAGGCTTTTAACAGGTGAACTGGCATTGATTCTTGATTTATCAAACTGAAACCTATCCATATACCAGATACATGCTTGCCAATTTATCTCTGAATCTGTTAGAAATAACGTTCTTCTCGCAAACTCAACAATCTTAGAAGCCTGTTTTTTTATAATTTCTGACTCCTTGTTTAAATACAGATAAAATCTGTTTTCATCTGCCTGTTCCATTTCTTCAATATCATCTATTCCGTACTTATCGCAAAACCGTACAAGTGCTTTTAATGGTTCTAAAAAATATCTTCGATGTCTTTGTACCTTATCCATATTCAGAATTTCACACAGCAATATTTTTGTCTGTCGCACCAACTGTGATGAATGTATCCTCGTTAAGTCCCATAACAAATCATTCTTATCGACCACCTGACGGAAAGATTGTGCTTTCTTCTTATTGGGGACATACAGCAAAAACAATTTGTCTTGCTTAAAAAACTCCTGTTCTACAGAGAAAGGATTTCCTTGTGAATAGACATCCGGCATATTTTCTATTTTTAAACGATCAAATAAGCTCATTAATTCCACTTTATATTTTTCTGAAATATCCTCTTTTTCAAGAGACTCCATATACATTTTTCTCGTTTCATAGTTAATATCTGCAGTACACTGTATATCTGTATACTGAAAAAATTTATATAACCGGTTATAGTATTTTGCTTCTCCATTCGTAACTAAAGATATTTCTTCCTTTAATTTCTCAGATATTTTTTCCTGATATAACTTCGGAACAATTTTTAATACTGCCAAGGTAATCCCTCCTTCCTTTTACAGAAAATCTGCAATTTGGTATAAATCTTCATTATTTGAGTAGTATTGATCTGTTGCTTCTATCAATCGTTCATTATTTTCACCCAAGTATTTAATGGTAGTTTCAACTTTCTTATGCCCCAGGGCAAAACGAATGTCATTCAAATCCCATCCTTCTTTTCTTCTTTCCTCCGCAAAATAGTGTCGGAGCTGATGCGGATGGGAATTGATATCCGTTTTTTTGGATAGTCTTTTCAACATGCTATACACAGAATCCGCATCTAATGGCTCTCCTTTGTTTTTTCCAGTCAATTTTGTAAATAGATACTCCGAGTTCATCAGACTTTTTCGATTATCAGAAATGTACTTAACCAAGAACTCAAAAGTTGTATTACTTAACAAAGCCATTCTATATTCTGCATTTTTTGCTCTTGCCAAGTTAGTATTGGATTCACGATACCTTACCCGAACCGTCCTTCTTTCAAAATCAATATCTTCGGTATAATGGATTCCCAGAATTTCCCCTAATCTAAGACCGGTTTCTGCCATCATTGCTATCAGCAATCGATCTCTATCATTCGTACAGGCATTTATCAGCTCCTGTATTTCTTCGGATGTTATTTCTTCCAGATTAGGTTCTTCTTCTTTGAAGAAACCTTTAAACGAATTCACTGCATTTTGATGATTTACTCCCATACTGTCAAAATACGATACTTTTTTTACTCGTAAGACTTTAAGCATTGGCAAAACATCTTCCAGTGCCAAAAAGTGGTAGTATCTGAAAACTGCACCAAGATACATATTGCAGGTCTTATTGCTCGTTTGTGTATTATGCTCAGTATGCTTTCCACTCTTAACCCAATACAAGAAATCAATAAAATGTTTATTCTGCTCTGAATAGGATAGCAATGTAATCTCATCCAATCCTATCGTTTGCTCCTGCAGATAATTGTAATAATATGAAAGTGCGAAGGCTGCGGATTTTACAGTATTCGGAGAAGCATTAATCTGATCCAAATGCTTCAAATACTTTGATGGAAGGATTTCAATTTCTTCAATATCAGAAATAATCAAAAAACGTGGTCTATTATCTTTCAAAACCGAAACAACCCTATATTTCAATCCACAGCCCTCCTTCCTTTCTTTTCGATTTGTTTGACTTCTTTGACTTCTTGATTTACATTATACACAAAGATGTCAAAATGTCAATTACGTTTTTGACTTCTTTGACTTTTAAAGGAATATCAATAAAGCATTTTTTGATTTCTTTATGTTTTAAATTGATTTTTAGGGATATAATTGATAAGATAAAATACAAGAAGTCAATTTATACAAAGTCAAAGAAGTCAAGAGGAGATTTGAATGAACGAATTTATATCAAATTCAGGCACACTAATAAATCCTGACAGCGTTTACGATCAGGAAAGATTCATCAATATACTTCAAATCATTTTACAGAAAAAAACACAAAAAGAATTATCTGAACAAACAGGCTTAAATAATGCAACCATTTCACGAATGCTCAACGGTGCCCGATCTGGAAGACCATATAAAAGCACTATTGATAAAATTGCAAAAGCCATTGATGATCCAGAACTTATCCAAGAATTATATGATGCAACGGGATATTCTTCTAAGAAAATACGGGAACGGAAAAAGATAATTGCAGACAATGGATTTTCTCTGGATCTCTCTACTGTTCAGGTGCATGAAAAATTTTTTTCTACCTTAATGCGTGGACTTTCCATGATGACAAGTCTGCATAAAGTTGAATGGACAATAAAATCCGGAACACCCAGATCATACGATTATTTAATTGAATTAAAAGAGGGAAATATAGATTATTGGTATATTAGATATGTAGATAGAATTACTTCTGATGAAGAAAGAAAAAAAGCCTTAACTGCCATTTATGGAGAATTTGCAAAATTGAAATTGGGCGGAAAAATCAAAGTTTCTTGCGCCACTCCTTCTTACGAAGATTATGATTATTTTGTTACAATTCCACCATACCAATTAAATACAAATGCTTCAATTATATATTTTGATTCTGAACTCGAAAGATTTGCAGACGAAACCTTTTTAGAGACAGCTTTACCACTTAAAGAAAATATTCCTGTTAAGGATTTTTGTAATCTTACCGAATCACTGATACTATAACTTTTTGATTTTATCACAGAGAGAGTTGCTTATGGCTCTCTCTTTTTTTAACGCTTCCTCCTCCCATATTCTAACTCATTATGGCAAATCATTTTCTAAAGCAAGTATCGCCTAGAGTAACTCAAAATCCCATTTCTGGATTATGATTCTCTGACGAACTTAATGGAGATTACGATTCCCCATACCCTCAATATCACAAAATATCAAATTTTGCTATTAGCTCATAATAAATTTTCGCAGCTATCTGTTTTTGCACTCATAGATACCAAAAGCTTTTTATAACCATCTGCTTCTACCAGTAACAAAATGTCAATAGTTTTTTAATCACTTTTTCAAAAAAGGCAAAAAAATAGAACGTATAGATTATTTCCATACGCTCTATCTCACATTTCATATTAAATTTTTGAATTCTACAAACTGGAAGTTATAGTGCAATCTTTTTCCATTTTCTAATCTTGGTTCTAAAGGTTCCGAACGGAGCAACTGTATTAACATGTATGAATTTGTATACTTCCCAGACAGCTGTTTTAGTTGCTTCGTCAGCCCATTTTCTCATATGTGGTTTAAATAATTCTTCATCACTCAGAGAATCAATCATTGCATAAATAGAGTTGATATTCTCATTCAATCTGTCTTTCAATTCTTGCAGTGACAGCTGAGCATATGTATCTGTAAACCATTGATATAATTCGCCAAGCTGATTCCACTTAAAATTATCCGAAGGAGTATTGACAGGAATACCCTTTCTTTCGTCTGATTCCCATTTAATAACAAGAGTTGTCCAGCCAACCTGATAAGCAAGATTTTCTGCCGGAGTTCGATCGACCTCATCAATTCTCTTATCTTTTAAATGCTCCGGAATATCATTAAATTCTGAAATATACTTTGCAAAGCTTTTATTTATCTCGTTTTTAAGCTCGTCTTTATTCTCATATGTTCTCAATAGTCTATCTCCTCAGCTTCCGATTTTCCAGTTTCAAAAAAAGGATTTTTCAAATTAGTCTTTGCAAATAACCCTTGAACCTTCACCATCAATTACAATTCCCTGATGGTTGTTAATAGGGCATAGATTCAAATCCGAAAACTCAGTCATTATTTTCTCGGTAACTTTCTTAAATGGTGCTGTAAGATAATGCGGAAGAACATAGAAATCAATCAAATCAAGCCCTGCATCATCTTCTTGTGAGTAGTCCTCCGGCTTTTCATCCATTTGCTCGATATATTGGATGCTTGGAGCGCATATAATTGCGCCTGCCGACTCGCCGATCATCAATTTTCCATTTACCAGTTCCTTTTTCAGCAACCCATCAGTTCTTGTTTTACGGAGTTGGTCCATAAGAAAGAAAGAATTTCCGCCGGTAAAATATATCACATCTGCATCTTCAAAAACAGACTGTATCGTTGAATAAGCCTCCGTTGAAATATCAATTTCAGTTACGATTGCTCCCAACTTTTTGAATAATTTTCGAGCCGAGCCGACATAACCGGTGTAGCCTTCACGCAACGAAGCTGTTGGAATAAATGCGACTTTCTTATTTTCAATTTCTTCTTTTATCAGACTTCCTACACTTGAAAAGTGCGAACATAAAAATAGTTTCATCAATATTCTCCTTTATAAATACCGATTGGTTACTCACATGATATCATATTTTTTCTTCAATTACATCCACCTAATTTTAATATACTGCCTGTCGACTTGCTTCTGTAACCAGCATCCGGTTAATCTTCTCCTGCATTGTTTCCTTTGCATTTTCATTGAAATGATAACGGACAACATAGACTGTCTGCCCGATTTTCTTTGTAAATGTGTTACCCTCTGTTTTTGTATTCATCATTTTTTCCATAATCATTTTTCCTTTCTTTTGGAGCCCCAGCAGAGAGTCATTCCATTGGTCTCTGTCAGAACATTATTCTTTAAATCAGGCCCAAAATGGGCACTTCCAGTTTCACAGGCTACCTATATATAGCCTTTTCATTTTTGCTTGCAAAAAGCCTTGTGATCACAGCACTTTTTTAACGTAAAAAGCGTTTTAATATGATACAGCCAACGACAAGAAGCATATCTAACAAATATCATTGTCTATCACTTCTGTTTTCTCTGCCGATATCTCTCTGGTTAATGCCTAATAATCTTCCCTGCCAGACAAGACGATAAGTACAGCGTTTGCTTCTATCGTGTTTCCAAATACTTTCTTCCATCATACGATGGTTCTTCATCAAGTTCCAGTCCATGACGTTTACAGATATCTAAAAACATTGTCCGGCAGGCAGAATCGGCTGCAGATTCAAAATTTTATTATTCAAAATAAATAAAAATGGATTCCACCAAAATACCCATCACAAAAAATGTACTGGACACTTCTATTCATTATATTTGCACCAACAACTTGAAGTTATCTTCCTGCTTACGACTTTCCAACAACATAAACTCCAAATATCATTTTGATAATATAAAGATACTTCTTTCTTACCCCAGAGCAAGATCCACCTGTGTTTAACAATATTGTCTTTCCGGCAAATATTCTTTCATCAGGTTTATATCTTGCTGGGGATTCCCCAAACCCATTCTTTCTATTTATGCCGAGATTACTGTACACATTAGAGCAAGATCCACCCCGGTAATACCATATCGCTATTTTAGCATTATGGCATTTTCCGGATGTTGGAATCTTGCTAAGGATTGTGCTCCCTAGTTCCTCACATTCAGCATAAATATATAATTGGTTCCTCGAATTTCTTCGGTCACAGCACAGGGAGAAAAAATAGGCTAAACAGCCCTATATCCCTGTGAAATCACCATGTGATTATAAAATAGCAAGGACAGGAAGTGTGGATACACTTCCGCAAAATTACCAATTTCGGAGCCATATCCAAAATTGAAAAATACATAAAAATCAAAAATCCGAAACCTTACTCGATATCCAAATTTATAATTTTTACAGATTACAAAAAAACCAATATGAAAATTTTACAAATTTTGTAACACATGTAAAATTCCCATATTGGTTTTCATTCATCTTTTATGGATTTGGAATATTCTATGTTTTCAAATATTTTACTTTGAGCAAAAAACAGCTCTATAAACTTTTATCATTGCATTTTCTGGTATAATTTCATCAACTCTCCCACACAATCTGCTTCCGTCATTTTTGTACTAAAGCCATACGCAGCCATAACAGCTTTATCATTTGCAGTATGTGCTCGTCGTAACTCGGCTGGCATTGTTAAAGGATCATATAAAGCCGCAAGATTACTACTAGGATATAATGTTCTTGCTTTCAAAATTTCCTGTGCCGATTTTTCAATTTGTTCCCGATTCTTCTCCGTTACTACAGGCCACGGAAAATTGTTATACACTATTGTGTTTGAATAACTATAATCACTTTTTAATCTTCCACACACTGCTCGCATCCATGCCATGTGAACATTCGACATCAATACACCAAATTCATAAAATGATGCATTGGGCATAGTGAATAATTTGTCTCCCGGAATAATTTCACCATCTAAATAATCCATTGGAATATATCTACGATTCTGAGAAGAAACTTTGGGAATCGCAATATATTGATTTTTATGTTCAAGTATTGATGCAAATAAAGTTGGATTCTCAGCCGCTTTTTTTGTGTTCGCTCTTGTACTACTAAGTCTAAATTCACGTACTTTATTCACTCGTTCTAATATCATCGGACATTTTTTTAATAATCCAGGATCAGCTCCAACAAGCCAAATACAATATCTCGGCTTTCGATCAATAAAATCTTTTCCCATCATATAATGTCTAAAAAACGGAGAAGCCTGTGGTTCTTTTTCCAAAAACTCTTCCTTTTCCTCTTCCGTCAATATTAAAAATCCACCATCAATTGCTTGCCCACCTAATGCTATTTCAGGAACATTACACAATGGTTTCATTCTTTTTTCAATGAATATATTTTCTGCATCAAGCAAATATCCATTAATATTATTCGCCGGAATTGCGTTCTCACCTGAATAAATTATTTTCTGCTTATTATTTACAGCTCTGCTAAAGCCAACAATTACACAATGAACATGCGCTTTTATTGACGCTTCACTATCCCATATAAATGTTCTGTATGCAAAATCAATGTGTACACCTGATTCAAAAAGCGGTTTCCAGAGAATCGAAACACTTTCTCCCTGTGTAATTGAATTAGTTGATACCAATGCTGCTCTGATATTATAATTTCCCATATAGTCAGCCGCTTTTTTATACCAGCAACTAACATAATCAAGATTTCCTATACTCTTCCATCCTTCAAATATCTTCTCAACATCTTCCTTCTGCTCCGACGCCATCCAACGTGCTCCTACAAATGGCGGATTCCCCATTATAAACGATAATTTTTCTGCAGGAATTACATCATTCCAATCAATTCTTAATGCATTTCCTTCTGTAATATTTACATATGTCTTTAAAGGAAGAAAATCGTCATTAAATCCATACACAATATTTTTCGTTTCTTCCAACATTTGAGATTCTGCAATCCATAAAGCCGTTTTCGCAACTGTAACTGCAAAATCGTTAATCTCTATTCCATAAAATTGCTGAATAGAAACTCTAATTGGATTATTTACCTCTACCAATGTCATTTGTCCGCCAACTTTTTCCTTTATCACCTCATTCTCCAAACGACGAAGCGACAGGTATGTTTCTGTAAGGAAATTTCCGGAACCACACGCAGGATCAAAAAATGTAAGTGATGCCAATTTATTTTGGAATTCTTCCAATTTTTTATCTCTGGTACGCTTCACTTGAATTGCTCTAATACTATCAAATTCCTTCTGCAAATCTTCCAAAAAAAGAGGACTAATAACTTTATGAATATTTTCAATAGATGTATAATGCATTCCTCCTGAACGTCTGGTCTCAGGATTTAATGTAGATTCAAATACCGCTCCAAATATAGTTGGAGAAATATCACTCCAGTCAAAATCTTCTGACGCTTTTGTAAGAAGTAATTCTTTAATTTTCTCTGTAAAAGGTGGTATCTCAATAGTTTCATCAGCAAATAACCCACCATTTACATACGGGAACTGAGCAAGTTCTTCCTCTAAATACTCGTCTCGCTCTGATACAGGTGTATCCAATATCTTAAATAATTCTATTATAGCTCTCCGGCAATCCTTTACTTCATATGTTTCCAAATAATCATGGAACATATTTCTCTTTCCAAAAATACCAGCATCTTCTGCATACAAGCAAAAAACAATTCGCACACATAAAGCATTCAGGCTCTTTAGTTTATGCTCTCTTTTTTCTCTCTGCTCAAGTGTTTCATCCTTTTCCTTAATATCTGGTATACGATATTGTTTTAAAAACGCATCATAAATAAGCCCAACAATACCTCCTGCTTTTATTGATACTTCCATTTCATGCGATATTGTCTTTACTTCCTTTTTCACCAAGAAGTCCAACAATGGATATTTGCTTTGTAATTCATCTAAAGCAATCTTTGTCGGTTCTGGCTGTTTCTGGTTCATATCATAAATCCAAATTTCAGCAAAATTTGACGTAACAATCCACCGAGCTCTTTCATCAAAAGTCAGCTTTCCATTATATCTGTCTGCCTGTTCAAATGGAGTAAGATCAACATCTCCTGAATTCCTGATTTTCTGATCCAATGCTTTTCCAAGACTCTTCTGTTCAATAATTACTCGTGTTTCAGGAATATACACATCAATACGTTTTGTATTTCCATCAATTACAACTTTCTTTTCAAAGTTCAAACGTTCTGTCACATTATCCATTCCCAAAACATTCGTCAATAAATCAATCCAATAAGAACGTCCATCTTCATCTTCTTTCCCTTTTCCCATCCATCGGTTTACAAATTGACGGGCAGCCTCTCTTTGTTCTGCATCTGTCATGCTTTTTTCCTCCTAAATAATCGTGCATTCACAAATCTTTCTCCGACTATTTTTACATATCATATCCACAGTATATCATAAAATTATTACAGAACAGCATTCATATATCATTATTTGTATTGTGTCTGCACACAAGGAACTTCTACCGCCAAATCATAATAATATTGATACATGATCATGTTATCTTTTGCTTCTATATACACTCTCTGAGCTTCTTTCAGCAAGTTATTCCATATATCTTTCCATTCACTAGGAGCCGAATCTAAAAACCACATATTATTAAATGACATTTCTATCGTCCCCCATAAATCATCTTCTTTACGCTCAGTTTTTATATTCATCTGCATATTTCGTGCAATTTCCAATGCATCTTTTTGTAAAAAAGTGAATTTCACTACTTTTTGAAGATCTGGAACTTTCTTAAAACGACGCATATGAGCTTCTGCCTTTTTAATAATTGTTTCCAATTGTTCATCATGCCATTTTTTATCCTCTAGTATCTCTTCTTCTGACATTTGCGCTTTTTCTTCATTAATTTCTCTTTGCATTTCTTCCAATTCATGCTGTGCAATATCATAATATTTCTTTTCAATCACCATAATCTCCCAACTCCATAAAAAAAGAAACAGTCAACATTTTCGTTACAACTGTTTCCTTTATTTTTGAAGTCCCCGGAGCATTTGTATCACTACATTCTGTTCTTTTTCATCAAGATTATTCCAAATATTCAGAACCTCTTGTTGTGATTCTGATAAGCTTACTGGAACATCCATTCCGGCAAAGAATTGTGCCATTGTTACTCCCAGTGCATCACATATCTTTTCTACAGTAGGCATAGTTGGTAAACTTTCTTTAGCAATAATTTTTCCAATCGAAGATTGAGATATACCAGTCAATTGTGACAGCCGATATTTACTCATATCACGTTTTTTACATAAAGCTATAATATTGTCCGCAATATAATCCTCTGTACGCAAGTAAATACACCTCTTTCCGATAGTAGTTACCTTAATTGTAACTAGAAATCCGCAAAAATATTAGAGATGTATCTTACAAGTATTTACTAAGGGAAACAGTAGTATTAAAACAAAAAAAATAGAACTATATAAAGTTGTATTCCATTAATGTCAGCTTATTATCTAAATGCTCATATTCTCTTTGTATTTCTTCAATTTTATCATATAGTTTCAGCACTGTCGAACCCTTTATCATTTTATTCTCTTGGCACATCTGCCGGAATTTTTCTTTGTACTCCCGCAGTACTCTTCCTTTTTCCTCTAATTCCTCCAGTGTTTTGATTTCCTCTTTATCTGCCATGTATTTTCCTCCCAGACATAATTTTTAATACATAAATGATAACCCTTTTTTCGCTGTTGTTCAATTACAACTTATCGCCTTTTTCTCCCATCAATCGACAATCTTCTTTTTGCTATATACATATGATATACTTCTCTTTATACAACCAATTGCTGTTGTATAGCTCACCATTTTTTCTATCTACAACACAAAAAAGTCAAGTTGTGATGGAAAGGAGGTGAGGACATGGAAATAAATTATGCACTTATAGGCAAACGTATAAGAGAAACCCGCAAACAACGAGGATTATCTGCCGAGGAGCTGGCTGAAATTGCTGATCTTTCTACTGTTTATATAAGCTATATTGAAAATGCCAAGCGTAAACCCAGTTTAGAATCTTTAATCAAAATTAGCAACGCACTTGAAATTACTATTGATGAATTACTCTATGGGAACTTGTTATACAATCCTACGGAATATCAAACTGACATTGATTTATTAATGGCAGATTGTACCAGCACTGAAAAACGTTACATATTCGAGGTTCTTTCAGCCATAAAAAACATTTTACGAATCAATGATTGGCATCTATCCTCAAAACACAATTACGATGCTGATAACCCGAATGATTATTAAATCATTCAATAACAATCAAATATCTATTTCTACATAAACCATCCGTTAATCACTTAACCGATGGTTTATGTCTTTTTCAATCCAAAAATTCTATGATAGTTATATCAACTATAAAGGATGTCGCTATTGATGAAAGAAAGTGAAGAACGAAGCAGTAATATTGATGAACAGAAAGCCAGAATCCGGCAAAGATACAAAGGTATTGATCCAGAAGAACTGGAAGTAATTCCGGCACTTCCACCAGAGGATATTTTTAAAACAGAAAAAAAACTACGAGTAGCTGTATATGCAAGGGTATCTACGGATGATCCACGCCAAACATCCTCATATGAATTACAGAAAAATCATTATCAGGATGTAGTAAATAAAAATCCGAATTGGATGCTTGTAGAAATATATGCCGACGAAGGCATTTCCGGCACTTCGCTTCAACATAGAGATGCATTCAAAAAAATGATTGAAGATTGTGAAGGCGGAAAAATTGATTTAATCATAACAAAAAGTGTATCCCGATTTGCAAGAAACGTTGTTGACTGTATCCGATATGTACGAGAGCTTTCTTCACTCCGTCCACCCGTCGGTGTATTTTTTGAAACAGAGCATTTAAATACTCTTGATCCCAAAAGCGAAATGATTCTGTCATTCATGTCAACACTTGCGCAGGAAGAAAGTCATACCAAAAGTGAAATTATGAATTCTTCCATTGAAATGCGTTTTCGTCGGGGAATATTCCTTACACCTCCTCTGCTCGGATATGACCAAGACGAAAATGGAGATCTTGTAATCAATCCACATGAAGCTAAAATTGTGCAGCTTATTTTTTATATGTATCTTAATGGAAGCAGTACTCAACAAATTGCTGATTCTTTGACAGAACTCGGTTGTAAAACAAAAAAGAATAATGATGTCTGGTCATCCAGTACCATACTACAAATCCTTCAAAATGAACGCCATTGTGGGGATGTTCTGGCGAGAAAAACATGGACTCCGAATTATCTTGACCATAAATCAAGGAAAAACAATCAAGACCGTAATCAATACAGAAAAGTCGGACATCATGAAGCTATTATCTCCCGAGATGATTTCATAGCTGTTCAAAAATTAATTACAAATGCGAAATATGGAAATAAAGAGATTTTACCAGAATTACATGTGATACAAGAAGGCTCTCTAAGTGGATTTATAAGCATTAATCCAAGATGGTCTGGATTTAAATCCAGAGACTACTTTGAAGCATCTCAAAGCGTCCTTAAACCGACAAATATGAATGCACCTGATACAATTACTGCTTCCGCCGGTTCCTTCGATTTAAGAGACTATGAAGTTGCTAGAGGACAATTTTTCTCCTCGGTTGGTCGGATTTCTGTTTCTTTTTCATATAAACAGATCTCTTTTAACAAAGATGCTATACGGAAATTTCCAAACATAAAATTTGTCGAAATGCTAATACACCCGAGCTCAAAACTACTTGCTATTCGACCATGTTCCTCTGAAACAAAAAATAAAGTGCAGTGGTCACGTCTCAAAGATGGTCAACTTATTCCAAAACCAATTTCCGGTGCTGCATTTTTGCCAACATTATACGAGATATTTAAGTGGGACAAAAAATGCAAATATAGAATATTAGGAGTTGCCCACCAAAAAGACAATGAAAATGTCCTTATTTTCAACATGGACGATACAGAAATACGAATCCCGACAAGTACCAACGACGTATCCGCCCCCAATAACAACACGCCTGATACAATATCTGATTCTAAGAGTGTGTTAGCTTATCCTGCCGACTGGATGAATAGCTTCGGTAATAATTACTATACTCAGTCTCAAGCGCCAGAATTAACAGAATTTACAGTGGACAAAAACTGGCAAACTGCTTCAGAAAGTAAACCTTATAAAGAACCCGAGCTACAAACCACTCCCAAAGAAACCATTATACAAAATATAAAGAATATTATTACAGAAATTAAAGGAGACACCCAATGAGCGAGCAACCTATAAATCAATGGAATATGACTACAGAACCTTCTGATATGATGAAAATCAACACACCTATGCCAATAACAGTCGCACCCAGCCCCTCAAATCAAATGGAAGTCATTGACGATGATTCTTTCAGCTATGACGGTTATCAAGTTGTACGTGGCGAATTCTTCGCTCATATTTACGAACCTTCGTTTACGTTTAATAACTACAAGGTATCTGTAAATACCGCCTGCATAAAAAAGCTACCTGATGTCGAATATGTGCAAATATTAGTCAATCCCATTGAAAAAAAACTGGCTGTCCGTCCCTGTCGAGAAGAAGAAAAAGACTCTTTTCGTTGGTGTTCCTCTGGAAAAAAGCGTTCGCCAAAACAAATCACCTGTCGAATTTTCTTTGCTAAAGTGATATCTCTCATGGATTGGAATCCTAATTATCGGTACAAGATTCTCGGCAAATTAATTCGTTCTGGCAATGAAATACTGTTCATTTTCGATTTAACTTCACCTGAAATATTTCCTCGTACACTAAAAGACAATGGAACTGTAACCACTGCTAGGACACCTTCTTATCCTGAAGAATGGAAGAATCAATTCGGTATTCCAGTGGAAGAACATCAGAAATCAATGCAAGTCAATATATTTGAAGGCTACGCAGTATTTGACATACAAGAAAAGAAGAAGGCAACTGATAAATCCATAGAAAAAGCAAAAGAACCATCAACAGCAGAAAGTGAGGAAAAATCCTATGAACAACAAACACTCTTCCCATCCACTAATATGTATTGACTTTAAAAAGAATCGTATACGAATCCACCGCAATACACTCCGTCAAATTGGTAACCCAGAATATATTCAACTTCTTGTTAATCCTGATCAAAAAATGATAGGTATAAAGGCTAGTTGTGCAGAGGATAAATTGGCACATAAAGTTAAGGATTATTTTGTCATCAATGGTAACAGTTATGAATTGTACAGCCGAGAATTATTATATTCACTTTCCCAGCTTAACCTTTCTTGGGAGAAATTTAACATTTTTCGTTTAGAAGGCAATATTTACCCAGATAAGAAAATAGCTCTATTTTCCATGGATAACATCATCGCAAAACTGCCACAAACAGAATTCAAATCAGAAATAATGGGAGATGAGTATGCGCAATTATAGTATATATACATTAAAAACAAAACTA
The DNA here is from genome assembly GCF_024168045.1 of Dorea longicatena. Taxonomy (GTDB): domain Bacteria; phylum Bacillota; class Clostridia; order Lachnospirales; family Lachnospiraceae; genus Dorea_A. Next base: position 2,870,383 of record NZ_CP100126.1, read on the forward strand.
GAATTCACCAATTTGTATCAATATCTCAGTGAAAAAGATTATAAACAACTTGAGCAACAGATATTATGTCATTCCTATCACACCCCCATCTGCACATGGAATGGTATTGTCATTAATGGTATAGAAGCATATGAATTATTTCGTAAACACAGTATTCCTTTCCGAATAAAAAGACTCCATTTTTCCAGTAAAGAAGATGTAATTTCATGGATATGTACTGACCAACTTAAACGAGAGGATTTAACCAATATCAATAAAAAATACCTGATTGGGAAAAAATATGATGCTGAAAAAATTTTAGTTTCAAGACAACTTTCATCTACGAATAAATCTCATATTTCCGGTGCAAGCATCGCAGCAAAAAAAATATCCGAAGAATGTAATGTAGCAATGGCTACTGTTTACAAATATTCTGCTTACAGTAGTGCACTAGATATAATTGATGAAAAAGTTCCGGATCTTGTCAAACGAGTTCGTTCTGGTCAGCTTTGGATTTCCCAAGCTAATATTATTGAACTTTCAGGATTATCAAAAGAGCAGCTTTTAAGTCTAAATAACTACCTTCTTGCCGAAAAGATAGAACATCTCAGTTATCATGATATGAAAAGGGAATTACTGTGGAATAATTACGCCAAACCGATATTAAAGAAAGAATCTTCCGTTTCTATTCCATCTATACGCAATCTGCCACAATTTGATCCAGATGCGGAAATTGCAAGTCTTACGTTGACGATTCCCTCATGGAACAGTTCTATCGAAAGAGTATTAAAAGTTTCAGATTTTAAAATTGCATCTGATACAGCAAAATATAAGCTTAAATATCAGCTTATGTGCCTAATATCAACCACAAATAATATTTTGAAAAAATTGGAGGAAATATAATTATGGATGGAAATACCGAAGATTTACAAAAGTTTGTTCCCCAAGTGCATTTTGAGCAAATACCTATTAAAAATTTATGTTCAAATCAAGATTACCAACGTAATCTTTCTATCAAACACGTTCAGCGTGCTGCAGCTAATTTTGACCTTTATCAGATAAACCCTGTAAAAGTAAGTAGACGTGATGGGATAAATTATGTGTTCAACGGACAACACACTATAGAAATTGTCGCTCTCGTCTCTGGATCAAGAGAAACTCCTGTCTGGTGCATGGTTTATGATGATCTTGTTTACACTCAAGAAGCAGATATTTTTGCAAATCAGATGAAATATGTCAAATCGTTACTACCTTATGAAATATTCATGGCTAATATTGAAGCTGGTAATGATAGAGAACTTATTATTCGTGACCTTGTTGAATCATATGATCTCTCTATTACTTCTTCCTCTCGCCCCGGAGGTATATGTGCTGTATCCACTTTAATTAATATCTATGAAAAATATGGTTTTCACACTCTTGATCGTGTTTTACGCCTTTGCGTTGCCACATGGGAAGGCGCGCCTATGTCCTTTAGCTCCAATATGCTTAATGCTATTGCCCGTCTGGATAATGCTTATGGAGAAACAATGAAAGATGACACATTTAAAGAAAAAGTAGGACGTGTCTCTGTCAGAGAAATCAGTCGTACTGCCAGAGAACGTCGTGCCGGTTCATTAGGGTTTGCAGAAGCTCTTTTACTAGAATACAATAAAAAATCCAAGTATTCACTTCCTTTTGAGAAATTATACACTCATAAAACACCCAAAAAAAGAGAACAATCAACTGAAGATGAATCCGGTCAAAGTTCCACTCCAGAAGGTCAGTTAGATTTATTTTCTACGGATCAGGACAATACTCAGGCTCTGCCAAACGAATAGCGCAGAGCCTTCAGCCTTCGTTCTATTCATACTTTCAAAAGAATACCCTACTCTAAGACTCCCTTTCATGCAAGCACTATTTTATCTTATTCCAAATTCATCATCCGCTCCATCCGCCACCTTATATATGAATATCCATTCCAAATATTTGCTTTTACCGGATACTCTTTCCTGTAAACAAATACAGTGTGATATTTAACAAAATGCATTCTACACCAGTTATGTATATCCTTCATATATATGTTATTTATACCGTTCGCCCACTGTTCTAAAAACCATATGTCTTTATCTGACAATAACTCCATTATGAACAGTACATTATAATATTGAATGACACCTACTCTCTTCCTTTCCTCTATTAACCTTTTACACAATAACCTATACTTAATGTTCATATCGTTCCTATGCCTTCCCTCTAATCTATATTTTCCATCCTTATATACGTTATATATATAATTGTTATATAGTACATATAAGTGCCTGAAGCATATCAATTGCTTCCGCCGAGCGCACTTCCCCCACGATGATCCTGTCCGGTCTCATACGAAGTGCCGACTTGATCAGATCCCTGATGGTAACTTCTCCTGTTCCTTCTACATTAGCATTTCTTGCTTCCAGTCTTACCAGATTCTTTACATTTTGAATCTGAAGTTCTGCGTTGTCTTCGATCGTTATGATGCGTTCATTTTTGGGTATATATTGCGATAGTGCATTCAAGAAAGTGGTTTTCCCGGATCCGGTTCCACCACTGATGAATATATTGTATCCGGCGGCTACTAATAAAGCCAGAAAACCCGATACTTCTGAATTGATTGACTGCCATTCCATCAGTTTTTTCATTGTAATTGCTTCTTTTGCAAATTTTCGAATTGTAACGATCGGCCCATTTAATGCGACCGGCGGAAGTACGACATTGACTCTCGATCCGTCTGCCAGTCTGGCATCTGCAATCGGCGATGCCTCATTTACCAGTCTGTTGGATCCTGCCACGATCTGCTGGATCACATCCTCCAGTTTGTCTCTGGATAAGAATCTTTTGTCTGACTGGATGATCCTTCCTGCTTTTTCAATAAATATATTCTGCGTCCCGTTGATCATGATTTCTGTGATCTGTTCGTCTTCCAGAAATTCCTGCAGCAGATCCAGTTTCCGGAATGCATTGAAAAGTTCCTTTCCAAGCATTGTTTTCTGATCCAACGGCAGATATTCTTCCTGCGAAGCTTCCTGAAGTACTTCATAGATCAACTCTGTCAGTTCTTCGTCCTCCATGTCCCTTGTCATATCCAGTCTGGATAATATCCTTGCATGGAGCTGCTCTGCTTCTATCATTTTCCTCATCCTTCCAGCTCTTTCTTTACCATCTTCTGCTTTACATCGTCATAACCCATCAGATGTAATTCTTCTTCAAACTGGAATAATTTTGCCTGCGCCACCTCCTCTTTTATGACCGCCACATGTATCTCCGTACACATCCTCAAGAGCTCATATACTCCACGGATCCCTTCATCGATATCCAGTATCAGGACTTCATATATGCTCTGTTCTGCAATCTGTTCCACAAACCCTGTCCACTCTTCGATCTCCACTGCCTTCAGATCTTCCGACATCCGCATAGGCAGAAGATAGTCAAGCGGTCCCATATGTTTTACCATACCTGCCAGAGCTGCTCTTAAGTGTTTCTTCTCCTGTCTGGAATAATAAAGTGCATCCGCTACCGTCTGTCCGGCATCCGGAAAATGTCCCCCGATCCCTCCATATACTTCAAGATTCAGGTACAATACATTGTACGTCCTTGCCAGTTCTTTTCCCAGCTTTAATGCATACCCGGTCTTCTTACTCCGGTGCACCGGGGAAAAGATTCCGATGATCCTGACATTCTGCTTTTTCGCTGTCCTAAGGAAAAATCTTTCCGGTTCCCCGGACTGCGTACACTGTTCGATCACTGCCCCCATAATGGCCTCTCCGGACTGGTACTTATTGATAAGTTTCTCATTTGTCTCATGTGCTGCATTTTCCGACTGTGCCAGAACGAACACATTCCCGGCCTTTATCTTCTTCCTGTCTTCTACCGGATAACTGCTTCCGATCAACAGGATATCAACCGGTGATTCCTCCTGCAGTTTTACGGTCTGCTCAACACTGTTACATACCTGTACGCCAAGTGCCAGCTCCTTCGCTTTCATAAAAACTTCCGCAAGGGCCGCAGCGTATCTCACTTCCTGGTCACAAATCACCAGATTTCTGCTTACCACATACTATCCCTCCTTCAACACGTTTACACAAAATCTGAAACGTTTGCCGATACGGCATTGAATACTTCTTGAATTTTTTGAATCTAACAATTAGAACTACAAATCAGATGCAAGCTACTTCGTAACTTGTAGGCTGATTATATACTGGATGATTTGTATTTGTCTATGCCCTTTTTAAAAGTTTTCAATCTTTGTGCAATGTTTACATAATTTGATAAAAAGTTATACCGTAAAGTAGAGCAACCCCAGGAAATCCAAAGGATCCGGATGTCAAAAAAGTAATCGGATTCATCCCGACACAAGCAGAAATTCCCTGTCCGTCAAGAAATTCGTTTACAAAAAATATGATCGCGAACCCAATAATTCCACGAATCAGAAAATTTACAATGATTTTTGTTCCCTTTTTTTTCATATTTTTCTCTTTTTTATTACTCTGTTTTTTTATTATATGATGATCTGTATCTGTCTTATACCTTTCATAATTATCAAAAAGCATCTAAAAAAACAGGCTTGAAAACTTTTTCTTTTTTCAAACCTGTCTCATGATCTCTGATCTGCTTTTTATTTTATAACGAAATCTTGATTTCCCGTTCTGTCCGATGGTATTTATGATAATTCACGCCGGCAGAATCGAACATCTTCATGGAAGCCATTACAGCTGCTGTACCTTCATACTTGTTGCTGTCATAGATAACCTCTTTGATCCCGCTTTGTATGATCGCTTTCGCACATTCGTTACACGGGAACAGAGAGACATACAATTTTGCCCCTTCCAGACTTCCTCCACGGTAATTCAGGATCGCATTCAGCTCACTGTGAACCGTGTATACATATTTTGTCTCTAAAGGATCTTCTCCTTCCCGCGCCCATGGAAATACATCATCCGAGCACCCTGTCGGAAGTCCGTTATATCCCATTGACAGGATCTTGTTATCCTGACTGACGATACAGCATCCTACCTGTGTATTCGGATCTTTGGAACGCATTCCGGAAAGCTTTGCAACGCCCATAAAATACTCATCCCAGCTGATATAATCTGTTCTTTTATCTCCCATATACGTCACCTCGCCACTATTTTGTCCCAAAAATACGGTCTCCTGCATCTCCCAGTCCCGGAACAATATATTTATGCTCATTCAGATGGTCATCGAGTGCACCGATATAGATATCTACATCCGGATGCGCTTCCTGCAGACGTTTTACACCTTCCGGAGCTGCAATGATACACATAAAACGCATATGTTTTACACCTTTATCTTTCAGCATCTGAAGTGCTGCCACACAGGACCCGCCTGTTGCAAGCATCGGATCTACGACAAATACTTCTCTTTCGTCACAGTCTGACGGAAGTTTGCAGTAATATTCTACCGGTTCATATGTCTCCGGATCTCTGTAAAGACCGATATGTCCGACCTTGGCAGACGGGATCATATTCAGCATTCCGTCAACCATTCCAAGTCCGGCTCTTAAGATCGGCACTACTGCTAACTTTTTACCGCTTAATTGTTTTCCCACCATCTCGCAGATTGGTGTCTTTATCCTGACATCCTCCAGTTTCAGATCTCTTGTTGCTTCATAACACATTAATGATGCGATCTCCCCAACGATCTCTCTGAATTCTTTTGACCCTACCTCTTCGCTTCTGATGTAGCTGATCTTGTGCTGAATCAACGGGTGATCCATAACCTGTACTTTTGACATGTTTCTCCTCCTTGTTGTGAAATGATTCTATACCAATTTTTCTATATGATGTCCTGCAGCTTTCAGAAGACGGTTCATAATTGCACTTCCGATTCCTGCAGTATCAAACGACTCACTGTAGATATAATCTACCTGATCGTCATCAAACTCTCTTAAGATCCCGAACAGATTTGCGGCGATGGTTGATTCATCCGCTCTGGTTCCGATGCATTTTACGTCACCGGCCTTATATTCTGCCACAGTCTCTTCCGTTCCGATAATGCCGACTTTATATCCTGCACAGGACTTTTCTTTTGCACGCTTATTGATCTCTGCCGTCACCTTCTCCAGTGGACCTTCTATAATGGTCAGATCCGCTTTCGGTGCATAATGACGATACTTCATTCCCGGTGCTTTCGGAACCTGCTTGCTGTCCGGTCTGATCAGCGTCCTGTCGATCGTGACTTCTCCGATCACTTCCTCGAACATCTCTTTTGTAATGGCTCCCGGTCTTAAGATCATCGGTGGTTCTACCGTCATATCCAGTATTGTAGATTCTACCCCGATCTCTACTGCCCCGCCGTCTACGATCATGTCTACCCTTCCGGTAAGATCCTCTGCTACATGCTGTGCGGTTGTCGGACTCGGCCGTCCGGAAGTATTCGCGCTCGGTGCCGCAATGTATCCGCCGCCCGCATCAATCACTTCTCTTGCGATCTCATCTACCGGCATCCGGACAGCTACCGTATCCAGCCCTCCGGTGGTTCCGTACGGCACAATATCACTTTTGTTAAATATCATTGTAAGCGGCCCCGGCCAGTATTTTTCAGCAACCTTTACAGCCTTTTCCGGGACTTCGGAAACAATTTTTTCCAGTGCTTTCATATTCGTGATATGAATGATCAAAGGGTTGTCAGACGGTCTTCCTTTTGCGGCATATATCTTCTTGGCCGCATCTTCATTCAATGCATCTGCTCCCAGACCATATACGGTCTCTGTGGGAAATGCAACCAGACCTCCTTCTTTTAAGATCCGTCCTGCTTCTCTTATAATATCTGTATTATTTTGATTTTTATCAATTTTTTCTAATATTGTTTTCATGATTGTTATTATACTACACTCTAGTTTTCCATACAAGCAAGGATTCCTTCTGCGATCGCTTCCGCAAGCTTCTCCTGATACTTTGGACTGACCAGCTTTGCGGCTTCTTCCGGGTTACTTAAGAATCCGCACTCCACAATGATCGTCGGTACTTCCGTCCGTTTCAGAAGATAATAGGTATCATTCGCTTTTGCCTGTCTGGTATTCTCTTCATCTGCCTTCAGCAGTGCTTTCTGCATCACTTCGGCCATTCGCTTTCCCTCTTCCGAATGTGAATAATAGAAGACCTGCGCCCCGTGGATCTGCGCATCCTGATAGCTGTTCTGATGGATACTGACCGCAGCCTGCGGCATCGTCTTATTGATCCGTTCCACTCTCGCTTTCATATCATGGATTTTTTTATTTCCTGCAGCCGGATCTCCAAGCATTACATCCTTTTCTCTTGTCATGACGACCTTCCATCCCTTTTTCTCCAGTCTCTCTTTTGTCTTTTTTGCAATTTTCAGATTTACATCCTTTTCTTTTGCCTGATTCACACCAATCTTTCCTGGATCCTCTCCGCCGTGTCCGCTGTCCAGGACAATACATGGATTCCTTCCTGTAACCCTTCCGCTTGATACCATTTCCTCCAGATGATTACTCATCATGATAAGTACCGCCAGCAGCAGCAATACTATTGCAAATTCTATTTTTTTCCACAAATAAAAATACCTCCTGCAATTCATATATTCTACTATATGACTGCAAGAGATATTTTATCTGTTATTCTGTTTGATTAATTGACATATTTCTGGATCAGATTCCAGATATCCGAACTCTCCTGTCCAAGAGACCACTCAGCTGTACCTGCAAGCTTATATTTCTTCATGAGTTTGAGCTTTGCTTCGATTGATTTGCTGTCTTCCAGCCAGATCTCATATTTGGATCCGTCTGCTTCCCATGTGGCATAGTTCTGTCCGGCCTTCTTATCCCAGGTCGTATCGACTCCGGCCTGTTTGACGACGGCCTGTGCATTATCCATACCATATGCATCACTCTCTACGGTTGCAGAATACTGTTCCGCATCCGTTCCTTTATCACTCTTCAGTTCTTCTTCCGTCTTCGGAGTCTCTTTCCACAGACGTGTAAAGAACGGAATACCGCTGATAACCTTCTCCGCCGGAACCTCTTTTAACGTCTCTGTGATTCCTTCTTTTACATAATTGTAAGAAGATACCGGCCCTGCTTCAGGCGAACCTGCATAATACTCATCATATCCCATGATCACTACATAATCTGCTACAATTCCCTGCTCTTTACGGTCATACTGTGTGTTAAAGCTCTTTGGAACATAGTTGTCCACCGACAACACCAGTCCGTTCTGTCTGCATTTTACCGATAATTCACGGATAAATTCAATATAATGTTCTCCGCACTTATCGGAAATCTTTTCGAAGTCTACATTGATACCATCAACGCCGACACGGAGTGCCTCTGCGATCAGCTGCGTGATCAATGTCTCACGTCTGGATGTATAGCTGAGCAGTTCGTAAGATTCCTTCTCCGAACTGATGCCTCCGTCAAAATCCCTGACGGTCATCCACACTTCCACATTCTGCTTATGTGCGTAACTCACATAATCTGCCGATGCGATAGAGCTGATGTTACCGTTAGTATCTGCCACATGGATCCATGTCGGAGCCAGTGTCGTAAGCCCTTTCGTCTGGGCGATCCTCTGCGCCACCGCATTGTTCGCATCCTGGTTCGTCACATTATGCCATGTCATATTGATCGTGTAATCTTTGCTGATATTAGAATAATCCTGCTCTTCAAACTTTCTGGTAATATTCTTCTTTTCTTCGTTCTTCAGAGCCTTGTTCTTTACATATCCGATCACACCATCTGCTGTGCGTACTTTTTTCCAGTTCTGTTCACTCTCAACAACTGTTACTTCATCTTTTTTCTTAAGTTCTGCCAGCACAGGACTCTTTACTCCGCCCTGATAACGCACCTGTGTATTCTTTTTCACAGTTGCAACATCCGTTTTTCCCCATTTTGTCCTGATCATAACATGATCCGGATTATTTGACACTTCATAATCAATATTCGTGTACTGCTGGACAAAATCCAATGCAATATATGCTGTGTTTCCTTCTGTTTTTAAAATAACGTAATCTTCGCTTTTCTTTTTTTTGGATATAGAGTAATCCTTACTGCCGACATCTACCGATATCATATCTTCCGGGAGCATATACAACAGAACATTTTCATTCGGATCCCAGTAGAACCGGCTGTTGATATAATCTCTTACAATATTATATGCAACATATACTTTTCCACCTGCCAGTTTTCCTTCTGCCTCCACGACTTTATTATCCACCGTGATACCAACCTGTCCATCCTTTTCTATCCCATAATATTTCTTCATATCATATTGTTCTTTTGATGGGCTGTAACGTTTCCACAAAATGATTCCTGCAATTGCTGCAATGATTAATATGATCAACAGGACAAATCGTATCATGCGTTGTCTTTTTCTTCTCCGCCGCATACGCGCACGCTCCGCCGGAGTTCTCTGTCTTCCTGGCGGATGATTATCTGACGGTCTTCTTCCCTGTGATTTTCCATATGTTCTTCGGTTTTCATATGTGCGGCTACTTCTTCCTCTGTCTTCCATGCTGCACCTCCTACAGGTCACATTATAACAAAACGTAAGATACACGTCATTATATTTCGACATTTTCCTTAAAACTTTCGTCTTAATCTGCGGGGTATTTACATATTTTTCCTGATTAAATTGCTATATTCTGAAACCACAACTCTTTTACATCACCTTTGTCATTGAGCACATAATCTCTCATATATGCCTGATTTTCACACATCGTATGTGCCTGTACAATCTGCATGGGGCTGGCTGGTATTCCATTGATCCTGAGACTTATATTTTTCTTTTCATAGCCTGTCAGTTCCTGGAACATATTCTTCCATTCGTCATTGTCCCCCATGTTCTTTCCTCCTTTTTACCGGATGATAACTATGGATGTTGCGCATATCTGCAGCGAAGGAGATGCCCGTGATACAATGCTGTTTTTATGCAGCAACAAATTATGTTTCAACTGGAAATAGTCCCCGGCAATTAAATATTTTTCATATTATGTCAAAATTATACTGTGAAATATCTGCCTGAAACGGCTGTGTAATCTGATTTGCTTTTGATAGATCCATCCCACCCGGAACGTGGAATTGAAATATAAATGCGCGGTACGGCGTTCTGTTCCGTCCCCAAAATTAAAATTCAAGAAATTCTCCCTTATTGGTTCTAACAACATAGTTATCAGGGAAAACTATCTTCCAGTAGCGTCATTATATCTGATAAAATTTGAAGAATCAAGTCTTTTTTTATTTTATTATTCCGTTTTGTTTATACTAAATTTATTGAACATCAAACATTTTTTATGATATACTATTTTAGAAGGAAGTGATGATTATGAAGATTGAAAAAATCAGTGACAACCAGATCCGTTGTACTTTGACACGCGCCGATCTGGCTGACCGTCAGTTACAGCTCAGTGAACTGGCATACGGAACCGAAAAAGCAAAATCACTTTTCCGCGATATGATGCAACAGGCAGCCTTCGAATTCGGATTCGAAGCAGAAGACATTCCTCTCATGATAGAGGCAATCCCTTCCGCCGATTCGATCGTGCTGATAATTACAAAAGTCGAGGATCCTGAGGAACTCGATACCAGATTTTCAAAATTTGCACCTTCTTCCATTGCTGATGCCAGGAAAAAGAATACTCCGGGCAAGCTGGAAGGAGCAGAAGGTTTACTCGATCTGCTCGGAAAGGTTCAGGAATCATTTGAAGCACAGGCAGCGAAGTCTGCCCCGGATACCACATCCGCTTCCGGTGATGATACAGAAAAAAAGGATTCCGGTAACAATATCCGGCTCTTTTCTTTCCCTGTGATGGAGAATGTACTGAAAGCCGCCAGGCTTCTGGCTCCGATGTACCACGGTTCCAATACTTTATACAAGGACGAACAGGAGGAGATGTATCTGCTGGCACTTGCCCGGTCCGATCACTCCGCCGCAGATTTCAATCGGATCTGCAATATGTTGTCTGAATACGGCGCTTTAGAAAGAGCGTCCGGCGCAACTTTCGCGTTCCTGGAAGAACACTGCAAGACATTTCTTTCCGGAGATGCGGTTCAGCAGCTCGCCAATATTTAGCCGGAATTATGATCCGGAATTGTCATAAAGATCTGCTATCGGCAGTTCTTTACAAATAACTGCAAAAAAACTCTACAGGAATCCTGTAGAGTTTTTTTATAGTTATTTTTATATTATGCCTGGCTTGCTTCCAGTGTTGCATTCAGTTTTGCAACTAAGAGGTCTGGATCAATTCCGTGTCCCATAGCGCCTTCTTCGATAGATTCCATCTGAGAATGTGGGCATCCGATGCATCCCATTCCTGCTTCCATCAGATCGTCAACAAGCTTTGGACATGTAGAATAATATTTGGAAAGCAGTTCACCAAATGTCATGTCTTTTGTAATCTGTGCCATCTTATCGCCTCCTTTTTATTTCAGTGTTTCCATTATAGTAGCTTTTTACCATTGTGTAAACATTTTCCGCAAATTTATTCTTAATATTTGACTACTCAAATGTCAATATGGATAACTCTTTTTTTCGACATTTCTTCATTTTTATAACAACTCTACAAAACGTGCGTTCTTTTTCTATCCCGAATAATCCCCCGTTTTTCCCGATTTGGGTGTGGATAACGTGGATAACTTTGTGAAAATCCCCATTTTTCTACATTTTTTGCATTTTTTGATGTGGATAACTTTTTTCATGAATTTTTTTGCATTTTTTATTTTTTGCAGAAATATATCGATTTTTGTGGATTTTGTATATTGTGGATAACTTTCAATTCATGTGGATAGTGTGGATAAAAAAAGAACCGGGGAATTTTTCAGAATTCCTCCGGTCTCTTTTCTTATATCAGCTCTTATATCAGTCGTCTTACGGTCACAATATTCGTATAGGTTGCCGGCAGGATCCCGATTCCTTTTGCACTGTTAATCGCATTTACGATCTGCCCATTTCCCATATAGATTCCTACATGGCCATTATATAAGATAATGTCTCCCGCAACTGCCTGATCGTAACTTACCGCCGTTCCCGCATTCTCCATATCCCATGTCGTACGCGGAAGTGCGATTCCAAAATGTGCAAATACTGACTGTACGAATCCGGAACAATCCGCTCCGTTTGTGAGGCTCGTACCTCCCCATACATACGGATTTCCGATAAACTGACACGCATAATCTACAATTGCCTGCCCGTTTCCCGCAGCCTGCGCCTTCTGCTCCTCCTGCTCCTTTTGAAGTCTTGCCGCCTCTTCTTCTCTCGATTCGGCATACGTAAATGCATCTTCTGCATTTCCCGTGTCATTGTTCTGCACTAACTCTTCTGCCTTCTTCTGTGCCTCATTTCCTACCGTTATATATCTGGAATACACATACCCGGTCACATTTCCCGACTCAACCTTCGTCCATTCTCCCACAGGACCGGTGATCTTTGCCGCATAATCCGGATATAGTTTTCCAACCCATTCGCTGTCTGTTGTTGGTTCACTTCTTATATAAAGAAACGATTGTACATTTGCGAATGCCATATCTGAATACTCACCCTTTTGTTCCGGTACAAGATGATCTTTTACCGATATTGTCTTATCTGATGTGTAACAATCTTCCAGTATCTGTGTGCTTCCCGCCGCCGTTATATTCTGCATATCATCTATGTCTGCAGCATGCACCACCATTGGAAATGCTGTCATGATCCCGGTCATACTAACCAGGAGCACTCCTTTTTTAAGAATCGAATCCATAAACTCCCTCCTTTATGTTTTCTCGTCTTTTGTAATTGTTACAGAATTGTTACATATGTTACGTTTGTTATTATATCATCCACATACGCTTTGTCAAGTATTTCTTTTATTTTCAAGCATATCATATGTCCCCCCCTGTTTCCCATTCGTCTTTTTCTTTTATTTTGTTACATTTTGTTACATTTATTTATCCTTATTGACAAATGATATCAACGACACTATACTAAAGATATCAATTATAGTAATTATTATCGTTATCGAAAGGAGGATGTTATGGCTGCTTTAAAATACAGTAAACAGCGAGCCTCTATCAAAGAGTATTTATTACACACAACCGCACATCCTACGGCTGATACCGTATATCTTCATATAAAAGAAGAATTTCCGAATATCAGCCTCGGAACCGTCTACCGCAACCTGAATCTGCTTGCCGACATCGGTGAAGCACTCCGGATTCCGACACCTGCCGGTGGCGATCGTTTTGATGGGCGCTGCGAACCTCATTACCATGTAGTATGCACGAATTGCGGAAAAGTATTCGATCTGGAAATGGATGATTCTTATATTCAAAAGATCAACGAAGATGCTAACGCATGTTTTGATGGAATCATCGAATCTCACACTACACTTTTCCATGGTCTTTGTGCCGAATGCATAAACAAAAAAAACGAGAATAAATAATAAAATTCATCAAAAACTAATTGACAAAACAATGATATTGTGCTAAATTAATATCAGTAACAATTACTAATATTAATTTCAATAAATCAAAAAACATTTCAAAGAAAAGGAGAACAACATTATGAAAAAATTTGTATGTACAGTATGCGGATATGTTTACGAAGGAGAGGCTGCACCGGCTGAATGTCCAATCTGCCACGCACCGGCTGATAAGTTCAAAGAACAGACAGGTGAAAGAGAATGGGCTGCAGAGCATGTTGTAGGTGTTGCAAAAGGTGTCAGCGAAGATATCTTAGCTGATTTAAGAGCGAACTTCGAAGGAGAATGTTCAGAAGTTGGCATGTATCTTGCAATGGCAAGAGTTGCCCACAGAGAAGGTTATCCTGAAGTAGGATTATACTACGAAAAAGCTGCCTGGGAAGAAGCTGAGCACGCTGCTAAATTCGCAGAGCTTCTTGGCGAAGTTGTTACAGACAGCACAAAGAAGAACCTTGAGATGCGTGTAGATGCCGAGAACGGAGCTACAGCCGGTAAGTTCGATCTTGCAAAACGTGCAAAAGCTGCTGATCTGGATGCGATCCATGACACTGTTCATGAGATGGCTAAAGATGAGGCCCGTCACGGAAGAGCTTTCGAAGGACTTCTCAAGAGATATTTCGGATAAGAATAACGGATTCTGATATCAGAAGAAGAGCGGATACACCACTTAAGGAGTATCCGCTCTTTTTTGTTCATTCATTATTTTTTCCACTATCCTGCTCTATGCCATGCGCACATAGATCTTTTTCACCGGCTGGTACAGAACCGCAATTGCGATCACCATAAAGACTGCATTGATCACCGTAGCCGGAAGAGATGTAAATGCTCCCACCGCAGCCGCTGCGAATCCACTTCCCATGATCATCATAGATATGGTTCCCATAATAAATTCCATGATTACGTTGATGCATCCGTAAACCACGGCACAGATCATCGCTGCTCCGTATTCTTTCTTTTTATCACCGGCTGTCTTTTTCTTCAGCATCACAAAGAGTGCTCCGACGATCAGACACTTCAGCGCCGTCTCAACAAACGTCTTTGGCGCATCCTGCATATATCCATTTAACATATCAAAGATGGTAAGTCCCAGCGTTCCGGATACGGCTCCTCTTTTTCCTCCCTGAAGTAACAATCCCATTACGACAAATATATGTCCGAAATGAAGAAATGGTGTTCCGACTGCTGCCGGAAGCGGAATCCTGAAAGACTGGATTCCAAGAAATGTAATTGCTGTAAAGAATGCCGTGATCACCAGATTCTTCACCTTATCATTATGAATGGTCTTTCCTGCTGCTGTATTTGTACTCATTGTACTCTTCCTTCCTGTTGTAATATGTAATGAAAAATAAATTCTGCTGAATATATTAGCACGATAGTGGATTCGTCCAAACAGCCAGTTGTAACATTTCCATACAGGCCAGTTTATTTTTCACACCAAAGGAAGTCGTACCCTCTTAATCTTATATCTTTTAATTCCATCTTTTCACTCGTCAGCAGATTACGATATACTCCATCTTCCTGCATCCACGCTGTCTTCTCCTGATCACTGAAGTTGAATATTCCAAAAAATCTTCTTCCCTTATATTCACGTAATATGCAAAGGACACTGTCATCATGCTCCATACACACATTGATATCTTCCTCATGACACTTTTCTGCCAGTTCTGCAAGATCCTTCATCGTACCGAGATCCGGGCGTACCTTACGGAAATCTGCCACCGCATAACCGCCGTCAGATCTGCCTTCCGGCGTATCCAGGAAAGGCATAAGATGAAGACAATTAATGTTGCATTCTTTCAGTTTGCTACTCCGTTGTCTGTAATACTCATACATCTTGGAACACAATTCCGCGAACATATCATCGTTCTGATAAAGTTCCATGTAAAGCCACCTGAGCTCATCATGATGTTTCTCTAACCTATATTGAAAAATACTGTTATTTTTTTCTACTCTTTTTCCCATTTTTATACTCTACTCTTCTGCTGCCAGATGCATCTGGTATGCCTTGAATTCTCCCATTTCCACAGGCATCGGAATTCCTGCTTCCATAAGTGCTGCACCATTATATATTTTTCCTGTTTCCGTGTCACGATAGATCGCACTACATTTCAATCCTTGAAGCTTTACATAATTCACAGTCATATTTCCATGAATTTCCTGCAGTACGACGTTCAGAAGAACTTCTTTCTGATCTTCGGATACAAATGCCCATGCTGCATATTCCTCCCTCGCAGGATCAGACAGCCGGTAGTACAGTCCCGTCTGGATCAGTGGTGCGAACTTCCGGTATTCTTCCACCTGTAACCGGATCTCCTGCTTCTCTTCTTCGGAAAGTTTTCCAAGATTCAATTCATATCCGAATGTTCCGGCCATTGCCACTACACCTCTGGTATGCAGAGATGTGATCCTTCCTGTCTGATGATTCGGCACTGCTGATACGTGTGACCCTACAGCGGATACCGGATAACCGAATGAAGTACCATATTGGATCTGCAATCTGTCCAATGCATCTGTATTATCACTGCACCAGATCTGCGGTGTATAATACATCATTCCGGCATCAAATCTTCCACCGCCGCCGCTGCATCCTTCGATCAGCAGATCCGGATATCTTGTCACGATCCTTTCCAGAAAATCATATAATCCAAGAACATAATCATACATGACCCTTCCCTGATCTTCGGTTCCTCTCGAGAACACATCCATAAGGCTCCGGTTCATATCCCATTTCACATACTCAATATTTCCCTGATCCAGGACTTTACAGATCTGATCAAATATATGATCTACAACTTCTTTTCTCGAGAAATCCAACACCAGTTGATTTCTTGCATGAACCGGATTCCTTCCCGGAATAGTAAGTGCCCAGTCCGGATGTTCTCTGTACAGATCACTGTCTTCCGAGATCATCTCCGGCTCCACCCAGATTCCGAATTTTACACCCAGATCATTGATCTTCTTTATCAGATCTCCCAGTGTCCCCCCAAGCTTTTTCTCATTGACAAACCAGTCCCCGAGACCGCTGTTATCATCATCACGTTTTCCAAACCAGCCGTCATCCAGCACCAGCATGTCAATGCCTGC
Organism: Dorea longicatena; assembly: GCF_024168045.1. Lineage (GTDB taxonomy): Bacteria > Bacillota > Clostridia > Lachnospirales > Lachnospiraceae > Dorea_A. Next base: position 2,886,895 of record NZ_CP100126.1, read on the forward strand.
ATGCTTTGCCTCTTTTGCCAGTTCGTATAAGGTATCACCATCAAAATCAAAGTAAGATGCTTCCCAACTGTTCACCAGAACCGGACGGACACTTTCTTTGTACTTTCCTCTACAGATATGCTGTCTGATACATCTGTGCAGATTCTGTGAAAGAAGGTTCATTCCACTTCCGGAAAAAGTAAGAAGTACCTCCGGTGTATAGAATGTTTCTCCTTCTGCCAGCGGATACGAGAACATCTCATCCTGCAGCCCCATAAGCGCACGTGTCTGTCCAAACTGATCTTTCAGTGTCTCACCTTTAAAATTTCCACTATATACGAAAGACATTGCATAACAATTTCCATATTGATCCGTCGTATTCTCATCCGCAAGAATCATCATCGGATTATACTGATGGCTCGAAGTTCCTCTCACACTTCCGATCACATGACTTCCATGTGTGACCGGCTCTCTCTGCATCGTTCTCTCCATTGCATGTCTTCCGTAAAATGTCAGAAGATCATATTTCCCCTGAACAAAATCCAGACATGCAGACTGCGCTTTCCTGATACATATCTTTCCTTCGCCGCGATAAACGATCTTCTCGCTTCTTGTGATCACATCATAATCAGGAAGCACACCATACTGCAATGTAACTTCTACGCCTGTAACCGCATCTTCCATTACGATCTCCAGCGTCTGGCTCTCCCTCTCATCCGCATAGACTGCCGGAAGACCCGGAATCTTATATTTTCCATTGAAAATGTGATGCGAACGGTAACGCAGATCACACGCTGTACTTCCATCTGCATTTTCAACGATCAGTGCCGTGCTTCTGTAATCTCCGGTTCCATAGGAAGGATACTCCTGCGGAAGTGCATCCATAGAATATGTTCTGTCATCCCCTGCATCAAACGGATTTCCAGAGAATCCCCTGTCATAATACGTCAGCAGATAATCCATGCAGCTTCCATCTGTTTTCTTTCCATAATACAGGTGCAGGAGGAACCCATAAGGGTCCACCTGCATCTGATACGTTGTATTCTTTGTCTGTATTGTAAATGTCCTGTCTGATTTACTGTAAACAATTCCCATTTTCCAGTCTCCTTTTTGTGTCTTTTATCCGATTTGTATTTCCTTATTTTACAGCTCCATTTACCACACCGTTCAAGATATGCTTCTGACAGATCAGATAGAAGATCAGGATCGGCAGAAGTGCCAACAGGTAAGAGGCAAATGCCAGGTTATAGTTCGTTCCAAACTGTGTCTGGAAATTAAGCTGTGCCAGCGGCAGTGTGTTCTTTCCTGTGCCTGACATAATAACCAATGGTGTCATAACATCGTTCCACGTTCCAAGTGCTGTCAGAACCGCAACCGTTGCATGCATTGGTTTCATGATCGGAAAGATGATCTTCCAATAAGTTGTCCATGTACTTGCTCCATCCACGCATGCTGCCTCTTCCAGCGCTCTGGGAATATTTGTCAGATATCCGGAATACAGCAGCACATTCATCGGCATATAAAATACCAGATATAAGATGATCACTCCGGCTCTGTTCGCAAGTCCCATCTGCGCCGTCTGTTTTACGACCGGCATCATCAGGATTGCAAAAGGTACGAACATACCACTGACAACATAAAAATAAATAAACTTATAAAATTTACTATGTGCCTTATTTCTTGCAATTGCATATCCAAGCAGTGAATGGATCAGCATTGCAAGCACTACCGTCACAACTGTGATCAGCAGACTGTTTCCCAATGAGTTCCAGAAATCTGTCACTTTCATCGCCTCTGTAAAATTACTCAGACTGAAATGCTTTGGAAGCGATAAGATTCCTGCGACATCATTCGTCATTTCCGAAGGTTTCTTCAGCGCAATGACAACAGTCATATACAATGGAAATACTACAGTGATCAGCCCTGCGATCAAAAGAATCGTTACAGGCCAGTTTATTCTTTCTTTCCCAACTTTTTTCATTACAACTGTTCCTCCTTCTTACCGGTGATAGTCAACTGCATTACCGAAATCACTACAATCACAATAAAGAAAATAACTGCATTTGCGCTTTGGAATCCAAACTGTCCACCACTCATTCCGTTATTATAGATCAGATATGAGATGGATTCTGTACTCTGGGCAGGACCTCCTTTTGTCAATGCCATGATCTGATCAAATACCATCAGGAAGTTTTTCACACTCAGAACCATATTGATAGAGAAAAATGGAATGATCAGTGGAAATGTCAGGTTCCTGAATTTCTTCCATCCTGTAGCACCATCAATGGCACCTGCTTCATATACATCCTCCGGAACCGTCTGAAGTCCTGAAATATATATGATTGTGTTCATTGCTATCGACTGCCATGCACACACGATCACAATCGCGATCCACGCAAGATTTGTATTAGAAAGCATACTGGAACTAAATGTCTTACTTCCGATCATTTTTCCAAATACAGGGAGGATATACGTAAAGAAATAGTTGAAAATGTATCCTACCACCAGTGCTCCCAGTACATTCGGGATAAAATATGCACCCCTGAGTGCGCTTTTGAACTTGATCTTACTATTTAGTCCGAGTGCCATCAGAAGACTCAATACATTTGTCAAAATTGTCGCCGCAATTGCCAACTTAAATGTAAAGATATATGAGCCTCCGACTCTGGAATCGGTAAACAGATCTTTATAATTACGAAGACCTACCCAGTCGTAACTTCCGTATCCTTTAAAATTGGTAAAACTATAGATGACACCTTTGATCAGCGGCAGCGTATTGAAGCAGAAAAATAATGCAACAATCGGAATCGTGATCAGAAGAAATGTCCGCTTTCTATCATTTAATTTATTCTTTTTCATCGTACTAACTCCTTGAACTTCCGTATTACCAGTAACTTATCTGTCTTAGTCATTATGCGATTTCTCGTAATCTTCCACTTTACGGATAATATCACGATTATATCTTACCCAGTCTGTATCAAATTTCTTAAGAAATGCCTTGCTGTCTTTTTTCATCAGGAATGTCTGGATCTGTGCGTCTACCGCCATTTCCGATGGATAATAATGATCCTGATAGTCAGACATTTTTCCTTCTTTTATATATTCTTTCATTCCTTCAAGGGTTGATGGCAGTTCAAAATCTCCTTCTTTACAAGGAACCGCCTTCTGCGCATCCAGATATGCCTGTACATTCTCATCTTCCAGGAGAAAATCTAACACTTCATATGCTGCCTCTTTATTTTTGCAGTCTTGCATTACGCAGAACTGAAGATCTATTCCTGAGTTCAACTTATTTTCTTCCTTGTTATTATTTGCCGGCATTACAAATGAATCAATCTCCATATCCGGATTCACTGTCTGGATCTGTGGAATTGCATAACTTCCGATCGTATACATTGCGGACTCACCTTTTGCAAATGCCGTACACGCCCCGTTGTAATCATATGCAAACGGGTCATCCGGTCCATATGGAAGCAGCTCCAGCATACGTTCTGCCACTTCTTTATATTTCTTCGAAAATGTTGTCTTTCCGCGGTTCACCTGTGCACACACATCTGCGGGTGCAAGATCTACCGCAACCGCATTCCACGGTGCAAGACAAGTCCATGTATCTTTAAATCCAAAATAAAATGGCTGGATTCCTGCATTCTGTATCTCCTGACACAGGCTCATGAGTTCATCCCATGTAGTTGGTATTTTCCATCCATGTTCTTCGAACATTTCCTTGTTGTAAAGAATTCCTGCTGCATTTGCAACGTATGGTACCGCATAAGTTCCTTTTTCCGGAACAAATTCCAGATTTTTATCAATTTCTTTATATGCCTCTTTAATATCTTCCAGACCCTTATAGTCGCAAATATCCATCAACATGTCAGAATCGATAAAGTTTGAATAGTTCACGTCTCCTCCGATTCCAATAATATCCGGATTATCCTCCCGGATAAATCTCGTCTTCAAAACAGTCATTGCATCATTCGGAGATTCAATTGTAAGATGAATATCATCATGTGTACGGTTGAATTCTTCTTCTATTTTCTCAAATGTTTTTACTGCTTCCGGCTTATACTGCACAAGTTCTATTTCTGTCTTTCCTGTCTTCTCCTTCTGCCCGCATCCCTGCAACGTCATAGCCCCAGCCATCGTAAGAACCAGTCCGGCACTTACCAGTTTCCTGTACTTCCTATGCATGTTTTTCAAACTCCTTTTGTTCCGTTCCTTCCTGATTTTGAACCTTTCCCGGGATATTTTCTTGTTTTCATCGTCAGGTTTTTTTATTTTTTATTTACAATTGAATTGTAACATACCCTTATGCGTCTATAAATATCATCATACTATATGTTTTATTGCAAAATGCGATTTTTCCCGTTATATATTGAAGTCATCTAGCATTTTGGTATATACTGTTTTAAAAAGGAGGATTCCTATGAGTAATCTTTTATTTTCCGTTTTCCCAAATGAAAATTTTGTTGATATCGGACTTTATCAGTATGGCTGGGAACAATGTGAACCTTCCCATTCTTTTGGACCTGCCGCCAGAAACCATTATATCTTTCACTATGTGATATCCGGAACCGGAACTTTAATGGCCGACGATTCTTCCGGCAATACAATAAAATATCAGGTGAAAAGCGGACAGGGTTTTATGCTATTTCCTAATCAGATCAATACTTACATCGCAGATCAGGATCTCCCATGGGAATATACCTGGATTGAATTTGACGGACTCCGTGCCAAAGAGATTGTCTCTACTGCCGGACTCAGTCCGGATCATCCGGTCTATCATGCCGGTTCGAAAGATCTCCGCAATGAAATGATGAACGAAATGTTATATATTACCAGACATTCCGGTTCCTCCTCCGATTCACCGTTCCATATAATCGGACATTTGTATCTCTTTTTGGATTATTTCATGCGTTCTGCTGCTACAGTGCGCATGAAGCAGAGTGGAAAGATCAGCGATTTTTACATCAAAGAAGCATTATCTTATATTGAGCAAAATTTTCAGAACAATATTACCATTGAAGACATTGCTTCTTTCTGTGGTCTGAACCGGAGTTATTTCGGAAAGATTTTTCACGATTCCATCGGAAAATCTCCTCAGGAATTCCTAATCAGTTACCGCATGACGAAGGCTGCAGAACTTCTGAAACTGACCTCTTTATCCATTGCAGATATCGGAAATGCCGTCGGATATCCGAATCAGTTACATTTTTCAAGAGCATTCAAGAATACCTATGGAACTTCTCCAAGAAGCTGGCGCAATGAAAATAAATTAGAACCTGATATGTAAAAAATCAAGCGGAAAAGGATTATTTTGATTTTAAAAATATTTTCCTTTTCTGCTTGATTTTTTTCTTTTCCTGGTATAATATACACATATAGCAAACATAGTATCAAAAACTACATGTCATATTTTCGACATTCAGGAGGTGCATGACTATGGCAGAGCAGTTAAAAGAACACATTAAAGATCCGGGAAGTGCGATCACACATTTTATCGGAATGCTGATGGCAATATTCGCAGCAATCCCATTGCTTTTAAAAGCAGCGCGCGAACCAAGTAAGATTTACATTATCGCAATTGCTGTGTATGCGGCAAGTCTGATCTTACTGTATGCGGCAAGCACAACTTACCATACATTCGATAAATCAAAAAAAGTAAATACCATTCTTAAAAAGATCGATCACATGATGATCAGCGTTCTCATCGCCGGAAGCTACACTCCGATCTGCCTGTTAGTACTTGGTGGCAGGACCGGAATCATCCTTCTTGCGATCGTATGGTCATTTGCCATCGCCGGAATCCTGATCAAAGCATTCTGGGTATACTGTCCGAAATGGGTTTCATCCGTGCTTTATATCGGCATGGGCTGGACCTGCGTCCTGGCATTTACACAATTGCTGAATTCCTTAAGTCCGGCGGCTTTCGGATGGCTGCTGGCCGGTGGTATCATCTACACCGTTGGCGGTGTGATCTATGCGTTGAAGCTTCCGATCTTTAACAGCAGACACAAATATTTCGGAAGCCATGAGATCTTTCATCTGTTTGTGATGGCCGGAAGCGCATGCCACTTTGTGGTGATGTATGCTTTTGTACTTTAATGAAATCCATATGAAAAAAGCTGCCGATGGCAGCTTTTTTCACTTAATATCATTTATTTTTACTTATTCCGCGAGTTCGAATTCATTTTGGATCTTCTCTCCGATCTCGATCTCCTTATCCACACTCTTTTTCACATAAGTTTCCGTTTCCTTTGATCAGCCGTTCCTTTTCTCTCCGTGTCAGCTGTTTGATCGCATATTCCCGGCTCATTGCCTCATTCTTCGTCTCATGTTCTTCGTAATACACAAGCTTCACCGGTCTTCTGGTCTTCGTGTATTTCGCACCTTTTCCACTGTTGTGTGCTTTTATCCTCTTATCCAGATCATTTGTCCATCCTGTGTATAACGTACTGTCTGCACATTTTATGATATAGGTATAATTCATGTAGCTTTCCCCACTTATCCACAATCGGTCTGATTTTTCCTGTAATAATCCACTTTATTTTATCTGTTATCCTGCGGAAAGTCAATTTTATCCACTCCTCAAAAAGAAGGGCCGCACAAGAAACGGACAGAGATTTCCGGGAATCCCTGTCCTTTTCTTTTAATCCTGATCCGCCGTATACTCCACCGGGTTCACCGGCTGTCCGTTTTTGCGCATCTCAAAATATACATTACAGCCTTCTTTGCTGTAATACTTCGTCGGCTGGCTCACATAGCCAAGCACACTCTTCGCTTCTACATAATCCCCGACCTTCACAGGTACTTCTTTCAGCTGTCCGTATAACAGCTCGTATCCGTTTCCGATGTCTACATTGACCGTTGTTCCCGTCTGTGCACTGACATCGATCGACTTGATGATCCCGGGTGCGCCGCAGAGCACCTGGTCTCCCTCTGCACCTTCGATGATCACGGCCGGATTATACTTATACTGATCCAGTGTCTGGAAATATACCGTCTTATCCATGCTGTAGCTCATGATCACAGCCCCGTTCACCGGCCATAGAATGTAGCTGTCTTCTGTAAAATTAATATTATGACTCTTTCCTGCTGTTGCCTGGGTTCCCGTTCCATTCTGTTCGGACTGATCTGTCATTCCGGTTCCGTCTGATTCGTTTTTCTCATCAACGGTACTCTCATCTGCTGCGCTTTTCTTTGTACTGCTTCCGGTATTCTCACTTTTTACTTTTGATGTTCCGGTTTCTCTTGTCAGATCGCTGTTCTCTTTGTTGTCTTTCTTTGTCTCTTCCTGCCTGCTTTTTTCTTCCGCCTTCGCCAGCTCATTTTTCTGCGTTTTCCTGTAATCGTTAAATGTATATGTTCCTGCTATTGCAATTGCTGCCACAAAACATAACACTGCTGCCACGGTAGCACGCCGTTTGGACATAGACGTTTTTTCGTTTTTCTTCATTTCATCACCACCTCTGACCATATTTTTGCCAGATCGTGATGTAGTTATACATTTTTTATAATTTCTGTCACTTCTTTTATATCCGTTCCTTTAAAAAAATATTTTAATATTTTTCTATATCCTTGTTTCTTTTTTGCCATCTCATTTGCCGTGTACTGACTCATACCGATTCCGTGACCGGCTCCTCTTGTGGTTACTCTTAACTTTCCATTATAAGGTTGCAACGTAAAACAACTGGAAGCCAGTTCATATTTATTTCTGAATTCTTCCCCGCTCATTACCTTGTCTCCCACGCGGATCTTCAATACATATCCCACGGAATCCGTCTCCTGTATCTCCACATCCATCGTTTCAATACCTGTAGTTTCCTCATTTTCGCCTTTTTGTTCACTCTTCACTTCCAGTATCACCGTCTGTATCTCATTTTCAGCATTTACATCCCCGGGGCATTCCACGATTTTCAGATAAGGGTACTCTTCCTTTCCAAGCACCTCTTTTGCGTCTCTTGTATATCCGTTACTCAGATTAAAAAATGGTGTCATTGCCAGATCTTTTCCATAGAACAGCACTTGTCCCGCAGTCGATTCCAGTGCGTTTTTTAACTTTCGGTAATTTTCCGCATACCGCATGCCCCATGCAGATTTCATCTGTTTTTCTGTCCAGAATTCGTCTGCTGCTTCTTCCGGCAGTGTGCCGTCTCCTCCGGCTTCCTGAATCATGCGATATACTTCTGTCCGGATGAGCACTGCCTGTGCGTTCAGCGCTTCTTTCTCATAATCTGCCGGCATATCCCTGGCCAGCACTCCGATACAATACTCCTCCACAGGCATCTTTCCGTTTTTCTTTATTTTCACCATCGTTTCATCTGCTTTGGAAGCAGTGATAACCTTCGGTCCATTTATAAATACGGTTATGATATACGGAAGCAGAACTATGATAAGCAGCCAGCAGCCGGCCTGTTTCACTTTTCCACCTATTCCCTTGTATCGTCTCATATATTTGCACACCTCCCCAACGGCAGAGCCACTTTCCCCCTTCCCCACTGGCACAAAAAAGCCCTCCCATACCTTATGGTATGAGAGGGTTTTTTTTAATATTCCAGTTCATCCTCATTGATCACAACATGATCCAGATGCCAGATATCATCTACATATTCCTGGATCGTTCTGTCTGCCGAGAACTTACCGCAGCAAGCGGTATTCTTAAGAGCCATCTTAGCCCATTTGTCTGTGTCTTTGTAAGCTTCCATTGCACGGGCCTGTGCATCTGCGTAAGAACGGAAGTCTTTTAAGATAAAGTACATATCTGCTCTTGCACCGCCCTGATTGTTCAGAAGGCTGTTGTAAAGGTCACGATACATCTCTTTATCACCGTTTGCATAAGTTCCGTCTACCAGCTGGTCTACCACTCTTCTGATATCCGGATCGTTGTTGTAGATATCGTATGGATTGTATCCACCGTTCTGCTCATAGTTGATAACTTCGTCTGCACTCAGTCCGAAGATAAATGCATTGTCGATTCCAACTTCGTCTACGATCTCTACGTTCGCTCCGTCCATCGTTCCGAGTGTCGGTGCACCGTTCATCATGAACTTCATGTTACCTGTTCCGGAAGCTTCTTTGGAAGCTGTAGAAATCTGCTCACTGATATCTGCTGCTGCGAAGATCAGCTCTGCGTTCGATACGCGGTAATCTTCAATAAATACAACTTTCAGTTTGCCGTTGATGCTGCGGTCATTGTTGATCACATCCGCAACTGAGTTGATCAGTTTGATGATCTCTTTTGCACGGATATATCCTGCGGAAGCCTTTGCACCGAAGATGTATGTCTTAGGATAGAAGGACATCTCCGGATGCTCTTTGATCTGGTTATACAGATACATTACATGCAGGATATTCAGCAGCTGACGTTTGTATTCGTGCAGACGTTTTACCTGTACATCGAAGATTGATCTTGGATCTACTTCTACACCGTTGTGCTCTTTGATGTAAGCTGCAAGACGCTCTTTGTTCTTGAACTTGATCGTCATGAATTCTTTCAGAGCCTCTTCGTCATCCAGCCATTCCTTCAGTCCGCTCATCTTGGATAAGTCTGTAATCCACTCTTTTGTTCCGAGCTTCTCTGTTACCCAGTCGGCAAGCAGCGGATTCGCATGCATAAGGAAACGTCTCTGTGTGATACCATTGGTCTTGTTGTTGAACTTCTCCGGCATCATCTGATAGAAATCTTTCAGTTCCTGGTTCTTCAGGATCTCTGTATGCAGCTTTGCAACACCGTTGACAGAATAGCCTGCAACGATCGCAAGATGTGCCATCTTAACCTGACCGTCCATCAGGATCGCCATCTTCTTTACTTTCTCTTCATTACCAGGATACTGTGCTCTTACCTGCTCGACAAAGCGGCGGTCGATCTCCTGGATGATCTGATAAATACGTGGAAGGAGTCTTGAGAACAGATTGATCGGCCATTTCTCAAGTGCTTCTGCCATGATCGTATGGTTCGTATATGCACAGCATTTTGTTGTGATATCCCATGCTTCATTCCATCCGAGATTCTCCTCATCAAGAAGAATACGCATCAGCTCTGCTACTGCTACTGTCGGATGTGTATCATTCATCTGGAATGTTACTTTCTCCGGCAGTTTGCTGATATCACCATGTTTCTTTTTAAACTTTGTAATTGCAGCCTGGATACTTGCTGATACGAAGAAATACTGCTGTTTCAGTCTCAGTTCTTTTCCTGCGATGTGGTTATCATTTGGATAAAGCACTTCTACGATGTTCTTCGCAAGGTTCTCCTGCTCAACGGCTTTGTGATAATCTCCACGGTCAAAGGAATCTAACTGGAAATCTACGATCGCTTCTGCATCCCAGATACGGAGTGTATTCACGATGTGGTTGCCGTATCCTACGATCGGATAATCATAAGGGATCGCCATTACAGATTCATAGTTCTCCTGAACGAAGTGTGTCTTTCCTGTCTCATCGTATTCCACACGGATATTTCCGCCAAAACGTACTTCTTTCGCATATTCCGGTCTGCGAAGCTCGAACGGGTTGCCGTCTTTTAACCAGTTATCCGGTGCTTCTACCTGATAGCCGTCTCTGATCTTCTGCTTGAACATACCATAACGGTAACGGATACCGCATCCATAAGATGCATATCCCAGTGTTGCAAGAGAATCCAGGAAACATGCTGCCAGACGTCCGAGTCCACCGTTACCAAGTGCCGGATCCGGCTCCTGGTCCTCGATCACGTTCAGGTCGATTCCCATCTCTTCCAGAGCTTCTTTTACTTCCTTATATGCCGTCATGTTGATCAGGTTGTTTCCGAGAGCTCTTCCGAGCAGGAATTCCATGGACATGTAATATACGGTCTTCGGATCGTCTTTCTCATACTGTTTCTGTGTTGCAAGCCAGTCATCGATGATGGCTTCCTTTACAGCATAAGAAACTGCCTGGAACAACTGCTGCGGAGTTGCCTCTTCTACTTCCTTACGGAACAATGTCTTTACATTGTTCCGTACATCTCTTTTAAATACGTCTTTTTCAAATCTTGGATTATACATTTTCTACTTCCCTTCTAACAAACTGGGCTTTGATTATCTCTTTTCCACACCGATCGTTACAGCTTCTCCATTGATCTTCCACTCTTTCGTGTAGCCTGCAGGTACTGCTTTTGTAACTTCCAGTGCAAGTGTTTCATCTGCGATCGTAGATGCATTGTCTGCAAATACTTTCTCTGCTTTTTCTGTACCTTCATAAGATACTGCGATCTTATCCATAACTTCGAATCCGGCTTCCTTACGCATGGTCTGTACTTTACTGATGATCTCACGTACAAATCCTTCTTCCAGAAGTTCTTCGGAAAGGTTTGTATCCATAACAACTGTAATTCCGTTGTCATTCTCAGATACATATCCCGGCATCTGTGCAGATTCGATCAACAGATCTTCGCGGAACAGAGTCACTTCCTGTCCATTGATATCAAGCTTCAGGGCATCTGTAGCATTTAACTCATCCATTGCTGCATTTCCTTCGAGTTTATCGAGTGCTGCTTTAATACCTCCTAACATTTTACCATATTTTGGTCCCACTGTCTTTAACTGAGGTTTAAAAGTATATGAAGTAAAGTCACGAACATCTTGTGTAAATGTTACATTCTTTACATTTAATTCATCTTTTACGATGTCTTTGTAAAATTCCGGTACTTCAAAATCAGCTTTTACATACATCTGTCCGATCGGCTGACGGTTCTTGATATTTGCAGTATTTCTGCATGCACGTCCCATAACAACCAGCTTCAGAACATTGTCCATATTAGCTTCCAGTTCTGTATCGATATGTGCTTCATTTACAACCGGGAAGTCACACAGATGGATACTTTCCGGAGCGCTCTCGTCCACGCTTCTTACCAGGTTCTGATAGATCTCTTCTGTCATGAACGGGATCATCGGCGCTGCCGTCTTACAGATCTCAACCAGTGCTGTGTACAGAGTCATGTAAGCATTGATCTTATCCTGTTCCATTCCCTTAGCCCAGAAACGTTCACGGCTTCGTCTTACATACCAGTTACTCATATCGTCTACGAAGCTCTGAAGTGCCTTTGCAGCCTCCGGAATCTTGTAGTTGGACAGATCATAGTCTACTGCCTTGATTGCGGAATTGAGCTTAGACAGAAGCCATTTATCCATAACGGACAGCTTGTCGTATTCCAGTGTATATTTTGTTGCATCGAAATCATCGATATTCGCATACAGCACGAAGAACGCATAGGTGTTCCATAGTGTTCCCATGAACTTTCTCTGTCCTTCTACAACGGCTTTTCCGTGGAAACGGTTCGGAAGCCATGGTGCACTATTGACATAGAAGTACCAGCGGATCGCATCTGCTCCGTATTTCTCCAGTGCGTCGAACGGATCAACTGCATTTCCCTTGGACTTACTCATCTTCTGACCATTCTCATCCTGCACGTGTCCAAGTACGATAACGTTCTTGTATGGTGCTTTGTTGAAGATCAGTGTAGAGATTGCAAGCAATGAGTAGAACCATCCACGTGTCTGGTCAACAGCCTCGGAGATGAAGTCTGCAGGGAACTGCTTTTCAAATAACTCTTTATTCTCAAATGGATAGTGATGCTGTGCAAATGGCATAGATCCACTGTCGAACCAGCAGTCGATAACTTCCGGTACTCTGTGCATCTGCTTTCCGCAGCATGGGCACTTGATCGTTACTTCGTCGATGTATGGACGGTGAAGTTCGATCTCATCCGGGCAGTTGTCGGACATTTCTTTCAGCTCTTCGATACTTCCGATCGAATGCTGGTGTCCGCATTCACACTCCCAGATATTCAGTGGAGTTCCCCAGTAACGGTTACGGCTGATACCCCAGTCCTGAACGTTCTCAAGCCAGTCGCCGAAACGTCCTTTACCGATGCTTTCCGGAATCCAGTTGATTGTATTGTTGTTGGCGATCAGGTCATCTTTTACTTCTGTCATCTTGATGAACCATGATTCACGAGCGTAGTAAATAAGTGGTGTATCACATCTCCAGCAGTGTGGATAACTGTGCTCGAACTTCGGTGCATCGTAGAGAAGTCCGCGTCCGTCGAGGTCTTTTAATACTTCCGGATCAGCCTTCTTAACGAATAATCCGGCAAACGGAGTCGTCTCTCCCATGTTACCTTTTTCGTCTACCAGCTGAACGAACGGCATATCATATCTACGTCCGACCTTGGCATCGTCTTCACCAAACGCAGGAGCGATATGAACCACACCGGTACCGTCTGTCAGTGTTACATAGGTATCGCATGTAACGAAGAATGCTTTCTTGTTCTGCTTAGAAGCGCAGTCGTAAGCACACTGGTATAATGGCTCATACTCTTTGTATTCGAGATCTTTTCCTTTGTATGTCTCAAGGATCTCGTAAGCCTTTGTTCCGTTTTCTTCATCGGCAAGTCTGCCAAGTACGGTATCGAGAAGTGCAACAGCCATGTAATAAGTATAGCCGTCGGCAGCTTTTACTTTCGCATAGTCTTCTTCCGGGTTCACACAGAGTGCGATGTTAGACGGAAGTGTCCATGGTGTTGTTGTCCATGCGAGGAAATATGCATCCTCTCCTACTACTTTGAAACGAACGATCGCAGAACGTTCTTTTACATCTTTATAGCCCTGTGCTACTTCCTGTGCAGAAAGCGGAGTTCCGCAGCGAGGACAGTATGGCACGATCTTGAATCCTTTATACAGGAGCTTCTTGTCCCAGATTCTCTTGAGTGCCCACCACTCAGACTCGATAAAGTTATTATCATATGTTACATATGGATCATCCATATCAGCCCAGAAACCTACGGTATTAGAGAAGTCTTCCCACATACCTTTGTATTTCCATACGCTTTCTTTACATTTCTTGATGAATGGTTCCATACCGTATTTTTCGATCTGGTCTTTTCCGTCCAGTCCGAGAAGCTTCTCAACTTCCAGCTCTACCGGAAGTCCGTGTGTGTCCCATCCGGCCTTTCTTGGAACTTCGTATCCCTTCATGGTACGGTATCTCGGGATCATATCCTTAATAACACGTGTCAGAACGTGTCCGATGTGCGGTTTTCCGTTGGCTGTCGGAGGGCCGTCGTAGAACATATAGATCTCGTTGCCTTCACGGTCACGCATACTTTTTCTGAAGATGTCATTGTCTTCCCAGAATTTCTCTGTCTGTTTTTCTCTGTCTACAAAATTAAGATCCGTAGAAACTTTCTTATACATATTTACCTCCATAAAATTAAAACATAGAATTAAAAAAGCTTCCGCCCTGTATAGGACGAAAGCTGTACTTACGTTTATAAACCACCTAACATACCATCATATGTCTTCCCTGTAACGGAGGAATACCGTCAGTTTTTACTCAGTCACTTACCGAAACCTTTCAAAATCTGCAACTCAGAAGTGATATTCAGATATATCTTACTTGCACCGGACTTCCACCATCCCCGGCTCGCTGCTGCGTTCTGTTATATCCTACTGTCTTCGTCAGCGTTTTTCACACCCTTTATTATATGCAACAATCCTAAAATCCGTCAAGGGGTTTTACCTTATTTTTCATGTATCCTCTGTCTTTTATCTTCTCCGGCGTATCAATACAACGATCAGGCTGACGATCAGGATCACCAGTGCCACACATTCTCCGGCGATCATATATTGTTCCGAAGCCGATTTCCCGGCATATTTCTTCTGGCCAAACGCCCATGCTGCTTTTGCTTTCTGCACGAAATTCGTCCAGATGCTCTTTGCGCTTAATTTTCCACCGGAGTTCTTCGTTGTCCCGGAGTTATCCACATTCTCCTTCTTATTATCCACACGTTCTTTCCCTGTACTTATTTTCTGCAGGTATTCTTCCGTGAACTTTGCTGTCGCACTTCCTACCGGATGTCCGTCATAAGTATATTGGATCGTTCCTTTTCCGGTCTTTTCATCTACGTCTGTAATCTCATAGTCTGTATCTTTGTATGAGACATCCTTCGGCAGGATCACATAGCCATCTTCCAGCGGCTGGTACTCATTCCCGCCCGTCTGTGCGGATCCGGCGTCCTCACTTTCATCCGATGCCGTTATGAATTCTTTTACTTCTGTCGGTTTCTTCTCATCTGCCACCGGAATCTTCTGGAAATTATTAAATACATATTCGAACAGATTCTTTGTATCCGGATATATATTCGCTCCATGCGTCCTGAGTACGACACATACCAGTTTCATATTGCCGTTATCAGCCATGGTGATCAGTGTGGATAAGGCATTGGATGTATATCCCGTCTTTCCTGCGACCGCATACTGGTAATAATTTTTATTTTCTTTTATAAGCATCTTATGATGCTGCGGAAATACGTGCTCTTCCGTCGTATCGGATGCCGGGATCGTATAACTCTGCTCCTGACAGATCTTTAAGAATTCCGGATAACGCCAGATCTCCCTGCCGATCAAAGCCATGTCACGCGCACAGGTATAATGATTGTCATCATGAAGCCCGTTCGCATTGACAAAGTTCGAGTTCTCCCCGCCGAGACTTTTGCATTCCTCGTTCATCTGCTGTATGAACCAGTTGTAATCGTGCCCGGCATTCTTCCCGACATTTTCCGCAACCGCATAGGCTGCTTCATTTGCCGAGGCAAGCAGTGTCGCATACAACGCCTGTTCCAACGAGATCACATTTCCTTCTTTTAATCCTGCGGAAGAATCTCCCGGCTGCATAAAAGATATACAGTCATTCGAAAATGTTACCTGGTCTGACAGGCTGCCATATTTTAATGCGATAAGGCTGGTCAGAACTTTTGTGATGCTGGCAGGATATTCATGCCCGTCAATATTCTTCGCATATAAGATACTTCCGGTTCCTGCATCCATCACGATCGCTGCTTCTCCGTATGTTCCCGGTCCCTGCGGCCAGTTCTTCCAGCTGTTCGACTGGATCTCCATCTTATAAGCATCTTCTTCTGCCTTCTTCTCCAGCTCTTCCGGAGTCATGTCTTCTTCTTTTTTCTCTTCTTTCTGGGTATCATCTGCCGCTGCGTCTGCTGCCTGCGCATTCCCGGTGCTGTCCGGCTCTGCGTATACCATACTGTGCGGTATCCCTGCTGCCACCGCAAGTATCACCGCAAGAACTACGGCTGCTATCTGTTTTTTCCCCCGCATAATTTCTATTCTCCTCTGTCGTTTCGTTATGGTCTTCCCATATACCACTCAATCTTTCCTTCAATATCGGACACCTTCACCGTTCCGATCTCCCGCGAATCTCTGGATACTTCTCTGTTATCTCCGAGGACAAATACCTCTTTGTCTCCGACTCTCAGTGGATATGTGATCTTTGACGCCTTCTTTTCTGTCGTTCCTATCTCTCCGTCGTATCTTACTTCTTCTCCGTTTACATATACTTTGCCATCCTGGATATTAACCGTGTCTCCGGCCACAGCTATGACCCGCTTTACATAATCCTCTCCGGATGGCCGGGCGATCGCCACGATGTCTCCGGCCTTATATTCCTTACATCTTCTGTTATATATAACGATGTCCTTGTCATGAAGTGTCGGATACATCGAATTCCCATCAACAGTCGAGATTCCCATCAGTATATAGAAGATCAGGATCACCACTGCTGCTATCCCCAGGAACTGCAATGTCACGATCAGTCTCTGGATGCGCATCTCTTTTTTTTTCTTTCTGCGCGTCTCGGGATCTACATCTTCCAACACTTTCTTCTTGATTGCATCTATCTCCATATTCTATCCTTTGTCCTTTTCCTGTCTTTCCTGCGTCTTATTCCACGCGTTCTCTATTATAATCCTTTTCCCCGGTTAACTCAACAAAAAAGAACGGCCGCCCCTTTTCCCTGCCTTAATGTTCAGAAAAAATGAAGCAGTCTTCGTGTAAATCACTAAGTGATTTTTACCAGCTTTCACGTAAAAGGTATGAATAATCCAGGATATGTATTGTTTTGAAGGAAGCACGGAGATATAATAGAAAAACATGGTGATAGGAAGGTGATAGAAATAATAGTTATAGAAGAAATATTGATAGCAAACGGATTGACTGTGCTAATGATGTGGTTTCTTTTGCTTTGCAGACGGAAAAACAGAGAAAGTCTCCATGAGGAAGACAAACTATATGACGGAATGGCAATAGTGAACTTAGCGGGGGCATTGTCTGAGACAATTGCTTTTCTGGTAGATGGGAATCAATTTACCGGCTGTAGACAGATCAATTATATCTCCAACAGCATATGTTTTATAGGTACCGTCAGCATAGGTCTGCTTTGGTGTCTGTATGTAGAATTACGCATTTACCGGAATTATAAGAGAATATTCAAAAAAGTAAGAGTTGTAATGTTTCCTTGGATCGTAGAAGTAATTATGGTTTTATGTAATCTGCCCGGAACAGGGATTATGTTTAAAATATCTAAGGAGAATGTATATCAGCGAACTGCCGGTTCACTGGTAGGATATATCTCACTTATATTATATTTTGCTTACAGCATCTATCTGGTGTATCATTCCAAAAAACAGGGAGTTAATGTGAATTTCTTTCCCGTGATATATTTCGTCGGTCCCTGTTTTGCAGGCGTGCTTATCCAGTTCCTTTTTTACGGAATCACATCGTCATGGGTGTTAGTTGCGATCGCATTGATATTTGTGCAGATGCAGACATATGCCGAGAATTTATATATGGATGAACTTTCCGGATTATATAATCGGAGATATCTTAATGCAGTACTTTCTGAAAGGAAATTTACGAAATGTAAATCTTTATATGGAATCATGATGGATGTAAACGCCTTTAAATATATTAATGATAATTTTGGTCATAGTATGGGAGATAAGGCTATCTGTACGTTGGGAAATATACTTTTTAGATCTATACCAGCTGCCGGTATGGCAATCCGCTATGCGGGAGATGAGTTTATTGTATTACTATCAGGTGTTGAGGAAGAAAGTGTCCTGGCCACAATGAAAGAGATTCATAATAACCTATCCCGTTTCAATGAATCCGGGATAGAACCATTCACTCTAAGTGTTTCCATGGGATATGCAGAATTTGGATCTGAAGATGATGCCGAAGTGTTCCTGATGCATATGGATGAAAAAATGTATGAGGAAAAGCGGAAATATCATTTGTTAAAGAAATCAGATAATTGATAACATAAACCCGGATTATTCACAGCAGACATGAATAATCCGGGTTTATGTTATTCTTTATTTATCAAAACGGCTAGTTTATGTTATACTGAAATTGTTCATACAGATCTATACCACAGATATGAAAATATCCATTTTTGAAAAAGAGACAGGGAAGTTATGAAAAAATTCAATATTTTTAAAATTGTACAATTATCTTTACTGATTTTGATAACGTTGATCAGTGTATATCTTTTGATGCAGCCGGAAGTAAAGCAGTATATCTTTGCATCAACTCCCGCAACGATACTGTTCATCATTATCTGGATCGTATTACTTGCAAGTTATGTATTTCTTCTGATTGATTTCAGTATCCTTTCATCGGTCAAATTAAACTATCACAATTTATACGGCGTTGCATATTCCGATCCATTGTCCGGTATCCCGAACCGTTTCAGCTGTGATACGATCATTGAAAAGTATTATGACACAACGCTTCCTGACAATCTGACATGTGTGATGATAGATCTTTCCAATCTTTCGTCCGTGAACAAACTTTATGATCATGCGACCGGAAATATGTTATTAAAAGATTTTTCCAATATCCTGTCTGCCTCCGCGCTGTCCCTTTGTTTTGTGGGACGTAACGGCGGCAATAAATTTCTTGCAATCTTTGAAAATTGCACAGATGACCAGTTGAATACTTTCCTCGCCCGGATTGCCGACCGTGTTAAGCAGCACAACCAGTCACCTTCTGCCATTTCCATTGAATATCGGATCGGTATTGCAAAGAACAGCGAAGAACACCTTGCTGAAATTACCCAGTTGATTGCTCTTGCCTATAATAGAATTTCCGATGAAACGATCGCGCACTAACCAAGGAGGTACTGTTCTATGGATGAATTAGATTATAACTATCTCGCCGAACTTGTTCTCAAGACTCAGCGCGGTGATAGTGAGGCTTTTGCAGAACTTTATACCGCCACATATCAGAAGCAGTACCGTTTTACCTATCGTTATGCAAAGGATGCTTATCTCGCACAGGATATTCTTCAGGATGTATACATTCTGGTGCTGAAAAATATCAACACCCTGAAGAATCCCCGGCTCTTCGTCTCCTGGCTGAACCAGATTACATTCCGCACCTGTTTTGATGTATGTCAGAAGAACAGCCGTCATGAAGAAGAGCTTAACCATGTTACGGAGATGACGCAGGAAAAGGATCCGCATCTGCAGCCGGATTCCATGACACACAATCCGGAAAAGCAGCTCATGGATCATTTCGACCACCCCGTACTCATGGCTTCTGTTCTCGAATTACCACCGCAATATGCACAGGCACTTATTATGCGTTATTTCAACGATATGAGTATCGATGAGATTGCCGATGCCATGAACTGCAGCCACAGCACGATCAAACGTCGACTTGTAAAAGGCAAAAAACTACTTGAGAAACTGCTGAAAAATAAGATGGGAGGCGATTGGTTTGAATAAAAACGCCACCCTTGTATTTCATCCGGATAATTCTTCTTTGAACAACACAGAACATACAGACATTCCTGAACTGGATACACAGACAGCGAACCAATTGCTGGATAATGTATTTGCCGCATGCGATATGGAACCCAGCGTAGTCCCGGTCGAAGTCCTGGAATCCTGGGGAAATTATAAAAAGCACGGCTTCAATCTCGGACGGACTCTGGCATACATTTTCCTGATCGTCCTGATCCTGCTTCCGCTTATGTTCTTCCGGCCATCGATCATCGCAGAACGAACGGATGTCAAATCCGCTTCGGATGCCATATATAATATTCATATCAAGACACTGCTTCCTTTACATTCCGTAAGTGCCACCATAAACGGGACTCCGGTCCGGCTTCAGGAAGAGGGTTCAAAGGAATTCAAGGCTGCGATTTCCGATAACGGAACACTGAAGATCAAAGCAGTCTCTTTCAACGGACAGGTGGCCGCCAGGTTCTACAAGGTCCGTCATCTCGACAAAGAAAAGCCGGTTCTTAAGGATTATTATTCCAAAGACGGTTATATCTACCTGGAAGTTATGGATACCTATTCCGGTATCGACTATCCGAATATCGGCGGATACGCACCGGATCACTTTGACACAAAAACCGGAATGATTGTATATCCGGTTCCGGACGCACCTGTAACCGTTACGATTCCGGATAACGCCGGAAACGAGCTGGTACTTCTGCTCTCACCGGTCGATAATAATTAACAGACGATTTATAAATACACAGGAGGATTGCAGATATGAAATACAGATTACATTTATCCTATTTACTTATCGCCATATTCTGCCTTCTTCTTGGGGGTTGTTCCGGCAGTTCTTCCGCATCCCGAAAG
The DNA here is from genome assembly GCF_024168045.1 of Dorea longicatena. Taxonomy (GTDB): domain Bacteria; phylum Bacillota; class Clostridia; order Lachnospirales; family Lachnospiraceae; genus Dorea_A. The sequence continues at coordinate 2,907,344 of NZ_CP100126.1, forward strand.
GAACATTCCGGTCCCCCCAGAGATTCAACGCCTAGAGTGTTAACCCCGTCAGCTGACGGGGTTACCGTTTATCAGAATGATTTTGCTTCCATTGATACATCAAATACTTCGCAGGGCTATGTTATGGTGAAATACAATGGAACAAATGAAAAAGTAAAGCTTCAGATCACATGTCCCGATCAGAGTTGTTATACTTACCTGATCAGCGACCGCGGAGCATATGATACATTCCCGCTGACAGCCGGAAATGGCTCCTATGCCTTACAGGTTCTGGAAAATGTCGCAGGTGACACTTATACCGTCTCACTTGCCCAATCCATCAACGTCAGCATCGAAGATGAATTCCTTCCTTTCCTGTATCCGAATCAATATGTGAACTTCCATACAGATTCGAAGGCTGTCTCCAAAGGCAGCGATCTTGCAAAAGACACCTACAGTGATCTGGATGTTGTACAGAACATTTACAATTATGTGATTAAAAACATTTCTTACGACACAGAAAAAGCACAGAACGTATCTTACGGATATGTCCCGGATATTGATGATACGCTTTCTTCCAAAAAAGGGATATGCTTTGACTATGCGGCACTTATGACAAGCATGCTGCGGTCACAGAATATTCCGACCAAACTGGAAGTCGGTTACTCCGGAGATGCCTACCATGCCTGGATCAGCACATATATTGATGACAAAGGCTGGGTAGATGATATCATCCAGTTCAACGGGAATACCTGGCAGATTATGGATCCAACCCTTGCCGCAACCAACGACAGTGCCGCTGTTAAGAAATATGTCGGCGACGGCAGTCATTATGTTGTAAAATATACGTATTAATCCCACCATGAAATATGTAGTATTCTATATGGCCATATATGATGGGATATGAAAGGAGACTTTTATGGCAGACAAAACATTCACTCCACTTTCCAATACAGAGATTGCCGCTTTCTGTTCCCAGACCGCCATGATCTTAAGATCCGGTATCTCTTCTATCGAGGGGATCTCGATCATGCTGGAAGATTCACAGAATGCAGGCGAGAAGGAATTACTCTCTGCGGTCAATGATACACTTATGCAGACCGGAAACCTGACACAGGCACTGGAAGATACACACGCTTATCCGGACTACATGATCTCTATGGTCCGAATCGGTGAGCAGACCGGCCGCCTGGATGATGTTATGGATTCTCTGGCCGTCTATTATGAGAAAGAGGATTCTCTGGCAGAATCCATCAAGAGTGCGGTTACTTATCCGCTGATCATGATCGTCATGATGCTGCTTGTCATCCTGCTCCTGATCATGAAAGTAATGCCGGTCTTCAATCAGGTATTTATCCAGCTCGGAAGCAGTATGTCCGGCATTTCCCTTGTGATCCTGAATATCGGACAGTTCCTGAACCGTCATATTGCAGTCTTTCTTCTGATTCTTGCCGTACTGGCAGGAATGATTTTCTACGTATGCTTTTCGAAAAAGCGGTCTCAGAACTTCCAGTCTTTCTTTGGAAAGTTTAAGAATTCCAGACAGTTATATGAGAAGATCTCTGCCCGCCGCTTCGCCAGCGGTATGGCACTTACGTTAAGCAGCGGTCTTCCGCCGGAAGAATGTCTGAACCTTACTATGGATCTGATCGATGACCATGCATTCCGTACCAGGCTGGAAAAATGCCGGGAAGAGCTTTCATCCGGAAATGATTTTAGTGAAGTACTTTTGAGCAATCACATATTCTCCGGACTTTACGCCAGACTGGTGTCCATCGGCGGACGTACCGGTTCCATGGAAGAGATCATGCAGAAGATCGCAGATCAATATGATGAAGATATTGATGTAAGGATGGCCGGAATGATCGCTGCGATCGAACCGACACTCGTCATCATCTTATCCGTGATCGTCGGCATTATCTTATTGTCCGTAATGCTTCCGCTAGTCAGCATTATGGCAGGATTATAGAAGGAGTGGATGCATATGCAGCGTTTTATAAGAGAACGTAAAACTTCATATCTGCGTAATGTTATCATCTCTGTTCTTATCTTCCTGCTGATCTTTGCCGGATTTGGCTGCGGGCTGACTGCCATGAACAAAAAGATGGATCAGGAGGAGATGCAGACTCTTCAGAATGCCATAACCCGGAGTGTAACCACCTGTTATACCCTGGAAGGGAGCTATCCGCAGAGTCTTGGCTACCTGAAAAAACATTACGGACTTCATTATGATGAGAATAAATATTTTGTAGACTATCAGCCGCTCGGTGCCAATATCATGCCCGACATTACTATTATCAGGAAGGAGGCGGATCACCGTTGAGATTCCAAAGACAGAAAAATCATGTCATTGACCTGTTATTCCCGATTGCTGTCCTCTTCGTATTTGCCATTTCTTCCTTCCTTGTGCTGGTCCTGTCTGCCCATATATACAGTTCGCAGACACAGAAAATGAATACCGGCTACACCGTCCACACATCTCTTGCCTACGTGGCGGAAAAGATACGTCAGAACGATTCTGACGGCGGTATATCAGCCGGGACTTTTCAGGGACAGGAATGTCTTGTACTAAAGGGTGGTTCCGGTGATATCCGCTACACCACTTATATCTATTCTTACAAAGGTAAATTAAAGGAACTGACTCTCCGGGACGGCACGGATGCTTCCCCTTCGGATGGCAAAGATATCCTGGCAGTCGCAGACTTCTCTGTCAGCGAGATCAAACCCGGACTTTTCAGATTCACATCCACAGATACGGATGGAACGACTGCTTCTGTCACGATATCAGAAAGGAGCCGCCAATGAAACGAACTTCCAACAGCCGCTCTTCTCTGTTTCTGATCGAACTGATCATTGCCATTCTGTTCTTCTCACTGGTAAGTGCTGTCTGTCTGAGAGCATTTGCACGGTCACACATCCTGACAGAGAATGCCCGTGACCTGAACGCAGCTCTTATGCATGTAGAGAGCACTGCGGAACTTCTAAGAGCAGGAGAATCTGTAGAGGCACAGGCTTTCTACTCTTCTTCCTGGGATACATGTGAAGAGAAGAAGGCCGCTTATATGATAACTGTAAAAGAAAAGGACGCATCCGATGAAGATAGCGGTACGGATGGCCTGACAACTTACCAGATCACCGCAAGGCAGCTTAACAACGGAAGAAAGATCTATTCTTTGAACGTTACCTGCCATACACCATACAGCATAAAGGAGGCTGCCGGTCATGAATAAACGAAAATTTCCTGTTACGAATATCGGCTCTGTATCGCTTCTGATGATATTCATCGTGCTCTGTATGGTTACACTTGCAGCGTTATCATTGTCTACCGCTTCCGGCAGCTATCGGTCTGCACAGACACTTGCCGGTCACACAACCGCTTATTACAGGGCATCCAACAAAGCAGAGAAAAAGCTTGCAAAGACAGAGAAGATCCTGCAGGCATGCTATCATTCCACTTCCGATGCAGACAGCTATTATCAACAGGTGCGTCAACAGCTTGGAATCACCGGCAGCGACGGATCCCTGATCTATTCTTTTCAGACAGCTGTCAACAAGTCACAGGAACTGGAAGTCCGGATCCAGATCACCTATCCGGACAGTTCCGCTACAGCCGGGTCTGACCGGGAAGATTCAGATACTGCTTCTGCATTCTATAAGATCACCTGTTGGAAAATGACTTCTACAAGTGACTGGAATGCCGACAATTCCATTCAATTAATACAATAATGATAAAGACTATATGATATCAGGAGGCATTTATGAATACCACAGAATTACTTGAAAAGGCTGTCAGCGCCGGAGCATCCGACATCTTTGTCGTAGCCGGGCGGCCGGTCTCTATGCGCATACATGGTGATATCCGGATGGAAGACAATACCCGTCTCCTCCCGGATGACACCCGGCGGATTATCGAACAGATCTATGAGCTTGCCGGACATCGTGACATCGGCATACTGGAAGACACAGGCGACGATGATTTCTCTTTTGCGGTTCCGGGTCTCTCACGGTTCCGCGTCAGCGCATTCAAACAAAGAGGCTCCCTGTCCGTCGTGATCCGTATTATTTCCTTTACTTTGCCGGATCCTGCCACATTCGGTATCCCGGAAAAGATCATTCGTTTTGCAGATTTCTCCAAAGGAATGGTACTGGTCACAGGACCTGCCGGAAGCGGGAAATCCACTACCCTCGCGTGCATCATCGACCATATCAATAAAAACTATGACAAGCACATCATCACACTGGAGGATCCTCTGGAATTCCTTCACCGGCACAACCGGAGTATCGTAAGCCAGCGTGAGATCAATGTTGATACCGAGAATTATGTCACGGCACTGCGTGCTTCCCTGCGCCAGAGTCCGGATGTGATCCTTCTGGGCGAAATGCGTGATTACGAGACGATGCAGGTAGCCATGACTGCTGCCGAGACCGGTCATCTGTTATTCTCAACACTGCATACGATCGGTGCTGCCAACACGATCGACCGTATCATCGACGTCTTCCCGCCAAATCAGCAGAGACAGATCGCAGTACAGCTTTCCATGGTCCTGCAGGCAGTGGTATCCCAGCAGCTGGTACCGACCACAGACGGCGGTCTCACCCCTGCATTCGAGATTATGATCGTCAATCCTGCGATCCGCAATATGATCCGTGATAACAAAATCCCGCAGATCGACGGTCTCATCTATTCCTCTGCGGGAAATGATCTGGTCTCTATGGATTCCAGTCTTCTTTCACTTTATAAAAACGGACGCATTACTGCTGACACGGCACTTGCTTATGCATCCAATCCGGAAATGTTAAAAAAGAAGCTGTAGGAGATTACTCCTGCAGCTTCTTAATTTCTTCAATTGTTGTCTCATATTCTTTTGTTACTTTTTCCATTGCTTCCGGTATCCCCGGCTTCTCTCCGGTCCGGTCTCTCAAAAGTTCTGTAAGCTCACTGCTCACTTCATACAGACGGTCAAAGGAAAGATTCTGACATACCCCTTTCAGTGTGTGTGCACCACGAAAAGCTTCTTCGTAATTGTTATCCCCCAAAGACTGCTTTAACAGTGGATAACTCTGATCTTCAAGGAACTTTAATGTGAATTTCCGGATCAGTGCTTCACTGGGAAGGCGTCTTAAGACATCTTCATAGTTTCCTCCAATCGCTTCATAGCATTCCTGTATTGTCATTTTTTATCTCCTGTCTATATAAGATTTCTTTATTGTAGCACATTCTTTTGCAGAAATTAATGGTTTTCGACATTCTTCACATAATCTCTACATTCTTTTACACAACATATCCGTCATTTCCGATCTAATTCTGGAAAGACACGATCACTTCTTTTCCATTCGATACATTTTCGAACATGCCCTTGATCACTTTCTTGGCGTTCTTGTCTGCATTTTCAAGAAATCCGTATTCATCCGATCCGGCTTTTTCCTTTGCTTTCTTCTCAGCCTCTGCGACAAGTTCCATAACCGCCTCTTTATCGATACTCATAATCGCAAAATTCGTATCATATATCTTCAGATCACTGGATTTGATCTTAATAGAATCCTCATTGACCGTGCAGTGCGGAATAGATATCTGGATCTTGTCGTCTGTCTCCTTTATGACAGCTTTCTGTACATCCAGTCCCGCAGTCACTGTCGTCTTGTATTGTACGAGAAATCTGTTCTTGTTGATCAGCGGGATCTCTCCCTTTGTGCTCCTGAATACATCCGAGATGATCATCTTCTGTGTCGTCAGCTCCGCTGCATCTTCCAGCGTCGTCTCAAGCGGTATGCTCTCTTCTTTCGGACCGGTAATATGCTTATATATGGCTATCGAACCGATGCTGATCGCAATGGCAAGAACTGCCGCAATGATTATTTTAGCTTTTGTCTTCATATGTTTTCCTCCGTTAAAATGATTTAACTTTCGGCCGGTAGCGCATATCGGATACCGTGTATACGGTTACAAATGCCTCCGGATCTTTTTTACTGACATAATTCATCAGTTTCTGATATTCGTTCTTATCTACGATTGTAATGATCTCTCTGTATTTCTGCATATTGTAAGCACCCATTGCCTCGTAGAACGTTGCCCCGCTGTGCAGCTCATGTAAAATAAACTGGCGCACCTCTTCTTCATATTTTGTAATGATACAGACACGTCTCTTTACATTCTGTCCAAAGATAAAATGATCCAGCACAATACCGTTAAAGTATGTACCAAGCACACTCAGTACAACCGCTTTTTTATCATAGATCAATGCGGAAGAAAGTGCCACACACATTCCTGAGATGGACATCGCTTTTCCCAGTTCGACATGAAGATATTTATTCATGATCTTTGCCACGATATCCAGTCCGCCGGACGACGCATTCATATTAAATAAGATGCTGAGTCCGAAGCTTACAACCAGAATATAACATAACACATCCAGTTCCGTACTATTTGTCAACGATTCAAAATCCGGAAATACATGTTCAAATACTGCCAGATACAGTGGCAGCAAAATACTTGTATATACCGTCTTCGCCCCAAATTCTTTCCCACAGGTTATAAATCCGATCAGCAGTAAGACCACATTCAGTATCATCGTAACCGTTGATACATGTAACGGTACATAATGCGCAATAATGATCGCCAGCGCAGATACGCTGCTGATCGAGGTCTGGCTCGGAATCAGGAAGAAATACACGGCCGCAGCGATGATCCCCACTGCTATCGTCATGACGGCAATTTCTTTTAGATTGTCCGGTGTGACAACCTGTTTTTTTTCTTTGTTCATTTTTTTATTCCCCACTTTTATAAATATTTCATCATCGTTGGCGCAAGAATATTCATATCAACAGGCTTGGCAACGTGATCATTCATCCCGACAGAAAGCGCCTTCTGTCTGTCTTCTGCAAAGGCATTGGCAGTCATAGCTATGATCGGGATCATCGCTTTTTTATCATCCTTCATCTTCCGGATGGTTAATGTCGTATCGAACCCATTCATAACCGGCATCTGAATATCCATAAGGATCATCTTGTAATAGTCCGCATCTGCCTTTTCAATCATGCTGATACATGCAACTCCGTCAGTTGCAACTTCGACAATACACCCTTCTTCTTTCAACAGTTCTGTCGCGATCTCCGCATTGATCTCATTGTCTTCGACCAGCAGGACCCGGACGCCTTTTAGCGACTTCTTACTTCGTGGATTCTGATTTTTCTTCTCTAAAGCTTCTTCTTTTGATGCTTTTTTGCAAGGGATCGTCACTGTAAAAGTGGATCCCTCACCAAGTTTACTTTCCACCTCTATCGTACCACCCATCAGATCCACAAGCTTTTTCACGATTCCCATGCCGATGCCGCTGCCCTCAATATGGGTAATCGTAGAAGTCCGCTCTCTTTCGAACGCTTCAAAGATATGTTTTTGGAACTCTTCTGCCATACCAATTCCATTATCGGTAATACTGATGATCATATCGCACCAGTCTTCCTTCTCACAAGGTCTCTGTGCAACCTTACAGGATATTGTACCGCCCGCATTTGTATACTTGACCGCATTACTTATGATGTTGATGCAGACTTCCGATAAATGTGGTTCATCCACATATACATACGGATACAGGATCTGTTCTGTCATACACAGAGTCTGATTCTTACTTTCTGCCTGTTGCTGGAACATTGTAACACAATTCGTAAAGTCTTCCCGGACATCCGACACGGCATACTGCATTTCGACCTTGTTATTTTCAATTCTTGCAAGATCCAGGACATTACTGAGTAACGATAAAAGTTTTTCCCCGCATACCTGAATGTTATCGATATATCTGCCAAGTTTTTCTGTGTCTTCCAGATGTCTGGATGCCAGATCCGCATAACCAATGATCGCATTCATAGGCGTTCTGATGTCATGGGACATATTGAAAAGAAATGCGGATTTGGCTTTACTTGCAACTTCCGCATTTAATTTAGCTTCCCGCAGTTCTTCCTCCTGCCTCAATTCCCGCAGTTTTTCATCTGTCACATCCCGGTTTGCAAGCAGCACCGATGTAATATTTCCGTCTTTATCATAGTTCTGTGGAACGATCATGGCAAGGAACCATTTCCCATCCTTTTTTTTGAATTCAAAAGACATGGACTCTTTATTACGAAGCCGTGCGGCCATGGTCTGTGTATCAAAAAAATCTATGTACTTTTGTACAAACGGTTCTGCTATCACATCTTTGATGACCTCAAACTGCGAATCCCAGTCCGCGCTTTTTTTCGAAATGCCCAGCTCCATTTTCCGGGATCTTTTCACAAGTTCGATCTTCTTTGTCTTTAAATCCAGACGTGAGATGTGATAATAAGCGGTCCCTAATGCACTGATTGCCCGGTGCGCCTCTTCCACCTGTTTTCCCAGCGTAACCGGGAATTCTTCCCCTGTCATCTGGTCTCTGTCCGGTACTGACTGATGCAGATGCTTAACCAGCCATTTCCCGTTCACCTTTTTATAGATAATGCTAAACCGTGTGTCCATCTCAAAACAGACGGATCCATCTTCAAATAAACCGGTAAAGACTACCGATCCATACGCAAGGATCTGGTCATCACCAAGCTCTGCTTCTTCCTGCTGTAAATCTCTTATTTTAAGTCTGATTTTTCCTCTTTGTTTTACATCGAATTTATATGATTCCTGAAATTCATGCAGATTCCTGAAAAACTCATGCTTTCCTGTTCCGATTATACTACTGTTATCATCAAAGAAGTTTTCAAAGCCTATATCATCTACGGATTCCGTGTCGATATAAAATTTTAAAAGCTGCTCTGTAAGTTGTTTAAAATCATCCATAACCAATCCCTCTCATCCCGTATATCTTGAACAACTTTTTGTTTTTCCAGTTTTCTTGTTTACTTCATTTTAACATAATATCGCAGCACTGGGGACGGTGTTTATGGCTTTTTTACTGTCTTTTTATGTAATGCACGAATACAAATATAATACAGACTAATCACCGGTGGAAGCAATAATGCCGAAAACTAAAATTTATTTTACACACGCTTTTGCCGTATACGAATCTACATTTATTTCAATTACACATACCGCATTTATCATTTTTTCATTAATTTCATGTTCCTCTCCGGTTTGCTCTCTCATAAGAATGCGAAGTGCCGCGCACTTATCCGCTGCATTCTGGAGGATTTTTGCTTTCCCTCGGCACATGACACTCGCATATTCAGCACTATATTTGCAGGGAACATCTGCTTCTATAAGTTTTTCTCCGTAATCAATTTCCACAAAAACACTGTTATTTTTCCGAATGCAATCCAGTTTATGCCCCACTTTCGCACTATGAACATAAAATGTTAGTTTCCCGCCGTTTATCTGATAACCGTAATGAAGCGGTACAACATATGGGTATTCATCATCTAATACCCCCAGATGTAAATACTTTGCACTCGACAATATTTTTTCAATCTTGTGTATATCTGTGATTTCTCTATCTTTTCTTCTCATATTATTCCTTCCTTATAATCACATGTCAGTTCTACAATCAGAATTTGCCATTTCACTTATTACTATTTTTTATTTGAAAACTAATTTTATTTTACATCCTTATTTCTTTGCATACAAGAAAAAACACATTGCCTTTTTTGGGGAAACTTATAAAGGAAGAGGCACCGTTTAATACTTGGTTTGAAAACTGATGGAAGAATAACACGATACTGTGATAGAATAAGGAAAACGGTTAAACTAACTATTGCTGAGTGAGCAACAGCAAAAGTAAGCATGACTGGAAAGTGCTTGTGATCTTAGGGATTAAGAGAGGATACAGATTATGGAAGATTCTTACGTATTACAACTGTTGAAACCAAAGTTTAAAGATTTTCATTTGTGTTTCTGCGGGTTTGCAGAATGCAAGCCATTACATAGCTACGGGCCAGCCGCAAGACCCAATTATATTTTGCATTATGTAATGAAGGGCAAAGGTATCTATCAGGTCGGCGAAACGAAGTATCAGCTGAAAGAAGGGCAAGCCTTTCTGATCGAGCCGGAAAGCCTTACCTTTTATCAGGCAGATAAAACGGACCCATGGTCTTACCTTTGGGTAGGATTTGGTGGTACGGAAGCACAGAGATTTGTCAGAGATCTTGGACTGAACAGTCGTCAGCTTACATGCGAGTGTGAATATGGAGAAGAACTGAAAGAAATTGTATTTGAAATGCTTCATCATACATGTTCAACTGCAGAAAATCTTTACTATCTCCAGGGGAAGCTCTATCAGTTTTTCTCAGTACTGGCTCGCGGGATTGAAATTCAGCAATATTCGAATGATACAAAAGAAAGCATACATGTGCAGGAGGCAATTTCCTATATAAAGAATTACTATTCACAGAAAATCACAGTGGAAGATATAGCAAATTATTTGGCACTAAATCGAAGCTATTTATATACAATATTTATGAACAGTCTCGGAATCTCTCCAAAAGATTTTTTGACGGAATTTCGAATTTCCAGAGGAAAGGAGCAGCTCGCACTTACAGATCTGTCTGTGGAGGAGATTGCAGTTTCCTGTGGCTATCGTAATTCCCTTGCTTTCGGTAAAGTATTTAAGCAGAAAATGGGAATAACGCCGACCCAATATCGTAACGACAACAGAAAGGATGCCCGAAAACGATTGATCTGTGTACAAAATGAACTGAAAGAATATAAGAAGCATAAAACAATTTATGTGGGAGACATTGAAAAAGAATAGACAAAATGTTTTAAAAAACATCCAATACCTAACATTTGGGATATAACCCTTAACAAAAAGGTATAACGGATGTTTTTTTTGTACGCTATACTTGTATCAACAAACATAAGGAACACGTGCACAGGTTTCTTCACTCAAATAAAAAATAAACAAAGGAGTATTAGAGGAGGAGAATCATGGGAAATCAAAAAGAAACTCAGAAAAATCCGCAATATAAATATGCGTCTACAAGAGAAAAATTATGTTTTGGAATTGGGGCAATCGGTAAAGACGCGATTTGCAATTTAGTAGGAGCATTTTTAATGCTTTATTTTACAGATACATTGTATCTGGCACCGGCATTTGTCGGCGTACTGTTTTTTGTGGCAAGAATATGGGATGCGATCAATGACCCGATGATGGGTATGATTGTTGACAATACACATACACGTTTTGGTAAATTCAGAATCTGGCTTGTAATCGGAACATTGGTAAATTCAGTTGTATTTGTTTTGCTATTCCACAGTTTTAACCTGTCAGGAACAGCATTGTACGTATATGTATCCGTTATGTATATCTTATATGGAATGACTTATACGATCATGGATGTCCCTTACTGGTCATGGCTTCCGAACTTGACAAATGATCCGCACGAACGTGAAAAAGTATCCGTAATTCCAAGATTTTTCGCAAGTCTTGCAGGATTTTCAGTAGCAACATTTGGGCTTTACATCATCAACTACCTGAACAAAGTTGCAGGCGAGAGCAATCTCTACGCAGAAAAAGGATATACACTTTTCGCAATCATTATCGCAGTTATTTTCATCGTTACAATCGGCATTACTGTATTTAATGTAAAAGAGGAATCAACATTAGGTATATCAGCAGAAAAGACAAGTCTGAAACAGGCATTTCAGGTAATTGTAAAAAATGATCAGCTGCTTGCATTTATCGGATTACTTTTGACATTTAACCTTTGTACACAGATTGCAAAAAGCTTTGCTGTATATTATTTCAAATGTGTATGCCATGATGAATATCTGTATTCTATTTTTGGATTTGCGATTATTGCTGAGATGGCGGGACTTTTATGCTTCCCGAAAATTGCAGAAAAAATTAGCCGTGAAAAAGTATACGCATTTGCATGCGGACTTCCGATTGTTGGATTTGTACTGCTCGGTGCAGCAGGATATGTAGCACCACAGAGCAAGGTGTTAGTTATTGTATGTTGTGCATTACTTTTCTTCGGCTCAGGTCTTTCACTTGGAGTAACAACATGCTGTATGGCAGATGTTATCGACTATGGAGAAGTGAAGTTTGGTGTACGAAATGAAAGCGTAACATGTTCTGCACAGACATTCCTTATGAAGGCAGCCATGGCAGCAGCAGGTGGATTAACAGGAATTGGTCTTCAGATTGTAGGATACAACGCAAAAGCGGTAACGCAGAGCACAGCAACCGTAATGGGTATTCGCGTGTTAATGATTGTAATTCCAATCATTCTTGCATTTGCTAGCTTTGGTATTTACAAAAAATACTACATTTTAAAAGGTGAGAAGATGGAAGAAATCACAAGAAAAGTAAATGAAATGCATGCGAAAAAGCAGACAGCTTAAGAGCCAACAATTAAATTGTAAAAGGGGTATTATATGAGACAGATTATTTTTCACGAGGAAACGAAAACTTTCCATTTATACAATGAAAAAATCAGTTATATCTTATGTGTATTAGAAAATGGACATCTGGGACAATTATATTTTGGAAAACGACTTCATGACAAAGCAGATTTTTCTTATCTGGTTGAGAAATGTGAACGCCCAATGACATCATATATATATGAATGGGATCGTACTTTTTCATTGGAACATATCCGACAGGAATATCCTGTTTACGGTACGACAGACTACAGACATCCGGCAATTGAATTGTTGCAGGAAAATGGCAGCAGAATCAGTGAGTTCCAATATGACAGTTATGAGATTATTGCCGGAAAACCGAAACTCTCCGGATTGCCGGCAACTTACACAGAGTCCAAGGAGGAAGCGCAGACATTGCGCATCTTTCTGAAAGACGCTTTGACTGGTGCAAAACTGGCGCTTTTATATACGATTTTTGATGAATATAGTGCAATTGCAAGAAGTGCTTATATTGAAAATGCCGGTGAGAAAAATCTGCATGTATTAAATATGATGAGCTTAAGCCTGGATCTTCCGGATAAGGATTATGAATGGATGCAGTTGTCCGGTGCGTGGTCCAGAGAGCGCTATATAAAGAATCGAACATTGGAGCAAGGCATAACAGCTATCGACAGCATGCGCGGAAATTCTTCTCACGAACATAATCCGTTCCTTGCTTTAAAACGTCACAACACAGATGAAAATGCAGGAGAAGCAATCGGAATAAGCCTTGTATATAGTGGAAATTTCCGTATGCAGGCAGAGGTAGATACACATGATGTGACACGAATTACAGCCGGGATCAATCCGGAAGGATTCGATTGGAAATTAGAACCGGGAGAAAGCTTTCAGACACCGGAAGCAGTTCTGGTTTACAGTGAAAATGGATTAAATGGCATGAGTCAGACATTCCAGAAGCTGTATGCAAAGAGACTCGCAAGAGGGTACTGGCGTGATAAGGCAAGACCGATTTTAAATAACAACTGGGAAGCAACTTATTTTGACTTTACAGAAGATCGCCTTGTAGAGATTGCAAGGAAAGCAAAAGAATGTGGAGTAGAACTGTTTGTCTTAGATGACGGATGGTTTGGCGCAAGAAGAAATGACAGAGCTGGTCTTGGTGATTGGGTGGCAAATGAAGAGCTTCTGCCAAATGGCATCAAAGGCCTGTCAGAAAGAATTGAAGCACTAGGATTAAAATTCGGTCTTTGGTTTGAGCCGGAGATGGTAAATAAAGACTCTGATCTTTATCGAGCACATCCGGACTGGATCTTACAGACACCAGGAAGAAATACATCACACGGCAGATACCAATATGTACTCGATTTTGCAAGAAAAGAAGTAGTAGATCATATTTACGGAATGATGGCAAAGTTATTATCGGAGTCGAAAATCTCATATATTAAATGGGATATGAACCGAAGCATTACAGAATGCTACAGCAGCAAATTTTCTTCAGACAGACAGGGAGAAGTGTTCCATCGTTATATTTTAGGTGTATATGATCTGTATGAACGTTTGACAAATGAGTTTCCAGAAGTATTATTTGAATCCTGCGCCAGCGGTGGCGGAAGATTTGACCCGGGAATGCTGTATTATGCACCACAGGGATGGACAAGCGATGATTCGGATGCAATTGAGCGTCTGAAGATTCAGTACGGAACTTCTATGTGTTATCCGCTCAGCAGTATGGGAAGCCATGTGTCTGTTGTCCCGAATCACCAGGTATTTCGCAATACCCCATTACATACAAGAGCGAATGTAGCATACTTTGGAACTTTTGGATACGAACTGGATCTCAACAAATTGACAGAAGAAGAGATCAAAGAAGTAAAAGAACAGATCACATTTATGAAAGAATACCGAGAAGTGTTACAGTTTGGAACATTTTATCGTCTGAAAAGTCCATTCGAAGGAAATGAGACGGTATGGATGGTGACAAATGAAGACCGCACGCTTGCAATCGTAGGCTACTATCGTGTTTTAAATGGAGTGAATCAGCCGTATAGCCGTGTCAGATTACAGGGATTGAACCCGGATATGATTTATGAAAATGTATGGAATCATACAGAAAATTACGGAGACGAATTGATGAATTATGGATTGATCACATCCGATGTGACAGCTGGTGAAGTGCCAGGGAATGTGACTCCTTGTACCGATTTTGAATCTAGAATATATATGCTGAAAGGCAAAAAAGTTCAGGAGGGAAGATAGATCATGACGAAGACAAAAAGAACCGGCGGAATGGTACTGGGAATATTGTTTATTGGATTATGTGTATCTTTCTTACGACTTTCACAATTTGGCGTGGATCCATTCAGTGCAATGAATCTTGGAATCAGCGGATTTATCGGATGGAGCTTTGGAACGTGGCAGTTGCTTGTCAATGCGATCATCCTTGTAGTTGTATTTTTTCAGGCAAGATCCTGCATTGGTGCGGGGACCATTATCAATATGGTATTTGTCGGATACATTGCAGACTTTATTTGTTATGTAGCGAATGATGTAGTGCAGATTCAGATGAATCTGCCACTGCGTATCCTTGCACTGCTGCTTGCTCAGTTGATGGCATCTATGGGAGTGGCATTATATATGGTCGCAGATATGGGAATCGCTCCATATGACAGTGTCGCAATTATAATCGAGAAACTGACACATCAGAAAATTCCATTCCATAAAGCAAGGATTCTTTCAGATGTTGTTGTCGTGATTATCGGAATCATATTTGCCACTGCATCTGGGGCGGGTATCTGGTCGGTAGTAGGGATTGGGACAATTATAAATGCCTGCTTCAACGGCCCATTAATTCAATTTTTTAAAACAAAACTGGAGAGATTTTACTTGTAAAATCTACGGATTACAATTCTCCAATTCTTGCAAGGCTCATATCCTGAACGGATACGGGCCTTTCTTTTTCACCAGTAGCTTCATCCAAACCTTCACATTGAATAATGAACCCTTCTCTTTGGTAAAAAAAATTGGATATACAGCGATAGCTCCTTATATTTTCGGAAATCGGAAAATAAAACTCGTTCCGATACCTTCGATACTTTCGACGTGAATGGTTCCATTGTGGAGATTTACAATCCAACGCACCATAGAAAGGCCGAGTCCGGTACCGCCACTTTCTCTGGAACGGCTTTTGTCTATGCGATAGAAACGCTCCCAGATTCTGTCCAGGTGTTCCTCACTTATTCCAATACCATCATCTTTCACTTCACCGACAATCTGGTCATTTTCGACCTTCAGGATAACATGGATATGTCCATTTGTTTTTCCGTAATTGATGGCATTGGTTATTAAATTTATCATCATACGCAAAATCAATGTCTGGTCGCCGTTCATAAATAAGTCGTCCTGCTTTTGCAGGGTAATCTCAATATTTTTTTCCTGTGCTTTTGTCTGCAGTTCTTCTATTACAAGTTTGCTTAATAATCCAAAATCCAGTTTTTCCATCAGATGCTGCTCATCCTGTTCGTTTCTGGCGATCATTAACATTTCGCTTGTCAGCTTTGACATTCGTTTTGCCTGCCTTAAGATGACTGCAATCTCTTCCTTATCTTCCGCAGATAAGTTTTCATTTTCCAATAAGTACTCACACTGGGAAATGATAACAGCAACGGGAGTCCGCAGTTCATGGGATACGTCTGATGTGAATTGACGTTCCTTCTCAAACGAAAATTCCAATCGCTCGAACATTCCGTTAAATTTCTCCGACAATTCGTATAATTCATCTTTTGCTTTTGGCAGAGACAATCGTTTGGAAAGATCTTTTCCATTGCTGATGTTTTCAACTTCATCGCAGATAAGATCCACCTGTCTCAATGCCCGTTTGATCATAAAATATCCGATGGCTCCGATCAGAATAATGAGTAATGGGAATACAATCAACAGCATTTTCTCGGATGTCTGCATGAAAAGTTCTATAGAATGTACAGAGGTAATTCCTCGTACCCACATTTCCTCATCATCACCGTAAGTGTAAACGCTGTCATATATCATCCATTTTCGATTTGATCCGGTTATCATTCGCGGTGTATTCGACTTGAGGATAGTTTCTTCTGGAAATTGGGTTGGAATCGTTCCATAAAGTAAGCGTCCGTTTTTGTCATAAATACAAAACATAATACCGTCATCGTAAAATTCGGTATCGCCGTCAAGATAAAAGGAATCATCCTGAAAATTAATATTTGAAGAGAAACCAGTCACTGCGGCACTGATTTCTTCTTCTGTCGCAGAAATTCCAACCTTATCCACAAAAAGAAGGACGAGAACTAAAATAGTCCCAAGGACTACGGCAATGATTCCGGTGTACCATAGCGTAATTTTTTTCTTGATCGTCAGCTGTTTCATTCGTTTTCCCTCATTACATATCCGACACCGCGAACAGTGTGGATGAGTTTTTGTTCATATTGTGCATCGATTTTTTTTCGCAAATAACGAATGTATACGTCGATCACATTGGAACCACCTTCAAAATCAAAGTCCCACGCATTCTGTTCAATCTGCTGTCTTGTCATTACGATATTTTTGTTGCGCATAAGACATTCCAGAACCATAAATTCTTTTGCAGAAAGATCAATTTCATTTCCGGCTCTTGTAACCTTTCTTGTGTCACGATCCAGAATAAGATCTGCTATTTTTAGTTGATTGGATGTAAATTGTGGCTTTCTACGCATCATGACACGGATTCTTGCAAGCAGTTCTTCAAATGCAAATGGTTTGATCAGGTAATCATCGGCACCAAGATCCAGTCCTTTGACACGGTCCTCAATGCTGTCTTTTGCTGTCAGTAACAGAACCGGTGTATCATCTTCTCGTTGCCTTAATTCTCTTAAGATTTCATATCCATCCTTTCCCGGCAACATGATATCAAGAATAATACCATCGTAGGAAGTCATATCGATATAAGCCATCGCTTCCAGACCATCCCCACAGGCATCTACACTGTAATGTTCCTTGACAAGCCTTTTTTTGACAATGTTTCTTAAATCATTCTCGTCTTCTACAATCAGTAATCTCATAATGTAATTATTATAATACCAATCATTTTCGTGTGCTAGAGTCCTTTTTTTCATTTTTTGAAATTACTATTTGTTTTAATCTTTTTTTAATCTTCCCCCCATATGATACATATAACAGCAAAAACAAAACATCCAAGAGACGGAAGGAGAACACGTTATGAAAAAAATATTAGTAGTTTTATTATCCCTCACATTAATATTTGCTTTTACAGGATGCACTTCATCCAATAATGAAGCTACAGAAGATATTAAGACCCAGGAAGTTGTAACATCAAATACAGATGACGATGATGATAACATCAGTAACACAGAAAACGCAGCAGAGAATGTGAACGAAAAGGACTATGATTTTTCTTCTTATGAAGAAGAAATCTGTAATATAACAAAAAGTGTAAACAATGCAAAAACATCTACAAATGCATCTGAGAATCACGAACAATTCTACACTTTGAAAAGGCAGGTAGACGCAGTTGATGACGAACTGGATAAACTTGATGATGAATTTGAGTATGCTTACCAGATGAAAGAGATTAGCTTCGAGACATACAAAGCGAGAGAACGCGCGATTGAAAAACTGGAAGATGAACTGGAATTAGCAGAAGAAGCGCTGGAAAACAAATACGGCATTGATGATTAATTCAATCTGGGCTACAAGAATGTGGCAGAACTTTCTTAATTTCTCAAATCGGGTAGGAGGTAGATAATTATTTTATCTACCTGCATACCTCTGCGATCTGACTACGGCATCTGTCGCATTTGTTAATATAATTCCATCTGCTCCAAGCAATCCTAAAATTTTAGACGAAAAGGAGTAAATAATTATGGTATTGATAACACTTACTATTACAAGAAGCCACCAGCTTGTAGCAATAAATTCTTCTGCCCGTTTTCCTTTCTTTTCTGCTGCATTAATTGAGTAATAAACAGCTCCTCCCATACCAATTCCTGTTCCAAGAGCCTGAATCAAAGCCACAATCGGATATGCAATATTAATAGCCGAAATTCCAGCATCTCCTATGGTATTGCCTACAAAATATCCATCCACTATCGCATATATTCCTGATAATGCAAATGCTATAATAGATGGAATAACATATTTAAAAAATAATGATTTATGATTCATCTTTCTTACAATCTCCTTCCTTGAAAAGTCTGATAAACAGCTCTGTATTATCATTAAGACTTTCTATATTCTCTAATCCCATTTTTTCGATTACATATATTTCTTTTGAGTGCAGTTTTTCTATGATATCTTTCGTATATTCCATTCCTGATTCTGTGAGGCATATCAGCTTATTTCTCTTGTCTGAATCATCAGATACCATATTGATGTATCCTTTTTTCTGAAAATCTTTTAGTATCGTATTTACCGTTTGCTTAGGTATATTCCATTTTTCACTTATCATTTTCTGCGTGCATCTTCCATTACTTTCATAAAATGAATACAAAGCAAAAACTCCATTTGAAGACAGTCCCTGATCCTTTGACCATTCCTCATACATTGCTGTACATTCTTTCCATAAAGCATAATATCGTTGCAACTGTATTATCATATTATTATCTTTTCTCATCTTTTTTCTCCTTAAATTAGTACGAATCCGGACTTTTATAGTATAGTCCGAGTTCGTACTAATTGTCAAGATTTATTTATATACTTTTTCTTTATATAAACAATCAATAGTCCCTTACTAAGGACAGGAAGATTATGAAATTTCCCTGTCCTCTTTTAATAATATCCTCGTTCTTCCATCCAGTCTTTCACATAACATCTGATTCCAATATAAATAATATGCGACAGTAATAGCAATACAATAAGATTTATCGGATTAGCGTTTTTAATCCATTCTCCAAAGTAAATTACAACAGCTGTACTCGTTATCGCTACCACGATACTGATGATATCCCAACAATATTTCCGGTAGATTTTTCCTACCTGATAACCAATCCCGATTATCAGCCACCCGGTTATTACGAATAAAATTGCCATGACAGTACCGGCAATCAGCCAGTACACAATCCCGGAAAGAATACTGTTAGGTATTCCACTGCTTAACTGTCCGAAAGAGTCTGCACCTGTCACAAACTCCCGAAATAAACTTCCCATTCCTTTTCCTAACGCACCGAAAAAGACGATACAGTCGTTAAGGAAAACCGACGAAAGAATCGCAGTAAACAGTGTTGTTGTTATGCTGTACCATGCCAGTAGAAACAAGATACTTTCATAACCAATCGTCATATTTTTATATTTCTTTTCTAACTGGCTTTTACGGCTATCGCATTTTTCTTTTGCTTTCCGGTAAGCAGTACGGTCACATTTTTCACATTTCTCATAAGGCACTTTTTTCTCAACAGCTACCTCTACCGTCTTTTGGTGTGTCTGTGCATAAAGTTTTTCCTGCTCTGCTTTTTCATACTTAAATTTCCATGCCACGGCTTCTGCGTCGGCTCTTTTCCTGCTGTCTGTCTCGCTGGTCAATCGTTCCTCTGTTTGCCTTAATCTTGTCCGCAATGCTTCGATATTCTCGGCTCTGTTTTCGCTGTTCAATTTCTCGTTCAAGGTCAGCAATTCGCTTAGCTGCCTGTTTAGTTCCTGGATTGTCTGGTCTTTCTGATCCAGTTCGTCCTGCATCTGTTCGGTCATCAGCAGAAGTTCTTCCACCTGCCCGACGTTCTCTAAGTTTCTGCATTCGCTCATCGATCTCCCTCGCTTTCTCTATCTGCTGTTTAAGGTCAGCAATTCGCTGTTCTGTTTCTGCAATAAGCTGTTCTCGTTGTTCAGCTTCTGCGTTAATTCCTGCCATTGCTGATTCTCGTTTTCCAACTGTTCGATTCTGGTTTTCTGTTGCTCGATCTGTGAGAGCAGTTCTTCTGTATCTGGCAAAAGATTTAGCAGCCTGGATAATTCGCTGTTTAAGCTTTTTAAACTCTGGTTCTGCTCCTGAAAAGACAGGAGCTGTCGATCCCGTTCCTGCAATTCCTGTACCATCGCTGCCATAAAATTCTGCTGTTCCTCGATCTGGTTTATCATTGTCTCCATCATGGGAATGACTTCCCGGCTTTCTTCTAATGTCATCCAATCGCTCCTTCCATTGTGTCAATGCACCGGATACCTTTCCGAAAGAAATCTGTATTTTATCCAGCAGTGCATTTTGTCTTTTTATGATCTGATTTTCTACCACTTTCCATGACGCTGATTGTGTCTGCCCATTTTGAAATTTCTCATCAATTTTTCTGGCATCCGCGCCCTCATGGATCGTCGGTATCTCTAATTTCCCCTGCCTTGCATAAGAACGGTGGTCAATGTGATTTTCCGTTTTCAAATGTGCATTACAGACATTCGCCCATTCACTCCGCCACAGTTCACAATTTTTCGGACTGTTCCATCCGGTAGCATCGGTTAATACACGTTTCCACTGTTTACGGTTCCTTGCACCGACTTTCTGATTACCGTTTTCGTCCAATACCGGGATTCGGATTCCATGACGGTCAGGGTCCTTTTTATCCTGCCACCAGTCCGGATGGGATTCATCCACCACAATATTTCCATTTTCATCTCTGACAAACTCCCAATCCTTGATTTCTTTGTTCCCCCATGAGTGGTCTGGATTGAATGGTCGCATCGTCACAAGTAAATGCACATGGGGATTTCCATCTCCTTTATCGTGGATACTCCAGTCCGCACACATTCCCTTATTTACAAAGGTCTTTTGAATATATTCGGTTGTATAATCAATCTGTTCCTGTCTGTTCCATTCTTTCGGAAGTGAGAACTCAAATGACCTGCCGAGTTGTGCATCTGCACTTTTTTCTATCCTCAAAACTTCATTCCATAAACGCTGCTTCTGAAAAGTAAGTTTAAATTTTTTCAGTGCGGCTTCTTTGTTATCTGCCCTTTTATATCGGACAGATTTCTGGAACCGTCTGATATTTTCAGCAGGTACATTCAGCCATTCCTGTGGTGCATTTTCACACATCAACAGGCTGGTATAAACAACTTCTCTTTTGGCAGTGTAGTAGCTGATCCTGCCTGTTTCTTCATTTTTCATCACATCACCATTGAGATACGCAGATGCTGATATGATGGATTTCCCTTTGCTGCGTCCAACAATCTTTACTGTATAATGAAAAATCGCCATGCTCCGTTTCCCCCTTTCTGCCGTATCCGGCTTTGATTTCCGGCAGGTAACGTTTTCCCAAAAAGAAAATGGTATCTGCCGGAACGCCCTCTGCGTAAGAGTGCCCTGTGCATAACAGCCTGCATGGAATGCGCCCCTCTGGCGAAGAGTGCCTCCTGCGGCATGAGCAGGTCTGCATGAAATGCCCGCCGACGGAACGAGCCCGGCAAGCGTAAGCGCAGACCGGTTGCCACCTGTGGCAAACTTATACGGACGACCTCTGGTTGTCCATAAGTGCGCCCTTCATGAAAAAGCAATGAAGGGAATGGAAAACCCACTCCCTCCGGCATTACACTTCCTCCGTATTTGCAACTGGCTCTTTCTGCATTGCCTTTGAGAAAAACTTTCCGTTTGCTTCCTGCCTTTTTAAGAAGCCGATCAGCTTCGGGATATCTTCTTCCTCAATCGCAGAACCCAGCACTGATTCCACCGCACCGCCAATCTGGCAGAGCCTGTGTGTCCGCTTTTTGGTTTCCACATCTTTCTGACGTTTCTTCAGTTCCCGTTTCTGTGTTGCATACTGTTTTGCTTTCTCAAGGCTTTCCTGTTCTTTCTTTTCCAACTGGAGCATACGCTCCTCATAACTCTTTGTTGATCTTGCCATAAATATCATCGTCCTTTCTTTTTCTTCCAAACATAAGTTTCCTGTTGTCTGTCAGACGAAGTACATGGTATAATCTGTTTGCGTGTAGGTATATCATGACTCCGGTCTGATAGAACCTTTGGCGGTTTCTTCGGGAACCGCTTTTTTAAGTTGAACCGTTTCTTGTGACTGCTTTCACATTTCCCTTATCCCTCAAGTCCCTGCCCTCGTTGGCTTCCATAAAAAGTTCCAGCATATCCGTTTTGATCAGCACTTTCCTCCCGACCTTTAATACCGGAAGTTTCTTCCACTCCACCAGTTTTCTCAGGGTGTTCCTGCCGATTCCCGTATAATCAGCAGCTTCCTCAATAGATAAGGCAATCTTTCTTTGTGTCATATGACCACCTCCTCTTTAGTTGCATTATGCAATTTCATTTGTGCTGTCAGTATAGCGTGTTTATATTGCTTTGTCAAGCATTATGAAATTATGTTTCTTTTTCTTGAATTGCATATTGCAATATATTTTGTTGCGTGGTATAGTAATGACATACCGAAAAAGGAGGCACATCAGCATGAAAGATAAAGAACTACGCAAGCTGATCGGCAGCAGGGCAAAACAGCGCCGTCTCGAATTAAATCTGACACAGCCTTATGTCGCAGAGAAGATGGGAGTTACCGCTTCCACAATCCTGCGTTATGAGAATGGTTCGATTGACAATACCAAAAAGATGGTACTGGAAGGTCTTTCGGAAGCACTTCATGTATCGATTGAATGGCTCAAAGGGGAAACCGATGAATATGAAACTGATATTACGGATAAGAAAGAATTACTGATTCGTGATGCGATGAGTGATATTCTCAAACAGTTACCGCTCGACCTCAATAAAACAGAAGACGCATTTTCCAAAGACTTACTGCTGTTAATGTTAAAGCAATATGAACTGTTTCTGGATTCGTTTCAGTTCGCCTGTAAAAATTACAAGGGCAGTACCAAAGATGCGGACATTGCCAAAGTAATGGGCTTTGAATCGAAAGATGAATATAACGAGATCATGTTTCTCAGGGAGATCACACATACTGTCAACGCATTTAACGATATGGCAGATGTGATAAGACTCTATTCTAAGAAACCGGAAACAGCAGAACAAAGACTTGCCAATCTTTTATCCGAAGTTATGTATGAGGATTCTGAATCGGTATAGTAAGACAACCGGAGTTGTGATATACTTACACGCAAGAAGCATTTCAACAGTTCCGATTGTCTGATATCGAAAGGAGACATACGATTATGGCAAAAGGATCTGTTAGAAAAAAAGGAAAAAAATGGTACTATCGCTTCTATGTAGAAGATGCAAGCGGTAAAATGGTTCAGAAAGAATATGCTGGAACCGAAAGTAAAAGTGAGACGGAAAAACTTCTCCGCAAAGCACTGGAAGATTACGAAAATAAGAAGTTTGTCGCAAAGGCAGACAGCCTTACGGTAGGAGAGCTTCTGGATATGTGGGCGGAAGAAGAACTGAAAACCGGGACACTCAGCAACGGCACAGTGGAAAATTATCTTGGTGCAATCCGCTGTATCAAAAAACACCCGATTGCAGACCGCAAACTGAAAACAGTTACTGCCGAACATTTACAGGCATTTCTTGATCTGCTTACATTCGGTGGTGAGTTTCCAGACGGGAAAGTAAGAAAGGGATACAGCAAAGATTATATACATTCTTTTTCCGCAGTGTTACAGCAGTCATTCCGTTTTGCAGTATTTCCAAAACAACTAATCAGTTTCAATCCGATGCAATATATCAAACTGAAACGACAGGCAGAGGAAGTTGACCTCTTTTCCGATGATGAAGTGGAAGAAGGCACACAGCCGATTTCACACGAGGATTACGAGCGACTTATCAAGTATCTGGAAAAGAAAAACCCACCTGCCATTCTGCCGATTCAGATTGCGTATTATGCCGGGCTCCGTATCGGAGAAACCTGTGGTCTTACATGGCAGGACATTAACCTTGAGGAACAATGCCTGACCATAAAACGCAGTATCCGCTACGACGGCATAAAACACAAAAACATTATCGGACCAACGAAACGGAAGAAAGTAAGGATTGTTGATTTTGGCGATACTCTGACTGAAATATTAAAAGCTGCCAGAAAGGAACAACTCAAAAACCGGATGCAGTATGGCGAATTATATCACCGCAATTACTACAAAGAAGTTCATGTGAAAAACAGAGTCTATTATGAATACTATCATCTTGCCGGAACACAGGAAGTCCCGGCAGATTACAAAGAAATCTCCTTTGTCTGCTTAAGACCGGATGGCTCTTTGGAACTGCCGAGTACACTCAGCATTGTATGCAGATCAGTGTCAAAAAAACTGGAAGGATTTGAAGATTTCCATTTCCACCAGTTACGTCACACCTACACCAGCAATCTGCTTTCCAATGGGGCTGCACCGAAAGATGTACAGGAACTGTTAGGACACTCTGATGTCAGTACCACAATGAATATTTACGCTCACTCAACAAGAAAAGCAAAGCGGGATTCCGCAAGACTTCTTGATAAAGTAGTGAGCAATGCTTAACTAAAAATTTCCCTTATTTCCCTTGCGGATTCCGCATAAGGGCAAAAATAAGGGAAAATACATATCATTTCACTATCTAAGAGGCTGTAAGCCTTGAAAAATAAGGAAAGTTCAGGAAATCTCTCCACAAATTCCGATTTGCACATCAAATCGTTTTCTTCATTCTATCACAACTTCTATTGATCCGCCATCAGTCTTTCGAACCAAGTATTGCTGTTTGACCATTAGCTGTAGCTAATAGAATTGAATACTGTTTCAGCTAATTCATGTTTGCCGGTGGATCACTGACAGACGAAGATAAAATAGCTTTTATGGATGAGATCCAGAGCCTTTATCTGGATTCCAAAAGACGTGCAAAGAAATTTACACCGAAAAAATATCTGAAAAACCAAGAGGAAAAATAATAGAAGGCGGGATTATTGTACACCTAATCTGTTACCTTATAGTTACAAGGATATTTCTGCCCTTTTATTTTTTACTTTTGAGGTGATTTATTTGAGAAACACTTACATATATACAGAAACAAAGAAATTAATCAAGAAATATGGAACCCGAGATCCATTTGAGATCATGGATCAGATGAACATTGTTGTCGGGGAAACTTCCAGATATAAGACACTGAAAGGATATTGTTTTATGAGCTGCAAGACAATCTATGTCATGATCAGCAGTTTCCTTTCAGAAGAAGAAAAGATGATCGTTGCCGCCCACGAATTAGGGCATATCATCCTGCATCGTTCCCAGCTGAAAATGGCTCCGATGCAAGATGATACACTCTACAATATGACGGATAATACAGAATACCAGGCCAATCTGTTTGCTGCCGATCTGCTGATTGAAGATGAGAAAATCGAAGATATGGTTCAGAACGAGGACCTGGATTATTTCGGACTCTGCAGTTCATTGAATGCGACTCCGGAACTAATGAGCTTTAAATTATACAGCCTGACAAAACGAGGCCAGGCTTATCATATGCCGATGGAGATTCAGAGCAATTTCCTGGCGAAATAAAGTAAATAAAGATCCTGTTCTATATATCATAGTATGAACAGGATCTTTTTATAATGATTTATTTTCTATCTAAAATTTTATTAAACCGACTAAAGACTCCATAGTTTGTGTGTTTGACTTACTGTTTATATCTATCTTCTCCTAAATATTTTTCTAGTCATTGCAATATAAAATTGCTTATACAGTCTCTCCCTTAAGAGTCCTGGTATTCTGGATAATATACAGAGCAACCGATATGACCATCATTATAGCGCACAAACCAATCAACAGATCTGATACCATCGGTGTAATGTGGAACCATATAATATGCACCGCTGCAGTTCCATATAATAAAAAGGTTACTATCTTTCCATGCCAGTCTGCACCGTGTACTTTTCCTGTCTTTCGTATCACAAGACATCCACTGACTGCCATATACAGCTCCTTACCTGCCATTATTACGATTAAAAGAAGCATATGCGGAAACCGAGTAAACAGACAGATTAACATCGCTGCCTGTGTCAGCTTATCGGCCACCGGATCAAGTATTTTTCCCAAATTACTAATCATATGGAATCTTCTTGCGATATATCCATCAGCAAGATCCGTAAGACCAGACAGCAATAAGATTTCTCCAGCTAACAGAGGATTTTTCTTTACACAATAGCTCCATATAATTACCGGAATCAGGCAAAGCCGAAAAAAAGAAAGAAGATTAGGAACCGTAATAATTCTATTCAAATTTTCTTCCTGATTCACTTCACTCTGCATGTACGGTCGCCTCACTTTCCTTTTTTTTTGACATAAACCAATAAAATATAACACAAAATGCTAATGCAAACACAACACCAAAAACATTTTGAATCACTCTAAGACTAACCGCTCCTTGTAGTCCATAAGTCTCTGCAGCAATGGCTAAAGCACCAAATGTGTTAAATACTGCCTGCCAGCCATATTGTGCTGAAAGTCCTACACCGATTCCACCAAGAATTCCTATATATGCATAGATTGACGAAGGAAGCAGAAAATATAATACTGTAAAACATATAACACCTGCAATATTTCCGACAATCCTTTTACGGACTCTATAGTGCATATCTTCCATAAATGGCAAAATCGCGGACATGGCCGCAATACCAGCCCACATTGCACGTGGCATATTACAAAGTTCTGCAATGCAAAGGACAATCGGTACGCATAAAATCTGACATATCTGCCATTTTGTTCTGGAAGAAGTGATATCAAATTCTTGTATCAGATCTTTCAGATTTCTTTTATAAGTTCTGTTTTTATGATTTCGATAAAATACGAAGCAGGTAAGTGCTGCACCTAAAGCCATTCCGACTAATCGCATCTGATAGCTTTTTCCCGTAACATCATAACCATATAGCAGCAGATACCCAAGAACCAATGTAGATTGATTAAACATGAATGGATTATGGCATCCGAACAGAATCAACACAGCCAGTGCCGCAATATTTAACAGCATTCCCAATACCGGTGAAAACTGATTTGCTAAATGCGGACATACAGTCATAATTACAAAGAACAAAGCCAAAAGCATCGTAGATTGTCCGGTGTGGATCCCCAGATCCGCATTTCTAAACACCATGAGACATAATAAGACTACTACACCTACAATGCTGTTCTCATTTCCAAATAGGATGCTGAAAATACTAACAAAGAAAAAACAAAATGCCATTGTAACAGCTATCTTCACCAGATATACCCACATATGATATAATTTTTCTTTTAGTGTTTCACTCTTTTTCAACAGGTTTTTAGAACCTGTCTGATTTAACTGCAACTCCTGATAAAATGTCATATAAATCCTCCCATCTTCTAATTTATCTTAAAACTATATAATCTCATCTTTCTGCTTTGGCAGCTCTATAACAAATCTGCATCCACCATATTCACGGTTTTCTGCTTTGATTGTTCCTCCGGCACTATCTACAATGCGTTTTACAAGTGCAAGACCTAGGCCATTTCCTTCTGCTTTATGAGATCCATCTACCTGATAGAACTTGTCAAATATTCTGGATTTT
This sequence comes from Dorea longicatena, assembly GCF_024168045.1. GTDB lineage: Bacteria > Bacillota > Clostridia > Lachnospirales > Lachnospiraceae > Dorea_A. The sequence continues at coordinate 2,935,088 of NZ_CP100126.1, forward strand.
ACATCATCCTCTATTCCTGGTCCTTCATCTTCCAGAATGAACTTAACAGAATCCTGTTCTTGTTTCAGAAACATCGTAATTGTCCCCTTTGAAGGGCTGAACTTAATCGCATTATCCAAAAGATTTATCCAGATATGCATAAAAAGTCCTTCATTCCCAGTATATTTAACTTCCTCCAATTCTACCTGAAAACCAATTTCTTTTTCTGTCCATTTTGTTTCCAATGAAAGAAATGCCTGGCGAATCTGTTCATCCAGACGATATTCTGTTTTTTTCATTGGTATATTCTGATTCTCTAACTTGGATAACAGCAAAATATTACCAACCAATCCGGAAAGTCTTTGGGTGTTAAATAAGATTTTTTCTACATATTCCTCTTGATCCGGAGACAGTTCTTCTCCCTGAAGCAGCATTGTATATCCTTCAATGGCATTAATCGGGGTCTTAAACTCATGAGAAACATTAGATACAAAATCCATCTGCAGCACCTCTGTTGCACGAAGTTCTTTTGTCATAACATTAAAACTTTGATAAGATTCTCCAACTTCTGCTATACGGCTGTTCGTTTCCAAATGCTGTTCAAAATCTCCCTGAGAAACTTCCTTCATTGCTTTACTAAGTCTGGTAATTGGTTCCAGTAACTTTGCATTGATAAAGGAAGTGATCAGCCCTGCAATCAATGTATTGAAAATCAAAAGCCAGCCAAGCACAGGTATGCTGCCCGGCAGATTAAAAAAATGATTCAAAAAAGCAAATAATAAAGCAGATATGACTGTTGAAAATACAAGTGCCAGCCAGATTGCACCAGTCAGACAGGATCGGATCCGCAATCCTTTTTCTTTCTTTTGTTCCATTATTTTTTCACCACCTTGTATCCAATTCCACGCATTGTTACGATTTCAAAATCAGGGTTATCTTTAAAACGCTCTCTGATTCTTCCTATATGTACCTCTATCGTATGTGGGTCTGCCTCCGTCTCGTATCCCCATACTTCATCCATCAACTGTTGTTTTGTAAATGTTCTGCCTGGCGAAGCTGCAAGCTTATATAAAAGCAGGAATTCTTTTTTAGGCAAAACAAGACTTTCCTTATCAGTTGTAACCGTCATTGCATCATAATCAAACTCTGTTGAACCGATCACAATTTTGTGTTCATTCAGTATCTGTGCACGGCGAAGCAGTGCTCCGACTCTTAAAACCATTTCATTCACATTTACCGGTTTTACCATATAATCGTCACTTCCCGAAAGAAATCCCTGGCGCATATCATCAAAGGAACCTTTCGCAGTGATCATAAGCACTGGTATCTGATATCCTGCTGAACGGAGTTCTGACACCAGTTCATAGCCATCCATAACCGGCATCATAATATCAGAAATGATCAGATCAATATATTCCTTATCCAATACTTCTAATGCCTGTGCTCCATCCGATGCACTTTTGACTTGATATCCATTCTTCTCAAGCACTTTTTGGAATAGCTGGCTTAATTCTTTATCATCTTCTACAATCAATATTTGAAACACGTTTTCCTTCCTCCTTATTAAAACAGATACCTTGCCCATCCAAGCAGATGCTGTACCAAAAATATTTTTCTCTGACGTTTCTTTGTTAATTCGATTGGCTCTACATGATATGGATCATTATAAGTTCCGCCTTCTAATATCTGGCGGGACACTTTTTCATATTCCATCATGCCCTCTTCCAACTGTTTATTAATATCTTTACTGCGAATTACAAGCATCAGTTCCGTATCCAGATATGCACTTCTCATGTCCATATTAAAGGAACCGATTACAGACAGATCATCGTCAATGAGAATACTTTTTCCGTGGTATGAATAACCGCCTTCATATTCCCAGATATTAATTCCTGTACTTAAGATTCTATTTCTGTTTTTCGCATAATCGGCAGCCCCAAATGGATTCCCATTATTCGCAACTGAATTTGTCATGATAGAAAAATCTGAAACGTTCTCTGCAATCTCCTCCCATGTATTATACATCATATCATTACAGATAATATATGGCGTGTGGATCTTCACACGATCTTTTGCATTTTTCATCAATTCTCCCAACTGATACCACACTACTGGTTCTTTGGAACCTGTGTGAATAGGATTTGACACTAATGTAATCTTTTCTGTCTCAAAAGTTTCGTCCGTATAATCGGTCTCGCAGATTCTTTCCTTATTCTCTTCAAAATATTTCTGATAGCTGTTCTGCAGCTCTAAAACTGCGTTCTTTACAGATTTTCTATTTGCCAGTTTTTTATTGTTATGAAAATAACCACTGTCTTCCTGATTCCATATGGTTTCAAAATACTCTGACAACTGGTTAACTGAATTTTCTTTCTCAGGTTCATCGCAAACCACTAACACGTCTCTGTCATAGTTCTTATGTCCCGGAAAATCACCCAGGAAATAATTATATGTATTTCTTCCCCCAAGAATATATCTCTTTCCATCTGCAATCAAATATTTATCATGCATTCTACCCATCATTTTCCACGGTTTCAACGGATTGGCCTTATTATACAGTTTAATTTCAACATTCTCATGGGAAGATAATCCATAGAAATACGGATTTCCTTCCATATCAATCCAGCTCTCCATTCCATCTACTAACAGACGAATATGTACACCTCTGTCTGCCGCATCATGCAGTGCTCCTAAAATCAATTTTCCACTTTCATCGGATTGAAATGCAAAAGTAGAAAGAATAATTTCCTTTTTTGCATTCTTGATCAAACGCACTCTTTGTAAAAGCGCTTCTGGATTCTTTTCTATGATTACTGCCCGTTCTGTATTTTCACTGCATTCGTTCCATGACCCATTTTTTGTTTCTTTTTTGGTTGTATTGGACACTTCCGGCTGCTTTTTATATGCAACGCAGATTCCGAGCAATTCATAAAAAGCCACACATAAAAAAATTGCCAGTATAACAAGAAGGATTTTACATATTTTATGCTTTTTCATTGTACATCACCTGCTTCCTTTTTATTTCATACTTATACAATACAAAGTCAATCTCAATTTAACCTCAACAAAATTTATTTTTCATAAAAAAATATGACCGGCTTCTTTTTAAAGAAACAGTCATATTTTTATTCTAATATATGAAGGAGCTTTTCTTACTCCGTTGTATTAATCACTATCCATGCAAAATCTTCTTTGTACAACAGACTGTTAGATATAGCAAAAACGGCCTTTCAAAAACAGTTAACTTCTAAATCAACTGTTTTTTGAAAGGTCGTTTCATCAGATTCTTATAGCAATCCAGCAAATAATCTCATAAATAATTGTCCCAGTCGCAAATATGCACTTCGTCCGGTTTGATATTGGTCTGTCACATCACGACATTCTCCCATCGTTCTTATCAGATCATTTTTTATTTCCACAACTGCCTGACAATCTGCCATAAAACAGCCGTTTTCAAAATGGTGATATAAACTTCGATAATCCAGATTAATTGTTCCACAAGTTGCCATACAGTCATCTGCCACACTCATTTTTGCATGACAGAAACCAGGAGTCCACTCATAAACACGAACACCATGTTTAACTAATCCATGATAAAAAGAACGAGTTATATTATAAATGAATTTTTTATCAGGGATACCAGGTGTGATAATTCTTACGTCTACCCCTCGCTTAGCAGCCAGACATAACGCATGCGTCATTTCATCTGTTATGATTAGATATGGAGTCATAAACCAACAATATTTTTCAGCTTTATTTATCATACTGATATAAACTTCTTCTCCTACTTGCTCATTATCCATAGGGCTGTCTGCATAAGGTTGAACAAACCCAGTTTGCTGTGCCGCATAATCATAGTGGAAAAGGTATTTACTAAAATCAGAATCATTAGCATCCTTATCACTTACTGCATTCCACATTTCCAAAAATGTCACCGTAAGCGACTGAACAGCATCTCCTTCTAAACGAATACCTGTATCTTTCCACTGTCCATACGGGTGTGTGTAATTAAAATATTCGTTTGCTAGATTATATCCACCTGTAAATCCGACTTTTCCATCAATAACTGTTATTTTTCTATGATCACGATTGTTCAAAAACAGATTTAAACCTGGCATAAACGGATTGAATACACGGCAATGAATTCCTATTGCTTCCATCTTTTTCACAAAATCTGTGTTAATAAAGCCTATAGAACCCATATCATCGTAGAATACTCTAACTTCCACACCTGCTTTTACTCGCTCTTCCAGAACATCTTGAATCTTATGCCATGCTTCAGCGTCTTCTATCGCATGATATTCCATAAAGATAAACTTCTGTGCTTTCTCCAAATCCTTAAGCTGTGCCTCTAATCCTTTCACTGCTTCATCAAAATACACAATATCCGTATTCTGATAGATTGGATACTGCGAATTTCTTTGTATGTAACTTGCTATATTTCCTGCTTTCGGAATTTTTTCTTTTATTTTGCTCAAACACTCCTGACTGTCCGGAAGCATTGGTAACAATTTGCTATCAATTTCTGCATATCGCTCACGCATTTTATGTGTGCCACCATTCAAACCAATCAACAAATACAGGCCTACACCCATAATTGGGAAAATTAGAATTAAGATGACCCAAGGCATTTTCATAGAGGATGTCTTATTTGATGCGTACAATCCCAAAACCAAGATCCCACTCAAAATCCTTGTAAATAAATTTATGATTTCTGCATATTCATTCAAGCGTGTTACGATAGTAATAATAAAAATCACTTCCAGAAGAATGCAGATTATGGAAAAACACAGCCGTTTTACCCCATTTTTTGTTTTTGCTTTGCCCTCTAAAGTATCTTGTTTCATATATATTCCACCTTCCTACTTGCTCAGTTTTCTTCCTAAATTTCGTGGAACATACCAATTTTGTCTTTTATTCTCTGCATTTCATTATCTGCTTCAATGATAGCTCTTGCAGAATGAAGTAATTCTTCACTTATCTCATCATAGCCAGGCATTTCTTCAATTCCTTTTTTATAGCGAAGTTGATGTTCCAATGTTGCCCAGAAATCCATACCATTGGTTCGAATCTGTAATTCTACACGCATAGGTGTTTTACCCTTAGCAAAAAATACTGGTATTTCAACAATCATATGATAGCTTCGATAACCATTCGATTTTGGATTTTTTATATAATCTTTTATTTCAATAACTTTAATATCATCCTGTTGGGTAATCAAATCTGATATCATATAAATATCGTCAATAAACGCACAAACTATTCGAACGCCTGCTACATCATTGAGATATGTCTGTATATTTTCTGTTGTAAATTCATATCCCATCTTCTGCAGTTTATCGTAAATACTATTGGGCTGCTTAATTCTTGTTTTTATAAAAGAAATAGGATTTCGATTGTTCTCAACTGAAAATTCATCATCCAAAACCTCAAGTTTAGTTTGTATCTCCCGAATAGCACAACGATACATCATCATTAAATTATAAAATTTTGTAGCATTATTTAAAAACTGTAGTGATTCCGGACTGTTCATCCTGAGTTTTTTTACTTCATCTTTTGTCATGGAACTTTCCTTTCTACCTCATCCCTGATTTCAAAACATTATTTATTTTGATAGTTGATTCGTTCTCCTTGAATTACTGGATAACAAATCATTTTATCACTATCCAGATTTTCTACATGCATATCTACTGCACTGATCTGATGGTTTTCATAAGTATTGTAATAATAAATACCTTTTGTAACATTACAACACGACGTATACAATGTGATTTCATATTTTCCATCCGCTACTTCGCAACATCCTCGTTGCTGATCCACAGATCCGAGAATGTGGAAGAATTGGCTAACGCTTTCTTCCTCTGATTCACCTGAAATTGCATTTACCTTTGTAAAAGCTACACGTACAAAGCGTGAGGAAGATGAGAGATCTCCCGGAAGACCTAATCCTCCCATACCTCTACTATATGCATCAAGAGCCAAATTTTCGCAGAAAGTATTTCTGGGCTGTTTAGGAGATAAATACATATAATTATTTAGTTGAAACATCTGCTGTGGAAATGGAGGATTATTCGTAAGCACTCCTACTGGATTGTCATAAATATGCAAACCATCTGACATAGATTCTACCGTAATTGACTCATTCTCATCAGAAATGATCCAGTGTAATTGTGCTAATGGTAATTGCTCGCTGAAAGGAGTATTAACAATATTAATTCGTTCAAGAAGCTCGCGAACTTCAACTAAAGAAGAACACTGACTTAAAATCCACGGAATAAATTCAAACTGTGCAATATTTTCCACATCTGGCTTAATCGCGGCATAAACAGCATTTCCGACAAAATTCAGTCCTGCCATTGCCACTCCTTTTTCATTCATAGCATCATAATACAAAGGATAATCCTCAGCAACATGAGCCATTCCAATAATTGCATAATGATTTTTCATATCGCCAACATGGCGAAAATTAAACGCATAATTACGTGGTGTAATTACTATCTGATCACCATAAGAGAATTCATAATCGAGGGTTCGTCCAAAGTAAAAATCTTTTGTTTTATAAGTTGCTGCTGTACACATGATCGTTTATCCTCCTAAATAGATTGAAATATGTCAATGAGCTTTTTCTTGAACAATATTATAGCACAATTCTTTTATTTTGTTCCAACTTCATACATGATCATAACATGTAAACTTTAAACTATTTTCCTAGATTATTTCTCCATCAGTTTTTCAAACCAGGTATCCATAGCTAGGATGAATTGACCTACGTCTGGCAATTCTTGCAGCATTTCGTTTAGGGTTTTGTGCTTCACATATTTCTGCACATACACCCAACAGGCAACGCTACTGGCTTCTGATACAATGTCAGCTATGGTTTTGCGCATAAGCTCTTCAAATTCAGCAATTTCTTCTTTTGGAACAACATCATACAGTGTTGGTGCCTGATGACTTAATTTTACGCCATTTTCATTTGCATCTTTAAGCAGATTCTTAACTTTTTCTCTTGAGTTCTCCGGTACTTTCATGTACTCCCAGATAAATGCTACCACATCGGACGGTGTGTCTTTTTTTAGTGGTGGTAACTGAATATAATCATTGTTTTCGCTCATTTTCATATTCTCCTCACGATATAATAAAATCAATAATACGTTCTCTTGTCATGTCCAGTACAGTATCTACAAACACTCCTGCAAACAGGATCAGATACAGAATTACACTCAGCGAAAATAGAAATGCAACCTGTACCCAGTCATGATAACAGTATGCAGTCGCTATAATCAATAAAGTGAATATAAATCCAAGGATCCCTCTGACAACCGCATAAGTCTGTACTGTCATTTTTACTGCCAGGCCGATCACAAAAAGGATCAGCCATACCGGCAGTAATAATATCTTTCCAGCAAGTTTTAAAATAAACATGTGCACCTCCTATTTTACCAGTCCTGGCATATCATATCCCTTGCGTAATTGGTTCTGAAATCTACCATGGTCAGGAGAATGCCCTCAATCGCCAGTTTCCGGTTCAGTCTTTTCTTTACTGTAAGAATGGTCTTGATCAGCTGCTGAAGTCCTTTCACCGGCAGATATGCGGCTTGCACAGGTATCAACACAGAATCGGAAGAGACCAGTGCATTGATTGTCATCATACCAAGGCTCGGCATACAGTCGATCAGGATATAATCGTATCGGCATCGTATCGCATCGATATATTCTTTCATGATCATTTCTCTGCTCATAACATTTCCCATCGTTACTTCCAGTGCGGAAAGCTCAATATTTGCCGGGAGAAGATCTACATTTTCCTGGTGATGTAAAATCCCATCTTCCAGAGAGATTTCTTCTTCGTTGATGACATCCATCATGATCGTTGCCAATGTGATGCGAAGATCATCCGGTTCCTCATATCCAAGACTTGCGGTTAAACTTCCCTGTGGATCCGCGTCGATCAGCAACACTTTCTTACCTTCTCTTGCCAGTCCAATGCCTACATTTACGGTTGTGGTGGTCTTTCCGACGCCACCTTTCTGGTTTACTACGGATATAACTTTACACATGATTTCTTCCTCCTTTAACTTTCCCATGATTCTTTTTTCCATAATTTCAACAGTGCCAGTATTTCCCGTTTCATCATTGCCGGTGTATAAGAATTTGGAAAATACTTGTGCAACTGCTCGTTTGTGAATGCCACTCTTGTGATCTCACCCTTTTTCACTTCACACATGATCTCTTCCATCTTTTCCAGTGACAACTGTTTTTCTTTACTCAGTTGCCGGATCCTCTGGGCCTGTGAGAGTGATGGGATTGCCTGTGCATACTCCATTGCTACAAGCAGTTCTCTTTGTTCTTTTTCACTTAATGCAGCTATCTCTACAGCCGGACAAAAAGAAATAATCTCATCATCCAGTTTCTGCAACATTTCCGGTATCAGTTTTGTCAGTGAGATATAACGCTGCACTTGTTTTGGGCTATCACCACAATCTTCACTGATGATTTCTATTGCCCGCTTTCTTGGTGTTTTGTGGTCAACTTGGCTCTTTTTTCGACCACTTTTTCTTTTTAATACGTCATTCTTCAGTTTGTAAGCAAAAGCTTTTTCACTGTAGCTGATCCGTTCTCTGTGAAGATTGGAATCTACCATGCTCAAGATGGAATCATCTTCACTTAATACCCGGATGATTACCGGTACTTTACGGTATCCCAATTTCTCCGCAGCATGTTTTCTTCTGTGACCGGATATGATCTCATAGTATCCATCCGGTACTGGTCTGACGATTAGCGGATTTAAAATTCCATACTTCTCAATGCTTTCCTGCAAAAGAAACATTTCCTTATCATCTTTTACCTGAAACGGGTGCTCTTTGAACGGACGAAGACGCTCAATCTCAATTTCTATGATTCTTTCTTCGTTTTCTCCTGATTGTCTGTTTGGCTCAGTCATCTTGACTCCTTTCCTCCAGGATTCAGGAAATAAAAAATGCCTGCCTGGAACTTTTATAGATAGTAAAGTTCCAAACAGACATTGCTGTTTGACCATTAGCTGTAGCTAATAGAATTGAATACTGTTTCAGCTAATTCATGTTTGCAAGTTTGGGAGAGATTGTTTCTTTTCCCGCCTTTTCTCTGATTTACATCCCCGAATAAGAGGTGACAACGGAGCGGAACCCAAATGTTAGCTGGACTTCTTAAAACCCATGTTTGCAAACCGGTAATTTTGATTAGCTGTCAGCTAACAAAAATCGGATTGCGTTAGCTGGAAATTGATCATTTTGAATGGAATTTTGTGTCACGAACGTGATTTGAAAATAACAAAAGCGTTCGTTGTCAGCTAATCCAGCTAACATTTTCGAACGCTTTGAAGCCCGTCGCCAAGAGGATTTGAACCTCCGACCCCTCGCTTAGGAGGCGAGTGCTCTATCCAGCTGAGCTATGACGACACATGTCTATTTTACCATTAATCTCACAAAAGTCAATACAGGGATGGATATCCCCACCCCTGTATCATTCTGAAATATTTATCCACATTTTACTGTTCTTATCCACATTCAGAAATTGATTTTTCCCTGCAGCCACACATTTCCTTTGAATCTGCGTCCGACTGCCGGTTCGCCCATGACTTCTCTTTTTGGTACACATACATCGAATAATAATCCGTTCACATCCAATTTCATAATGCAGATATCTTCCCTTGTAATCTCATTTCTAGTAAGACGATATTCCAAGATCTCGCCCATGATCGAATACCGGTCGCATTCGATTCCATAAGGCATAATGTATGTATCCACAATGGTAAATACATCTTCCGATATCAGTCTTTTCGATACTTTGGAATAGGTATCCATATCATCCAGTGTAAGACTTTCGATTGCCTGCGGATCACCTGTTCTGGCTGCACTCAACAACAGCATGCGGTTGTGCACCTCTTCCTGCTGTTCCCGTTCCTGCTCCTTGCTTTTCCTCACCGGAAGCAGGATGGTTCCCTCATTACAGAGTCCGGACAAAGTAACAGAAGAATACTTGATACTTCTTCCGCCAATCTGCCTCTCTCTCAGATATTCCATCATATTCTGCAGATAGAATACCAGGTTGATGCCAACTTTTGTATCCTCACAAATGCCTACATATGCTTCACGGTCTATCCTTCGTTCCACACTGACATTTGCATAAGATGTTACGCCGGATCCTGTGAAATACGGAGCATAATAGCGGTAATCAAACTGTTCGTCGATATCCATATCTCCGCACACCTTGATCCCGATACCTTCTCCATATTCTTTATCAAATTCACAAAGATCCGTCACTTCATCCTGCGTGACAAGCTGATGTCCCGTATAGGATTCTTCCACATCTCTTATGATCTGTATTAACTGTTTTTTGTCTCTGATATTTCCAAATCCAATGGATTTCAAATATTGATGCATACGCTTATCCTTATAATTTCCTATTTTTTAGGTACAAGCTTCTCTGTTCCGCCCATGTATGGCTGTAATGCCTTAGGAATCTTAACAGATCCATCTTCCTGAAGGTTGTTTTCCAGGAATGCGATCAGCATTCTCGGTGGAGCCACAACTGTATTGTTCAGTGTATGTGCGAAATATTTTGTTCCGTCTTCACCTTTGACACGGATACCAAGTCTTCTTGCTTGTGCATCACCAAGGTTAGAACAACTTCCTACTTCGAAGTATTTCTTCTGTCTTGGAGACCATGCTTCCACGTCACAAGATTTTACCTTCAGATCTGCCAGGTCACCTGAGCAGCACTCTAATGTACGTACCGGGATATCCAGTGAACGGAACAGATCTACCGTGTTCTGCCATAATTTATCATACCAGATCTTGCTTTCTTCCGGTTTACATACAACGATCATTTCCTGTTTTTCGAACTGGTGGATTCTGTATACTCCACGTTCCTCGATACCATGAGCTCCTTTTTCTTTACGGAAACATGGTGAATAGCTTGTAAGTGTCTGTGGAAGCTGTTTTTCTTCCAGCATTGTGTCGATGAATTTACCGATCATAGAGTGCTCACTTGTTCCGATCAGATACAGATCTTCTCCCTCGATCTTGTACATCATAGAATCCATCTCTGCGAAGCTCATAACACCTGTTACAACGTTGCTTCTGATCATGAAAGGTGGTACACAGTAAGTAAATCCACGATTGATCATAAAGTCTCTTGCATATGCAAGTACAGAAGAATGAATTCTTGCGATATCACCCATCAGATAATAGAATCCATTTCCCGCTACTCTTCCGGCGCTCTCAAGATCGATTCCGTCAAATGCTTCCATGATCTCTGTATGGTATGGAATCTCGAAATCAGGAACAAAAGGCTCACCAAATTTTTCAATTTCTACATTCTGACTGTCATCTTTTCCGATTGGTACAGAAGGATCGATGATGTTCGGAATAATCATCATATTCTGTTTCAGTTTCTCTTCTACTTCTTTTTCTTCTTTGGAAAGTTCTTCGATTCTTGCAGCACTCTCAGCTACTTTTCTCTTTAATTCTTCCGCTTCTTCTTTCTTTCCCTGTGCCATACATGCACCGATCTGTTTAGAGATTTTATTCTTTTCTGCACGAAGTGCTTCTACTTCTCCCTTAATATCTCTATTCTTCTGATCCAGTTCTATTACTTCATCTACCAAAGGTAATTTCTCATCCTGGAACTTATTTTTGATGTTCTGTTTTACCACATCCGGATTATTTCTTACAAATTTGATATCTAACATTTTTCTAAACTCCTCCTGCTCTCATATCTGTTATATGATCTGCTATTTTCTATTTTTTTCAGGTCTTGCCATATCTGGACGCATACTGCTGGTTCTTGTATTCAGGATTTTTCCATTATTTGCCTTTCCAGATGCCTGTTTTGCACTTCTTGCATTACTGTTTTTCTGATTTCCGTTCTTTGCCGGACCGGATTTTGCCATTTTCATACTTCCTGTTACAGAAGCAACAGCCTTATTGACTTCTTCTTCATATCCATCTTCGAAAATAGCCTTATCCAGTGCTTCTGCTTCTTCCTCAGCAAGTTCTACATAGCTTTCCCCTTTTACAATCTCCTTTACGTAAGTGTAACAGCCCTCTCTGCTGTGCATTGCATTGAGGATCCATCCGGTATTATTATTGTCTAGCATTGCAAGTGCAAAGCTGAGCTTTCCACCCATTTCATTAAATGCATCATACTTGACAATACCAACCTTCTGGTAAGACTTCTCCATCTTCTTGTTCAGCTTTTGGATGTCTGTACGATTCTGCTTTGTGTATTTCAGAATTGCTTCTACATCCGAAAATCCTGACATCATGCTTTCTTCCAGTGTCTTTCCATCTTTCCCACGCATAAACGTCGTATAGCTGCTTTTCAACCGATTATACTTCATTGTTACATTTACATACAGAACGAATAATATAACAATCAGTACCAGCAAAAATAAAAATATCAATGCCGGATCGATACCAAGTGCTTTCAGTATTTTGCTATCCATATTCAATTACTCTCCTCTTTTAATGCTCATCATCATATCGAACAAATGTTCTAATTCATCATCTGAATAATATTCTATCTCTATCTTACCTTTTCCCTTTCCTTTTGATGCTATACTGACTTTTGTTCCGAATACACCTTTCATCTTTTCTTCCAGATCCTGGTAAATGAACGCATTCTCCATTACCTTCTTCTCTTTTGGTTTTTTCGGATTCTTGATCTCTTTCACAAGCTTCTCAGTCTCCCTCACACTGAGTTTCTCGTCAAATATCTTATTTGCCAGTGTATACTGAAGTTCCGGATCATCAATTGCGAGAAGCGCTCTCGCATGCCCTGTAGAAATCATATCGTCAATTATCATCTGCTGTACTTTATCACTTAACTTCAACAGTCTCATAGAGTTTGTTACCGCAGTTCTACTCTTCGATACTCGTTCTGCAACTTCATCCTGTTTCAGATTGAATTCCTCCAAAAGTCTCTTAAATGCAATTGCTTCTTCAATTGGATTCAGGTTCTCTCTCTGGATATTTTCAATCAGACCGATTTCAAGAATTTCCTGATCTGTATATTCTTTTACAATTACAGGAACTTCCTTTACCCCGGCAAGTTTTGCAGCTCTCCATCTTCTTTCACCGGCAATGATTTCGTAGTAATCCTTTCTTTTCCGAACAAGCAGCGGCTGTAATACACCGAACTGTTTGATGGAATCCGAAAGTTCAAGGAGAGCATCTTCATCAAAATTCTTTCTCGGCTGATCCCTGTTCGGCTCAACCTCATTGATCTTCATCGTCTGCACGCCTGCTTTTTCTTCTGCTTCTTTCTTTGCTTCAGCAGATTTGTCAGGTGTTACAGACTTTATGCTCTTATTATCTGGGATCAGACTGTCCAGACCTTTTCCCAGACCTTTTTTCTTAATTGACATTCGTTCCCTCCTACATCACATCTTTTAGTTACTCTCTATTCATCACTTCATCAGCAAGTCTCTGGTATGCGCTTGCTCCTGTAGACTTTGGATCATACAGATTGATCGGCATTCCATAACTTGGTGCTTCTGCCAACCGGATATTTCTAGGAATAATCGTTTTATAGATGTTCTGTTGCAGGTTCTCTTTTACATTTTCTACAACCTGAAGTGAAAGATTCGTTCGCGCATCGTACATTGTAAATACAACGCCTTCTATTTTCAGAATTGGATTCAATCTTTCTTTCACCAGTTCAACTGTATGTATTAACTGGCTCAATCCCTCCAGCGCATAGTACTCACACTGAATCGGTACCAGCACCGAATCAGCTGTTGTCATAGCATTAATTGTCAGCATACTCAACGATGGTGGACAATCAATAATAATATAATCATAATTGTCTTTGATTGGTGCAATAGCGTTTCTGATGATAAATTCTTTATCATCCACACCGATCAATTCAATCTCTGCCGCTGACAGATCAATACTTGTCGGAATAATATCCAGGTTTTCAATTGCTTCTTTTTGAAGCACTTCCTCTACACCAACCTGTCCAATCATAAGATCATAGATATTCTTTTCAACTTCATCTTTGTCTATTCCTAATCCACTCGTCATATTTCCCTGCGGATCCATATCGATAGCAAGAACTTTCTGGCCTTTTTCAGCAAGGCATGCCGACAGATTAATAGCTGTCGTTGTCTTTCCAACGCCACCTTTTTGGTTCGCAACGGCTATAACTCGTCCCATTTAATTATCACCTTCCCTTTTTTTACATGATATTAGTATATCACTTTTCCAGGTACTTATCCATAAAATGTTTCACGTGAAACATAGTTTTTCCATTTTTCATAAATATGAATCTGTTCTATTTGTTATTTTCGTTATCTTTATGCTTTTCCATTCTTTTTATTCTTTTTATTTTTTAATGTTTCACGTGAAACATTTTCTTTGATTACACAGATGTTCATTTTGCGTTCATTTTGCAAAGGCAATCTTCCAATTTATAAGTAAATATAGTATAATTAGTAGTAAGAAAGTGAGGTATCAACATGAACTGGAAAAAGACATTATTGTTCATCTCGACAGCAATCGGAACAACAACCCTGGCGTTCCACGTAATAAACAAATTCATATTCAACACCTCTGATGAACCCTCAGAAGAAGACTCATCCAACTACTACAATTGGAAATTTGGAAATATATATTATCAAAAGACAGGAAGCGGCTCTCCTCTTCTTCTCATCCATGATCTGAATCATTACAGTTCTTCAATGGAATGGGACAAAGTAATCGATACTCTTTCCAGAGAACACACTGTGTATACCATAGATCTTCTTGGATGCGGAAAATCTGATAAACCTGCCATCACATACACCTGCTATCTCTATGTCCAGCTTCTCACTGATTTCATTCGCGATATCATTGGAGAAAAGACAGATATCGTTGCAACCGGAGCATCTGTTTCTTTTGTAACAGCTGTCTGTCAGAACATTGCAGATCAGATTGGTCATATAATCCTTGTTTGTCCGGAAAGCATCCGTACACTTGCAAAAGCACCAAACCATAAGTCAAAGCTGCTCGCAAGTATTATAAATCTTCCTATATATGGAACATTCATCTATAATGTTGGCGCACGTAACACTGCACTTTCGGATTCTGCTGAATGCAGATATCTCTACTCCAGCATTTTAGGTCATTATACAACAGTAAATATCGCTCATTGTCTCGAAGGACTTACAACTTCCATTGCCGTGATTTCCGGGAAAAATGCACCGGAAACTTTCGAAAACGCTGAAGAATACTGTAATGTTCTCCCATCCATTGAGCATATTGAAATTACAGGCTGTGGATTACTGCCGCAGCGGGAAAATGCTGATGCATTTTTAGAGCAGATAGACATATTGCTAAGTGACAACTGCTAGTGTTCTGCCTGTATCACCAGTAAATAATATTAAGTTTTACAAAAGGGGTAATGTTTCACATGAAACATTACCCCTTTTACATTTTCTTGTTTTCACAAAATTCTTATTAAATTACTATTTTTCTTACCGTATCGGCTCTTTGGAAGGCATTCCAGCCTTTCGTGGATATTTCTTTGCCGTATTCTTCACTTTGTGGATCTTCACGAACGATCTGCCGATGTCTGTTCCCGGAAGCTCGAATTTTACTACGTCTTCAATCTTACCACCAAGTATCTTTACCGCTTTCGACGACTCTTTTACTTCTTCATCAATCTCACCCGATTTATAAGGTACAAACATACCATCCACTTTTACGTAAGGCAGGCAATATTCGCTCAATGTTGCCAGATTTGCAACTGCTCTGGACACACACAGATCATACTGTTCTCTATATGCTGCATCTTTGGCATAATCTTCCGCTCTTCCATGAATTGTGTGGATATCTTCCAATCCCAGTTCTTCGATCACAGCATTCAGAAACTTAATTCTTTTGTTCAATGAATCAAGCAATGTCACTTTCAGATGTGGAAATGCGATCTTAAGCGGTAATCCCGGGAATCCCGCCCCCGTACCAATATCGATTACCTGATCTGCCTTAGCCATATCCATGACTTTTACAATAGAAAGGCTGTCTACATAATGTTTTTCCACAACTTCCTCATATTCTGTGATCCCAGTCAGGTTCATCACCTTATTCCACTCTTCAAGAAGCTTATGATAGGCATCGAACTGCTCTTTCTGCTGATCCGTGATCTCTATTCCTATCTTTTCCAGGCTTTTTTTCAAAATCTGGTCCATATTTTTCTCCTTATTTCTCTCTAAAATCAATAAGTATATAAAATGTATGATTTTTTCATGTTATTCATTTTATATACTTATTGTTATATTTACTATATGATTATAATTGTATTATTTTATGATATAATTATAAATATATTTACCACTGTAATCCGTTGTATCTCTGCACTTTATCTGTGATTTCCACTCAGATATACCAGCAGCACCGAGATATCAGCCGGAGACACACCGGAAATGCGTGACGCCTGTCCGATCGACACCGGTCTGTACTCTTTCAGCTTCTGAACTGCTTCGATACGAAGGCTGTTCACTGCATCATAATCCATATCTTCCGGAATTTTCTTATTTTCCATCTTCTTGAACTGCTCTACCTGGCGTTTCTGACGCTGGATATAACCGTCATATTTCAGGGAAATATCCACCTGTCCGATCACTTCTTCCGCCAGATCTTCCGGCAATTTTGGCCGGGTCACATCAATATCTGCAACTGCTTCGTAAGACAATTCCGGTCTCCGGATCAATTCTGCCAGACTGCTTCCAGAATTCAGCGGTGTACTTTCATAGGATTCCAGGAGTTCCTGTACCTTTTCACTGGTTCCGACATAAGCATTCTTTAACCGCTCGATTTCCGACTCTATCAGCCTTTCTTTTTCCTTCAGGCGGTCGTAACGCTCCTGTGAGATCAGACCGACTTCATAGCCTTTTTCCGTCAGACGCTGATCCGCATTGTCCTGTCTCAGAAGCAGACGGTACTCTGCCCTGGAAGTCATCATACGGTATGGCTCATGACTTTCCTTTGTAACCAGATCATCGATCAGAACGCCGATATAAGCCTCTGAACGGTCTAACACCAAGGATTCCATGCCTTGCAGCTTTCTGGCGGCATTTATGCCCGCTATAAGCCCTTGTGCGGCAGCTTCCTCATAGCCGGAGCTTCCGTTGAACTGTCCCGCGCTGAATAATCCACTGATGTTACGGAATTCCAGGGATGGTTTTAACTGTCTTGCATCAATACAGTCATACTCGATCGCATATGCATTTCTTACGATCTTCACATGCTCCAGCCCCGGAACACTGCGGTACATGGCATACTGTACATCTTCCGGCAGCGAACTCGACATACCACCGATATACATCTCATCCGTCTCCAGTCCTTCCGGCTCAAGAAATACCTGATGACGCTTTTTATCTGCAAATTTTACAACTTTATCTTCGATCGACGGACAGTATCTCGGTCCCGTTCCCTCGATCATTCCGGAATACAGCGGTGATCTGTCCAGATTGGCACGGATGATATCATGTGTCGTCTCATTTGTATAAGTCAGCCAGCATGAAGCCTGGTCGATCTGCACATCGTCCGGATTCGTAGTAAATGAAAACGGCACTACCCTCTCGTCTCCGAACTGCTCTTCCATCTTGCTGAAATCCACGGTTTTACGGTCTACCCTGGCAGGTGTTCCTGTCTTGAAACGGTACATCTTAATTCCCAGTTCTTTCAGGCAATCGGTCAGATGATTGGCCGCCTGCAGTCCGTTCGGACCGGTATACTGACTCACATCCCCATAGATACAACGTGCCTTCAGATAAGTTCCGCTGCAGATGATAACCGCCTTACAGTGATAAGTTGCACCCGAAAATGTCTGCACTCCGGTAATCTTTCCATCTTCCACCAGGAGATTTGCCACCTCTCCCTGCTTGATCTCAAGATTCTCCTGCGCTTCCAGTACACGGCGCATCGTTCTGCTGTAGACCGCCTTATCAGCCTGTGCACGAAGCGAATGTACCGCCGGGCCTTTGGACTTATTTAACATTTTTGACTGGATAAATGTACGGTCGATGACCTTTCCCATCTCTCCGCCAAGGGCATCCAGTTCTCTTACCAGATGGCCTTTGGAACTTCCTCCGATATTCGGATTACACGGCATCATCGCAATGCTGTCCACACTTACGGTAAATACCAGTGTCTGAAATCCAAGTCTCGCCGTTGCCAGTGCCGCCTCGCATCCTGCGTGTCCGGCACCGATGACGACAACATCATATTTATCTTTATTTTCCCATACAGAATTTGCTGAATATCTCATTAACCAAATCTTCTCCTATCGTTTCGCCGGTGATATTGCCGAGAGCTTCATATGCATCCATAAGATCGATCGAATAGAAATCCTCCGGCATATCTGCGGCAATGCTGTCATTCACACGTTCAAGTGCGGCATATGCATCCTGAAGTGCTGTTTTCTGTCTCACATTCGTAATATAGATTTCATCATTAAATGTCAGTTCGCCCTGGAAGAACATCTCCTTTAACGTATCTTCCAGTTCTCCGATTCCCTCCACATTCTTTGCGGAGATCTCGATCACCGGGAATTCCTCCGGCAGCTCTTCCTGATCTTTTTTCACCTGCATATCCAGATCGGATTTGTTCAGCAGGATGATCGCACGTTTTCCTTTGATCAGATGCAGGATCTCTGCATCATTTTCATCCAGCGGTCTGGATGCATCGATCACATACAGGATCAGGTCTGCCTTGTCTGCATATTCTTTTGCACGGTCAACACCGATCTTTTCTACCACATCTTCCGTATCACGGATGCCGGCAGTATCCATGATATTTAAAGAAATTCCCTTCAGATTCAGGTGTTCTTCCAATACATCTCTGGTTGTACCTGCAATATCTGTAACTATTGCCCGGTCTTCACCGAGAAGTACATTTAACAGGGATGATTTCCCCGCATTCGGTTTTCCGAGGATGACTGTGCGTACGCCCTCTTTTATAATCCTACCATCATCACAGCTATCTAGCAATCTTTTCATTGCTTCTATGATCTCATCAACCACTTTTTTTAGTGTTTCCCCGTATCCATCAACGCTGATATGCTCCGGATCATCCAGTGCGGTCTCGATAAATGCAGTGTGATACAGGATCTTTTCACGCATTTCACCGATCTTATCTTTGATATTGCCCTTAAGCTGGCTCACTGAACTCTGTAAAGCATATTCGTTCTGCGATGCGATCAGGTCCCCGACAGCCTCTGCCTGTGAAAGATCCAGTCTGCCATTTAGAAACGCACGCTTGGTGTACTCTCCCGGCTCTGCCGGGCGCGCACCATTTTTGATCAGAAGCTCCAGAATACGCTTTACCACATAGACTCCGCCGTGACAGTTGATCTCCACCGTATCTTCACCGGTGTAGCTGTGCGGCCCGCGCATCAGCATGACCAGTACTTCGTCGATCACCTGATCTCCATCAACCATATACCCATAATGGATCGTATGTGATTGCTGTTCACATAACTTCTTCTCTTTTTTCCCTTTATACACCCGGTCTGCGATCTGAAATGCTTCCGGACCACTCATTCGTACAATTCCGATCCCGGAATTACTCATTGCCGTAGATATTGCGGCAATTGTGGAATTATATAATTGTTCCATATTTCCTCCATACTTTGGTATCAAAAAAGACAAGGGCCGCTTAAAGACCCCTGTCTCTTAATTATCGGTTATTTCTGTTTCTTACCAGTGTTACCACAACTCTTCTGTAAGGCTCTTCACCTTCACTGTGTGTGGATACTGCCGGGTCAGACTGCAGCGCAGAGTGAATGATTCTTCTCTCGTATGGATTCATCGGCTCAAGAGAAACTGTCTTTCTTGTTCTCTTAACTTTACTTGCGATATTCTTTGCAAGATTTTCCAGTGTTTCTTTTCTTCTTCTTCTGTAATCCTCTGTGTCAAGTTTCACTCTTACATATCCATCCTGCATCTTATTGGCAACACGATTTGTAAGATACTGCAGAGAATCAAGTGTCTGTCCTCGTTTTCCGATCAGAATACCCATATTGCTTCCTTCCATATTGATAGAAAGTGCACCTTCTTCATCTACAGCAGATGTAACTTTTACATCCTCCATGCCCATTGCATTCATCACATCATAGATGAATTTCTCACATGTCTCGATCGTCTGTGGTTCCACCTTTGCAAGTTCTGCTTCTTTCTTTGGAGCAGGTTTTACTTCCGGCTTCTCTTCTCTCGCCGGTTTTCTGGCGTGTGAATATTCTTTTACCGGTTCTTCCACTTTCGGCTCTTCTTTTACAACTTCTTCAACCGGTTTTTCTTCCTGTTTTCTGCGGGCCTTGATCACAGCCTGCTTTCTTCCGATTCCAAGGAAACCTTCGCTTCCTTTTTCAACAACAATATAATCTAAACGATCACTTGTTACGCCTAACTGAACCAGTGCCTCTGTAATCGCATCGTCCAGTGTCTTTGCTGATAAGGTAATGTAATCCTCCATTACAGCCGCCCCCTAATCATTTTCGTTAAATTTCTTCACCATATTTGCCTTTGATGCGAGACTTCCTTTCTTCGCATTGTCTGCTTTCTGGTGCGCTTTTTCCACTCTGGCTTCTCTTTCTTTTTCACTTAAGTTAGATGTACTCTGCTTTTTCATGGATGCCTGGTTGTTCATATTCTTGGTATTCGTCTGAGCCATTGCTGCGATTCGTTCATTTTTCTCGCCACGTTTTACACGTTTTTCCTCAGCCTTTTCCTTGTTTTTCTCCAGGATTTCATCTACAGACATCTTGCTTAAATGCTTATTGATAAATATCTGCTGAACGCAACGTACTACCGCACTGACGATCCAGTACAGACCGATACCTGTCGGAAGTGAAAATACCATAAATACCGAGAACAGCGGCATTGTCACATTCATCGTGTTCATCGTAGATGCCATCGGGTTATCTTTATCAAGCTGCTGTCCGGAAATAGCCTGTGAAAGCTTGATACTTCCGTACTGTGTCAGACCAGATAATACCGGAAGCAAGATTGCAGTAATAATAATAACAACCGGTGCAAATCCATAGTCCCCGCTGTTCTTGATCATCTGCATAGGTGAGATGGTCAGGTCAGGAAGGGTCAGGAATACATTTACTGCTTTTGGAGCTGTCTTGATCTCCGGAACATATTTCTGGATATTATAGATAACCGGGTACAAAGCAAACAACAGCGGCATCTGAATCAGTAATGGAAGGCATCCTGCTGACATCGATGTACCATATTTGTCATACACCTGCTGAATCTCTTCCTGCTGTTTCATCATTGATGCCTGGTCTTTTTTATTCTTATACTTCTTCTGTATAGCCTGAATCTCCGGATTCATAACAGATGACATCTTCGATGTTCTCTGCTGCTGTACTGTAAGTGGAAGTAATAACGTATACACAAAAATCGTATACAGAATGATTGACAGACCTACCAGTCCATTATCGCTTGGCAGACAGTTGTCCAGTAAATTATAGATAAAGTTCATTACCTTACCCAGAATCCAGCAAAGCTGTCCGACAATCGGCCAGTTAGCGGCAGTCAGTAAACTTGGTACCATAATTTTTTCCTCCATATGTAGTTGTAATCTTTTTAAGGAACAGGGTCGTACCCTCCTCTGGTAAACGGATTACAGCGCAGAATTCTCCACACTGCCAGCCGTCCCCCTTTTAACGCGCCGTATTTCTCAATTGCTTCTTTCGCATACTGAGAACAGGTCGGATAAAACTTACAGGTGGAACCGCCCTTTATCGGAGACAGATATCTCTGATAAAATCTGATACCAGTGAGCAGAATCTTCTTCATAATACGTTACCCCTCATCTATAATCTTATGAAGATGGGCCAGATGGAGCATTGCGCCGACAATCTCTTTATAACCTTTTCCTTTGGCGCCTATTCTTGCTATAACAATAATATCCAATCCACATCTGAACCGTTCTTCTTGTAATCTATAGCTTTCGCGGATTAACCTCGTTAATCTGTGCCGTACTATACTGTTTCCTACTTTTTTACTTACAGATATTCCTAATCGATTCTGACCTGTCCCATTCTCCAGTACATACATAACCAGATATTTGTTGGCATAAGATGTCCCTTTTCTATATATATATTGGAAATCTTTGTTCTTTTTCAGTGATTCGGAATACTTCATTGTGTGATTCTCCTAATTATTCTGAGTAGAAGAAAAGGCCACATATATGCGGCCTACGCTGATAATTTCTTTCTTCCTTTTGCTCTTCTTGCAGCAAGTACTTTTCTTCCACCTGCTGTGCTCATTCTAGATCTGAAGCCATGTACTTTAGCTCTCTGTCTCTTTTTTGGCTGGAATGTCATCTTCATGGATATCCACCTCCTTATTTTATTCCAAGGGATGTTCTCCCTAATTTTCATAAGACATCAGCCTTGATTATATTAAAAAAACCGCTCTACGTCAAGCAATTCCGCAAATTTTTAAAATATATTTATCCACATTTTGTGGAAAACTTTGTGGATTTCTGTGGATAACGTGTGGAAATCATATATTTTTTTAGTTTTTTTCCCCTTTATATACGCATTTTTACTATGTTGATAATTGGGATTGAGTTTTCCACAGTTTCTCACATGCATCAAAGTGCACGATTAAAGATTGCCTAAAGCAACTTTTTGATGTACAATGTAGAAGAGTGGGTTTATAGGTGAAAATCCGCGAATCAGACAGATTAGGAGTAAAT